>CANKZJ010000032.1 GCA_947488605.1 uncultured Paracoccaceae bacterium | reverse complement strand
GAATGGCGACAATATTCTCGGCCTTCACATTTTGGGCGATCAGCTCAGCGTTAAGGCTTTGAACGTCGGCATTTACGTAGAATTCATTAAGAGTAGTCATTTAGTTCTCCAATTTGTCGTATAGCTTTGTCAAGAATAGGGGGCAGATTGCTCCACCCCCTGCTTTCAACGTGTCATGGGCCTACGAGGGCTCGGCCCGCTTGGGAATGCA
>CANKZJ010000031.1 GCA_947488605.1 uncultured Paracoccaceae bacterium | reverse complement strand
CCGATGACATGCCTGAACTCCTCACTCACTAACGCAATAGCTTCCTCGCGAAAGGCGCGCCCTGTTTCAGTCAGGTATACCCGTTTTCCGCGGCCGTCTTCTGGGTCCGGTTGCACATCGATATACCTTCGAGCTTGCAGCACTTTCAGCGAATGGGTCATCGTATTTTTCGTAACCTGCATTGCCGATGCGATCCGCATGGGCGTTTTTCCATCCCC
>CANKZJ010000030.1 GCA_947488605.1 uncultured Paracoccaceae bacterium | reverse complement strand
GCGATCAGCTCGACGTTGAACTTCAGGTTGTCGCCCGGCATCACCATTTCTGTGCCCGCTGGAAGCTCAACTGTGCCTGTCACGTCAGTTGTACGGAAGTAGAACTGTGGACGGTAGTTGGCAAAGAATGGTGTGTGACGACCACCCTCTTCCTTGGTCAGGATATAGGCCTCTGCCTCGAACTTTGTGTGTGGCAGAACAGAACCCGGCTTACACAGGATCTGGCCACGCTCAACGCCCTCACGGTCAACACC
>CANKZJ010000029.1 GCA_947488605.1 uncultured Paracoccaceae bacterium | reverse complement strand
GCAAAGTTTGAACGTAATAAGCCGCACGTAAACATTGGCACGATTGGCCACGTTGACCACGGCAAGACGACCCTGACAGCGGCGATCACGAAGTACTTTGGTGACTTCCAGGCGTATGACCAGATTGACGGCGCGCCAGAAGAGAAGGCCCGTGGTATCACGATCTCAACCGCGCACGTTGAGTACGAGACAGAAGCACGCCACTACGCCCACGTCGACTGCCCCGGTCACGCTGACTACGTCAAGAACATGATCACGGGTGC
>CANKZJ010000028.1 GCA_947488605.1 uncultured Paracoccaceae bacterium | reverse complement strand
TTTTTCGTAACCTGCATTGCCGATGCGATCCGCATGGGCGTTTTTCCATCCCCCATGCGTGCCAAATGATTCAGGATCGCGAAATGCGATGGGTGAACGCCGTCAGGCAGGCTTTTGGCGAACATGGCCGTCGATAATTGGTTAATGATCCCAATCTCGGTAAAGAAGCCAAAGACTTCATCCGCATTGCCTTTGTCTTCACTCACGCCGTTCCGATCTTAGCCTCTATCGGCCAGCGAGGACTGACCGCAACATCTGGACCGTAGCCG
>CANKZJ010000027.1 GCA_947488605.1 uncultured Paracoccaceae bacterium | reverse complement strand
GGCACGGTGCGTGACGTATCAAAGGGCTCTTTATTGGAGCGACGGCGTAGCACGTGATCAAACAGCGGATCGCGCACCGCGCTCCGTTCAGTGAATAAAGCTCGGGCAATGGGACGATTGTCCAACCCGTCCACGTCCTCGCCTTCGGGAAACAATGTAACGTCGACATCGTAGCCATCGGCGTTTGCTGCCATCCGCATGAGCTCGAGAAAACAGCCCAGACCAATGGTGAGCTGTCGATCAAATGGATCTGTGTGGGGTAACTGTTTTTCGGTGTCGAAATACAACGTCAGCCCGTCATCGCCATCAAGGCTGATGATCCACGGCTGCCGATTATGCGGGTTTGGCGCGAGAATTGCGTGCGAGAGCGCATTTTTGCGCGGGTCGTCATAGCTGCCGATCAACCCCCACGGTGCCAAAGCATCGTTCGGAGTGCGGGTCGCAGCAAAGAGGCC
>CANKZJ010000026.1 GCA_947488605.1 uncultured Paracoccaceae bacterium | reverse complement strand
TCGAACTTTGTGTGTGGCAGAACAGAACCCGGCTTACACAGGATCTGGCCACGCTCAACGCCCTCACGGTCAACACCGCGCAGCAGCGCACCGATGTTGTCGCCAGCTTGACCGCTGTCCAGCAGCTTGCGGAACATCTCAACACCCGTACATGTGGTCTTGGATGTGTCCTTGATGCCCACGATCTCAATCTCGTCTCCGACATTGATCACGCCACGCTCAACACGGCCCGTCACAACAGTACCACGGCCAGAGATCGAGAACACGTCCTCGATTGGCATCAGGAACGGCAGGTCAACAGCACGCGCAGGTGTCGGGATATATGTGTCGACAGCTTCCATCAGCTTCTTGATGGACTCTTCGCCGATCTCAGCGTCGCGACCTTCCATAGCGGCCAGAGCCGAACCCGGGATCACAGGAATGTCGTCGCCTGGGTACTCGTAAGAGGACAGCAGTTCACGGATTTCCAT
>CANKZJ010000025.1 GCA_947488605.1 uncultured Paracoccaceae bacterium | reverse complement strand
TGTCTGACGTCAGCGCCTATGGGTCCAAATAGGGCGATTTGCTAAGAGAGTGTTTGTTGCTCATCGTAGCCACTGAGGAGTGGACGATGAGAAAGACAACAAAGAGTCCCGGCGAGAAGATCGTCAAAGACATCAAGCGGGCGACCCGCAAGCATTATTCATCCGAAGAGAAGATCCGGATCGTGCTGGATGGGCTGCGTGGCGAGGACAGTATCGCGGAGTTGTGCCGTCGCGAAGGAATATCGCAGGGCATCTATTACAAGTGGTCGAAGGACTTCATGGAAGCCGGGAAGAAGCGGCTGGCTGGGGACACAGCGCGCGCCGCAAACACCGATGAGGTGAAAGAACTGCGCCGCCAGGCAAAGGATCTCAAAGAGGTGGTTGCAGAGCAGACGCTTGAATTGCGTCTTCTCAAAAAAAGCATGTACGACGGTGGGGGCGACCCCGAATGAGGTATCCCGCATCTGAGAAGCTTGAGATCATCCGGCTGGTCGAGGAAAGCCATCTGTCGGCGCGTCGGACATTGGCCAAACTGGGTATCCC
>CANKZJ010000024.1 GCA_947488605.1 uncultured Paracoccaceae bacterium | reverse complement strand
ATAGTGACCCAACAGCGGCGTCACCGTCACGGCGACAAACCATGACAGCAACAGCGAGATCGCGATCACTGCAAACAGCGAGAACATGAACTCGCCCGTGGCGTCAGGTGACAGACCGATCCCCGCAAAGGCCATAATGCCAATAATCGTCGCCCCCAGCAGTGGAATCTGGGTTTTCTTTGACGCCGTGTCAGCAGCCTCGTGCGAAGAGCGTCCTTTGCGCATTTCCTGCTGCATGCCTTCCGCGATCACGATGCCATTGTCGACCAGCATACCCATCGCGATGATCAATGCGCCAAGGCTGATCCGTTCGACTTTGACGTCAAACACATACATGAAAAAGAAGGTGGATGTGACGGTCAGCAACAGCGACACACCAACCACAACAGCGGCGCGCGGTCCCATAAACAGCGCCAGAACCCCAATCACAACACCTACAGACATCGCTAGCGACACAAGAAAACTGCCGTTGGCATCGTCCACTACCCGATGTTGTTCGTAGATGGGGGTGACCGTGACGCCCACAGGCAAAAGATATTCAAGAACATCCAGTTCCGCCTCAACGCGTTGTCCGACGTTCACGATATTCTCAGATAACAAGCCAGACACGCCAAGGGTAAACACCTCCTGACCGTTGTGGCGCAGAATATGTTCGGGATCATCGACACGACCGCGGCTGACTTCGGCGATATCAAG
>CANKZJ010000023.1 GCA_947488605.1 uncultured Paracoccaceae bacterium | reverse complement strand
TTGTCTTCACTCACGCCGTTCCGATCTTAGCCTCTATCGGCCAGCGAGGACTGACCGCAACATCTGGACCGTAGCCGATCCGCGCCAACATTTGAACCGTTCCGCCATTCGGGGCAAGGCGTTGATGTGTTTCGTCATAGATTTCTGTCATTTCCGGATATTCTTGCAGCGCCTGGCTCAACGGTTGGAAGCCAAGACCTTCGGCAGTACATGCAAGGTTGACGCGCAGCCAATCGGCACCAGCCGCAATTTGGTCACGTCTGGTGTTGCCCTGCGTGACCATCCATAGGTGCCCCATCGCCGTCTCGGTGTTTGCGAGAACGGCCTTCATTCCTTCCTGAAAACCGACCGAAGATGTATCGAGCAACGCTTCGCGCGTCATGACACCAGCCAGGGCGAGGGTTTCGAATAACGCGCCACTGAAATCGATACCGTCAGGGTCGGCGTTGATCTCCGCCTTGCCGATCCGCATCAAATCGACGCTTTCCTTGTAGGTGTGGGGCGTTTCAATCTCGATTGTAAGGGCCTGTGTCGTGAGCTGCCGCCAATAGGCGATATCATTTGCGTCGATAGATCCCCCGATTTGGGTTTGACGGGCAACGGTCAATATCCGCGAGAGCGCCTCGGGCGGCACGGTGCGTGACGTATCAAAGGGCTCTTTATTGGAGCGACGGCGTAGCACGTGATCAAACAGCGGATCGCGCAC
>CANKZJ010000022.1 GCA_947488605.1 uncultured Paracoccaceae bacterium | reverse complement strand
GAAAGTTTCTACGGTTCATCATGGATCTCCTTTCAGTTCTATGTCGAACCATATAGTACGATATAGAACTAGTAAAGACCGAATGAGCCGTTTTGAGGGAATCTACGTTCAGAGCGGATTGCGTGCCTTTGGCGGAGACCTGTTCCGAAACTGAAGCAGCCATTGGTGCCTTGCGCAACATCGGTATGAATGGGCTGATTATGTTGAAAACTCGGTTTTCGAGCGATAGCGGTTAGTGTGGCGGAACGTTCTTCCGAGAAGTGGTGATACCACAAACGAGGTTCTCTAAAAGGCCCCTTGCAAGAACAAAGTTCCAAGTTTTCGAGTGGAATTTCGGGTTGGGGAGCTTTTCAACACAATCGGCCCATTCCTGCGGTTCACCTGCCGATCTGGATGCTGCAGTGCGGCCCGTCGAACCCGCCATTCGCTGCAGGGCCGCAATCGCGGCGTCAGTGAATTCACAGTTCGCGGACTCTGCTGCCGTTCAATATCAGTTGCTAAATGGCCGCTGCTGTCGCTTCGACTTCAAATAACAGGCCCGGTATCGCGAGCTTTGTGACGCCAAGTATGCACGTGCGTAGATGAGGAGTATCCCGCAGGTTGATTATCACGAGATGTGTATTTTGCTTTTCGAGGGCTACTATTGGCTTGCAACTGTCGTGTACAAAACTCGGAACTGCGCCGCTTTTGGCGTCATCATAGTAGTGGCAGCTACATCGAGAATGG
>CANKZJ010000021.1 GCA_947488605.1 uncultured Paracoccaceae bacterium | reverse complement strand
ATGTATGTACCGGCTGCTGTTCGCAAGTGTTCAATTGCACGTCTTCAGGAAGTCGCTGATATGTATCCGGCCTTTGGATCGGCTTAAGTATTTTGCCGTGGCCTTGTTGGGAGTACGCACGCGCCGCTGTCTCATTACTAACCTGATCTATGATGACCATTTGGGCTCTCAGACTATGGGCGCGCCTTATTCCGTTCCATGCAGTTGAGGTTTACGAACATCGTGTGCGTCTGTGATCATATCGCAGTCGCAAATTCCTTTTCTTTCCAATCAAAGTCTTTGCCTGAGTTGAGAACGCTCCAAGCGATCCGCGCGAGTTTATTAGCCAATGCTACACCCAACTTGTTGTGCTGCATGCGCGTAGCGGCTGCCTCCAGCCATGGGCCAAAGCTGAACTTTGGCCAGTTCTTGGGTCGCATCATGATGACCTGTGCTGCCTGCACAAACAGCATGCGCAGATATCGACTGCCACGCTTCGTGATGCGGCCCAGTATAGTGCGCCCACCAGTGCTGTGTTGACGCGGCACAAGCCCCAGCCAGGCCGCAAAGTCGCGCCCACGATCATAAGCCTCGCCGTTCCCGACAGCGGCCACCACTGCCGTTGAGATGATTGGGCCGATGCCCGGAATAGTCATCAGACGCTGACAGCTGGCCTCACTTTTGCTGACAGCTTCAATCTCAGACATGGTCATCTCGATCCGCTTGTCTATCCAGATCCAGTCCTGCTGAAGGCCAAGGATTAACTTGCGCATCCGCAACGACATCTCATCATCGCGGTTGTCCAAAATGGCTTGGAGCGACGTGCGTAATGCGGCAACGCTTTTGCGAACGGTGATCCCTTGTTCAATCAAGAATGCGCGGATCTGATTCATTGTCGCCGTTCTGCGTGACACGAGACGGGAGCGCACGCGATGCAATGCCTGCAGATCGAGCTGTTCCTGCGTCTTCTCAGAAACCGTCTTGAGATTGGGTCGCAAGGCGGCTTCCGCGATAGCTTCGGCATCATTGTAGTCGTTCTTTTGACCTTTGTTGAACGGCTGAACGTAAATCGCCGGGATGATCCGAGGCTCGAAACCCATCTTGCACAATGTTCGGCTGACAAAATGCGCGCTCATGCAGGCTTCCATGCCCACGATGCAGCGCGGCAGTTCTTCAAACGTCGCGACCAACGCCGTGCGCTTGATCTTCTTGCGCAACACAAGCTGACCTTCCTTGTCAAAGCCCACCAAGTGAAAAACATCTTTGCCAATATCGACGCCAATCGACATCAGCTCATCAACACCATTCTTCGCCATGCTACTTCTCCTATTTGCAGTATAGGCCAAGCCTAACCTGCTGGGTGAAGCAGCCGGTACATCCCATTA
>CANKZJ010000020.1 GCA_947488605.1 uncultured Paracoccaceae bacterium | reverse complement strand
TGTAGCCGCAAAGCTAAAATGTCACCCATCTGCAATTCAGGAATGTCACTCTCGCCCGCAATGATAACAGGCAGAGAGATTGGGCATGGGATGGGTGATTATGAGCGAGCGCGAGCTGAACCGCGTGGAAGTACTGGCACAGGTCGATGATGGACGGCTAACTGTCGACAATGCAGCGAACATGTTGGAACTGACACGCCGACAGATTTTCAGGCTTTTGAAGCGATATCGCCAGGACGGTGCATCTGCGATCAGCCATAAGGCGCGTGGCAAACCTCCAAACAATCGCATCCATCATGCCAAGCGAGATTATGCTCTGGCATTGGTTAAGGAGAACTATGCCGACTTTGGGCCAACCTTGGCGGCGGAGATGCTAGCCGAACATCACAGCGTCAAAGTTTCGCGTGAGACACTGCGCAAGTGGATGCAGGAAGATGGGATATGGCTGTCCCGCAAGCAGCGGCGCACTTTCCATCAGCCGCGTTTGCGCCGGGAATGCTTTGGCGAACTGATCCAAATCGACGGATCAGATCATCGGTGGTTCGAGGATCGCGCTGATCCCTGCACCCTTCTCGTCTTCATTGACGATGCAACCAGTACCTTGATGGAGCTGCGGTTCGTGGAATCGGAGAGCACATTTACCTATTTTGATGCCTTGGAAAGCTATCTGCTCAAGCATGGTCGGCCGGTCGCATTCTATAGTGATAAACACTCCGTCTTTCGGGTCGCCAAGCCGAGTAAGCATATGACCGGCATGACCCAATTTGGGCGCGCCCTGGCTGAACTGAACATTGAGATCATCTGCGCCAATTCTTCCCAGGCCAAAGGCCGTGTCGAACGCGCGAACCGGACGCTTCAGGATCGACTCGTGAAGGAACTGCGCATCGCAGGTGTCTCCAACATGGATGATGGAAACGCATTCCTCGCGGAATTCGTTGAACGTTACAATGCCAAGTTTGCAAAAGCTCCTGCCCGACCCGACAACCTGCATCGCGCATTGAACGTGGAACCCGATCGTCTCGCCGAGATCTTCTGCCTGCGTGACAAACGCTATGTGACAAAGGATCTGACGATCAAGTACGACCGCAAGCGGATCAAGCTGGAAGTGAACGATCTGAGCCGCGGTCTCGTGGGTAAATATGTTGATGTCTACGAACTGGCTGATGGGCGCATTCAGGTGCGGGCAAAGGGCGTCGCCCTGCCCCACTCGATCCTCAACCCCGAACGCCGGATCACGCACGCAGCTATCACCGAGAACAAGCGCCTCGGCGCAGTTCTGGCCTACATCAAAGAAGAACAGGACAAACCCACGCCGCCAAAGGTCAAACCCGTCAGTGCCAAGAACGGCTACAAGAAGACCGGACGACGCCCACCTGGTCGACGATCTAAGATGGAAGCGTATTATGAGCGCCAGAGAGAAGCACGGGTCACACAACAGAGAAAGTCATAAATCTCACACACGCCTCACAGTTTTAGGACAATCAATGAAATCATATTCGAAAATCACATACGTTCTGCACATTGCATTGATCGAAATACGAGCGGCAGAATCCTTGAAGAAGGCGCAAGTCTTTGCGGATGTCATGCACAACGTGCCTATGATGCTGAGCAATGAACGTTCAGAGCCGGAGATCATCACCGAAATCATGTCGAAGGCAAAAAGGCAGGGCGTTGATCAGTACTTCTCAAAGCTGTTCGAAAAAGCAGAAAAGAGCTAGGCAGATAAGTAGAAGCGAGGGTTCGACGATTGACGCCCGCAACGCCCGCCAGGGCTGCGATATGTGAGGTCTCCGCCCTGACAGGCTTTGCTACCGTCGGCGCTTTTGGTGACACTTCTGCTTTGCAAATCGGGGGACATTTCTACTTGGTTGCAACA
>CANKZJ010000019.1 GCA_947488605.1 uncultured Paracoccaceae bacterium | reverse complement strand
ACATGCAAAACGAATAAGAAATATAGATGAATTGAGTTTTGCATATGGATTGTTGCTATGGATATTACCCTTCTGAAGACATTCCTCGAAGTTGCTGCGACAGGGTCATTTGTTTCCGCGTCTGATCGGCTTTACGTGACGCAATCTGCGGTATCCTTGCGCATCCAGCGTCTTGAGGATTCGTTGGGCAAGCCGATGTTCACGCGGTCCAAAGCAGGCGCCGAACTGACCAACGCGGGCCGCGAATTTGAACGTTATGCCCTGTCGATCATTCGGGTTTGGGAAGAAGCGCGCCAGCAGGTTGCTATTCCAGAGGGCTTTACGCGATCACTCACAATTGGCGCGCAATATTCGCTTTGGCCGAGATTGGGTTTTCGTTGGATTGATGGATTACGCACCGACATGCCTGATCTGAACATCAGGGCTGAACTTGGCATGCCGGATCGACTGACACGGTTTTTGATCGAGGGCATCATGCATGTTGGACTATTATACATGCCACAGTTGCGCCCTGGTTTAGTGGCCCAGCAGGTGTTAGAAGAAGAGCTTGTAATGGTTGCGTCCTGGTCTGAGCCGACCATGGACCTAGCTGACCGTTATGTGTTTATCGACTGGGGTCCTGAGTTTGTTGGTGCGCACGCTCTGGCTCTACCCGAACTGACTAACCCCGGCTTGACGTTTTCTTTGGGTGCGATGGCGGCAGAATACATTGTAAACCGGCAGGCGGCGGGCTATCTGCCCGCACGCTATGTGAAACGCTACCTTGACGCGGGGCAGCTGCATCTGGTGCCTGATGCCCCACGTTTTCCTTATCCAGTCTGGGCCGTCTGGCGTGATGATTTGGATCCCACCATACGTTCTGCGGCTGAAGCTGCCTTGCAACGTGTTGCCAGTGTTGCAGAGGCAGATGGCGATGCCGTACTTAAGACACTTCGTGACATAAGCGAAGACGGTCAAGTTGAAGTCTTAGGGGTTTCAGAAGATACATAACTAGAACTCTTCTTAAGCATAATTATTTTGAATTTCTCTTATTGATCTGAATAATCTAACCCTTCTCTCAGCAGAAATGCTCCCGTTCTGAGAACAGGGCGGGTCAACTTCTTTGGGAGAGGAATGACCCCATGAAAAACGTATTTATTATCGCGGCAATTGCTGCAATCGTCGCTACTTCGGCATCAGCACAAAGCCTGATCGGGCGCGACACAGTTGCAGGCGACCGTAATGACGACTTGATCGAAGCTATCGAAGACGATGCAGAGCGTGAGCTTGATCGCTTTGGCAACGAAGGCCGCGCAGACGGTTTCACAGGTTCCGTGGCGCTTCGCGGTATCGTACAAAGCGGCAACACAGATTCCACCAATCTCGGTGTTGGTTCTGACATGAACTATGTGTTCGGTCCCAACGGTCTCGAACTGCAATTGAACTACGCCTACAGTAAAGACGAAGACACTGCCTCCGAAGAGAGCCTGTTCTATGGGCTTGAGTACACCCGTGACTTCGCTGGTAACATCTTTGGCTTTGGTAAGGTGCAAGGTTCTGCTGACAGCGCGACAGATGCACAGTACGAATCTGACACTTTTGTTAGCCTTGGTGCGGGATATCGTATCTTTAACGAGGCTGATCGTCAGTGGTCTGTTCAAGCTGGTCCCGGCTACCGCTTTGCATCCCTGAACGACATCACCGAAGGTGATGTGAGTGAAGGCGCGTTCGGTGTGTCCTCTGACTATGCACAAAAGCTGACTGACACTGTCTTCTTTACCAATGACACAGACGTCATCTGGTCAGAATCTGACACAGTCGTCTTCAACGACTTGGCCGTGAACGTGTCCATGACTGAAACACTTGCCCTTCGTACAAGTGTCCTCACCGAGTTCCACACAGAACCCGGAACAGCCGAAGACACAGACA
>CANKZJ010000018.1 GCA_947488605.1 uncultured Paracoccaceae bacterium | reverse complement strand
CCAAAGGCCGGATACATATCAGCGACTTCCTGAAGACGTGCAATTGAACACTTGCGAACAGCAGCCGGTACATACATATGGGCTCGCAGTGGTCATACATCCCCTCCCCAAAAAAAGGCGTGCCACCTTTTCAGGTGACACGCTCCTTCTTGAGACGGTTCGACTTTAGTTAACCGACTTCGCCTCAACCAAATTCGCATCGGTTTTGCTGGCAGCCGAAATCTCAATCCGGCGTGGCTTTAGCGCCTCTGGCACTTCGCGCATCAGATCGATATGCAGCATGCCGTTTTCATGTGCGGCCCCCGTCACGCGGACGTGGTCAGCCAAATGGAAACGACGCTCGAACGCGCGGGTGGCGATGCCACGGTGGAGGTAGTTGCGCTCTGCCTCATCAGCGGCTTTGCGGCCTGTGATATGAAGTGAGCGGTCTTTCACCTCAATCGCGAGATCGTCTTCGGAAAAACCTGCGACAGCAATAGAAATACGCCATGCGTCGTCATCGGTCTTTTCGATATTGTATGGTGGATAGCTGTTTTGGCCCACGTCACTGGCAATGGCACGATCCAGAAGATCGGCAATTTGGTCAAAGCCAACAGTGGCACGGTAGAGGGGTGTTAGATCAAATGCACGCATTTGGGTCATCCTTTTCTTAAGCGATAACAATTGTGTAGCCTTCCCATCAGGGACAAGCCGGTTTGCCGGGGCCCAGAATTGGCATCCCCGTAACACACAATGTGGGAACCGTGTTTTACGCTTTCAAGGGGTCTGAGGACGCACGAATTTCGCCCCAGTTTCATTGCGCTCGCTGACGTCCATCAGGCGTTGGGTGCCGCCGGGTCTTGCCGGTCCAAGCGTGGCGAAATGCGCGAGAAGCGTATTTAATGGGCCTGCTAGTGACGTTCCAAGCGATACTTTCTCACCATTGACCGACGCCATCGCCGACACGACGGATGCGATGCGGGTTTGACCGTCTCTTACGATAAAGACAGGCGATCCGCTTGATCCGTATTCAACGTCGCAGGTCATGACAACGACACCGGTTTGACGGCCCAAGACTTCGCAGACTTCTTGCAAGCTGGCAGCATCCTCGCGCCCGCGCCCGTATGACACAACCCCGACCTTGTCACCTCGGATTGGGCGTTGCGCGATAAGATAAGGGCGCATGCGGG
Source organism: uncultured Paracoccaceae bacterium (assembly GCA_947488605.1). Lineage (GTDB taxonomy): Bacteria > Pseudomonadota > Alphaproteobacteria > Rhodobacterales > Rhodobacteraceae > Yoonia. The sequence goes on along the minus strand of CANKZJ010000018.1, from coordinate 22,414 downwards.
TGTTGCGAATAGGTTGGTCCAATTCAAGCACTGCGATATCTATTGCCACTTCTGCCGCGCGCGTGGCCTCGCCTGTATGATCATATTCGGGGTGCGAAATCGCACGTACGATCGACCTTGTTGCTTGCGCCTGGCCGTCACGCAGGCCAGCCTGAAACGCAAAGCGGTCAGAGTCGAGCAGCGTGCCATCAACATCATAAAGGCAATGCGCGGCAGTCAAAATCAGCCGATCGCGGATGAGGGCAGCGGTACAAAAACCTTTGCCACGAATATCCAGACGGCCGACCGCTTCCCAGCCTTCGCTATCTTGTCGATTGTCGAGGGTCACCAGCTCAGTGCCTTGCGCTTGCGCTGCTATGGCCGTCCAACAGGCCAAAATCACTAAGATCACAATGCGACGCATGTCTGGTGACTGCTCCTTTCCACCAACTTGATTGAAAGTTAGGGCAGGAATATGGCGTTAACGCAAGATTGGAATTTGTGGTTCGCGTTTGCCGGGTTCCGTTAGGGCGGGTGGTTGCGGCCCTCCTGTGGCCCAGTCAAGCAATTCAACTGTATGGACAATTGGCACATCAGTGCCGCCGCCGATTTGCATCATGCAGCCAATATTCCCTGCAGAGATGATATCAGGCGTCAGCGCCTCCAATGTCTCGACCTTGCGGGCCTTGAGCTGCTTTGAAATCTCGGGTTGCATCAGATTATACGTGCCCGCAGACCCACAGCACAGGTGACTGTCAGCAGGTTCAAGGACTGTGAAGCCGGCCTTCTTGAGCAAGTCCTTTGGAAAGGTCTTGATCTGTTGGCCATGCTGCAACGAGCACGCAGCATGATAAGCGACCTTTGTACCTTTATCTTCGCCTTCTGGCATGTCGAGTTTCATCAACACTTCGGACACGTCCATTGCGATGGCAGAAACACGTGCCGCATTCTCGGCCAGTGCATCATTACGGAACATATGCCCGTAGTCTTTGACAGTTGTGCCGCAGCCGGACGTATTGATCACGATGGCGTCTAGCCCACCGTTATCGATTTCCTTAACCCAAGCGCGGATGTTTTTGGCCGCTGTTGCGTGGCTTTCATCCTCTTTACCCATGTGGTGTGTCAGTGCCCCACAACATCCAGCCCCTTCGGCCACCACCACCTCGGCACCAAGACGTGTGAGCAATCGAATAGTGGCATCATTGATGTCCGTATTCAGTGCTTTCTGCGCGCACCCTGTCATCAAGGCCACGCGCATGGTCTTGTTTTCCGCAGGAAAGGTCTGCGGATCATCGTTGCGGCTCACAGGCGGAATGGTCTTCGGGGCCATCTCGAGCATCGCTCTGAGGCGTGCGTCAGGCATCAAGCGCGCAAAAGGCCTGCCGATTTTGGCACCTAAAAGGGCTACGCGGAAGCGCATCGGATAAGGTAAGATGCGCGCCAGAAGCCAACGCAAAGCACGGTCAGAAAGCGGGCGGTCGTAATTCTTCTCGATGTAGGCGCGCGCATGGTCGACCAAGTGCATGTAATGCACGCCAGACGGGCAAGTCGTCATGCAAGCAAGGCAAGACAGGCAGCGGTCGATGTGTTTGACCGTTTTCGCATCCGGCTTACGCTCGTTCTCAAGCATATCCTTGATCAGGTAAATGCGGCCGCGTGGGCTGTCGAGTTCGTCTCCCAGCACCTGATAGGTCGGACAGGTGGCCGTGCAAAACCCACAATGGACGCAAGAGCGCAGGATTTCATTTGATCGCTTGATTGCGGGATCGGTCAACTGTTCAGGGGTAAAAGTCGTTTGCATTAGCTCATGATCCCGGGGTTTAGAATGCCACGTGGGTCGAATTTCTGGCGCAGGCCTGCCGTGATTGCGGCCAGTGCAGGAATTTCAGGTTGGAATGTCGGAACGTCGGCCTTGCCACGGATCAGGGTCGCATGGCCATCGAAGTCGCCCAAAGCGCTGCGCAAGTCACGGCCTTCATCAGCCAATGCCCAGATTAAACCGCCGCCCCAGTCATATTGCACAGCTTTCGCATCCATTCTCGACACAATTTCCGGCGCATCCGAGGGTTTGGCAGATATGCGCCAAACGTCACCTACTTGATCCGCAAAGGACGAGACATCGCGCACGGCTGCCCATTCTGACCCGTCGCCGATAGAAATCTCTGCTTCGCCATAGGCTTTTAGTAGGTCTTGGAGCTTATCAGCACGATACTTCACCGAACTCTCAAAGCCTTCGATCCGCAGCATGGTCACCGGGTCACCAGAAGGCCCCTTTGGGAAATGTGCGGCAGCAGTTGCTTCAAAAGGCGAACCCAACGCAGATGATAAGGATTCTATCGCTTGGCGGTCGCTCAACCCATGCAAACGCACGGTGCCCGTGCACTCCACGTTCGGGAGCACTTTGAGCGAGATTTCGGTCAGCACACCCAATGTGCCATAGGAGCCGGTCATCAATTTTACCAGATCATAACCGGTGACATTTTTCATCACACGGCCACCATTTTTGATGATGTTACCGGCGCCATCAACCATCCGCACACCCAACATGAAATCACGGCACGCGCCGACAGAAATCCTGCGCGGCCCAGACACATTTGCAGCGGCCATGCCGCCTAACGTGGGCGCGCCTTTGGTACCAAACAATGGGCGATGATCCATTGGTTCAAAAGCAAGGCGCTGGTTTTCCGCGGCAAGAGCTTTTTCCACTTCCGAGATCGGCGTTCCTGCGCCTGCGACAACCGTCAAGGCACCGGGCTCATACAAGCTGATCCCGCTCAGGTTAGCAGTGCTAATTTCGGTTCCCTCACATCGTCCGATGGGCCGGGTGCCTCCCCCTTTGATGCGCAAAGGGCCATTGGCCCCGGCAATCATCTGGGCCAGTTCGTCTTCTGATTTAGGCTTCATCTTGGGCTTCTTCTGTTCATAAATACCTTGGGTGAGCCCCTTTTTGGGGCAGGGGGCAAAGCCCCTCTAAGCGGCGCGCCGGGCACGTGATGTATCAAGCGGGAAAACCTTGGCGGCATTCAGCAACCATGCCGGGTCGAACACATCTTTAACCGCCATCTGCGCTTCGAGATCAGCAGGGTCATATTGCACGTTCATCAGATCGCGCTTTTCAATGCCCACACCGTGTTCGCCCGTGAGGCATCCACCGACCTCAACGCACAGCTTGAGGATCTCAGCGCCAAAGTCTTCGCAAAGCTCCAGATCGCCAGGCTTATTGGCATCAAACAAAATCAAGGGGTGCATGTTGCCGTCGCCCGCGTGAAATACATTGCCCACATCAAGACCAAACTCTTTGGACATCTCGCCAATGCGTTTGAGCACGAATGGTAATGAAGACACAGGGATCGTGCCATCAAGGCACATATAATCATTGATCTGACCCATAGCGCCAAACGCAGATTTACGGCCCAACCAAATACGGCCAGCTTCTTCTGCGTCTTTCGCTTCGCGCAACTCAACCGGATTGTGAGAGGCTGCGATCTCCATGATCAGTTTGAGTTGGGCGTCGATTTCGTCTTTCGATCCCTCAACTTCAACAATCAGCAAGGCTTCACACATCGGATAGCCTGCCTTGGCAAACGCTTCGGTGGCCTCAATGCACGGGCGGTCCATGAATTCGATTGCGACCGGTAAGATACCAGCCTTGATAATATCGGTCACGACTTGTCCGGCAACTTCGGAACTATCGTATCCCATCAACACAGGACGCGCGCCTTCCGGCTTATGCAAGATGCGTAAGGTTGCTTCGGTCACCACACCAAGCTGGCCTTCGGATCCGCAGATCACACCAAGGATGTCCAAACCACCCGCATCCAGATGCGCGCCACCAATCTCAACAACAGTGCCATCCATCAAGACCATTGTGACGCCCATCAGGTTATTGGTCGTCACACCGTATTTCAGACAATGCGCACCACCTGAATTCATCGCGATGTTACCTGCAATAGCGCAAGCGAGCTGGCTGGACGGGTCGGGAGCGTAGAAGAAACCATTGGTCTCAACCGCACCTGTTACCGACAGGTTCGTGCGGCCTGTTTGGACCTTGATGTAGCGGTCATCATAATTCGTCTCGATCACGTCATTCATTTTGGCGACGCCAAGGATCACGCAGTCGGCTGTGGGCAACGCCCCGCCTGCAAGTGATGTCCCGGACCCGCGCGGCACGACTGGCACACCCATTTCATGACAAACCCGCAAAACAGCAGCAACTTCTTTGGTGTTGGCAGGAAGCACGGCGCAAAGCGGCGGGCATTTGTAAGCTGTCAGCGCATCGCACTCATACGCACGTGTTTCGCGCTCGTCCGAGATGACAGCGTCACGTGGCAGCACCTCTGCCAAGCGCGCGACAATCTGATCTTTGCGTGACAACACATATGCGTCTGGGGTTGGCATTTCCATGTGGGCGACTCCCTGATCCGTTGATTGGTAAAAATATATTACCAATTTTGCCATATAGCAAGTCTCAACTGTAGCGGCTACATAGACGTTCATGCAAATACTGGATCATCTCGCGCTGCTATCGCCCCTCGATTGGGTCGCTTCTGGCGCAATTGTCGCAGCTTGGGCCATCATCGCCTGGATGATTGAACACCCCGGTGCCAAACATCCGTCAGTGACGATTCTTATGTCTGATCGCAGACGGGACTGGATGAAAGTCTTCGTCACCCGTGATCCACGTATCTTTGACAGTCAGATTTTGAATAGTCTGAGGCAAGGAACGTCGTTCTTCGCGTCAACGTGTTTGCTGGCGCTCGGCGGTGTCTTGGCGCTCGCTGGCAATACCGAGCCTTTGCGCGGTGTGGCCGCAGAAGTCACTGATATGGCGGTGCCTGTCGTGATCTTTCAGCTTAAGCTTGGTTTGGTTGGTTTCTTCATTGCCAATGCGTTCTTGAAGTTCGTTTGGGCCAACCGCGTCTTTGGCTATTGCGCGGTCATGATGGCAGCTGTTCCAAATGACCCTGACGATCCTGTGGCCTATCCGCGCGCAGCACAAGCGGCAGAACTGAACATTCGCGCGGCGATCAACTTCAACCGTGGTTTGATGGCCATGTATTTTGCACTTGGCGCGCTTGCGTGGTTACTGGGTCCAATCGCATTGATGGTCTCGACAGTCATTGTCACTTGGGTCGTCTGGTCACGGGAATTTGCGTCGCTGCCGCGTTCAATTCTGTTAAAAGACGTTCCATGAAATATGCCGTTCTCCTTTCTCTTGTCGCCGTACCCGCGTTTGCGGACGGGCCTGTTGTGGAAAACGTCACCATTGATGGGGATCGATTTAGCGTGACACTTTCGCACGGCGATACCGGTTGGGACGACTATGCCGACGGATGGGAAGTGTTGGATGCCGATGGGAACAGCCTCGGTATTCGCGTTCTTGGGCATCCTCATGTCAATGAACAGCCATTCACGCGGTCGTTGTCTGGTGTGCAAATCCCTGCGGGGGCAACGGTTGTCTATGTGCGCGCCCGCACAAACGTCGACGGCTGGTCGGATGATCTGTTCGAAGTTGTCCTGACGGATTAACCAAGAATTGGGTGATAACTCCTGCGTGCGCCTCTTAGTGTTGCCGCATTCGTTTGCCATCTCTCGGCTCGCGATTTGGCTAAGCGAGCGTATGACCCTTGGCTGATACCCCGAAAAGACGAGGACTGTGTTTCTAAGAAATCTTGGAGCCAAGTTCTGAGCCGCTCACTTAAACTATTCGCGTTTAACGCGGCGCGCGAAGGCGGCAAATCATTTGGACGCGTTGGATTTTTCATCCTGCTGGGCGTGGTCGTGCTGATGGTCGCGACCTATCTCATCGATGCAACAACCGGATGGTTCAGCAGTTGGTTTGATTTCTGGCCTTTCAACCGTACGCCGGAGGCAGTCGAAGTCCCAGACGCGCGTGAAGGTTGGTGGCCTTGGGGTAAAGAGGCCGACAGCGCCGCTATCATCAAAGAAGATCAGACAAAGTGGTACTGCAAATGGAACCCGCTTTGCTAGCGTCGGTATCTATTCGCCCAATCGATAGTCACCAATCACAGGATAATGATCGGTTGGCCATTCCCCATCGAATTTCTGACGCAGGACAATTGGCTCACTAACTGGACTCGCCCCGCCCGCATGTGCGATATGATCAATTGCGCCAAATAGGTTGAAGCCCCGATTGAAGTGGAATGTAGACCCTTTGACCGGTGCGAATGTCAGGCCAGTCTGCGCAAGTATATCGACAACACGGTCACCTAATCGCGCATTGAGATCGCCAACAACAAAGAGAGTTTCGCCGTTCGCCATCCACGGTGCGATGCGTTCCGCGACCAGTTCAACCGACTGAATACGATTGGACCTGCTTCGATATTCAGTGTGGATATTGATCACACGAAAGACCTCACCTGTGTCGATGTCCTCAAATTGGGCCCATGACGCAAACGCGGGCCATGATCCGTTGAATGTGCGTGAATAAATCACATCAGGCGTGTCCGAGAAAAAGAACCACCCTTGATCTAGCAGGCTCAGCCTGTCGCGGCGGTAAAGGATCGGTTGTGTTGACGGAAAATCGGATGGATCACCCACAGCGGCAGCGGCATAGCCGGCGTTATTCGCAAGCAACCAGTCGAGCGTCAGGTTCACGCGACCGCCGCTTCCGCGTCCAAAGCTTTCCATTTCCTGGAAACCAATCACATCGGCGCTGACGGCTTTGAATGCTTGATCCATAGGCCCTTTGCGCCGCTCCCAACCGCCAACGGACCATGCGCCGGTTTCCTGCCCCAAGATGATGTAATGCACATTATAGGTGGCAATGCGCAGCGCATCTGCCGAAGGCGGCGAAAGAGGTGGGTTGCCAGAGTTACGGATCGTTTGGCAGCCGACAAGCGTGATAAGCGCCAAAACGATTGCGCCGAATCCCTTGAAGATCGTGTATAGCATCAGCTAGCGACGCCCTTCGCGCAGCCATGCCCCGACCATCAACAGTGCCGCCAACAGCAAGAATGCCCATGCCGGAAGAATTGGATTGATACTGATTTCTGCCGTGCGGAATGCGTCACGCGGCGTGATGCCGATCCAACCGCGACCTGCTGCGGGCCGGCCTTCGCGGACTGTGCGAATATCGATATCACCCGCCGAGATGGGCATGATGCCACCACGTGTGCTTTCAACCAGCGGGGCCAGCATCTCACCGCTTGCGATCGTTTGCTCAAATTCGCGCGGGGCCGCGGGGCCAAGGGCAATCACGGAAGTTTCCTCGCCATCATCAAGGCGGTAAAGGCCGATCTCTGGCGCCTGCCAGAGCGTCTCGAACCGGCCGGGGGACACTTCTTCAAGGGTCAGTGTCGTCTCGGTGCCATCTGGGTGCGTTACAACGACATCACCTGTTTCAAGATCAAGCGTGCGCCGGATAATGCGCATGGTTTGGCCCGCAGGTTCAACCCAAAGCGCTTCTTCCTCAAGCTCGGGTTCTTTCATCATCCAATGCGCAAGACGTCGTAGCAATTCAAGTTGCGGACCGCCACCTTCATAGCCGCGATCCCAAAGCCACGAGTGGTCAGACGCGATGAGTGAAACACGCCCTTCGCCAATGCGGTCCAGCGTCAAAAGAGGGCGATCATCAAGCCCGGACATCACAGTCATTGCATTTTCTGGCACGATCACATCGACCAAACGGAACCACCGCCCCCAACCGGGCCCTTCCCCGTCAGGGTTTGGCGACAAAGCATCAAGCCCTTCGGTGACCGGGTGGCGCGCACCAAGATCGGTAATTTGCGGCACGAAACCTTCTTCAAAGACACGCGCTGTTGGGGCGCCCGGCAGGATTTGCCCCAATGGAGAACGATAGATGCTTTCAGCTGACCCGTATTCCGGACCGGACGAAATAAGTACCGCACCACCCAGTTCGACATAAGAACGGATATTGTCGAGGTATGCAGATGGCAGAATACCGCGCCGTTTGTAGCGATCAAAAATGATCAGATCGAAATCGTGGATTTTTTCCAAAAACAGTTCGCGCGTTGGAAAAGCGATCAGCGACAACTCGTTGACTGGAACGCCATCTTGCTTTTCTGGGGGACGCAGAATTGTGAAATGCACCAGATCGACGGACGAGTCAGACTTGAGCAGGTTGCGCCAAGTACGCTCTCCGGGGTGCGGCTCACCTGATACAAGCAAGACGCGTAAACGGTCGCGCACGCCGTTGATCTGCACAACAGCGGTGTTGTTGCGGTTGGTCAATTCGCCTTCGGCATCGGGCACGGTGAACTGCAAGACATTCATCCCGCCGTGCGGCAAGGTCACGGGTAATTGGATATCTTCGCCAATGGGAACCTGCACGGTGATCGGTGGATCGCCATCAATCGCGATGTCCAGCGGCACTGTTACCTCTGGGGGTGCGGCGCCTTGATCTTCAATGCGCAGGGTCAGATTAACTTCTTCGCCAAGGATCGCGAACGCTGGCGCGTTTTCGACGACCAAACGTCTGTCCCAATCCTCGGGCTGGCCCGTCAGCAAGGTATGCATAGGTGCGGGCAGGCCGGGCGCGCGTTCGATATCATGCAGACGGCCATCGGTCACAAGGATGATCCCGGCGATCCGGGCTTGCGGTTCTTCCAGCAAGGCCTCGGATAGGGATGTCATCAGTGCCGTTCCAAGATCACCTTCGCCATCGCCAAGGACGACTGTGCGCAGTTCCGTATTGGGTTGGCGCGCCAGTTCAGCCTCTATGTTGGCAAGGGCTGCTGCGTTCTGATCAGGCCGATCCCCAATACGTTGGCTGGCGCTTTCATCAATGACGGCGATAATAATATCGCTCAGCGGTTCACGGTCTTCTTGCTGAATAGCTGGATTGGCCAAGGCTGCCAGCAATGCAAGCGCGGCAAGCCCCCTAAGCCACCACCCTGACAGCCGCCGCGACACGGCAAGGACCAACGAAAAAACCGCCAATGCTGCTACCGCATAAAGCAGTGGAAGCGGGATGAGCGGATCTAGGACAATCGTTCCGGTCATCATTGCCCCAACCGATCAAGAAGGTCCGGCACATGAACCTGATCTGACTTATAATTCCCCGTCAGCACATGCATCATGACGTTCACGCCGAACCGCAAAGCGATCTCGCGCTGGCGCTCGCCTGCCATGCCGCGGCCCACCGGAAACATGCGGCGCCCGTTACCATCAACAGCCCACGCGCGCGCCCAATCGTTGCCACCCACAATAATCGGCGTCACACCGTCATTGAGGTTGCGAAATGGCATACCCTCGACTTGTTGTGCATCAATCGGGGCTGCTTCGACCCAGACATCACGGCTCGCATAGCGACCGGGGAAGTCTTGCAACAGATAGAATGTCCGCGTCAAAACATGATCTGACGGGATCGGCTCAATCGGTGGAATATCCAAAGATCGGGCAATGGCCTGCAGTTTGCGTCCCTCAGGAGAGCCAGAGCCAAATCGCGCAGTATCTGCGTCACGGGTGTCAAACATGATCATACCACCGGTGCGCAAGTAGCGGTTCAACTTAGCATATGCCTCGCGACTGGGTAGGGGTTGATCAGCGGTGACGGGCCAGTACAAAAACGGAAAGAAGGCCAGTTCATCGGTCTCAATGTTTACGCTGACCGGTGCGGCAGGTTCGATTGACGTGCGCCGAAACAGCGTTTGGGATAGACCCAACAGACCAGCCGCAGCGATATCATCGATTTCAGAATTCCCGGTCAAGACATGCCCAAGGACAACGTCCGTCGTGGCACGTAGGGCGAAATCATCCGTGCTTTGTGCCTGCGCCTCCGGTGACCACATCAACAAAAGCATCAAAGCAGCCGCAACATCCGCGCGCGGCCCCCGCAAGCGTCCGCCAAGTGCCAATGAGGCGACGACATCAACGAGTAAAAGCAGAACAGTGGCAGACAGCAACCATCCCTTCAACGCGGTTTCACGCACAACCGCCATACCTTCGATTGCAATGCGGGCAGGCCACTGTGCAACGTTCAGGACAGTTTCGCTGTTGATCACATTGATCGCCAATTGTCTGTCACCACCTGCGTAAAGCCCTGGCAATAGCTGCGCGCTTGGGATGCCTTCGGCGAGCACTTCGCCGGCGACACCTGTCAAAGCGCTGCCATCATTAAGGCTGCCATACGCGTCCAACACCTTGTTTGGGAGCCAAATTGTGCCAGTCAATTCTGTAATATCAGGGGACGCGGGGCGCGTTGAGACCGCCAAGCGTTCCAGCATTTGCACGAACAAACCAGACAGCGGCAAGCTTGACCATTCTGCGTTGGCGGTGACGTGAACCAATACGACCTGACCTTCGCCAACCAATTGGCGGGTGACCAAAGGTGTGCCGTCCGTCAGTTGTGCGATCACGCGGTCTGCCAATGTTGGATCGGGTTGGGCCATCACTTGACTTGTCACTGTAACATCGTCAGGGACGGGCAGGCCAAAGAAAGGGCTGTCTTCGCTAAAGGGTGCAAGCGTCTTGGGCTCGCCCCAACTCATCGCGCCACCCACAGACCGCCCGCCCGAGCGCAGGCGCACCGGCAGTAACGGATCAGTTTCGTTGCGCCCCAGATCGGACGCGGCCAAACGGGGACCAGCAAATCGCAACAGCATTCCGCCATTTTCAACCCATTGCAGTACATCTTCGCTTTCGCCGCCGGCCAGGCTGGCAACATCGGCAAGAATGATCACATCGGGGTTCGCCAAGAGTATGTCATCAAGTCCGCCATCGATGATGTCGGCGGTCGGCTCCAGCGCCTCGCGCAGATAGTAGAGTGGTGACAGCAGTTCCAGCCCCTCGCGGTCGTCGCGGCCCGCAATAAGCGCAACTTCCCGGCGGCGTAGCGCGTCGTCGGTCAGACTGACCGCCCCGGCAGAGCGTGATCCACTGACCTCAAACCGCGTTATTCTATTGCGAAGCTCTGGGGGCAAAACCATCACCGTCTCGGCGACCGCTTCACCGGGGGCAAACCGCATCGGAACAGTTGCAAGTTGCCGCTCGACACCCGCCGGATCGAGGCCGATTGCGGCTATATTGCTTTCCAGCGCGTTGCCGATGGGGGACCGTGTGGCCGATACGATCACTTCACCATTCTCAAACCTTGCGGGGCGCAGGCCAATGGTTTGGCGCGGCGTTTGGAAGACTGTGACCGACCCACGCGCCTCAAGTGCGCTCAAGAGATCTTCGCGACCAGGCCAATCAAGGCCGTCTGAAATCCAGTAGCTTTCAAAATTATCCGTGCTTGCGTCAAACCATGCGGCAGGATCGCTTGGCTGCCACGGTTGCGGTTGCACGTTTGGCAAGCGGTTCTGCCATTCTGAGGGGGCGGCAAAGGGGATGTCGCCCAAGGGCAAATTGTTGAGATTGATAACTGCGGTACGGCGGTCCGCCAAAGCGGCCTCGCTCAATAGCGTATCAACACGGTCAATCCGCGCCTGCCACGACGGTGCACCTGCCCAAGACCCATCAAGCAAGATGACCAAATCGCCGGACCCTTCGCGCGCGTTTTGCGGGTTTAGTACCGGACCTGCAAATCCAATAATCGTTGCAGCAACGGCCAGCATGCGCAGCAACAAAAGCCACCAAGGGGTGCGGTCCGTCTGGTTTTCATCATCGTTCAGACCCAGCAGAAGGGCCACACCGGGGAACCGTCTGCGCACTGGCGCGGGTGGCACTGCACGCAGCAAAAACCAAAGGATCGGCAAGGCGATTAGACCCAGCAGCAACCAAGGAGCTGCGAAACCGAGAGGACCAATTGACCACATCAGACGTGGTGCTCCAGCGCGCCGTAAAGCCATAACAGCGCGTTTGTGGCACTGTCGCCGGTATGATGCGTTTGAAATTGCCAGCCTGTCGTGCGGGCCAAATGCTGTAGCCGGTCTTTGCGCGCAGCCAAACGGTCAAGGTAGCGCGATCTGAGGTCGCCCGCCTTAAGTGTTTCATGCCGAATTGCGCCAGACATGCTTTCAAAGATCGTGCGCCCATCAAACGGGAACGCTTCCTCTTGTGGGTCCAGCACCTGCAACAACGCACCACCGACACCGCGGTCAGCCGCGCGCATCATCGCATCTTCGATGGGCTGCATGTCGCCAAGGAAATCACTGACAAAAACAGCACGTGAATGCGGTAGCATGCCTTGCGCTTCCGGGGCGCCGTAGTCGGTGTCGACATCTTGCGACAAAAGCTCTGCCATGCGCATCAGCTGTGCTTCACCGCGGCGTGGCGGCAGTCGTAGACCGGTTAATCCGACACGTTCACCGCCGCGGATCAACAAGATGGCAATGGCCAATCCTAAGGTGCGCGCCCGCTGCCCTTTTGTTGGTAAGTTGTCGTCAGAGACAAAGGACATTGATGCCGCCTGATCGACCCAGAGAATGATCGACTGCGCGATTTGCCATTCTTTGTCCTGCACGAAATTCGCGTCTGATCTGGCCGAACGCCGCCAATCGATGCTGCGCGCTGCGTCATGCGGTTGCGCTGGGCGGTATTGCCAAAACGTATCGCCTGTTCCCGCGCGTCTGCGTCCGTGATCACCCAAAAGAACTGTCGTCGCCAAATGCTCTGCTTCCGCAAGAAGCGGGGGCAGCGGGGCGGCAAGCGCCTCGGCCTCGGACCTTAGGGTAAGCGGGTTTGTCATGCGGCGGCGGCCACCGTCGTGATTTGATCGGCCACGGTGTTAATGACGTGATGGATGTTTTCGCCGCGTGCGCGTGCAGCAAAAGAAAGCGCCATGCGATGTTCAAGAACCGGGACAGCCATCGCGCGCACGTCTTCTGCCGAAGGTGCAAGGCGACCTTCAAGCAACGCTTGCGCACGCACCGTCAGCATCAGGGCTTGCGCCGCACGCGGACCGGGCCCCCAACTGACGCTTTGGCGAATAATGTCGGGTGCTTTTTCGTCGTCAGGACGACATGCGCGGACAAGGTCAAGGATCATCTCCACGATATTGTCGCCCACCGGCATCCGCCGCAGCAGGCTTTGCGCATCGAGCAATTCTTGCGCGGTAAATACGGCCGATGACTGTGCGTCTTCGATGCCGGTTGTCGCGATCAGAATATCTTTTTCCGTGTCGCGGTCAGGATAAGGTACATCAATTTGGACCAAAAAGCGGTCAAGCTGCGCTTCTGGCAACGGATAGGTGCCTTCTTGCTCAATCGGGTTTTGCGTGGCCAGCACATGGAAGGGTACGCCAAGCGCGCGATGCTCGCCCGCAATAGTGACTTCTTTTTCTTGCATCGCTTGCAGCAATGCGGACTGGGTCCGAGGTGAGGCGCGGTTAATTTCGTCCGCCATCAAAAGCTGACAAAAGATCGGACCTTCAATGAAGCGAAACTTGCGCGACCCGTCGTCGGTCGTTTCCAGCACCTCAGATCCAAGGATATCAGCAGGCATAAGATCTGGCGTAAACTGGATACGATTTCCGTTGAGGCCCATGACGGTAGACAGCGTATCCACCAGACGGGTTTTCCCAAGGCCGGGCAAACCGATCAAAACGGCATGGCCACCGCAGATCAACGCGGTCAAAGTCAGGTCCACAACACGCGGCTGACCGATGAAACGGGCCGAGATACTGGCGCGGGCTTCGCCCAGTTTCGCGCCCAGATTTTCAATTTGGGCGACGAGATCGGTGTCAACGGTCATGACTTTCCTCCGGTTGAACTATATCTATCATAACAACAGATAATCCCATCTCACCCAATGGCAAAAACAATGACCACACAAAAGATTGTGACCCCGTCCGCAGAAAGCCTCGCCAGTAGCGCTCGTGCTGTCCAAAAAGGCGGTTTACCACCTGTGCATTTGTGGAATCCGCCGCATTGTGGCGATATTGACATGCGTATCGCGCGCGACGGCACATGGTTTTACATGGGCACGCCGATCGGGCGGGTGGAATTGGTGAAACTTTTCGCGACGATTCTGCGCCGTGACGGGGACGATTATGTGCTTGTCACCCCAGTTGAAAAGGTTGGCATTACCGTTGATGACGCGCCATTTGTCGCTGTTGATTTCAATCTGCGCGGCGACGGGTTGGAATTTGAGACAAATGTAGGTGACCGTATGGTGGCCGGACCCGAGCATCCGATCCGTGTTGAGAGAAATCCTGAGACTGGCGAGCCTTCGCCGTATGTCTTGGTGCGCGCCAACCTAGAAGCGCTGATTGACCGCAAGTCGTTCTACCGCTTGGTCGATATCGGTGAGCGCGCTGATCATGAGGGCACACAATGGTTTGGCGTCCGCTCGCAGGGGATGTTCTTTCCGATCATTCCCGCCGCCGAGTTAGAGTAGGCTGTCACGAGAACTGTCAGGAGAGTGCGATCTGACGCTTTCCATATGGGTTTCGATGGTTAGTCTTGCTGACAAGCAACAAACACTTTGAAACGAGGGCCATATGGACAGCTCAACAGCCGAAGAAATTACGCTTGCCGTGAAAGAACTTGTCGACCAAATCGCGCCCGACGTGCGTTTTGTACCTAAGTACGGTGGTGAAGTGTTCGCGCTTGATCCCGACAATAACAAGCAGTTCTTCGGCGGTGTGTTCACCTCGAAGGGTCACGTGTCGGTCGAATTCTCAAACGGCGCCACTTTTGATGATCCGCACAGCCATTTGGAGGGGGGCGGTAAGATGCGCAGACACCTTAAATTGCATTCTGTCGGTGATATAGCCGAGAAGACGCTGAGTTTCTTTCTCGATCAGGCGATTTCCGATTGAACTGGCAAGCGCGTCGCCGCTGATCCCTTGCAAAGGGCGCTGCTTTTCGGTCTGGTCAAGCAAAACACCAACATGACAAAGCCGGGAATGCTCCATGCCAAAATTCTGTGCCAACCTCACATGGCTTTTCACCGAGCTGCCATTTCTTGAACGTTTCGAGGCGGCCAAGGACGCGGGCTTTGATGCAGTCGAAGTTCTTTTTCCGTATGACGTGAATGCGCAGGATATCGTGAACGCGCTGACCAAACATGAACTCGATATGGCACTGATCAACTGCCCACCGCCAAATTACAAAGGCGGTCCGCAAGGATTTGCTGCCGTACCGGGTTTAGAGGACCGTTTTCGCAAGGACTTTGGGCGCGCGTTGCGCTATGCGCAGACCCTTGGTGCGCAGCACTTGCATATCATGTCAGGTGTCGCGGACGGTGCTGAGGCCAAGCCGACGTTCATCAGCAATTTGCGCTGGGCCGCAGAGCAAGCGCCTGATCAGAGTCTGACGATTGAACCAATCAATAACGATACGATGCCGGGCTACTTTCTGAATAACTTTGATCTGGGTCGTGAGATCGTTACCTCCATTGATGCCCCAAACTTGCGTCTGCAATTTGATACCTTCCATGCCGCGAAGATTACCGGTGATGTTTTGGGAACATGGGATGCGATGCGCGATATCACGGCCCACGTACAGGTCGCGCAAATGCCAGACCGCGCAGAGCCGGATCAAGGAGAGATAGACTATCCCGCCTTTTTCGCGATGCTTGATGCGCAAGGATACGCAGGCTGGATTGCCGGTGAGTATAGACCGCGTCAGACAACGGTCGACGGGCTTGGTTGGGTAACTGACAATTCCTGAAAGCATGCTGACATAATGCTGTCAGTAGGGGTATGATTAAATATGTTCATCAACCGCTAACAAGGAGATGAAACATGACGGATCGTACAATTATTGCTTGGGGGGAAATTCCGGTAACAGACATGCAAAAGTCTGTGGATTTCTACAACGAGGTCTTCGGCTACAAAATGGAGATTGATAGCGCGTCCGGCCCGAACCCTATGGCTGTACTGGGAAGTATGGAGAATAATGCAGGCGCGCACCTTTATCCCGGGAAACCTGCGGCTGACGGTGGCAACACCATTCACCTTGCTTTGACTGACACGCTTGAAGCGGGCATTGACCGCTGTTGGAAAGCGGGCGGTACGGTGGTGAGCCCCGCGATCGAAATTCCTGCGGGTCGTTTTGCCTATGCGAAAGACCTTGATGGGAACTCCATTGGTCTATTCGAGGCGGCAACCTAAATGCGCCGCGCCGACCGCCTGTTTCAAATTCTGCAGTACCTGCGGGGCGGTCGGCTTACCACTGCTGCACAATTGGCCGAAAAGCTAGAGGTGACACCGCGCACGATTTACCGCGATGTGGCGCATCTCATCGGGTCGGGCGTTCCTATCGAAGGGGAGGCCGGGGTCGGCTATCTGATGCGCGATGGCTATGATTTACCGCCTTTGATGTTCAACCATGATGAAATCGTGGCGCTGGTGTCGGGTGCACGTATATTGCAAACTTGGGGTGGGACGAAAATGGCGGCCGCAGCCCAAGAAGCCTTGGTCAAAATCGACGCTGTCCTGCCGCAAGACGCGCGGCGACAAGTG
Organism: uncultured Paracoccaceae bacterium; assembly: GCA_947488605.1. Lineage (GTDB taxonomy): Bacteria > Pseudomonadota > Alphaproteobacteria > Rhodobacterales > Rhodobacteraceae > Yoonia. The sequence continues at coordinate 6,105 of CANKZJ010000018.1, read as the reverse complement.
GGTCAGGTTAAAGTGCACGTCATGGAAGGTGCCGAACAGCGCGGCCACTGGCGTGATTATCTGGACCGATTTGAAGCAGCCTCGGAAGAGCATGTTCGTCTTGAAATGAGTTATGCTGATGAGAGTGGATGTCAGACAATCCGCGTCGTGCGGCCTTTGGGCGTTTGGTTCTGGGGCAAGGTTTGGACGGCTGTATGCTGGTGCGAACTCCGGCAAGCTTTTCGCATGTTTCGATTGGACCGCGTTTCCGAGCTAAGAGAATTGGATCATTATCGACCAGTGAAAGGCCAAACACTGCGCGAATTCTATGAAACAGCTGCGTATCGCCGTTAATCGCACAAGAATGTTTGTGGCAAGATTCTTGTGGTGTCCTATGCTTCTCACCAAGTAACATTTATTGAGGTGCTAGCGTGAAACGTCGCAGTTTTCTATCTGGGGGCTTGGTCACTCTGGCGACCCCTATGCTGGCGCAGATGGACCTTTGGGCTGGCATTTCTGACGCCGCACAAGGGTTGGATCAATGCCGCGCCCTGCTGATCCGGCAATCGGGGCAAACGGTGCTGTCTGAGGTCTTTCGTGGTCCGGGCATCGCGCGGGCAGTTCCGATCAAATCAGTATCGAAAACCATCGTGGCCGCCCTCACAGGTGCCGCCCTCGACCGTGGTGAAATTGCATCTGTGGATGCGACGCTGGGTGAAGTGGCGCCGCGCCTTATCCCGGCGTCTGCTGTTTCACGGGTTTCAGACATCACCATCGCAAACCTCGTCACGATGCAGGCGGGTCTGGAGCGCACATCCGGTGCAAATTATGGTGGATGGGTGAACAGCAGCAACTGGGTCGCGAATGCGTTGAATCGACCATTTGTGGCTGAACCGGGCGCGCGCATGCTTTATTCGACGGGTTCTTTCCATATCTTGGGCGCCGTATTGGCCGAGGTTTCGGGGCAGTCTTTGTTGACCTTGGCGCGGCGCAGGCTGGGCCAACCCCTTGGAATTGAAATCCCGGCATGGACCCGTGATCCGCAGGGGCGGTATTTGGGTGGCAATGAAATGGCGCTGACCTTGGAGGCGATGGCGCGTTTTGGCGAAATGTACAGATTGAACGGACAGTTTGGAGGCACGCAAGTTTTAAGCAGTGACTGGGTTGCGCGATCGTTTGAACGCAGAACGCAATCATTTTTCTCAGGGCTCGACTATGGCTACGGGTGGTTTCTAGGTCAGGGCGCTGGCGTGAGTTACGCCCTGGCCCGGGGATATGGCGGGCAGATTATTTGCGTAGCACCTGAGGCGGAGATGACGCTAGCGCTAACGTCTGATCCGACACGGCCTGCGCGGAGCGGTGGATATTTCGGTGATCTTCAACGGCTGATCGAGCAACGGATTTTGCCGCTGGCAATGACACAGATTTCTTAAGGGAAACGGTTGCGACGGGTAAGGTGGATCATGATCCACCTTACGTCTTGCAAACCTAACGCGACAGGCTTTGTGCCAGTCGCATCAATTGCACGACTTCGGTGCGATAGCCAAAGTCATCCTGACCGCGATTGCCAGTCGCCAATGCGATAGCGTCGTCATACCCCCAGTCGCCCAGATAGTTCGACCCGCGAAGTAGTTGACCAAAGCCTGCTATTGCAGCCGCAAAGCTGGCCTCTGTGCCCGGACTGCCACCGGCCGAAATAGGCGTCTCGATCAATTGACTGTCGCGCGCGCCCGGTTCCTTGTAGCGCAGTTTCAGAAAACCCCATTCCTGGGATGCTGAAGCAACAGAATTTGGCGCATAGCGCAGTGGATCGCTTAAGCGTGCGGGGCTGCCTACAGGTGTGATTTCGTAGATCGCCGTCACGGAATGCCCGGCCCCCAATTCGCCCGCATCGACGGCATCATTGTTAAAGTCCTCACGGTTCAAAGTACGGGTCTCGTAACCGATCAGCCGATATTCAGCCACTTGCGATGGATTGAATTCAATCTGCACTTTCACATCTGATGCGATAGGAAACAGTGCACCTGTCAATTGATCTACAAGCACTTTTTGGGCCTCCGACAAGGTATCAATGTAGGCTGCTGTTCCGTTCCCGTTTTGGGCCAGCGCCTGCATCGTCGCGTCATCCAGATTGCCGCGCCCAAATCCAAGAACGCTTAGATATGTGCCAGTGTCGCGTTTGTCTGCGATAAACGCTTTCAAAGCGTCTGTCGTGTTCAGGCCAACATTGAAATCCCCGTCTGTCGCAAGGATCACGCGGTTCACTTCGCCATTCTCGCGCATTGCGTCCGCCACACTATAGGCCTGTTCAAGTCCACCTTGGCCGTTGGTTGCACCGCCAGCACCAAGCCGTTCAATGGCTTGCAGGATCGTGTCGCGTTCAGACGCGGCAGTCGGTTCAAGAACCTGACCCGCGCTGCCCGCATATGCGACGATGGCAACTTCGTCCTCGGGCCGCAGCTGGTCTAGCATGAGCCGGAAGGACTGCTTTAACAGCGGCAGCTTTGCCGCATCGTTCATCGACCCCGACGTATCAATCAAGAACACAAGATTAAGTGGCGGGCGATCCTCCACAGCGGGCATCTGGCCTTGCAGTGCAATGTGCACCAGTTGGGTGTCCGCATTCCAAGGTGTCTGAAACGTGGTCACCGTTGGCCGAAATGGCGCATCACCCGCATCTGGTGCGGGATAATCATATGGAAAGTAATTCAACATCTCCTCAATCCGCACAGCTTGGGGAGAGGGGAGCTGGCCGCGTGTCAGAGATGACCGCACAATACTGTAGGCTGCCGTATCCACATCAATCGAAAACGTCGAGACGGGGGTCTCTGCGGTGATCTGAAGCGGGTTCGCGTCCGCATTGGCGAATGCTTCAGTATTAGCAATAGTCGGCGCAAAAATCGCATCGTCCTGCGCGATCGGGGCAGGGGCAATGACTGTCTTTGGTGCCATATCTGCGGTCACTGCTTCTGGCGCCATTAACCGGCTAGTGGCGATACCATCGCTTTGCATTTCCGCTTCAGCCATGACTTGCGGTGCAGGTGCGATGATCACCCGTTCACGCGGTGCCTCGGTCGAACGATCTGCGAATAGATCTTCAGGCGCGGGCGCGACCATGGGTGCTTGTGCCATCTCTGCCTCAAATGTCTCCTGTATGACGACATCGGACGACGCATCATTTGCGCGCAACTGACCACTTTGCAATTCAGGTGCCGATAGACCGTTTTCAAACTCGGTCATCGTGATCTGCGGTGCAGACGGTGGGCGCAGTAAATCCTGCGCTTGCGGTGTCAGAAATAAAAATCCGCACGCGACAAGCGCCGTGGTCGTTGTCAGTGCGCCTTTTGAGGTCATGGTATTCAGCATTGATTTCACTCCTGTCCAAAGGCCTTTTGGCCCGGTTACAAGAGTGGGACGCGGCGCGGTGTGCGATCCTTGGAGATCATCAAAGGTTTTCTGCGCAAGCGACAGATGAGCCGCCCGGCGTGCCGCATCGGCGCGCGGGGTCGCGTCTTTCATCATCGCCTTAAGGTCATCGAGGTCGTCATTCATAGTGCGTCCTCCTGTGTTTTAATTGCACGCAGTGCCTTCTTGGCCTCTGAAATCCGCCAACTTATCGTGCCTTCGGATACGCCCAGAATCTCGGCGGCTTGTGCGTGTGTCATTTCATCCAATACTAAGGCGAGCGTGTCGCGCAGGTCTTCGTTGAGTTGATTCATCGCGGCTGTCAGCCAGTCGATTTGATCGGCTGTTTCTTGATGTGCAGCAACGCGATTGATCTCCCAATCGCCCCAACCAGTCGTAGCTTTGGCATAGGTCGCGCGTTTGCGGCGTTGATCATGTGCGGCGTTGACTGCAACGCGGTAAAGCCAAGTTGTGACCTTCGCACGTGCTTGATAGCTGCCCAGCTTTGCGGGAAGTGCGGCGCAAATGTCTTGTGTCAGGTCCTCGGCTTCGCTGCGTGATCCAGTCAAACGAAAGCAAAATGCGAACAGCCGATCATAGTGGCGGTCCAGTAGGCTTGCAAAGGCCGCCCCGTCACCGGAAGCCGCAGCTGCTGCAAGGTCTTCATCGCTTGTCATCATACGCATCACGGTGGTTTGACGCGCCCGAATGGTCAATCCTTGGAAAGCTTTTGAATTTTTTCGTCAGGCTGGATTAACGCGCTGCGTGACTTTGGAATGTACGTGCAAGCGTGTCCCTGTCATTGGGGCCGATCAGACGTTGGGTTAGGTTTCCATCTCCGTCAAAGAACAACAGCGTGCTGTGGCCTGCGCCATAAAGCGACGCAAAAAGCAGACCATCGTCAGATTTTATGTCGGCGACACGGTAGTCCAGCTCGCCTTCATCGACTTGCTTTAATGCGGCCCGAACTTCACGTTGTAGGGCAATGCAGGTTTGACATTGTGTGTCATGCACCTGAACGATTGCAGGTTTGCCTTGACCCACTTGGGTCAAGTCGCGCTCTGCAACAGAGGCTTGCACTGTCTGCACGCCCCAAAAGCCGACGCCGCCTAGCAAGATCGCGCCCCCGGCAATGGGTCCTGCCATCGACAGGAACGACCGCCTGTCCTTTTGGACGGGGCCCGCTTGGCTATCGCCTTTGCGTTTGGCCTTAACGGGTTTGGTTTTCTTGCTCGACTTTTTCATCCGGCGATCCTGCATACTTCTTCATGGGACATACATCAGACGCGCAGGCGCGTTGGTCACATTCGCTTGAGTTAGACGCTTGTGCAGATGTATTTCTTCTCTTCAGTTTGAATCATAGTAAATCTGCTCATTAACGCAGGTAATATAAACAATTGATATATATATGTTATTTCCTGTATAATTCTCGTATGATGCGGTGGTAAGGCTGCTCTTATGTCCCAATAGCGTTCCGATAAGGGGCGAGTTTTTGTTCCAATAAGGATGGCAATGACCAGTGAATTTCAACCCCGCCTGGCTAAGAACAACTACATTAAAGAGCGTGGTGGTCGGCACTATTACCGCAGGGTGATCCCCTCGAAGCTGCGACATTTGTTTGATGGAAAGACTGAGTGGAATATCCACCTTGAAGGTCGTACCAACTCTGAACGGATCGCAGAGGCACAGGCGTACGCGCATCAGCATAATCAGGAGCTTGAGTTCGGGCCGGGTGCGAGGATGCTTCGTGATGTACACCAAGAAGCTACTCCGACTGACGGCAGCCTCAGTTACTGCATCGATTTTGAACATTTGGCGGAACTCTCCGGGAAAGAAACCCGCCCGTTCAGGATACGTCGTGACGGCCACATTATTGAGACTTACAGAGTCGCAATTTCATCCGATCCTGATTATTTACGGCAAGCTGAGCAGGATGGTTTTATCGGTATGTCGCCAGATGAGGCTGAGTTGCAGATTGAACTGAATCAGTTGTTAGTTAGTCGTGAGACCTCGGAGGATGCAATGGCTAAGGAAATTGCAAGCCTGAAGGCAGAAAGGTCTGAACGTAGCATCGACGATATGGCTATCCATCATGGCGAGACACTGACCTCTGCACTGCCCAAATGGCATGCACACTCACAACCTACCATTCAGACAAAAGCTACTCATGAGCGCCGAATTCGTGCTTTTATCGACCTACACGGGAATATGGCGCTGACGGCAATTACCAAGAGACACGTTGTTGAATTTGTTCGCCACCTACAGGCGGTCACGTACCGAAAGAAACCTCTCACTTCAAAAACAATTGAACAGTACTTGGCCAGCGTCAGTGCTTTGCTCAACTATGCTTTCAAGTCGGACATGATACCTTTTAACCCTTCCAAGGGTGTCGAGCCTCCCAAAGATGTCAGGCCCAAGTCGGCCCGAACTCGCAAGCCATTCACCAAGGCTGAAATCAGGAGTCTCATCCAAGCTGGTACCAGAATATGGACCGAGAGGCGTGTCATGTCTAATACGCATCGGACGCGGAAAAGCGATTTGATCACAGCCCTACACATCCTGACATGGACAGGTGCGCGACCAGAAGAGATTTGCCAATTACGATTGGCAGACGTCGATCTATCGAAGAAAGTAATTAGGATTACTGTCTGACGTCAGCGCCTATGGGTCCAAATAGGGCGATTTGCTAAGAGAGTGTTTGTTGCTCATCGTAGCCACTGA
>CANKZJ010000017.1 GCA_947488605.1 uncultured Paracoccaceae bacterium | reverse complement strand
GTCTTGCCGTGGTCAACGTGGCCAATCGTGCCAATGTTTACGTGCGGCTTATTACGTTCAAACTTTGCCTTTGCCATGGTGTGGCTCCTTAAATTTGGTTGGGCGGCGGGGATAACCCCGCCCTACGGGGTGGTGGTAGGGCGGGGTTATCCCCGCCGCACCGCTTATGCGTATTTCGCTTGGATCTCGTCAGAGATGTTGCTTGGCACTGGCTCGTAGTGGTCAAACTGCATCGAGAAGTTGGCCCGGCCCGAAGACATGGAACGCAACGTGTTGATGTAGCCGAACATATTTGCCAACGGCACCATTGCGTCGATTGCAATGGCGTTGCCGCGTGTGTCCTGACCCTGCACTTGACCGCGACGTGATGTCAGGTCGCCGATGATACCACCGGTGTGTTCTTCAGGCGTGATCACCTCAACCTTCATGATCGGCTCAAGCAGTTTCGCGCCAGCTTTGCGCATGCCTTCACGCATACACATACGGGCTGCAATCTCGAACGCCATAATGGACGAGTCAACATCGTGGAACTTACCGTCGATCAAAGCCACCTTAAAGTCGATCACAGGGAAACCAGCCAATGGGCCGTTATCCATGACAGACCGGATGCCTTTTTCAACACCGGGGATGTATTCCTTCGGCACCGAACCACCAACAACGCGGCTCTCGAATGAGAAACCTTCGCCTGGCTCTGTCGGGGAAATGATCATTTTCACTTCACCGAACTGACCTGAACCACCCGACTGCTTCTTGTGGGTGTAGGTATGCTCTACTTCGTGGCCGATTGTTTCACGGTATGCCACTTGTGGCGCACCAATGTTGGCTTCGACTTTGAACTCGCGCTTCATGCGGTCGACAAGAATGTCGAGGTGCAATTCGCCCATGCCCTTCATGATGGTCTGACCGGATTCAATGTCAGTTTCCACGCGGAAGGAAGGATCCTCAGCGGACAGACGCTGCAACGCAAGGCCCATCTTTTCCTGGTCGCCCTTTGTTTTTGGCTCAATGGCGATCTCGATCACGGGATCGGGGAACGTCATTGTTTCAAGAACCACAGGCTCAGCAACGGAACACAATGTGTCCCCTGTTGTTGTGTCCTTCAGGCCGCCCAGCGCGATGATGTCGCCAGAGAACGCTTCCGAGATTTCGTCACGGTCGTTGGAGTGCATGATCATCATGCGGCCAACACGTTCTTTTTTGCCTTTGGTCGAGTTCAGGAATGTATCGCCTTTTTCCAATTTACCGGAATAGATCCGGGTAAACGTCAGCGAGCCCACAAATGGGTCATTCCAAATTTTGAACGCCAACGCAGAAAACGCCATGTCATCGTCCGCACGGCGGGCAATGTTGCGAACTTCTTCTTCGTCGCCAGGCAAAAAGCCCATGTAGTCAACAACGTCGAGCGGGCTTGGCAGATAGTCAACAACTGCGTTCAACAGCGGCTGAACACCTTTGTTCTTGAACGCCGAACCACCCAGAACCGGGACGAAAGACATGCTGAGTGTCGCCTTGCGGATCAGGCTCCGCAGTGTTTTCACATCCGGCTCGTTACCTTCCAGATACGCTTCCATTGCGTCGTCGTCTTGCTCAACAGCACCTTCGATCAGCTTTTCGCGCCATTCGGCAGCCAGATCTTTCAAGCTGTCACGAATAGGGGCTTTGGTCCAAGATGCACCAAGGTCTTCGCCCTGCCACAGCCATTCTTCCATCGTGACAAGATCAACCAAGCCTTCAAGCTCGGTTTCGGCACCAATTGGGAATGCGATCGGCAGTGCGCGTGCGCCAGTACGGTCTTCGACCATCTCAACACACTTGAAGAAGTCAGCGCCGATTTTGTCCATCTTGTTGACGAAAACCATACGCGGAACTTTGTAGCGGTCAGCCTGACGCCAGACAGTTTCTGTCTGTGGCTCAACACCAGCGTTGGCGTCAAGAACACAAACCGCACCGTCAAGAACGGCCAAGGAACGCTCGACTTCGATAGTGAAGTCAACGTGGCCGGGTGTGTCGATGATGTTCAGGCGGTGCTTGGGGCCGTCAGGCGTATCACCATCCTCTGTGCGCTCCCAGAAAGTGGTCGTCGCAGCAGATGTAATCGTAATTCCGCGCTCTTGCTCTTGCTCCATGTGGTCCATGGTCGCCGCGCCATCGTGCACTTCGCCGATGTTATGCTCTTTACCTGTATAGTACAGGATACGCTCGGAGCAGGTAGTCTTACCTGCATCGATGTGCGCCATGATGCCAAAGTTGCGGTATAGATCGAGGGGGTACTCGCGTGCCATCTTGATACTTTCCTATTACCAGCGGTAGTGGCTGAACGCTTTGTTCGCGTCGGCCATCTTGTGGGTGTCTTCGCGCTTTTTGACGGCTGTGCCGCGGCCGTTGACCGCATCCATCAGCTCACCTGCAAGGCGCTCTTCCATTGTGTTCTCGTTGCGCTTTTTCGCAGCAGCGATCAGCCAACGGATGGCCAATGCTTCGCGGCGCTCGGGGCGGACTTCGACAGGAACCTGATATGTCGCACCACCGACGCGGCGCGAACGCACTTCGACGGATGGTTTGATGTTCTCGAGGCACTCGTGGAAGACTTCCATCGGGGACTTCTTCAGCTTGTCTTCAACGCGATCAAATGCGTTGTAAACGATGCGCTCGGCGACGGATTTCTTACCGTCAACCATCAGGTTGTTCATGAATTTGGTCAGGATCAGATCACCAAATTTGGCGTCTGGCAGGACTTCGCGTTTTTCAGCGGCGTGACGACGTGACATCTAATGTATTCCTTACTTAGGACGCTTCGCGCCGTACTTTGAGCGGCGTTGCTTACGGTCTTTGACACCTTGTGTATCAAGCACACCGCGCAGGATGTGGTAACGCACACCTGGAAGGTCTTTTACACGGCCGCCACGGATCAGAACCACGGAGTGTTCCTGAAGGTTGTGGCTTTCACCCGGGATGTAAGAGATGACCTCAAAACCGTTTGTCAGGCGCACTTTGGCAACCTTACGCATGGCCGAGTTCGGCTTCTTAGGTGTTGTTGTATAAACGCGCGTACAGACGCCGCGCTTTTGTGGGCAGCCTTCCATATGCTGCGACTTGGATCGCGTGACTTTTGGCTGGCGCGGCTTGCGGATCAGCTGCTGAATCGTTGGCATCGTTTGATGTTCCCATCTATTCACATGTGCGCCCGGCAAACGCTTTTGGTTTCAAAACGCACTTTCCGCTTAGGAAAGCACAAAAATTCCGCAGTCGAACCCTTACCGGAGGTTCGGTGCGGTGAGTTCCAGAGGAACAAAGCGACAGGTGCTCGGTTCTTGGCCACTACGTGGTATGATAACGAGGCTGCGAGGGTTCCCCCTCTGCCCGGTTGAGCGGCGTATATGAGGAGTCGGAATGCCTGTCAACAGCGGCTGACCTGTGCATTCCACCCAGCGCGGCATTTGCGCACGAAACTCCCGATAACAAAGGCCGCTATCGCATATCAGTCAGGCTTTATTGCTTAGCAGATGTGGTCACCACCATGTTGGTTTTCAAGGCGACCCCTTCGCCACCACCCGCCAAGATGGAGACCCACATTATGGTCCGTATCACTGCCAGTCTGTTTACACTTATCGCGATGTCCGCATGTACGATCAGCGACTCTGGTTCCGGTTTCGATAACGACCCGACCGTCAGTGCCGCGGAGGTCCAAGAAGCATTTGCAGAAGCCGATGCGATTGGCCGTGCCCCGCAAACGTCCTTTGGCGACCTTCCGACCGGCAGCGTCAATTACGCAGGCAAACTAGGCGCTGAAGTCAGCGGCGATGCGAACGGTAGTATTTTGGGTGACCTGAATATGAATGTCGGCTTTGCCAGCAACACGGTGCGCGGCGACGTCTCGAACATCAATCTGATTGATCGCGATGGCACGCCCAATCAACGGTTTGATGGACGTCTCCTTGTTGATGGTGTTGAAACTGCGGGTCAGATCGATGCCTTTGCGTCTGGTGATTTGACAGGGGTCGATGTCAGCGGTGACCGTGTAGATACGCAAATGTTGCTGATCCTGGATGGCCAAGTGCGTGACGACTTTGGCCGTGGTGACGCCGTCTTTGGTACCGCCAGCGGCCAAGCACAAGGTGAGTTTGACTTGGACGTAGAGGGTGTCTTCTACGGCGTCCGCGACTAGCGTTACCTAATGCGGTCCGGCACAACCTTTTGCCGGATCTGCAACTGTGTTTCGCGGTAAAGCGTAAATAAACCGGTTGCGACAACAACAGTCGCACCAACGATCGCAAGCAGATTGGGCCATTCGCCAAACACCATCACACCAAGGATGAGCGCGACCAACAGGCTGACATAACGAAACGGGGCAACAAAACCAATATCACCAAAGCGCATCGCACTGACAGATGCGATGTAGCCAAAGATTAGGAACCCGGTGGCCCCGGTCAACTGCAAAGCAGATGTACTGCTAAAAGGCTGCCATTCAATAAACAATGACCCAACACCGCCAAGGCAAGTGACACCCACGGCGGCCACCAACGCTACAAAAACAGACGGCACATCCCGCGACATGCGCCGCACCGCGATATCGCGCAATGTGACACCGGCAACCGCAGCAAGCGCGTAGAAACTATAGCTGCTGAAATCAGCACCACCCGGTTGAATAATCAACAGGACGCCCGTAAAGCCGATAGCAATCGCAGTGATCCGGCGCCATCCCAGCGCCTCCCCCAGAAAGAGTGCCGCGGCAAGGCTGACAGAGAGTGGCAACACCTGCAAAATGGCGCTGACATTTGCGATGGGCATATTAAACAGTGCCGTCAGGAAAAAATACGTGCCTCCAACTTCGCCAATTGTGCGCAAGAGCATCAGGCCCCAGTCACGCGCGGACAAATCAAACCGCAGTTGGCCCAGCATTTTGCACATGACCGTCAGGCAGAGGATCGCACCAAACCCGCGAAACAAGATCGCCTGAAACAACGGGATCTCGTCGGCCAATGACTTCATGAAAGCGTCATTGAACGTGTAAGCGCACATCGCTCCCATCATCAAAAGCGCACCGCGAAGATTGTTGGAAAGCACCTGCATGGCAAAGGCGTAGCAGTGCAATCGCGCAGTAGCCAGTCACGAAGAGTGACGACGCACGATTACAAAGAACAGATCGCACCTGCGTCAGCGCAGAACATGGACCGCGCATTTTGCATGGCGCACGACCTTTGCTGCGGTTGATCCAAGCAGGTAGTCCTGCATGCCCGGCTGATGGCTTGCGACGATAATCAAGTCGACATCATTGTTTTCAGCATGCCCAAGGATCGACCGTGAGGAATGCCCATCCACGACAACTGCACTTGCATTGTCGACACCATCCACGAGCGATTTCAAGCTCTCAACCACTTCGGCCCTAGCGGCCTCCAAGTGCCCTGCGGGCAGATACTCGGTCGCGTATTTTGGGAGTTGCTCCAAGACATGCAAACAGGTGATCGACCCTCCTTCATCGCAAAGCGCCTGTGCGACCGCCATTGCACCTTGGGTGTTGCGGTCAGCTTCTAATGAAACGGGGACGAGGATATTCTTGTACATGAAAGCACTCCTTTTTGTTGACCTCATCATAGTGAACAAAACGTCAGAGCACCTTGATCTGTGTCAGGCGTTTCGAAGATGCCCAAAAAATGCCTATTTTTTGGGCGAAATTTGACTGGTATTGTAGTTAACAAAAACGTCTCAAGAGGGCCCGGTTTGGGCACCAAAAAAGGACGGAACGCGCGCATGACGACTGCTGAAATTAGTACTTTGCCCAAGGGCTTGCTCGCTCCCCTTATGCAAAGCGATGTGCCAATCGTTGTCGCCGATGCAAGTAAAGATGATATGCCATTGGCGCTGTGCAATAGAGCATTTTGTGACATGTCGGGATATGATCAGGACGAAATGATCGGAGCGAATTGCCGGTTCATGCAACCGTCTTCCGGCATTGGCCCCGTCAAAGAAAGAATGCGGGCATTTCTTGATGACGACACCGAAACACAGGCCGAATTTGTTCTGCCAAACGAGAGAAAAGACGGCAGCCGGTTCCTGAACCTACTTCATTTGACAAAGATGACACATCCTGACCGCCCACCACTGATGATGGGGTCGCAATTCGACATCACGACGCAAGATGCAGACGCTTTGCGCAAATATAAAACGGCATTTCTGCGTGATATGCAGTTGATCCAGAAAGCAGTCAGCAAAGATGGCTGGGCGATGGATACGCCCAATGAGAGCATTGCCGAGAGCCTTGAGCGGATTTCGCAATCTGAACTATCAGATCCGTAAGCCCGCAAGAAAATCATAAGTTGAGGTTCATCGTCGCTGACATAAGAACCTCCGGACCAAAAAAGGCCCCCGCTTTCGCGAGGGCCTTTCTTAATTCATATCGACAGTCGCTTACGCGTCGTCGCTTTCTGGCGTTTCAACAGCAGTGCCAAAGACCTGATCTTCAGCCGAAGTTGCCATCTCCATTGGAGCTGCCAAACGTGCAGCCTCTTCCGCTTCTTCACGGCGCGCTTCGATAACGACGTTGTCACGATCAGAAGCAACCTTGCGCATCTGCTGTGTTGCACCACCAGTGCCCGCCGGGATCAGGCGACCCACGATGACGTTCTCTTTGAGACCGATCAACTTGTCGCGCTTACCTTGCACGGATGCTTCGGTCAGAACGCGTGTCGTTTCCTGGAACGATGCGGCTGAGATGAACGAGCGTGTCTGCAACGATGCTTTGGTGATACCAAGCAAGATCGGCTCACCCTGCGCAGGGCGATCGCCCCGTGCAAGTGCCTTTGCATTGGCTTCATCAAACTCGGCCTTATCGACGTTCTCGCCTTTCAGCAGAACGGTGTCACCACTGTCCTGAATCTCCCACTTCTGGAGCATCTGACGCACGATCACTTCGATGTGCTTGTCGTTGATCTTAACACCTTGCAAACGGTACACGTCCTGCACTTCGTCGATCATATAATCAGCAAGCGCCTCGACCCCCATAACCGCAAGAATATCGTGCGGGGCTGGGTTGCCGTCCATGATGTAGTCGCCCTTTTTGATAAAATCACCTTCCGCAACCGGAATGTGCTTACCCTTAGGCACCATGTATTCGACCTTCACCTCTGCATCATCAGAGGATTCAATCGCGATACGACGCTTGTTCTTATAGTCCTTGCCAAAGCGCACGTAGCCATCGATTTCGGCGATGATTGCGTGATCCTTTGGACGACGCGCTTCAAAGAGTTCGGCCACACGTGGCAGACCACCGGTAATGTCTTTTGTCTTTGCACCCTCACGTGGGATACGCGCGACAACATCACCTGCTTTGATTTCTTCGCCGTCTTCGACAGACAGAACCGCATCCACAGACATCGGGTAGGCAACCGGGTTGCCATCTTCTTTGACTGCAGCTTCGCCGTCTTTACCCAGAACGATGATCTTTGGTGCAAGCTCGTTGCCTTTGGGTGCCGCACGCCAGTCAGACACGATGCGCTGGGTCATACCCGTTGCATCGTCGGTGTCTTCGCGGACTGCGATACCGTTGACCAGATCGACGTATTTGGCTGTACCGGACTGCTCGGCAATGATTGGCAGGGTGTATGGGTCCCATTCAAACATTTTATCGCCGCGCAGGATGTCTTGACCGTCTTTGACGAAGACTTTGGAACCGTAACCAACCTTGTGGCTGGCAAGTTCTACTTCGTCTGCATCCATGATGGACAAAGTCATGTTACGACCCATGACAACCATTTCGCCAGCCGCATTCTCCAACAAGTTTTCGTTGTCGAAACGCACTTTACCCGGCTGTGATGCCTCTTGGAACGACTGTTGGCCACCTTGTGCAACGCCACCAATGTGGAATGTCCGCATTGTCAGCTGTGTACCAGGTTCACCAATAGACTGCGCCGCGATGATGCCAACGGCCTCACCGATGTTGACGCGCGTACCGCGGGCAAGGTCACGACCGTAGCACATTGCACAGACGCCATCCTCGGACTCGCATGTCAGCGGTGAACGAATACGCATTTTGCCAACGCCAGCGACATCGATCATGTCAGCCTTGCGCTCGTCGATCAGTTCGCCTGCTTCAACAATCACTTCGTCCGTACCCGGCTTGATGACATCATCAGCAGAGACACGACCCAGCACACGCTCGGCCAAAGACGATACAACCTCACCGTCATTGACGGCAGCTTCGGCAGTGATCGCACGCTCTGTTCCGCAATCAACCTCACGGATGATGCAGTCTTGGGCGACGTCCACCAGACGACGCGTCAGGTAACCAGAGTTCGCAGTCTTCAACGCCGTATCCGACAGACCCTTACGGGCGCCGTGGGTGGAGTTGAAGTACTCAAGAACGGTCAGACCTTCCTTGAAGTTTGAGATGATCGGCGTCTCGATAATCTCGCCATTCGGCTTGGCCATCAAACCGCGCATACCGCCCAGCTGCTTCATCTGTGTGACCGAGCCACGCGCACCGGAGTGGGCCATCATGTAAACCGAGTTCGGCTCACCTTCAGATCCGTCTTCCAAGATCGGCGTTGTACCAATCGTGGCCATCATCGCGTCAGTGACTTTGTCGTTGGCCTTTGACCATGCGTCGACAACTTTGTTGTACTTCTCACCCTGAGTGATCAGGCCGTCCATGTACTGCTGCTCGAAGTCTTTGACCAAGTCGCGTGTTTCATCAACCAGACCCCACTTGGTGTCAGGCACAACCATGTCGTCCTTACCGAACGAGATGCCCGCCTTGAACGCTTCGCGAAAGCCCATAGTCATGATCTGGTCACAGAAGATGACGGACTCTTTTTGGCCACAGTAACGGTAGACCGTGTCGATGACCTGCTGCACTTCTTTTTTGCGCAGCAAGCGGTTGACCAAGGCAAACGGCGCTTTGGTGTTCAGTGGCAACAACGCACCCAGACGCAAACGGCCCGGTGTGGTTTCAAAGCGCACTTGCACTTCGTTACCTTCGTCATCGATCTGCGTCATACGCGCGTTGATCTTGGCGTGCAGGTGCACTTCACCAGCGGTCAGCGCATGTTCAACTTCTTCGATATCCGAGAAGTTCATGCCCTCACCCACCATGCCGTCCCGCATGATTGTGGTGTAGTAAAGACCCAAGATCATATCCTGCGAAGGCACGATGATTGGTGCACCGTTTGATGGGGACAGCACGTTGTTTGTCGACATCATCAGAACACGGGCTTCAAGCTGTGCTTCCAGTGAAAGCGGGACGTGAACCGCCATTTGGTCACCGTCAAAGTCGGCGTTAAACGCAGAACAGACAAGCGGGTGCAGCTGGATGGCTTTGCCTTCGATCAAGACAGGTTCGAACGCCTGAATGCCCAAACGGTGCAGCGTTGGCGCACGGTTCAGCATGACAGGGTGTTCGCGGATAACCTCATCAAGAATATCCCAGACTTCCGGACGCTCTTTTTCGACAAGCTTCTTCGCCTGCTTCACGGTGCTGGAAAGACCTTTGGCCTCCAGACGTGAGTAGATAAACGGCTTGAACAGCTCCAACGCCATCTTCTTGGGCAGACCACATTGGTGCAGCTTCAGTTCTGGGCCGGTCACGATGACCGAACGGCCAGAGAAGTCGACGCGCTTACCCAAAAGGTTTTGACGGAAGCGACCTTGCTTACCCTTCAGCATATCAGACAGTGATTTCAACGGACGCTTGTTGGCACCCGTGATCACACGACCACGACGGCCGTTGTCGAACAGCGCATCCACAGATTCCTGCAACATCCGCTTTTCGTTACGGACGATGATGTCAGGTGCGCGCAGTTCGATCAGACGCTTAAGACGGTTGTTCCGGTTGATCACACGACGATACAAATCGTTCAGGTCAGACGTCGCGAAACGGCCGCCATCAAGTGGGACCAGCGGGCGCAGCTCTGGCGGGATCACAGGGATCACTGTTAGAACCATCCACTCTGGACGGTTACCGGACTCGAGGAAGCTTTCGACGATCTTCAAACGCTTGATGATCTTCTTTGGCTTCAATTCGCCAGTGGCCTCTTTGAGGTCAGCGCGCAGTTGCTCTGCCTCGGATTCCAGATCGATCTGGGCGAGCATTTCGCGGATCGCTTCAGCACCGATATTGGCTTGGAATGCATCCATGCCGTAAAGGTCTTGCGCGTCGTTGAATTCTTCCTCGGTCATCAACTGGCCATAGGTCAGGTCAGTCAGGCCGGGTTCGATTACCACGTAGTTTTCAAAGTACAAAATACGCTCAAGATCGCGTAGCGTCATGTCCAGCATCAGGCCGATGCGGCTTGGCAGCGACTTGAGGAACCAGATGTGCGCCACAGGTGCGGCCAGCTCAATATGGCCCATCCGCTCGCGGCGGACCTTTTGCAGCGTGACTTCAACACCGCATTTTTCGCAGACAACGCCGCGATACTTCATGCGCTTATATTTGCCGCACAGGCATTCGTAGTCCTTGATCGGGCCAAAGATACGTGCGCAGAACAGACCATCACGCTCTGGCTTGAACGTCCGGTAGTTGATGGTTTCCGGCTTCTTGATCTCACCAAAGGACCACGACAGGATCCGCTCTGGTGAGGCCAAAGAGACCTTGATTTCGTCAAACGTTTTCGCCGGTGTGAGCGGGTTAAACGGGTTGTTTGTCAGTTCCTGGTTCATCTTCAATTCCTTGAATTGGGGTGCATGGGGATGGGGTAGCGCAGCCGGGGCAAGCCCCGGCCTACGTAGGTCGGGGCTTGCCCCGACGAACTTCGCCTATTCCTCATCCTCCGCATCCAGGAGTTCCATGTTGAGGCCGAGGCCCCGGACTTCTTTCACGAGCACGTTGAACGACTCCGGCACGCCGGCCTCAAAGTTGTCCTCGCCTTTGACGATGCTTTCATAGACTTTCGTCCGCCCTGCCACGTCATCCGACTTTACAGTCAGCATTTCCTGCAGGGTGTAAGCCGCGCCATATGCTTCCAATGCCCAGACTTCCATTTCCCCGAAACGCTGGCCACCGAACTGGGCTTTACCGCCAAGTGGTTGCTGCGTGACAAGGCTGTAAGGCCCGGTGGAACGTGCGTGGATTTTGTCGTCCACGAGGTGGTGCAGTTTCAGCAGATACTTCACACCGACCGTCACTTTACGCGAGAACTGCTCGCCTGTGCGACCGTCGAAAAGAACCGACTGACCAGAGGTGTCAAAACCCGCACGCACAAGGCTGTCATTGACGTCAGCCTCTTTCGCACCGTCAAAGACGGGCGTTGCGATTGGAACACCGTTGGTGACGTTACCCGCAGCTTCGATCAGGTGATCTTCGTCCATGCCAGCGATGCCTTCTTCGTAGACATCGTCGCCATAGGCGATTTTCATTGCCTCACGCACAGGTGTCAGATCGCCCGAGCGGCGGTATTCACCCAGCGCTTCGTCGATATGAATGCCCAGACCGCGTGCGGCCCAGCCCATGTGTGTCTCAAGGATCTGACCGACGTTCATACGTGAAGGCACGCCAAGTGGATTCAGACAGAAGTCCACTGGTGTACCATCCGCAAGGAACGGCATGTCTTCCATAGGGACAACCTTGGAAATAACACCTTTGTTGCCGTGACGACCGGCCATCTTATCGCCGGGCTGCAGCTTGCGCTTCACAGCCACAAAGACTTTGACCATCTTCATCACGCCTGGTGGCAGATCATCGCCGCGACGCACTTTCTCGACTTTGTCCTCGAACCGGGCGTCCATTGCACGCTTTTGGATCTCGTACTGTTCGTTCAGTGCTTCCACGATTTTGGCGTCATCTTCGTCAGCCATCGCCAACTGCCACCACTGACCGCGTGTCAACTCGGATACGCTTTCCTCGGAGACGACAGAACCAGACTTAAAGCCTTTCGGCCCCTTGGCTGCTTTCTTACCGCCAATGATGTCCCACAAACGCGCATAGATGTTACGGTCAAGGATGACCATTTCATCGTCGCGGTCACGGGCAAGGCGCTCAACTTCTTCACGCTCGATCTGCAAGGCACGTTCGTCTTTTTCCACGCCGTGGCGGTTAAAGACGCGCACTTCGACAACCGTGCCAAAGTCACCCGGTGGCAGACGCAACGACGTGTCACGCACATCGGATGCTTTTTCACCAAAGATGGCGCGCAGAAGCTTTTCTTCTGGTGTCATCGGGCTTTCGCCTTTTGGTGTGATCTTGCCAACAAGGATATCTGCAGGGCCAACTTCGGCACCAATGTACACGATGCCTGCTTCGTCGAGGTTGCGCAGGGCTTCCTCGCCGACGTTTGGAATATCGCGTGTGATTTCCTCTGGCCCAAGCTTTGTGTCACGGGCAGCAACTTCGAATTCATCGATGTGGATCGATGTAAACACGTCGTCACGCACGATACGCTCGGAGATCAGGATACTGTCTTCGTAGTTATAGCCATTCCAAGGCATAAACGCGACGACCACGTTCTTACCAAGGGCCAACTCGCCGATATCCGTAGAAGGACCATCGGCAATAACTTCACCTTTCAGAACCGTATCACCAACTTTTACCAGCGGACGCTGGTTGATGCAGGTGTTTTGGTTAGAACGCTGGAACTTGCGCATGCGGTAGATATCGACGCCTGCGTCACCCAATGCCAGATCGGATGTCGCACGAATAACGATACGCTCTGCATCGACTTGGTCGATGACACCCGCACGTTTCGCCATGATGGCCGCACCACTGTCACGGGCGACAACTTCTTCGATGCCTGTCCCCACAAGTGGGGCCTCGGCCTGCAGAAGTGGAACCGCCTGGCGTTGCATGTTCGACCCCATTAGGGCCCGGTTCGCGTCATCGTTTTCCAAGAACGGGATCAAGGACGCCGCAACGGAAACCAGCTGCTTTGGCGACACGTCGATCAGGTCCACGTTTTCGCGTGGGGACAAAGTGTAGTCACCGTTTTTGCGTGTGGAAACCAGATCGTTGTTAAACGACCCGTCTGTGGCCATGTTCGCGTTGGCCTGCGCCACTGTGTGACGCATTTCTTCGGTCGCGGACATGTATTGGACGTCATCGGTCACCTTACCATCCACAACCTTGCGGTATGGTGTTTCGATGAAACCGTACTTGTTCACGCGGGCAAAAGTGGCCAGCGAGTTGATCAGGCCAATGTTCGGGCCTTCCGGTGTCTCAATCGGGCACATGCGACCGTAGTGGGTTGGGTGCACGTCGCGCACCTCAAAGCCCGCACGCTCACGTGTCAGACCGCCGGGTCCAAGCGCTGAAAGGCGACGCTTGTGCGTGACCTCGGACAGCGGGTTGGTTTGGTCCATGAACTGTGACAGCTGGCTTGAGCCGAAGAATTCACGTACCGCAGCAGCGGCTGGCTTGGCGTTGATCAAGTCCTGCGGCATCACTGTGTCGATTTCGACAGATGACATCCGCTCTTTGATCGCGCGTTCCATACGCAACAGACCAACGCGGTACTGGTTTTCCATCAATTCGCCAACGGAACGCACACGACGGTTACCAAGGTGGTCAATATCGTCGATGTCGCCTTTGCCATCGCGCAGTTCAACCAACGCTTTGATGCAGGATACGATGTCTTCCTTGCGCAATGTGCGCATGGTATCTTCGGCATCCAGATCGAGACGCATGTTCATCTTCACACGACCAACCGCGGACAGGTCATAACGCTCGCTGTCGAAGAACAGCGTGTCAAACAGCGCCGACGCTGAATCAACGGTCGGTGGCTCGCCCGGACGCATGACGCGGTAGATATCCATGAGCGCGGTTTCGCGGTTCATGTTTTTATCAGCCGCCATTGTGTTGCGCATGTAAGCGCCCACTGTGATGTTGTCGATGTCCAGCACTGGGATCGTTTTAATGCCAGCCGCGACCAATTCGGTCAGCGTACCGCCGGTCACTTCACCCGCCTTATCAACTTCAACAGTCAACTCGTCACCGGCTTCGACGTAAATCGCACCAGTTTCTTCGTTGATGATGTCCTCGGATACAAACTTGCCCAAGATGTCATCAAAAGGGACCAACAATTCGGTCACGTCGCCCGCATCGATCAGCTTCTTGACCGAACGCGGCGTTACTTTTTCGCCAGCCTTGGCAATGACTTCACCTGTTTTCGCGTCAACAAGATCATGGGCAGGGCGTGTGCCACGAACACGCTCTGGGAAGAACTTGGTTGTCCAAGCTGTGCCCTTTTTGTCCAGCTTGTAGTCGACCTTGTTGTAGTAGGCATTCATGATGCCTTCCTGATCAAAGCCCAGCGCATAAAGCAGGGTTGTCACAGGCAATTTACGACGACGGTCAATCCGGCAGAACACAAGGTCCTTGGCGTCGAATTCAAAGTCGAGCCAGCTGCCGCGATATGGGATAATGCGGCAAGCAAACAACAGTTTACCTGAAGAATGGGTTTTACCTTTGTCGTGATCAAAGAACACGCCAGGTGAACGGTGCATCTGGGATACGATCACACGCTCGGTGCCGTTGACGACAAATGTGCCATTCGGCGTCATCAAAGGCATATCACCCATGAACACGTCTTGCTCTTTGATGTCTTTGACAGACTTCGCGCCTGTGTCTTCGTCTACTTCAAACACGATCAGACGGAGGGTGACCTTCAGCGGCGCGCTGTAGGTCATGTCGCGTTGCTGACACTCCTCAACATCGTACTTCGGCTTTTCCAGCTCGTACTTGACGAACTCAAGAACGGCGGTTTCATTAAAATCTTTGATCGGGAACACCGACTGGAAGACACCTTTGATGCCTTCGCCGTCAAGCGGTGTGTCACTGTCGCCGGAGCGCAGGAACAGATCATAAGAAGATTTCTGAACCTCAATGAGGTTCGGCATTTCAAGTACTTCACGGATTTTGCCGTAGTACTTACGCAGGCGTTTCTGACCAAGGAACGTAGAAGCCATATGCGGTGTCACCTTTTGTTTTGTCTCTCGAATGATGCATCGCCGGGGCCGCAATACATCACCCATTTGACCGGGGGTTTCGTCTATTCGTGGCAACCGTCCCACCGGTGCCTCCCGACGAAAACCTACCCAAGAGGTCGGTCAGCAAATTGGCCGACCTCTAAGACAGGTTTGGCTGGACCCGCGATTTGCGAGTCCAGCCGTGTTTTTAGGGCGAATTGAGTTTCGCCAAAAGCGGGCTTAGGCCAGCTCGACCTCTGCGCCAGCTGCTTCCAGCTTTGCTTTGACTTCTTCGGCTTCGTCCTTGGACGCGCCTTCTTTGATTTTGCCACCAGCTTCAACCAAGTCTTTTGCTTCTTTCAGGCCAAGACCTGTGATCGCGCGGACTTCTTTGATGACGTTGATTTTGGAAGCGCCAGCATTCTTGAGAACGACGTCGAATTCTGTCTTCTCAGCTGCAGCTTCGCCAGCACCGTCTGCCGGGCCTGCCATCATGACAGCGCCGCCAGCTGCGGGCTCAATGCCATACTCGTCTTTGAGGATGGTTTTCAGTTCTTGTGCTTCGAGAAGGGTAAGACCAACAATCTCTTCAGCCATTTTTTTCAGATCAGCCATTTTATGCTTTCCGTTCGTTTTAAGTGTGTTCCAACGTCAGGGCGTAAACCCCAAGTCAATTCAGATGCTTTATGCAGCTTTCTCTTCGATTGTTGAGAGAATGCTCGCGATGTTCGAAGCAGGCGCGCCAATGGCCCCGGCGATGTTGCTGCCTGGTGCCCCGATGCAGCCCACGATAGAAGCAATAAGCTCCTCGCGTGATGGCATCCCGGCAACGGCTTTCACACCAGCGACGTCAAGTGCTGTATCACCCATTGCACCGCCAAGAATAACAAGCTTGTCATTCCCTTTGGCGTACTTGTCGATCACCTTCGCCGCAGCGACGGGATCTTCAGAGTAAGCAAGTACAGTCATGCCTTCGAGGTATTCCGCGATGCTTGCGCATGGCTTGCCCTCTAGGGCGATCTTGGCGAGCTTGTTCTTGGCAACGCGTACGGAACCGCCCGCTTCACGCATGTTTGCGCGCAGGTCCTGCATTTCGGCAACTGTCATGCCTTCGTAGTGGGCAACCACTACGACGCCAGAGCTTTCAAAGATCTGGCCGAGATCGTCGACCAGCTGTTCTTTTTGTGCTCTATCCACAGTTTCACTCCAAGTTTGGGGTTTCCCCCGGCTCAATTTTGTCAAACGGCTCGGCCGCCCAACATCTACAGTCCTTTGTAAACGGGGCGCGCCAGACAGCCCAAAAGAGCCTTAAAATCTGGTTTTTCCCGCCTCAGGCAGGAATTATCGGTTCGAAAACCAACCCACCGTCTCGGACGAATAAAGGCCCAGACGAATCAATCGCGCGGGCCAATGTGATGCATCTATATATTTTGCATGCCTGTGAAAAGGCCAAAATGCCCGATGACATGCTACGTGTTCTATGTAACTAGTCGATCACCCCGAAAAGGCGAGCAGTAGCAAACATATGTCGATGACCATACCGCGTTCCCGTTTGGATTGGCTGCAGCTCTTGCATCGGTTCAGTTTGTTTTTCGTTTGTGTCGCGGCTGTTTCGCTTATGCACCGCTGGTCGGCCTTCAATGTATTCGTTGATGGCATAGATTACACAAAGACTTACAATCCTTACCGCGGGTTCGATCCGATC
Source organism: uncultured Paracoccaceae bacterium (assembly GCA_947488605.1). GTDB lineage: Bacteria > Pseudomonadota > Alphaproteobacteria > Rhodobacterales > Rhodobacteraceae > Yoonia. The sequence continues at coordinate 8,445 of CANKZJ010000017.1, read as the reverse complement.
GGCACAGCCTTTGCGGAATATCGTGGCGCGTTATTCAGTGGTTTCCGTGCGGATCTCGCATTTGCATGCATCAGCGCCCTTGTTTTGTCTTTCATGCCCCGCGTTATCATCGGCGCATTCTTTGTCTTCTTGGTCGGGTTCTACGCGGCCAATCTTGAACACGTGCGGTTTAACCTGACAAACTTGGACCTATCACTTCTCAGCTTGGGCGCTGATCCGGTATTTCTGTCGGCGCACTTCAATCTGGGCATAGTTGAAACCGCAGGAACTTACGCAGTGATCATCGGCTGCTTCATTGTTCTGGCAATGCGGATCGTTCCTTTGAAGTATATCTTCACAGCACTTGCGATTGGTTTGATCGTTGTTGGTGTGCGGCCTTCGACCACGCTTAATATTGCGCAACCGGTCTGGCTGCAAAGCCATCCTTTGCTGGCATCATTCGGTGACAGCTCTTTGGCCGAAGATCCCCGTATTTTCGATGCGGCTGAATTAGAACGCCCATTCCTACCGACTGTTACGGCGCCGACGACACGCAAGAACGTTGTCGTTCTCTATCTTGAGGGCCTGTCTCAGGCCAGTATTGCGAACGGCGAAATGACCGTCTTGGAAGATCTCAGTGAAACAGGCGTCATGTATACGCGCCATTTCAGCCATCAGTTGATCACCGCCAACGGCCTCTACTCGACGCTGACGGGCCAACTGCCACGGTTTGTCGGGCCAAGCACATCTTTGACCTGGTTCGAGATGGAGGACGACGATCCCGAGGTGGTCACAGCTTTGCCACGACAGCTTGCCTCTTTGGGCTACAACACGTCATTCGTCCAAAGCGCAAACCTCGCCTATATGGCAAAGGACGAACAACTGCCCCGTCTTGGTTTCGACGCGATCAGTGGCGCCGATCGTTTCGGCACGTGGTATGCCCGCAATGGCTGGGGTGTTGATGATCTGACACTGCTGGAAGGTGTGATGGATGAGATCGACCAATTCCCTGCAGGCGAACCCTGGATGATCGCCGCACTCACGACAGGCACGCATGCGCCCTACAATGTTCCTGCAGACTTTTTGCCAGATGCCCCAACGGAACGCTACCGCGCGCTGCGCTGGTTGGATGCCGCGATTGGGCAATTTGTCGACGGACTTCGCGACCGCGGCCTGCTTGACGATACAATCGTCGTCATCACGTCAGACGAATCCCGTGAAAGGATCGTTGGGTCACCTTTGGCTAATGAAATTGCCCTGAATTGGTTACCACTGATCATCTTGAACACGGACGAAGACCCGCGCGTCAGCACCGAGATCATAACTTCCAGCGACTTTCCGTGGCTTATGTTGTCGCAAGCGACTGGAACTGACCTTGCCCTGCCCGGGACTGCAAAAGATTCTGTGCTGTTTGGTAACGTCATCAGCGGGCGGTTCTTTTGGTACGGCAAGCAAAACCAAGAACTTCTGGCCTGCGAAACTTCAAACTACACATGCGGGGTGTTTTCGCAGGTCACTGATCTTGGCAACCTTGAGGCAATCGTGCCAGAACGCGTCGCTGTCTTTCCGGGCCTGCGCGACCTCATCGCGCCTTAGAAACGCGAAAGGGGCAGCCAAAACTGCCCCTTCGCTAATTCAATAGATCGACTTAGTCGTTGCCAGTTGCCGAAGCCACGTCGATAGAAACGCCCGGGCCCATTGTGGAGCTCACAGCGATCTTCTTCATGTATGTGCCTTTAGCGCCAGTTGGCTTGGCTTTGCTGACCGCATCAACAAATGCGACCATGTTCTCTTCGATCTGCTTTGCAGAGAAGGACGCTTTGCCGATACCGGCATGAACCACACCAGCTTTTTCGGCTTTGAACTGCACTTGGCCGCCCTTTGCGTCTTCAACGGCTTGCTTCACGTCCATGGTGACTGTGCCAACACGTGGATTCGGCATCAGGTTGCGTGGGCCCAAGACTTTGCCAAGACGACCAACAACAGCCATCATGTCAGGTGTCGCAATGCAACGATCAAAGTCGATTGTGCCTCCCTGAACAGTTTCCATCAGGTCTTCTGCACCGACGATGTCTGCACCAGCTGCTTTTGCTTCGTCAGCTTTTTCACCACGGGCAAATACAGCAACACGAACAGTTTTACCTGTGCCGTGTGGCAGTGAAACTGTGCCGCGCACCATTTGGTCTGCGTGACGTGGGTCAACGCCCAATGTCATTGCGATCTCGATGCTTTCGTCAAACTTCGCCTTGGCGTTGTCTTTGACCATGGATGCGGCTTCGCTAACGGATACGTTATGCTTGCCTGCGAATGCGGCGCGTGCCGCAGTTGTACGTTTACCGAACTTTGCCATTACTTCACCTCGATGCCCATAGAGCGAGCAGAGCCCGCGATGATCAGCATTGCGCCTTCGATGGACGTCGCGTTGAGGTCCTTCATCTTGGCTTCTGCGATTTCACGTACCTGCTTACCAGTGATGGAACCGGCAACAGTTTTGCCAGGTGCCGTGCTACCGGATTTCAGCTTCGCGGCTTTCTTGATGTAGTAGGACGCAGGTGGCGTCTTGATTTCCATCGAGAACGACTTGTCCGCGTAGTACGTGATCACAGTTGGGCATGGGGCATTCTTTTCCATGTCTTCTGTCTTGGCGTTGAACGCTTTACAGAATTCCATGATGTTGATGCCGCGCTGACCCAGCGCTGGACCGACGGGTGGGGAAGGGTTTGCTGCACCTGCAGGAACCTGCAGTTTGAGCGTACCCACGATTTTCTTGGCCATGAGCCTTTTCCTTTTGCAACGCCCCTTGGTCGCGACCGCAGGGCTTTTCGTTGTGTGGTCCGGTCTGGTGCACGCGTGCCCCTCGCCTCCCACATGGATGCCCCGCCCATTAGGCGCGACAAGGCGTGCACTTAGTCCGGCAAAAGGCGTTTTGCAAGAAGTTTTCGGCACAGCGCGCGGCGGAAAACGCGCCTTGCGCCGTTCAATAAAGACAACGACGGGTTCAATGCCCTTTCCACCCAAGGAATTGCCTTATCGCGAAAGGCCCTATCTTGATCGAACAGAGGTGCGTGAGATGAAGTATTCAAAGGCGCAGATCATATATCATTGGCTGACGGTTGCAGTGCTTGCTGCGATGGTGCTGTCCGGTCTCGCGTATACCTATGACTGGATCGATACCGGCAGCATAAGGTTGCATCAGATTGTTGGACAAGTGTTCATCGTCATTCTGCTTATCCGCATGACGGCACGCCTGACCCATCCGGTCAAAACCACTGCAACCCATCATACACCTTTTGAGGTATTGATGGCGCGGTTGGTGCATGGCGGGCTTTACCTTTGCATGATCGCTTATGTTGTCACTGGATATGTCGCCGCCTCTGGCCTGCGTGACCCACTGCTGATCGCAGCCGTCGATCAAGGTTTTGCCAGATCAGATACTGGCGAGCTATTTCTCGAGGCGCATTTTACCCTCAAATGGGTCCTGCTTGCCCTTTTTGCCCTTCACCTTGCTGCTGTCCTCAAACATCGCTTTTGGGACAAAGACACAACCAATTCCAACATGACCCTCACCTTCAGGAAGGAATAATAAATGCATAAAATGACCCGTCGCCACGTGCTTACCACGATTTCAACCAGCGCTGTTTTGCTTTGCCCCGCACTATTGAATGCACAAACGAACATTGATGAGGCATGGGCGGACATCCCAGATGATAGACCCATCGGCGAAGATAGCCTGATCACGGTCGGTGCAGGCCCTACAGACGTGGACGTGTCCGCGCTTCAACCCGGTGAAGTCACTGTGATCGCACGCCCAACCGCTGATGCTGAATTCTCTGCGACTGGAATGATGCAATACATCGCCGTCCACCGTCGCACGGCCGAGCAAATAGCGTTTGGTGCCACAAATGACCGCGAAGGCACTGTGCAGAACCCCGAGTATTTTGTCGTGAACTTGCTTTGCTCGCACCGCGGTAAGGCAGTCGGCTTGACGGGAAACCCGCAAGCGCCGTTTGCGTGCACAGATCGCGGCTCACGTCACTCGTCGGTTTATGACGCATCGGGGTTTGGCGTGTCAGGCGCATCCGAAGGCGAGCATCTATCGATCCCCGCCCATACGATTACGACAGATGGCGATCAGGTTGTTGTCACGTTGGCCTAAACGCAAAAAGGGGAGCGTCTCGCTCCCCTTCATAAAACAACTGCGTTTCCAATTACTGCTTGGAAACCTGCGTGAATTCCAGCTCAACCGGTGTTGCACGACCAAAGATTGATACCGTGACCTTGAGGCGCTGGTTATCTTCGTCAACTTCCTCGACCATACCGTCGAAGTCCTCGAACGGACCGTCGTTGACCTTGACCTTCTCACCAATCTCGAAGTGGATCAGCGTCCGTGGCGCGTCTTCGCCTTCTTGAACGCGGCCAAGGATCGCCTGAACTTCTGCGTCGCGCATAGGCATTGGGCGGCCTTGCGGGCCCAAGAAACCTGTGACGCGGTTGATCGAGTTGATCAGGTGATAGCCCTCGTCCGACATTTCCATGTGAACCAGGACATAACCGGGCATAAAGCGGCGCTCTGCGGTTACCTTCTTGTTACGACGGATTTCGATGACTTCCTCGGTCGGCACAAGCACTTCGTCGATTTGATCGTCGAGACCCTTCTCTTCCGCTTTGATACGGATCGCTTCTGCGATCTTTTTCTCGAAGTTCGAGAGGACGCTTACCGAATACCAACGTTTGGCCATGTGTCAGAACACCTTGTCGTCATGGCCCGCAAAGGCCCAGTTTTCAATTCATTCTAGCGTCCAGCGCTAGTCCCGAAAATAAAAGCGGCGTGCAACTTGATTCGCAGCACGCCATGTTCGGAAGTTTCCGGCTGATACCGCCGCAAAGATATGTTTTCAAGAGGGGTGCGCGAAATCGGCGCTTTTAGCTGCCGAAATAGCCAAGCACACCATTCAGACCAGTGCGGATCAACAGATCAACCAAGAAGAAGAAAATCGCAGTCAAAGCAGCCATAATAAAGACCATGACAGTTGTCATCAGAACCTCGCGACGGGTCGGCCAAACAACTTTGGACACCTCAGAGCGCACTTCTTGGATAAACTTGACGGGGTTGGCGATGGCCATGACGGATTGTCCTTTATCAAACAAGCCCGACTTACGGCTTCCGAAACGCAAATTCAAGCCCGCTTACGACCGCTTTGCTTCAACATCACGTCAGCCAGGGTCTGGTCGCAGAAACGTCACACCTTCAAGTGCCGCGATCGATCTGATCTGCCGCGCATAAACCGCATCGCCGATTTCATGCTCTTCGGCGCTATACCCATCAAATGCAGGATGGCCGTCTTCCACCGGAAAAGCCTTGCGCGCGGAAAATGCCGCCTTCTCATCGCTGGCTTCGTCTGTTTTTGTCAGGACATCTGCAACTGCATCCGCTGAAAGCCCCTTGTTCACGTACCGCGGAATGGGTGCAACTGCTTTGGCCGCATCCGCGCCAACCAGCCCGGCCGTGATTTGTGGGAACACATCTGCGTAGTCCTCATAGCGCCAAACATTCACCTGCCGCACGCCCTGTGCTGCCCGTATTCCTGCGATGAAATGCACCCAATCAACGCTGCTAATCGGATTTCGCTTTTGATACATTTCATGGCTCTGCAAACGGCCACCAAGTAGCATCTGGCAATACGCAGAATTCAAAAAAAGTGTTGGACGGCGGACCGCGACGAAAACATCGATGTCATGGCCGATAGCCGCTGAGAACAGGGCAAGTCTGCGTCCGGCCTCTGGGTAACGCAGTTTCTTTGGAAACCCTTGCGGATGATTGAGGGCGCCAACGAAATTCTCTTCGCTCAACACCAACCGGTGCCCGTCTCTGCGCATCACCGCAAGCTGTTCAGTTGGCGTCAATTCCGACGGCGCATTGTCCTTGTTCGTCCGAAACCCGAACCGCGCGGGAATCGTGGCCCCCGGAGCGCGGAAATGCTTAGGGCCGTAGTAGCGAACGCCATGCGCCGCCAAAGCGTCCGAGGCTTTACCAAGTGATCTTTGCAGATGGGATGTCGCAGTTTTATGCGCGCCGATATGGAACGCAACGCTGAGGCGCTGATCTGTCATGAGATATCTGACCCTCCCGCATCTTTTGCGGCGCTGATCTGGTCTGGCAGGGGCACCAGGACTTGAACCCGGGACCTACGGTTTTGGAGACCGCCGCTCTACCAACTGAGCTATACCCCTACGACCGGGTGTCGGGGTAGTCCGAAACCAAAGCGGGATCAAGAGGGATAAGTGCGGCACACTTGTGTTCAGGTCCAGAAATGCGACAACAAGGACGCAAATCGTAATCAAAGGCCCTTGCCGTTCATGTCACTGCGCAAACGGATCGAGAAATCCCAGTTACTGGCGACATTCTTTGCAGCATGCGCAGGATCATATCTGGCGTTTTGCAATCGGACGACAAAATGGCAGGTCGAAGGGCTGGACGAGTTGCAAGAGGCGCTTAACGAAGGCCCCGTTCTTCTGGTCATGTGGCACAGCAGATCCGTGATGGGTGCGCTGCATTGGCCGGTGAAAATGGGACCACTATCCAGTCTGTATGACCGCTCGCCGATTGGGCGCATTTCGGGCGCTCTGCAACGCAGGGTCGGGCTGCAGCCAATCGAAATGTCGCGCAAGAAGTCCAACATGGCCGCGTCACGTATTGTACTTCAACGGGTTAAGGACGGTGTCAGTATCGGCATGACTGGCGATGGTCCACTTGGCCCCGCGCGCGCGATCAAAGACGCACCGATGGACTGGGCGAAAGTAACCGGCATGCCTGTTTTCTGCTATGCGTTTTCAACGACGCGCGGGCGCAGGTTGGCATCTTGGGACCAAATGCTGATCCCGTATCCATTTGGGAAAGGCGCGTATGCGTACCGGCGCTTTGGCCGGTTGATCCCGCGCAAGGCCGATCCAATGCAGGTCGAGAGTACCCGCGCCGAATTCCAAAACTGGATGGATGAGACGACACGCGCAGTTGATGCGTCATTAGGGCTATCCGCGGGTCCCTAAGTGCGGCCTGTTATGCGGAACGCTATCAACGCGCCAGCGGCCATCAGCGACATAATCGCACCAGCAATGAGGGCTGCGCCTGCGTCCCCGCTCGCCTCTGCCAATCCACCGCCAATGCGAGGCGCTACCATCATCAGCACATAGTAAATCGTGAAGAAAACACCCATGCCGATAGACCGTGCCTTGGGTGTCAACACTTCGGCAGGCAAGGTCATCACCGGTCCTGCACATAGTGCAAAGAGCACGCCAAGACCGCAAAGAATCGCAACGGCTGTGGCGGGCATGTAAACAACGATAGGCATAAGGGCTGCAAAACTTATCAGACTGATCAAAATGATCATATCCTTGCGCCCCGTCTTATCGGCAATGATGCCTCCTACCGGCAAAGCTATCGAAAAGATGATCATGAACGCTGATATCAATGACCCGGCATTGACCAATGACCAACCCTGCTGGATCAGCAATGCAGGTCCAAAGCTAAAGACCATCGCAAGTGCGGCGTTATAAAGCGCCCAAACAACACCTGCAAAAAACAGCGCTGCCACTGGAAAGCTGACACGTTCCAAGACAACCTTAGCGTCAATCGCATCTTCGGGTGCGCGGTAGCCAAGAACGAACACAATCAGCGCCGCTGCCACAAGTATACTTAGAACAATCCACGCCAGCAGCAGACCACCATTGGCCGCCAAAACGGGCAGCACAACGAGTGCGATCCCAATACCCATCGGCCATGAATTGATGAAAATCGCCATTGCTGTCGAGATTTCTTTGCCGACAAACCAATCGACAAGCATTTTGGTCATCAAGACGTTCAGGATAACACCCCCCGCCCCTACGATAAGTCGCGCCGCCACGAAGACATTCCAGTTTTCCGTAGCTGCGATAATCACGCCGCCAACCAGCATCAACAAAAGCCCGATAGCGACCATGCGCTTGTCGCCAAAGCGGGCAGCGACCGCGCCGCCGGGCAAAGCAAAGACCAAGCCGGGCGCGAAATAGAGCCCTATCAGGAAACCAATATCGGAAAGCCCGACATCAAAGGTATCCATAATGAGGGGTGAAAGTGCCGCAATTGACTGAAACTGGAATGCCATGGCCAGTCGCGCGAAGAAGAGAATGCCCAGAATGATCCAGCGGTTAGATGTCATCGTCGGACATTGGCTTTGGCTGGTGTTTATTGCAATGCAAAAGGCCGCCTCGTTTCGGAGGCGGCCTTTGGTTTGTTTCGCCTTTGTGGGTTCTCGGCGATTGCTAGGGCAATCACCTGCCACCCACTAGCTGCGTTTCACTGCGCGAAGCCGCAGCTTACTCAACGATCTTGGAGACAACACCCGCACCAACGGTGCGGCCGCCTTCGCGGATCGCAAAGCGCAGGCCGTCTTCCATCGCGATCGGTGCGATCAGCTCGACGTTGAACTT
>CANKZJ010000016.1 GCA_947488605.1 uncultured Paracoccaceae bacterium | reverse complement strand
TCAGTGGCTACGATGAGCAACAAACACTCTCTTAGCAAATCGCCCTATTTGGACCCATAGGCGCTGACGTCAGACAGCAAGTTAGTGAACCATTCATATACCGATGCACAGGACCATCGGTCTCTTCGAGCAACGCGCCACATCCTGGGCAGTAAGTCCTTGTCGGGCCTTCCATCACACTTGAATAGGTTCGAAGGGGATTTTTGCCAAGGCCTGTTTTGTCCGCATTTCAGTCGTCTGATGAAGTGAAGAACATCGCAATCGCAACGACCTCTCATTCAAACATCAGCAACCGGACCTATCGTCTGTGTTCATTGCCTTCGACGCGGTCACGTCAACTTCGACCCGATAGTGCGGCCGACCCAAAGCGGGAACGACAACTAAGCTCCATGGTGGCTTGTGGTCACCAACTACTTTTTTGTGCACATCAACGTAGTTATCGATATTTTCTGCACCGACGATGTAGCTTGTAACTTTGACTATGTGGCGCATACTAAAGTTCTTTGCGGCCAGTATTGCGATGATGTTCCGCCAGGCCAACTCAGATTGCTTAACGACACTCTCCGGACAACTGCCATCTTGTCGTTCGCCCAACTGACCCGAGAGGGTCATCCACGCTGCCCCCGGCTCAATATAGAATGCGTGATTGTAGTGGCTGGCAGGGGAGGCAACGCCTGGAGGATTGACGGGTGAATGCATTATCTTTGTCCTTTGGTTTGTTGTCACTTTCTAGGATCTCCGTTTTCTCCTGCTCAGGTATCAGCCTCGGCGATCAGAGCATAATCACGCGGAGTTAGGCCTTCAGCCAGAAAACATAGAAAAAGCCCAAACATCCCATTTAGCCCCGGAACTGAGCTCTGTAGCACCCGCTACCGCGCAATAGGATCTTGGATAAGCAGATCGAGGTCCCAGATTGGATCAGCTTTCAAGTTGCTTCATCAATAACAGGACATCACCAGTGTAGTAGGGATGTGATGGGTGATCTCGCACCTTTGATCGCGCGGCGACGTGGTATCCATTTCGCTCATAGAGGCGCGCCGCGCCTTTGTTCTGGGCGTAAACTTGAACGCTCGTTTGGAAATACCCTGACTGAATTGCTGCGGTTTCAGCAGACTTCAGGAGCATTGAGCCAATTCCGCGACCCTGCTGGCTGGCGAACACGGCCAATGCGTTGATGTACCATGTGCCAACCGATTGTTGTTCGAGTTCGACGAATGGTGCGATTGGTGCGGGCAACTTGTCGGGATCATCCTCAGGTGCGGCAACAATAGGGTAGCTCAGCACCATTCCGGAAATGTCATTGCCGCGCACCGCCACGAAAGCATTGCAAAACGAAAACCCCCCTGAAGTACGGCGTGCGCGTTCTGCTCCAATGTCGAGAGACGATTGATCGCCAGTGCAACTTTGTCGCCAAAGCCATGTGGGTATCCCTTCGCCAGCAATGTCGATCAGCTTGGCAAGCATAACGGCATCGGTTTCAACGGCCTGTCGGACGGTAACGTCGGTCTGAAGATTCATTTTGGCGCCTCTAAAGTGTTTTCAATTAATGGCCAGTTGACCGGTCGGCATTGTGTGATGCCGCCCGGATCAACCGGATGGCTCCTGGTTCAGGTTGATGGGATAGGGCCAACAGGGACCCCTGAGTCCCATTCGGTGTGCCGCGCTTTATCAAAAGCCCGCTCACCATCCGCAGGCATGTAGCGATCAAAGGTGCCGTAGTTTGGAGTCATTGCCGCCTCATCTCTTGACTGATCGGCGATGCGGAAGGTTGCATTAACAGCCATGCGTTCATTGAAGCCCAGAAGGGTTTGATACACGCCACCATCAATATCTGCGAAGTCTCCGGTCGTGCCGGTAATGGGCCGGAGGTTTTCAACACCAGCATCGACGATTTCGGTGCCTTGCGTGATGATCGTGTCACCATCCTCAAACGCGAAGACCTGACGGCTGATCACCCACACACCGGTTGTGGCATTGGCACCTTCGCCCACAAAATACCCATCACAGGTCCACGTGCCCAAAACGAGGTCCGGATATGCAGGGCTTCCATCTTCCAAGACACCGGCTGTTTCAGCTTCAAGCGTGCCTTCGGGGTAGATGTAGCCTTGGCTGACGAAAGCATTGCCGTGCGCGGGCATGCCGTTGTCGTGCAATGGTGCGTCCGCCATGAAAATGCGGGTGTGGTCTTCGGCCACGTCGAAGGCCATGGGTGCCTCGGCCTGCGCCATTGTTGCAAGCGTAAGAGCGAGAGCAGAAGTAGCAATCAAAGATTTTGACATTGGGTTTTCCTTTTTTGATAAGAACTTGGGGAAGGTTCAGGCAACTTTGCGGGCATGATCGTGCCCGGCAATGCAGCCCACATGCCGGTGATCGGTGCCACAACAGCCCCCAATCACACGGATGTTCGGGAGAAGTTGAAGCAGCTCCATATTCAATGCGCCAAGCTCAACAGGGTCGCCGTCGTCCAGCACCTCAGCTTCGTCCAATTCAGCATGGCTCATCCGTGAGGCGTTCGCGCGAATGCCTCCGATGCGCAGTATCCAAGGTGCATTGGAATCCAGCGCATCCTTGAAGTGATCGGGGTGCGCGCAATTGATCATGTAGTAGATCGGGCCTGCATTGGTCGCAGCATCGACCTCTTCGATGGCCTCGCCCAGTGGCTGGCCAGACGGTAGACATCCGTCCGTCTCCAGCGTGAAGGCAATCACAACAGGGACATCAGTTTCCTTTGCGGCCTGCACAATCCCAATCGCCTCTGCGGCGTAGGTCAGGGTCATGGCGCTGATCATATCGACACCGGCGCGACCAAGGGCATGGACCTGCGGAGCATGGACCAACAAAGCATCTTGCGAGGCAAGCCGGGTGTCAGGAGCATAAGCGTCCCCCGCAGGGCCCACCAAACCATTCACGAGGATCGGCAAATCGGGGCTCTCGTGTTGGTCCCGTATGTCCGAGACAAACTTGACCGCGCGGTCATTGGTTTCGATCACCTGGGACATCGTGTGGCCCAATGGTCCGGCCCAAGCTACACCTGCCCTCCAAGTCGGGGCATCAATCACAAAACCACGACCAGACTGACAGGCGAGGTCGATAAAGCGTTCGTAATAGTTTTTCAGATCCTGGCGACCGTGTTCGCAATCAAGAAGTGCCGCAGCCGAAAAACAGGGAAGCTCGTACCCCTTGTCAAAAATCATATATGTCTCAAGCCCGCCATCGGCGAGGAAGAAACGATGTGTGTCTGTAAGTTGTTGAATTCGCATCGAACCCATCCTTTCGTTTGATACCAAAGGACTAATCCGAGTATCGGTCCGGCAGATAGTTGCCGCGTGGTCCAGTTGCGAAGATTAGTTTTTCGCCATAAAATCAGGGAATAAGCGGGTTCGGTGTGTCGCAACACTGTGCACGGAAGCTGCTAACTGGACTCGCGGTACAGTAAGGACGGACCGTATGGACCCGAAAACCGATACACGCTCTCGAATCCTCAATATCGCTGAGGCCTCGGTGCTTAAAAAAGGCTTTGAAGCGACCTCCATCGAAGAGATCGTTGCGGGGGCAGATATTTCGCGCGGCGGGTTCTTCTACCATTTCAAAGACAAGAATGCCCTCGCGCGGGCAATGCTGCAGCGATACATCGACGCAGAGAACGCACTTTATGACGACCTGTTCGCGCGAGCGCGTGAGCTAAACGATGATCCGCTGCATTGCATGCTCATCGGCCTGAAACTTCTCGCAGAGATGTTGACTGATATGCCCGAAGGCCATCCAGGATGTGTGATTGCAGCAACCGCATATCAGGATCGATTGTTCGACGAAGGCGTCCGTGATCTAAATAGGCAGGCCATCCTCGGGTGGCGCACTCGGTTTCGCGGGATGTTTGAAGAGATCGCAGCCGTCTATGAACCTAAGGAACCGATTAACATGGATGCGCTTGGTGACATGGTTTCCAGCGTGGTCGAAGGAGGGTTGGTCCTGCAACGTGCGTTGCGCGAGCATAACAATGCGTCCCAGCAGATCATGCTGCTGAGGACCTATTTGAAGCTGCTATTCGCACAGCGTCAGATTTGAATGATCTTTCTGGTTTTCAATCACAGGCCAATTTTATGGAAGCCGCCGTTCGCGTAAACGCAGTGAACGGCAACTATGTCCGCACAGCAGACCCGAGACTACCGGAACTGAACGACAGCTTTGGCGATAATGGGCCCCATTATCGTTACCGGCTGATGTGTCCGATTTCAGAGCCGCGAACCGCCTGTGCTGAACTGGCTGAACTCAACCATAGGAGTTCAGCATGTCCCACTTCGATCACACCGCCTTCGTCAACTCGCGCCGCGATGAGCGCAGCCTCGGTCACCACACGCTCCGGGCCTACTGGCGTGTCGAGATATGCGGGCGCTCATAGAAGCGTCCAGGCCAAAGGTACTCGGAGCCAACCATGAGCTCGTCTTGCATCCACTTTTCGACCGAGGCGCGTGTGCCTTCAGCTATCTCAAAGCGCACGGGCTTCTGTGTCTTGCTTTGCAGGACAGAGGCGCGTTCCTTGATCTGGCCGGATGCCATCACATCCACGACTTTCATCTTCACAAGGTCACAGCCGCGCAGCTTGCTGTCGATCGCCATGTTGAACAGGGCCAGGTCGCGATGGTTCTCGGCCAATTCAAGTCGAACGCGGATTGCCCAGACATGCTATGGCTTCAGTGGCCTTTTCTGGCCGACGATACGTCCCTTGTTCCAAGCAGGGCGAAGTGCGCGAATGGCAGGTAAGTTTAGTGTTTCCATGACTGAGCCTCCGATCCGCCATGCCCTCCCACAACGACAACCCGACGTTGACCACGTCAAGATATCACATGATGTTGCGCTGCCTTCGAGGTCGGCAGTGAGCCCAGATTTCCGGTTTTCTGCACTGCCGCCAAAGTCTGCTTGTCTGTGTGTGGCCAAAGTCTCGATGAAACCATGATCGATCTCGTCACGCTCTATCGACATCGAGAGTCGACGGAAATCCTTAGCTTGTGCGTGTAAGGAGTACAAAGGCCAAAAAGGAACTGAGCATGCGTAGTCTATCGATACTCGTCATCGCCCTAGTCAATGCCTCGGTGGTGCAGCCCGCCCTTGCACAAACGCACCTGCAGCCCCTACGTGATTTGTCCGGTCATGCTGTTGATGAGCCCCAGCTTCGAAATGCCGTTGCCTCACGAACCCTAACCTGGCTCACGGGAAGTTCAGCGAACAACGACTATATCTCAGTCGGGCGCTTGGCCAATTTCTTTGGCTTCGTGGCGCTCAGGGTGTCGAGTGGGCAAAGCTTGACCCGCGCCCATGTGGCGCGCGACGCCCTTGCCAATCTGGACGACACACAACGTGTCGCGCTGGCTGAAATCATCGGCGATCAGATACCGGCCTATGAACAGACACGCCGAGCCCGAATTGCGATGAACAGGGCGCTCGAACGGTTGTTGGTTGGCGAGGTGGTCACCCGCGACGAATTCTTGGCACTTGGTCGAGCATATGGTGCAGCGGAAGCGGAAATGGGGCGCGTGATCGCGCAATCATTCGGTGAGATCGCGCAGACTCTGACACCTGAGCAGACGGAGGCACTAGTGCTGGTACGCAGCGCCCATGCTGCCGGTCAACCTGATCTAGCGCCAGAGCCGCAAGGTGCGGTCAGACTTCCCGATGTGGACCGACAAGAATTGGTTAATCTGGCGGCCCGTTTTCTGAGTTGGACGACCGGATCGCCCGAATACAACGATTTCGAGGTCGTGGGCAAACCAAGCCAGCATTTCGGCTTCGTGAGTCTGCGCCTCGCCTCAGGCCACAGCGTGCGGCGAGGCGCGGTCGCGCAAGAGGTTCTCGAGATCCTGTCCCCAGAACAGCATCAGATGTTGGATCAGGCCGTCGCGCAGAATGTTGGGGCTTTCGATGATTTTCTGTCATCGCGCGCGCTGTTGATGCGTGCGCTGGAGGTGGCGTTGGATGGCGGGGTCATCGACGTTGCCGATGTCGCAAGCTTCGGCGCTGCCATTGGCGAAATTGAGGCCGAGATGACTTGGGCACAAGCAAGTGCCATGCTCAACGTCAGAAACAACCTGACCGAGGCCCAGTCCGCAGCCCTTATTGCGATACGTTCAACCTACGCACCTGCTTTACCAGAAAACCGTCCGGACGATCCGGTCATTCTGGGGCGGCAGCTCTTTGCACAATGCGCATTGTGTCATGTGAACGCCGGCAACGGTGTTGCGCCTAGCCTCACCGGCGTGCTTGGTCGCGACATCGCTCAGGAGCCGGGTTACGACCTGTATTCCCCCTCGATGAGGGCCTATGCGGAGACGAACGGCGCGTGGAGTCCGGAGTTGTTGGACCGATTTCTGACATCGCCGAGGGCCGCAGTGCCCGGGACATCAATGGGTTTCGATGGCCTGAGTTCTGCGAGCGACAGGGCGGCGCTTCTCGAATATCTCGGTACGCTCGAATAGGCAGGATTTCAGCGGTTATTGGTCTGTCGAACGTCGTGTTTCGTTCCATCTGATTGTCCAATCAAAACACGCTGGTTTCTTTTGAGCGTTTACAAAGCGGACGTTGACCGGTCCGCGCGCATGCCGGCTTTGTCCGGAGGCAGTTGATCGATCAAATCAAGACAGTGTTTCCATCCAAGGACTGCTGAAACGCCTCCTTTGGCAATAGACGGAACCGGGTCTCAGTTTGCTCCGCCGCCAGAATCCGATCGCATCGGAATGTACGTGGTGAATCCCGCAGATGATCAAACGCGATCACGTACCAAACGGGATAGTTCAGTAAAAGATAGTGAGGGTCGATCAGACGCTCAGAAGTCGCGCCGCCCTCAACTTGGTACTTTATGGCGAGCGTTCTTTGATCAATGAATGCCTGATGCAGGCTTTGAACGACGCGACTTGGAGGGGTGGCAACATTCGCCTGAACAAATGTTGATGCAGTGACGCCGATCAATATACGAGATTTTAAGCGGTTCACTTTATCACGTTTGTCAGGTGAAAATGATGCCACCAATTGCCGCCTGACTGTGCCTAAACTGGCCAGAAACATTGGTGAATTCATTTGTTCTGCCACGGCAATACTGATGAGAAGATCGACCGCTTCAGGATAGGTTAGGTTTATCCGGCCAACGCCCCAATTGCGGGCAAGACGCACCCCGCCGCCACGACCGCGATCCGCGTCGATTGGCATGCCTTGTTCCCGCATCAGCAACAGGTCTCGAGTGATCGTCCGTTCACTGACGCCATGTTGACGCGCCAGACCTTTAACAGTGCAGAGCTCGTCTTGTTTGAGCTGAACCGCTAACAGTTCCAGTCGCTTCAATCTCTCGTTCGAATTTGTACGTGCCATGGATCAAATAAGACATAAAACGGCGTATTTATCAATATCAGGACGATGGCACACATCAAAAGGAGAATGTCATGTCACCCGTCACCGTTCTAGCCCCAATCAAGCTTGCCGAAGGTAAGACCGAAGCAGATTTACTGGCCGCTTCCCAGATATTCCAGCAGGATTTCGTTGCTCACGAACCAGGCGTCCTCCGGCGTGAACTTGTCCGTAAACCAGACGGTACCTATTTGGATATCGTCCAATTCCGCAGTCAAGAGGACTACTTGGACGTTGTAAGGAAAGAGATGGCGTCCCCCATTTGCGCAAAGTTCTTTTCCGTCATGGACCTGAGCGGTTTTGACCCGGAGGCTGAGATGGAGGTCAATGTCTCACTCGAAACCCACTAGTTGTGATCACCAGCGGACAGCTACAAGTTGGCCGCTGGTCCGCGCTAACTTCAAAGCTGTTGGTCCAATTTACTTATGCGGACATTCAATCAATGTGGCGAAGGTCTCAAGATTCCCGCCTTGCCGTCGTCTGAACCACCCGCTTAAGGTTGGCAGCGAGCCCAATGTGTCTGATGCTGCGCATTGCATGAATGTCAGCTTTGGCGAGCGTTTTGAAACGCGTTTTGGTGATGACTTCAACCGGTTGAAGACGCCCTACATGAACCTGTCATCCTGAAACGACCTCACCGCCCAGTCGATAAAGACGCGCACACGCGCTGAAAGCTGGCGACTTCGCGGATACAGCAACGAGACAGGCACTGATGGAACGGCATATTTCTCCAGAACTTGAATAAGGTGTCCAAGCCGAAGATCGTCGTCGATGTGAAAAAGCGGCATTTGTGCAAGGCCAAAACCAAGCAAGGTGGACAAACGATAGCTCTCCGGGCCGTTAACGGACACTTGCGTAGATGGCCTCACGCTCTTGATTTGGTGTTTCACAACAAAATCGAGAGGAAGGACTGCGCCTGTCGTCATGGGCCAGATTCCGACCATTTTGTGGGTCTCCAGATCGCTTAGCGAGGTTGGTTCGCCAAAGTTCTCCAGATAGTCTGGTGAGGCACAGGTGATCCGTTGGGCCATACCCAGTGGTCGCACGATCAGATCGCTGTCGGGCAGCTCGCCCCACCGCACAGCACAATCAACACCTTCCTCTACCAGATCGACCCACCGATCCCTTTCGCTGATGGATATCTCAATCTCGGGGTATCGGGCTAGGAAATCAGGCAACCCGGGCATCAGAAAGTGTCTGGCGAGAGTACCCTGGACCTCAATCCGCAGGTGGCCTTTCGGTGGCGCGCCGACAAAGGCAGTGTCGGCTTCTTCAACGTCGTTAAGTATCGAAAGGCATCGCTGATAGTAGGCTTGCCCGTCCAGGGTCGGGCGCACGACACGCGTCGTACGGTGGAGCAATTGCACACCAAGCCTTTGCTCCATCTGCTGTATCACTTCCGTGACTGTGGATCGAGGTGTCGCGGTATCGTGGGCTGCAGCCGTAAAGCTACGCCGTTCGACGATCCTCACAAAAAGCCGCATTGCATCAAACCGATCCATCGCATCCTCATTGTTCGCGCAAAACGAATAGTGATGTCAGAATATACCCCATTATCCCGCTCCATCAACGGCATATCTTTCGGTCATCGCCAGCATGGTGCTTGCAAATAGAAAGGAGTTATTATGACCGATACAAAATCTAGAACTGCAATTGTCACCGGCGCTTCACGCGGAATTGGTGCGGCCGTTGCCGAACGTTTGGCATCGGATGGCTTCAACGTCATCGTGAACTACGCCGGCAGCGAAAAAGCGGCGGCGGCCGTCGTCGACAAGATCGAGGCCGCAGGTGGCAAGGCCATCACTGCCAAAGCGGACGTATCCGATCCTGAGGCTGTGCGACGGATGTTCGATGCAGCTGTGACCGCCTTCGGCGGGGTTGATGTTCTCGTGAACAACGCGGGTATCATGAAATTGGCGAAGATTGCTGACAGTGACGACGCTCTGTTTGATGCGCATATTGCCGTCAATCTCAAAGGCACATTCAACACGCTGCGCGAGGCGGCAGATCGGCTACAAAGCGGTGGGGCAATCGTCAACTTCTCGACCAGTGTCGTCGGCACCAAGCTGGAGACTTATGGCGTCTACACCGCAACCAAAGCGGCCATCGAGACGATGACGGACATCCTCGCAAAGGAATTGCGTGGGCGCAGCATCACCGTCAATGCCGTGGCACCCGGGCCTACCGCCACCGATCTATTCCTTGACGGCAAATCGCAAGACCTGATCGATCGTTTCGCCAAAATGGTGCCGCTCGAACGGCTCGGAGAACCCCACGACATTGCCAACGCCGTGTCGTTTCTGGCCGGACCGGACGGCGCCTGGGTCAACGGACAGACATTGCGCGTAAACGGTGGGTTGGTCTGAACGGGCCAAACCGCCATTTGAGACAAAGGAGACATCAAATGACAAAGGAAACAGAAAAACAAATCATCGTGGTCACCGGCGCATCAAGCGGTTTTGGCGAGATGACCGCCTATGCTCTCGCTGATGCGGGCCATACGGTCTATGCATCCATGCGCGGAACCGACGGCCACAATGCAGAGAAGGCTAAGGCGGCCACGGACTACGCCCGCAAGAACGATGTCGATCTGCGCGTGGCCGAGATCGACGTGGTTGACGATGCCTCCGTCGCCGCCGGGATCGATCAGATCTTTGAAGAGGCTGGCCGCCTTGACGTAATTGTCCATAACGCAGGCCATATGTCATTCGGCCCGGCAGAGGCGTTCACACCAGAGCAGATGGCGCAACTCTACGACATCAATGTGCTATCGACGCAGCGTGTGATGCGGGCGGCGCTGCCGAGGATGCGGGCACAAGGCCAAGGCCTTATTGTCTGGGTGTCGTCCAGCAGCGCGCGTGGTGGGACACCGCCGTTCCTGTCGCCTTATTTTGCCGCCAAAGCGGGCATGGATTCGCTGGCTGTATCTTATGCGTCCGAGCTGGCCCGCTGGGGGATCGAAACCGCGATCATGGTACCGGGTGCCTTCACTGCTGGCACCAATCACTTCGCCCATGCCGGGCAACCTGACGACCAGACCATCGCTGACGCTTATCTTACTGGCCCCTATGCCGAAGTGCCTTCAAAGGCGCTCGACGGGCTCAGGTCTCTTGAGCCTGCTGACGCAGATCCATCAGCCGTGGCCCGCGGTATCGTCGACATTGTGAATGCGCCGTTCGGACAGCGGCCGTTCCGGGTCCACGTTGATCCATCGCACGATGGTTCCGAAGTTGTCAGTGGGGTGGCGGATCGGGTCAGGGCAGAGATGTTTCGAAGGATCGGTCTAGACGACTTGCTGTCTCCGATCAGACAGTCAGCAAGCTAAATCACCCGCAGTGGCATTGCCGATAAGTCCTTCGGCGATGCCACATCATAAAACGACACGCATTTAAGTGCCGCATGGGGGTGTCGTACAGATATTAGCCAGATTGCCGCATTCTCTCCAACATTGGCGTCTCGTCGCTGCGCAGGGTCAAAACCTCTACACCAGTTTTCGTCACTGCGACTGTATGTTCGAACTGAGCAGAGAGCTTCCGGTCCTTGGTCACGACCGTCCATCCGTCGCTTTCGGTGGTAACCATGCGACTGCCCTTATTGACCATCGGCTCGACGGTGAAGACCATGCCTTCCCGCAGCTTCAAGCCCGTTCCCGGTCGTCCGA
Organism: uncultured Paracoccaceae bacterium; assembly: GCA_947488605.1. Lineage (GTDB taxonomy): Bacteria > Pseudomonadota > Alphaproteobacteria > Rhodobacterales > Rhodobacteraceae > Yoonia. Next base: position 24,779 of record CANKZJ010000016.1, on the reverse strand, counting down.
AGTTCAGCACCTGTGGTTCCTCATGCATTTCGCGACCGATGCCGTGCCCGCAATATTCCCTTACAACCGAGCAACCGTTCTTTTTGGCGTATCTCTCGATCGCGAAGCCGATGTCTCCTAAGTGTGCTCCGGGCCGCACCTGCCTTATGCCTTGCCACATCGCCTCTTGGGCGATCCGTACCAGCCGTTTGGCAGCAGGTGGGGCATTGCCGACCAGATAGGTCTTGCTTGAATCCGCTATGTAGCCGTTCTTTTCGAGCGTGATATCGAAATTGACGATGTCGCCGTCACGGATGATGTCGTTCGGGTTTGGGACGCCGTGGCAAACAACGTGATTGATCGAACAATTCAGGACATATTCGAAATCGCACTGGCCCTTGCTGGCCGGGCGCGCGTCGAGGTCAACGGTGATAAAACGGTCGACCAGATCGTTGACCTGCAATGTCGACATGCCTTCCAGACTTTGTCTGTCCAGCATCTCGAACACCGACGCCAGCAATCTGCCGGATACGCGCATCAGATCCAGTTCATCGGGGGTCTTTACCATTTTACGCTGCCGCTACCTCGGCGACACGCACCTGCGCTGCTTCCAATTGCATCTTGACGATGTCGTTGAAGGACAGGGTCGGGTTTGCCTCGGCCAACATGCCAATCTTGATCCAGAACTCTGCCTGGGCGTTGATGGATCTGCACAACACGGCGCTGGCTCGACGGACCTCTTCATGCAGATCGTCGTTGATTTTCACGATGCCCATCATTGTCTCCCTGAGTTCAGAATATACGAAACGTATACGTTTCGTATGGTCATTGGTCAATCTGATGTTGAGAACCATAGTCGCTTGCATTCACGAAAAGCGTTGAGTCGTTCGGTTCTCACAATGGGCAATGTTGTACATCACCTCTTGCTCCAAACACCCGAATTGGCGGCGATGAACTCCTCCAGCGCGCGCGCTGGTCGTCCCGTCATGCGCGGTACGGCGTCGGTGACGCGATCTTCCGACCCCGCCGCGATGGCCGCATCCATCTGTGCAAGCGTCCGGGCATAGGGTTCCGGCAGTCCGGACTGATCCATATGTCGCGCGGCAAGTTCATCGACGCTGAGGCGATGGTGCTTGACAGGGTGCTTCAACACATCGCTGAGCGTATGCGCCACAGCATCGTAACTGAGCGCCGTAGGTCCCGTCAGGATCATGTCGCCTGAGACACATGTCGGCTGGGTCAGTGCTTCAACTGCGACGGCGGCAATATCTTCCGCATCGATAAACCCGACCCGTCCCTGATCTGTTGCGGTGTAGATCGCGCCCTCATCGCAGATGGTTGCGAGGTGCTGGCCGTCGGAGAAATTCTGCATGAACCACGTTGGACGCAGAACGACCCATTCCGGCGCGTGGTCGCGCAGCCAGGCGTGTACCATTCCCATCATTGGGCCACCCGCGTCCAATGAGGATGCGCTCAGCAATACAAAGCGTTTGACGCCATTGCGGATCGCCAGTTCCATGAAGGGGGTCATCACAGGCAAAGGCTCTGCAACACCGCTGGGCGCGACGAGGTAGATGCTTTTGACGCCTTCCAGCGCTGCGGCCCACGTCGTCTCGACTGTCCAGTCGAACCGGATGTGGTCTTTGGCGCCCGGATTGCGTGTTGCGACCCGATAACGAAGACCGCGCTCCGCAAGTTGGGCGGACACACGACGCCCAGTCGTGCCAGTACCGCCTGTGACAAGGATTGTATCACGCACGGGTAAAACCCTCCCCCTCAGGCTCAGGAACCGCATCACCAGTCGCCGACAGCGTGATCCGCGAATCCCAGTAATCGGCGTAATAGACGATCTTGCCGTCGCGCGTTTCGATGACTGATATCCACTTCTGATCGTAGGGCGCACCGGTCCGCCCTTCGCCCCTGCCGCGAAATTCCAGCACAACCTTGTTGGGGTCCGCCATTTCACTGACCCGCAGATCAAAGAAATCGTCGATGCGGATCAGATCGGGCACAGCCATTAGATAACGCTCCAATGCATCGCGCCCGTCGATGCGGGCGATGAATCCCGGTGGCGCATAGGGCGCTTCAAACACACAGTCCTCGGCGAACATGTCGAGGAAATTCTCCGCCTCCGGAGCGATCCGGGTGCCGAGCCCTTCACGCAGGATATCGGTAAGTCCTTCAAAACGGGTTTGTTGAGTGGTCATTGACAAGTCTCCCTTTTGGATGGAACGGTGTCGTATCGACCATATAGGAGATTAATGGATGGAACGCAACCGTTCCGACGGAGATTTGACGATGAGCGCATCGCCGCGTGCGCCTAGTGGAGCGGCTGTGATGCGCCCGTCCGTGACCGACGCACTCACCCGTGCGTTTTTTGAGGAATGGGCGCAGACAGGCCTCGGTGCGCTGAGCCTGGAACGTGTTGCCAAGCGGGCTGGCGTTGGGAAAGCGGCACTCTATCGCCGCTGGTCGTCAAAACAGGACATGGCGATAGAGTTGATCAAGGCGGTTGGCTTGAATCTTACACCCATTCCCGACAGCGGGTTGCTGCTGGAAGACCTACGGCTGATCCTGTTATCCCTGCGCCGGACCCTTCGCCACCCGCTGATACGGCGCATTCTGCCCGACTTGCATGCCGAGATGGCCAGAACCAGCGCATTGAGCGCCGAGATAAGGAACACCCTGCAATATGAGCGCCGCGAACGTGGCAAGGTAATCGTTGATCGGGCCATCGCACGCGGTGAGTTACCCGCAAGCGCGGACCGCGACCTTGCCAACGATGCGCTTGCAAGCATCCTTTATTGGCGGATCATTGCGACCGGAGGTCGCGTAAACAGAGCGGAAATAGACAAGATCGCGCAGTTCATCGCTGCAGGTCTTGGCCGTCAGTGAAGCAAGTTTGCATTCTCTTTGAGCTCTCTCGCATATTCTGTCGGAGGGCGTCCCACAATGCGGGTGAACGCAACGCTGAACGCGCTTGGTGATCCATAGCCGACGCTATAGGCGATCTCCGAAATGGAACTGTTGCCTGCGCATAGCTTGTCCTTGGCCAACGACATCCGCCAGTTCTGCAGATATTCCATCGGCGCCATGCCGACTATGCGATTGAATTTCGCGAAGAAGGCCGACCGCGATAGCGCGGCTTCGCGCGACAAATCCTCGACCGTCCAGCCGCGTGTGGGGTCTTCGTGAATGAGGCGGATGGCCTGTGCGATCTGATCATCCGCAAGCCCGCGCACGAGTCCTGCAAAGCCACCTTCATCAGGCAGCGCGCGAAAGGCTTCGATGCACAGGACTTCGAGCAAACGATCAAGGATCACATTGCGCGCACTGCGCCGATTTCGATACTCATCATCCACCAAACCCGCGAGCGCGGCCAGGCGATCACTTTTCCGGATAATGACAATCTGCGGCAAGAGCGAGACCAGCAAGGACGCGTCTGGTGAGCCAAAGAGGCAATACCCTATCATCATCCTGACATCGATCGGCGCATCCGGCTCGCCTACGCGATATTCTCCGCCGGACAGATCAACGGGAAGCGCCGAAAGGGCATCGCCAGTCACCGCGATCTTGCTCGATACCGTGAAATCGGCAGCCGAGGGGACCAACAGGAAGTCGCCGGCTTCAATGGTGACTTCCGCCTGTCCATCCGCCTGGAATCGAAAGCCCCCGTCCAGCGCCAATCCATAAAAGACCCGGTCGGTGACTTCACGACGCACACGCCACGCGCCGCCGCCATACACCAGCTTCATCGCGGCAGGCTGTGGTTGCAGCAGAGAAATCACATCAGTCAGTGGATCAGTCATATCAGGACTATCGCAAATGAATACCGGATTTTCAACTATCGATAGTTCACATTTCGGCCCCTAGTTTGGTGTCAGACGATAGAAATAGGAGGTCACAATGAAGACTGTACTCATCACAGGATGCTCCTCCGGCTTCGGGCTGGAGACGGCATTGTTTTTTCTCGACAAAGGATGGTCCGTCATCGCGACGATGCGCACCCCGCGCGAGGATTTGTTCCTGCCAAGCGATCGCTTGCGGGTGCTGCCACTGGACACAACCGATCAAGACAGCATCGCCACCGCCATGGAAACTGCCGGCCCCATCGATGTGCTGGTCAACAACGCCGGTATTGGCATGCTGAGCGCCGTCGAAGGCACCGACATGACCGAGATCCGCGCGATCTTCGAGACCAACACGCTTGGCACGATCGCCATGACGAAAGCGGTCTTGCCAGCCTTCCGGCAGCGCGGTTCGGGCATCATCGTGAACGTCAATACGAGCACGACGATGAAGCCGTTTCCGCTGTTTTCGTTCTACTCCGCCAGCAAGGCGGCGATCATCGCGTTCAGCGATTGCCTCGCGCTTGAGATGAAGGAATTCGGCGTCTCCGTGAAGGTCGTCATTCCGGGTCAGGCCGAAACGCGCTTTGCCGAAAACGCGCAATCGCGCTCATCAGACAGTATTCCCGCGGCCTATGCGGGTTTCGCAGACAAGGCACTTGCCGGTTTGGCCACGCCTTCGGCAACAACGAAGATCGAAGACGTGACCGAAGCGGTTTGGCGGGCGGCAACCGATCCGGACTGTCCGGATCATCTACCCGCGGGCGCGGATGCCTGGGCCCTCGCCAACGCGGCATCTCAAACTTCATCACCCCAAAACCAAACCAACTGATCGAAAGGAAAATCTCATGTATCTTGTATTTGGAGCAACCGGAAATGTCGGCGGCGAAGTCGCGGCTCAACTTTTGCAAAAAGGCCATGCTGTGCGCGCCTTTGTGCGCGATGAAGTCCGTGCCAGGAAGCAATTGCCGGAGGGTATTGAATTTGCCGTCGGCGAGCTTGACGACGCGAAAAGCATCGCCGAAGCGACACGGGGCGTGGATGGCGTATTCTTCATGCAGGTCGGACCGTCCGTCGAGCAGGCGCAAAGCATGGTCGACGCGGCACATGCAGCCAATGTGAAACGGATCGCCCTGCTTTCGTCACTCGGGACAAGCCTGCAACCCTATCCAATGATCGGTGCCATGATCGCCGAGCGCGACGAGGTCTTTCACAAGTCTGATCTGGATGTCACGTATCTGCGGGCCAACGGGCTTATGTCCAACGCCTTGTGGTGGCTTGATGCGATCAAGAAGGAGGGCCGCGTGGTCGACGCGACCGATCCCGGCGCACTGGCCATCGTTGATCCCTATGACGTGGCGCGGATCGCTGTGTTGGCACTGACCGAGCCGGGCCATGCGGGCCACGCCTACATCCTGAACGGCCCCGAGGCCCTGAGCGCCCGCGAACAGGTCGCGACCGTCGCAGACGTGCTCGACCAGCCCATTGAGTTCGTATCGGTCACGCCGGAGGAGCTTGAGCAACAGAACATTGCGGACGGTATGCCAGAGCCAAATGCCAAGGCGTTGCGCAACCTCAACGAGACGTTCCGTGCAGGACGGGCGGGCTTTCTCGCCGACGACATCGCGAACCTGACGGGCACCGCGCCGCGCACCTTCCGCGCATGGTGCGAAAGTCACGCGGCCGAGTTCGCATGAGCGTGTCGATGATACGCGTGAATGCAGGGGCCACGTCGGTCCCTGCATTCAGCCACACCTGTTCGAAAGAACTGCCCTAAACATGCGCCCGCCAGTCCTAGAGACTTTGCATGAACTTGGTCCAAGGAATTGGGGCTGACAAATAGCTGACGCGAGCAGTGCCTCCGAGCCGAAAATGTCCGACAGAAATCATCAGATCGCCGCTTTAGAGCTTAAAACTGCCTTGTGTATGGAACGCTCTTGCAAGAACAGCGAGTTCCAACATACTGCGATGATCAGGCGAGGTCAGTAATGCAGCGAGAGGCTACATGTTCGTGCGGAAAGCTGAGGGCGCTTTGCCGTGGTGAACCAAAATTGGTGTCACTTTGCCATTGTATTGCCTGCCAAAAGCGCACAGGCACTCCATATGGAATTGCTGCATTTTTCTCGAAGGAAAATGTTCAAATTACGGGGCCTTACAAATCATACAAGCGATCATCGGATTCAGGGTTCGGGTTAGTATTTCACTTCTGTGGTGAATGTGGGTCAACCGTCTTCTGGGAGCCATCGCGAATGCCCAATTTAATAGCCGTTGGTGTCGGTTCCTTTGGTGAGTCGAGTTTTCCAAAGCCCAGTCAGGAAGTACATACAGAATGCCGACATAGCTGGGTCGCACCGCTTGATGACTTGCGAGACTAGGTGCAGCCAAGTCCGCTCAAGGCGTCAAGCGGCACCCTTGCCCGTAAATCTGAACCCTCGCAATTGCCTCAGATGTCCGCAAAAAGCCCGAAAATTCCAGAAATCTGCATTGCAACGAATGTCCCAAATATGGGCTAGCTCCTCTGGTCAGCACGAATTGCCCGGAGATCTTCGCTCAGCATGTCGATGAAACGCCGCACACGCGGCTCCAACAAACGCTTATGCGGATAGAGTGCAAGGATCGGGACTTGACCGTGGTCGAGGCGGGGCAGGATCTTTTCAAGATGGCCCTTGACGATATCGGCCCCGACCAGCAACCGAGGCAACAGTGCGATGCCGAGGCCTTCAAGGGCCATTGCGCGTAGGGCTTCGGCGCTATCAAGTCGTAACCTGACCCGGCCCTGGGCGCGGACCCATGTGCCGTCATCTTCTTGCAGATGCCAGCCCTGTCGCTCGCTCCGGCTAGCAAACTGAAGCAGGTCGTGGCGCGTGAGTTGTTCGACGCTGAGCGGTCTGTCCCGCCCGTCAAAATACGTAGGTGCAGCACATAAGACTGCCTCGTCCCGCAGCAGCGTGCGCGTGATGAAGCCTTGATCGGGCGCGCTCACACCGATCCGGATGGCTAGATCAAAGCCTTTCTCAATGATGTTATCGACCCTGTCCGAGAGCGACAGCTCGATATGGGTCTCTGGCCATCTGTCCAGATAACGACGCACGGTCGGCAACAACAGCCGGCGTCCGAGGGCATCTGGTGCTGTGATCCGCAAGACGCCGCGCGGGACGCCGCTGTCACTGGCAATACTATTGTCGGCGGCCTCGATCGCCTCACGAATGGCCTGTCCATGTTCATAAAGCCGCTTTCCCTCCTCGGTCAGGTCCAGTGCGCGCGTGCTTCGGTTCAAAAGCCGGGCGCCGTAGCCGTCCTCCAGACGTGCAATAGCCTTGCCAGCGGTGGACCGCGATAACCCAAACATTTTGCCGGCCGCGACGAAACTCCCGGTTTCGACGACCGAGAGAAACAGGAGGATGTCGTTCACCTTCGATCCGATCATAGCCAAATTGTAGCATAAAGGTCGGGACTGAAGCGAACAGACATCGCCACAGGCGGCGTCTAAGTCTCTCGCCGTGACAAACAGCAAAGGAGAAAGACATGTCTGCTTCAATTGATCGTATGAACCCTCCGGCTCTGCCGGACGCCAGCAAGGTCGGCTATTCACAAATCTCGATCGCGCATCCCGGGCCATTGGCCTTTGTGTCGGGCCAGGTTGCCTGGCACCCTGACGGAACACCTGCTCCGGCATCGTTGGCCGAGCAGACTGCTGTTGTTGTTAAGAACTTGCGAGCGGCCCTCGAGGCGCTTCAGGCCACGACCGATGACATCGTGCAGATGCGCATTTATGCGACCGACCTAAACTCCGAGACGCAAGAGATCGCTATGACCGAGATCATGCGCTTTCTCGATGGTGCACAGCCAAGCCTCACAGGCATCGGCGTTGCCGCGTTGGCAGACCCTGAACTGCAAATCGAGGTAGAAATGGTTGTCCAAGTGGCTGCCTGACTAACACGCAGAACGGGCCCCGAAGATACGCTTTACCTGAGAGGTGTCTGAATGGCCGCAACGGTTAACCGATGCTGTCAGCACGAAGGTCCGCTGTGGCGAGGTTTGAAACTCACCTTTCCGATGAAACATCATAAGGCCCAGCTGAATCCCGTCGCCTCTTCAGAGACTCCCCAAAGCTTTTCCATGACCGCTTTGTCATAAGCGTGGGGATTCAGCGCGCCCTTCCCAACCGGTCCTCCCGTTTGCATCAGCCCCGTGGTACCATAAAGCGCGCGTTGTTCTAAACCGTCCTCGGTCGCGCACATGATCTCGGGGTAAGCCCCTTTCTCGGCGGTTTGAACCATTGGCGTCTTGCTCATCAGCCACCACGTCATCCGCGTCAGTAAACCGCCACTGGTGCTTATCAATGATGTCGCGGAGGCACCGGGGTGGCAGACGTAGATTTTGACATCTTTGCCGCTCCCCTTAAGGCGATCTTGCAACTCATAGGCAAACATCATCTGCGCCAGCTTGCTTTGGCTATAAACAGGGTTAGCGCTGTAGTTCTTGTCCCAATTCATGTCATCGAACTGGATGGTTTTGATCCCTAAGTTGTAGCCGAGGCTGGCGACAACGACGATGCGGCCTTGGCTGACTTCTATCCTGTCGAACAACATCCCACACAGCACAAAATGACCGTAATGGTTTGTGCCAAGCTGGCTTTCAAACCCATCAACGGTCAGCTTCTGTGTCGGCACTTGTGCGATGGCTGCGTTGCAGATCAGCGCATCGATTTGGGGAACAGTATTGTTCACTTCCTCTGCGGCAGCGCGCACGCTTGCTAAATCAGACAGGTCCATACGTATGAAGCTAACATCGGCCTCCGCGCCAAACGCCTCTTTCAGCTCTTTGACAGCGACGGCTGATTTCTCCGCACTACGGTTCAGCATCACCACCTTTGCACCCTTTGATAGAAAGGTACGTGCGGCCTGAAAACCTGCTCCTGCGTTGGCACCGGTGATCACATAGGTTTTCCCTGCGAGTGACCCGAGGCGTTCTGACGTCCAGCCTTTCGGTCCAAATGTCGTATCTGCCATTGTGTTGCTCCTCATGACGTCGGCACATCAGCAGCGCGATGCCTGTTGATGTCTTAAAAGTGTGGATAGCTCTCGCTGGTCTGTGGAAATAGGCGGCAATGATCAAATCGCGGACAGAGCCGCCTTTTGCAGTTGCAGCTATTGCTGACGCAGCATTTTTTCGCAGTTGCTGCTGTTTCTATGCTGGGATGCACCCTGCGTCGTGGAAGCGGTCGTTTAAAGTTACAATCTCGGAGGGCATTCATAACTTCGTTTGCGTTCCAGGCCCAGTCTTCAGGGCGCGAGCCTAAGATACCTTCTTTGCAACCATAAGATGGCTAGATGCACCCTTGAAAATTGTCTCAGTCTTAATGACCTGCAACCTTTCATCATCCATCAGATCGTCCAAGTCTGCACTCTTGAGTTGTCGAATAGGGATCGGGATAACGCCCAACTTTAACAACGCTCTGACCAGGAGAATCTGCAGCGAAACCAAGCCTGACTTTTTTCCGCCCAAGCAAGGTGTTACGGAAATAAACAGCCCGCCAGGCTTCAGCAATTCAACCGTTCTTTGCACAACACTTTCCGGATCAGGCACTGTGTGCAGCATGTTGAATGCTAACACCACATCGAATGAACCGTTCTGGAACGCCTCATCGAAGATGTCAGCTTGTTCGAAATCAACGTTGACGACACCAAATGTTGCGGCCTTTTCCTTTGCGATTTCGATCATCGCAGTTGAAATATCAATCGCTCGGACGCTCTTGACCAAGCCGGAAATCTCGCAGGCGGTCGTACCTGTTCCACATCCGTAGTCCAACACAATGTCGGTGTCATTCAGATATCTTTTTGTGTTTTCGCGGCTGCGATTATGAATAAACTCAAATTTCTCTTCAGTGTTGTCATAGTTGCTAGCGGCTTGGTCCCAAAACTTTTCCGATTTGCTCATTCTGTCTTTCCTGTATTTTCAACGTGATCGTGCAGCGCTTCGTCGCAATCGTGGGGACGCATCAATGCCTTAATGCGCCTTCTTGCTTGCTTGGCAGCCCGTTGTTGCGGGGCCCAGTTTGATGGTCACAATCAGTAGCAACAAAGCTATCCCTCCCAGACCAGCGGCCAGCAAAAATGGTGCCCCGGAGTGCCAAGTGTTTGCCGATCCCCCGTTTGACAATTGAGAGGCAAAAAGTTGGGTCATCATTGGGAACGAAATCAAAGACGCTAAAGCGCCAAGGCTTGCAAACCTTCCTTGCAACTCGCCCTGCCGATCAGGATCGACTTGCGCTGAGGTTTGGCCAACAATCGTAATGCCAACAATCGCTCTGAACGCGAAAACTGGCAGGAGCATCAATGCGAACAACCCTGATTGCAGCCAAACAAGTGTTAGGAAACCTGCAATGCCAAGCGACAGCCCCAACGCAGCAACATTCAGGTTGCCTACTCGCTTGGCGACCGGTCCCAAAATCACGGCCTGTGTCAACACAAAGCATATGCCAATGATACTGAAGGAAAGACCAATTGTGGTGCTGTTCCATCCGTATCGCGCAGCACCGAAGTACGCCCAAACTGCCGAAAAGGCAAAACCTGCTAAAGCATCAAAAAAGTACACTGCGAGCAGTGCCAACGAAACCCCTTGCAATGGTGACAGCAAAGGACCAAGCGGATTGATGATCTTCCAGGTTATTGGCCGTCTGTTCTCGCCAGGCAGCGACTCTTGTACAAAGAGTATCGTTCCCACCAAAGTCAACAATGACAAAGCCGAGGCTGCGTAAAATGGAGCACGGGGTCCGTAGGTGCCCAATAGTCCGCCGATGAATGGCCCCATGACAAAGCCGATTCCGGCTGCCGCACCCACGTAGCCGAAGAACTTGGTGCGGTCTTCCTTGGTCGAGCGATCAGCCAAGTATGCATTGGCAACTGAAAACGTCGCCGAACTGGCCCCGGACAACATTCGGCCAAGGAAAATCACCCAAAGGTAAGGTGCCATTGCCATCATGAGATAGTCCGCCGAAGCGAGTGCCAATGAGCCCAGCAAGATCGGGCGGCGGCCGTATCTGTCGGACAACGCGCCCAAGATCGGACTGAAAACAAACTGCATCGCCGCAAAAACCAATGAAAGGTATCCGCCAATCGCCGCAGCTCTGGCAATTGACCCACCTTGAAACCCGGCAAGTAGCTCTGGCATGACTGGCATAATGAGGCCGAGACCCATCGTGTTCAGGATAGCGATTGTGCAGATTACAGCCGTTGCTCGGTCAAATCCCATAGGCATATTGTTCTCCGGTTCTTCGAACAATTCTTGCCCGTAAGTTTTCTAGAAATGTTATTGAACCAAGCGGTCAGGCGCCGCGCATTTAAGATGTTATTACATCTGTCCGCTCAGGGGCTTGCCACTGCCAAGCGATCCCGATGATGGCGATTAGGGCGATCAACTGAATACCCATGAAAAAGACGTTGTCGAGGTCGGGCTTGAGGTTCATCGTCACGATCATGGCCATCGTCAAAAGGCCCACCACAATGTTCGCCCATCGATTTATCCCATGGGGCAACAGCAATGCGAGGATTGTCATCAAGATCGGGATCTCTATCATGAGCCACCCTAACAGCATCAACACTTCCGTGACGACGACCCCGTCAATTGTGCCGGACATCATCTGTTCCAGCATGCCGGGGCGGATCAACTCATGGATATCGCGTGCAAAGAAATTCAGAATAATGAAGATCCACAGGACCGACAAAAGGATACGAGGATTGGCAACATTGTACGTCATTTCAAGTCTCATTTCTTGGTGTGGAAGGCCGGATAGAAGGTTTTGAAAGATGTTTTTGCCGACGCTTTGGCGGCCACAGCATTGCGCGTATGAAGATTTCTGCGGCCAGCAGATTGAGCACCCATGCGAAGATCATCAGCCCGTCGCGCAAAGGTCCCATGGCTTCGGAGCCGACAACAATGATCCAAGCAATACCCAAAACGGTTTGGGTCGAAGCACCTTGACCGATGGCATAGGCCCGCATCAACGACGCGCTGTGTTGGAAAACGTTGCGGGATTTGATTGCGATCACCGCCCAGATGATGAGTGCAATCATTGCTGTGCCCAACAACATCCGCACCCAATAAAGGGGAGCCCCCTGAAGCACTTCGGGAAAAGCATAAGAATGCGTCATCCAAAGGCCAGTGAGCGCAGAAACACATCCCGCCGCCGCGCCCACCCGACCGACGGCGCGATGCGCTGCGGGACGTTGGCGGCGCAGACTCGGCAAGAACTGGAACGCGCCGAGCACGCAAAACAGACTGCTGCCAAGGATGTGGAGAATGATGGGTGTTGGGGCAAGTAATGCCCGCGGATTCTCTGGTGCGATCTGCGGCCCGCCTGCAAGCTCGAGAACACGTATCACCCCGCCAACGACCGGAATGAACGAATAGACCAAGATTACGACAAGGACGACCCACTCGGATTTTCCCAAGCGAAGTTTGGGAGTCTTTCGATTTGCAGTCATCATTGTGGCCGCCGCGCCCAAAAGGCAGTGCTTGCGAAGCCAGCGGAGCCGAGCCGGACCGGTCTGTATCCGACATCGACAAGCTGGGATGCATTTAACCAGGCGATCCCCTCTTGTTCTGTGATCGCCCAAGTACGCCACAAAAGTTGGACGAGTGCGCCAAAAAGTGAGGGGCGCGTCACGCAAAGGAACACCATCCCACCCGGCTTTAGAACGCGAACCATCTCTGCAAGGGCACGTTGCGGATCCGGCAGATGTTCAAGGACGTGTGCTGCCATAACAATGTCGAAAGACTGATCCTCATAGGGCAATGACATAACATCGGCCTGTTGAAGGTGCGGATCCAGCCCGGCGTGCTGCATCACGGACTTGGCCTGCACAAGCATTTCAGCGGAGGTATCAATTGCATGGAAGTCGGCCGGACCCTTCATCAGGCTAGCAAGCGCAATCGAAAGGCTCCCATTTCCGACGCCGCAATCAAGGATCCGCGCCTGTGGCGCAACCTGCATAAGATCTATGACAACCTGTGAAGCCAAAAGTGGTTCGCAATATGCGGCATCCAATCGAAAACGACGGGCCGTCCGCGCCCATTTGCCTGAAGCCGCGTCGTAGCGACTGGCAAGGTCCGTGCTGGAGAGCGCACGCCTGCTAATGACAACTTCCCAAGAGCCAAAACGACGAGAGGTCATGGGGATAGCCTGTTCCATCGCGGCATTGCGCGATGCGTTATGGCCATTCTTTCTTGGCGGCGTCATATCTTTTTACCTGCTTAAACTTGATCGTTGGCAAAGATATAGAATGCAGCCTATCGATACGGAATTGTGCTTCTCTCTTGATCTGGTATACGAAAATAATGGAGTGGAAACGATCAGCTTTTGACTGGAACCAAGCGCGGGCGTTTCTCGTTACCGCTGAAGAAGGGTCGCTGTCTGCCGCAGCGCGCGCTCTTGGGCTGACGCAACCAACGCTGAGCCGACAGGTCGCGGGCCTCGAAGAGGCTCTTGGTGTGACCCTCTTTGAACGGACATCGCGCGCACTTTTGCTGACACAGTCAGGCGTAAAGTTGCTTGCAGATTTTCGGACGATGGGCGATGCGGCAAACAATATATCCCTTGCAGCAACAGGCCAATCCCAAGCCGTGACCGGGCATGTGTTGATTTCGGCCACAGACCTGATGGCAAGGTATTTGCTACCGCCAGTCCTCAAGAAGTTGCGCAGAACCGCGCCGGATCTTCAGATCGAGATCATCGCGTCAAATGAGTTGAGCGATCTACGGCGGCGTGAGGCGGACATCGCAGTCCGTCATAGTCGACCTAATGACGCGGCTTTGTTTGCAAAACGGCTCCACGACAAGAAGGCACATCTTTTCGCTTCGAAAGAGTACCTTGACGAGGTTGGCCGTCCAGAGACGCTCGCTGATCTTGAAAAATTGACATTTGTTGGTTTTGACCAACCAGAACTTCGGCTTGGATTGATGGCATCACGTGGCGTGAATCTAACCACCGCGAATTTTAATTTTTCGACGTCGAGTGCCACCCTAGCACTTGAACTTGTCCGGCAGGGCTTTGGCATTGGCCTTCTCCCAACCGAAATAAGCGAGCATTGTCCAGAACTCGAAAACCCTTATTCAGAGTTTGAGCCAATCAGTATTGAGACATGGCTAGTGGCACACCGCGAGCTTAAGACAAATCTACGCATTCGCGTGGTTTTTGATCTTTTGGCAGAGGGTATTGGTTAAGAACATCGAAGCTCCGTTGCCGGGTTGTGGCTGGAAGGCCAAAGCCGCCGCTATTCCAAACACCCCCCGGAATGGGCTATCGCATGGGAGGTCTCAGCACAGACGAAACGTCAATTGCGGGCATTGGAGCAAGCAAAGCGAATTGCCGTTTTGTCCCGCTGTCTGAGAATTCGACCTTTGATCCATGCTGCACACTACATGAATGGCTGGTTTTCGCGCTGCGCGGTAGCAACGAATTTGACATTGACGCAGCATCTTCCGCGCTGCGAGCGCACGCAGCGTAAAATGAACAGGTCTGGTATGGGCTCTCTTAGGACCTTAGCTGCAACGCTTGTGGGCGGCCGCTGTGCCGGACATAGCGCCATTTCGCTGCGCTTGCGCCAATGGCTGCTTCAGGAAAGTGAGCTGGTCAAAAAAGGTCGTTTTCGTCGACGATAGAAGCGTATGAGTTTTGGCCAGATCAACGATATCGAAGGACGTTGGGCTGGCCGCCAATCTGACAGAAAACATCCCGTCAGACGTACCTCTATTTGAACCCAACCGCCACGTGCACAGCGTCCGGGTAAACCAGCCGATCCCCTTGAACGTATCCCGAGAGTGCTTCCGCGACCTCGTCGATCAGTGCTTTCTGGGCCGCTTCGGCAAGTCCTGCAAACGCACCCGCAATAGGCATAGACCCCAAATGCAAGGGCACAAACTCCGGCGCAAGCGGCACATCGATCATGAGCTCTTGTCGGTGGACAACTACATTGGCGAACCCGTGGGCGCTCACCTGATCTCTGAGACCGACTAGTGACGGAGTTTGCCGTTGGGAGCGTTGCTTCTCCGCGATCTCTGGAGAGATGTGATGCTCGACCGCAGCGCAGATGGCGTTTGTATATGGGCTATGCCCGTCCCAGATTGAGAACGCCAAACGTCCGCCTGGAACAAGTAGCCGCAAAAACTCTTTGAGAGCTCGGGTTTTGTCGGGGAAGTAGTGGTAGCCGTGTTGCGACAGGATGACATCATAGGTCTCCGAAGGTAGACCGCTGTCGCAGGCATCGCTCTCGATCCAGTCGATGTCGAGGCCATCCGCCAGTTCTTTTGCTGCTGCAAGCATTGGCGCGTTAATATCCAGGCCGTCGACTCTTCCATTTGGCCCGACGTTTACCTTCGCCATCCTAGTCGTCACACCCGTTCCGCAAGCAACATCCAGCACACGTTCCGAGGTTTGAAGCGCAGCCAGCTCAACAAGGGCTTCCGCCCACCGACCGAACCAAAGCGGCACCATGACTTCCTCGTAGATTTTCGGACCATTTCCCACCAACTGGAATGTCATGGTGATTATCCTGTTTCGCCGTTCGATTGGAAAGTAGAGTACGCGCCTGTCCACCAACGGGTCAATCACGGGTTAAGCGTCCGACAAAAAAGCACGATGACAGAACTCTTGCGCCAAAAAAGATCGTTTTCGTTGATGACAGTAACATATGAGTTTTGACCAAGTTTCCTCCAAGGGTGCAAGCTGACGTTCCTCGTGCTACGGTCTAAAGTGAGACTGTGGGGAAGACGCAATGGCCATCTATCGAGAAACGTTTCCAGAGGTGAACGCAGATTTGCTGTTGGCATATGTCGGCATGGAGACCGACTTGATTTTCAATCATGGCGTAGACCTGCCTGGTTTTGCTTCCTATCCGCTCTTGGAAACCAAAGAGGGCCGTGAACTTCTCGAAGGGTATCTGAAAGACATGATTGCCTTGGGCAGCAAGGCAGGCACAGGAGTGATTTTGGAAAGCCCCACTTGGGTCGCGAACCGTGACCGAGCAGTTGCTCTCGGCTATACGCCCAATTCACTAAAAAACCTCAATCAGCAAGTAGTCGCCTTGATGGCTGAGGTGCGCGCCGCCAATGGTGATTTACCAACGATCATCAGCGCCAACATAGGGCCGCGCGACGATGCATATGCGCCCGAGGCGCAAATGAGTCCTGAGGAAGCGGAACGCTATCATTCCGAACAGATTTCCGCCTTTGCCGATACAGCCGTTGACGTGATCAGTGGGTACACACTCGCTTACCCAGCCGAAGCGATAGGGATTGTACGGGCGGCGAGGCGTTTTGGCCTGCCGGTCGTGATCGCCTTTACTGTGGAGACCGACGGGAAGCTTCCAATCGGAATTTCGTTGGAAGACGTGGTGTCAAAAGTGGATGCCGCAACCGATGGTTACGCAGCCTATTTCATGATCAATTGCGCGCACCCGGACCATTTTAAGACAGTGCTTGAAGATCGGCCGTGGATGCAGCGTGTTAGGGGGATCGTCGCCAATGCTTCAAGATGCAGCCACGCTGAACTTGATGAGGCCGAAGAGCTTGATGACGGCGATCCAACTGAGCTGGCTCAACAGCTTTCTGAAATTCGTCGAACGTTCCCACACATCATGGTCTTGGGCGGTTGTTGCGGCACAGACATGCGACACATGGCAAGGATCGCGAATGTAACTGGTTCGACGTCAGCTTAGCGAGGCTGACAATAACCCCCAGACAAAACCGCCCCGTCAAAACGGTGGATTTCGCCGCTGCCTAAAACGCATGAGATTTGGCCCGGCATTCAAATCTACTTCTTTCGGGCGCTCACCACGAAATGTGTCAACGCGAAGAAAAAACGCCCTTCAGCCGCTAATGCCTTTTGCTCTGTCAACCATCCCGCCGCTTCTTCGGGAGGAACATGATTGTTGTTATCAGCATACCGGGCCATCAACTGCATCATCATCGTCGCAAGACCGTCTGGCTTCAGCGTGTAATCGCATGTTGTTATTGGCGTGACGTCTTCAACGACAAAACCTATATCTCTCATAATAGACGGCAAAATTGCGGGGACGTCGCGCTGCGTGAAGTGGTGATCCCACGATTCGATCATGCGATTCATACGATCCTTATCGTCGCTGAACCACACCAGGCTGTCGAGATGGATGTCTCCGATGACAAGGTTGCCGCCGGGCTTGAGTACACGTTGCACTTCAGCAATCGCGCCGGGGATATCGTCTAGATATTCGAAAACTTGGACTGAGACGGCTTTGTCAACAGTTCCGGTCTCAACTGGCAAATCATTGGCCGTGCCGATCAGGATTTCGACACAATCAAATCCCTTGCAACGCTCTTTCGCCGGGCCAAGCATATCGCTGCTCGGATCAACACCGATTGCTTTGCCACCCAATCCAACCGCTCGGGCAAGCTCCAATGTCAGCAATCCATTTCCACATCCAATATCAACGATTGTCTCGTCAGCCTTGGGGCGAAGGGCGTCGAATGAAACTTGTCGTCTCCGCGTGACATCCGCGCCTTGATAGACGATATCCAGAAGCCGCGTCGTTTCATTGTCAAACTTCAACATGGCTTGATAAAAACATAAAGAATTATGGCACTCAACATTTACGCTTTATGTCGATCAGTCCTTCACGACCGTTGGGAGCTCCCAGAAATGCACTGTCATAATCTACCTGCCAAAAACGGTGGATTTTGTCACGAGCCGCCTGATCGCCAAAACCAATAAAAATTTTCGTGACACAAACCCTTGGCAGAACCAAATTTGATTTTGTCACGTTTTTGGCTAGACCTGCGGTAGCTGACTTTCGCTCAAAGTGCAGCATCAGTTAAAGTGGGCTCAATCCTACACTTTCGCCGCGGATGTCACGATTGACCGGTTCGGAAAACAGCGCTTTTCGCTGCGCGATGCATGAACTCGAAAGATACGGACATATCGGGCTTTCGTTGCGGCTGCACCAATGTCGGCTTTTACTTGTCTCCTTAATCAAACTCACCGAACTGACGATTTGGCAGAAGCGAAGGAGTAAGCAATTGATACCGGCCCTCCTTTTTGTGAGCGATTGAATCTTACTACCTAGTTCGCGGTAAACTCCTCAAATATCTGAGCCGTTTCTTCGTCTATCGGATAGTAGAGTTCAATCTTCAAATCGTCCAAGAACAGGTCCTGGGGCGTCCCAAACTGTGAGATCGTTGCAAACATCGAAAGCCGCTGATCTCCCATTTTCAGGATCGTCGGTATGACTGGACTGGAGGGTGGTTCATGTGAGGCAGCTGCAACCGTCAAGTATCGGATCGCTTCCGTAAACTCAGGGATACCGCCTTGCGCTGCGCTTTCGGTGCGCAGGCGAAGGGCTGCCTGATGAGCTACCTCAGGCCAATTCTCAACGACTTGTGGCAGTATGTCCGACATCATCAGGTCCAGAAGACTGCCGCCAACACCAACGCCGAAAGGCGCGAACAGCGCAATGGCTACTGGATTTGCCTGACGGATGGTCCAGAGGCGATCTACAGCCAATCCGGGATACGGCATGTGCCGGTCCAATTGGCGCGAAACGGCACGACGGATCGGGACCATCGCCTCATCATTCCAGTCCCGCGCGGCGTACCGCACTGCAAAACCTGCATGGGTCAGCATCTGGTTTCGAGCATCCAGTGGCAGCTCCATCGCTTCTCCCAATCGCACCACCATCTCTCGGCTCGGGCGTGCGCGTCCGGTTTCCAAGAACGACAAATGCCGCGCAGAAATTTCGGCCTGCATCGCGAGTTCAAGTTGGCTGTAGCGACGGGCTGTGCGCCAAGTTCTCAGTGTCGTGGAGAAATCGTTCATAGCCTTTTATAACGCAAACGGATCTGCTGTGCACTTACCTCCAAGGTAATTGCGCGCTTCCCGCTGACTTCGTTAGGACGACCTTATCTTAACAGGAAGGGACTGGAATGGCGTCACACGCAGCACATAAAAGATGGCTCAGGGTCTCTGCTTTGGTCATCGGTTTCTTTGGGCCAGCGCTGACGTTGGCAACACTCCCCGCGACCAACGAGCTAGCACGCATTGGCCTCGATATTCTGACATGGCCGGTAGATGGCTTCCCCTCTTATGCATCCGAGGAAATCCGGTTCCTGTCGGCCTTGACCGGTGGGTTTCTTGTCGGCTGGGGCGTGACCATTTGGCTGTTGTCGTCGTGGGTTTATGACGCAGCACCCGAAGCCGTGCGCAGATCAGTGGTTTATGGCGCATTTGCTTGGTTTTTTGTGGACAGCCTTGGCTCGATCATGTCCGGCCAATGGCCAAACGCGCTTTGGAACGTCCTTGTGCTTTTGCTAATCATTGGTCCGATGTGGCGGGCGGCAGAGCCAGCACCCCCCTAACAAAGAAGGAAAACATTCATGACAAGATTTCGGTATGCCCTAATCGCAATGATGGTCCTGATCGTCGCGTTCACTGCGGCGGCAATTGCCAATGGCGGTATCAACTTGATCACGCCGTTCCTCACACCGATCCTTGCGCTGAGCTGGCAGGGCCAGTTCAATATCGACTTCGCCTGTTACCTTGTTTTGTCAGGCATCTGGATGGCGTGGAGAGGTGGCTTCAGCAAGGGAAGCATCGCACTTGGGGTCCTCGCACCGCCGCTGGGAATTCTGTTCTTCGCACCGTATTTGATCTATCTGGTGTGCCAGTCAAACGACGATCCGCGCCAGCTTCTATTGGGTGTGCATGCGTGAATGCACGGTCCGGCAGCATGGCGGGACAAAGAGCTCAATCGCTACGGAGGCGCCAATCGCGGCAAATTCGTAAGGGTTTGGCGCTATCGCTTCCGCTTTTGCAGATCGCGCAGCGTTATCCCGTCTTTGATCGCAACCATAGCTTCATCCACGCGACGTTGTTCAGTCGGGGCTGTCTTTGCGGAGAAGACGTGGTTGGTGAACATCCGCTTCTTTCCAGCTGTGAGCTTGTCCCATTGCGCCGAAGCGGCATCGTCCAAGTTCAACGCAGCCGTCAAAGCGCCAGGGACGTCGACATAATCTTGATCATCAATCCGGAACCGCATCTCGACCTCATCGCCGACATCAAGACCGGTGTTGGCCTTGATGTCGGGCGAGACAATGAAGTAGCGCCGTCCGTCGCCCACCGGCATCCATGCACCTCGTACCGGGACATCCGCAATCTCGCCTTCGACCCGAAGTCGCGGATATGTCTTGAATGGAAGTTCGGTTTCGAAACGTGGTGGCATGAACAGAACCTTGTAGGTGATTACCCGCGACTTCCCGACACCATGAAGTGCAATCTCGGCGACGAAGTCGTGGGTAAAGTAACTCATGCCCGGATCACGCCGCCTGCTTGTTATGTTCGTAGGGGTTCACGCCTTGAGGAGGCCGTCCGACAGCCGCCCCACTAATATCACGATGCGGTGGCTCCGAAAAGGCTTTGAGACCGGCGAGGTCCTTGCGGTGCATCTCTCGCGTCCACTTCGTAAGACCTGCGAACTTCCAAATCGCGTTGAAAGGGCGCGGTAATTCATTGACGAAGTGGGCAAGAACGCGGGTGCGTCCTTCGCCCTCGGGACAAAGCTCGAAAGTCAGTTTCGGCTTATGTGGAGGTCCGGGGCCAACAAGAGTGAGGACGACTTCTTCGTTCTCTTTCAGACGCACAACTTCCTGATGTCCGACCTGTTTGCCTTTGGTGAAGAACATCGTCTTGGCGCCTGTTTCGCCATCCGTACCCTCGACAGTACAAGTTGATTTGGTTTCCTTTGGCCAAGCCGACCACCGCATCAGATGCTCTTGCAGTCGTATGTCGTCGTAGACGTCAACTACGGGGGCATCGACTGTGATCTCTTCGGTGTACTCCACCTTCGTAGGCGCGAGCGCGGACAACACAACAGCTAAAACAACGAGCCCTAGAAGCACGTAAAGCGCGATTTCCATTCCAATCTCCATGGTTCTTGCGTTTAGGTTTCACTTGGGCGATGATCTATATCAAGTAACTTGATTGTCAAGCTAAATGGATATTGGAAATGCCAGCTCAGGACGAAACGACGCCTCAAGAGCTCGTCGCGGCTTGCCGCAGACTGTATGCGAGCATCGACCGACTGGACACGAAGGCCGCCAACACTGTGGGAGTCAGCCGGAACGATTTGCGGTGTTTGAACATGCTTGCTGAAGCGCCGATTAAGCCGAGCAAAATCGCAGCCGATTTGGGCTTAACCACTGGGTCCGTTACGACCCTATTGGACCGATTGGAGAAGGCAAACCTGGCGACGCGCGAGCGTGATTCGGACGACCGGCGAGGGATCATTGTTCATCCAACGCCTTTTTTGTTTGAGACGCTTGGGCCAATCTATGCAGGAGTTGCGAAAGAAATTGAACGGATCGCCTCAGCGTATTCAGCGCACGAACGAACAGCTGCAGTCAGACATCTTATGGACGCGTCATCTGCATATGAGTTGGTGACCGCCTCAGACGATCGGTAGCGACTTTCTCTGTCCTTCTCTAAATCCGCACCAACGGCCGTATAATAGTGGCACTGAGGTTCCGGAATTACAGTATGCGGCAAATTGGTTTTCAGACTGCCATAAAGTCAGAAATCTTCAAGTAGGACTAGCCAATGCTGCTTTACCAAACCAGATCAATGGCATTGCCTGCCGTGCAATGTCCGCGATAATGCCAGTGACGTCTCCGTTTAACCATGCTTCCTTCGGAATATCCGCGCGCACAATGAAGCTTTTGCGTTTGATGTCTTTGGCTTTGGGGTGATCTTCGTATTCACTGAATCCTTTAGGCATCCGCGTCAGCCGGTCGATGTCGGCAAGCTCTGTTCCAGCGTCTGCCAGCCCATCTAAGACTGCTTGGTACGCTGACGTCTCATCGACAATGCGCTGTCTGATCAGGCTAAGCTGGGCCGTAGGCAATCGATAAAATCCGCCCGCGACCCAACCGCCCGTCGCATTCAGCTCGGCGTAAACCATGCCAGCCGTTTCGACTTTCATTCCACTCGGTGTCAAAAGCCCGGAAACGGATGTCTTGTAAGGGCTCTTGTCTTTGCAAAAAACGCACGTCGCGGTTCATGCGAAACATTGTTTTCGCGCTTCCTTCAAGCGGGAGCGAGCCATCAATCAAACGGTTTGAGACATGTTCCAACAACTCGCCAAAGGGCGTCAAACAGTGCGTCTTGATGTCTGCTTTATGCACATCATACCAGTCTTTGGTATTGTTCTGCGCAAGCTGGGCCAAAAGGTCGAATGAAGTGTCAGAGATCAGGGTCATGGGAAGGCCGTCCTTTGTTGCGTGCAGGCTTAGGTGTTGCTTCATGCATGCGTAAGATCGTGGCCACTGCGCGCGTCGTGCGTTTTTCGATGTCGATATACGGAACCTTGATGACGCCGAGTTGCACACGCACCATGCCCAGACCTTCGAGCAGACCCATCAGGTCTTCGGCGATATCCATCGGATCTGTTGCATCTGACAAAACGCCATTGGTTTGTGCCGACTGGAACATCACGGCAAAATCCTTTTGGGTCTGACCATACGCTGCATCAAAGAATGTTTGCCCGATATGGGGATTGCCCCGTGCCTCTTCATGCATCAGACGCGCGAACTCCATTGTGTCGCGGGCGTTCAAAAACGTCAAAAGCTTGGTACCATACCGGACCAGCGCTTCGCGAAGTTCCGGGATCGTTTCGGTTTTGGGTGGGGTCACTTCACGGAATTTCACGGCCTCGGCTTCGGTCACGCAGCGGAGGATATCGGCCATGTTTTCAAAGTGCCGATAGATTGACGCCTTGGATACTGCCGCTTCGCGTGCGAGCAGATCCGTGGACACTTTTTCGAAGCCATGTTCGAAAAACAGCCGACGTGCCGTTTGCAGAATGCGGTCGTGTGACGGTTGCTTGCTCATGAAACACATCTAGTTCTCGCGATGGGAAAAGAAAAGTACTGCCCCGTACTCTTTTAACTTGCCGTCTTGGCGGCATGCTCTAGGTACGGCGTAGTACCCATGCAGAAAGCCACCTGATGAAAGCGACCATCTTACTCATAATCACTCTTGCCCTAGCAGTTCCAGCGCACGCCCAAGACACCGAAGATTTGACACCGTCGGGCGACACAGCACCTATACGGGCTGTTAAGCTCATTCAGGTTGGAGGCGGCGCAGTACAGCTTGAGCGTGTGTTTTTCGGTCAGGTAGCAGCACGCGAAACAGTTGATCTGTCGTTTGAGGTCGGTGGGCGCTTGATCATGTTTGATGCCCAAGAAGGCCAGTTTCTGGACGAAGGCATCCAAATTGCGGCGATGGATTTGGCCCCGTTTGAGCGTGCAGTCGAGCGTGCGACCCTACAGCTCGCCCAAACCAATCGTGATCTGACACGCGCGCAAACCCTCGTCCAGTCAAACGCGGCCTCGGCAACGCAGGCCGAAAATGCAGAAACGGCGCGTGATCTGGCCGCTGTGGCGCTGCGCGAGGCAACAGATGCGCTTGAAGACGCGGCACTCCACGCCCCATTCCGCGCGCTGGTGGCATCTCGTTTGACGCCCAAGTTCGCGAATGTATCGCCGGGCCAACCCATCGTGCGCTTGCATGACATGTCGGAAGTTCGCGTTGAAATCGACGTGCCAGAGCGGCTGTTTCAAAGCCTATCTGATGTCGAAGGTATCAGTTTTGTCGGCACATCCCCCCTGTTTGAGGGCGAAGTGCCGCTGACCTTGCGCGAATTCAACGCAGAGACGCAAAGTATCGGTCAAAGCTACCGTGTCACTTTGGCCTTGCCGTCCACTCAGGTGCCCACGGCGATTATTCCGGGCGCTTCAATGACCGTGACTGCACGCCTGCGGGATAGCGATGCAACGGCGATAACGCTGCCGCCATCAGCCGTGACGATGACCAACGATGGTGCGCAGGTCATGATCTACACCCCTAATGCTGACGCTGAAAACGGGACAGTTGGCTTGGTGCCTGTAAATGTGGCCTCAGCCAATGGTGCGCAGATCACCGTTACCGGCGTTGGGCCAGACCTGTTGATCGTCGGCGCAGGTATCCAAATGCTGCGCGATGGCGAAACCGTACGCCCCTTCACCGGCATGAGCGTGGAGTAGGTTGATGAAAATTGCGCGTTTCTCAATTGAATATCCGATCTACACGTGGCTTTTCATGCTATTCGCCCTGATCGGTGGCGCGGTAGGGTACTTGTCGGTCGGCAAACTGGAAGACCCGACATTCACCCTCAAATCCGCTTTAGTGATCACTCCCTATCCGGGTGCGACAGCGGCAGAGGTGGCGACAGAAATATCGGAAGTGCTGGAAGCCGAAATCCAGCAGATGGATGAGATCAAAACGGTCACATCGCGTAACACCCAAGGCAGTTCCGTCATTGAGGTCGAAGTCGAAGACCAGTTCGGCGGTGACGAGCTACCTCAGATTTGGGATGACCTGCGCGACCGTGTTGCTGACGCTCGTGGGGCGCTACCCACAGGTGCCTTGCCGTCAATCGTGAATGACGATTTCGGAGACGTCTTTGGCATTTTATATGCCGTATCAGCACCCGGTTTCTCGGATGCGGAAATATGGGACATCGCAACCTTTATGCGCCGCGATCTGTTAACGGTCGAAGGCGTGGCAAACGTTGAAATTCAGGGCCTGCCGGAAGAAGCGATTTTTGTCGAACCATCCTCGCAGATCGTATCCTCCCTTGGCATTGATCCGGGGCTGATCATCGGGGCGATCAGCGCGTCAACTGCAATCAATCCAACAGGATTTGTCAGCAACGGAAGCGCCAATCTGCGCATTCAAGGCCCGTCCGCTGAGGATAGCGTAAGCGAGATCAGCGGCCTGACTTTCGGGTTTCAGGGCGAGGTTCTGAACCTGCTTGATATCGCCGAAGTCAGCCGCGGTCGTGTCGATGATCCCGAACATATTCTGCGCCACAACGGTCAGGAGGTGTT
>CANKZJ010000015.1 GCA_947488605.1 uncultured Paracoccaceae bacterium | reverse complement strand
ATGCTACTTCTCCTATTTGCAGTATAGGCCAAGCCTAACCTGCTGGGTGAAGCAGCCGGTACATCCCATTACTTACCCCTTTTTGGTGGATCGTTGAATGTCCGCATAACCTGTTATGGCAAAGTGTCTCACATTGCGATCCTCCAACATCGCATTGAATATTTGGCGTAGATATGATCACACATATTTTCGTCACGAAACTCGGGATAGCTAATGTCATTTCTTCTTCCACGGCTTCTGCTCGCAATGTCCTTTCTGTTGCCAGGCGTATCCATGGCGCAGTCGTTTGAAGAGCGTAACGCCGCGCTTTTTGATGCCAGAAACAGTTTGCACGCTGGTTTGGACGCACTCCCATTCCGGAAACTGAGGCTCGACTTCTCAAGTTTGGGATCGGAAGCTTTCGCAGCGGAGGAAGTTCGCCTCGAAGCGTTTGTTGACAAAGAGCCTAGATACATATCGAGCGTTAACAACCATTTCGATATCATCAAGTTTTATCCTGATATTGGCAGCCTTGTCGAAACTTACTTCTCCACTTTGATAGCGCGACACGAGCCACAAACTTCGCCGGAAAAGATCGTTGTCGTTCCGCCGTTCGACCTTCCCTTTGCGAACGAATTAGAAGTGACCGGCGTATCGTTTGGCGATGATCTCGTGGCGGCTGCTCCTTTTTGGATGGAACAAGATCAACCAGCAAAGCTAACAGTTCGGCCAGGGCGACTGGGGCTCGAAGTGAGCAACCCAGACAATCGGCCTTTGGAGAACCCAACCACTGCGTTTGTGCGTCTTGTATATAATCAACCTAATTGGATTCAGTCATATCATTTCAATGAACTTGAACCGGGATTTGCAGTCGATGTTGATCCTTACAGAGTCACACTTCGTTTGCACGAAGTTGACTATCTAGAATTCAGTATCGAGCGTCTAGATGGTATGCCCGTTGACGGTCGATCAATACGTTTGGAAGTTGAAGCAGTCGATGTAAGTGGTCGAGGTGTAAGGCGGATCCGAACCAACAGTTCACATGTGGACGACCCAAGGGCTCGCTGGGAAGCCGTTGCTAACCTGCTGAACGAGTTGACCAATGGAGAAATAGAAGATGGAGAAGCTCAAACAGTTTTGAACTCTATGAGGGCGACGGCGTCAGGCAAACTCATCGTGAGAACCGCTTTCTTTGCTCCCCTAGCCAGAGCTACAGTTTACGTTAGTGACGTACGCGAAATTCAAAATGTTGAGCGTGAAGTATCGCTACCTGTGATCGATTTCACCCAATTCGAACAGACTTCTAGTCTGGTTGGCACATCGCTTTCTGGGAATACTCCGCTGTTCGCGCCTGAGCTTGCAATGATCAATGATGGGACCCCGAATTCATTGTCAGAGGACGATGTTCGCAGTCATCTTTCAGTGACGGCCTTTAGTGACGCGGTTTTATTCCAATTACCTCCGTCAGTGAGTGATTTGCTGTTCCAGAATTGGCGGTCCTCTCAATTTGATATCGTTGCACCGATCACCTTCTTGAACTCGGCTGGGCAAGTGATTGATGTCGAAGAACCATTTCTAAGGCCACCGACATCCCCGTATCCTTATTTCTTTCGTGATGATCGTATTCGTGTCAATTTGGAGCTATTTCCGGAGCGCCCGGCCCGTATTGTCGGAACGGTCATCGTTAACTTGCTGCCCGAAATTCAACGCAATCGCTATGACACAAACAACCTTCCTGACGGGGTGCAGATAGCCGGTAACAAGCTAATCGTCGGAGGCTTTCTGCGGCGGAATGCGGTCAAAGTGATAGCGCTCGACATCTCGGGGGAGCCACTTAGTCAATTTCTTCAAACTGAAAGCGGTAGTCGAGGTGTTCTTGGGCTCACCGCAAGTCACTATCATGGCACAATTGGCGCGATTGAAGTCTTGATTGCTGGCCCAGTTAAGGAGGTCACAAGTGACTTTGATATCGACATGCAGACCACAATTCCGCAATGATTGGCAGGGCTAAACGGTAACTGGTGAGCAATGCTCGCGGTTAACTCACCAGACGAAACCAGATATTAACTGGCGTGCGGGCAAGGTCCGTTTTGTCCGCATAGGAGACCTCTACGCAAACCGCAGTGAATGGCAGGAATGAGCCCAATCTGTCAATTCGGTTTTCTTGCTGCATGTGCGTACAGCACGGGAAATTCGGCAGATGCATGATCATAGGCGCTGCCTTGCCGCAGAGAAACCGGTCATTCAGACATCATACAGTAATCCTTGCAGCTTGCATTCAAACCACACTGCCCACGGTTTCCATTGGTTCGACGTCAGTTTTCAGAGCGAGGACACAGAATGCTACTTTTTAAAAATGCGTTGCCCGTGTCTTAAAGCGCCTTTGCAAAGAGTACTTTTTCATTTTTGGCATGGCGGGCAACGAGCTGCTTCATCAATTTGCCCGTCTCCGGAATAAGGCGCGCAGGCTCAGCGATGTAGCCTGGGTCCGCGATCTCAGGGAACAACGCGAGGATTTCCTCCCGGCTTTCCTCTGGTATGCTCTTTAGTGCTTCGGGGCCGGTAAAAAGACTCTCTGTGGCCGCGCCATTGGCATACACGATTTCATGGCCGTCGAACAGCATGTGCCAGTAGCTAACCTCTGTTGTCTCTGTGATCTGTTCAATGCCATTCAGCACACAGAGTTTAATCGCAGGGATCAGTACCTCATTCACGTTGAATATCCGCTCGGCAATGATGGAGCGCACGAGCAGTCGGTGCTGTGGGCTAATCATCAGATCCTGCTCTGGGATACCTTTGCCGAGCGCACCTTTTCCAATGCGCACAGGAGCAAGCTTTCGGTTCCCTTGCAGATCTATGGCATTCAGTTTGCGGTTGCCCAGCCAGCGGATCGGGCGGTAATCATTGTCCATTGTGGCAACCATGTCGCCAACCATGAGGTCCTCTATCGCAATCAACCCGCGTTTGGTCAAAATCTGCGTGCCCTTGGTGAAGCAAATGTAGGTGCTGCCCGGGCTAGGCGTCGTGGACAAGGTGTAGGTGCCATCTGGCTGCAGTTCGAGGGATGTAACATCCCTGACCTGACCTGTATTATCCAATAGTGTTGCTGTTTGGCCTGCGAATGGATCGCCTGTAGCGGTGGAAACCGTGTAGGGTGACCCACTCCAGTTATAGAGGCCATAGGTTTCCCCGGTAACAACATTGTATAGTCCTACAGCGTCTTCCGCGTGCAAGAAGATGGTTGTGCCATTTTCGGAAGTACCAAATGTGTAGTGCAAGATACCGTCATCATCATTGCCATCGCCGTCCGTATCCTCCGTATAAAGCAGGCCTTGTGTTGTCACATCGTAGATGTCGCTTGCAGCGGGTGTATCCGTTGTAGATCCGTCGTGCGTGCGGTCATAGATCACCAAACGAAGGTTTTCTGGATCGGGATAGTCGTCGGGGACGCGCACTTCGAGGAAGTCTTGCGTTCCTCCACCGAGATACTTGATTTCCGAAATCACTGGATCTGGCATTTATCTTCCTCGATCTCCTCAGCTTCAGGTTAAACACACACTTTTGCGTCAGAAATGGGGCTATCGTCTCAGACGACATGGCGCAACGTATGTCGTTATCCCGAACAGGCCACTCGTGATCAGCGCAAGTGACGACCGACGCGAGCCCAATTTGACCGATGCTGCGGATCTCGTGGATGGCTCCTTTGGGATACACCTGGCATCTTTCGCAAGTCGATTGGCGCGTCTTGCAGTTGGCGAAAGGCATCTGGTGGCTTAGACAAGCGATGACACGTCGACATTGGGAAGCCTGCGTTGCGAAATTTAGAAAACCCGCATGTACATGTCGGCAAAGCTGCCCGCATAATGATGTCAGAACTCGGCCTTGATGTTGAGACAGTCGTGCGGCGTGCTGGCTTACCGTCAGGGTTACTTGACGGTGACGGCAGTCATATTTCGCTCGATGAATACCATCGTCTTTGGGCTTCTTTGGCAAGGGACGCAAAAGACCCGCTTCTGGCGCTGAAACTGGGCGATGCGGCGGGCATTGATTACTTTGACCCGGCATTTTTCGCGGCGATGTGTTCGCAAGATATGAATATGGCCATGATCCGACTGGCAGATTACAAGCGGCGGGTCAGTCCGTTCACGTTTGATGTGCAAGTTGACGATCACGCGACCAGAATTGCATTTTGCGGCCCGGCAAGCACGACTGTTCATCCCACGCTCGCCTTGGCCGAAATTGTCTTTCTCGTGAATTTTGCACGCCGGGCGACGCGCAGACATATCCATCCAACCTCTGTGGCTATGTCTTTCGATGTGCCTGATCGCCCAACTTACGAGGCCCATTTTGGATGCCCGATCTGTCAAGCCGACATTCGCGCTGTGACGTTTGATGTCGCAGATGCCCAGCAACCGTTCGTGACGCACAATGATGAAATTTGGGCCCTTTTTGAACCACGCCTACAGCGGCAAGTTGCAAGCGAAGACCCGCACCCGACAATACGCACCAAAGTGTCCCATTGCCTGAACGCGTTCTTGCCCAGCGGTCGCGCGTCGGTGGACGAGGTTGCACGGGAATTGGCCATGAGCAAACGCACGCTGCAACGGCGTCTTTCGGAGGAGGGGACAAACTGGCTCGAAGTGCTGAATGAGGCCCGCGAAACCCTTGCGAAACACTATTTGCGGACCACAGATCATGGGACGTCTGAGGTCAGTTTCCTTTTGGGGTTCGAAGACCCAAACTCTTTCTTTCGGGCGTTCAAGCGGTGGGAAGATACCTCACCAGAGCTTTGGCGTGCGCGAAACAAAGAGCAAAACAGCGGGTTGCACTGAATCATGCCAATTGGCGCCTTAGGCAAGTATGTTGGCGCCCCAAGCGAGTGATGAAGAGGCGTTGGTACCCTAGGTTTTATGGGACTGTTAGCCCTCAAGGAGTGACCCATCATGTCCCGCATTACCCGTTCAATGTATCACAAAGACCTGCAGCCAGCGTACCGTATGGGCCGTGCTGTGACGTGGATCGCCCACCGCCGCTGGGGGTTGCGCTTGATGCATCGGTTCGCGCTGCAACCGTTGGTTGGCAACACAATCGACGGGATCGACTGTGATGAAATCTACATCCCCAGCGAGGCAACCCCCGGACATAAGATCCGGGCCCGCGTCTATAAACCAGTCGGTGCCAAAGGGCCTTTGCCTGCGATGCTATATGCCCATGGCGGTGGGTATCAGGTTGGTGTCCCCGAACAGGCTAACCCGTTCTATGAGGATATCATCAAGCGGCGGAATGTGGCCATCGTTGCACCAGCTTACCGGCTATCGTTGCAGGGTCACCCTTATCCCGCCGGATTGAACGATTGCTATGACACGCTGCTATATATGAAGAACTCTGCGGACGACTTTGGGATCCGTGGCGACAAGTTCATGATCGCAGGTCATAGTGGTGGCGGTGGCATGGCCGCAGCCTTGACCTTGAAAACCGTTGATACCCAAGCCGCTGAAATCGCCTTTCAGATGCCGATCTACCCGATGCTGGATCACAGAAATGCGACGAAGTCCGCGCGTGAAATGGTTGGCAGCCCCATTTGGGACAGAGATGCAAATGCTTTGGCATGGGACCATTATCTTGGCCACTTGAAAGGTGATGTGCCCGACCATGCGTCGCCAGCCCAGCGACAAGACCTGTCCGGCATGCCGCCCACAATATCTTGGGTGGGCGATTTGGAACCGTTCAAAGATGAAACGATAGACTACATCAAAGCACTCGACAGCGCCGGTGTGGCTACCAAATTTAAGCTATTTCAAGGCGGGTTTCATGCGTTCGAAGTACTGTTGCCAAAAGCGGGTGTGTCCAAAGATGCCAACGAATTCCAAGTCAGCGCGTTTGCAGAGTTCTACGACAAGTATTTATAGCAAGCATCTATCAAAGCAGTCATCCACGCCCTATAACAAATGCCCAGACTTCGCCGCTTTCGTCGCCAGATATGCGTGGTTGTGCTGGTTTTCACCCACCTTCAGCGGCACCCGCTCGGTTACTTCAACTCCGCAGGCGTTCATGCGGGCGACCTTGGCTGGATTATTCGTCAGTAACCTGACCGACCCAAATCCCATGCGTTTCAAAATCTCCGCGCCAATGCGAAAATCTCGCTCGTCGTCCTCAAACCCAAGCCTGTGGTTCGCCTCAACGGTATCAAAACCCTGATCCTGTAAAGAGTAAGCGCGCATTTTGTTGGCCAGACCAATGCCGCGCCCCTCTTGGTTAAGGTAAAGCAGAACCCCTGCGCCCTCGGACCCCATTTGCGCCAAAGCGCCGCGCAGTTGCGGACCGCAGTCGCATTTCAGCGACCCTAGCAGATCACCAGTGAAACACGCCGAATGCAGCCGCGACAAAACCGGCTGGCTGCGGTCGGGTTGGCCGATCTCGACCGCATAATGCTCCTCTGCTCCATCATCGGGACGGAATATGTGCAAACGACCCGCCTCGGACACATCAAGCGGCAGTCGCGCCGATATAATCGGGTTCAGCGGGCTAAGCCCGGTATCGACGGCCGCATCCGCGGGAATAAGCGTGAGGTTGTTTTGCGCTGCAAATTGCGCTGGCGCGTCGATGTTCAGAACCAGTGCCGCCGGTAACAACCGTGCGGCCTTCATCATTGCAATTGCCGCGCGGTGCAAATGTGCTGACCCATCGCGCGCTGTTTGCAGCGGGCCTTTCATCGGCGATCGCAGATCATCAGCCGGATCCGCAATCGCGCGCACCCAGGAAAGTTTCGCATCGACGGGCAAGATGATCCGGGCAATGTCCCCGTCGTAAGCGCGCGCCTTCAGCGTTTCTGCCCGCCAGCCCGTGACGGCCAGAACCGCCTTGCCACCCAACGTGCGCAAATCAGCCAAACGGGCGGCATCCAGCGTCTCGGCTGACAGCACCAGCGCCCCCTCTAGCAGCACAACAGGCACACCCATACGCAAATCAGCGCGGGCGCGGGCCAGTCGTTCTGTAATGTCCGGGGCAAATCCCATGCTTAACGCCTCTCATTTGTTTCAACTGATAGCGGTTTGCGCGGCAAAGTGAAACATTTGCACGTTAAATCACACGTCCGTGTGAAACGGTGAAGCGACCGGTTGTTTGAAACGTAAACAAAGCACAAATCTAATCTCGTAACGAAGGAGGATGTCATGGGACAACTCAAACGGATTCTACTGGTCGACGATGACGACGACCTGCGCGAAGCACTCGGCGAGCAATTGCTGATGACCGAAGACTTTGACGTTTTCGAGGCAGACGATGGTGCCAGTGCGATGGTGAAAGCCAAGGAAGGTCTGTACGACCTGATGATCCTCGATGTGGGCCTGCCCGACACGGATGGCCGCGAGCTTTGTCGCTTAATGCGCAAGCAGGGCGTGAAATGCCCGATCGTGATGCTGACCGCGCAAGACAGCGACGCCGACACGATTTACGGCCTCGACGCTGGTGCGAACGATTATATCAGTAAGCCCTTCAAATTCCCCGTTCTTTTGGCCCGCATCCGCAGCCAATTGCGCACCCACGAGCAGTCCGAAGACGCTGTTTTCCAGCTTGGGCCATATACGTTCAAACCTGCGCAAAAGATGCTGATCACCGAAGACGAAAAGAAGGTGCGCCTGACGGAAAAAGAGACCAATATCTTGAAGTTTCTGTACCGTGCAACCGAAGGTGTTGTGGCCCGTGATGTGCTGCTGCACGAGGTTTGGGGCTATAATGCGGGCGTGACCACGCACACATTAGAGACACATATTTACCGTCTTCGCCAAAAAATAGAACCAGATCCGTCAAATGCGCGCCTTCTTGTGACCGAATCCGGTGGCTATAGATTAGTGGCGTAACGTTCCAAGCCCCGGTGATTTTGTTCTCCCTGCGAGATCACCGGGCCCCAAGTTCCCGCTGGAGATCGGGTCTATATCTCCACCTCCCTGTTGGACTTGCCCGGACCTTGTGTCCGGGCTTTTTTTTGGCTTTGGCTATTTATGCTCAAGGGACTACTTGGGTAGTGAACACAACACGGAGAAGACGAATGAAAGCTGCCAAAGACTTTATGGACGAAGCAAATGCTGTCGTACCCCGCCTCAGCGCCGAAGATGCGATTGCAAAATACAATGCCGGTGGCGGTGTGTTTGTTGATGTGCGCGACAGCGGCGTGATTGCGGGAACAGGCACGATCAAAGGTGCCCATCGCATCGCGCGCGGCATGATGGAATTTGTGGCCGATCCTGCGACACCTTTCCACAACGATGCTTTGCAAAAGGACGCTGATCTGTACCTTATCTGCGGTGCTGGCGGACAGGCGGCCTTGGCTGGCAAGACCCTCAAAGACATGGGCTTTGCGAACGTCACAAACATCGGCGGCTTTGGCGATTGGAAAGAAGCAGGCGGCCCGGTCGAGGATTAATCCAGCGCCTGATCCCAATCGGCGATCAAATCGCTGATGTCTTCAATCCCGACAGAGACACGGATCAAATTTTCAGGAATACCGGTGTGCGGTTCAATCGTATGCCGGTGTTCCACCAGACTTTCGACACCACCCAACGATGTGGCCCGCAAGAACAACGCAAGCTTGCCAACAACCCGTAGGGCATCATCGCGTCCCCCGCTCACCAAAACTGAGAGTAGGCAACCAAAGCCGCCCTGCATTTGTTTTTGCGCAGTCTCAAAGCCGGGATGCGAAGGTAATCCGGGGTAAAAAACATCCTCCACCGCGTCATGCGCCAACAGGTATTCCGCCAGCATTTGCGCGTTCTGCGACATCCGCTCGACCCGCAAAGGCAGTGTGCGCATCGCCCGCGTCAGCATCCATGCCTCGAACGGGCCAAGGATCGCACCCGCCATCTTGCGGTCCGCGCGGATCATCTCCCAGATTTCTGCATCCTTGGCACGTGTCGATAGCACGCCAGCCAAAACGTCCGAATGCCCGTTGATGCCCTTCGTGGCCGAATGCATCACGATATCTGCGCCATGATCCAACGCGCGGGTCAGGATCGGCGTGGCCGCAGTTGCATCAACCACCAACATTGCGTCACTGGCATCGGCGGCGGCTTGAATATCAACCGACTTGAGCCACGGGTTCGATGGTGTCTCGATAAAGACCAGATTGGCATTTTGGGCGCAACAGGTCGCGATCAGATCATCTGCGTCAACTTCGATCAGTACTATGTCGCGACGCGCGCAAAAATCCCTGACCCAAGCGGTTGTGCCCCAATAGATGCCGGACTGAACGATTGCTGTCGCGCCATTCGGCAATGTGCGAAATACCGCAGCAATGGCGGCCATGCCGGACGGGAACAGCAGCGTTTCTTCCGCACCCTCCAGCGCGCGCAGAACCTCTTCAGCTTGGCGCAAGTTATCTGAATCAGCGCGGGAATAGATGTTGTCGGGCCGTACAAGAGCATAGTCTTCGTCGCGGATATACGTGGTTGATGGCTGCAAAGCCGGCACAACACCGCCTGATTGCGGATCAAGCGCGCCTGCAGCATGGGCGGCGATCGTGGCGGGTTTGTGTGATTTATCCATGCTGCTTTGTGCCGTGGACCAAGGGATAGATGCAAGACGGATCGCTTGTTTAAGTCACAAACTCGTCGCGGCCATAGCCCTGCAGATAAAGCAACGCGGTCAGATCACCATGATTAATCCGCACATCGCATTGTTCCTGAACGGTCGGTTTTGCATGCAGCGCGACCCCGGTTCCAGCAAGCGTCAGCATCCCAAGATCATTCGCGCCATCACCCACAGCCAAGACATCATCAGCCGATATGCCAAGCCGGGTTGTGATCTCTTGCAACGCCTGAACCTTGGCCACTTTGCCCAGAATAGGCCGCCCAACATCACCCGTCAGCTTGCCATCAGACACTATCAGGGTATTGGCGCGGTTCTCGTCAAAGCCCAATGACGCGGCCACACGGGCGGTAAACGCCGTGAAACCGCCAGAGACCAAAGCGGCGTATGCACCGTTTGCCTTCATGGTATTCACCAATTCATAGCCGCCGGGCATATAGGTGATCCGCGTGTCCAGAACCTGCTCTATCATCGCTTCGGGCAAACCCTTCAGCAGTCCAACGCGTTCTATCAGTGCTGCATCAAAATCCAGCTCGCCGTTCATCGCGCGCGCGGTGATGCCTGCGACATGCGCGCCAACGCCCGCCTCTGCCGCCAATTCGTCGATGCACTCTTGCCGGATCATCGTACTGTCCATATCGGCCAGCAGCATCTTCTTGCGACGATTTTCAAGCGGCTGCACGATCAGATCAACGCAAGCGTTTTGCAGATCGGCCCAAACATCCCAATGATTGTCGGGTGTAGCGGGGATCACAAACTCTGCCGCTTCATCCACCGCCAGCCAATTGGCGTCACCGCCGCCCCATGCATTGCGCAGGCTATCAACCAGCGCTGCGTCTAAGACACGTTCTTTGGGGGTAGTGATCAGTGTAACGACCTGCATGACGGACCTCATTGCAATGATATGCGAGGTCTACCGCCCTGAGGCCCGTTTGCCACCCCTAAAAGTCGAAAAGCTCGCTCAGGAAGCTGTCGCTTTTTTGCGCGGACGGTAATCCTTGCGATCATCCCGGTATTCGCGATTGTCACGCCGATCAGGTGCTGCGGGTGGCGGCGGGGGTGCTTCAACAACAGAGCGATCAATGATCTTGTCTAGCTCACCCCGGTCCAACCAAACACCACGGCATTCGGGACAATAGTCGATTTCAACACCGCTACGATCCGAGATCACGAGCGTGGCACCATCGATAGGACACTTCATTGCAGGCTCCTTTTGTTTGCAATTCTTACCTAAGTGCACTGCCCTCAGATACAACGGATGCGGCAGAAAGCCGCGCGCCTCAAGTTTCCGATTGGCGTCAGATGTGTCGCAAAAATTATCGACGTCACCGGATTTGCGCAACTTTTGCTGTTGTGAGCCAGATGCCCGCCCTCTATGTCCGGCAGTGGGACACCCTTCCCCAACGAAGGGCGCATATCTGTGAGGATACCAGCAATGGTTATGACGAAACCGGCGACGCGGCCGGCTAATCCGCGTTTTTCTTCTGGCCCCTGTGCCAAACCCCCCGTTTGGAAATTAGATGCACTCAGCGATGCCCCCTTGGGTCGGTCGCACCGTGCTGGCGTGGGCAAGGCCAAATTGGCCGAGGCGATTGATCTCACCCGTGAGATTTTGGGCGTGCCTGCCGACTACCGCATTGGGATTGTGCCTGCATCCGACACCGGCGCCTTTGAGATGGCGATGTGGTCAATGCTGGGTGAGCGCCCCGCACAGATGGTCGCTTGGGAAAGCTTTGGCGCGGGCTGGGTCACAGATGTGGTCAAGCAGCTTAAGATCGAGGCGACGACCCACACTGCCGAATACGGCGAGATCGTCGATATGGCGGCGCTGAATTACGACAATGACGTCTGCTTCACCTGGAACGGCACCACCTCTGGTGTGCGCATGGTCAGCGGTGATGTGATCCCCGCGGACCGCGCCGGGCTGACGCTATGTGACGCAACTTCGGCGGCGTTCGCCCAAGACTTGCCTTGGGACAAGCTGGATGTAACCACGTTCTCTTGGCAAAAAGTCATGGGGGGCGAAGCGGCGCACGGCATGCTGATCCTGTCGCCCCGCGCCGTCGCGCGCCTTGAAAGCTACACACCCGCTTGGCCTTTGCCCAAGATTTTTCGCCTCACCAAAGGCGGCAAACTGATCAAAGGCATCTTCCGCGGCGAGACAATCAACACACCCTCCATGCTGGCGGTCGAGGACTACCTCGTTGCGCTGAAATGGGGGCGTTCAATCGGCGGTCTTGATGCACTGATGCACCGGGCCAATGCAAACGCCCAAGCGATTTGGAATTTCTGCGCTGACCATGATTGGATCTCAAATCTCGCTGTTGATCCAGCCACGCGGTCCAACACATCCGTGTGCCTGAAATTCACCGATGCCCGAATTGCAGATGGTGCGGCATTCGCCAAAGCCGTGGCTAAGCGGCTTGAGGTGGAAGGTATCGCACTTGATATCGGCGCTTACCGCGATGCACCGGCTGGTCTGCGCATCTGGTGTGGAGCGACGGTCGAAACCTCTGACATCGAGGCGATGCTGCCTTGGCTGACATGGGCTTTCGAAGCCGAGATCAACGCATAATTCGGGCTATCGCCCAAAACTCTACGACATTTAAGGAGCGGCAACATGGCCCCCAAAGTACTCATCTCTGATAAACTTTCACCCGCAGCTGTGCAGATCTTCAAGGATCGCGGCATTGATGTCGATTTCCAGCCTGACCTTGGCAAAGACAAGGACAAGCTGCTGGAAGTGATTGGCCAATATGATGGTCTCGCGATCCGGTCTGCGACCAAAGCGACCGAAAAAATCATCGCGGCTGCAACGAACCTCAAGGTGATCGCGCGCGCGGGCATCGGTGTGGACAACGTCGATATTCCTGCGGCATCCAAGAAGGGTATCATCGTGATGAACACGCCCTTTGGAAACTCGATCACGACTGCGGAACATGCCATTTCCATGATGATGGCGGTCGCCCGCCAAATCCCAGAAGCAAACGCATCAACACATGCGGGCAAATGGGAAAAATCCCGCTTTATGGGCGTTGAACTGACCAGCAAGACACTCGGCGTGATCGGCGCGGGCAATATCGGATCAATCGTGATCGACCGTGCGCAGGGTCTGCGGATGAAAGTCGTGGCCTACGATCCGTTCCTGTCAGAAGAGCGCGCAGTCGAGATTGGCGTCGAGAAACTGGAACTCGACGAACTGCTCGCGCGGTCTGACTTCATTACGATGCATGTGCCTTTGACCGATCAGACACGGAACATCCTGTCTGCAGAGAATATCGCCAAGCTGAAAAAGGGCGTGCGCATCGTCAACTGCGCCCGCGGTGGTTTGGTGGACGAAGCGGCTTTGGCAGAGGCGCTGAAATCGGGTCATGTCGCTGGCGCTGCGTTTGATGTGTTCGCGGTAGAGCCCGCCACCGAAAGCCCATTGTTCAACTTGCCCAATGTCGTCGTGACCCCGCACCTTGGGGCTGCCACGACCGAGGCCCAGGAAAACGTCGCTTTGCAGGTGGCTGAACAGATGTCCGACTATTTGCTGACAGGTGCCGTCCAGAACGCGCTCAATATGCCATCGGTGACCGCTGAGGAAGCAAAGGTCATGGGCCCTTGGATCAAACTTACCGGTCATTTGGGTAACTTCATCGGCCAGATGACAGACGAGCCGATCAAGGCCATCAATATCCTGTTCGACGGTGAAGCCAGCGAGATGAACCTCAAGGCGCTGACCGCTGCGTCTATCGCGGGGATTATGACCAAAGCGAACCCAGATACCAACATGGTCAGCGCGCCGGTCATTGCCAAGGAACGTGGGATCAAAGTCTCGACCACGAAACAAGATCAATCTGGCGCGTTTGAAGGTTATGTTAAAGTCACAGTTGTCACCGAAAAGCGCGAGCGTTCGGTTGCGGGCACCGTCTTTAGCGATGGCAAGCCACGCTTTATCCAGATCAAAGGCATCAACATCGACGCCGAGATCGGTGCGCATATGCTTTATACCACCAACGAAGACGTGCCCGGCATCATCGGTGCTTTGGGAACGACGATGGGTGCCAATAACGTCAACATCGCGAACTTTACGCTGGGTCGTTCTGCGGCAAAGGGCGAAGCGATTGCACTTTTGTATGTAGACGAACCGGTCCCTGCGACCGCAATCAAAGCGTTGGAAGAAACCGGATTGTTCCAGCAGGTCAAACCGCTGACGTTCAACGTATAGGTGCTGATTGGCGTAAGGTGGATCATGATCCACCTTACCTGACCGTGCGATCAGTCTCTGCGAATAACCCCTGTGACCGCAGCCGCACCGATTGCGGTCACAATCCAACCAAGCGCAATCAACCACCAACGTACCCACCACAATGTCTGCCCCCAAGGGCCGCGTGTCGTCGATGGTGCCCAAGATGCCTCTTGACCTAGCGACACAATCGGCACGACCAAATCAACGGCGTAAGACATCGCATGAAACGTCTCGTAATCGCGTCCAGCGGTCAAAACGGGCGTGCCATCTGGCGCGAGCATATACTTGTCAGACCACACTTGCGCGGGATTACCAATCACGGGGTCCGTGGCCAGTGCCTGCCAGCTCTCAGACATCAATATGGGTCCGGCTGTTGGGGCAAAATCCCCTTCCTTCCATGCCCGATCAGCGAGGAACCAGCCAATAAATACCAGGGCTAAAAGCATGTAAAAGCTGCGTTCCGGTTTATGCCCGTACCCTACAACGAACCCGAAAATGCGGTCGGCCACAGCACTTCCTGCATTGCGCCACCACACCTTGCGGCGATGCCAGCGCTGCTCATCGCGGAACTGCTTTTGTGCATATTCCAACGTAAGCTCAGACACACCCAAAGCACTTTCATCTGCCGGATGCAGCACGACAAGCCGCGCTAAATTCGGATCATTTGGCCTGCGCTTGCGCAAAGCATCAATCGCGTCTGCTCTTTCTTCCAAAGGCATGTTGCTTGCCTGCAAAAGCTGCATGCGCCAGGTACCCTCCTGCCGCCAACGCTCACGTGATGCTTTGCGCTGCTCTTTTTCTTTAGCAACCATAATGGCCCGTGCATCCGTCCGGTGCCCTGTGTCGCGCAACAGCTTTGCCAATTGCTCGTAAGGCTGCGGGTAGAATTCACGACGCGATATCGCACCCTTCTTA
Organism: uncultured Paracoccaceae bacterium; assembly: GCA_947488605.1. GTDB lineage: Bacteria > Pseudomonadota > Alphaproteobacteria > Rhodobacterales > Rhodobacteraceae > Yoonia. The sequence goes on along the minus strand of CANKZJ010000015.1, from coordinate 24,121 downwards.
AGCCAGGCAAGACGGTCCGCGACATTGATCCCGCCATGCAGCACATCATAGATGAACCCGCTGAGGTAAAGACGCTCGCACATTGCCCAGCTTTCGGGATCATCCCACAGATCACCCACATGCGCCGACGTCAGATCAACCGCACCGGCAACATCGTTGATCCTGCGCCAGATAAATCCCTCGCGCACGATAAGGCGTTGCGCGTTCAGCGCTTGGCCATCAGGGTTGCGCAGAACGGCATGGGTGCAATCCAGCACACCATTGACCTCCGCCCCCATGAAACTGACCTCGCCCTCCAACTGCGCGTACCGCAAAAAGACGTCACCGCGCACTTGCACGCTTTGCGCATTGAACGCATGACCTTCGGGGTTGTGAAACGCCACGCCCATGGCAACCAATTGCCCACCGATATGCGCGCCAAGCAAGCTTACCTGCCCATTGGCTGTGGTCCCTTCGAGCAAAACGCTGCTGGCGACTTTCATACCTTGCGCTTTAAAGGCTGACCCTTCCGCGTGCCGCAAATTCGCTTGCGTACAAGACAGATGCCCTTTGATATCACTGCCTGACAACGATACTTTGCCATCAATCCGACTGCCATTCAGGGTCAAATTACCACTCAGCTGAATGCGCGCGGCATTTATGCCATCCGTCAGTGTGCATCCAACAATCGCCAACCCATCTGCGCGCAATTGCACCATCTGCGCGCGCTGGGCAAAGTGGCAATTGAAAAAGTCGATGGGCCCGCGTGCATCCGTAAAACTCAGATCCAACCTGCCGCTAATCCATGCCCCATTCACGGTGATACCAGAAGGCTGCGTGCTGAAATCCTTGCAACCGCCCAAAATAAGATAACGCAACAACGCCGCACGGATCAGCACATGCGGAGATTTCAGATTAGGCACTGTCAGACTGATCTGTGCTGTCTTGCCGGTTTGTGCCGCTTCCAGCAGGGACAGTTCAGCCTGTGTCAGCAGATCATTGTCGCGCAGCTGGATGACTTGGCTCCATTGCGTGATCAAATGCAGGTCTTCGTAACTCATATTTGCACGCTAGGGGCCACAGCATCTGCTCGCAATGGGTATTCGCCTCTTTTGCCTGTGGCTGAACTGGCGTAGACCGCCCCGCATGCCACTTGCATTTCAAAACCTGACTGCGATCCTGAACCACGGGTTTGACACGGTCATCGATGTCCGGTCCCCGGCAGAGTTTGCCCAAGATCACGTCCCCGGTGCGATCAACCTGCCGTCACTGGATAATGAGCAACGCGCGCAGGTCGGTACCATGTACACGCAGGTCAGCACTTTTGATGCCCGCAAAATGGGCGCAAGCATGGTGGTGCGTAACGTGGCCGACCATATTGACGGGCCATTGCGCGAAAAAGACGGCAGCTGGCGGCCCTTGGTCTATTGCTGGCGCGGTGGGCAACGCTCTGGTGTGTTCTCGATGCTATTGTCAGAAATCGGCTGGCGATCTCAGACCATCAAAGGCGGCTACACATCATTCCGTCGCTTGGTGAAAGCCGCACTTTACGACGACCCACTGCCGCACAAATTTGTCCTGCTGGACGGCTATACCGGTACCGCAAAGACAGAAATCCTGCCACGCCTTGCCGCGCGCGGCGTGCAAGTTATCGACCTTGAAGGGTTGGCACGCCATCGCGGGTCGCTGTTGGGTGAAATGCCCGGCGGTCAGCCGTCCCAAAAAGGGTTCGAGACATCTCTCGCTGTCGCCCTAGAGGGGCTCGATCCATCGCGTCCGGTTGTAGTCGAAGCGGAAAGCAGCAAGATCGGGCAGATCGCCTTGGCGTCTTCGGTTTGGGCCAGCATGTTGGCCGCCCCCCGGATCGTCGTCCAAGCCCCGCAAGAAGCGCGTGCGCAGTATCTCGCGCGGGCGTACCGCGATATCATCGAAGACCCCGAGAAAATCGCGGCAAAGCTCGCACCATTGCGCAGGTTGCGTGGACACAGCACGGTTGACCGCTGGATTGATCTGTCGCGTGCTGGATCGCTGGTCGAACTGTCGCGGTCCTTGATGGATGATCATTATGATCCGTCCTATGCAAAGTCACGCAAGATCAATGAACGTGACGTGCTGGCGAACATAACTGCGGAAACATTGGATGACACTGGCCAAGAACGGGCAGCAGACGCGATCGCGGCTGCACTCAAATCGTTTTGAGTGTGCTACCTTCGGTCAGCTCACCAATAATCGCTGCGTCATAGCCTGCATCTTTGAGGCTCTTGAGAGCCTTTTCAGCCGTCTTACGAGCAACCGCCGCAAGCAAACCTCCGGCGGTTTGCGGATCAAACAAGAGGTCGCTGTTTGGTCCTTCAATGAGCCCAGCACCCGCTTTATTATCATCAAAAAGACTAGACCGGACGCCTGTAACTGACAGGTCTTTTGCACCTTGCATCAACGGAATATCCGACAAACGCAGGGTCGCACCCACGCCAGACGCGTCACAAATCCCGCGCAGATGCCCTGCCAAACCAAAGCCGGTGATATCGGTCATCGCATGCGCTCTGGACAGAATTTGCGAGGCCTTCGCTTGATCCTGCACCATCAATTCAAGACAGGCGATCACGTCTTCTCCGCGCGCTTGGCCTGCCATTTCGGCGGCCATGATAGTGCCGCTTCCAATCGGCTTGGTGATAATCAACGCGTCACCCACCTGCCCACCAGCCAGCGTAACGGGTGAACGCGCCAATCCGGTCACGGTGAACCCAATCGTCAATTCGTCACCCAACGACGTATGCCCGCCGATGATCTTGCCGCCAGCTTGGCCAAAGACCTCGGACGCGGCTGCCATGATCTCGGCCAGCGTGCGTTCTTGCAGTGCCGCGGACATGCGCGGCAAAATCAAGCTGGCTGTTGCCGCCTGCGGTTTGGCCCCCATCGCCCAGATATCGCCCAAAGCATGCACCGCTGTGATCTTGGTCATTAAAACTGGATCGAGCGTCAGACTGCGCAAATGATCCGTACTCATCACCTGACCGGGCTGTATTTCAGCCGCATCATCACCAAAGTGATCCGCCAAAACCGACCGCAACGCACCGCGCCCCACTTTGGCACCACATCCGCCGCACATCGGTTTGTCGCCCAACGCCTCGGTCACACCAAGTGCGGTCGTGCGCGGCAGTTTCGGCAGCTTCATTGTTGGAAGTTCGGCGAACTGCGTCATAAACTTGCGATCGATCTGGTCTTTGAGTTTCCACAGCAGTGCACCAGACCGCGCCGTACCAAACTTCTCTGCAAGAGCGGATTTCTTGCCCAAAGAGATCAGTTTGAGATAGTCGCGTTGCGGCTTGTAAGGACGCAGATCAGTTCCCGACAACACAGCACGCAGGTTGTCAAACAGCACCGGTGCTTCGCGGACCGCATAGACGCCCGCCTTGGGGCGCGGATCATGGCTGAGGTGTGCGCAATCACCCACAGCAAAAACCTCAGCCGCGCTTGATTGCAAGGTCGCATCAACCGTGATGAAACCTTCGTGCAAATCCAAATCTGTTTTTGCGATCCAGTCGTGCGGCTTGGCTCCGGCCGCACCTGTCGTGAAATCACTGCGGATTGTGCGGCCGTCATTCAAGACCACACCTTCCGCGAAAATCTCGGTCACTTCGGCGTCTTCAACGATCTCGATGTTATTGGCTGTCAATGCAGCCAACATTGTCTGGCGGGCCCGATACCCCAAAGCCGCGAGCACGCGGCTGCGGTCAATCAATTTGACGGTTGGCTGCTTATCACGCAGCGCATGGGCCATCGCCATTGCAAGCTCGGCCCCGGCGACACCGCCGCCGATAATGACAATCTGGGGGGCGGCAGACGCCACGCGAAACCGGTCCCATTTTGAGGCAAACGCTCCTAAAGGTTTCGCCGGGATTGCATGGGTGGTGAACCCAGGCACATCGGGCATTGCCGAAGTGATCCCAACATCCACCGCTGCCACGTCATACTCAATGGGCGGACGGCCCGCCACGGTGACCGTTTTGCCCACAACATCAATATCGCTGGCATAACCATTGATAATCCGCGCACCGGCAAAACGCGCAAGTTTCACCAGATCAATATCCAGCTCATCGCGGGTGTAATGCCCTGCGACAAAGCCCGGCAACATGCCGGAATAAGGTGCCGTTGGACCCGGATTGATCACGGTCACCCGCACACCCGGAAGCGGGTTCATACCCCAACTGCGCAGAACCAGCGCATGGGTGTGACCACCGCCAATCAAGACGAGGTCGCGGGTGAAAGGAACAGAGTTCATATAAGCGTTGTAACGGCAGGCATGTCAGGGGGAAAGCCACTGCCCTTGCCAATGACCGATACGTGAGAAACTGACACGGCGATGATCGTTGCCAAGATGAACTGCATCAATATGCATCACCTTGCACTCTAGAACCGCAAAGGTGGCAGGGTCCGGCTGTTTTGCATAAGCCAGCGCGTCATCAATGGCGGCGCCGGGTGGTGGCGTCACACCATAGGACTGCTGCGCATGGTCAGGAATACTGTCCCAAAGGGCGCGTGTCGGGCCACCTGAGATAATCGTGACCTCGGCCTGCACTCTGATCTGCAAATTCTGCTTGGCGTCCCAAACGTGCAATGCGGCACGCGGCGTCTGGCGCAGGCTACTGATTTTATCGGAATAGAGGTCGGTATGTACCGTCACCATTGCAGTCTCAGGTTCCGCAGCACGCAAAACAACCGTGCGCGCTTCGGGCCATCCATCTGGGGACACCGTTGCAAACGTCGGGCGGCGTGCAGGGTGTTTGGCATCGGCCACGCCACGGCCCAATGTGCTCCAGACCTTGGTCCAAATGCCGTCCGTTGTTTCAAACCATTCACTCATAGCCTGTCATCTCCAAATATCCGGTACCACCATGGCTGCCACTAACCGTGACCGGACCTTCCCAATAAGGCACGCTGGTTGTCATCCAAGCATCTTCATTGATTGCAGCGACGGTGACGTCCACGCCTTTTTGTGGCAGCTCAACACGCCAGCGCACTGGGACATCATCGTCATTCAAGGCAAGCGGCGTCGCAACCAAAGCCCCGTCTTCATAGGGTGTCGTGCTACCGTCCGGTGCAATCCACGTTGCAGATGTGAAATTGTTCCCATCCGTTTGCTGTAACCTGAAGCCCATCAGTTTCGCCCCATCATCAAAGGACAATGAAAACCAATCCCAACCGGTCTGGTTATCGGCCAAAGGCTGTGACGACCATTCGCGGTCCAGCCAAGCATTACCAGTCACCGCAATATCGCCGTCAGGCAGTTGCAAAACCCCTTCAATGGCAAAGAATGGTTGCGAATAATAATACGACGCCTGCCCTGCCGCAGACTTGACCGAATACCCGTCTTGCCCATGAAAAACCAGCGGTCCCTCTGCCGTCAGGTTCATCTCATAGGCAAAATCAGGCGCGCTCGCGGTCATCCGCAACGTGTTCCAATCGCCTTCCAGAACCCAATCATCAATCCATGCTTCAAATGGGTCTGCAACAACGCCCGCCTGCCCGATCCCGCCACGTGCCAGCCGTTCGGCAACGTAGTGGTTATCTTGCGTCGTTACCGCCGCATGACCCATCCACAATTGCGGCGCAGACCAGCCAGCCCCCTCTTCCGGTGCCAGAGCAGACCGAAACAACGTCCATTGCAAACCATATGGCGTGCCATCCGCTGCGGTCAGATTTGCTGTCAGATACCACCATTCAATGCGGTAATCGGGATGCGCACCATGATCGGCGGGAAAATCAAACTGCGGCTCAGGTTGCGGCACAGAAAACCCGTCAATCTGAGTGCCCAGACCTGCAAACCCTTGCGCTGTAGCGGCAAAGGGCAACCAGATAAGCAAAAGAAGCGCTTTAACGTTCATTCGAAAACACCTTCAAAAGGTCCGCAGGTGGCGTGCGCGCAAGCCGCCGCGCAGGCCAAAGGGCCGCCAACGCCGCCGCAATCAATGCAAAAAGCCCAAGTCGCGCGTAGTCCGCCGGGAACAGATACATTGGCAATTCCCATCCAAAAGCGGCCACATTGACGACAGCCAAAAGCGCCCAAGCCAGCGCCAGACCAAGGGGCAATGCAACCAACCCCGTTAACAAAGCCAACAAGACCGCGCGCAACAGCTCCAATCGACCGATTTGGCGGCGCGTCATACCCATCGCCCAAGCCGGTGCCAATTGCGGGACCCGCATGGTGGCCAGTGTTAGCAAACTCATCAAAATGGCAAAACCAGCAACGGCAAGGGTAAGGACATTCAGCGCGGTCGTCACAGTAAAGGTCCGTTCAAAGATTGCGAGTGAGATTGATTTGATCCCCGATTGGTTGATCGTTTGGGTCGCCGGAATGCCCGTCGCCGCCTCTAGCGCAGCGACAAACGCGGGGACATCTTCTGCGGGCATTCGCAAACCGTAGTTTTCCGGCGAAATACCCGGATAGAGCGCCGCAAATGCCTGTTCGCTGATCACCGCTTGCCCAATTGGGTTGCCATAGTCGCCATAGATACCCGCGACGGCAAATTCCCGCCCTTGCAACGTGATGGCGTCACCCAGCGTAAGCTGTGACCTGCGCGCAAGCTGTTCATTGATCACCGCAGTGGTGCCATCAAACGTCGTGTCCCAAGGGTTCTGTGTGCTTTGCAAAAACACCCAAAAATCGCGGTAAGTCGCGTGATCGCGGGCACCAAACACCTCTGTGGGTTGGCCCAGAATATCTGTATCCGCATTTTGAATAGGCAATATTGCGTCAACGCGACCGGTGGCAAAGCCGATAAGAGCATCAGATTGGGTTTGATCCTCGGTCCGCACATAAAGTTCGGATGCAAGACGCTGATCCAGAAAATCAACAAAGGTAAGCCGGAAACTCGACACCATCGTCGAGACACCAACATTCGCTGCCATCGCAAGCAAAAGCGCCGTAAGCGCCAATGACAGGCCCGGAAGCTGTTGGCGGGTGTCGGCCCAGAACCACTGCATCGTGACCGATTGCGCGGCCTTTGATGACGCGGCAAGTACCCGATCAAGGATCAATGGCAAGGCAAGTGCGGCCCCAATTAGTAGGGTCGCAAGCAAACTGAAACCGCCAATCAAACCATCAGCTGTGAACATCAAAACGCCAGATGACATCAAAAGCAGAAAGGCCAAAACCCCTTGCACTTTGGCACGTTTGCCAGCCGCCATCGCAAGTGCGCGTGGCTGTGCTGCGGCCAGCAACGGCATCTTGGCGAGTTGACAAAGCGCACCACTGGCCGCCAAACACGTGCCACCAATCGCGATTGCCAGCCCCGAAAGCCACCAAACCGGTCGCAGTTGCAACGTGCCCGACACATCCGCCCCATAAAGCCCGCGTAACGTGGCCGCCACATCGGGCAGCAAGAGCGCTGCAATCAGATAGCCCAGCGCCACCCCGATCAGGCCAGCGATCAACGCAAAGATCATCAACTCGGCACCGATAAGCAGGATCAAACGCCGCATCGGCAAGCCCAGCGCGCGCAACGTCCGTATCACCGGGCGGCGTTGCTCGAACGCCAAACCGATGGCACCGTTAACGATGAAGATACCAACGGCAAATGACAGCAATCCAAAGGCGGTGAGGTTCAGATGGAAGCTATCCGTCAGCCGCCCGATATCACTGCCGCCTTGCGCAGGTTGGCGCGTGAGGTCCTGCGCAACATCGCTCAGGGCTACTTGGGTTTTCGGCTGCGCTGGCAGAACGATCAGACTGTCTATCTGGTCGGCCTTACCCAACAAACGCTGCGCCACACCAATATCGGTCAACGCGGTGCCGGGCGCTACGTCAGGGTTGATAATGATATCAAAGTCCCCAAGACGCGCTGCTGTTTCCGCGTTCGCAAACAACTGGCCCTCGCCCGTCAAGAACGCCCCGACATCACCATCCTGACCCAAACTCACCGGTCCAATGCCGCCGGGGGCTGTCAGCGGATCAACCCCGATCAAACGCACACCGTCCAAGCGCCCTTGGACAACGGGGCTGACTAACCAACCTGCCCGCCGCAGCGCAACATAAGTGGCCTGCGGCATTGGCTGTCCATCACGCTGCACAAGACGGTCATATTGACCCTCGCCCAGCGTGGCGGCCGCCGCATCATAGCTGGCGCGCGCTTCGGCATTGACCGCCTGCACCCCGGACCAAAGCGCCGTTGCCAACGCCAGTCCGGCCAGCAGCGTAAAAAGCTGCATCGGGTTTCGCCACCAATGCGACAGCAAGGCCTGTAGGGTCGCCCGTGTCATGCAAGCTGCCCTGCACGCAGGTGAACACGGCGGGACAACCGCCCGGCAAGGTCTTTGGAATGTGTGACCATCAACAGACCTGCGCCTGTTTCACCAACCAGTTGCAACATCAGATCAATGACGATTGCGGCCGTCGCCTCATCAAGGTTCCCGGTCGGCTCATCCGCCAAAACCAGTTTCGGCCTAGGCGCCAAAGTACGCGCAATCGCAACGCGCTGCTGCTGCCCACCAGACAGCTGTTCAGGGTATTTGTTCAACTGCGACGTCAGACCCATCTTATCGGCAAGCGTCGCTGCCCAATCTGGGTCATGCTGCCCTGCCAGACGCGCTTGGAACGCGATGTTGTCGGCGACTTTCAGGCTTGGGATCAGGTTGAATTGCTGAAAGACGACACCAACGGTGCCACGCCGCATCGCCGCGCGACCATCATCATGCAGGGCCGCGATATCTTGATCCATCAGCATGATTTCACCGCTGTCAGGCGTATCCAGCCCACCGATCAGATGCAGCAATGTACTTTTCCCGCTACCCGATTCACCGGTCAACGCAAGCGTCTCACCGGCGGCCAGATCAAGGCTCACACCGCGCAAGACGGCGTAAGGGCCGTCAGCGGTTTGATACGTCTTATGAATGTCTTTGACTGAAAGCAGCATAGGGTCCTCATCCTTGCTGCTAGAGGTAACACGCCTTTGGGTGAAGGAAATGTTTCGCCAACCGATTAGCCAGCAATTAATCCGATTTGATTGTCTGCCGGGTCCGTCACAACCAGACGTTTGACATAAGCAATGTCGTGGTTCCAGTTGACCCGATAACCCGCAGTGGTCAAACGCTCTGCCACCATATCAAGGTTCGAGATCGGAAATGCTGGGATGCTTGTCGTGTCAAAAGGAAAACTTGGCAGCGTTCCAAGATAGATTTGCCGTGATCCGCTGACCGCCCAAAACCCATCCATGTCTTTGGGATAATTCGGTGCCCGCATTTCTGTCAGGCCCAACACGTCGAGGTAGAAGTGACGCAAAGCGGGTTCTTCTTGGGGTTCCATTGGAATGAACACCTGCAAGAAACGCGCATTCTGATGGGCGGCATCCCGGCCCGCACTAAAGGTCATGTCAGGCCCGCGCCACTTTACTTTTGGCTTAGGGTCCTCTTGGTTCTTATCGCGGTCGCGCTGCTGCAACGCACGGTAAAGACCGAATAGAACCATCAGGAAAACGGCCGTAGCGGGCGCTATGTCAAATGGAAGTTGCATCGCTTGAGCTCTAGGTTTGCAGAAGCAAGACGATTTGATGCGCACCTGAAAGACGAAGGTCCAACGCACTGATCATCGAATGACTATCTCGGCCATTCATTCTAGTCCTCTCCGCTGTTGTTGCGCCCATTACTATATCGGCTCAATAGCCAAACAACCGCAATGAAAATCACGATCACGACGACTGGATTGCCCCCTGTCAGGTCTTGAAGCATGATCTCCTCCGTATTGTATGCGATAGTATACTATGTAGGATCAGATCAGGCATTTTCAAGGTTTGCCCCTACGTTTAGCTGTTTCATCGGCACCAATCAGGTACCATTATAAAAAGGCAACATCGGGAGATCATTATGACGGATATCGTGATTTTAAGCGGCGCGCGCACGGCAATCGGCACATTTGGCGGGTCACTTGCGGGGACGTCTCCGATCGAATTGGGCACAATTGCTGCAAAGGCCGCATTGACCCGCGCGGGTGTCGAAGGCGACCAGATCGGGCATGTCGCCCTTGGTCATGTTATCAATACCGAACCCAAGGACATGTATGTCAGCCGTGTTGCCGCGATGAACGCCGGTGTGACGGACACGACACCTGCGATGAATGTGAACCGGCTGTGCGGATCTGGTGTGCAGGCCATTGTGTCCGTCGCGCAATCGCTGATGTTGGGTGACGCAGATTTCGGTCTTGCAGGTGGTGCCGAGAACATGAGCCGTTCGCCTTTCATCATCTCGGATCAACGGTGGGGGGCGAAGATGGGCGACATCCGCACCCGGGACATGATGCTTGGCGCGTTGAACTGCCCGTTTGGCACCGGGCATATGGGTGTCACGGCAGAAAATGTCGCAAGCGAACACAGCGTGACCCGCGAAGACCAAGACGCCTTTGCGATGACCAGCCAAGACCGTGCCGCCGCCGCAATGCAGGCGGGCTACTTTGACAGTCAGATTGTGCCCGTACCAGTGAAACGCCGCCGCGACATGGTCGATTTCGCGACGGACGAACATCCTAAAGCTACCTCGCTTGAGGCCCTCGCGGGATTGCGCCCGGCATTCCAAAAGGACGGCACCGTCACCGCTGGCAACGCATCAGGCCTGAATGACGGCGCCGCAGCCTTGGTATTGGCCACCGCAGACGCAGCAGAGGCAGCAGGTCTGACACCGAAATTCCGCATATTAGGCTACGGGCATGCAGGCGTGCGCCCCGAGGTAATGGGCATCGGCCCGGTCCCGGCAGTCGCCAACCTGCTGGTGAAAATCAAACTCAGCGTTAATGATTTTGATGTCATCGAATCCAATGAAGCTTTCGCCGCGCAGGCCGTGGCCGTCACCAAAGAACTGGGCTTTGATCCGGCCCGTGTGAACCCCAATGGTGGTGCGATTGCCTTGGGGCACCCTGTGGGTGCGACAGGGGCGATTATCACGGTCAAGGCGATGTATGAACTTGAACGGATCGGCGGCAAGCGCGCATTGATCACCATGTGTATCGGTGGCGGGCAAGGGATTGCACTGGCGATTGAGCGGATTTAGCGCAGGCCACCCCCTTGCGACGGGCGTGTAGCCGTGTTTCTAACAGCGCCACACGACCTAACCCGAGAATGCCAAAGTGACCCTGCGCCCTTCCCTTCGCCATGTCGTCTTTTTCAGCGCCAAGGATAAGGCCGATGTGCCGCGCATTGTTGAGGGTCTAGAAATGCTCTCTGGCATCACGCATAGCACTTTCTTCGAGGTTCGCCTGAACACCCAGTCAGATGCGCTATCATCCGAGGTCGATGTGATCGTCTATGCCGAATTTGACAGTGCCGCAGCGCTCGCCGCCTACAAGGCTGATCCACTGTACGAGGCCGCGATCAAAGCCGTCCGGCCTTTGCGTGACATGCGGATCGCTGCGGACTTCTAAAACCCGATCCGTTGGCGCCGCTCGGCAAGTTCGGCAACGATACTCATCGCAGCCAAAGCGGAACTGCGCGGATTACCCGGCAGCCCATGACCAGACACGGTGAAATCCATCGATCCGAATTCACCTGTCGCGCGTACTTCATGGATATTGGTTGAAACATCCGGATCCGCAATCAATTCAACCTGCGTGGCGTCAAACCCAAGACCTGCAAGAGCGACCGCCGCCGCGACATTCGCGTTCTTTGGATAGCTGAGTGCCGCATCCCTTGCAGAGCCAGCAAAATGCGTCGTCGCAGATGAAAGCGTATCAAGATCAATCTTGTCTTCGGCGGGTGACCCTTTCCACCCCTGCGGTGGTTTGCGCCCGATATATGTGACCGCTGATACCTCGCCCGTACACGCGGCCCGCAACGCATCCAACCCGCCAATAGCACCACTCACCAATTGCAAACGCGCGCTTCCAAGCGTCGCAGCATCTTTCAGTTCAGCAGCAAGCTTTGCGTCAGCCAAAGCGCCTAGCGAAACCGTGAGCACATCAATGCCCGATGAAAGTGCGACAGGACCATGTGCAGCCAACGCTGCATGTCCACCGCAGTCGACGATCAGGTCAACACCATCAGGCAGATCGGATAGGTCCGAAATACAAACTGGTGCGGTTCTGGTTTCTTCGGCTTCTTTGCCAGGCCGCACAATCTGCGCCACTTCGACAATACCAAGGTCGATCAATTTGGAACGCACATGCTGCGCAATGGCGCCTTGGCCGATGATGGCAATCTGCATCAGGGCTTAGGTCGGGTAATCGCGCAGGAAAACCCATTTGTCGCCCTCGGACAAATCAGGATCATACGCATAGCCACCAGACGCGAAATCCTTGATCCCGTCCGCTTGTGTCACACGGTTTTCCACGACGAACCGGGCCATCGCCCCGCGCGCGCGTTTGGCAAAGAAACTCACGATACGTGGCTTGTCGTCCTTCACTTCCATAAAGACCGGCGTGATCACCCGCAGCTTCAGCGCCTTGCGATCCGCCGCTCCGAAGTATTCCTGGCTGGCACAGTTCACCAACGTATCGGTTTCAACCGCCGCAGCCTGCGCATTCAACGCCTTGGCGATCGTATCGCCCCAATAGTCATAAAGCGATTTACCGCGACGGGTCTTCAGCTTGCTACCCATCTCCAACCGGTACGGCTGGATCGCATCAAGCGGACGCAACAGCCCGTAAAGACCAGACAAAATGCGCAAATGATCTTGTGCCCATGCCAAATCTTCTTGGGTCAATGTCTTGGCCTCAAGCCCTTGATAGGTGTCACCGTTAAAGGCCAAAGCGGCGGGCTTGGTCAGATCCGCGGCAGGTTCAGCGGCAAAAGACTGAAACCGATCCCGGTTCAAACGCGCAAGATCATCAGAGATGCTCATCAAACCCTTAAGCTCTTTGAGCGTCAGGTTCTTGGCCGTTTTGGACAGGCGTACCGCATCTTCCTGAAAATCAGGCGCTGTTGCGATCACTTCGACAGGGTTCATGTCCAATGATTTGGCGGGGGAAACAACTACAAGCATACGGGGGCTATCCTTTCGATCTTGCGTCTTGATCTAACATGACAGCGCACGTTGACCACCCCCCTGCGGAATAGGATCAGTCCAGAATAAAGGATAGTCGTGAAAAGAAAGACGGCAGCCTGCGAAAGTCTCAGTTCAGTTGAACCTGCAAAGGATACTGGCCATCCTCGAACGGACCGAACAGATCATCGAGATCAGGATGCTCGACCGGTTCGCCCGAATAGTCGGCAACAAGGTTCTGTTCAGACACATAAGCCACGTAGAAGCTTTGATCGTTTTCCGCCAGAAGATGATAAAAAGGTTGGTCTTTTTTCGGTCGGCTGTCTTCTGGGATTGCGTTATACCACTCGTCGGTATTGGAAAACATGGCGTCCACGTCAAAGACAACACCCCGGAAAGGATGCTTGCGGTGGCGTACAACTTGCCCCAAATGATATTTCGCGCGTGTCTTAAACATTTTCATCTCACTTACCTAGGTATAAGTCTGCCGCAAGTGCAAAGTCTACGGCTCGCACCCAGAAATAAGGGAAACAGTCTGTGAACCTGGCACTTACAGTCCTGAACATCACCGCACCCGTCTTCCTTTTGGCGGCAGTCGGCTATGTCTGGGTCAAACTTGGATTTGAATACCGGGTCGAGTTCGTCACCCGCATGGCTATGACGCTTGCGGTGCCATGCCTGATCTTCGTGGCCTTGATGCAAATCGACGTTGAACCGCAAGCATTGGCCGCATTGTCGCTGGCGTCATTTGTTGCCTATGGCATTGTTATGATTGCGTGTTTCATTCTGGTAAAGCTTGCCAAACTGGACACGCAAACCTTTCTGGCACCTTTGATTTTTGGCAATACCGGCAACCTCGGGCTGCCACTGGCACTTTTTGCATTTGGGGAAATCGGGCTGGGCTATGCGGTTGTCGTGTTCGCGGTCATGGCGATCTTGTCTTTCACCGTTGGAATTTGGATGGTCGCGGGTGCTGGATCACTCAAACGTGTTGTTCAGGAGCCACTGGTCGGGGCCACGCTGCTGGGCGCGCTTTTCCTCTGGCAAGGGTGGGAAACGCCCGAATTTCTGACAAATGCGATTGAGTTGATTGGCCAAATGGCGATTCCCATGATGCTGATCACACTTGGCGTCGCCGTCGCAAGACTAGAGACAAAGGCGATGACACAAGCGGTTGTGCTGTCCGTCGTCAAGGTCGTCATTTGCGGTGCAGCCGGTTGGGGTGCGGCCACACTGTTCGGGTTGGACCCGATTGCGGCAGGCGTCTTGATCTTGCAGGTCGCGACCCCTGTTGCTGTCACGTCCTACCTTTTGGCGGAAAAATACGGGGCCGACGCGCAACCTGTCGCGGGGCTTGTCGTCGCCTCAACGCTGCTTTCGGTGCTCGCATTGCCAGTCATCCTCGCATTTGTGATCTAAGGTGCTGCCTTAGGGATTCCCAGATCACTGCCAACACGCTATCATTGTAAAAAAACCAATAAGAGCGAGAGGCAGATGAGCAGAATCTTTCGCGCCATGGCATGTGTGATGCTTTTAGCAAGTTGCAGTGGGGCTGGGAATTTCTCGGCGCCGCGTAATCTTGATGATGCATGTAGTATCGTGTCCGAGCGCCCAGAATATCTTCGCGCATTCCGCGCAGTCGAACGCAAATATGGCGTCCCGGTCCCGTCTTTGATGGCGATCATCTATCAAGAGAGCAAATTCATCGGGAATAACCGCACACCACACCGCTACGCGTTGGGTGTTATCCCTGTGGGCCGTCAGTCCTCGGCGTTTGGCTATAGCCAAGCGTTGGATGGCACTTGGGAAGAATACCAAGACGGGCCGGGCGGGCGGCGTGCACGCCGCGATGATATTGGTGATGCTACCGACTTTATGGGTTGGTACATGGTGCAAACGGTCGAAGAGACAGGCGTGCCAATCAATGACACCCGCAACCAGTATTTGGCCTACCACGATGGCCGAACAGGGTTTAAGCGCGGCACATGGCGGTCAAAAAGCTGGCTGATCCGCATCGCCGGAGAGGTCGAAGCCCGTGCTGTGATGTATGATCAACAACTGCGATCTTGCCGTAAGCGCTAAAACGAAAAGAGGCGGCCCCGATGTGGCCGCCTCTTTTTTGCAATATAGATCGGCTTAGTTCGCGCGCTTGCGTATCTCAGCCTGAATATTGAACATGATATCGCGCAACGCACCACCTGCGATCAAATCATTCAGGATAACTGTTGTTTCGGTGCCCAATTCATCTGTCACAACCCATTGGCGCAATTCGACAGGATTGCCTGTAAACACCATCTGAAGGCTCCCGTAATTCGGGTTGTCAGGGTCCTGCGCCGTCACCGTTGTTGTCGTACCGTCCGACACAAGGTTGGTCACCATGCTTTCGCGCTCAAGATCAACATTGGGCGCAAGGATTATGTTCAACGGCGTCTGGTTCAGCGGGAACCGTTCTGGCCCCGTATTTGACCGCGCATCGAAAACTGCCAATTGGCCGCCACTCGCCATGACCATCGACTCAGAGGGTGCATTGTATTCAAAACGGATACGGCCCGGACGCTTGATAAAGATCTGACCGGTAAACAAAGTCCCGTCAGAATTGATCTGTGTAAAGCCACCCTGGGCCGTCTGAAGCTGGTTCAGATAGTTGGAAATCTGCGCAAGACTAAGTTGCTGCGCAGAGACCGCGCCTGCATAAAACGTCAGCGCCACAGCGGTGAGGATGGATAAGATACGTTTGCTCATGTCTACTACCTATGTGTCTGGGCATCGAAATGCACCCTTTGGATAAGGCTTACAACAGCATGTGATTGGCTGTTAAGCGATATCACGCTCCCTGATTATCAATAACGACACAGAGCCGCCTACGCGGCCAAAGGGCATTCTGGCTGCACGCATGAACGGCGGTCGTCCCGCCTTAGCGGATCCACACCTCTACGCGCGAATACTCGGATCCGGTGACTTGGCCGTCGACGCATGTCGCCGGAGACACGTCACCAAAACCAATAGAAGAAACGGTGTAGTTGCCAGCCGCAATCACGCCCGGCGCAATACGCTCCAACTCGGCCTGTATTTCAGATGCCGCTTCACGCGAGACCGCAACCGCAGCTTCGCTGCCAGCCGTGCTTTCACCGAAGCCTACGAAAATGATCTCGCGGCCCTCATTTGCCGGGTCTTGCATCGCGCCAATAAGATCAAGCAGCATCGCGCGGTTCCACGCACCCTCAGGTCCGCTTGTCACGCCGCCAATCAATGTCGGTGACATCCGGTCTGCATCAAAAAGCGTTTGGAACATCTGCGCCGCGGCCAGCTTCTGCGTATCGTCAAGCGAGGCTTCAAGCAAACTGCTCAAACGCGCATTCTTTTCGCCCGCATCTTGTAGGGTCGGCAGATTACTCAGCAGGCCTTCACGCTCCAGCAAACCCTGAGCCACGTCAGTTGTCGCAAAGTCGAACAACTCTGTAACGAGCGCTGTTCCGGAGCCGTTCTCGTAGCGCGCCATGATCGGCCGTGCCAAAGGATAGTCGCCGGAAAGAATATTAAACGAAGTCGGTGCAACCGCGATCCCGCAAGACCCCGCAACATCAACGACAAGATCCGGGTTCGCGTTCGCGCTGCTAACGATGCTGACACTTCCGGGGAACTGATTGATTGACGCCGAAATACCCGCCTCGTCTGCCATCGTCAGAATATTACCTGCGATCTCTTTGCCAGCAGGTTCCATGACAAGCTTAACGACCTGGGTGCCAATCACCGTGTTTGGCGGCATTTGCAGGGGCAGGATATTCACATCAGCCCCGCCGATCTGAGACCAGTTTGTGATCTCACCGGCAAAAATACGTGCGAGATCATTGAGCGTGATCTGCGTCATCCCGGCATTTGGTGCCACGATGACGGAAAACGCGTTCAAACCTATCAGCTGGTGGGTTAAGTTACTATCCGCAGTCCAACCGGCAGCATCGACATAAGCGGCAGGTTGGGTTCCATTCAACGAGACCGTCTGGACAGAGATATCCGCGCCGCCACCGCTGTCTGCAATTGTCAAAGTGACCGAACCGTTGCCGGAATTGCTTTGTAGTGTGACTTCGCCATCGGCTGTCATCTCAACGCTTGTCGCGGTCTGATTTGCAACTGCGTAGGCACCGGACAATGTACGGTAAAGCGTATTATAAAACGGGGAACCAAAGCCCACGATGAATGTATCCACCGAGGCCACATCTTGGGTTTGGCCATCAGATGACGATTCAACCACAATGCCCTCAAACGCACTTGCCGTCAGGCCAAAGGTATTGGATGCGATCACCTCTTCGCAGGTCGGACCATAGCAGATCACCTCGGATGCCGGAACACTGACAACACCCACCGATGTCGCCACCTGAAGCATGACACCGTTGAAGCCAACAATTTCGCCTTCGACGCTGATGAATTCATCCGCAGAGCGCAGATCGACAGCCTGTGCAAACAATGCGGCGGGAGCCACAGTACAAAATAACGTAGTTGCGATTCTAGAAATCATTTTCTTCCAGGCTCCAGCGGTCAGTCACGGCGTTCTTGGTTTGGTGATTGGTGAAGTCGATCACCCGATGCAGGCGAAACTCGGGTGACGAACGCATGTCGTGATGAACTGCTCGGCTTTTCGGACCAACGAGTGTGCACTTGTTTTTCAAGTTTCATTGTATCTGCCGACAAATCATCCACTGCGCGTCCCCACAGTCTTGCCATGGTCTAGACCCTACGATGCGCGGGAACCCGCCGCAACTGCCGTATCGCGCCGAAAAACACAAATATGTGTGTAAATTCAACCATTACTTGCGCTGATCGACCCTAGAGCGTTTTCGATGCGGGATCCGAAGTGCGGACAAGGTTTGCATATTTTGCGACTTGGAATTCAAAACATGCGCAAAACGACTTTCCGGCGCCACGGGTTAGTCTCCCCCAGACATTGCAGATTTTGCCCATTTGCTGACGATCAATGCGCGCAGTTCTTGAGCCGCGGTATGCCAGATCGCAATTCACATGCTGCGCGGCATCCGAAGTCTTGCGACATGCGTACAAGTATCAACCCTAGGAGAATACAATGCGCCTTATCCTTGCTGCTGCCTTCGTCTTGCTTGCCGCGTGTACCGGAAAGCCCTCATTTGATGATGCATCGCTGAGCGATCGCAAGCTGAACCTCGAAGAGTTTTTTGACGGTGAGCTGGTAGCCTACGGGCAATTCCAAGACATCCTCGGCACGGTCCGCCGCAGTTTCGTCGTCACATTGAACGGTGATTGGGACGGCGAGCGCCTGCGACTGGTCGAGGATTTTGTCTATGAGGACGGATCAACCGAACAGCGCATTTGGACTCTGACCAAAACCGGCCCCGATAGCTGGGTTGGCACGGCACCAGGTGTAATCGGTCAGGCCACAGGGCAGGAACAGGGCGATCGTTTCAATTGGAAGTATGAGATCGACTTGCCGGTGCCATCTGCAACAGGCGAGACCGAAACGCTGCGCGTCACCTTTGATGACTGGATGTGGTTGCTGAGCGATGATCGGTTGCTGAATTTGGCGTACGTGAAGCGGTACGGGTTGGACATTGGGGTGGTGACCATTTCATTCGAGAAGGAGTAGCACGCTAATCAGGGACGTTATCTATCCCCGATCCACCCCAAGGATGGCAGCGCAGAATACGCCTGACCGTCAGGTAGCTGCCTTTGATCGCCCCGTGCTTTTCCAGCGCTTCCAGCGAATAGGCGGAACAGGTGGGATGATAGCGGCAGCTCATACCGACCCAAGGCGACAGCACAAGCCTGTAGGCGCGCACAGGCAGTGAGACGATGTAGGCGAACGGGGTCATCCGTGGACCTTCTTCATAGCGCGCCGCATATCTGCGACCAATGTATCAAAAGGTAGGGTCGCGGTCGTATCTTTGCGACCGACCAGCACATAATCCCATCCGTCGCGGCCCATTTCTGGCAAAACAATCCGGGCAACTTCGCGCAAGCGGCGCTTGGCGCGGTTGCGTGCGACAGCATTGCCGACTTTCTTGGAACAGGTGAAGCCGACGCGAATCCCGTCTGCTTCACCCTCCGCACGCTTGCGGCCTTGCAGATGGACACCGGGGGTGCCTTGTCGGCGGGCGTTTGACGCGCGCACAAAGTCGGCGCGCTTGGTCATTACGCAAACAGAAACCGCCGGAGTGCCATCGTCTGGCCCAACCGGCGGTTTCAAATCGGTCAAAACGGCTAGGGCGCTTACGCGCTCAGCTTCGCACGGCCTTTGGCACGGCGATTGTTCAGGATCTTGCGACCGGCCTTTGTGGCCATACGTGCGCGAAATCCGTGACGGTTCTTGCGAACCCGGTTTGATGGTTGGAACGTGCGCTTCATAGCGTGCTCTCCGGTTATTGGCCAAATCCAAACGGGGGATTCGAAGCCGTACTACAATTCAAGCTCGTCCTTTAGAGGGGGTCGCTATCCATGTCAACGCAAGGCACGGGATGAAACTGCAACAATTTCCATATTTCGATCACGTCAAATGTTACAGTCTTCACGGACACACCCCGTAAAACTGAAACATCAGGGGTGGTTTGCATCAATGGGCTGTGATGTGGGTATCACTACAGACCGGTTCCGTCCATCTAACGCTCAACCCAACCGACACCCATAGGACCCGAGAGATGACCGTTATGACCGAAGCCCCCGCCAACCCGATACTCAAGAAGCTTCCACTGATCGCAATAATTATCGTTGCGATCTTAGGGGCTTACTTCCTGCGCGACTACCTGACGTTCGAGGCGCTCGCTGAAAATCGCGAGGCGCTGATCGGGTTTCGCGACAACAACTACTTTCTCACCGTCCTGGTCTTTATCGCGGCTTATGTGGTGATTGTTGCCTTCTCCCTCCCCGGGGCAACAATCGCCACGCTGACCGGTGGTTTCCTCTTCGCGACCTTTCCGGGTGCGCTGTTCAATATGACCGCCGCGACCATCGGCGCGACAGCCATCTTTCTTGCAGCCCGCTGGGGATTTGGTGAAAGCCTCGGCAAGAAATTGGAAAACTCAGACGGTGCCGTTAAGAAAATCAAAGACGGTATCGACGAGAACCAGTGGTCTATGCTGTTCCTGATCCGTTTGGTCCCTGCCGTTCCTTTCTTCCTCGCAAACCTCATCCCATCCTTTCTGGAGGTGCCGCTGCACCGCTTCGTGATCTCGACCTTCTTTGGCATCATCCCCGGTTCTGTCGTTTACACATCCGTCGGTGCTGGCCTTGGCGAAGTTTTCGCACGTGGCGAGACCCCAAACCTCGGCATTATCTTCGAGCCGCAGATCATCTTCCCAATCATCGGCCTGTGTGTACTCGCCGCTCTCCCCATCGCGATCAACGCCATTCGCGGCAAGAAAGGCCTATAAGTCATGAACCGGATCAAAACAGATATATGCATCATCGGCGGTGGTTCAGGTGGTTTGTCCATCGCAGCCGGTGCCGTCCAAATGGGTGCCAAAGTTGTCCTGCTGGAAGGGCATAAGATGGGCGGCGATTGCCTGAACTATGGCTGCGTCCCGTCCAAAGCACTCATCGCGTCAGCCAAGCAAGCTTATGCCATGTCACATGGCGCACCCTACGGTGTTGGCGAAGTTGAGGCTCAGGTGGATTACGCCGCAGCCAAGGATCATGTCCACGATGTGATCGCGACGATTGCCCCTGTCGATAGCGTCGAACGCTTTGAAGGCCTCGGCGTCCATGTGATTTCCGAATTCGGCACATTCATTTCCAAAACCGAAGTACAGGCTGGCGACACCATCATCGAAGCACGCCGCTTTGTGGTCTCCACTGGTTCTGGCCCGTTTGTGCCCCCAATCCCCGGCTTGGACACGGTCAAGCACTACACCAACGAAGATATCTTTGATCTGCGTGAAAAGCCCAAGCACCTGATCGTCATCGGCGGCGGACCCATCGGCATGGAAATGGCTCAGGCGCATCGTCGTTTGGGCTGTGAAGTGACCGTGATCGAAGGCATGAAAGCATTCGGCAAAGACGATCCAGAGATGGCCGCGTTCGTGCTGGAAAAGATGACTGACGAAGGCATCAACATCGTTGAAGAAGCCCAAGCCGAAAAGATCAGCGGCAAAGGCGACATGATCACGGTGCACACCCCAAAGGGCGATTTCACAGGCTCTCACCTACTCATGGCTGTTGGGCGCAAGGTGAATACAGATAAGCTGAACCTAGATGCAGGCGGCATCGCGCATGACCGCTCCGGTCTCAAGGTTGGCCCTGATCTGCGCTCTGTCACCAACAAGAAAGTCTATGCGGCTGGCGACGTCGCAGGCGGTCTGCAATTCACCCATGTCGCGGGTTACCATGCTGGCGTTCTGATCCGGTCAATGCTGTTCGGTCTACCATCCAAGCAACGCACGGATCATATCCCATGGGCGACCTACACCGACCCCGAACTCGCCCAGGTCGGTCTGACCGAAGCGCAGGCCAAGTCAAAATTCGGCGCGTCCCTCGAAGTTGTCCGCTTTGATTTCCACCACAATGACCGCCTGATCGCAGAACGCAAAAACAAGGGCCTGATCAAAGTCATGGTCGTCAAAGGGCGTCCTGTTGGGGCATCTATCGCAGGCCATATGGCCGGCGAATTAATCGGCATGTGGGCTATGGCCATTGCCAACAAAATGAAGATGTCCGCCATCGCAAACACTGTTCTGCCCTATCCAACCGTCAGTGAGGTTAACAAACGGGCCGCGGGTGCTTATTTTAGCCCAAGACTCTTTGATAGCCCGCGGGTAAAGCAGGTTGTCGGCTTCGTGCAGCGTTGGCTGCCATAAGTACGTATTTTGGGCGGGGACACATGACCAACTCACTTTCAGGTCGATTTTTGATCCTCACGGTTATTTTCGTGATGCTGGCCGAGGTTTTCATCTTCGTGCCATCCATCGCGCGTTTCCGTGAGGATTATCTGTTGGCCCGACTTGAGCGCGCGCAAATCGCGTCACTCGCACTGGAAGCGGATGACATGATCAGCCCCGCACTTGAGGCTGAACTACTCAAAAACGCCGAAGTCTACAACGTGGTCCTGCGCCGCGATGAAATCCGCCAGCTGGCTTTGTCGTCACCCATCCCGTCGCCTATCACGGCGACCTATGATCTGCGCGACCCCAGCAGCATGACCTTGATCGGGGATGCGTTACGGACCCTGGTCGACACCGAAGAACGCATCATCCGCGTCATTGGAAACCCGGTTCGCGATGGCGGCCTTTTGATCGAAGTCACGATGGACGAGATGCCGCTGCGCGACGCATTGCTCGCCTATGGGCGCAACATCTTGTTCCTGTCAGCCTTCATCTCGATCATCACAGCCAGCCTGTTGTTCTTATCCGTGCAAATCCTGCTGGTGCGTCCGATCAAGGGCGTGGTTGACCACATGCAGGCCTATGCAAAATCGCCCGAAGATGCGCGCCAGATCATCACACCGTCTGCGGGCGTCAAGGAATTGCGCGACGCCGAAGAAGCGCTGCAAATGATGCAAACCCAACTCACCGGCGCGCTGAAACAAAAAGAGCGGCTTGCCCAACTTGGTGGTGCCGTAGCGAAAGTCAGCCATGATCTACGCAATATCCTGACCTCTGCGCAGCTTTTCACCGACCGGATCGAATCCTCCGACGACCCTTTGGTCAAGCGTATGGCCCCGAAACTTGTAGGTTCGATCACGCGTGCCGTGAACCTGTGCGAGACGACACTTGCCTTTGGCCGCGTCGACGAACCGGCCCCTGCCCTGTCACGGGTAAACCTGTCGCAGATCGTCTCGGACGTCATCGACAGCGAACGGCTTGCCGCAGCCGATTATCCTTTGTCATTCGCCGAAGATATCCCGGCATCGATGACCCTGCGGGCGGATGGCGAACAGCTATTCCGCGTGATCTTTAACCTTGTGCGCAACGCGCGTCAGGCGATCATGGCCACCGGACAACCCGGGGAGATATGCCTGCAAGCCAAAGAAGATGACCTGATTTGGCAAATACTCATCACCGACACCGGACCCGGTTTGCCCAAAAAGGCGCAAGAGCATCTGTTCCAGCCATTTCAAGGTGGTGTACGCAAAGGTGGCTCGGGCCTTGGCCTTGTGATTGCTGCGGACTTGATACGTGGCCACGGCGGGCGGCTTGAGCTGCAACGAACCGATGAAACCGGCACGACCTTCGCAATTCAACTCCCCAAAGCCGACCTCGCACTGGCCCCTGCCGCTGAATAAGAAAGATTTCCAATTGGGCCTTGCATCGCGCGGCATCCGGGTCTAAATCCCAGCGCACGCGGATTGGTAGCTCAGTTGGATAGAGTACTTGACTACGAATCAAGGGGTCGGGGGTTCGAATCCTCCCCAGTCCGCCACAACTCAATTTTAAACAATTTGTAGAGCCGCAGGTAACTTGTCCCTGGGAACGGGACTTTGTCCTCTATCTACACGAACTGTGTCCAACCCATTGATTTACCTTGAATTGCAATAACACGGTTTTCGCGGCGTTCTGCGCTG
The DNA here is from genome assembly GCA_947488605.1 of uncultured Paracoccaceae bacterium. Taxonomy (GTDB): domain Bacteria; phylum Pseudomonadota; class Alphaproteobacteria; order Rhodobacterales; family Rhodobacteraceae; genus Yoonia. The sequence goes on along the minus strand of CANKZJ010000015.1, from coordinate 666 downwards.
TCTTGAAGCACAAGTCTTAGACAGCGTTCGCATGAATGGAGCATTCTGCCAAAAACCGCACTAATTGAGCTTTTACTTGGTAAGCTAGACAGCTAACTGCACGGCCCCATCAAACGCCTAATCTTCACCCGAATCGTCATAGGAAATCCAAGTATCGTCTGAATTTCAGGTGATGATCTGAACCAGTGGAGCCAAGCTCAGACATCTGCAGGAGAATTCTTGCGTAGCCTTTGCAGAAAGACCCAACTCAACATTTATAGGATCACGCCATGACGGCAGTCGCTGAGCCTGCGCGATTTCGCTCATTTCGTGGCAACGCATTTTCTGAGACCCGCGCCCTGTCTTTTCTGTTTGATTTCAATGACACGTTGGTATCGTTATTCATGGGATCCATGCCGTAGCCCCTGTCACGCTTCAAGTGCACTTATAAGTTCCTGGGTGTCAAAACTCAGGAGGAACTGGGCGTAGGAATTCGTGAAAAGATCAGATATGTACTCGGTCAATTCGACCGACACGTCTTCGGCGTCATTTGCTTCCCGGTGCAGTGAATATTTGCGGTTCTTTGTTATGGCGAACAGAAAAAGGGTGTTGTCCGTCGTCAGAGTTTTTGGAACCAAGAGCGGCGTAGACTAAGAGAGAGTTTGGCTCATCTGTTTGGTTTGATTA
>CANKZJ010000014.1 GCA_947488605.1 uncultured Paracoccaceae bacterium | reverse complement strand
CTGACTGCCGTGCCGATGGTCCCTGCAGCGCTGTTGCCGGGTGAAGTCGCGGTTCTTGAGAACCAAAGCTACTTCATTGATGAAGATGATGCGGCCGCGCGATTTGTAGAGAACACCGCGTCTGTGGAAGGGTCACCTGTTGCGACTGGTGCGGACGGTCAGCCTGATCCAAGCACGCCGCTTGAGAACCCAGATGGTAGCCCAATTGAACCTGTGACCGATGTGTCTGACACGCTGACCGATCCTGATTTGGACGCGGACGGCAATCCCGTGCCAACAGGCGTCCCATCTGCTGATGGTGATGACACTCCAACAATTTTGAATTTGCCTGGACCTCCCAGTGGATTGGTCTTGACGAAAACGGTTGTTGGCAATTCTCAGGTCGTGATCGGCCAAAGCGTGACTTATTCGATCGTCGTGGCGAACCCGACGACCCAAGATGCGATTGGAATCAATATCGTCGATACCCTGCCTGCTGGCCTGCTTTATACGCCAGACACGGCCAGGTTGGATGGTGTTGCAACAACGCCAGACGTTGATGGGTTAACGATCACGTTCACGGGTGTGGATGTGCTTGTAGGCGAGGAAGTCGAGATACTCCTAACCGTGCGTGTCACGGCACAGGCTAATCAAGGTGATCTCACGAACCGTGTTTCTGCTCGTGATCCATTCAATAATGGGCCTCTCTCGGAGACTGCATCTGCGGTGATCGTCATTTTGCCTGAAGCAGTGTTCAACTGTACGCCAGTTATCGGAAAGGTCTTCGACGACCGGAATATGAATGGTTACCAAGATGAAGTTGGTGCGGCACCGATTGTTAGCAATCAGGGAATCACGGATCAGGACTTTTTGAACGGTAAGGTCGGCAGTGAGCTGATTGCACCAGATGAGACAGAGCCTGGATTGCCTTTCGTGCGTCTTGCAACGCCAACAGGTACAATCATCACAACTGATGAATATGGACGCTACAGTATTCCATGTGCTGAACTTCCCGCAAATGCAGGGACGAACTTCTCGCTCAAGCTGGATACACGGTCTTTGCCGACTGGCTACCGTGTGACCACAGAGAATCCTCGGACCATTCGTCTGAGTGCCGGTATCTTTACGGAGTTGAACTTTGGTGCCGCTATTGGCCGGGTCGTTGATGTCAGTTTGACGGATAATGCGTTTGATGCGGGCGACAATGTACCCTCTGATGCGCTGGAAAACGGTCTAGAGGCGTTGCTGGTCCAGATACAGAATACGCCTTCAATCTTGCGGATTTCCTACTTTGTCACGAGCGATCAGGAAGGCGACCGCGCGCGTGCGCGCATGGCCGAGGTCGAGGATATGATCCGAGATCAGTGGCGCGACATCGGACAATATCGACTTGTAATTGAACGCACAGTGAAGCGGTTCCAGTGATGGTGAGTAATATGAATATGCAAAGTAAGCTTACCCCGCGCGCAGCGCTGATGAGTGCGACGGCAATGGTATGGGTGGCACTTCCTGCCGTGGCGCAAGATCAGTCTTGTCTCGAAATGCTTGGGCAACCTTTGGCAGACAATTGCGAACAAGCGAACGCTGGACTCGTTGTCGAGATGCCAATTGGCGCGCAGACTGAGCCAGATTCAGGTCCTATCAGCAATGCTGCAGGTTTTGTTTTGGCCGTGGATGGTGTGCCGATCAACGCTGATCCACGCGTCGAAGATCGCATTAGACGCACGGACGTAGCTTTGTCAGAAGCTAATGTGCAGGTCGTCTTTGACGGTCTAAACCCACAGCCCCGGCTTAACGTCGAAACGGCAGGTGCGCCGCGCGGATATCAAGCGGGTGATACTGTCGTATTGCGTAGCGAAACCAATTATCCCGCGTTCATCGACCGTGGTGAAATGCGGATTATCGACCGCGGCGCAGTCGGTGGTCCTCGCCTGTTGGCGCGTGTTCCGGTAGGGGCCAATGGCTCTGTGAGCACGACCATGCCGCAGGGTGCCGACATTGTTGTCGTCCACCGTGTTTTTGACAAAGCTGGCCGATTTGACCAAACGGAACCATTGCCTTTGGGCAAAGCTGATGATCGTGGTCTGACGAGCGCTGACGATGGTTTCGATTTCACAGCCGAACGCAATATGCGTATCAACGGCGGCACTGTCCGCGTTTCAGCAGATAGCATGCGGCAAGGCGCGACTTTGTCCACATTGGGTGAAACCGTGCAATCGGATCGCTCCGGACGATTGGTGATTGAACGTATTCTGCCACCTGGTGAATATTCTGTCGATGTTGCTGTGAATGGTAATGGCCGGAACACGAACCTCATCCGCGATGTCGATGTACCCGGCGCGGAATGGTTTGTCTTTGGTGTGGCTGATTTGACATTCTCGCGTGGCGAAGATGGCATCACAGGTGACACCGTTGAGAGTGCAACCGGTCGTCTACAGTATTATGTCGATGGTGAAACGGCGAGCGGCGTTCATATCACTTCGTCCCTTGATACAGGTGAGGAAGACCTGCGCGATATCTTCAAGCGGTTGGATGAAAAAGACCCACGCGCAGTTGTTGAACAACTCGAGGATAGCTATCTGACCTACGGGGATGACAGCCAAATCGAGGACAACACCCCCACTTCTGGCAAATTCTATCTGCGTGTCGAACAAGACGGCGACTTCGTCCTTTGGGGCGACTACAAATCTCGTATCGCGGGATCAGGGTATTTGCGTAATGAACGCACGCTTTACGGCGCACAAGGGCACTATGCAACTGATGCGACTTCGACGCGGGGCGATGCGCGCGTCACCGTCGATCTTTATGCATCGCAACCGGACCAACTTGTTGGACGCGACACCTTCCTAGGTACTGGCGGCTCCGTATATTTCCTGCAACGACAGGCAATTACAAGCGGAACACAGACACTCACGGTTGAGGTACGTGATGCAGGCACCGGGCGGGTCACGGCGCGGCAGACATTGGTGGAAGGTCGCGATTACAGCATCAACTATACGCAAGGCACCGTTACGCTGTTCAGCCCGCTGTCTTCAACGACCGTTGGCAATCTGATCCAGACAAACCCCGGTGGCGACGCCGAAGTGTTCTTAATTGCACAGTACGAATATACGCCCACGACATCTGACGTTGATGGCTTTTCGACGGGGGGCCGTGTCGAAGGCTGGGTAACGGACGATGTGCGCCTTGGCATTACGGCATTGCAAGATGATACCGGCACGGCTGATCAGACCGCAGTGGCTGTTGATCTGCGCTATGAGTACGGAGAGAACAGCTTTGTTCAGTTGGATTTTGCCGAAAGCGATGGTCCGGGGTATGGCTCATCTTTGTCAACTGATGGTGGTTTGATCGTTGACAATAGCGTGCCAACCGCTGGTAGTGGGTCCGCGACAAAAATTGAAGGACAGCTTGCCTTTAGTGATCTTGGGTCAGAGCGCGATGGTGTTCTTGGTGGATACTACGAAGACCGAACAGCAGGTTTCTCGACCTTGGATTACCAAGTCGGTGCTGATGAAAAGCTCTATGGTGTTTATCTACGCAGCACGCCAGAAGAAGGTCTGGGTTACGCTGTTTACGCCGATATCTTGGAAAGCGACGCCGGTGTAGAAAAGCAAGAGATTGGCGCCGAGTTAAACGGGGCAATCACATCGGAATTTTCTTATGCGCTCGGTGTGGAGTTCCTTGATGAGGTGACTGCCAGCAACAACGGTGATCGTTTGATTGGAGCCGGCCGCCTGAGTTATGCGATAGGTGAAGCCACGACAGTCTATGGCTTTGTGCAACAGACGCTGGAAAACACAGGACTGGATTCTTACGACCGTTATGGTTTGGGGCTAACCAGAGAGATCAAGAATGGCTGGGCGGTTACCGGTGAGGTTTCAGACGGCACTGGTGGTCTTGGTGGACGTGTTTTGGTGGAACGTCGCGACGACACCAACAGCAGCACCTATTTTGGGTATGAGTTGGACCCGGGCAGAGCGATCGATGCCGGTATTTCTACCGCAACTAACGGTGGAAAATATGTGCTCGGTGGGCGACGCCAGATAAGCGATGATACACAGGTTTTTGCTGAGAATACCTATGATATCTTTGGAACTGCGCGCACGTTGACCGGCGCATACGGTGTACAATACTTGGCGTCTGACTTCCTGACCTATGATGCTGCATTTGAATTAGGCGAAGTCGAAGATGAGACCAATGGCGACTTTGATCGACGCGCCTTGTCGTTTGGAGTGCGCTATGCCAGCGAAGCAATGACAGGGCGTGCACGCTTGGAATTCCGCCAAGAGCGCGGTGACGATCTGTCAGGTCGCGAGGACGCTGATACAATCATCATTACATCAGACCTGCGGTATGAAATTGACGCTGCAAGCCGTCTGCAGTTCAGCCTCGATCTTGCTGACACAGATACTGATGAGTCTTCTATATTGGATGGGTCACTGATTGATGGGCGACTCGGCTATGCTTACCGGCCAATCCTGAATGAACGTGTGAACATTCTCGCCGGGTATCGTTATCTTTATGATATGTATGGACAGGAAGTAGATGGTGTTGCCGGATCGGGCCCCGTTCAGGAAAGCCATATCATCGATGTTGCAGGAAACTATGACATCAATCGGCATTGGACTTTGGGGGCGAAAGTCGGTGCACGTTTCACTGATAGCGCAAATGACAGCACGCAAGAATTGACCAGCAATGATGCGTGGCTTGGTGTCATCAACGCCAGGTTCAACGTCGTTCATAGCTGGGATCTTTTGGCAGAGGCACGGTATCTGGATGCCATCGACGCAGAAACAAGTGAAATAGGTTTTCTTGGTGCTGTGTATCGTCACTTTGGCAACAACGCGAAAGTCGGTGTCGGGTACAACTTTGGGTCTTTCTCGGATGATCTGTCTGACCTGACCTATGATGACCAAGGAGCATTCATAAATATCATCACTAAGTTTTAGGAAGGGCTAATGTTGACCTACTAGCATTCGGTCAAAATGACAGGAAATTGCTTGTGTTTCGCATCAGCACTCTTGGATCCAAGTAGCGGCAGTCGATTTGTTAACTTCTATCGTTCGCTGCAAGCTCTGTGCGGTGAGATATCTGATGAGAACCCAAGAGGCGCAAGATCTCTGACTGCGGACATTGAGAGGCTAATGGACAGTAAGAAAGGGCGATCAAGTCGGATGCTGGCTTTCCCTAAGCTCGTTCGAACACATCTTGATAAAACTATTGTTGAAGCCGAACGTGCTCTGACGGCGAAGCACTTATTGCTCGGCCAAATCACAACCGAGCGCCGCAACATAGCACTTGCCGTTCCTGCCCCGGATCGATGGAGCGCTTCTTGCAAAATATGAGCAATCTGTGACTGTCGTGTTGGCGTCCGAAAACAACCTATCTGTCGTTCACAGATGGCAGGAAACGCTGAATTTCGACCAAAATTTAGAAGAAACGGATTAATCATTAAGAAATTCGACCCGTAAAGTTTCGTCAGGATTGGGGCTACTTAAAAGCAGCGCATGTCAGAGGCGCCAAAACTGACTTTGTTAGGTCTTCACCAATGAGTGTAACCAGTAAACGAAGCTCGCTTTAGCAGCTTGTTTGACACCGTCGTTGCTATCCACAGTCTTTACACGAAGAAACCGCGTACCTTCTCGTAGCGATTTCCGAAATGGCTTCACAAGTGTGCCGTTAACCAGAGAACTGTGTGCCACAATTTGATTGGTTAATGCGATCCCAAGTCCTGCTTGTGCGCCGGCGAGGATGGATTCGTCGTTGTCTAAGTAAAGCCTTTTTACTGACGGCAACTGCACAGTTGTAACTGCATTATCCATCCATTTCTGCCATTGATTCAAATCATCTCCCATGATCAAGGGTATTTTTTGTAGATCCTTTAGCAATAGCGGACCTTTTTGAACGAAAGATGGTGCGCAAACCGGAAAAACTTCCAACTCGGCCAATGTTTCTATATTCTCCGCAAGGGAATCTGAACTCTCAATTGTAACTTCAACATCTGGACATATATGCTTCATGTCCATTGCTTGAGAACAGAGCTTAATTACAGTAGCTGGGGATGAATCGTAAAAGTCTGTCATGTTAGGTAACAAAAAACTGTTAATAAGCAATGGCGTAGCTTTAACTGTCAAGACCGGACCTGAAAAATGCTGACTTGTACTGTGCTCCAGAGCGGACTTTAACTCACTGAGTGCTGAATTGACTCTTGCGTGAACTTCTTTTCCTTTTGATGTCAGGTGAAGAGCATGACCTTCACCTTCGAAGAGTGCCTGACCAACTGATGCTTCTACAGCTTTAATTTGGGTTCTCACTGCTTTTGGAGAAACTTTCAACGATGCCGCAGCATTGCGCACGGAGTTGAACTCTGCAGCTTTGGCAAATATCAATAAAGCATGAAACGACAGTGATGGATTTACCCGCGCAACCATTTATGTCTTCCTATTGTAAGAGCTATTGATCAATGATCGGAGCCATATTTTGACATCAACATATAGAACAAGCTCTGCTCGTTAACTTTGTCCACACGTCGATAAAGTATAGCGGAATCCTTGCGAATAGGGAAGCGGGCAAAAAAATTTGGAAAGAGTGGCAACACGTATCTGGTACGAATAAATGCGTACAACGATCACGAAAAGTCATAGGTCCTTGGGGAAGCGTGCTGGCAAAGCCATCAGTTTAGCGGCTCGCCGTATCGTGCTCGAATGTCCTGTGTGGATGGCTCCTGCATAGCAAGACATTTTTGATCTGATTTGTGCATTTATCAGAAGCAGTCATGTGTCCGGCCTGTTTGCGCGGTTTTGACCGCTGGCCCTGATGGGTTCCGCAAACCAAGTTCCTTACAGTTTAGCGGGCTATGACGTCCGGGACATTCGGCGGAGTGTCCTGGTTTTGGCGGCTGACTTAAGCACCATCATCTCGCGGGTCTTGCTAACTCGTTGTTCCTTTCTCCTTTAGGCGGTGTGCGGTGTGTAGGGTTCGTTGCGGCTTAAGACTGCCCAAACGATCCGGGCGGTCTTATTGGCCATGGCGACAGTTGCAACACGGGCAGGTTTGCGTTCGAGCAGTGACGTCAGCCACTTGCTGGCACGTTCGGGGTGGGACCGCGTTTGTCGAACCAGTGATGTCATGCCCACGACAAGCAACGAACGTAAATACTGGTCGCCCATCTTGGTGATCCGCCCCAGCTTTTCAGTACCTCCGCTGGATTTATTCGCAGGCGTCAAGCCCAACCAGGAGGCGAACTCCCGGCCATTACGGAATTGGTGCCCGTCGCCGATGCTCGTGCATGATCGCTGAGGCTGTGACAGCGTCAACACCGGGTATCGTGCGCAACAAACGGATACGCGCATCTTCTTTGGCGACCTGTTTCAAGCGCTCCTCATACCAACGGATACGCTTATGCAGCGCCATAAGCTGTTCGCTGAGATTTAGGATCACCTCGTTGGCGATGTCCGGCAACTCAAGAACTTCACCCAGTGTGATGTCCTCCGCAAAACCAATCACACGCGCCAAACCTCTTGGAATGCAAATACCAAACTCAGAGACCAGACCGCGCAAACCATTGATCAACTGTGTCCTTTGTCGGACGAGAAGACCCCGTGCGCGATGCAATGACAGCAGAGATTGCTGTTCTACAGTCTTGATCGCAACAAAGCGCATAGTCGGGCGCGTAACCGCTTCGCAGATCGCTTCGGCATCAATCGCGTCTGACTTCCCACGTTTGACGTATGGCTTCACATACAATGGTAGGATCAGACGCACGTCGTGGCCAAGGGCAGTGAGCTCACGAGCCCAGTGATGAGCGCTGCTGCAGGATTCCATGCCAATGAGACAAGGCTCCAACTTCGCAAAGAATGGCAGCATCTGCGCACGCCGCAAAAGTTTGTTGAAAACGACCCTGTCGTCCTCGGCAATTCCATGAACCTGAAAAACGTTCTTGGCCAGATCAACGCCGATTGTGGTAACTTGCATGGGGTGGCTCCTCTCAAAGCAGATTTCGACACCAGCATTATGGCGCATTGCGACGCCGGTTGAAGCAGGAGCCATCCACCCCATCAGCTTTGCGGGGGCTTTTCGGCCATAGACTAGCCGTCGACGATATGAAAATGCTGCGACTGCCGATTTAATTTGCGAGCCGTAAAGCCGACACAGAGTTATACTGCAGCATATGTCAAAGTGGGTTCTCTGCCGCCGTTAGGTCGAACGCAGCATGTCCGCCGTATCACTGGCGCCGCTGTGGCAAGGACGGCCCAATCCGGACTCTCGTCGTGACAAGCGATGCCGCAGCGCAGCTTCCCGAAAGCGGACGTTGCTGTCGCTGCGATTTTTTAAAACCCCTACGCTTTCGTAAGCTGCTTGATCCCGCCGATGAAGGTCGCGTCGTCTTGCGCCTTGCGTTTGTCCAACAATTTCACTGCATCGGCACCTGCCCGGAAACGGAGGCGCTCGCCGGTTTCATTGGCGGCCTCCCAGATCACCTCCGCAACGGTTTCGGGCGCTGTTGGATTGGACGCCAGTTTTCCAAACACCCGCGCCATAGCCTCGGCCATCGGCGCATAGTCTGGGAGACTCTCGTCCATGGCAAAGTCGAATGAGCTGCCCCCAAAGTTTGTCTTGATCATCCCAGGTTCGACAATGCGGACATGAATACCAAGCGGTTCAAGTTCGTAATGGAGCGACTCCGACAGGCCTTCAACTGCGAATTTGGTGCCATGGTAGAGCGTACCGAGCGGGAATGTGATCTGACCGCCAATGGACGAGATGTTGATGATCGTTCCTGCGCGGTTGCTCCGCATATGCGGTAGCACGGCCTTCGTGACTTCCATCAGGCCGATCACGTTGGTATCGAACTGGCGACGTATGCGCTCCATCGAGAAGGCCTCCAGCGCACCGTAGGCCCCATAGCCTGCATTATTGAGTAGGACATCGATCTTGCCGAACCGGTCGATACCGGCGGCGACTGCTGCGGCGATCGAGCCCGGATCGGTGACATCGAGACGCTGGACCTGGACATTGTCTAGTTCGGCAAGGTCACCCGCGCTGTCAGTGTTGCGCATGGTCGCGACGACGTTCCATCCATTGGCTTGGAAATGTTTGGCAGTAGCCTCTCCTATGCCCGAGGAGGCGCCCGTGATCAAAATGGTTTTCATGGAAAGTCTCCTTCAGGCGTTGAGTTTCAACATTTCTTCGATGCCAAAGCTGGTCATAACGTTGCGCGTCACGTCGTGCAGTACTTCGTTGTACCGCTCGATCTGCGGGCCAACGCCCACATGGTCCACAACAGTGCGGAACGGCTTTTGCCCGAAAGGCATGTCCAGAAGAGTGACAACCGCCTCCGCAATCCGTTCGGGGCGTTGATCAGGTGTCGCCTCCAGCATCTGGGCCAAACCGGCGGCTGACATTGCCGGGACAGCTGCGAACTCCCCATATTGTGCCTCACGTTCCGGGTCATTCGGTGCAACCATACCATCGAAGAAAGCCGTCGGCATGGCGCCGGGTTCAATGATGCAGGACTCGATCCTGAAGCCTGACAACTCGGTCCGATAGCATTCGACAATCGCTTCCAATGCCCATTTCGAGGCCGAATAGGTTCCGTAGAACGGCGTAGCGATCCTGCCAATCAGGCTGGAGGTGTAGAGAACCGTTCCCTGCCCCTGCGCCCTCATGTGTGGCAGTGTTGCACGCATGACTCGCTGGACGCCCATGACGTTCACATCAAAGACGTGGGCCATGTCCTCAGCTGACATCAATTCCTGAATGCCATAAGAGCCAATCCCGGCATTGTTGAATAGAACGTCAATGCCGCCGAGCTGTTCAATGGCCTCCGCGACCCCACGCTCGGTGCTGGCAGTGTCGGTCACGTCCATTTCGACAATGGACGCCCCCGCCGCTTCAAGCTCGGCAACTGTCTCGGCGCTCTTTCCCTCACGGCTTCGGACGCTTCCTGCAACTTGATAGCCCTTTTCCAGAAGTGCGCGCGCCGTCGGCTTGCCAAACCCGCCCGCGATGCCGGTGATCATGACCTTTTGCATGTCGGTCTCCTTTGTTGTGTCTTGATCACGTTAGTCGCATCAGGCGCTTCATTCTTTTCCGATTGACCATAATACTTGCCTGATCCTCCAGAAATCGATATTTCTGTTTTAGCGGTGTTGGTGGCGATGCTATCGATAGGCGTCCTTAGGAGGTTAACGACATGCAAAGCGAAAATCTTTTGTCGCACGTTAAAGCGCTGCTCGATCAAGCAGCCGTCGCTGAAGGCGCATTTCATCATGCTCAGAGCGGCACCCACCTCTTGCGGCATCATGCAACGACCGACCTGAATGCGACTGTCTATCGTCCGCTGCTTTGTCTGATCCTGCAGGGTGCGAAGCAAGTCGGGTCCAGCGCCCGAACACTGACGGTCGGCGCCGGACAGTCCCTCATCGTCAGCCATACACTCCCTGTAATCTCGCGGATTACATTGGCGTCGCGAGAGGCCCCCTACACGGCATTGGTCTTTCCACTTGATCTCGACCTTCTCAGGTCGTTGGCCCCCGCGGTGTCGCCCGCGTTGAAAGCACCAACGTCCGATCCTTTCTCGATCTGCTTGTGTGACACCGATCTAGGACTGGCAGATGCACTTCACCGCTATTTCCTTCAATGCGAGGAAGAGGAGACCCGGCACTTGTTGGGGCCGATTACCGCCCGCGAGGTTCATGCAAGGCTATTAATTGGTCAACATGCGCAGGTGCTTCAGAGACTGCTCTGGCATGAAAGCACCGCCAGCCGCATCTTTCTGGCGACGAAAGAAATTCAGACCAACCTGTCGGAAACCATCGTCGTTGGGGACCTGGCGGCGATGGTCGGGATGAGCAATTCGGCGTTCTTCGAACAGTTCAAAGCCGTGACCGGAACATCACCGCTTCAATACCAAAAAGACCTGCGATTGCTGAAGGCCAAGGATGATCTGCGGACGAGCCGCGCCAAGATTTCCGAAGTTGCATTCGCTGTAGGCTATGAGAGCTCCGCGCAGTTCTCGCGAGAATACTCACGCAAGTTCGGCAGAGCGCCCAGACAAGACCGCCAACTGCAAGCTGCTGACTGACGCGACGTTGACAAGCATTGGACGGCCCAAACCAGACTCTCGTCGTAGCAACCGATGCTGCGGTGCGGCTTCCCGAAAGCGGACACTAGAAATTTCCAGCTTCCTGCTAGTCAATCAAAAGAGATCAGGTTTGTTCGTCCGCCGTTCCGCTAGCTCTCGATAGAGCGCTGGAGGCGACACTCCGATCCAATCAGCGACACGCACCCACCCGCCTAATTCCGGCGGACCGTAAAGCTCGAGATAGGCATCAAGGCGATCTGCCACCTTCCGCAAACGCATGATCTCAATGCGGGTCCGGAGGTTCTGCAGCTCTCTCGCGGTACGTTCAAAGGCTTTGACCGAAAGTCGCTTTGATGTGACAGAGTTCTCAAGGCTCGCCTTCAACTCGGTCTTTGAAATCAGAGAGACCTTTGTCGGCATTTCGGTGACAGCATCGCAATGATAGCGATCCGCAAAGAGGGATGCTTCGGCAACTAGTTCTGTTGCCTCGGCCGTGTGCAGGGTCAAGAGCCCGCCGTCTTGCAGCGCACGCCTAAGGGAAATCTGCCCTTCACGGACCAAGAAGGCCCATTCAACTTCATCGTCCCGACGAAAAAGCGTTTCGCCTTCGTCCAGCGTGCGTTCTGGCGCGCCATCAAAACAGTTGAGCCAATGATCCGACATGATTTCTATCATGCCCTTGGAGGCGCAGATTGTGCAACAACTTCGGGCCAATCCCGGATCAATCAAGGACTTCACTCATGGAAACAAAACACGTCGCAATGTTGATGGTTCTCATCCCCACCGCAGTCTTTGCCCAAACACACGATGAAAACCATAGCACATCGCCGTCAGCTTACGCGGGTGAGGAAACACGCTTAATCAAGTCTCTTTCGGAGCAAGACTTAGAGGAAATCGCACGTGGCGGCGGATGGGGGCTTGCGCGTGCTGCCGAACTCAATGGTGTGCCGGGGCCGACGCATCTGCTTGAGCTTGCCGAAGAGATCGCTCTGACTGAGCAACAGCGTGACAACATCGAAGCGATCCGAGCGCAAATGCAAGCAGACGCCATAACTGCCGGGGAGCGGTTCGTCGTAGCTGAACTAGCGCTGGACGCAGCCTTTCAAAACGGTGCGCCTGGTGCTGAGGCGCTTGAACGGCTGGTGGCCGAAGCAGGTCAAGCACGAGCAGTCCTCCGCCTCGTTCATCTGAATGCCCATCTGTTGACTTTGCCATTGCTGACCGATGCCCAAATCAGCCAGTACGCGGTGTTGCGCGGTTATTCAGATGATCCATGCGCCTCTGTACCAGACGGGCACGACCCGGACATGTGGCGCAGTCATAACGGATGCAACTAAGCTCGATTATGGCGACACATCCTCGTGACTTGTCAAAGCCATATACCCCCAGTAGGTATTGGGGATGTTTCGCTTGGTTCTGTCAATCATTCTTGTTGTTGCATTCGCCGGTGCATCCACCGCGTCTGTGATGCACGGCTTGAACCATGGATCGGATCACGCCGCCCACCACGCCGAAATGTCAGAAAGCGATCCAGTGGCTGATGCTGAGAAGGCACTCGCAGACTGCTGCGACGCCACCAGCGGGATGGGATCAATGCCCTGTTTCGGTGATCTTGCAGCCACATCGGCCATTTCGCCGGTTAATCCCGCTAGCATGGCGGCTATTGGCTTGATGTACGCTGATTGCAATTTTTCAAACCTGACGCTGGCTGTCCCAACCGGTCCTCCGAAAGTCTGAACGGCAACGGGCGCGTGCCCGCAATCCATTCAACTTTCTAATCAAAGGACCGACAGACATGATAACACGTCGTCACTTCACTACCCTATCCGCATCTGCTCTTGTGATGGCTGCTCTGCCTGCGCGTGCAGTTACGCCGATGCGCGTTCTCGCCTCACCGGGCTGCGGATGCTGTCACGCCTGGGCTGACTTGGCCCGCGCTCGCGGTTACACCGTCACCGTCGAGGAACTGACCGACCCCGAGGCGCAGAAGTCAGAACGCGGAATACCGCTTGAGCTCGCCTCCTGTCACACCATTGAAGCAGATGGATATGTCTTCGAAGGGCATGTGCCGTTCGAAGCATTGGAAGCCGTCTTGAAGGATCGCCCGGACATCACTGGGCTTGCTGTTCCTGGCATGCCGATGGGCTCTCCTGGCATGGGAGATGACCCGTCCGCGCGTTTCGACGTCATTGCATTTGGTGGAGAGGCTGGCACCGGCACAATGTACTACCGTGCTGGCACGGCGCAGCCGTTCGACACCTGATGGTAAGTCCAAAAGCAGTTTTGCTAACCGGCGGGCTCGCGCTCGCCGGTTTCGTCGCCGCATTTGTTCTGGCTCAACCTTCCGAAGCGGTTGGTATTTTGACACCTGACGACGCCGAAGTGGTCGCCTTGGGCCAAGATATCTACGCGACCCAATGTGCTGCCTGCCATGGTGCGCGCCTGGAGGGACAACCGAACTGGCGGATGCGTGGCGAGGATGGTTTGCTACCTGCGCCGCCGCATGACGCCACCGGGCATACCTGGCACCATGATGACGAAACGCTTTTCACCCTGACCAAATACGGACTTGCCGGTCTGATGGAGAACGCGCCACCATCTGGCATGCCTGTCTACGAGGGCGTGCTCAGCGATGATGAGGTCATTGCGGTGCTGTCCTTCATCAAGTCAACTTGGCCTGATGACCTTCGTCAGTATCACGACGAACTGAATGCCCAGTCCGAATAGAGGAAAATTCAGATGATCAAACAAACTCTTCTCGGCTTGGCCGTTGTAGTTGCTCCCGCTCTTGCCTTTGCGCATTCGAAATCTGAGGCCACAACACCCGCCAACGGTGCGACAGTCACGGAAGTGCCCGAGCTTTCAATGCGCTTCGATGATCCGATGCGCATCATTTCAGTCACGCTTACCTCTCCAGATGGCGATGTCGAAATCGAACGCGAGACAGGTATGGACCCCTCTACGGAGTTCCGGGCTTTGCCATTGGAAGAACTTGCGCCTGGAAGCTATCGCTTCGACTGGCGCGGAATGGCGTCGGACGGCCATCCGATGCAGGGCAGCTTCTCCTTCACGGTCACTGAGTGACCGGACTCGCACCGATCGACGGTCTTGTCGTTTTGGCAATCTTGGCCAAGGCGATTGGTTATGGCGCGGCACTCCTTACGATGGGGGGTGTGCTGTTTTCGGTCGTTTTTTCTCAGCGAGCTGAGGTATCGGTCCTGCGACTTGCGAGGCGGCTTGCAGTCGGTGCGGCACTTATCGGTCTCGCCGTGCTAGCCGTCCGGTTCGGCATTCGTGCTGCCCGGATATCCGGGATGGGCTTAGAGGGCGCGTCCGACCCAGTGATGCTTGGCTTCGTTTGGGAAAGTCCACTTGGGACCGCCGCAATTTGGCGCGGGATGGGTGAACTCGCGATACTGGCAATTCTGGTGCACCGCATTGGACAATGGATCGCTCTGGCAGGCAGCCTTGCTGTGGCGATATCCTTTGCTCAAGTGGGCCACGCTCTTGGGGAGCCCAGAGTAGCCCTGGCTGTCCTGCTGGTGCTGCATCTTCTAGCCGCTGCTTTCTGGGTTGGCGCTCTCATACCTTTGCGGCAGGCAGCACTTGCTCCAGCCGGTGCTGACCTGTTGCACTATTTTGGTAATCTCGCCGCTGGCGGAGTGGCGGGTCTAATGCTCGCAGGCACATCGCTCGCTTGGCTGCTTTCAGGTTCTGCCACTGCGTTATTTGGAACGGCCTACGGCTTAGCACTTCTGGTCAAAGTCGCGATTGTTGCGGTCCTCCTGGGCTTTGCAACTTGGAATAAGGTGAGGCTGGTCCCTGCCTTGCGTGCTGAGAAACCCGGTGCAGCCCATGCCCTGCGGCGTTCTATTTCAACGGAAATACTGGCCGTTGTTCTAATCCTTCTGGCAACTGCAACCATCACCAGTGTAACAACGCCACCCGTCAATCTTTGACGACTTAGCCGCGCGCCTTGTCGAGCAGTTCAAGGAGTTCTGTAAATTTCGCCCGCTGATCCTCCCGATCACCTGATGCAAGTGCATCCTCGATACAATGCGACGCGTGGTTGTCGATAACGAGCTTCTCGACGCCTTTGAGAGCGGCTCGCACCGCCGCAATCTGCGTCAGGACATCGACGCAATAGCGGTCCTCTTCGACCATCCGGGCAATCCCTCGGACCTGACCCTCCAGGCGTTTGAGGCGTTTTAAAGTAGCTTCGCGATTTTCGTGCATAGTCTCTTTTCGCATGTTGGCAGACAAAAAGTCGAGTGAGTATGGCATCAAGCTCAAACTATTGAATATATACCCTAGGGGGGTATATAGGTTAATACAGAGCCCAAGCAAGCACAGCCCTCAAAACAAGCGTACCGAAAAGGAAAAGCCAATGCCCAAGGACACGCGCGACGTTGCCGACATTGATACAAACCCGGCCGAAGTGGCGTTGGGCAAAACGGCTGTGCTTTACCGGATGGCGCTGCCAGATCATCTGTGCCCATCCGGGCAAAAGGCTCGCTGGCTTCTGAGGCGTCAGGGATATGATGTCGATGATAGGCTTTTCCGAACCCGCGCCGAAGTTGACGCTTTTAAGGCCCAGCACGACGTCAAGACAACGCCCCAAGCGTGGATCGAAGGCGAACGCGTCGGCGGCTACACGGACCTGCGCGAAAAGCTGACCGGCTGGGACCCGAAGGCAACCACCTACCGGCCAGTGCTTTATCTCTTCGCCGTCGCTGCTTTCACCGCAATGGCGCTATCAATTGGGTTCCTCGGCACGATCACGTGGCAAACACTGGCCTGGTTCATCTCAGTCTCAATGATCCTTCTCGGCATGCAAAAACTGCGCGATGTCGAGGGCTTCTCCACGATGTTCCTCAACTACGACCTTCTCGCGCGGAAATGGGTGCCGTACGCATATATCTACCCATTCGTGGAAACAGGCGCGGGTATCCTCATGACAGGCATGATCCTGACTTGGGTGTCAGCTCCCGCGGCACTTTTCGTTGCTAGCATTGGAGCCGTAAGCGTCTTCAAGGCCGTCTACATCGATAAACGTGAGCTCAAATGCGCCTGCGTCGGTGGAAATTCAAACGTCCCGCTTGGGTTTGTGAGCCTCACCGAAAACCTGATGATGGTCGGAATGGCGGTCGTGATGCTTTGGCTGATGGTTTGAACCAAAGCGGCTCATCTTTCTGACTGGTCATCTAGGCGCCAAGACGGGAATTGGTGTTCTATGTTATTCTTCTGAGTCAACAAAGGGTTGTCGTTTCGGGAGGGCATGGCGGATCGGAGGATCAGTCATGGAAACACCAAACCTACCAGCCATTCGCGCACTTCGCCCTGCATGGAACAAAGGTCGCATCGTCGGTCAGAAACGACCTCTAAAACCCAAGCATGTCTGGGCGATCCGTGTCCGCCTTGAATTGGCAGAAAACCATCGCGACCTCGCTCTCTTCAACATGGCGATCGACAGCAAGTTGCGCGGTTGCGATTTGGTCAAGATGAAGGTCGTCGACGTCATGGCATCTGGCCAGGTCAAAGAACGTGCATCGGTGTTGCAAAGCAAGACGAAGAAACCTGTGCGCTTTGAAATTTCCGAAGGCACCCGGGCCTCGGTCGAGAAGTGGATGGAGGACGAGCTCATGGTCGGCTCCGAATATCTATGGCCTGGCCGCTTCCACGAGCGCCTGCATATCTCGACACGCCAGTATGCACGGATCGTCCGCGATTGGGTCATATCCATCGGTTTAGAAGCGAGCGCATACGGCACGCATTCGATGAGGCGAACGAAGGTGACCCAGATCTACAAGAAGACCGGCAACCTGCGCGCCGTTCAACTTTTGCTCGGCCACACGAAGATGGACAGCACGGTGCGATACCTAGGCGTCGAGCTTGAAGATGCGCTAGCCATTGCGGAGGCCATTGAAATCTGAGCCTACCGGGCCGTCTTCACTGGCGGCCCACTGCGGACACTCATCGTGTCAGACTACGCCGCAGTGCAGCGCCACCCAACCGGCCATTCGCTGGGCCCGCGAGATTGTAACGTAGCCTGATGGCTAGATCGCGGGACTTCGCTGCCGTTCGTTACAAATGCTCCATGTCCGCTTCTTGGTGATAGCGATTGTTTTGGGAGAGGTCTTCCATTGCTTTGCGCGATAAACATGGTGTTCACATTCTGGAAAAGCACGACTGGCATGACGTCTTGGTGTCACGTCTCTTCAAGAACCTTTTTGGCAACGCGAAAGCACTCCAACGCTTGCGGTACGCCGCAATAAATGCCGATGACATGGATGATTGCGCGGATTTCTTCTTGGCTGACGCCATTGTTGATCGCGCCGCGGCAATGAATTTCCCATTCATGCATTTTCCCCAAAGCCCCGATCATCGACAGGTTCATCATTGAACGTGTCTTGGCATCGATCACATCGTCGCCCCAGCCAAAGCCCCAACACCACGCGGTCATCGCTTCCTGAAAGGGGCGGGTGAACTCATCGGCGGCGGCAAGGTTCTTTTCAACATACTCAGCGCCCAGCGTGGCTTTGCGTTGCTCTAGTCCTTTCAGAAAAAGATCTTCGTCAAATGCACTCATGGCTTAGCCTTTCAATTTGATAGCGACGTTTTTGGTTTGCACATAGTTCCAGAGGGCTTCGCGGCCTTTTTCGCGGCCGTAACCCGATTTGCCGTAGCCGCCAAAGGGCGTCTCAACCCCACCAGCATACCATTCGTTGACGAAAACCTGTCCGGCCCGCAACTGGTGCGCTGCTGTTGTCGCGCGGTCAATATCGCGGGTGAAAACGCCGCCAACGAGCCCGTAGGGTGTTCCATTGGCAATCTTGATGGCGTCTTCGTCGGAAGAGAATTTCAGGACGGACAAGACGGGCCCGAAAACTTCCTCATTGGCGATCTTCATATCGGGTGTCACGCTTGTCACAATCGTTGGTTCAAGAAACGCGCCGGGGATGTTCATTTTGTGGCCACCCGTGGCAACCTGTGCCCCGTCGCCGTGCGCCGCCGCGACCATGTCAGCGGCGCGGTCGCGTTGCGACTCAGAGACCATTGCCCCCATTGTCGGGCCAAATTCGGGTTGTTCGATGCCGGGACCAACCGTCAAAGACTGCGCCACGCCGACCATGCGTTCGACCAGCTCATCATGGACACTCTCGTGCACGATCACGCGGCTCATGGCCGAGCAGACCTGCCCTGCGTTGAAATATATGCCCCACCGGACGTCGTTTTCAAAGGCCTCCAAATCGGCGTCGTCATGAACGATCGCGGCGGATTTTCCACCTAACTCTAACACGCAAGGCACAACATTCCTGGCCGCGGCGGTTGCGATTGCGACGCCTGTTGGAACGGATCCTGTGAAGACAATTTGGTTTACGTCTGGATGCGCTGACAGCGCCGCGCCTGCATCGCCCCCCAGTCCGCAAAGAATATTCACGGCACCTTTGGGCAGGCCTACAGCCTCGGCGGCATGGGCGAACCACGCATTGCTAAGCGGAGTAAGTTCGGGCGTTTTGATGACGCAGGCGTTGCCCGTCGCCAAAGCCGCCGACAGCGACCGCGCCGTCATTTCCACGGGGTAGTTCCACGGAATGATTTGGGCGGAGACGCCGAATGGTTCATAGGTGGTGAAATCGAAATAGCCTTTTCCCAGCGGGATCGAGCGGCCCTCGACCGTTTCGGCCTGATTGCCGTAGTATTCGAAATACCTTGCAGCGCCTTCAATCTCGATCCGCGCTTCCCACAGGGGTTTGCCTTGTTCAAGCGTCAGAACCTGAGCGATCTCGTCGATATGATCCAGCAGGTAACGCCCCATTGCTTGCACCATGCGTCCGCGTTCGACGGGGCGCAGATCGGCGAGAGCACCGGAGAGATGAACACGTTGAGCCGCCATGACGGCGCGGTCCACGTCTGCCGCATCAGCAAGGGCTTGTTCGGCGAGTTTTTCCCCCGTGCCGGGATTGAACACATCGAGCCGCCCTGCGCCCCCATCGACCCATGTGCCGTCTATGTAGTTTTGCCAATAGGTCTTCATGCTGGTCTGATCCGATGTTGGTAAAGGTGATCGTAGTGGGGCTTCATCCGGCGATAGACGCGGCGCACCCGCTCCGGCGCATCGGCGACCTCAACATACCGGCGTTGTTGCGGTTTTAGCCCGGTGGATTGGGCAAGGTTCGCGTGGAATGATCCACCATCCCACCAGCTATGCGCGGACGGATCGCCACCAGGTTCCCACCTCATGGCATCGGCTAGGAAAGGGATGCCCACCGCGTCGCAAAAGGCGGCAACCATGGCGTCCGGGTTTTCGAGCAGATCATCGCTGTCAATGACGGGCGGCGGTGCGCCGTTCAACGCGGACAAGAGATCAAACAGGGCGCGCTGTTCCGGAAATCCAACCTCAAGCTCATCAAAGTCGGGCCATTTATTGTAGATCGACGAAATCGTCTTGGCCGGATCACGGATCAGGAATGCATGGGTAAAGTGGCTCAGAAACTCAGGCGACCACATGTGATTGATGTAATGGGGGAAGTCCTTGATGAAGACCGGGCCTTTTTGGGCACGCGCTTGGATGTCTTCCCAGACACTTTCGATAGTCAAACCCGCCGTCGTTTTTTCACCGTCTTTGTAGCGCGGCCAAAGCGGGTCTTCGCCTTGGTACCACGCCTCGCCAAAGGGTTCGTGCAGGCAATCAAGGCCACCTCGCTGGCGCATCATCCATTCAAAGGCTGTCGAGGTCGAACGGGGGATGGCCCAGAGGGCTACAATCTTATGCATGGAGGCTCTCCAATAGTCGGCTTTGTGGCGTGGTTGGTGTAATGCCAAGATCCTTCATGATCCGCCAATAAAGCGCCGTGTCATGGCCAATCACGGGCTTGCCCAGTTTGGCCTCCATCGCGCGGGCGAGATGCAGGGGGCGTTGGGGCAAGCCGTTCGGGCCAGAGCGGAAGTTGCACATGCCGTTGATCAGGTAAGCATCGGCTTGGGGGGCTTGGTCGGCCACATAGGAAAAACTGCGATCAAAGAGGTCACCATCGAAAATCCAGCGTTTGGTGTTGACGGCCTCTTGGTCAGGAAACCATCCCTGATCCACAAAATTGCCCGCCCAAAGCACATCAAAACCCGCCTCACGGAGAAACCCCGCAGTGCCCTGCCACCAATCGGGCCAGTGATATGCGCCATTCAGCGCGACCTTTTCGACATTCATTGCACGTAAGGCTTCGACCATGGCGTAACCTGCCATGTGAAAACGGGTCTCGTATTTGTCCGACAGATCGGCGCAGTGCTGGCGTATTCCTTCAACGCCCAGACCACTGGCATGGACCCAGTTCGACCCAACCTGCCCGCAGACATCGACACCATTGCGCGCCATGCAATGTACGAAGTCGTCCATCATCCCGAAGTTCGCTTTGCGCTGGTCCAGCCCATGGGCGTAGTCCGGAACGTGCAACATCCAGCCGTGCACGCCCACGGTTTCGGGCGACATGCGCAAGAAGTCAGAAGGCGCGGCATCATAGTCAAACGGCGGGCAGGTGAAGCCCACCTGATACGGGAACAGCTTTTGCTCTGGCGTCCAGCTTGATGGCATCATGGCGCTGTTCCCGGATAGCGAGGTAGATCATCGTGCAAGGCGAGCCAGCTAAGATGCTCGGCCGTGTAGCAATGCAATTGTGGGCGGTAAGCTTCGGGGGCATCAAGGCTGGCACCGTAAAGATGGATTTCACCCGGCCATCGGTCGCTTTCAAAACTCATCTGGCCGCCGCATGTGCCGCAAAACCCGCGCACCGCATGTGCGGAAGAGCGGTGAAAATGCCGTTTACCTGACCAGTAGACCTGATCGGGCGCGAACCCCATCCAAGCCACCACCGGGGACGAAGCTGCGCGCCTGCAATCTTCGCAATGACACAGCGCCGTCCACTTTGGCGGCGCAAAGAGATCATAACGTACTGCCCCGCAGGCACAGCCGCCCGATTGCCAGTTTTCAGCCATCAATCGCCTCCCGCATCCAGCGTTGAAGGTGCATGACGGGATGCTCGGAATTGACGCCACCGCAAGGATCCACCACCAGCGGCCCCGGTTTGTACCCACGCGATCCAAGCCCGCGCTGCACGCTTTCCACCAAATGGATGTCTTCTTCTACTGTCGTCTCGCGGTCTTGGATGGCCAGTTGTCGTACCTTGGGATCATCCACGCCACCCACGGAATACCAGCCACGCCAGACCACAACGTGATCCGCGTCAATGGCGCGCCAGTGATAAGTGTTCAGCACATTCCCTGGGTAGACCTGAAACGAAAACATCGGCCACAGGAACCAGCTAGAATATCCATATTGATGAGCAAAGCCGGAATGAACGTCATAGGTCATGTCCTCAAGGCTTTGGCATTCGGTGGTGTGGCGCAGGCATTTGCCTTGGGGCTGAATGTCATAGGTTTCGGGCTTAACCACGCCATTGGCAAAGGTCGGGTGGTTCAAAGAGCAATGATAGCACTCCGAATAATTCTCGACCGAGACCTTCCAGTTGCAGTTTTCCGGAATCTCGACCCATTCCAGCGGCTTGAGGTCGGCCCAATTAGGGACCCATTCCTCAAGCTCTGCCCGCGCGTTCGGAAACCATTTTTCCATCGGGTCAGCGTTAGGGTCGAGATTGACAAAAACGAAGCCGAGGAATTCTTCGACCCGCACCTCTGTGAGGCAAACGTTGGATTTATCAAACCCTTCGACAGCCTTGATATTAGGTCCGGCGCGCAGCTCGCCCGTTAACTCATATGTCCAAGCATGATAGGGGCAGACGACAACGCGTGTCGTACCTTTGCCTTGGACCAATTGATGCGCGCGGTGTTGGCAGACGTTGTAGAACACGCGGATCTTTTCATCGCGCCCGCGGATTGCAAACAGGCTCTCTCCGGCGATCTCAAAGGTGGCGTAGTCGCCGGTGTTTGTCAGTTCAGACGCGTGACACCCGAATTGCCATGTTTGGGCCAGCAGCCCTGCGTTCTCGACTTGAAAGACTTGCGGGTCTGTATAATAGCGCGCAGCCAATGATCGGATCGGTTCGTTCATTTGTCCTCCGCGTGATACAAGCCAAGTTCGTGACGGCGCGCGTGGAAGGTCGCCACGCGTTCGGGGATCTCCTCGCTGGCAACAGCAATGACAAAGGAAAGCAACGTTTCAAGCAACGCGACGATGCTGACCGAAGACGGAAAGAACTGCGGCGTGTCGACCGAGACGACAAACCCATGGTCTGCCAGCCGAATGATGGGGCTGGCCGGGCTATCGGAAATTGAAACAATGGTCATGCCTTGCTCATGCGCGATACGCACCGCTTCTACCACTTCGGATCGATAAGGTTTGCAGGTGATCGCAATCAAAACATCTTGGTCGTCGGCCCACGCTAAATCATCCACGGGGGTCGAGCCGGGGCGCGGGATTGCGTGAAATTCGGTCATTCCGGTTGAGGCAAGATAGGTAAAGTTGCGCGCGACAGAGTTGTTGACGCCAACCCCAAGCGTGAAGACACGGCGCGCGGCCCAAATCGCCTCGGCTGCAGCTTTCAGGTCTTCGGTCGAAATACCGGCAAAAGTCTCTTCGATGTTGGCGAGTACGTCGTGCACCATATCAGCGTAAAGGCCGCCGAGGTCGCCCGACTTGCGGATGTCTTGCAGCCAGCGTGCGCGGTCAGGAAAGTCGGCGGCCCCGCGTCTGATCGCCTCGCGGAACGGCGCACGGAAATCCTCGTAGCCTTCGAAGCCAACCTGCCGCGCCATGCGCACGACGGTGTTGGGCTTTACCTTTGCGGCCTCGGCAATCTCGCGCACTGTGGATACCCCCACATCGCGCGGGTTCTCGAGCACATAGGTGGCGGCCTTGCGCGCTTCTGGTGTCAGCTCAGTGAGCTCATCTGCCAGACGCTCTAGAATCGTATTTGATACATTTGTCCCATTCATGATTGACGATGGTATTTTTGTCCGATTAGCCTGTCTAGAGAAAAACGACTCATAAAAGGACATTCCCTTGGCGCATGAATTCCCCAGCCACGCACGCGTTGTCATTGTCGGCGGCGGCGTCATGGGCGTTGGCCTTGCTTATCACCTTGGTCACGAAGGATGGGGCGCGGACACTGTCTTGTTAGAGAAAGCAGAGTTGACATCCGGCAGCACGTGGCACGCCGCGGGGCAGATCACCCACTCGACCTCCAGTTTCGGGCTGGGCAAATGCGTCGACTATAACATCGGGCTCTATTCGGGTGGATTGGAAGCAGAGACGGGCCAGCCAGTCACATGGCATGGCTGCGGGTCGTTCCGATTGGCCTACACAACAGATGAAATGGACTGGCTGCGACATACTCTGTCTGTCGGTCGCTCGCTGGGTTTCAACATCGAATTGGTTGGTCCAGAGAAGGTCTCGGAACTGCATCCTTTCTATAACCTGGATGGTGTATTGGGCGCGTTGCACACGCCAGACGACGGCCATGTTGACCCTACAAATGTCACCATGGCCATGGCCGCCGGCGCACGCCAGAAGGGTGTGAACATTATCCGCCAATGCCGCGCCACCAACATCACCCAGACTGCTTCAGGCGAATGGCAGGTCGAGACCGACAAAGGCACGATCGTTTGTGAACATGTCGTCAACGCAGGTGGAACCTATGCCCGACAAATGGGCGAATGGTCCGGTCTGCAACTGCCTATGACGTCAATGACGCACCATTATTTTGTCACCGAACCTGTGCCAGAATTCGCATCCCTCGACCGCGAACTCCCCGTCATCCGCGATGACAAAAAGGTCTCTGGCTACATTCGCATGGAGCAGAAACGCGGCCTGATCGGCATCTACGAGAAAGAAAACCCCAACTCGGTCTGGCACGATCATTGCCCGTGGGACTATGAAAACTGGCTGTTTGACGCCGATTATGACCGTGTCATGCCATATCTTGAGGAAAGCCTGAACCGCATGCCGATCTTTGCGGAGCTTGGCATTCAGCGCGAAGTGCACGGTGCGATCAGCCACCCACCAGATGGTAACCCGCTTATTGGGCCTGCACCCGGCGTGCGCAACTACTGGTGCTGCTGTGGTACGCAAATCGGCATCGGCTGGGGTCCCGGTTTGACGCGGGAGTTGGCCCGATGGATGGTGCATGGTGCCGCTGATATTTCCATGCGCGACTACGATCCGCGTCGTTTCGGTAGCTACGCCACCAAGGACTGGCAGGTCGTGAAGGCCGAGGAAGACTATTGCCTGCGTCACGAAATCCCGTTTCCGCATTTCAACCGGCTGGCTGGGCGGCCGATTAAACCCTCACCCTTGCATGAATTGCTAAAAGCCAAGGGGGCTGTGCACGAAGAAGTCTATGGCTTTGAGCGCCCCCGTTGGTTTGCCCGCGATGGCATGGCACAGGAAGATCACTATTCCTTCAACCGCACCCCCGTCGACGATGTAGTCGCGGCGGAGGTCAAAGCTGTGCGCGAAAACGTAGGCATCATGGATGTTACCGCCTTCACCAAGGTCATGGTAGAAGGCCCGGAAGCCTATGCGCTGCTGGATCGCCTGACCGCGAACCGGATGCCGCAAAAGGTGGGGTCCATCACGCTCACCCATATGCTGAACCGCGCAGGCCGGATTGAGCTAGAAACAACCATCGTGCGGATGGCTGACGACAAGTTCTATCTCGTGTGTGCTGCCTTCTTCGAACAACGACTTCTGGATCACTTGAACCAGAACCGCGCAGATGAAGACGTGAAAATCACCGCGTTATCCTCCGACTGGTCTGCGCTGACTTTAAACGGTCCAAAGGCGCGGGACGTATTGCAGCTCTGCACGGATGCCGACCTGACGAACGCGGGGTTCCGCTGGCTGTCCGCGCAAGAGATCACTCTGGCCGGGCATCGCATCTGGGCCTTCCGCATGTCCTATGCGGGCGAGCTGGGCTGGGAATTCCATATGCCAAACGCGGCTTGCCTTGATGTCTACAACGCGCTTTGGGCTGCGGGCGAGGCGCATGGGATCGCGGACTATGGCAGCTTTGCTATGAACGCTATGCGTATGGAAAAAGGGTTCAAAGGCGCAGGCGAGCTGACTAACGAGGTGACTTTGGCCGAGGCAGATGTTCTGAGATTTGCGCGCAATGACAAGGATTATCTTGGGCGGGGCAAGACCCTGAACACCGATCTGCCGTGGGTCTGTGCCTATTTGGAAATAGAACCGGACGGCAAAGCCGATGGCCATGGCGGCGAGGCTGTGATGTTGAACGGGAAAGTTGTCGGTTCCACCGCCTCGGTAGCTTACGGGCCGACAGTCGGCAAAATCCTTGCCTTCGCCTACATCGCACCTGATGCGGCCAAACCCAACACCCCGCTTGAGGTCGTGATCCACGGCAAACCCCGCGCGGCCCGCGTTTTGAGCGACCCCGCCTATGATCCCCAAAGCTTGAAGCCAAGACTGGACGCATCATGACCCACCCAAAGACAATGCGCGCGATGGTCACGATGGGCCATGGCGATCTGGATCAGATGGTCCTGCATGACGATTGGCCCTGCCCTGAGCCAGCCGCAGATGAAGTTCTTATTAAGGTAGGAGCCTGCGGGCTAAACAACACCGACGTGAACACCCGGTCGGGGTGGTATTCAAAAACGGTGACCGATGCGACGACAGGCGGCGCGTTTGAAGTCGTCGGTCAAGACGACCCCACATGGGGCGGCGCTCCTATCACCTTTCCACGCATTCAAGGTGCCGATGTCTGCGGTGAGATTGTCGCTGTGGGCGAAAATGTTGATCCGTCACGTATCGGAGAACGCGTTATCACCGACGGTTGGTTGCGCGACGCGAGCGATCCTGAGGATATGAACAAAACCGAATATTTCGGATCTGAACGCGATGGCGGGTTTGCGGAATATACAAAGACGCCTGCGCGAAATGCGCTCGCCGTGCAGTCGGATTTGAGCGATGCGGAACTGGCCACCTTTTCCTGTTCGTACTCCACGGCCGAAGGCATGCTGACACGGGCGCAGGTTGGTGCAAATGACACTGTGCTCGTGCCCGGTGCGTCTGGTGGTGTTGGTGGCGCGCTGGTGCAACTGGCCAAACGCCGCGGGGCGCGGGTGATCGCTCTGGCATCGGAAGCAAAGCACAAAGACGTCGCGGCACTAGGTGCCGACATGGTTCTGCCCCGCACACCTGACGGGCTGCGTGCCGCCTTAGGCGATGAGAAAATCACTGTCGTTGCCGATGTTGTCGGTGGTCCCCACTGGCCAACGCTGATTGACGTGCTGGAACGCGGCGGGCGCTACACCTGTTCAGGCGCGATCGCGGGGCCCATGGTCGAACTTGATCTGCGCACATTCTACCTGCGCGATTTGACCTTCACAGGCTCTACAGTGATCACGCCCGAGGTCATGCCGAGCCTGATCCGCTACATTGAGAATGGCGACATCAAGCCCGCCTTGGCCGCGACCTATCCTTTGGATCAACTGCGTGAAGCCCAGGCCGCCTTCATTGCGAAGAGACACACTGGCAACATTGTTGTGACCCCATGAAAATCACGCGCATTCGTATCTTCAAGACTGATTTGCCCTACGTTGGCGGCGCTTACGTTTGGGGGGGCGGAAATGCGATTACGACCGCAAAAGCCAGCGTTGTCGTTCTCGATACGGATGCTGGGTTGCAGGGCTGCGGAGAGTTCACCCCCTGTGGCGAGAACTACATGGTTGCGCATTCCGAAGGCGTGGAGGCCTTTGCCCGCCTCGCGGCCCACAGGCTGATTGGCGAGGACCCGAGACAGGTCGCGCGCATCGAACAGCTGATGGATCACACCGTGCAAGGGCACGGCTATGCCAAAGCGCCCTTTGACGCCGCGTGCTGGGACATACTGGGACAAGCCTGCGACCAGCCTGTTTGGATGTTGCTAGGCGGCAAGCTGACAGATGGTGCGCCCATGTATCGGGTCGCGCCTCAGAAAAGCACCGACGAGACCCTCGCTGAGATGCGGCGCTATCGGGAAGACGGATACCGGCAGTTCCAGATCAAAGTCGGCGGTGACTGGGCTGCTGATATCGACCGGATAAAGGCTGGCGTCGCGCTGTTGGAGGGCGGTGAGAAAGCCATGGCAGACGCCAACCAAGGCTGGCGCGTGGATAACGCGATCCGGGTTGCGCGGGCCACAGCTGATCTTGACTACATTCTGGAGCAGCCTTGTAGAACTTATGAGGAGTGCCAGCAGGTGCGTCGCATCGCACAACAACCCATGAAGCTGGATGAATGTGTGACAGGCATGACCGCCGCCCAGCGTATCGTCGCGGACCGCGGAGCCGAGATATGTTGCCTGAAAATCTCAAACCTTGGGGGTCTATCGAAAGCCCGCCGCGTCCGGGACTTTTTGGTCGATAACCGCATACCGGTGGTCGCCGAAGATACGTGGGGCGGTGAAATCGCTAGCACTACATTGGCGCACTTCGCAGCATCAACGCCTGCCGATTTCCTACAAAACACGACGGATCTAATGAATTACAACACGCGGTCTACAGGGGTTGGTGGCGCTTGGGCTGAGGCGGGTAAGCTTTATGCACCCGATGCGCCGGGCCTTGGTGTGGCCGCTGATTTTGACAGCCTTGGCGCACCCGTTGCGGAGTATGCAGCATGAAAATAGCACGGATTTCAGTCTACCAAGTCGATCTGCCGCTGGAGCATCCTTACTGGCTGTCCGGTGGTCGGCTCAAGTTTGAAATGCTGGACGCGACGCTTGTCAAAATGGAGACCGATGCGGGTGTTGTCGGTTGGGGCGAAGGCACACCTTGGGGACACACCTACGTTCCTGCCCATGGGCCGGGCATCCGTGCAGGTATCAAGACAATGGCACCGTTCATCTTAGGGCTTGATCCGCGCAAGGTCTTGGACGTGGAACGTGCGATGGACCTCGCGCTACCCGGCCACCTTTATGCCAAAAGCCCGATCGACATGGCGTGCTGGGATATCGCGGGCCAAGCCGCAGGCCTGCCAATTGCCGACCTAATGGGCGGCGGATCACGCACGCCGCGCGCCATCGCCTCGTCTGTTGGCGCGAAGACGGTAGAAGAAACCCGCGCCGTGATCGACCGGTATCGGCAGCGCGGCTATGTCGCCCATTCGGTCAAGATTGGCGGCGATGTGGCGCATGACATTGCCCGGATTCGCGATGTCGAAGACATCCGTCGCGACGGTGAAATTGTGCTCTATGATGTGAACCGAGGGTGGACACGACAGCAGGCACTGCGGGTCATGTCGGCAACCGAAGACCTGAACGTGATGTTTGAACAACCCTGCGAAACGCTGGATGATATTGCGGCTATTGCAGGCAAACATGCCGCCCCCGTTTCGGTCGATGAAGCACTGGTGACGTTACAAGACGCGACCCGCATTGCACGAGACGGACTGGCGGAGGTGTTTGGTATCAAACTCAACCGCGTCGGAGGATTGACCAAAGCGGCGCGGATGCGTGATGTCGCTCTGGCTCACGGGATCGACATGTTCGTCATGGCAACGGGAGGATCAGTCTTGGCCGACACCGAGGCATTACATTTGGCGGCGACTATTCCTGATGCCAATTGTCACGCGGTCTGGGCCTGTCAGGATATGCTGACCGTCGATATCGCTGGTGGCCGTGGACCACGCAATATTGATGGCCATCTCCTCTTGCCGGAAGAGCCCGGCCTTGGCGTCCACCCTGACGAGGATGTCTTGGGCGATCCCGTGGCAGTTTACGCATGAAGGTCACAGGCATCTCCCTTTGGTCCGTCGACCTGACCAGCCATGAAACCTACTACATGGCCGAGGGCAAAACCTGTGACACGGTCAAAACCCACATTCTGTGCCTCGAGACAGACACGGGCCTGAAAGGCTGGGGAGAAGTTTGCCCGATCCCACATTACTTACCCGCTTTTGCCGATGGAGTGCCGAGTGCGATTGTCGAAATGGCACCGGAAATCCTTGGCGTTTCCCCGTTTGGCGTCGATGCACCGATGCGAAAACTGGACGGGATTCTGCAAGGTCATTTGCATGCAAAATCCATTGTCGACATGGCGCTTTGGGATCTGTTCGGCAAAGCAACCGGACAACCGCTCTATGCCCTTCTTGGCGGGCGTACACGCGCCGATATGCCGCTTTATCATTCGATTACCTGCATTGCACCCGATGACATGGCGCGTATTGCACGGGAGGCCTACGCGTCCGGTATCCGCCAGTTTCAGGTGAAGCTGGGCGCGGATGCTGATTGGCAGGCCGATGCAGAACGGCTGACCAAAGTACGCGAGGCAGTGGGTCACAGTCCACTGGTTTACGGTGACTGGAATTGTGGCGCGACGAAGCTGCAGGCCACACGCACGGGCCGTGCGGTCGCGCATCTCGATATCATGTTGGAACAACCGTGCAAAACCCTTGAAGACTGCGCCGCCGTGCGCCAAGCCACTGGTTTGCCCATGAAGATCGACGAAGGAGCATATGACCTTGGTTCCTTGATGCATGCCCACAAGCTTGGCGTTTTGGATGCGGTTGCTTTGAAGTTGTCAAAGTTTGGCGGGCTTTCAGCCATGCGCCGCGCCCGTGACTTAACCGTCCATTTGGGGGCAGAGATTTGCGCCGAATGCACATGGGGGTCCGACATCGTGACCGCCGCATCCTTGCACTTCGCGGCCTCGACCCCGCAAGGCGCATTGCTGAACACCTGTGATCTGTCCTCTTACGTCAGCCCGCGCATAGCCCCTGATTGCCCGACACGGCAAAATGGCCGCATCGCGCCGCCCGACGGTCCGGGGCTTGGGGTAACACCCGATATGAACACTCTTGGAACCCCCATACTTGAACTGACCTGATCATGCATAAACTGACATCACAATCTGATTGGATATCCCGCGCCCGCGCCGTTCTGCCCGGCGGCGGCTTTGGCAATTTCGACCCCGGCATCGTGATCGCACACGGCGAAGGCAGCCACGTCTGGGACGAGGACGGCAATGAATATATCGACTATCTGATTGGTTCTGGCCCAATGCTGTTGGGCCATGGACACCCGGAGGTCATGGAAGCAGTCTTGGAGCAACTGCCCAAGGGGATGACGTTTTTTGCCAATAACGCCAAAGGCATTGAGCTGGCAGAGGCGATTGTCGATGCGGTCCCCTGTTGTGAACAGGTCCGCTTTGTGGCGTCGGGTGGCGAGGCTGACATGTATGCCATCCGTCTTGCGCGCGCTTACACAGGCAAGACTAAGATCCTGAAGTTCGAAGGCGGCTACCACGGCATGAGCGCCGAGGCACAGATGAGCCTTGCCCCCGAAAAACGCGTCAATTTCCCCCAAGCGGTGCCAGACAGTGCAGGCATCCCGCAGAGCGTTGCCGATCAGATGTTGATTGCGCCCTACAACGAGCTGGCCGCTGTCGAGGCATTGCTGAGCGAACACGACGACGTCGCGGCCATCATCGCCGAACCCCTGCAACGGATCATTCCCGCCGCGCCGGGGTATCTTCAAGGCCTGCGCGATCTGTGTGACAAACACAGTGTTCTGCTGATATTTGACGAAATCGTCACGGGTTTCAGGCTGGCCTATGGCGGCGCTCAGGAACGTTACGGCGTAACGCCGGACATCTGCACGCTGGGCAAGATCATTGGTGGTGGGTTCCCGCTCGCCGCCGTCGGAGCCAGTGCCGAGATCATGCAGCACTTCGACAAATCCATCGTGGGCGGTGACAAATGGCTGATGCAACTTGGCACGCTATCCGGCAATCCGATGGCGGCGGCGGCTGGCCTGAAGACGATGGAAGTCTTGAAACGTGAAGGCAGCTATGACCGTCTCCGCGATATCGGTCGGACGTTACAAGACATGCAAAGCAGCGCCCTTAATACCGCAGGGATTGCCCACCAAATTTGCGGGGATGAGACCTTGTTTGATATCTTCTTCACGACCACCCAATGTCGTGATTACCGCTCCGCCAAGCATGATGATCCCGCACGTAATGCGACCTACAATAGGGCGCTGCGTCAGCACGGGATATTCAAGTCGCCGGGTAAGCTCTATCCGTCCCTTGCGATCACCCCAAACGACCTGGAACAGACAAAAGCCGCTGTCGAACATGCTGTGCAATCCATTGCCATGAGTTGAGTGACACTTCTTGTCCAGTTTTCTTAGCGTCTACGGGTTCGCAGAGTTTGGCCTCTGACAGGGTAAAGAGAAATTTTCAGCCAGTGTTCTCTGACATTGGCGCAAGTCGCAGCATTGGTCGATTAGGGCTCTTTGCGGACCCCAAATAGATCGCAGTTCTCTTGGTTTCGACCTTTCACTGAATGGCGGCTTTCGCTGGATCACTTTTGAGACCGAGCTGTCGCAGCGAAGGTCCGCTTTCCGCCCCGGATGTGCTTGATTGCCATGTCTGCTTTGGGCTGATGAAATCAGATCTGTAACTACCTCCTCAACCCGCTGAAAGCCTGTTAACGCAATGATTGGCAACAAACAGTAGGGCGTCCCGACTAGTTTCAGTCGACACCCAGGAACTGATCGGCTGAAAGCCCGAGGCTACATCAAAGTATACGCCCAACTCATTAGCCGACAGCAGAATTTCCGAAACCATCGATCTGGGTAGATCCAGTGTTACCTTTGAGAATCCATTGTCAGCCTGCTCCACCGAATAGGGAACTTCAATTTGCCTGTTTAGCCCAAGTCGCAAATATCCCGTCGTCAGAGCGTCTCGCACTCTATCGACAGGTCCCAAAATATCAAAATCTAAGAATAGTTGTCCAGGCACGAGCTCGTTGCAGTACAAGCTGAGCTCAAAGTCACGATTATCATCTGATATCGGCCTAGCAAAGGCACGGTAGCCGTCCGCCATCATATTTACACGCCACGCACCCTGTCCATCAGGTTTGCTGCCATGCAAGCGTTCGAATAAGCACGGGTCTATGCGTTCAAAGCCAGACTGCTTCGAGTACGGATAGAATGAGATGTTCCAACAATCGAGATCAGTGTTGCTGAACCAAAGAATGTCTTCTGGTGCAATGTAGGTTACGAATGCGTTTATGGCGCCATGTGCAACTCCATGCTCGATGGCATGAACTGACATGATCTCGTTGCAGTCAGGGTCGGGAACGCCACCACGCGAGCAGCTATGTTGCCCGAACCGTCCGCTCGCCGAAGTGGTTCTGTAGTTCCCAGAGATGTAAAGAATTGACGCGCAGGCGGATGCACAACTTGCTCCATCAGGGATTACCATATGGACAATGAAATCAGCGTTGACGGCACTCATCTGAAGCGCTGCGTCAACACTTCCGCCAGGGCTGTTCAACAGGACCACCCGTGCACCATGGGGCTGCTCGGGAGTCTGCTGCAAGGCGTCTCTATAGCGGGCGGCATCGCCGATTTCGATGGGGCCTTCCGACAGCAGCACTTCACGCCCATCCATTTGTACCATTGTGAATTCCATGGCTGAAAGGCGAGAAGCCATTGCAAAGACAACCATGCTCAGAAAGAGCACGTAAACAGGCGTTAGATACTTCAACTCAAATCCTAACTGGACAATGGCCCACTAAGAATAGGTGAAGCATTCTTTGGATTCTATCAAGTAACCGCAGTCGACAATACGTTTCGAAAGTAAAAAAGACTATTTTGGCGCACAACATCAGACCCGTTTGATCGTAGCAATAAAGCGCAGATCCAGTCATCGGAGCGCTTGCAGTCTCTTGCTGCTTAGCCAGCGCAGGCCGCAAATCGAATGTCCGGTTCGGGCTGGCACCAGTCAACCGTCCAACACCGTCAGATGACCGCATTGAGCCCAAAGTACCAAATATCTGCTATGCGGCCAAAGGCAGCTTTCGATTTATCCGCAATCGTCATGCCAGCGTATCGCCGAATTTTTGCGACAAATCGGCTCTCAGAACCTCAACGAACCTTTGCACCCGCAGTGATGGTGGTCGATTGTTGGGGCGAACTATTTTTGCGAAGCGCGTGTAGCTTTGATAGTCGTCCAAAGCTGGAACCAATGCTCCGCCCTCCAAAGCTTTGCCGCAGACAAACTCTGGCTCAAGCGCCATACCAAGCCCAGCTTTTGCCGCCTCGATGATATAGCCGCCATTGTTGGTCACATATCTTGTCGTGAGCGGGATCTTGAACAGTTTCCCGCCACTGTTCCGGAACGACCAGAGCTTTGTGCCGTTGCCGGTTCGATAGGCAAGTGCAGGGAGTCCGATCAGGTCATTTGGTGATTTGGGTAGGCCATTTGTCCGCCAAAATTCGGGACTGGCGCACAGACGGTATCGCACCTTGAACAAGGCCTCCTCTTCCAACTCTGGTTTCTCTGTTCCATCGATGCGGATTGCCAAATCATACTGTTCGTCCACCAGATCAATCTGGCGATCACTGACATCAATCTCGAAATGGATGTCGGGATTAGCCGCGGCAAATTTGTTCATAACCGGTGCAATATACTCTGCACTCAGGGCTTGTGGGACAGCAATGCGGATCAAGCCCGATGACTGATGCATTTCGCCTGCAATCATCGCGTCAGCTTCGTTCAGGTCGGCGACTACCCGTAAACACCTGTCATAGTAGGTTTGCCCGTAGTGCGTCAGGGTTGTTCCTTGCTGCGTGCGGTAAGTCAATTCCACACCCAGCCTGGCCTCAAGATCATGGATACGGCGATTGATTGCAGACACTGCGATGTTGAGGTGCTGGGCAGCAGCAAGTTGCGATCCGGCCTGCACAACTGCGATGAAGGTCTCAATTTCTGCCAAACGGTTCATTTCTAATTCCAAGAAAATGAATTTCTAGAATGAGTATGTATGGCGCAAAATTAGAAAGCAATAGCATAGTGGGCAAGGATCACTGAACACCTGCGAGGACCAAATGACTGCCTATTGCCTATTTCAAAATCTCGAAATCACCGACGCGGACAAGATGCAGACCTATGCTACAACTGTTGAGCCGATCACCAATGCCTTTGGCGGGACATACGTGACCAAAGCAGGCTCGATCGATGTGAAGGAAGGGGACTGGGCGCCGACATATCCTGTCATCATCAAATTCCCATCCTTGGAGGCCGCAAACACCTGGTACAATTCAAAAGAATACGCGCCACTGAAAGCATTGCGGGAGTCCGCCGGTCGTTTCAGCGCAGTCTTCATCGAAGGCAATACGGAATGAGTGGCGGCGGCATGGCATCAAACGTGACTCACGAGCGTATTTTGGGAACGAGTTTCCAGTTCATCTATTCCGATGAAATCTATCGCATTGATATCATTTCAGAAAAGCGTCTGCGTTGGACGCGGGTGGCTGGTGATAATGCTGGTCAATCTGATGAAGAGACATATGTCTTTGATGTATTGAGCCCTGAAACCATCCTGCTCACTTGGATTGAAGCCGATGGGCTGGGTCTGTCTAATGTGTTGAACCTGCGCGACGGAACTTTGATCACGCATGCCAACC
Organism: uncultured Paracoccaceae bacterium; assembly: GCA_947488605.1. Classification (GTDB taxonomy): domain Bacteria; phylum Pseudomonadota; class Alphaproteobacteria; order Rhodobacterales; family Rhodobacteraceae; genus Yoonia. Next base: position 8,799 of record CANKZJ010000014.1, on the reverse strand, counting down.
ACGGGAGAGAAGTGTTTCAAAACAAGGGGCAGCATAGCTTGGACGTAGCTTGATCTGTTTTCTGGAAGCTACTCATAAGCTGCCGTTCGCGTTCACTTTGTCAACGGCAGCTAAGTCCCGCTGCTTGCTTCGCCATTCACTCTCTATCATGTCGATGCCGCGCTGCATCTGACGTCTTCTTCGAGCCCAACTTGAACTTCTTCTGCGTTGCAGCCAATGTCTGCAAACCCGTTTGAATTGGAGGTCCTTTTCAAGCCGAGCGTAACAAAACCGGATGTGCCATCGTGAAACTTGATCCACTTTTGAAGAGATTTCGTTTGGCTAGCAGGGACTTGTTCAACCAGCATTATTTGGCGGCACCTTCGTCAGAATTTGGTGAAGCATTGCAGGCTTGGGAATGCTTTGAACCAGTCGAAGAAGCCTTGTTTCAGACGCTTGTGGTTCAGCCCGGAAGTCTATCGCCAACAAAATATGGAGCTCTAAATTTGGAAATCGACGTGGTCGCACAAAGCGATAGCACCCCAATTATGATCAATAGAGAAGATGGCAAAGATCATGGCTCTTGGGACTTTCCGATTACGAAGGTCGATAAGACCGCGATCATGAAGTTTGTAACATTCTTCGATTTTGACCGTCGTCGTGCCTGTGATCATCAGTATGTTCATGTGGAAATATCTGACTGGCCCTCAGAGCAAGGAACAGTTGGTAGACGTGCATTAATCGAAAATCAGTATGTTTCGTTTCGGCTCTCTACTGACCGGTAGGCTCCGCTGTCATACTACAAAGCAGACATCTTGCTCGGCTTTTCTAACGACCGTTTTGTTCCGCATCTTACCAGTTCGTGCAGCTTGCAGCGAAGGTGCCTGAAGAGCCCATAGCGGACCTATTAATCTTTTGCTGCGTGCGCATGCAGTAGGACAGTTCTTACACCTACAATATCCCTAATATTGCGATGCAGCAGGAAAACCAGCCATTCAGATAGATCGCAGCACGGAAACGATGGCCAATGATCAAGCTGGCGACAAAGCCCCTTCATCCAAGAAAATCTGTCGTAGTCTGTCACTCATGGCTTGGACCCCCCTTTTTACCGGAAGGCACCCAAGTTCACGACGACTTCCCCAGGCTGCATAGAACGCAATAACTGCTTGGCAGGTGTGATTTGCTCGGTTGATGGCAAAAACGCTGCAACTGCATTTGCTAGTTGTTGATCTGACGCATACCCGTAGCTGACATAGAAATTGTCAGCTTGTGTGGAAACGTCGTCAGTGATTTGAACCCAGTAACCTGCTTGGCGCAGCGAAGATGCAAAGACGCTTGCAGCATTTTCCATAGATTTCACTGCCGGATCGGAAATGAGTGTAATTCTGCCACGTGGCGGTTCAACACTCTCACTGCTAGACCATTTCGCCGCGGCATAGTCGGTATCGTCACTTGCCAAGTTCACGACCCGCCAGATTGCATCGTTCGTCGGCAAGCCATTCAAGTCGAGGATGCCAGAGGAAACGGTACTAACTGACATTATGGGCGCGCCATAGTTTTCACCAACGCGTGGCGCTTCAATCACCTCAACAAGGTGGGTCGCGTTTGCATTCGAGTCGGCGTTCCAAACAAGTTCGACCTGTGATGTGCCGACATTGTCAAACGTCACTTTAGGCGCTGCAACCATCCTGGACGCTGTCACCTGCGCTACTTCTTTTTGTGCAGCCGCAGGCACCGACTGAGCAGCTTTCCCAAACCAGTAGGCGGCTAACGCAGGATTGGATGCAATTCCATCACCGGTTTCATACAGCAGGCCAAGATTGTATTGCGCCCGCGCATGATCGCGCAGCGCTGCACGCGTGTACCAGATTTGCGCTTCTCCGACATCGCGTCGGCGCCCTAGTCCGGCATCCAGCATAATGGCCACGTTAAACTGTGCCTCTGCCAGGCCAAGTGAGGCCGCCTGAAGATACCAGTCAAAAGCCACATCAAAGTCGCGCTGTTGACCAAAACCGCGGTCGGCGAGCAAGCCAAGGCCCAGCATAGCCTCAGCAGAGCCATCGGCGGCTTCGCTTAGCCAAAGCGTTCTGGCGGTTGCAAAGTCCCGGCTGGCAAATGCTGAAGCGGCGTCCACTTGCGCCCAGCTAGTGGCTGGGAGCAAGACCACGGAAACCGCGCATGATAGGATGAGATTTTTCATTAGCGCCAGCTAATCTCAACAACGCGGTTTTCTTCTTCTGCGACTTCATCAGGTGTTGCGACCTGAAGTTCGCTATTGCCACGACCCAGTACCTGTAAACGTTCAATTGGAATACCGCGATTGGTCAAGGCCGTTGCAACAGCGGTGGCACGCTGGAGTGACAGGCCGAGGTTTGCGGACGGATCGCCGACTTTGTCAGCACCGCCGGCCACGATCATCACGAATGGGTCCCCTTCACGGAATGTGCGCACTGCGCGGTCGAGAGTTGCTGCTTGGTCTGCGCTCACAGTTGCGCTCCCGGATGCAAAATAGACCTTCAGCCATGGCGCTTCTTCTGCTTCTTCAATGACCGACGTCGTGGATTGTTGTGTCTCTTGGGCCAATACAGTTGCCGGCCCTGCAAAGAGACCAAGTGTCAGCAAAAACGATTTGATTGATAGGTTTTTCATAGTGTGTTTCCTTTTATGAAGTGTGGTGTTTGAGGTTGAGGAGTAGTCTCATTGCCCAGCATCGGGCGCAGAACCTGAGTTTTGTTTGGTAAGGAAGACATCGATTTTTGCGATATCATCTGCAGGCGCGAACCATGTCAGATCAACAAGATCAGCGTTGTAGATTGACGCCAAAGAGGCCGCCGCTGGTGCATCGCTCGCACGGTAAAAGCGTACTTGGCTCGTTGTGACTTCAATCTGCGATTGGCGGACCGTGTTTTGGTACTGCCCCAACGAAGCCATGAGTGTTTGAACATTTGCAGCGTCGATGTCGGTTGACTGCACATCAAACTTGACCTGCCCGAACTGCGGAAACGCCGGGGCGCATGAACGACAGTCGAAAGGTTGTGGCGACGCGGGAACATTCACTTCAGCGGGAACCACAAATTCGGGTGCAGGGGATCCTTGGCTAACAAAGCTAAGGCGGGCAACTTGCAATGGCGCTGCAAACAATTGTGGGGCACGATCCAAGATTGTAAGCTGCGGCGCACGCAAAGTCGTCAGTATAGGCGGCGTTGGTTGAAGCAGCTCGCTTGTGCTCGTGGTGCTTCTAGGCGCTTGCGTCATGATCTGCGGTGCACGCTCCAAATTGATGGCCGGTAAACCAACGAAGTCGACAATTGGTGCTTGCAGCAAATCATTGACGGACGTCAGCGCTAAGATGTTGCTCGATCTGGTGCCGGAAACCTGAACCTGCAGAGTTGTCCCGATACCAACAATCACAACACTTGCAAAAGCGGCGCTAAAACATACAGCAAAACGCAACTCGCAAGATTTTTTCGCTCTTATTGTCGCGCGTGTTTTGGCCAGCCATGTTCCTTGTTGATCGTGATCGACTGCCGCAGCAGTGTGTTGGTCCGGATTGCTACTGGCGGACTGACGTGTTCCACGCAGCCTGTATTTTGGTTTTCCACGAGAAGGATGACGCTTGGGAGACGTCGCAACTGAATTTGGCCAAACAGCAGTGCTCACCACGCTTTCCCGAAGACCAAACCAAGAAGCAAAATTAGTATTCTCCGTCATCACCATTTTCGAACCGTCCCTTCAATTGCGCATTCTTTGTTGCGCGATACGGAAGTCACGAAAGATCCCAGAAGAAAGTTTCAAACTTTCTTGAATTTTCTTTACAGACATAAAAAAGCCCCCCAGCCGTCGCAGCTGAGGGGCCGTTACTCGTTAATGGGAACTGGCCAAACTAACCGATGAAATACTGCTCGAGTGGAAACCTGCATGCATCGGGACAACACAGTGCATTGGCCACACACTGTGAATTCTCGAAGGCCTACATGCCGGAAGATACGGCAAAGCTGCCGATGTCCGCAGTGCCGAGATCGGCAAGCAAAGTGGCGTCACCTGTGCCAAGATCAATGCTGTACAAGCCCGCCGTCATCGCACCATCAATTTGCAAAACAGCATAGGCCGCATCGGTACCTTCTTCCGGCGAGACGATGTCGAAGCCACCAACAGGCAAAACATCCGCTGGCGCGCCGTCGACCGATATCAGACCGATGGTGTTCAAAGTGCCTGCATTATTCGCAAGGCTGACCAAAGCGTTTGCACGGGCGTCCAAAGCATATTGGAAAGTACCGCCAGCCTTTATGCCACTGATGGCATTCGTATAAGCGTTGGCAAAAATCAGCGGTTCTGCGCCTTCAGATGCATCACCTTCAGCATAAAACATATCCCTGAAACGGCGGACCGAATTCGCTTTGTCATCGCCAAAGTTGGTCGGGAAGTAGACAAGGTTGTCGCCCATAGATGACACTGCGCGCACCGCATCAATGGCGTTGTTGAAATCAAACGCCACGACCGCATCATCACCGATCATTGCGTCATCCATAAAGGACGCCATTGTGTCAGTTGTTTCACCGGTCATCGGGTTGATTGTCACAATCATACCGTCGGCGTAACCGACAAGTTCGCCTGTGACGGGGCGCCAAGCAATGGAGCGCACTGGCGTTGACAACATTACTGTTGTTGCGTCCGCAGGCGCCACTATGCTTTGCATGACTGTCAGGCTCGATCCGTCCGCTGACAGCGCATAGCCCATGGTACTTGAGTGACCGTCTGCGAGCGCTGGCGCTGTGGCAAGTGCTAGAGTGGTTGTAAGAGTGAGTGTACGTAACATTGTGTTTTCCTTATTTTGATTTGATGGATGGGTCAGCGTGAGGCGTTACAAGTCTTAGGTTTTGAACACCAAACTGACGCCGTTGAGACAGTGACGCTTGCCGGTTGGTTCTGGCCCGTCGTCAAAGATGTGCCCCAGATGTGATCCACAGCGACGGCAATGTGCCTCGGTCCGTGTTGCAAACAGCGAATTGTCGGCTCGTGTGCCTATTGCGTCAGGCAGTGCCTCCCAAAAGCTAGGCCAGCCTGTGCCGCTGTCGTATTTTTGCACAGAGCCATAAAGCGGCAGATCGCATCCTTTGCAGTAGTAGGTGCCCGCACGCGTCTCTTTGTCTAGCGGGCTGCTGAACGGACGCTCGGTTGCTTCTTCGCGCATCACATCAAATTCGATCTGCGTCAGCATGGCACGCCATTCGGCCTCAGTTCGGGTGATCTCGAAAGATCCGGTTGCGCCAAAAGCACGTGTGCCAGCGAGTGCGATCAGACCAGTCAGTAAAGTGCGTCTTTGCATGAGTTGTCCTTTCAGTAGGTAAGAGGGGGAATCCTCTCTGCTTGCGCAGAGAGGTTCTTAGCCAACAGTCGGGTTGGTTTACTTGGGAACCAGAACAGCGTTCACGACGTGGATCACACCGTTGGACTGATCGACGTCCGCGACCGTCACCAAAGACGCGTTACCACTTTCATCATAGATATAGACGTTGTCGCCACGCACTTGCGCTGACAACGCATCGCCGGAAACTGCATTGAAGTGGAAAAAGCCATCAGAGCTGGCGCGTGCACCGGCAATCAGGTCGGCTGCGGAAATGTCACCGGCAACCACATGGGCGGTCAGTACTTTTTGCAGCATTGCCTTGTTCTCTGGCATCAGCAAGGTATCGACCGTTCCAGCAGGGAGCGCTGCAAATGCGTCATTGACGGGTGCAAAAACTGTGAACGGTCCATCACCCTGCAGGGTTTCGACCAAGTCGGCAGCTTGCACAGCCGCAACCAGTGTTGTGTGAATGGGTGAGTTCACCGCATTTTCGATGATGTTGCGTTCAACCAGCATCTCAGCGCCGCCAACCATCGGGTTTGGTGTCGCATGACCGTCAGCGAAAGCGCTTGTTGATGCGATTGCAAGTGTCAGGGCAGTCAATTTTGTTTTGATCGGTGTCATAGTGTGTCTCCGTATAAAAATGCCACACTGTTGTGCAGCTATACAAAGAACCACGGACAGGGCCGGGCATTAGTTTCAAAAAAATCCAAAAAAGCTTTTCTAGATCGAAACAACCACGCCTGCGGCGAGGACATCGCCTGTCGGCGCGCCGGTTGTAGAGCCGCCAATTGGTTCGTCACTGATCGCCAAAGTGCCGCCAGCAATGGCGTCAATAAGATCCGCTGGCAATGTGATGTTGGTTGCGGCATCTGCAGGCAACACACCCAGCGAGACTGGCGCGGTGGCGCCGTCTGCAATCAACCAAAGTTCGAGCACGCGACCTTGCCGCGCCTCGCCTGCCTGACGGTCAATTCTTAGAACGCCTACGTCAGGTGCAAAACTTGCCAAAACCACAAGCGATTGATCTTCTGCTGCAAGTTCAGCAGTGAATGACGGCGTAAACGGATCGGGCACATTGGCAGGTGGCAGCGCAACTAGAACTGCAAGCCCCAATGCTGCGGCAAAGCCAGCGCCCAAAACGACGCGCCAAAGCGAGAACTCAGAACGCGCCTTCGCCGCTTTTGGGAACAAGACATCTTCAATGCGCGCTTTCATCATCGCGGGCGGCACGACCGGTGTGAATTCGTCCGACAGCGAAATGAAATGGGCATCCCATTCGGAAACTAATATCCGCAACGCGGGCTCGTTGTTTAACCGATCCTCAAATGCACGGCGGGCCTCAGCATCGAGCAGATGCAAAGCGTATTCACCAGCAAGGGCGACGTCATCGTTATGATCGTCAGCGGCGGTCATCGGGTCAAACAGTCCTTTAGTTTACCAAGACTACGGCGCAGCCAGGTTCGCATTGTGTTTAGTGGCACGCCATATTTTGCGGCCAGTTCGTTGTAACTATGCCCTTCGAGATAGGCATCACGCACCGCACCGGCGCGATCAGGCTCCAATTCATCCAGACACCCGTCGATCTGAGCCCTTTCAGATGACGCAACCGCCGCTGCTTCGGGCGTAGGTCCGCTATCTGCAAGGTCATAAACCTCATCAATGTCCACCGATCCCGCCTTGCGCGTCCTTAGCTTATCAATGGCAAGGTTGCGCGTGAGCGTAATTAACCAAGTCATCGGGCTATAGCCGTTAGCGGCGTATGTTTTTGCTTTTTGCCAAATCCTGACAAAAGCCTCTTGCAATACATCCTCCGCCTCAGCGCGATCATTTAAGATACGGAGGCAGACACCAAAAAGTTTCGCAGAAGTTGCATCATATAGCGAAGAAAATGCGGTACGGTCACCTAGACCCACCTGCGCAATCATCTTTTCAACGTCGTTTCGGGTGGTCATGTGCATACTTCTTTATGGGCTGACACGGCGTAGCAGACTCAGTGGGCTAGTGGAAGACATTTACTGGTTGGAGAGGCTTTCGTTGACGAGGTTGGGCGCAAGTCTTGCCATAAGCTCAGTCACAACCACAGTATAAGGCTGTTCGGGAGCCTGCTCTACCGTTGTTTCTGTCGGGCTAAAACCGACGCGTCCAAACAGCGAGACTCTCGGCCAGATGACTTTTGTTTTGAAGCAATGACGTCATCCCAAGTTCTGCAAATCGGCAGCTGGGAAGAAAAAACTTCATGGTGGGTGAAACTATTTTACCAGCCAAGCGTGTCTTACCTCAGAAACGGCTCAAATCGAGCCAATCAAAAAAGAGGACTTGATAATGACTAAACTGACACGCCGCGACACGTTTCGCCTTGGTGCAGCCCTTGTTGTGCTTCCATTGACCGCTGCGGTCGCTCGCGCTGATGGACATGCAACCGCCCATACGGTTACAATCAAAGGCCACGCATTCACGCCAGCGGACATTCAAATCAAAGTTGGCGATTCGATCACTTGGATCAACGAAGACAACTCACGACACTCTGCAACTGACCTGAACGGCGCATTTGACACAGGCCTTTTGAGCCGAGGCCAGGAAGCGACGCTCACCTTCGGTGGCGCGGGTCGGTTCGAGTACCGCTGCACGCCACATGCAAATATGCGCGGCACGATTATGATTTCATAATTGCGGCATTGATTTCGCTGAAGGGCTCGTCAGTTTGGCGGGTCTTTTTTCGTTGCGTTGCTCTGCTCATTCGGTGTTCGATCCGTTCGCCGCGCAAGCTGGGTTTTTTGTCGCTAGCCCTTGCCGCGTTCAATGACCGCTTTGGTGACGTACACTGCATGGCAACAGTAGCCTTGCTGCGTCTGCGTTGCTGCAGTCGCACAAGTCCGGATGGTCCCGCAGGCCGTGAGTTGGAGTGGTCTAAGATTGCGGCAGTGCAGAGAATGGCAGATTCGACGGGCCGCACCGCAGTATAGTAAGCGACGGGCGGATGTCGGCTTTGGGCGGGTCCGTGATATGGGTGGGCGACTTGTACCTTGAATATGCTGCGACAGATCTATTGGCGGGTTTGAGCCCATTCTGCCGCGCGCTGCGCGCTACACCAGTGTCTGGTTTTTGGGCGTTCTATTACTCGCCAGTCGCGGCATTGATGACCGCACCAGTGCCGCGTACCACTAATTTACCGGCGCCAACTGTGCCCTTGACGGCTGCGCGTCCGACGAACAGGGCACTGTCAACGCTATGGTCTACGACTTTTTCTGCAGAACATGCACTGAGAAGCGCAAAGCCTAGAAAGAACATCGCTGTACGTACAAATGTCGTCTTCATTGGTCTATCCTTTCAAGGCTCAGACTTTGCGCTGGCAGTGTGCCATTGCTTGGTGCGATAGATAGCAATTGGTCTTTGACATGCAAAACGAATAAGAAATATAGATGAATTGAGTTTTGCATATGGATTGTTGCTATGGATATTACCCTTCTGAA
>CANKZJ010000013.1 GCA_947488605.1 uncultured Paracoccaceae bacterium | reverse complement strand
CAGGCTTTGCTACCGTCGGCGCTTTTGGTGACACTTCTGCTTTGCAAATCGGGGGACATTTCTACTTGGTTGCAACAGATTTCTGCGATGGGCACATTCTAAACTGGGTTGCGACAAATCCTCTATCTTGCTGAAAAGCAAGGAGAACGGACATGGCCCATAAAGAGCTAGATTTGCGTGAGAGACGCGCAATTGAAGACATGCTGAACGCAAAAGTGCCGGTGAGCAAGATCGCAGCATAGATCGGCAGGCATCGCTCGACCGTATATCGCGAGATCAAGCGGAACTATTTCAACGACGATGAACTGCCGTATCTGAACGGATACTACGGCATGGTTGCACATCGTGAAGCCATCAAGCGCCGCGCTCGAAGACGCAAACTGGTCCGCCTCGAAGACTTACGCGCGCATGTCGTAACTCAATTGAAGATCGGCTGGACGCCGGAACAGATCGCGGGCCGCCTTGGATATGACGGTCAGCCAGTGCGTATGAGCCACGAAACGATCTATGCTTACGTCTACAGCCCCGAAGGTCAGTCCGAACAACTGGCGCGTCTTCTCCCCAGCAGACGCAAAAAACGACAGCCGCGTTGCGCCAGACGGCCCAGAGGCCAGGTTGTCCCACCGGATCGGTCCATCCATGAACGCCCAGACTACGTGAAGACCCGTGAGACTTTCGGCGAATGGGAAGGTGATCTGATGATCTTTGAACGCTCTCAAGGCACGATGAACGTCGCCTCTCTGGTCGAAAGGAAGACGAGGTTCGCCGTCTTGTTCCGCAATAACGATCGCAGCTCGACCCACTTCGTCAACAAGCTGATGGACGTGATGGAGCCCCTGCCCCAGCCAGCCCGGAAGTCGATGACGTTTGACCGGGGCTTTGAATTCCGTGCGTGGCGCAAACTGGAATCGGGCATCGGCACTGAAAGCTGGTTCTGCGACCCGCAAGCTCCCTGGCAGAAAGGATCGGTGGAGAACCTGAACAATCGCGCGCGCCGATACCTACCCCGTGACACCCAACTCGCGGCGCTCTCAAATCGCAACATGAAGGCGATTTGCGACCGCCTCTACGCAACGCCTCGTAAATGTCTGGAGTATCAAACCCCTGCAAAAGTGTTCCGCACAAAGCTAATGGAAGGAGCATCATCGCCCTGATATGTTGAAACTACAACAAATTGCGCTTCGCCATGAGTTCACAAGTTTCCGGCGTTGCTGATGCTACCAATTGTGTGATGCTCTCTGCTTTAACTCCAAGCGCTCTTGCAAGCACTATCAGCTCAACAACATCTATCCTTCGCTGTCCGCTTTCGATACACGCATCTCTGCACTAGCCCAATCCTCGGCCCCGGCGGCGTCAGCAGCAAGCTTGACAGGTACAGTCGCGAAAGGGTGGTCTTTGGACCGCTCCGCAATCACTTTTATGGCCCGAAGGCGGCACCCGCCTGCTACAATCCCCACCTTTCCGTCCTCATCCATGAGGCCTGCAAGGTTATGAATGAGGCCAAAGCGCTCAATGCTGTCAGCGAGGTTTGCGATATGGGCATCGGAAACGGCCCGGCGTGGGTTGAAATCGGAGATGGAAAGCATCTCCAGTGGGATTTGTAGGATCACGACGCTAGCGTCGTCTGTCTTGATTGATTGATTGTTGCTTGGTCATGGTTCTGTTCCTTTCAAAGGCTGTCTTGAATGCTCAGAGTGCCACTGAGGCGTCGAGCGACTGGTTTTGTTGGAAAGCGTTTGGGAAGGGAGCCTAAGCATCTCACCGCTTTGCCTCCGACCGGTCGGCAGGAGTCCACTTTCCGATCCCCTTTGGGATCGTGGGACGGCACAGCCGTTTTTTCTCTTTTTTGGATTGTGCTCAGCCTAGACGCGGGAGAGGGGAAGGGGGGCTGGAGGGTTTCCGGCACAGAGGGAGCCAGAATGAATCTGATAAGGGAAATCGTCCGCCGCCCGACGATCCGAAAACAATCTAAGCCGCCCATTGGGTGGCGTCGCGCATCACGAGTGCCATTTTATCAATAGCACCCAGCTTCATGCAAGGTCTGTAAATCTGTCCGTCACCCTTTATGGGCAGATCGACGGTGTTTCTAACCGCATGAGCCAAATGGGCTGTCGGGGCTCAGTGAGACAAGACCACCCATATTGGATCAGCGAGAAAGGAGCATCTGAGTTCTGCACGTATTCCGATTTACCAGACGTAGTGTAGGGCAGGGTGTCCGGTATTTGCTGGGGCTTTGACTCGAAGACTTTTCCTGCACGCTCGAAAGCGGTAGGATTCAGCAACAGCGTCGCGGGAAATACGGGAATACCGAACATTTTGACTTTGGCATTGTATCCGTCAAAAGCAACTTTTCCCACGGCAAATTCTGGTGTCCGAGCCTCACAGTCGACCAAGACCATAACGTCGTCCTGACCATCTTCAAAGTTGTCTTCAAGTGTCAACTCGATCGTGTCGCCCTTGAATGGAAATATGTATAACCACAGCAACAAAGCTCCGTCGTCTGTCTCGACCACAGTGCCAGCCTTGACAGTTCGTGAGGTTTTTTCAGATGATAAATGGGCTGTTCCAATCAAACGCAACTGGGCGTTCGGGATTATTTTTTGATCTTCTAACACGTAGTTCCTCCTGAACAAATGGCTAGGTCTTCTATTGGCGAAGATGCGGGGCGAGCTGACTTTGGAAATTCACTTTTGGTTGCTTCAAATCTCACATCGATTGTTTGATCCGCGCGCAAAACATGAAGGTTTCCAAACGAGTTACTATAGATGCGCTTCACAATAGGTTGTATGATCTCAAAAAATAACAACTGCACGAAATGGTACGAAATCTAACGTATCGCAACGAATTGAAGTGATTTAAGCTGTTGATAAAAAATGGCAAATTTTACGTACCACCTACGAACGAAGTCGTGGATTTCAAGCGGCTTTTTAGGGAGATGATGGTTGTCGGGGCTGGTCGGCCAGTGGATGGTGCTGGAGAAGTGGTTGGGCTTTGGACACCTGAAAAGCTGGCTGAAGCAATTTCTCAGCTGGATGGCAACCAGGCCGGTGTTGAGTTGCGCACAGTTCAGCTTTGGTTTCAGGACAATGATAAGGGTATTAGTTCAGACAACATTTTATGGCTGGCCAAAATTTTCGGCTGCGGCGATCCAGATGCTACGACCGAATGGCGCAAGGCGCTTTTTTCCGCGAACGCGCTTCTTATTTCTAACCGGCGCAAGCAATCGAAACAGCAAAGCGAGGATTCGCAACCTGTCGCCAAAGGTGGCGCTCGCGCTGCGGATCCGATTTCTCGCGGTTTGGCACTAAGATCGGAAGCGATGTTTCATGGTCGCAGCTCGCTTAACCTTCCAATAGCTATCTGGGCGAGTTTGGCCCTTCTTTGGCTTCTGACATATGTGTTTGGTGTGCATAGCGTCACCTACAGCCCGGTCGAAGGTGTTGAAAAACAGGTAGGGTTTAGTTGGTCTCCGGCATGGGTGATTGGTGAACCGATATTTTTGCCGATCTTGCTCATATTAGTGACAGAGCTGCTGAGTTTTTGGAAGGAAGGCGGGCGTTCGTTGATACATCCATCCATCTCCAGACAGTCGCACCTTGCTTCCTGGGCACTAAAGGTTCAGTCGTTTTCTGCATCATTCCGGGCTATTCTTTTTATCTGTGTTGCGCTGATATTCGCTGTCCAATGGGCGGGGGTTTATCTGCGGCCGTTGTTGTCAGATGCAGCAGATATTTCTATGGTCGACTGGATTACCGTTGGTCTCGTTCGCCCTGACGCCCTCTCGGTTGCAGAGGCGGTACTGATGTCGTTGCTCGGTTTTCTGTATTCGGGCATGCTGTACTGGTTTTACTTCGTCGGGTTTTTGCTCATTTATGCAGTTGCTAGTGACTTTGTGGACCTGTGTCAGGATACGACCCGTGACGACAAGGACATGCTGCACAACCAGGTCAGGGACGTTGGTGCCCAAATCATCAGTACGGCTTTCAAAGGCACTCTGGCCGGTATCATGATTGCGGTGACGTTGAAACTCAATGCTGCCTATCTGATATCTGACTCTGAGACGATTGTTGGATGGTTGCTGAATGATCTTCTGTTCGTTCTTGGGCGTCGCGAAGAAAGCTGGGGTTGGATTAACGATGCTCCTTCGCCCTTTCTGACTAGCTTTTTGCTCGCGTTTGTCACCGCTTTCGTATTCTTCGTATGCCTGTTGCAAGTGTTCCGCGCCATGTCTCCTTCGTTTTTGACACCTCAGCTCAGACGCAGAGCAAGACTGGTCGTTATGCGTATGTGCGGTGTCGTCGTGTTGCTCACCATCAGCTTCTTACTTATTGGCCAGTTTAAGGGTTTCTCTATATTGCTTTTTGTGGGCGTCGCCGTTGCTTTTACGAGTTTTTTCTGGCGTGTGCGGTTGAATGATTTGAACTGATCGAGGTCATCATGGAAGTTGCTGAACTGAGTTTCGATATCGCCGGTGGTCCAGAGGATAGTATTGCCTACTGGATTAAGGCTGACGATGACGTTCGATTGCGCCTGGCTGTTTGTGGCGTGGAGGCCGCCGCCAACGGCACCATCCTGTTCTTGCCAGGGCGGAGTGACTACATCGAGTTATATGGGAGGACTTGTACTGCATTCGCAAATCATGGTTTTGCAACGGCGCTTATTGATTGGCGTGGCCATGGTCTATCTGATCGGCTGACAGGCGATGCAAATAAAGGTCACGTCGGTCGATTCTCGGACTATCAAGAAGATGTTGCTGCGATGATCAATGCAGCGGAAGACTTACAGCTTCCGAAACCTTGGTTTCTGTTGGGGCACTCGATGGGGGGATGTATCGGGTTGCGATCTCTGATCCATGGCCTCCCTGTGACCGCTTGCGCTTTTACCGCGCCTATGTGGCAAATACACCTTCCCGCCGCTGAACGTTTGGTAGCACTACCTGCCTCTTGGGCGGTTCAGGCCGTTGGCAAAGGCGAAACTTACGCGCTTGGTTGCGTAGGCGAAACCTATGTGCTTCGCGTGACGTTTGAGGAAAACACGCTCACACATGACCAGGATATGTACAGTTATTGGTCAACACTCGCTCATGAACTGCCTGACCGATTGACGGGTGGCCCAACGTTCGGTTGGCTATATCAGGCGCTTAGGGAAACACGCAGTCTATCGAAAATGCCGTCTCCAGACATTCCTTGCCTCGTTTATTGTGGTGCACAGGAAGAAATTGTTGAACCGTCCGCCATTGAAGATCGGATGAGACGGTGGTCCAGGGGGCGCTATGAGCTGTTGCCAAACGCAAAACATGAGATTCTGGTGGAACAGCCAGACGTTCGCAATGCGGTGATAGCTTCCATTTGCGAACACTTCATGAGCGCTTCGGCTTGACGCCCAATTAAGGGTCGAACGCCGGATGAGGTAAGAGTCCAACGTTAACGGCAAAGCCGCCATTTGCGTCGATTGCAGCGAAGGCTCAAGTTGAGCCCATTCTGTGAATTAGACTTTCATGCTGTGTGCGCTCGCAGCGCAAATAATGCCGCAACCGCGTAGGTCTCGGTATTGCGCTGCGGCGAGAAAACCGGTCATTCATAAATCGTTCGGCAAGACTAAAAGAACGAAGGTTCAGGTCGCGGGACAAAGCGGTCATCGTCCGTTTGTGACTTGGCTAAGAATTTCTTCGACAAGTTTTCCGCGTTCGTCGCGGGACAACTTGTCTAAGTTAAAGTGGAGTGGTCCCCAACACGAGGGAATAGCATACCGTAATTCGGGTGGGTTTTCTTGATTCCGAACCACTCCAACCAAGACTTCGGCTTCTCGCACGAAACCGAGATATTCTAACCCTTCGTCTTCCTCTGTCAGCAAATCAATCTGGTAAATCTCCTGCTCACATGTGACGACTGAAAACTCATTTTCACCTTTCCATACAGATAGTTAGCGCTGGAATAGGTTACATGCCAACAAGATGGACTACCATCTTCAATCAAACTAACAGCTCTAACCGTTGCCGTAGCAAGCGAAACAGTTTGGGACCCGACATCATCATAATTGAATTGGGGATCAGGATGGCAAGCAATACTCGGACTAGCTGATGTCAGTGTCGCGACTAGGTGAATACATAGATGCTTTTTCATTGTGAGAAGGTAGCAGTGTCGCCGTGCGCCTGAAAGCTTGATTTCGCGCAAGTAGCATCGATCAAAAAGGGCTCGTAGCCGCCGAGTGCTTGTGCGGAAAGATGCGTTGAGCATCGCTGAGCGTAAAGCATGAAAGTTAGGTTTCAAACTGACCGGAGATCATTCAAGAAATGGCCTCTAAACTACTTCGTTGACGGCTATGCCTTAACAACGCCATTTGGCTCAGAGTTGCGACTCCAAAGCAGGATGAATAGGTAGCATGGCCTTGACCCATGGCATGTTCACCATCAAATTTTGATTCGAGAAACTCTGCTGATTAATAAAGACGGGGCCGTCTCTCTCTTGAAAATCATGGGGAAAATGCGGCACTTCAGGAATGTCAAAGTCTTGTCCAGGAACCGCAAAATCGAAGTTTGCAACGCCGAGTGCACGGTGGTGTTGGACGAAGTTCTTAAGCAGCGTGGACCAAGTCAGAATTGTCTGTCTGTCGACGTTTCCCAAAGCAGCATCACCCAAAGATCCAATGATAATCGAGAATACACTAGAAAATCGATCTACTGCAGCAGTTTCAAAGAAGAAGATATCCGTAAAGAATCCTGATCCAAGTAGCGGGTTTTCTACACGCATCATGTGCCGCACTGTCCAACTTCGCCTTCCAGCCAAAAAGTGCATTCGATTGATTTTATGCGCCACTATCCGCATCGCCACTTCCCCAGTAAGCGCTGTTGTAAGAAGATCTGGGATCTGCTCAAACACTGGTCCTCCTAGGACGTCGAAAATCGTACCAATGCCCTCTTCAACGAAACCATCAATATCATTTGACCGAAATCTTCTCTCAAGTGTTTGGACCGCAAAAACACCCGGGTCATCTTGAACGAAACCGACCCAATCATCATGGTGATCGAATACATCAATCGTTCCAAAGAACACATTCATATCCACGCGAAATTGCATTGAAACTTGGTCATTGAATTCTTTATCTTCTCGGAACCCAACCTCTGCAATATTGCGGCTCATTGCGGAATCATGATCCGTACCCGAACCGTTGAAGAACTTATCGAAATTGCTTGCAATCTCAGACTTAAGCGCATCTGCACTAAAGACAGGCTGTAGCGTACCATCTTGATGTGAAGTGGCTTTAAAATACACCCTTAGTTGGTCCGCGCGGAAATCCCCCAGGCCATCCTCGAGAATCAAAAGCGGGGAAAACGGAAGCCGATCAGTGCTTTGTGCCCCCACATCTCGCAAGCTGAAGGGAGGAGTCAATCCTAGTTCGCTTGCAAGCGCCAGCAGACTACCTCCTGCAGGCGCGCCCATCGATTTCATGATCTCTGTCATACTTAACATATTAACTAGACCTATCAGTTGTCTCACCGAGAAGAATCGTGTTGGCGGGAAATCATCTTTGAGCTACGAGCATTGGTATCAATGCCACGCCTTTCGAAAGTCGTTTGAGCGCCTTTCCAACCACGGCGCCTGGCGCACGCTTTGCATCACGCGCCACCATTGCAACACCAAGGCTAGATGAGGTCGTCAGCGGGTCACCGACTTCAATACTGTCCTGTTCTGCACTTGCCCGAACAAACACAGTTCCCGCCATTGCAACAGGTGCGCGTGTCTGATCCATGCCAGGCCGATGTCCTAGCACAACACCAGGTCTCAACTCTCCTGCTCCCGCAATCACGCCGATTACGCGTGGATCATACTCGATTTCAGAGGGCTCAATGGAACCCGATGGTGTCGCGACAACAATTGTACCAGGGGGCAACACCTTTACGTTCTGCGCTGAGAACTCTTCCGCCAAATCCGCATTTGGCAGGCGTATATCTCCGGCTTCTCCATCGATGACGATATTCGTATTGTCAAATGCGTCGCGAACATCAATTCGGCCGGCGCGTCCTTGACCAATCCCACCGCCTATCCGCATGCTGCCGCTATTTGCATCGAGTACGATCACCTCGTTTGGTGGGCCGTTCTGTATCGGCGCTTTCAGACGCAATTGACCACTGGTAGACAAACCTCCTGCCTCAATTTTCCCCGATCCGTCAACTTGAAAGCCTAGTCCCGTAGTGCCACCCTGGAGAATGATTTTTCCGATTGGGGCTGATCCAACCACACCCAATACCAATGCCCCAGATGGAGAAAGATGCCCAATGTCCTTACCGTCCTTCGAGAGTATTCGCACTGCCCCAGATGCACCATTTCCACCCACATCTAATGTTGCTACGGGACCAGGATCACCACCTTGAGCCTTCAACCTGATTGTTGTTGATCCGTCACTCATTCGGAGATTGATCTGACCGTCCGTATCTGCGCCACCAATCCCGAGTGATCCGTCTTCTACTCCAAAAAATGGCCGTTCGTTTCCATCCTGTACGAACATACGACCATTGACCCCGTTTCCTCCTGCGATTACTTGACCGTGCGAAGCATCGAGAAAGACAGTCTGACGTCCGTGAGCATCTCTCGCTACGAGCTTTCCGTTAGTTGTGTCACCGCCAATCGTCAGGACCCCTCTGTTTCCATCTAAGTGGCCAACTGCAAACCTCGCCAATCCTGAATTATCTGCAGAGGACTGAAAGACGAGTATGTCTCCATCGCCCCCGTTTCCACCTACTCGAAGATTTCCTCCTTCTGCTTCCAAACGGAATATCTGATCACCTTCATCATTAAAGACAAAGATATCGCCGGACTCCCTGTCAAGCCTTGTCCTAACCTTTCCGTTCTGCGCCTTAATGACGAGATCGCCTCGGATTTCTAAGTCTTTGTTAATTAATTCAAAGTTGGTAGACCCAGGAATATTTGGATTGTCGGACATGCCTACAGTCTCCTATGTTCTCATTGGTAAAACCCCATCATCATCTGACGAAGCACACTTCTTTGAGGATGGGTGCGTAGATCTGCATAACTCTCGCGCGCAAACAAACTGAGATGTACGATATGCTGATTGACGGATGCCACCCCACCCAAACGGGTAGGAAATCTCGTAAATCTCTGTATTCTAACCGTTGAGGCCTACGCGAACTAGCTGCCTTTTGTCGTGGTGCGCATATGTCTGAAGCAACCTTATCAGAGTCCCGACATAAATTTCACATGATCCAATGTCTTTGAACTTTATTGATCTCGTATCCCTTACGTATGACTCGGCTCTAGGGGAAGCAGATTGGAATGATGCACTATCTGCGATTTCGACCTTTGTAGATAGCTCCGCACTTCTGCTGGTGTCCGGTAATCCCAAAGATGGTACCGCCATTGAGAGTAACTCGGTTCATTTAAACGGCAGCGCCTCTTGGAGCGACGCAACCCATGCAGATATCTTTAGCGTAGAAAGAAACCCAGCGCTGTCGTCTGTGTTGCGTATGCCCTTGCTGAGAACCATTGATCGGCGGACTGTCTTGTCGGACTCAGAACTTCGGAATTCCTCCCTTACAAAACAGACAGTCGGACGAGCAGGTATCACACAGTTTCAGATGTTCGTGACCGAGCGCAGTTCCGATTTTTTAGCAGCAGGTTTGTTCGGCAAGCCCGGAAAAGACGAACTCGATACTGACCATGTAAAGAAGTTTGCGCTTCTTTTGCCGCACATAGCGCGCGCACAACGAATGAGACATGAAATTGGACGTCATCGAGCGGAGGCGGAAGGCCTTCAATCCCTTTTTCAAGGGCTTTCTGTGGCGGCAATTATCGTCAACCAGGATTTAGGAGTCCTTGCCATCAATGAAAATGCTGAAAGAATTGTTTCTGAAAACGACGGGATATCCATGCATAGCAAGCACCTACGTCTCGCAAACAATGATCAGCTATCACGACTGAAGCTTGAGGTTCGCAAGATAAAGAACTTGAAAGATGTTACGAATAGCAGTCCAATCAGCGTTCTGCGTCCATCAGGCCTGCTCCCTTACTCGGTCAGGGTGTATTCTGCAGTTGGAATCTGCAACCTTCCAGGTGCGCAATCCGCAGCTGCCTGCCTTATCGTGTCGAATCCAACCACCAAACAGATCTTGGTTGATGTCAGCTATCTGAACTCTGCACTTGGTTTGACTCCAACTGAGGCAGTTGTCGCTCAGCTAATACCTCTCGCTATGAGTAAACTTGATACTGCAAAGCGTCTAGGTGTGTCGCTCAACACCGTAAAGTATCACCACGCCAACATCCGCCAGAAACTAAATGCACGAAACATGACAGAAGTAGCGCAAATCATTCTGAGGCTGGTCAACTAGGCACCAATAGCGCATTTTATGCCCTCTTCGATAACTGGGCTTAGCTTTTTTTGTTGCTTGAGAGGATCTTTGTTATCGTGACAATTTGCAAATTCTTCTCTTCTTCAAACGGAAGATTCGTGCGGCAGTTTGCTCGTCAGGCTTGGCAGTGGAGAAGTTTCCGTTAGCGCTAAGATTTGTAACAAGCCTAACGAATGACTGAACTGGCAATAACCTCAAACTTTGTCCTGTGTCGCGTAGGTCTGAACCGTACAGAGCGAAAGCGCGCAATTGATTCCGCCCATATCGGCTTCATGAATGACTGCTTCGCTTACACCCGCCGCATCGCACCAAAAGATTCGCCGCGACTGCGAAATCATGCTGCATCAGCAAAGCCCAAAAATCCAAGGTCGGCTCCGTCCCGCATCCTGCTCCTTCACCACCCTTGCACGGAACGGCTGCTGTACGGATAAGCCGCCGCATCTGAGACTCCTATCGTACCAACTATCTGTGACGGAAAATCTGGCAGCGACCGTGGAAAGTGATGTGATGACGTGCTGTAACGCTCAACGAACCTCTTATGGACACTTACGTACGATCTTGCCCCCTACCTGAGCAAACCCCTTGGTCGGCAACCGATGAGCGACAGAGTTTCTTTTCGTTCACTCGCCCAAAATACCGGATTTCCAGATCCATGCCTGCCGCTGGCCTTGCAGCTTGCGCACAGGTAGTCGGCCAACATCTCCTAAACTGGGTATTCGGCTGTTAATGTGAACATATTCCAATGTTTGGCACTTCGAGCACGCAAATGGCGGGATATGCATTGGGTGCGCTGGATCCATGACCTGAACCAAATCAGACGCCATGAAATTCATCCCGCGTCGGCATAGATTGCATCTTATTTCAACAATTTGACCTGCTTTTGCTGCGTCCGCGATGGTCCGGAACGGCTTTGCAGGGTGAGCACGAATCGGGGGTCTCGAAGCAGGCATAATCGAGATATAGAGAATGAGAACACAAAGTGAACAACAATCTGTGTAAATACACTAGCTGTTAACCACATCATCCCTCAGAATGCCGATCCCCTCCATGACGACTTCCATTTTCTCGGAGGGGTAAGGACGCAAAAGCGCGAGGGCATCTTCAGGCGAGCCGTTAAGCCAGGTTTCATAGTCAGATGGATCAAGGATAACAACCATCCTGGAGGGATGCACTGGACGCACGATGTCGTTTGAAGTCGTCGTGACCACGGTATGAGAGAGGCCCGTGGGAGCATCAAGCGACGTCGCCAGGGCAGGGGGCGTTGGTTGCCACAGCCCAGCCATCGCAAACGGCGGCCGTGGTTCGTCACCCATGAGTGCAAACCAGAAGTCAGTCGCCGGACGTTTGCCTTTGGCTTCCCGGAAACTGCTGGCCGGGATCAAGCATCGGCGCTTCAAGAAGCTGTTCTTCCAAAGCCCGTTTGTCGTCACCTTGTCATCGCGCGCATTGTTCCAAGCCTGCGGCTTTAGTTCTTTGCCCGTCTTCTTGCTTACATTTTTGGTCAGAAATCCCCAGTTCATTTCGACCAGTTCGCGTTCACCTCCGTCGTCGGTACGCACCACCGGTCCTGGGTATTTCGGCCAGATTGCTGATCTTAGTTCTGCGTTACCCAATCGATCATTGTCAGGTTTGACGCGGAACAGTTCCCGCATGGCTTGAACATTTGTAGTCGCAGAATAGAGGTTGCACATGATGGATTACTCTACTGGATAGTCTAATCTAGTCCCAATCGATCTTGGGCCACATTTCCTGGACTTTTTTCTTCGCAACCCGCGCCAGCATTGCTTTGATTTCTGGCAGGTCATCGCCTCTGTGAAGGACGCGATAGAATGTTTGGTAGTTATGCCCTTTATCAAGGCACCAGGTACGCAGGTTCAAATCCTTCAGGGCAAGTTCTTCACTTACCCACTGGTTTCTCCGTAGTCGTGTTTGAAAGTATTCCCTCGTTGCATCACTGATCATCAGTTCCGACGTGGTCGCGCCAGCAAAGCGCGCAGTCTCGATGACAGCGCCAAAGGGCTCAATGCGCCGTGGTTTGTTTTTTTCGCCAGTGAGCGATGCTCCGTCGATCTCTAGCGTCCATTGGATCTTAGGGTTAGGCCGCGACATCCGGATCACGCTAGACTTCGGCGCGTCTTGGTCATCTCCGAACGGGACAAGCGGTAGTGTGATGCTGGTCGCTTTGCTGTACGTTGCCATCATCTGAAACAGTGAGATCCCGTCGATTATGGCCGGGACTGCTATTGTTGATTTCTTGTCTATTGCGACCAGGGTCTTTGTAGCGCCTTTCTTCGAGAATGTGACGTGGTAGCCTTTGGCACCTTCCCGCAAGTAGGTGTTTGGCTGATAACCTTCTCTGAGCAGTTCGGCAGCTTGATCCCAAAACACTGCGTTGATGGCCAGTATCTGATCGAGATCTGCGCTTTTCAATGTATTTGCCTTCTTGGTGGCTTCGATCGCCCGTTTTTGTTGACTTCCAATGTTGCCTATCTGAGCAACGAAGTCATCACATTTTTAAGGCATTTCTTGCACGACAAAATTCTGTAAAGGTGTAATATATTCTGTGTTGCACTTTTTTACTTGCATCTTGACTACCGATGTTTCTACCCTAGGGCGAGGGCGCATTGTCCTCCCAACAGAGGTAAAAGCTATGTTTAAGAAACTTATCCTATCCAACTTTGGCCGTCTGGCTGTTGTGACGGCGGCCGTTTTGGCTCCTTCGTTCGCCTCAGCTGCCGGTGCCGGTACAGGCATCGATGCGTCGTTCACAACAATGCTTGGCGACCTCAACACAATGCTCGGCGGCAACTTCGGTGCCTTGATGCTGCTGGTGTCGCTTATCATTGGTATCGGCGTCTACGCCGTCACATCCAATTGGAAGTGGGTCATCTCAAGCGTGATGATCGCGTTCCTGATCGGCTATGGCGTTGAAATCATCAATGGCATCGGTGGTGTGACAGCGACTGTCGATATGTTGACAGCCGCTGCCGAGGTTCCATCCGCCCCCCTTGACGGTGTCGGCCCAGTCTAAAGCTGGGTCCGTGGGCTCCGCAGTTGGCGGCGGGGCCCACATCAACTTTGATCATGGGGGATCAAGATGTCTGATAATTCTAACATTGTTCTAATTGAACAAAAGCTCGAAGTACCCGGGCGCCTGTTTTTCTTCACTGCTGACGATGCTGCAATGTTTCTTGGCCCGTGCTTTGTCGGGTTCTTAGGTCGCAACCTTATCGCTGGCATCGTGATTGGCCTGGTACTCTTTGGCCTTTGGCGTCGTCTGAAAGGAGAAGGTGGGATCGAGCGGCTGAAGGCCGCCGCATATTGGTTTTTGCCTCCTGAAATCTCGCCATATCGGTCGTTTCCGCGATCGGATGTTGTCCATTGGAGGGGATAGTCATGAGCCCTAATCAACAAGCACGTCAGTTGCGGTCTTCGCGTGGTATGCGCAACCTTTTCATCATTATATCGCTCGCCGAACTGGTGGTTATCGTTATGCTGGTGGGTTCTTACACCCAAATCCAGCGGACAACTGTTCTTGTTCCTTCGCGCATCAGCGACGGAATGGTTGCCGCTGGTGCAGTGGATTCTCGGTATGTTGAATCTCTAGCCCTTGATGCTGTTTACGCTTTTTACAATGTCTCACCTGAGACAGCGGCTTATGGTCGGCGTGTTGTCGAGCGGCTTTCGAGCGTGCGTGACCGTCCACGGTTGTTGGATGCATTTGATGCCGTCGCCGAAGATATTCGTGAACGTCGCATCTCAACAACCTTCTTTCCAGAGCGACTTGATCATGACCTTGATGGTTTGCGGATTGTGGTCACTGGCAACCTTTCCACCTTTATTGAAACCCAGCGGGTTACTCGGGAAGAACGGGTCATCACCCTGATTTTCGTTGAAGAAGCGTCATCGGTGCGCTTGGCCTCAATGACTGTTGAGGAGCCGTCGTCATGAACCGTTTCTCTCCCATATCGTTTGTGGTCTGTGTTTGTTTGTTCGCATCGTCAGTTGTTGCAGACACGGTTCGGTTAACAACGCGACCAGACCAGAACATCTCGTTCGACGTATCTGTGACAGGTCCAACGCGCATTTCTGTTGTCGATAATCGTATTTCGAAAATCCTTCAGAGTTCGAGCAACTTTGAGATGGTGAACGATGAAGGCACTGGCGATGTGTTTTTGCGGTTCGCAGGTGGTCAGCCCACTTCGGAGAGTGGTTACATTGTTACAGAGACTGGCCACACGATTGGCTTCACGATGAACCCAAAAACTGAGCTAGAAAACCACACCGTTCTCGTGACATTGCGCGGCGTATCGTCTTCGGCTGCGCCGTCTCAACAGGCGAATTCCTCGCCGAGTTCATCAGGTTTCGCGGTTAACTCTGGTGGCAGTGGTTCTTCCCGTACCTCGAATTTGGTCAGTTTCACCCGTCAAGCTTATGCCGCTCGGATCGGCAATCGTCCTGCCTCTGGACAGCGGGTTGGCAGCTTTGCTTCCTATTCGGTCGGGGGCCTGATTGCCCGCATCTCTGTCGTGAGCGCCCGGAGTGGTCAGATCCCCGCTGAACGTCAGTTTTATCGATCTAGCCGTACCCTCGCTGTCTACGTGGACCGCGTGATTTCAGGTGGGAAGGTTTGGGTCATTGTTGTGGAGGACACAAGATGAGCAATACGTCTCGTAGAAATAAGCAACTGATTATCGCCGGTATGTGCGGTGTCGTTGGACTCGGCGCGATGTTTGTTGTCAGTCAGACACTCAATAGCAGTGCACCAGGTCTTCCGATTGGGCAGTCAGAAAGCGGTGTGACAACGACAATGATCGCCGATCGTACCCGTGCTGCTGCACCTGAGATGTCCTGGATCAAGGATGCGGCCACGGAACTTGATGACCTTCGCGACAAGTACGTCAACCTTGAGACTTCGGTTCAAACAATGGTCGAAAATCATGAAGCTGAGAAGGCTCAAACGGCCACTGAATACGACGCAATACTCTCGCGGTATGAAGAGACGATCAATGCTTTGCAGCAACGGCTTGAGGCAGGGCAGGGGGGCGCAGTCAATCCCGCGTCAGGCACTACTCAAAGTACGGGGTTCAACCTCCCGGGCAGTGATATGGTGGCAGACTTTCTGTCGCCAGCTGCCGTGCGTCCCCCTGCAAATGGCCCTCTTGGACCGCAGACTTCGCCAAACAATAACTCGGGTGGTACATTTCCGATACAAGGACAGCCCGGGACCGGCGGATCGGCGTCAGGGACCACACCTGGTTTCGAACCTATTCCGTTTTCACGTCAATTCACACTGACGTCCTCGGGTCGTTCTGCAGAAGAGGAAGATGTACCTCCGCATCTGTCTAACTATTTGCCTGCAGGTTCTTATGCTCCGGCCATCGTTTTGTCTGGTGTTGATGCTTCGACATCGGTGACAAGTCAGGCTGAACCTGTGCCGGTTGTTTTCCGCATTACGTCTCCGGCGATCACAGCTGGGACACGTTCTACTCAGGGCCATACGATTGATTTGACTGGTTGCACTGTCACCGGGTCGGCGCGAGGTGATCTTAGTTCCGAGCGTGTTTATGTCCGGCTCTTGAAGCTTTCTTGTGTTCAGTCAGGCGGTCGTGTTTTCGAACGGGATGTTGCTGGCTACATGAGCGGCGCTGGCAAGGCTGGTGCGCGCGGTTTGGTTGTGTCGCGCGAGGGCCGATTGATCAACAATGCAGCCATTGCAGGCGCGCTTGGTGGTTTGGCTGACGGGATCAAGAGTGTCGGTGATGCCGCTTCTGGTGCAGAGGCATCGTCATTCGAAGATGTGCTCAACAGTGCGGGTGCGTCTTCTGCTGCCGGTGGTGTTAGCGGTGCCGCTAATCGCCTCAGCGAGTACTACATCGAACGCGCAGAACAGTATCAGCCTGTCGTGTCGCTCTACGGTGGCACACAAGTCGAACTCGTCTTCATGGAAGGCGTGAACCTTGAGTAGGTTCAGCCTCTTGATCTTGTGCGCGCTTGTTAGCGCATGCGCGGAGCATGAACCGTTTTGTGGCCCCATGCTCCCCTCATATTTGGAGAACTTAGAATGAACCGCCAACTCATTTTTTTCGTCGCCGTTGCTTTGGCCGGCTGTGGTGAAAGCAGCACTGAAAAGAACTTCCTTTGTGGTGCACAGACCGGACAGCCTTGTAGAACGATGGCCGAGATTGATGGATCTGGCGTCATCGTCGGCGCGACCGTTTCTGAAAATCCGCAAGACAGTCAAAATGACCAGTTGACCCAACCGATCCTGACCGGTGGCAAGCCTGGGTCTGCTGTAGCTGGTGTTCCTGCGGGCGGGGCTGCCTATCAGTCGGCGCAGTATAGAATCCCCGAAAAGACGGGCCGTTTATGGTTGCCTCCATACCTCGACGAAGCCGAAATCCTTCATGAAGGTACATACGCCCATTTTGTTGTCCGCGAAGCGCGCTGGGGAGCAAGATAATGGGAGGGTTTGCCAACTTTATGTCGTCACTGTTCGATGATGCCCCATTCACCATGGAGGATCGGCAGTCTTTTGTTGACCATGTTTTTTCGGATCTTCTGTCCTACCGTGTCTACGATCCAGAGGACAATTTGTTCCACAACGATGGGACGGTCGGCTTTCTTCTTGAGACGCCACCTGTAATTGGTGCCGACGTGTTTCGGACACTTCAAACAGCCATTTCCAGCTACTGCCCTCCTGATGGAACAGTTCAATTCATTTCCTGGGCATCGCCAAATCTCATGCCGAGCCTTACCAGATGGTCCAGCCAGCGCCACATTCAAACCCCACTGATGCGCAAGATGGTCGAAAGGCGGATTGGTCATTTTAACAGCCTCCGCTTTGGCACGAATGGCCATATGAAGTGCGTCCCGCATTCGCGTCGCATTTTGATATCTGGGGGGGTCGATGGTGATCCGTCGCAAAGCCAGCTCAAAGGGCTGAAGGAATTCCGCCGCAACCTCATCCTTGCGATGGGTGGCGACCAGCTCTGTGTGAATGTGCAGCCCAGTGTCTTTTTGGAGCTTCTTTCAGAGATGCTGCACACGCGGGGCTCTGTTTCTGCAGAACCTATGGTTTATGACGATGATGTCCCACTGAACTATCAACTGCCGGGTGCTGGCTTGGCCGTCGCGAGCGACGGCATGTCGTTCCTCAATTCTCCAGAATTGTCGGTCTCTTCAGCGACGGTCCGTATGGTTCCGCACGAGTGGGCTGCAGCGTTGGGATCATTGTTTAATGGCTCGCCCGACAGGCCCGATGATAACCCTCATGGGCCGGTTTTGACATGTCTGACGGCCCGCTCAAAACCAAACCGTCAGAGCATGTCTGAGGTGGTCAAAAAACGTGCGAAACTTGAACATGCTAAGACGACTAACTTCGGAAAGTGGATGTCGGATTTGCCGGAGCAAGATGCTGAGTTTGAAGGTCTGCAAAGTCAGCTCGAACGTGGCGAACGCATCTTTGAGACACTAACGACCGTTTCAGCCTACGCGCGCGGTGACGTTGATGACAGTACTGCGGCCTTGTCCGAGATGCGCAAAATTTACTCGATGGTCGGCGTTACGTTGGAAAAAGACAACTTTCTTCAGCTCCCCGTGTTTCTCGCAGGTCTTCCATTTCAGGCCAGTGGTCCACGTATCGAAGACATGCGCAAAGCCTCTCGTGTGAAAAAGAGGAAGGGTGCTGCAGTCACCGCGTTGGCTCCGATCCACGGTGAATTTGTTGGTGCGCGCGAGTACACAGGTTTGCTGTTGTGCGGTCGCCAAGGTCAATTGTGTGACTGGGACAACTATCGCTCTTCTGGCAACTACAACGTTTCGGTTGTTGGTAAGTCGGGTGCCGGTAAGTCAGTGTTCATGCAGGAACTTGTCACCTCAATCTACTCTGGTGGTGGCCGTGTTTTGGTTATCGATGATGGACAGTCGTTCAAGACGACTTGTGAGATTATTGGTGGCGATTGGCTGAGTATCGGATCCGGCAGTCAGTTTCGTCTCAATCCATTCGCAATGCTCAGTGCTGAACACATGGATTCAATCGAGTATCGCGGTGAAGCGCTGGAATTGATCACTCGCGTGATCGCAACGATGGCCAATCTCGGTGAGCAACGCGAAGGTCGCGTTTCCGGGATTGAGGAAGAGTTTATTGAGTTGGCCTGTGCTGAAGTGTGGGACAAGCTTGGCAACGATGGCAACGTCACCGAGGTTCTAGCCATCCTTAAATCCAACGTCGAGAAAGAACCGCGCTTGATTGACGTGATCACCAAGCTGAGCCGTTACGCGGTCGGCGGGACATACGGTGAAATGTTTGACGGGCCTTCAAACGTGTCCATCGATAGCGCCTTCACTGTTTTCGAGATGTCTGAGCTAAAGTCTCAGAAGGATCTCGAAGCCGTCGTTCTGCAGATCATTATGTTCCTCGGCACAGAACTGATGTTCAAAACGGATCGTTCGACCCGTGTCGCGATCCTGATCGATGAAGCTTGGGACATGCTTGGTGCTGAGACGGCGAAATTCCTCGAAGGTGTGGTTCGGCGCGCCCGTAAATACACCGGCGCATTGATTACTGGCACGCAATCGATGCTGGATTACTATGAAAATCCGGCTGCGCTCGTTTGTCTCCAAAACAGTGATTGGACGATCTTTCTATCGCAGAAACCAGAGGTCATCGATCAGCTTGTGGCTGATGGTCGGCTGAATGCGCCTGAAGGCATTGCACATAGCTTGAAATCACTCACCTCCGTCAAAGGCCAGTTTTCCGAGTGCGGTATTCGCGGCCCAGAAGGCTGGCTCTTTGGGCGGCTTCTTCTCGACAAGTACTCCTTGGCGATTTTCTCGACCACCGGACACATGGTCCAAAAGCTCAATGACCTTGTGAACGTGCGCGGCATGAACATGGGGGACGCGCTCGAACAACTCGTTGAGAGTGGGGAGGTCATCTGATGCTTGATGGACTCACCATTTGGCTGGCGATGGTCGGTGTTGCGACCATTGCAATGTTCACATTCGACGGCCTGTGCTGGGTTTGGCGGAAGCTCTCTAAAGCGTTTCGTCGATTTGGCTTTGTCCGTGATTCAGGGCGCTCCAAAGCGCATTCCAATACGAATTTTTCATCATCTAAGGAGCATATCGAGTGACCGATCAATCAAAATCGATTGAGCCGTCTGTTGTGAGCTTTGTGTATCTTTTAGGCGCGCTCATCTTTTTCATAATTCTACTTGTCTTGACTTTGGCTGAGGTCCCCGATGCGTGGCGCGGTGGCTACATGCGCGAGCACATCTTGGTGTCAGGTTTGATGATGCTGGTTCCTCTTACATTTGGTCTGGTTGCCGGTGCCTCTGCCCTTAGTCCGCCGGTTGATGACGAGAGTTCTGAAAAAGAGAAATCTGATGCCTGACCGCGAAAATAAGGTCAGCACAACTGACTTATTTAACATAACCAACCTTATCAGCCTTTTGGCTGGGGCCGCCTGCTTCGCTCTTGTGAACGTCGCAATCACCCTAACGGTGTTGGATCGTACCGGCAATCTAGGACGCCCTGAAATCGTGTCGATTGACGCAGCTGATCTCATCCGTGGTTTCGTTGATGCGCAGGGCCGCGATGTATCTGATGAAGAGCTGCAGGCGCGTGTCAGAGTATTGAACGCCAACCTGGATCCCATTGTCCGAGCCTACGCGAGCGAGCGTGGCTTGATGATCGTCAATTCAGCTGCCGTTCTTGGCGGTGTGCGCGACATCACCCCTGATCTTCTTCAACAAACGGGGCTTTTACAATGACGGACAGTTCTGAAACAAAATCAACTAAACCTAAGCCTTCCCGCGCACGTCGCGCATTTGGATACGGGACCATCATTTTCGGCGTTGGCTGCATCTTTGTGTTGGATCAGTTCAATCTCATCATGAATGCGTCACAGTCGCTGGAAGAACCGGCTTTTGTCGTGTTTGAACATCCAATTCTGCTTCGCCGTGGCACTGTTATTGCTGCTGAGATGCCGGAAATGCTTCAGGATCGATTTGGTGAATTTCAGTTTGTGAAGCGGATTGGCGGTCTTCCAGGCGATGAAATCACGATAGACGCCGATGGTAGTCCTTGCGTCAACGATCATTGTTACCCGCTTTGGACCAAGGACGGTCAGCCGGTTGCTGCCAGGATTGCGCCCGGCGTGATACCAGATGGCCACTACGCTGTTTTCGGCACGTCGCCAGACAGTCTCGACAGTCGCTACGACGTAATTGGTTTAATTTCCAAAGATCAGTTGATTGGGCGTGGCTGGCCTCTTCCTGTGATGGCGGATTTCCGGGAGGCAGGGCTATGAAATCCGTGTTGCGTGTCTTCGCTTCAGTTTTTTGTCTATCCGGTCCTGCTCATGCGGTTGACTATGGCGTTTTCGGCGCATTGTTCCCCGTCGAAGAGCCGTCCGTTCTTGAAACCATTCTGGGTCGCCTGTCCGAGATGGAAGCGAATGGCGAGCTCGCGCAAATGCAGCAAGATATGCAGGATAAAGCGCGTTCTAGGGTCAACCGGCCGATCCCAGTCGCCGGTATGCGTCCGGCTGAAGTCTATAGAAGCTACAATGTAGATCTGTCGATCGTACTGGACCGCGACCTCGCCGACCACCGCGGTGTTGTGTTTGCCCGCGCCGGTACTCGCGTGAACCCGCTTGAGCATAGCCGATTTAATCAACGCCTCGTGTTCATCGACGGCGATGATCCTGACCAAGTCGCATTTGCTGTGGATCTGGCTAACCAAGAGCCTGTGAAGCTGATCTTGGTCAATGGGGCTCCATTGGAACTGACAGAAACGCATCAGAAGCTCTTTTACTTTGACCAGGGCGGTGTGATTTCTGAGCGCTTCGGTCTGACGGTCGTGCCCTCGGTCGTCAGCCGCGCGGATCCTCTGATGCTCGTCGAAGAAATTTCTGTCTCGCGAGGTGATAGCCAATGACCTATGTCTCAAGGATCATTTTGGGTGCATTTGCCGCCCTTTTGTTGTCCGTCAGTTTCGCAAACGCCAAATGCAATGCACGTTTTCTGAACCCCATTACCGAAGTGTGCTGGGACTGCATTTTCCCGATCTCGGTTGGCGCTCTGTCGATGAACCTTGGTGCCTCACGGCCTGACACAAACAACCCAAATTTTCCACTTTGCGTTTGTCCCGCTTTTCCGATCCCTCGGATTGGTCTTTCGATAGGGATTTGGGAACCTGCGCGTTTGGTCGACGTCTCCAATGAAACCGGGTGCTTTTCAAACCTCGGCTTCGACGTCGATTTCGGTTTGTTTTCACGCGGCAGGACAAGCGTCAACGCGAGCAATGGCGGTGACAACGGGTCAAAATGGCATGCCCACTACTACTACTACCCGCTTATTTCGATGCTGGGAACGACCATTGATGCGCTGTGTTTGGAGACCACTGCATTCGATCTGGCATGGATGAGTGAGCTTGACCCACTTTGGATGGATGCAGAGTTGTCCACTCTGTTGAACCCTGAAGGTCTGCTGTTCGCCAATCCTATCGCTCAAGGTGCCTGTGCTGCTGATTGCGCCGTAGCCTCGTCAGGCAACCTGCCACTTGATGAACTGTTCTGGTGCGATGGATGTTCCGGCCCGCTTTACCCTGTAACCGGTGACGCGAATAATCACACCAGCGGTGTCCAAGCCACGTCCGTTGTCTCCGCGAAACTGCTTGCCCGCATGCATCGTATGTTGCTAGCGCAACGCACGGCTTCAAGCACTTCGCTCTGCACGCCGCAGCTCGCACCCATTATTCCAAAGAGCCAATACCGGCGTCAAATCACCCGCCCCTTCCCATCCACGTCGGGCCGCTATGCATGTGCGCCCATCGGGGCAACCACCCAGTTTTATGACCGGTACAAAGAGACCCCCTACGTCGGCGAGTCCTTTGGCTATCTATTTTGGAGGAAGAGAAATTGCTGCGCACTTTAACCCTTCTTATTGGCTTTTCAGCTTCCTCCCTCTCCGCCGATCAACTTCCAAGCGCTGCCACTCACGGAGCCTTGATTGATGATCGTATGGAAGAGGCAGACGCGATCGGTGAAGATCTCCAATCGCGTCTGCGCCTTCTTCAACAGGAATTTCACCTTCCCGATGATATCACCTCTCGTGCGCTCGACAGCCTCGAAAATGGTCGTGTGCGCGAGATGCTGAACATTGGTCCTGAGGACCTACCAGAGGGTGTCGGTGAAGATCGTCGTTATCCTGGCGGCGTGTTTGTTTTTGCTTCTTTTTCGATGCCAGAACCGTCACTGAAAGCTGTTCTTACTGACGCAGCGGATCTTGGCATACCCGTCGTCTTCAATGGCTTTGTCGACAACTCGGTGTTGGCAACTGAGGAACGCGTTCGATCTATCTATGAAGGCTCTGATATCTCTCAGGGATTCATTATCGATCCGACCCTGTTTACACGATTTGAGGTTTCAGCGGTCCCTACCCTCGTTTCAACGATGGTCAATCTCGATGTCTGTGAGACCCAAGGTTGCGATGCCGATGTAGTTCCAGAGCATGATCGTGTCGCTGGCAATGTGCCCCTTCGATTTCTCTTGGAAGTGATTGCCAAGGGCGAGACTCCAAATGCCGTTCCGGTTCAAGTGATCCTGGAGTCTGAACAATGATGAGAGCAATTCTTCTTGCAGTTCTCATATTGCCATCGGTTGCCTGGGCTCAGTCTGATGTTGATTACCAAGGCCTTGCTCAAGACGCGTTGGGGAACGCTCAACGTTTCACGGATTACGACAGGTCAACGGCTGAAGATGTGCTCGGTTTCCCTGTTGAAACCGATCTACCCCTGTCGGACTTGGGGACCGGGGATCTCGAAGACGGTGGGCTAATTGTGTCCGGCTCGGATACGGCGGAAGGCAACGCGTATTCAACATTTACCAACAACGTCATTGATTGGAGTGTGTCAGCCGCTGATCAAAGCCTGCTGGGTGTTGCTGATGGCGCGGTTTCTAATCCTGAAGCTCTGATTGATCCTTCGACGTTCTCGACGTCCGGTGGGACCTGCAGCGTAGAGAACTTTGAAGATGCGCCGCTTTTACAGCGGGTTTGCAATCGTTCTCGTACCCAAACGACTTCTACATGCACCTCAACTCCTGAGATTGTTGTCATCAAGACCCAGCAACATCGATGCGAGGGCTTTGGTGGCGTCTTTGCCGACAGCAACGATTGCCATAACGAGCTTGCTGCTACCGACTACTGTTCGATGACCAACGATGAATGCTCCGGTGGTTTTTTCGGTGGCTGCCTCATCCGACGTTCTGAGTTTGTCTGTTCAAGTGATGAACCTATGACAGTCAGCGGTAATCCAGTTGGATCAGTGATCGTCAATGATCCAATTATTACATGGACAGAAACCTGCGAAGATGGATTTTCATCGATGCTCTGTGGTGCTCCTGTGACAACCTGTACTGCGGGTCCATCGGTCGAAGTTGTCAACGACGAGCTTGTCCCAATGGATTGTACTGAGGAACAAACAGAGTGGACCTGCGCGTCAACTGAGTACACCAGCGATTGCGGGGCGCTGGAAACCGATCCCGGCTGCAGCCTGACTAATTCAGTTTGCTACTCAATGGACGAAGATGGCATCTGTGGCGCTTTCGAGCAAACCTATCAATGTGGCTCGGCTGACAGTCAAGCGTTCGATGCCACCTGCGAAGCGGTCAATGTGACCGTCGGCGGTGTAACGCAATCGATCCCCCACGATACCAACGATGATATTGGTGTCGCACTCGTTGGCATTGAGGCATTGGACACGATGGCGAGCGAGTTTGAGCACGATATGTCGATCATTGATCGTCTTCTTGGCAACGTCGAAGGCGATTTTGATGTTCAGTATTTTAGCGCGACCCGCCGCCGGTGCCGTGTTGGTATCTTAGGAACGATCAACTGTTGTGCCGATTCTGGTTGGGCACTTGGCAGCATCGCTGAATGTAACTCGGGAGAAGTTGCCTTGTACGGTGCCAAACAGGCTGGTGCCGCCGTATACATGAGCACCTATTGCTCTCAGCGCTTCTTGTTTGTCTGTGCCCAGCGTTCACGTCGTTACTGCACTTATAACAGCCGCATCGCGCGCATCATCTCAGAGCAAGGTCTTCGTCAGTTGTACGGCTCATTTAGTTGCAGAGCGATGACACAAGACGAGATGGAAGCCATCGATTGGAGCCTTATCGATTTCTCGTCTGCATTCGGTGATGCCTTCGAGGGTGTTGGATCAATCGCACCCTCCGATCTTTCGGGGTTGATCCAGGACAACATTCTCCTTTCACAGCCGGAGGTTCGAGATGTCTATGAATAGGCGGCGCTTTGTTGCTGCTTTGCCTGCAGCTCTTCTGCTGTCGGCACAAGCAGCCAATGCATCACCTTCCAGACTGGGTGTGATTTTTGTTGCGCAAAGCACTTGTCCCTACTGTGCTGCGATTTCCCCAGTTTTGAAACAGCTGCAGGACGAAACAGGCATCAATGTATTGGTTGCCTCAATGGATCGGCAACCAGTATTGCCATTCACGACCTTTGAAGATGGACTTCGTCATCCCCTAACATCCCATTTTCAGTCTGTTCCGCAGGTCCTGATCTTCAACAGCAAACATCAACGCATCACGCACCATGTCGGCGGTGTCAGGACCATGCGCCATTTCGTGACGCGGCTGTCTTCCGCTCTTCAGCAAAGCTCCGTCCTATGAACCTGTTTGGTTTCGCTTTCGTCGCCACGCTGGCCGTTTCTGCTCCCGCGTTTGCCGATGTGACAGAACCGAGTTCGGGTCGTGGTTTCGCCTGTGATGATCAGCGAACCAAGGGTTGGAACTTCTACTGCGACCCCAACGCAGTAGTTGAAGAGGAGCCGGAGGCGGCCGCGGAACTTCCCCCTGCCCCGCCGCCGGTTCCTCCGAAAACATATACAGAACAAATTGAAGAGTACCGTGCCGGACTCGATGAGCTCAAGAATCGTGCGATTCTTGAACCCACATCTGAAAATGTCGTGGCCTACATGGAAGCTCAGGCCGCCATGGTCCGGCAGGCAGGCTTGTTCACTGAAGTTTGGCAGCGCAGTCTGTTCGCGAACCCTAACCTTGATGCGAATGTCGACCGGCCGCTGTCTCAGATCGGTAGCAATCTCTATCAAGATAGGCTCGATGTTGATCGTGACGCCGCGTTTCAAACCGCCACGACGGAACGCGCGCTCATGTTCGTCTACGACGGTTCACCATCTTGCCTCGTTTGCGCCACGCAAGGCGAAGTCCTGCAAGCCCTCGTTCAACAATATGGTGTCTCCGTCCTGGCTGTGACGCGGGATGGGATCGTCTTGCCGACATTTCCAGACAGTAAAGTCGATCAAGGCGAAGTTCAAAACCTCGGTTTCGCAGACGTTCCATCTCCATTCTTAGCGTTGGTAGAGCCACGTTCTGGACAGGTCGATCTCATTGGCGCCGGCCTGATGACCCAAGACATAGTGTTGGATCGCATTCGCATCATTACCAGCATTCCAGAAGGAGAACTCTATGATTAAGTTTCCGCTCTCGGCCTTGGCAGTTTCTGTCTCGTTGCTGGCACCTGGTGCAGCGTTTTCGCAAGTTGAAAGTGACCTCGCTGATTTCTGGTCGCGTTCATCTGGTGGCGTCAATGTGACCAGGCCATCGGCGTATGATGGTCAACGCGCGGGGTATGTTTCTTTGGGTTCATTGTATGTCCGCACACAGCCGCGCAACAGCCAGCTTGCCTCAATCCAACTTCCAAGTGTGCGGTCCGGTTGCGGCGGCATTGACATTTTTGGTGGTGCGTTCTCGTTTTTGTCTGCCGACGAGCTGATTGCGATGATGGAAGCGATCATGGCGAATGCATCGGGATTTGCTTTTGAGCTTGCTCTGGAAAGCCTTTCCCCTGCCGTCCAGGAAGTCGTCGGCAAGCTGCGTGACCTTCAGCAACAGGTCAATTCAATGAACATCAACTCATGCGAGGCTGGCCAGGCTTTGGTCGCTTCTGTTTGGCCACAGACTGATGCCGCTTCTCAGCATATTTGTCAGTCCATCGCGACCCAAAGCGGATTGGTTGCTGACCGTGCCCGCGCCCGTCATGGGTGTGGTACGGGTGGTGACCACACAAGCACTCTCGCTGCCGGTGATCCAGAAATGCAGGCCCAGCTTCCGGTCAATGTGAACTATGCTTGGAAGGCATCACGCAATAATACGTTCCTTGCTTCAGACGATGAGTTGGCCGAATTCTTCATGACGATCACCGGCACGATCATCGTCATTGGCGGCGCCGACGATGACACGCCGCGCTCTCACACGAACTATCCTCCTCGCGCTTTTTCATCGCAGATGATCCGGACAATGGTTGAGGGTGGTGACGTCGAGGTGTTGCGCTGTGATTCTGATCCCGCAGATCGCTGCCTGAACCCAACATTTGCAACTTTATCCCTTGCCGCTGACCAGGCACTGTATGCTCGGGTGACTGAGATCCTTGAAGGCATCAACAATGCGCTCGCGACCGACACTGATTTGCCAACTGGATCAGAGGGTTTGATTGGCATGACGTCAGTGCCTGTCTATGAAATCTTGAAGACTGCCCGTTCATACAAGTACGAGTTTGTCGGTGATGAGATCGCTCTGATGGCCGAACTGGTCGCCTTGGACTTTGCGATGCTTTACACACGCGAAGCCCTTGAAGAGATGCTGAAACTCGCAGGCAATACTGAAGGGTTGGGTCCGCAACTTGGAGAGTATCGCGAACAGGTTACCGACAGCTATTCCAACTTCTCCGCCATGCGTCGTGAGGCTGCTGAGCGCTTCAATGATGCCGTTGCCACCCTGACCAGACTGATGAGCGTGCAGTCCACGCTTTCTGGAGAGCGCGCGGGATGGCTGGCCACGCAAGTGGTGGAGTTCTGATATGCTGGAAATCTACTCAACGGGTGGTGGCGATTATCTAACTACCACGCTCAACGCGGTTGCAGCGTTCTTCAATACCGGAAATGCTCTGGCTATGGTTAACTTGGCCCTACTGGTAGGGCTCATTGTTCTGGTTTTTCAGCTGGTCTTTGGCGGTGATTTCAAACAAGCGGTCAAGGCATACGTCGTGATAGGCCTTGTTGGCGGTTTGAGCGTCGCTGACAAATCGGACGTCATCATTTTCGACAAGACAAAGGGTCCACTATGGTTTGCGACGGTAGACAATGTACCTACCTCCGTTGCCTATGTTGGCTCGTTCACATCGCGCGTGTCGGATGTTCTGACCACGCAGATGGAAACGCTTTTCTCGCCTCCTACCAACCTGGCCTATCAGCGTCACGGAATGCTCTTTGGCGCAACTTTGATGACAAAATCCGCACGCTGGCGTGCCGTTACATCAAGCGTGCACGAAAACCTAACAAACTTCTTTGATCAATGTGTTATCGATGCCGTCGATCTTCGCTACATCTCACCCGAACTTGTGACCCGTTCTGGAAACCTAGGAGCCACCATCACGGCCAACATGCCGGCGTCACTTGCTTACTATGATGTCGTTACACAGACTACGCGGACCTGTGCAGACGGGTGGCCCGATATTGTCGGTCAAATCAATGCTGAGGTGGACGTCGTATTGGGGGCACAAGCGGCGTCGACCTTCCAAGGTGGTGATCCCACTCTTGCCATCAATGACTTGCGGGCGACGATATCCGATTTTGCGACTTTTGCTGGCTATGCGTCTACCGCTGCTGAAGACCACATCAAGCAATCGATGTTGATTGCAGCCTTTGATGACGCAGCAAATCGTGGCATATCCGCAACCGGTAACGCAGCCGCTCTGCAGCACCTCCAGTCAGCGCGCGCCGAAGTTCAAACCAGATCCAGCTATCAGGCGATTGGTTCCAATGCTCTGAGCTGGGTGCCTTATCTTAAGATTGTCTTCGAGAACCTTTATTACGGCGCGTTCCCTATCGCCCTAGCTCTTATGATGACGCCATTCGCTCTGACTGTTGTCCGGGGCTACTTTGGTGGTTTTGTGTGGCTGGCTTCGTGGGAACCTCTATCGGCAATTCTGCATTCCTTGATGATGAACGCCTCCGTGGAGCGTTTTCAGACCATTACCTCCGCCTCGACGAGTGGTGCCTACACGGACAGCGTCATGAACTGGGCCAATCACTTTGGGGTCTATTCGATCGGTCAAGATGTCGCCGTGATGGCTGGCTATTTGATGATGTCTGTCCCATTCGTTGCTGCTGCAATCTTTTTTGGCACCCAGAAGATGGTTGGTCTTGCTACGTCGATGTTGGCAGTGTCACAGAGCGCCGCTTCTGAGACCGGTCGCGAAATGGCGACAGGTAATCTCTCTTATGGCAATGCAAGCGTTGGCAACCGAAATTTCCGCAATGTGAGCATGGATAACTACGCGCGGAATAACGTCTCCTATGACAACACTTCAGCCAATCGCAATGTCACGTCGCCATTCACAGATACAGGACGCTCAAGTTACTATGGGCAGGATGGCTCACTGATTACCACAAACGCCAATGGATCTGTTGGCATTGATGGCGGTAGTTCTCGAGTGAACACGGCTGCAAATCTATCCATCGGTCAGAGCGTCGTTTCGTCTTTGCGTGATACTGCAACCAGTTTGCGCGAAAACGGTAGCAACCTGCGCCAGACCATTGAGCGATCCGTTTCGGAGCTTTCCT
Organism: uncultured Paracoccaceae bacterium; assembly: GCA_947488605.1. Lineage (GTDB taxonomy): Bacteria > Pseudomonadota > Alphaproteobacteria > Rhodobacterales > Rhodobacteraceae > Yoonia. The sequence continues at coordinate 14,927 of CANKZJ010000013.1, read as the reverse complement.
CGAACACCAGTTCGTTCATGCAGTCGATCACGACTGGTGAGGCCTGGTCAACTGGATCTGGTGTCAACACAAGTTCGGAAGAAAGGGCGTCTCTGACGGAGTCTATGGATGTCGTTGATCGCTTCGCTGAATCTCATTCCATTTCTCGTCAAACGGCTATTCAGGTTGGTACCTATGCAAGCGTCGGCATTGGTTGGGGAGGTCTGTCCGCCGGGGTTCGTGCGAGCCTCGAGCGACAGGGTGTTTCAGCTGAAAACTACGATGCCATTACCGAGTCCAGCCGCCGTCAAGGTGTTGATAACGCCATTAGTAATCTCTCGCGTGCTTCTGAATCTGCCAGTCAAACGGAGAGTGGAACCCTCAATACGACTGGCGACAACGGTTTCAGGGACACGGTTGACGATATTCAACGTCAGGGCCGCACCGCAGACAATTACCTCCGAACCGCCAACAGCTACAGTGAGGCTGCCGATCGTGCGCAAAGCGACTTCTATGACAGTCGTCTCGATGTTTCTGGTGCCTTCGCGAGTTGGATGATCGACGACAAAGGCATGAATGCCGGTCAGGTCGCTGAGTTGATGAACGGTCGCACGGACAACCCGCGCTTGGCGGAGCTGCGTGGCGAGTTCTCAGCACGTTACATAGACGAGATGGTAACGCCACAAATTCAAGGTGATCTAAGTGGTTCCGTCGGTACACCAGCAGATCCAGGTCATGGCGATCTTCCCGTGCCTGGTTTCCCATACAATCACATGATGCCTGAACATGCTCCACTTGCAGAACGATCAGTGGCTGCAGAAACTGAGATTCTCTATCAGTCAGGCAAAATTGACGACGTTGGAACTGGTGCCGGCGGGATTGAAGCCCGAGCGTCCAACCTTGCCGGCCGCAACGCGGAAGCTAACACTAATTCTTTGGCCAATGGTGCCGGCGAGCTTATTGATCGAGCTCCTGGGGGCGAGTTAGTCCAAGACGGCAATAGAGTTGAATGGCGGCCATCAGCGGCAAATGCTCCTAACTCTGTGAGCCTCAATTCTGGTGATCGTGACTTGGTCATTCGTACCATTGCAGCTGAAGCAGGTGCAGAAACTCGTCAAGGCCAGGTCGCAGTTGCTTCTGTCATTCGCAATCGAGTGAACGACGATCGTCATCCCAATGATGCATTGGCCGTTGTCTTCGCTCCTAATCAGTTTTCTGCATGGAACACGGACGGTACGGGCAACAACATTGGACGGGACCTTCGGACCGATTCAGAGCTTTACCGCCAAATCGGTGACGTTGTTGATGACGTGTTCTCAGGCAATGCCATCGATCCTACAGGTGGCGCAACACACTATTACAGCCCGGCCGGAATGCAGGACTATGTCAATAACGGTCATCAAAGCAATCTGGAGCCAACTTGGCAGGACAAGACTGAAGCTGAAAGTGGTGGATCTGTGTCGATTGGCAATCACGTCTTTTCTGGACGTACTCAGGATGAGCGCTGACCTGAGCGCTCATCTTACCCTAACTCATCTATGACGATTATGAACTTCTCGCATCCAAGCGAACTTGCCGCTTTGATGGGTTTTGGCGAGTTCATCCAGATCCACTCCAGCATTGCTCTTGTACTGAAGTGCTTTGGCTCTTCCAAAACCACCATGACAGATGCCGTATCCTAAGACGGCAAAGAATGCACTCACCATGCATACGAAAACGATCAGGTTGCTGTCGCCGCCCAATGCAACTCCGTTCTCATACGCCCAAAAGGCATATGGAGCCAGGGCGCCCAGCAAGGCACCAACGACGCCTCGTCGGCGCGCATTATGGATCAGCGATAGCAACATATGGTGATCATATCAGACCATTGCCTGGTTTTCTACTTATTGGCGAACCTTTGTGTGCCAATGTGTTCTTTCGACCTGCCTCGGTTTCTTTAGGTCTACCAAATGAACCGCTAGCAGTATCTTGCCCTCGTCAGTCGTGATTTCGCGGCCGGCGTTTCTAGGTCTGAGTATCTGCCGCCAGAGTACCTTGCACAGTCGAGCGCAAATCCAGCTGCAATGACGGCCGCCCCAACGTCTTCACCTTCCGCAAAGCAAACACCTACCCAACGATCATGGGTCCGTTCTCCGTTGAGGTCACACGTGACCTCTTTTCCTCGAAGAAAGTTCACCAGCCAGCGACGCGAATCCTGACCGGCACGTGTACCCAGCTCCGGTGCATCTACACCATTCAGTCGTACTGCTGTGCCGTTCACAACAATAGTGTCAGCATCTCTGACTTGGACCTCAGCCGCCGAGGCAGTGGTCAAAAGGCATGTGACAATGACGGTTGTTTGCAGCAAAAATTTCACGTCAGTTCTCTCTCAAAGTTTTCGTTCTGACTTGTCATTTGCCACCTTTGTTTGGAGCCTTCGTAGGACTGTCTTGCATAGCCGGTCGCTCAGGTCCATGCAGGTCTGATCTGCCCTGACTAAGAATGTCGGTTCCGCGCAGGAAGCGGACTTTGCAAAGTCTAGCGAAAGGCCCATTGCCGACATTGAGCAACCCTCGGCTATGCTGCGATCGCAGTCCGCATTGCGGACATTAGCTGCAACTGCGAAATCCGATGCTTGGCGAATTTACAGTCTGCGGGACAAAGCGACAATTCGCTGCGGCTGCGCGAATGGCTGGTTTCCTGGTCAAGACGCTAGCCTAGGAAGACCTTTCCTTCCGGATATCCGACCTTGGACTTGCTTTGCGTGGCGAGAAAGAATGCAAGTGTCAGAGGGCCCAGACGACCTACAAACATGATGAGAATGATCATTGCGCGTCCGAATTCATCGAGTTCGCCGGTGGCGCCTCTCGACAGGCCCACGGTCCCAAAAGCCGAGCAAACTTCGAAAAGGAGGTCGAGAAAGTCACCATCATAAGTAATTGATGTCAGGAAAAGACCGACAGCTACGAGGAAAATCGAAAGTGCGGTCAACGCCAGCACTTTCATGACTTCTGACATCCCCAGACTGCGACCAAAAATGTGAAGCCGCTCTTGTCTGCGGAAGAACGCAACCGTCGCCAAGACCAGTACAATCAGTGTAGTCACCTTGATGCCACCAGCCGTGGAGGACGGTCCGCCGCCGACGAGCATCAGCATCAAAGTCATCACCGTCGTGCTGTTTTCCATTTGCGCGTAGTCTAAGGTGTTGAAGCCTGCAGTGCGTGGAGTTACCGCTTGAAACCAGCTAGCCAAAATGCGCGCACCCCCACTCTCAAGTCCACCGAGCGTGGCTGGATTGTTCCATTCAAGTAAAGTGAACATGACCCAGGCAAAGAGGATCAGAACCAGCGTCCCCGACAGCATCAGTTTGCTGTGAAGTGTAAGTTTCCGCCATCCTCGCTGACGGTTCAGATCAGCGAGGACGACGAAGCCAAGCCCGCTCAGAATGAAAAGCATTGTAATGGTTATGTTGACAATAGGGTCAGCAACGTACCCGGAAAGGCTGTCCGAAAACAGAGAAAACCCGGCGTTATTAAAAGCCGATATCGCATGAAAAAGTGCCTGCCAGAAGCCGTGTGACCAGCCGAATTCAGGCACAAACACAACCATCAGAACACCGGTTGCTATCGCTTCTGCAACAAAAGCCACCAATATGACGACGCGCACAAGTGCAAGCAGATTGCTTACGCCAGTCTGTCCAAGCTCGTCGCGCAGCACAAGTCTTTGAGGCATTCCGATGGTCAGCCCAAGCATCGTCAAAAGAAGTGCTGCGAAGGTCATCAGGCCCAGTCCGCCGATCTGAATCAGTAGAGCGATGACAACCTGTCCGATCAGCGTAAAGTCCGCACCCGTGTCCACAACGACCAACCCGGTAACCGTGACGGCGGAAGCTGCGGTGAAAACTGCATCGCTGAAGGTTACGTCGCCGCTATTGCTGAAAGGCAACCACAGTGCGACCGCTCCGACGATGATAAACACAGCGTAGATCGTTGCGAGGACTGCGGGTGGACTAAAGCGCTTTTGGCGGATCGAGAAGTGTAGGCCCGGCATCGAAGCGACTAAAGCTCACGCGCGAATTCGCGAAGGTCCTGCCGCCCGCCAAGCAAAAGCAACAGATCATTCTTTTCCAGCGCACAACTTGAGTCGTCGTGTCCGATAAAATCGGTGCCCCGCAAAACGCCGATGCAGCGCAGATTGTGGTCCTGCCGATAGCTCAGTTCGGACAAGGATCTTCCTTCCAGGCTCTCGGAGACGCGGAAGTTCACGACATGTTGCCCGTTTCCAAGGCTCACATAGTCCCGCACAAGGGGGTTGTTCAGAACCTGCGCGATGTGCTGTCCCACCTCGCGCTCTGGATGAACGACACGTTCAACGCCAAGCTTCGACAGAATTCGGTGGTGGCTCTTCGAAGTCGCTTTGGCCCAGATCGTCTCGATACCGAGGGTCTTGAGATTGATGGTCGCCAGAACGCTGGCCTCGATGTTTGTGCCCATGGCAACGACGCCGACGTCGACGGTGTCAACGCCAGCCTCCTTGAGCGCCCCATCGTCCCGTGCGTCCAGAACAAGAGCCTGAGACAAATCCTCAGCATGAGCGTTGACCAGGCGTTCATTGATATCGATTCCGATAACCTCGTTTCCGAAGCGCTGAAGATCGCGGGCAAGTGTCGCGCCAAAGGTGCCGAGACCAATTACTGCAAATACCCTTGGCTTGCTTCCCATTTGACACCTCAAAACCCGTTCCTTCTCGGAAACGTAAGCCGATGAAAAGTTTTGCCAAGGGTACGCAGCACAAAACGATTTATTGCAAAGCTGACGTTAATGCAGATCGCAGTATTCGGTATTTTGGGCTCGCTCCAGACCTTAGCCGCAAGTCGTTCGGATATCCGAACGGCATCTGCGACGGCGCAAGGGATAGAGGCTGTCAGACGTGCAGAACGCAGCCAAGGATCAATGGCAAGCGTCTCAGACTCATTGGCTCTCAGGTGCGGATCACCAAAGCAGCGGCCAGGTACGCAGGGAAGCAAAGTTCAAATTGTCATGGGCAAAGGATACACAACTCAGAATATTCAATGCAGGGGATGAAAGGTGCAATCCGGTATTGAAAGACTGAAATGCAATGACAAAGTAGGATGGAGAGAGGTGGCTACCGATGACGAGCAATAATCCCAATCGTTGTGCCGAGTGCGTTGGAAAGGTTCCTCAGTGCGGGATGGCGATCGCTGATACAGGTTACTGTGGAAGTTGCGGATTCTTAAACGAAGTCTGGGATACGGAGTTGCTCGCTCATTATCGAAAAAGGGGCTTGGATCAAATTGAGGTTTGCGCAAGCTACCCACTCTCACTGCCGCGACTGAGGTCATCACATAATCCAAACAACAGCGTGTTGCCGAGAACGATGGCTGAAATCGACCAAGAAATTGAGCGTGTCGCGCAGATCAAAGCCGAAGCCAAGACGGAATGAAGACGTTCGGTGACACAGATGGAGACAGCGGGTATGCAAAGCAGCATGGCTAAACAGCAAAATAATGCGGTAACCCGACGCAATCGATTTGAGATCATTATCCACTGTGGTGAACGGCGCATAAAAGCATGTCTGCACGGCTGACGAAGAGACGAAAGCTGTCGAGAGGATGATGCGGACATATGCAAGGTCTGATCCGGAACTGGTGTTGGTCAAACGTCTGGGTGCTTTGCCGAAAAAGCGCCCTGAGGAATTAGTGCCGTTTTCCAAGGAGAACTCATTCTTCGGGCATATCGCAGTTACGTTGGTCCAAATAGACCCACAGGCCATTGACGTTTACGATGCAGGCCTCGCTACATTGAAACACATAGTAAGTGAAATAACCGTTGTATTTATGCTTTACTCCGCCAAATCCGACATAGTCTAGAGCTATTTTTTTTGAGTTTGATTTATATTGTCGAGTTGATCGTATCTTATGGCCACCCGATAACAGGACTGGTTGGTTCGGAACACCCGCCGTTAGGCCGTTCTTGGGTATCTCGATAGCTTGAGCTTCAGGGTGAGTCGGGAGATACTCGCGATCAAGCTGAACTGAAGTGACGTGCACAACTTCAAGGAAACGTCCGTCATGTGTTTTGATTGAATCACGGCAACGCAATGCTTCAACCAGAACATAGCCGAAAGGGGTCATCACGCGAGCACCAGCTCCAAAACCAGGTAGAGTCCGAGGCTTTGGCGCAGCGTTTAAAGGGTTATCAACTTGGATTCTTTCAAGTTTAAGCGGTGAGGAACTTCTTTGCTGAGATGTACGTTCAGACATTCTGGGAGCTGATTTTTTCAACCAATGACTGAAAAATGACGTCAAAGACGAAAGTTCTATGATCATTTGCGTCGAAATTTTTTGCTTGAGTATGTTGTGGCCGCGACTTGGCCACTGTGATCACAATGATCTTACTTGCTAATTTACGTAACTCGTTTCTCGCAAACAATTCTAACTCTTGATTGCGTTGGGTCACTTGGCAGAGTCTGTAATGAAAGTAACGAAGAAAAATTCATGCACTGTCTTAAAAGATAGTGTGACCTAACGTTTTTTTTGAGATTCCTACGCCCGGAATAACGGCGGGCGCAGATCTGACAGCTTAGGTTAGTCGGCGGAAGTAGCCAGTTCATCAATCGGTTCATGGCCCTTTAACGCTGCTTGCGGAACTTCCACTAAGGATATTTATTGCTGTATTACGTATCCTGCATTTTTTCCCTGTTGTCCGAGAACAGTGCGAAGGAGACAATTGTGCTAATTTTTCCCCTTGACAAATAGTGTGAGAGTTCTCTTGGGGAAGCGGGTCGGCACTTATGCCAGTGTTGCTAAGCCTGAGCGGTCACGCAACATATCTAAGTGTCCAATACCGGTCCAACAGCCTTTGTTTCCAGACAGAGTGCGCAAGATGATCGAACTGACGGTGTAATATAGCTATTTCTTGTAACAAATTTAATGCGTTTCCAACGAAGCGAACAGTGCGCGACCATGACCGTCGCAAATGCTGTCGTGTGTAGTTTCGGCCGTAAGCCGGGGGCAAATACCCGACCAAAAAGGCACAAAGGACATTTATTTAGGCATGTTTTCGTAAATGTGTCTGAAGCATGTCTGACCAGAAAGTGCGTCCTAAGGTTCTGTTAACATTGCCATCTTCGAATTCAGAGTGACTGATTTTATGTCGGAATGACCAAATTTGGGGTCGAAATGATAAAACTTGAGTGAAACTCCCCTTAATTTTTTCACAATTGGTATCTAGTGCCAGCTAGGAGTGTGCATTCCAGTTGATAGCAGCACGCAGTCTTAAAGAGCTAGGTAGTTTCTCGCAATGCAAATGCGCCGACCCCAAGAAGAACTTCTCAACCACAAGCAGCCCTCAAAAGCATCGCGTCCGACGCGCCGCATGGATCTTCTTGCATATCTCTTTGGCTTTTTTGTGCTGCTTGCAAGTCCAGCGTTTGCGCTACCTGACTGGACAGTCGGAATTACAGACCCTGGTCAGGATGGTTTGCCAGCCGGTAGTACGCTTGTTTACGATCTGGTTATCAACAATGCCAGTTTGGCGGATGACGCTCCACCGACAACAGTAACGTTCGATATTGTTGCGGGCACATCAATGACCTCCGGTGGGGGTCTTTTGGGTTGTGTGGGCCTTGATGTTGTCGGTCCGACGACAGTGACTTGTGATGTGCCGGCTATTCCAGCAGGAACAACTGTGAACTTTTTGCCCGAGATCTTAACGACTACGGCTGGCACGACGACCTTAGCCACAGCGATTCCGACAACCGGCGACGAAATCACAACTAACAACACTGGTAGCCAGCCTACGACCGTTATTGCCGGTTCAGACATTGGCGTTGAGGTCAATGGCCCGCTGACCGCCGCGGCTGGCGAGATTGTAGACTATGTGTTCACGCTAGAAAATTTTGGCCCTGACGTATCGAACGGTTTCGATTTCACGTTTCCAATCCCAAACGGTCTGGCCAACATTGTGCCGCCGGCAGGCTGTAGCCTGTCGGGAAGCGACTATGTGTGTAGCATTGCAGGTCCGATCAATTTGAATGAGCCTTTTGATCTGACCTTCTCTGGTCAAATCGTCGTTGGCGATGGTTCAACAATCACGCTGATTGGGTCCGTCGGAAATGGAACGCCACGTGATGGTGTCTCCGACAACAATCTGGTGACGCTGGATGCTACCGTGACAGCGGGTTCTGATGTCACACTGTCTAAGTCGATCGCAGAAGATGAACTGCTTGTGGGTGAAACGACAACCTTCACTTTGTCGCCGTCTTATACAGGCGATGTGCCCACCAACATTCAGATTACAGACTCAATCCCGCCAGAGTATTCAGTCCTGAGTATCGACACGTCTGGCACCGCATGGAACTGTGCTGCTTCTAGTGGCAATGCGCTGGATTGTAGCCTTGCTTCTGGCACTATTGTAGGTGCTAACGTCCCATTGGGCGATATCATCATTGAAGTTGAAGTCGTCGCAGCAGGCACACCAACAAACGTAGCTACGATTAGTGCTGCAGGTCCAATCGATCCTAACCCTTCCAACAACTCGGCCGATGATGGCGGGACTGACCTGCAAGAGCCGTTTGTTGACCATCAAGCTAACAAATCTGGCCCATCGCCTGCACTGGTGGCTGTCGGTAGTACCTATGATTTTAGACTTAGCTCAACCAACTTGGGCAATGCCGATTTCTTTGGAACATTGGTCATTGAGGATACAATTCCAGCGGCACTGACAGTGACCAGCGCTGGTGGGGCGGGGTGGACATGTACACCTGCGCTACCAATCACAGGGCCTGCAACCTTGCGGTGTGAAATCGTCTATACCGAAGCAGATCCATTGCTCGCCGGTGAGACCAGCGCCATGATCACGACGGCCGCAACTGTGAATAGCACTGGCCCAATCTCGAATACGATCGTTGTCAGTACCGAGAACCCAAACATTATTGATGAAAATCAACCGAACAACACGACCACTTATTCTGGCACTGGCCAGCAAGGCGATTTGTCGACCGACATCAGCGTTAATAAAACCGCAACTGAGGCTAGCCTCGTTTCCGGCGACGAACAGACGTTTGTTATTGAAATCCTAAACAACGGCCCGCTAACCGCGGGTCCGACAGTAGATTCCCTTGATGTCGTGATGACAGACTTTATTCGTGGTTTAGTAAATAATCAGGTCGGACCCAACGATGGCTATGTATCGCATGTGATTGATCCACAATCCGCAACTGGCATGACCTGTAGCACTACGGCTGCGGGTAGTTTGGGTCGTAACCTCACTTGCGAAATCGATATTCTGCCTGAATGTGCGCCAGGAAGCTGTCCAACTGTTACAGTCACTGTACGTCCAGGAGGCGAAGCCGGTTCGCGCCAGAACGAGGCCAGCGTTCGATCTGATACCACAGCTGACGCGCTTGCTGGGAACAACGCGAGCACTGCTAATTATTTACTGGTCGCTGAAACTGACGTGACAGTGTCCAAGGCAGCCGCACCTAGTCCTGCAATTGTTGGCCAGGATCTGATCTACATCATAACGGCTGAAAACCGCCCGACAAATACGGACGGCGCCCCAATTGTTCTTAGCACAGCCGCAAATGTACAGATAATTGATACTTTACCCGATGATTTGAGGTTCATCTCAGCCGTTGCTGCTGGCGGAACATGTACGACACCAACAGCTAACACGACCACAGGTCCAGGTAACAATCAGGTTGTTTGTGATCTTGGTTCGATTGCTAACAACGGTCAACAGACGGTCACGATCACGGTGCGTCCAAACAATGAGACGCTTTCAAATCCAGGTACAGTTGACGTTCCAGCTCCTAGCCTCACAAACAATGCCACGATCAGCACGTCGACACCTGAAAATGATACATCTAACAACGATGCGGCAGTCACGATGGGCATTGAAGAACCTTCATTCGACATTGTTATTAACAAGCGTGACTTGCTCGATCCCGTGGGAGTGAACCAAGAAACAACCTACGAGCTTGAAATCCTGAACTTCGGCCCATCGGCGGCTGAAAATATCGTCTTAGTTGACCAGATGCCTGCGACAAACATCGCGTTCCAATCCGTGCCAGCATCCGGACCGGGCTATACTTGTGGGACGTCTGGTGGGACACCTCCCGCAGTGATTGCATCGGGCCTTCTGGGTGTAACGATCACCTGTGACATCCCGTATCTTGCACCTGGTGAAAGCGTCATTATCGAGGTTCTTGCACGCGGTGACGAGAAGGGTTCCGTGTTGAACAATGCGAGTGTCGAGGCAGAGGGTGCTGCGTCATATGAGTCAAACACTGGTAACGACGTAATTGATCACCAAACAACTGTCCGCAATCAGGTCGATATACGCGTTAACTCCAAGACAACTATTGATCCAAATTACAACGTAGGTGAGGACTTTAACTGGATCGTTAACGTTGAGAATGTAGCGAATGCGGCCGAATTTTTTGGCGCAGCAGATGATGTCGTTGTGGATGATGTGTTTGTTCCTGCCAATATGATCCTCACAGCAGACCCTTCTTGGCCTGGTGGTACCTGTACACGTGCAGCAGATAATCGATCATTCAGCTGTGCGATTGGGACGATGGGCATCGCAGAAACGTTCGATATTACTGCGCCGACCCGTGTCACATCAGTCAGTTCTGAGCCACAAGAGTTTGGGAATAGTGCAACGATTTCAACCTCAAGCTATGAGCGAGATGAAACCAACAACTCTGCGGCTGGCGCGGTTGATATTCTTTCATCTAGCATCTCGGGTACGATTTTCCGTGACTTCAATGATGACGGCACACAGGCCGGGACGGACCAACCTTTGGCTGGCATCGAGCTGACGCTGAGCGGAACTGATTTAAATGGGGACACGATTCCAGCGGTTACTGTTGAGACCGATGTGAACGGAAATTACACATTCGGTTTCTTGCCAGAAGGTGACTATGTCATCACGCGAGAGGACCTTACTGTGCCTTTCCAAACCGATGGTCAGAACCGTGCCGGGACTGCGGGTGCGCTTTACATAGGCAACACTAGTCCCATCATTAACCTGGGCGGCAACAGCGATGCGCCAGACTATGATTTCGCCGTCGTCCCACAGGCGCGTATCGGGCTTGCCAAAGCGGCGGGAACGCCGTCGCTGAATGCCGATGGTACATTTGATGTGCAGTTTACGTTTGTGATTGAGAATTTTAGCTTTGAACAGCTTAACGCGATCACTTTGGATGATGCACTCGCCGGCCCGCCTGACCTCTTTGGTACCTACACTACGTTGAACACCAGTATGCCACGTGGTTCTTACACGGTTATCACTGCACCCGTAAGCGGCTGTGGCGGTGCTGTCGGCACCTTTACGGGCGACACAGGACAGTTTGAGTTAGCCAATGGCGCCGTTATCGATGCGGGTGAGGACTGTACTGTTACTGTATCTCTGCGCGTGAACCCAACAGATCCGCTGCCGATCACTGACCCTCAATACTTTAACTCTGCCACTGTGAACGGCGTAGGAACCTTGTCCGGTCAAACGAGCGGAACGAACGCGCTGCTGAATGATGTTTCAAATGACGGCGACGATGCTGACCCAAGTGGTAACGGAGCGGCCAATGATTCGGGTGAAGACACACCGACACCAGTAACAGCCGATTTGTCGACAACATTGACCCTCGATAAAGTCGTTTCCAGCGTCGCGTTTGCTGACCCTGCAGCACCAGTGGCGGGTGAAGAGGTTACCTACACATACACCGTCAGAAACCCGACTGATTTCAACGTGTTTGATATCAACGTCGTTGAAAATGCGCCTGGTCCTCAGGCCGCAGACAGCCCACCTAACTTCTCGGGCACAGGTACGCCACCAGTGATTGGTGCAGCAACAGGCGGTATGGACATCGATGGTGATGCAGATCTTCCCGACCTAGGACCGAATAGCAGCCTAACCTACACTGCCACATACCTCATTACGCAAGTCGACATCGACGCTGGATTTGTATTGAATACCGCGACGTTGACAGCAACTGACGTCTATGGCGAGCCACTAATCGATTTCTCGGATGATCCAACGGTCACCGATGTTGAAGACTATAATAGTGACGGCCTGCCAGACGATCCCACAATCTTGCCATTGCCGCGGATTACTCGTCTGGAAATGGACAAATCAATTGTGTCACAAAGCTTCTCTACTCCCGTTCTGCAGGCTGGTGACACGATCAACTATCAGTTTATTGTAACGAATACGGGCAACACGACCATCAATGGTGTTACACCCGTTGATCCGGGTCCAACCTTTGGTGTTGCAGCTGCTGACGGTCTCGACCTTATATTTGCTACAAGTGATACCACTGATCTCAATCCGACAGAGTTTGCGACATTCACAGCAACTTACACGCTAACTGCCGTAGACATTCAAAATCTCTATGCTTCGGCAAGCTGGACTGATGGCATTGTCAACGTCGCAGAGGCGACAGGTACACCACCGTCGGGTACGACAGTCGATCCCGTCAGTGATACAACTGAAACCGGTGTTACCCCGGCACCTGTAGTCGAGCTTACAAAAGAGATCACGGCAGTCACAGATGCCAACGGCAACAGTATCCTTGGCGATGCTGGTGACACCGTGACCTACAGCTTTGAGGTCTTTAACCGCGGCAATACATCACTCGCTGCGTTCGAGATTGATGATCCAGCGCTTGGTCTGGTGGACGGTACGTTGACAGCCCCTACTTTGAATCCATCGCTCGCACCGGGTGAATCTGCGACGTTGGCGGGGTTGGTCTACGAAATTACGCCGCTTAACCTTGCACAAGGCAATGTCGTGAACACAGCGACAGTCTCTGCGACGCCTGTCGCAACCAATACGAATGGTACACCGAACCCCGGCATCCCACTTGTCGATGGTGCTGGCACGCCGCTTGACGCAGTTGAGGACGATTCTGACACACTAACCGATCCTGTTGATGGCTCCCCAGGAGTTGTCGCGCCTTCAGACGATCCAACAGGTGACGGTGATGAGAACCCGACAGTCGTCAACCTGCCTGAGGTCGCAGCCGATATTACAATCACCAAGCGCGTTGACGGTGTTGCCGATACCAATGGCAACGAGACCCTCGGTGATACTGGTGACATCATCACATATACGCTTGTTGTGTCGAACAGCGGAACAACCTCATTAGCTGATGTGCTGGTGACTGACAGCAAGCTCAGCTTGTCACAAAACGTGGGCAGCCTTGCGATTGGTGCGTCAACGACACTACCCGGCCTAGAATATACGATTACCGTCGCAGATCAGGCAGATCTGGAAGTAGTCAACACAGCCAATGCTGCTGGTGATCCTGTCGCAACCGGCCCCGGCAACGTGCCAAACCCCGGAAGTCCGCTCGTTGATTCATTCGGTGCCGATCTTCCGGATGTGACAGATCTTTCAGATACACTGACAGAGCCTGACTTTGACGGAGATGGGAACGTTGATGATGTGGCTGATCCTGACGCGGGCGGTAACTTCGATGATCCAACGATCATAAACCTGCCAACAACAGGCACTGGGATCGAGATCACAAAAGCGATTGCCGAAGTGCTGGATGCCAACGGTAACGATGTGTTGGGTGATGCTGGCGATACGATAGCGTATAATTTCACGGTCACGAATACTGGAAACGCATCATTGGGCACCGTGACGATCACGGATAGTAAGCTGGGCCTGACGAATGCTGCTATTAGTCCAAATGATCTGTTGCCAGACGAAACAGGCACACTCTCGGGGCAAATCTATACAATCACTGCAGAAGATCAGGGCGACCGTGTTGTTGAAAACACCGCTCTTGCCCAAGGTCAGCCAGTTGCAACTGATCCTGTCACAGGACGGCCAGACCCAAGCACACCTCTGACAAACGCTGCCGGTGAGCCATTGCCGCTTGCACAAGACATCTCAGATACGCGCACCGATCCTGATCTTGATGCTGACGGCAACGTTGTCACGACAGCTGATCCAGATGCTGACAGCGATGATGATGCGCCGACGCTGCTGAACTTGCCTGAAACAACACCTTCAATCTCACTCACCAAAGCGATCACGGCTGTCAACGACGTCAACGGCAATGGTTTGCTGGGCGATATTGGCGATACTATCGAATATGAATTTGTCATAACTAACACAGGCAATACGTCTCTTGGTGACATTGTCCTCAATGACGCTAAACTGGATCTAGTTGATACATCTCCAAGTCCTAATGCCTTGGCCATTGACGGCACTGTCACCTTTGTTCCAGCAACGGCTTACACGATCACAGCGCCTGATCAGAGCCTTGGAGTCGTAGAGAACACGGCGATTGTTGACGGCACACCTATTGAGACAGGATCTGGCAATGTACCGGTACCAACAGCACCTCTGGTCGATGCAGATGGCACCTCGCTTGATCCTGTTGATGACACATCGGACACGCTGACCGATCCTGATCTGGATGGTGACGGCAATCCGGTTGCGACGGCTGATCCTGACGCGGATGGTGATGACAACCCGACGCTTCTTAACTTGCCCGAGCCAATGCCTGGCATCGTGCTGACCAAGCGGATCGCAGATGTTGTCGATACCAATGGCAACACGATCTTCGGTGATGTGGGTGACGAGGTGCTTTACACGCTTGAAGCCACCAACACTGGCAACACAGCACTTGCGAACGTTGTGCTTACGGACGCATTGCTCGGGCTGACTGCCGTGCCGATGGTCCCTGCAGCGCTGTTGCCGGGTGAAGTCGCGGTTCTTGAGAACCAAAGCTACTTCATCACACCTCCGAATGTTGCTGCTGGTCAGATCTCGAACACGGCCTCAGTGGAGGGGTCACCTGTTGCGACTGGTGCGGACGGTCAGCCTGACCCAAGCACGCCGCTTGAGAACCCAGATGGCACCTCGCTTGATCCTGTTGATGACACATCGGACACGCTGACCGATCCTGATCTGGATGGTGACGGCAAT
>CANKZJ010000012.1 GCA_947488605.1 uncultured Paracoccaceae bacterium | reverse complement strand
CGCTGATTGCGCGGGCTGATCCTGCGGACAAAATGCGCATCGTCGCCTTGCTGCAAGCCGAAGGGCAGATCGTGGCAATGACCGGTGATGGGGTGAATGACGCGCCCGCGCTTGAACAGGCCGACATCGGCATTGCGATGGGGATCAGAGGCACGGATGTGGCCAAAGATGCCGCCGATTTGGTCTTGCTGGACGATAACTTTGCCACGATCATTGCCGCCATCCGCGAAGGGCGGCGGCAATTTGATAACCTGCGCAAATTCGTGCGCTACCTGCTGTCATCCAACGCAGGCGAGGTCGTGGCGCTGGTGTGCAATATCATTATCGGCGGGCCGTTGATCTTTTTGGCAACGCAGATCTTATGGATGAACTTGATCACTGACGGGCTGACAGCGGTCGCACTGGGCTTGGAAAAGCCGGAACCAGGGCAAATGGATGAACCGCCCCGGCCCATGAACGCCCCCATCCTAGGCTGGTCCGGCATCGCGCTGATCGCGGTCTTCGGGCTTTATACCGGCCTATCAAGCCTTTGGATTTTCTGGAGCTTGCTGCCCGTTGATGAAACGCTGGCTCGCACCGCCGCCTTCACGGCGATGGTGGTGTTCGAGAAATTCAGCGTCTTTGCGTTCCGGTCCTTGCGCGCGCCGTGCAGCAGGATCGGTTGGACCAGCAACCCGTTTCTACTGCTGGCACTGGTGGTCACATTGGGCGCGCAGGTCGCAGCGGTCTATTGGGCCCCGCTGCAAACCTTGCTGCACACCACCGGGCTGGGGCTGGCAGAATGGCAGATGATCGGGCTGTTCACCCTGCCCCTGATCATCATCCCCGAACTGGTAAAAATGATTCTGATAAGGAGGCATCCCAATGGCGCTTGAACATGGACACGGACCCCGCGAAATCGCAGCACGGCTCGACGCGCAAAACGACAGCGGACGCTTGCGCGATGCCATTTTTGGCGGGATTGATGGCACGGTGACCACCTTTGCAATCGTCGCTGGTGTGCAGGGGGCGGGGCTGGCGTCCCATATTGTGATCGCGCTGGGGCTGGCCAATGTGCTGGCTGACGGGTTCTCGATGGCGGCTGGCAACTATGCCGGAACCAAAGCGATTGCAGACGACCGCCGCAGGCTGTGGGAGGTCGAAGAAAAGCACATCCGCGAAAACCCGCAAGGCGAACGCGATGAGCTGGAACAGATCCTGGCGCGCAAGGGGTTAAGCGGGCGTGTTCTGCAAGATGCCACGGCGATGATCAGTACCAACAAAAAGCAATGGATCACGATGATGATGTCCGAAGAATACGGACTGCCGCCCGTCGATGACCGGCCGGTTCGGGCGGCTGTGGTGATCTTTGTGGCGTTTGTGCTGGCAGGCATGTTGCCGCTGTTGCCCTATCTGGTGGGATTGGCACCGGCGTTTTCATGGTCCATCGGGATCGCGGCACTGACGTTTTTCGGCATTGGCACGATCAAATCGCGTTGGTCGCTGGCACCTTGGTGGCGATCCGGGGTTGAGACCCTGTTGATCGGCGGTTTGGCAGCAGGGCTGGCCTATGTGGTCGGCGGGCTGTTTCATGCCTGAAGCGGGTCATATTGATTTGCCAACGGGCAGATGTGTCGCCCTAAACCACCACTACATCCTTCAGGAATTCCGGCAATTGTTCCAAAGGCAAATGCGCAAGGTCCTTTGGGATGTCAGCGTACAACACGGCCTGCACATTTGATGGCAATGCCTGGCGCAAATGGCCCAACATCGCGGCAGGCGCGATGAGGATCAGGCGTTGATAGCTGTCCTTGGCAAGTGATGCCGCCAGATAATTGGCGATATCCGATGCAAAGGCACGGGCCGCCTGCCCTTTGAGATCGGGATCAGAAATACTACCGCGGTTCGGGCCTGCGGAGGCAGCTGTCATGCCGGGCGCGTCTGAAAGTTCTGTCACTGGCGGTGCTTTCAGGCTTTCGGCGCGATGCCCATAAACACCTTTGCCGGGGCCTTCGTTCACCGCGATCCGCACGGTCTGTGCGTCCGTCAACACGATCCACGTCTTGATCGGTTTCATAGGATGGCTCCTTTCGGTTTCTTGATGAACCTAGGAGGACCAAAGGTGGGAGCGGTTGATTTTTCTCAATATTCAGTCGCATGTTGGTGCGACCAATAGTTATGAGGACTATGGTGATGACAGATCAGGAACAGGGCGCGGTCTTGTTGACGACGCTACTGGATGCGATGCCGGATGCAGTGTTGATCAGTGATGCCAGCGGCGTAATCACGCGGGCCAACCGGGCTGTTGGTGTTCTGTTTGGGTATGACCCTGCGGTTCTTGTCGGGCAAAGTATCAATATCTTGATGCCGCAAGCATTGGCCGAACGGCACGATAGCTTCATGGCGCGTTATCTGAAGACCGGACAAGGACGGATCATCGGGCGGGGTCGCGCGGTCGAAGGATTGCGCTGTGATGGCAGCACTTTTCCGCTCCACGTTTCTCTTGGACGGGCTGAACATGCGGGCGAGATCCAGTTTGTCGCCATCATGCATGATCTGACCCAACGGGTTGCCTCGGAAGAAGCCTTGGCGCGCACAGCACGCATTGACGCGATTGGGCAAATGACAGGCGGGATCAGCCATGATTTCAGCAATATCCTGACGGTCGTGATTGGCAATCTGGAAATGCTGGACGCGCGCATGACGGATGCAGATGACAAGGCGATGGTGTCGGATGCATTGGAAGCGGCTGAACTGGGGGCAGAATTGACCGCAGGTCTCAGCGCGTTTGCACGCAAGTCGGCAACCCATCGCGATACGATTGATGTGAACGCAGCCGTCGATGCAGCCCTCGCCCTGATCCAGCGCACCTTTGATCCAAACTACGATATCACGGTAGAGCTGGAAGCCCCCCTGCCCACCGTGCTGGCCGATACCACGCAATTGCAATCCGCACTGATCAATATCGCGTTGAACGCCCGGGATGCGATGCCCGAGGGCGGCAGGATCATCGTCCGGTCAGAAGCCGTCAACATCGACGATACTTACATGGCGCAGGAACTGGACGTGGCCGAAGGGTCTTATGTGCGGGTGTCTGTCACAGATACAGGGCGCGGCATGGGGCCGGACACGCAACAAAGGGTGTTCGAGCCGTTTTTCACAACCAAGCCTGTCGGGCATGGCACGGGGCTTGGGCTGGCAATGGTTTACGGCTTTGTGCGGCAATGCGGCGGGCACGTCACGGTCTACAGCGAACTTGGGCTGGGCACGACAATCGCGTTGTATTTCCCTGTGCTGGACGCGGTACCGCCCAAAAAGATGCAAGTGCGCAAGGCCGCAGCGCGCAAGACGGTGCATGGGCAGACTGTGCTTGTCGTCGAAGACAATCCGCAGATCATGCAGCTGACCAGCGCGCGGTTGCGCGATCTGGGATATCAGGTGAAGGAATCTGTTTCAGGGGACGCGGCCGCGGAATTGTTGCAGCAAGAGAACCAGATTGATGCGGTCTTTACCGATCTGATGATGCCGGGTGAATTGGACGGGCTGGCACTGGCGCGGCATATCGTGGCGAGTTACCCCAACATCCGGATTTTGCTTACCTCCGGCTATGCCGCGGATATTCTGGCGCGGCAAACCGATGACTTGGATCATCACTTTTTGCGTAAGCCTTACCGTCAGTCTGATTTGGCCAACGCCTTGTCGGCGCTTTTTGACGATGATTGACCGTCACAAGACCGCACATCGCAGGTGAACGAATAACCGATTCCCCTGATTGTCGAGATTAATCTGGGTGACGCCGGATTGCGTTCGATCTTTTTGCGCAGGCGGGCGACCTGATTGTCGATGGTGCGGTCCAGAGGCGCGTAGCAATGCCCGCCTGTCAGATCCATCAACTGCTCGCGCGACAAGACGCGTTTGGGTCGTTCCAGAAACACCTCCAGCAACTTGAATTCACCGCTTGTGATATCGACCAATGCGCCGCTTCTGTCGCGCAAAGACAACTCTTCGGGCACTGCCGTCATATCGTCGAATTGCCAACACCGGCTTTGCGGTATTGGTGGCGACAGCGGGGTTGTGTCGGTGGTTCTGCGCAACACCGATTTGATGCGCGCTAGCACCTCGCGCAGGTGGAAAGGTTTGGTGATGTAGTCATCCGCGCCGATTTCCAGACCAATAATGCGGTCAATCACATCGTCTTTGGCGGTGACCATAATAATAGGCACTTTGGACGTCGCGCGCATCGCGCGGGCGATGTCCAAACCATCATCATTGCCCAGATTAAGATCAAGAGTAACCAGATCAACAGGGCCCGCCGCCAAAGCAGCGAGCGCGGTGCTCTTGTCGGCTGCGTCGCGCACAGAGTATCCTGCGCCCTCAAAGCAACGTCTTAGCAGTGTTCTGATCTTTGGATCGTCATCGACGACCAATATGACAGCGTCTTTCATCAAGCGGCCCCCGCCCGTGTCCAGTAACAACTATCTAGTGACTCTCTTGGGCAATGATACCTGATCTACTGCACCGATACAATTTGATACAATTCGATACAGCCCGGCCGTTACGCCCGATACATCCGGGTCATAGCTCCCTTGTAGCCAAAGAAGGGACGCTCAAATGTATGTCACTGCCGCAATGACTGCCGAACATGTCGCTGAAACACTCCCGACCAAACCCAGTATCGCCCGACAAAGGACGATGACGATCAGACCGGGCAAGCATCTTTTCCTCGAAGGTGATCCGGCTGACCGCATCTACGAAGTGGCCAGCGGCGTGCTGCGCCTGACCCGGATCATGGAAGATGGACGCAGGCAGGTCATCGCCTTTGGCTACCCCGGTGACACGGTGGGGTTTCCAAGCGATGGGCTTTATCACACCGATTGCGATGCTTTGGTCCCAACCACGCTGGTGATGCACCGCCGGTCCGATCTTGAGACCGCCAAAGGTGACCCCGCCTTGCATCAAAGGCTTTTGTTGGCCGCATTGCGTGAGATCAGCGCGATGCAGGATCACTTCATGATGCTGGGGCGCAAATCATCGATTGAGAAACTGGCGTCGTTTCTGATTGTCCTGACGGCCCGCGTGGGCAACCCGTTGGGCGACTTCGAACAGGTCACACTGCCGATGACACGCGCTGATATCGCAGATTTTCTTGGGCTGACGACTGAAACCGTCAGCCGCACGTTCACCCAACTGCGCAAATCAAACATCATCGCGATTGATCATGTGAACACGGTTATCATCCTGAAACCAATCGCACTGCGCGCTATCGCTGAAGGCGACGAAGATAACTAAATTGTTCCCCTGACTGCCGAGGCTGCTTTTGCAAAACGCACAAGCGCCTCGGCTTTTTTGCGCGAAACATGGGGGAACGGTTGAGGTTTTGGCGATGCCATCCATCTAGTCGTCCCAATCTTCCAGCAGATGCCGCACGTCGTTGCGCGTCAGCCCGATATCTTTCAGCCACCGGTCATCCTTGCGCTTAAGCATCCAACCCATCGCCCGCCGTTGTTGGTGCAAAGCCCACCGGCGTTTCAGGAATTTCTTCAGCATTTTCGACCTGCCTTTCCAATCGTTAGGATAGGCATCGGCGATTGCTTGACATCATTCAAACAAATAGTAATGATGCTTGGTATGCACAAAATTGATGGGTGATAACCATGCTGCCACCACTTGATAGCGATCTGATGCGCGGCTTTCTGGCGGTGGTTGATACCGGGTCCGTGACCCGTGCTGCGGCGCAGTTGGGGCGCACGCAATCGGCCATTTCAATGCAAATTCGCAAGCTTGAAGAAAGCCTTGGTCAAAGCATTTTTGTCCGTGAACCACGTGGCGTCAGCCTGACGGAGCGCGGCAAGCAGCTTTTGCCCTATGCGCAGCGTGTCGTTGGCTTGCTGGACGAGGCAGCAACGACGTTGCGCGAAAAGCCGTTATCCGGCCCCGTGCGTGTCGGCATACCTGATGAATATGTGCAAAGTATCCTGCCGTCCGTCCTTGCATCATTTTCGCACCGCCACCCTGATACGCAAGTCACCATTCGTTGCGACTTCAGCGCGCCACAGCTTGCTGCGCTGAACGCCGACAAAATTGATCTGGCAGTCATTTACGAAGGCTATAGCGCGGAAGAAGCCGAAGTTTTGGCCGTCGATCCAACCGTCTGGGTCACGTCCATAGCCCATGCCCAGCATTTGCGCAGGCCTTTGCCGATCTCGATTTATTTCAGTTCTGACTGGTGTCGCGACTACGCCCTGCATTCGCTCGACCAGATCGGCATATCTTATCATCCCGCGTTCGAATGCGACACCTCGGCCAGCATGCGCTCTGCGGTCGTCAATGGTATTGCGGTCGCACCTTTGGCGCGCAGTTCCATTCCGCAGGGCTGTCGGGAACTGACGGATGAAGACGGATTTTTCACCATCGACAACGCCCGCGTGGTGTTGCGCCGCAATCCCGCAGGGTCCTCGCCCGCGATTGATGCGATGGTCACCACACTGCGCGATGCATTCAACCCGTTGCGCGGTGATGCCATGCATGACGGGTGACGATCCGCACCCATCATGCGAAAGCCCGTTTAGTCGTCAGTCGGGGTCTGCATATCAAGCTCAAGTGCGGGATCAGGGTCCGGGATCCAGATCGACAGCAGCCCTGCGGTCATGGCACCCACACCCAGTAGCACCAGCGTATAGTTCACGACCCATCCGATAAACGGGATGAAGTTCAGGATCGCCACGGCAGTGATCGCCAGCGCAACTGTGACCAGTTTCATCAACAACGATGGGTCCTCGACCCCGTTAAAGGCGAACATCACGCGCCGTGCTACGCCGTAAGCGGCCAACAAATAGCCCAATGTCCAGACCACCAGGATTGCCAGCAACGCGAACGGCACAAACGGCAGGCCGATCATCGTCAGGGCGGTGATTGGCACCAGCCCAAACAAAGCGGACAGCCCGATCACCCCAAGCAGGAAGGTCTGCAACGGTTGGCGGCTGACACGCCTGCGCATCTTTTCGACCCGCTTTTCTGCGAAAGTCAGGAAAATCGCAGCCAGCAGCAGCAAGAAGATCGCAGAGATCAGGAAAGCTGAAAACAACGACAGCCATGCAGGCAGCATCGGCATATCAACGGCGTCCCAGTTGCGGTCAAATTCGCGGTACATCTCGCGCGCGTCCCATTCCTCGACGGTAATGCGCGCGGCGGGGATCACGCGCTCGGGCACTGATGTCGCGTCCTCGGTGGACAAGGTCAGCGCGCCGTCAATGCGCGCCTCGGGGCCATATGTGATGGTCTCGGCCACGATCCATGCGTCACCTGATACGGGCGCGTTCAGATGGACGGTGCCGCCAAAAGCGGTCAGTGCCCCCGAAATCGGCCCCTCGATCGTCAGGCTGCGGCCAAAGAAGCGTAAATTGCCCTCAGCCGGGGCCGCCGCAGTGCTGCGCACGCTGAACCCGGCGGCGGTGATGTCTTCGCCCACAGGCGCGCTGATGGTCACAGAACTGCCTGCGGCATAAAGATCGCCGCCGGTGTTGGTGCTGATGTTCACGTCATAGCCTGCGGCATGGATATCGCCGCTGGTGCTACCAGACGTGGTGATCACGCTGCCTGCGGCGAAAACATCGCCAGTGGCAGATAGGGTCTCGGTCACGGCCTCGCCGGCGGTATAGGTATCGCCGCCATGCACGCGGCTTACGTCTTGGGCCAGTCCCGGTCCCGCAAGGATCAGGCTGGCAATGGAGGCTATCAGGAAATGTCTCATATCAATGTCCTTTGCTCATCAGTCATCGCGGCCCTTGGTAAGGCGTGCGGCGTTATCGGGATTGAGCAATGTCAAAACCCGGTCCGGCTTTGCGCGCTACACGAAGGTCAGGCGCACGGATGCGCCCCCACACGAAAAAATGGAGACTTGATATGCAAACAAACCTCCCCCCCGCGCCCTCTAAGGGATCCGAGCCGCAACCTTTCTTTGAGCAGCTTCAACAAGAGATGGAGCAGCTTTTTGACCGTTTTCGCGGCTATCCACCCGTCGCCAGCGCGTTGCCCCGTCTTGGGTTTGCGGGTGGCGTCCTGCCTGCCATTGATCTGGCCGAAACCGAGGATGCTGTCGAAATTACTGCTGATATTCCCGGTGTTGACGCCGACGATCTGGATGTGTCGCTGAACGGTGATGTGTTGATCATCAAAGGCGAAAAGTCAGATGAACGGACCAAGGACGACAAAAACTATCACATGACCGAGCGCAGCTACGGCAGCTTTCACCGTCAGATCCCATTGGGGTTCACACCCGCAGATGATGCCATCGACGGGCATTTTGTTGATGGGGTGCTGAAGGTCACGATCCCGAAACCCGACGAGGCCAAGACGCCCAACCGTAAAATCGCGATCAAAGCCAAATAGGACATGCGGCGTCCGGCGGGTCGTCGGGCGCCGTGGCACAATTGGAGGACCCGATATGACCCTACGCACCATTCTTGTTTGCCTGACCGGCACGAAATCTGCAGCACCCTTACTGAAAACCGCGGCACTTCTGGCACGGCGCGACAACGCGCATGTGATCGGGCTTTTTGTGACGGAATCGCTGGTGATGTATCCCGGCATCGCCGTGCATGTCCCCGAGGTCAGCTTTAAGGGCTTTATCGCAAGTCAGCAGGCCCATGCCAAAGAGATCAAAGCGATCTTTGACGAACATACCAGGTCCGAGGATTTTCCAAGCGAATGGCGCAAGATCAGCAGCGAGAATGGCCTGTTGGCAGATACCATCGTGGCGTCAGCGCGCAGCGTCGATCTGGTGATGATGGCGCAGGAGGACGATGGCGAAGACCGCCCGTCAGTCAACAACCTGCAAGAGCGTGTCATCAAAGAATGCGGACGGCCCGTGATGGTGGTCCCCCACGACTATGACGGTGATAAGCTGGGCGAAAATATCGTCCTGGGCTGGAGCGACACACGCGAGGCCACGCGCGCTATGCATGACCTGATCAACGTGGCAAGCACTGAAGCTGGCGTCCGGGTTGTGCGCGTCGGTAAGCCGCCCAGCAACACGCTGGCCGATCACGCAGCCAATGATCTGGCGATGGCCCTCGCACGCCACGGCCTGCATGTTGAAATCGTGCACCGTGATAAAGACGGCGAAAAAGTCAGCGACGTTCTGAACCACGAAGCGTTTGAAATGGGGGCAGATATGCTGGCCACCGGGGCATTCGGGCATTCACGCGCCTATGATTTCGTGATCGGTGCAGCGACACGCGCGCTGTTGAACGATGCAAAACTGCCTGTGCTGTTCTCGAAATAAGGGGATGGATCGCACGCCAGAAGACCAAGCTATGCTAGTAAAACAGGTCTTGTATTAAATATGCCCACCATGCGGACCGTCGAACTCAGTACCTATCTGAATGCGCCTGCTGCACAGGTCTGGAACGAGCTGAACAAGCCGCGGCTTCTTATGTTCGTGGCGCATCCGGTTTTGCGTTTCAAACCCGTTGATCCGGTCACACTTCCCGATCTTTGGGCGGACGGCGATTATGTCTTCAGTCTTAGCTGGTATGGCATTGTGCCATTGGGACAGCAGACCGTCAGCATTTCGCGACCAGCGACACAAGGCACATCAAAGCGTCTGAGAGACAACGGGTATGGCGCTATGGCAAAGCGTTGGGATCACTTGATTTGCGTAACGCCGCAGGGTGACGGCACACGCTACACAGATCGCATAGAGATTGATGCGGGCATTGCGACACCCATTGTCGCGGCCTTTGCAAAGCGGTTCTATTCTCACCGGCAAAGACGCTGGCACAAGCTTGTGGAAGCGGGCTTTCAGTACGACCTTGCCGCGCTGTCCTGACTTTGGCGCGGCAAAAACCGCCCCTACCCCACGTCCGCCCAGATCGGTAAATGATCCGACGCGCGCCGCGCCAAAGGCCCCTCGTCCACACCGGCATCCCCCAGCGCCAGATCGTGCGATAGCGCCACCCGATCAAGTGCTGCAACCGGACGGGCCGCATGAAAGCTGTGACCGGGGCTGTGCAGGGCAAAGCCGCCTTGCAAGGCTTCCAATCCACGTCTTTGCGCCCATTCATTCATATCGCCGATCACGACCGTGGTTTCGGGTGGTCCGACATGGGTGGCAATCGCGTGCAACTGCCTGCGCCGCGAACTGCGCAGCAGGCCCAGATGCACACCTACAACGGTCAATCCATCATCCAGCGTCACCGCAACGGCACCGCGCGGTTCCGCCCCCGGCAAGGTGATCTGTGTGTGGCTGGCCACGCCGACCCCGCGGCGCACCAGCATCGCATTTCCGTGCCAGCCAAGGCTGACGTCATTACCGGCCAGTGGCACAAGATCGAAATCAGTGGCCCGCGCAATCAGGTCTTTGGGCACTGCGGCAGGGCGATCCCCCATCCGGCGGTCCGCCTCTTGCAGCACGATCACATCCGCGTCCAACCCGTTAAGCACATCAATGATGCGTCCGGGATCGCGCCGCCCGTCAAGGCCGCGCGCCTTGCGAATGTTGTAACTTGCAATCCGGCGTGGCCGGTCCTTGAAGGCATGTCGCATCATAGGCATATAGGTATCAGACGCCTTGAAAAACAGGGGCTAAAGGGGGGTACCCGTGCAAATCCGCCAACAAACATATTTCGTCTACGGTATCTGGGCACTGCTGGTGCTGTCAGCGATTGCGTCTGCGTTCGAGGGGCGCTGGCCCATGACGTTTGTGGCTCTTGCAACGCTGGGTTTGGCGCTGGCGCCGCTGTTTCTTGCCGACCGGTTCGGGATCACCTTGCCCGTCCCGTTTGTAGCAGCCGTGACCCTGTTTGTCGTCGGCTCGATCTTCATGGGCGAAGCCTTTGATTTTTACGAACGGGTCTGGTGGTGGGACATCGCCTTGCACGGGTCTTCGGCTATTGGGTTCGGACTTGTCGGGTTTGTTTTCGTGCTGATGATGTTTGAAGGCGACAGGTTTGCCGCCCCGCCTTGGGCGATGTGTCTGATGGCGTTCGGGCTGGCCGTCACGGTCGGGGCCTGCTGGGAGATCTTCGAGTTTGCAATGGATCAGTGGTTCGGGCTGAACATGCAGAAATCAGGCCTGCAAGACACGATGGAAGACCTGATCGTCGATGTGATCGGCGCTGGGTTCGCCAGTTGGCTGGGCTATGTCTATCTGCGGGCCAAGGACCGGTCGTTCTGGACATGGCCGATTGACCGCTTCGTGACGCTGAACAAGCGGCTGTTTCGTAAGTTAAAGTGAGGGTGATGTCGCTGTGAAAGTCATCCAAGTGCCTGCCTGACCGCGCGGCGGTATGTGCGCCCGACCGGAAGCTCAAGCCCGTTTTGCAAAACAACGATTGGTGCGCCATTGCGGTACCGATAAGCCTTGATCGCATCGCGCGCGACCCACCATGATCTGTGCAACCGCACACCGTAGTCACCCAGATCATCGACCGCATCCTGAAATCTTATTCGGATAAGCGTTTCGCCAAGTTCTGTCTGGGCCCTGACATAATGATCCTGCGCATGCAGCAAGATCAGATCGCGGCCCAGATGAGCGGGCAATTGGTCAAGCCATGCAGGTTTCGATGTTGGTGTTGCGTGTGACGCGGGGCCAATCTCGCGTATGGCAAGGGCCTCGGTTCCTGCTGCGACAGCGACGGTAATCACCGCCACATAAGGCAAAAGGTGTAACGCGTCGGTCCAGAAAGGTGTGGCGAAAACCACCACATGAAGGCCCGCCAACCACGCCGCCAACAGTGGACTTGCAGCAGCTGCGCCGATCCCGATGCTGATGACCGGGCTAATGTCATAGCCTTCTGCATAAGTCGCCACCGCGAAGGATAACAGGTAGCCCAGCCAAAAGGTGGTTGTGACGACGAAAAGCCAATAAATGGTCCGCTCTGGCATCGCCAAGGCATCAAAAGTGCCAAATGGGCCGGTGAGGCCGATCAGGAGGCTTGCACCCAACAGCACGACCCAGAAGCTTTTGCTGCCTGCCATAACCCGCGCTTCGGCTACGGTTTCTGCGATGATGGTGTTGTTCGCGACCTTTGTCATGTCGTTGACGCCAAACCGGTTTCTTTCGCTTTCTCATAGCTTTAGCAGGCAAACAAACCGCCTAAAAGCTTAAGGAGATCAGATTGCCAACACATTACCTCTATCTCATCGCATCTGTCATCGCAGAGGCCGTGGGGTACTCCGCACTTAACGCCAGCGCGCAGTTCACCAAATTCTGGCCCTCACTGCTGGTGATCGTAGGGTTAGGAGGCTCGTTCTACTTTCTGACGCTGGCGTTGCAGTATATTCCGCTTGGTATCACATACGCTCTGGCCTCCGGTCTTGGTATCATCGTGGTGGCGCTTGTTGGCGTTGTCATCTTTGGGCAGCGACTGGACCTTGCCGCCGTGGCCGGACTGACGCTGATCATGGCGGGAATAGTCGTGATAAACGCACTGTCTGACGTCGCGCTGCACTAGGATTATGTCGCCTAGTCGCGCAATCTCACGGCTGTTCCCATGCCGCTTACCAATGTCATATTTGATGATCCATACCCGATTGGCGTGTACTGCATGGTGATCGCGACAACGGCATCCGCGCCCAATTCGATGGCTTGATGTTTCAGATCTTGCATCACCACTTTCACGCCATCCTGCATTGTCTGCTCAACCACTTTTGCGCGGCCATCGGTGATATCCTGGACGGAGGCGAAGACGTCCTTGAAAACACGCGCGCCAAAGGCACATTGCGCTGATACGACCGAAATGCGCGTGGCCACTGCAAGACCGTCTTGCGCCTCGGTTGTCATCACGATCGGGGTCTCAATGACGGCCTCGTCTGCCAGATCATTTGTCATTTTCGGACTCCCGCGCTGGCTATTTCACGGTTAGAAACGCACAAGGCGCGTCATGTGCGATCTTTTGCGAGGTGCTGCCCAAAAGAAGGCTTTGTATTCCGCCGACACCCCGCCTACCCGTCACAATAAGATCAGAATCTGTTTCCTGCGCGGTGCGTACGGCCTCGGCAGAGGGTGTGCCATTGCGGACCAATTGGCTCGCCGGTTCGACCCCGAGATCGCGCGCAATCGTTGCGGCCTCTGCCATTACAACCTCGCCTGCTTTGGCGATTTCCGCATCAGTTGGGGGGATTTCAACGGCACCGGATCCAACCGCAAGGCCCGTTGATTTCAATTCTGGTGTATGGATCAGATGGATTTTGCCATCATAATGCTTGGCCAGATCACAGGCCACAGTAAGCGCTTTCCAAGCGTGATCGGAGCCATCTACGGCAACGGTAATGTTCTTAAACATGGTGAAGTCCTTCCCTATTCCTTCTTGGTGATAAACCATGCGGGCAAGGCGGGACTTGACCAATATCAATCCGCCATGCCCATCACTGCCAGCTTGCGCGCCAGCGCGTCGCGTTCTTCGATCAGGTCGAGCACAAGGGCCACGCCTGCCACGTTCAAACCCAGATCACGCATCAGACGCGCGGCTTTGCGGGCGCGCGCGATGTGGGTGGGGGTAAATTCCCATTCAGGGGCTGTGCGGGTGACCGGTGCCACGACGCCGTGTTCGACAAGGGTCACGACCCAATCAGCGTTGGTATCGCAAAACATCGTCAGTTCCGTCAGCGATAGCGTTTCGACCACATCAATGCGAGGGTCGCGGGGTGTTGCCTTTCTCATAGCGCTATACTCCTAGATTTGCGCGGGGGTTAAAGCCCTGCTCTTTGGCAAGCTGCTGATACAGGTCGCGCGTTTTGGCATTTAATCTGGGTGGGTTTACGATTTGCAAAACGGCATACAGATCGCCCTTTTGCGTCCCCGGTAGCCCCCTGCCCCGCAGCCGCAGCTTTTGCCCTTGGCGGGCGTTTTGAGGGATTGTGAGATCAACCGCACCTGTGGGTGTCGGCATCTTGACCTTGCCACCCAACGCGGCCTCCCACGGGGTGACGGGCAGGGTGACGTAAAGGTCGCGCCCTTCGATGTTGTAGATGGGGTGCGGGGCGAAACTGACCTCGATCAACAGATCACCCCCGCCTGTCCCCTGCCCGCGCAAACGCAGTTGCTGGCCCGGTCGGATGCCCTTGGGGATGGTCACATCAATGGTGCGCGACTGCAGCGTGATACGGCCGGTGTTGTCCATTTGCGGGGTTTGAAAGCTGAGCGTGCGTTTAGCACCCTTTATGGCGTCCTCAAGAGCGATTTCGACCCTTGCATGTTGGTCGGGCGGCCCGCCGCCACCGCCGCCAAACCTGTCGCCAAAGAACGAGCGGAACATATCGGGGTTGATATCACGCTCGTCAAACGCAGCCCCACCTTGCCAACGGGGATCTTGGGCAGGGTCCGGGCGGGGTTGATCCCAATCCGCGCCATAGCGGTCATAGGCTGCGCGTTTCTCAGGATCGCTCAGCACCTCATAGGCGTTGCCGGCTGCCTTGAATTTCGCATCCGCCTCGGCGCTGGTGTTCACATCGGGATGATATTTGCGCGCCATCTTGCGATAGGCACGTTTGATGTCATCGGCAGAGGCATTCTTGGGGATGCCAAGGGCCTGATAATGGGCTGTGTCGGTCACAATGTCGTCTCGCGTTATCCTGCGGCGACACTGTCACGGGGCTTGGGCCGCGGGATTGACTAATCTCAATCGGGCGATGGGCCGCAGGCCTAGACTGGCTGTCAAACAACCAAGAGGCACATCATGGAAAACTACACATTTCTCGCGCTACAAGGCCCCAACGGAAAATCCGAAGACCTCGCGGCAATTGCGCAAAAGGCTGTCGCTGTGGGTGGTCGGCTGAATGTGTTGCACCTTGGGCCGGTCCCGATCCTGCCTTATGCGCTGACGCCGCATCCTTATGGCGTGCCAACCATTCCCGACAGTTGGATCGAAAAGCGCAACGCGATGGAACGCAATATGGCGAAGCATCAGAAAGACACCCGTGAATACCTTTTAAAACAAGGGCTTGCCGGTGAGGTGGCGACGTTCTGTATTGAGCCCGCCGCCTTTCACGACATTGTCGGCCTGCGGTCCATCTTTTCTGATGTCAGTATCGTGCTGGACAGCCTGCGCAGCAACAAGGTGACTTTTGACAACATTGTCTACGGTCTGCTTTTTGATGGACCTGGACCCGCTATCCTGAACACCGAAAAGAATCCCAAAGCGCTGACGCCGGACACTGTGTTTATCGCGTGGGATAGCAGTGTGCATGCCATCCGCGCCGTGCGCGCGGCCCTTCCACTATTGAAAGACGCCAAGGAGGTCATCATCGCCTGCTTTGACGCCGATCCGTCGCGCTATGCGGATGGCCAAAGCCCGGGTTCCGATCTGGCAACTTGGCTTAGTCATCATGGTGCGCGCGTCACCGTGCAGGAATATGCGACAGGCCACGATAACGTCGGCGGTGCTATGCAAATGCGGGCCAAGGAAACGACCGCTGATCTGGTTGTGATGGGCGCCTACGGACGCAGCCGCTGGAACGAGCGATTCTTTGGCGGCACCACCGAAACCATGATCGCGCAGCGTGATTTGCCGGTTCTGCTGGCGCATTAACGCGCGGATTTTAAAGTTTTCTAGGGATTTGCGCCCCCTGCCCTACTATATCTGGACAAAACGCTTGCCAGAATCTCTCACCTACGCCATTCATATACGCCAAGAGGCATATATAACGACAAAAACCGTAACAAGCGGGTGTCGAGTGAAGGTGAGCGATGACCGTAGAGCGGGACCGTATCGATTTTCTTGTGGGCGAGCATGCCCAAAAGCTGTCCGAGCGTCTACAGGCGCATCGCGCGCAGCTGTTTCCGCCTGATGCCAAGCGCGAGCTGCGCAAGTTCACCAGCGGCGAGGCGGCAGACCTGCTTGGTGTAAAAGACGCCTACCTGCGCAAGCTGCATCTGGATGGCCGCGGCCCCTCGCCCGAGGTGCGCACAGGTGGGCGGCGCTATTATTCGCCCCATGATCTGCAAGCGCTGCGCGATATGCTGGAAATCGGGGCCAAAGCTCCAGGCACTTATCTGCCCGGACGGCGCGGGGATGATCATTTGCAGGTCATCACCGTCATCAACTTCAAAGGTGGCTCGGGCAAGACAACCACGGCGGCCCATCTGGCGCAGAAAATGGCGCTGGATGGCTACAAGGTGCTGGCGATCGACCTTGATCCGCAGGCCAGCCTGTCCGCCCTGCACGGGTTTCAGCCGGAATTTGATCTGCTGGACGGCGGCACGCTTTATGATGCGATCCGTTATGACGACCCCCTGCCCCTCAAGGACGTGATCCAAAAAACCTATTTCACCAATCTCGATATCGTGCCGGGCAATTTGGACCTGATGGAGTTCGAGCACGACACGCCCCACGCGCTGTTGCACCGCGAAGGCGGGCTGTTCTTTACCCGTGTTGGCGATGCGCTGGCCTCGGTTGAACAGGACTATGACGTTGTGGTCATCGATTGCCCGCCGCAGCTTGGTTATTTAACGATGTCGGCGCTCTCTGCGGCGACTGCCGTACTGGTCACTGTCCATCCGCAAATGCTGGATGTGATGTCGATGTGCCAGTTTTTATTGATGGTTTCCAACCTCTTAGGCGTGGTCGCCGATGCGGGAGGCGATATGTCTTACGACTGGCTGCGCTACGTCGTCACGCGGTACGAACCCGGCGACGGCCCGCAGAATCAGATGGTTGGCTTCATGCGCAACATGTTTGGTGAAAATGTCCTTAACCACACGGTGCTTAAATCAACGGCTATTTCAGACGCCGGGATCACAAAGCAGACGCTCTACGAGGTCGAGAAAGGCCAATTCACGCGGGCGACCTATGAGAGGGCGATGGAAAGCCTGAACGCAGTCAACGGCGAGATTGAAGGGCTTGTGCAAGCAGCATGGGGGCGCACTGATGGCGCGTAAAGATGTAATGAAAGGCCTGATGGGCGATGCGGACGGGGCTGATACGCCCCCTGCCCGCGTCGATGCGGCCAAACCGCGCTATACCAAAGGTGCGATTGGCGCAGTCAGCCGCTCGATTGAGGATCTCAAGCGACGCTCGGTGATCGAAGTTGATGCCACAATGATTGATCCCGCAGGCCTGAAGGACCGGCTGGATGCGGATGATCCCGATCTTGCAGCGTTGACGGAGTCGATCCGCAGCTATGGCCAGCAAGTCCCGGTGTTGTTGCGCCCCAATCCAAACGACCCCGAACGCTATCAGATCGTCTATGGCCGCCGCCGTGTGGCTGCATTGCAGGCGCTTGGCCAACCGATCAAGGCGCTGATCCGTGATCTGGACGATCAGGCGCTGGTTCTGGCCCAAGGTCAGGAAAACAGCGCCCGCAAGGATTTGACGTTTATTGAAAAGGCCAACTTTGCCCGCCAGATGCGCGACGCTGGGTACGATCGCAAGATCATGTGCGATGCGCTGGCGATGGATAAAACCCTGATCTCGCGCCTTCTGTCCGTGGCTGACCGCATACCTGTGCGCCTGATCGAGGCGATTGGATCAGCCCCCAACATCGGACGTGACCGCTGGCTGGCGCTGGCTGACAAGGTCAAGGACCGCGATCTGGTGGAACAAGCCACAGGCGACAGTTCCGATGCGCGGTTCGAGGCGGTGATGACCGCGCTGCGCCCGCCCAAGGCCCGCGTCAAAACGCCCAAGCAGGTCAAAGGCGCCGACGGTCACGTTGTGGCCGAGGTCATGCGCAAAGCCGGCAAGACAACCCTGACACTGCCTGCGAAAACCTCAGACGGTTTTGATGACTGGCTGGTCGATAACCTTTCCGAAATTCACCGCGACTGGACCAAGTCCCGCGGCGAATAACCGAGCAGTAAACAACAACAGAAGGAGGCACGACTAAGACGAAGAAATAAAAAAGCCCCCCGGAATGATACTACCGAGAGGCCTTTGGTTCGTGTTTTGCACCTCTGAATCTAAGGTCTAAAGTTGACAGCTGTCAACAGGCGTCAGTTCTGGCGGGCGAGAAACTTTGTCTCGTGATGCAGTATGGACCTGATTTCAACCACGCCCTTTGGGCCGCGGCCGGTAACGGCTACCCTGATGAAACGTGCACAAGAGGCGCAACGCCCCGTCGATGTGCCCCATATCGACAAATGGGCGCTGTTCCGCGATCTGTGCACCGCACGCCACGCATACGCCCTGACAGACCGCGATTTGACCGTGCTGAACGCGCTGTTGTCGTTCCTGCCGGGCAAGGCGCTGTCTGATAATGACAGCCTGATCGTGTTTCCCTCCAACAAAGCACTATCAGACCGCGCGCACGGCATGGCAGAAAGCACGCTGCGCCGCCATTTAGCGGCACTGGCGCATGCGGGCATCATCCAGCGCCATGACAGCCCCAATGGCAAACGCTACTGCGCACGCGGGCAAGGCGGTGACGTGGTCCGCGCCTTTGGTTTTGATCTGCGGCCCATGCTGGTACGCGCGAAAGACATCACACATGCCGCCGCTGAGGCACAGGCAGCTGCTGACAGGCTACGCCGGGTGCGTGAAGAGGTGGTTATCCTCAAGCGGGACGCGCTGAAGCTGTGTATCTACGGGCAGGAAATCGGTGCGCAGGCCCCCTGGGAGGCCTATGAGAGACAACTCCTGGATATTCACAAGCAACTACGGCGCAAGACGCCTGCTGACGTGCTCGAGGGCCTTTGCGTGGCGCTGCGTCGGTTGATGACTGCAATCAATGGTGCGTTGCAAACAAAAGAAATGGACGGCAGTGACGCGCAAAATGAGCGCCACCATCAGAATTCAAATAAAGACTCTTCTGTATTTGAACCTTGCTTAGGAAAAGCAGGGGGCGAAATCAGTCCTGACCAAGAACCGGTAGAGCCTCTCGAGAGACAAAGACACGAACCAAACCTGCCGTTGCCATTGGTTCTGAAAGCTTGTCCCGATATTTTGCCCTATGTGCAAGATGACATTCGCCATTGGCACCAGTTGGTCGCCGCCGCTTGCTTTGTGCGCGGTATGATGGGCATCAGCCCCGATGCATGGACCCAAGCGCAACGGGCAATGGGGCCAGAGGTGGCCGCGATTACCGTGGTCGCGATGTTGCAGCGGGTGGCAGATATTAAATCTCCGGGCGGTTATCTACGTGCATTGACACGCAAAGCGACTGACGGGGCGTTTTCGCCGGGGCCGATGGTAATGTCATTGCTG
Organism: uncultured Paracoccaceae bacterium; assembly: GCA_947488605.1. GTDB lineage: Bacteria > Pseudomonadota > Alphaproteobacteria > Rhodobacterales > Rhodobacteraceae > Yoonia. The sequence continues at coordinate 35,652 of CANKZJ010000012.1, read as the reverse complement.
AACGCTGGTAAGGAAAGTTGACAGCTGTCAACTTTCAGTCTGTCAGGACGCTGCGTTCCACAATCTGCCCGCCAGAGACCAGTTGGTCGTTGGGGTGCGTAACGACCTGTGTGCCAGCCGCCAACCCGTCCAGCACTTCGGCGAATTGCGTGCTTTGGCGACCGATGCGGATAATCTGTTCTGTGGCGATCCCATCGGCGGCAGTAAACACCGCCCAATCGCCGTTCCGTTTGAAAAGTGCACTTAGCGGGACTTGCAGCACATCGTCTTTGTGCCACTCTTTGATGCGCAGAAAGACGGCAAATCCATCACCTAACGCGGTTCGGTCCGCAGCGGGCGATGTGATATCAAAGATCGCGTCCAACCTTTGTTCTTCGATCCCGAGGGCTGATACTTTGGTCTCGGCGGACGGCGCGATGCTGGTGAGTGTCGCTGACAACGGCAGGGGGCCGCCCCAGCGTTCCACGACCGCAGTTGTCCCAATTTGCAGGCGTACCGCATCGCTGGACAAAAGATCAGCGACGATTTCAAGCTCGGCGGGATCACCCAATCGCAGCAAGGGTGCACCAGTGATCACCGGGCGTTCACTTGTCTCGACCACGCTGAGGACAACACCGTTCGCGGGCGCTTTGATCTCGACGCAACAGCTCGCATCGACCTGCGCTTGTGTGTCGGGGGTTTGCAACATAGTCCGCGCGCGGTTCAGCGTACTTTGCGCCATGTCGATGCGGGCCTCTGCGGCCTCAACCGTGCTTTGCGCCAGAGCAAGGCGTTGCACGGCATCTTCTAGCTGGGTCAGTGATACGACTTCGCGTGCGATCAGCGTTTGGGTGCGTTCAAACTGGGCGCGGGCCACGTTGCGTTCCTCGGTCGCGCGGGCCAGATCGGTTTGGGCGACATGTAATGCAGCTTCGGCTTCTTGCACGGTGGCTTGGGCCTGCAACATGGTGCGGCTGTCCAAAAGGGCAGGGGCCGCAGGGCGCACAACGGCGATGACGGTTTCGTCTGCGATGACCCGGTCGCCTACCGCAACGGGTGAGCGTAGCGCTGTGCCGGTGATCGGGCTGGCGACATCGTAGATATCTTTGATACGTGTGACCCCATCAGCATTGATTGTCACCTCAAGCGGGCCACGGGTCAGGGTGTGCAAGTCAACCGGAACGGGGTCATCCTGAAAGGCCACATAGCCAAGGCCCAGCATCAAAACGGCGCCAAGACCGAGCAATCCAATAGTGCGCGGTTTCCAAGACATAGGGTTACTCCCTTACTTTCATTACAGAAACGAGGTTTTGTTTGTCCAAGCGGCGGCGTACTAGCATGACGGATGCAAAACTGGCCAACAGCACGAAAAAGCTGGCCTTGGCAAAGATTGCAGGATGCAAAACCACGGGCATGTTATAAAGATCGCTGGAAAAACTGTTGGCCATTGCCATTGCTATCTGCGCACCGATCCACCAGCCAAGGGGTTGGGCCAGCACCGCCAGCAACATGGTTTCCCCGATTAAAATGTAGGACACCTCTGATCGCGTGAACCCAAGGATACGCAGGCTGGCCAATTCGCGCGACCGCTCCGACAGCTGGATGCGTGCACCGTTGTACGTCACCCCGATGGTGATCAGCAGGGCGATGATGATGTAGACCAAATTCATGGCACCAATGCTTTGTTCAATGGTTTCCGAAAACGATCGCCGCGTGTCCGTCATCATCACGATGCCCACTAGATTTGGGATGTCTTTGAGGGCCGCGTGCAGGTCCGCGACCTCGGCATCATCAAGCGAGACATTCACCAACGAGATGCGCGGTGATTGCCGCAAAAGCCCGTTCACATATTCAAGGTCCATATAGGCGCCAAGGCCAAAGTACTGCGCAATCGTCCCCGTTACGGTCAGCATGTGCGTTTCCTGGCGGCCGCCCAGAAACTTGGCCTCGACACGGTCGCCGATACGGACCTCAAGATGGTCCGCCAGCCGTTCGGTCAGCACCACACCACCGGGGGGCACGTCGACCGCTATACCGTCACTGTCGATGACGCGCGCCAGATCTGCACCCGGTTGGCTGGCCTGAATTGATGTGCGCTTCTCATGGATGCCATTGCGCAGGATCACAGCGTGATATTGCTGTCCTTCGGTTTGCAGCACGGCGGGCAGGGCGGCGGCGGTCGCGAGCACGCTTTCCGGCATATCGTGGGACATCACCAGCATCGCGTCCTGACGCGCGCTTTCGTAGAACGCACTATCGACGATTTTGTCGAGCGCATAATCAAAGAAAGAAGGTGACACGATGGTCGACACCGCCAAGGCCAGCCCCAGCATCGTCAACCCGCTGCGCACAGGCCAGCGGATCAGGCTGCGCAGGATCATGATCGTCGGTTGGCTTAACTTCATCGCAGCCATCGCGCGGTCAATCAACGAGCGTTTGAATTGCGGCGGGGCAGGGGGCTGCATCGCGATGGCGGGGGCAAGGGTGGCGGCTTTGATCGCGGCTTGCGCCGCCCCCAGCGTGGTTGTCAGCAGCGCCGCGATGCCCGAGGCCGCATAGACCCACAGTGACGTGCGGAAAATCAGGAAGGGAAAGTCAAAATACTGCGCGTATTGCCATGCCAACAACCGCGCCAGCCATGTGCCCGCGAACCACCCGATGCCCACACCGACAACGGCGATCAACCCCGCCAACATCAGGTAGTGCAAGCAAACCTCAAGGTTTGAGTATCCTACCGCCTTAAGCAGCCCGATCTGGCTGCGCTCCAGCATGATAATCCGGCCCATGACCATGCTGACCAGAAACGCCGATATGCCAAAAAAGATCGGTGGCAGGATCGACGCCATGTTGCGCAACTGCGCGATTTCCGCGTCGATAAAACTGTCAGAGACATGCAGATCACGCCCATAAGCACCAAGCGATCCGTAAGGGTCCAGCAGACGGTCGACCGCATCAATCACCGTCTCACGGTTGGCCCCGGTCGCGAGCTTTAGCGACACATCATTGAACGCACCGGTCATATCGAAAGCTGCGGCAACGGCGGGTTGCGGCATCCAGATGATCCCGAAGGTTTCATTGTCAGGCATCAGCGCGCCGGGGCCGATGGTATAGATAAATTCGGGCGATTGGGCGGTGCCCGTGATGGTCAGTTGCCGCTTTTGCCCGTTGAGATTGGCAAAGAAATGATCACCAAGCGCGAATGCGTTGGCGATGGCGAAATTGGCGTTCACCATGACTTCGGTGGTTGAGGTCGGATCGGGCAGGCGGCCTGTTTTCAGGATTGGCACATTCAACCGTGGCTCACCGTCGATGGGCAACGACAAGATGCGGCCTGTCACGCTGCGCGCGTTGCCCGGCACGTCCAGCACGGTGTTGCCTGCGGTGCGCGCCTCCACGGCCCAGACGCCATCAATGGCCGCCAGTTCGGCGATCATCCGTTCAGGTGCGCGCTGCACGGTGACAAAGATGTCGGCGAAACGGTTACGCTCATAATAGGTTTCGCGCGTATCAGACAGAGCAGTATACATGCCCAAGGCGGTCAGCAGGATCGCTACACCACAGGCCAGCACCATTGCTATGGCAAAGGCTTGCTTCCATAAACGCTTGAAATCACGCAAGAGTTTTCGGTCGAGTGCTTGCATCACCAAACAATCTCGGCGGGGGCAAGGCGGGTGTCATTTGTATGGACAGAACTGATCTTGCCGTCCTGAAACTGAATGACGCGGTGCGCCATGCGCTGAATTTCGGCGTTATGGGTGATGATCACCGTCGTGGTGCCAAAGCGGTCGTTGATGTCTTGCAGCACCTCCAACACCTGCACACCTGTCGTGCTATCGAGCGCGCCGGTCGGCTCGTCGCACAGCAAAATCTCGGGGCGTTTGGCGATGGCGCGGGCAATGGCGACGCGCTGCTGTTCGCCACCTGACATCTCGGACGGGAAGTGATCCATGCGGTCGCCAAGACCGACCTGGGTCAGCGCCTGTTCGGCGGGCATCGGGTTGGGGGAGACATCCGTGACCAGTTGCACGTTTTCGCGCGCGGTCAGGCTGGGCACCAGATTGTAGAATTGAAACACAAAGCCCACGTGATCGCGCCGGTATTTCGTCAGGCCCCGGTCTGGCATATCCGTCAGTTCGGTGTCGCGAAACCACACACGGCCTGATGTGGCATGATCAAGGCCGCCAAGGATGTTCAGCAAGGTGGATTTCCCACTGCCAGACGGACCCAAAAGAACGGTCATTTCGCCAGTGTAAAGTTCCAGATCAACACCGGAGAGGGCAAACACCTTTACCGTGCCGGTCTGATAGACCTTCGTGACATCTTGGGTGCGAAAGACAACGTCTGGCACAGGGGCGGACCTTTGGGTTGGGATTTGATCGCCGCCGATATTGCAGGCTCGTGCGTCTGCCATATTGATCAAAATCAATCGCGCGACCGCGTTGGGTCGTAACATTGGCAGCATAAACGCGGGCGCTGGCCCGCTTGTTGAGCAAAGGAGATGACGATGGCTGTGAATGTAGGAACTGTTGATCGTGCGCTGAGGCTGATTGTTGGGGTCGCATTGATTGTGGCACCACTGCTGAATTTCATGGAGCTCGGCGCCAACACGATGGTCGCTTATGGCATGATGGCAGTTGGCGGGATTCTGGCACTGACGGCGGTGTTCGGGATGTGCCCGATCTACGGTATTTTTGGCATTAAGACCAATTCCAGAACCTAAAGCAGGAGCTTGCAATGACTGATGTTGAACAGCTGCTCAAGAACACTGTCGAAGAACTGGATCGCCTGCTAAATGCTAAAAACGTGCTGGGCGATCCGATTGAAAAAGACGGATCAACCGTGATCCCCATCGTCAGCTACGGCTTTGGTTTTGGTGCTGGTGGCACCGATGGGGCCAAAACCGGCAACGGTGGCGGCACGGGTGGCGGCGGTGGGATCAAACCCATTGGCGCGATTATTCTGGATGCCAAAGGTGCCCGCGTCGAGGCGATCAAAGGGGCGATGTCCGGCCTGACCGAAGTGTTGGGCGACGCTGCAGCCCATGCGATCGACAAACAGGCGCAAGGCAAAGTTAAAGAGGCCTGAGATGGCCTTTCAGGTTCTGCTGTGGGTCGGCGTGGCGCTGTTGGGGTTGATCATGTTAATCATTATCTTGCCTATCCACGTCGCATTATCATGGCAGAGTGACCCCGCCAAACCTTCGATTATCCTGTTGCGTTTGTTTGGTGGGGTTACACCTGCGATGAAAGTCTATGACAGCAGCAAACCGTTCAAGCCCAAAAAGAAGACCGCGCGTCAGCGCCGCAAGGACCGCGGGCGCGGGTGGGTGCCGAAGGGTGACATTCTGGCCGAAGGTATCGCGCTGCTAAGACGCCTTTCGGGGGCTGTCCACATTGATGCGTTGCGGCTTGATGCCGAGATTGGCCTGGGTGATCCGGGCGAGACGGGTCAGCTTTACGGCCAGCTTTGTCCGTTGATCTATACGACGCGGGGCCACGTGTTTGTGCGCCCCAATTTTGAGCGGGCGTGTTTGCAGGGGTCCGCACTGGCCCGGCTACATTTTTCGCCTCTTGGGCTGCTTTGGCCCTTCGCGCGCTTTGGCTGGCGCGTCTTTGGACCGGTGCGATGAGTTACGTGTTGGGCAAACCCTTTGTTGTGGGCGGGTTCACGGTTGCGGTCGTGTCGCGGCTGGTTGTGGGCGGTCATGTGACCGGGCGGCACGGTCTGGCTGCCTATTGCAGCAAAGCGCCGGCCTATGTCGTGGTGCAAGACGGGCAGGGCAGGGCGGCGCTGGACATGACCGGCGCGACGGTCGCGTTGGAAGAGGTCAGCGCGCTGTGTCCAGAGGTTGCAGGGGTTTGAGGCGCGCAGCGCTGCATGTGCTATACTTACATGGAAATCGAGGAGGTAACTTGAAGCGACCACCGAACCCAATGCCTGACTTTGTGCGGACGGCACTTGAAGCTCATGAGCTTATGGAAAGCTATGATCAACGTCCCTGGTATCAACGCAACGATTACCTTGGCTGGATTTGTCGCGCAAAACGCAAAGAGACCAAAAAACAGCGGCTTCACCAAATGCTCGAAGAGTTACGGACAGGTGATGTTTATATGAAGATGGCATGGAAGCCCAAGTCATCATCCCGAAACGATGATTAGGTCCAAAGCCTCCGAGGATCTTGCCGATGCATCGAATTAGGTATGATAATGATCCGAAAAATCGCAGTTTTCAAATCATTTTTCATTGAAAAATGATGCGAATATTGCCAGTATTCGCATCATGACCTATATCTGGCAATCAACCCACTGGCCGCACTTCACCCATGATCCGGCGGTAACCGCCCCGCATCTGGCCGCCGCTATGGGCGCCTTAGGCGAGGTGGCGGGCCTGCGTGCTGGCATGAACGCGGACGATCTCGAAGAGCTGAACCGCCGCCAGATTGTGCAAGAGGCGCTGTCGTCGTTCGAGATTGAAGGCGTCACACTGGACGCCGCCGAGATTGAGGCGTCGGTGATTGCATCCTTGAAACATCGCGATAAGGCGGCGTTTGGCCGTCGGTCTGATGCGATTGTGGAATTGATGCTAGCCGCGCGTGATGCGCAGGGGCCGTTGAATGCGCAGATGCTGTGCGACTGGCATCGGCTGTTGTTCCACGGGATCGAGGTTGAGGATCTGGGCCGCTGGCGCCGTTTCGACATCGAGATTGTGCGCTCTGCCGCGGCGGGCCATGCGGATGTGCTGTATAAGGGGCCGCCTGCGGGTGATGTGGCAGCACAGATGGACGTGTTTTTGGACTGGCTGGGGCAGGAGGATACATTGCCCATCCCTGTAAGGGCCGCCATCGCGCATCTGTGGTTTGAATCGATCCACCCATTCTCGGACGGCAATGGCCGGATCGGGCGGGCGTTGGTCGAACATGCCTTTGCCCGCGAACAGCCGTTGCCGTTTACCCTGTCACGGCAGATTGAACGCGACAAACGCGGTTATTACGCGGCCTTGCAGGCGGGCCGGATAGAGGGCAGGGGGGGCATTGATGCCACCGCCTTTGTGGTGTGGTTTCTGGATGCGCTGACGGCGGCGGCGGATGCCGGCCGCGCCGAGGCGCTGTTCTTGGTGCGCCGCAACCATTTCTTTGCCAAAGTCGCGGATGTTCTGAACGCAAGGCAACGCAAGGCGCTTGAGGTGATTTTTGCCCAAGGGCCCGAACGCGTCGCACAAGGCCTGAGTGCCAAGAGCTATCGCAAGATTACCGGCGCGGCACCAGCGACAGCGACGCGTGATCTGGCCGCATTGGAAGGGGCAGGGGTCTTGCAGCGGTCACAGGCAGGCGGGCGGTCAACGCAGTATGAGGTGCAGTATTAGGGCTGCTTTGCGGGAGGGGCGAACTTAGCCGTGTGGGGCGATCAGCCGTTCGTTTTTCACGCAGCGAATGGCTGGTCTGAGCCCATTCTGCCTTGCTCAAACCGACTTAGCACCTCGCTGGGTCAGAGACGCTACAAGGTGTGCAAAGCGAAAGACCCAACAGCAGGTTGTCAATAGCGGCTTCGTTGCCAACCCTTCCCACCGCAATCGATGCATTCCACATCGCGCTCCAATCGGTTGCTGTAGTAGCGCCCTTTGCCACCGCATGTATAACATTCCCTACGTTCGCGTGACGGGCGGCTGCGACCATATTCTGTCAGTTCCCGGAGCTTTTTCAGATCGGCCTTATGCTTGGCAAAAATCCTGTTTTGCGCTTTTGCATGCCAAGCCTTGCGTGCTGCATCCCTGGCGCGATACTCAGGATCGCTCGTCAGCAAACGTATATGCATTTTCAACTGTTCTGCTTCGCGCGCCTTAATTTCTTCAGCTTCCCGCTCAGCGGCGGCGGTTTCCAGAATTTCCACCAAATTGCGCATTCGCGGCGTGGTCCGGTCATCCGCCCGAGGCTTTACCTCACCCAGGCTGAAAGCACTCAACCCAAGCGGAGAAGGCCTGATCTTCGGCAGCTGTTCCTGATTTGTATTCTGCGTGTCTTGCGCCGATTGTTCAGCGTCGGCATCCCGGTCTTGTTTCGCTTTCTCAACACCACGTAGAAATGCGGCCAGTGCCTGACCTGTCAACGAGCGTCGGAATCCAGCCATATCAGGCTCCTTCCAAAAGAACTAATTGATGAGTCTGATAGTACCACAACCGAGATATTTTCCAAAACCAAGAATCCGCAGCAGCACAAGACGGCGCACTCCAAAATTGCGGTCCCATGTCGTAAAGTGAATCCCCTCGAAGGGAACGGTAAAGCGTGAATAACGCGAAGAAGACGTAGGTGCAGCTGTAGCGAAAGTACGCTTCGTCCCGCGGTGTATGCATTCGCTTCATGGACAACGAATGTCTGCTCACCACCTCATGTCCTATTCAAACGTAACAAGCCCACAGACGTCAGAACGTAAGGGGTTCAATTGGCACAGGTTGGCATGTTGCGCACAGCGTCATTTCGCCCGCTCCCGCAGACGACCTCCATTCAGGGTGGCGCTACAAAGGCCACACAATCAGGATTGTGGGGAGTGCGACCGCGACGACAAGTACTTCAAGCAGCAAGCCCATGCGCCAGTAGTCGCCAAATTGATAGCCACCCGGCCCCAGGATGATCGTGTTGTTCTTGTGCCCGATAGGGGTCAGGAACGCGCAGGATGCGGCGACTGCGACCGTCATCAGCCATGCGTCCGGGTTCGTGTCTGTGGCCAAAGCCATGCCCATTGCGATCGGTGCTGCGATCAATGTCGTGGCCACGTTGTTGAGGAAATCCGACAGGGTCATCGTCACCACCATCAGTGCCAGCAGTGACACCCAAGCGGGGTATCCGTCTGTCACCGACAGGATTTGAGAGGCGATCAGCTCTGCGCCGCCTGATTTCTCAAACGCTTCGGCCAGCGGGATCAGGCTGGCCAGCAGCACGATGACTTTCCATTCGATAGAGGTGTAAACCTCGCTGCCCGATACTAACCCGATGCCGATCAGCGCAATGACCGCCGCCGCCAATGCGACGGGCAATGACACAAAGCCCAGCACGGCGGCACCGATGGCCCCCAGAAATATCGCGATAGAAAGGCCCGCTTTTGAGCGTTGGACAACTTGGGTTTCGCGCCCTTCCAGCGGCAGAACGCCCATGGTCGATGCGGCAGCCGCATTGCGTTCGGGTGTGCCGAGCAGCAAAAGAACATCACCTGGTTTGATGGTCAAAAGCCGCACCCGATCCGTAAACCGCCGTCCGTTGCGCGACACCCCAAGCAGTGTGACAGAATACCGGTAAAGCAGTTGCAGACCGCGTGCTGTGCGCCCGGCGATGCGCGCACCTTCGGGGACGATGGCTTCGGTCAGGGTCAGTCCGCCGGATGTCACACTGCCGGAGTGTTTTTCAGACCCCGAAAATTCCAACGCGCCTTGGCCCATAAAGGTTTCAATCGCTTTGGGCTCCCCTTCGACAACGATGAAATCGCCTGCGCGGATTTCCTGCTTTGCGCCAAATCCAGGCAGGCGTTTACCGCGCCGCACCAGCCCCAGAATGTGTAAATCATGGGTGTCCGCAAGGGGGTAGAGGTCGCCCACGGTTGTTGGGTCTTCAACGGCTTCGTCACTGACGCGCAGTTCCGCGATATAGCGTCCTTTGGCAAATTCGGCTTCTTGTTCGCGGGCCCCTTCGCGTGTGGGCAAAAACCGCCAGCCCACCAGTGACACAAAGGCGATTCCGACGATCGCGACCGTTAGACCGACTGGCGCAAAATCAAACATGCCAAAGGGTTCGCCCAGAACATCCTGCCGGTATGCGGCGATGACAATGTTGGGCGGTGTGCCGATCAACGTGATCATGCCCCCAAGGATCGTGGCAAACGACAGCGGCATCAGTGACAGGCTGACGGCGCGTTTCGCCTTGGCTGCGGTATCCATATCCAGCGGCATCAGCAGGGCGAGGGCGGCGACATTGTTGACTACCGCAGACAGACCTGCGCCGACGACCGCCATAACAGCGATATGCAGCGGTAGGGGCCGATCTGAATCCAGCAATCGCTGGGCCAGTTTTTCAATCGCGCCAGACCCCACCAACCCGCGTGATACGATCAGCACAAGTGCGATGATCGCAACGGCAGAATGGCCAAAGCCGGAAAAGACGTCTTCGGTTGGGACCAGACCCAGAATGGCCGCCAGCACCAGCGCGCCAAAGGCCACAAGGTCATAGCGGATGCGCCCCCAGACAAGCAGGGCAAACAGCGCCACGAAGATTGCGATGATCATTGTCTGGTCAGATGGCATTGGGCTGTTCACTTGTTTTTGTGGCGTTCAGGTCACGTATAGCAGCATTCACCACAACGTGCGCCTGTTGCGATGTGGCATTCAGATTGACCTAGAACAATGCCGCGTTTTGGGCTGGCGTCTATAATGATCTGTAAGACATCCGTTCAAATCTGGAAAACGAGGAGGCGACGATGGAAATTCTGATTATCTATGAAACCGTTGAGGGACAGACACGCAAAATCGTGGAGTTCATCGAGGAACGGATAAGGTCCGCTGGACACAGCGTGCGATTGTTCGACACTAGCGACAAACTGGGATCGGTTTCGTTTGACGGCATTGAAAAGGTGATACTGGCGGCTCCGGTCCATGAACGGCGTCACCCAAGAGGGTTTGAAGTCTTCGTTTCAGCAAGCCGCGATGCATTGAAAGCGTGTCAAACCTTGCTCATGTCGGTCAGCCTGAAGGCGGCGTTTCCGGAAGGTCAGGAAAACGCCCAAGACTATCTGACAGAAATGAAAATGCGGACCGGGTTCGCACCTGACAAAGAGCTTTTGGTCGCAGGTGCGGTTCGCACCAGCAGTTACGGCTATTTCGAGAGCCAGGTCGTTCAGAATGTCATTTTGGGTGATCGCCAGATTGATCTGATCGACGGTGTGCGCGAATTCACAGATTGGGATGCACTTGGCGCCGAGATTGATGCGTTTCTGATTAACGGGGACGTGTGACACGTCTATTCTGTGGTGACTGCCCAATACCAATAATCTTGATTATGTTAAATGTGAGATGACACCGACCTCTAAACCTCGGCAACCCCGACGATGTAGTTCTCGCCGTAGGCTTTCGCGCATTTTGGGCATGTCGTATAGTAAAAGAACACGCGCTTGGCCGTTCTGCCCATTGCGGTGGCTGCCACTTCCATGTCGTGCGTGAAGTCTTTGGCGCGCCTGTACGGCCCTTCAAATACGCGCGTAATGAAATCACCCGAAAGCGTTGTCATTTCTTCGCCCTCCACATCTTTGTCGACGGCAAAGAAGTGTTCGGCTTCCCAAGGAGACGTATCGCGGCTTAGCACAATCTCGGTGGCGGGATCGGCGGCGTTTTGGTCTTCGATGTGGGTTTGCACACGGGTAAAGACCTGGCCCATATTCCAAGGGATGTGCATCGCACTGCGGGTCGTGGCGCGCAGGAATTTCTTGTCTTTGAAATGCAGGTGTTTGTTGTCCCACCCTCTTGGGTGAAAACGTGGGCAACAGCCGGTCGCGTTGTCGCTGATGTCGCGCGTTGGAAAGGCGTTGATTTGCATGGGGCATCTCCGGTTTCGCTTTGCATTCAGAATAGACGCAGTGCCACCGCACCGGATTGATATCGCTCAATCGGGTGCCTTGAATGCCGTGCCAAACTTGGCCGCAATAAATACAAATCCACAACAAAGGAGATCGCTATGGGATTGGTTACTGACCAAACCGCACTTGTCACCGGTGGTGCTGCGGGTATTGGGCGCGCGACGGCCCTTACATTTGCCGTTGAAGGTGCCAAGGTTGTTGTGTCCGACGTCGACGACAAAGGCGGCGCAGAAACCGTTGCAAAGATTGAAAAGGCAGGCGGTACGGCAATGTATGTCTCGGCTGATGTGTCGAAACCGGATGCCGTCAAGACCCTGATCGCCAAGGCGGTTGCCGCTTATGGCAAGATAGATTGCGCAGTGAATAACGCCGGGATCGAAGGCAAGATCATGCCTTTTACTGATCAGCCTGAGGATAATTTTGATGCAATCATCGGGGTCAATCTGAAGGGGACGTACCTGTGCCTACAAGCTGAAATTGCCGAGATGTTGAAATCGGGCGGCGGCACAATTGTGAACCTGGCCTCAATTGCGGGTCTGATCGGTTTTCCGGGCTTGTCGCCTTATGTCGCCTCAAAGCACGGGGTGATCGGGCTGACCAAAAATGCAGCGCTGGAATATGCCAAAGAGGGCATTCGCGTGAATGCTGTTTGCCCCGGTGGCATCGACACACGGATGCTGGATTCTCTGGCGGATCAGGCGACGTCGGGCGCGCAATCCTCGGCGGAAATGATGAACCCGTTGCACCCGATGGGCCGGATTGGCACCCCGCAAGAAGTGGCCAACCTGATCGTTTGGCTTTGCTCTGCGCGGGCTGCATTTATCACTGGCACCGCGATTCCGATCGATGGCGGTTATGTCGCGCAGTAGCGGTCTCGCAAGAGGCCAGACATGATCGCTCTGCGTCTGACGGACATTCAGAAATCATATGGTGACAATCATGTCCTGACCGATGTGAACCTGACCATTGAGGATGGTGAATTCATTGTCATCGTGGGCCCTTCGGGGTGTGGCAAAACCACGTTGCTGCGGGTTATTGCCGGGCTTGAGATGCCGGATGCGGGCGACATCATGTTGTTCGAGGAAATCGTCAACGACATGTCCCCCGCCCAACGTGGTATTGCGATGGTGTTTCAATCCTATGCGCTTTATCCGCATCTGACGGTCTACAAGAACCTTGAATTCGCGCTGGAGTTGGCGGGGCTGACCCGCGAAGAGATAAACCAGCGGATCACGGATGTCGCAGGGATATTGTCGCTGGCCGACTACCTGGATCGCAAACCATCCGCGTTGTCGGGCGGTCAACGCCAGCGTGTCGCCTTGGGCCGTGCTTTGGTGCGGAAACCGCGGATGTTCTTGTTTGACGAGCCGCTGTCGAACCTTGACGCGGGCCTACGGATGAACACGCGGATCGAAATTGCCGATCTGCACCGCACCCTGAAAACCCCGATCATTTATGTCACCCACGACCAGACCGAGGCGATGACGCTTGCGGACCGTATCGTGGTGATGCGCGAGGGCCGCATTGAACAGGTCGGTGCGCCGCTCGATCTTTATAACACGCCGAACAATCGCTTTGTGGCGGGGTTTATCGGATCGCCTGCAATAAATTTCATTGATCGCGATTTGTTGCCCGGATCAGGCGCTGTTTGCGTCGGCGTGCGGCCAGAGCATTTGCGTGTCGCAGAAAATGGTCGTTTGACGGGCAAAGTCTTGCACCACGAAAGACTGGGGACCGATACCCATGTGATTGTGGATATCGGTGCAGACAGCAACCTGACCGTGCGGTTGGTTGGGCAATGGGAGTTTGAAAGAGGTGCGCCAATCGCACTTGATTTTGATGACGAGATGGCCTTGCCTTTTGACGCCCAAGGAGACCGGATCAAGCGCGTGCCGTCTTAGTCAGGCACAACAGTCGTCAACCCTTTGTCGCGGTTGAACATCACATCGCGGTGCACCCAAAGCATCAGCACCGCGAGGCCGAAGTTCAGGTAGTTTTCCCACGGCTGCGCCTCTGGCCAGAACGCCACATTCAACTGCCAGTGCAACAAGATCGGAAACAACAGGTTACCTTTGGTCTTGTTATAGGCAACGGCCATGATCACGCCCACCGAGCTTACCCCGATGATAAAGGGCAGCATGGACCATGCCGTATGCGGTGCGCCGTCCAGAAAGAACGCGGGGATATGCCAGACGGCCCAAAGCACCCCGATGATCAGTCCCGCCAGCGCCGGTGTCATCACCCGTTGCATCAACGGCAGCAGGAAACCGCGCCAGCCAAATTCCTCGACCGGGCCAAGGAACAGCATGAAGACCGTGATACCGAGCACGTCGCCGAACGGTTGCACAACCAGCCAACCCCCTACGGGCGTGCCGTTCAGAATTGCGCCCGTGATCTTGACCGCAGGCAGCGCCAACAGCACAAAGGCCCACCATTGCCACGGCACGCCTACGTCGAAAAGCCGTCCGAAGTAGCGGCGCAGCCCGCCAAATCCAGTCCGCCGCACGATCAGTGCAAACGCCACAAGTCCCGGCGACCAGACGGCAATAATATAGAGCGGGTTTGTCACGCCTTGCGCCGACAAGAGTGCAGGCATCCCCTGCGGCGGCGACATCAAAAGCCAAGTGCACCCCCAGCTGATCCCGAAGGTCAGCAGCAGGAACGGAATGATATTGCGGGTGGTGATGTCACTTGCTGTCATTGCTGCCTCCTTTACTCTCGGATGACAAAGCGATCGTTTCGGGCGTAAAACGCGCCATTCAGCGTGAACCATTGCGGTGTGCCGGAAATGGGTGCATCGACTGGCATGCCTTGTTGGACGTGGATATGCAGATGCGGCTCGCCGGTGTTGCCTGTGTTTCCGACACGGCCGATTTGGGTGCCGGTTTCAACGATGTCACCTTGGGCCACCTGAACACTGCCGGGTGCAAGGTGGGCCAGCAGCACATGATGCGACCCGCAGGCCAGCATCACGCTATTCCCGGTCATATTCTCGCGGTCCATTTGCGGCACGGGCATATCGGCGACGCCTGTTGTGACAAGTGCCACTGTGCCATTGCAAGGGGCCAGCACCGGGGTGCCATAGATGAAATACGCCGTTGGATCAGCCGGTGAGATGCCAGTCGTACGCCGCCCCAACCAATCAATGCCGATGATATCGACCGCATAGCCTTGGCCGCGATAAGGCCGCGCACGCTGGATGCTCAGCAATTGCATATGGGCGTTGATCACGGGTGCCGCCCCGCCACTGGTCACAAGGTAACGCCCCGGCCCAAGCGGCATCGCAAGATCAATGGCGTCGGCGGGGGTTTCGCGCCCTTCAAAGACGGGTAGCAGGGCAAGGCTTGCGCCAACCCCGACCGCCAGTGCCACCACCGGTTCGACGATGCGCCACCGACGCCGGCCTTTCGCAGTGCGCCTTCGCCAGCGAAATATAGTGCCGAGCGCCACGAGGATCATCAGCAAATACGGTGTCCACCACGGCGGAAACAGCCACAATCCGGCAAGTGCCGCAAAGTAGAGCGCCGTAAAAAGGGCCGCTGCGCGCATAACAACCGCCAGCCGCGATGTGCTGGGAATAAACGCATGTGCAAGGATCAGCAGCAGCGGCAAGCCCACCTGCCAGATCGCCAGATTGAAGATCAAATCGTTCATAGCGGTGGTCTAAAGCAGCCTGATTTCGAGGTATTGATTTTCCTCAATAGGGTCGCGGATGATCGGCCATCGTTTGCCGTGTTCTTCACGAAATATGCAGTGCCCGCCGCCAGACTAGCGTACATAATAATACGCGACCAAGCTGGCAACGAATGTGATTATTACCAGGACGGAATCCAGCCCCAGCACGCCGATGCGGGGTTTGCGCCGCACGATCAGCCCGACCAGATAGATCGCTGTCACCGCAATCCCGAAGGCCAGCGCAAGGCTGACCGTTTGCGAGGTACCTTGCAGGATTGGCCCGTCCCGATACACGATGTCAGCGGGGAAAACCAAGACCAGCATGATCAGGTTACTGCCGAAGATATTCGAGATCGCCATCGTGTAGGCCCCGATGCGGGCCGCTGTGATGCTTGTGGTCAGTTCCGGCAAAGACGTGGCCCCCGCCAGCAGGGTGACACCAATGAAACTGGTGCCGAGGCCAGATTGCAAGGCGATCCGTTCGGCCAGAACGACCAGCAACAGGCCAAAGATCAAAATGGCCAAGCAGGCGATGGTGGTCTGAAGGATCAAAGAGTGATTGGAAGTGTCGCCGTTGCCTTTGACAGCCAAAAAAGGCCGTGGCTCTGGATCGGGTAGGTCCACAGGCACCCAGTCGCTTGATCCATCATAACGCCGCAACAGCCAGATCGCCCCCGCATAACATAGCGCGATCAGGGCGCTGCCGGGGCCAATGTGAAACAGGGCGACGGGTTCTCCGATCACCGTGATGATCAGGGTGATGGACAACAACAACACCAACAATGTTGCTTCAAGCGCGTGATTGGCTTTGCGGGGGTAGTTTGTGATCGACCCGCGCGCCCAGAAATCTGCCACCCCAAGGATCGCTGTTTGCAGGGCGATCCCACCAAAAAGGTTGTTCAGCACAAGGTTTTGCGCCTGATTGACAGCGGCAGACAGGGTTGTGGCGACTTCTGGCAGGGATGTGGCCAGTGACAACAGCAGCAATCCAACCAACGACTTCGCCAGTTTGTAGCGGTCCGCCAGCGCGTCGGCCAAATAAGCCAAACGTGCGCCGGAAAACCACACAACGCCGGCGCAAAGGGCGAATAACAACAGGCTGTTGGTCAGCGTTGTGGCGGGGATGCTCATGGGCCGTACCTGCCCCAATCAAGGGCGTCCATTTTTGACATTGCTCAATCGCGAACTGGCAAGGGGCTGCTAAATTCGTGTCAGATACGAGGTTTCACGATGTTCTCAAACGCGATCAGACTGTTTGTTCTGGATGGATTTGAAATTAAGCTCGACCCCAGTTGGTTCTTTATTGCCGGGCTGATCACATGGACCCTTTCGTCACAGTATTTCCCCACGACATTGCCCGGTGAAACGGGCCCCACCTATCTGGTTTTGGCCATTATCGCGACGCTTGGCCTTTTTGGGTCGCTGTTGCTGCATGAATTGGCCCATTCGGTTGTCGCCCGCCGGTTTGGTGTGCGTATCAAGGCGATTACCTTGTTCCTTTTTGGCGGCATGGCAGAGCTTGAGAACGAACCGCCGTCCGCGATGTCAGAGGTCTGGATTGCAGCGGCAGGCCCCGCCTTGAGCATCGTTCTGGGTTTGGCTTTTTTGGTTCTGAGTGGGATCTCACAAGCGATTGGCATCCCCGAGCCGTTAACGATGGTGCTTGCTTATCTGGCTACGATCAACCTGATCTTGGCCATTTTCAACATGGTGCCCGCGT
The DNA here is from genome assembly GCA_947488605.1 of uncultured Paracoccaceae bacterium. Lineage (GTDB taxonomy): Bacteria > Pseudomonadota > Alphaproteobacteria > Rhodobacterales > Rhodobacteraceae > Yoonia. The sequence continues at coordinate 18,669 of CANKZJ010000012.1, read as the reverse complement.
TTCCGATGGATGGTGGACGTATTTTGCGGGCCTATTTGTGGCACCGTAACGGCGATGTCTTGAAGGCCACAAAAACAGCATCGCAATCGGGGGTGTTTTTTGGCTACGTCCTGATGGCGCTTGGCGTGTTGGCAATGCTTCAGGGTGGGATCGGATCCGGGTTCTGGTATGTTCTGATCGGCCTGTTCGTGTTGGGTGCAGCAAAGTCCGCCTATCAAAACCAGCTGATGCAAAGCACATTCGCCGGTAAGCCCGTGAGTGCGGTGATGATACGTAATCCGGTTGTGGTATCGCCTGAATTGACCCTGTCGGAGTTCGTTAATCAAGTCATGCTCAAACACCGGATCAGCTTTGCGCCTGTGGTGGCGGATGGTGTCTTGATCGGCCAGATCGACAAAGACGTTCTGGCTGTGATTGACCGCGATAACTGGACCAACACGCGCGTTGGGGATGTCTTTGCCGGGCTTGATGTGGCCGCGACGATCCCGCCCGATATGCCGGTGGACGCACTGATGACGCAGATTGCCCAGACCGGCGCGCGCAAGTTTCTGGTCGTTGAAGATCACAGACTTTTGGGTGTGGTTACGCTGACCAATTTGATTGGTCATCTGCATGCGACTGACAAGACCACCGCGCGGGTCTGGTAGGTTCAGGGTCTATTTTGGGTGCGTTTGATTGCGATCAACGTCGCGATTGGGCCCAGCAGTTCAAACACGACCGTCGTCCCAATCGTCAGCGCGATAATCTGTGGTCCCCAGTCGGGAAAACGCTGTGCCGCGATCAACGACATGCCGATTGCTACCCCCGCTTGCGGCAAAAGTGCGGCCCCGTACCAGCGCCCCTCAAGCGGCGGCACACCTGCAATCCGCGCCCCGACCCAACCGCTGATGATACGCGCGACCGTGCGCAAAACCACAAAGGCCAGCCCGATGATGCCCAATGTTGCAGCGACCGTGATATCAAGCGCGCCGCCTGCAAGAATGAAAAACAGCACCACAAAGGGCCACTGGATATGTTCGATTTCGTGGAACGCCTTGGTGTGATGCGTCGCCAGATTGACGATCACGGCCCCCACGACGATGCCGGTGATCAAGAACGATACCTCAAGCCACAGCGACAGACCGGCGGATAGAAAAACAAGGCTGAGCGCTTCGATCTGCAAGGGCTCGCCATCGCGCAACCGCCCCGTCAGCGTCGCCGCAGGTCCGCCAATCGCGAGCCCCAGCGTGATCGCCCCGCCGATTTCCCAACCGGCATGCGACAGACCCACCAGATCCTGATGGCCTTGCAGCTGTGCCACAATCACCAGTACCAGACTAAACCCGATCAGTCCCCAGACATCGTCAATGGCGACTATCCCGCGCAAGGTCTGCGTAAAGCCGTTGTTCACACCCGACTGCGTGATCACGTCGCTGGTTGCAGCCGGTGCCGTGGCCGTCGCAATCGCCGCCATCAACAGCGCCAGCCCAAAGGGCATGCCCATCGCGCTTAAGCCGACGCTGACGATGGCGAGCGTGCCCAGCACAATTGCCAGCGAGATGGTCATGATCGCGCGCCCATGTTGGCGTAGCGTGTCGCGGTGCAGGCCACCGCCCAGCAAAAAAGCCACCATCGTCAGCGCGATAACGGTCAACATATCGTACCACGCCTGAAGATCGGCAGGGATCAGATCAAACCCTGCCCCACCAACGGCCAGTCCAAAAAGTAAGAGCAGGGTCACCCGTGGCAACCCTGTTTTGCGTGATAAAGTATCGGCAATCAGCCCCCCAAGAAACAGCGCGCCAAGGGCGATCAGCGATGCAGGCTGCACCGCGTCTAGCCCAACGCCGGTATGGTGCAATCGGCCGCATCAAGGGTCAGGACAGGGTCATTGGGCCCGCATTCGTCGCCAGTAACCGGATAGCGCCCTTCTTCGGCGCAACTGGCGATGAAAAAAAGGGCAAACAGGGGGATAAATCGCATAACGGACCTCTTGATTGGTGTTGATCGATGCCCCCTTGATTACGCGACTGTGCGGGAGGAGAATTGATGTTTGTCAAAGCACTTCGCATTGACCTTGATCAACGCCGTCTTTGGCGTCGCAGCATAAGACATTGATATGAAAACCCCGGCGATACGTCCCATAACCCAAACGGTGCGCCCGCAAATGTCCCTGACCAACGGGGTCTTTGTGCTGCAAGGTGATTTGTTGATTGGCACAATTGATGGATTGGATCTGGCGCAAGGTCAGGCGCAAACGATTGATCTGGGCGGCGTGACGCAGCTTGATACCGCAGGCGCGTGGGCCGTGGTGACGTTGGAACGACGTTTGCTGGCGGCCGGATTGTCGCCCCAGATTACCGGGGCCAGTGCATCGCAAACTGACCTGCTTGCCGTTGTGCGCGCGAATATGCCCGACGCCACGGGTGCGGCCCGCGCACGCGTGACCCTTGCGGACCGGCTAGAACAGGTGGGTCGCGGCGCGGTCGACGTCTACCGCGAAATGCTGGCCTTGATCGGCTTTTTGGGGCGGGTCGTCGCCACGATCTTTGGTTTGATTTTGCACCCGTCGCGCATCCGCTGGACCGCGATTGTCCATCATATGCAACAAACCGGCCTGAACGCAGTGCCGATTGTGGCGCTGATGGCGTTTTTGATTGGTGTGGTGCTGGCGTTCCAGGGTGCCGCCCAATTGCGCCAGTTCGGGGCCGAGGTGTTTGTTGTTGATCTGATCGCAATATCCATCCTGCGCGAACTTGGGATTTTGCTGACGGCGATCATCGTGGCGGGGCGATCCGGGTCTGCCTTTACTGCCGCGCTCGGGTCGATGAAAATGCGCGAGGAAATCGATGCGATGCGCACCCTTGGCCTTGATCCGATCGAGGTTTTGGTCGCCCCCCGCGTCATAGCGCTGATGCTGATGCTGCCCGTGCTGGGGGTCATCGCGAACTTTGCGGGGCTCTTCGGCGGGGCCATTATGTCGTGGATCGAACTTGGCGTGTCACCCGGCGTGTTTCAATCGCGCCTGATCAGCAACACGGATGTCTGGCATCTTGGGGTTGGTCTGATCAAAGCGCCGTTCTTTGCGCTGATCATCGGAATTGTGGGGTGTTTTGAGGGGATGCAAGTCGGCGGCGACGCGGAATCGCTGGGCCGTTTGACATCTACGTCGGTTGTCTTGTCGATCTTTTTGGTGATCACCGCAGATGCGATGTTTTCCATCTTTTTTGCGATCATGGGGGTCTGAATGACCGATAACGCCATTATCAGCGTGCGCGGCCTTGTCACCCGGTTTGGCAAGCACACGGTCCATGACGGGCTGGATCTGGACGTGCAGCGCGGCGAGATTATCGGGATCGTTGGCGGGTCTGGCACCGGTAAATCGGTGCTGTTGCGTGCCGTCGTGGGGTTGCTGAAACCTGCCGAGGGACAAATCACCGTTTTTGGTGAAAACGTGCGCGACACCAGTGCCGAAGACTACCGCCGCCTGCGCAAGCGCTGGGGTGTGATGTTTCAGGACGGCGCGCTGTTCTCATCGCTGAGCGTGCAGCAGAATGTTGAGGCCCCCATGCGCGAGCAGCTGGATCTGTCTGATGAAACGCGCGCCGCTTTGGCCGCGATCAAGGTGCGGATGGTTGGCCTGCCTGAAAACGCGTTGCATAAAATGCCGTCTGAATTGTCGGGGGGCATGCGCAAACGGGCAGGCTTTGCCCGTGCTATCGCGCTCGACCCGGAAATCGTATTTCTGGATGAACCAACCGCCGGTCTGGACCCGATTGGCGCTGCCGCTTTTGATACGCTGACAGCGCAATTACGCAGCGCCTTGGGCCTGACCGTGTTTCTGGTGACCCACGACCTTGATAGCCTGCATGCAATCTGTGACCGGATCGCGGTGCTGGCTGAAGGGCGCGTGTTGGCAACCGGCACGATGGCACAAATGCAAGACGTTGATCACCCTTGGGTGCAAGCGTATTTCAAAGGTCCGCGCGCCCGTGCCGCGCTTGCCCAAAAGGAAGTCGTCTGATGGAAACCCGTGCAAACTTTATCATCATCGGGCTGTTCACTATTCTGGGCATCCTTGGCGGGCTTGGCTTTTTCCTCTGGCTCGCCAGCGTGCAGATCGACCGGCAATACGCGCAATACGGCGTGTTGTTCGAAAACGTCTCTGGCCTTGATCAGTCAGCAGACGTGCTGTTCAACGGCGTGGCCGTGGGCAGTGTGACGGGCATTCGCATCTGGGAAAACGATCCCAGCAAGGTGTATGTCGCCGTTGAGATTGACGCGAACACGCCTGTTGCGATTGATACGGTCGCACGGTTGGAATCCCAAGGCGTGACGGGTGTGGCCTATATCGCGCTCTCTGGTGGTGCGCCGGGGGCGGCGCTTTTGACGCCGGAGCCAACAGGCCCACCCATTATCATGTCGCGCCAGTCGTCGTTTCAATCGCTGGTCAGCAGTGCGCCTGAACTGATCGAAGATGCGTCAACTATCATTGCGCAATTGGAACAGCTGACAGGGCCGGAAAATCAGAACTATGTGCGCAGTATTCTGGAAAACGTCGACAATGCTACCGCGGGCCTTGATCAGGCGTTGACGGATTTTTCCGATATTTCGGACACATTGCGGAATGCCACCACACAGGTCACCGGGTTTGTTGAGGGTTTTGAAGGTGTGGGTGAGGCCAGCAAGCAAACATTGCAAGCCGCTGATCAATCCTTTGCCGCGATCACACAGACCTTTGAAAATGCCGATGCAGCACTTGAAACGCTTGGCCCCGCGATAGATCAGGCAAGTGCGGCCATCGCTGCGATTGATACTTTGATTGCCGAGGATTTCGCGCCGTTGGCAGGCGATTTGCGCACCACGTTGGGCAATGCCGATCAGGCGTTTCTGCGCGCTGATCAGGTGATGGCCGATGATCTTGGCCCTGCCCTTGCCGATGCACGCGGCGCGTTGAGCGATCTGGCCGATGCCGTGGGTGCAGTCACGACCGACGTGCCCGCCATTATGACCGACCTGCGCGCCGGTGTCGCCGAGGCGCGCACCGCTATTGCCGCGGCCAGCCCCGGTATGCGTGATTTTGGCCAGTTGGGCGGCGAGGCCCGTTTGGCCATCGCGGCCCTCAACGATCTTATCCGTCGCATCGCGCAAGACCCGTCAGGGTTCTTGCTTGATAACCGCGTTCCCGAATACCGGAGGTAATCCAATGATCCCGTCCCGCCGCTTTTTCATGCTTGGTGTCGTCGCGTTGCCCGGGTGCTCTGTGCTTGGTATATCCGGTGTCGCCCGCGATATTTATGAATTGCAGCCTGTCACCCTACCGGCCCAAACGGGGCGCACATCGCAGCGCTTAATGGTGTTGATGCCAACAGCCCCCGCCGCCATTGCCATCGACCGCATCTTGATCAAACAAGACCCGATCGCAGTGACCTATCTGCCCGAAGCCAGTTGGTCTGATAGCGTGCCGCAAATGTTGCAATCCGTGCTGATCCGCACGCTTGCCACCGATGGACGGTTGGGTTTTGTGGGTGCGCAAGGGTCCGGTCCGATCCCCAACACCGTCCTTTTGACGCGCATTGATGCGTTCGAAGTGGCTGCACTGGCGGACGGGCGTTTTGATGTACGCATCTCGTTTGAATTCACCGTGCTGCGTGACCGTGATCAACGCGTGCTGGGCACAAGGCGCGTTGCCGGATCGCAGATCATCGCAAATGACCGTGCTGACACAATCGCGCGCAGTTTTCAGCTGCTTTTGGATGATCTGTTGCCAGATGCGGCTGCTTGGGTATTGGCGCGCGCTGCGTAGTTTCCAACGCTATGGGGCGGGCCATAAATCACGCAGGTCTTGGGGCAGGCACGCGCGTACATCTTCGACCTCGCCGCGCGAAATATGTGCGTTGATGACGTTGAAAACCGCCTTGATGTCCGTGACCCCCTGATAGTCGATCACATCGCCAACTTTTTCGTCAATAGCTGCGACAAAATCGGCGGCATGGCGTTCGTGCACAGGTGTCAGTTTTGGCTGCCATCCTTCGAAATACATACCCCGCAGGATTGTGGGCAATTGCGCCGAAAACTGCGCCATTTCATTGACCGGCAAATGATCGCGGATTTTGCAAAGCACGGTGCGCAACAAGCGCAGCACTTCGCGCTCGTTTCCCCAGCCGGTACGTCCGGCCAGATCATTCACCCATTCATGTGCCTCATGGGTCGTGCGTTCAAAGACATGGATCATACGTGTCATCGCAATTTCCTTTCTTGGTGATTGTGGGTCTTGCTAGCGCATCTTGCGCGCGCCCGATTGACCAAAATCAAAAGAGGGCTTGGGGCGGCTTGCTACAAAAAAGAACACCCAGACCCATCTAGGAGGACGCGCCATGAAAGACCCTGAACTCGATATCCTGATCAAAGAGCTTGAGACTGCACGCGACATCAGTGTCGCTGAATTTGACGGGGTGGTTCATGCGCTTGCGTTCTTGTTGCCGGATGTGGCCCTGCCCACGCCCGATCTGATCGCGATGACCGATCAGGCTATTTTGATCGCAGACGCGGCCTATCCCAACTGGTCCATTCATATTCGCGGGCGGACCAACGACCGTGACGGGCACTGGCATTGTACGCTGCGTGAAAATGACAGTCGCGACAGTGATGCTGTGATCGGTATAGGGCACGCGCCCGTTCTGGGGCATGCGATCTTGGCGGCCGTGATGCGGTTGGCCATGGCACAAAAGAGCTGAACATGAAGGCGCAGGCCGACATTCTGACGGTCACGCTGAACCCTGCGGTGGACCTTGCGACGCATGTGGCACAGGTGGTCGCCGGACCAAAGCTGCGCTGTGCCACCCCGCGATTTGATCCCGGTGGTGGCGGGGTCAATGTGGCCCGTGCCGTGTGCAAACTGGGGGGGTCAGCCCAGGCACTTGTCGCAGTGGGCGGTGCGATGGGCGATCGGTTGTTGCAATTGCTGGCCGCCGAAGACGTCCCTGCCCTGCCCGTGCGCGTCAGTGGCGAAACCCGCCAAAGCTTTGCCGTGACGGACGACAGCACCGGCGGGCAATTCCGCTTTAGTGTTCCCGGACAACCCCTGACAGCGGCGGATGCCGACAGCTTGCGGACGGCTGTCGCGGAACGGGCGGCACAAGACGGATTTGTCGTGATCAGCGGCAGTGTGGCACCGGGTTTGTCCGTTGATTTCCCAAGCCAGATTATGGCTGCCCTTGTGCCCAGGAATGCCCGCGTGGTCATCGATACCTCCAGCCACGCGCTTGATTGGTTGATCAGCCATCCGACAACGCCGGTGGATGTGCTGCGCATTGATCAATCCGAAGCCGAAGAAGCTGCGGGACATGCGATGACCCGCGTCGCTGATAGCGTGGGTTTTGCGCAAAACCTGATTGCACGCGGTGTCGCACACGCGGTTGTGGCAGGGCGCGGCCCGGAAGGGTCCCTGCTCGTCTCCAAGAAAGACAAATTCTTCTGTCATGCGCCGGTCGTCGATGAGCGCAGCAAGATAGGCGCAGGCGACGCGTTGGTTGGCGCACTCACGCTTGCACTGGCACGTGGTGCGGCACCTGACCGAGCGTTGCAATGGGGTGTCGCGGCATCAAGTGCGACCGTCAGCACCGAAGGCACCGCACTGTGTGATTTGGCGCAGGCCAAGGCGCGCCTTGATGGGTGCCGGGTTGAGGTGATCTAGATGGCAAGAATAATGAGGTGACCTTGGTTTCTAAGGTAGGCAATTACTATTCAAACACTTCATTGGTAAATGTCTGGTCTGAGCCCTTCTTAACCAATGCTGCACAGCAGCGCGAACGTCCGCTTCGAACGATCAAGAATGAACAGAGTGTGTGGTTCGGATTGTTTCAACCGTCAAATTGGGTATGATCTCGAAATGGATGTGATGTTCGATGAAGGATATGAGCTTTGCTTCGGCGGCGTGAATGAAGACCCCGCGCAAGGAAGAGTTTTGCTCAGGATTGTTGGCGAGGGCGGACGACCGGATGCTTACTACTATTTAGGCCTTTCGTACGAACTGGAAGAACTTTTTGACGAAGCCGACAAAGCATATCTCGCCGCAAAGCGTGAAGACGGTACGCACTATACTCTTGCTGCGTACAGGTCAGCCACTCTTCACAAGAAACAACGGGTGTCCAAGCCAGATAAAGGCTACTATCTCAGAGTGTTCCAACAGTTGGCAACAGACAGCCATTGGCCCTCAGTAGGGCATCACATGAGGGAGAGACTTAAGGGCTCATACGGAGTTTTTGAATTCTTCCATGGCTTGCTATCAACCTTGCCGATCTTCTTTCGAATGTTTCGAGCAGCTCAGAGCGATCCAGACCAGCAAACCATAAGCATGAGGCGGTCATAATGCAGAGACTGGTCTGCCGCCGTTCTCTAGAAATGGCCCGCAAGACAATCTGTTCCACTGGTTGTTTAGCAGAGCGTGCTGTAAGGAACTTCGGACTTTCGCCACGCATTTTCTAAAGCCCGCTTTGTCCGCAAAGTGGTCGTTGAAGAAGATCGCAGCAAGCCCGTGAATTGGCGTGGTCAGGTTTTACCACGGTTCAAACATCCTTCTCGGCTTACTGCGATGATTTGGGAACAAGTCCGACATCAACGCCGCGCACAATTAACCATAGCGCTAAGGCCATTTCGTTGATCCAGATTGGCAAGGATAACAGCGTGTCGCATGTCGATCCACTGTCTGTCCAACCAAACAAGATGAGCAGGCAGGAAGACAACAGCATCACACCGCCAATGAACCCCCAAACCGACAGAAATACCGGCACAAGCCGATAGATGAAGAGCACTGGATAAAGCACAAATGTGCTGACACTGAATACTGTCAGCACCATAAGGAATGCCCAGTGGTGGACCGCAACTCCGGCCATGTCGCTGTCTGGCGATAGCAGGATCAAGAGGCCGGTCGCGGCCAGCATGCCAAGGCCCGCTTCGATTACCCGCAGCCCAACGTAGGCCACCGCCAAACCTTGTGCGTATCGCCAGATGATCGGAAATAGCGCCATGGCGATCCCTGCACTGGCTAATGCGTTTATCGTTTCAAGAATGGCGCCGACGGAAACCAGTGATCTTTGCTCGGCAACCCGTCCTATGATGTCCGGGCCTGCCAATATCGGGTCGGTCAGCGTAAAACCTGCCATCGTTGCGGTCGTGGCTGCGATGAAAAGAATGCCTGCAACGGTGGTCTCGGTTCTGTAGGTGTTCATAGAAATCGCCCCACCCTATCCCCCTTCAGCCTTTGCCACATTGCGCAGCACGCTGACAACACTGTCCGGCGTGACCGAGATACTGTCGATCCCATACTCTACCAGTTTTTGTGCATAGGTCGGATCATTGCTGGGGGCTTGCCCGCAGAACCCAACTTTGGACCCTGCTTTGTGGGCCGCCTTGATCACCGTTTCGATCATCCACAGCACAGCCGGATCATCTTCGCGGAATAACCCTGCCAGCGCATCTGAATCGCGGTCAATCCCAAGGGTCAGTTGCGTCAGGTCATTGGACCCGATCGAGAACCCGTCGAACCGTTCGGCAAATTCCGCCGCCCGCACCACGTTGGCGGGGATTTCGCACATGACATAGACTTGCAGTCCGTCGCGGCCGCGCTCCAGTCCGTTTTCAGCCATGACTGCCAGCACTTGATCGGCCTCTTGCGGCGTGCGGCAGAACGGGATCATCATGATCACGTTATCAAAACCCATTTCGCCCCGCAGCCGCGCGATTGCTTGGCATTCCAATGCAAAACCGTCGCGGTAATGCGCGGAGTAATAGCGTGACGCGCCCCGAAACCCGATCATCGGGTTTTCCTCGTCCGGTTCAAAATCGCGCCCGCCCAAAAGGTCCGCGTATTCGTTGGTTTTGAAATCACTCATCCGCACAATGACCGGTTTGGGGTAGCAAAAGGCCGCGATTCGCGACAACCCGCGTGAGAGTTGATCAACGAAGTAGTCCGGCTTGGTCGCGTAGCCTGCTGTCAGCGCTTCAATCCTGTCGCGGCTGTCTTCATCGGTGATCGCGTCAAAGTTCAGCAACGCCATTGGATGCACTTTCACCGCGCTGTTGATGACAAATTCCATCCGCGCAAGGCCCACCCCGTCCACAGGCAAGCGCCACCAGCGTAGGGCGGCGTATGGATTGGCAAGGTTGAGCATGACCTTGGTTTTCACTTCTGGCAGATCGCCCAGTGTTTCCTCGGTCACGGTGATTTTGGATATGCCTTCGGTCACCACGCCTTCCTCGCCACCTGCGCACGATACCGTCACGTCCTGCCCGTCATGCAACACATGCGTGGCGTCGCCACAGCCGACGACCGCAGGCAGGCCCAATTCGCGGCTGACGATGGCCGCGTGCGATGTGCGCCCGCCGTGGTCGGTCACGATGGCGGCAGCGCGTTTCATAATCGGCACCCAATCGGGGTCGGTGGTGGATGTCACCAACACGGAGCCTTCGACGAAATTCGCAATATCCGCTGCACTTTCGATCATGCAGACCCGGCCCGTGACCGCCGCGTTCCCAACGCTTAGGCCGGTGACCAGCGTCTCGCCAGCACCCGCGACCGTATAGGATTTGAGCGATCCGACCTCGGCACGTGATTGCACCGTTTCGGGCCGCGCCTGCACGATATATAGTGTGCCGGTTTTGCCGTCGCGCGCCCATTCCATGTCCATCGGGCAGCCGTAGTGGTCTTCGATGATCTTGGCCTGCCGTGCGAGGGTCAGGATTTCTGCGTTGCTGAGGACAAACTGCCCGCGTTCCGCCTTTGACGTCGGCACGTTGCGGGGCGTGCCGTCGCGGTCGTGGATCATCTTGATCTCTTTGGCACCGAGGCTTTTCTCAAGGATCGGCACTTTGGCGCGGTCGTCCAAAAACGGCTTGTAGACCTCATATTCGTCAGGATCGACGGCACCCTGCACGACGTTTTCACCCAAACCCCACGCAGCATTGATCAGCACGGCATCGGGAAAGCCGGATTCTGTATCGATTGAAAACATCACGCCTGATCCGCCGGTATCAGCGCGCACCATCTGTTGCACCCCAACGGAAAGCGCGACTTGAGTGTGCGAAAACCCTTGGATCTGGCGATAGGAAATCGCGCGATCTGTGAACAGTGACGCATAGCATTTGCGGCAGGCATCGAGCAGGTCCGCTTCGCCGATGACGTTCAGGAATGTTTCTTGCTGGCCTGCGAAACTGGCGTCGGGCAGGTCTTCGGCAGTGGCGCTGGACCGGACGGCGACGGGGATATCCGGCTCGCCTGCTGTGTGTGACAAAGCGCGGTAGGCATCAACGATTTCGCCCGCAGTGTCGTCGGGCCAGTCGCCGCCCAGGATCATCTCGCGGATCGCCTGCCCTGTCTTGTGCAAGGTGGCCTTGCCCGCGGCCAGCGCATCCAACGCCACCCCGATCCGTGCATCCAGATCATTGGCGGTCAGATAGGCGCGAAACGCATCTGCGGTTGTCGCAAACCCGGGCGGCACAAGGATACCCTTGGGCGTAAGCGCATGGATCATTTCGCCCAGCGACGCGTTCTTGCCGCCCACGGTTTCCACATCACCGCGCCGCAGATCCGCGAAATTCAAAACAAGGTGTTTGGCATCAGCCATCGTGTCATCCTCCAGTGTCTTTGGGGGATTTTGGCGCAGGGCGGGCCAAAGAAACTGACATAGGTCAATCCGCCCCGCCACTTTGGCGACACACTGCATGGGACCAAACGCACAAGGAGCGGACCCATGGACATCACCAAACGCAAAATGTTGATCGCGGCGCGGATCAAGGAATTGACCGCGCATATGCAACAAATTTCGGATGATCTTGATCAACCGCTTCCCGCAGACCTTGAGGATCAGGCGATTGATCTGGAAGACGACGAAGTGCTTTCAAGCCTCGGCCGGGCCAACAGCCAAGAGGTGCGGTTGCTGAATGACGCGCTCAAACGCATCGCGGATGGCACCTACGGCACTTGCCTCAAATGCGGAGCGCCTATTTCGTCCGAACGGCTGGATGCGGTCCCCTACGCGATGATTTGTCGAAACTGCGTTGTGCAAGATTGATCTTGATCAATGAGGGGCAAGGTCCATTGATATATTAGATAACTGAAATGTATTAATCGAGGAGCAACCATGACCTATCCCGTTCACATGACCACCACCCCGCATGTTTCCGCCTTCTTTGACGAGGCAACGAATACAATCAGTTACATCGTATCAGAACCCGATGGTGACCACTGCGCAATCATCGACAGCGTGATGGATATCGATTACGCCGCTGGCCGGATCACTTTTGACAGCGCGGATGCCTTGATCGCCGAGGTGCAGCGCCGCGATCTGAAACTGGACTGGATCATTGAAACCCATGTCCATGCAGACCACCTGAGTGCCGCCCCCTATATTCAGGAAAAACTGGGTGGCAAAATCGGTGTTGGCGACAAGATCACCGTGGTGCAGGACACGTTTGGCAAGGTCTTTAACGAAGGTACAGAGTTCCAGCGCGACGGGTCGCAGTTTGACGCGCTGTTCAAAGATGGTGACACCTACATGATTGGCGGCATGCAAGGCTTTGCGATTGCCACACCGGGGCATACCCCCGCTTGCATGGTGCATGTCATTGGCGACGCTTGCTTTGTCGGTGATACGCTTTTCATGCCTGATGGTGGATCAGCGCGTGCTGATTTCCCAGGCGGCGATGCCGGCACACTTTATGACAGCATCCAAAAGGTACTGGCCCTGCCCGATGATATGCGCCTGTTCATGTGCCACGATTACGGCCCGAACGGACGCGATATCAAATGGGAAACCACAGTGGCCGAAGAAAAGGCACAAAACATCCATGTCGGTGGCGGCAAAACCCGCGAAGATTTCATCAAATTCCGCACGGAACGCGACGCGACGCTGGATATGCCAAAACTGATCATTCCATCGCTGCAAGTGAACATGCGCGCAGGCGAAGTGCCTGTCGATAAAGATGGCAACGAGATGCTCAAAGTGCCGCTGAACCAACTTTGACAGGAGGCTGATATGGATATCAAGAAACTGACCTCGGATATTTCGGTCACCCCGCAGGTCGCTGTTGCAGACCTGCCCGCAATCCATGAAAAAGGCTTTCGGTCGATCATCTGCAATCGCCCCGACGGCGAAGGCGCTGATCAGCCAACCTTTCAGGAAATCGAAGCCGTGGCGCAAAAGCTGGGGTTGGAAACAGCCTACCAGCCAATCACCATGGGCAAAGTCAGCGATGCCGATGCCGATGATTTTGACAAGCTGATGACGCAACTGCCCGGCCCTGTGCTGGCTTTTTGCCGGACAGGGACGCGGTCGGCGACGCTTTGGTCGTTGACGCAGGCAAAAACGCAAAGTGTCGCCGATATCTTAAGCACGACCAAGGCCGCAGGATATGACATGGCCGGCGTCGTGCGGCGCATCGCCAATGGTGGCAAGACGCCGACAGATACCGGCGATGCCAGCTATGACGTGGTTGTCGTGGGGGGTGGAGCGGCGGGCATTGCCGTGGCGGCCAGCTTGAAAGCGCGCAAACCGGGCCTTGAGATCGCAATCATCGATCCCGCCGAAATACACTATTACCAACCCGGCTGGACGATGGTCGGCGGCGGCATTTTCGAAGCCCAGGACACCGTGCGCACAATGGGCAGCCTGATCCCCAAAGGCGTGCATTGGCTGAAATCGGCGGTGGCGGCGTTTGAGCCGAAGGATGATGCTGTCATCCTCGATGGCTGCCGCGTGGTGAAATACGCGCGGCTGATCGTGTGTCCGGGGTTGAAGCTGGATTGGAACAAGGTCGAAGGACTGGTCGAGACGCTGGGCAAGAACGGTGTGACCTCGAATTACCGCTATGATTTGGCGCCCTACACTTGGGAACTGGTGCGCGATATGAAAGAAGGTCGCGCGATCTTTACCCAACCACCTATGCCGATCAAATGTGCGGGTGCGCCACAAAAGGCGATGTATCTGTCTGGTGATGCTTGGTTCCGGCGCGGGGTGCTGAAGGACATTGATATCCACTTTAACAACGCTGGCGGCGTGTTGTTCGGGGTGAAGGATTACGTGCCCGCGCTTGAGAAGTATGTGCAGAAATACGGGGCTGACCTGAATTTCTTTCACAACCTCGTCGCCGTTGATGGACCCGCCAAGAAAGCTTGGTTTGATGTGGCCAAACCCGACACACCGGTCGAGCGGATCGAGATGGAATTTGACATGATGCACGTCTGCCCGCCGCAATCGGCGCCTGATTTTATCAAGGTGTCGCCTTTGGCTGATGCCGCAGGTTGGGTCGATGTCGATCAGGCCACCCTGCGCCACAAAACCTATGACAATATCTGGTCGCTGGGTGACGTGATGAACGCGCCCAATGCGAAAACGGCTGCTGCGGCGCGCATTCAAGCGCCGATCGTGGCGGCGAATGTCGTGGCAGATATCCGGGGGCGCGCACCTGTGGCGCAATATAACGGCTATGGCTCTTGCCCGCTAACCGTCGAGCGCGGCAAGATCGTGCTGGCCGAATTTGGCTATGGCGGCACGCTATTGCCCAGCTTCCCCAAATTCCTTGTGGATGGGACGAAACCGTCGCGGATGGCATGGCTTCTCAAGGAAAAGATCCTGCCGCCGGTCTATTGGGGTGCGATGCTCAAGGGGCGTGAATGGATGGCGAAACCTGAGAAGGTCAGCGCAAACTAGGGTTCGCAAACATGACAAATAGACTGCTGCGGTACGTGCCCATTTTGGCGTGGGCGCGTCACTATGATCGCGCTGCTTTTGGCAACGACATGATTGCGGCGCTGATTGTAACGATCATGCTGATCCCACAATCGCTGGCCTATGCGTTGCTGGCGGGATTACCGCCCGAGGCCGGACTATACGCGTCCATCGTGCCGATCATGCTTTATACCGTCTTTGGCACAAGCCGCGCGCTGGCCGTCGGGCCGGTGGCGGTGGTGTCGCTGATGACGGCGGCGGCCTTGGGCAATATCGTCGAACAAGGCACAGCGGGCTATGCTGTGGCCGCCCTGTCGTTGGCGGGATTGTCGGGGGTGATGCTGCTGGGGCTGGGGCTGTTGCGCCTTGGATTTCTGGCCAATTTCCTGTCCCATCCGGTGATTTCGGGGTTCATCACGGCCTCGGGTCTGATCATCGCGGCTAGCCAGTTAAAAAACATCTTCGGGATCGATGCAGAGGGGCATACCCTTCTTGATCTCACCTTGTCGTTGTTTGTGCATTTGCCAGACGTCAACCTGCCCACAGCAATCATCGGCATCAGTGCTACCGCGTTTTTGTTCTGGGTCCGCAAGGGCCTGAAACCCGCGCTAAAGGCCATCGGCATGGGCGCAAAAGCAGCTGACGTGGCCACCAAAGCCGGACCTGTGGTGGCTGTCGTCGCCACGACCGTCGCCGTTTGGTATTGGGGGCTGGCGGATCAAGGCGTGCAGATCGTGGGGGCCGTGCCACAAAGCCTGCCGCCCTTTACCTTGCCATCATTCTCGCCGGTCTTGTTGCAGCAATTGCTGCTGCCCGCCTTCCTGATCTCGGTCATCGGGTTTGTTGAATCCATTTCCGTGGCCCAAACACTGGCCGCTAAGAAACGGCAGCGGGTTGACCCCAATCAGGAACTTATCGGGTTGGGGGCGGCCAATCTGGGTGCGGCGTTCACAGGTGGTTTTCCGGTGACGGGCGGCTTTTCGCGGTCCGTGGTGAATTTCGATGCGGGCGCGCAAACACCTGCGGCGGGCGCATTCACGGCAATCGGGCTGGCCATTGCCGCGGTCGGCCTAACCCCGTTGATCTATTTTCTGCCCAAGGCGACATTGGCCGCCACAATCATCGTTGCGGTCCTCAGCCTGGTGGATTTCAGCATCTTGCGGCGCAGTTGGGCGTATTCGCGGGCGGATTTCATGGCGGTGCTTGTGACGATCCTTGTCACCCTTACCGTGGGGGTCGAGGCGGGTGTATCGGCGGGCGTGATCCTGTCCATTCTGGTGCATCTCTACGCTTCATCGCGACCGCATATCGCCGAGGTCGGCTTGGTCCCCGGCACCGAACATTTCCGCAATATCAACCGCCATAAGGTACAGACCGACCCGCGTATCCTGACCCTGCGGTTGGACGAGAGCCTTTATTTTGCGAATGCACGGTTTCTGGAGGACGTGATCCTTGCGCGCCTGGCAGATGATCAATTGATCGAACATGTCATCCTGCAATGCAGCGCGATCAATGAAATCGACCTCAGCGCGCTGGAAACGCTCGAAGCGATCAATGACCGCCTGCGCGAGATGGACGTAAAGTTGCACCTGTCAGAGGTCAAAGGCCCGGTCATGGACCGCTTGCTGCACGCGCATTTCCTGGATGATCTGTCGGGCAAGGTTTTCCTGACCCAATACGAGGCGGCCCGCCACGCAGGGCTGCGGCCGACAAAGCGCTAAAGTGGCGTATCTTTGGTGTTTTTTATCGCAGTTGGCAGCATATCTAACCCCATTTTGACGATCTTGCCGGTTTCTTCGGTGTATTGCTTATGCGCCTTTTCAATGAATGCGAGTTGCGCCTTGCGAAGCTCTTCGGCGGATTTGCAATGCAACAATTCATGCTGGGTTTTGACGTCTTCTTTGATGCGGTCCGCGACAAATGCCACCAATTCGCTGTTCATGTCAGCCATCGCTTCAAACCATGCGGTGCCCATCCAACGCATGGGACCGAGGCCCGCGTCTTCGAACTGCTGCATGAATTCTTGACCGATGGCGACGGGGTCTTTGCTGGTGTTTGTGTCTTGCTTTGATTTGGCCATGACAGGCTCCCTCCTTGTCTGGTGATGATAGCAGTTTATCAGCGAAAACCGTGCTGCGATTGACATCTATCAACACACACCGTGCCTTGATCATGGATTGCAAAGGGTATGACAGATGATCTGACATCGGGTTTGACCACGCAGCGTGTGGTGGCGCTGCACGACACACACGGCTGGAATGAACTGCCGCACGTGGCGGGGCCGTCGCCGCTGCGTATTCTGCTGCGTCAGTTCACCAATGTGTTGGTGGTGATTTTGATTATCGCGGCGGTGATCGCCTTTGTGGTGGGCGAGAGGATTGATACCATTGCGATTGCCATCGTGATCGCGCTGAACGGTGCCTTGGGATTTGTGCAGGAATGGCGCGCCGAAAACGCGCTGCAAGCCTTGCGCAACATGATGTCCCCGCAGGCAACGGTGTTGCGCGATGGTCGCCAGATGATTGTCGCGGCGCGCGATCTGGTGCCCGGTGATCTGATCATCGTGGCCGCTGGCGACCGCGTGCCTGCCGATGCGGACGTGATCGAACAAACAGCGCTTTTTGCCGATGAAAGCGCGCTGACGGGCGAATCCATGCAGGTTGCCAAGGATGGCGATACCCCTGCCCTGTTTATGGGCACCAACGTGGTCGAAGGGCGCGGTATGGCGCGGGTCACAGCGATCGGCACACAGACACGCTTTGGCCAGATTGCGGTGCTGACAGGATCGGTCGCGCAGCGCGAAACCCACCTGCAACGCCAGCTTGGGCAATTGGCGAAACAACTGGGCATGGTCGCTTTGCTGATCGCCGCTGCAATCATGGGTTTGGGCGTCTGGAATGGCCGCCCGATGGCCGAAATGTTCATGACCGGTATATCGCTGGCGGTCGCGATGGTGCCCGAGGGGCTGCCAGCGGTGGTGACGATCACCATTGCTTTGGGCGCTGCCGCATTGGTTCGGCAAAACGCGCTGACACGGCGGTTGCAAGCGGTTGAAACGCTGGGTGCTGCGTCGGTCATCTGCACTGACAAGACCGGCACGCTGACCGAAAACAAGATGACCGCGACCGAAATCTGGACACCGCAAGGCCGCTACAGCGTGACAGGCACGGGGTACGACCCATCAGGCCATGTCGCGATGAAGGGTGAAAAGCGGCGCGCCTCAAACGATCCGGTGCTGGCCGGACTGCTGGAGGTCTGCGCGGGCTGCACACACGCCACCCTACACCACCAGCCTGACGCCTGGACCATGATCGGCAGCCCCACGGAAGGCGCGCTGCTGACCCTTGCCTACAAGGGGTGGGCCGCCCTGCCCGACCCTGCTGATATCGTGGGTGAGTTACCCTTTAACAGTGACCGCAAGCGGATGAGCATCTTGCGGAAAACCCCTGACGGCCCGAAGGTGCTTACCAAGGGCGCACCAGAGCGGTTGCGCGATTTATGCACGGCAATCATGGGGCTGGACGGGCCCGTGCCGCTGACAGATGACACCCGCACCAAGATCGAGGCGGCCTATACCGACATGGCCGCCAAAGGGCATCGCGTGATTGCGCTGGCGACAGCTCAAAGTCCAGATAGCACCTTGCGCGAAGACGCCTTGGTCTTTCTTGGCCTTGTTGGCATCATCGACCCGCCGCGTCCCGAAGTGCCCGCCGCTGTTGCACTCGCGCATGCCGCAGGCACACGCATTATCATGATCACTGGCGATAGCCCCGTGACAGCCCAAGCGATTGCCGACAGCATCGGATTGAACGCGCGCGCGGTGCTGACACATGACGTGCTGGTCAAGATGTCTGATACAGAACTGGCCCATGCGCTGGACCGTGATACGCTGATTGCGCGGGCTGATCCTGCGGACAAAATGCGCATCGTCGCCTTGCTGCAAGCCGAAGGGCAGATCGTGGCA
>CANKZJ010000011.1 GCA_947488605.1 uncultured Paracoccaceae bacterium | reverse complement strand
GACTGAAACACTTGCCCTTCGTACAAGTGTCCTCACCGAGTTCCACACAGAACCCGGAACAGCCGAAGACACAGACAACACCTTTGGTGTTTCACTGGTCTACTCGTTCAACTGATCACGGGTTTGCATTCCCAAGCGGGCCGAGCCCTCGTAGGCCCATGACACGTTGAAAGCAGGGGGTGGAGCAATCTGCCCCCTATTTTTGACAAAGCTATACGACAAATTGGAGAACTAAATGACTACTCTCAATGAATTCTGCGTAAATGCCGACGTTCAAAGCCTTAACGCTGAGCTGATCGCCCAAAATGTGAAGGCCGAGAATATTGTCGCCATTCTCGATGTAGCTGCCACTACTATGATGACGCCAAAAGCGGCGCAGTTCCGAGTTTTGTACACGACAGTTGCACGCCAATAGTAGCCCCCTATCCGCAGGACAATCATCCCGTAGTTTGACAACCGCGGGATGCTCATCGTTTACAAACCACCATTGGTCGAAATGGGCTCTTCGCCAGCATCCGCCTCGGGCTGCTCAAACCTGCCAAAACTATTACCGTTTTGCCTCAAGTTCTTGTCCGAAGGCAGTCGCTAGGATGAGTCCAAGGCCACCTCAAAGTCAAACCTTCACTGCGTCACCGCCAGCTTGCCAGAGTTGGTGAAGACGTCTCTGCCAATGTTTGCATCGGCGATAAGCGTGTTATCGGTCAGCTCTAAAACGTTGCTCAGACCCGGCCCATCGGCCTCGATCCATGTCAGCATGAACATATCATCGGCCAGGCTGCTGAAGACGTATTGCTCTGAGTCGCTTTGGCCCGTGTTTTTGCCAGCCGTTCTTGACCAGCGAAATGAATCTGTTGACAGAATTTCGATGAGACAGGATTCATCTGCATAGATGAAGCGAAAGCTCATCCCGATTATATCTTTGTGGTCCATTTGATGGCTTTCCATTCAATAGGGAGATTATTCAGTGTTGCCGGTGGTCAAAAGCATTTCTCTAAGCAGTTACGTTTACCAATTAGTTATGACCAAGTCAGCTTTTGTTCCCGGATAGCACTCGTGTAAGTAACGAAGCTGCCCCTGATAGTAGCGGGAGCTATCGGGCGCATACGGATCAGGATCTGAACCGTCTCGTTGAGCCATCCTCCCGTAAGAAATTTCAAAGGGGACTGAGATAAAAATGCTGAAATCCCATTGGCTTACTAACAAGTCCCTATGTAGAAAAATGCCATCTAGTATCAGTAACGCCGTTGGCGGAACTGACGCTGAAGACAGCTTCGCGTCATCTATCTTGTGATCGTAAATCGAGGTAATTACCTGGGAGTGCCCATTTTTGAACGGGTCTAAGAGACCTTCACGCAAGCTGACGTAGTCGTACGAGTCGAGATAGAATCCTTCGGGGCTTTTGCGTCCACGAGAATAGCGGACCCTTGCAGGGTTGTGAAAGCCATCAACTGAAGCTCTGGTGATAGGGCGCCCCAACTTTTCAAGATGTTCGGCGAGCACATCGGCAAATGTAGACTTTCCAGCCCCATCTACACCATCAACAGCAACAATTGCTCTGTCTTTTAAAGCGACAAGGCGACCCGCTACATCTTCAGCCAATAGAACATTCATTTGACCAACTTAGTGTGAAGATGCTCCCATTGGTAGAATGAAAGTAGTTCCGACGCCGTAGTCAAAATGGACCTGCCGCGGTTTGATGCTGCTCCTTTGATAGCATTTACTGCAACAAAGGAGATGAACTATGGGACTGAAGCGGACGGACGAATTTCGTAAGGATGCGGTGCATATTGCGCTGACCAGTGGGCTGACGCGCAAACAGGTTGCCGATGATCTTGGCGTCGGCATGTCGACGCAGAACAAATGGATCACGGCACTTCGAGACACAGACATGGTGTCGAAAGAGGATTTGGGACTGGCTCAAGAGAATGACCGCCTCTTGCGCGAGAACCGTATTCTCAAGGAGGAGCGAACCGTTTGTGCCAAGTCGTAGGTGTCAGCTCTCGAGGCTTGCGGGCGTTCCGCAGCCGCCCTGCCAGCCACAGACAGCGATCTGATATGGTGACGTTGGCGCACATCAAAGAGCAATCCCGTCTCAGTTTGGGCAGCTATGGCAGGCCACGGAAGACCGAAGAGCTGAAAGAGATCGGTCTGAACATTGGCCATCGACGTGTTGGGCGTTTGATGCGTCAGAACGGCATATCGGTGGTGAGAACCCGCAAACACAAGGTCACGACGGACAGCAATCACAAGTTCAACATTGCGCCAAATCTTCTGGACCGGAACTTCACAGCTGATCAGCCGAACCAGAAATGGGCCGGTGACATCAGCTATATCTGGACGCGTGAAGGTTGGTTGCATCTTGTCGTGATCCTGGACCTGCATTCCCGCCGCGTGATTGGATGGGCTGTCAGCAATCGGATGAAACGAGATCTGGCCATCAGGGCTTTGAAGATGGCGATAGTGTTCAGATCACCGCTAAAGGGCTGCATCCATCACACGGATCGTGGCAGCCAATATTGTTCTCACGATTACCAGAAGGTCCTGCGTTAGCATGGCTTCAACGTATCAATGAGCGGCGAAGGCAATTGCTATGACAACGCCGCCGTCGAGACGTTCTTCAAAACCGTCAAGGCCGAGCTGATTTGGCGGCATCCTTGGGAGACCCGACGCAAGGCTGAGATAGCGATCTTCGAATACATCAACGGCTTCTACAATCCACGCCGCCGTCACTCAGCACTGGGTTGGAAAAGCCCCGTCGCCTTCGAACGCAAGGTAACTTAAACGAGCACTTGGGGCGGCACGAAAGCGTGACAGGTCCAAGATCTTGTCTGCTTTGACTGTGTCAAGGCACCGATCTGGCGATCAAGGGATTGTCCCTGGCTGGACACTCTGGCGTAACCGATAAGCATGAATATACTTTACACTGGACACCCATACGCCCCATCAGCTGGAGGCTGGATACTGCGAAGGCGGCGGCGGATCAAGGAACCTGGAAAGGAGCGTCGTGGGGCATCGGTTGGGGCGACGGGAGGGCAGTAAGCTATCGTGGATGCTAGTTCGCTGAGCGGGCATCAGTTTAAGTTATGGCGATGGTCTCTATCGAACCAACCAAAGTGCCTTGCTCTTCAAACGTCAGCGCAAGTTAGGCAGCACTTACGTTTGAATGCAAAGTGATCTTACTAATTACTATCGTAAACACATTACCCAATAACGGCACTAAACACTGCTTTACGCTTGCGTCTATTTACGAGTGCCGAGGTGAAAAGATAGATGAAACTTTCACATTCCGTCTTAAAGTATAGTTTTACCTAACGTCACTTTTTCCTGCTACGCGTGAGGGACAGCGATTAGCTGTGAATCGGTCATTTCAGGCTCGATTTGGACCCAATTAAAACTGGGTTTCTTAGCAACTGTGTTATCAATATATTTGCCGTGAATATGCGGTTTCAATTGGGAGAGAATAGACATGGGCATCGAGAGCATTCTTGTGATCATCATAATCGGCGCAATCGCGGGCTGGTTGGCCGGTTTGATCGTCAAAGGGTTTGGCTTTGGCTTGCTAGGCAACATTGTTGTTGGCATCGTTGGCGCATTTGTTGCGGGGCTAATTTTTCCTGTGATTGGCCTTGGTTTCGGAGGCGGAATCCTTGGTGGCATTATCCACGCGACGGTGGGCGCTGTTATTCTGCTGTTTCTAATCCGCCTTGTAAAACGCGCTTAGAACGGGATCCACTGAAAATAGCGATATAGGGCTGACGGTGTGTTAGCCCTTTTTGCGTCACCCGCCCGTAGCAACCGCTGCTGCGTTTGAAGCCTTGAACTGAATCGGCCGCAGAGCTGCTGTTCGCTGCTGACGGCACCAACGGCGGCTAATCATCACAACTCTCAGGCTCAGTCGACGCGCGGCAGATCAGTCGATTGACCTCGTTTTTCTGGGCGTAAAATTCAGAGTTATCGGGGTTACGCCTTACCATCGGGTTATACCAGAAAATGCTCGAACTTTACGCGCACGCTGGCGTTCTGCAATGGATCAAGAACGGGTGAGCTACGGAATCCAGCCCCAAGAAGACGGATGAAGGCATTTATTACACTGGCTTCACCAAAGCAGCCATTCGTTCAAAGCGCAGCATCGGTCATTAAAGGCTCATACGGGGCCTTCGCCGCGTTCAAAGCAAACGGCGGCTGTGAAGGCGGTTAGGATCATCGTTACTTCGCGCATCGCCAGAGCGGTTGGTAGGCTGGTCACAATGGTGGAGTGCGCCTGTAGACTTCGTCAGCTTCAGCCTACCATCTTGATGATCGCGTTGACGAGAGGAGCTTCATCCCCGGCGAAGCTTGATATCATGGCGTTCATAAACTCGTCCTCCTCTATGTTTTCCTCGATCATCTCAAGACCGGCGACCTGCATGAGGATATCGAGCAACGTGAGTTGGCAACGCCCATTGCCCTCGCGAAATGGATGGACGGCGTTGATGTCAGCGATGTAGTGGGCTGCGCGCTCGGCGAAATCTTGAACACTGCTAGTGTCGGCCAGATGGTTCTCTTCAGAGAGTTCGCGAAAGATCCGGTTCATCTCGGCTTCGATGTACTCTGGATAGCAGAAACAGTTCCCACCCTTAGCGGTTCGAACTTGTCTCGCTTGTCCCGCCCATGTGTAGACGTCTTGGAAGAAGTGATGATGGATCGCTCGATAATGCATATAGTCGAGCGCACCTTCCGGCAGCGGTTCCTCCGACCGAGTTAAGAACATAAGCTGCTCGAACTGATCAAGCTCGTCCTGATCGGTTAGCTTGGCTTTGTTCCGCAGAACGTTGGTGTCGGGATAACACAGGGGATCCTCTGTGACGTCGTACCGGCTCATTTCCCTTTTTTATTGGTAAAGGTGCCGGTAATCGCCGAACGAAGTGCGTCGCCTTTGAGGCCGCGATCGGAATAGGTCTTAAGTGTTTTGGCAGCTTTCGAACTGGTGGTTACACCCTCGACCTTGGCAAATTTGGCGGCCTTGCCCTTGCCTAAAGGCTTGGTCACGAAGCGTCCTGTGGTCGCCGATCTCTTTAGTGCAGGGCTCTTGCTCATAGAGCAAACTTACCACGCTCCGAATTGAATGTGTATGAAGATTCCGTTCGGTACCATCACGATTGTAACGTGCAGGTTGGACCATTAAGAAGTTTTTTTGTCCGGCGGTGGGCATTGGCGAGCTCGTCCGCCACAGTGGTAACGATAATGGAGCCGCTTATCCAGAAGCAACCTGATGGTCGAGATGCTTGAACTAAGCGGCGACGGTCCGGAGAGAGCCCACATTGACGGATGTTGCGGTGCATGCAGACGTCTGCTGTTACCCTGACAAGTCCATCCGCATGTGCGGAAGCGTTCGTCCGGGGATCGAGCCGGATGGCACGCGACCGACCGTGGATAACCCCAGACCGCGATAGAAGGCTTCCGCGTCGGGGTCCGCATCGAGACGAAGACTCTTCAAGCCCTTTTCCAGCGCCGATCCTTCCACAGTAGTCCACAGCAATCGTCCGATACCACGGCGCTGCCAGCTAGGGTCGATAAAGAACGCGCCGATCACACCGGCGGGTCTGTCTGGATCGACTTCAAGGGAAATAAACCCGCATGGAGAGTCACTCTCAGCGACCCAGTATTCATGCGCTTCCAATAAGGACGACGTAACACGCAGCTCTTCGGCGCATGCCTCCATAAAGGCATCGTCATATCCATTCGACTGCTTCGACGACATGGCTATCATCGTCAGAGCTTCAGCGTCCTCGCGCTGTGCCAGTCGAATTGAAACATCCATTGATAGCCGTCCTTCTTTGGGCCTAGGGGATTGAAAAGTTATTTTACCAAAAGCAGACGCTCGCGTCGAGTGGACGGAAGGCAGCTTTGTCCCGCACAGTGGACGAACACTATCTGCCGCTCTGGGAGGACGATGTGGAGTTCTCTCGGCTGATCCAAACGTTGATTGCCGCGATGGCATTCGAGGAGCGGTCGGGACTGACGGTGGCGTCGCTTCGAACGGTCTTGAAGATGACGGGTGGGGTCACTTCGCGCGTGTTCACCATGATCAAGTCTTTGGCCATCGAAGCGATCGAGACCGGTGACGAGCGGATCACCGACGAGGCAGTTCAGTCCTGGCAGCCGATATGGGCAAAGCACGTCTGGAGTATTCCGCGCCAGCCCATGGCAGAGTTCGGGTGACAGTGAACCCTTTACTTCAGGTTATCCATGGAGGCATTCTCATCGCAAGTTTTTTCGAGGCGATCCAACTCAAAGCGCTCAGACTTTTCAATTCTTCAGGGGGCAATGATAGCCGTTGGTCGCCAATCAACTATCGAGCGCGTGTGAGATAGCTGACCTTCACAATCGACAATCACGCTGCACTACAGCTTAATTCACAGGCCAATCATGGATTTGGTAGACACGTTTGCGACCGCTAGATTCTCCTAACTGGATGCATACCGCTTGGCCGGTCGTAAGTTCTTGCAACCCGTTTCGCTCTAAGACGCTTGATCCGATGAAGATGTCTTCCAGACTCCCAAAGCTGTGTACGAAGCCATAGCCCTTTTTCGCATCAAACCACTTCACGCGAGCCGGAACTTGTTCTTCAGATATATTCTCAAAAGAATCAATGTTGTCGTTTTCGGTGAGTTCGGGTGAACCCTTGATCGACAGTATTTCTTCAACCCGAGGTCGGTCTGCATCTGCCGAATAGTAGAATTCTATGACCGCCCCTTTGGCCGCATTCGCGCGCCCAAATGGCACCAATACGTTCCGATGCAACAGAAACTCAACGTCAAAACCCGGCACTAGGACGAATCCAAAACCCTTAAGTGGGTCGAACCATTTGACCTCTCCGCTCACCCTTGAAGTCTCATTTGACGTTTGCTTGGCTTCGCTCTTCAAACTTGTCACTCTTGATTACCTGCCTGCATGTTAAGTTCATTCCTATCACACAGCTTACGCGTGAATAGGGTAGAAGTTCAACAACCAAAGATTGCTGTAGTGATTTCTTGTTTAGGTGCTATTGATAAGGGGACTGACAATGGATCAACCCTTGACATTGGGTCAACCTTCCTTGCTTCGTCGCTGTGGGTAGCCATCTAATCGCGCTTAAAATGTCGGATCAAACCCAGAAGAATAACAGCCCCCAACGTGCGGTGAACAATACTACCCAAATGTCGCACCGCCAAGACCAAGGCCGATCACAGGAAGAATTAGCCCCGCCACAAATGCATCGACGATCCTAACAGCCCTTGAGTAGTTGACCCAAAGTTCAGCTTGCGCTCCATATGTGTTCCTGAAATGTTCTCTCGATGGTTAGGCGCTATACACCCATTGCAAAGACCAATGACGCCGCCTTCCCTGTGCGCGTTAAGCTGAGGATCCCTCAATGCGGTCTTGGTGTTCGCCTTGATGATGCTCATCGTTGGCTCTCATGCGAGGTAGGGACAGGCAACTATGCTGTGCATCCTGCGCCTAGTGTTGGTGGCAACGCCATGGCGGTGCGTTTTCTTAACTTGGAGGGCGCTCGACATTTCCTTGCAGGCTTTCCCGACCTCAAGCTTGCAGATGGCACGCTAAGCCCTGCATACTCATCACCAGCGCAAGAAGCGTTGTGGTCATCAGTGGACTTGTTAGGCGTGTGTAATCTGTATTCTATGACAACCAATCAGCAAGCGATTGTGGACCTCGTGAAAGTTTGGAAAGACAAGACCGGCAACATGCCGTCCCTGCCGGGTATCTACCCAAACTATCAAGCGCCAGTTGTCGCTAACACGTCAGAGGGTCGTGCGCTTTCCATGATGCGTTGGGGCATGCCCTCGCCCGCATTCGCGCTTAAGAACCGCAACTATGACCGGGGCATCACCAACGTGCGGAACACCACCTCAACGCACTGGCGGCGCTGGTTGGGCGTTCAGCATCGATGTGTCGTTCCATTTACAGCATTCTCAGAACCAAATGTTGGCATAGGCGGGAACAAGGAGCCTGTGTGGTTTGCCTTGAATGAGGATAGACCGTTGGCGTTCTTTGCCGGGATTTGGACGCAATGGACATCAGTGCGGAAAGTCAAAGACGGAGAAACAACCGACAACCTGTTTGGCTTCCTGACTTGCGATCCAAACGAGACTGTTGGCGCGGTGCACCCCAAGGCGATGCCTGTCATACTGACTGAACAGAGCGAGGTTGAGACTTGGTTGACCGCACCGACCGATGAGGCGCTCCAGCTCCAGCGACCGTTGTCTGATGGGCTGCTGCAGATTGTTGCGAGGGGGGCGTAGCTGGAGTCAAATGTCTGCTTAGAGCCCAAAGTGTCAGGTGCTGCTTGATGCAAAGATGACAGCAACGGGCGCGAAGCAGATAGGCCAAATTGTTGGAAGTCGACAATCAGATCCAGTCTAGCCGGTATTGCTTTCTGCACTGACGCATGTCGGCTCCAAGCCCATAATTATGAATTTATGCTTTTTGTCCGCGTGGCACCAAACTTATCATCTGTGCGAGAGGCGAAGCGACGAGTGACTTGTCCCGATAGGGACAAGTCGATCTTACGTTTTGACTTAGAACTTGTACGAAGCTCGGAGAGAAAGGGCAGAAGAGTTGATGTCCAAATCGTCAGTAGAAAAACCGTTGACTGTTGATCCATTCGACCCGCGCGAAATGAGCTCTCCACCGACGACAAAATTATCTGAAACGGCATAGTCCACACCAACGCCAAACCCTAGGCCAACCGCGTCCGCATCATCAAATGAGTCATTTAACGCTGTTGCGGAGTATGACACAAATCCGTATGGCATGAATTGGTTAGCATCAAACCCAAGACGGGCCTTTAGGTCTCCGTAGGCGATAACAAAATCACCTTCGGTGTCTGGAAATTCTGCCCCCGAAGCCGCAGCGATAGCATATTCAACTCCGTAAACGTACGCACCGCTTTGGCTCTGATAGCCAAGAAAAACGCCGAATGGACTATGGGTTTTGGATTCTACCGTGTCCAAATCTCCATCAAGTTCCACGCTTGCAAAGCCAGTACTGCCGCCAAGATAGAAGCCACTCCAGTCTGCAGCAGCCACCGAGGGCAAAAGCACTATGCCGGACAATGTCATTGCCTTAAGAATATTCATCTAGTTTTTCCTTTTCTATGATTGAAAGTTCGACCCCTCTCTACCGCTTAAATTGTGTCGGAATTGGGCCGCTATCTAGAATTATGGAGAGGCAATTTGCCTTGATTGCTTGGGGGAGCCCACTTCGCTGACGTGACTTTGAAAAAAGCGAACGTTCACTAAGGTCCACAGACAGTGAGTTCAGACCAATCCATACTTTGTGCTAGTGGCAGTGTCTGTTTTGACGGGCCGCACCGTAGCATCCCAAACCATCGGGCTATGACGCGATGGGGCAGTGAGTTACGCATGCCAAGATCAGGCCAATTCGCTAGCATGAACATCCAAGAGCTGTTCTTAGCAGCGACCGTTGGGACTACTCGCGAGCGCTCTTGCTGTCGCGGATCCATAGATCCCATCAGGTGCTAAGCCATACGCCTGCTGAAACCTTATCAAGGCGCGTTGAGTTGCTGATCCCCAATCACCATCTGCGAAATTTTGAGGCAACTCACGGCAGTGACGCCGGAGCTGAATTTGAACATTGAGAATAGGAACTGTGGAAGAGTTGCTGCCTCTTGTACATTCACGAGAACGACTTCCAAGATCGCACCTTAGGCGGTTTCGCCCATCCCGTGTTCTGACCATCTCCCCAGCGCTACGATGGCAATGATAAGGTCTACTTCCCCCATGGCACCCAGCAGCATTGAGCCCACCGGGATGAGCGAGCAGTGGTCGCGAGGCAACGAATTGTGCCAGCGCGATGCATACCACCAGCTTAAGGGTTCGTGAACAAGTCCGCATGAAGCCTCCAATCAGTAATTTAGATGACTCAGATGATTACAACTGATAGTTGTTGAAATTAAGTCTGTTTATCTTCAAGATTGCGGCAGATGGTCTAACGGGAAGCCGATATGTCATTTTCGCGCAAGGCGACGAGATACCTCAAATCAGAAGGGTTGGATCATCCATGTGCGTTTGAGAGCGCCAAGCAGATCGAGCAACTTCGCGTCCGGTCAACTGCCTATTGGCATGCACTCTATCAGGGTCGGCACATCGGGATACACAAGCCGGACGCTGCTATCTGCAATTGGACGGCCCGGATACTCACTAAAGACAAGCTCTACCGGCAAAAGTGCCTTGGATCTGCCATGAAGCTGGGCAATGGTTCAATCGACTATCGCATCGCTGTAGCGCGGGCGTTTGAGTGGTTTGAGACCCGTGAGATCGGCGCGATGGCGACATCGCCTCGTGCAATTGGTCGGATCAAGGACGTGAACATTTGTCCTATCGGTGACGTCTATACCGTTGGGCATGCTCTGAAGGATTACTGCGAATGGACCCGTATCGCGCGCTCAGAAGGTGGTCACTATAATAATCTTGTTCTGATCAACTATCACCTAATCCCAAACTTTTCTTTCTTGCCTCTGGAAGAATTCAACGCCCGGAATCTCAGAGAGCTTGCGCAGCAAGTGCTGGAGACGCCTCCGAAGTACGGGTTCCGGGAACGGCAGCCCCGTGTCGGTATAGAAATGCTGTCCAGTGATGAGCTGCGTCGCCGCAAGCGAACCTTTAACTCACTTGTGACGATTCTGAAAATGGCATTCAAACATGCATGGGACAACGCAGCCATCGAGTCGGAGCGACCCTGGCGGTGTCTTCAGCGTATTCCGGTCAATCACTCGCCTCGCACGATCTTTCTAGACAGAGAGGAGTGTAAACGCCTTCTGGAAGAATGCACACCGGCGCTCATAAACCTTGTTCTTGCGGCACTATATAGCGGTTGCCGCGTAGGGGAGCTGGGCAGCCTCATCGTGGGGGATGTTGGCAAGCAGGGATTCGGAATCCGCGTGGGTGCTTTTAAGCGCTCACCTGCTAGGTTTGTGTTTCTCCCCGACGAAGGCATGGCGTTTTTTCTGGCGCAATGTGAAGGCAAATCCGCGCAAGACTTAGTCTTGAATTCTGAGATGGGCAAACCTTGGCGCAAGCAACACACGCAGCTGTTTCGAAGAGCGGTCGCACGGGCAGGATTACCGCGAGAGTTGGTTTTCCACGGATTGCGTCATACCTATGCCAGCGATCTTGTCAGAGCGGGCGTCCCCTTGGACATCGTGGCAAAGCAGCTGGGGCACGCGAGCAGCATCACAGTTAGCAATACATATGGCCATCTCGCTGAACAATATCGCGAAGAGCAGGTCAGGACTAAGTTCTCGCCTCTGAGCATGCAGCAGGCTCAAGAAGCGAAGCTAAGAAAATCCGAACTCGATCAGCTTTGGAGCAATGTACAAACCGACGACTGGAGGCAGTATGCGAAGACCGCGCCAAGTAACCTTCAACCCCGGCAAGCATTTGCCAGCCCTGTCAAAGAAATCGCCGAATACTTCAACGATGTAGACGATCTGGTTTCAAAAGCAGATCGAACGAAATTGAACTGAGGCAGGGTAAGTTTTCCATTCCGGGACAGCTAACAACACCACGGTGTCAGACGATTAACGACTTCTTAACCTAACGAGGTGATCAACTATGCCAAACGAAGGAAACGTGATCATGTTCAGACCAATCTACGACTTAGAGAAGACCAGACGCTTAGAGGCTGCGTTGATTGAGTACGTCGAGCGCTATGGTCTAACTGATAGCGCGAGGGAAGCCCTCGAACAGTTGGAAGACATTCAAGTTGCACAGCAAGACTTATGATCATGATCTACATCGGTAATGTACAGATCACAAAACGAAACAGCGGAGCTCAACGTCCGTTTTTGGGAAGCTGAATCGCAGCAACGATAGGTTAGACCAAGCTCAGCTTTAGGCCGTCAATGTCGCCAACCACAGCCAAGATTGAGCGAATGCCGCGCTCAAACCGACGACCGTTGTGAGCCTGGTTTGACATTTGCTGCAATCCACCCAAACCACGACAAAGTCTGAAAGACGCCATCAAATGCAAGAAAGGCAAATCGCGCCATAACCATCAAAACAAACACTAAACGTCCAAGCCCCGCGTCAGTGCGTTTGTAATGGCTTTTGCGTAGATGCAAACCTCATTGGTGGAGTGATGGCACAGTTGCTATTTGCAGTGCGACAGGAGCCGTATCAGTTCCAAGCGCTCTCAACATAAAGCGGCTTCATATTCTTTTGATGTCTAGCGACCAGCTGTTTCATCGACTTTCCTTGTCTTGGAATAAACCTTGCAGGCACCGGCTCGAAATTCTCGCTGTCTAGCTCTGGGAACAATGTAACAATTTCCTCGCGAGCCTCAGAAGAGACGGCTTTGAGCGCTTCAGGTCCCGTAAACAAACTCTCAGTGAGCGCACCGTTTGAAAGCACGATTTCGTGCTGTTCAAAAAGCATGTGAAAATAATGCACATCTTGGACATCGGTTGCGATAGCAATACCAGGCAAATCAATTAGCTTAATTGCGGGTATCAAGACTTCAGGTTCATTGAACATACGCTCCGCAATCTTTGAGCGAACCAGAATCCGGTGCTGCCGTGACACAATCAAGTCAGACGAAGGAATTCCATCTCCAAGTGAGCCCGGTCTAATTCGGATCGGCAGTAGTTTGGGATTTGCTCTCAGCTCTGTCACGTCCAGAGCGGTCGATCCAATCCATTGAATCTTCTGAGCGCCGTGATCCGCGGTAACGACCATGTCACCTTTTTGTAGCGTTTCTATGAGTACATCGCCGCCCACTGTACGGATCATTGTTCCTTTTGCAAAGCAAACCACCGAGAAATTGATGATCTCGAAGTTATCAAATTCGATATTTCCGATTTGACCACTTTCATCGCCACCCGTGATCTGAACGATGCCTTTAGGGCCGACGGGACCGGTACCGGGATCATAGAGACCATCAAGGATTTCACCTAGCGTGGGCCCACCGGGGCCAAAAGAAATTGTGCCAACAGCAGGATTGCCCGATTCCCAAGTGCCGACCGCGTTTACGCGATCAACACCAGTTATTTCGGTCTCTTCGAAATTGCCCGTTATCGTAAACTCATCGATAGCGCTGGTGCCAGTTTGACCCTCATCGGCCGTAAATACCTCAATGCTTGTTGTTGTGTCGGTGCCACCATCGCCTTCTTTGGCAATGGTTGCACTTCCTGCATCGTCTGTTGTGACGGTGATGGTTTCATCGGTTAGAGCAGTACTGTTTTCTGCCGAGTACTCGTCAGTTCCTTCGCCGCCGGCAATCGTGTCTGACCCTTCACTCATGAAGATGGTGTCGTCATCCACACCGCCATCAAGGTTATCGTCAGCCTCACCACCTGTGACAACATCATCGCCACCTCCGGTGGCGATGTCCGTAGATGATGTTGAAGCGGAAGCGTCGGCTAGATCATCATCCCCTGTATAGATGATATTCTCGATCTCGGTAAACGTAACATCTGGGCCATCTTCTAGTCCACCAACGCCGGTGACAGTTCCGTCCTCCGGATTTGCGCCGTAGGTCACCGTGACGCCTGAAATTCCGTCCTCGGTATTGCCGTCACCGGTTAGATTGGACAAGTCAAGCGTATCACCGTCATTGCCGTTCGCATCGTCGTCACCCTCGACTGGGGTACCTGTCCCGGTTCCATCAGAGCCACCGTCTATCGTTGCCACGACGTCAGGATCTGCATCTGTTAGGTCGATCGCAAAAACATCATCGCCTGATCCACCGGTCGCTATGTCTCCGCTGCCAAAGAAGATATCGTCGTCATCGGCGTCGCCTGAGATAATGTCGGAACCATCGCCCCCACGAATTGTATCCGCCCCCTCACCACCAGAAAGAACGTCGTCGGAGCTGACTATGGAATCAAAAAAGATGTCCGAAATATTCGGCGTCGCATTATCACTTGTGTCGGAAGACTCATTGTCGATTCGGATTACAAGTCTAGCAATTGCTCCACCGATAAACACAGTCGCAGAATCTGCCGGGTCTGTGGAGTTCTCACCACCGTCGTCCGCAATCAATGTGTTGTCGTCTACGGTAATATCCGACCCAACATCCGTGAATGATACATCAACAAGATTTCCATCGCGGTCGTAGGCTAAAACCGTGACTTCAACGTCATTCTCAAGCTCAGCAATTCGAAACGAGACATTTTCGGCATCGAAACGGAATGTGAACTCAACCTCTGCAAAGTCATCTACATCGTTTGTCTCAAACTCAAGGGTTTCTGTGGTACTTGCCGGTGGCAGGCCGCCGGTGATCACTCCGGTGGTCGTAATCGTCTGATCGTCCTCGCCCTGAATTCCGACCGAGATGTCGCTGTTCACATTGAAAGTGACTTGGTTCTCGTCGGTGTCGAGGATGAATGACTGAACATTGGTTTCATCACTGGTCAATTCACCCCAGCGCAAGGCTTCTCGCACACTTGATTCAACACCAGTGTCCGAAATTATGTCGTCGCCGGACCCTCCAACGACCGTGTCAGAGCCGTCACCACCATCAATTGTGTCGTTGTCGTCACCACCATCGATCTCATCTGCTCCAGTGCCACCAAATATGGTATCGTCACCAGAGCCGCCATCCAAAGTATCGGCACGGCTGCCGCCGTCAATGATGTCATCTCCCGCTTCGCCAGAAATAATGTCGCTACCTAGATCACCGAGAAGCGTATCAGCACCACCGCCTCCCTCGATCTCATCGTCACCTGCACCACCGTCAACATAGTCGTCGCCAAGTCCAGCGTTGATAAAATCATCGCCTTCAAAGCCAAGGATACGGTCTTCATTTGTACCGGGTGCCGAAGTGACAAGCCCGAGAGAATCCAAGTTATCAACCTCTTCACCGTCTTCATCGACGTAACCACCTGCGATGATAACGTCGTCACCAAGTGTACCCTCGACTACATCGTCCTGTCCTGGGGAGAACTGGAAATTGATATTGCCGATGTTGATCACACCAGTGTCGATAGACTGCGAACCATTTTCTTGAATTATCTCGATTGATGCAATTCCATCAGGAAAATCAAAGCGTAACGTATCAAGTGCACCGCTGCCTTCAACGCCCGCGCTGTTGTAAGCAGTTGCATCAATCCGCAACGCACCGTCTGGGTAGGTAGCATCGCCTGACAGTGTAGAGATTTCATGCACATCTTCAGTGCCGTCTACATTCTCCTCATTTGTGGGTGAGTAGTTTGCGGTCACCGTGCTTGGATCAAGAGTAACGATGTTGCCAAGAGCATCTCTGGCGATGATTGTTACGACATCGTCCCAACCAGCAGGATCAGCCCCTTTGTTGCTGATAGGAGTACCCGCATCGATATCAAAAATCTCAAACCCAATATCATCAACGTCCTGCCCGAAATCAATCGTGTATGAATGAGGCTCTGACACACCGGATTCTGGTGCCAGCACGGGTGAGCCATCAAAGATAGCAGTATCGCCTACAAGCGAGCCATCGCTGACACGCACGCTGGTTACGGTGACATCAATCGACTCTAGTCCGAGGTTTATTGTGAAAGTGCCGTTGGCCACGGCATTTGGATCTGACCAATCGATAACCGCCATCGATAGCTCCACTGATCTGTTTGTTGTATCTGTTTCTAGTATAGATTGAAGAGGATTAAAATGGAGATTCTATGGATTGCAAAAATATACTAAAGGATGAAAATAGATCGAACAGTTTCAATCATCGCGATAACTTAAGGAGTTCCTTGACCAGTTTGACTGGCTGGCATGCAAATGCTTCTCAACCTACTTGAGCCAAGGTGTCGCTAAAACCGCCAGAATTGGTAGCTTGGAAAAGGCATCGAGAAATTGCGGATTGTTTTTTTGCGCGATCATGTCGCCAACCACTCAAACCAGTCTTTGGGCTAAACTGCGTCAATGACAGCTTGGCCCCGGATATTGTTGAAAAACTCTGTTGATCTGATGATGCCGTCCTGATTCACTTGATTTGAGAGTGGAGGACATGGCGATGATGGGTCCAAGGCAGATTGCGCAAGGCGCGCTTTTCTATGAGTTCTCAATCGAAGACTTTGTTCCGCAAGATCATCTCATGCGTGGGATTGATCGGTTTTTGGATCTGTCAGATGTGCGGCCGCTGTTGGCCCCATTTTACAATTCTCACGGTCGCCCATCGGTTGATCCTGAACTGATGATCCGGATGTTACTTTTGGGCTATTGCATGGGCATCCGATCTGAGCGGCGGCTTTGCGAAGAGGTACATGTCAATCTGGCCTATCGTTGGTTTTGCAGGCTCGATCCGGCGGATGCGGTGCCTGATCATTCCACCTTTTCCAAAAACAGGCACGGCCGTTTCCGGGAAAGTGGCTGTTGCGTTGCGGGCACCGCCTAAGGGTTGCACCCATCACACGGACCGCGGCAGCCAATACTGTTCGCACGATTACCAGAAGATCCTGCGCTAGCATGGCTTCAAGGTATCGATGAGCGGAAAGGGCAATTGTTACGATAACGCCGCCGTCGAGACCTTCTTCAAAACCATCGAAGCAGCATTGAACTGTCGGAACACATGGGACACCCGAAGGCAGGCTGAGATCGCCATCCTAGACTATATCAACGGCTTCTAAAATCCACGACCACGTCACTCAGCATTCGGTTGGAAAAGCCCCGTCGCTTTCCAACGAAAGCTGGCTTACAGGAGTACCAGGTGCGGCACTAAAGCGCGACCGGTCCAGAACGGACTCGCAGTATACACGCGGTATCGGAAGGTAGGGTCTAAACAGCGGCTACAAAGGGCTTGAAGTTGTTGTTCGTTGTCATCCATTCAGTCAAGTCCTGCTCGGACATTGGTTTAGCAAAGAAGAAACCCTGCAAGACACTGCAACCCAAATTACGCACAGCGATCGCCTGAGACTCCTTCTCAATTCCTTCCGCCGTTAAATCAATTTCAAGGCCAATCCCCATATCTGCTATTGCTGATACGAGCGTAGAAGCCTTTGAGGAACTATCGTCGACTGCCGTTATAAGCTGTCTGTCGATCTTAATTCGATTGGGGCGCACGGTGAGAAGAGTTGTTATTGAAGCATGTCCACTCCCGAAGTCATCCAACTCGATCTCGACCTCATTTTCTCTCAATTTCTCTAGAATTAGACTCAGTTCCTTAGCTTCTTGATCAAAATCTATGGTCTCCAGCAATTCGAAGGCCAGCCGACACGGCCAGGGTCGTAACTCGTCCAGCAACGTAAAAAGTGCCTGATTAGTTAATCCTTGGTAACTTAAGTTGACTGATACCTTGGGCAGGTAAAGCCCATTCGCCTTAAGTCGGTGAACCGTATCCAGTGTTTTACGAAGCATTAAATAGTCTATTTCCGCAAGTCGGCCTTGATCTTTTATGATGGGCAAAAAATCAAGAGGCGCAATAAAACCCTTGGTTGGATGTTGCCACCTTACAAGCGCTTCAACTCCGATCAGCGTTCTCCCATTACTTGAAAGTTGCGGCTGAAAATGAGGGTGGAATTGGTCCGTTCTAAAGGCTTCCAAGATTTCATCTGCAAGCCACTTTCTCTCTAAGGCGGCCACTCTAAACTCTGCATTGTAGTGAGAAAATTGATCTCTACCCGCGTTTTTTGCCTCGTAGAGTGCAATATCTGCATTTTCCATCAGCTGGCTGCTGTCAACACTACTTGACGCAGCTATTCCAATACTAACTCCAATACGTAATATGCTGCCATTAAATTCGAAGGGTTGTCGACACGAACCGATGATCCTTCTAGCAATTGCTTCTCCAGGTTCTTGGCTATCCCTGCCGATGGCAACGATCACAAACTCGTCTCCTCCCACTCTCGCAACATATTCATCTTTTCTCGTACTATTTCTAAGTATTTGTGAAATTGATACTAAGACATGGTCACCGGCAGCATGACCAAACATGTCATTAATGGCTTTGAAACGATCAACATCTATGTGTAGCAGCGTCAGTTTTTGGTTAGAAACAAGCCGCGTGTTTAGCTCAGCAAGGTGTACATCTAGACCGCGTCTGTTACCTAAGCTGGTCAAAGCATCCGTTACTGCTGCGTGATCAGCATTGCGTTTTGCTTCTGTTAACGATACCGCTTGCGACTCTAGCTCTGACGACTGTTCCCTAAGGGTGACTGTCTGCTGCTCTAAGGCCTGTTGTTGATGTCGGAGTTCGGATACATCAACTCTGAAACCAACAGTTTCACCAAGATCAGTTTTCACTTCGTGAATTTGAAGATATTGATTTCCTGGGAGGTGCTGCTCAATAGGCCCGCTCGGGTTTCTGTGCATCTCCATGCGTTCTTCAAGCCACTCATCTTCACGTCCTTTGGCGTCCGGATATTGGCCATTCTCGATTCCGAAACGCAGAATGCTTTCAAAGGTAGCGCCAGGTAAGATCGACTCCACAGAAGCAGCATAGACTTGTTTGTATCGACTATTACAAATCACAAGTCTATCAGCTGAATCATATAATACAAAGGCTTCAGGTAACGATTCAATGGCGTTCCACATGCGGGCTCGCTCATTCTCCAGATTTTTGGATTCTTGCTTGAGCTTAGCTGAAGTCACTTCTAACGCATGTCGATCAGCGATTGCTTTGAGCGTAATACGTAAGGTGCTACCAAGAATCAACAGACCTAAAGGATTGTGTATTAGAAGAACTGGCGCGACTGCTGCTAATGCTTTCAAAGATGTATCAAAATCCTGATCAATGAAAAAGCATGGTAAGATAAATAATACGGAAGCAACGCCCATAATAAGCATTCTGGTCGTTGTCAGTGTACCTCTGTT
The DNA here is from genome assembly GCA_947488605.1 of uncultured Paracoccaceae bacterium. GTDB lineage: Bacteria > Pseudomonadota > Alphaproteobacteria > Rhodobacterales > Rhodobacteraceae > Yoonia. The sequence goes on along the minus strand of CANKZJ010000011.1, from coordinate 37,296 downwards.
CTTCCATTCAAAACTTAGCCAACTGCGGAAGAGTATCCCAACTAGCACGTAGATGCCTATGCTTATAACCCCTCCAATAACGAAGTTACCTCCTACAAAAAGACGTGCGACACCACCGAGCAAGAACGTTGCTATGCCGGCTATAGGACCGCCAATGATCCCAGATAGGATCGCTGGTGCAGCTCGTGTATCAACGACATTGCCATTGTCAGCGTGATGGGCTGTCATTATGAGCGCCGCGCAGGTAAGTCCGAAGATCAGACCTATCATAACACTAAATCCTAAGGACCGTTCCTTTTCACTCAACAGTCGTGCGGTAGATTGGATATTAAGCCGTTTATCGGCAATAAAAGTGACTAAGATCGAGCAGATCGCTAGAATGCCAAAGTTAAACAGTACATCAAGTAATTTCTCAATTTCCAAATCTACACCATAAAAAATTTCAGAATTGTATCAAGAAATGTGAGCAAGTCTCTGATCCGGTGCACATCTCTAAGTTGAAGCCTATCAACAACCGAACCGACTGTATAGCATTGTTGTAGTGTGTCGCGGCAGCGTTGTTAGTGCCTGAGGATTGCTCTGAATATACTCCCCATCTGAGTTGGCCTGCTCCAATGATTAGGGCTCAAAGAATCGAAGATGGGAACCAAACGACGAAACTAGAAAAGATTATCGTGTGGCTGTGGCAGCTAGGAAGAATGTGCGGCAAAAGTAGTTTCGAGTTGATGGAATCCTTCAGATATAGATTACCCTACGTCAGTGCTAGTAGTCTGGCTAACGGTATTTGTGATGAAGTATTAATGGATGCCACCATTCCTAAGCGCACAAGTTTCATCTATCGTTAATCGTCTACTGAACTGCATGCCACACCGATCGCCAATCACCCAAATTACCTCAGCTGCGATTGAGTCATCCTTCAACCGCACTTCAGTTTTGGTTCCAGAGCTAACGGTATAGACTCCTGAAAAACCGGCCCCACCGCTGTTTATGTTGATCATTGTACATTTGACCTTAAAAGTCCCTTGCCAGAAAAAAAAGTTAGTTTGGCATGCCCAACGAGGCTCCCGGAGTTGGTTTTCAGGCAGTTGACCATTTACTTTAAGTTCAGCTGCAGTAGCATCAATTAAACATGACCGAGTCTTCATATACTATGCCCCAATTGTTGGTTGATATTTCATATTTTTCAAGCTTATAGAGTTTGTAAGATGAAAATGAGGTGCACAATGGGCAGAATAAGGGCGGCAAGATAGTAGGACAGGTCGATCTTGACCACGTTCCCGACCATTACCTCTCGGGGCCGGCGTCGGCGCCTAGGGTGATCTCTGCCATTATTCATGAGAATATTGATTGTACCCGCTAGGTAGAAACTTGCTACAATCGATGTATGAGAAACCAACAAACATAACCAATGGTTGCGCGTTGGGATCTGAACCATGCTCACCGCAATCCTAAGGGAACAATGTTGATGACTGACTATGGCCGGCCGACGAGAAAGGCCCGATGTTGACAGACTATCCGGCGATCGTTGGCAAATAATCGACTAAGTAGTAGCAGCTTTTGTTATTGCTGTAGAGCATTTTTTGGATCAACTGGCTGCCCGAGTATGCCCAAAGCAAGCGATCTTAATTGGGTAACTTCCAAAGTGTCGGTACCCAACATTCTATCTTCGACAAAATTCAAGGCGATATCTGGCCGATTATTCTCCAATGCTATCCAACCGATAGCGACCCAGACTGGTGATTCAAGACGGCCTGCAGCCTCCGCGAAAGTGCTTGCGTCGTTCCATTCTTGTTGGTGGGCTGCGGTTAAAGCTCGCGATGCATAAAGACCTGCCAACTCCGAAGAAACACTGTCAAACTCACCGATCCTCTTCGCAAGGTTTTCCGCCTCAATCAATTCACCCAGCGCCAGCAGGGAACGAAGTTGTCCGCGCAGAGCGTTTGGCTCATTCGGACTTCCCATTGAATTTTCAAAGTATTTCAAACCTACTTCCGCTTTACCCGAATCCAAGGCTATCCACCCCAATTCGTTCCAAGCCATTGTACCAAAGGTTTCCGCCCGAGCACCAAGTTCCCAAACATGCGTCCAGTATCCGAGTTTAGCTTGTGAAAGGGCGCGAGCTGCTAGAAGCTCTGAAAGCTCTTGCCTCAAGCCGGCGTTGGCATCTGGACCGACAAGATATTGCTCTGCCAGCTGCAAGTGACCGCTTTGGAACAGTGTTCGCGCGTGTATTGTGGCGACAACAGCATTGGGCGGTTCCCAATTCAGAAACCGGTCACGCAACCGGTCAATCTCAATTTGCGCTAATTCCAAGTCGCCTTGATTGACGTGGTACCATACACCTGTCAAATCAACATTGGGGGGGAGTTCCAATCTTTGTGGCCTCAGGTGCGCGTCTTCTTCCTTCTGATCGTCAAGGAGTTGAACTCGCAACTCCATATTCGAAAGTGGTAGAGCTTCGCTCAACTGGAGCAAGGAAATCACTGAGGCAAGCGTGAAAGAATAAATCATTTTTGCGGACCGCGGCCTGATTCCTCCATTGCTATCACGGTCAAGATGAGCAGCGATGAAGAGAAGTAGCTCTCGTCCACATATACCTGTGCACCATCGGTAAGTGCCCTTTCCGTCACCATATTTGCGATCACACGTACGCCAGTCGGAGCAGAATATGGCGCGGTTTGACCAGACGATAGATCAACCCACGCTGGAAGATCGCCCTTCTCATATCCTTCTTCCCAAAACCGTTGATATGGGACAAGTAGTCCGTGCCTATGTTCTGCACCCCAAGCTACATATAAAGGAATTCTCACTGCGTCCCATGAAAAGCGGGCTGGAAAGTTGGGGGCCGCTTTAGGGCCGTCAGTTGTCAGCTGTACCCAATCAAGAGCAAGTCCACTCGGCGACATTATGGCCTGTTCTGTCAACCATTCACCAGAGTCAGCAATTCTGCTCCAGATACCTTCATCTTCTATCTGGGCAAAGTCATCAAGCGCAGGGTATACCCAATAGGAGGGGTTTAGTATCAGGCCTTCTGGATTCTCAAAACCTACAACTCCAGGCAAAATGAATAGCCGGCCCTCTACTTCTACTATAGCATGAGTTCGAATAGCTAAAAGTAGCGATAGGGCTTCATCCATATATTCTGCCTCCTTCCAGCGTTTCGCAGCGCGGACGAGTGCCCATGCAACCAGAATATCCCCATCGGTTGCGTTGTTTTCATCCGTGATCCCACTTCGCTGTTCCCAACGCCAGGATAGAAGTCCGTCTTCCCGCATCAAATGATTTTGCGTCCAAGAAAACAAATCGTCGAATACTTTACGATCACCAAAAGCTTCGGCAAGGATCATGCCATAGCCTTGGCCTTCGCTATGACTGATGCCCCCGTTATCATGGTCAATAACTCGGCCACTCCGAATGAATCGATCTTGAAATTCTATCCATAATGCCTGATTAAATTCCAATTTATCTCTCGGTTTAGGCCACATTGCTAAAACTGCAAATGCAGCGACGATGCCAATCGCGAACGCAAAAACTGATCTTGGAATACTCATGTCGATTGCGCAAGTCGCCGAATTCTCCGCCTAATCAGAAACGAGGCGGAAGTAACAAACAGCAAGAGTGCGACTGCGGCAGTGATCAACCACAGCTGGGGAGACTGACTCAAAATGAGGCGTACACGTAACCAGAATTCACCTGGCGCCACTACTTCGGGTTGGGAAACAAATGTAGCAAATACTTGCTCGGCAGCATTCCATGACACGAAATCGCCTCTCAGCTGGCCCCAGACACCGGGTGCAACAAGCGTTTCCACTCGTGCAATCAAGACGTCTTCATTTGCAGCCGAAAGGAGGGCGATTGTTCGGAACTCCTCAGACCATGGATTGCGAAAAGCCGCAAAAATGCCGAGATCGCCCAAATCGCCTTGTTGACGAAATGTCGATAGTCGTTTTCCATTTATGGAATATCTGTCTGGATCATTTCCAAGAAATGTTCGTAGTATTCGATCAAGTCCGAAGTTCTGGTTCTCAACACCAAATGCATTCAGATCATCCATTGCGGAATACGGCCAACGAGATGTGTCCCCGATTACAACAGGCCATTCCCCAAACAGTTGCGAAGGAATCTCCCGTTGCGGCGCGACAACAAATGCATTGTGCACTGTCATTTCGGGAATGCCAGTTTTCAGTTGAACGTTCGGCTCAACAACACCAGCAGTTTGCGCGATTTTACCAATCAGAGTGAGCGCGGCACCATAAAGGGTGGGACCGGCAGCAAAAACTTCAACTGGATTTCCGGAAGTGTCAAGATTACCAAATGGTACACCACTTTTAGCGAGAAGAGCAAAATCTGGTAGGATTGTTGCACTACCACCCGGTGGCATCCAAAATTGCGAGTCTCCAACAATTTGAGCACTCACATACTCTCCTCTGATGGATGCACATTCGCCTGCGCTGAGGAGCGGTCTCATATTGAACCCAAGTTTAATCTCGTTACCGCCTGGACGCAGCAAACGCCCCGGCACAATGATCCTATAGTCTCTAAATGCTGCTCCGTCTTCGGCATCTAATGCTAGACCGTGAATAAATTCATCATTGACGGATACGCCGAAAATCGATCCCGGACCCATACCAGCAGTATAATTGAAGTTGAGCAACAGTTCGCCCTCAGCGCCTTCATAGGTGTAAAAGTCCGGCGGTACCGGCAGTGAAAGAGTAAGTTCGCTTGGACCGGACCCTCCCAAAGACTGTGTATCAACACCAAGTTCGGCGAACGTATACATCATGTTGGCACCAAGTTCTCGTCGCTTACTGATGCTCTCTGTGCCTTCATCTTCCAGCGAAAACGTCACATAACTACCGGGGTTTAGGTTGTCGTCCAAGAGAGCCAGCTTTTGTGCGGCGTTAACCACTTCTTCAGAATCACGCCCAGTGACATACAATTGCGCAGCCCCCCCGCTTCCTCGGATAAAGAGACTGGGACCAACTATGCGGTCTTTCTCTTCTGGCAATAGTTGCTCAATGAGATCGTCAATTGTACCGACTAAGACGGTCAGACCGTTTTCCCGTTGCATTCTTTGATTGGAATTGCTCCCAGATCTTATTGGCTGGCCAGATGTTCGGACAGATGTGAGGTAGCCAGTCTCGAAGCTGAGCGGCAAATATCCACGCCGCAATGCCAATGCCTGCGCAGTAAGTGGCAAGGCGTTCTCCACGATTTCAGGCGCTGCACCAGCCGCTGTCAATAGGCTTACACTCTCGAATCCGCCGAACCCCGGAGAAAGCAACTGCGATAAGTCAGAGAGACTATAACTGATATCCGAGTATCTGTAGGTCACTGCCATTTCAGACGAACTGATGTCGATTTCGGTCCAGAGCTCAGGTGCCTCCGGGTCTTCACACCGATCAGTGTAGTGCTGCGTGACGCCAATTGTCAGCTTATTAAATCCAGGCTTCCAAAGCTGTTGGGGCAATCTGATTTTGGCGGTGCCTTGCGGTTGCTCCGCGCTCAACGGCACTTGGGCGATTGTCGCTTCGTTAAGACGAACGCTCAATATAGAGCGCTCCGACAAGAGTGCAATCGAATTATGATAGTTCAGCGTGAGGATTGCATCCACCATCTCAACCGTCTCGGACAGCGGAATAAAAATATCAAGTTCGTTAGATGCATCCCTCAATCGGAGCGGGCTGGGAACAGCAGAAAAACTTGACAGCGTTTCTAATTCACTAATATCTGCAGCCGAAATTTCGGTTTGTTTCGCGTCAACGAAAGCCGAGCCCTGTTGAGCCATTGCGATAGCAGGTGCAAACGACGGCGCAACAACAAGCGCTAGAAATGACATCCAAAAGGGCCAACGACGTGTGATCATTTCGCCGTTCTCCTAATTTAGGTGCACAACTATCCATCTCTTCAAAGTATACATTGCAGAGTTGAGAATGAACATACCATGATCTTTCAGAGGTTGATAAAGAGCTCCAAAGAACATGCGCACAGAATTTTTGATTGGCAATGGGCGTTGCCGCCGTTCTTCGAAGTAAAGCCAACGCCCTGAGTCACCAAAGACGTAAGCAACGATCAAATCTGCAGTCATTGAGTCTACTTTTCTAAATGCGGCACCAACATCGGTTCCAGCAATCCCGGTAATGACGATAGGGAGGGATATCTCCCGACCCAAAGCGTGAGAGTACACCTCCAAATCTCGTTTTTCTCCCAACGATAGTGAGAGTAACGGTCTAGCCAACTTCAATCCAATCCCATTGGCTGACACATCTGTAATATGAATTTCCTGCCGTCCATGTTCACCATAGCGAAGATAGCCCACCTCCTTGGTGGGAATACGTGGTGCCACCCGCCGTTGCGGTCGCTCCAAGACAGCGGCAAGCGCTGCCAGTATTAGAACCAAATTGAGTGCATTCCAAAAGATGATCATGACTGTCGTCCCGCGCGTCAACGGATTTTCGATAAAATGCCACGCACCGCCAGCAAACCCCAAAAGAACGACAACGATAGCAATGTAGAATGGCTTTGCCATCGGCGAGATCGAGAAGTCGTCGAGCGTCTCCCCTTTCGGAGTTACAATGAAGCTGGGCGCACGCGGGTGACGAAAAACTTTGACCAAGGCCTGAACCAAGAAGACACTCTGTATGGTTTCATAAACTTCAGACACCAATGTCCAGCGGGTTCGCCCAAAAAACGCATGGCCTATAACAAAAGTCGAGAATAGATGCGGCACAGCATAGGTAAGTATCTCAATCAAGCTCGCTCTGTATACCTCCAACCCAAAGAGCAAATATGGCAGGGGAGCACATAAGAAGATGAGCCGAAAAAAAGGAAATAGCCAAAATAAAATGGCACTCATGTATCCAATACGTTGGTGCCACTTGAGATTGGGCTGGGAGAATGGGCGTTTCAAGATGAGGATTTGCGCCATACCCTGTGCCCACCGCATTCTCTGCACAATGAACCCCGAGAACGTTTCTGGGGCAAGTCCTGCAACTAGTGTATCGCTGACATAGACTGACTTCCAACCACGGGAGTGCATTTCAAGCGCAGCTTCGGCATCTTCCGTAATGGTTTCACCGGATAGGCCGCCTACAGCTTCCAGCTTTTCTCGCCGAAGCAGTGCCGCAGATCCGCAAAAGAATGAACTTGACCAGAAATCCAAACCCCGAAGAATGGTCTTGTAGAACATATCATTTTCTGCGGGCATGTTCTGAAAAGCGCGCAGAAGATTTCGGTCAACCGGATCGGAGTTCATCATGAAATGCGGGGTTTGGACAAGAAATGTATCTGGATCGCGTATCATCCAAGGAACTGTTCGATCCAAGAAATCTATGGTCGGTACATGGTCCGCGTCAAGGATCGCGATGAGGTCCCCGTCAGTCAAGGACAGTGCGTGGTTGACATTTCCCGCCTTCGCGGACTCATTCCTTGCGCGGGTCAGATAGGTGCATCCAAGGTCAGCGCAAAGCTGCTGGAGGTTACGTCGGCGAGACAACGCTTCCTCCGCCTTCGCTGGATCAGGATCGTTTATCTTTTGATCAGTCCCTCCGTCATCAAGCAGGTATACTTCTTTCTTGCCGGCGTATTTGATTTGCTTGGCGGCCCTGAGTGTAATCTCCAACAGATCGCTATCTTCATTGTATGACGGAACCATGATGTCGACCGACAAAAGCACGGTCGAACTGGGCATATCCGAAACACTCAGCCTTGGCCTTGTGTATGGCGAAATATTTACGAAAAGTCCAATGAGCTGAAGGACAAAATAATAGATTTCCGCAACAAACAGCATATAGGCAAATGTCAACCCGACGACATCGCTACCATCTAGTGTATGCCCCGCTCTCCAAAACAAGTAACGCAACGATATCAACACTCCGAGCATGCAAAATGTGAGTCGCGCAACCAATCGGTCTTCTTTATTTGCAAGCGCAACTGCTACACTCAGCAAGCCAAGAAGTAGAAGCGCAACAAATCCTTGTGAACCAGAGTCCATAGGCAGAATTGCTAAAGCCACGGCCAAGGCTAGGCTACAAAATATTCCCAAAGTCGGAAAGAGCTGTGCGCAAGCAAATCTGAGCATCTGGTTCATTCGCCAGAATTGTTTGTGCCGGCTATCAACATTCGGGGGTTTGGCTCATCAGCTACCAACAGGCCCTTCTCCGTCATGCGGTAACCAGCCTTGTAGAGACAGCGGGATAGATGGGCTTTCCGCTGCTGGTAATACAGCGCGCACATACTAGCCAGAGGAAATGAAACGAGGCCAACAAATAAAATGAGTTGAAATACAGTTTGATACGCATTGACGCCAACACTCAATCTATTGAAAGAAAAATATAGGGCTGACGCTCCAAGAGTAAAAGACAACAACACAGCTTTTTTAGCAGCATCGGCCAAGGGAAGCCGTCGCTCCACTTTGATAAGTTCGTCATGCCACTTGAATACACCAACATCAGTTGGGACTAAGCGGACGGAAGCGGCCTCAGATCCGGTCAGCAACATTCTGCTGTGGGTCAGAGGGCAACTCATCAATTTCGCTATTGATGGCTGAAAGATCATTCGCCAGACCGCAGAGTTGTAGGACGCGTCAACATTCTCGCTTTAGACCTCATAGAACCTTGTGCCAATTCACGCAACCTTCGGCTGAAGTTGGGTTATTGGCGTTTTGCCGGAATTCTCCATTGGCGTTTATCCACCAACTTTCGATCTAAGCAGTTTCACCTAAAGATGGTTTCTTTGTGACGCAATTGGAGCAAATAGAAACCGCTGATGCTTGATGATCATTCACAGTAGCACTCTCAACGCTATTCTGCGGGGACAGGGACATCGACTTCGAACTGCTGATCTAATGTGATGTCCGCGACAACTGATGGCTTGCCACCACACTGCCTAGGTTGACGTTTGTATCCGATCTGCGCTGCGGTGCCTGCCAAGCTGGCGAAGCGCGCCACAGGGATATCAGAGCTTTTCTCGCCTTGATCACGTAAATCATCCGTCCATAGACCTTGCTGTTGTCGGCCCAGACCTGCTGGATGAGTTCAGTTTGGCGCGCATCTTGAAGCGCACATACGCTTAACGGTTCTTTAAGACATGTATGGCTTTTTTGCACAAATCGGCGAGAGGATGTGCTTCCCCTTACCTCAGACGGATTCATTCTGTGGCCACTGCATGTGGTATGCTAAGTGCCGTGAAACCGTTTAGGATCGCAGTGCCAATATGGATCTCCGCAACTTGACGATCGAAGCCACGCGCAAAGAGGCGCTGACCGAGTAGCTTCACACAATGCATCTTGGTCTCGAATCAGCTGCGGCGATGGTTTCCGGTCAGATGTCGCCACAAGGCGCGCCCCAGATATTTAGATGTCCTCACGGCTTCATCGCGTGTCCGGGCACCGGGCGTATTCGGCTTCCACATCTGGCATTCCTGCGCGGTGGTATGGCGGCAAGTGCATCACGCGCCGCAATCACGTCATGGCATTTGCGCGTATCTCCAGCGTCTCCTCATCAATCCCGAAGTGGATCTTACGCCACATGCGGCGTTTTGACCCGCTATGCTTGCGCGCGGTCCACTCGCTTTCAACTCCATCTTTGATGCCCGTACTATCGATCAGCAAGTGCAGTGGCCCTGCTGAGCCCTTGCAGGGGATGGTAACGGACAGGGTTAGTTGTCGCCGGCACAGGGTGCTATAGTCCGGGACAGACCAGTCTAAACCGACAAGCTTGAGCAGACTGGCCACCAACCCAGTTGTCTGCGGTAAGGGCAAACCCAACAATACTTTGAGCGTAAGACAGGCCTGTATCGCTGCGTCGCTATAGGCTTGCTGACGGCCTCGTCGGCCAGATGGCGCAGCCTCCCACACGATCTCAGGATCAAACCAGATCGCGAGCGATCCGCGCTGCTTCAAGGAAAGGTTATACTCTGCTCAGTTCCCGGTCTTGTATGCCGTCGGTGTCCAGCTGCTCATAAACGCCAGCTGTCACGCTGGATTCATGAGATGAAGCCTCACAGCGCGCGATTTGTACAACAAAGTCATGATGCGTTGACCAGATCCCTTCTCGTCGACACACAAACTGAGTCTCTGAAGCCTACGATTGAATCGAGCAGTCCGTTGTCAGACATTTGACAATGGACCAGCGCAATGCAATGCGCTATGCGTTTCCAAGACCTCTCTTACAAACGCAAACCTGCATCATGCTGACAGATTAATCCCATATGAGTACCGTCCCCAAAGATGATGAAAGCGACTTTCGTGTTGCCGCATTTGGATTGATTTGCTTGGTTATATTGGTCTAGATGAATTTTTTTTCGCGGGCCTGCCAGTGTATTTTGCATACTTTTTGTGGGATCCTGCCTTGTGATGGTTTTCCTTGTTTCAAAGAAGCTATTTTTCTTACTGCCAGATTTCAGATTGCTCGATTCTTTACGAGCAAAACACAAGAGAAAGAGCGAATATGAATTTTACTCTCTGGCACAAGCGGTTTTCGCTTAGCCCAATTACCTTGATTGCTTCAATGATTGCAGGCCCAACCGTTGCTGACGGTTTGTTCTTCCAACAAGATGTTTCGAAAGAGACCTTTGTGACAACACTCAGCGTCCAACGAGATCGCATGACTTTCGGGATGAATGCGGTAGCCATTGATGAGGATCAATCGCTGGCGCTCAACATCACACAATCAGTCGATTGGAGTCCCGAGAATGGAACCCTCCGAATTGGCCCAGCTGTCCGGCTAATACTTCAAGATGGGGCCTTTGACACAACCGAAGTAGGCGTGAAGGTCAATCATGAAAAATATGTTCCAACAAATTTCGGCGCTTTTCTTTGGCTTGTAGACGCAAGCACGATTGATAAATCACTGCTTCTATTAGGTCAGTTCAGCTTAGCCAAACAAAATATGAGCTTTGAACTCGCCTTTGGTCGCAGCGAAGATTTCTTGGACACCTCTATTACGCTGAGTCGTACGTTTGGCGATTCACGTTTCAGCGGTCGAATTGGATATCGCTTCGTCGCAGAAGACCTCTTCCTCGGTATTTCTTACAATACGTTTTAACCAATCATGAGCTACTGAGAGAAGGCTGCAAGATGGATTTCATTCGGAATGAGAATATAACCACTGTGTTGCAGTCAACGCATTTAGATGATTGGCTCGCTGACGAGGCCGATTGTTGGGTTAAGGTCTGTTTCGATTCCCCTAACTGCAGTCATGGATCGGTCTGAATTACATGGCAGGAAACCAATGGTGTTAGGTCAAAGACTGCACAAAATCGGTGTTAGCGTTGTTCCCATTCGGTACTTCTTATTGATGAAGGGAGTTCTTCCTTGTCTTTCTACTAGCTTAATTTAACTCCAAAATTGAGACAAAAGCACTTTTACATTAATTATCCGATTTGCGTTAGTTGTCTCAGAATAAGGACATCCTCGCCTTCAGCCGCTCAAGACGAAACTCGAGCCACTCGCAAAAGATGAGCCAAAGTAATAGAACCAATAGCCCTGGTGCTAAAACTGCAAATGTCCATTTGTTCTTTATCTTATGCTGGCCCAAACTTATCTCTTTTGGAAGAGTACTGGGGTACGCACGACCGCGGGGCTCACAAACACGCTCCAAATTCTCCTTGCAGCCTATTTTTAATTTAGCGGTCATCAAATGTCCAACTTTTATTAGTATATCATAAATTGTCGTTAAGGTATCAAGCACAACTTTAAATATGTAAAGACAAATGTTTAAGAAACCCATTAGACTGGTTCGGCCCGTCAAGCAGGGTACTTCCTGACCTGTCGCGCTTTTGTGCTGCTTCAAGTGCTCGTTTAACGGAGCGGAGGAGACATCTCGCGGCTTGGTCGCATAGTAGTCCTTGCGTTTATCGTCCAGTGCCTGAACCGGTCGCCTTCAACAATCAGCCGAGAGGTTCGCAGAAATGGTGGAAGTCCGGCCTATCGCGCGGCGCGTTCGGATCAACGGGCCTGGGATTGCGCTACGCGACCCAAATCATGTAAGCTCTCGTTCAGCGATCCATTGTGCCAACTGATTGCACGCAAGCTGCGTAGGAAATAGTCACCGCAGCAGATTGCCGGTTGGCTCAAGCGGAAATATCCGGACGAGGAGCAGTATCGCGTGTCCCACGAGAGGATCTATCGCAGCCCTTATGTGCAGACCCACGGGTGTTGAAGAAAGAATTACAGGAATGCCTGCGTAGTCGACGCGCAATCAGACGATCGCGGCACGCGAACCGGAAAGGGTTGAAGCTGCGTAAGATCAAGGACGCGATCCCGATCAGCGAGCGCCCTACAGAAGTCGAGGATCGAGCGGTGCCGGGGCATTGGAGGGGCGACCTGATAGTGGGGTCCAACAACAATTATATTACCACACTGGCCGAACGTCATTCCCGGTTTATGATGCTGGCGAAGGTCGAAAACAAAGACACCCAAAGCCTTCATCAAAAGAACCCGTAAGCTGCCAAAAGAGCTGTACAAGTCGCTGACTTGGGGTCGCGGATCTGAGATTGCAGGCCGCGCGAGGTTCACCATGGCGGCTAAGATCGACGTATTATTTTGTGATCCGCAGTCACCTTGGCAACGCGGTAGCAATGAAAATACCAACCGGTTGCTTCGCCAATACTTCCCCAAAGGCACTGACATATCAGGCATTAGCAAGGCTAAACTAAGCGCCGTCGCTCGTCAGCTCAACGAGTGACCTCGAAAAACCTTGCAATACCAAATCCCTACAGAGAAATTTGAAGCCTGTGTCGGGGCGATCAGTTGAAAATACACCTAAATACCGGACATCGAAGGATAGCGAATCACTGGAAATGGCCGAAAACACAGAAAGAACGCTTTTTGCCGCATATTCTGACGCTTTTTGTAAGTACGACTTGGTTCAACACAAATAGCAAACGGGAAAATTATCTATGACACATTCACCAGTCCGTACTGCAATATTTCCCGTCGCCGGTCTTGGCACGCGCTTTCTGCCCGCAACCAAAGCTACGCCCAAGGAATTATTGCCGGTTTTAGACACACCACTTATTCAGTATGCAATCAACGAAGCTCGCGACGCGGGAATCCAAAAAATGGTCTTCGTCAGCCATTCTTCGAAGGCAGCCATTGAGCGCTATGTCATGGATGATGGCGACCTGCGGCAAACATTGATGGCGCGTGGCAAAACAGAGCTAGCCAAACAGCTCAAAGAGACGTCCTTGCACGCGCTTGTAGATGACGTTGTATTCACATTTCAGCATGAACCTCTAGGACTTGGTCACGCAGTTCTTTGCGCAAGGGACCATGTTCTGCCTGGCGCTGTGGCAGTGATACTGCCCGACGATTTGATCCTTGGGCGTAGCTGTATCGGTGAATTGATCGATACCTATCAATCATCTGACTGCGGCTATGTTGTCGGCACAATGCCCGTTGAATCAAAGGATACAGAAAAGTACGGAATTCTATCGGTAACAGAACGCATTGGCTCATTACTGCGCGCCAATGGCATGATTGAGAAACCTAAAGCGGCTGTTGCCCCGTCGCTGGATGCGGTCATAGGCCGTTATGTCCTAGATGAAATCATTTTTGATGCACTTGCCATTCAGTCCCCCGGCGCAGGCAACGAGATACAGTTGACAGATGCGATCAACTCGAATGCCAAGTCGGTTGGTTTGGCAGGACTGCGCTTTTCGGGCAAGCGGTTCGACTGTGGAAACAAGGCCGGCATGTTGCAGGCTGCACTACACGTCGCATCTGAAGACCCTGAGTATGAAGAAATCTTAGGAAAGTTCGTCTTTCAAGGACGATCCCCAATTGCAGCGTAGAAGTGTAGGACTGTGTGATTACCGATTGGCGTTTCCCTTTAAGGTTCAACCCTTTGTGCACCGTCTGGTCTGATGTAGTTGGGAAACGGTCTTAGCTCATACTATTTGGAATCGCTGCCGAGGTCATCTTTTTTCTCTGCGTATGCCCAATTCAATCTTGACGACTTCAACTCGCGTATTCATGACCTTAATGGTCGATTCTTAAAGTTACCGCCGTCGGCATAACTTTTCCTCATGGTTGCATCATAACCTAGAGTAGTGGACTCTCAGGGGAGTATGTATGACCTGCCTTTCCCTGTAAGCGTTTTGTTGATGCCCCTTTGCCCCTGACCAAGATGGGAAGTCGCGCGTCCTATGTCTCGCTAGCTAGTCGGCACTCTGGGGGCCATGCTCCCCGTCAGACTGACAAGACGCCGATTAGTCGTTGGTCCATCTCCTCCTCGCTCGCAGATTCCTATACTTCTCGTCACATCCCTGTATGATTACGTGCCTACAAGTGCGGTTGGGCGATATCGCTCTCCATTCGTTAGGACCGCCCAGGCGATCCAAGCCATCTTGTTGGCCATTGCCACGGCGGCCACATTCACATGTGCCCGCTATTTCAGTTCGTCAGCCCATCGCGCAATCGGTAACGACCTGTCACGGACGAGATGTAGAACCGTCCGTGCCCCATGGATGAACAGCTTGCGCAGGTAACGATTGCCGTGCTTCGAGATGCCGATCAGCTTTGCTTTTCCACCTGTGGTGATCTGTCGTGGCACCAAGCCAAGCCATGCGGCAAGATCGCGCCGCTTGGCAATGCAGCTGCCCGTCTCAACGGCGGCCACAAGCGCGCTCACAATCGTCGGACCTACACCGGGAATTTCCACCAATCGCGGAATGTCGGCATCTGCCTCGGCCAGAGTCTTGATCTCGGCGTCGATCAATTCGACCCGACCGTTGATCGCAGCCAGTTCTGCCGCCATGTCCGACAATACTGATAGGATACGATGCGACAGATCGGCGTTGCTTGCCGCCGCCAATCTCGTCAGCTCTTTCTGGAAGACGTGACGCCCCGTCCCGACTCGAATACCGCGCTCCATCAGGAAACCTTGCGCCTGATTGATGAGGCGCGTCCCCTCGGGCACCAGCCGCTCACGGGCTCGGTGCCGGGCCTGAAGATCAAGCTGCTCTTCCGATTTGATCGCGACAAACGACATTGTCGGGCGTGTCGCTGCCTCGGCGATCGCTTCCGCATCACGATCATTGTTCTTGCGGACCTTGATGTAGGGCCGAACATAAAGCGGTGACATCAGCCGAGGTTCATGGCCATGTTGAACGCAAAAACGGCTGATATCATGCGCCCCCCCGCAGGCTTCCATCGCAACAACGCAGGGGCGCAGCTCCTCCAGAAAACCCAATAAACGGCGTCGTTGGAGACGCTTACGAAAAACCACCGCCCCTGTGTCGGCAAATCCTGCAAGGCTACAAACGGTCTTGACCAGATCAATGCCCAAAACTTCGATATCCATCAGAATGCTCCTTTCTCCACCTACTCCCACAACAATAGCTGCGATTTGGCGGGAAGACAGTTCATCCCATTAGGTCACAGCCGATCTCTCTGCCATCCAAGGCTATGGGTCATATAGGCGCAGCGATTTGCTTGCGCGAGCGCATCCGGAGGGAAAAGCCAATTCATATGATTGGCCTTCTTAACGCCTTCGCCGCGCTGTTCAACAATAGCCACTATTACGCGCTGGAATGATAATTTCAGGATCAAGGTTACCTGCACCGTTGGCGCCAGGTTTTGAAGCCGTACGGCCAATACGATCAATGCACGAAAATTATGTTATTTGCGTCAGGGCCAGCGTTTAGATCACGAGGTCGTCTGGCGACTTCCCTGACTGCATCGCGGCAATGAACCAATTAGGCCGCCGACCTTTGCCCGTCCACGTTTGGGTTTTGTCATCCGGATTGGCGAACCTGGGTATGCCGGGTTTGTTTGGTGTCTCGGCTGTCTTCGACTTTGACCTTTGTTCGGAACGACCACCTGGCAAAACCTCGGCAAGGGTGAAGCCATGTGCTTTTGCCGCTTTCTCAGCCGCAGCCAATGCCAGTTTCATTTCCTTCTTGGACACGCGCGCAAGTGCAGTGTCGATATCTGCGCTGAGCTTCTCTAGCTGTTTACGCGTCATGGTTTTGAGGTCTGGTTTCATTTGGGTGTCCTATGCAGTTTCTGGGCGCAACAGATCACATTTGCCCAAGGGAGTTAACCTCGGCCATCCTCCCGCCAAGCGTGTATACGTCCACGCCCAATCAGGATAAAAGAAGGATTATGTTTGGATGGGTCATCGTCTTTTTTTCGGGAACCGCTTTCTACTTCCTCAGGACGTATCCGAGGTCTGATCTCCATACCCGGTTGGGGTTCTGGAGCGTCTTCATCGCCGGGTATTTGGGCGGAATGGAAATGTGGCTGGCCATTTTCATCAGGGTCGTCACGGACATGACAAGCCTTCTTTCTTAATCGCAAAACCGTGATAAAGTTCCCGCAAGATCATTTCAGCACAGAGCTTTGGGGAGCTGAAAAATGCCAAAAGAACTTGTCTTCGTACCAGGCGCCGTCGCCAAGAAGACCATCAGGACAAATGATGGACACGAATTCACCATTTACGAACCAATACACCATCTTGGCGCCGTCGCCGTGGACCTTTGGCCACTGGATTGGGTCAAGGTAAGAATGCACGCATCCGGCGTTCATATCTGTGAACCAGAAGAAGAAATCCCAACTGATAGTGATTGGGAATCTGTCGTTTTTGGCTGAGATTGGAATACAACGTTCAGGGAGTGATGGCGGAAACGGGAGTAAAACAAAGGTGAAAGGCGGCTTCGCCGAGGGTGATCCCATGGGATCGGAAAAGAGATCCAACAACACATGCTGGGTCACAACCTCAAATCAAAGGAAGCCAAACATGATCACCGGAACACTGAAGCCAATCGCGAAATCGCCGAATTTCACGCTGAGCATCGCAACATTGCTCTTCGATATCGCCGGTCTGCGCGTTATCCCGAACGCATACAAGAAAGCCGACAACCACCCAGACTATCACATCGAGGCCCGCACACCGCGCGGCAACCAGCTGCGTGTCGGATCGATGTGGAAAGCAGTCGGCACTACGTCTGGCAAAGTCTACTACGCGATCACTGTGACCGACCGTAACGGCAAGACATGGCGCATGAATGCCGTACGCAACGAAGCGACGCCCAAGGGTGAGTTCACCGTGGTTCCACTGGCGGGTGGTGAGACATCGCCCATCATGGTCGGTGGCATCTTGGAGTTGACGGATGACGGCGCACTGGCCGGCATCATTGAGAGCTACGATTTCTCGATGAACGTTGTGCTGATCCCGGTCGAAGACAAGCAGGATGAGAAGCACCCAGACTACCGTATGGAGGTGACATCGCCATCAGGTCATATTATTCGGATCGGATCAGCCTGGACCGCGGTCTCGGACCGCGGCAACGCCTATTTCTCGCTGTCATTCTACGCCCCATTGGGGTCGCAGCACCGTGCGAACGCCGTGCAGGGCGAAAGTGCGGAACCTGGGCAGTTCAACATCATCAAATTGGCAGAGCAACAGATGCCAGAGGCCGCATAGGCGACAAGCAAGGCAGGGGTCCAGTTCCCTCCCTGACCGGACTCCAAAGCAAGGGCGTCATGCGAAAGCATGGCGCCTTTTTCCATTGGCACATCCACCACCAAACGAAAGGAGAGACCAATGGGACAAATGAAGGATCCCCGCAAACGCTTCGGTTTCATCAGCGACCCAAGCCACGGATGGTTACTGGTCACACCGGCAGAATTGCGCGCCGTCGGCATCACAGAAAGCGACATCACACCATACTCGTACCGGGACGTTTCGGGCGAAACGATTGCACTGGAAGAGGATTGCGACGCCCACACATTCTTGCGGAAATGGGAGGCGATGATCGGTCAGCCAGCCGAGATCGAAGATGTGGATGAAGGATCGAAGTTCATCCGAAGCTGGCCGCGTTTCGGCAAAAAGCCGTGCGACGCGGTCGGGCAGGGGGGTGCGCCATGACAACCATGCCCCAAACAGACCATGCCGAGATTGCCCAACAGAACGACGAATTCCGCCGCACCTATGGACAATCACCTCGCGTGCCAGGACGGATCATGATGACGCCCGGAGTGGCGGATTTCGATGCCCTGGTCATGATGCAAATCCAGTCAGCAATCATCCTGTTTAACGATTTCTCACAAGACAATGATCCATATCGCGCGCATGACTTCGGCGAATTCACAGTGAGCGTGAACGGCGAAGAGACAAAGATCTGGTTCAAGATTGATTTGTACGACCCAAGCTACAAAGCGGGTTCAGAAAAGCCAGACGATCCAACGCAAACGCGGCGGGTCATGACCATATTGCTGCCGTCAGAATACTGACCAGCACACCCCAACGACGAAACAACACAGCGCCGCCTGCAGGAGCAGAGCGGCGCGTTTCGCATTCCACAGGAGAAAGACCATGCGCGAAGACGTCACCGCCACAGTGCAGCTGATCTACGATTGCCCTGCAGATGCATCGCTGTCTGCCCAATCTGACATGATCCATGACGATATCGTCAGGCTCTTGGATGCAGACAGCAACAATACCGTCCAGCTCAGCGGCCTCACAATCCAACATGTCCAGTCACAGGCAATGACATACGGCATAACGGAACCACGCCCAGACACGAGGTGGCAGTGTGATCAGATGAACGACCTCCTGGAGCGTGCCTATCCCGACGCAGAGAGTTCCGCTGACGCGCTCATATTTGTCCTTTGCGACCTGCGGCACTTGGCCGATCAAGAAAACCTCGCATTTGGACTGTGGGACAAAAGCGCGTACCGGATCTACGTCGCAGAGCGAGAAGACGCCGCCGGACAAAAGAAAAAGACAGCTTTGGAGGATTCAGAAACTGATCAAGGAGAGAGATCATGAACATCTGGATCGTCATCACCGATGACAGCAATGGCATCAGAGCCCGCCCCTTCACGTCTGAAGCCGCAGCGGATGCTGCAGCACTCACATGGTGTGCAGGAGACTGGACGGGACCAGAACCATGCCCAGACAACTGGCGCGATGCCTATGCAGCGCTTGGCGATTTCGACGACGCTATCTGGATTGAAAAACACGAAATCGATGACACAACTGCCATGGCTGAACTGACAAAATCAGCAAAGGCCCAACTCGCTGATCTCCTGCACCAAGTCTACCAGATGCAAGGTATCTTCAACGATGACGATGGCAGCATTCAACGCGCCGTCGAAGCTGCGGAAGCATGGCCCGCCTTGCCCCAAACCGAGGAGAGCGACGATGCCTGAGGTCATACAAACCATCGTCTACACCTATGATGAGCTCTCCGGTCCTGCACAAGACGCTGCAAAAGACTGGTATCGTCAACTAGGCCCGCACGACGGATGGTGGCAGGCCGTCTACGACGACTTTGCGATCATCTGTGACAGCATCGACATTCATCTCAAGACACGGATCAGGAACGCAAGCACTCAAAGGCAGTTTTGCGAACCCTGCGTCTGGTTCACTGGGTTTTGGAACCAAGGTGACGGCGCGAGTTTTGAGGCATCATGGCGCTATGCCCGTGGTGGAAGCCTAGCCATCAGGGCACATGCCCCGCAAGACCGTGTCCTTCATGACATCGCTGATCGCCTGCAGGACGTCCAACGCCGCAACATCTATCAACTCACAGCCGACATCGACCATCAGGGGCGGTATTGCCATGAACACACCATGTTCATCAGCGTCGAGCGTGACAGCACGACCGGTCAGCCTCCCACCGACGACGCAGAAGCCGCTGTGGCACTGGCAATGCGCGACCTCGCCCGATGGCTCTACAGGCGGCTCGAAGAGGAACATGAGCACATCACCTCGGAAAGCGAAATCGCGGCGGCCATCCTTGCCAATGAATACACATTTACGGTGAGCGGCCGTCGCTTCGGCTAATCTCGCCCGTACCCCAAAACCCAATTCCAAAAACGGCGTTGCGCATCTGCGTGACGCCTTTTTTGCAACCGAAAGGACCGTTCCGATGAAAATCGATATCAAAGAACACGTCACCAATACCATCATCGCCCAGATCGAAGAAGGGACCCCGCCATGGCGCAAGCCCTGGACCGGGGGTGCCGCAGCCGTCGCATTCCCCAAAAGGCACAACGGGGAACAGTACCGGGGCGTGAACATCCTGATGCTCTGGGCATCTGCATCCATCGGCAACTTTCATTCCGCACGGTGGATGACCTACGGACAGGCCCTCGCACTTGGCGGATGTGTCCGCAAAGGGGAAAAGGCCACACGATCAGTCTATTATGGCACATACCAGCGGGAACAAGAGAACGCAGACAGCGGAGAGGTCGAAACCCGCCAGAGCCGCTTTGCGAAGGTCAACAACGTCTTCAACGCCGATCAAATCGACGACCTGCCCGCAGAATACTACCAGCGCCCCGCGCCGCCCCGTGATTTGGGCACAAAAGCTGATCCAAAGCTTGACGCTTTCTTTGCAGACACCGGTGCAGAGATCATCACGACAGACGAACCACGGGCATATTTCCATCCGATGAAAGATCTTATTCATATGCCGCCCATTGCGACGTTTTACGACGCATCCCGGTACTATGGGGTGCTCGGGCATGAAACAACGCATTGGGTTTGCGGCCCAAAGCGGCTCGATACCCAGAAAACCCACAGCACCAAACGCGAGTACGCGTTTGACGAATTGGTCGCTGAGATCGGCGCCGCGTTCCTGGCCGTGCAGCTTGGGGTGACACCCGACTTTGCCCAAACTGCCGCCTACATCGAGGGCTGGCTGCGCGCCCTCAAGAACGACAAAGACCTCATCTTCAAGGCTGCCGCCGAAGCGCAAAAAGCCGTCGATTACATCAATGAGCTGGTTGCAAAGGGCGCCATACGCGGAAGCACGGCGGCCTGATCAGCATCCTCAACGAAGCCGTGGCGCAAAGGCTAGCTGTACGTGATGCAGGTCAAAATGCAGAAAGTGTCGAGAGGCGCGAATACCTTGGAACCAACGCTTGGTCCCGCCCACCGGAGCGGCTTGGGCTCTTCGATTGAACCAGTTAACGGTCGGCATTGCGGCATAAATGGTCATGATGGCATTGGATACCCTTCGAGTGAACCATGGTCAGACCCGTTGAGACCATGCCGACGAACCATCGACAGAGGTGACGTCGAAAGCCGGTAAGACATATCGTGTTCCTTTCGTTTTCTGGAAGATGCAAGATCCGGCCCCTGGACCGGATGCCGGCACGCGGGTGCCTTCAAGCACAACTTTCCCCTGTGCGCTGCGCGCCCATTCCTCGCGAGACAAAGTTGCGCCTGACATCCGGCCACGAGCGGGGCCGCAGAAGATTTGCATCGAAAACGAAAGGAACACGATATGTCTAAAACATTCTACAACGTCACCACAGCAGTCGAAGGCAGCGACGGCGTCACACGCTTCAACCGGGTCGGGGTGGCATTCCCCGCAAAGGAAGACTCCAAAGCCATCATGACCATCGAACTCTTTGCAACACCAACCAACGGCAAAATGGTCATCTTCCCGCCCAAAGAGCGCGACGACCAGGAATAATCGTTGCTCCAAAGGGGAAGGCCTCACAGCCTTCCCCATTTGCCCGTGGCCAGCATCATCAAACAGCACAAGCGCTGAGAAGTGCCTCGATAAGGCACCGGGAGCCATAAAGGCACCCGAAGACCGCGTTGCGGTCTGAAACCAGTGGTTTCTACATCGGCAGGAGCCCACTTGCAATGAAAAGTTGCTTTTGTTCACTATTTGTTCTATATCATCCATGATGGAGGGTGAGATGCAACATTCATATGCTCAAAGCCAAGAACCGATGCAGACGAACGACTATCATCAGCTGCCCGCGACGGAAAAACAGCTGAAGTATGCGAGGTTCCTGTCGCAGAAGATGGGCATAGTGCTGCCGTGGGAAGTGCAGCAAGACCGCCGCAGCCTGTCTGACTGGATCGACGCGCAAACGACCACCCGCCCATTTAAAGGGCACTTTGACAATTATCCATCGTCCAGGCAGGTCCAGTTTGCTGAGCGCATCGCACGCTACAAGCGCAGCGAAGTTCCTCATGAGTGCTTTCGCGACAAAGGCCTCATGTCCAAATGGATCGACTGCAACAAGTGATTGTGCCCACATTGGTCACCATAATGGTTGTAATTTCTTAGCATTCTGCGTATATACACGACATGGATTGGGCTTTTCCCGGTCGGCATAGAGGTTCTGGATTTCCGGAGCCTTTTTGCTTTTCAGGGGAACGTCTTGAAGTAGCGCAGCTTTGGCGAAATCACATCAAATGCTCTATTTTCTTGCCCAGGGCGCAGTACACTGAGGCCAAGCGGACGAGCCGTCAGATCCGCCAATTGCAATCCTGTCGAGTTCGCGCCCTTCTTCACAAAACGAGGCGAAAACTCAAAGTCAGAAAAGTCGCGTTTGATCCAACCCCAGTTGTAGTGTCCAGTAACCGTGCGATGGAATGCTAGCTCCAGATCGGCATCTTCGCGAGATCCGCGGCACTCAAAGATGACATGTACTTTTCGACCCTTCGTGCATTTTTCGCGCAAGAACAACAAAAGCCTCTCCAAAGCCATCTTCAACGCGACTTCATAAGGATTCCAGGCACCTTGGCCGTACTTATCGAGGTGCTTTTGTTTATCGATTACACAACCGATGATCTCAAAAGGCACAGAGGTCATCAACGCTGACAGATCTTCCATGAAATCATGGCGGAGCTTGGCGTTTGTTCGCAAGAAACCAAAGTCTCCTTTCTCCTTCCTGATCTCGTGCTCATGTAGGACAACGCTGTCATGGCCCCAGTATTTGAACTTGAACGCTTGCAGAGCAGGAACAACGGAAGCAACGTACTCAGATTTGGCAACGATGCATAAAGATAACGCAAAAATGGGATATTGTGGATCGATCGACGTCAGACTGTGATCACCACTTTCATCAACGTACACAATGTAGTCAGAGAACTCCTGCATTCCGGCAAATTGCACACTGATGAGTTGAGTGACAACAGCTATCTGGGGCGATCAGCTGAAGCTGACCGGGCTCTAGTTCTGCTGCGCTCAACCCGAGCCACCAGAGGTGTCTCGGCCCACAAGGGGTAACGATCCCTTCGCCGGGCGATTTGCATGTCGTCTGCGACCCAAAACAGACGTAGCAAAGCCTTACGGCCAGCCTTTCTCGGCTTCGCGTACCGAAAGTCTGAAGCGCGCCGTGCACGCTCACACAGACGTGTGGGTGTTGCGATGGGTGGCCCGGCATCCGATTGCGGCACGAGCAGTCTGATCTGCCGCTTGGCCGAAGACTGCGTTCCGTCAGCCATCATCTGCGCAAGCTCAGATGAGGCGTTCCTACATTCCGTCATCGGCGCTGCGCGGCCCATCAGCCTTTGCCTGCGCCGGTATCGCCTGCCTCACGTAATCCTCCTCCTACTGAAGGCGGAAGCATAGCCTCCGGCATGGCACCCAAAACGGCCCGCCTCAAGGATCCTCCGTATTTTCGGCGAAGGCAGGGGGTATGGCCGGGATCGCGCCAATCGGTGAGCGCGCGCGTGTTGCAACAAGCACTCTGAAAATACTGCGGCCCAGCAATGCTGGCGCCTGCGGCGTCCTTGACCCGAACCGGTTTGGACGAGGGTGGTCGGTATGTTCCGCATTCCGTGGAGCAGCTGAGACATCCTAAGGAGAAAATGAGATGCTTGACCAACCAACAACATATGACGCGATTGAACTCTTTGGCCTGACCGAAAACGGCACAGACGACCTGATCATCCCGAATGATGACGAGCTGCGCGATCAGATCGTGCTGGAAACCTTCGAGACACTGATCGGCAGGCTGCAGGGCACAGGTCTTGCATCTGAAATCGAACCATTGGCTCACGCGCTGGCCACAATGCTGCAGCGCCGGGCAACGGCACTGGCTGGCCAAGCCGACAGGCACAAGCGTCAGATCCAAGGGCTTATCGAAGCGCAGGACGGATCAGAAGTGGCCGAGTTGGAACTGGACAAAACAACCAGCCGCTTCGAGACGCTTTGGGAAAAGGCCGAAGCGCTGAAGATCATGGCTGAAAAGGCGGCGCAGTGCTACGAGGTCGAGACCGGACAGGCCTATACCCCAGTCACAGGCAGCCGCACGACCAAAGATGCACAGGCAACCGGTGCGGTTTTCGAAGCGAAAGAGCTTCTCAACCGGCACGACCGAGAACAGGCCGAGCGCAACAAGGTCGAGGGACCGAAGATTGCCATCACCGGCGATGCAGAGGCCAAAGACTGCCGCGAAATCTACCGCATTCTCGACCAGACCTTCGCAAAATACCCAGACATGGTTCTCTGCCACAAGGGTCACGGCAAAGGGGTCGAACGCATCGCAGCAACATGGGCACGCAACAACAAGGTCCGCCAGATATTGTTTCGCCCGAACTGGCAGGGCCACGGCAAAGCGGCCCCATTCAAAGCCAATGATGCGATTATCCAGGCAAAACCGATCGGTATCCTGATCTTCGGGGGCAACGGGGTTGCCATCAACCTCGGTCAAAAAGCCGAAGCCAAGCGCATCAAGGTCGGTCACTTCGACCTTCAGTGACAAGATAATTGGACGGTCCCTACGTGGGGCCGTCCTTTTTGCATGTGGGTAGGGCCAGGGCGATCGAGATGTCAGCGCGACGTTGAGCCCTCGTATTGAGGGCCTGTTCCGGCCCTCTTTGCAAATTGTGGGTCCTCCCCATGCTCGCTTCCTCCACTTCGGCTACGCCTGCATTCCGTGCAGCTGCGCGTGGGTCCGGTCCTGCTGCGCAAATTTTCAAATTCACCGTCCCAGTTCGCCACTTGGCAGCGTTTGAAATCAGGCCCTTCGGGCTTGTTTTCAATCGCAGCTAAAATTTTGGAGTACAGACCATGCGTTTCATCAACTTCCTGTCCGAAATGATCACCCAGCTTGTAGTGGGGGTTGCGCTCAAACAGGCCACAAGCAATGCGTGGAGGGCAAGGTGAATGAAGTGACAAAAGCGACGCGACGATTGTGGAAGTCAGCACAACTCTTCATCGGTTTTTACACCGATCAGCGGGGCAATGTGCGCAATCAGCCGAAAGTCTGGCCACCTAAGAACGCGAATGCCACGATCCACAGTGATCCTAAGGTTCAAGAGGCGTTCCTGGAGGTGCGGGCAGATGACCGATCTACGACCCGCGATGTTCAGATACGGCTCCAGCAAGACAAGATCGTTCTGCGACGCGACAGCGACAATATTGGCTGGGAAGGGATTGTTGTTGAAGACGATTGCGTTGCGATCCGGGTCAACGGGATTTGGGTGCGCATCAAGGCCGATGGTGCAATCACGCGCGAGACCGATGACGATACGACCTACATTGACGCAGATGGTTCAGTCCTGAAGAAGACCGAATACGTGGACGCCATGATGTCAGGAGACGGTGTTGAGTTGTCACGCAGGACCCCAGACACGATAGCCGCAATCACTGAAGATGGTGTCATCGCCAAAGCGCGCGATTGAGGCCGCCATCTTGACATTGACACGTAAAATACGTAATTTACGTGAAATACGCAATGGAGGACCCCATGCCGGTCAAGATCGTAGACGAATTTCCCAAAACGGCCATGAACCGCAAGGCCACAGATGTATGGATGGCAGCATCGCGCGGCCCCGTCAGCCTGTCTGATCACGGTACATCCCGGTTCGTCCTGATGCCGCGCGATATGTTCGATGACCTCACATCGCGGGCCGATCCCAGGATCGTGCGTGCCACATCCGAGACGCCAGACGACGAAGCGGACGCATTGCTGCATGTTCTGGACGAGGTGATCAGCGGCGATGACTGAACCAAAAATAGGAGATATCTGGCGCTATCCCTATCTTTGGAAGCGCGAAGCATTGGACGGCGAAGACGCCGGACGCAAACCGAGGCCAACGGCACTCGCGGCTGTTGTGCCGGTATCGCAGAAATCAACACACCTCTATTTGCTCCCCATCACTGGCACAGAACCGTTCGCCGATCAGAACGCGCTGGAAATCCCGGCAACCGAAATCCGCCGGGCGGGGTTGAGTGAATACAAACGGTTGTGGGTCATCATCAATGAATACAACCGCGACGAAATGGAAACGAGCTTCTACTTTGAGCCGCACGCCGGGATCGGATCATTCTCGAAAGCATTCGTGAAGGTCATGGCTGGGCGTTTCGCCGAGGCTATACGCGCCAGAAAGACCCAAGAGGTCAAGCGAACCGAATAGTCATCAGTCATGAGACTATCCTTTCAACACGTCAAATCGTTCACTGTTGCCGTCAGCATCAGGAACACGATGATCGTGACGCCACCGATGAACAGGACGGCCTGCATCTTCTTGCCAAGAGGTCGACCCGTAGCCCCCTCATAGCCGAGCAGCATCAGGTGACCACCATCGAGGATGGGAACCGGCAAGAGGTTCAGGACACCGAGACCGAGTGAAATGATGGCCAAGAACAAGAGGAAGGTTTCCGGGCCGAGCTGGATGGCTTGACCGGCAACGGAGGCGATCTGGATCGGGCCATCAAGATCACAGCTATCGTTCTGGCCGGTCAGTGATCCGGCGAGACCCGTCACCAGATTGGTCAGCAGGTCCCACGAGCGAGAGACACCAGTCTGGAAAGCTTCGCCAAGTGCAGGCCGTTCTGTCGCGAGCGTGAAGAGAGGAAGTCCACCGACACCGACAAGCCAGCGACCATCCGATTGACGGGCTGCGATCCGAGCTATCATTTCCGAACCGTTGCGATCATAGACAAAGGCCATGGGCTGCCCGTCTGACGCAGAGACGATACGTTGCAGATCTGACCACGAATGGACGGTTTCGCCATCAATGGTTTTGAGCAGGTCGCCGGGCTGCAGGCCAGCTTCAGCTGCAGCTGAACCATCCGCAACATTGCCGATCAACGGAAGGTCAGGGCGAGGTGCAAGTTCGGCGCGTACAGAGCCATCACGTTCGATCTGGTACGCCACCTCGGAAACATCCGGCAAACGACTGAGGAGTCCAGCCAGCGTGTCTGTCGCGGTAATTTCATCACCCGCGATTGTCACCAGTTCATCACCCACGCGCAAACCATTCGCTTCGGTCGTGAGTGTCAGATTAGAGATGGTCCAAGGGTAGGATGTGACACCTGACATAAGCGGAAGCACGGACAAGGCGACGACTGTAAAAACGACATTGGCCAGAGGTCCGGCAATGGCGACAAATGCCTGCGCCGATTTTGACGCGGCCTTAAGTGACCCGGCGACAACCGGACCGTCAGGCACGGACGAAAGTGAGGCAGCATTCTCGTCACCAACGAAGCGGACATAGCCACCGGCCGGGATGCGCGAGACCTGCCATATGATCCCATGCCGATCTTTGCGCGACCAGATTGGCTTGCCAAACCCGACGCTGAAAATCTCTGGTTTGACCCCCACCATTCGGGCCGCAAAAAAGTGACCCAGCTCATGGATCACAACGACGATCAGAAAGGTCAGAATGACCCCGAAAACGACTGCGAAAATATCGATCAATTTGACGCCCTCCGAACTGGAAAAATTGCGGCCATGGCTGAAGTGTATTCAGCGCGCGTAATCGTGGCACGGTTGCCGGCATATCCGTGATAATGTGACCGACCATTAGCAAGCGGTAGACCAGCCCAAACGGCTGCCAACTGATCCATGAATTTCTCTCGCGTGATCCGGTCATTGATGAAGTCGGAGTAGCCAGCCTCTTCGACCAGGTAGCGGCCCATCATGTCCTGCGTGCGACGATCATAGAGTGTTCCGCCAGACAGACCCAAAGCGCGGACGACCCGATTGAATGTCGCGGGGATGATCTGGTTGCGACCGATGGCATGAGGCTGGCCGGGAGTGGCGCGCACCCATGTCACGATCTCGGCTATCGTCATCTGACTGGGTGGTTTTGGTGGCCGAATTGTAGCCTTGTGATGGACGCTATCATATCCGTGCACCGGACTCTCAGCTTGGCTGATAAGCGTCAGAAGCCGGTCCATCTGTGGACCTTGGCTTTGCTGAACAGCGCGCACGAACGGCACAACCCGGCGCGTTGCTTCAGGGGATGAAGCAGTCTGTGCCGCCGCAGCCGATGCTGGAGAAAAGCGGTCAACTGACGACCAACCTGCACCGCTTGAGACAGGTGCCCAGCCGTCAGCTGCAAGCGGTGATCCGATGGCCGAGCTGATCACGACCAGCCGCGCGGCGGTCCCAAACCGGTGCGCGATTTTGGAAGCAGCGGAGCAGAGGTTGCCGATGAGAAGCGAGAGGAGATGGGGTTTCGGCCCAGAGGACCGATCAGAAAGACACACCTGACGCAGCTGAAGCCGCAGGGGCGTTTCGCTCAATAAAATAAGGGATTTTGTAGTCCGAAATGGTGGTGTTCTCTGAGTACATTCGTTTTTTTTGCTTCTTTTCAACACCTTAGGGTTTTGGCTGCCATTTTGTGCCACGGCTGTGGCACGGCGTGGCAAGCCATATGGCACGATATGGCACAGATTTGAGGGATTCTGAAAGGTCTGCAAAGTCATTTTATCGCTCCACGCCTGCGCGTTCTGGTTGGGGTTTCGTCAGGACTGACTCTTGTTCGGCGATGGTCAGTCTTTCCTCTTCGGCGCGGCCGATTGCATTTTGAACTTGAACCTGACGGGACTTGTTTTGATCGCGGACCAGCGATGACAGGGCGGTAAGCTGTGTGCCCAGATCCTTCTCGATGTCCTGTAGACGGGTGTGGAGGCGGTCGCGTTCGTCGCCATCGGTGAGGTGACTGCCGACCATGGTGCTGATATGGATGAGCAGCTTTTCGAACTCGCGTGTGCGATGGTCGATCATATCAGTGAGGTTTGAAACGGACGTCGAGGTGGATCCGAGTGCGGCTGAAAACGCGCTGTTGATCTCGACGAGGCGGGACACCGTCTCCGCGTTTGAGACCGCTTGGGCTTCAAGATGTGCGACACGATCAGTCGTCTGAAGAAGGCGCGCAATTTCGAGATCGAGAGCGGCAGGGGTTTGTTCAGACAGTCGGTCGAGCAGGACGGTTGCAACCGGTCCAAGTTTGATACGGTAGCCGGATTTTCTGTCGCTGGGCATTGGTCGGTCTCCTATCGGGAGCGTTCGTCACGCTGTTTCTGGTCTTGGGTCATGCTGGCGATCAGGCGGTCTTCGAAGCTCATTTGAGCGTCCTTCGACTTGTCATCCTGGTCATGTTCTTCGGGATATTTTTCTGAGCGCTTTTCTGGCTGCTTGTTGTCGGATTTTCCGACCTGAATATCGCGCTCGTTTCGGTTGGTTTCGTCACGCTCGTTAGCGCGCGTTTTGGTATCGGATTTTGCTTCGTCCCGTTGGGCGGCTAGAGCCTCCAAAGCGTTCATGCGTTCGCCGGTTTCGGAGGCGATTGTCGCGGCGAGTTTGTCGACGCGATCAGTGACCAAATGGATCGTGTCGCGCATCCGCGATAGAGAGACATAGAAGCTCTTTTGGGTGGTAAGTTGTTCGGCTGACGACATCGCTAAGAGAACGCGATCCACGGTGCTCCCCTGGAAGTCATGGGCCGTCGAGGCGTAGGCCAACTGCATGCCTCGGGCGGCCAAGCTGTCGGTGGGAATGGTCAGTTCATCGGCGTCTTTTGTGATAACCGTAAAGGTGTCTTTGCCGATGGATTTGAGTTGACCTTCAGCTGAGTTGAATATGCCATTCTCGCGATCCGTGATCTTGAACTTGACGGCATCGCCAACATGAAAGTCTTGTTTGTCGGTCGAGAACACAGCCAGCTTCCGTGCATCCGAACTGCCATGCGCGAGACTGAGTGAAACAGTCTTCTTGTCGGGGGACTGAAGGCTCAGTTTTTGATCATCACGAGAGACACTGGTCACCGTATAAAGAACGTTTGCCGTCATCGGAGATTGGGACGACGCGACAGGCGAAACCACAATATCGCCAACCTTGTAACTCCCCACTTCTCTCGCTTCAGCCTGGCTGAAATTGCGGGGTACAAGCGATGCGACTTTCACCGCGTCTTCACCAATGAGGTTGGCACTGCGAAGCTGTCCCTGGATCTGTTCATTCACATCCTTCCGAAGGGCGTTGGTGAGAACGATCAGGCCGGTAGCGGCGCGTTGATCTGGTGTCATGGCCATGTAGGTGTCAGCCATCGTCGCCGCGATTTCATCGCGGACGTCAGTGAGTTTACCACCACCGACCTCTGTCACTTGATTG
This sequence comes from uncultured Paracoccaceae bacterium, assembly GCA_947488605.1. Lineage (GTDB taxonomy): Bacteria > Pseudomonadota > Alphaproteobacteria > Rhodobacterales > Rhodobacteraceae > Yoonia. The sequence continues at coordinate 7,187 of CANKZJ010000011.1, read as the reverse complement.
ACGCCAGCCATGGCCGTTTTGATGTCGCCGGCAATAGCCGATAGGACAACCGACCGACCTTCGTCCGTCCGTTGCCGCTGAATGTCCGTCATCAAGGCGGTTGGCATCCCAGCATCCTGGAGAGCGCGGAAAGATGAACCGGCGCCAACGGCTTCGAGCTGCTTGACGTCACCGATGAGGACGACTTTGGCGTAGCCTTGGGCCGACGCCATCTTGAGGACACGGTTCATCGAGTCTGATGACAGCATCGAGGCTTCATCAACGGCAAGGATGGTTTTGGATTTGTCACCGAGGTTGGCGCCGTTCTCGTGCCGGACAAGTGCGCTCTCTACCGTGGACGCGACGGGTAAGGCCTCGTTCAGAGCGGACACGGCTTTATGAGACGGAGCTAAGCCTTCAATCTCATATCCACGTGCCTGCGCCATCCGAAGAGCGGTTTCTAACATATAGGTCTTCCCGGTGCCGGCATATCCTTGGACGGACGTGACATACGATGTCGATGATAGAACCATCGAAGTCGCATCTTTCTGTCCATCCGTTAGCGTCGTGCGCCGGAGCTTTTGTTGGATGGAAGAATCCGATGAACGAAGCCTGATATGATCTACTTTGGTGCGCAGATCGACAACGTTCGCAGAGATGCGAGCGCGCATCAGATCCTTGTTTTCCGTTTCCAGACGTATGTTCTCGACATCTGTGTAGAAACGGCCCTCTTTTAGATCGACAGGGTAGAGGATGCGATCTTTGACGTATTCCTTAAGTTCTGATGCAGCAGCTTTTTCAGTCACGCCTGGCGCAAACTTCATAGCCGTCATCAGAAGATCCCGCTCCGAATAGACTGCCTCACGTTCAGAGTGATGAGCTATCGCAAAATCGACGGCATCGCCTGCGGATTTCTCCCTCATGGTAAATGAGGGTTGCTCGTGCTTGGACGCATCAAGAAGTGCTTGTTGAAGATCAATGTTGAGAGACTTGACTTCGGCAGACCATGCCGCGCGAAGTTCAGAGCGTTGAACCGGTTTCTTTGCCGATCGGGTTGCAAGTGCCGCGAGGGAGCTGGCGACAGCGGTGGGCTCGTAGCTTTTGTCCTTGAGAGCTTGTTCGATCTCTTCGCGACGTTTTGAGAAGGTGTCGACGAGCTCTTGAGGAACGCCTTTGATATCGAAAAGGCCTTTATCTAAAGCCTTGGTTTCGTAACCAAGATCCTGCAGGTTCTCCGCCAGAGAAGACCGATAGATTTGACCCAGGAGCATCTTTCCGTTGTAGAGGGCTTCGTTTGACAGGGATCGAAACGTGCCGGTGCTGTCTTTAACCATGTTCGCTATGACAGCATGAGTATGTAGCTGCGGATCGAGAGCGCGAGATGTGTCATGCTGGAAGAGGCCAGCAATGATTTTGCCGCCTTTTTCAGTCTGGACCTGTCCGTTCACGTATTTTCGTGTTTGAACAAGATTTGCCTCAGCATAGTCCAAGGCAACTTTGACAGCATCGGTGTGCGCTTTCAGGATCCGTGTATCGCCACCTACAAGGGCTGCAATAGAAACGGCCTTGGGTGCTGAAAAAGTGAGGTCTATTCCGGGTCTGTGTTCGCGCTCGCCATTACGGAATCGGCCTAACATCCGACCATCTGGAGTTTGGCCATCCAGGATGGCGGTGAAGCGGTCATCCGAGAATGAGTCTGTCAGGCCAGCTTCTTCAGCAGCTTTGCCATAAAACTGAGATGATTTCTCAGCGTCGTTGCTGCCTTCTAGATAGTAACCTTCCGCTTTGTAGTACCCGCTGGACGCATGACCAGAAGATACGTTCGACATCGAAAGCATCGATTAAGCCCCCGATGGTGCGTCAGGTGACCAGCCACTCGGCAATGGCAATTTGGGTTGGGGCGTTTCCGCTGGGGGTGAGGCTTTTGGATCGACGGGGCCTGGCTCCGGTTCCGGGGCAGGGTCTTCATCGGCAGCATGTTCAGTGTGATTGAATAGGTTGATTTGAACAGGTGGATGGTCGAATTCAGGGCCGTCGTAACGGGGCGGAATTGGTCCTTCCGTTCTTATAACGTCTTGGTAGCCGCCATTGTCTGTCCCTGAGCTATCATCTTCATCGCTCTTGGGGCAAATGGGTGCGTTCCTCGCCAGTCCATCACCCAACGCGACGACAGGATGGATGTTTTCAGGGTGGGTTCCAGCATTTAAGCAGCTCTTGAAGTGATCAAAGTAGACTTTGTATGCGGCGCACGGCTCGGTCGCATCCGAGGGAAATTCGCCGGCGTCGCAGTTAAAGCGCCAACCACACCATTGGTGGAAGGCGCGGACGATCTCAACGGCCTTCGCAGGATCTTCCTTTGGAGCTTTGGATTTTGTCTCACTATATTCGGAGAAACCAGCCGCGTTCCCCATGTACGGCAAGAATCGAGGTTGGGTTTCGTCCACAAAGACCTGCTTCATATCGACCACCGCGGTCGGTGAGTCATAAGCGAATTTCACAGCAGCTCTATGTTGAGGAAGGCTTTGGATCTCTGCAGGCGTGATGATCGCACGTTCGACACGTTGCTGAGTAAAGCCGACACCATCGCGCGCCTCATGGGCACCGACACTGATGTTCGTATTCGATTCCCACTTGTCCTGATTGCCAAGCATCTCAGAACACAGCTTCGCTGTCCGAAAATCGGGGGTGTTGAAGACAATCCGGTTGTTGACCGTGCCGGAAATGGTCTGTGCGGCCTCGCGTCCATAGATGTCTTCCAACTGGCTATAGACTTGATAGCCAAGGACGAAAGCGCCACCAAACTGACGGATTTCAGCAAGTGAGCTGATCAGGAAGGGGAGACGGTTGAGGGTAGGGACCTCATCCATGAAGAAGTAACAGCGCGGCTCACTTGCAGGCCCCATCCCCATCAAGGCGTTGGCAGAGATCTCTAGCATCGTGGAAATGATGTTGCGCGTCGCAGCAGCGTGCTCAGCATCACCAGTTAAGAAGAGAAACGACGGCTCATCTGATTTCATCCACTCTCGGATGGAAAATGCCTGCGCATCATCGCGGAGGTATTCTAGGAAACGCAGTTCAGAAATCAGGTTTGCGCGAATGCTCTGGGCCGTCTTAACAATGTCTTCGTTGAAAAAGTGGGAGCCAGGCGTTCCTGCAATGAGTTTCGCCAGAACCTCGGAGTCGAGTTGTAACAAGTGCTGGATCAGTGATTTTACGGTACGACGCTTTGTTTTGTACAATTCCCGCGCGGCGTAATCGAAGACGATGCGCGCAGCCTGAGACCAAAAGGGATCGCTCGCAGCGCCACGATGTTCTGGTATCATGACTTCGCCAAGTTGGGTAAAGGACGCCGCATCGAGAACATCATCAAATGGGTTCCAGGATGATGAGCGATCATCGAAGGGATTGATGAGGTGGTCCGTGTTCTCGTCGTAGAACCGAGAAACAAAGCCACCCATCCGATCATAGATAATGGCCTTACCGCCATTCTCCCGAATGATTGAAAGCATTTCAATCATGGCATTGGTTTTACCGACACCGACGGTACCATTCAGCATTGTCTGGGCTTCGACAGCGTCTGGGGGAAATGGAATGCCAGCGATCGTCAAGGGTTTCGCTGTTTTCCGTCCCTTGTGCTTTTTCTTGTATTTGCGCCATTTGAGAGCACTCCAGCCTTTGAGCTGAGAGGCAGAGACTAGGCGCGCGCCGCGAACGAACTCATCTTCCTGAATGCGGTTTCCGGTCTTGATAAAGACAAGGAAGGAAAGCAGCCCCAAGAGTACGGCAGGAATGCCTGCGAGCCTGGCCGAGCTATGAAAAGTGTAAAAGAACCCGTCACGGATGCGTCGATATTCAGTGTTTCGATAAATCTGCACGGCTGGAACGGTGATGGTATCTCCCGAGAGATCTTTGAAGGTGTAGAGCTGGTCGAAGCCATTTTGTCCGACGACACCGCGTTCTGACATTTCATAATAGAAAGCGATGCGCATCTCGCTTGGGTTGTATGTGCGAGCAACCAAGAAGACGAAGCTACAGACGTAGATCAATGCGCCGACGACAGTCGCAAACCGAAGGACTTGCCATCCCATCCGCCACCAATGCTGTGCCGTTTGGCCGCCGCGGATGAGTGTTGAAGCAGAGCTTACTGTCTTGGCCATCATCAAATCCCCAAAAAATTGATGTATTTGTGGCTAACCTAGTTCATAAAAGTGTTAGAGAAAAGATTTTACACTATTAAGGGATAAAAAAATGCGTGCTTTGGTTTTTGCAAGTGTAGTGCTGGCCGCGTCACCACTTGCGGCAGAAGACGACTTTGATCAGCGGGTCATCGAGGCAATACTGAATAACCCAGAGGTAGTATTGCTTGCGATCCAAAGGTTGGAGGCTGAGCGAGAATTGGCAGCAACGGAAGTTGAAAAGCGTCAGATCGCGGAGGTAGCCGAACAGCTGTTTGGGGACGACCCAGAGATCCGACTTGTGGAGTTCTTTGACTACCGCTGTGGGTATTGTGCGCAAAGCGCGTCACAGATGCAGACCCTACCTCACGAAATGACAGACAGCGTTCGATTGATTGAATTTCCTATTTTGGGCGAGGCGTCAAATGATATCGCCAAGGTGTCGATCGCCGTTCGGAACGTGGCTGGTGAAGAAGCATATCTACGCTTCCATTATGCAGTTTTTGACGCGGCAGGTCGGGTAGGTGACACAGCAAGCGCCGTTAGGCTAGCAGCGAGCCTTGGATACAACGCCGAGGCCATTGCCGTTGAGGCGCAGTCCAACGATGTGGCTGCTGAGATTCTTCGAAACCAGCGGCTTGCAGCAACCCTAGGGATCAGAGGCACACCAACGTTCGTTGGGCGGGATCAGATCTATGATGGCATGCTGAATCCCGAAGAACTTGTGGAAATTCTCGACACAGAAAAGGACGAATCCTGATGAGACTTACAATTCTACTGATTTCCGCCGCGACATTGGCAGGTTGCATGAACACTGGGCAGCCGACTGTCCAGTCATTGCCGACAGTCGGCCAACGAACAAGCGATGCATCTACACTAGCGCTCAGCTGCAACGAGCTGGCGACGAGGAGCAACAATATAACCGTCAGAGTAAGGGAGCTTGAGGCAGAACAACAACGTGCTGCACGCGCCAATGCGCTAACCGATGCCGTCGTTGGTGTTGGCCTTACAGCCGTTCTTGGCGCAGGCGCGCAGGGCGGCCTCAACGGTATACGAGCGGCGTCTGCCACCGCACAGGGAGTAGATGCAGTGCGTAGGGCGGAGCAGGGACAAGGGTCCATCGCAAATGTGACGGACTCCCTGGCGCTACTACAGCGCTCCGCGGAGTTGCAGCGCGCCTACGTCGAAAAGGGTTGCTAACAGTGTTGGGTCCATTTGAAGTACCATCAGTGGAGCAGGTACTTGCGTCGGATCATGCATCCGACTGGCTGAAAAGATCTGTGGCTGAACTGGTCAGGCAGGACCCAGATAGCGCAAAGTTGGAAGCATTCTGGCTTTACATGATCATGAAGCAAAGAAGGAATGCTAACCTGAGAACTGCAGATCACAGTCATAGGACCTAAGGCGATGGCGGAAAAGAAGAAGCGCAAAAGGCTGCCTGATCGGAGATTGACGGAGACACGGAAGGTTGAAACCGACCAGGGTCAAACGGTTTTCCTGTCGGTCGGATATGACCCTGATCAACCAGATGAACCACGGGAAGTGTTTTATTCGTCAGGGTTCAAATCCGGATCGATGCTCGAATTTCAGGTGCAGGATTTTTGCGTGCTGTTTTCGCTTTTGCTGCAGTACGGGATGAAACCAAACGAGGTGGCGAAATCGCTGGCACGCAAGGAAAACCCTGACGGAACGCTGTCATTCGCGAGCATATCCGGGATGATCGTGAATGAACTCTCGAAACCGCCAGAATGGGCTTGATGCTATGAGAAAGCGAAGAAGACATCGAAAAAACTACGTCCCTTGGTTTAGGACTAGAGGGTGGGGGACAGTCTACTTGCTTCAATCCCGAGCAGAACCCGCTTTATTCAAGGTCGGGTTCACTCAACGAAAGACAGACACCCGTCGAAACGAACTAAAGGGCTTGGTTGATGGAGGTCCACGCATCGTGTTCACTGTGTCGATGCCGCATGCATATGTGACAGAACAACGAACGCTGAAAGACTTAGCCGGTCGGTGGTTTGGACGTCGCGACCGTCGGGGAACAGAATGGTTCAGGTTGCGTAGGAGAGAAACCATAGAGGACATTGCGGCCAGGATCATGCGAACTGCGAATGAGGTGCAATTCGAGGCACGTTTGAAGCTTTCTTGGGGCGGTAGTAGCAAGATCCGAACATTTGCGACAAAGCAGCTATCATGAGCAGCTTTAAGGTCATCTTCAAGGACGGACGCGAAGAAGTCTTTTCTGACGAACATAGATCAGGCGTCCTCTACGGGATCACGCGACTGGAACAGACACCACTCCTTCCGTTCCTGGGGATCAAAATGGTAACCGAAGAAAATGGCGAAGTTCTCTGGCCAGCATTTGAGATCCTAAAACAACGCGTGATTCCTAACAGCTAGGCTGAACGTGGAAACTCAGGTCCAACTGCACGATCAATCCGCCAGGACATGTCGTGACGATTGCCGCATCGTTTACAAACGAAATCGCTTGCGAAGCTCTCGATCGGCCGATGTTCATGGTAGCGCTCCAAGAGAATGTGTGGCGCGACGTAATATGACTTGTGGCAAGCAGGGCAAGTGACCACAAGCACATCACGAGCGGTGAGCTGCTTGAGGCGGATCGAAAACTTGAAACCGAGCGTGACAGGTTCGTATGGCATACGACCAAATCGCACATGTTCTTTTTTTGTTCTACTATTTTCTATGCTGCAACTCATGTCCAAGGACCTGGAAGTGCCTAACCGCTCCGAGCCGCAAGTGCCGCAGCCAGCCCGAACCGGACATTCGATCTTCGAGCAGGATTGGCCGGTCAGCGGACATACCGGGCTTTCGCTGCAGCTGCGCCGATGTCTGGTTTGACATCGGCTATGCGGTTGGACTTGTAGGCATGTATTGCACCAAGTTTGTTTGAAGATACACTTGGGGTATATCAGCCGCTTGAGAGGGCCTTTCTGAGTGTTCTCAAATAACTCTATCTGTTGTCGTCGAGGTGCTTCCTCATCTGCTCCAAATCGCCACGTATGCGGCGCATGA
>CANKZJ010000010.1 GCA_947488605.1 uncultured Paracoccaceae bacterium | reverse complement strand
CCGCATTGCTGGGTGACGCGGATGAACGCGCCGCATTCGAGCAAGGCATGATCCGTGCGATTGATCTGGCGGGCCGCTTTGAGATCCCCAACATCGTCTTTGGGTCCCCGACAAATCGCCGTATCCCAGATGGCATGCCCCATGACACAGCGTGGACCCAAGCGGCCGATATTTTCCGCCGCCTGGGTGATCACGCTGCTGCCGCCGGCACGGCCATTTCGATGGAAACCAATCCGACGGCCTATGGTGCCAACTTTTTGACCACATTAGACGAAACCGAAGCTTTCGTGGCTCAGGTGGATCATAGCGCTGTGACGCTGATATTGGACTTGGGCGCGATGCATATGAACGGCACTTACGACACCGTGGCATCGCGCATCAAAACGCTGGTGCCTCGGCTGACCCACGTGCACGTCAGTGAGCCGCACCTTGCGCCCGCGCCAGATGACGCGACTGATCTTATGCCCGTTTTGATCGCATTGCGTGATGCGGATTACGCCCGTGCTATATCTATCGAAATGAAGCGGCATGAGGGTGGGCTTGAGACTTTGCGCGGCCGTGTTACGGCCCTGGCGAGTGCTGCAATGGTGGAGGCCTCCGCATGACCGATGTGCTACTCCCGACCTCGTTGCGCGAAGACGTGCTGGTATCAGTTTGTTTTGGGCATATCCCGCCGGACGCTGCCAGTTTCGAGGTTGTCGCGAAATTGGCCCAAAATCTAGACGCGCGTTTTCGCTTTCGCGAGATCGTCGTCATTGCGGATGAAGGTCTAAGGGATAAATACGCTGATCTGGTTCAGCGCGTCGATAACTTACGCTTGCTGACGGTTCGCGATGGTACGGGGTTCTATCGCAGGCGGGTGATTGCCGCGGACGAAGCTATTGGCGATGTCGTGCTGATGACTAACGTCGCCGAGTTGGAACATGTCGATGTCGTCGCGATGATAGAGCAAGCCGCCGATGATCAACATGCGGTCTTGGCGATCCGTTCTGTTGGCGTGGTTAATCGCACGCTGGCGGCACCATTGGTGGCACTGGGGCGGATGTCCGGTTTCGAGGTTGGCTTGCGCGATTTGCAGACACTCGCTGTGCCGCGCACGTTGCTTAATCAGCTTTTGACCCATCCGGCACCGGACTTGGCGTTGCGATTTCCACCGCGCGACATTCGCCTGCCGCTGGATTTTGCTGCGGCACCGTCTGACATGCCTGTTCTGCGCGAGGCCGGACAACAGCAACGGCGGCTCGCGCTTTTGCAAAAGCTGCTTGTCTATGTTGCACCTAGCTTGCTGATGGTCGTGACGCTGGCGTCCGCGGTTTTGGCGGCTATTGGGCTTGTCTACGCATTTTATGTGTTGGGCGTCTGGATTGTCGTGGACGACATCGCAACTGGTTGGCTGACTTTATCGGGTATGCTCAGTTTGACCGCGTTCTTTCTGGGCGTGTCGATCATGGGGCTTAGTCTTGGGCTTCAGCAGTTGCTGGCAAGCTTGGAGCGTAACGACTTTGAAGGTGGCGCGACCGAGACAAATCATATCGATTTGTTCGGCAAGGTGGCGTCGGAGCTGAACGTCGACTTGGAACGTGATCGCCCCGCGCCTGAAAAAGTCGGGCCGCTATGACCGCGCAAAAAGTGGACTATCTGATCGTGGGTGGCGGTTTCTACGGCTGTTGTCTCGCGCTTTATCTCCGCTCGATCTCGGACAAAGTCCTTGTGGTCGAGGCAGGTGATACGCTGCTGGATCGCGCGTCACGCGTCAATCAGGCGCGTGTGCATACCGGGTTTCATTACCCGCGTTCGGCGCTGACGGCGGTCAGATCAATGCTGCTGCACCAACGCTTCATGACCGACTTTCCCGAGGCGGTCGTCGATGATTTCCAGATGATCTACGCCATCTCGCGGCGGCGATCCAAGGTATCGTCAAAGCGATTTTACCGGATGTTTCGCGACATTGGCGCACCGATCCGCACAGCCCTTCCGAGCCAAGCTGCGTTGTTCGATCCTGACATGGTCGAGGGTGTTTTCGCCTGTTCCGAGGCGGCGTTCGATTACAAAGTGCTGCGTCAGCACATGGAAAAGCGATTGGATGATGCCGGCGTAGAAGTTCGCATGCCAGTCGCACTTGAGCGGCTAGAAGACAGCCCCACTGGCATTCGCGCCACGTTATCGGACGGCACAGAAGTCGCGGCGCGCTATGCCTTCAACATCACTTATGCGCAGATCAACGATGTGCTGAATCGTGCGAACTTGCCACGCGCGCAGCTGAAGCATGAACTGGCCGAAATCGCATTGGTCGAGGCCCCAGAAGAGTTGCAGGGCGTCGGTGTTACCGTGATGGATGGCCCGTTCTTTTCCTGCATGCCTTATCCGTCCGAGGGGCTGCATTCGCTGACCCACGTCCGCTACACGCCCCATGACAGTTGGACTGACGAGATGGGTCGGGGGTCCGCCTACGAGAACCTTGCCAAAGCGCAACCGCAGTCGCGGGTGCAGCATATGATCCGCGACGCGCAACGCTACATGCCCTGTCTCAGCCGGGCGGTGCCGCATCAATCGCTCTATGATGTTAAGACCGTGTTGACCAAGAATGAGCGCGATGACGGGCGGCCGATCCTGTATCAACAGTTGCCAGCAGACAGCCGCGTCGTGTCGATTTTGGGTGGTAAGATCGACAATATCTACGATCTGTTCGACCTTGTTCGTGGAACCGATACCGAATTCAGCGGTGCGCACGCGCGCCTGCTTTTGGCGGATACACCGGTGTGATGGAGGCGGCGCGCTTCCTCGCTGTGGCTGTCATTGGCCTGATCATTGATCTGGCGGTAGCGTGGAGTGCGGCCCGTTTTCTGGGCATGCCGCTGTGGCTTGCCGCAGCGCTTGGTTTCATTGTAGCAGCCGCCCTGAATTACGTGTTGCACGAGTTGTGGACGTTTCGAGATGGGGCCAAGAAACTATCGGCGGGGCGTGGTGCGCGCTATGCTGTGGCGCTGGCGGCCACGCTTGGCGTGCGTGTCGCGACTGTTGCGATCCTGACGGCCATTTTTGGTAGTCTGCATGCGCTGCCGGTGTTGGTGGCGGGTGCAGGTGTTTCGTTTTGCGTCAATTACCTGCTGAGCAAGTACTTTGTCTTTCGACCCAAGGAGTCCCTTGAATGACCACCACTGACGGCCTGTTGCCCGGTTCCGAGGACTGGGAACTTCCAACGTTTGACTGCGCCACTTATGCTGATGCGTCTCACGCCTATGCGCTGGTTATTCCCGTCATCAACGAAGGGGACCGCATCCGCGGCCAATTGCAGCGCATTCGCGATGCAAATCTACCCGTGGATGTGATTGTAGCCGACGGTGGATCGACGGATGGGTCGCTTGATCCCGCATTTATGGCCAGCGTGAACGTGCATGCGGTCCTGACCAAAACGGGTCCCGGTAAGCTGAGCGCGCAATTGCGCATGGCTTATGCTTGGTGCTTGGGCGCGGGCTATAAAGGGATCGTCACGATTGATGGCAACGGCAAAGACGGGGTCGAAGCGGTCAACGATATGGTCGCGCAGTTAGAGAACGGCGTCGATTATGTGCAAGGCTCGCGTTATTTGCCGGGCGGTTTGGCTGAGAACACGCCGTTGGAGCGTACAATCGCCAATCGCGGCATCCACGCCCCGCTATTAAGTTTGGCCGGGCGGCATTGGTTTACCGATACGACAAATGGGTTCCGCGCCTATTCTGCCCGTTACCTGCTTGATCCACGCGTCAAGCCGTTTCGGGATGTGTTTCAGCGCTACGAATTGTTGTTTTATCTGACCGTCCGCGCCGGGCAGATCGGTATGAAGGTTGCGCAATTGCCGGTGCAGCGGCGCTACCCGCCTAATGCGGCAGTGCCCACCAAAATCGACGGAATTTCTGGCAAGTTCGCTGTGCTGAAGCAAACTTTTGCTGCGGCACTGGGCCGGTTCGCGCCTTGAGTCAGTGAGTATTTTAAGCTTAACTCGCGCCTATGCCCGCCATCTTTTGAGAGAACCCAATGCCAAGTGAGACTGCCCGCTTTGCCACTCCACTTCGTTTGATGATCTTGGGTCTCGTCTTACTTTTCGGGGTTGTTCAGCTGTATTTCTGGACTGACCGCAGCATTTGGATCGACGAAGTTTCCCAGTTGATCAATTTTCCATTGGACAGCGTCGCGCAAGCGTTTGGTCCATTGCCCGAGGCGCAGCAAGCCGGGCCGCCTTTGTTTAACTTGTTGCTTCATGCCATCTACGCACTGCCGATCACAGTGCTGCGCATGATCATGATCACGCTGACACTTGGCGTTGTTTTGGTGGCACTGATCGGGGCGTTCGGGATGCGCCCGCTGCCGATCGCTGCGGGGCTTTTCGTTCTGCTGTCTCATCAGCCCTTCTTGATCAATGCGTCCATGTTGAAGTTCTACACTTTCGACATCATTGGTTTTGTGATTTTCGCGGCATGGATCTACGCCAAGAACCGCGATGACGCCTTCAACTTGCGCGATGTCGCGGTCATCTTGGTGGGATTGCTGGTCGGGGTGTCGACCATTGTGGGGGGGTGCATTGTTGTCGGTGTCTTTCTGCTTTTGCGCCTTTTGCGCAAGCAGCTTGGCGTCCGCGAGATCGCTTTTGGTGGCCTGGTCGCGGTCGTCGCCTTCGCCTATTATCTACAGATCAACTATGCGACTGGCATTCAGATCACTGCTTTTCCTGACGCTTACGGGAAAACAGGACTGGCTGCAGAGCTTAGTTTTCTTAATGCCGCGTCGCAATTGTTCCAAAGAAGAGGTTTGGCGCTTCTATTGGTACTGTTTGTTGTTGCCGTTGCCGCGCTTTTCTTGCTGAGAGGCGAGGCGCGGTCAAAACTCGCTGGACTGACGCTGTTTACAGTCGCGGTGTGCGCGGTCTTTCTGGCGCTGGCGGCGATTGGTAAGTACCCCGCCGTCAGTCCGCGCCACTTGTTGTGGATGTTGGGTATCTACCCCGTATTTGCAGGTGCCGTCATTGCGTGCTTGGTCGCGCCAGAGGCCCAAGCGCGGCGTCCTTTTGCAATCGGAGGTCTGATCTTACTGACATTGCTTTTTGTCGCGACGGGTGCGCGCACGGCGATGAAATGGCCACCGCAGATTGTTGAAGGTGCCAGTGATCAATTGGTGTCGACCCTTGCTGCTTTGCCGCCGTCGCAGGTTGTGCATTACTTTGGGTCCTTCCGGTTAATCCCGCTGATGATCGAAAGGGGCGCGCCGATTGCGCAACATGATTATGCCCCGGCCCTGTCCACTAAAAGCGGCGTGATCGACCCGTCCTATTTCGGGCCTGACTGGTACAGCATGGATGCTGATCTCTTTTCCGAAAGAATCATGGACTTGCTGCACAACGATCCGATTGGCTGGGCCAAAATGTACGTCATTCTACGCATTCGCGCTGATTTTCGGCCGCTCGCACGCTTTGTGCTTGATGCCGCGCCGACAGATGGCAGCACCTTCTACATGACGTCCATTCACGCGTCCTGGCCCGGTTTGCCGGGGCGGGCGACCGCGGGACTGCGGGATGTGCTGAACGAAAGATCGTGCGAATATGAGCCGTTGGCCACGTTCGATACGCTGCTCAGCCCGGGCTATATCTTGCAGGTCAGTTGCCCTCAGAGTGGCTGAGGCTTTGAGGTTTGCTCGGTTCGTTGGCGTGGGCGACAAAGCGTCAGCGCAAATGCAAGCCCGGTCAAAATGAAGATGACATGCGAATATCGAAAATCAGGCGTTGGCGCGAATAGGAATAACCCAAACATATGGGCGGGTACTGCAAGGCATAAAGCGAAAGCCGCGATTTCGTCGCGCCTTCTTGCGAGTAGATAAGTGAGAAGCAAAATTGCGGCCAGCAAACAGAACCACGGCTTATAGGGCGCGTAGTTACTGAGCTTCCAAAACAGCCGTTCCAGCCCGGCTTGTAGGTTGGTTTGCTGGGAGAATGGCGCAACGATAGCTTGTAATTCAGCAGGGTAGGCGGCAGGGTCAAAAATGGCGGGCTGCCATTGGTATCTTCGGAACCCTGACACCCAGCCAAAAACGTCCGCACGGTGGGTCAGATATGCTTTGGGTTCGGTCATGATTGCCGCAACCCAAGCACCCATTAAGGCGTCACGCTCTGACGGGGTCAAAGACGCATAGCCTGCCACAAAGGTTGTCTGGAACTGCTGTAGGTCGTTCAGCCCCGGCGCGTCACCCTTAAACACAGATTGCCAGTCGCGTGCGTTATAAGTCGCAGCAAGTTGCGCCGTGCTGCGTCCTTGGGTCAGTGGGTTGGGAAGCTGGACGAACAATGCCTCTTGCCGCGCACCTGAGGGGAGGTTGGCGACTGTGCCGGACACGTCAAAGATCGCGACTGATAGGATCGAATGGAGGTGCCGCGTTGCCACCTTTTCATTCACGGCCATGGCCGAGAGTGCCAGACCTATAGAAATCGCAGCGCCAGCCAAGATGGCGCACAGCATCGCAAACCCACCCCGACTTGGTAGATGTGCCAAAGACAGCGCGACCATAAGAGGGAAAATCAGGAAAATGCCGTTGAGGCGCATAAGCAATACGAGGACAGCCGCAACCAAGGCAAGAATTGTCATGTGCCACTTCAGCGCCGGTTTTTCTATGGCCCCCATGACTGCGCCAGCCAATAAGACGGCAAAGCCAGCCATGAGAATATCTTTCCAAATTGCTCCGGCGACCCCAAGCACAGCGGGGTAGAACATCAGCGCTACTAAGAAAACCGCGCCCAAGCGCGGGGCGCTATCGGCGAAACCAACACGATAAAACAGCCATAGCGCCCCCCAAATCAAGCTAACTTGCGCCACCAACATACCGCCTGGGCCAGAATAAAGTCCGTCAACAGCGCCGAAAAACCACGTCATGACCGGCGAATGCCAATCCCCGATTTCGCCGCTGCGCCCTTCCAGAAGTTGGTGGACCGTATCAATTGTCATGAAGCCGGGGAATAAGAGGAGCAGATAGCAGCCCCAGCCGATGACAAATAATAGAGTGGGTGGAAACGTTGTTAGGAACTTCATATCTGTCTTTCTGACATTCGCCGTTTGAGACAACTGCGCGTTGCCCTCAGGCAGACCCTAGGATGCCTGACAGTGTCTTGAGAGCGATCCCGCCCCATTTGACGTCCACAAAGTGAGAGCAGCCCCAGACGATAGAAAAGATTGTGAGCGCGATGAACGGCCCGCGCGGCAGGTCTGATCGTTTTGTCGATTTGCCAGCGTTCAAACTGAGGATAATCAACATCGTCAAAATGACCGCTGATGCGTGAAAACTTAACCAGCGTCCCCAGTCGACCGCAACAACGTAAAGTGGCAAAAAGAAAAACGCAGAGCCGAATGACGCCCAGAACATCGTCTTCTTATCGAAAAAGTGAAACCCAATTGCCAAAATGGAAATGCAGACCAGCCCATACATCAATAGAAATGACAGGATCTTGGGCGAAAAAAGCATCCAGAACGTGGCTTCCGTGAAGAATGCCAAATCGAGTTCCAGCGCCTTGATTGCGCCATCACAAATACCGCTGCGCACGCCTGCATCAAGCAGGGGCTGGCACACGACCAAATGATCTTGGACATTGCTGAACCGCAAGGCGACAGCGATCGTGCCCAAACATGCCAGCAAGGTCAAAGCGAGTAGGCCGATAAGCAGCGGTTTTTCAATGTGTCCGCCTTTGTAGATCAAGAAATAGCATAGGAAAAAGAAGGGTGCGAAGAAGACGTTGCCTTCATGACTGAAGACCGCAACGGCAAAGATGACAGCCGATAGCGGGACCAGCATTTTCGACACGTTCTGCATGGTGGTTGCATAGAACAGGACAGAAAATGCTAGGAAAACCAGAAGTTCTTTGCGCAGGGCCCCGTCTGGATCAACGGCCCAGAAGTTCACAAAAAACGCGGGCGACAGGACCAAAAGCCACAGTGTTGCGCGCACATCGCTGCGCCCAATCGCGACGCTCAGCAAGATGATGCAAAGACCGAACAAAAGACCTTGTAATGCCGTGGTCACCAAAATCGGATCAAGCGATGTCGCACCCGCAACCCATAAAATGGTGGACCCCATGATGCCCCGGCGCACGGCACCATTGACGCTGTTAATCAGCCAGTCGCCCTGCTTCCATTCGTGACCACCAAGGGCGAAATCCTGATAGATCACAGTAAAAATATATAAAGACATTGCCCAAATAAGGAGCTTTGGTACTGAGTAAGGTAATTGGTACAAATTCTTTGGCTTTCACTGGATATCAGGAACGATTGCGGAGCAGTATTTCACCTCAATGTGCTGAAATCTATAGCCGGTTGATGCGATCCCTGTCGCCACTGGCCTGATCGTCATGTCCGGCCAGTGCGAAAAATGCGTATAATTGCGTCGTAACTGTTGCTGCGATTTCAGCTAAGTCGCGGTTTCTAATCTCTTCTTTTTGCTCTAGGACAGCAGAGTGTGTAAAGTAAACTGTGCCTACCAAGTGGTAACCAAATGATACATGAAACCAACCTTGACGGCGTTGTCGAAATAACGCCCCGTCGATTTTCCGACAGTCGGGGTCATTTCACCGAGACTTACAACGCTGACACGCTTGTGAAACTTGGTATCGACACACATTTTGTTCAAGATAATCAATCATATAGCCGGGATCAGGGCACCGTGCGCGGCCTGCATTTTCAAAGCCCGCCATCAGCACAAGCAAAGCTGGTGCGCGCCTTGCAAGGGGTGATCTGGGATGTGGCGGTGGATGTTCGTGTCGGCTCGCCCACCTATGGTCGCTGGGTCGGGGTGGAGCTGTCGGATACCAAAGGCAACCAATTGCTGATTCCTGCCGGGTTTTTGCATGGGTTTGTCACACGCACGCCGGATTGCATGGTGGCTTACAAATGCTCCGCGACCTATGCGCCTGACTGCGAGGGGTCGGTGAAGTTTAATGATCCCGATCTTGCGATTGACTGGGGTGTTGCGGCGGAAGAGGCCGTTTTATCCGATAAGGATGCGGTTGCCCCGCCTTTTGCTGATTTTGTGAGCCCCTTCAAGTACAGGCCAAATTCATGAAAATCCTAGTGACAGGAGGTGCCGGTTTCATTGGTTCTGCCGTGGTGCGGCAGGCCGTGGCGCAAGGGCATGCGGTCGTCAATCTTGATGCGCTGACCTATGCGGCCTGTTTGGCCAATGTCGCCAGCGTGGCCGATGATCCGCTTTATGCGTTTGTGCAGGCCAACATCTGTGATCGCGCGGCTCTTGATGCGGTCTTGGCCGAACATCAGCCCGACGCCATTATGCATCTGGCTGCGGAATCCCATGTTGACCGTTCCATCGATGGCCCCGGCTGTTTTATTGAGACCAATGTGACCGGCACCTATACGCTGCTCGAAGCCGCCCGCGCCTATTGGGAAGGTCGCGATAAGTTTGCGGAGTTCCGCTTTCATCATATCTCGACCGATGAGGTTTATGGCTCGCTTGGCGCTACTGGCCAATTTACTGAGGACACGCCTTATGATCCGCGCAGCCCCTATTCGGCAACCAAAGCGGCGAGCGATCATCTGGTGCGCGCATGGGCCGAGACGTATGGCTTGCCGGTTGTCCTCACCAATTGTTCCAATAACTACGGCCCGTATCATTTTCCCGAAAAGCTGATCCCGGTGGTCATTCTAAACGCGCTGCACGGGCGTCCGATTCCGGTTTACGGCAAGGGTGAAAACGTGCGCGATTGGCTTTATGTGGAGGATCACGCAGATGCGTTGTTGACGGTTTTGGCGCGCGGGCAATTGGGTCGCAGCTATAACATCGGCGGCGAAAACGAGGCGCGCAATATTGATCTGGTACAAATGATCTGCGCGTTGCTGGACCAGCATCGCCCGGATGCTGCCCCGCATGCTGATCTGATTACCTATGTGACGGACCGCCCCGGTCATGACCTGCGCTATGCTATCGACCCCGCCCGTATCAGTGCGGAATTGGGTTGGCGGCCTTCGGTCACGCTTGCGCAGGGGTTGGAAAAGACCGTTGCGTGGTATCTGGAAAATCAAGATTGGTGGCAGCCGCTGCTTGACCGTGACGGTGTCGGCACGCGGCTGGGCAAAGCATGAAGGTATTGGTTTTTGGCAAGACAGGGCAGGTGGCACGCGCGTTGATCGCAGCGGGGCCTGTGCATGGTTTGGAAATCACCGCTTTGTGGCGTGACGCTGCGGATTTGAGCGATCCCGCTGCTTGTGCTGCGGTTATTGCTGAAACGGACGCAGATGCGGTGATCAATGCCGCCGCTTGGACAGCTGTGGATGCGGCCGAGACGGAAGAAGCCGCAGCGCATGTGATTAATGCGGATGCACCGCGTGCGATGGCGATGGCTTGCGCTCAGCGGGGTTTGCCCTTTGTGCACATCTCGACCGATTACGTATTTGATGGCGCAGATGGCCCGGCTTGGTCACCGGATGATCCGACAGGGCCGCTTGGGGCTTATGGGCGCACAAAGCTTGCGGGTGAACAGGGTGTTATCGCCGCCGGCGGTATCTATGCCATTTTGCGCACTGCGTGGGTTTTTGACGAAGACGGCAAGAATTTTGTCACCACGATGCTGCGTCTTTCTGAAACGCGCGACAGCCCAAATGTTGTTGGTGATCAGATTGGCGGGCCGACACCTGCAGCGGCGATTGCCGACGCCTGTCTGACTATCGCAAAGGCGTTTGTGGCAGGGCAGGGCACGCGCGGCGTGTATCATTTCAGCGGGTATCCAGACGTGTCTTGGGCGGAATTTGCCCGCGCCATTTTTGCGACAGCGGGCAGAGACGTCAAAGTACGCGATATTACCACCGCAGACTATCCGACGCCCGCAGCACGTCCGGCAAATTCGCGGCTTGATTGTACCAGTCTTGAGGCGGTTTTCGGGATCACCCGACCGGATTGGCGCGCCGCACTAGCGAACATGCTGTCCAGCGCGACACCATCGAATAGGAATGCATCATGAGCACACGCAAAGGGTTGATATTGGCCGGTGGCACCGGATCGCGTCTTTGGCCGATTACGCTGGGTCTGTCCAAGCAACTGATCCCAATCTACGACAAGCCGATGATTTACTATCCGTTGTCGGTGCTGATGCTGACCGGCATCCGCGAGATCGGGATCATCACAACGCCACATGACCAGGCGCAGTTCCAAAGTCTGCTGGGCGACGGGTCGCAATGGGGTGTGCAGATCACGTGGCTGGTGCAGCCGAAACCTGATGGATTGGCGCAAGCCTACTTGATTGCCGAAGAATTTCTGGATGGTGGTCCCTCTGCGATGGTTCTGGGGGACAATATCTTTTTCGGACATGGCCTGCCGGAGCTATTGGCAAGCGCTGATGCGCAAAGCGCGGGTGGGACCGTCTTTGGCTACCATGTGGCTGATCCAGAACGCTACGGCGTAGTTGGCATGGATGCAGAGGGCCGCGTTACCGAGATTGTAGAAAAACCTCAGGTGGCGCCGTCGAATTATGCCGTGACCGGGCTTTATTTTCTGGATGGCAGCGCACCGGAACGCGCACGTGAAATCAAGCCCAGCCCGCGTGGCGAGTTAGAAATCGTTACGCTGCTGGAAAGCTATCTGACCGAAGGTGCGTTAACGGTCGAGCAGATGGGGCGTGGTTATGCTTGGCTTGATACAGGGACGCATGGCAGTCTGCTGGATGCAGGAAATTTTGTGCGCACCCTGCAAAGTCGTCAGGGCATGCAAACGGGTTGCCCAGAAGAGATCGCATATGGCGCTGGTTGGATTGATGACGCGCAATTGACAGCGTTGGCTGACCGCTATGCCAAGACTGAATATGGTGCGTATTTGCGCGGATTGATGGCGGCCTGATGGTAGATTCTGAAGTCGAGACAGGCAGGAACGGGCAACGTTCCATCGCGATCATCGGCACGGGGTATGTCGCGGATTTCTACATGAAATCCATAGCGCTTTATCCTGATGTAAAGATCGTCGGTGCGTTCGATCTGGATGCGGATCGGCTTCATACCTTTTGCAACCATTGGTCTGTGCCTTCATTTGCAAACATCGTGCAATTGTTGTCGACATTGCCAGCGGATGGGTTGGTCTTGAACCTGACCAATCCTGACGCCCATTTTGGCGTCTCACGCGATTGCCTGATGGCAGAACGGCACGTTTATTCCGAAAAACCACTCGCCATGAATATGGAACAGGCACAAACGCTGGTCGACATTGCAGTGGCACAAGGATTGCGTCTGGGATCAGCCCCATGCAGTTATCTGTCGCAATCAGCACAGACGCTTTGGGCAGGTATCCGAAGCGAAGTCGCTGGTAAGGTTCACCTCGCCTATGCCGAGATTGATGACGGCTATATTCGGCAAGCGCCCTATCAGCAGTGGAAGAGCGAGACCGGTGCGCCTTGGCCTGCCGAGGACGAGTTTCAGGTCGGCTGTACGATGGAACATGCAGGATATTACCTGACATGGTTGATCCAGATGTTTGGACCAGTGCGTACTGTGGTTGCGGCTTCTGCACAGCTGACGGGCGACGCGCCCGCTGCGCATGATTTATCAATCGGCACGCTGTTTCATACTTCTGGCGTGGTGTCGCGGCTGACCTGTTCGATCATTGCGCCGCATAACCACGAATTGCGGATTGTGGGTGAAAAAGGCGTGCTTGAGCTTGATGAATGCTGGGACAATCTGGCCGCCGTTCGTTTTCGCAAACGCATGCGTATCCGGCGACGTTTGCTGGAACTTCCGATCACCCGCAAACTGCGCTTGCCCAGCAAGAAAACACAT
Organism: uncultured Paracoccaceae bacterium; assembly: GCA_947488605.1. Taxonomy (GTDB): domain Bacteria; phylum Pseudomonadota; class Alphaproteobacteria; order Rhodobacterales; family Rhodobacteraceae; genus Yoonia. The sequence continues at coordinate 73,828 of CANKZJ010000010.1, read as the reverse complement.
CCGGTGCCTGCCAAGGGTGGTGCTGCGACGATGAATTTCTTTCTTGGTCCCGATCAGATGCTGAATGATATAGCGGCGGACAATGACCCGCTGCCGATCATGCAGATGGCGCTTCATGTAAACGAGGTCACGCTGGCGTTGCAAAATGCAGGCGAGCATAGCGGGTCTGTCGCGATGCAGACAACCTGTACGCCGCCCGCGCCGCAACCTTGGGCGGTCAAATTGAAACGGGGCAAATGATGGACCGCGCGGCGCAACCATTCACGATCGCGGTGACAGGTGCATCTGGCTTTATCGGTCGTGCGGTTGTGGCTTGCGCACGTGCACGTGGCCATACCGTCCTTGCCATCATACGTCGTGCCGGATCGGAACCCGCAGAATGGGACGCGGGCGTCACCCCCATTTTGGCCGACCTGTTGCAAGGCGACCTCAATGCTGCGCTTGCCGGTGCTGACGTCGTCATCCATTTGGCGGCTATGATGACGGGTGATGCCGAAACTCAGGCGCGCAACACCGTCGATGCAACGCAGGCGCTTTGCCAAGCAATTATCAGCCAGCCGGTCGTGCCGCGACTGGTTCTGATCAGCTCGATAGCTGTTTATAGTTCTGATGCGGGGGCGAAAGGCGGGATCATTGACGAGAGTTCGCCGCTGGAAACCGCACCTTCGAGGCGAGATGTTTATTGCCAAAACAAGCTGCGACAAGAAGAGATCGCACAGCAGGCCGCGGCGTCACATGCAATGCCGCTAACGATCTTGCGTCCGGGCTCTGTCTTTGGGCCGGACAAGATGTGGAACGCGCACCTTGGCGCAATTCTCGGGCCGATTTTGGTGCAGTTCACGCGGGCGGGCCAACTGCCCGTCATTTACGTTAAGAATTGTGCGCAGGCGATCGTGAAAGCTTGCGAGACGCAGGCCGCGGGACCAATCAACCTGATTGACCGCGATCCACCTGATCGAACGCGCTATCTCGCCGCGCTCGGATTGCGCAAGCGGACGGTCGTTTTCCCGTGGCGTTTGCTGTCATTCATTGGGCGTCTTGTGCCATTTGTGTCCAAACCCGGCCTTTTGCATCCTGCCACCGTGCAGGCGCGTATGATGCCGGTGCAATATGATACGGCCCGTATGGACCATCTGATGTCAGACGCGCCATTGATCGATTTTGATGAAGCGATGCAAAGATCACGCGAGGGACGCCTATGAAAATAGCCTATATGACAGGTGAATACCCCCGCGCCACAGACACGTTTATTCTGCGCGAGGTGCAGGGTCTGCGACAGCAGGGGCTAGATGTGATCACCGCTTCGGTGCGCACGACATCGGCCGATCAACACGTTGGCCCCGAACAAAAGACCGAGGCCGCAGCGACGTTCAAAATCCTTGATGCCGCCAAACGACCAGCCACGCTGATCACAAGTCATCTGCGCGCCCTGCGCCACCCGGCACGGTATTTCCGCGCCCTGCGCCTTGCGATGCGCACATCCCCGCCTGGGTTTCGTAACCATATCTACCAGCTATTCTATTTCCTGGAAGCGGCGGTTCTTGCCGATCATTTGCGCCGCGAAGGTGTTGATCATCTGCATAACCATATTGCAAAATCGAGCTGTACCGTCGCGATGATCACGTCGCAGATGTCGGGTATCCCCTATAGTTTCACGCTTCATGGTCCGGATATCTTTTTCGAGCCGCACCACTGGCGGCTGGACGCCAAGACAAAGACGGCGGCTTTCGTGTCTTGTATCAGCGACTTTTGCCGCTCGCAGGCGATGCTTTTCTCAAGCCCCTCAGATTGGGACAAATTGCACATTGTCCACTGCGGGGTAGAACCAGAGCGCTATGCCCCCGGCCCGCGCGCCGATCGCCCAACGCTTTTGTTTGTTGGACGCCTTGCGGCTGTCAAAGGTGTGCCTGTGCTGTTTGATGCGCTCAAATCCGTCATATCGCAGCATCCTGATGTCTTGCTGCGTTTGGTTGGTGATGGACCCGAGCGACAGCATCTTGAGACCCGCGCCACTCAGATGGGTTTGCAGGACCACGTTGAATTTATGGGCTACAAATCCCAAGCCGACGTTGCCGAGGCGCTGTCCAGAACGGATATTTTTGTCCTGCCAAGCTTTGCCGAAGGCGTGCCCGTCGTTTTGATGGAAGCTATGGCATCGCAGGTGCCGGTGATCACCAGCAGGGTCGCGGGCGTGCCCGAGTTGGTTGCGGATGGTGTGAGCGGATTTCTTGTGCCACCGGGGGCCGTCGCCCCGCTCGCTGATGCGTTGCAGACGCTGTTAGGTGATGCCAATTTGCGGGCCGAAATGGGAACCGCTGGTCGCGCAAAAGTAGCAAGCGATTTTGTTTCCGCTAAAGAAGCAGAGAAATTGATGCATTTGTTTGAACGCTACGGGTCCAAGACACCATCATGACGGATCTACCTGATATCGCAGCCGTTGTGATCGGCAGGAACGAGGGCGCGCGGCTTGTTGCGAGCCTGGCGTCATTGAAGGGGGCCGTGCCTCGGATAGTCTATGTTGATAGCGGGTCAACCGATGGCAGCCTGCAAGCTGCCCGTGATGCCGGGGCACAGATTGTCGCGTTAGACCTCAGCATTCCATTCACGGCGGCCCGTGCACGCAATGCAGGGTTCGCAGCGCTTGATCCTGTGCCCGATTTTGTCCAGTTCATTGACGGCGACTGCATGATTGAACCGGGCTGGCTTGCCGCGGGTGTCGCCGCACTGGTTGAGAACGAAAATATGGGGATCGTGACGGGCTGGCGCTCTGAAATCTACCCTGATGCAAGCGTTTACAACGGGTTAGTCGATTTTGAATGGCACCGCCCGCCCGGTGATATCGAGGCGTGCGGCGGTGACATGATGGTCCGTGCGTCAGTTTTTCAGCGTGTTGGTGGCTTCAATCCGCATGTTATCGCGGCCGAGGATGACGAATTTTGCACCCGCGTGCGCAAAGCAGGCTGGCGTGTGCACCGTTTACCCGAACGTATGACGCTGCATGACGCCGAAATGCTGCGCTTTGGGCAATGGTGGCAACGTGCTGTGCGCACCGGACATGGATTTGCGCAAGTGGGGGCATTGCATCCCGGCTATTTCAAACGGACCCGGCAACGGGTTTGGTTCTACGCAGCGGTTTTACCTGTCATTGCTGTTCTGGCGTTGATTTGGCTGCCTTGGCTACTTTTGGCCGTTCTTGGTGTTTACCTGGTGTCTTATGCGCGCACTGTGCAGGGGCTGGTTGCAGCAGGGCTTGCGCGCCACAAGGCGCTGCATCAATCTGTGTTATTGAGCATTTCCAAGTTTCCGAATTTGATCGGATTGATGACTTATCACTGGCGTGTCATGCGCAAGAGCGACATGGCGATTATTGAGTATAAATGAGATTGATATGACAAGTTCACCTTTGCGCGTCGGGATTATCGGCGCGGGCTACATCGCAACATGGCATGCTGAAACGATCAAGGCGCAACCCGGCGTTACGCTTGTGGCGATCTGCGATATGTCAGTGGGTGCCGCCGAGGCATTAGCGGCTGGTTTTGGCGCAAAGGCCTATACCGATTTGGATACGATGATCGCCGAGGCCAATTTGGATGCGGTGCATATTCTGACGCCACCTGACAGCCATTGCGCGCTTGCGGTGAAATGTGCAGCGGCGGGTCTGCATTGTTTCGTAGAAAAGCCTGTGGGCGTGTCAGCCAAAGAAACAGCCACAATGGTGCAAGCTGGCCGCGATGCGGACAGTCTCATGGCGGCAGGGCATAATTTCCTTGGGATGCCCGGTTACGCGCGGCTAAAGAAAGCGGTGCGATCAGGTGATCTGGGCCGGATTTCTACGGCCGAGATCAACTGGTGTTTCCCGATGCCACCGTTGCGGTCTGGACCATTCGGGCTTTGGCTGTTGCGCGAACCCAGAAACCTTTTGATTGAATTGGCACCACATCTTTTTGCCTTTGCGACCGATCTTTTTGGTGCTGTTGAAGTCACGCATCTGGAACTAAGCAAGCCGATCACCTTGCCGGGCAACGAGACGCGGCATCAAGGTTGGCGCATCCTTGCGCGGGTCGGTGACGTTGATGTGACGTTCAACATTTCACTGGTGGAAACTGTTGATGATCGCAGCGTCGTTCTGCGCGGGTCGACTGCGCAGGCACGGTTTGACTATGCCGTTGATACGCTTGTGATCCGCCGTGAAAACACGGCCGATCTGGTGGTCAATCCACTGCGCGCGCAACTTTCGCAAGGCGCACAGCATTTCCGCGAAGGTGGTGTGAATTTTATGCGTCAGCTGACCTCTTTGAACCGCAAGTCGCCTTACGGTCTTAGCTTTGCGGGTGCGATTGGCAGCTTTTATGACAGTGCGCGCAGCGGCAAACCGCTTGATCCCAGATTTGACATGCAAACGGCGCAGGTCGTGATGCAAAGCATCGATGATGCTTTGGACATGATGCCGGCGCACAAGGTTCCAGCGCAGCCCAAAGGCAAGCCAAAACCGACCGTGATGGTGATTGGTGGCACCGGCTTTATCGGGCGCGCGCTGACCCGTGATCTTGTTGCGCGTGGGCATGACGTGCGCGTTCTCAGCCGCGGGCGCACAGGTCCGTTTGCGGACATTGCGGACCACGTGGAAACCGTACCCGTTTCAATGCGCGATACCGACGGGCTGGCGCAGGCGATGCAAGGGATAGATACGGTCTATAACCTTGCCAAATCGATGGACCAAACATGGGATGATGCGCTGATCAACGATGTGGGCGTCAGCGTTGGCGTGGCCGAGGCCGCGATGAAAGCCGGGGTGCGCCGCCTGATATATACCGGTACCATCGCGTCTTATGATATGTCGGACCCAAGCGGCACGATCACCGAAGAGACGCGTTATGCCGATGATATGCGTGACCGCAACATCTATGCGCGGTCCAAAGCAGAATGCGAAAAGCGCCTGTTGCAGATGCACGCAGACAAGGGTCTGCCCTTGGTCATCGCGCGTCCCGGCATTGTCGTGGGGCATGGTGGCCCGCTACAACATTGGGGGATTGGGCGTTGGCACGGTGCGGGTGCGGTGCGTATCTGGGGCCATGGCCGCAATATCCTGCCGTTTGTTTTGATTGATGATCTGACCGATGGCCTGATCCGCATGATGGAAAAGGACGGCATTGAGGGGCAGTCCTATAATCTGGTGGGTGACCGGATGATGTCGGCGCGTGATTACTTTGCGGCCATTCACGATGTCATGGGCGCGCGTTTGAATGTCGCGACCAGTTCGCTGAATGCGCTGTTTGCGGCTGATGCTGTCAAACACGTGTTGAAGGTGAATTTGCTGCGCCGCAAAGGTCTGACGCGCGCGTCGTTGAAAGACTGGAAATCACGCGCGCATTTCACCCCGTTTGATAACTCAAAGCCGAAACAAGACCTCGGCTGGGCACCGGAAACGGACCGTGCAAAGCTGATCGATGGCGCGATCACGGATGCCAATTTATTCGGGTTCTAATGCTTTGGTCGCACACCGGTGCGTGACAGTGACGTGACCACGCCCCACACTGTTTCTTGCATCAACCGCGCGGCCTCCGGTCCGATGTTATCCGCAGGTGTGCCATCTGCGCGCATCAGCGCATAAGGTAATCCAACAGGGCTTGCCTGATACAAGACCGCATAGTGGGTCAGCGCGATCAAATAGGCCCCGTAGTCGTTGAAATGGACTTTATCGCTGTATAAATCGGCATGCGTTGTCAGCGGTCCAACGGGGCCTTGGGCGCACAACGCATCTGCTAGCGCCGCCATGACCTGCCCGCCGGGGATCAGATAGATCGGCGCGGGTGCGTCTGACATCGCTAGCGCGGGTCGCATAATCTTTCCTTCCCAATAAGTGCCAAGGTCACGGTCAAGCCGCATCCGCCAGCCTTCGGGGTCGTCGATTGGATGCCAGGTCTCGTAGAAGTAGACAGTCAGACCCGCAGATTGCGCTAATGTCGCCCAGTTATGCAGCATTTTGGGGCTATAGCGGTAATCTATGGCTGCCTTGATCTCGACCATCTCGGTCAGGATCAGCGCGTCGTAATCGCCGGATTTCACCGCCTCATGCGCGTCGCGGTATTTGTCGTGCGCGTTTTCTTCCGCAAAGCCGTTGATCGGTACATCGGGGTCCCAATGCGATTGCAGTGGTGCACCCCAGCCCAGCTGGCTGGCGTAGTCGTGCCCGTCACCGGCAAGCTGCGCCAACATCGCGGGCACGTCGCGGCCCACAAGGCTATGGCCGATATGAAAAACCTTTCGCGGGCCGTCAGGCGTTGGTGCAGGCTCCCGATACAGTGCCTCAAAGCTGTCGATGTCCAGTGGTTTGGGATAGCGCGGGTAAAGGCCAGCAGCCCTTAGTGCGGCGCGGGCAATACGTTTAAGCATAGGCGACCGTCACGATCAGATCATCGTGAACCCTGATCGCGCCTTTCATGCTGGGCAACGCAAGCGTGGTCGTCGCCTCAAAGCGGCTGTCGGTGATTGCTACAGTGACCGCATCAAAGCCTATGACCTCGCCGGTCAGTGGATACTGCGCCTTATAGAAAGCCTCTTTGGCGCTAAAGATCAGCTTTGCAGCAAGGCCAGAGTTGGGTTGGTCTGCCAGCCAAGCCTGCTCTGATGGTGTGCAAATGACGTCGATCAGATCAGCATCCAGTGGGGTCGCGGGCTCCACATCGACGCCAAGCGATTGATAGTCAGCCTTGTGTGCTGCCACCGCAATGCAACAATGCGCGCAATGTGAGATGGACCCCGTGATACCCTCCGGCCAGACAGGTGCGCGATCGGCACCTTGTGGAATGGCCATGGGTTCTAGTCCCAGCTGTGCGAGGGCCTCACGCGCAGCATGGCGTCCAGCTGCGAATTCTGTTTCGCGTTTCGGGATAGCACGCGAGACTGCCGCGGCCTCCTCTGGCCAAAGCGTGCTGGTGACTGCGGGGTCTGTCACGCCGATGCCTGCCTTTGGTCCAAGCATGTCGCGCAAAGCATCCCGCAGGTTGTCCATTAGCGATTGCGCCGCCGTTCGCGCATCTCGCGGCGGCGGGCCATCGCGTCTTGTAGGGAATCGCCTGACGTATTGGCTGGCTGTGGTGCTGCCATCGCGGGTTCGGGGGTTTTTGGCGTTTCAGGGGCTGGTTTTGGTGCTGCTTGCGCGCCCGCCTTTTGTGCGACGATTTTCGTCAATGCGCCCAATGTCGGCGCGCGAAAGATGTCCGTGATTGACAGTTTCTGCACGCCTAATGTGCTGCGGATTTCCCGGTGCACCTGTACGGCCAGCAAGGAATGCCCGCCAAGGTCAAAGAAACTATCTTTTGGCCCAATTTGTGTCACGCCAAGCGTCGCCGTCCAGATTGCTGCGATCTTTTCGCTGATATCGGCGTCGGAGCCCAATGTGACGGAAGGTGCGGCGGCCGTTTCTGGCACGGCTGTCGCAGCTGGTTTTGGTGCCGCTTGGCCAAGGACGGGGGCGGGCAGCGCTTTGCGGTCGACTTTTTTGTTGGGCGTCAATGGGAAAGCGTCCAGCGTCACGAAATGGCGCGGGACCATATATTCCGGCAAGGATGTCAGCATGCCTTGGCGCAATGCGGCCTCGTCGACCGTGCCATCCGCCAAGAGATAGCCAACCAATTGCACGACACCGGGGGTGTCTTCGCGTGCGACCACGACGGATTGCTGAACGCCTGCATGTTGGTCGATGACGCTTTCAATTTCGCCCAATTCGACGCGGTAGCCACGCAATTTGACCTGAAAATCAGCACGCCCAAGGAAGTCGAGCCGCCCATCCGTGCGCCAGCGCACCAGATCGCCAGTGCGGTACATACGCCCATCGGCAAACGGATTGGGCAAGTAGCGTTCAGCCGTCAGATCATCGCGCCCGAAATACCCGCGCGTGACGCCAGCACCGCCGATATAAAGCTCTCCGGGGGTGCCGATAGGGACGGGCTGCATATCATCATCCAGCACATAGACCTGCGTATTGGCGATGGGCGTGCCGATAGGCACAGCCCCTTGGCCGGGCTGTGCAGTTTGGGTGGTGGACCAGATCGTGGTCTCGGTTGGTCCATACATATTTTCGACATGACCGCCGGTTAGTGCGCGCAATTCGTCAGCCAATGCACCCGGCAAAGCCTCGCCACCCACCATCATGTGTTTGATGCCCGAAATGGCGGTGCGGGCCTCGTCATTCATCGTCAGCATTTGCGCCAGAGAAGGCGTGCATTGCATATGTGTGACCTTGTGGCGCGTGATTTGGGCCGCGATGGAATAATCACCTTCGGCGACATCTTGGTTGCTGGCGGCCACGACCTTAGCCAGTGGCTTCAGCCCCTCAAGCACCAGATCAACGTCGATACCATAATCAATCAGACAAGCGATTTCAGTCACGCCAATGGCTTTGACCTCTTTGACCCGTTCAATGGCCTCTTCGACCGTCCCAAACAGACCACTGTCGTTGAAATACCGCTCGAACGCGAATTCCAGAATGCCGTCCATTTCCTCTTCATCCAGCGAACCGAGGTCGATTTGCATCGGGTTCTCGACACCCTTTGGTTTCTTGAACGCAGGAAACGCCCAAGCGTATTGTTTGATCAGACCTGCGGCGGCGCGCAGGTAGTCTTTCATCGGTTCGCGCGCAATTTCGCGGGCATGGTCGCGGGTGTCAGACAGAAAACTGTGCAGCATCAGCGTCACGGTAAAGTCATCCGGGTTATGGCCTGCGGCGCGCAAAGCATCATGATAAATCACGATCTTTTCGGCGACCTCATCCACAGATTGCCCTAGCAAATGGGTCAGGACATTGCAGCCGTTCGTGCCTGCCTCTTTCCACGTTTCAGGATTGCCCGCTGTCGTGACCCAAACGTTAAGCTTCTTCGACACAGGGCGCGGTTGCGTGACGACACCGTGCATTTCACCATTCGCGCGGGCAAATTCGACCGTTTCACCAGCCCAGAGTTTGCGCAGATCGCGGATCGCATCAAACATCGCCGGTTTGTTCTTGGGCGGTGTGTTTTCGGGCCGCAGCACAAAGTCATCGGGTTGCCAGCCAGAAGCGATGGCAAGCCCGGTCTGACCATTCGTCAGGTTATCAATAACGGCCCATTCTTCGGCAATACGCGCGGTATGGTGCAAAGGTGCGACGCACGACCCTGCACGCACGGCGAGATTTTGGGTAACGGCCGCAACAGCGGCGCCGGTTACAGAAGGGTTCGGGTACGGACCGCCGAAAGCATGGAAATGCCGCTCCGGTGTCCACACGGCACAGAACCCGTTTTTGTCGGCAAATTGTGCGCCTTCCAGCAAGGACCGGTATTTGTCGCGTCCGACACCATCATCGTTGCCCCAGTAAAACAGGCTGAAATCCATCCCAACGCCTGGCGCCGCACCATCACCGGCAACCAGGGCGCGGTTTTCATCACCAGATATAACCAGTTTAAAACCACGCGCGAGCGTCCAGAAAAGCTCCAGCACCGAGATATCGAACGACAGCGATGTGACGGCCATCCATACACCGGGTGGTTCATGCGAAATCCGGTCGTCCATTCCGGTAAAGAAATTCGCGACATTCCGGTGTTCGACCATCACGCCTTTGGGTTTACCGGTCGAACCCGACGTATAGATCATATAGGCCATATGCGCGCTGGTGACCCCGCTGTCGGGATTTCCGGTCTCGGTCGCGGCGGGCAGTTGATCAACCAATACTATCTCGGCATCAGTTTGTGGCAGATCCGCAGCTAATGCGCTGTCTGTGACGATGACTTTGGTGCCACTGTCCGCGATATAAAGTGCCGTGCGGTCCGCCGGATAGGCAGGATCCATCGGCAGATAGGCACCGCCTGCTTTCATGATCGCCAAGGCACCAATAAGCAAAGCGGATGATCGGTGCAGATGCAGCCCGACGATTGCATCAGGCCCGACGCCTTTGTCACGCAGCAGATGGGCCAGAGCGTTGGCGCGGGTATTAAGGTCGGCATAGGTCAGGCTTTCACCCTCGAATGCAAGCGCCTCTGCGTCAGGGGTGCGCAGAACTTGCGCCTCAAAGGCCTGATGGATGCACAGATCAGCGGGGAACTCCGTCGCAGTGGCGTTCCAGTCGTGCAGCACGGTTTGGCGCTCGGCATCGGGCAGAACGGTCGCAGCTTCGCCGTTGGCGATTTGTGCGGCCATATGGTTTAGCCGGTCCGCCATAAGTTGGGCGGCTGCCGCGCTGATCTTGCCCGTATCAGCAAGCAACGCGTTGCCGGCGACAGTAAGGGCTGTGCCGGGGACAAGACCCGCGTCTGACACGCCCAATGCAGGCATACTGACCCCGCTTGGCGTCCGCGCCAGAAGGTCTGCGGCAAATGGCCCGCGGCTTTTGATCTCGGCAAAATCATCTTCTGCGCACACGGGCACCCAGTCGGTCAGGTAACCGGGGTGATCATGTGTGACCTTCATGGCAAGTGTGACTGGGTCCTCTGACAACGCATCACCCAAGGCCTGCAAGGCCGCGATCAAATCTTGTGGGGCGCCTAGCAGTGGAAGTGTGATCACCTCTGCGGACTTGGCATGCATATCAACGAGAGGCAGCGTTGCTGGCTTGATCTTGCCAAGCGCTTTGCGCCACTTGGGCTTGTGTTTGAACGATGCTTTTAGGGCCACGGACAGGTCTGTGGTATCTTTGGGCTGCGGCATCACATCGCCGACGCTGGCAATCTCGGCAGGTGTAACCGGACCACCAGAGGACGTGCGCAAAGCCCGCACGGTGACGGGCGCCGTTGCCGTAGCAATTGTGATGCTGTCCTCGCCGACCTCAAGCACGGTGCCTGCCGGGGCCTCCGAGGCCAATGTGCCCGCGACCGCCTTGCCGACAAGAAACACGCCGCCTGCAGCCTCAAACTTGGGGCAGGTCAACGGATTGAAATAATCACCATGATCAAGGGCGCGCACCAAGCGGGTGATTTCATGCGCGGTCTTGTCAAAATGGATCTGCCCTGCGTTTTCCGGGCGGTCGTTCTTGGCAAAATAGGTTTGCTTGGACAGATCTTGGGCCGTGACCGCCGGTATGTCGCTTTCCAATTTCCCAATCACGTTTTCAAAGCTGTCGATGGCGGCAGCATAGCATTTGGCATTCAGGCTGAGGACGGTTTCGTCAGGGGACACATCAAAGAAACTTTGTGCCAACAAACCGCCTTCGTCGACGCCACCAGCAATCATATGCCAGCTAATGCCATATTCGATTTCGCCAGCCAGCAAGGCCCAGACAGGGGCGTTCAGACCAGCGTAACGCGGAAGAGGACCATCATGGAAATTCACCGCACCGCGGGTCGGCAGCGTCAGCACCGCCTCGGGGATAATATCAAGGTTGGCGATGGACAACAGCCAGTCGCATTGGACACCATAAAGTGCTGTCGTCAAATCAGCATCAGACGATACCACGATGACACCCGCAGCCTCTGCCCAGTCGGCGACACTTGGATTGCGCGTGACAACGGCGGCAAGCGTGTGACCCGCGTCGCGCAGCATCTCACCGCATTGAATGGCGAGGGATTCATTGCCGATAATGACGGCGCGGAAAGAAGACATAATTTATTCTCCGATTTGCGGACGCGCCTGAACAGGCTGCCCACGCTGAGACTTAAAGAGCGATGCGGCGTCATGGCGAGCCATCGTGCGCAAGAAATGCGGTGCGCCATCGTGGGACTTGCCTGTCAGTTTGCAGCGCATCAAATGCAAACCACCCCCAACCAGATGCAGAAGTGTAGCACACGCCGCATAAACGCGCCCGTGGTTCTTGGTAAAGTAATGCAAGCGCGAGTCGAACCAGTAATCTGGAACGCGTATCCATTCTTTTAAGCCGGTCGAGACAGAGCCAAGATGCGTGACCACACTCCCCGCAAGAAACATAACCTGATGCCCAGCTTTGGCAGCTCGCAAACACAGGTCGGTTTCCTCGAAATAGAGGAAAAACGTCTCGTCAAAGAGGCCAATTTCATCCAGCACGTCCTGCCGCATCATCACAGATGCCCCGGCCAGCCAATCAACCCGTGCTGTCTGGGACAACTCACGTGGAACGTGATGGGATTTCAGTAACCTGCTGACGGGTCCGAATTTGATCGCACCCTCAAGTTCGCTCCAGATCGAGGGGAAGCGGAAGGTCGTGAGGTGCTGCACCTCGTCTTCGCCTTCGATGTAACTGCCCGCAAACCCGGTACTTGGGGTCGTGTTCAAGTGATCATAAAGCACGCGGATCGCGTCAGGTTTGGGAAAAGCGTCAGAATTCAGGATATAGACGTAATCCGGCCTGCTTCCATCTGCCATGCCCGCCCTGATGCCGACGTTGTTGCCGGCGCCGTAGCCGCCATTGCGGCCTGACTGGATAACGCGTGTGTCGGTCCAGCCTTGCGCGGTGACATCTGCGGTCATTGCCTCGAACGATCCATCCTGGCTGTCGTTATCGACGATAACGATCTCTCCGGGCAGGCCCGCCATTGCGACACGGGCAGCGGCGGCGGCCTTAAGCGTCATATCGGCCGTTTTGTAGTTCAGCACGATGGTCAGGATACGTGGATCAGACATTTATTCCGCGGCTTCTTTGAACACGGGTTGGGTCGCAACGGGACGCTCGAGATAGCGCCTGATCCGCGCGGCAAGGACGCGCACATTGGGTTCCAACACCATACTGTCATGATCGCCAGGAACCTCGAAAACCTCGATATGCGGCGCGAACCGCGTCCAGTCGTTGTCAGGATATAAGTAGATGCGTTCGTCACTGATCAAACGGTCGCCAACGGTCCATTTCGGAACCAAAGGCGGACGGAACAGCGCCAGCGTGCCGTCCCATGGTTTCACCTGATAGGCGTTGATGCTTTCCATAAAGGCATCCTGAATGGCCAGATTGTGGAACTGCTGGCCCTCATCGGCGGTCTCTTCACGGCCTTGCCTCTTTTCGATTTCCCAAGCGACGCGGGATTTGACCCAATCGATCAGATATTTCGGGCCGCCGCGCTGGATGTCCTGCAATTTGGTGCGCAAACGGTCGCCTTTGCCCATCGTGGGCCGGATCGGTAAAGGCGCGTCAAGCATCACAAGCGCTGCGATCTCTTCGCCTTGTGCGTGCAATTGTTGCGCAATCTCGTAGGCGGTGATCCCGCCACCCGAAAAACCACCCAAGTGATACGGTCCATGCGGCTGCACTTGCCGCATCTCAGCAATGTAGTCGGTCGCTGCGGCCTCGATTGTGCGGTGCGGTTCTTCGTCCCCCAAAAGGCCGCGTGCTTGCAGACCAAAGAAGGGTCTGTCGCTGCCAATCAGATGCGCCAGATGGCGCAGGTTCAACACGTTACCGAACATGCCTGCAACAAGGAAGAACGGCGGTTTACGCCCCCCTTCGCCCTGATGCATCTGGACCAGATGCGTAAAGCGGCGCGTTGGTGCTTTGGGTGCATCAGCTGGGGCTTCTTCGCCTTCGATCGTGACACCGCGCGCGGCGATCAATTCGGCACATTTGCGGATCGTTGGGGCCTCAAACAACACAGAGATCGGGAAATCGACGGCAAACGCTTTGCGGATCTGCGCAAATAGACGCACCGCAATCAACGAATGCCCGCCAAGGTCGAAAAAGCTGTCTTCAGCGCCGATTTGATCAACGCCCAACAGGTCCTGCCAGAACCCGGCAAGGCGCTCTTCGATAGCGCCTTCGGGTTTCACAAAATCACTATCCAGCTGAGGACGCGAGAATTTCTGACCGTCTTCGCCGTCGTCATCATCGTTCTGTCCAGCCTGCGCAATCAGGGCGTCCAGATCAAGTGACGACAGGATGATTTGACTGTGCGGACTGATCAGCGCACGCAGGAACAGGTCCGCCCCCTCTTCGGCACGAATACCTTGTGACAGGTTGTGACGCAGGCGTTCTTCGGCGGGCGACAGTGGGCGCGCGGCCTCGTCTTCGGCTTGGGTCGTCTTTGCGGCCTCTTGCGCACCAAAACCCGCGAGTTCGGCCATTTGCCGGATGGAAAAGCCTGTGATCTCAACGCAAACGGTGCCGTCTGGGGCCGCCAGCGTGATGTCAAAGCTGGCAATATCCGCGTCTGCGGTGTTGTCACGCGCGTTGCGCACCCAGCTGACAATTTGCGCGGGCAATGGGGCGTAAACCTTGACCGATCTATAGGACACCGGCACCCATAGGTGCTGCGCTTCATAGCCCTCGATCAGTTTCATCGCCCAGCCCGTCGCCAAATCCATCATGCCGGGATGCAGGCGGTAGCCCGCGGCAGGATCGTGCGCGGCAGCCTCCGGCAAGCTCAATTTCGCCAGTCCTTCACCGTCGCCAAAAGCGGTCGATTGCAGCACACGCCAGCGCGGGCCAAATTTCAGATGTGCCTCTTGCGGGGATGCGATCCAACCCAGATCACCTGCCTCGATAGGTGCCGCACAACGCGCAGCAATAGCTGACACATCCAGTGGTGCAGGCGCACCCATTGGCAGAATTTGCAAGCTGGCCTGCGCGTTCTCGGAGAACCCGCCGTCGACACCGCTCTCGACCAGGAAATCATAACCTGCATCACTGCGCGGCAGGCTTAACCGCAGGTCCACCGAACTGTCGTCGCCAACCGCAAAGGGGCGCAGGAAATAGAGATCGCGAATTTCAAACGCGGCGTTTTCGCCCATCTCGTGCAGGGCTTGCGCCGCCATTTCAAGATAGCCAGTACCGGGGACCAGCGCATCCCCTGCCTTGGTGCGGTGTTCGTCCAAGAACCAGCGGTCTTTGACCGTGTAAGACGCTGTAAAGACCCGCGCGCCCGCCCGGCTAAATGTCGCATGATCCAGCATAGGTGCACTGACATCAGTGACTTCGGCAGGTGCAGTCGCACCGGTACGCACTTCCATCGCGTCAGCGGCCATGCCCACATCAGCCCAGATGCCCCAGTTGATTGACCGCACTGTGGTTTTGTCACCACTGCGCGATTTCGCATAAGCGTTGAGGTATTCGTTCGCCGCGACATAATCGACCTGACCAATCGGTGCGGTCGCAGTAGAGCTGGACCCAAAGACCACCAGCCAATCCAGATCGCCGTCAGGGAACACCTCGTCCAGTACCTGTGTGCCGTGGATTTTAGGCGCAAAGACATCTTCAATGCTGGTCACATCTTTGGCCATGATCGGTGCATCGTCGACGTGGCCTGCGGCATGGATCACGCCGTTGATCGGGCCAAAGGCCGCTTCAACCTCAGCACGTGCATCACGAATCTCTTCGACGTTGCTGACATCTGCGGCAACAGACAGAATTTCACCGCCCAACGCCTCTAACCGCTGTACGGCCTTGATGCGGCGCGCAAGTGATGCGTTGGGTGCAACGTTCTTGAGGGTGTTATACCATTCATCGCGTGGCGGCAGGCCATTGCGCGACAGCAACACGATCCGCGCGCCACATTCTTTGATCAGAGCTTCCGCCAGGGTCAGGCCGATACCGCCCAAACCGCCTGTGATCAGGTAAACGCCATTGTCCTTTAGAACAGGTACGGTGCCGGTCGGTTGCGCCGCCAAATCAGCGGGTTTGTAAGTCAACGCAAACCGCTTACCACCGCGCACAAGGGCCGTGCCATTGCCGGGTTCGGCTAGTGCATCCTCTAGGATATGATTGACCAACTGGTCACTGTCCGCCTTTGCTAGCCCGCGTCTTTTGCGACCTGTCGAGCCGGGTAACACCAGATCCAGCGTTGCCACGGTCATATGCGGAAACTCGCGCGGAATGACCCGCGCAGGGCCTGCGAGCGTGGCTTTTTCGGGGTATGGCAGTGCTTCGTCTTTATGCTGTGCTGCACCGTTGCTTAACACGGTCATGTGGATGTTGCCGGGTAAATCCTCGCCGCCGATGGCTTGGGCGAGGAAAAACAAACTGTAGAACCCTTGTTCCTGCACCCGGTGGAAAAAGCTGGACCCGGGGCGGAAGCTATCGTCGCTGGTGATCATCCAGCCGTGTAAAATACGTGTCGGGATCAGATCACGCGCGTTCAGATCAGCAATCAACTGGTCATAGCTTTCGCGGCCACGTTCCGGCGCGATGAAATAGCCACCTTCGCCATCGCGCGAAAACGTATCGCCAGGGTGCACAGTGACGACCGCATGGCCTGCATCGCGCAGCCGTTTGGCCACCGCATCTGTCAGACCAGCGTCATCGGCAAAGACCAGCCAGGTTTGCTTTTCCGCCTCGGACAAATCACCCGTGACGTCCACATCGCAGGCCGCATAACGCGGCAACCACGCAGCACGGTATCCCCAGTTTTCAGGTGTTTCAGCGCGGGTGAGCCATTCACTGGTCTCGTCCGCTGTGACCGTGCCCGGCTCGATAAAATAGGCAGCGTGTTGGAACGCATAGGTCGGTAGTGGCACGCGCAAACGGCGTGCATCGCCCCAAATCTGTGCCCAGTCAAACGTGCCGCCAACAGCCCAAAGCCGGCCAAGCATCGCCAAGAAATAGGCGTCATCAGCGATTTCATCCTTGGGGTGACGCAGGCTGGAGATCACCTGATTGGCGGAAATATCATCATGCTGACCCGCAAGCGAAGACAGCGCCTTGCCGGGGCCGACTTCGATGAACACGCGCTCTGGTGTGGCCAATGTTGTCAGGCAATCGGCAAAATAAACCGTCCCGCGCAGGTGGTTGACCCAATAGTCCGGGTCTTGCGCCTGTTCGGCCGTGATCAGCGCGCCATTGCTGTTCGAGGTGAAGGGAATTTGCGGCGGGTTAAGTGTAATCGACCGCAAATAATCGCCAAAGTCCTTCAGGATCGGGTCGAGCATCCGCGAATGTCCGGCCACGTCAACTGGGATACGCTGGCAATCAATTTCCTTGGCCTTCAATTGCGCCTCTAGCGCATCAAGAGGCGCGCGCGCACCTGTCGCTACGCTAAGCGAGGGCGCATTTACCGCGGCCAGATCAAGATCGTCGCCCAGAAGGGGTACAAGCTGATCAACTGGCAGACCAACTGCCATCATGCCACCACCCGGCACCTTATCCAGAAGCGATCCGCGCAGATAAACCAGCCCGATGCAGTCCTCAAACGACATCACGCCCGACAGGCAGGCGGCTGTGTATTCACCCAAGGAATGCCCTGTTAGGGCTGTGGGTTTCACATCCCAATTCATCCACAATTGGGCCAGCGCGTATTCCACAATCACAATCAGCGGAAGTTGCACAGACGGCTGCGTCAGCAACGCCTCGGCGGCCTCTTCGTGTCCGGGTTCGGGCAGCCAAACGGCATGAATATCGAAATCCAGTTTGGATTGCAGGATCTCAAGACCCTTATCCATCCATTCGGCAAAGACAGGCTCGGTCTCATAAAGGTCCCGCCCCATACCGGTGTATTGGGTGCCGCCACCGGGAAACATAAAGACATAATCTGGGTCATCGCCCAGGGCCGTATGGCTAAAGGCACGGCGCGGGTCGTTCTTTTCAAGCTGTGCTGCGGCCTCTTCGTGGGTTTCGGCCACAACGACGCGACGACGTTCAAACGCACGACGCCCCTTTTGCAAAGTCCATGCGACATCAGCAAGGTTCTGATCCGGGTTCGCACGCAAATGTGCGGCCAAGGCTGCTGAGTTGGCATCCAACGCCGCTTTGCTACGCCCCGAAACCGTCAGGATTTGGAATGGCCAATCTGACGCATCAGACGGCGGCAAATCAGGCGCTTCTTGCAGCACGACATGCGCGTTCGTGCCGCCCACACCAAGCGAATTCACACCGGCACGCCGTGGCCCTTTGTGGCTGACCCAATCAGTCAGCGTGTCATTCACCTTGAACGGCGAGGTTTCGAAATCAATGGAAGGGTTAGGCTTTTCATACCCTAAAGACGCGGGAATTTGTTTGTGATGCAAAGCAAGCGACGCCTTGATCAGGCTGGCCACACCGGCCGCCGTATCAAGATGCCCGATGTTGGTTTTCACCGACCCGATGCGGCAGAAACCAACTTCATCCGTGGTCTCGCTAAAAGCTTGTGTCAGCGCCGCGACCTCGATCGGGTCGCCCAGATATGTGCCGGTGCCGTGGCATTCGATGTAGTCGATCGTGTCGGCGGGGGTGTCGGCGATCATCTGCGCTTCGGCAATCGCCTCGGCTTGTCCATCGACCGACGGGGCAAGATAGCCCGCCTTGGCGGCGCCATCATTGTTGACAGCAGTGCCTTTGATCACGGCCCAGATATGATCGCCATCTGCAATCGCATCCTTGAGGCGACGCATCACGACAACGCCAGCGCCCGACCCAAAGACGGTGCCTTGCGCACGGTGGTCAAACGCATGGCAATGGCCATCAGGTGACAGGACCTCGCCTTCTTTGAAGATGTAGCCGCGATCCTGCGGAAACTCGATTGTGACGCCACCGGCAAGGGCGGTGTCGCATTCACCGGACAATAAAGCCTGAGTGGCATAATGTGTCGCGACCAGCGACGTGGAACAGGCCGTCTGCACATTCACGCTTGGCCCTTTGAGGTCAAGGATATGGCTCAGGCGCGTTGATAGGAAATCCTTGTCGTTGCCGGTATGGCGCAGCAGAAACAAGCCTACATTATCCACCAGCTTGGGGTTTGAACAGATATTGAAGTAGAAATAGCTGCCCATGCCGCAGCCCGCAAAAACGCCAATTGGACCTTTGGCATGTTCGGGCATATGGCCTGCATTTTCCAAGGCTTCCCAAGACACCTCAAGGAAACGGCGATGCTGCGGGTCCATGATCGCGGCTTCTTTGGCGGAAAGACCGAAAAATTCAGTGTCAAAATTCTGATAACCCTGCAACGGTGCGGAGGCAGGGACATAGTCGGGGCGGTTCATGCGGTGCGCGGCTTCGCCTGACGCCAGCAACGCTTCCTTGCTGTGGTGCCGGATCGATTCGATGCCGTTCTTGAGATTGTCCCAATAGGCATCCACCGTATCGGAGCCGGGCAAATGCGCGGCCATGCCGACAATGGCAATGTCGGTTTCGGCAATATCAGCCTTTGTTAAATCGAGACTCATTAAATCAACCACATGTCATCAATATACGCCTTCGGCATACGCACGACCAAAGACGAAACTAAGTTATTTTCCGTGCATGATAAAGGCATTCATCAATAAAAAGCAGGGTCTGGAAACCCTGACTGTCCCCATCATCACGAACGCTTATCATAAGCCTGATTTGGACAATATTGTGACGGGTTTTCAGGTTGTCGTAAAAAATTAGCAGCCGCACAAGGTTAATGCACACCCTTAAGATGTGTTGGCAAACGGCTTGCATCAATCAGGTGCTGTGTGCGGCGTGCCATCGTGATCTCAAACGCATGCTGTGCTGCAAAATCGCGCGCACGGCGCGCGGCACTTGCCAGTTCAGATCGGTCTTGATTAAGCCGCTCAACCACGTCCACGAGCGCCTCAAGATCGCGGGTCGGTGTGGCCCAACCTGCCTGCGAGTGCGCAATGATACCTTCCAGCGCCTCGTTATCGTAGCCGGCAATGGGTACACCGCAGGCCATAACCTCGGGATACGTGCTTGAAGGATCACCTTGCGGGTGGCAGCAGATGAACAGATCAGCGGCGCGCTTTAGCCTTGGCACCCAATCTGTTGCGAAATCAACAGCCCCGAGCAGCTTAACGTGATCTTTCAGATCCAGCTCGCTTATTTGTTGTTCTACTGCGGCCAAAAGCGGACCGTCGCCATAGATATCCAACTGAAACGGGACATTTCGGCGGCGCAAGGCATCGGCAAAAGGTGCAAGGTCCGTGACGCCTTTCATTGCGATGAAACGCCCGCCAAAAATCAGGCGCAAAGGCTGCCCTTTCACAATCTCTTTGGTTTTCTCATCCAGCGCGTCGTCCGAGATCACATCGTCTATTGGCACGCGGTTATCAAAGAACAACAAAGCGTTGCCAGTGGCATCTTTGTAGGCGTCAAAGGTCGGTGTTCCGCTGCATTGCAGACCCGCCGCCAACTTTAGCGCCTCGCGTCGCTTGCGTTCGGCACCTCTGATCCATTGGCGACGCCGCATCCGGCGTAAGGGGTTCGTGACTTCAGCGGCGATGATCTGCATTTCGGTCTTCACTGTATATTCGCTCACAAACGCGATCGGCACACCCAAACGCTGGCACAGCTTTGCTGTTGGCAATTCAAACGGGGACAAAAAGGTCGTGACGAGTGCTGCGTTCTTTAGTCTTTCGGCCAAGGCGTCAGGGTCCCCGGGGCGCAACTCCAGCCCGGTTGCAGCCTCGCCCGGCATCACCTCGACATGGTCCATATCGGTTGTCGGCACCGTCATCAGTTCAACGAGGCTTGTCACAGGACCCGGCCATGTCTTGGCGTAACCTTCGGCGCCGTTCATGTATTTCTCCGTCAAGACAAGCCCGCCGCGTGGGCCGCGCACCGCTTTGAGGACCGGAAGAACGATCAACTCGTGGCTGGGGACATCAATCATCGATCGGTCACCGGGCGAGAACCAGATCAATGATCCGATCCTGCGACGCCTCGTCGAGATCAGGATAAAGCGGCAAGCACAAAATCTGATCCGCCATCTTGCGCGCAATTGGCAAGCACGCGGGGTCGGCCGACGGCAGCATATTGTAAGGGGCCAGATCGGATATCAGCGGATAAAAATACCGCCGCGCAAAAATGTTTTCAGATGCAAGCCGCGCCAAAAGCGTATCGCGGTCAATGTGATACGCGGGGTCGACCAAAATTGGAAACGCATAGTTGTTGTGCCCGTCGCGGTCCGCCGGACCAGCGCAACGCAGCCCCGGCACCCCTTGCAAGCGGTCCAGATAACGATTGGCAACCGTCCGACGCGCCGCAAGTACACCGTCAATACCGCATAGCTGGGCCAATCCCATCGCCGCACAAAACTCGTTCATCTTGGCGTTTGTGCCGACAGCATCGACGCTGACTTGATCAAGAAATCCGAAATTGGCGAGCCGATCAATTGCGGTCTTGGTATCCCGATCACGGGTCACAACGGCGCCGCCCTCGAAAGTGTTGAATACTTTGGTCGCATGAAAGCTCAGCACAGACATCTCGCCGTGATGCAAAACCGATTGGCCATCTTGCTTGACCCCAAAAGCATGCGCTGCGTCATAAAGCACCTTCACACCACGACGGGCGGCCAGATCATCAAAACCCGCCACATCACACGGGAAACCAAAGACGTGCACGGGCAATATGGCACGGGTTTGCGGGGTAATCATCTTTTCGACCTTGGCGGGGTCCAAGTTCAGCGTGACCGGGTCAATATCGGCAAATACCGGCGTTGCCCCGGCTTGCTTGATCGCATGTGTGGTTGCGACAAACGAAAACGGCGTTGTAATGACCTCGCCGTCAGTCAGACCCGCCTGTTGCATTGCAAGAACCGTGCCCAACGTCCCGTTCGCGACCAAAGAGATATGTTCGACACCCAAATACCCGGCCAGCACTGCCTCGAACCGTTGCAAAAGCGGGCCATTGTTGGTGAGCACGTGGCTCTCCCAAATCGACTGAAGCAACGGCATCAGATCGTCCAGTTCCGGCAAGGACGGACGGGTCACATGAATGGCAGGCGGTTTCATAGCCTGCCTTTCTGTTGGGCACAGCGGTAAGGTATTTCACTCATTAACAAAGTAATCCCGAAATCACGTGTTGAGTAATCAAGCGATGCTGCCACAGCGCAATTGCTGCTGTCTACTTTTTCATGGGTGCGCCGTAGCCATTATTCCAATCGCCGCACCTTTCGCCGCCAAAACTAGCGCACTCGCCGGGATGCGACCCTATCCTTGCAATGGATCGAAAATGGCGACATATCCTAATCAGGTAGTCAGGTTTGGATCGATCTTTGCTTTCCATCATTATCCCCAGCAATAACGAGGAAAGCTGTATTCAAACCTGTTTGAACGCCGTCTTGGCGCAGACCAATCTACCAACCGATCATGGCGTAGAAGTCATCGTTGCAGCGAATGGATGCCAAGATCGCACTGTAGAACTCTCCAATGAAATGGAACCTGCATTTGCCGCTGCTGGTTTTAAGCTACGCGTGCTCGATATTGAAATTGGAAACAAAATCAATGCCTTGAATGTGGCCGAAGTTAGCGCAAGTCACGAAAACCGCGTTTTCATTGACGCAGATGTTGTCATTGAGCCACCCATCCTGGCCGAGCTATTGGAAATTCTTGACCGGCCTACACCCGTCTATGCCAGTGGCGCGGTACGTGTCCCGCGTCCCGCAAGCTTTATCAGTCGCGCCTATGCCAAGGTCTGGACGAATATGCCGTTTTTCCGCGACGGCGTGCCCGGAATTGGCCTTTATGCGATGAACGGTGCAGGGCGCGCGCGTTGGGGTAAATTCCCCGATATCATCGCTGATGATCGCTTTGTGCGGTTGCAGTTCGCCCCCACTGAACGGCACAAAACAAAAGCGGGTTATGATTGGCCGCTACCAGAAGGTTTCAACAATCTGGTTCACGTGCGCCACCGCTGGCGCGAAGGCAACATAGAGTTGGCGGAAAGATTCCCCGCGCTGACGGCCAATGACAGCGAAATCAACACATCATCCGGCAACGCGCTGCGCCTGTTACGCACGCCGATTGCATCAGCCGTATTTGTACTGGTCTATTTGGCCAGCAATGCGCGTGCGCGCCGCACCAAAGGCGAAGATAACGTCGCTTGGCGCCGTGGACGCGAATAATCTCAAAGTGATTTATTGAAAGACAGCCCATGCAAAAAATCCGATCACTTGACTGTTTCAAAGCCTACGACATTCGCGGTGTTCTTGACGAGACAATCAACGAAGACGTCGCTTACCGCATCGGCCGCGCCTTTGCAGAGGTCTTGCAAGCGGGCAAAGTTGTGGTCGGGTACGACGCAAGGGCCACCTCTGCCGCGCTGAAAGCTGCTGTCGCAAAAGGTCTGATGGACGCAGGATGCGACGTGCTTGATATCGGGTTGGCAGGCACCGAAGAGATGTATTTTGCGACGTCCCACTTTGATGCAGACGGCGGGATTGAGGTCACAGCCTCGCATAATCCGATCAATTATAATGGTATGAAGATGGTTGGCGCGCAATCGCTCCCGCTTGATCCCGGCAAAGAATTCGCACAAATCAAGGCGCTGGCTGAAGCAGAGAATTTTCGCGAGAGCCGGGCAAATGGAACATCCACTTTGATCGACGCCGCAGCGCGCAGCGCTTACACCGACAAAGTGACATCCTTTATCGCCCCCGACATGCTGCGCCCGCTTAAGGTCGTCGTGAACTGCGGCAACGGGGCGGCAGCGCCCGCGTATCAAGTCATCAAGGACAGCCTGCACAGGCAAGGCACGCCGCTCGAATTCATCGACGTCTTTCTGGACCCTGATCCCACATTTCCAAACGGCATCCCCAACCCGCTTTTGCCCGAAAACCAGCCCGCGACCCGTGATGTGGTCATCGCGGAGGGCGCAGACCTTGGCGTGGCCTTTGACGGCGATTTTGATCGCTGCTTTTTCTTTGACGAACACGGCGCGTTCATACCGGGCGAATATGTTGTGGGCCTTTTAGCCGCTGCGTTTCTTGAAAAGGAACCGGGTGCGAAAATCGTCCATGACCCCCGTGTCGTCTGGAGCATCCTCGATATCGTCAAGACGCGCGGCGGCACGGCAATTCAATCCAAAACCGGCCATGTGTTCCTCAAACAGATGTTGCGCGAACATCAGGCCGTTTACGGTGGCGAGATGTCCGCGCACCACTATTTCCGCGACTTTTGCTATTGCGATAGCGGCATGATCCCGTGGTTACTGGTCTGCGAACTGATGGGACGCACCGGTCAATCGCTGTCAGCATTGGTCAGCGCTAGTGCTGCTGCATTCCCATCATCTGGCGAAATCAACTTTCGCCTGTCCGACCCACAAGAAGCGATGAAAAACACAGTCGCGCATTTCGCACCCGACGCGGCTTCTATCGACAAAACGGACGGGGTCAGCGTCGCATTCGCGGACTGGCGCTTTAATCTGCGGGCGTCTAACACTGAACCTGTTATCCGGTTGAACGTGGAAAGCCGCGGCAATGCAGCGTTGGTTGCGGACAAAGTAGCGCTGATCAAGGGCCTTTTAACCGCGTCAACTGCATGAAGGCGACATCTATCGCCAAGATCGTTATTGTATTGTTAAGACCTAATGCGGGAGCCAAATTATGACCCCATCATCCCAAACGGAAACACGCCTTTTGCCGGTCATTCTTGCTGGTGGGTCCGGCACCCGGCTATGGCCGCTGTCGCGCAAGCATTATGCCAAACAATACCTATCGCTCGATGGCACAACCACGATGCTGCAAGACACGGTTGCGCGCACGGCGGGCCTGCCGTGTGCCGCACCTTTCGTCATCTGCAACGAGGAAACCCGCTTTCTGGCCGCAGAACAAATGCGCCAAACAACCAACGGCAAAGCGATGATCCTGCTGGAACCTGCCGGACGCAACACCGCGCCCGCGATTGCATTGGTCGCATTAGAAGCAACATCTTTGGGCGACGATCCGATCCTGTTGGTCATGCCCGCTGATCACAAAATAAGCGATACGAACAGCTTCACGACTGCCGTACAGGGCGCAATGCCACTGGCGCAAGCAGGCCGTCTGGTGACCTTTGGCGTGGCACCTTCCAGACCGGAAACCGGCTATGGCTATATTCGCGCAGGCGCGCCGGTCGCTGATACGGACGCGTGTGCCGTCGATGCCTTTGTCGAAAAACCCGACCTGGCCACCGCCGAACAATACCTTGCCGCTGGTGGATATTATTGGAACGCGGGCATCTTTTTGTTCCGCGCCAGCCGCTATCTGGAAGAACTTGAAAAATACCGCCCCGATATTCTGACCGCCTGCAATGCCGCGTTTGCGGGCAAGCAAGGCGATCTGGATTTCTTGCGCTTCGACGAAGCCGCATTTTTGGCCTGCCCCGACGATTCCATCGACTATGCCGTGATGGAAAAAACCAGCGACGCCGTTGTCGTGCCCATCGACGCAGGCTGGAGCGATATCGGGTCTTGGGCGGCCCTTTGGGATGCATCCGACAAAGACGCGGATGGCAATTGTGAAATCGGCGATGTGCTGAGCCTGAATGGTAGCGGCAACTATATCAACGCAGGCAGCCGCATGGTCGCCGCCGTCGGTCTAACCGACATGGTCGTGATCGAAACCAAAGACGCAGTATTTGTAGCCCCCAAAGCAAAGGTCGATCAGATCAAAGAACTGGTCGCGCAAATGACGGCACAGGACCGGCCAGAGCTGAACCACCACCGCGTCGTCTACCGGCCTTGGGGCAAATACGACAGTATCGACATCGACGACAGACATCAGGTCAAGCGGATCACCGTGAACCCCGGCGCAAAGCTATCGGTGCAAAAACACCACCACCGCGCCGAACATTGGGTCGTCGTGCGGGGTTGCGCCAAAGTCACCCGCGGCGAAGAGACAATTCTGCTGTCCGAGAACGAATCCACGTATATCCCGCTTGGTGAAATCCACGCGCTGGAAAACCCCGGGAAGATCCCGCTTGACCTGATCGAAGTACAATCAGGCAGCTATCTGGGCGAAGATGATATCGTGCGGTTCGAGGATAAATACGGGCGGGCCTAAGTCACCTGATCAGCGGTTTGCGCACCTGAAAACGCCCAATTGCTGGCACACATTTCGGCCAAACCCAAACGCGCGCTAAACCCAAGCAAATCCTGCGCCCGCGCAACCGATGCAAAGGACACCGCCGCATCACCGGGCCGTCGGTCCACAATACTATGCGGCAGATCACGACCCAGCACGGCCTCATAGGCGCGCAAAACGTCCAGCACGCTGTGGCCACGCCCGGTGCCCAGATTGACAAGATGGCCGGTCCCTGTTTGCAGCAAAGCTTCTAGCGATAAAACATGCCCGCGCGCCAGATCCTCGACATGGATGTAGTCGCGCACACCAGTGCCATCTTCGGTTGGATAGTCGCCACCAAAGATCTTGATTTGCGGCAAACGACCAGTTGCCACCTGCGCCATGACCGGCACCAAATTGGTGGGTGGCTGAAACGGATCTTCGCCAATCAGCCCCGATGGATGCGCGCCCACCGGATTGAAATAGCGCAAAATGCCGACCGCCAGACCCGGGTTTACCCGTGCGAGATCTTGCAAATACGCCTCACCCATCGCCTTGGTCCGCGCATAGGTGTTTTCGGGGGCAATAGGGGTTTCTTCGACAATTGGCATGCTCTCGGCATTGCCATACACGGCGGCACTGGACGAAAAGACAAACGCCTTCACACCATTGGCAACGGCGGCTTCTGCGACATTCATCAGCCCTTCAAAATTGACCCGGTAATAAAGTGCAGGGTCGGCTTCGCCTTCGGGGATGCTTTTCTTGGCGGCAAAATGGACGACGCCATCAAATGCCTGCCCCTCGAATGCGGCGGCCATTTGCGCCGGATTGCGAATATCTGCGCGGATGACATCAACCTTAGCCCCTGAAATCTGGGCCAGCCGGTCCGGCACATCAGGCTGTGCATTCTCGAAACTATCAAGGATCACGACGTCAAATCCTGCGGCGGTCAGGGCGACATATGTGTGCGACCCGATAAAGCCGGCACCACCGGTCAGCAGAATACGTTTGCTCATGTCACTCGTTCCCTACCAACAGCAAAATCATCGACGCGAGTAAAGCAATCACAGGACTGACTGTCACGTTGATTTTGACACGTTGATTGATTGCGGCGTTCGTTTTATTGGGATGGTCAGGTCTAGTAGAAAGTGAAGCAGGCGTTATGCAAGTCGAATGGGTGCCAGCCTCCAAAGGGCCGAACGTTGCAATTACGGTGCCGACGCTTGACGCGTTACTGACCGATATCGAGACCCATTTCAGCGAAAAAAAGGGCTTTAGCCTCGCGACGCTAAACCTCGATCACGTGGTCAAGCTACGTGATGACGCGGCCTTTCGCGCGGCCTACCTTGCGCATAGCCATATCACAGCAGACGGCAATCCGATTGTTTGGCTGTCCAAATTGGCGCGCCAACCCGTTTCGCTTTTGGCTGGAGCAGACCTGATCACACCGCTGGCAGCCCTCGCCGCGAAAATGGATGTGCCCGTCGCACTTTTGGGCAGCACCGAGGACACGCTACAAGTCACAGCTGACGCCCTTCAGGCGCGCCACCCCGGTCTAAAGGTCGCAGCAAAGATCGCACCACCGATGGGGTTCGATCCGACGGGTGACCTTGCCAACAGCTATATCGCGCAATTGGAACAGGTCGGTGTCGGCTTGTGTTTTCTCGCACTCGGTGCGCCAAAACAGGAACTTTTTGCAGCCCATGCAGGATCGCAAACAGACAGCATCGGGTTCGTTTCAATCGGGGCCGGGCTTGATTTCATTGCAGGCACCCAGACGCGCGCGCCAGCTTTCATGCGCGCTATCGCGGCTGAATGGCTATGGCGGTTGATGGTGAACCCCAAACGTCTGGCGGCGCGGTATGCGGCTTGTTTCGGGGTGCTGCCACGTTTGCTTGGCTCCGCACTCAAGGCGCGCGGTGTCAATGCGCGCGACTAGTACCGCCGCCTGCGTTTGCGTAGTATCAGCACCGCATTCAGGGCGATCAAGGCGATACCACCCAACTCTAACACCCAATTCATCTGAATACCCGCGATCTGAAACCCGATGAACCGATCGAAACCATGAAATCCAGCAGCCCGCATTGCGACGAACGCCACCAACAATGTCACCCCGATCAAAGCCACCCAGATCCGGCTGAAATGGCGCCGCAAAATCCATGCCAGAAGCACGCCAAGCACAAGGCTCGTGGTCGCGAATGAAATAATGAAAATGATCTGGTAAGCTCGGCGATCCTCGTACCAGCCCTGCGCCTGTGAAAGACACCGGCCAGCAGCCGTCAGCGCCGATTGCAGATCAAGCTGTTTGTTGAGTGCCAGTGCAAACAAAAGTACGCAGACACCGCACCAAAAGATGCGTTGCCGGCCCCTTTGCCGCACGAAAACCGCGGCTGCCAGGATCGCTGTCAGTGTATAAACCGCGACGGTTAACCAACCGATAGCAGTCGGGTCACCGATTTGAGGCGACCAGAAATCAAATACACATGTGGAAAGCGCGCTCGGGCTCACAGTTTTTCCTAAATCTTTCAAATGCGTGTGCTGGAGAATGTGTTGCGCCGACCCTAGAAATCCATCCTACGCGCGTCAACTATTCTGCACATCGCAAAACATGTTGAAAAACCAACCAAGTGACTTCTAACACCGGTTAAAGTATGGTCAATTCTCGAAAGTATACGACATTGGCTGCGGCCAATATGAAAGGTTCTTTGTTTGTCTGTTTTGATTGTAGATTTGGATGGCACGCTGCTGCGCTCTGATATGCTGTTCGAGACCTTTTGGTCTTCAATCGGACGCAACTGGCGCAATCTGTTTCGCACGCTGACATCACTGCGCAAAGGCAAAGCAGCGCTCAAACATGATCTGGCGGAGACCGCGAAGATTGACGTCACCACCCTGCCCTATGATCCCGATGTCATCGCCTATGTAACCAAATTTCGCGCCGAGGGCGGTCGCACGGCACTGGTGACCGCCAGCAATGAGGCGCTGGCGCAAAGCATTGCCGCGCATTTGCAGATTTTTGACGAGGTTCATGGCTCGACCCGTGACACCAACATCAAAGGCGCGCGCAAAGCAGACTTCCTTGTTGAACGCTTCGGCGCAACCGGGTTTTCCTATATGGGCGACACGGACGCAGATTTGCCGGTCTGGGCCAAAGCAACAAAAGCAATCACGGTGAACGCCTCGCCTGCTTTGCGCGGCAAGGCGGAAAAGCTGGGCAATCCGTCCGAGCATCTTGTCACTGTCACCCCCTCGATCAAACCCTACCTCAAGGCGTTGCGGCCACATCAATGGCTAAAGAACGTGCTGGTTTTCCTGCCGATGCTGACAGCGCATCAGATCAACGCTGTGACATTCGGCCAAAGCCTGCTGGCCTTCGTGGCATTCAGCATTGTTGCGTCGAGCGTTTATGTCCTCAATGATTTGCTTGACCTTGGCGCGGACCGGGCGCACCCGCGCAAACGTTTGCGGCCCTTTGCAGCGGGCACCATTCCGATCGCACAGGGCAGTACAATGACAGCGGGCTTGCTGTTGCTGGGCATCGCTATTTCGGCCGCTCTAGGCTGGTTATTCTTGCTGGTCATGATGACCTATTATGTGCTGACAACGGCCTATTCCGTGAACATCAAACGGCGCGTCGTCGTCGATATCTGTCTGCTGGCGGGCCTATATACGATGCGGATCATCGCGGGCGGTGCTGCCACGGGCATCCCCCTATCGGTGTGGCTGCTGGCCTTCTCGATCTTCTTTTTCTTCTCGCTGGCGGCGGTTAAACGGCAGGCCGAATTGGTCGACGCGGCAGATCGGGGCAAACTGAGCGCATCCGGGCGCGGCTACCGGGTCGGGGATTTGCCCATTATCAGCATGATGGCCCTCGCCGCAGGCTACGTCTCTATTCTCGTCATGGCGCTCTACGTGAACTCTCCGCAGGTTCTGGAACTTTATGCGCAACCCGCCGCCCTTTGGGGTGTGTGCTGCATCTTGCTGTATTGGATCACACGCATGGTGATGGTCACGCACCGGGGCGACATGGATGATGACCCGATTGTTTTCGCCGTGAAAGACAGGAACAGCCAGATCTGCCTTGTCATCATCTTGATGTGCGGGATCGGCGGAGCGTTCCTGTGACACGTACCACACTCATCTGGCGCTACACCGCTTTTGCTGTTGTGGCGACCGTGGCGAACCTTGCGATGCAGCGTCTGGTGCTCGCATTTGGGGAAAGTACCGCGTTCTTTATCCTTGCCGTCGGCATGGGCACCCTTGTCGGCCTGGTGATCAAATACCTCCTCGATAAGCGCTGGATCTTTCAAGACACCTCCACAGGCGTTAAAGCACATAGCCAGAAATTCATGCTTTATACCGTGATGGGTCTGGTCACGACCGCGATCTTCTGGGGCACGGAAACCGCGTTCTGGCTGATTTGGAAGACCGACATGATGCGTGAATTGGGCGCGATCCTTGGGCTTAGCGTCGGTTACGTCGTGAAATACAAACTCGACCGCAAATTCGTGTTTACCGATAACCACATGCAGGTTGCGACGTGACCGTTTCGGGCTGGGGGCGCTATCCGGTCCTAAGCGCGCAGGTCAACGCACCCCGCGACCTTGCGGCACTGCAACGGCATATTGCGGCGGGCAACGCCATCGCGCGCGGCAATGGGCGGGCTTACGGTGACAGCGCCATCAGCGAGACCAACACGATCTCCACGCGGCACTTCAACCATATGTGCGCCTTCGACCGCGAAACCGGACAGCTTGTGGCCGAGGCAGGTGTCCTGCTGCGCGATATCATCGAATCGTTCCTGCCGCGTGGTTGGTTTCCTTATGTCACGCCGGGCACAAAATTCGTCACGCTAGGCGGCATGCTGGCCGCTGACGTGCACGGGAAAAACCATCACAAAGACGGAAGCTTTGCCGAATGTGTTGATTGGATCGACCTCATTGATGGGTCGGGGGCGATCACGCGGTGTTCGCGCACCGAAAACCCAGACCTCTTTGGCTGGACCATCGGTGGCATGGGGCTGACGGGTGTGATCGTGCGCGCGGCAATCCGTCTGCGACCGGTGGAAAGCAGCTGGATCAGGCAGCGCACCCTACCCGCCAGCGACCTTGATCATGCCATTGATCTGTTCGAAGCCTCGCTCGACGCGACTTATTCCGTTGCATGGATCGATTGTCTGCAACGCGGCAAAGGTTTGGGGCGATCCCTTGTCATGCTGGGCGAACATGCACCGGTTGCTGAACTTGGGGATCGGCAGCGGGTTGCCCCGCTCGCCTATGCACAAAAGCGCAAGAAGACCGTGCCGCTCGATTTCCCCGGCTGGTCGCTAAACCGCTATTCGGTGCAGGCGTTCAACAAACTTTACTACTGGAAAGGGCGGCGCACCCCGCGCGAGACGCTGGTGGATTGGGACAGCTATTTCTACCCGCTCGATGCGATCCTTGGTTGGAACAAGATTTACGGGCGTCGGGGATTTGCACAGTTCCAATGCGCGATCCCGCTTGACCAATCCCGCGCTGGCATGCGCGCCTTGATCGAAGCAATCTCGGCCGCTGGTGCAGGCTCTTTTTTATCCGTGCTCAAACGTTTTGGCGCACAGCAGAGCCCGTTTTCCTTCCCGATGGAGGGCTACACATTGTCGCTCGACTTTCCGGTGAACGCGCAAACGCTGGCGCTAATGGAACAGCTCGACAAGGTCACGCTCGATCATGGCGGACGCTTTTATTTGGCCAAAGACAGCCGCATGTCACGCGACACATTCGCAAAATCAGAACCCCGATTGGAACAGTTCATCGCACAGCGCGAAAAACTGCATGCAACGCCCGCGTTCCAATCCGCACAATCAGAAAGGCTCGGATTATGAGCAAAGACCACGTGCTGATCCTCGGCGCCAAAAGCGATATGGCCATGGCAATCGCTCACCGTTTCGCAAAAGCAGGGCACCCCATCCAACTCGCCGCCAGAGACGTGCAATCGCTGGAAACCGCGCGAACCGATATCGCCGTGCGCTATGATGTGGACGCAACCGTGCACGAATTTGACGCACTGGCCACAGACAGCCACGCCAAGTTCGCAGCCAGCCTGGACCCCCTGCCCCAGATCGTGATCTGCGCCGTAGGGTACATGGGCGAACAGTCGCAAAACGAAGCCAACCCGCAAGAAGCCGTCACCGTCATGCGCAGCAATTTTGAGGGCCCCGCCAGCATTCTGGGCGTCTTTGCCAACCACTTCGAACAGCGCGGCTCTGGCGTGCTTGTCGGGATCAGTTCTGTTGCGGGCAACCGTGGGCGGGCGACGAATTATGTTTACGGGTCAGCAAAGGCGGGGTTCACCGCGTTTTTGTCCGGCTTGCGCAACAGACTGGCCAAAAAGAACGTGCATGTGCTGACCGTCCTGCCCGGTTTTGTGGCGACCAAAATGACCGAAGGGCTGGATCTGCCTGAAAAGCTGACAGCACAACCCGGCGAAGTCGGCGACGCTGTCTTTGACGCGGTGCGCAAGGGCCGCAACGTGATCTATGTGCGCAAAATCTGGTTTGTGATCATGGCGATCATCACCAACATCCCCGAACGTATTTTCAAAAAACTGTCGATCTGACATCAACGCTGTCAGACGTTCAATTTGATGACACACCACGCGAAACGGCCTTGACCTCTGTGGGATAAAGCGCAGGCTCGTCCCAACCAACTTTCAGGAGAAGAATTATGAAACGTGACATTGGTAAATCAATGCTGTTGGGCGGGGCGCTGTCATTGGCTGCACTAGGCGCTCACGCAGAAAGCTTTAACTGGGCATCGACAACAGACCCACAGACGATGGACCCGCATGCGGTGAACTCTGCGCCGGTTCTGTCTTTCCTCAACAACATCTACGAGGGCCTCGTGCGGCGCGGCCAAGACATGTCGATTGAACCGTCATTGGCAACATCGTGGGAGCCGCTTGAGGGTGAAAACGGCTGGCGGTTCAACTTGCGCCAAGGTGTGACGTTCCAAGATGGCGCGGCATTCACGTCCGCTGACGTGATGTTCTCGTACGAGCGCGCCTCGAACGAGGCCGCAGACGTACGGTCATGGTTTGCGCCCGTCACAGAGGTACGCGTTGTCGACGATTTCACAATTGATTTCGTAACCTCAGCACCCAACCCGCTGTTCCCGTCTTCGATCGCCAATTTCATGATCCTTGATGCGGATTGGGCAACATCAAACGATGCAGCCCTGCCCGCCCGTGACGCTGAAAACTTTGCGACGCTCAACGTGAACGGCACCGGCCCGTTTACCGTGGCCAGCCGTGATCCGGGCGTCAAAACAGTGCTGACACCCAATGCGACATGGTGGGACGATGCCGCACACAACGTGACCGAGGCGACGTTCACACCAATCGGGAATGCCGCAACTGGTTTGGCAGCGCTGCTGTCCGGCGACATTGATTTCATCCAGCCGATTCCACTGCAAGACGTCGAACAAGTCGAAAGCCGCGATGGATTTAACGTGCTTGAGGGCGAAGAAACGCGCGTTATCATGTTTGGCTTCGGCCATGAACACGACACGCTGCTGTATTCAACTGATGTCACCGATGTGAACCCGTTTCAGGACCCCCGCGTGCGTCTGGCCGCGGCCCATGCTATCGATCTGGCCTCCATTGACCGTGTGCTTTTCCGTGGCAAAATTGAAGCCGCCAATCAGCTGGTACCAGCTGGCATCTCTGGCTACTCCGAGGCCAATCAAAACCGTCCAGACTATAACCCCGACCGCGCACGCGAGCTGCTGGCCGAGGCCGGCTACCCCGATGGTTTCAGCTTTGGCCTGAAATGCACCAACGACCGCTACATCAACGACGAAGCGCTTTGCCGTGCAGCGGCCTCTATGTTTGCCGCTGTCGGATTGAACGCAGAGTTGTCGACAGGTCCGGTGCGTGATTACTGGCCGCAGCTGCGCGAAGACGACTTCGATATGTATCTTCTTGGCTGGTCACCCGGCACATTTGATATGGAACACCCGGTGCGTTTCCTGCTGCACAGCCAGGACGACGAAAAGAAGCTCGGTTCATGGAACTTTGGCAACTATTCCAACGCGCGCGTTGATGAATTGCTACCGTTGGTGCAGCAAGAAATCGACCCCGCTGCACGTCAGGCGATGATCGACGAAATCGTGGCCATCACCCAAGAAGAGGTCGCCTATATCCCGCTTTATACGCAGCCACTGATCTGGGCCGCCAAGGACAATATCGACCTGACACAAAGGGCCGATAACTTCTTCATGCTGCGGTGGGTCACAGTGAACTAAGCGCAGTTAGAAAAGCAGAAAGGCAATGGTATATTTCATCGCAAAACGGCTGGTTCAGTCGCTCTTTGTTATGCTCGCCGTTGCCTTTCTGGCCTTCTCTCTTTTCCGGTTTGTGGGCGATCCGATCACCCAAATGACCGGGGTTGAAACCTCTGTCGAAGATCAGGAACGCCTGCGTGACGAATTGGGCCTAAACGATCCGTTCGCCTATCAATTCGCCCGGTTTACCGGTGACATGCTGCAAGGTGATTTCGGCTTTTCCTACCGCACCAGACAGCCCGTCGCCGAGATGATCGCGACACGCATTCCTGCCACGCTTGAACTTGGTGTTGTGGCACTCCTCATCTCGCTTTTCGTGGGCATTCCTGCTGGGGTCTACACCGCCTTGCGACCGCGCGGGGCCGCCACGCAGGCCATCTTGATGATGACGCTTGTCGGTGTCTCTATCCCCACATTTGTCATCGGTATCATCCTGATTTTCTTCTTCGGCGTCCAACTTGGTTGGCTGCCTACTTTCGGGCGCGGCGGTACGGTGAACTTGGGCGGTTGGGACACTTCTTTCCTCACCGTCGACGGCTGGCGCGCCATTATCCTGCCTGCGATCACACTGGGCGTATACCAACTCACGCTCACCATGCGGCTGGTCCGGGCCGAGATGATGGACGTGATGCAATCGGACTATATCCGGTTTGCCACCGCACGCGGTGTCCCGATGGGCAGGCTCTATTTCAAACATGCGCTGGCGAACACGATGGTGCCGGTCATTACGATCATTGGCTTGCAATTTGGCGGGGTGATTGCGTTCTCCATCGTCACTGAATCCGTCTTTCAATGGCCCGGCATGGGGCTGCTATTTCTGGAATCCATCCGCTTTGTCGATATTCCGGTGATGGGCGTCTACCTCGTGGTGATCGCGTTCTTCTTTGTGCTGGTGAACCTGATCGTTGATTTGCTTTATGTCGCCATCGATCCGCGCTTGCGGATCAGGGACGTGTCCTGATGTGGGCCTTTATCAAACGTCACGAAGGGCTGTGGCTCTTCACCCGCTCGCCTGCGGTGATGATCGCGGCTATTGTGGCGCTGGCTATCATGATCGGGGCGGTTTTCGCGCCGTGGATCGCACCTGTGAACCCCTACGACTTGGCCTCTTTTTCGCTGATGGATGGCCTCTTGCCTCCAGTCTGGGAAGAGTTCGGGTCCGAGAGATTTCTCCTTGGCACCGACGACCAAGGCCGCGACATGATCTCGTCCATACTCTATGGCGCACGGCTGTCGTTGATTATCGGCGTCTCTGCGATGATCATCGCATCGGTCTTAGGTGTCGGTCTGGGGCTTGCCGCTGGATATTTTGGTGGACGCTTTGACGCCATCGTGATGCGGATCGCAGACATCCAACTGGCCTTGCCTGCCATCCTGACCGCCCTTCTGATCGACGGCATTGCACGCGGCATCCTGCCCCCCGAAATGCAGCAAGACCTGCGGGTCGCAGTCCTTACGCTCGCCATTGCCTTGTCGCTTTGGGTGAATTTTGCGCGCACTGCGCGGGCCTCGACCTTCGTGCAGATGAACAAAGAGTATGTGCAAGCGGCCGTGATGCAGGGGCAGCACCCTTTGCGGATCATGTTTGTGCATATTCTACCCAATATCCTAGGGCCCCTTTTGGTCATCATGACCGTTGATCTGGCATCGGCGATCTTGCTGGAAGCAACGCTATCATTCCTCGGCATCGGCCTGCCTGCGGACAGCCCGTCATTGGGCACGCTCATCCGCATCGGCATGCAATTCTTGCTGTCCGGCGAATGGTGGATCTTATGGATCCCCACGCTGTTCCTGATCGCCCTTGTCGTGTCGATCAACGTGCTGGGCGACTTCCTGCGCGACGTCTTTAACCCGAGGCTACGTTGATGCTGAAGGTTGATCATCTCACGGTCAAATTCCCCTCGCGCTTTGGCGATGTGACGGCGGTCGAAAACATGTCCATGCACATCGGCCCCGGTGAAATTCACGGGTTGGTCGGCGAAAGCGGGGCGGGCAAATCAACCGTCGGTGCGGCAATTATCGGACTGCTGCAAAGCCCCGGTTTTGTCTCGGACGGCACGATGACACTGGGCGAAACCGATCTGCGCAGCATTGACCGGTTCGAGGCGCATGCCCTGCGCGGCAAACGCATTTCAATGATCTTTCAGGATCCGCAAACCAGCCTCAACCCTTTGATGCGGATCGAGGATCAGCTTATTGAAACGATCCTTGCACACGAAGACATGCCCACTTCGGCGGCACAAAAACGTGCGGTTGATCTGCTCGAAGAAATGGGGATCGAG
Source organism: uncultured Paracoccaceae bacterium (assembly GCA_947488605.1). GTDB lineage: Bacteria > Pseudomonadota > Alphaproteobacteria > Rhodobacterales > Rhodobacteraceae > Yoonia. The sequence continues at coordinate 37,654 of CANKZJ010000010.1, read as the reverse complement.
GGTGCAAGTGCCCGCATGCAATCCTATCCGCATCAGTTTTCCGGTGGTATGCGGCAACGCGTTGTGATCGCTCTGGCCTTATGCACGAACCCCGAATTGATCATCGCGGACGAGCCGACAACCGCGCTTGATGTAGCAGTCCAATCCCAAGTCTTGGAATTGATCCGGCGGCTGGCAGATGTGCGCAAAGTCAGCTTTATGCTGATCACCCACGACATCGGCGTGATCGCACAAATCGCAGACACAGTGACTGTGATGCGGCGTGGGAAGTTGATCGAGAATGGACCAACAGCGCGCGTGTTAGGGCACCCTGAACACGACTACACCAAGCAACTGATGGCCGCCGTGCCACCCCTTGATCGCAAGATCGCACGCTTTCAAGTGCCCGACGAAGACGGCCCTGCAACAGCGGGCAAAAGCAAAGGCGACGCTGCCGAAGCTTGGTTGCTGGGTGGCAAAAAACCGGTTCCCGTTGGCCTGACGCTCGATGCGATCAATGTCGCCTTTCCGGGCGTGCGCACGTCGTTCTGGCAAAAACCAAAGCCGTTCGTCGCACTCAGCGATATCAGTTTTGATGTCACTGCGGGGTCTGTCACGGGCATCGTCGGTGAAAGCGGATCAGGTAAATCAACGCTTGCCAAAACGCTGACCGGTTTGATCAAACCTGAAAGCGGCACCATGACATTGGGTGGGTCAGACCTGCCCGGCGGCAAGGCCAGATCGCGCCATCACCCATCGCGCCAATTGATCCAGATGGTCTTTCAAGATCCGTTCTCGTCCTTGAACTCGCGCCATAAGATCGGTGCAATTTTGGCAGAACCCCTGTGGCTTTATGGGCTGGTCGAGGACAAGGAAGAACGGCGCGCACTCTGCGCTGATATGTTGGCCCTCGTCGGCATGGCACCCGAGGCGATTGATAAATACCCGCATCAATTCTCTGGCGGGCAACGCCAACGCATCGCCGTCGCGCGCGCCCTTCTGGCCCGCCCCAAAGTTCTGATCTGTGACGAACCAACGTCTGCCCTTGATGTCTCGATCCAAGCGCAGCTTTTGAACCTTCTCAAAGACCTGCAAAGCGCATTCGGTCTGACCGTCATTTTCATCAGCCACAACTTGTCGGTGGTACGACAAATGGCTGACGATGTGGTCGTTTTGCGCCACGGACGCATTCAGGAAACAGGCCCGTCAGAACGCGTTTATCAAAGCCCCCAGGCAGATTATACTCAACGCCTGTTGGCACTGACGCCAACCATGCCAAGCGACTGGCGCTGACCAAAGATAGGCCCAAAATCGAATTTATTGGATCGATTTTCGCTTTTATGCTAACTTCATTGGATTATTTTTAGTCGGCGCATAGCGCTGAGGTTACTTAAAATGCGTGTATTGACCGCCCTGATCATGGCTTTTTGCCTCGTGATCATGCCGATATCCCCGGCGCGATCGCAAACGTTTTCCGACGCCCCGCGCGGTGTCGAACAAGTCCCGGGCTACCCCAACCTATATGTGGCAGACGCCCGTCAATTCGTTGCGGGTGCTCTTTTCTTCGCGTTGCTGACCCAACCCCGCAATGTTGGGGAGCTTCTGGGGCGTTTCGGCACCTGCACATCTGATCCAACGCTGGCACGCCAACTCCGCGGTGAGGGTCTGCGCACGTCTGTCATCAGCACCCAAGAGGTGTTTACCGCGTTAAGGTCCGGCGAATGTGTTGTCTTCATCGGTGCCAACTTTGATGTCGCGCGACTGAATAACCGCCCTGGCGGGGACAACACATCGACCGACGATGTTGGAACACCAACACAAGATGATGTTGTTATCGACCGGACGCCCCCTGACATCACCCCGCTTCAGCGGATTTTCGCAGGCACTGGGCGCACCATCACGGTCAGCGCCACGATCACTGACGCACAAAGCGCTATTCGCGAAGCCTACGTCACCATGGAAAATGGCACCCGTATACAAATGACAGCGGCACAAGGGGGGTCGACCTATACCGCAACCGTTAACCTGCCCCGCGACTTTGTTGATGAACGCGTTATTCTCGTGGCAACCAACACCGCCAACAGGCAAGCAAACACGCGTGTCGCGTTGCGCCTTTTGCCGTGGTGTGGCCCGCGCGCGGTCGTCAGCCAATCGGTGGTTCAGGACATCCAGACAAACCTCGCTTGTGTCGGCATTTCGGCAGGCACACCCGACGGCGCACTTGGGCCCAATACGTGCAATGCGATCGGCAGCTACCTGGACAACAGAATGTCCGACTTCAACGCCGGGGGCATCCGCTGGGGCACGCTACAGCAGGAAGTGGCGCGCGCCTGCCTTGCGGCACAACCAGTCGCATTGGATTTTCCCAACAGGATCGAGGTCGATAGTGATCGCACAAACGTCAGCATTGGCCTGACGCAACCCGGTCTGACCGCGTTCATCACCGTCGCCGGTGCGGGCGATCTTGGGACACAAACGCAGGCATGGCGCGGACAACCGCTAAACTTTGATTTGCCAATGCCACAACCGGGTCAGACCACTGGGTACCGCGTGGTGGCAATCGGGCCTGATGGCAACGCATTGGACACCGCAACGCTGCAATTGATCCGACCCGCAGTTATACTCTCGGTGCGACCAACGGGCACCGTGGCGGCAACAGGACCACGCACAGATTTTGCCCTCACGGTCACGCGCGGCGCATCCGCAGTCGCGCAGATCGAGGCCCGATTGCCGGATGTAAACCCGATCAGCCAGCAATACACCGGTGAAGGCACAACCTTGTCGCTGCAATCTCCGGCACCCGGCACATCGCAACGCGTCACCTTTGTGGCGTTGGGCAGAAATGGTGATGCACTCGCCGAGCAAACAGTCACCTTCAATGGCCCCGCGCCGGTCGAGCCCACACGCCTCGCCCTTCAAAGCCCTGATGGAACCAGCTTAGATGCAGACACAGTGCGCGTGCACGTGATCATCGAGACACCGGGTGCGGCCACATCATTGGCTCTTCGTGGTGGACCAGACATGGCAGAATTGGCCCGCACACCAATCGGCGAGAGCGTTTGGGAAACATCACATCCTTTGCCAGCGCCCGGTGAAATCATGACGTTCATGGTACTTGCCTATGACCGCGCGGGTGAATTGATTGCAGATGACACATTGCGCGTCACACGCGCGCCGATCAGCATGCAGGTCCAGCCAACCGGGATGTTTGAAGCCGACACAGACACCATGACAGCGCAAGTTCAGGTCAGCACTGGTGCGGACTGGATCGAGACAATCCTTGCACGCGACCCGCGCAACGGGTCCGTTCTTGGTGAAAGCGCTTTTTCGCGGGGGCAAGTTGCCCTATCGCTCGACATGCCGGAACCGGGGGACACCAGAACGGTTGAAATCATGGCAATTGGCCGCGACGGCGCACCCTATGCGCCCACAGAAATTACCCTGGCGCGCCCGGCCGCGGCGATCCCTGTTGCACTTGTGGTTACGTCGCCGGACGGGTTCGCCATTGATGCACAAAGCACGCGTTTGGCGGTACATATCGCCAACCCGGCCGATACCGCCGTCATTGTCGTATCCGACCCCGACAGTGGTCAGGTTCTGCAACAAGTGCGCTACACCGGTGACGATTGGCTTGGGCAAGTGACAATGCCAGAACCGGGACAAGACCTGCCGCTTGTCATAGAGGCGCGCAACCTTGCCGGTGACACGCTTGCACAATCGCAAATCATGCTGATACGGCCTGTCGCCGCAAGCGTCCCGTTCCCAAACTGGATCTGGATTGCCGCGCTGGCGCTCGGTGCAATCGGCGCAGGCTATGTGGGTGCCAAGGTGGGTGGCAAATCAACGCCAGACACCAAAGTGCCGCCGCCGCGTCCGCGCATCTACGCCCAACCAGACGAAGACCCGACCATCAGTCTCGCCCCTGCGTCCCCCCCTTCGGTCGTGGTGCGCATTGAACCCGACGAGACCCCCGAAACCCAAATCGAGATGGAGCATCGCAATGAATGATACCGCATCCGAGGCTGAGAAAGTCCTGTCCAGCGAATTGCCCGAAGTACGCCTGCTAGAGGTTGTCGAAGCGGTCGGAGAGGCGATGTCAAAGGGGGAAGGCGGTGCCAGCCTTAAGGCGATTGATCCTGATGGAACCACATTGCAGGTAGCGCTTGAAAAGGCGGTCAAAGATGCCTTGGCGATTTCACCGCTGCAAGCTTTGATCAAAGCGTGGAAAGGTGTCGATCAAGTCTCAGATCTTATCGGGTCAGAAGGCCCGCAAGACGACAAACCCCGTCACGTCACCATCGCCAGCCACGCGCTGAAAGTCAGCTTTGCCCCGCAAATCGTGCTTGAGCTGGGCAAGTTGGTCGACGTGCGCAAACTGCCGGTGCCGGTCACCTTTACGCTCAAAATCGAAGGGCTGATCCTTACCATCCTTAACCGGCGCATCACCGTGATCGCGGCAGGCCGCGCCAAACCCGAGGTCACGGTCAAGGTTGATGGCGTGACGATTGTTAAGGAAAAGCTGCCCACCATCGACCTGCCGCTACAACTCAAACCGCAGGTTGAAGAGGTGCAAGCTGCTTAACGGATCAGTGCTGCGGTACCGTCAGCGACAAAAAGGGCGCCACTTTCGTGACGCCCCTTTCGGTTGTGATTTTGGTAGGACTACTCCCAACCAACCTGGTTAAAGATCACCTGTGCTTCTGGCACGTTCTTGGCCACTTCGGACAGATCGACGGCATCGGGGCGGAACAGACCCATTGCGGCAACGGATGGGGCAAGGCCAACACCGGGCACGGCAGGGTATTCGTCGTTACCTGCGCTGAAGTAATTCTGCGCCTGATCAGATGCGAGGTACTCTAGGAACTTGATCGCGTTCTCGCGGTTCGGCGCATTCGCCGCCACGCCACCACCCGACAGGTTCATATGTGCACCTTCGGCGTTCTGTGCCGGGAAAATCCAGCCAATATTCGCCATCGCATCCGCAGGCAGGCCATCGACATCTTTGCGCAATGCACGTGCAAAATAATACGTATTGGAAATTGCGATGTCACATTCGCCCGACACCAGACCGCGCAGCTGGTCGGTGTCACCGCCCTGCGGATCACGCGCGAAGTTATTGACAAAACCTTTCGCCCATTCGGTGGCGGCTTCGGTGCCAAAATTCTCGATCACGGCGGACAGCAATGTCTGGGAATAGACGTTGGTCGACGACCGGTGACAGATCATGCCCTCATATGCCGGATCAGCCAGAGAGACGTAATCCATCGGTGGGTTTGTTACTTCTGTTTTGTCGTAAAAGATGATGCGCGCGCGCTGGCTAAAGCCAAACCACTGGTTGTCGGCATCCTGCAAGTAAGCCGGAATACGTGTTTCCAGAACGTCGCTATCAATTGATTGCAAAACGCCCGCCGATTTGGCGCGCTCCAGACGGGATGTGTCGACAGTCATCAAGATATCGGCAGGTGAATTTGCGCCCTCCGCTTGCATCCGCGCGATCAGCTCGTCGGCGTTCGCCTCGATGCGGTTGATGGTGATGCCCGTTAGATCGGTGAAGTCCGAATAGAGGCGTTCGTCGGTGTCATAGTGACGTGATGAATACAGGTTCAACTCACCTTCGGCAAAGGCCGATGATGCGATCGCGGTGGCTGCGGTGGCACAAACAAGCAGTGCAGTTGTTGTCTTTTTCATGGTCGATTCCTCTTGGGTGACTGTTTTACTCAGGAAAGGTTTAACGTCGTTTTTCGAGATGTCTAGTACCTGATTAAAATTGTCGGATTGACATACCCAATAAAATCACTCAGGATTAGTCATACCCTCCAGCCACCCTTTGCGAACGCCTAAGGGAAGCCCGACATTTTTGAAATGAAAGGACTTCTCGTCATGCAAAAGACCACTAAAGATCCAAAACAAGCGATGCACGATGATGACCTACACGTACCCACGAAAGCCGAGATCTTGCTGGCGTTGCAACACGACAGCAGCCGCGGCGGTTTGCAGGTTGAATGGATGCTCGACCGTTGTGACACACGCGAAGGGCTGAAATGATGGGACTTCAATCAATCGTCGCTCAAACAACGACACCCGCCACGCGGCTACCCCAATATGACGCACGTGACCTGATCAAAGACGGCGATCAAGCACATATCATTCTGGATGATCAAACCTACGTCTTACGCATCACGCGGGCCGGCAAGTTGATTTTGACCAAATGAAACGCAACACCAGATGACCACGTACGACCTTCCAATACACCACTCACCTTCCTAAAAAACCAAAGGCAGCCCCCTTTCCCGGGGGCTGCCTTATCAATTGGAGCCCACATGCCAAAAACACCCAGCCCCTGCATCGACGTTTGCAAATTCAAACGCCAAGGCCACTGCATCGGGTGTTCAATGACCAAAACCCAAAAGACGATGTTCAAGTCGTTGCAGAAAAATAGCCATCGTGCAGCCTTTGTGGACATGCTGATGGCGCAGCAGGCACAGATGGGCAAATACGACGGCTGGCAAACCGCCTATGCCAAGAAGTGCAAAAAGAAAGGGGCGAGGGCACCATTCTAGACGCACCGCTCAGACGCTGGTTGTAACCCGCAGCCCCACGGCACCTACAATGATCAAGGCAATGAACCCGTATTGATAAGGCGCCAAGCGTTCGCCAAATACGACGTAGCCAAGTGCAGACGCCCCGATGATACCAACCCCAGCCCACACCGCATAAACGACCCCAACGGGCAGGTCTTTCATCGCTGGAGCAAGGGCCCAAAAGCACAAGGAATAGCACAGGATCGACAGCGATCCCCATTGCCATTTCTCAAATCCGTGAGACAGCTTGAGGAAAAAGGTTGCCGATATTTCTAGAAGGATCGCGAACGACAAATACATCCATGCATGCATGATGTGTCTCCAATGGCGCAAATGATCAGGCCCATGCAAGCTGGCCAGCCTTGCACGACGATCTGCGCAATCCGCATGATTGCACAACCTCCCCCTCCATCCTTGGCCATGTCTCCGGCGCTCGGCATTGCTCATTTAGGGAAGATAGCGTGCGGTTCAAGCCTCGGCGAACTGGTCGGACATACCTTTGATCAGGAACGCGATGTGGCGTTGGTGCATCTTGGACACCCGCGAGCGGATCAGGAAGGATACAGTATCGCGATCGCCCTGCTTGGACGCCATCAACGCGCGAATCAACCACGCCTCATCGAACGACATCTCGACCGTGCCGGGCCGATGAAAGACGGGTTTGCCATTGATCGCCTCGCTGAGACATTTGAACAGCGCTTGGGCAAAGGCGTCTTGGCCTGCATGCTCTTTGTTTGAAATAAGTGCGCAGGCCTCAAATAAATCAGTCCGCGCAGCAACCCGACATTGCAGCGCAACAACCCGCAGCGCGTTCAAAACACCGCGCCATTCACCGGGGATCAATGCCGCAGGTCGCGGGGCGTCATGTTGGTCAGAGCGGAGCGCGACAGAACTCATTATGCATCAGGCCTTTCAGTGCCGGGGGCAAAGTTCACAGCCCCTATTACCTGACTATATTTATAAGGAATTGATCTGCAGTAAAAGCACCTTCTTGCCGCAGTCTCTGAAATCTCTGTTATCGTGATCGTTTCGTGTATTTCAACCGCCCCGCGTGGTTGCTTTGTAGGGCCATTGCGCCGAATCACTTCGCAACGATGCCTATTTTGCATCAGCAAATTGGCTAAACACGGTCCACAACCCGAAACACATTTCCGTTTGTCGCATCGCGTATCAGATCAACGCGGGTTCCGTTCCAATGATAATCCAGATGGCGACCTTGAACCGGATTGTGCGCCAGATCTGGATAGAAAAGCCCGACGCAATCGCCCTCCCCTCGCACACTGGGATAAACAATCCCGTCTGATCCAGTCGCGCGCAAACTTGCCGCCATGCTTTGCGCCAAAACATAATCATCAGGGTCCAGCACATGAGCAAAGTCTTGATCCGTGCCACGAATGTCATGCAGCCGCGCATCCACCTCAATCAAGAGCTCGCGAAACTGCGACACCCAACCCGGTGCCTCATCTGTCGCTGCCATAAAACGACCGTGATGATGGGATGTCTCATGCACCGCAGTTTCAAAATCATGCGCAATATAAAGAGCGCCAAGGCTCCCATCTGAAAACCGGCTTGGCCTGTCAGGGCTGGTATGTGTGAACGGCGCCATCAGATAACTGGCCCCCTGCCCGCCCACCCGGCGCGCGGCCGGAACAAGATCGATGTTCCCGATTGTCTCCATCAGCCTTGGGTTGGTCTTTTGTTCAGCCGAAATCAGCAGCGGCCAGTCTTCCGGCTCTGCGATGTCTTCAAACAAGTCGATTGGTGGAAAAACCGTTCGGATAATCCTGACGGCGCGGTCCCACCTGATATGACTGGTTGGTATTGCGTCCGCTTGAATTACCAAGCGCCACGCTCCGCATCGACATAGCGGCGCACACGCATCAGATCGGTCAGCTCCCCGCCCAGCATGACATCCAGCGCCGAGCGGCCATCAAACGCGGCGTTCTGCGCCTTGATCCACGCATAGGTTCTGTTCGGATCAGTAAAGATAATACGCAGCGCTTTGTGGATACCCAACAGGTTCGACAACCTCGCCTTTAGGTCGCGGTTCAAACGACCAGGCTGACCCGCCTTCCAGCGGCGATATGTACGAACCGGTAGGTCAAGCAGAACAGCCGCCTCCTCATCCGTAATCTGCCATTTACCAAACAAATTCACGACAGCCCGCAGCATAGCGCCGCCTTCCTCATCGGTGATAAGGTCCGGTACAAAATCAGGTGCGCGCGTTGTAATCGGTTGAAGTGCCATAGTGATATCCTTTTGGCAGTATTTATACATTATAATGCCATTTGGCAATATATGATCAAAATTGCGCATTCGTGACGATAACGGACGGTGTCGGCGTCGGGCGAAATCAGGCGTATCGCAACATTGACGACACAGAAATCCTCAGTCCAAACCTTTGATCAAACTAGACGTCCATGACAACCGCAGCGCAAGCCCGCTTTGGCGCGGTCATATCCTTCGACACAAGGACCGACGGAAAAACCGTTGGTGCCCGTTGAACTGTTATCCAAACACACGGAGGGTATCATGAAGACACTCAGCACCACGCTCGCTCTAACGCTCTTGGCCGCCAGCACGGCTCAAGCGCACGTAACGATCACCGCGGACGGTGATCAACGCTGCATCACATCCGATGGCGTGCCCGACCACGAAACCGGTCCCTGGCGGGCCGGGGCCACGGTGGAACCGCAAGACCATAGGTTTTGCATGGACGCGACACCGGAACTCACCGACACCATCACCCAGCGTGTCCGTATCTCGGGCATTACGCTGACGGGGATTCCACTGCGCCCGGGCACTGCGGAATACTACGATCCGACGTCCGAGCGCGGGTATTCGCGCGATCCGTCTTCGGGATGGAATGTCGAAGGTATAGGCGGGCTGATTATGGACGCACAGAACGCCCATGTGGACGGTGACGGGATGTACCACTATCACGGTATTCCCTCCGCGGTGACGGGCGCGCTGGACAGCACGCTCTTTGGCTATGCCGCAGACGGTTTCGAAATCCACTATGCAGGCGACCAGGCGCAATCTTCGTGGCAATTAAGAAGCGGAGAGCGCGCATCCGGTCCAGGTGGCGCACATGATGGCACCTATGAGCAGGACTACGAATTTGTGGCCGGATCCGGTACTCTGGATGAATGCAATGGGACCATGCTTGACGGGCAGTATGTCTACTTTGCGACCGACACCTATCCGTTCTTCCCGCGCTGTTTCAAAGGGACGGTGTCGAGCGACTTTATCGGTGGGCGCGGTGATCGACCTCCGCGGGGTGGAGACGGCTGATCTGAAACAAGCTGAATGCACAGAGTTGATGATGCCGTTGCCACCCCTACAGATTCCATTCTTGCGCCACTATCGTCTATCCTTTGAAATACATCTCGAAAGGACGCGAGACTGTCATGGCAAATGCCGAAAACCTACGTCAGGAATTGACCACCTATGACGGGCGAAGCCCGACGATCCTTTCGGAAATTTCCGTACGATATCGGGACCAACCGAATTTTTTGTCCGATCTGGTCAGATTGGCGGTTGATGAAAATCCGCTCATATCAGAAGGCGCGACGTGGATGCTCAAGGCAGAACTCGAGGCGGGGCAGGTTTGTTCGCCACAAGACGTCAAACGGCTGGTCGTCGGGCTGAAGGGCGTGACGGCATGGCAGGCGCAACTCCATATCTGCCAGAGCATCAAACATATCACCGTGCCACAGGAATTAGCATTGGAGCTCGAGCGATGGTTGAGCGCATTGCTCGACGCCCCGCGGCCCTTCTTGCGGGCCTGGGCTCTTGATGCCGTGTGTCAGTTGCGTGGTGCGTCGCCAAAAACCAAGGCTCTGCTGGCGCAGATGGAGACCGACGACGCTGCGTCGGTCCGGGCGCGCGTTAGAAATCTCAAGCGTGCGTTCACAAAAGAGTAAACCGACAACTCGAAAAAGACTGGGGCATCAGGAACGGGTTCTACGCAACTTGGCGGAGACCCTACAAATGCGAAGGGTGGCGGCACACAATGCCATCACGGACATCACTGCCAGCCAAAGGGCCAGATCTGGTGTTTGGGCAACAATGCTGCGAAGCGAAAGGCCGATGGCCCAAGGCAGCACAAAAACAACGGCCAAGTCCTTATCGGGGAGTAGGATCATCTTTCCGCAATAGTTGGGTAAGACACCGCCATGCTGAACCGTGCGACTGCCAGCCAACGCAACATTGCGCCACCCCAACCCGTATGTGAACCCATCTCCTTGAGCTGCCCCCTCTTGCATCTCCTCTAGGCCTGCCGCGCTCAAGAGTGCCTGTTCTCGCCACGTGCCGTCGCCCAATTGAAACTGCAGAAAACTTGCTATGTCGGCTGCACTCGCCGTGAGTGACGCCGTAGCAAGCCGTCCCGGATCGACGGGCAGGTCAGCCAGCCGGGGCCAGACAAACCAATATCGATGCCCCATGGACAGGTGATTTTCTCTTGGCGCGATACCCGCGGTCTCACCATTTTCAAAGCCAAGCGGCCCAAGCACCAACTCTTCCAGCAGGCGCGCCGCGAGCCAACGGGTGAACATTTGATTATCCAGCCAATAGATTCTGAGACAGTTCGTCGTAAAGATAATACGCCGGCCAGTGGCAAAGTCGCGAAAGCAGTTAACCCAACACCGCAACTGTGATCCGCCGTCGTGGCCCAATCGTTGCTTCCACGGCTTCGATCAAAATCGGCATCAAATGCGTCTGCACATAATGTGCCACAAATTGGTTGCTGGCCGTAAGCCCAAGCGTTTCTTGATCATCAGATGCAAACTGCAGCGATGCAATCCAGTTTTGATAGTGCGCAGGGTACAGGTCTCTCATGCGCTGGCACGCCGCGCGCCACGTTCGTTGATCTTTGACAGGCGCTATTGCTGGTTCTTCTGGAACGGGTGCGGCCTTGCCAAAATCAACCGCGACAACCTTGGCATCGCGCACAGGATTGGTCTCGGTCATGCGCTCATGAAAATCCGGACCAACACTTTGCCAGTATGGGCCGGACACTTTGTAAATCTCAGGATAGTTCAGCCGGTAGGCCCCTACCCTGCCCCGCACGCCTTGGCGCTTACAAATGACAAATCGCTTTTCCAGCCAGTATTTGACTTCGCGTTTCACGGTCCGCTCGGTGACATTCCACATTCGCGCCAAGTCACGCTGCCCGACACAAAATTCATCAAGACGCCAATTGTAACGCGCTGTGATCAACAAGATGAGACGCGACATCGAAATCTGATGCCGTGCATCCAGATGCAAACCCGCAACGGATAAAGCAGTTAGTAAATCATACTTAAGAGAGCTGGCTTTTACGCCAACCATTCGTTTCGCATCCATCACGAAGTCTCACTGTCTTGCCTCAAGCGCCGGCTGTTATCACCGATTCTACTTAAGCTTGATCAAGACACGAATTCCCGTTTTCTGTCAACAAGCGGCTAAGAACACGAAAATTCTTAAATCTCTAATTCTAAATATGAAATAGGTTTAAATGGTTAAGGGGGACACGATGTATGACACCCTATTTGGTCTTCCATGTCACCATAACCTGTCTCAGGTCGATTTGGTGTCACTAAATATAGCGACAAATAACGTGATATATCTGCTTTCCAGGGCAACATCGCCAAAAACGCGATTTTCCAAAATTGCTTTTTGCAGTTTTTCTCATTTCCCGTTATTCACGAGATAGCAGCAAAAAACAAGAGCACACAATGAGAACGCATTCAGATCTCCAAGCGATGAACGAACGCAGCCTGACACAACAGGCTGCCGTGCGCCGCGCGACCTTTTCTCCCGGTGAGGTCAAAACCCTCCGTCCCTTCTCTATCTGGGAAATCAGCCAGTTCATGTTCGATGTCCCAGCAGACACATTGCGCAAGAAGCTGGCAGATGACCCGTCCCTGCCCCAAGGCGAAACTGAAGAAGACGGGCGCCAGCGGTGGTTTAGCCTCGATGAGATCAACGAGTTGCGCCGCCGGATCAAGTTCCGCGGCAAGTCCTTACTACCCAAACGGCCCAAAGGACGCGCGGTCCGCGTCGCCGTGAGCAACTTCAAAGGCGGCGTTGGCAAAACAGTCGTGGCACAACACCTTGCCAATGCGGCAGCCCTCGACGGCTACCGCGTGCTTTGCATCGACTTTGACCCGCAAGCGACATTGACCCATTCAATGGGAATCGTCGAAGTCAAAGAGTGGAACACTGTCTGGGGCATCATGTGTCGCGATCTGTGCCGCGAGGCAGACCGCATCACCGAAAGCTATGATGACCCCGACGACTGCCCCTACCCGTCCTCCAACGAATTGCCAGAGGACGTGCAATCGATCGGCGCGCAGCGGTTTCAGGACTTCATCCAACCAACCTGCTGGCCGACAATCGACATTATCCCATCTTGCGCCAACGCAGCCTTCGTTGAATTCGCCAGCGCCCAATACCGTAGCCTGCACAAAGCCTGGAGCTTCTTTGGCTGCGTCGCACGTTACTTGGATGAATTGCCAGACGACCAATACGACCTGATCATCTTCGATTGCCCGCCCGCAATCGGCTATCAGTCGCTTAACGCCGCGTTCGCGTCTGATATCCTCTATATTCCGTCGGGTCCGGGTTATTGGGAATACGACAGCACAACCAGTTACCTCGGTCAGCTGGGCGATGCGATGGCCGATATCTCTGACGGGTTCGGGGGCTTGGCTGAAGACGCGGGGCTGACTTTACCAAAAGAGTTTATGGACGTTCGTCTTTTGATGACGCGGTTTGAGGCAAACAACCCTTTGCACAACGCGATGATGGAAGCCTTTCGCAATGTGTTTGGCGCCGATGTCTGCCTGAACCCGATAGAGATGACACGCGCCGTTGAGCAATCGGGCCGCTTTCAGATGAGCGTCTATGAGCAGGACTATCGCCAGATGACACGCGAGACCTGGAAGCGTGCGCGTCAAAGCTTTGATCGGGCCTATAACGAATTCAAAACCACTGTGCTGAAGTCTTGGGAGCAGGAAAGCGCGAAATCGGAGGCAGGTAAATGACATCGAAAAACAAATTTGGATTTGGGCCGCTGGACACGCCCGCAACACCAAAGCCCCGCGAACGCAACGTTGGACCAATGGGTGCGGCAGTGCGTGATGCGGCGGAAAGCTTGCAAGAAACCACTGAGGCGAAGGTTGAGCAACGGCGTCAGAATGCGAATGACGCCAAGGCTTACCGTGCAGCGCAGGAAGAAGGCCGTGTGCTGACGTCCGTGCCGCTTGCGGAGGTGCAAACCACTGACTTGCCGCGCGATCGTTTGGATCTCGAAGGCGTTGCTGCATCGACCGAGATGGAAGAACTCAAAGCGTCCATCAGGGAACGCGGGCAGAAAGAACCGGTTGAACTCTACCGTGACGCTGCGGGTCAGTTGCAGCTGAAGAAAGGCTGGCGGCGGTTTACGGCGCTGTCGCAGTTGTTTGCGGAAACCGGCGACGCGAGCTTTGCCACGATCACCGCGCGCATTGAAGTGGGCGAGGGGGATCGACTGGCGCGCTATATCGATATGGTTGAAGAAAACGTTGTGCGCGAAGACCTGAGTTTTGCCGAAATGGCGCAGGTCGCAATTCTGGCGGCACAGGATGATGCGACCGACGAGGTTGACCCCGATGCGATGGTGTTGCGGCTTTATGGATCACTGCACAAGATGAAGCGTTCCTACATTCGCAACTTCGTGTTCCTGCTCACGGCGCTGGGGAACGATCTGAAATTTCCCAAAGCCGTGTCGCGCAATCTGGGTGCCGATGTTGCCCGCGCGTTGAAGTCTGTTGATGAGGCTGCAACGTTGCGTGCTGCTTTACGTGCTTGCGAAACGGAGGCAGAGCAGAACGCGGTTCTGGCAAAGGCGCTTGAAAAGAGGCCATCGGATACAGCCAAGCCGAAGCCCGCCGAGCGCAAGGAAAAGCGCGAGTTTCATGTGGGTGACATGAAGGTGACTGCGCGCAAAGGTGAATGTCGGATCGTTTGCGATGATGATTTCGCGGGCCTTCCGAAGGCGCAGCTTGAACATGCGGTCGAAGCTTTCCAGCGGGCGCTACGTGAAGGTAACCCACGGGTTACCACGCTTTGATGCGGGATTGAGGTAACCCGTGGGTTACCTCACTTGCTGCCACCAAAGGTAACCCACGGGTTACCTTTTTTGTTTTGCTGGGCCTTACCCCAGCAAATCCGTCGCAGGGTTATCTGTGATTTCGACATCATCGTAGTATTTCTGCGCCTGCGCCAAAGACCGGTGCAGCGACAGGCGCATCGCCGCCTGGATCGGTGCGCCGTCCAATGCGGCTTGCGTCAAGAAACCGGAACGCAGCCCGTGCGGTGTCGCAAAGCCCTTGGGAAAACCCGCCAATGCAACGCGCTTTTGGACGATCTGGTAAACCCCATCTGGTGATAGCTTGCGCTCAAGTGGGTCATCATTCTGGGTGATCGGCCGGAAGAGGGGGCCATCATCAATCCCCGCCACCTCGATCCAGAATGCCAGCGCTTTCGCAGCACGGCTCTTAAGCACCAGTTTGGGCGTCTTACCCGTTTGCGTCGTCTTGGTCTCGACCAGATTGATCCAGATCAGCCCGTCTTTGTCATAATCCTTAAGGTCCACATCCGCGCGCATCAGACCCGCTATCTCGGATCGGCGACGGCCACCGGACGCCCAACCCACCATCAATACAGCCCGGTCGCGGATGCCGCGCAGGGAATGGTCGCAGGTGGCCAAAACGGCCTCAAGCACTTTGCGGGTGATTGGATTGGCGGATTTTGGCGCCTTGCGTCGTGCTGCCGCTTTGCGGGCTTTTGCGCGGGTCTGTCGGATCAAAGGCGCCTCAAACGGTGAGGCAAGGTTCTTCATCCTGTGGAAGGCGCGCCATGACGCGATGCGACGGTCAAGCGTTGCAGGGGCAGGGCAGGCGAGGCTTTTGCGCAGGCCTTGACTGATCAGCGCCTCTGCAGTTGCCAATGCCGGATCTTGCGGGTTCACGCCCTCAAGGCTGCGACTGTGGTCGAGGATAAAGCGCAAAGCGACATCCTCGCGTTCGGGCCAGTCCAACGGTTTCTTGAACGCGGCATCGGCCCAGGCGGTGATGTAGATCAGGTCACGCTCATAAGCGCGCAGCGTGTTGGGGGGTGTGCCGCGAATATACAAATCAGTCAGTGCATCCTGATCCGTGTCAGAAAGCGTGGGCGTTCGGGGTGTATATGCGGTCAATTGTGTGGACATGAGGTGAGTTTTGCGCGCAATTGGCTTCAAAATCAAGAGACATGATAACTGTAACTTATCATGTGTGTTAGAGTAGTTTTAGAAATCACTTGGGTGATGTGCAAAACCTATCCATAATGCACAGCATGAGATCCCCGCACAAATTTTCTTTCAATGAAATTGAAAGCGCTGAAACGCCTGATCTGAATATCTTTGATCCGGATCCCGTGGATGAGGATGATCTTTGGTTTTTGCCAGCATCTGATCACGCCACACTGGATACACCCCATGATCTGCCGTTACCAAAGGCCGATCAGCGGCCTTTGGTGGATGTCGCGGCTTGGGCGCAAGCAGAGGCCGATCTTGCGCGCCCGTTGGCGGATCTGGCGTTGCATGTTGGTGGCCTGATGGCCCGATTGGACGCGGGGCCTGTGGGGTGGCGGCATCGGTTGGCTTTGCATGAAGCGGCCGATCTTAGTTGGCTGGCCGGGGACCGGGTTCCGATGGAGCGATTGGCGTTGTGGATGACGTTGCGTTTGGCGGGCGACAATGAAGATGCGCAGGCTTTGGCGCGGGCCGGCTGGGCCGTGCGCCGGTTGCAAAGTGGGGCCGGTCCGGTCGGTGATCTGGCCGGGTTTTTGGGGCGACAATCCGAAGACCGCCAGGCGGTGCTTGATGATCAGATTGCTGACTGGCACGAGGTGATGGAACAAGCGCGGGACTTGCATCCGTTTAGCAAAGCCGCATTGGGGTTCCACATCTGGCCAATCGTTGGCTTGTCAGTTGGGCATAGCTTGGGTGGCGGTGCGCCGCTGCCACTGATGGAAGCATCGGTCGTGGCGGCGCGATTTGCCGTCGAGGGTTTTGGGAGTGCTGCGTTCTTGCCGTTGGCGCTTGGCGGGGCAGGGGGGTTGCGTGGCGCGGGGACGCCGCATGACCGGCTGACCCGCTGGATCGCCGGGGCCACGCACGCAACGCGGGCTGCGATCCGCACGCTGGACAGTATCGATGCATGGGAAGCGCGGGCGCAAGACATTTGCGCCGGGTTGTCTGGACGAACCCCGCCGCAATTGATCCGAGTTTTGCGTGATTGGCCGCTGGTCAGCGCGCCGATGGCTGAGGCTGAAACCTCTGCCAGCCGTGCAGCAATCCAGCGCAACCTGAATTGGATGAGCAAGGCGGGGATTATCCATGAAGTCACAGGGCAGGGGCGCTATCGGTTTTGGAGAGCTGATCTATAAGATGTGGCTTGATTGAGCCCACAAAAAATGGCGCCAAGAGGCACCATTGTGGTCGTGTTCTTTGCCCTGATCGCGGAAAGCGCGTTTAGCTGCGGTGTGTCAACGCTTGCTTGACTGGTTTGCTTTGTTGCGGTGCGGTCACCAAGACAACACCAGCTGCCATTCCGACCATTCCTGCGATGATGTAAGCAACAAATGCCGAGAAAAGGCCTGCACCGGTCCAGAGTGCCACGGATGCCGCAATCATACCGGAAGCGATACCGAAAGCGATATACACGATGATCATCAGCGGCTCCTTCATGCTTTGGGCTAGTTGACGGATTCTACTCGCCCCCAGATTGCCCAGAAAAAATGTCCAAACTATGTTCGGATCATGTTTAGGTTGCATCCCAAAGATTAACACACCGTTAACATTACGCGGCTAGGACCGAAATTCTGTACTACTTTTTCACGATATAGCTGCAAAGACGCTTTTGCCAAGCCGTTGCATCACTAACCGCGCGTAAACAGCGGCGTTTAGCGCAGCAGACTGACTAGAGTTGGCTAATATCCGCACGTTTCGCGGTTAGAACGCTGTTCTGTGCTAAGGCCGCCAGGAGAACGGACGTTCTAATGCAAGAAAGATCAAATTGCCCTGTGTGCGCCCGCCATCTTCGTAACGTGCGTTCATCTGCGCACCCGCTGTCATTTGCCAGAACTCATTCAGGCTGATCCCGTAACTTGCCGTGATGCTGGCAATGCCCAGCGAATCGCCGCCATCGGGATCGCTGGTTTGCGCAAAACTAAACCCGACGTTTATGCCACTGTCTGTCGCGACCTCTTGCAGATAGTTGGCACGGATTGCCGTACTGGTACTGTCACCGCCGGGATCAATACTGTGCACTGCGCTAAGTTCAATCTGGCTGATGGGGCGGATCGGCAAGGTATAAGCAATGCGTGCGGTCGGGCGTGCCTCACGGTCATCATCTTGGGCGAACCCGATAGAGCCTGAGAGTGAGGCGTTGGCGAGTTCATATTCGCGTTCAACTGCGCCGGACCAGAATATGTCGTCTTCTTCATCGCGCGTGACACCCAATCGCGTGGTTAGATCGCCCAACGGCCGTGCAAATGTCAAAGCACCATCCAGCGTAATGTCTTCCTCGAGCGACATGCCGACTTCATCTGCAGATTCGTAGCTGAGCCGAATGTTACCTTCGGTGACTTCATTGATGTTCAAGCGCATTCCCGCACCGGCAAAGAAGCTGTCTGTATCGGCGAGGTCAGCGCCGGCATCTGTGTAACGCAAGAGTTCCCCGCGCAGGTTAACTTCAAAGCCAATAGGGTTGGTTTCACCCCAAGTGAGGGATGTCGCGATTGACGAGACGTTGCGGATACCCTCGGCTGACAGGTCGTCGAAATCATCAGGCAATTCCAGTTCACCGTCAGGTCCGATGAAATCCTCGGCGTCGCGCAAGAATGAAATGTCGCTGCGGGCTGTTTCTATCGAGATATCAAAAAGCGCATCCGCGCTGTTGCGGCTGTAAGCCAATCGCGCCGTCGTGTCGTCGCTGGATACATCGCCATCACCAACCCGCACATCAGTGCCTAAGTTAAACGAAAGCCGCTGCGAACGTGTTTCAGTGACCGCGCCAAAACTGAACGACGTGATACCTTCAAACGCGCTATCGTCTTCGGGTGTCGTAAGATCAGTGTCTGTGTTTGCCTCAAATCTCTGACCGAAGTCAAAGGTATAGAACACGCCACCCGGCTCTGCTTCTTGGGCGAAGCTGAGTGCAGGTGAAAGAGTTGTGAGAACACATAGGCTAAGTAGTTTTTTCATAAGGGACCGCCCCCCGACGGATTTCTGGGGTGATCTCGCTTATTCAAACAGCTTGCGCTGCGGAATGATAATTACATCACCTTCGTGCATGCGGACTTGGCCATTGCGGCTGCTACCATCGACGATCTTGGCGTAATCCAGCGTGAAAATCTCGGCGCCGCGCCGCAGTTGGATGCGTTTGGTCGCTGCGAAGTTCGTGAAACCACCAAATTGCGCGAAAGCCTGAAGTA
Organism: uncultured Paracoccaceae bacterium; assembly: GCA_947488605.1. Lineage (GTDB taxonomy): Bacteria > Pseudomonadota > Alphaproteobacteria > Rhodobacterales > Rhodobacteraceae > Yoonia. The sequence continues at coordinate 18,587 of CANKZJ010000010.1, read as the reverse complement.
GTGTTGTTCCGGGCTCAAGTTCAATCCGTCCAACGGTTGTGGCTTCGCCGACAACAAAGATCGCTACGACAGGGTCGTCTTCGTCTGGCGCAATTCCATCAAGTCCAACAAAAACATTTGGAGGATTGATAAAGTTGGCGGATAGCCGTGCAGCGAGGTTTGCTTCGATTTGTCGAAGGGTCAGGCCGCCCGCGCGGATCGTACCAGTGCCGGGCAATGAAATCCGGCCATCCGGTGCCACAAGAACAACGCGGTTCAAGTCTGGATCTTCGAGAACTTCTACTGCGAGCGAATCGCCGGGTTGTACCCTATATTCTTGGGCGACAGCGACAGTTGACATGAAAATCAGGGTCAGGATGGATCCCATTAACGTAGCAAGACGGGTCATGATGTGGCCTCTTTAAAAATACACCGACGGGAAAGTTTCATGCCCGCCACCGTTGCGAGCTTAACCGGGAAGGCGCTGGTATCAAAACCTGAAACAGCAAATCATGCACAATTTGTGCCGTAATGATGCAATTCCATCAGTCTTATGCGTGCCAAGTCGGAGAGTGGCAGCCAGCGCGGTGATGCTTTGGCGTATCAGGCGCATGCGCAGCAAGTGATACATGACCGTACCAAAGCGGTCTTATGGGACAGGATTAATACCCTGTCCCTTTGGTAACGACGCTTACGGTCGCGCACAGCAGCTTCATATCCGTCATGAACGACATATTGGCTACATACTCTGTGTCGAAACGTGCACGATCGGCAAACGTGCCCTCGTTCCGCTCTGAAACCTGCCACGTGCCGGTGATACCAGGGCGCTGCTCGTAATATGCGAGGCCTGGATACAGGTCTTTCTGGTCGGGCATCATGGGACGTGGGCCAACAAGGCTCATGTCGCCAATGAGGACGTTCCAAAGTTGCGGCAGCTCATCAAGAGAGCTTTTGCGCAAAAACAGACCCACCTTGGTGATCCGTGGATCTTTCTTGAGCTTTTGCGTCAGCTGCCATTCGGCGGCTGCTTCTGGGCATGTGGCCAGATAGGCACCAAGTGCCTTATCCGCATCCACGACCATCGTACGTAGCTTCCACATTTGGTAAATCTTGCCGCCACGACCAACACGATCTTGACGATAAAATGCGGTCCCACCGTCACGCATGACCCAGAGCGCCATAAAGGCGATCAAAGGTGCGACGAATGGAATAGAAATCACTACAACGGCAATATCAAGCAGGCGCTTGAGGCCTAACTCGTATGGGCCAACCTTCGGCATGGAAGGAGTGATGGCTTGCGATTTTCTATGTTTTGACGCTTCTGAATAATCTACTGTCATCTAATTACTCACTCATTCACACATACTTTGTGTCCAAAAAATTACGACACAACTAAAAGCTAAACGCCAACACGGCGCATCGCTGTCTCACTGATTCTTCAACATAACACTACATTAACATGTCCGGCTCAGATGAAGATATCTTAATGCATTCTTAACCACAAAAAAGTCGGGTTTCACAAGGGTCCGTTACTGTTTCGTTGCTGGTATTGCATATGAAGAAGCCGAAAATTCTTTATTGTATCTGATGTGGAACCAGTGTGGCTGTGAATGGAGTTTACCTAAAGTCAGTTATTCCATACTTTTGCCTCTGGCTGGCGTGAAAAGCCGTTATCAGCTAGAGATCACTGAACGCCGAATCGGACCAACGGGGTCGATATCTGGCCTTGCCTTGGGATTTTCATGAGTCACGCGCTCAACATTTATCTTGATCACTTTGGATTGCACGAACGCCCGTTCAGCCTGGTGCCTGATCCCGAGTTCATTTTCTGGTCACCTGTTCATGAACGCGCTTATGCGATGTTCGAATATGGTATCCTGACGCGTGCCCCCATTACCTTGATCACAGGTGAGGTTGGGGCGGGTAAAACGACGTTGCTACATCACCTGCTCAAATCTCTGGATGACGATCTTCAGGTTGGATTGATATCAAACGCACACGGCACGCGGGACGAATTGCTGCGGTGGGTTCTGCAGGCGCTGGAACAACAGGTGCCGCCCGGCGCGGACTATGTCGCACTTTTTGGTCAGTTCGAGGAATTGCTGATCAAGAGATATAGTGAAGGGCGTCGCGTTATCCTTGTCTTTGATGAGGCGCAGAACCTGAGCCGCGAGTCTTTGGAAGAGTTGCGCATGTTCACAAACATCAACTCTCATAAGGACGAGTTGTTGCAGTTGCTTTTGGTTGGTCAGCCAGAGCTGCGTGATAAGGTGCGCCATCCCAACCTGACGCAGTTCGCGCAACGTGTTGCGTCCAGCTTTCATCTTCCGTCCTTGGACAGCGCTATGGTGAAAGATTATGTCGATCACCGTTTGAAAGTTGCCGGGGCAAAGGAAGCTATATTTACCACTCATGCCTGCAACAAGATTTTTGCGGAAACCCGTGGCGTGCCGCGATTGATCAACCAGCTTTGCGATTTCTCACTCCTTTATGCCTATACAAGTGAAAAGCATGAAGTGACCGAATCGATCGTCAGCCAAGTTATAAGTGATGGTGTATTCTTTGGGGGTGGCGTCGTTGAAGACGACCCAGAAGGGCTGGTTTCCCAGACTTGATTCTGATTGATGATTGCTCATCTACTGACCCGCGACAGGCCGGATGGAACTTATCTTGCGTCTGAATCCGGAGAGAAAATGGTATCATCGTCAAATGAGGGGGTTGTTTCATTGGATCGATCTGCATTTCAATGCGGCTGAGATCATCTACGCGCAAGTCGATTGATGAGCGTTTTCTTTTTTCGGCCCGAACCGTTTCGGGCATCGTTTTGTGTAAGATAATAGGTTGGACCATGTTGGTACGTTTTCCGCACACTCAAGCAGCCCGTGATTTAAGGGGCTATGCTGATTGGTCTTCTGTTCTGGGACCGATAAGTGCGCAAGCACAGGTCAATTTGGTCCCTGCTTTAGGCTCTTTGCGGAAGGAAGTGTTATCGTGACTGCCGACCTAAAGTATTATTTCTCGCGGTTCTTGGGTCGTATCCATTATTTTATCGTGGTGTTCATTTGTGTTGTGTCCATTGGCGCAGTCTTCGCCTTCACCCTCCCCGAGCTTTACCGTGCCGAAGCCCGCCTATTGGTCGAGTCGCCGCAAATCCCCGATGATCTAGCGGCATCGACAGTGCGCGCCGAAGCGTCCGAACTCTTAAGTGTCATCCAGCAGCAGATATTTACACGCACGAACCTGTTGGAATTTGCCGCGCAGTTTGATGTCTACGGCGATAACGATGAGATGTCGCCGGGGGAAATCGTCGATGACATGCGCGACAGAATAGCGATCCAAACCCAGATTTCGATGGATGGAACGGGTGTGGTGGTTGTTTCATTTGAGGCCGAGAACGCCGTTGCCTCTGCCGAGGTCACAAACGAAATCGTGTCGCAGATATTACAGCAAAACGTGCAGATGCGGACAGCAGCGGCTGGCGACACCCTCGAATTCTTTGAACAGGAAGTCGAACGTTTGAACGCCGAACTTGCAGAGCAGGGCGCGCGCATTCTCGAATTCCAATTAGAGAACAGCAACGCTTTGCCCGAAAGTCTTGATTTTCAGCGCACCCGGGTCACCGCTTTGCAGGAGCGTATTCTACAGATCAACCGAGAGCTTTCGTCTCTGGCGGACCGGCGTGCACGCCTGGACGAGCTGTTTGAACAAACCGGGCGTGTCGATCTAAGCGAAGCCAGCATGTCACCAGAACAGCGGCAGTTGCGCGACCGACAAGGCGAGCTGGCGGCAGCGTTGACCATTTACTCACCTGACAATCCGCGTGTCACCTCATTGCGCACGCAGGTTGAAGCATTGCGCCAACGTGTCGAAGCACAGACGGGTCCAGATTCCCAAGGGAGTGAACTTCAAACGGCGTATGCGCTGCAAATATCGGACATTGATGGTCAGATTGCCTTTTTGTCAGAGCAGCGCGTAGAGGTGGAAGCGGAGATGGAAGTCTTGATGAGTTCGATCAGCGCAACACCAGAGAACGCAATACAACTGGGCAAACTTGAGCGCGATCATGAGAATATCCGAACGCAGTTTAACCAAGCCACGATGGGCTTGGCAGAAGCACGGACAGGCGAACGGATTGAATCCCTCGCAAAAGGTCAAAGGATCGTCGTGATCGAACGTGCCAGCGTGCCGGAGTTTCCGTCAGCGCCGAACCGCAGATTGATTGTTGCCGCCAGTGTCGGGGCCGGTGGGCTTCTTGTGATTGGGCTGTTTCTACTGCTGGAAATGATAAGTTCAACTATCAAGCGACCTGTTGAAATCACAAGAGAGCTTGGGATTAAGCCTTTTGCGACAATACCTTACATGGATACACCAGGACAAACCCTGCGGCGGCGATTACTGATTACGGGCGTGGTTCTTGCGATTATTCTAGGCGTGCCGGGGTCGCTCATATTTGTGCATACGCAAATCATGCAGATGGACGAGGCTGTTGATATCGTGCGTCAGTTGGTGGGGATTTAACCATGGATCATATTCGCGCAGCTATCGATAAGGCCCGTCTGGAACGCAATGCCAAAGAAGAGGGTGCCGCCAAAAACAGCAGACGTTCAGTGAAACCTGACACTGCGCCTGTCAGTGAAACCGCGCCTGATAACTGGCATGCACTTCGTACTTTTGATGTTGTCCCCAAACGCATGCGTCAAAACAGGATCATGACCCATCAGGCAAATCCGATGGCGACGACTTTTGATGTAATGCGGACCGATTTGCTGCACGAGATGCGGACAAACAACTGGCGTCGCCTTGCGATCACTTCTCCGGGGGCGGTTTGCGGTAAGTCGACAGTTTGCATGAACCTGGCATTCAGTCTGGCCCGGCAATCAGACCTGCGCGTGATTGTCATCGAACTTGACTTGCGGCGGCCCTCAATTGCCAACCGATTGCAATTGGAGGGGGTGAATTTCGCACGGGTTCTGTCCGGTGACGATGCGCCAGAGCATCACCTGAGACGGTTTGGCGACAGCCTTGTGATTGGTGCCAGCCAGCCGACACCGAATTCAGCGGAGTTGTTGCAAAGCGTTTCAGCCGCGCACCAATTGGATGAAATTGAAGCGCGTTATGAGCCGGATGTCATGATGTTCGATATGCCGCCTATGCTGATGGTTGATGACACAATAGCGTTTGTTGACCAGGTTGATGCGGCTTTACTGGTTGGCGCGGCAGAGTTATCAACAACAGATGAACTTAACCGTTGTAAGACGGACCTCGAGTCGCGGACCAATCTTATGGGCATTGTGCTGAACAAGTGCCGTTATTTGGACGCTGCGGACGGATACGCCTACGGCGACAGTTACGGCGGATGACAAGAATGCGTTGCACTTTGATCTGCGACAATACCCAGCACATTCTGCGCTGATAATGAGTGATCAGGTACCCGGTACCAATTTCAAAAAACAGGAATGAAACATGCCGATCTTCGATATTGATCCTGAACGTTTGAGCATCGATGTGGACACTGCCCGCGCTGCTGCGACCCCTTTTGCAAAAGAATACCAAAGCGGGCAGCCCTATAATCACATCTGCATAGATAACTTTTTGCCCGAAGACGTGCTGCGTAAGGTGCAGGCTGATCTGGCCTCGTTGCAACAGATTGAGGATAGCGAGACTTTCGAGCGCGCGCAGGAAAACCTGAAGACACAGTATAACCCTGACCGGCTGCCCAGCTATTCGCGTGAACTATTCCATGCTTTCAATTCGCGGCCGTTCCTTTTGTTCCTGGAAGAAATGACAGGTATCAAAGGTCTGATCCCTGATCCTTATTTCATCGGCGCTGGTGTTCACCGTGTGGCAAATGGGGGCCACCTCGATATTCATGCGGATTTCAATCTGCATAAGCAGATGTCCGTGGAGCGCCGCCTCAATGTGCTGATTTATCTCAATGATGATTGGCGCGAAGAATGGGGTGGCTCTTTCGAGATTTGGGAAAACGACATGAGCGCAAAGGTGAAAAGCTTTGTGCCGATCTTCAATCGCATGTGCTGTTTCTCAACGGGGTCCGAGACGTTTCATGGAAACCCTGCCAAAGTGAACCACCCGGACGGTGAACCGCGCCAATCCATCGCGCTGTATTACTACACGGCGACATGGGACCCTAGCCGCAAGTCGCATTCAACAATCTTCAAGCCGCGTCCCGGTTCGATAGACAAAGTGGATAGTCGGTCGCGCCGCCAGGCTGCATTGGAAAACTGGCTACCACCTGTGATCTACCGCAAAGTCTATCATCGGCTTGCGCGTCTGGGGTTCTAATCTTTCGTTGGGGGCAATCGCCCTTGTTCTTCTAGCGGCAGTACCCGGCTGACGACCCGTTTTTTCCTGTTTGACGGCTGAGGGGGCGTTTCGGTGATGTGTTCGTCTGCGGAAAGTACGCGACTGACGACACGCTTTTTTCTATTTGAAGGTTGAGGAGGGGTTTCGATACCCTGTTCTTCCAGCGGCAACACCCGGCTGACAACACGCCTTTTCCTGTGAGACGGTTGCGCGGGTGCAATGCTGCTTTGCCGTGGGGTCCGCGGTTGGCGAATGTGGCGTGCCGTCATGACAGGCTTATCGGCTTTTTTGTCGTCGGCGGGTTCTGTGCTTTGGGCTTTTTCAGGTTGCAGTGAACTGGCGAGAAGTAGCCCCACAACCAGCCATGTAATGGTGTTGATCAGAGAGTTTGGTATTAACTCAAGCAGGTTGACCGCAAGCAAAAGGGCGGTGCCATAAGTAAGGTAGTGTTCGTCTTGTGCCATCGGTCGTTTGCGTTGCCACCAAAGACGCAACAATGGCAGTGTGAGCAGGCCGAAGACACATATGTATCCAAACCAGCCACTCACGCCGATCACGGCCACCCAATAGCCATCTGCGACCGTAAGACCGCGGCCGGTTTCTGGATCCCACAACCGGTTACGATCCCAAAATCCCCACCCAAATAGGGGTTTCTCTGCCGCATGACCCAACAGCAATTCTTCATTATCGAAGCGGAATTCAAGAGATTGGGCGCGTTCATCCTGGATCAGCGCGGCATAACTCACGAGATCTTCCGTGGGGATGAAATCAGCGGACCTCAAAACTGGATACGTCAGGACAATAACAGAGCAAAGCATGATGGCCCAGCTGCGTAGTTTGGCACCACCAAACCAAATGACAGGCAAGAAAATAGCTGCAAACAGCAATGGGCCAACAGTTTTGCAAAGGACGAGTACGATAATCATGTAGACCATCGCGAACAGATAGAGTGTGCGCGTTTTCGTATTTGATCCGCGCCAAAGAATTGCCGTCGAAAGCAAAGTCAGCATTGTAAAGAAGGCCACTGTGAGACCGTGACCCATGAACACAACCGGACGGAACCCACCAAAGCGTAGCTGTTGCGCAAAGAGTTCTGGGAAGAAGCCGTAGACCCAGTAGCTGAACTGCGGTGCTAGCCTGACCTCCAACAAGATGGGTACTGAGTAGATCAAGCCAGCGATCATATACGCGGTCAGCAAATTGTGCCTGGCTTCGCGGGTCGCCAACAAATTGAAGGCGAGGACGAAAGGTATCAGCGTAATTGCATGCCGCATCGAAAACGAGATTGCATCCCGGACTGACAGCCCGGGTAGGAAAACAACCCCGTCGATGTATGGTTCGCGGTTGCTCAGAAAGGTAGCGAACGGGCTAAAGACAAACCCGATCATAAAGACCGAGGCGAGAATCGAAGATGGTAGAAAGCGAATGCGCTGATCTACCATTGTCAGACAAATGATCAGGGCAGTAAGGCTTGGGATAGTGAATTTGTCCAAAGTAGGGATCAGCGGAAGATCGAAAGACACCCCGGTTGGCAACAGCATGAACGCGCCAAGAAATGACCAGATCAGCGCGCGATCGGGGGTCATCGTCTTGAAAAGCCCAATCATGACCAAAGGCCAGATATAAAGCATCGCATATGCAAGGAGGTTGGGCATACAATCAATCAGAACGGTTGGTTAAATTCGGTTTGTTCTATCATGCTTCTGACAGCAATGTCGCTGCTGGAGTCACATACCAACCGATTTCGGGAAAGAAATTTATGTTTAGGGAAACATGCCTCATAATCGCCTTGATTTCAGGCAAGATACATTTGCGATCGTCCGAAAGCCGCAAGAAGCGCAGCAATTGAGCGCCACGCAATTTAGACGGTTTCGCACGGCATGTTTATGGCTCATTTTAGCTTATCGCCGTCGATTGTTATCAGCTCTGGGTAAGTTTTGGGGTAGTTGAGAGTGAAGGTGACGGTTTTGGCAATGTGTCGTGATGAATGTCCCGATCATAACGTGAAGCCACCATTCAAACCGGTGGCGCGATGCCCAAGCTAAGCCAGCGCTTGTCTAATCTGCTTTCTGAACGCGACAGCCTTAGGCGGAAAATCTTTGCGTCGGTGGCCCTGTCGACGATGGTCTTTGCGATGCAGGTCGTCAGCAGGATACTGTCGACGATTGTTCTGACGCGGATGCTGGCACCAGAGATATTTGGTGTCTTTGCCGTCGTCATGATGTTCATTTTTATACTTGAACAGTTTTCCGACATTGGCGTCCGTTCGCTTGTTCTGACCAAGGAAGACGACCTCGACGATAGTTTCTTGCGGTCTTGTTGGACGGCCCAGATCCTGCGCGGCCTTCTGGTTTTTGTCGTATGCGGGCTGATCGCCTTTACGCTCAGCGTCATGCAGGGCGCTGGATATTTCCCCCCTGCATCAAGTTACGCTGACCCGGCGCTGCCTTACGCAGTCGCCGCGATTGGCGGCATTTCCGTCATCGTTGGTTTCGCGTCACCTGCAAAGTTTGTCTACGAGCGTGAAATGAAGTTCCGCCAAATCAGCATCGAGACGCTGATTACCACGGTGTTGACTGTTACGATCACGATTGGACTGGCGTTCTGGCTGCGCAATATCTGGGCGCTGGTCTTGGGCAACCTTGCGCGGGCGGTCATTATTGTGGTGCTAAGCTACACCCTGTTCAAGGGTCCCGCGATGCGTCTGAACTGGAGCTTGCACGATTTCAGGCTGATTATCGCGCGTGGCAAATGGATCATCAGTCACTCTGCTTTGACGGCGATTGTCACGGTTGCCGACCGTTTGGTGTTGGGCTTTGCGATGTCTGCGAGTTCATTTGGATTTTACTATATTGCCCGTCAGATTGTGGACTTGGTTGAACTGTTTCTGAATTCGGTTCACGGCCAAATGGGTCTGCAAGTCTTCACCGCATTGCAGAAAGGTGGCGATGCCGCAGGGTTGCGCAGCCGCTATTACCGTTATCGCATTCTGTTTGATGGTGTGGCGATGTTTGGCGCAGGCGCGTTACTGACCTTTGCGCCGGCTTTGGTCGATATCATCTATGATGACCGCTACCTTGATGTTGCCGTCACGATCCAGATCTTGGCGGTCGGCCTGATCTTGATTGGTCCGGGTCTGTTGCGCGAAGCCTATAGCGCGCAACGCCGTTTCAAGGAAATGACAACGTTGAGCTTGGTGCGCGCGGCTTCTATCTGGATTGGTCTGGGTGTTGCGATTTTTGTGTTCGATTCCGTGACAACTGCGCTTTTTGTTGTCGCGTTGCACCGCATTCCCGAGACGCTGATTTTGTTGATCAAAGGTCGCGGCGAAGGATGGGTTTCTTTGCTGTCGGAAATACGAATGACCCCGCTGGTCGCTGTTGGCGCTGCGTTTGGTTGGGGATTAAGTGAGATGTGGAAATATGTCGTATAGCGCCGTAATGTGGTTTTGGTCAGAACTTGGGCGACGCAAGATTTCTGATAGTAATATAATTGGTAATTAAATGAAGATAGCGATTTACGTTTCATCTTGGCCACCGGGGCGCGTGGCATCGGGTATTGTGACCTACACGTCGCAGCTTGTGACGTCTTTGCGTGCATTTGGGCATGAGGTTTATATTCTTACCCCTGATGCCGGTGAAAAAGACCCCTATACGGTCGATCTGGAAGAGATCCAGTTTTCCCTGCTGTCCCGGATCAAGCAGCGCATTCAGGCCAAGACCGGCTATGTCCCGCACGGCGGTGTAAAGCGTGCAGCCCAGATTGCCGCGGCCATTCGTCAATTGCACGATGACAAAGGGATCGAGGTCTTCGAGATCGAGGAATCCTTTGGCATGGGTGTTCAAGCGGCCCAGATGAACATCGTGCCGGTGTCGTTGCGTCTACACGGGCCGTTCTTCCTGACCGGTTTCTTTAAGGATGCCCTGTCAGTTTTGCCGTTCAACAAAGGACGTGGCGAACAAGAGGGATTGGCGATCAAGACCGCGCATTACGTCACTGCGAACTGCAACGATACGCTGAACGCTGTGAAGAAACATTACGATGTAGCACTTGATGATAGCATCATCATCCCCACGCCGATCATTTCCGCAGCCGAGGATGACATTTGGCATGTGGACCGCTGTGACCGCAACAAGATGCTGTTCGTTGGGCGGTTCGACAGTATCAAAGGCGGTGATCTGGTCTTGCAAACCTTTGCGCGACTGGCCGACGCCAACCCCGATCTGACGTTGACCTTCATTGGGCCGGATCAAGGTATTCAATCAGATGCCGGGACGGTCTATTTCGAGGATTATTTCGCGCAGAATTTCCCGCCAGAGCTACGTGCGCGCGTCGACTACCGTGGACAGATGAGCCATGCGGATTTGATGGCGTTGCGCACCAGTCACTACCTGACCTTGATCGCTGCGCAATATGACACGATGGGGTATATGCTGCTTGAGCCGATGTCGTTGGGTTGCCCGCTGATCACAACGGCAGTTGGTGGCATCGTTGAGGTGATTGAGGATGAACGCAACGGCCTGCTGATCCCAAGTCAGGACCTGGATGCGATGGTGAAAGCCTGTCAGCGGTTGCTTGACGATCCTGACCTGACGGCCAAGCTTGGACGCCAAGCATGGATGGATTGTAGCGCGCTTTATAATCCAGACGCCGTGGCGACCCAGACAGTTGCAGGTTACAAAGCGGCGATTGCGGCCTTTCAGGGCAAGCGCTGACCCCAGAGATTTGAAATAAGGAATTTGGTTATGGAAAAGACCCAAACATTGATCATTGGGGCCGGCATCAGCGGGTTATCGACTGCCGCCGCATTGGGTGACGCTGATTATCTGGTGCTTGATGCCGATAGCGCCATTGGCGGCTATTGCAAAACGACAAAACAGGATGGATTTGTCTGGGATTACTCAGGGCATTTCTTCCATTTCAAGAACCCGGAGATCGAGGCTTGGCTGCGTGAACGGATGCAGGGCCAGGATATCATCACCTGCGAGAAGAAGTCCTTTGTGGCGTATGGTGGCGATTGGATCGACTTTCCGTTTCAGAAAAACATCCACCAGCTGCCCAAGGCGGACATGATTGATTGTCTGCACGACCTCTACTTTGCGAAATCGAACGCGAAGGAAGAGGGCAGCTTCCTTGATATGGTTTATAGCCGCTTCGGCAAAAGCATCAGCGAGAAGTTCCTCGTGCCTTATAACGAGAAGCTTTATGCGTGTGATCTCGGGTCGCTCGATAAGGACGCGATGGGGCGGTTTTTCCCGCATGCGGATGTGGACGATGTTGTGCGCAACATGAAAACGCCGGACAATCAAAGCTATAACGCCAGCTTTACCTATCCCCAAGGCGGCGCGATTGAATACGTGAATGCGATAGCCAGTGCCGTGCGCCCAGACGCGATTTGTTTGAACGAGGCTTTGATCGGCATTGATCTTGAGCGCAAGGTTGCCCGTACGACCCTCCGCGAGATTGCTTTTGATCGATTGGTGTCATCGGCACCTTTCAACCGTTTGGCGCAGTTTGCAGGCCTTGATTACAACGATGAGGTGTTCACGTGGAACAAGGTCATGGTTTTCAATCTGGGCTTTGACCGCAAAGGTCCCAAGGAAGTGCATTGGGTCTACTATCCTGACCGTGCGCTCGAATTTTACCGTGTCGGGTTCTACGACAACATCTTTGATACCGACCGTATGAGCCTTTATGTCGAGGTCGGCCTGCCGCGCGATGCAGAGGTTGATTTCGAGGGCACGCGCGCCCGCGTACTAGAGGGTCTCGCCCGCGAAGGTCTGATCGACGGGCATGAATTGGTATCCGAGCATTCGTTGGTGATGGACCCCGCCTATGTCCATATCAACCAGCAAGCCCGCGCTGAGGTTGATCGCCTGAACGTGACGTTGAAAGCGCATGACGTGCATTCCATCGGGCGTTATGGCGGATGGACCTATTGTTCCATCGAGGACAACATGATCGAAGCCCGCGCACTTGTCGCGTCATGGCACGAGGGCTGACTTGGGTGGGCAGGCATGGCTAACGATGTGGAAAAGAAAACGTCTGATGACCTGTCACACCAGTTAGGTATTTCTGCGACTGTGCCTGACTGGTCCCGTGAAGAGGTGCGCCAGTTTTGGGATCCCGGCTATAAATTGCTGCGCGCGGTTCGTCGCTATCAGGCGGCAAAGGCGCGTGGTGGACCTTTGGGTTGGGTGTTGAGCAAGCATTGGGTCTTGGTGCATCGGTTTTGGTCGATTATCACGCAATCGGAAATTCACCTTGGAACGCAGATTGAAGGCGGTCTGCGGATGCCGCACCCTACGGGCATCATCATCAATCCTGATGCGCGGATTGGGCCAAATTGCCAGATTTTTCATCAAGTGACTATTACGTCTGCCGTGGTGATGGGCGGCCACGTCGACTTGGGCGCGGGTGCAAAGATCATTGGTCCGTTGACGATTGGTGATCATGTCGAGGTTGGCGCCAATAGTGTTGTGACAAAGGATATCGAGGGCGGCCGCATTGTCGCTGGCGTGCCCGCCAAAACATTGCGGACGTGGTGAACGTGATCCCTAGAGCGAGGTCCGCATATGCTCCGCGCGTTCGTTGATAAGCTGGGGCGCAAGCCACCGTTTCCGCCCGTGGCCCCCGATACGCCATTTTGCGCGATTGGGGATATTCATGGCTGTGCTGATCTTTTGAGCGACGCTTTACGTCAAGCCAAAGACCGGCCCGTCGTGTGTGTGGGTGACTACGTTGACCGGGGCGCGCGGTCGGCTGACGTGTTGCAGATGCTTTTCGCCCGTCCCGACATTATTTGTTTGTCCGGCAATCATGAAGAAATGATGCTGCGCTTTATCGACACGCCCGAAGAGTATGGCAGCAGGTGGCTGCGCTATGGCGGGGTGCAAACGCTCGCGAGCTTCGATGTAGGCGGCGTTGATGCGGCGAGTGATGCGGGCAAGATGCGCAAAGCGCGCGATGAACTGGTTGCCGCTATTGACCCAGCGTTGCTGGACTGGGTGCGTGATTTACCCTCGATGTGGACGTCGGGAAATGTGGCCGTTGTGCATGCGGGCGCTGATCCGGGTGTTCCTATGGACGACCAGACATCCGGGGTGTTGCGTTGGGGTCATCCGGATTTTGACAGTAGGGTGCGCCAAGACGGCATCTGGGTTCTGCACGGGCACACGATTGTGGATGCGCCGCAAATGGCGCAGGGCCGCATTGCTATCGACACGGGCGCTTATGCGACTGGCCGTCTGACGATGGCGCATGTGGAAACCGGCAGCGTTACTTTTGAAACGCTGTCTTGAACGACTTGGCTATGACAAAAGCAGCGGCACACGCTTTCGGCCGATAAGTTTGTTCAGCACTTTGCGTTTGAGCCCGATAGGTTCAAGAAATTCAAAGTTTCTTTCAAAGAGCCTGCCGGTCAACATCGGGTCATGCCAAAGCGCCAAACGCACACCCCATTCGGCGGCTTGCTGTGGATGAATACCTTCGGGACGGCCCATTTCAGTCGCAAGTTCGCCGGGAACCCAGTCATTGATGACGATGTTTGGAAACCTGTCGCCCAGATCAGCGACGAGAGACTTTGTCAGGGTTTGCGCGGCACCCTTTGTCACGGAATATGCGGCGGCTGTCGGCGCTGGTGAGACATGCGCAAAAGTGCTGATATTCACGATGCGGCCATAGCCGCGTTCGACCATATCCGGCAGTGCCTCGTGACAGCAATGAAAGACACCCATCAGGTTTATGTTCACCGTGCGCGCAAAGCTTTCGGGTGTTTCATCCAAGATATCGCGGTGCGGATAAACGGCGGCGTTGTTGATCACGATGGTGACAGGGCCTTTCGCAGCTTTGATATCGCGAAAGGCTGTCTTAATCGCGGCGGCATCAGCAACATCTGCAGCAACCGGCATGAACGCATCGCCTAATTCGGTGGCGAGACCTTCGAGCGCTTCTGCTTTGCGACCGATGCCCGCAACCTGAACACCTTGGGCAACCAGCGCGCGGCAAAGTTCCCGACCCAAACCACGGTTTGCACCTGTGACGACGGCAACGCCGCTTCTGATCTTTTGGTCAAAATCGCTCATGATGCTTGCCTTTGTTCTGTGCGGTTTGCCTTGCGATCCGCGATGATATCGGCCACGCGCAGTGCGTTTGCGGCGATTGTCAGGCTTGGATTGACGCCCATCGATGTTGGCATGAATGACCCGTCCGCCACAAATAGGTTGTCGTGATCATGTGCCTTACAGTCAGGATCAAGCACGGAGGTGGCGGGGTCAGTGCCAAAACGCAGGCTGCCAAGGGGGTGTCCGACATTGACGATTGGCTTGATCGACAAGAACACCATCCGCCACCAACCGATTGCACGGCGGATCACGCGGCGTAGAACCACCTGCCGGGTAAAGACATCCTGCGCGACGATGTATTCAAAGGTCAGGATCTCGGGGTCTTCTTTGTTAAGAATGACCCGATTTGTGGCCACGGGGAAATCTTCCATCTGGGCAACATAGACATCCGCATTTCCAAATAACTTGGCCGCAATCAGGGCGGGGATATTTAGCAGCCGCTTTAACTTGGTAGATTGAGCAAATCGTGAGCGTTCAAATTGCATCAGCAAGAAACGCATAATGGTGCCGTAGTCGGCCTCGTAGCCCATCGACTGCACCAGACCCAGCCTGTGCCCTTTGCGGAGGTAGAAATCGCGGGTGGAAATTGCGCGGCTGCGCCCGATGGGTTTTTGGCCGCGGCGTGGCCAGACAGCAAAGAAGTTGTCGATATGAAACATCAGGCCGCGTCCGACCCAATCACTGGAATTCGCGCAACCAGATGCCGACTGGCTGGTAGAGCGGAGCAGCAATGTCGGCGATCCGAGCGATCCTGCGGCCAGAATATAGGTACTGGCCTCCAGTACTATGCTTTCACCTTCGTGCTGAACCTTGATGCCTGAAATTTCGCCCGCAGGGTCCACCAGGAATTCTTCAACATCGCACTGGGTCAAAAGGGCGGCGTTCCCGCTGGCAAGTGCAGGTTCAACGCCTGCTGAGCGCCCGTCCATTTTACATGCGCGTGGGCATTTGCCGCCAAGACAGTTGGCACAGTTTTCCAAGCGTTTTAGTGCGACGTGTGAATAGTAGGGATGCAGGCCGCGACTGCGAAAATCTTCCATCATCGCGGTTTCTTGCGGGGTTAATTCGGGCGGCGGTCGCAGCTTGGGGGAAGGGATATCTGACAAACTGTCTGGATCGCCCCGCACATAGAGGATGTCTTCGGCTTGATCGAAATAGGGGAGGAATGCATCAAAGCCGACGGGCCAGCCACCGGTGGGATGGGGTGCGTCCGCTGTTGCATCGAGGTCGTGCGGTTCGGGTCGTTCAAGGGCAGCTGCATAGAAAACAGAGGAGCCGCCAACGCCGCTTCCAATAGGAGCGAAGTAGCGAGACACTGTTTTCCCGTCATGTGCTTCGACCGGTTTTGGCCAAAAACCACGCATTTGCCGCACCGCGGGGTCCGCTAGTGTAGCGCTATACGCCTGCTGTTCGGACCGGTAGCCTGCCTGACCTTTTTCGACAAAGAGGACTGAAAGGCCACGCTCGGTCAGGCGCCGGCCCGCAAGGCCGCCACCCATTCCTGCACCAACAATGATGACGTCCCAAGATCGCTCTTTGGCTTCACTGGGTGTCATGCCGGCACACACTCAGGACATGGCAGCGATATTGCGGTGGGGTGCCTACATTGCCTCGAATACATGCGCTGCTATGCTATCGTAATTGCTTTTGAATACGTCATTGATGCTTGCGCCAGTGAAATCGGGCATGGGTGCTTGCTCTTCAAAAAGCGCAGAATAAGTGATCATTGCCGCAAGCAAATAGATTTCGTCGCGCCCGTGCGGGGCATCGTCGTGAAACCAATCGACAGAGTCTAACGTAGAGACTGCGGTGTTTTCCATAACGGACATCATTACTCTGGCCACAGGAATGATCTTGATCCGTGATGCAGCGTCTGGCGTGTCTTCTTGCAAGGCACTTACGAGGTTATCAAACCACTCCCCATAACCGTAACCTTTCGTTGTGCGTTCGCGGTATGCGGCAAAGTCTCTTGCGTTAGATGAACCGTCTTCAGCAAGGATTTGTCCACCGTCTGCCCACCCTTCATATATCCAATACGTGGGCGGTACGGCGGTATTGGCCTCAAAGGGCTGAATAATGGAGTTTGTGATCTCAGAAACCCAGTCAGCGGCGTTTGGGATAGGGACGGGTCCACCTTGTCGTGGGTCTGTTCCGGAATTGCTATAAACTGGCGGGCCTGAAAAGTTGTCTGTCACGACGATCATGTCAGATATGCTTGCAGCGTTTGCTCGTGCCCAAGATGCTGATCCGTCGGTGGGAAGGTTAGGGGATCTGACCTCTGGCGTCCAATCTTGGCTCCAGTTTGGCGGATTGTTTGATCTCACATCATACGTACCCTGTGCCCAAACCCTTTTGCCGCCATCAGCGTCGGCCATACGGTCAAGCCAAGTCGGAACATTTTGATAACGACCGTGATAATACAAAGAGTTCATGCTCGCGCCGATCACCCGATCTTGCGCGACTTGTGCTGTGGCGCTGGTCGGGGTGAAAAAGGTCGCCGCAGAAATTATGGCTAAGGAAAAGGTGGCTGCACGCATCGTGATCATACTAATACTCCAAGGCTAAAACACTTGTCGCCTAACATAGGCGGAACGCCTGCGAAATCCATCTAGAAAATTGTAAAATAGCGAGATGTTATCGACAGACAAAGTAGTGTTGTCGGCCAATTTGATGGTGCGGTTGCCGCGCTTGCGTTTCGGGTGGTGAAAGCCAAATCCCTGTCTTGATCCAAAGCCTTGATTTTTCAGCGCCCAAAGACCTTGTTGCAACAAGACGGCGAGTGTTTTGGACAAGGTTCACAAGGACCAAAAGCGCTGTTCAACTGTGGTTGTTTCTGCTAAGAAATCTGCGCGCGGCGCGGTTAGGTTTTTAAGCATTAGGTTGTTAATGTCGTATGACGAACGATGCCATCATTGGACATAGCGGATTTGTGGGGGGGACATTGGTTCACCAACACACTTTTGACGGCAAATTTAACAGCAAGAACATTGATGAGATCGCGCATACTGCCTTCGATACGGTTGTTTGCGCCGCTGCACCGGGATCGATGTTTATCGCCAACCGTCATCCCGATCGCGACCGTGCTGCCATAGACGCATTGACCAGACAGCTTAGCAAGGTGCAGGCGAAACGCTTTGTTCTGATCTCATCTATCGCCGTGCTTGATGATTTCGCGTCTGGTGCTGATGAGAGCACCACCGCTTTCAAACAAGACATCGCCTACGGTCAGCATCGCCGCCAGTTGGAGGCGTTTTGTGAAGACCATTTTGACAACTGCCTTGTGGTGCGTCTGCCCGCGTTGTTCGGGCCCGGCCTTCGGAAGAATTTTCTCTTTGACCTTATGAATCCGGTGCCGTCCATGATGCCCGAGGCGCGGTTGACGACGCTACTAGAGCAGATCGCACCGAATCTGCGAGATGCAATGGCAGGTTTCTACGCGCTGGATGCTGACACTGGAATGCTTTGCCTCGACCGCGCTGTGTTGAACGCGGACACGCGGCGACCAGCACTGGACGATGCGGTGCGCGCGGTGGGCATGTCGGCGACGCAGTTTCACAATCCGGAGTCTACCTTCCAGTATTACGATATGGCGCGGCTTTGGGATGATGTGCAAACAGCCATCTCGGCTGATCTGCACTGCGTCCATCTTGCCGTGTCTCCGTTACGTGCTGCGGATATTCATGCCCGATTGCTGGGGTCTGATATGCCAGACACAGGTGCCAAACTGCACCGCGAAGACATGCACACCCGCCACGCCGATCTGTGGGGAGTCGAAGGGCGCTATCTAGAGAGTGCAGATGTGGTGCTGGACAAGCTTTCAGCGTTCTTCAGTGACCAACGGCAGGCCGCATGATTCTTTCGGTTTCAAATATTGCTTGGGCGCCAGACGAACGGCTGGAAGCCTATGATGTAATGGCGCAGGCCGGTTTTACCGGGCTTGAGATCGCGCCGGGTTTGTTTTTTCATTCATCCAGTGATCCTTTTGTGCCTGATCCGGAAACGGCCAAGACAGCGATTGCCGAGATCGCCGCGCGGGGGCTTTCGCTTGTTTCGATGCAGTCGCTTTTGTTCGGTGTGCAGGGTGCCGCATTGCTGGGTGACGCGGATGAACGCGCCGCATTCGAGCAAGGCATGATCCGTGCGATTGATCTGGCGGGCCGC
>CANKZJ010000009.1 GCA_947488605.1 uncultured Paracoccaceae bacterium | reverse complement strand
TCTCTGCCTGTTATCATTGCGGGCGAGAGTGACATTCCTGAATTGCAGATGGGTGACATTTTAGCTTTGCGGCTACAGAAATCGAAAACCGATAATCTATCTTATGTTAAATTTCAGGATGCTGGATGCTTACACTTAGATTCAGTGTGTCCACTGCAGCATAGGTTAAACAAGTGTTTGCTTTGGCGGGATACTTTGTCTTTCAAGAGTGCCAAGCATATATCTGTTTGCGGTCGATAGCGTTGGTGACAGTTTACTTTCTTAGATTACTGATTGCTCCATTGCCAGCCCGGCCCGGATGGACCGGGCCTCGATACTAGCGCTGGAAACTCCGCTGCTGGGGATCTGCAATGACAAATTTCCCAACTGTAGAACCGACTTTAGACGCCGAAAAGCCGCGACCGTCTCTTCAGAGATTAGCTAACATCCCCACGTCGCGTTCCATAGAGTGTCACGCAAACAGCACGGCGTGTTGCCCCACAGTTTCTGGCAACAACGCTGGATGTATGGCCCAAGATTGGGCAAAACAGCGCGGTTGGACATTCTAGGGCAAATAGATCGCCTTGGTATTCACGAATTCCTTCATGCCAAAGCCGCCGTGTTCGCGACCGAAACCGGAATCTTTCACGCCGCCGAACGGCATGTTCGGATCAGCGGCGCTAAACGAATTGATCCGAACCATGCCGGTGTCAAAGTGGTCTAGGGCCAGCTGCAGTGCTTTGTCTTCGTCCTTGCTAAAGATACCGCCACCCAACCCGTAGCGGCTGTCATTTGCGATGCGCATGGCGTCCGCGTCATCTTTGGCCTTGATGATTGCCGCAACAGGCCCGAAAATTTCATCATCATAGGCGGGTGTCCCTGGCTTGCAGTTTGCGAGAACGGTTGCCGGATAGTATTGTCCGGTGCGGTCCGGTGCGGACCCGCCACACAGCACCTCTGCGCCACCTGCGACGCTTTGGCTGACCTGTTCGGAAACTGTATCAAACTGCTCGGCGCTGGAGAGCGGTCCAAGCTGGGTATCTTCATCTTTGGGGTCGCCCATCTCGATGGCCTTCATCTGCGCGACAAAGGCGCTGGTGAATGCCTCATAGACAGCTTCTGTGACGACGAAGCGCTTGGCCGAAACGCATGTTTCACCGTTGTTGTACAAGCGGCCCTGAACACAGGTTTTCACGGCGAGTTCGATGTCCGCGTCCTCAAGCACGAGGTAGGCATCATTCGATCCTAGCTCGAGCACAGATTTCTTGAGGTTTTTTGTGGCGACCTGACCAATGTGCCGGCCTCCGCCATCGCTGCCTGTCATCGTGACACCGCGCACGCGGTCGTGTTCGATCATCGCGTCGGAGGTGTCGTGATCGACAATCACAACCTCAAACAACCCTTCCGGCAGCCCTGCTTTCAGGCAAATGTCGCGCAACATAAGGCCACTGCCCGTACAGATTGAGGCATGTTTCAGGATCACGCCATTGCCAGCCATCAGATTTGAAGCAAGCACACGCACCGGTTGGTAGACGGGAAAATTCCACGGTTGAATGCTGTAAATGACACCAATCGGCGCATAGGTGACGATACCACGCTTTTCGCCACCACTGTGTTTGCGATCTTCATCGGCCAGAATTTCTGGACCATGTTCTGCCGTATATTCAAATATCTGAGCACAAAGTTCGATTTCTGTGTGGCCATCGCGCAGCAGCTTGCCGGTTTCTTCGGTCATCAAGGTCGCGAATGCATCATTGTTGTCGCGCAGGGCGGCAGCAATCTTGCGCAGATATGGCGCACGCTCTGCATGGTCTTTGGTGCGCCATTTCAGAAACGCCTCATGACATTTTTCAATTTTGTCGAAAGCGGCGTCTGATGTCATCACATCATAGGTCGCGATCGTCTCTTCGGTAGCGGGGTTTTTGGTGGATACGTGTGTCATGTGAGGCACCTTTCATAGGACGTTGTCTAGCAAACCCGCAGCGACCCGCATGGTTCCATCAGCGCGACTGAGATTACGCCCTACGGAAAACCCACGCGTGCATGTCGACGCAAAGACAATGGGAATTCACGGGCAAGCCAATCCGATCTGTTAGTATTGCCTACCCTGCCCCGTTTCCGGCTGCGTGAGCCTAGAGATCAGCGAAGTTGTCTGGCTAATCAGCATCCGGACGGTCATCTGCGCCGCGGTGTTCCATAAACCGGCTTGCGGCAAGCAAACCTGCTGCAAGTATTGCGCAAATTATGGCAAACAGCCCCAGACCAACGCCGGATGCAAGGCCAAGGGCGCCGGCAACCCATAGGCTTGCTGCTGTTGCCATCCCGCCGACATTCTTGTCGCCTTGTATGATCGCGCCCGCGCCTAAGAAACCAAGTCCACCGATCAGGCCTTGAATGACCCGCGTCGGGTCGGCTGCCAGTTCAGCCGTTCCCATGCTGCGCGACATTTCAATCGCGGTAACCGTAAAGATAGCGGACCCAAGCGACACCATCATATAGGTCCGCACGCCTACTCGCCGGTGTCTGACTTCGCGATCAAGGCCAAGAATCCCCCCCGCTACCAGCGCAAAGATAAGCCGCAAGAACCAGTCCGCTTCGGTCATACCAATATCCAATGCGCTGAATATCTCGGTCATGGCGGCTCCTCTCGGTTAGATGATGTGGTGTGTCATATGCCACTTTGTTGTGCGGCATCCGCGCGCGCTAGTCAAAACTGGCACACCGATGCACATACAAAACAGATCGCAACGGCTTTCGTTCCACCGATATTGGCCACGCGATAACTCGTCCTTGATGCCTGTCCGTTGTTGCGTTGTCCGGTGTTTGAATGCGCACGTGGGGAAAGCGGGAACCAAACAGCCATTTGTACGTTGGCTTCCTAATGGACGGTGATCCGTCTTGGTCAAACAAAAAGGAACCCAGCTATGCGTATCAAAGTATTTATTCTCGCCGCCGTGTCTGTTGTGACATTTGCCGCCTGTGAAACAATTGAAGGCGCCGGCGAAGACATTTCAGCCGCAGGTGCGGTGATCAGTGAAGAGAGCCGCGACGTACAGTCCGACCTTTAGGTTTTTCAACATCATTGTTTCGTTATGGGCCGCTTTGTGCGGCCCATAATGTTCTTACAATCCATTTCATCATGAGGCACCGTGCGTTGGCCACTTCCCCTAGAAATCTGTTTTTACTCGTTCTGTCTGTTTGTCTTGCACTTTTCCTTGCTTTACCTGCGCAGGCGCAAACCAGCACGGATGATGCGGACACAGCAGATGTCCTGACACCGCAAGCAGCGGTTGAGGTTGATCCTGTCAATTCCGACACAGACATTCAGAACCGGATTTCTGCCATTGTCGATGCGACTGGATGGTATCAAGACGTTACAATCCGTGTGCAGGAAGGCGTTGTTTTTCTGGATGGGGTTGCCGACACTGACGCGCGCAAAGAGTGGGTGCGTCAACTGGCGGCCAAAACGAACGGCGTGGTCGCGGTGGTTAATCGTATGACAGTGGACGAAACCGTCGTGTGGTCATTTGACCCGGCCATTGCCGAAATACAGCGACTGGTCCGGCAGGCCGTCACTGTGATGCCGTTAGTCCTGCTTGCCCTTCTCGTCTTGCCTGTTGCGTGGTTAGTTGCCCGGCTTGTGTTCCGGTTCGCTGCATCAGCGCTCACGACCCGTATCCAGTCGCCATTTCTGCGCAAGGTGGTTGCAAGGGCGGTTGCATTTCCTGTCTTGCTTTTGGGAATCTATATTGTTCTGCAAGTTGCAGGGTTGACCCAACTGGCGATTTCCCTTGTCGGTGGTGCGGGGGTTTTGGGCATCGTCATTGGCTTTGCGTTCCGCGATATCGCTGAAAACTTTCTGTCTAGTCTGATCCTCAGCGTGCGCCGCCCGTTTCGCCGAGACGACTATGTTGAGGTCGCGGGTATCGCCGGGACCGTGCGCAGCATGAACACCCGCAGTACCATCATAAGGTCGGTAGAGGGCAACCTGATCCACGTCCCGAATTCGATCATTTTCAAAAGTGTGATTGAGAATTTCACCTCTTCGGCCGAACGCCGCGGCGAATTCGTGGTCGGTATCGGATACGATGCGGTGGTCGCCCAAGCGCAAGAAGTCATTATGAACGGCTTGCGGTCACATGGCGCTGTTCTGGCTGATCCCGCGCCGATGGTTCTGGTCGATGAACTGGGCGCGTCCACAATAAATATCAAAACCTATTACTGGTTTGACGGGCTGGAGATTTCGGCAATCAAACTGAAATCAGCGCTGTTGCGCATGGTGAAATCGGACTTGACCGCAGCAGGCATATCCATGCCGGATGAGGCCCGAGAGGTGATTTTCCCTGAGGGCGTACATGTGCAAACACAGGTCGAACATATCGACAACAGTGCCGCTTCGGTCGCGGCATTGCCAAAGCCTGACAAACCGCCGGTAGAGCCTGCTCAAACCAACGCTGAGGATGATTTGAAGAACGATCTTCTGCCGCCACAGTCCGAAGATGATCGGTTGGAAGAAGATGCAAATGATCTGCTCGCCGCGCGGTAGGCTGCGCTGTGCCTGGCTTTGGGGTCAGACAGCGCGTGGAACCAAGGGCGCGTTGGTGGGTTGCTACTATTCATGCAACCACAACACACGAGGTCACGATGACACATTTTGCCCACGGTCCAATCCAACAGATTCCAACAGACACCGAAACGGTTTTTGCCTTTCAAATCCATGGTCACATCGATGACGACGCGTCAGAGGCGCTGGCCGAATTTATGAATGGTGTCTTTGATCAGCACCCCAAAGTGAACATGCTGCTGGAAATGACCAAATTCACAGGCAGCGATTGGGATAGCATGCTGGACGGTGATGTCATCAAGTCCCGTTTCAGATCGCTGCAACACGTCGCACGCTATGCTGTCGTTGGCGCACCGGATCGCGCGGCCAAGATGATCGCGCTGATGGACAAGATCATTCCCGTCGATGCACGCGCCTTTGACACGGACGAAATCAACGCTGCGTGGGACTTTGTCGGCGCCCGCCCGATCGCGGCCTAACCGCGTGCCGCGTCGTGTTCTGTCACGTCACGCAGGATGCGGCGCGCAACCTTAATCCGTCCCTCCGGTGTCTTGGGGTGTAATTGGCAAAGGTTGCTTGAAAGTCAGCGTGCGGTAAGGGAACGGGATTTCTATACCAGCATCATCAAGCGCACGCTTTACGCCGGCGACGACTTCGTCACGCGATGTGCGGACATCGACCGGTCGTGATCCCGTCCACCATGTCACTTCAAAATTGATGGACGAAGACGCGAATTCCTGTGCGAAAACCTGAATCGGTTTGTCGTCTTTTTCAACAGTTTCGCATTTCTCGAGCGCGCCTGCGATGACTTTGCGTGCCTCATCTACATCAACGTCATAGGCCACGCCGCAAATAATAGTTACACGGCGTTTGGGCTTGTCGGTACGGATAACAACCGGGTTCTTGAACAGCATTGAATTTGGCACAATGACCAGCTGACCGTCGGTGCGCGAAATATGGCTTTCGCGAATGGCAATCTGTGTCACTTCACCTTCGATACCCAGACATTCGATATGATCCCCGATCCGCATTTCCCGACGGAACAGAATGATTATGCCCGCAAGGAAATTTTCAAACACATCTTTGAATGCAAAACCGATGGCAACCGACCCAAGACCCAAGCCCGCAAGGATGCTTGCTGGGGTCAGCCCAGGAAAGACAATAACGGCGGCGATCATAAGCCCCAGAACCCAAGTCAAAATCGACGCCAGAAGCGTGGCCAGTTCGCGCAGACTTTGCCGCAGCTTTGTCCGCGCCATCAGTCTGGAAATGCCGGATTTGATGATTTTACTGACAAGCGCTGTCAAAGCGATGACGACAAGCGCCACCACGATCTGTGGCATCAGTTCAATCGCCGATCGGCCAATTTCGCGCAATTGATCTATTAGAATTCCCACCGGCTCCAAATGCGTTCTCCATTCTGTGACCCCCGATAGACCCCAACGCCTGTCGCGCGGTTTGGTTCACGCAATTTTTTGGGCCAGTGAAATATACATGCGGGCCAGCACCCCCAGAAATGCAAATGCGATCAATCCAAGATAGCGTTCATAGATCCCGTCTATCCCCGTCGGCAGGAAAAAGAAGAATGGCGCCGATATGGTCCAGATGATCGACACGGCCACCAGACCGTGTCCATATCCGCGCCCGACACGATATGCGCCACCCGACATTAACCAAGGGGCAAGGGTCATGATAATCCCCAGCGCGTAGACGAGGTAGACGTGTATCACGACCCCCTCGTTGTCATTGTCGCCGTATTCGTTGCGCGCACCGATTAGGAACACGATCAACGCCATCAGTCCGATGCCGATCAGGCCGATGCTCCAACGTGGACCGCCTAGATGAACATGTGCGGCACAAAGGGCGGTAGCCAATAAAGACCCGGCAAACGCATAGATACCGATATCGACGATGAATTCATACCGTCCGGCGCCAAGGTCGCTGATCGTGTCGGCCAGCCAGTCGTGATCTGGCACGACGAAATCCGCAATCAGGATGGAAATCGCAAAAATGATGCATCCGGCAATCGCAGCATAGCTGAGGTACCGCACCAGATCGTGCTGCAGTTGACTGCGCCAAGGCCTGTCGAAATCAATGGTATCCACGTTTTCTTTCCCGCTTTGGACTGTATGACACCCCAACGCTGACGGGGGCAGTTCTGTTCCCTTTTGGGCTTTCCGTTGGGGCATTCACGAAAAACCGACGGAACGATCGACAAGCGTAGGTGTTGATCAGGCAGCAAGGTTGGCAAATCCAACCGTGACCCAAAGAGGAGAAAACAATGAAGAATTTTCTGAGCACAACCGCCGCCGCACTGGCACTTACAACCGCCGCATATGCCGA
Organism: uncultured Paracoccaceae bacterium; assembly: GCA_947488605.1. Classification (GTDB taxonomy): domain Bacteria; phylum Pseudomonadota; class Alphaproteobacteria; order Rhodobacterales; family Rhodobacteraceae; genus Yoonia. The sequence goes on along the minus strand of CANKZJ010000009.1, from coordinate 83,050 downwards.
CGGTCACACCGCCGTCTTTTCGGACATGCAATTTGACGCGGCAGTGAACGTCAACGCCACCGAATTGGTCGGCATGCGCGTCTACGCATCAGAGGCAAGCATCGCAAACGACATGACGATTGCCGCGAACGGTGAAACAGAATGGGACGACATCGGTGAAATCAACGAGATTTTGCTGACCCGCGACGGCCAAGTACAATCTGTGATTGTTGGTGTCGGTGGGTTCTTGGGGATCGGCGAAAAGGATGTCGCCGTCAACATGTCCGAACTGCGTTTTGTCGAAGAGGAAGGTGATGCAAATGACTTCTTCCTGGTGATCGAAGCAACCGCAGTCGGCGTGCAGGATGCCCCGGCTTATGAATACAACCAGCTGACAAACACCATGGGCGATGGCGAGGAAATGGACGCTTGGACCGGCCCGGACATCGCGATGGACGGGTTCGCCCGTATGATGCCCCAAGACCTGACGACCGAAGATCTGACAGGCGCACCGGTGTTTGGTGTAAACAATGAGGAAGTCGGCGAAATTGGTGCGCTTTTGGTGACCGACACCGGCGCGCTTGATCGTGCGGTGATCGATGTGGGTGGGTTTCTTGGCCTTGGCGAACGTGAAGTTGCCGTATCCTTGGACGCGCTGACAATCCTGCGCATGGACGACGGTGACGACGTGCGGGTCTACATCGACTCGTCCCAACAAGCGTTGGAACAGCTGCCAGAATACGAAGGCTAACCTAAACATTCTGGGGCAAGGCTGTCTGCCTTGCCCCGATCCAACTTGGCCCCCTGCGGGCCATTTTCGTGTTTCATAAGGACGGATATCATGACCCTCATACGCCGCTTGGCTGCAGCATCATGCGCCACTTTATTCGCAACGACAGCGCCCGCCCAACAGGTCGGCAACGTCGATGTTGACTGGTTGGGCAATGATATCGTGATCGAGGCATTTTCCGACCCCGAAGTCGAAGGTGTCACCTGTCACGTATCGTATTTTGAACGCGGACTGATCGACCGTTTGCAAAAAGGGAACTGGTTCGAGGATCCGTCGAATTCAGCAATCTCGTGCCGCCAGACGGGGCCGATAACGATCGGTGATATTGATCGCAGTGATGAGGGTGAAAGCATCTTTTCGGAACGACGCTCGATCATCTGGAAGTCTCTGTCCGTCAAACGCATCTTTGATGAGGCCAACCGCACGCTGATCTACGTGGTCCATGCGCGCGAAGTGCAGGACGGCAGTGCAAAGATGTCTATTTCCACCATCCCGCTTTACCAACCATCCAACTAGGCATCTGGCGCTGGCTCTGCAAATTGCGCCAGTGGTTCAAGCCGCCGCTACTTTGCATGTTCTTTGACAAATTCTTCTGCGAATGACGGATGCACAGGTGTCGCTTTCGTCAGTGCACTGGCCGGTGATTTGGCCGCAATCAAGGCCGCTGCCATCGCGATGATGTCTTCGGCACCATGGGCTGCGATAGTGGCCCCTGTCAGAACGTCATTCTTGCTGCTGATCTGATAGAAAGCTTCGTCGTGAGCCGCGTTCGATAGCACGTTTTGTGCCAACGGCGTCAGCTTGCCACAGCGCAGCGTTTCATCACCCGTTTCACCAACGAATGCGGCAGGCGGGTACACAAAGGCTGTTGTCGCGACCAGATCAAGGTCGGCCGCTTCGGCACCATTCCCGTGCAGCATATGCGCAAGCGCCGTCCCATCCGCCGTCGCCACAGGTGTCAGCGGCAGCCGGTCGGCGACATCGCCGATGGCGTAGACGCCAGGCAGGCTGGTCTCAAACCGGTCAGAGATCGCAAGCACCCCACTCTCAGCGGTATCAAGCGTTTTTGCAAACGCACCCAGCTGATCGATGTTTGGCGTTCGACCTGCGGCCGCGACAACGGCGTTTGCCGTATCGGTCAGGCCCGACGCACAGGTATATCCAAGCGATGTACCGACCTGTTTTAAAGCGGTCACACCGTCATCTGTTTGAATACGAATGCCGGACACTGCCAGCCCGCTTTGGACGTGCAATGCCAGTTCTTTGGGAAAAGCATCCAACAAGTGTGGACCGTTATGGACCAACGTCACATCGGACCCCAAAGCATGAAAAATCGCGGCGAATTCGCAGCCGATATAGCCACCGCCAATGATGGTGATCCTGTCCGGGCGCGTCTTCCAGCCAAGCACATCGTTACTGTCACTCAGCAATGCTGCGCCGGGGATATCCACCTTGGCGGGGCGTCCGCCACAGGCAAGAATGATCTGATCCGCCGTATAGATTTTCCCGTCTACATCGACGGATTGCGCATCGTTCAGCTTGGCCTGTCCGCACACCAGCGTGACACCAGCGTCGTCCAGGTTGCCCGCGTAAATATCGCGAATATCTGCAATGTGGGCGTCACGTTTCGCAATCAGTGTTTGATAATCAATGGTCGCCTGCGTCGCGATCCCCTGCGATGCTGCGGCTTGCGCCGCACGTGCGATCTGGCCCGCAGACCACAGAATTTTCTTGGGCACGCACCCACGGTTGACGCAGGTGCCGCCAAGTTCGGCGCGCTCAATCATCAGGATGCGCGCGCCAAGCTTGGCGGCCGAAGTGGCAAACGCCATGCCGGCAGACCCGCCGCCAATGACAATGCTGTCAAACACTGTTTGTGACATGCGCTAGTCGTTGTCGGATTTCTGCGCGTCATCGTTCAGATCGGCATCCTTGGTGTGGTTAGGGTCACCTTTTTTGCCGGGATCGTTTTTCAGGTCGTGGTGCTGTTCTGATCCGTCAAGTTCGGGGTATTGCGGGCGTTCTGGTGTGGCCATTGGGATGGTCCTCCTGGTTGGGGTAAGGCAGCGGTGCTATTCCGCGGCAAAGCGCTGGTTGTCGTCGTCCTGGACCACTTCCAGCATGGGGTTTTGATGCACCACCGTCCGCGTGGGGAACGGGATGTTGATGTCGGCGGCATCCAGTGCCTCTTTTACCTTGCGCTTCATGTCGGCCTGATATTGGAAATAGACATCGCTATCGCACCAAACACGCACCAGAAAATCGACACTGCTGCTGTTCAGATTGTTGACCTGAACAAAGGGTTCGGGGTCGCTGTGGGACCGTGCATCAGCCATGATCGTGTCACGGATCACGTTCTCTGCGTCGCTCAGGTTCACACCGTATCCCACACCAAAGGTCCATTGGGCGCGGCGTTTGGGGTATTCGGAATAGTTTTTGATCGTATTGCCCCACACCTCAGAGTTGGGCACGATCACCTTGACGTTGGTCAGGTTGGCAAGCTCTGTATAATTCAGCGTGATGTCTTTGACGGTGCCGACGGTGTCATTGATCTCGACAAAATCGCCAAGCTTGAGTGGGCGGAAAAGCACGATCATGATACCTGCGGCAAGGTTCGACAGCGTCCCCTGCAAGGCCAAACCGACGGCCAGACCAGCGGCACCAATAACAGCAATCACAGACGTTGTTTCGACCCCGAAAGTGTTCAGGACAAACAGACCGGTAAAGGCCAGCACAACGTAGCGGGCGATGTTGCCCAGAAACCCAAATAATGTGTTATCAAGGCTGACATGGTTTTCGCCAATGCCGTGGATGCGCCGGCTTGCGAAACCGGCGATGACAAAGCCCACGATGATGATGAACACCGCCGCCAACGTATTGCCAACCAAGGCAATCAAAGCATCAAGCGTCAGGTAGTCGGCAAAGGACTTGCCGCCATAAATTTGGGTTGTCATGAGGTTCTCACCCCAAGAGATGATCGTCTCCATAGTCTTGTCCTATCGTTACGCGGTCGTGATCAAAGGTAGGAAAAAACAGCCGGGTTGCTGTCTGACATGCGCTTTGCTTGCGCTTCCATGCGTGCGCGTACCTCGGCGGGTGACATGTCCATCGGACCTTCCACAGCGCATGGATACCGAAAGGATTTGCCTTTGCGCGTGATGTCGATACGGCCCTCAAAAGCGTTGCTTGCTGGATTGTACCAAATGTTTTTGATTTCAGTCGCCATTGCGTTTCTCCTGCTTGTTGCAGGATTAACAATCACCTGACCAAATGGTTCCATTGGTTCAGGCTGCGGCGGGTTCTGGTGCGGAATGGTTGGACAGCCAGTAAAGTGCAAAGCTGCCCACTGTGATGCCTGCCAACGCGTTGGCCGCAGCGATCGCATAGAATACCGCGTCAGAGGTGGCGAACTGTGCTGCAACAAACGATAGCGGTACGTAAAGGACGGCAGTGCGCACCAGATAAAGCCCCAGCCCATAGTGCGAACGCCCCAAAGCGTTGAACGCGCCCGCGCTGATGATGACGACACCGTAGCCCCAGATGCTAAGCGGAACGATGGTCAGATAGGTGGTCGCGGCGCTGATCACCTCGTCGTCCTGCGAGAAGACGCCGACGATGGGCGCGGCGGCAAACCAGAAAAACAACGCCAAGATCGCAGCCCAAGCGGCACAAACCGCATAGCTAAAGCGCAAGGCCTCAGCGACGCGGTCGCACTTGCCTGCGCCCCAATTCTGGCCCGCAAAGGGGCCGATGGCGGACGACAGGGCAAGCATCGGGATGACGGCCAGCGATTCAATCCGTGTCGCCACGCCAAAGCCTGCAACAACCACTTCACCAAACGCAGCAATTAGTGCGGTGACAACCGCGATCCCGATGGGATTGACGGCGTTGCCCAATGATGCGGGCAGGCCAACGGCAAGAACACGTTTCCACGATTTTGCCAGAACGGATACTTTGGGCCATGTCAGATCCAGCATTTTTTCGCGGAATGCGACAAGGGCGAAAGCACCAAAAACGGTCACAAGCCATGCGATCAAAGTGCCTATTGCGGCCCCCTCGATGCCGAATGCAGGAACGGGCCCAAGCCCGAAGATAAACACCGGCGTAATCGCGATATTCGTCAGGGCCGAACTGACCATCACGACGCTGGGCCAGAACGTATCGCCGGCCGCGCGCACGATCGAATTTGCAACAATCGGCACCACTAACAGCGGGATCGCAAGGAACCAGATCCGCATGTAGCGGCCGATCAGATCCAGCGTCTCGCCGGTTGCCCCCAAAAGGGCAAACAGCGGATCAATCATGAAGAATCCGACTGTTGCTACACATATGACCAAGATCAACGCCAGCACCAGACTGTCGGTAGCCAGACGTTTGGCATCATCGCGTGCGTCTGCGCCGATAGCACGCGACACAACAGACGACGCCCCTGCCCCAAGCCCGATTGCCAAGCTTGAAACCGTAAGCGTCACCGGTAAGGTAAATGATAATGCGGTCAGTTCCTGTGTGCCAAGTTGTCCGACGTAATAGGTATCAATCAGCGACACCGATATGACAGCAATGATGCCGAAAACCATTGGTCCAGCAAGTTGAAGTAGCTTTTGCCAAGTTGGTCCGGCGGTTAGGTCACGTTTATCGGCCACAGGTTATCCTTTCAAAGCGTCACACGACAACGCCTTTGATCCTGAAAGGTTCACCAATCTTGCAAAAAACCCAGCAAGCGCTGTTCAGTGACGCGCAGTCCATCGGTTGTGAGTGGGGTGAAATCGGGTGCAGGTTGGCCGGCCAAGTCTATGATTGCAGGATGGATATAGCTGTTGCGCGCAATTGTGGGGGTATTGTGCAAGACGTCGGCGGCGGCGGTCGCCATCAGCGTAATTGTTGCCGGCCCCGCGCACGCGACCTCAAACGCGGCACAACTACCAATCCAAGTGCGAAAGGATTTTGCTGTCGCGCCCTCAATGCCCGCCGCGTCCGCAATGTAGGTGTTCAATGCGCCGGACGTCAGCGTTTGCACCGCACCTGCATCGTCCACCCACGTCAGCACGGTGCGACCGGGCAGGTCTGTCATGTCTTCCAAAATGCTGGCCAATTTAGCATCTTTCATCGTTTGCTGCACCTTTTGACCGCCCTTGGCGTCATAACGCAGTTCGATTTCGCTGCCTGCGACATCAATATGTTTTTCGCGCAAAGTCAGCGCACCGTAGCTGCCGTTTTCTTCTGCGTATTGTGGACTGCCGAGACGCATGGCCGTGCGGTCAATCAATGTCACGGCTGCGGCCAGTGCATAGTCACGCGTGCCCGGTTCGGTCGCCAGATCACGCTGTAGGCGGCGGCGCAGGCGCGGCAGGCAGGCGCCAAAATCTGCAAGACCGTCAAACTTTGCCTCTGCTTGGGCTTCGGTCCATGACGGGTGGTAAATATACTGCTTGCGCCCCTTTGCATCGCGACCCGTGGCCTGCAAATGGCCAAACGGATCAGGGCAGTACCAGACATCCGTGTACGCTGGGGGAACCGCCAATGCCTGTAGCTGCGCGCGCGTCGCAGCATCGCGCAAGGTGGCGCCGTCCAAATCAAGATAGGTAAACCCCCGACCGCAACGCCTGCGACCATAGCCGGGCTGCGTATCGGGATAGTAGACAAGCGTCTGCGCACTCACGCTTTGCGCACCTCAGACGACAGCTTTAGAACTTTCGTGCCGTCGTCCTGGCTAATCTCAAGTGCGGGATCGTCGCTTGATCCGTTACGGGTCACTTCTGATCCTTTAATCGTGCGGGTGATCGAGGATTGATGCGTTTTGTCGACTTCGCCGGTCGCCGTGCCGTTGCCCCAATCCCATTCCACTTTGTCGCCTGACTGATAACCCATGTCTGTACCTCCTTTTCAATAACTAAAAGGTGAACGTGAAACAGCCTTGGTTGGTTCCTTAGGTGTCAGACGTCAGCATCGTAATTTCATCCTTGATGACCTGACGATCCTCGTTGCGTACCACATCTGCCAACTCGTGCAGCAGTGTCAGGGCATGTTCCAGCACCAGCGCGTCTGGTTTGATGTACTGGCGGCACAATGGAAAACTTGCGGCAAAAAGCCGGGGGAATGTCAGCGCTTTGAATGTGATGCGCGGCAAAGATCTGTCTTTAATGCCGTCCTTGTACGTGCTGGCCACCGTCAATGCAGCGGCAAGTCGGTTCAGGCAGTCCTTGGCCGTATAGGGATCGTTCAGACCCGGCGACAAAGCGCGCGCGATCATTTCAACCAGCTGTTCGGCCAGGAATGTCGGATTCTGGTTTTCAGTGCGCCCTGCGCCAATAGCATAGCATTCAAGGATCTCGCTGGCGTCAGCTTCGTTGTCCTGTGTCCCGATCCAAATTTCGAAAACAGGGGTCTGTTCGGTGACAAATGCGCCAATTGATGTCGCAAGGTTCACGCGAAAATCATAGTCATCGGCCAGTTTTTCGAGTTGTGAAAAGTTGACCGTTTGTATGTAACCAGATGCACCCGCCGTCAGGGTGATATCAGGCGCACGGTCGGGCGGGGTTACATATCGGCTCTTGTCATCTTGGTCGTCAATCAAACCACGGACATGGCGTTCTAACGCGGCACCGATGCTGGCCGAAATCTGCGAAACATTGATCGTCTCGGGCACGTGGTGAACGAAATAGATCAGCGTAAAGACGCAAAGCAAGGTCAGGCCAAGTGCAAGCAACAGGGAATAATGCGGCACAAATTGCGCCGCCCCCCCTTCGAAATCATCCTGCACGGTCCGCAAAACGACCAACGCATAGACAAAGGTTGCGATCAGGATGCCAAGGCTCCATTGGTTGCCACGGTCGCGCATAAAGTTGCCGATCAATCGCGGCCCAAAGTTGCCCGATGCAAATGACACAGCCACAAGCGTCATCGAAAACATCACACCTGTGACACCAATAATCGACTGGGCAATGACAGCCAGCATTGATCTTGCGCCGTCGGCTTGGGTGTCCAACCACCCGCGTGGCACATCAAACGGGACAACAGAAGGGTTACGGTCAACCCAGATCATGCCGCTGGCAAGCAGCAACCCTAAGAGCACCAAAAGAGAGGGTAAAAACCAATAGCTTGCCCGGATATCCTGTAGCAACTTGAACAGATATGCCCGCTTTCCCATTTATGCCCCCTTGCGACACAAATGCGTGTCCAATCTATGTAACGTTTATGGAACCAAAAGCGTTCCGCGATAGTTGTGGTTTGAATAACCAAAAGGACCGTAACCATGCCACATGACCCTGCACATGATACTATCGTAGAAGAAACTGAAAATTTGTCTTCTAAGGATATCTTTGAGGTTATTCGCCGCGAGGGGCAGGAAGAACTTGAACGCCCCAAAGCATCGTTGTTCTGGTCGGGCATCGCCGCAGGGATGATGATTTCGCTTTCAGTCTTGGGCGAAGCGATCTTTCGGACATACCTGCCCGATACGCCGTGGCGCTATTTGCTAGAGAACCTTGGATACAGTCTTGGGTTCATCGTTGTGATCCTTGGCAGCATGCAGCTGTTTACGGAAAACACCATCACCACTGTGTTGCCTGTGATGCGCGATCCCTCTGCTTCGATGTTTCATCAAGTCGGGATACTCTGGTTCATTGTCCTTTTTGCAAATGTGGTCGGTGCTTTCATCGCAGCGGCCGCCTTTGCTTACGGATCATTCATTCCCGCCGAGCTGCTTCCGGCAATAACGGAGCTTTCGGAACACGCAACCGGCTTTACTGCAAGCGAGGCATTCCAACGTGCAATCCCTGCCGGGGTGATCATTGCTGCAATTGTCTGGATGCTGCCAAAGTCAGAAGGGTTTGAGCTGTTTTTGATCATGATCTTTACCTGGTTGATCGCGGCCGGTGATTTTACACATATCGTGGCTGGTAGCGTCGAGATGGCATTTCTGATGGTGCAAGGCGCCCTGCCCTTTACCACTGCGATGTGGAACTTTTTCTTGCCTGTACTGGCGGGAAACATCCTTGGCGGCACAGTAATCTTTGCCTTGTTGTCGTTCGGGCAGGTCCGGCATGAACTGCCCGAAAAAAAATAATGGAACCAATTTGGATCCGGGCCGTTGTGTAGGTGAAGAAACCGAAACAATCGGAGGAAAGACAAATGGAATATGCTGGTTTAGGCGGTCTGATCATCTTGGCCCTCAACATCTGGGCAATTATCTCGATCTTTGGGTCGGGCGCATCAACAGGAAGCAAAGTGCTTTGGACACTTCTTGTGCTGGTGCTGCCGGTGATTGGCTTTATCATCTGGCTCGTCGCAGGCCCACGCGGCGCAGCGGCCACCGTATAGAAATTTTTGAATGGCGTTCCGGTTTATCGGAGCGCCATTTTCTTTGATGTCTGATCTTACCAAATCAATCGCTATACCAAACGCAGAACTGGTCGACCGGCGCAGGTTAATTGCGCATGAGCGGGCGTTCGCGGGTTTGATCACGGCGGGCCTTGTGTTTTTGGCGATCGCACTGGTTACAAAGGCGGTGTTCGGGCCCAATGAGGGGTCCCTTGCCGCGAGCGTGGGTGCTGCGCTTTTTGTTATCTCATCCATCGCAATGTGCGCGCTTGCCATTGTACATGCGCTTCGGGTGCAAAGGTGGATCGTCGAAAACAACGTGGCTGATGCATCATTCAGGGGCATGATGATCATTTCAATGCTGTTTGCTGCCGGTGCAATCTCGACCGGTATTTTGTTTTGGCTCTTTTAGCCAAAAAAAAGCGCGCTTAGAAAAGCGCGCCTTTCTTTCATTCTGAAACATATGCCGCCGGGCTTTGTGCCGCGGGATTATCCGACTGATAGGCGGTCCAGATCAGGAAGCCGACAAACAGGACTGCCGCCCAGGCAAGCGCGAATGCGATACCAATAAGCGGCCCGCGATGGCGTTTCGCTTGCTTTTCAATATTCGTGTTGGAAGCTGACATGGTCGTCTCCTTTTTTGATTTCTCGCTGGCCCAACGCGGCAGCCGGCCAAAAGTTCCATAGGCGGGGAACCAATAGCTATTTCAGAGGTTCATCCGTGAAGGAGATCAAAGAATGCGATCCACGATCAACACGGTGTGCCTCGGGATATTGACGATTATTGCCGTTTTTATCGTGTTGCATCAGGCCAAAGCCCTGTTCGCGCCCCTGTTGGCAGCTATATTGCTTGGTGTTGTCCTGACCCCGCTTTCAGAACTTTGGGAAAAGCTACGGATTCCTGATGCCATTGCTGCCTTTTTGTCGGTCCTTCTCGCGCTTGCCTCAATCTTCTTTATTGTCCTCTTGCTAGAGCCCTACATCTCTCAGGCGATCAGCCAAGGACCTGTCATTCAAGCCGAGTTGCGCGAAACCGTGCAAGAGGCCCAAAGACTGTTGCAGGGCATTGAAAAGATCTCGGACGATGTCGCAGCCGCCATTGAACCGGCGGGCGCAGCAAATGAAGGGTCAACCGAGGGTGTGACGCTGCCATCTTTGACAGATGCGCTATTTTATGCCCCGCAGTTTGCGGCGCAATTTCTGATCTTTACCGGGACACTCTACTTCTTTCTTTTGGCCAGAAATGCTGTCTATGACTGGCTGAGCACGACGACAGCGCCGATCGGACAACGCGACCTTCGCCACGCAGCGGCACAGGTGTCACGGTACGTTTTGACGATTTCAGCCATCAACTTGAGCTTTGGCGCAATTGTCGCCGTGGTCATGTATTGGATCGGTATGCCGTCCCCGATTGTTTGGGGGCTGTTGGCCTGTCTGCTAAATTTCGTTCTATACCTTGGCCCGCTGGCCTTGATCGCCATGCTGACTGTCACCGGTATTGTCGTTTTTGATGGCGCGGCCAGTTTTCTGCCTCCCGCAATCTATATCGCGATGAATGCCGTCGAGGCACAGTTTGTCACACCGACGCTGGTGGGCAAAAGCCTGTCGGTGAACCCGCTGCTGGTATTTGTGTCTTTGGTGTTCTGGTTGTGGCTGTGGGGCCCAATCGGCGGCATCATCGCCATCCCGCTGTTGATCTGGACGTTGACGGTCGTAAAGGGTTTCAACGGTCAGGTCATTTCAGACGGCACACCCGGCAATATCTGAGCATCGGCACGCGCCGGCCCGATCTTGTAGGGCAAAACAAAGCCTTCGCGTTGGTCTGGTTCCACTTGTGCGTTTTGTGCCGCACGCGCCGCCCATGTATCGCAAGCGGTTTGCGGTTGATAAAACGCATCATCCGCGCCCTTGCCCAGCCAGTGTTCAAAACAACGCCGCTTAAGCTGCGCAACCTCGGCCTTTGATTGTGTGGTGACCCCTGCCTCAGTGTCCCAATTCATGCTGCGTCCGTTTAAGTTCGCCGATGAAACGATACCGAGGCTGTCATCAAAGATTGAGACTTTGGCATGCAGGTAGATCAAGGGCGCCCCAAAATGCGCATCCCTGCCCTTTGATGATGACGGGCGTGGCTGTGCGGGTGAGCCGATAAACACCCTTTCACCAAAGCCGCTGGTGATAAGGTCGATGCATTTGACCTGCATGTGTTCGCCATACGCTGCATCAGGGCCCCAGTCGTCGGTAAAGGCGATATCTTCCGGGGCGGCGGGCAGCATCATAACAAGTGAAAGCCCGGGCTGCTGTGCTGCACGCAGCGCAAGTGCACGCGCGATGGTTTCATCGCGAAAAAATTGGGTCTCAAAATAGATAAACTGTTCTGCCTTTTTGATCGCTTCCAGATGTGCGTCTGAAATCTCAGAGATCGCAGGTACAGGCGACATGAAGGGCAAGGAAAATTTGCGTTTTGCCGACATGGTGCGCAAAAGCGCATTGGTATGACGTGCGTTCTTACCCGAAAAAACGTCTTCCATGTCCAGCAAATGCTGGCGGGCCTCGGTCGCCACTTCCCCGCTGACAACGACCTGCACATCGTGCCAGGTATCAACGCCCCTCCGGTTATGACGCGGCGTGTCATAACGGCGGTCGTTCACGTCCAGACCACCGATATAGAGCGTTTCTGCGTCAAATACCGCCAGTTTCTGGTGGTGTGTGACTGGGACCAAAGGTGGCGGGGGGAACTTGCGGGGCGACAAGGTGTCACCGCGCTTGACCGCAAGATCGCGCAGGTAGGGCGTGCCATCAAGGTGGGCGCCGATGTCCTCTTGGACCTTGCTCAGTTGCGTGCCGACCTCTTTGAAGGAACGCGGCCACAATAATGTGCGCGGCAAAAGACCGACCCGTGCAGGGTGCATCGCAACCCGTGCGTTCAGCCTTTCAGGATGGTTTGACGCTTCGGTGGCTGCAATGAATGCACGCAGGCATTGCCACGCATAACGGTGTTCTTGCATCCGCACGACAGGGTCAAAGTCGGTCAAGATGATGCGTATCTCGACACCGCGATTGAGGGTGTGAACGACCAAATCAAACCACGTGTCACCAATCGCGCGCGCTGCGTCAGAACGCAGTTTTGTCCAAGGATCAAAGATACGAAAACCAGCAACGATTTCGCTTTTGGCCGCCATAAAGGCAGCTTCCAGCCTTGGGTACGCCTCTTGCGCCGTCACAAGGACTTCGAAATAGCGTGTGTCAGTTGCGGTCAATAGTCGCGCGCCTCCGGCTGGAATTCTGCGGCATTGAAATGAAGTGTTAAAGAAAAGAGATCCGGCGATTGATCAATATCAATTTTGCCACCTAGCTGCATGGCAAAAGCATGCATCAGTTTACTGCCCAATCCGGTGCTTTCCTGATCGGGGGTCGGGCCGACAGAGTTTGTCATAACCAATATGCAGGCGGTGCAATCCTGCTTTAATCGTACGTCAAGCGTGCCGGTCGTGTCTGGCTGATCGCCAATATACTTCATGGCATTCGTCGCGGCCTCGGCCACGACAAGCGACAGTGGCACCGCTTGGTCGGGGTAAAGCAGAATCGGATCAATTTGCATCTGCAGATCCAACTTGCGCCCCTCTCCTGTGACCAATTCCACAGACTTTTCGACAATTTCAGTGACAAGATTACCGACGTTCACCCGCCCGTTGTCCTGCGATTGGTAAAGGTCGCGGTGGATTGTCGCCAAGCTAAGGACGCGATCTTGGACGCGGCGCAGAACGGCCTTGGTCTCATCCGCTTTGGCACTGCGGATTTGCATATTCATAATCGATGAGATCAGTTGCAGGTTGTTTTTGACACGGTGATGAATTTCTTTGACCAAGACGCTTTTTTCGCGCACCGCATCTTCCATCGCTGCCTCGTCGCGCATCACTTCTTCGCTCATGCGGGCGAAATTTTCTTCTAATTTCTCGACTTCGATCGGGAACAATGCGTTCGGTTCATAAGGTTGATGCGACGAACGGTCATCGGCAAAATCATCCATTTTGCGTCTGATGCGGTTCAGGTGCCGGATCACCAATGTGTTCATGGCCAGCATCGCAACGCCCATGCTTGCGAACCACATCAAGGCAGGAAAGGCTGCGGCAAGCCATACATTCGTATCACCCGTATCTGTGCGGGGTTCCCAAACGGCCATTACCGCGGCAGGGCTGCCATCAATGGTGACAATGCTGTAGCGACGTTCAACGCCTTGCATGTTCAAAGACCGAAATGTCCGTAGTTCAACGGTTGATAGCTCACTCAATGGCATATCGCGCGGGATCTCTTGAGCGGCACTTTCGAATGATACCCTGCTTGTCAGGATACGGCCGCTTTCGTTGAAGGTAATCAGGTCGACCAGCCCAAGGGCCTCCATGCTATCGCTGATATCAGGTAGGTTGTCGTGCGGAATTGAGACGGAAACAAAACCCGCGAATTCGCCGTCCTGCGTGAACGGTTCAGACACGACGAAAACGGCCTGATCGCTGGCGGGGCCGGCTTCGTTCAGGATGATGGTGGCCTGTTGTTCGGCCATGGCCGCATCGAAATTAGGGGCGTCTGTGAAGTCCAGCTCTTGGGTGACGGACGAGCATGTCACAACCCCCGAAAGTGGCAAAACCCCGATAAAGCTGTAGTCTGGATTTGCATCAACAAAGCGCGATAGATTGGGGGCACAGGTCCCCGGATTGCTTAGCAATTCTGGGGCAATGCTGCCAAACAACCTTGCTGCACCAACTGCGCGCTCGATCAATAGTTGTTCTGTGCGCGCAGCCCGTTCAGTCAGGCCCAATAGTGACGCAGCGGCCGTGCGGTCCGCCTCAACCGCGAGCCGTTGGGTTTGGTAAAGCGCAATCAACCCCAGTGGCAACAGCGCAATCGTCAGCAATGCAACGAGTTGCACGCTTAGTCGGCGAAACCACTGGCCGTCCATCATGACGGCAAATTGGGGCTGCCAACCACTGCCATCGTGGCACTGTCAGTCAATTCAAGGGCCTCATCGTCGTTCAATTGCAAGATTTCTGTCAGTTTAGCGCGTGCACGATTCACTCGGCTTTTCATTGTGCCAGTGGCGACGCCACACATTTCGGCTGCATCATCATATGAAAAGCCGTTTGCACCGACAAGAATGAGCGCCTCGCGATGTTCGTCCGCCAGTTGTTCAAACGCGTCCTTGAAATCCATCATCTGCAACCGGCCGTCATGATCGGGTTTGACCGACAAGGTATCAGAAAAGGCATTGTCCACATCGGCCACTTCGCGGTTCAGCTTGCGACGGGACGAATAATAGTTGTTGCGCAAGATCGTGAACAGCCAGGCACGCATGTTTGTGCCGGCCTCGAACTTATCCATATTTGTCCATGCTTTCAGGACCGCGTCCTGCATCATGTCATCTGCGGTGGCGCGGTTGCGGGTCAGACTAAGCGCAAAAGCGCGCAGGGCCGGTAAATGCGTTACCAGCTCGTCTTTGGGATCTGGATGAGTCATTTTTTACCCTTCAACTCTTCGTCTTGGGCGCGCAGGACTGACAACAAATCGATGATCTCGGTTGGCATATCGTCGCCTTCCAAGTCCGAAAAAACCTTCTTTAGGTTTTGGTCAATATACCTGTCGATCTTGTCCTGTTTTGGGTCTTTTTTACTTGCCATCGCTTTTTATCGCCTCATCTTAAAAAATCACAACCTGACCGGAACCAACTGCTAACTTCTGCGTTGGTTCCCGAACTAATGCAAAAAAGGTCAAAAAAAATGAACGACACAGCACCGGAGCAAAGTTTTTCCGATTTGATCGCGGCTGAGCTGCCTTACTTGCGGCGCTATGCCCGTGCGCTGACAGGGTCGCAGTCACGCGGTGATAAATATACTGTCGCCACGCTCGAAGTCATCTTGAAAGACAGAAGCGGCTTTGAAAACGAAAACACGATGAAAGTGAATTTGTTCCGGTGCTTTCATGCGATCTGGTCGACATCGGGTCAGATGTTCCATGATGATGGGGATGATCCGCGCGCCCGCGCCCATGGTTTGTTAGCCAAACTGACCGCCAACTCGCGCGAGGCGCTTTTGCTCCGAACGATTGAGGAATTCGGGATCAGCAAGATCGCAGTAATCATGGATATCGACGAAGACGAAGTGCGTCGTTTGATTGGCGTGGCAAACAGTGAACTTTCCGCCAGCGTGCAGGGCCGCGTCATGATCATCGAGGACGAACCGATCATTGCCGCCGACATCACCGATATTGTGACGTCTTTGGGTCATGAGGTGACAGGCGTCGCCCGTACCCATACCGAAGCGGTGGAGTTGGGCAAAAACGAACCTGCCGATCTGATCCTTGCTGACATCCAGCTTGCTGACAATTCGTCCGGCATTGATGCGGTGAATGATCTTTTGAAAACCATGGACGTGCCCGTGATCTTTATCACCGCGTTCCCTGAACGTCTTTTGACGGGCGACCGTCCCGAACCGGCATTCTTGATCTCAAAGCCATTCCAAGAGGCGCAGGTCCAGTCTGCCGTCAGCCAGGCAATGTTTTTTGCGTCAACGGCGACGCTGAAATCCTGACATGGCAGACATGAAATCGTATCAGGCAAATGAAATGCCTGATACGGCCCCGGTTCTGCGGGGTTTGACCGACATCATTGATCAGGTGATCGATCTTGCCGGGGCTGAAAAGATATCGCTGCGCGAAGTCTTGCACACAATCGGTGACGCGAGTTTCGCGCCGATCCTTTTGTTGCCTGCCTTGGCGGTCGCAACACCGCTGAGCGGTATCCCTTTGTTTTCAACCACCATGGGCATCTTGATTTTCCTGATTGCAGGTCAAATGCTGTTACGCCGCGAAAATTTGTGGTTGCCGCGGTGGATTGTGCGCCGCGAGGTCAGAGGCAAGCTTGTCGGGGACGGGTTCAAAAAATTGTACCCTGTCGCCCGCTGGATCGATGCACGAACAGAACGGCGCATGCGTGTGGTCGCGCGTCGTCCTTTGGTGTTTATACCGCAGATTTTGTGCCTGCTTTCGGGTATGATCATGCCGATACTGGAATTTGTACCCTTTACGTCGTCGATCATGGGGGTTGGTGTTGCCATGCTTGCACTGGGCATGTTGACGCGTGACGGTCTGCTGACAATGATCGGGATGATCCCCTACGCCATTGTTGGCTGGCTTATCGCCACAGCCGCCGCGTAAAAGCCCCCGCCGTTTCCGGCAGGGGCCTTGTGTTTTATTCCGCAACAAGTGCTTTCAGCATCCATGCGGCCTGTTCATGAAAGGCAGAACGCTCCGTCGCAAGATCCTCGGTCACGGGATCGTTTTTGTCGCCTGCCATTTTGATCAAAGCATGCAAGCGATGCGCGATCCGCTCGTGATCGGCGGCCAATGCCTTGCACATGTCACCGGCGGAGATTTTTTCGGGGCTGTCATCTACGACAGACCTGTCGCGAATATCGCCCATCGACATGGGTGCCATCTGGCCCACGGCGCGAATGCGTTCGGCCAGTTCATCGGCCGCCGCGAACATGTCTTCATACTGCCCTTCGGTCAGATTGTGGATCGAATAGAACAGCGGGCCTTCTACATTCCAATGATAGGCATGGGTCTTGTAGGTCAGCATGTAAGTGTCAGCCAAGACATCTGCCAGACCGCTTGCGACCGTGTCAGGTTGGCGTACGCCGGATGCAATGTCGCGGGGTTCTGCAATTACGTTAAGTGGCTGTGTCATATCTCAAACTCCTTTTCTTGTTCAACTCGGTGTTAGCCGCGCACGGCGCGTGCAATCAGCGTGAGTACGAACAAAACGAGGAAGACGAAGAACAGAATTTGGGCGATGCCTGCCGAGGCAGAGGCGATGCCGCCAAATCCGAACACGGCTGCGATAATGGCAACCAATAGAAATGCGAGTGCGTAATATAGCATTTTAAGCTCCTTTATTTCTGCATCGCGCGGGTCATGCCGCGCTGATTTCAAGGAGCTAACGAACAAATTCAAAATAGGTTCCATCTTTGCAGATGAAACGATTTGCCAGCCAATGCGTTGGGCTGGCATGAATGATGCGACTGCGAAGGGAATACCGCTATGATGATCCAGCAACGACCTGCTTGGTACGGTGCGCGCCCCAAGGCGGGGGGGTGGCGTCCCTACAAGGCCTGCGTCGATCCAAGATCGGGGTCAGGCGTGTCCTGCGTCATTGCAGCCAGCATCGTATCCGAGGTGAAAGGCAGCTCAATGAAAGTGACGGGGAAGTCCAAATCAAAGGGCCCGCCAATCACCAAAATACGCGCCCTGCGAACGGCTGCGGTCTGCACGACACGCCTGAGGTCACCGTCATCTGCCAACAATGCACCCTTCACAACCAGCATGCTGGTAGGGCCGCAGTTATGAATAGCGGGGCCGATATCAGCTAACGATGCACCCGTGGTGATATCCGCGCGGGGAAACTGACTGCTCAGTAACCCCTCCACGTCCATCGCGACGATCGGGTCAGGTTCGATAATGATGAAGCTTTTAATCACGTTTACCCCCACGGATACATTTCAATACATGACCCGCAAAAAACGTGCATTAATCTATGACATAGGGAGAGAAGAAAAAATTGGCTACCAAATGTAAACATTGTCCCCTGCGTGCGCGCGACCATTTCGTGCCCATGTCGCAGGAAGAAGTGAACGTCATGCAGCGGTTCAAAGTTGGCGAACTGGTTGTCGACGCCGGCGCGCCCATTCTGATGCAGGGATCGAACAGCCCACAGCTGTTCACTGCCCTGCATGGTATGGGTTTGCGCTATAAGTATCTTCAAAATGGAAAGCGGCAGGTTGTGAACTTTATTCTGCCTGGTGACTTCATCGGCCTACAGGCCGGGGTCATGGGCGAGATGGGTCATTCGGTCGAGGCAACAACAAAGATGACACTGTGTGTGTTTAACCGCTCGGCGATCTGGAGCTTCTTTAAAGACAATCCCGAACGGGCCTTTGCCGTGACATGGCTTGCGGCGGTCGAAGAACATTTTCTGGGGGCCGCCTTGGCCACGGTGGGCCAACGCACCGCGCTGGAATCCGTCGCGTGGGCGCTTGCAAAGGTCTATTCGCGGGGCGAAGAGCTCGATCTGGTGCACAACAGCCAGATGTCCCTGCCCTTCCGCCAGCAGGATCTTGCAGATGCGTTGGGCTTGTCACTTGTGCACACCAACAAGACCCTTGCGACCTTGCGCAAACGCCAGTTGGCGCATTGGTCCGATGGTGTCCTCAGCGTCTCTGATATCGATAAGTTGGCCAAAGTCGCCATGATAGATGATACCAGCGTTCCAAAGCGGCCCATTCTGTAAAGGTCAAAGTTTTTTAAGAAACTTTGGAACGGATGCCCCGATCTTTTGTTGTCTCTGTGTAACCTTGATGAAGGAGAGAACAAATGAAAATCGCATCAATTATCGCAGTTGTCGTGGCAGCAGTCGCAATCGGTTTTGGCGTTTACATGGTCGATATCGATCAGACACAAGAGGCAAGCCTGCCTGATGTCGACCTCAGCGTCGAGGGTGGCAACCTGCCGGAATTCAGCGCCGATGTCGGTGATATCGAGACCGGCACCGAAACGATCACAATGGAAGTTCCTACGATCGAATTCGAAAGCCCTGAAGAAGACGACAGCTAACATCCCGATCAATGCCCCCGGTCAACGTGCCGGGGGATTTGACGATGAGAAAAGGAGATTTGATATGACACAGAGTGCAGCAATTGAAAAAGGCCTGGAAAACGGCAAAGACGATGCAGCGGCCGCCATCAAGGACCGCGCAGCCAAGACAGTTGAAAAAACCGTCGAAGCCGCGCAGGACACGTATGAGCAGGTCGCATTTCAGGCAGAGCTCGCAACCGAACAAGCAAGCGAGGAACTGCGCAAAGTAGCCGAAACAGGCACAAAATTTGTCCGTGAAAATCCGGGCACGGCCATTGTCGGCGCCGTCGGCGTTGGCATCCTTGTTGGTCTGGCTCTGCGCGGTCGCGACTAACCCGCATCGACATGTCCAAAAAGGCCCGCCGTAATCATACGGCGGGCCTTTTTTGCTTTAGGCAGCAGCATCCTGACTGATCGTGATGTTCAATTGACCGTCAGACGCGCGCGTGACGGTCAGTGCCTCTGGCGGGCTCTCCCCGAACTCGCCCGCAAAGGTTTTGATCAGGATGTTTTGGGTACGTGCAAACCCGTCATCCAACAGTATGTCTGACAGATACCCGATGTCTGCCACATGTGCACGGACTGGGTGATCCAAAAGCTCGCTGATCCAGATCCCAACTTGCTGGTCGCCCTCTGTGGGCTTTGCGGTGCCAAAGCGCGCGTTGAATAGCGCGGCAATCATGCTAAGCGAAAAGGTATTTCCGAACGGGCCTACAAATGTGCTGGGAAGGTCCGCTGGATCAACCGGCACGTCGGTTCGGTTCATCGATGCATCATGACGGGCCAGAATGTCGTCTGCATGGGCGCTGGTGGTGATAACGCCATCATCAAACGCAAGCACATGCGGGCTGAACAACACCGGTGCTGTCCCTCTCGGCGCGGTGACGTCGATCAGAACAAAGCCGACCTCTTGCAACGACATATCGAAAAGTACGTCGGTAATCTTTCCGGTGATGTCCTCTGCCGTCGCGTGGCGCAGGGGCAATCCGATCAGGTCTGTCGTTTTCATGAATATTTCTCCTGTTGCGCGCAATCAAAATGGGCCCACCGGCAAAGGGAGGCCCATTAGATCATGCTGTCTTTTCGAAATTGAGGATGTGGTGCACGCCAACATCGGGTGGTGGCGTGTCCTCGATCAAGTTGGCACGCATCAGACGCAACCCCACCAGAATCGCGTTGGCCTCAGACGCCCAGACCGCTGCTTGTTGCGGGGTAAAGCGCAGCAAACGAATATTGGGATCGTCGCGCCCATTCTCGAACCAGGCGGCCGCAAACGGGCTCCAAAGTGCGTCCAACTTTGCGTCATCGCGCACAAATTCCATCTGGCCGCGGATGCTGGCGTGATAATCCTGCTTGGTCGTCGCAAGGGTCATTTGGCCTTGCACACCACTGCCGACCGCCTCTGCAAGATCGGTATCGGCAGATGTGATAAACCAGATGGCGTTGGCGTCTTTGTCAGCAAAATGCGTCATCGGTTGTGGGTGTTGTCCACTGTCCGGCGCCCAAAGCATAACGATACGCGACCGGTCCAGTTGTTTCCACAGCTGGCCGGTCGCATCTTGTGCCGTTTCGGTTTGGCGGGCCATGTCAGCGCTTGTTGACCCACTCATCGAGCTCTTTCTGAACCTCGAATTTGGCCTTGCCATATTTTTCACTGATCAAACCGACAAGCTGTTCGCGCTCGCCCTCAGCCTGTTCAATTTCGTCATCGGTCAGTTCGCCGTACTTCTCGCGCAACTCACCCTTCATCTGTGTCCAGTTTCCTTTGATCTGTTCCCAGTTCATAGCAATCTCCTTTATCAATTGCGGTGTCTTTGGTGTACGCGGCCGGTTGGGGGACACCGGATACCCCTGCCCTACTCACTAAAACAAAATCATGCCGCCTGCGGGCGGGCTTCGGCGATATCCAACCTTGCGAATTCTTCGCGCAGTACGCGGGCATTCTTTTTGTGGCTTTTGAACGCGACATCGAACACGTCACCAAAAAGCGGGATAGATCCGACTGTAAGGTCAAGCCCTGTGTTCCAAGCCATACGGCCCAGTGCACGTTTGCGGATCCCATTGCGGTAGCCCGCGTGCATCATCATCGCGGCAGGCACAACTGTCACCGCATCACCCACCCCCGGTATCAGACCAAGGATTGAATCCCATCCGACGGATAAGCCAAAGACGCTGAACTTACTGTCCAGTGCTTGCGACCATCTTTCGAATTTTTCCAACTCGGCCGACATATCAACGGCGTGCGATGATGTAGACCGCATGGACGATCCCGGGGATGTAGCCCAGCAAAGTCAGCAGGATGTTCAGCCAAAATTGCTTGGACAGGCCCACCTCAAGGAATACGCCCAGTGGCGGCAAAATAACGGCAAAGATAATGCGGATAAGGTCCATAATCATGGCTCCGTTGATCAAGGTCATGTTGTGCATCCAACCTCCAGCCCAGCACATGGTTCCATCGGACATGCGAATATAAATGACGGGAACGATTTGTGTGGTGGCGTGTTGGTGTGACGAACACAGACACGGAAAGGAGACACCACATGTCAAATACATCCGATCTCAGCAGCACAGCACGTGCACACGCAAATGATCTGGGCGCGCAGGCCAAAGCCGCCGCCACGCAAGAAGCCGTCGCCCAAGCCGACAAGGCCAAACATGCAACCGCAAGTAAGGTCCAGCAGGCCGCAGATGCCGCAGACGCCGCTGCCAGCCAACTGGATCCTGCATCGCCCCAGGCAGAAGCCATGAGCCAGGTGGCCGCGCATATCGAAGGGTTTGCATCACAGTTACGCCACGCCGACGTGCGCGAAATTGCATCGCAGGCCACAGATATGGCCCGTCGCAACCCCATGTTGTTCATTGGCGGTGCCGCGATTGCAGGCTTTGCCGTTGCACGCATTTTGAAAGCGCGCGACCCTCAGCCCGTCGCGACGTCCGGCGAAGACCCTTGGACCACGCAACCCCCTGCCGAACGCGGCTACACAGCGGTTGAAAATGGCCGCCAGTCCGTGCTGGCCGACATCAACGGAGGCCGCAGCGATGTCTAAACACACCATTCAAGAGGCACCATCACTTTTGGTGGACACATTGCGCCAGTTTTCATCGCTGGTCCAAGGCGAGGTCAAACTTGCCAAGGCAGAGATGTCACGCATCGTGACGCGCGCCAGCATCGGCATCGCGTTTCTTGCGGTCGCATTCTTGATGGCGCTCGTGTCCCTGAACGTCCTCGCATCCGCCGCTGTCGCCTATATCGCGGCAAACGGTCTGTCAGTCGGCACAGCCGCATTGATCGTCGGCGGGATTCTTATCGTCGCAGCCATCGGTTTTGCTTTGGCAGGCAAGTCGCGCCTCAGCGCTGACGCCCTGACGCCAGACATGACCGCAGACAGCATTCGCGACGACATCACAGCAATCAAGGAGGCATCCAATGTCTGACATTAAAGATATTTCCAACCGCGTCGAAGCAGACCGCGCACAGCTCGCATCGTCGCTCGACGCGCTGACAAACACCTTTCAACCGCAGAAATTGACGCAAGATCTAACATCTGCCGCCAATGATATCGGCGGGGACCTTGCGCGAAAAGCTTGGGGCACCCTACGCGATAACCCTGCAGGTGGCTTGCTTGTCACGATCGGGCTTGGCCTGTTGGCCAGCGGCCAACAGCGCCGCCCGGCACCAGCAACCCAGCCCGCGCCTGTCGCAGCACAGCCAGAGGCCGCAATGGTCGGTTTTGACGCACGGGTCGCCGAGGCAGACGCGGAAATGCGCGCCGAGATGACAGGTGAATTGGAACAGCGCCCCGAGGCATCGCGCCTTAAGGCCGCATTGAACAGCGGGCTGGATCATTTGACGCCACAGGCACGTCAGCGGGTTGTCAAAGCACGCCAGGCGGTCGTGGCAGCCCAAGAAACGATCGAGCGTAAGTCACGCAAAGCCGTGCGCCAGACGAAGGGTTTCGCCTATGAGCAGCCGCTGGCCGCTGGCGCGCTTGCCTTGGGCTTTGGTGTTCTCGCCGGGACACTTCTGCCGGGAACGCGGCGCGAAGACGCGCTTTTGGGCCGCCGCCGCGATGCATTGATGGCAGAGGCGCGCAATGCGCTGGAAGAGGAAATGCTGAAAGCCAAAGCACAAGCCGAAAGCACACTCGCCCGTAAAACAGGCGCTGATGTGCATGAATTGCGCGCCTAACCAGAACATACAGACGAAAAAAGGGGCGGCATTCAGTGCCGCCCCGTTTTCATGTTGCGATTTCGGCTAACAGGGATCTGTAGTCATAATCAAGCATCACTTTGACACCCGCTGCCTTGATCTTTGCCACATCAGCTTTGATGTCTGACGACAAACCCGCGTTGTTTGGCCGGCGCAAGATCACCTGATCAATGCGCCCGGGATGCCGTGCTACGACATCTGCATAGATATGCGGATCATGCTGCCCGGTATCGCCGATCAGCGTGAATTGCAGATGCGGGTTGGCGGCAAGGATTGTTTCAATCGCGTCAGTTTTGTGGTCGCCATGGGTGCCAGTGATGAACTGGGTTTGCGATATGCCCAGATCGCGCAGGAAATACGGACCCAAAGGCAGTTCGGCGCGGACAAACACCGCCTGCAGGTAATCATAAAGGTTCCACGGCGAAGAACTGACATAGAAACATGCAGCCCCCCTGCCCTTTAGATCCTGCAGCAAGGCAACTGCATCATCAAAAATCTCGCGCTCGTGAACGTTGCCCGTCGCAGAGGTCCACAGGTTGCGCACCAGTGAATATGCACCGGTACGTAAAAGCGTGTCATCGATGTCAGAAATCACCCCAAAACTGGAGGTAAGGGCGTTGAAAACCGGTGTCGGGTGAACCTCACCCGCGCCTGCCGCCTGGATATTCACGACACCGGGCACGTCACCGCCCACGGGGACGCGCAAGGTAAAAAACCCTTCTTCGTCGGTCTGTGTTGTCAGGTCATGGTCTGGTGCAGTGATCATTAGATCACTCAGTTCGTCTGTTGCAAACAAGCTTAGGAAATCTTTGAAATTGCGCCACTTTGATTGTGGACCAATCGCACTAATCGCGCGGGCCTTGGCAAGAACGCGGCCCCGCAGGACGATCTGATCAGGGGTCGTATAACCGCCGTAGCAGTCAATGATCGGGTCGTCGCGTGCAGGGCCGCGTCTTATTTTTTCGAACCCGCGTTCAAAACTGTGGGCAACACGGGCGAGGGCAAGCTTTACAGCCATTCAGTGTCCTTTGTTTTACACGTCAGCTGGTTTGCCGGTGGATGACTTATCGGCGGCCAGTGTTGATTTGGTCGCTGAGGGATCATCCATGCGCTGTTCGGTTTTGCGCTTGCTGATAATGGCCATCACGATGAAGGCCAGCAGCGTAAACAGCGCCAGCATGATAACGATAAATCCGCTTTCCATGGGTCTACTCCTTTGCTTGTTGCGTCTGTTTCCAAACGCGCGAGAGCTGCGTCAGTTCCATTGCGCATGATGGAACCATCCCGGCATGCAGACGTTGGGTTGGTGAAGCAACAATTCTCACCAAAGGGAGACAAAAATATGACAATGTCATATCTCAAAGACGTCTATCACGACCAATTGCAGGACCTGTGGAGTGCGAACTCACAAGCCGTCGATGCAGTAACCAAGCTGGGCCGCGCAGCACAGGACAAGGATCTATCCCAAGCGCTGATCGCGGGTGTCAACGGCATGAACGACGGTCTGCAAAAGATCGCCGAGATTTGTAACCGCCACGATATCGCCCCCAACGGCGAGCACTGCAAAGGCATGGAAGGTCTGGTCGCCGAGGCGCACGCCCATGTGCTTGACGCCAATTTTGGCACGGCTGATGTGCGCGATGCGATGATCATCACCCAGTATCAGCGCATGGTGCATTATGCATTGGCAGGATACGGCTGCCTTGTCGCATTCGCCAACCGTCTGGACGAAGACGAAGATGGCGCGGTCCTGCAGGAATGTCTGGATAACACCTATGACGGTGACCGCACGATGACGGCGCTTGCCACCGGCGGCATCAACAAAGCCGCCGCCTAAGCCAAGACAGACAGGAGCCCGACCATGACACGCGGACGCCACGCCGACAGCCCGACCGATATTCCCCCCAAAGGCTGGAAAGACATCGCATTTCGTCTCAAGGATGAAATCAGCGAAGACAGGGTCGGGCTGATTGCGGCGGGCGTTGCGTTCTACGGGCTCCTGGCTTTGTTTCCGGCCATAACCGCCCTTCTTGCGATCGGGGGTCTTTTGGTCGAACCAAACCAGATTATCGACCAGCTTTCGGCCCTATCCGGCATCGTGCCCGAGGCGGCGATGAACATCATCACCGAACAGGCAACCGAAGTCGCAGGCTCGCGCGAAGGCGGGCTGGGGCTGGCTGCTTTGCTGGGGATCGGCCTTGCCATCTATTCGGCGTCCAAAGGTATGGGCAGTCTGATGGACGGCATGAACGTCGCCTATGACGAAGAGGAAGAGCGCGGGTTCATCCGCCTGAAGCTTGAAACGCTCGGGCTGACGCTTTTCCTGATTTTCGGCCTGCTTGTCGCAGTTGTCGCAATGGTCGGTATTCCGATTTTGCTGAACACACTTAATTTTGGCGCATTCGCCGAAACTGCAGCGACCGTCATCATTGTGGCGATCATACTGGCCCTATCAATGGTTGGGTTGGCGGTGCTTTACCGCTATGGCCCGTCGCGCGACGCGCCAGAATTCCAATGGGTCAGCCCCGGCGCAATTGCTGCCTGTATCATTTGGTTGATCGGGTCTGCTTGCTTTGCCTTCTACGTCGCCAATTTCGGCTCATATAACGAAAGCTTTGGTGCATTGGGTGGTGTTGTCGTGCTGCTGATGTGGCTGTGGATTTCGGCCTTTATTGTGATGCTGGGCGCGGAACTGAACGCCGAGATGGAGGCGCAAACGCGTTACGATACAACCGTCGGGCGCGACCTTCCGATGGGTCAACGTGACGCGTCGAAGGCCGACCAACTCGGTGAGCCGCAGCACAGCTAGCGTCAATAAGAAAGATCCAGACTATGATTGACAGACCCGTACCAATGCCGCTTGACCATGCATTGCGCGCCGCAGCTTTGCTTGCGATCGCCGGATGTGCGGCGGTGCAACCAACGACATCGCCAGAACCTGCCATCACGATCCCGCAAGTTGTTGTAAATATTGCAGATCCGCGACAAGATCTGACAACCGCAAGGCTGCGCGAGCAAGACAACTGCTATTGGTATCTACATGCCAACCCGCTTGAGGTGACCCTTGTGCCCCTACGCACTGTTGAGGGGCGGCCGATCTGCGCGCGCTTGTTAGCTGGTCGCTGAAACCAGATCGTTGGTGCTGTAGAAATGTGCGCGCCGGCCGGTGCGCACGTTCCCGTACAAATCGTTGATATGCGCCATAATCATGCGCACACATCCCGAACTGGCCCGTCCCCCGATTGAACGCGGCGCAGGCGTGCCATGGATGCGCAGATACGTGTCGCGGTTGCCTTGGAACAGATACAGCGCCCGTGATCCCAACGGGTTATCCAGACCACCCGGCATGCCGTCGGCGAATTGCTCGTACAACTGCGGGTCGCGTGCGATCATTTCCGCGGTTGGTGTCCAACGTGGCCAGCGGGCCTTGCGGTGAATGCGGTAAACCCCGGGTTCATACAGGTTGCCCCGCGCAATCGCGACGCCATAGCGCATCGCGATGCCGCCTTCTTCGATATGGTAAAGATAGCGCGCCACCGGGTCGACATGGATGTCACCAACGGCAAGGCCGGCACTTACTTCGACCCGTTGCGGCAGAAACCGAGAATGAAGCCCCCACGGATTGCTGAGCTCCGGAATATAGCCGTCTGGCGTGACCTTTGCGTCCCACATATCCCATTGACCGCGCGCGGCATGCGCAGGGCGGCTGGCAATGGCGGTTGATGCAAACAGGGCAGCTGACGTTTGAATGAAATGGCGACGTGTTAGCATTGTATCCTCAATCACGGTGTCAGGAGATGGTTCATTTGGGCGTGCACTAGGCCTTTGACAGAAAGGGCAGCTTGGCGGGTGCGACACTATCCACAACACGCAGCGCGTCTTTGAATTCGTCTGCGTCGCTGTAGTCACCGGGAAAACCGACACAGTCGATCCCGGCGTCCAACGCGGCCTGCATTGAAATGGCGGTATCCTCGATTGCAAGACTATGTGCCGCTGACACGCCAAGTTCCGTCATTGCGCGATGGTAGATTTCCGGATCAGGCTTTGTCGCGGCCACAGCTTCGTTGTCGCCAACGAAATCAAAGGTGCTGCGCAGCAGTGCGTCGTTCAGCGAAACAAACATCGCTTCGATGTTGTTACACGAAGTCGTGGTCGCGAAACCAACCTTCATGCCTTCATCTTTTGCAAAACGGATCAGCTGCATCACACCCGGGCGCGGCGCGAGGCATTCGTCCTCCATCATTTCATTGAAAATAGCGGTTTTGCGCGTGTGCAGCGCATAGGCGTTCACATCGACACCCGTGTTTTCAGCGTAATTGGCAATCCGTTGACGCCCGCCCGGGCTTTTGAGCATCTCGCGGTAATCATCGCGGGACCAGTGCCATCCGATGTCGGCCTCTTCGAATGCGCGGTTGAATGCCTTGCGTTGCAGGTCTGATGTTTCGACGATCGTGCCAATAGACCCGAAGATGATCGCTTGCTTTGTCATCTCATAATTCCTTGTTTCATTGCGGCAGCAGAGATCAGAGCGCATGTCACGCGCGTGCCAAAAGCACGTACTAGTGGTGTGAGCATGCAAGTGATAACGCGCGCTGGCGCGAAACGTTCCCCCCACTTTTCTGATTGCCAAGGCCGCAGGCGGCACGTGCGCCGTCATCTGTGTTGCCAAATTTTTTATGTGAAGGTTGGGAACCCTTTGGTCACGTGTGCGTTCCACAGACATCGAGACACTTGTCCCCGTCTCAATCTGGGAAATCCAGAAGCCTAGGGCCTGCCACATCTCCCCCTTTTATGCGGCAGGTCCTTTTTTACCTGTGCCCATTTTGCGCAGAGTTCTGCATTTACGTCGCGCTGTTAACAGCTGTTAACCCGTGGGGGCGCCAATCCACATCTTGGGTCTCATCTGCTGACGCAACCCAGCTGTGGATATTTTTCTTGACTTAGAATGGTGAATCGCATCCTAACTGGTATCAAGTTGCGCAAATAAGCAACATTAAGCGGGAAAAGAGCAACCATGTTTCAGACAGCACCGATCGCGGCCGCGTCTCAATCCGAAGTCACCGACCAAATGGCGGTACGGTTGAAGACCGCTTTGACCACACATCTAGCGCAAGTCTATGCGCCGGATCAACGCAAGTCTTTGCGGCTGTTCAGCGCCACGGAAACGGCTGAGCTGTTGGGCGTGTCGGGGCAATTCCTGCGTAAATGCCACAGTGATGGATCATTGCCCGAACCCGCGGTCAACAAAGGCGGGCGCAGGTCTTATTCTGGCGATGAAATCTGGGCCATCCGGCAGGCGCTTGAGGCCGGATCGCGCAGCCCCGGTAAATATGTGCCCGGCCGCCGTGAAGGCGACAAGCTGCAGGTCATCCAGTTGATGAACTTCAAAGGTGGTTCGGCGAAATCCACGGCGACGATCCACCTGTGTCACTACCTTGCCCTGAGTGGCTACCGCGTGTTGGCCATTGATCTTGACCCTCAGGGCAGCCTGACAGGGTTTTGCGGGCTGCAGACCGAATTAGAATTTGACGGGCCGACCATCTATGACGCGCTGCGCTACGAAGAGCCCCTGCCCTTGTCAGATATCATCGTTGATACCTATTTCCCTGGCCTTGATCTGGCCCCTGCCCGTTTGATCCTGAGCGAGTTTGAGACAGAAACAGCCGTGAACGCCGGGCGCGGTGCTGCATTCTTCGAACGTCTGTCGAACGCGCTTGCTCCGGTTGAAGACAACTATGACATCGTCATCATCGACAGCCCCCCTGCCCTTGGGTTTTTGACGCTGACGGGTTTGTTTGCCGCGACGTCCGTTTTGGTGCCAATGACGCCCAGCATGCTTGATTTGGCCTCAACTCAGCAGTTCATCGAAATGACGTCTGCCTATCTGGGTGTGATTGAGGATACGGGCGTGCGCATGGATCACGATTTTTTCAGTTTTCTGATCACCCGTGACGACCCGAGCGATATTCCAAGCCAGCAAATTGTATCGCTGATGCGGGCCTTGTTTCAGGAACGGATTATTCCCTCAACCGCGCTGCGCAGTACCGCCATCGCGGATGCGTCCATGCTGAAAATGTCGATCTATGAGGTCGCCCGCGCCGACATGACCCGCAGCACCTATGACCGCGCACGGTCCAGTATGGATTCAGTAGGATCTGATATTGCAAACTTGGTGCAGCAAGCATGGGGGCGTAGCTGATGGCACTGAACAAGAATAAGACCGGGATCATGGCGGCAATTTCGGCCGCAACCGAAGGTGAGGCCCCGATCGGGCAGAACCGTGCGCACAGGTCATTGCCAAAGGGTACTGTTGGGTCCGTGCGCGCCGGATTGGGTGGCATCCAAGACATTGATACCGCGTTGATCCTGCCTTGGGGCCCACAGGACCGGCTGGAGTTAACAGCTGTTAACAGCGGCGAAGAAGACGTTTTGGACCTTGTGGAAAGCATCAAACAAAGCGGCCAACAAGTGCCCGTCTTGTTGCGACCCGCTGGCAAACACGACGGCAAGTTTGAGGTCGTTTATGGCCGGCGGCGCATTCTGGCGTGCCAGCAGCTGGACGTACCCGTCAAAGCGCTGATCCGTACCTTGGACGACAGCGAAGCCTTGATCGCCAAAGGGCTTGAGAATGCCAGCCGTCAGGACCTGAGCTTTTATGAGCGCGCACGCTTTGCGCAGGCCATTCTGGATCAGGGGCATTCGCGTGAACAGGCCCAGCAGGCTTTGTCGATCAGCAAGAACACATTGTCCCAGTTGGAACGCGTGGCGCGGTTGATCCCGGACCGTGTGGGCGAAGCGATTGGTCCGGCACATGGGGCAGGGCGGCCGAAATGGATGACGCTTGCCGCAGCGTTTGAGAGTGGCGCGCTGACAAACACCGATGCGATGAAGGTTCTAAACGGTGCCCCAGAGGGTGCTGGTTCAGACGCGCGGCTACAGGCTGTGTTGGCCAGTTTGGGCAAACGCGGTGCGAAAGAAGCACGGCCCGTACAGCGCGCACCTGTAGATGGCGCAGTGGTGAAATCGACAAAGTCATCCGTCACAGTGACTGTCAAGCGGGCAGGGGACGCCACAGCATTTGCAGATTGGTTTGATGAAAACATCGACCGTCTGATCACAGAATCCTATCGATCATTCCAAAACGGATCGGAGGGTAAGGGCGGTTAACAGCTGTTAACGGCTTCATTGAGGACATGAGCAGACAAGGAGGATAACGCAAAAAGAAACCCTCGAAACCGGAGTTCCGAGGGCTGCAACGCCCAGATAAAATCCAAGGCGCAGATTGTCTTCGCACTTCAATCTTAGCAGTCCGCGAATCACCGCACAACAAAAAACGCCTTTGGGCGAACGGGTATCTGCAGCGTTCTGACAAATATGGATCAATCTATGGAAACGCCCCAAGGGGCAACTGGACCTCGCGGGTTCCGGACAGATCTTGCTGTGCCAAATGGATGGCGGCATGTATCACCGGCACTTTTGCAAGCGGATGCGCTGGCCGAGAAAGGTGCGGCGCGTGCTGTTGAAAAGGGCAGGGCCTTTGTGGCCGTCAAGCGCGTCGGCGCCCGTATCGGCCTTAAGGCGGGCGATATGATGCTCCTGGACACGCTGGGGGCCTTTACGCAGTCCCAAGACTGGGAAGAGGGCCGGCGGCCCATTGTCTGGGCCTCGAACGCCTATCTGATGGAACAGACGGGATTTTCGTTGTCTGCGCTGAAACGGCATGCGCGCCGCTTGGCCGAAGCAGGCGTCATTGCCTTTAAAGACAGCCCCAATGGCAAGCGTTGGGGCCACAGGGACGCTGAGGGCGCCATTGTAGAGGCCTACGGCTTTGATTTGTCGCCATTGTCGGCCCGAGTCGAGGAATTTGAGCAGCTACAAGCCCTGTTGCAGGCCGAGCGCGCGCTGTGTCAGCGCCTTAAGCGTCAGATCACCGTGTCGCGCCGGATGATCCGTGCGCGCATCGAAGCGGCGCTGAGCGGCGCTCTCAGCGGCCCCTGGACGCAAATGTCCGGCCTGTTCGAGGATCTGTTGAACCGTCTGCCGCGTCGGAACACTGCCTCTAAGCATCTAATGCGCCTCTTGGGGTGGTTTAAAGAGCTGCAGTGCCGGGTTGAAACGGCGTATCTGAAGGCATGTCAGCCTGAAGAGGTTGTGGAAAACACTTGTGAAACAGTTGAACAGGATCCACACAAAGATAAAGAATTGAACCCCAGCGGGGTCAATTCTGACCCCCATATACTAGTTACAAATCAACGCTTTCCTGTAACTTGTAATTCCTCTGAAAAAGAGGACGCGGCGAGCGTGGAGCCTAACCTGCCACCAAGGAGCCAAGTTGATACGGAGCTTGAAAACTGGGTTGCTGACGTGCGCAAAAAACGGGCAGCACTTGATTTGCCTGTTGTCATGCAGGCCTGTCCCGAATTTGCATCCTGGGCCCGCAACATGGGTGGATACCTCAAGGATTGGGGTGATCTGCACCGTGTAGCAGGGCAGCTACGACCGATGATCGGGATTTCTGAGCACGCGTGGAACGTGGCACAGGAACAAATGGGCAAACAGGTGGCCACCGCGGCCCTTGTGCTTGTGTTTGAGAAACATGCTGCCGGCGAGGTTGCTTCGCCAGGTGGATATTTGCGCGGTATGGTGCAAAAGGCCGGCGCAGGGGAGCTGCATCTGGAACGCAGTTTCTTTGGCCGTCTGAGTGAGGCGGCGGCGTGAATTTAACGCATATGATGCATGGCTATGTGCCATTGACATATACGTCAGGGGAATATACTTCATGACCAAGTTGCAAACCGTGGTTGAGCTGCCGGAATTTCAGCGTCGTGCAAAAGCGATCATGTCTGATGCTGAGCGGGAAGCGGCGATCGTCTGGATTGCCGAAAACCCGGAGGCGGGGATTTCTCTTGGTGGTGGATTGCGCAAAGTGCGTATTCCGCGCGCTGATGGTGGCAAAAGCGGTGGGTTTCGCACGATGTATGTCTTTGGTGGGCGCCACATGCCGATCTTTTTGATCACGGTGTTTGCAAAGAATGAAAAGGCGAACCTTTCAACAAAAGAACAGGCTGACGCGGTTGGTCTGAGCAAAGAAATTGTAGCGATGTGGAGTGACAAAAAATGAGTGCTTTTGACAGTATTCGACAGGGGCTTGAAGAGGCCAAAGCGTTCTCAAAGGGGCAGGGGGGTGATGCCCGTGTGCGAGAGATCGCCGTGCCTGACATCAATGTCGCCGATATCCGGGCGCAGACGGGACTTTCACAAGCCGCGTTCGCGCGCAGCATTGGTGTCGCGAAGGGAACTTTGCTGAATTGGGAGCATGGGCGCCGCAGCCCTACGGGACCAGCACAGGTGTTACTCGCGATTATCGCCAAGAAGCCGTCTGTTGTGCAGGAATTGCTGAGATGATTTGTAGCGTTGGGTCATCGTGTAGCTGGATGCATGAGGGGTGGAAACCTGACTTTCGCTCCGCGTGCGCGAGGAGACTAACTTGGTGCTAGACCTGCTACGATCTTCGCAACCCGCTTTCCTTTCCGAGCCTTGGGCAACGGCGGTGCGTAATTTTCGTAAATCAGATGAGAAAGCTGATTTTCATTAAGAAGCATTGGCCAGGTTATGATTACAGCCCCGCCGCCTTGGTCAAATTCACGCGGAACCGGTCCCTTCGCCGCTGATACCGGCGGGTCATCTCGGCCGAAGTATGTCCGAGTTGTTTCTGGACATAACGCTCATCAACCTCAGCATTGCTGGCCAGACCGGCGCGCAGGCTGTGGCCCGAGAACAAGGCGAGGCGATCTTTCTTGGGCAGGTCCGCACGGATGCCGCTGGTCAGCACGGTCGTCTTGATGAGGCGGGCCACATGTTTGTCACTGAGCCTTGCGTCCAGCGCCGTTTTGCCATCGCGCGCGGTGCGCACGAAGACCGGTCCAAAGTCGATCTTTGCAAAATGCAGCCATTGTTCAAGGGCATGTACAGGGCAGGTCTGTTCCGATGATCCGCGCCCGGTTTCTACCTCGCGCCAACCACTCTTGGCGTTTAGGGTCAGCACGGCGCCATCTTCGAGGATTTGGATCCAGCCGCCGGACCCAATCGTGTCATCTTTCCCGACGTCGAGGCTGACGATTTCGGAACGGCGCAGGCCACCCGCATATCCCAAAAGCAGGATGGCGCGATCGCGCAACCCACGGAGGTCGAAGCCAAGTGTCGCGACCATGGCGAGGATGTCCTCGGGCAGGATCGCTTCTTTCTGTACCGGCGGGCGCGCGTGTTTGCGTTTGATCCCGGCCAGCACCGTGGCGACGTGGCGGTTCTTGCGATCAAGGGTGAACCCGCGCTGCGCATAGTTCCAAGCAAGTCCGGAAAGCCGACGTTCAATGGTGCTGACCGATAGAGCAGGGGAGGGGCCCGATCCGCCGGCCAGATCAGCGAGGTAAAGCCCGATCATCTCTGGCGAGGGCGGGAGCGGTTCTGTCCCTTTCAGCCTGCACCATCGCGCGAAGTTTTTCCAGTCTGCCGCGTAGGCCTTGTTGGTGTTCTCGGCCGTCGCGGCCCTGGCGTAGTCCCGGGCGGTGTCGACAAGCCGATCGAGGGTGCCGGAGCCGGCGACATGTGCGGGCAGGGTGATCGAATCCCGGCTCGAGCGATCTCTCTCGTCGCACTGAGTATCATCTGTTGCGCCGGAAGTCGCTGAACTTGATTTCCCGGCGTTTGGGGACTGGTTTTCGGGTGGTTTGCTCATGGTTCTGAGCCTAGCCCACATATGTCCGATAAGGCAAACTTATTGGACATAGAAAGGAACAACAGGGTGAGGCGGTTTAGGTGCTATTTTCTGGATAAAAGCGCCGTGCTGAGATAGGCTTGCGACATGGCATTTACCCAACCAAACCTTGCCGACGCTCACGACACACTACCCCGGATGCCGCCGTGGGTCACCTCTGCGCGTGCGGAAACCCTTGAAGATGTGGCGTTTTTGTCAGGGGCGGCGCTGGCCACGCTGCATCTTGTGGTGGGGCGTGCGGATGTCCCCCATGCCTTGTTGCGCGACAGGCTGAGTCTGACCGCGTCAGAGGCGTGCATGCGTCTGTTGGGCCGACCCGAAAGGGCAGCAGAGCTCCGGGACGCGGTGCATCTGCTGAGGCCGGGCGACCAACCTGGACCGGCCGGTGCAATCTATCTACAATGGCAGCGGGCTGTGGCGCGACCTGTCTCGGTGAAAGCACTGCAGCGCGCGTTGCCTTCCGTAACCGCTGAACAGATTGCCACTTGGCTGGATACGGAGCGGGGTGGGCCCGTCATGCGCGCCGCGACAGTACTAGAAGCGGTTCTGGCCGCGCATCCGCGTGAGGAGGTCATGGCGTTGATCCTGGCCGATGCCGTCTTGGCGCAGTCTTTGGGATGGACGCACGTGCTGCCGCTTCTGGCGGTTGGGTTGAAATCGCGCGATCTGCGCTTGCAGGGCGCGGACCTGCAGCTGGCCTGTCATAAAGCACTGGTCGCCTCAATTGGTGCGACGCTTCCGATCGCGTTTGATCTAACCCGTCGCGCAGCGCACCTGCAGGCCGTCGTTCCAAAGCTGCGCGCGAAGGGGGCAGGGGATGCGGTCGCCCTGTTCCTGACCAAAGATGCCCTGTCGCCGGCAATCGCTTTGGGTGTTCCAGGTGTGGGCATGAGTGACCGTGCGGCGCGGCGGCTCTGTGATCGGTTGGTTGATCTGGGCGTGATGCGGGAATTGACTGGGCGCGACACGTTCCGGCTTTACGGGGTCTGATATGGCAAAGGATCGGCCTGACGCAGATATTGACCGCGAGCTCGAGGAGCTACCGGCTGAACTGCGTTGGCGCGAATGGATGCGCCGGATCGAGGCAGTATTGTTTGCCTCTGCCTCGCCGGTCCCGCGCGAGGATCTGGCGCGCGTTGTTGGGAAGCAGGCCTCGGTTGATTTGTTGATTGAGGATCTCATCGCGGATGTGGCCGACCGCCCCTATGAGGTTGCGGCCGTTGCTGGTGGCTGGATGTTGCGGACGCGCGCGACTTATGCTGCTGTGATCCGCGCCGCGGCGGATGTGGGCGGACAGGATTTGGATTTGCGGGAATTCGACGTCGCCGTGCTGGCCGCCGTCGCCTACAACCAGCCGATTACCCGCGACGGGCTGAAGGATATTTTTGGCAAGGAAGTCAGCCGTGACTTGATTGGGCGGCTGCATGCGCGGGATCTCATCGCGACCGGTCCACGCAGTCCGCGCCGTGGTGCGCCATACACCTTCGTGACGACGGAGAAGTTTCTCGTGGCGTTTGATCTGCAGAGTCTGCGTGATCTGCCAGATCGCGAGCAGCTGGACGACGCGGGGGTGGGCGTCATTGATGAATAATGCCTGCTGGGTCATAAGGCACGCGATCTGATAGTATTTTAAGTGAAGCAGGGTAAGCGCGGTAATGATCGACAGAGGTTACGTGTCTTTGCACAGCGCAGAAAACGTATATTTGTACGTCAAGGATGACATGTACGGTGCCGTTTTTTCTCGATAGGGTTTAATATCCTAAAGATTGCGCAACTCAAAAACCTAAAAAACAATCGACATGAAACCCTAAACATTCTACAGCTTCAAACCCTAACGACCGAACAGGTGGAGGGTTTGTGAGATGGCAAGTGCAGCGGAGAAATTGGCGGAGTCCTTGGAGGTTATCAGCGACCTTCAGTCAAGGGGTGTCATCGCTATCAGGTCTACCAATTTGACCAGAACCCATCGGGAGCGATTGCTGAAAGCCGGATTTATAAAAGAAGTGATCAAAGGCTGGTACATAATGTCCCGGCCTGACGAACGCGTCGGTGAAAGCACTGCTTGGTACACCTCCTTCTGGGGGTTCTGTGCCCAATACCTCTCGGATCGATTTGGTGAGGATTGGTCGTTGTCACCCGAGCAGTCCCTGAAATTACATGCAGGCGATACGGCAGTCCCGGTACAGCTGCTCGTCCGAGCCCCGAAGGCAGGCAATATGAAAACTGACTTCCCACACAAGACCTCGATCTTCGAGACCCGTGCGACGTTTGCGCGGGGAGACGCGCTTGTCGTTAAAGATGGGTTACGATTGTTCTCAATAGAAGAGGCATTAATCCTTGTTCCTGAAAATTTCTTCAAACAGAACGCGACAGATGCGCGGACAATCCTAGCGATTATACCAGATGCTTCTGCCCTCTTGGCTCGACTTTTGGAGGGTGGGCACACCAGTGCAGCAGGGCGATTGGCGGGGGCGTTTCGAAGTATTGGCAAGACAAGAATTGCCGACGAAATCGTCTCAACTATGAAAGCGGCGTCACATGATGTGCGGATGAGAGATCCGTTAGCGGAAAGCGTGACTGTCCTCAATGCCGGGCGGGAAACGTCACCGCATGTGCACCGCATCCGGTTAAAGTGGGAAGCCATGCGCGAAGCAGTGATCGCGCATTTTCCTGCCGCTCAGCCGATCACAAATGATGCCGAAGCCTATCTGACCGCGATGGATGAAATCTATGTGACCGATGCCTATCATTCGCTGTCCATCGAGGGCTATCGGGTCTCACCCGAACTGATTGAGAAAGTGCGCTCAGGAGGTTGGAACCCGGATGGTGACAAAGAAGATCTTGCGATGAAAGATGCACTTGCGGCACGCGGCTACTGGGAGGCGTTTCAAAGCGTGCGTGAGAGCGTGCGCGCCGTTCTTGAAGGCGAAGATGTTGGGGAAGTCGCAGAGCGTGATCTGACAGCATGGTACCGGGCGTTGTTCACGCCATCTGTGGGGGCGGGCATACTGCAGGCGGCGCAGCTTGCGGGCTATCGAAACGCGCCAGTCTATATTCGGGGCTCTCAGCATGTGCCGATGAGCGTCGAAGCCGTTCGTGAATGTATGCCAGTGTTCTTCGAGCTTCTACGGGTGGAGACCAATCCTGCGGTTCGTGTAGTGCTCTGTCATTTCATCTTTGTATTCATACACCCGTTCTTAGATGGGAACGGCCGTACGGCTCGGTTCTTGATGAATGTGATGTTGGCTGCAGCAGGACAACCATGGACGGTGATAAAAGTCGAAAACCGCGCTGCCTATATGACCGCGCTGGAAGCCGCGAGCGTCCGAGAAGATATCGTGCCATTCGCAAAGTTTCTTGCAGATGCGCTTAAGGCCCAAAAAACAGCAGCGTTAGAATAACAAGGCAAAGCAGTCGGTCCACGTCTCCAATTCCCAAAAGTTAGGGTTCGCTTGCTTTAGGCGCAGGCCGAACGAGTGAGCTGTCGCGAAAATCATAATATTTGCAACAACCTGAGCTAGTCATGAAAACAAGGAGAGTGAGATGGTGCATATATCAGTTGCAAAATTAAGCTGGACCTAACCGCTAATTTCACTTGCTCACCGAGTAGATATAGGGGTCGGCCTATGGACTTGTTAGGGGAGGGGGCTCATTGCCCTATGGCAATGCAGCAATCGACACCAAGGGGCGGAAAGCAGTCGTTCGCCGCAAACGCGAGAACATCCTTTGGAAAACACGAAAGCGGACCTTAGTGCCAGCAATTGCAGAGTATGTGCATATAGCGATGGGGCAACTATCGGCTAAGGTTGTGACGTTGACGCCTAGTCAGTGTCGCTAGATAGGCTTCATATTCTTGCTGGAGTTACTTTTCCTGCTCAATAGTCTCACGTTCTGCTTTGACTACCTCGGCAATGTCTTTCGGGGACACATTTTTGAGAATTCTCTTGTCGATTTCCATATTGGTACTTTCTGCCCGGTTGAACGAGACTCGGCTAGGAACTTGACCCAATGTTGAAACTAAATTCTTTTCGACAGAGAGAATTCAGTATCGCCTCAAGGAAACCGGACCGAAAACATCTTGCGAAGCAGTTTCTCTACAAGATCCCTATAGTCGTCGATGTCGCGATCTAATATTTGAGTTGTAGCTCGTTCGTGGATCAGCTTGTTTCGGAGTCCGTAAAAGTACTTCAGCTTTGCTTCTGTTGTAGGATCGATCTTTAGGTGGCTTTTTACTTCGTTGAGAACCTTTGTCCTGTTAGTCAGGATGTCAGTCAGCGTATTGCCTTTGTATTTGTGAGGTGGAAATAATGTGGTGTTATTGACAATGTACTCCTTCATTCCGATCTCAACATTGCTATCGAGTAGTATCAGAGCGGCTCTATTCTTTGTTTCAAAGTTCTGATCAAGAGCGATATCTACAAAGCCCATGGATTCGACCAGTCCTAGAGTCCAAGGCTTTTTTGCAAAGGTTCCTTGGTTTAGCTGCAATAGTTTTTGGGAATACGACAGCTTTGGTGTCCGCTTAACTGGTGGAAGGACAAGGCGTTTCTTGCTCGTCGTACTCGCCGGTGGCATGGGATCAACCGACCCCTTGTCATGTCGGTAGACCTCGTTGGCTCTGTCGCTCTTGAAACGTCGCGACAACTTCGAGAAATACGTAACTAGTTCGAGGATGCTTGGCCTAACCAATGCAAATGCAGGGTGACTGAAACTAATCCCGTTTTTGCTGCTGTTCCAAGGCATCAACTCGGCTGGTCCGTTGAGTTCGACGATTACTCGACAAAGTGAAGCGTCGGGGTGAGGAACACCTGCCTCAGCTGTAATGAAGTATCCAACGTCTCTGGTTCGCAATTCCTTCATTATTAACCTACCATTGCAATAGAAATACACGCCGTAATTATCAGCCTCAGGAACGCGGTCTCGTATCAGACCACCAGTAATATTGACATTAAGTACGCCACCCTCTGCAGGTTCTATGTCAAATGACATGTTCTTAGGCAGATGCCCGGGAGGGTAAGCCCACGTATCAAAAACCGTCACTCCCACTGGGTCACCGTTCAAGAAAATTCGGCAACCTTGGCTAATGAAGGTCGCATAGGTTGCTTCAAGGTGTTTGTAGAGGTCATCGAGGTCGCTCTGAGAAAAGCTTTGGCGTACTTCGGATATGCTGACCTGAGTGGTCTGTGGGTCTATATTTGGAACTCGATTGACATCAATTCGCCAGTCTTCGTCAGCAAGCCAGTCTTTGTCTATGACGATTTGAAAGCTATCTTGCTTCTTGTGTCTGGAGGTAATTGTCACCAGCTCGCCTAGAGCCACACTGGCCCTTTTCCCACCAACACCGAAATTCCCGATCAAATTGGCCGCATTTAGAGGTCTAGTTGCGCCCGGAGCTATCAGCAGTTTGATTTGATCAACTGGCACTCCACCAGCGTTGTCTCGCACCGTAATAAGCTGACGCTCGGCATCCATGAACAAGCGAATTTCAGTTCCTGCTGGCTTTCCAATTGCAAGCCAATGATCGATCGCATTGTCTACCAGTTCGGACATTGCGGTCAGCAAATCATAGTCCGCCATGATCGATAAAAACATGCGCTTCTGCGGAGTCCCATCAATTCGATCAAAGAACTCTTTTCGAAATGCGCCAGCCATATGATAAACCGCTTTTTGAACCAATGACTAACTGAACCACCATCGAGGCGATAAATCAACAGAGGCACACCCTTTGGTTGTGGGTGAGCCGTTGGCAATGCATCCGCAGCTTTCAGTCTGTCGCCATCATCGTTGGCAAGTTGACCCATAATTAGGTTGCAATCGTCATTACCAAGAATGAACATGCTGGCACCATGAGCAAACGACTGACAACGGGCATCGAGTTAGGCGAGTATGCAAGTTCCATACTACGCCAAGCCCAAACCTTTGACCGAGACTTGATTTGGGAAGACCGCGCGCTCGGTGAAAGGCATCATTCAGGCGTTGAACAAATGTTGTTGGCGTTCGCGATGGAGTTGGCATTGAAGGCTTGGTACGTATTTGACCATGATCGGGACGATTTCAGGAAAACACACAACCTACTCAAGTTGTTCGATGCGCTCAAGCCCGAAAGTCAGGACAGACTAGAGCAAGAGTTCAAGAAAAACGTAGCTCCCTATCATCCCAACATGCTGTACAGCGGCTTCGGCATTGAACATGTATTGCGACAACACGCTGACGCATTCATTGATTGGCGCTACCTACACGAACGCAAGAAGGGCGGCATGAGCTTTGACTTTAGCACATTCACCGCGACCCTTGAGATGGTCCTTCGTGTGTTTAGGACTCGCTATCGAACAGTGAGAGTTGAGCCGACAACGCCATACCGATAATGACGACATGGGCTTGCATCGACTAGATGCAAGATATCAAAACCACCCTTGCAACTTAGCCTGACCGATGGACTGCGGTTTGAGGTACTGAGCGGCGAAACAGCCAATGACCAACGCAATGCGCAAGTCGCCATGTTGCCAATCGGAAGGGCTTGTCTGCAATGATTTTTGCAGTCCAGAGATCGACCTTTTCGGGTGTACACGGCAATGCTGACATTCGCCGCAACTGCAAAATCAACCTTGCCTCAACGGTCAGTCTGCAGACAATTTTCCCGTTGCCCCAATGGCAGCTTGTGGGTGTCAAGTATTTCACCCGAAATGTGCCAGCGACCTGAGGCTGTCTGTGCTTGTAAACCCAATGCTCGAAGTGCAAGCTAAGCGAAAGCGCGAGACAGGCAGCACCAATATGCGATTAAGTAGAGTTACCTTCAGCGGCTACCGCCGTTTCCTCAAAAAAACTACATTGAAGACTAGCAGTAAATTGACGGTACTCGTTGGCCCCAATGAAGCAGGAAAAACCTCTGCGCTAAGGCTTCTTAGCAAACTTTCCGAAAATTCCAATTGGCCTCCCCATGACCGCCACCGCTATCCCGAAGACTCCAAGATTAACGCCGAGGTCATATTTGACCTCTCAGACGAAGACCGCGAAGCCATCGGCAGCAGCCAGCCAAGTCAATATGCGGTTGCAAAGGACAATCAAGGAGAGCTGACGCATAAATTGATACCAAGGTTAGAACGCCCCAAGAAACATAGGACAGCCTTTCAAAAGAAGCTAATCCGGGCGGTAAACAGTAAAGTATTTGTCGAAGCTTATGATTCTGATGGGTTGAAGCATGATGAACTTATCCGATTTTGCGAGAATCTAGACCTTGATGCTGAAAACTATG
The DNA here is from genome assembly GCA_947488605.1 of uncultured Paracoccaceae bacterium. GTDB lineage: Bacteria > Pseudomonadota > Alphaproteobacteria > Rhodobacterales > Rhodobacteraceae > Yoonia. The sequence goes on along the minus strand of CANKZJ010000009.1, from coordinate 42,048 downwards.
AAAATGATGCTCTCGAATTCCTCGACGAAGTACAAGCGGTGCTTGGGGATATCAATGAAAAATTAGCACCAAAGTATTTGCAGGAATTGCCAAGTGAGATTACCAACTTTGTTAAGCTAGAGATGAGCGATGATCCAAACGACCGCGCATTGAATATCGCCGCCAGCCGCCAGCCCCGCTTTATAGAATTTACTGAACGTGACCGTGAACTTGAACCCACATACAACCTCTCAACATTTGAGCACGCGCAGGCGCAAGCCCGCACCGAACCGTGTCGAGCTTTACAGAACTTGTGTGAGATTTCAGGGCTTGACCTGAGGGCGCTAAAGACGAGTTTTGATAGCAACAGAACAGATCGGATTCAAACTCAGATTGACCGTGCAAACGGCAAGCTAAGAGAAATATTTACTGAGACTTGGTCGCAATCTGACGTCTCTTTACAGCTCTCGTGGCAGAAACCATTCCTAGAGATAATGGTTCTGACAGAAGAGGATGATGAACGCGAATTTAGCCCTATTGCGGAACGAAGCGATGGATTTCGTCAATACGCAGCGCTATTAGCATTCATCATAAGGGAAAATGCGCATAGCCCGATTTTACTAATAGACGAAGCCGAACAGCACCTACATTACGACGCCCAGGCTGACTTGATCCAAACTTTTACTGAACGCAAACTCGCCTCTCAAGTGATCTACACAACTCATTCAGCCGGATGTCTGCCAGAAGACCTAGGGGTTGGCGTTAGGCTAGTTCGTCCCGTCACTGACACTGATCACTTTTCGACGAGCGAGATTGAAAACAACTTCTGGTCTAGCGATACATTGGGCTTTTCGCCATTGCTGTATGGCATGGGGGCTCAGACACTCGCCTTCTTTCCAACCCGAAAGGCGCTTGTTGCTGAAGGCCCGACGGAAATGCTCCTGGTTCCAAGTATTTTGCGTCAGGTTAATGAGGTTGACTACAACGGATTTCAAGTTGTCCCAGGGTTGGCTAACGCTTCAAAATCAACGCTGCAGCAGTTTTCAGCCCAAGGCGAGAATGTCGCCTATCTGGTTGATCGAGACCCAGCAGGGCAAAAATACGAGAAGGATTTGATTGAAGCTGGTGTCGAAAAATCGAAGATTTTCTTCGTTTCTGGCCAAAAAGATGCCGTTGTAACTGTCGAAGACTGGATCGACGATGCGGTGTTCGCATCTGCGGTTCAAGAATACCTGAATCGATATCATCAACAACCACTTGATCTTGATCCCAACCAATTTGCAGGAGATGGAAAAGCTCAAAAACTAAAGGCTCTTGAGACGGACGGCTTTACTGTTTCTAAGCCGGCCTTGGCCTACATCATCTTGGAGCATGCAGAGATTGCAACTGATCCCCGGATTTTCAATGCAAGGCACAAGAAATATTTGTTAAAACTTACCAAGCAACTGCTTGAGTGCTTTCAAGTTTCCTAAGGGCCGAAGTGTCCAGTCATAATGTTGCCACGTTGGAACAAGAACGTCACGTGCAGTTAGGGAAAAGTATCGACCTTTCTTGAAACCAGAGCGATGCCGCCGGAGAGTGCAGCGTCCTAAAGCAATGTGGTGTGAGTCCGGAGACGGCCCCAACCTGCCGTTCGACCACCTCGTTTGGTGCTGCGATGCGACGCGCCAAAGCCGCTGTTCGCTGCAGATGTTCGATCTTGGTGGTGGGCATGGTCTGGAGAGCGGACAGAACAGTAATTCAGAGCCTCACACCCAATGACCGCTACCCTTCCAAGACGGCGTTGGGCGGCAGGCGAAAAACTCCTACGATGACCAATCATCTACGATAATGGTTGGCTCGCTGGTTTTGCACAGCCTTGTCTGCCGTCTCCCGCAGGCGCTTCTGACGGGTCTCGGCGGTCTTTGCTGCGTTAATCCATTCGAGGATCAACCGTCTGGATGATGGTGGGAAAGCGTCGAAGTTTGCCCTCGCTCCTTCTTTGCTTCTGAGCATCGCAATCAAGTCGTCCGGAACCCCACCCGCCTCAATGTCGACCAATGCGGACCACGACCCGTCTTCTTTTGCGGCCTCGACCGCGCGGAGGCCGCGGGGCGTCATCTCGGCCTTGTCGATGAGGTCTTCGGCGCGCTCCCGATTGGCCTTTGACCAGTTGCTGCCCGGCCTTCGCGGAGAGATGAGCCGCATCGACCGGCGGGCGTCGAGCGATCTGGGCTGGCTGTCGACCCATCCATGCGCAATCAGGACGCGGACGATCCGGTCGTAGGGCAGGTAGCGATCATCTCCTTTCTTGAAAGTGACGAGCCATCGGCTCTCGGATCGTGACCCGTTCTCTGTAAGCCAATCGTGGAGCCGCGCCTCCGTGTCGAGTTCGACCCGCTCAAACCGGTCGCCCGCGCTCATCCGTCCTGCAAGCCGCCGAAGAACAGCCGCAAGTCATCGGCGACGATCCGGGGCTGCTCCCATTCCATGAAATGGCCCCCTTGTTCCGCGACGGTCCAGTGGCCGACAGGCCCCTGCCGTTCGATCCAGGATCGCGGCGTCTCGAACATGTCGTTTTTCGGCATGAGGTATCCGACCGGCACCTGTGGCATCGCCCAGCCGTCCTGCGCGCGGGCCGCTTCGGCATAGAGGCGCATGGACGAATTGATCGTCTGGGTTGCCCAGTAGATTGTCAGATTTGTGAGCAGGGCGTCACGGTCGATCGCGGACTCGATGGTGCCGTCGTTGTCCGTCCAGCGCCAGAACTTCTCGACGATCCAGGAGGCCAGCCCAGCGGGAGAGTCGTTCAGGGCCACGGCAACGGTCTGCGGCTTGCTCGAATGCTGCATCGCATAGGCCATCTCCTGCTGCATCCACATCTGGGCGTTTTGGACGAAGGCCTGTTCCTCCTCCGATAGGTCGTCCGGGATCGGTCCTTGCAAATATGGGTTCGTGCCACCCGTATGCGACCCGATAACCGCTTCCGCGTAACTCCCCGCCATCATCGCCGCGACGCCCGCCCCGAGGTCGGAGGATCGCACGCCGTAGCGGTCGTAGCCAAGCACGTCCGTCATCAGTTTGTGCATGTAGGGGGCGATGGCACCGGGGCTCATTCCCGGCTCAGTCGGTATCCCCGAGAACCCGTAGCCGGGCAGCGAGGCTGCGACGACGTGGAACGCCGGTCCGTCTCCCTCCGGGTCGGTCAGCATCGGGATGATGTCGAGCATCTGGACGAAAGACGAGGGCCATCCGTGCAGCATCAGAAGGGGGATTGCGTCCGGGCGATCAGAGGCCGTGTGGACAAAATGGATGTCGAGCCCGTCGATCTCGGCCTTGAAGTGGTCGAACGTGTTCAGCCGCGCTTGCTCGGCCAACCAGTCATATTCCGTTCGCCAGTATTCCAGCAGGTCGGCCAGATAGGTCGTGTCGGTACCATAGCTCCAGCCGGTCCTCGCGAGCTGGTCAGGAAGGCGCGTTGCCGCGATCCGGTCCTTGAGGTCCTCGATGACATCGCTGGAAACGTCGATTGTGAACGGTACGGCTGTCATGGTCTGGGTCTCCTTGTCCGGGTCACTGGATTGCGCGTTGACCCCGCACGCCAGAATGGCTGCGCCACTGGCCAGTATAGCCCGTCTGGTCATCGAAAAGTTCATAGGTCCGCCTCCTGCGCGTTGATCAAAGGGCTTGCGATTTTCGGTTGATAGGGATCATGCTTCATGGTGACAAAATCGCAAGTACTGACAAAAATGTCAGTGTAGAGTTATGGAAGCAGGGACCGATAAAGATGGAAGATCAGGCAGGATGCCCCATAAAAGCAGCGGTCGGCGTGATCGGCGGAAAATGGAAGACCGGCATTCTCTACCGGCTTGCGAAGCGCACCTACCGGTTCGGCGAACTCAATCGCGAGATGTCCTGGATCTCCGAGAAGGTTCTGATCCGGCAGTTGCGCGAGCTTCAGGACGCCGGAGTTGTTGAGCGCAGGGATTTCAGAGAGGTGCCGCCCAAGGTCGAGTATTCTCTGACCGAGTACGGCATGTCTTTGGAGCCATTGCTTGAGCACATCGCGGAATGGGGCAGAAAGCACCTCTCCCGCGAGACGCGCTGACGTTGCAGCAATGATTGCAGAACAGGCCCAATTGCGGTCGTTCAGGCCTTGCGCAGCATCCGGTAGAGAGGGCTCGTTGCCGCCATAAGAGCAGGTGCAGCATGTAGACGCCAAAAACCGATCCTCGGAGCTGAGGACGGCCCCTTGCGGATATTCGTCACGCCGGCGGATGCTGCAATGCAGCATTCCAGAAGCGGTCTTTCGCACTTCACCACAACCGTCTTCTCGCTTTCATCCAAGGCCTCAATTCGCATAGTGTTTGGAAAATTTGGATACTGGCGGAAGAGAGAACGGCTTTGGAATTACTCTTCATTTTGTTCGCGCTCGGCATTGCATTTCTTTACTTTTATCTTAATTCACCCAAGGTGATCGGTGCAGAAGGCGAACGACGTGTCAATTCGACGCTCAGCCGAAAACTAGCCGAACAAGACTACACGCTATTAGAAGATCTCACCTTGCCAACCACCAAAGGCACAACACAGGTCGATCATATCGTCTTATCTCGTTACGGCATCTTCGTGATCGAGACCAAGAACATGTCAGGATGGATTTTCGGTGGCAAAACCCAGGCACGTTGGACGCAAGTCATGCGTCGACACAAATCACAGTTTCAGAATCCCCTGCGTCAGAACTACCTTCACGTAAAGGTCATTCAAGACCTGCTTAGCATCAGGCTAGATCAACTGGAAAACCTCGTTGCTTTCGTTGGTTCAGCAAAACCAAAAACCGACATGCCCCCTAACGTGTTTTGGAGCAGGGGGGAACTTTTGAACTATATCACCTCACGAAAAACCGTTCAGTTCACCGACAGTGAGGTGCGCGATTTTGTCCACAAACTGCGCAGCAGCGCCTTAGAAGCAAATAAGGAAACGCGGCGCGCGCACGTTCAGCATGTCCAAGAAAAAGCCACTCAAAACGAAACCAACGTCACGAAATGCCCTCGCTGCGGGTCAAAGATGATTGAGAGAACCAATCGCAAGACAGGACAAACCTTTCACGGCTGTTCTAGCTATCCGAAATGCCGGGGTACGCTGCAAGCAAAATGACCTACTCCATCATATGATAGGTGCCATCCGCGTCCAGCGCTGCAAAACCGCCCGCGCCTATCGACAAATCGCGTTCAGAGCTTTCTGCGGATTGTTGCTGATAACTTGCTGCGATAAGTTATTTCTATACCTGACAAACAAGACCACGTGGAGAGCGTAAACTTGGACAAGAAAAGCAAAATGGGGCCTGCGATATCAGTACGGGCTGCAAATGCTACTGGGCGTTCAGCGCTATTTGTAGCCAAGGTCGCTGGGAAAGCTGGTTGGGCAATCGCCAAGCCGGTGGGGCGGCAGACAGGCAACTTAGCCGCAAAAGGGGCTAAGGCCGTCAAGGATCATGCGGCTATAAAATATGCAGTGTATGAACTGAGGCATACTGAATATACTCAGGAGAGCTTCTACGAAAAAGGTGCGATCGCTCTAGAAGACCTCGTCGACGCGTTGCTAATCGAGAAACGCGGGACCTCGGCAAGGATCGTCAGAGCGCTTTCTGTAAAGCTGGCTGCCGCAGGTACGGCAGCAGGGTTATTTTCTATCGCATCCATTCTTGGGACAGCCAGTACAGGAACGGCGATCTCATCACTCTCTGGTGCGGCATTTAACAGCGCTGCGCTGGCATGGATTGGCGGAAGCGTTGTAACTGGAGGATGGATTGTTCTGGGGGCAGCGGCCGCCGGTGGGGCAGTGGCGTACTTCGGTTCTCGCAAGATTATCAGTAAATGGACCGGGAAAAGGCGCAAGAAAAAGTCTTTGGACCCTCAAGAAGTGCGATTTGTCGAAACGTGTTTGATGTTGGCAACTGCCTTTCGACAGCGCGCCGATCAAAAAGCCGTTTTGGATCGCATCACTGCTGAAACTTTACAGCAAAACTTAAAGGACGGTCTCCTCGAACAGCTGGATGTCTGCATCGCCAAAGTTGCAGACTGGCCAGATATTCCGCTCATGCGTCTTGAAGATCGTAAGGTAGATTTGGAGCATCTGTTTAATGCCCTACCAACGATCCATGGTCAAAAACCGGCAAACGGAAAAAGGGCCTCAGCAGCAGCCCCTGTAATTACGGGTGTCGTTTCTGCCACGATGTTAAAATTGATGTCGGAAAACCTGCCTTCGTTTACAGCCGGTGAGGAATTGGTGCTTCAAGCTCTGCGTCGGTCGAACAGCAGCCTTACCGATGCCAGCGAAGTCGACCTTTCAAGTTACGTACAATCATTGTCCATTGAGCAAATTGCAGGGCTCAAGAACAACGTGAAGGGCATCTATCATGAACTTGCGTTTCAGCAAGAAGAGAACCTTGATGGTGACGAATACATCGTAGAGCTCTTTGGCGACACGAACCATGCCGGGGCAGATGTTCGAGTTATCAATGTTGTGACAGGCGAAGTTTCAGAGGTTCAACTTAAAGCCACCAACTACGCATCGTATGTACGTGAACATAATGAAAAATACGAAAATATCGAAGTCCTGACGACTAGTGAAGTCGCAGAAACGTCTCCAGATTGGTCTTCTTCTGGGTTCAGTAATGCAGACCTTACAGGTGACACGACATCGACCCTAAACAAGCTTGGTCACGGCGCCGACGCTGACGTTATTGACAGTATGGGGGTCGCTGCAATGATAACACTCACGGCCAATGCTAAATCGATGTTGAAAGGCGAAGCTTTTTCGACAGAAGCGAAACAGAAAATAATCCAGGACGGAGTTGTTGCCGCAAGCGTTGCTGGTTTGGTGCAGCTCATTATCTAGCACCAAAATGCTCTGCTGAAGGAGCGATACAATAGGAACTGTCGGCCCAAGTGGGGACCAAACGGACGACCATGACGGCCTCCGGATGGCTCTTGATGTATCCATACATTGAACCAACACCTGCCCCAATGATTTGGGATGGCTAAAGAGAGCTTCTGTGTAACAGTCGCCAATTCCGAAGACTTTTCGAAAGTGTGTTTTGGATGAGGACTGGACCAAAATAGACGATATAGGTATAATTTTTCCCAGAGAATAGAAATGACGGTTTGTTTGACTCTCAGGAGATCATAGCGAATTGCTTAAAACGTTTTCCATATCTGCCTTTTTTCTCTTCGCGACGCGATGAGAGTGCAAAATTTTTTGCGTCAGATGTGTGGAAAATGAGCCCCAACAGGGGCAGCAACGCGATACTTCACCGGGTTCATAACTCATTGAAGCGTCACGCAAAACACCTGACGCTGAGCAGCCTGAGCGGCGTCTGAACGAAGCGAGAGAGCCGTTCCCCCGCGTTTCCTGGGATGTTCCCAGCGATTGCGTGATTTTTTCCTAGACCGGAAAAGGGGTCATAAGATGCGGCAAACAGACAAAAAAACCACTGCAGATTCGGCTGTCAGTCAGCCCAAGGCGAACACACAGAAACAAGGCCAAGATCGGGTAGTTCGGGACGATATTGTTCCTCAGCTCGGTCGGCGTATCCGAGGCTGTCGAGAGACATGGTTGGTACATTGCCCACGTGCAGGCAAGGTTGCGAAAATCACCCTTGGCGCGTGTGCGACCATCCCAATCGTGCGTGCACGGGCAATGGCTCGGGACCTTCTTGAAGAGGCACCAACCCACTCACCCCTCTCCGGCAAAACTGCCCTCGCAGCATTTGCCCAAATCTTCCTTGATGATTGCGCAGGCCGTTGGAAGCCCAAAACCCTCCATGCACACAAGCACGCAATGTCGCGACATATCTTGCCGGGTTTGGGAGATATGAAGATTGGAAAAATCGAGCGCGCTGACGTGACCGCGTGGTTCAACAACATGGAGATCTCGAAGGGCGGTCGCAACCGCGCTTTGTCGGTTCTGTCGTCGCTGTTTATTCATGCGGAAATTCGTGGACTTCGCCCACCCGGATCGAACCCCTGTGCCGGAATGCGCAGACACGACATGCAGTTCAAAGCGCGCTATCTGGATGCCGATGAATATGCAGCACTTGGCCGGGCATTTGCCAAGGCCTCAGTGACGTCTCCCATGGCCGTCCGTGTCCTTCGGTTCTGCGCCTTAACAGGATGCCGAAAATCCGAAGCCTTGACGCTACGCTGGTCAATGATCGACGGCAACAGAGCAGCACTCCCGGACTCCAAAAGCGGACCAAAATCCATATGGCTGGGCAGTCCCGTTCGCAAGCTCATAGCGACTGTTCCAAAGACAGGCGAGTTCGTCTTCGAAATTGACGGTCAGCCAGTATGTCCAAGGATGCTGGAAAGGGTGTGGGATGACATCAGATCGGATTTAGGGATACCAAAGTTCCGTATTCATGATCTGCGACACAGCTTCGCGTCTGTCGCTGTCAGCCTCGGATACGACCTTCTGATAGTTGGCGGCTTGCTCGGCCATGCGGACAAAGGCTCCACCGCAGGCTATGCGCATCTCAGCACCCGCGACGTTGCAGCAGCCTCTGCACGGGTTGGTAAGCACTTTGCCAAGGTGATAGCCGGGAAACAGCCGAGGAAGGCCTACAAGCCCCGTAAGCGCGGCGCAAAACCTGACAAACTGATCACAGACTTCCTGAGGTCAAAAGACACTCTGACGGCGTTCTGTGCCAGCCGTGGGTTGGAGGCAGACAAGTTCCGCCGCGAGGTCGAGAACTGGCGGTCTGTTAATGCGAGGTTGGCACAATGAGAACCGAAGCACTTTTAACCGCCCATATGCTCGCCTCGCTCAAACCCAAAACAAAGGACTATGCGATCTTCGATGCAAGGTGCCCTACCCTCGCGATACGTGTGCAACCCGGTGGCGCAAAGTCATGGGTCACTTGGGATCGGTCGTCTGGAAAGTCGCGGCGCGTCACACTGGGACGCTTAGACGATTTGACGCTCGAGAATGCGCGAGGCGCGTTGATGTCTTACAATGCCACACTTGCCGTCACGAAGATCGACAGGTGCATAACTTTCGCGGAACTGGTTCGCTTATTTATGGCGGCTAAAAGGAAGGTCTACAGGCCAGACTCTATCGACAGCATGCAATCCTATCTCAGGACACAACTGCTGCCAGCGTTTGGAAAGACACGGACGGATCGGATCACCACGCCTGAGGTCGCCGACTGGTTTCATGGGTACTCCCGGACAATGCCCGGCGGCGCAAACCAAGCACTGCTACACTTCACGACCATCTTGAACTGGGGAAAGGAAAACGGACACATCCCGTTTTTGATGCCGAACCCCGCCAGCCCGTTGCGGAAAAACCGTCGCATCGCGCGGGGGCAAATGTTGAACAGCGGCGACTTGAATAGATTGTTCAACGCGCTTGCATCTCCGACGTCCCGAAACAAAGAAGCGGCCAGCGTAATCGAGCTGGTCTTGCTGACGGGTTGTCGCTCTGGCGAAATCGTGCGGCTGCGTTGGGACGAAGTAAAGTCAACGCGCTTGGAACTCGCTCAAACCAAAACAGGCGCGCGAACGGTCCTGCTCAATGATCTTGCGATTGAACGACTGAAAGAGCGGCGGCGAACACGCAAAACACCATTCGTCTTTCCGTCGCCCTATGATCCAACGAAGCCGCGCACTGCGCCCACCTGCGCGTGGCAGACCATCAAGGAAAAAGCAGGCCTACCGCCAACTTTGAGGCTGCACGATCTACGCCACACATATGCCAGCCACGCCATACTTGGAGGAGAAAGCCTCTACATCACTGGCAAATTGCTCGGGCATCATGATGCGCAAAGCACAGAGCGCTATGCCCATCTTTCGGGGACTGCATTGACGGCAGCGTCTGGGAAAATCTCCAATAGGATTGAAAGGCTGCTGGCTGGTGCTTGATGAGGCCAACTTGCGCCTCAGGGCCATCGCGGAGACCGTCAAGAGTCTCGAGCGATGGCCCGGCACACTCTCTAAATCGCGCAGTGTTGTTCAGTTCGCCTGAACCTCGGCTGCGCCGACGATCCGGTCTTTTGCTGGCGCGTGCAAGTGTAGAAACCGCGCGCGCGAGGGCGGAAACCGGACCTTCGCTGTACTTGCGTGGGCACTCGAGGTCACCCGTAAAAGCGGACTTTCATTAGCGGGATTCCTGGTAAGGGGGAAGCTGGCGTGTAGTTATGTCATTACATGGTCACAAAAAATGTTTCTAAAATACTGATGTGCTCCTTACTTTGAGGAAACATCCAAAACAAAAACGTCGATCAACCCTCGTAGTTCTAATGGAATTTGGTCTTCCACGTCACGCTGCAGCTCTGCGGCACTGCTGAGACCATGCATTTCCCTTCCAGCAACTTTTTCACCTTTACCAAACCAAATGACGAGATAGATACCCTGCTTTTCGGCATCGGGATGGATTGCATACAGGTTGTTCAATTGTTCTGACGCAGCTTCGTACAGCCTGGGATGCCACTGGCCTTTAACTTCGGTTACAAGCAAGCGCCGTTTCCCAGAGAGCACCATAGCAGTCGTAAAGTCGCAGCGCTTATCATGCTTCAAATGATGTTCTGGTGTGATTGTTATATTTTGCGGCCCAAGTATTAGGCTCAGCCGTTCAGCAATGATCTTGGTGCACGGTTCTTCATTCAGTCGTTTGTCGCCTGCGTAAAACAATTTTGCAGTGTCGAACTCTCCACCGTCTATTGCGCCCTGAAGTATAGATAGCTCGTGCAACACAAGTTTACGCAATCCGTCAACCGTGACGACTGTATCATGGTCTAGCATCTCCACAATCTCTTGCGGTGTCGGTGGGGCAAAGTCTGCAAGAGCCTTTTTTCTAGTCTGCTCAGTCCGTATGCTCTTGAGGTCTTTAACCATATCCGCATACCGACTGTCCGAGATAAGGCGTTTTAAAACTGGTATTGCAGCATCAGGGCTATCGCTAGAAATGGACCAGACGAGTTCGGAAAGGCAGCGATAGGCCTTTTCACCCTTTGGGCTTTCCGAGCCATGACTACCGGGCAAAGGGACTTTGGGCCAAACACCTATGAAAGCATCAAGGATGGCCTCAACCTTGCAAGCGGTCAGGCTTGGCCATGCTTCATAGTCGATGCGATTGCCTCGTCCACTCCGCTCATAGATGGCAAGCACTGTGCCTTTGTCTGCCGCAAGCCAATCAAAGTAGACGTCCGGTAACGCAGGGATGAAATACAGTGCGCGAAGGAACCAAAATTTTCGTCTTTGCTCAAGTTCATCGTCTTCAGTCTGATCTGGCCAGAAGAACATAAACTCGGCACAGCGTTCTAGGATGATTTTCTTTAATCGCTCACGATCCGCAAATCCTGCCGCGATGTTGAACAATGTATCCAAGGTGTGAAAGGGAAGCACTCGGTAGCGAGCAAGCCAGTCAATGGACAACTTAGCTCGGAGTGGCTGGAACTCCTCTTTATATCCAAGCCAGCTTGAATTGGTATGACCTTTGGTGCCTTGAGCCAACTGAGGCTCCTCATATCGACGCAAGAAGCTTTCCACATCGGCCATATTCGAAAAAATCTCTACGTCGATTGCGGTTTCAAGAGCTTTCGCTTCCTCTTCGGAGACGCCCTGATAACTACCAAGGTCAGTTTTCACGATCTCTAAGGTTTCTTTCGGAATATGGGATATTTCACCTTTTGCTCGAAATTCTGCAAGGCAGGCAGCGTGCAACACGCGAGCCACATTGTTCCAGTTGCCAAGCGCGACATCTTTCAGCGACGGAACGTACTCAGCGAGAAAGCCAAAGCAGTTACTCAACGCTTTCTCGTGGTCGACACAACCGCCAAGCTCTTCCTCTATATCATGCGGCTGGATCAGGTAGAGGCTTGCAATCCGATAAAGCCACGGCCAATGCCTGCCATTCTCAATCAGTTCCCTATCTCTAAGTAAAGACGCTTGGTTCGCATCTGCAACGGCCTTATCGCGCCTCTTCCATCTCCTTTCGGACCAGTATCTCCTTGCACGATGCTCACGCATCATTCGTTGATAGTTCCGATTTCTTTTCGTCCACTCCTCCAGAAAAGCCCTTTTTTCTTTGGCATGCATTCGCATTTTGCTGCGGAGTTTATCGGGGCCGCGTTGCTCAGGTTCACGATAGTGGTTGTGGGTGGCAAGAAACTCACTCCACAGTGCAACATTATCGCTGTTGAATGCTAGGTCAGCCATGAACTCCCAGTCATTGGGTTGGAAATGCAAACCAGAGTGGGATTTCCATTCAAACTGCTCAAGCCGGATTTCTCGAATGCGTTCCACATCTGTCTCATGGCCCAACGCGACTTGCATGACACCTTGCCTGAGGTCGTCGTCATCTCGCAGCAATCGAACTGAGGCTGAGCGATCTGGAGACATAGAGCTATGGAAATTCAGGCTTTTTACCCAACCCCAGAAACGCAGTGGGTCGTGTGGTTTGGCACTGACCTCGCAATAATGATCCAACAATAACCCGATGATCTTGCTGGTTCCATTCCGACAGTGGCAATCATGGGCCTTCTGACCACATTTGCACGTCAAATCTGCCGACAGAGAATCAAGCAAGTCTGTAGTCTGCTGACAGTCCAGTGTCTTGATGAGGTTGCGTAAAAAGTACCTAGCGCCGATGACACGTTCACTTGATCGCCTTGCTCTTGGGTATAAGTTCGCAAAGACACGCAGATAGCCAGCTAGATAACTGATCGAGAAATGAGCAGCTCCCGACTGCTGGATCAGCTTTGCCGCGACCTTCATAGACACAGCATCGGCTTGGAAAATCAGTTGAGCCAAGTTCGCAGTATGGCTAAAGCCCGGAACAGCGAGCAACAGCGTAGCCGCCATGACGCGTGTGTGTTCATTGGCTTCTGCTGAAAGGCAAAGTGCGCTCAACTCAGCAGTTAGTTGCGCCGTCGCTGGCGAGCCTTCCAGCAATTCAAGAATTAGGTCTCGAAATTGTCCTTCTGACTGCGGGGAAATGTGAGGTCTGACCTCATCAACAACTTCTGCACAGAATAAGCCAGCGACACTAAAACGTCGCCAAAAGTCACCTCTACGAAAATATGGGTCTTGTTCCTCAACTTTCTTCAAAGACCTTACAAGGCGGCGCTTCGAAGTTATGTCCAACTGAGAAGGATCACCGTTCGCAAGCACGGCGTAAGCGTCGAGATCAATAGCAGCTTCTTGAATGGGCTTGTTTCCGAGTGAAGCCATCCAGCCAATAAGCCCGCGTAATTCATCGCGTACAGTTGAGTTTGGGGCGATGATTGGCAAACATCGCTCAATTGTAAGTGCATCAGTTGGGTCAGCTATTCGTTTTGTAAGGTAGTCCGCTGCCGCGTATTCTGCGATGATTTTGTGAACTGGCCTATGAGTGCCCACAGTTTCACCCGGCCTGAACATACGAGTTGCTAAGATGGCGTGTTTGCTGTCTGCGTCCGCAACTAGAGTTCCCATGAGAGGGTACAGAGAGTCTTCGTTTGCCTCACTGGTGGTCACGCCTTCTGCGCCCGACAAAAGCAGTTTTGCAAAGACCTCCGATGCAGCTTGCACCTTTTGAGCAGCGGACAAAGTACCGCTTGTCTTTTTTACTTTCGAATTGGCTTCCTTGGCCAGTCGTTCCAACGCTTGATGGAAAATTGATCTTTTGTCAGAAAACTTGCGGCCACTTTCGATATATGCGTCTGCAAATAGCTTTAGAAATTGAGGGTTGGGTAGTAATGCCTCTAGATCAAACTTCGCAACTTCAGCTTGGAAGGGGTCAAAATCTTCACTTGGAACATAGTCCTCAAAGATTCTCTTTTGCTCATCTGCGGTGAACTCGGTCAATCGTGCGACAAGTGGCTTTTCGCCAAAATAGTCTTGAAAAGCACTATTTGCTGAGTTGTCCCATTCGCTTGATCTGCTAGAAATTAGTAGCTTTGACGGGCTGGCGGCAAGTGCCGCTGCGAGCAATTTGTCAATGCCTCCAGCGTCAACCTTTGCCAATTCATCGAAAGCATCAATGATAAGCGGTGTGCCTTTCCCAGTTACGCCTGTATGGATAAAACGGTTTGCTGTTATTACTGACGATTTCAGTTGCCTTCCCAAGCTTTCCATTAGGCTGGTTTTGCCTCCACCGGGTTCCGCCAAAATGACAATAAAGCGCGGGCCTGCAAGAAGCTGGGCTTCACTGTAGGTTTGTTTGTCGTCTAGGAGCGAGCGTGGCAGATAAAAACTTGTACTCATTGTTGCAAGATATGGTGCTGGGCAGCGTCCTTCCAGCTAAATTAGGTGCCGAAGTCACGCCGGTGGCCTTTTTTCTAAGTTCCTGCATCATGAGCTCACACCACAAAGAAATTACACTTGTGGCGAATGTCCGGTCTGACGGGCCGCACCGCAGCATGGCCGAGCATGCGTCAAGGTCCGGATTGGGCCGGCCTCATCAAGCGAAATGCCTCGTTCGCGTGAGATGCTGCGGCAACACCGACGGCAGGAGTGAGCCCAATTTGCCTAATGCTGCGGTCACGATGAATGGCCGCTTCGACGCTGGCGCCTATTCAAGCACACCCTCATGGCGCAGGAGATATTCTTTAGTCGGAAGCCCTCCACCGAAGCCTGTAAGTGAACCGCTCGCCCCGATCACCCGATGACATGGCAGGATGATCGGCAATGGGTTGTTGCCATTCGCCGCACCAACGGCGCGGTTCGCTTTCGGACGGTCGAGAAACGCCGCGATCTGGCCATAGGTTCTCGTCTCGCCCAACGGAATGCTGCGGAGATACTGCCATACACTGTTCTGGAAAGCGGTGCCGGACAGATGCAGCGGCAGGTCAACCCGGCGTAGTTCTCCTGCGAAGTAGGCGTCGAGTTGCCGTCGCACTTCGTGAAATGGCGCGTCGTCCTGTTGCCAATTCGCCGCTGGTCCGAACGCCTTGTGACCCGTCGAAAAGCTCAGGTAATGGAGGGCATGCAGAGTGCCCGCAACCAACAGGTCGCCGACAGGGCTCGCGATATGCGTGTAGCTGAGTGAGGTCATCTTTTCGGCCTGCGTATGGAAGACGGCGGACGACCATACAGCTTCTGGAAAGCTGCGTTAAACCGTCTGACACTGCCAAATCCTGCCTTAAATGCGATGTCTGTGATCGGCAACGTGGTATCATCCAAGAGGCGCTTGGCACGCCCGATCCGCAGCGTCTGGGCCGTTTGCAGTGGCGAGGCCCCGATGTGGTGCGCAAAAAGCCTCGACAAGTGCCGTGGGCCGACGCCAAGGCGCTCTGCCAGGTCTTCCACGTTGCCGGTATCCAGTGCGCCGTCTTCGATTAGCTTGAGCGCCCGCTCCACCGTGGTTTTGGTTCCTTTCCATGCGGCGCAGAAAGGGGCTGTCTCGGGCCTGCATCGCAAGCAGGGTCGATAGCCTGCCCGTTCGGCGGCAGCGGCGGTCGGGTAGTAGCTGACATTCTTCGTGAGCGGGTGCTTCACGGGACAGACAGGTCGGCAATAGATTTTGGTCGTCCGGACGGCCGTGAAGAATTTCCCATCATAGGCCGGATCGCGCCTCAGCCGAGCTGCGTTGCAAGTGTCGAAATCAAGCATGTCAGGAGTTTAGGCCCGGAATCGAGACGATGCGAGGGCTCTCAGGTGATGATGTCCGAAAACGGCCAGTGCTGCCGCGTGGAAATCCGTAGGTATCTGGCAATTCAATGAATCACGGGTATCTGCTATGCGAATGACATTACAGGATTGGGCGCTGCTTTTTCTGCTATCCGTCCTTTGGGGCGGATCTTTTTTCTTCGTCGCAGTCGCGGTCGAGGAATTGCCACCGCTGACGGTTGTCGCGCTCCGGACAGGCATTGCAGCACTCACTCTCGTCGTGATCCTGCGCTTGCGAAAGGAGGCTTTTCCGTTCGCAAAAGGAGCAATCGGTGCCTTCCTCATCATGGGGTTTCTAAACAACCTCGCACCCTTTAGCCTCCTCTTCTGGGCACAGACCATGATCCCCAGCGGCCTCGCTTCGATCCTGAACGCAACGACACCAATCTTCTCGATCATCGTGGCGCATTTCCTTCTGGCGGACGAGCGTATGGCGGCCAATAAGGCCATCGGAATCCTATTCGGCTTCCTTGGCGTCGTCGTCCTGCTGGGTGGCGATCTGCTGAACGGGGCCAGCATCGCGTCGCTGGGAATGCTAGCCTGCCTGGGTGCGGCACTGGCCTATGGCTTTGCAGGGGTTTACGGGCGCAGGTTCAAGACGATGAACCTGACGGCGACACAGGTGGCATTCGGACAGCTCGTTGCGACGACGCTTATGATGGTGCCGATCGTTGGCCTGATCGACAGACCATGGACCTTGCCGATGCCCGGTCCCACAGTGATCGCGTCGGTGCTGGCGCTGGCCATCGTTTCAACTGCTTTGGCTTACGTGATCTTTTTCCGCATCCTCGCGTCTGCCGGAGCGGTAAACGTCGCGCTTGTCACGCTTCTCGTTCCGGTCAGCGCCATCCTGCTCGGCACTCTCATTTTAGGAGAAGAGTTGGCCGGGCGGCACTATGTTGGAATGGGCCTCATCGGCATTGGTCTGCTGGCGATTGATGGACGGATAGGAGATCCTCTGCGCGGCAAAGGACGTGCAGGGCCTTGAACGAAAGCGGTCATTAGAGACTCGTCGACGAGCGGCAGCAAAGTCCGCGAACTGTGAGTTAGCCAGACGCCGAATTTTGCACATGCAGCGAATGACCGGAATCCGGGCTGCGATCGCAGCATCTCGACCAGTCGGTGAACGGCAGGAATGGGCCGTCCATGATCTGCAAATGGGTGCCTTGGTCGGGAATGCTGCGCCGCCTCCGATGGCGGCAGAGCCCCCAGGCAATCCCCGAAGCTCAAAAACCTACGCAGCTTCTTCGTCATCAAAGACTTCCAGCGCTGCATTGAGCGCATTGATGGCTGAGGGGAAGCCACCATATAGAGACATCTGCCAGATGACTTCAGCAATTTCCTTTTGGGATAGACCGGCTTTGCGACCACCCGCGATATTAACTTTCAGTTGCGGTCTTGTTTGCCCGCCAAGAGCCGTGAGCGCAGCTATTGTTGCGAGATACCGGTCGCGCAAAGGAAGTTCTGGCCGCGAATATTGGCGGCCATAAGCAAAGTCGACCACGCCTTCAGCCATGCCCGGCAATAAATGCCCATACCGCGCGTCCAATGCGTCTTCCATGCCCGGGTTCAGCGCCTCGGATAATTCTCTACCGATTTCAGTTGTGGTTTTCTTCATTGTGCGACCTCAATAATGCAGGAGAAACAGTTGCTTTCCAAGTTAAGAGCATAGGGCCGGGTATCAAGAGCAACGGCGGTTCTGTCCCGCAGTCTGTGAGTTTGCTTGCCCTCTAATCATGCAATCACAGCGAACGGCCGGTTTGACGGGCCGCAACGCGGCATTGCGTAGGGTGGGTCAATGGCGGGTTTGGGCCGTCACTGCTTGGGGCGGGCGATCCGTCAAGCGAGCATGCTGCGACCGATCTAATGGCAGCAGGGAGCCCAGAATGACCAATGCTAAGTGCTGCACGGATGTCTGTTATTCTAGCCGTCAATGTAGATCCTATCGGCTTCATCACAACGCTAGAGCCCAAAGTTCTAGGCGTCTTTAATCGCGATCATTTCGATAGGCGAAATGCGCCTTGCAGCCAAATTTGCCACCATATTTGGGATTTTTTCTGCGGTGGTCTGCTGCATGAGTACATGTAAACCCAAAGGGGGTGGTCCTCCAGCGGCTTCGGTCGCGGCCTTCATTTTCTTGAAGAAATCCATAGCAAAGTCGTGACGATTGTTTTCCTCAGCGACGACGAACCCATTTGCTTCAAGTGCCATTCGATAGTCTTTGGGCTCTGCAACCCAGCTTGTTTCAGATGTTGTTGCCCAAGGAACAGGGTAGATTAGCTCTTCGTCATTACCCTTCATGATATCGTAGATACCAAACTTTGCGCCAGATTTCAGAACACGGGACACCTCAGAAATCAGAACATGCTTGTCTTCGATGTTCATACCGACATGCATCATGAATGCGCCATCAAAACTTGCATCCTCAAAAGGAAGCGACAGTGCACTACCATGCTGGAGTTTAATCCTAGGCGAGAGGCCGACCCAATCGCAAAGTTGCTGGCCAACCTCAACGTATTCACGTGTCAGATCAATCCCAGTAATCTTTGCTCCGTAAGTCTTCGCAGCGAAACGCGCCGAACCTCCCAAACCGCAGCCGATATCGAGTATGGTTTGGGACGGCGATATCATTAGCTGGTCCAGGAAATGGATGCTCGCTGCCCGTCCACCAATGTGAAATTCATCTACGGCGCCAAGATCCTCAACACTGGCATTTTCAGGTTTTATACTCTGTTTTTTGAGGCCTGCCTCAATCGCGGTTAGTAGGTTGCCGTGGTGATAGTGGGTGGAAATTCTCTTATCGTCGTTCATGACAACCAACTTTTTCCAATTTGTGATTTACGACCCTACCACGTTTCACCAAATCACCTAAGCAGTCATTGGCGCAGCCGCAGCGAAAGCTCACTTTGTCGGCGTCTTACCAGTTCGCGCACGGCGCAGCGAAAGGCGATGTTTCCTGAACCGGCCCTTCGGGGCCAACGCAGCGAAGGTGTCAAGAGAGCCCACAGTGACGGATGCTGCGCCTTGCTTCAATGTCTGCTATCAGTGATAGTCTGTGATGAATTCGACGTCGCCGTAGAGAGAAGATAATTATGAACTCAATTCAGGCATTGGTCTGCATTCTTCTGTCAGCTGCGATGCCTGCCTCCGCGCAAGACGCTCGCTGGGAATTGGTCGATACTGGTGTCTTAGACCACTCATCCCATGGAGAAGGCATTGAGATGCGCATCAGACCTGATCCTGTTCCAGACGGTTTGTTCGGCGACAACGATTTGGATGATCTTATGCTGGCGCTTTGTAACCATTACGCGCCATCTGTCATTCCCTATGTAATCCAGCAGACCGACATCGAGGCTCCAGAATTTATTGCTGTGCGAATTGTTTCTGGCGGTTTTACAGGTCGCTACGTTTTACAAGCTTTTACCATTTCCGATGGGATGTGCGGCACTAAGCTTTGATTTAGCCTCTCACCTAGCCTGATCCAGCAGGACTGGTCGTAGAGCTTACCGGCCAGCAGAGCCAAAAAAGCAGACCTTGGTCTCCGAACCGTCTGTGTCAGCTCCGTCCCGCTGAGCCGCCATCCGCGTCGCTACCTGCCGGTCTGAACCTGATCAAAAGCGTCAAATGGCCGGTATGAGCCCGAAGTGACCGATGCTGCGCTGTGCGCGAATGGCAGCTTCGCAGAAGAGCTGATACAGCCTGATGTGTGCGGTGCGCTCTGGTATTAGAGTATTGGCAATCCTTTTGCGTTAACGACTCTAGCAGTTGATGCTCAGAACGACAAGGAAACTGGTTGATGACATCTAGACGAAGCAAATCTTTCGCGATCATTTTGCGATTTTTTCTTTTCGCGGTAAGTGTTCTTCCGGCTTCGGTCGCTTTTGCGCAGAAAACATCAACCAAGTGCTTTGACGGTCAGATGAATTATTTTGGTGATTCTTCCATTTTTTCTTCGAGTCTTAACTATTTTCAAGCTCTTGAAAGCTGTCGTGCCTCAATAGAGAATATGGAGGCCCTCCTTACTGGAGTTACGATCCTTGATGGAGAGTGGCCTCTCCCAATTCACTGGTGGCAACTTCAAGAAATGCAGAAACGCATTGACCAGAACAATACAGTCAACGGTTGGAGTGAGAACTACTATGAGATTGAAGTTGGTGCCGAGTGCGAGGTGGGTTTAGCATTTTATCGCTACATTCCTGGCTTGAGGGGAGACGCACAAATTGCTTATCTCTTTAGATTTGAGTTTGAAAAAATGGTTCAGGCTTTAGTGACATATGAAAACGCCCACAAAGCTGTCTTGGAATTGGCGGTCCTGCAAATAGTTCGAGAAGGGTGCCCCTCAGATTGGGAAGAAATTATGGTGCCATGGCTAGAGGTATTAGTGAGGCTCTCAGAAGAGACCGACTATGGCAGAGGTTGGGGCGGCGAATGGCCTCAAAGAGGCTGAGTGAATATAAAATTTAGATATTCCCAACGATGACACTTCCGTCATTTCTGCATCTTATCAGTATGTTTCTTTCGCCCCCACGTACGTGTGCACTGCTCAAGACAGGATAAGCGTTTGGTCACTTTCGTCTCCGGTGCAGCATTTGAAAAGCGGTCGCTGGCAGCAAAAACGGCAAAGTCCGTTTTGTCCGCAGATTGTGAGTTCGGTCACCTCCGGATTTCGCATCCGCAGCGAACGGCAGTTATGCGGGCTGCGACCGCAGAATCGTGAAGGCAGAACGAAGGTCGGCTAAGGGCCGAAAGCTGCCTAGCTCAATTCGCCAATTGGAACGGGTCTCTTAGATTCTCCAACCGGTATTTTCGGGGGGTTGTCCCGTATTGGCGGCGGAACAGACGATAGAAGTAGCTGTTGTTGTCGAACCCGCAAGCGTCGACTACGTCGTCAATGGTCCGCTCATCGGTCCGCAGAAGGTGGGCAGCGTATTCAATTCGAACCTGATTTATATACTCTGACGGCGTCATGCCGGTAATCGCCTTGCATGTACGGCAGACATGTTCATGGCTGCGTCCCGCTGCCGCGATGAACCCTGCAGCACCCAGGCTAAAAACATTTTGCGACTGCGCCGCACTACAGGCCTCGGCAAACCAGCGCGGTGCATTTGGGGCAAACCCCCCCGTTGTATTTGCCACGCGATTGGTCAGCACCAGCAGAAATTCTTCGATACGGGCCAGTGAGCGGTGGGCCGTCTGGAGCTGCTGGGCGACATTAATCGCACGGGCGAAGCGAACAGGGTCCAGCTTGTGCATTTCAGGTAGCGCGGACCTTTGATCGAAAAACGCGCCCGCAATTGTTTTGGCGTAACGACTTTTAAGATGGTCTGCGGATTCGACCCTGAACATGACATTGATAATCTGGCATCCTTTCGCCCGGTCAGCCCGGAATGCATGCACATCGTCGGGACGAATAAAAGTCAAATGCCCCGGCTCTAACTGCTGGGTTTCACCGTTTACCCAATGGCTGGTTTTGCCACTTTCGATCAGGAAGACCTCGAAATAGTCGTGGTCATGCGCCGCATCAGGAAACCGCCGCGCCAGCGATTTGCGGGCAAAGTGAAAGGCCTCATCGGGTTTGATGTAGTTATCAATAAGAAACGTGGTCTTGCGCATACTGCAATATTAGCAATTAAATGCTGTTCTGCAGCAAGAAAATATCAATATAGTACAAAAAAATGTCAAAACACGCTGGTGACTCTTGGCGCGTGCTCTCCGACCATGATCAGGTGGAGGGGAACCATGATCGAAGAAAAGCATGATCTGCGGTTTGTGCCCGCAACAGAGAAAGACGGGCTAAAGCTGTCTGCAAAAGACGTGGCCTATTACAATGCGCAAGGTTACGTGCAGCCTTTCGACGTTTTTGCGGCGTCCGAAATAGCGGAGCTGCGTGCATATATTAATCAGTTGATGTCGGACTTGGGGCCGGATGGCGCTTATGGCGTCAATTGCTATCAGGCCCGCCTTTCGGGTCTTTGGGACATTGCGACTGATCCCCGGATTCTGGATCATGTGCAGGATATCATCGGCCCTGATATCCTGTGTTGGGCGACAGCCATTCTGTCAAAAAAGCCTCATGACCCAAAAGCGGTGCCATGGCATCAGGATGCCTCATTCTGGGCATTGTCGCCCGCGCGCACCGTAACGGTTTGGCTGGCGATTGATGATGCCGATGAGGAAAACTCCGCGATGCGGTTTATCCCGGGCACACACAATCAAGGCGCGATGGAGGTTCAAGTGACAGGTGGCGAAGCCGTCTTTCATAAGCAGACAGCCAACGCCGAGGCTCTTGGCGAGCCATTCACGAACGTCCTTCGGGCAGGTCAGATGTCGATGCATGCTGATATGCTTGTCCACGGATCGCAGGCGAACCGATCAGATCGCCGCCGCTGTGGCCTGACCCTGCGCTACTGCCCACCCAGCGTCAGAATTACAGACGCTGCCTGGGCCACCGGCGTCGAGGCTATCTTGTGTCGCGGGCAGGCTGGGGATTGGAAGACGCACCCCCGCCCGGACAACAATGACATCACTTTGACCCAAAGCCCGCATGTGGTGGGGAATAACTAGATGGATATCACCTGGTTTGGTCATGCAGCGTTCGGGTTGGCTCCAGTGGATGGGCCAAGGATCATCACTGATCCCTACACGCCGGAAGGCGTAGGATACGCACCCATCAAAGCGTCAGCAGAGCTTGTTATTATCTCCTCTGATGATGATAGCGCGCATTGCCGGGCCGACCTGATATCGGGTGATCCGACTGTGGTAAACGCCCTGACTGTTGCGCAGAATGGCGGGGCAACCGCCGCAGAAGGTATCCGCATCACCGCGGTTGAGGCAGCAGAGTGGGACCATCACCCCGAACATGAAGTGCCGGGGCAGAACGGCATGTATCGCTTCACGCTGGACGGCATCAGGTTTGCCCATATGGGCGATGTCGGCAACCCGCTCACCGATGCGCAACAGGCGTTCTTTGCAGACGTCGATGTCCTTTTTGCGCTCGCCGGTGGCTATCTGACGCTCGAACTGCCCGACCTGATGGAGTTGATCCACCGAACCCGACCCAAACTTGTGATCCCGATGCATTTCCGCACGCTCACCTACAAACCCCGCAACACTATGTGGATCGAAAGCTTTCTGAGCCACTTCAAGGACGAAGACGTCGATTTCGCCTTTGGCGCGACGCACACACTGACAAAGGATGACCTGCCAGAGCGCACACGCGTTCTGGTCATGGACTACGTCCGCTAGGCGGACAAAATAATGGGCAAACAGCCCTTTTTCTGGGAGGAAAAGACATGAAACTGGGAAGATTACTCTTAGCGACCTCTGCGTTGGCCATGGCGACAACGGCGGCACTGGCCCAAGACGTCGCCCGTGAAAACACGGTCATCTTTGACCTTGATCGCACTATTCAGGACCCTGAAAACTTCAACTGGATGACACCCGGCACCAAGCGGATGCACGGCGCGCACCAGACGATGTGGGAACCGCTTTTTATCCTCAACTACGGTACTGGTGATGTTGATCCGTGGCTGGCAACCGGCTTTGAAAGCAACACCGACAGCACAGAGTTTACGATAACACTGCGCGAAGGTGTCGAATGGTCGGATGGCGAAGCCTTGAACGCCGATGATGTGATCTTCACCACCAACATCGCGCTGACCAACGAAGAGATTTCTTCGCGTGAAGCCTCGACAATCAAGGCGCAGGTCGCGTCGGTTGAAAAGATCGACGATCTGACCGTGAAATTCACCCTTACCAATCCCAACCCACGCTTTATCGTCGAAAACTTCGGCGTGCGCATCTTTGGTTCGTTCCTGATCATGCCAGAGCATGTCTGGGCTGGCCAAGATCCTGCGACCTTTGCCTTTAACCCGCCCATCGGAACCGGCCCCTATACTTTCACGTCTGCCGCGTCCAACCGCGCGATCTGGGATCGCAACGATGACTGGTGGGGTGCCAAAACCGGCTTTATGGACCTGCCCGCACCGGAGCGTGTTGTGTTTGTCGAAACCGGCGGAGAGGAAAGCCGCGCACAACTGATGGCAGCAAACCAGTTGGACGCCGCACAGAACGTCACAATCGGCACCTTTGAGGCGATTCAGGCGCAAAACCCCAATGTCATCGCGTGGTATGCTGACTACCCCTATGCTGCCGCCGACCCATGTGCGCGTCAGTTGGAGATCAACACCACCGTTGCCCCTTGGGACAATGCGAATATGCGCAAGGCCGTGGCCAATATCATCGACCGCACACAGATCGTGAACGTGGCCTACGAAGGCACGACAGCGGCGTCGCAAACGATGTTTGCGCAGTACGGTTCCATGTCGCCATTCATCGACGCCATTGTCGAGGCTGGTTACGGACTGCCTGCCAATGCTGATGTCACGGCGGGTCAGGCGCTGATCGAAGCCGAAGGGTGGACCCGCGATGGGGACTACTACACCAAGGATGGTGAGACACTGTCAGTGCAAATCCACGTGAACTCTGCCTCGACGGAATACACCCGCACGATCGACGTGATCGTCGAACAGCTGCAACGTGCAGGCATTGATGCCCGCGCCGTGCCCGTCGAGAACGGTGTGTTCTGGGGCGAAGTCCTGCCTTTTGGCGCCTATGAGATGTCCTACAGCTGGCTGTCTTGCGGGTCCGTGAACGAGCCTTGGGCCTCGATGGGCCGCTATACGGTGAAAGATGTGGTGCCTGTTGGCGAACGCAGCCCCGGCTTCAACAACACCGGGCGCTGGGACGGCCCGGCGGCCGAAGCCTATAGCGCAATCATGGACGATATCGCCGCGCGTCCGTTGGGCGACGATGAAATCCCCGGTCTTGTCGCCGAGGCTTACGCCCATCTGGACGCAGAAATGCCTTTCATCCCGCTTGTTCAGGCTGCCAAGCTGCTGCCGATGAACGAGACATATTGGACAGGTTGGCCCACGGCAGACAATTACTACAACCATCCGTTCTTCTGGTGGAACCATACCCACCAGATCATCCATAATCTGGAACCGGCTGGGAACTAACGACCCTCCCTGAGAGCGTGGCCGGCGCTGAGCATACGCAGTGCCGGTCACATGTGGCAGTATTCCTGCCACCTGACACGAAGGAGAGACCCTTTGGGACGCATTCCTCGCGCTTATCTGATCAACCGGCTGACCACGCTGATCCTGACTATCCTGATCGCCGCAACGATAATCTGGATTATCCCGCGCCTGTCGCCCGTTGATCCCGCTGAAATCGCGCTTGGCCGTATGGCGGCGGGGGCTGGTTCTGTTGCCAACTCGGAGGAAATTCTGGCGCAGCTACGCGCCAACATGGGCATCGATGAGCCTCTGATAGTGCAATACTTCCGCTATATGAGTGGTGCGTTGGTGTTTGACTTCGGGTTGTCGACCGCAGCCTTCCCGACACCCGTCTCAACCTTGATCCTGAACGCCCTGCCGTGGACATTGGGCCTGATGATCTTGTCTCTGATCATCACCTTTGTGATCGGCAACCTGCTCGGCGCATTAATGGTCTGGGACCGCTCTCCGAAACTGGTGCGCGTCGCAATCCCGGCGGCCATGGTCTTTACCTCGATCCCGCCAATCCTGTCAGGCCTTCTGCTGATGTGGATTTTCGCGGCAAAGCTGCAATGGTTTCCACTCACCGGCGCTTACAGCATTTTTGTCGAACCCGGCTGGACTTGGGAATTTGTCCAGTCCGTCCTTTACCACGGCTTCCTGCCCGCACTTTCCATCGTTGTCGTCACCTTCGGCTTCTGGGCCTTGGGCATGCGCGGCCTGATGATCGGGGTGCAGGGTGAGGATTACGTCAAACTGGCCGAGGCCAAGGGCCTGCGCCCGCGCTATATCCTTTATCGCTACATGATCCGTAATGCGATCCTGCCGCAGATCACCGCCTTCGCGCTGAAGATCGGGTTGCTGATCGCGGGGCAGGTGCTGGTGGAACGCATCTTTGCCTATAACGGCATGGGCAAGCTGCTTTATGACGCGATCCTCAATCAGGATTTCCCGGTCATCCAGGGCGTCAGCTTCGTCATCATCCTGATCACGGCTCTTAGCGTTTTCCTTGTCGATCTGGTCTACCCCTTCATCGACCCGCGCATCCGGCACGAGGTGGCTTGATATGACATCGCAAGACAACATGCCGATGACACGCGCCGAAAAGCGGCAAGCGAAACGCATCAAACGCTTCGACAATCCGTGGATGAACCCCAAGCTGATCTGGGGTGCCGCCCTGTTGCTTGGTATCATTGCGATGGGCGTCATTGGACGCTTTGTCTGGGATCCAGATCTGGTGTTCACCGGGTCCAGCATGCTGCGCCTGCCACCCGTCGGCTTTGAAAACCTGCGTGGTCAGGCAGGAACCATGGCGAACCCGCTGGGAACAGATGGTGGCGGGCGTGATTTGTTGGCGCTGATCATCATCGGTGCGCCGAACACGCTGTTTGTCGGCTTGCTCGCCTCGCTGATTGGGATGTCGATCGGTATTTTCCTTGGCTTCTCCGCCGGTTTTCTTGGTGGGCGCACCGATGACGTGATCCGGGTCAGTGCTGACGTGATGATCACCATCCCGCCCTTGCTGATCCTTGTCGTCTTTCAATCGGCCTTTGGTGATGTCTCGCTGACCATGATGGCGTTGCTCATTGCTGGTTTCGTCTGGCAGTCACCAACGCGCCTGATACGCGCGCAGGTCTTATCGATGAAGCAGTCTGGCTATGTACAGATGGCGCAACTTTCGGGTGCCTCGACCAGCCACATCATGTTCCGCGAGATGATGCCAAATCTGGTCCCGTACCTCTTCGGCTCGTTCATCGCCTCGGTCACGACATCCATCGTCACCGCCGTTGGCCTCGAAGTATTGGGCCTCGGACCGCAACGTATCCCGACCCTTGGGCGCACGATCTACGAGGCGATCAATGCAGGCGCGCTGATCCAGAACCTCTGGTGGTGGTGGGGCATTCCGACACTGCTGCTGGCGATCATCTTTATCGGTCTTCTGCTGATCAACCTTGGCCTTGATGAAGTCTCAAACCCACGCCTGAGGAAGCTGTCATGACAGATAAACCCGTCCTCACCCTCAAAGACCTGTCGATTGACTTCCCGACCCCGCAGGGCGTGGTCCATGCCGTCAAGGCATTGTCGCTCGACATCCACAAAGGCCGCCGTGTCGGGTTCATCGGCGAAAGCGGGTCTGGCAAGACCACAACCGCGCTGGCCGTCATGCAGATGCTGGCAGAGCCGGGGCGCGTGGCCAGCGGTGCGATTGATCTGGGCGGTACCAATGTGCTTGACCTCGACGAGGAACAGATGCGGCGCGCGCGTCTGAGCCGGGTTGCCTATATCCCGCAAGGTGCGATGAACTCACTGAACCCGGTCATGCGGGTCGAACCGCAGATGTGGGACGGGATCATCGCGCATGAGGGCAAGCTGGACCGGGCCGTGCTGAAACGCCGGTCTGATGCGGCACTGGAAAGCGTCGGTCTGCCGCTGCACACCGCTGACCTTTATCCGCATGAGCTTTCCGGTGGGATGAAACAGCGGGTATGCATCGCGATGGGGATCATTTTGAACCCCGAGTTGATTATCGCGGATGAACCAACCTCGGCCCTTGATGTGGTGACACAGCGGCAGGTGATGCAGACCCTCAAGGCAATCCAGACGGAGATTGGGTCGGGTCTGATGCTGATCGGCCACGACATGGGGCTGATGGCGCAGACTGTAGATGAACTCGCTGTGTTGAAAGACGGCGAACTGGTCGAGCACGGGACCGTGCAGCAAATTCTTGAGGCACCAAAGCACCCTTATACCTACGATCTGATTTCGTCGGTTCCATTGGTTGGCGGTGAAAGCTTCCTTAACCCCGAGGCCCGCGCCGAAGCACCCAAAAGGGACAGCGCCGAGCCTTTGCTGCGGTTTGAGAACGTGCGCAAGGACTATGGCGCAGTCACAGCACTGCACCCGATGTCGTTCCAGTTGCAAGGGGACACACCACAGATCATTTCCATCGTGGGCCAATCAGGTTCCGGCAAATCGACCATGGGTTCGATCATGCTGGGCTTCAATCCACCCAGCGAGGGCCGGGTTCTGTTCGAAGGTCAGGACGTCGCGAAAATGTCTGCTGCGCAATCCCTGGATTTTCGCAAGAATGTGCAGGCGGTGTTTCAAGATCCCTACGCCTGTTTCAACCCGTTTTATCGCGTCAATCACGCGCTGAAGTTCCCGTTCAAGCAATTCGGATTGGCCAGGTCAGAGGCGCACATGCAAACGGCTATGGAGGAAGCATGCGCGGCGGTGGGCCTCGACCCTGAATTGGTACTTAACCGCTATCCGCACCAGCTTTCCGGTGGACAACGGCAACGCCTTGTCGTGGCAAGAGCGCTGATGCTGAGCCCCAAACTGCTGATCGCGGATGAACCGGTATCGATGGTCGATGCGTCGCTCCGCGCGTCGATCCTTTCGAACATCTATGACCTCAAGGACAAATACGGCATCTCGATCCTTTACATCACACATGACCTTGCCACGGCCTATCACGTCAGCGACTACGTGATGGTTCTGTTTAAAGGGCATGTTGTGGAAGCAGGGCCACCCAAAGAGGTCATCGGCGCACCACAGCACCCATACACCAAACTGCTGATCGACAGCATCCCATGGCCCGATCTGGCGCGCAGTTGGGGCGACGGACGTCAGGATTGGGACCCGGCTAAACTGGAGGCCGAAGCGGCACAGGCCAACTCTGTCTATCGCGGTGTCGTCTCTGGATTTGATTTGAAAGAAGCATGAAACGTCGCTGGCCCTTTACCGCCGAAAAGGTCGCGGCGCGGCTACAGTTGATTGCGCCGCATGTGCATCGACGCATTTCGGTCTTGCCGCATTTTCGGATATTGCCATTGTCGGCACCTGTGCTGGATGCCCCGATTTGCGCTGACCCGACCCATTGGGACGAGATCCCGCATCAAAGCTATTGGGGCCATGCCGATCTGAATTTCGTCATGAAATCATCGTTTCAGGTGCCGGAGGGATGGGACGCGACCAACCTTGCACTATTCTTGCCCCTGGGCATTTTGGGTGATGTCTTCAACCACCCCGAAGCATTGGTTCATGTTGATCGTGTTCCAGTGGGCTCTGCGGACCGGCACCACCACACCGTGGCGCTTGACGCGCATGTTGCGGACAATCGCGCTCACGTGCTTTCGTTGCATGGTTGGACGGGACTGGCCGGTTGGCCACCTGATCCGGATGCCAACACAAAGCTGTTCATGAGTGAACCTGCCCTCGTAGAACGTGACCCCATCCTTTTGGCATTCGTGCAACTGGCGCAGACGGTTCTGGATACGGCCATCACACTCGACAACACCACCGGTGAGATCATGCTGGAGGTTCTGGACAGGGCGATGCGCTTGCTCGACACGCGTGATCCGATTGGTGATGCGCTCTATGACAGTGTCCCTGATGCGCTGGAGTTTTTGACCACTGAACTTAACTCTGCTGGGCGACCGTTGGATGTTACGTTGCATGGGATCGGTCATGCCCACATGGACATCGCCTATCTTTGGACGATCGACCAGATCAGGCTCAAGAATGGGCGTACCTATTCCAACGTGTTGCGCCTGATGGAGGCGGATCCTGAATTCCGTTTCTCACACTCGCAGCCCCAGCTTTACGCCTACGCTGAGCAGGATTATCCGACTCTCTTTGCAAAGATCAAAGAGAGGGTCGTCGAAGGCCGCTGGGAAGTCATGGGCGGGATGTGGG
This sequence comes from uncultured Paracoccaceae bacterium, assembly GCA_947488605.1. Taxonomy (GTDB): domain Bacteria; phylum Pseudomonadota; class Alphaproteobacteria; order Rhodobacterales; family Rhodobacteraceae; genus Yoonia. The sequence goes on along the minus strand of CANKZJ010000009.1, from coordinate 12,686 downwards.
TTGAGCCTGATTTGAACGTGCCCGGGGGGGAGGCCCTGATCCGGCAAATGACGTTGGGCCGCGGGTATTTCAAGGACAGATTTGGGGATGTTGAAACGCCCGTTCTTTGGCTGCCGGACACCTTTGGGTTCCCCGCGCAAATTCCGCAGTTGATGAAACTTGCGGGCCTCGACTGGTTCGTCACAAACAAACTCAACTGGAACCAAGTCAATCGGGTGCCATCCTCAACGCACCACTGGGAGGGATTGGACGGATCGCGGGTGTTGGCCCATGTGCTGACGACGCCGCGCGACGTGCAATACCTGCCGTTTCCGACAAACTACAAAAGCGATCTGACAGCACCTGAGGTTTTGGGAACCGCGACAAGATCGACCGCGCCCGATACTGTCCGCGATCTGCCCATCTGCTTTGGCTATGGCGATGGCGGCGGTGGCCCGACCGAAGGTCTGCTGGCAAAAGCACATGCCTTTAAGGCAATGCCGGGAATGCCACAATTCAGATACAGCACCGTGCGCGACACCTTTGCAGCGCTCGAAGACGTCCCCGACTTGCCTGTCTGGCGGGGTGAACACTACATGGAAGGGCACCGCGGCACTTACACCTCACAAGGCTGGATCAAGCGCGCCAACCGCAAAGCGGAATGGGCGCTGCATGAGGCCGAGGCTATGGCGGTTATGGCGGGGCAAAACCCCGACCTGTCGGAAGCTTGGAAGCTGCTGTGCCTCAACCAGTTCCATGATATCATTACGGGAACCTCGATAGGGGCGGTGTTTGAAAACGCGCGACAGGACCATGCCAGGATCGCAACGTTGACCGAGGATGCCGCCGCTACCGCTGCGACGGCATTGGCTGGCCCCGTTGTGAGCATCGTGAACACCGCGCCAACGACGGGCCCACGGCTCGCCTACATTGACCAGGATATCACTGCAGAGGGCCAACCTGTCGCGCAAGGCACATTGATATATTTTGACGATTTGCCCGCCTATGCCGTCACGCCCATAACGGCTGCAACCCGCCCCGACGGAGAGGCAAGCTTACGCAAGGACGGAGTGTCCTTCATTTTTGAAAACCTACTCATCCGTGTTGTCATGAGCGAAAAAGGGACCATCACAGCCGTCTTTGACAAAACCCTCAATCGCGATGTGTTGGACCACGACACACCCAGTAATCAACTGCTTGCCTTCGAAGACAGACCGATCTGCTGGGACGCTTGGGACATCGACCCCAGCTATGAAGACTTTTGCGATCCTGTCGCCGAAACGACCACGGCCGAAATTGTTGAGACAGGCCCACTACGCGCCACGCTTCGTTTCACAACGCACTGGCGTAGCAGTGTGATTGTGCAAAATGTTCAATTATGCGCCCATTCCAAACGGCTCGATTTTGTGACGGATGTGGATTGGAACGAACAGCACATGCTTTTGAAGGCTGCCTTTTCAACCACTGTCAGCACTGAAACAGCCGACTATGACACCCAATGGGGCCGCGTGTCCCGCGCCACGCGCCGCGACACGGATTTCGACGCCGCGCGTTTTGAGGTGCCCGCGCACAAATGGGCCAGTCTCAGCGATGACACCCTTGGCGTCGCTGTGCTGAACGACTGCAAATATGGATATGATGTTCTGGGCGGGCGTCTGCGCATTACACTGATCAAATCGGCAACGGCACCTGACCGCAATGCAGATCAGGGTGCCCATCGTTTTACCTATGCCCTCCTGCCATTTGCGGCGGACCGCCCCTATATCCTTGACCAAGAGGCATATGAACTCAACGCGCCGCTGCGGGTTCTGGGTGCTGCATCGGCCCAAGCGGCAAGTGCGGCGCCCGTCGCGCACGCATCCGCCGCAAACGTCATCATTGAAACGATCAAGCCTGCCGAGCACAACAACGATATCGTTTTGCGTATTTTCGAAGCGCATGGACATGAAACCGCAACGCGTATTCGGTTGGGGATCGCGTGTGTCGCGGCGCATCGTGCGACGATCTTTGAAGACCCGATCTCGACGTTGTCCCTTAATGACAATGAGGTTGACCTAACTATCAAGCCGTTTGAAATTGTGACGATCCGGCTGATGCGGGCCTGAAACCGCGCTCGCTCCAAACCCAAAGGCTGAAGCCTTCCGATTGTCTGACGTCAGCACCAATGGGACAGTTTAGGTCGATTTGATAAGGGAGGGTTTCTGGCACATCGTAACCACCAAGGAGTGGAGATGAGACAGAAACCCGGAACACGAAAGAGCCACGGCGAGAAGGTTGTCAAAGACATCCGTCGTGCGACACGCAAACAGTATTCAACCGAAGAGAAGATCCGGATCGTGCTGGATGGCCTCAAGGGCGAGGATAGCATTGCGGAACTGTGTCTCCGCGAGAGCATTGCCCAGAGCCTGTACTACAGCTGGTCTAAGGAGTTCCTCGAAGCTGGGAAGAAGCGCCTTGCGGGCGATACAGCCCGCGCAGCGACCTCAACCGAAGTTAGAGACCTGCGCAGAGAATCCCGTGATTTGAAAGAGGTCGTCGCTGAACAGGCCTTGGAACTGCGGTTGCTCAAAAAAAGCATGATCGCGGATGGGGAGGACGACGAATGAGATACCCCGCATCCGAAAAGCTTGAGATCTGTCTGACGTCAACGCCAATGGGACAGTTTAGGTTGATTTGATAAGAGAGGGTTTCTGGCACATCGTAACCACCAAGGAGTGGAGATGAGACAGAAACCCGGAACCAAGCAGAGCCACGGTGAGAAGGTCGTCAATGACATCCGCCGTGCCGCCCGCAAGCAGTATTCGGCCGAAGAGAAGATCAGGATTGTCCTGGACGGTCTCAAGGGCGAGGACAGTATTGCTGAACTGTGCCGCCGCGAGGGGATTGCCCAGGGCCTGTACTACAGCTGGTCCAAGGAGTTCCTCGAAGCTGGGAAGAAGCGGCTGGCGGGCGATACGGCTCGTGAGGCGAAATCAAAGCTTTCTGCTGCCTTGATCACGGCTACTTCTTCGGGAAACCTTTCATTTCTCAACTCATCGTCTCTCCCGATGCAAGACGACTTGGCCTGGGGATGGGCTTGCTTTCGAATAATTCAAGCTCATACCGAGAGGTCTGGACGTCCACCAACCAATCGAACTCCGCTATGCGCAAGCTGCTCGATAAGGCGGGGTGGTGGTACTGCGGCGAACTGAGCGGCCTTGATGAAGGCGATCCTGAGCGCTTTTACAGAAATGCCTGAACGGGGCTTCTCCCTTCGGAATGGCTATGCGGCATCCGACTTTGCAGACCTACCAAAAGCTATGATACTTTGCTGCCATGAGCCTTCTGCATCTCTCTATCAACGCCGACGATCCCGAAGAGGTGGCAACCTTTCTGGCCCGCGTCATGGGGGGCGTGGCAATGCCTTTTCCGCCGTTCCCTGACTGTTGGATAGCGTTCACTGAGCAAGATGATGGCACCGCCATTGAGGTTTATCCGACAACACATGTGTTGGAGGCCGGAACGGAACAGATATCTTGTGAAGTCAGAGCACGAGACGCCAGCACCACCTTCGTTCACGTGGCTTTGTGCGCGACGCTTCACCGTTCGGAAATCATCTTTCTTGCTGCGGATAAGGATTGGACTGCGCGTATCTGCAACCTTGGTCCGTTTGAGTGCGTAGAAGTTTGGCTCGAAAACCGATTGCTGGTTGAACTTCTGGATGCCGAGATGCAGCAGGACTATCGCAAAGGAATGACTGTCGGAAATTGGGCGACGATGTTCGGTCTTTCTCGGTAGGTTTGGGCTCAAAGCGGACTTGCGGTAATGCGGCGGGTTCGTAGCGGCCAGGGCGTCGGCTATGCGGACAAAACGCTAATTCGCTGCGGTCGTCCCAATGGCCGCTTTCATGATTTGTCGAGCCTTCATTTTCACCCTAGACTAATGTGTGATGTTGCTTGGAGGCCGCCGATGCACGCAGATAGTTTTGTAGATCAGCTTCGCGTCATGGCGGCGCTCGAAGACAACGCCGCAACGGATCGAGTGCTTGATGCATTTCGAACCGTCCCCAGAGAGACTTTTGCCGGTACAGGGCCTTGGAAGCTTCGATCACCGCACGAAGGTTTCAGTCTTCCTATTCAAAAGACGCCCGACGACGATCCCAAGTGGCTCTACAACTCCGTTTTGATTGTCCTTGATGAAGAAAAGGGCATCAACATTGGTGATCCAGTTTTCTGGGCTCGTCGGTTTGTGCGGGCGAATGTGAAGTCCGGCGTTCGCATCCTCCAAGTAGGGGCTGGCGTTGGATACTACACTGCAATTCTGACCCATCTTGCAGGTCCAAACGGTTCCGTGGTTGCTTATGAGGTTGAGCAAGACTTAGCTGAGCGAGCGCGGGAAAACCTCGCCGATTGGCCAAACGCCGAAGTTCGTCATGGCAATGCGGCTACCGATTTGAAGGGCGAAGAACAGTTTGACCTGATCGTAGCTTTCGCGGGTATCACTCATGTTCCCGAATTGTGGACATCACACCTGTCACCTAGTGCAGAACTTCTTGTACCGCTGACTGGAGACAACTGGTGGGGGGCAATGATCCTCGCACAAAGAAAAGATCAGGGGTTTGACGCTGTCACTGTCGGACGTGTTGGCGTCTATCCGTGCGCGGGGGCGCGCGACGATCAGCTTGCAGGACGTATCTCTGAACTTCTTGGTGATCAGTCCCGTCTTACTGACTGCCGCATAAGACTGGAAACAACGAACGGTACAACTCGAATTGAGCTTGCAGCCTAAAAGCCGCCATTGGTCGATAGCGCAGCATCCGGTACTTTGGGCTCTCTCGAGACCTTCTTCGCAGGTAGAACGGACGGCCGCTATTGGTCGATTTTGCGGCATGGAAAATTTCCAGCAATCGTTACTTCGCGCATCGCCAGAGCGGTTGGTAGGCTGGTCGCAATAGTAGAATGCGCCTGTCAGACGTCGTCAGGGGAGTGGGCAAAACTTGGGGGTCAGGCGGCCATCGGTTGATGTGAGACGGTCAATCGTCCGTCGAGAACGGCTGCTCTGGTAACCGCGACGTTGTGAGCGCCTTTGGGCGACCATCTCATCCTGCGACGCTTACCCATACGGGTGTTGCCGATATCATCGACACAGCCTTCGGCGCGCGAGGACGAAATCGGAAAACCATTGCGGTGCCGCCAGCCGTAATTGGTAAGTGCAGCCCAGTTGTTGGTCAGATACGAGTACAGTTCGCGACAACGCGCCCAGACTCGTGATGCAGCCTCGCGCACCCTGGCGTTTTCTTTGGAGAGCCTAGAGCAATCAATCATCAGGCACTGAAGACGCGTGCCAGCTGTCATGATTTTCCCATGCCACAGGCACCATCGCAATGTCTTCGATGGGCGTTTGAAGAGGTCCGGCGTCCCTGGAAAGTACTCCTCCAGTAAAAGCCCTTTGACGGCGTTTTCAACGTGTTGAACGCGCATCGAAATATGCCACCAGTCAAGGATGTGGCGCACGGATCCTCGAACGGCACTGCGGACCAGATTTGGTAGCGCAGGTTCCCCGTCGGAGATGACGGTGACAGGGCGATGGCCATCCCATCCTAGCGCAGACAAGTCTTGCCGAAGTTGTTTGGCTGGCGACAAGGTAGCCTGTGCGACGAGACCAAATCGACGGCTCATATCGGGGCTTTCGATCTTCCCAACCACAACATCAAGGTGCCGCCTCTGATATTCCGGCCGACATCGAATATGTGCACCGTCCAGAAAGACGGTCAGCGGAGGCGACGTTGCCTTGTCATCGACAGCAGGGACCGATTGTTCACGATCACTGATTTCGTTGGCCATCCCGCTCAGCCGATTGCGCACCGTGGTGTTGATCTGTGTAGCACACGGAAGAAACGTCTCCATGATACGCGCCGCTTCTCGAAACGAGTGACGCGCACCAAGTTCAGTCTGAAGACGCCGCAGTTCCGGGGTCGCCCGATCCGGGAAAAAATGTGCGAACGGCGAAAGTGCTCCACCCAACGGGGCATTCGATTTGCCCCTGCAGGTACAGCGGCGAATACGCGGCACCCTTACGCGAAATCGACCGAAAAGTGTGTCGAGAACCCGAGGCCGGTAGTCATGAATGGCTCTCACCTTGTTGCAGACGGTGCAACTGCGGACCTTCTCAGATATCTCCTCGATCTGATCGAGGAGGAACGCGTCCTGCAGTTGCCCGAGCAGCGTCCTTGCATCCTCTAGCAGGAGCCCAAAGCTCTCAGGCTGGGTCTGCCGGAACGGGCGGGAGAGTCCCTCAAGGTGATGGGTTCGTTTCGCTCCGTTTTCGAAGGTTGTCTCGACAGTTATCCGGACATCCATGGCAGTTCTCCTCGCAAAGAACCCACTCTAGCACACCAGAACCCCCAGGTTTTGCCCACTCCCCTCGAATGTCAGCGCGAACTTGCTGGAGCATGAAGTGGATGTGGTGTTGCGCATGACGAACCCCAAGCAGCAGGCACTGGTGGCACGAAAAGTGGCCAAGATCCCGTTGGGCCTGTTTGCGCATCGCGACTACCTTAAACAACGTGGCAAACCAGAAACGCTGACGGAGCTTTCAAGTCACGACATCATCGGCTCAGATCGGGCGCAGGCGGACCTACGGCTCGCGGCGGATGTTATCCCCGATGTGCCGCACGCGAATTTCGTTTTGCGAACGGACAGTCACCCTGCACAATTTGCCGCCGTCCGGGCGGGCGTAGGGATTGGCGTGGCGCAGGTCCCGGTGGCGGTCGGCCACGCCGACCTTGTGCGCGTATTGCCCGACCTGCAGGTTGGCCTGTTGGAAACGTGGATCGTCACGCACGAAGACCTGCGCCATGTCCCCAAAGTGCGTGCTGTGATTGATCATCTGGCAGAGGCGTTTCAGGGTTAAAGTGGCTGCATGCGCCTAGGCACTTAGCCGTGCCACTTCATCTTGCCGCAGTGTCAGGACTTCGACGCCGGTCTTTGTGACCGCGATCGTATGCTCGAACTGGGCTGATAGCTTGCCATCTTGCGTGACCACGGTCCATCCGTCACTTTTGGTTGCGACTTTGCGCGACCCCTGATTGATCATCGGCTCAATGGTGAAAACCATACCCTCGCGCAGTTTCATGCCCGTCCCGGGGCGTCCGAAGTTCAGCACCTGTGGGTCCTCATGCATGTCGCGCCCGATGCCGTGGCCGCAATATTCTCGCACAACCGAACAGCCATTCTTTTTGGCGTGCCGTTCGATTGCGAAACCGATGTCCCCCAAATGCGCACCGGGCCGGACTTGTTTTATGCCTTGCCATAGCGCACCTTGCGCAATTCCTACCAATCGCTTGGCAGCCGGCGGGGCGTTTCCGACCACATAGGTTTTGCTTGAGTCCGCAATATAACCGTTCTTTTCCAGCGTAATATCGAAGTTGACGATATCGCCATCCTGAATAATTTCGTATGGATCGGGCACGCCGTGGCAAACCACATCATTGATCGAACAATTCAGGACATACTCGAAACCATATTGGCCCTTACTTGCAGGGCGGGCGGCCAAGTCGATGGTGATGAACCTATCAACCAGATCGTTGACCTGGAGTGTCGACATGCCAATGAAGTTTTGCGCGTCCAACATCTCGAAGACCGATGCAAGCAATCTGCCCGACGTCCGCATAAGTTCCAACTCGTCTGGGGTCTTTACCACGTCACGCCGCCACTACATCTACGAACCCGACCTGTGCTGCCTCTAACTGCATTCTTACGATGTCGTTAAAGGACAGGGTCGGATTGGCTTCAGCAAGCATGCCGATTTTCATCCAGAACTCGGCTTGTGCATTGATGGATCGACACATCACGGTGCTGGCCCGACGGATTTCTTCGTGCAGCTCATCGCCGATTTTGACAATGCCCATGCGAGTCCCCTCAAGTCATGACTATACGATTCGTATATATAACGTATATTATAATTGATTCGCTTTTCAACGACTCATTGTGACCAGGTGCAAGTGTGCTGCACGTTTTTGCCTTCCTGGAAACGGCCATAATCGGTCGCGTCATAGCTCGACTGGACGCCCAGTGACTGTCGATAAACTGCGAGTTTGTCCAAACCTTGCCTATCGGATCTGACTGCCGCGAAACCGCGACAAGTTCAAGCTGATGCCACGCTGCCGATATCTGCAGCTTCGGCGTTAAGGAGCTGATGCGGGAAGATGACGGCAGCAGCCTGCTCCTTTCTCTTGGGTCAAGGACAGACGAGGCTGGCCAGAGAGCTTAGTCCGCCAGCTACTGGGTTTTCCAAGGTGGCTCTTTTCGGTTGCAGCTTTCAACAAAGTCACGCAACCCGCCAATAGGCATCGGACGCGCGAAATAAAAGCCTTGTAAGCGTTCTGCACCGAGGTCGCTGAGGATGCATGCATGCTCTTTTGTTTCGACGCCCTCAGCTACAACACCAATGTTCAACGCATTGCCAATATCGATAATTGACTTCACTAATCGAATTGCATGTTCGCCTTCGGTCACCGGCAAGACGAGTCGCTGATCGATTTTCAATCTTTGAGGAGCAATTCGCTGCAACGCAACAACTGAGGCGTGCCCGCTTCCGAAATCGTCCACTTCTAACAGAACACCAAGTTTTCGAAGTCGATCAAGTTGACTCAGAAAGGCGCCCCCTTCTTCCTCTAGAAAGATCGTTTCAAGAAGTTCGAATGCTATCTCGCCCGGATAGTCTCTCAAAAGTCGTTCGATTTCATCGAATGCGCCTTCAGAAACTCGCTTGGCGCTCACATTAAAGGAAAGACTTGGCAAAGTATCAGACCCTGAAAACACTGACTTGCATTCGTCCATAGCTTTCTCGAAGATCATGTGATCAAGATCTGATACCACATTCATTTCATTGGAAATGCTCAGGAAGTAGTCAGGGCTCAAGACACCTTTTTCTGGATGGTGCCATCGGGCGAGAACTTCAACTCCTACAATAGCATCTGTTTTGGCGTCTATCTGCGGTTGGTAATGGGGAACGAATTCTGACTGTTCGAGGCCGCGCAGTATATCATCGGATGTTTCTTTCAGGTTCCGCATTTCCACAACGTCACCCGTGTCAAAGATGGCCACTTGATTGCGCCCTGCACGCTTCGCCTTGTAGAGGGCAATGTCTGAAAATGTCAATAAATCGCCGACGTCTACCAATGGAGTGTGTGCGATGCCAACCGATGCACCAAAGCGACACGTGCGCCCTTCAAAGGTTGTCGGTTTTGACATATCCTCAACCAATTGACACGCAAGCTGCATTGGGCGACCGGATGGCTGTTTCTCCCAAATCAGAATGATGAATTCATCGCCGCCAATTCGTGCAACCAAGTCATCCGGACGGGCGCTTGCCCTAATTCGGGAAGCCACATCGACCAAGACGTGATCTCCCGCAGCGTGGCCAATGGTGTCGTTGATTTGTTTGAAGCGATCGAGATCTAGGTGAAGCGCGGCCAATTCACCGCCCTTCTGCCGTCTCCGCTCTCCCAGTTTTTCAAACCCCTCGCGTAGAAATCGGCGATTGCCTAGGCCAGTCAAGTCATCATGCAACGCTTTGAACGAGAACTCAGAGCTAATGCGCGCCATTTGCCTGGCGTTTTCCTCAAGTTTTCGGCGTTGTCGGACAATTTCTGTGATGTCTACTCGAATTACGAAGAAGTCACCATTTTCGGAGATGTTGCGGAGCAAACGTTGATGAATGTCGCCAGCCAACTCCATGTCTTCGACTACTAGTGCGCGTGCCTCATGCATCGTGCGATCGCAGTATTCTTCCCGACCTTCGGGGGGTTCCGGAATTATGCCATCTTCTATTGCAATTAAAATTGCGTCTCGAAAGCTGATGCCTGCCCGAATTTGAGTGGGATCGTTTGCCATGTTGGAAGCGTATGCAGAGTTGCATGTAACCAGAATACCATCCTTATCGTAGATGCAGAATGGATCAGGATAGGAATCCATCGCTGTAATAAGTCGTTCCTGTGCTGCTTCAGCCTTGCGACGCTGACGGACAAGTTCCGTAATATCGAGGCAAAGACTAACAGAATCTCCGTTCTCTGCAGTGCTGCGCAAGAAGCGAAGGTATTGACCTTGGACCAATTCAAAATCCTCTGCGCCATTTCCCTTATATGCCTTCTCAACTAGTTTCTGAATGAATGCGGATCGGTCATCGCCAGAGAAGTCAATGCTACCGCTTTCAATTGCTTTGTTTAAGATCTCAGTTACATGCATTCTTGGTTTGATTTGGTCAGGATTGTTAGACATTGATGCGCGATAGGCGGTGTTGGATGTAACGAGAAACATGTCACGGTCGAAGATTACGACAGGGTCTTTGTGAGCATCCATGGCCGACATCAGCCGCGATTGTACCTCCAACAGTTTGGCGTTTGTTGCGTCTTTTTCCTGCAGAATCTGGTCGCGCTCTTGCAAGGCCCGTTTGGCATCGTCTTCTCTTTGCCTAAGATTGGTAATATCCCGAATTGTTGTAACGCCATAACGTCCACCCATCTCGTCGAATGGGCAAAAGAACAAAGAAATACTAGCCCAAAAAGTGCTTCCGTCTGAACGCAAACACATGCTCTCTGCCTGGCATTTTGAGGAGGTCCTATTTAGATTACTGTTAATTGACTTCAGATAGTTTTGCCAGTCGGCGGGCCTGTGCAACATGCTGATTCCTCGGCCCAAGACTTCGGTGGTTTCATATCCAAATAAGTTGGAAAACCCGTCGTTAACATAGGATAGACTTCCGCTGTCATCGCCTGCTGCGCAATAGCTTACGGCCACGGCGTCCTGCGTGGTGGACAGGAAGCCATTCAATACGTCGTCTAGTCTCATCACAAGCTCCGACAGGTCTGGATCACTTCTTAGGTGAAATAGGTTGCGCAATCAGGAATGAGGAATTCTTCCAGGATTGCTAGGTCTCAACTCGATTTTGAAGGATTTTTCTGGCGAAATGAATGCAAATGAAGACAGGAGTGATCCTATAGCAATATGCGCGTAGAAAATCCATACCAAGGAGAATGCGGCGAAATAGCGTTTTCATCAGCCCAATAGACCGGCTCCCATGTGGAGTTGGCACCGGAGATTTGGACAACCTGACAAGTCTGCCAAAATGTGGTCTGTTTCAACGTGTGTCTGACGTCAGCGCCTATGGGTCCAAATAGGGTCATTTGCTAAAAGAGGGTTTGTTGCTCATCGTAACCACCAAGGAGTGGACGATGAGAAAGAAAACGAAGAGCCTAGGCGAGAAGATCGTCAAAGACATCAAGCGTGCAACGCGCAAGCAATATTCATCTGAAGAGAAGATCAGGATCGTGTTGGATGGCCTGCGTGGCGAAGACAGCATTGCTGAGCTGTGCCGCCGTGAAGGCATATCGCAGGGCATCTATTACAAATGGTCAAAGGACTTCATGGAAGCCGGTAAGAAGCGTTTAGCTGGCGATACGGCGCGTGCAGCAAACACCGACGAGGTCAAGGAACTGCGCCGGGAGGCAAAGGATCTCAAGGAGGTGGTCGCGGAGCAGACGCTTGAGCTGCGTCTTCTCAAAAAAAGCATGACAGGCGATGGGGGCGACCACGAATGAGGTATCCCGCATCCGAGAAGTTAGAGATCATCCGGCTTGTCGAGGAATGCCATCTGTCGGCACGCCTGACACTGGCCAAGCTGGGTATCCCTCGCACGATGTTCTATCGTTGGTATGATCGGTATTTGCAGCGGGGCGAAGCAGGCCTTGAGGATCAATCTCCCAAGCCTAAACATGTCTGGAACCGGGTGCCCGATGAGGTGAAGCGCAAGGTTGTCGACTTTGCCTTGCAGGAGACAGAGCGGTCACCGCGCGAGCTGGCAGTGACGTTCACTGATCAAGAGCGCTACTTTGTATCGGAATCTACAGTGTACCGCGTGCTGAAGGCCCATGATCTGATCACCAGCCCTGCCTTCATCGTCAACAAGGCGGTCAGTGAGTTCAAAGATAAAACAACTGCGATCAATCAGCTTTGGCAAACAGACTTCACCTACATCAAGGTATTGGGTTGGGGCTGGTTCTATCTCAGTACGGTCCTCGACGATTACAGCCGCTACATCGTCTCTTGGAAACTCTGCACCAACATGCGGGCGCAGGATGTGACGGATACACTAGACCTCGCATTGCAGGCGTCTGGCTGCGACCAAGTTCATGTCGTCCACAAGCCACGCCTGCTGAGTGATAACGGATCAAGCTACGTCTCTGGCGACTTGGCTGATTGGTTGCAGGACAAGGGCATGAAGCATTATCGCGGTGCGCCGTATCATCCGCAAATCCAGGGCAAGATCGAACGATGGCACCAAACCCTGAAGAACCGGATCTTACTGGAAAACTACTTCCTGCCGGGTGATCTTGAGGCCGAGATCGAAGCCTTCGTCGACCACTACAATCATCAGCGCTACCACGAGAGCATCAACAACGTCACACCCGCTGACGTCTACTTCGGACGTGACAAAGCCATTCTAAAACAACGCGAAAGGATCAAACGAAAGACACTCGAAGCGCGACGCTTGCATCACCGCCAGCACGCCGCATAATCAAACCAACAAGATGAGCCAAACTCTCTCTTAGGTTACGCAGCTCTTGGTTCCAAAAACCCTGACGAAGGACACACATGCAAAACGAATAAGAAATATAGATGAATTGAGTTTTGCATATGGATTGTTGCTATGGATATTACCCTTCTGAA
>CANKZJ010000008.1 GCA_947488605.1 uncultured Paracoccaceae bacterium | reverse complement strand
CTCAGTGGCTACGATGAGCAACAAACACTCTCTTAGCAAATCGCCCTATTTGGACCCATAGGCGCTGACGTCAGACAGGCGTGCCGAGGTCAGCTGGAAGATGTTTGAGTTGAAGCTAAGCGAATGATGAATCGCTCAGCGAAATAGAAGTTGCGATAGGGCGCGGTTAGCGCTTGTATCTTGTTTTACCAGGCCGCACTTCGAGCTGCATGTCATGAAAATCGTCAGCTAGTACGAAACGATCAGACAGTCGCCAGCAGTTTTTTTATCTACCAACCCAAGTTCGGCGTTCAAGTCAGCGTTGCCAAGGCGGATCATGGCTGTGTCTAGCTCTTCTTTTTGGTTTGTCCCCATAATCAGTGAGGCACCTTCTTTTGCAGCAACCCCGTCGATGGCGATATGGCCTTTTCAGGGGCCGAAATGACTACTTCGCGCAGATCATCGTCTGTCTCGTCGCCTGCCCAGGACCGACCGACGCGCAGCTAGGCATTATCAGTCAGCTTCTCGATCATATCTGCCATCTCATAAAGTGCCTTTGTCTGGTCTGGCGAGCTTGATTTTCGCTGTATTTCAACATTTAGGTATTGGTATTTTTGAGAGCAGTAGACATGTGCGCCACAAGCCTGCGCGAGCGTTTCGATGGCAACAGCCTTCTCATCCCACCCTTCAAATTCGGGCCAACGCTTCTTAGACATGTTGTTCTCCAATATCCGACGTTACCACAATCATCATCGGCAGCCTTGACTGCAAAAATCAAATGCAAACCACACTGAGCAAAATTCCGCTTGCCTTCTTTTCTGATTTTCTTCCGAAAAGATTCCGAAAGCGATCAATCATCTCAAGTTCCACAAAATAAAGGAAGTTGACTAGAGTTTGATTCGACATGGCTAAGCCTTTGAAAGTGTTAGCGTCATATGTTTAATCTAGGTTGCTGATTTTACTGATCTTTATCAGTATTTTGATTACTAAATTGGCAAGCTAAATAGCTTGCGAAATTAGCAAGCCTTTTAGCTTGCTTCAAAAAGACATCCCAATGACTTGACGAAACGAATCGGCTTGGGCAGCCTGATTGTAAACCTATGCCTCGGACATAAATTCGGAATGACACCAAATGCAGATTTCTCTCACTTTTGATACGTCAGACCCGATAGACCGTGCCGATCTGATTAAGATTAGACTGAGGGACTCTGACCTTACCGCAACCCAAATTGCCGAAGAGTTGAATATATCCAAGGCGTTTGTCGGTGATGTCATCAATTCCCGGCGCGCAAGCGCTCGGGTTCGCCAATTCATCGCAGATCATATCAACCAGTCTGTCGATACGCTTTGGCCTCCACGTAGAGGGAGGGTTCTAAAGATGTAGATATCCAAAAAACAAAAGGCCCTGACTGCTGTAACAGTCAAAGGCCCGATGTTTGGTATCAGTTGAAATCCTGATGACTAAGCATCCCTCGAACAAGTCGAGATGTCAAGTCAGCGCCCGATATGCGGGCGCTGAGCCAGTACATTTGTCTTAGGGAAGCCGACAATGAAACCTCAAAGAAAACCTATATCTCGCGGCTGCGGGATGCCAATACGTGTGCGACCTGACCATCAGATGCATACGCTGCCAACCAAGATGCGCCGAACACTAGCCAGGCCATTCGAGACCTCGGAAGAGGTTGATATTCCAATACCAGCCGAGAAGGCAAAACCAATATCAAGAACCGGGGGCAGAGCTGTTTCTCTAAGGAGCAAGGGCAGCGGTCGCAGTTCGCTATATTTGTCTTCAAGTCACGAAACCCTGGGTTTCGTCCATCGACTAGAGTCCTTTTTGGAAAAGAATGCGACGTTGATCCTCGCTGCGAGGCCTGACTTCGCTGACATTCGAACTCAGGTTGGGCCCGTTTTCTTCAAGACAGCGTCCGGCAAGTCCTCCAGACACTTCATCGATTTGCTGTTTATCGATACAGCCGGAAATCGGATTGCCTTTCTCGTCAAACCAAATGAAATGGCGCAAAGAGAAGACTTCTGCCAGGTGGCCGAGCGGGTCAAAGAGGCCGCGGTTCCGGCAGTTGCTGACGAAGTTTGCATTCTCACGGAGTGCGACTTCCCTCCCTGCGACGTCGTGAACGCGTCCCGCTATCTTCAGTTCTCACGTTTTCCCGATCCAGAGGCTGAGCAGGCCTTGTCCGCTGCGGTCGAAAACTTAGTGGGTGCTGCCACCGTTGATGCGGTAGTTCGAATGACTGGCTTTGGTGCGAGGGCTTACCGTGCAATTTTCAAGGCGGTCTTTCAAGGCTTACTCAAGCGGAATACGGGCGGCGTCATCGACCGCTGGACCCTTGTCGAGCGGAGGGCGTCCGTATGACACCTCTTCTCCTTGAGACAGGCACAACAATAATTTTTGGCGGCCGTGAGTGTAGGTATCTGGGTCAAAATGACGATGGTGTCTGGCTTATATTCACACGATTACAAAGTCAGACTTCTCAGACTCAATCCAAAAATCACTCTCATTGTTATCAACGCAAAGCGCAGCCATGCATGACGCCGCGGAGTTCGGCGAGGCCGCGCATCCGACCGATAAGCGGATACCCGGGCTTTGACGCGCGCGCCAGATCACTTAACAACGCGTGGCCGTGATCAGGCCGCATCGGGATTTCGTGATCTGATCTGCCCTCATCAAGGCGACGCCGTTCTTCCAACATGAGGGCGCGGACTGCGGCAACCATATCGGTGTCTCCGGTCAGGTGCTCTGATTCTGAAAAGCTGTGGCGATCCTGATCACTCGGGCCAACGCGCACGGTATTACGTAGATGCACAAAGTGAATCCGGTGGCCCAACTGCGCGATGAAAGACACCGGGTCGAAATCTTTGGCTACGCCCAGTGATCCGGTGCAGAGTGTTGCGCCGCTCGCAGGGCTGTTGACGGCCTCCAAGACACGACCATAGTCGCTTTGCGATGACATCACCCGCGGCAGTCCTAAGAGCGGAAAAGGCGGGTCATCAGGATGGCAACACAGGCGCGTCCCGAGTTTTTCGGCTGTTGGCACAATCTCGGACAGGAAATCTATCAGGTTAGACCGCAGCGTCTCGGGCGTGATGCCTGCGTAACGGCTGAGGTGATCTTTTATTTCCTCAAGAGACCAATTATCGTTCGCACCAGGTAGCCCAGCGACGATATTGTGCGACAACATCGTTCTTTCTGCATCGCCAAGCTCTGCGAACCGCGTTTTTGCTGCAGCGATGATGTCGGACCCATAATCATGCTCCGCGCCATGCCTACAAAGACTGAAGCAGTCAAACGCGACAAAATCCACAAGATCAAACCGCATCGCATGTCCGCCATGCGGCAGCGGATAGCACAAGTCTGTGCGCGTCCAATCCAGTACCGGCATGAAATTGTAACAGACAGTTCGGATCCCGCAGGTGGCCAGATTATGCAGGCTTTCAATGTACGCCGCCACATGCTGCTTAACGGGACCAATTTGTGATTTGATTGCCTCGGACACCGGCAGGCTTTCCACGACATCCCACGTCAATCCCGATGGAACACCGCCGGGCTTTTCAATCTGTTGTTTGCGCGTGTGAATGTCTGCGACAGACCAGACCTGACCAGTCGGCACCTGATGCAAAGCTGAAACGATGCCAGTTGCGCCGGTTTGCCTGATTTCGGCGATACTGATCGGATCTGATAGGCCAAACCAACGCCAAGTTTGCTTCATGGCTTTGTGTCTTTGTGATCTAACGCGACGGGATAAAGCGCGCCTTTGTGTTGGACGACTTGGCCAGCCAAGCGGCATCCTAGCGCAATAGACGACGCAATGTCGGCTTGCCTTAGCAGGCCTGCCAAGACACCTGCGTTAAAGCTGTCTCCGGCAGCGGTGGTATCGACGATGTTCGTTGCGGGATCGACGATAACCTCGCCTCGGTGACCTGCTTGCTCAAAGACCACTGGCTGTGCGCTGTTCTTGACGATGATATGTGCGGGCCCGATTTTCGCGTAACGGTCGCGCGTCGCAACAGGGCTGCTATCCCCAAACCATTCGGCTTCATCGTCATATGATGGCAAGACGATATCAGACAGTTCTGCGGCCTGCATGATCGTCGCTTTCATCTCTTGCACTGTTGACCACAGCCGTGGTCGTAGATTTGTATCAAAGGCCACGGTTTTCCCCAACACGCGCGCATTGCGCAGCGCATTGAACAGGTTCTGGCGTGAGCGTGGATCAAGGATCGCAAGGGTTATCCCTGAAAAATAGATAAGATCGGCCTCTTCCATTGCCCGTTCAAGGGCATCGTGATCGACCGCAAGCTGTCTCGCCGCAGAATTGTCACGCCAATACGAAAAGCTGCGCTCACCGTTATTGAGGTGGATCAGATAAAGGCCGACTGTCGCGCCCGCGATAACTTGTAAATGGGCGTCATTTATCCGGCTGCTTTGCATGAATGATCGCATATCTTGTGATATTGCGTCGTCACCGACAGCCGTGAAATAGCTCACTTCGATGTCTGCTGCGATCCGCGCCAGATACCATGCTGTGTTGAATGTATCTCCTGCAAATCCAAGCTTGAAACCACCGTTGCCGTCCAACGGGGCAAGCTCTGCCATACATTCACCGATTGCCAAAAAACGCATGGCGGCTAAAGAAAATCGTCGCGACGGGGCGTGAAATTATCGACCAACGTTCCGGGTTCCAAGCATACGCAACCATGGGTCTGACCGGACGGGATCACAAAACTGTCGCCCGCGCTAAACTCCTGTTCCGTATCACCAAGTGTAAACCGAAACCGGCCGCTTTCGACATAGGTCGATTGCACATGGGGGTGGCTGTGCAGCGCACCAACCGCACCCGTCGCTTCAAACCGAAAAGCGACCACCATGAGGTCTGGATGATCGGACAAGACCTGCCGCGTGACGTAGTCACCAGTTGCGACGATCGGGAATGGGGACATGAGCTGGCTCCTTTGTCTTAAGAAAACAGCATGCCACCGTTGAGATCAATGTTTGTGCCGGTGATGAACGCGCTATCGTCGCACGCTAGGAACAACACAAGATTTGCGGCGTCATCGACGTGACCCTGCCGCTTAAGCGGTGCATTGGCCTCAAAGCCGCGTCGTCCCGCATCAGGCGTGTGGACATTGTGAAAATCGGTATCAATCATGCCGGGGCAAAGCGCATTGACGCGAATATCTGGGCCCAGTTCCTTGGCCAACCCGCGTGTCATTGTCATCACCGCGCCTTTGGCCGTTGCATAGGCCACCGCACCCGGTCCGCCGCCGTCACGCCCAGCCTGACTGGCCAGATTGACAATGGCACCGGACGTCATTTTGGCGAGGCACGCTTGCGTCATCATGAATGTGCTGGTCAGGTTCAGGCTCATGACCGCTTCCCAGTGTTCGACCGGCATTTCAGCGATGGTCTTGCGCGCGATCAAGCCACCTGCATTGTTCACCAAGACGTCGACACCGCCAAAGGTCTCAACTGTTTTGGATACGAGCGCATCGACATCCGCTTTCTTGTTCAGATCACCCTGCAACGCAATTGCCTTGCCGCCAGCGGCTACGATAGCCGCGACAGTTTCATCAGCGCCCTTGGAGCTTGAGAAATAGTTGATCGCAACATTCGCGCCTTCAGATGCGAGTTTGATCGCGACCGCACTGCCAATGTCACGACCTCCTCCGGTCACAATGGCGGTTTTACCTGCAAGTTTCATGTCGATCCTTTCGTCTGCGAAACATCAGCTTCGCTTTGGTTATGGGTTAAAGACGGTGGTTTTCATGCGCGCGGAACTGCGCTTTGAACCGCCACTATCGGAACGCCCCCGGCATCAGTGTTTTTGGGAGCCACAAAATAATTTCGGGGAATGCCGCCAGCAAAATCAGGATGACCAGCATCGGGGCAAGAATGAAGATGACCTCGCGCAGCACTTGCACGACGTTCAACCCACCAATCGCAGCCGAGATCAAAAGGCATAGCCCATAGGGCGGCGTCACCAACCCAAAGGCGAGCGAGACAATGCCGATAATGGCGAAAGCGATCGGATCAAGACCACCCGCCTGCGCCACTGGCATCAGGACAGTGCCAAGGATGATGATTGTGGGAATGGCATCGATGAACAAACCAAACAGCAAGAAAAGAAGCGCGATAATCAGGGCTGTACCAAAGGGCCCCATTTCCCATGCCGTCATGACACTCACGATCAAGCGGGGCGCGTTGTAGAATGACAGCAACCATCCAAATGCGGATGCCGTTCCAATGGCGAACAGCGAAATGGCCGCAAATCGCGCCGTGTCATAAAGAATAAAGCCCAGATCCTTGGGTGTGACGGTCTTATAGACGAACATACCAAGGATCAGCGCATAACCGGCGGCGATAATCGCACTTTCTGTCGGTGTGACAAAACCGCCAACGATACCGCCGATCACAAAGACCGGTGTCAAAAGTGCAAGTGCGGCCCCTTTCCAAGCGGCCCAGAAGTCACCCCAATTTGGTGACGCTGTGACGGGATAGTTGCGGACCTTTGCAAAGCAATAGACCGTCCCCATCAGAGTAAGGCCAATCATCAAGCCGGGGACCGCACCACCCAAAAACAGGGCGCCGACAGACACTTGCATCACGCCGCCCCAAACGATCATCAAAATCGACGGCGGGATAATGACGCCCATGACTGACGAACAGGCGGTGATCGCGACCGCAAATCGCGTGTCGTAGCCTTCCTTTTCCATCGCAGGAATAAGGATTTTTCCAATACCTGCGGCGTCAGCAGTCGACGACCCCGATATGCCCGCAAACAGCATTGAAACCGCGACATTCACATGGCCCAGACCGCCCGGCATCCAGCCTGTCAACACGCGCGCCAGCTCGATCAAGCGGTCGGTGACTTTGCCGGAATTCATCAAGTTTGCCGCCAAAAGAAAGAATGGAACGGCCAGCAGGATGAAAGAATTGTAGGATTGGAACATCCGGTCCAACACGATGAATGGTGTCAGGCGCAGTTCCAGCAAAACCACTGGAATAGTCGCTAGGCCCAGCGCAAAGGCGACGGGAATACGGATGAAAATCAGGATCAAGAATCCCGCGATCAGCATCGTGGCCGCAGTGGCGGTATCGAGGATCATGTCTGATTATTCTCTCGGTTTAGGAATTGCGACACGTTCTCTGACAACCGGTAGGCAGACAGCACAAGCCAGAAAGCTCCGGCGACTGGCACAGAAATATGCGTAATTATTAGATTTGCACGCATCATCACGGACCGTTGGTTGCCGCCAAATTCCGCATACTCGATGCCGTAAAAAAGGAACAAAGCCCCGAATATCATGATGGCGACATTTACAATGCCGTCCTGAAGCAAGCGTATGAGCGGCCCAATCGCATCGCGGGTAATCCGCACGTCGAAATGTGTGCCATCCCAGACAGCAACAATTGAACCGATCATGACAATCCAGACAAACAGGAATGTCGCGAGTTCTTCTGTCCAAAGGAACGTCGGGATCAGACCGGTGTAGCGAGAGACAACTTGCATCGCGACCGGTATCGCCAATGCCCCCATCATCACGCCAAGCAAAATGCGAAGGCCATTGCAGAACTTATCGAGAAATCTTCCAAGCATAGTCTGCCTTACTTCGCAGTGTGATGCGTCAGGTCGCATCAGAAAAAGGTGCCGACGGGCGAAGGAGGAAACAAATCCGCCCGTCAGCTGGGAGATCACATACCGCGAACGTTTTCGAGCAACTCTGTCGCGCCAAGCTCTGCTGCGTAGGCATCCTGGATTGGTTGGACCAATTCGAGCATCTGCTCGCGGCCCTCAAACGCATGCACTTCAATCTGACCCGCGTCGAGCATCTCTTGAAGCTTTTCGCCGTCCTGACCGCTTTCAAGGGCGCGGCCAAATGCACCTGCCTCGTCGCCAGCTGTCATGATGGCGTCTTGAAGGTCTGCCGGCAGCTCATCAAAAATCTTTGCCGACATCACAATCGGGCGCACGGTGATTGTGTGCTGCGTCAATGAAACATGCGGTGCAACTTCGTAGAACTTCAAGTTCTGGATAGACGCTGCCTCGTTCTCGAATCCCGCAATCACGCCTGTCTGGATCGCGTTGTAGACTTCGTTGTAGGCGATGGCAGATGGTGCCGCGCCGACAGCGTCGAATGTTTGCGCCTGAATTGGGGCCCCCATAACGCGCATGCGGTGACCTGCAAGCTCTTCCATATTTGTAATCGGTTCTGAAGAAACAAGATTGCGTACACCGCCACCGTGATAGCCGACGATCACGATGCCAGCTGCTTCGCGTAAATCATCCTCCAGCGGGGCAAGCGCGTCTGATGACAGCACGGCATTCCAATGGTCAAGATCACGGAACAGGAACGGCATATCCATCAACGGGATAGATTCAGAGAAGACAGCCATGTTGGAGGGGGCAAGGATTGTGTAGTCAACGGCAACGCCTTGATTGAGGTAGGTGACATAATCGGATTCGACCCCAAGTTCACCATTCAGGCGCAGATCAAAGCTAACTTCGCCATCGTAGTTTTCGGCAACAAGCCGTTCAAATTCGCGCAGGGTTTTTGTAAACGCATGTTCTTCGTCAAACATGCTTGCACCGCGCAGCGTCACTTCCGCATGCGCAGCTGAAACGCCGCTGAGCAATACTGCCGTCACGGCCATCGTCTTTAGTGAAAAATTGAACATTCTATCCTCCCAGATCAGGTTCAAGTCGTGTTTTTCGCCGGTCGTTCAGTGACCGGGTATGGTGTTCGGAGTTTCGCAAGTCGCTTTGTCAGAACCGGTCCCACCCACATTTGGCCGACCCCGGTTTCCTCCCGACAAGCGCGATCACTCTGCTCTCGTTCATAGGCTCAACCAACACGACAACTGGGATACTAGTCAACATATAAATTGCATCCTTATATACAAATAGTTGGATTATCCTTTAAAAACAGATGATCAAATGTCGTCTAGTATCCAAATTTAGTCTGTTATTCTGCGGAAAACTCTGCCACACTATGATCAAACAAAGTCTGGAAAAGCAAAAGATGGCAGCATTAGGAACCCTAGAGCGCACGACGAGCAGCGGTGTCGTCTTTGAGGAACTGTTTGGGCAAATCACGCGGTTGGAATTGCTTCCGGGCACCAAGATTTCCGAAACAGATGTTGCAAAATCCTTTGGGTTCTCACGCCAACCCGTGAGGGAAGCATTCACTCGATTGGCAAATCTCAATCTACTTTTGGTCCGACCACAAAGGGCAACCGTTGTGCGGCCCTTTTCGCGCCAACTCATCGCGAATGCGCGGTTTGTCCGCACTGCGGTTGAACTGGAAGTCGTACGCGCAGCCACATTGGATCGCGATAAGTCGGTAGACGCTGCGCTAAAGGTGAACCTGCGCGAACAGGCGGATGCGATCTCGGCGGAGGATGTCACGCGATTTCATGATCTGGACTATCAGTTCCACAAACTGCTTTGCGCATCAGCCAAGCAGGCGTTTGCATTCGACATCATCGCCGAAAACAAGGCGCAAGTTGATAGACTTTGCATGCTGGCGCTGACCAGCAAAGAAGCGATGGACGTCCTATATGAGGACCATCAGAGGCTGCTGCGCGCCATGTTTGGCGGTGATGCCTCTGCGGCAGATGAGGTTTTGCGCACGCATCTTGATCGCCTGACGCCCACGATTGACGCGATTTACACCACGCACAACGCATACTTCGATGAATAGGCGCAAAATATGAGGACGCTGCTGCTATGCCTTGTCGCACTGATCGCAGCCCTGCATGCTTACATTGCATGGTTTGAGATTTTTGCCTGGAAAAGCCGAGGGCCGGAGGTGTTTGACACCTTCCCCGCCGAACTATTTCCAGAAACAGTCCAACTGGCTGCGAACCAAGGGGTCTATAATGCGTTCCTTTCTGCTGGTCTGATCTGGTCGCTCTTCATACAAGATCGCATTTGGCAAAGACGCATTGCGACCTGCTTTCTTCTCTTTGTAATGATCGCGGGTATCACCGCAGCACTCACAATATCGGTGCGAGCAGGCATGTTTCAGATTGTACCATCTTGCCTGGCACTTGGCTTAGTCGCAATCAACCTGATGTCTGCGCGAAACGCGAACACTTAACCTTTAATTTCAGGCTGCACGCTCGCGCCTCAGCTAGAAAGCCTCGCTGCAATGGCTAAATCAGCTGAAGAGTGACTTTAAAATTCGCAGACAAAGCAGACTTTTGTAAGACTCGTCCCAAAGGCAATTTTGCGATCTGAGCGTTCTTCCGCGCGCCAAATTTGATGCGAGACTTGCGTGTTGCGTTGAGAGACTTAAACTTGCTCCCATCAAGAAAAATCAAGCTTTTTAGGGGGATTCGACTATGTCAATTACACTCAACCGCCGTGCTTTTCTTGCAAGTACCACCGGTTTCATTGCGCTGCACCCATTCTCCGCGCACGCCGCGACAAATCAGGCGCATCTTCGCATTATGGAGACAACAGATCTGCATGTGCATGTTTTTCCATATGATTATTATGCCGATAGACCTCGTGACACCGTTGGACTTGCCCGCACGGCGTCCTTGATCAATGACATCCGGGATGAAGCGACAAACTCGCTACTGATCGACAATGGTGACTTCTTGCAAGGCAATCCGATGGGCGACTACATCGCCTATGAGCGTGGCATGAAAGACGGCGATACCCATCCGGTTATTCAAGCGATGAACACACTGGGGTTTGATGCGTCCACTTTGGGTAACCACGAATTCAACTATGGATTAGACTTCTTAATGAAGTCACTAGCCGGTGCGAACTTCCCGGTGGTGAATGCAAACATAGCATTGGAAATGGGCAGCGATCCGACCAAAGACAAAACGCTGATCCCGCCATATGTGATCTTGGATCACAAAGTGACCGATGGAGCCGGTGTTGAGCATGACATCAAGGTAGGGCTTATCGGTTTTGTGCCACCGCAAGTGATGGGATGGGATCGTCGCCATCTTGAAGGCAATGTTCAAGCGCGCGATATTGTGGAAACCGCAAAGGCCTATTTGCCGCAAATCAAAGAAGCGGGAGCAGATATCATTGTCGCGCTGTCCCATTCTGGAATCGGATCGGCAGACGCTTCTGACGGGATGGAGAACGCATCTGTTCCTTTGGCGGGTTTGGATGGCATTGATGCCATTCTCACGGGCCACAGCCATCTGGTTTTCCCGTCACCTGACTATGCAGACTTTGCGGGTGTTGATGTAGATGCAGGCACCTTGATGGGCACGCCGGCTTGTATGGGCGGCTTCTGGGGCAGTCATATGGGCCTGATTGACTTGCTGATAGAGAAAGATGGCAACGCATGGCGGGTGGTATCCGCCGAAACCGAGGCGCGACCGATTTCAGTGCGCAACGAGGATCGCTCAGTCAGTGCATTGGTCGAAAGCGATGAAGCTGTTCTTGCGTCCGTTCAGGTCGAACATGACGAGACATTGGCCTATGTCCGTCGCGCCGTGGGAAAAACTGACGCGCCGTTGCATAGCTATTTCGCTTTGGTTGCGGATGATCCTTCTGTGCAAATCGTATCGATCGCGCAGCTGTGGTATATCGAGCAAATGATGAAAGGGACCGAACACGAGGGCCTGCCAATTTTGTCAGCGGCCGCGCCTTTCAAAGCAGGTGGTCGGGGCGGGCCCGAGTACTTTACCGACGTGCCAATGGGGGACGTCGCGATCAAGAATGTGTCCGATTTATACCTCTACCCCAATACCGCCCGCGCCGTCCGCGTGACCGGGCAGCAAGTGAAGGATTGGTTGGAACGGTCTGCGGGCATATTCAACCAAGTTGCACCCGGCGCACAGGATGTCGTGCTGCTGAACCCGGACTTCCCAAGCTACAATTTCGATGTAATTGACGGCGTCACTTATCAAATCGACCTATCGCAGCCTTCGAAATACGACGCCAAAGGCGTGCTCTTGGATGCAAGCGCATCACGCATTGTGGACCTAAGCTATAACGGCGCGCCACTGGATCTTGCTGCGGAGTTCATTGTTGCCACGAACAACTACCGCGCAGGTGGCGGCGGCAACTTCCCCGGTGCAACACCCGAAACAACTGTTTTTGAGGGGCCAGACACGAACCGCGACGTGATCGTACGCTACATTGTCGAACAAGGCACCATTAGCCCACGCGCCGATAGCAATTGGTCGTTTAAACCGATGGAGGGAACAACGGTGTTGTTTGACACCGGGCCCGCTGCGACGGCCTACCTGGATCAAGTGGACGCTGATATCGAGCAAGCCGGTGACGGACCCGATGGGTTTGCACGCTTCCGCATCTCGTTGTGATGGCGAGGTTGCCTTAAGCCCCGCAACCATACTGGAGAATGAACCACCGTTGTGCTGCTGAACCAATTCAAAGGGCGCGTCTGGACGCCTGGGACTATCGGCGCTTCATTCATTCGTTGCATGACCAATGCGGGTGCTTTGACTGACAAACGACAGGTTCGGCGCGGTCACCATCCAACAAAAAAGGCGCCCCACAGGACGCCTTTTTCGAATTCAAACGCGCCGCCCTCAGCCCTTCTTGAGGCACTCACGTCCCAGCAACTCGGCAATCTGTACAGCATTCAATGCGGCACCCTTGCGCAGGTTGTCGGATACGCACCACAGGTTCAGACCGTTATCAATCGTGCTGTCCTGCCGGATACGGCTGATGAACGTTGCAAAGTCACCAACGCATTCAATCGGGGTAACGTAGCCGCCGTCTTCGCGCTTATCGATGACCATGACACCGGGTGCCTCGCGCAGAATATCGCGCGCTTCATCTTCATCGAGGAAGTCTTCAAACTCGATATTCACCGCCTCGGAATGACCGACGAAAACCGGTACGCGTACACAGGTCGCGGTGACCTTGATCTTTGGATCAACGATCTTCTTGGTCTCGGCGACCATTTTCCATTCTTCTTTGGTCTCACCGCTGTCCATGAACACATCAATATGCGGGATCACGTTGAACGCGATCTGCTTGGTGAACTGCTTGGGCGGCTTGCTGTCTGTGGGGTTGTAGATCGACTTGGTCTGATCCCACAGCTCGTCAATGCCGCCTTTGCCCGCGCCGGACACCGACTGATACGTGCTAACGACAACACGCTTGATTGTGGCGCGGTCATGCAGCGGCTTGAGTGCGACAACCATTTGGGCTGTCGAACAGTTTGGGTTCGCAATGATGTTTTTCTTGGCATAGCCGTGGATCGCCTGCGCGTTCACCTCTGGTACGATCAACGGCACGTCCGCGTCATAGCGATAAAGCGAAGAGTTATCGATCACGACGCATCCTGCCTTCGCGGCTTTGGGCGCGTAAATCTTCGTGGCGTCAGAACCGACAGCAAACAGCGCCATATCCCAGCCCGTGAAATCAAACGTATCAAGGTCTTTCGTCTTTAAGGTCTTATCGCCAAAGCTCACTTCCGTACCCAGCGATTTACGGCTGGCAAGTACGGCAATCTCGTCGACGGGGAATTCCCGTTCAGCGAGGATGTTCAGCATTTCGCGGCCCACATTACCAGTGGCACCGACAACGGCGATTCTATAGCCCATTTGGCTGCTCCTTGTGACAGATGCGCCCCTTTACCGTGTGGGTGGGATAAGGGAAAGGGGGAGGTGGTGTGGAACGCGCTCGGCTTTGCATTCGCGGCACAGAATTAGGGTGAAGTCTGGTTCGAGTCCGAAGTGCTAGCTTAAGGTGGCGAATGATCTGACTACTAATCCAAGCTTGATAGTTAGGTTTTTCTATCTTTAAATGAACCTGCCAGAAGCAGGTCTACCCAACGATGAGTAATTATGAGCGCCCCTTGATGAAGCTCTTGCAGAGATGTCAGAGCGAAGTTACCGGACATGACAAACTAACTGAACTTGCTGAGATTGAGCTTGTTAGCCTAGTCCAGATACTCGTGTTGCATTTAGATGAGTGTTCGAAGGCATCCGATCAGCGACTGCGCTATTTGCGCGGACTGCTAACGCTTTACGGCGCGACAGGAGCAAGAGATCAATTTCGCATTGCGTTAAGGCAGTGTCTTGATGAAGCTGCAGATGACTATCCAACGATTTACGCGATTGCAAATCTAGTTTGTTACGCGTCGGGTTCAGGCAAACTTGGAACAGAAGACGATTATGCTTTCTTTGAAGCCCTGTTCACTGATCTATACGGCGCCGACTATTTTCTAAGAATCGTCGAACACCTTGCCGGTTCGAACGTCTACTTCCACTTCTCAGATGGTGAAATAAGCTAGCAACCAACGGCAGCTCCGTCCGCAAAGCAGCCATTACCTATCCCGCCAGATATCACAACGCACGCTCGTCCAAACAGACCAGCCACCCCTAGACACCCTGCCCCCTACGCCTAAGGTGGCGCCATGAGCACTCCGCAAACACCCCAGTTCGCCTCCCCCGCCCCGCGCGGTCTTTGCACTGATTGCGGCGTGTCGCGCATGGCAGATCCTTCGGCCTGCGGCAAAGCCTGCCAGTTCATCAAGCCAGACTATCCGGGCTTGGAAGAAAAGGTGCATGGCCGCACGGCACAAGGTACGGGCGACGAGCGGTTCTTTGGTGTGTCTCACGCGATGTACCGCGCCGCCCTCAAGCCTGCCCGCGCGGGTGCGCAATGGACTGGCCTGACCACACGTTTTGCCGAACGGTTGCTTGAAACCGGCGCGGTTGATGCGGTCCTGACAATGGTGCCGGACGACGACGACAAATGGCGCCCGCGCCCCGCGATCATCACGGATGCAGCAGATATGAAGCACGCTCGCGGCATGCGTATGGGCTACGCGCCGCTGCTGGCGCTTTTGGAGCCCGCCCGCGCTGCCGGACACACAAAGATCGCGGTCATTGGCATCCCTTGCCAAATCTACGCGCTGCGCGCGATGGAAGCCGACCTTGGGTTTGACCGTATCTACGTCATCGGAACTCCCTGCTCTGACAACACCACGACGGAAAATTTCCACAGCTTTCTAGAACGGCTCACCGACGCGCCCGACACCGTCACCTACCTAGAATTTCGCGCCGACTATCATGTGGAACTGCGGTTCACGGATGGCAGCCAAAAGCTGATCCCGTTCCTGAAACTGCCGCTCTCGGATTTGCCCGCTGACTTCTTTCCCACCACTTGCCGCACTTGCGTGGATTACACCAACAGGCTCGCCGATATCACCGTCGGTTACATGGCGGGCGAAGGCGAACAGTGGCTGATCGTGCGCAACGCACGCGGCCGGGAAATGCTCGACGGCTTGGGTGATGAAGTGTCGCTTGCCGCACCGGGCTCACGCGGCAAACGCGCTGGTTCGGTCAAAGGGTTCGTTGAGAATACGCGACTTGCTGCGGGCGGCCTTCCGCTGCGGCGGATGCCCAACTGGTTGCGCGGCGTGATGGCATGGCTGATGCCGCGCATCGGGCCGAGAGGCCTGGAGTTCGCACGTGCGCGCGTCGAAATGAAAGCCGCCGAAACAGTGCTCCACCTGCGACGCGAAGAACCTGCCAAGATCAAGAACATGGTACCAGAACACGTCTGGAACCTCGCAAAACCCTACGATCTCACGCCAGAGCCTGATGAAATCAAACCACCTGATTAGTCGGCCTGAAATGCACCGACGACAAGAATGTCATCATTTGGATCGTCGATAACAAGAACACCACCCAACTCATCAGCTTCGGGTCCAAAGAACACACCGCTGATTTGTCTCGTAGATCCAGTACCGCCTAGGCCATCGAATTCACCATCGCCGGACACGCTGCCGCCAGAGAATCTATCGCCGTTTATGGCTGCGTCATTCACCACAATAGTCCCGACGCCACTCACGCTCGCGCCATTCCGGTCCGTACCACTGAAATTTGTGAACAATGCATCAACATCATTGGTGCCCCAGTCGGCGTTGAAGAACGCATCACCCTCAAGAACATAAACGTTGTCAGTGACACTTGCGGTGACCCCAACCCATCCAGAGTTATACGCCGAAACTGTGCCGGAAGAAGGCAGGTTTCCTGATAGGACTTCTAGACCAACCGCCCCAAACAAATTGTCCCCGCTTATCCTCACGACCCGGGAATACTCTCCGTCGGCAGGGTTCAAGAAACTGGCGCTATTCAGATTGGTCCCTTGCAAAAGGCTCCCCGAAATTTGCGCGTTCGCATGAGTAAGAGTAACATCTTGGATGCCTTGCACGCTTTGCCCATCTAGCAGGACATAGGTCATGTCAGAGCTACCCGAAGCAGGTAAACCAGACAGGTTCACATAGCGGCTGTCAGTAACTTCAACTGTTGCACCGCCAAAGCTACTACCACTTCCGCCATCGCCGCCGCCGCATCCCGCCAAAAGAGCGATTAGACTAGCGGCAAGGGGAACACGGCGCGATTGCCCACACAACATCAAACAAAATCCCCGGCAGTCAGATCAGTGTGCAAAACACCTTCAATGGTAATGGTCATAAATATGTTATCCTGATCATAGGTGAATACGGTGTCATTCCCAACGGTCTCCAAACGATCTTCGATCTGGCTAAAGCTAAGGTTGAAACCATCAAGATCGATCTGATCGACACCAACCTCAAAGTCGCGTCCAGTGATGGACCTTGAACTACCCGACAAATCAAGTGTGCCAATACGATTCGCGCCATCTGTCCGATCAAACACGAAGGTATCAGCGCCACCTCCGCCTTCTAGCCAATCGTTACCCTCACCAGCGATCAGGCGATCATCTCCGGTAATAAAGCTACCGCCCGGGTCACCCCTGAGCGTGTCATTACCAATGCCACCATTTAATACGTCTGAACCGATACCGCCGATGATGGTGTCGTCGCCGGCTTGCCCTTCAGCATCCAAGCGACCACCGCCGCCAATAATGGTGTCATTGTTGTTGCCGCCAAAGACATCATTGTTACCGCGTGTATCCAAGATGAAATCATTCCCGATACCACCGCGCAAATCGTCGTTGCCACCGCCACCAAAAATCGTGTCGTTGCCCGAGCCGCCATCAATGAGGTCAGCCAATCGTGTCCCGGTCACCGTATCATTGCCGCCAAGCGCAAAAGCAGTTTGACCCACGCCAATCAGTTTGAAATCAACCTCTTCGCTTTGGTCTGACCAACGCCGCGCGCCATAAAGATCTTGAATTCCAGCGATGTCATCATCACCCAAAAGCCGGGAGCCGTCATTCGCTGTCGCATTCATAATTGAGTCAGAGACGTTGAAATGGTCCAGCCCCAAAGCATGACCAATCTCGTGCATCATCACCTGCACAAAAGTGAATTGCCCATCGTCACCGTCGGGTCGCCATATCTCACCTTGATCCATCGAAATGTCGGAATCAAAGATAGGAAGTATTCCATTTTCGTTACCGTCAGATGTAAAATAGGAGGTCAGAGCGATGCCAATCGTGGATCCGCTCAATGGCGACATATTGATATCAATATCAGCTGCACCAATGTTGTTACTGGCTTGAAACGTCACACCGCCGATCGCTGCCCAAGCATTGAATGCGTCGTCCACGGCCGTTCTGAATTCATCTAGGTTCGATCCTGCAATCATATTCAGACCAGTCAGGTCGAGTGACCACGTGATGATGCCACTTGCAGCACCACGAACGTCGTTGCCCCATTTGTAGTTCGACGCAACGCCACCTGCGGAACCCACCGTGATTAGGTTAAATTCATCCGTATCCAATCCCAACGCATCATTGCCACCACACGTTGAACATCCGCATAAAATACACATTTCTCACAATCTCCTGACTCGCCGCGATCAGACTTTATCATAAGACACAATCTGTCCACGCTTCCCTGACTGTATACGCAAAAAGATGGCTACAATTTGGAAATTGAACGAAGATTGTTCAGAGGTAAGCGAAACATCGCCGCTATCTCACCGGAAGCGCGGTGGTTTGCCTGACAGTACGCAATGCAAATGACGACTGCATTTGCGCAACCCCAGGAAGTGTCGCAAGAAAACGGCGGTGAATGCGTGCAAAATCCTCGGTATCGCCTGCGACAACCTTTAGCAGGTAATCGGCCGTGCCAGCCATCAAATGACATTCAAGCACATCTGGCACTCGCGCCACGGCTTTTTCAAAAGCATCCAGCACCTCATCTGCCTGACCGCTCAAGGTGATCTCGACAAAAACGGTGGTCGGACGCCCGACCTTGCGCGGGTCCAGCAAGGCCACGTAGTCGCGAATAAACCCATCCTTTTCCAACCGCTGCACCCGTCTGTGACAGGCAGAGGCCGACAAGTTCGCTAGGTCCGAAAGCTCTGCATTCGACATGCGGCCTTTCTTCTGCAAGACCTCAAGGATTCGGCGATCGATACTGTCTAGTTCCATTTTTCGCACGATCCTTCGAATATTGGGTACTGCAACACACGTTTCTACCACAGTTACCGCAAACATCAAAGAAGAAGCCCGATGAAATTGCATCGGGCCGCGCAGATAATCGGCCCATAAATAGGGAGGAACGGGTCATGCATATCGGATGCCCAACAGAGATCAAACCACAGGAATTTCGCGTCGGCCTAACACCAAACGCCGCGCGCGAAGCCGTCAATCACGGCCACAAAGTTACCGTCCAAACGGGCGCGGGCAATGGTGCGGGTTTCACAGATACAGATTACACAAACGCCGGGGCGGTTATTGTTGGCACAGCGGCAGAAGTGTTCGCAATTGCCGAAATGATCGTAAAAGTGAAAGAACCACAGCCTGTTGAGCGCAAAATGCTGCGCGAAGGCCAGATTTTGTTCACCTACCTCCACCTCGCCCCCGATCCCGACCAGACCAAAGACCTGATGGCTTCAGGTGCGACATGCATCGCATACGAGACCGTGACCGATGATCGTGGCGGTCTACCTTTGCTGGCGCCAATGTCCGAGGTCGCAGGCCGTCTCGCCCCTCAAGTCGGTGCATGGACCCTGCAAAAGGCCAACGGTGGTCGCGGCGTTCTTATGGGTGGTGTGCCCGGTGTCGGACCGGCGCGCGTTGTCGTCATTGGCGGCGGCGTTGTGGGCACACATGCCGCGCGCATCGCCGCTGGCATGGGCGCGGATGTCACCGTGCTTGATCGGTCATTGCCGCGCCTGCGCTATCTTGATGACACCTTCGGCGGGCAGTTCAAAAATAGCTACGCCAGTGCGGGCAACACGATAGAGCTGGCACGCGAAGCAGACATGATCATCGGCGCGGTCCTGATCCCGGGTGCCGCGGCCCCCAAGCTAATCTCGCGCGCGCAACTGTCGGAACTGAAACCGGGTGCAGCCCTCGTGGACGTTGCCATCGATCAAGGCGGCTGCTTTGAAACCTCCAAGGCGACAACCCACGAAGACCCGATCTATGACGTGGACGGGATCATGCATTACTGCGTGGCCAACATGCCCGGCGCCGTGGCGCGAACGTCCACTATCGCGCTCGGCAACGCCACGATGCCCTTCATGCTGTCATTGGCAGACAAGGGTTGGCGGCAGGCCTGCGAGGATGATCCACATCTGCTGAACGGTCTGAACGTTCATGCGGGCAAGCTGACATACTATGCGGTCGGCAAGGCGCTGGGAATTGATGTGCTATCGCCAACGCTTGCGCTGAAAGAGTAGAACACCGCACAATGCGGCAGGGTGAGTGCATCTTGCCGCATTGAAGCTACCGTTTGCAGTAGCAACTCTAAGATGAGCGTTGCCGCTTAACAGCCCGTACCATCCAGGCCAAAGCAGCCCAAAGACAACCACCCAAGAACAACACGATCCCAGTGACAATCGGAATGTTGGCAATCCTTTTATGCGCATGCCAATTCGCTTCAAGTTCTGCGGAAGGGTCTTGATACGGAATCCCTGCAAAAATCACGTCGTAAGAAAGTCCCAGAATATACAAGGCTATGCCAATGAAAACGAGAGATCGCGGTCTTAAAAAGCTCATGTCGCAAGCATGCCGAAAGGAACCGAAAAAGTCACGACAGTTGCGCCAAAACGCGTTCCTTAATCAGGGCTGAGGCCCGCAAAGCCAAACCTTGCCGCACGCCATACCAACCTATAGCGTTCCATTATCCAACAACGGAACCAGCACCCCATGCCCAAAATCGACATCAACGGACGGCCAATCAATTACGCGGTCGCCGGGTCCGGGTCCGAAACGATTGTCTTCTCTCACGGCTATCTGATGCGTCATCAGATGTTTGCAGCCCAAGTCGACGCGCTAAGCAAGACCCACCGCGTCATTGCTTTTGATCATCGCGGGCATGGCGAAAGCGGGCTCTGCCAAGATCCGTTTGGCATCTATGATCTGGTTGATGATGCCGAGCAGCTGATTGACGCGCTTGGCGATGGGCCGGTGCATTTTGCAGGCATGTCGACAGGTGGGTACGTGGGCATGCGACTGCTGCTGCGTCGCCCTGATCTATTCAAATCGCTGGTCTTGATGGACACAGGCGCAAATGCGGAAAGCGCCGCGTCGCTCAAGCAATACAACCAACTGCTGTTCTTTGTGCGTCTTATTGGCATTCGCCCACTTTTGGGGAAGGTGCTTCCACTTTTGTTCGGGCAAACCTTCCGTGCCGATCCTGCGCGACAAGCAGAATTTGACGCAATGAAGACCTACATCAGTGGCTTGGATCGCACCTCGATCCGGCAATTCGGACGCGCGGTGTTTGATCGTGACGATGTGCAAGGCGCGTTAACTGCCTTGGAAAACCCACCCGCCACGTTGATCCTGGTTGGCGAAGATGACATTCCGACACCGCCAGCAACAGCGCGGCTAATGCACGATGCGATCAAAGGGTCGGAGTTGATCACTGTCCCAAAGGCAGGCCATACATCGCCGTTGGAAAACCCCGATTTCGTGACCGAAGCCATCACAGGTTTCCTCGCGCGTCAGACATAAAAAAAGGGCCCGCTGTCACCAACGCGCCCTTCAAAATCAGTCGACGGTATTAGGCGTTGGCCTTCAGCGCATCACGGATCTCAGCCAGCAGCTCTTCTGCTGTTGGGCCCTTTGGCTCTTCTGGTGCTGCCTCTTCCGCTTTGGTAGCGGCGTCTTTGATCTTGGTGACCTGACGGACCAACATGAACACCACGAACGCGATGATCAGGAAGTTGATGATCGCCATGATGAATGCACCATAGGCAAAGATGGACCCGCCTGTTTCACGCGCCGCTTCGAGCGATGCACCCGCAGGTACGTCACCGGCCAGCACAGCGTATTGGTTTGTGAAATCAACGCCACCAGACACAAGGCCGATGATTGGGTTGATCAGATCGCCAACCAGTGACGTGACGATCGCGGTAAAAGCCGCGCCGATGATGATACCGACGGCCATGTCCATGACATTGCCTTTGGCGATGAAATCTTTGAATTCGTTAAGCATGTGTGTCCCCACTTATTTCGCTCGGCGCGCGGGTCTACTGCCCACTGCGCAACTGCGCACATAGTTACCGCTATCAGTCCACAGTCGCACGGGTTTTATTTATCGAATTTCCCCTTAGCTTGAGTGGACAGAAATTTACGCAAAGGAAATCGCCAAATGGCTGACCTATCCGCATTCCCGATCACGTCCCGCTGGCCCGCAAAGGACCCTTCGGTCATTCAACTTTATTCCTATCCCACACCGAACGGCGTGAAGGTTTCCATTGCTTTGGAAGAGATGGGATTGGCCTACGAGCCGCATCTTGTCACGCTCAGCGACGCCGACGTGAAAAGTGACGCTTTTCTTTCACTAAATCCTAACAACAAAATTCCTGCGATCATTGATCCCAATGGACCTGATGGCCCTATTGGGATTTTTGAGAGCGGTGCAATTTTGCTTTACCTTGCTGAAAAGTCAGGGAAATTCATCGGAAAGAACGCCGCAGAGAAGGCAAAGATCACCCAATGGCTGATGTTCCAGATGGGTGGTCTTGGCCCGATGTTGGGCCAAATGGGGTTCTTTTTCAAATTCGCGGGCAAAGACATCGAAGACCCGCGCCCACGCACACGCTACCGCGACGAAGCAATCCGTTTACTGGCCGTTCTGGACAAGGAACTCGACGGCAAAGACTGGATCGTGGGCGACTATTCCATCGCGGACATGGCGATTGCGCCTTGGCTGAATGCGCTTGAATTTTACGGCACGAAGGATGCGGTCGGCTATCACGATCTTAAAAACGTGCCCGCCTATGTTGAGCGGTTTTTCGCGCGACCGGCTGTTGAGAAGGCAAAACGCATTCCCGATCCGTCGTGATAGCAACTTAAATCCGCGCGGCTGACTGTCGGCTGCGCGGACTAAGGGTGCATTCGCTGCGGCTGCGCCAATGGCTGCAACGGACTAGGAAATCCGACGTCCCGGCCCGATTGCAAATCGAACAATAAGGGCGATGACAATTCCGGCCGCGACGAACATTGCAGTATTTTGAGCAACTACCTGCCAACCATATGAAGTAAGGATGCCATCAATCTCTCGAACTTTGTCGCCACCACCCAACTGAGAGGGTTGCTTGGTAGCCAAACCACGCAAGCGCCCGATTGCAATGCTTGCGAGGGCTATGAAAAACGTGATCACCCCTCCCCACAAAATAGCCTGAAACCACGATGTATTCTTGCGCATAAGTCTCTTGAGTATCGGAGCCGATATGATCCAACTGGCAAGAAATGCAATTGGTAGTCCAATGGCCGCGACCCAAACCATTAAACCGAAGAATTGGAGAAACCCGGCGTTGCTCGTACCGGCAGAAATAGGGGCGGCTATCACCAGCCACCCAAGAATAGCCGACAAGTTGACTGCTCTTTTCCATTGCTCGCGCGTATATGCGTGCTCAGCGTTTGTGTGTTGATTATCCAAAGGCTCCCTCAGTCAGATCATGGCAGCATATCAGACATTCATGCGACGTGCAGCATCCGGCAAAGTGGGCTCTAAGCAGATCTCCACCAAAAATCACCCCGTTAGCTAGGTAACGTCCCATTCAGCACGTACTGCAAAATCTGTACCACTTGCTGGGGTTCTTGCACGACGGCAAGGGCCGCTGCGTCCACCTCTTTGAGCGGGTGCTGGTGCTCTGGTCCGTGCATCACGATGAGTGATTTACCCAAAGCCGCAGCATAGCCTGCGTCAAACGCTGCGTTCCACTGTTTGTATTTCTCGCCAAAGCGCACGACGACGATATCGGCGTTTTCAATCCCGTGCCGTGTGCGGATCGCGTTCAGCTTTGCACCTTTGTTGTCGTGCCAGAACTTATCCGGCTCTGCGCCCATGATCGCTACGCCGCAATCGTCCGAGGCTTCATGATGGGTCACGGGGCTATCAAAAGCCACGTCCAGCCCTTTGGCGCCTGCCGTAATCTGATCGCGCCAATCGGTGTGAATCTCTCCAGAGAGGTAGATTTTCAGGGTCATCGTTGCGGTTCCTTCACTTCGTTTCTATTTGAAAATAGACTTTTTTGCCTTCACGGCCAGTCTCGGTCCAACCCAGTTTGCGGTAAAACGCCTGTGTTTCATGCATATCAACGTGGGTGGCAAGTTGCACGGTGTCGTGGCCTGCGCCCCTGGCGACTGCGATTGCCTTGGTGATCAGTTCTTTGCCAATACCGTGCCCGCCAGCATCAGGATGGACGGCCAAGTTTGCGATATGTGCCGTTTCACCCAACACGATAACGATGCCACCACGGACCTCGCCTGCGACTTCGGCGACCCAAACTGTGTGGTCGCGAATATCGTCCGCGATGCCTTCGGTTACTGGTGGCAAGCCAAGCTGTTCAAACGGCGCATAGGCGGCGCGCAGGCAATCTGTCAGCCCAGCCACATCTGTCGAAGTGGCAGGCCGCAGCATCATCCGCGTAACACGCCCCCGGTGGCTTTCGTTACCTTCTCGATAATCTTGGCACTGACCGCTTCGATATCAGCGTCTTTGAGTGTCGCGGCGGTCGGCTGCAAACGCACAGTCACGGCGAGGGATTTTTTACCTTCGCCCAAGCTGCCACCGATAAATTCATCAAAGACGCGCACGTCCGCGATCAACGCCTTGTCCGCACCAGCGGCGGCATTGACCAGCGTCAGCGCCTCGACCTCGGCATCGACAACAAAGGCAAAGTCACGATCAACCGCTTGCAAATCTGTCGCCGCAAGGGCTGCACGCGTGTTCGTCTTTTTCTTTGGCATCGGCACTTCGTCGGGCCAAATCGTGAAGGCCACGGCGGGTCCTTTGATATCCATGTCGCGCAGTACTTTGGGGTGCAGTTCGCCGAAAATACCTAAGACCTTTTTGGGCCCGAGACAGATCTTGCCATGACGTCCCGGATGCCACCAATCAGACGCACCGCGCAGGATTTGCACCTTCGCGGGCGCACCGATTGCAGCCAGAACCGCCTCGGCATCTGCCTTGGCATCATAAAGATCAACCGGGCGCGATGTGCCGTGCACGTCCTTTGGCCCGGTCCGTCCGATCAAGACACCCGACACCAGCATATGCTGTTCACCGGGCTCACCACCGTGGAAACCCGCACCAACCTCAAAGAGGCCCATATCCGTGAAACCGCGCGCCTGATTACGTGCCGCAGCCCGCAACAACCCACCAAGCAGGTTCGGGCGCATATGCGACATTTCCGAACTGATCGGGTTTTCAAGCATCGTGGCATCATCACCGCCGCCAAAGAGCTTGGCCGCCTCAGCATCAATGAAGCTGTAGGTCACACATTCGTTGTAACCTAGCGCCGCCGCTGTCCGCCGGGCCGCTTGCTGGCGTGTTTGGCTGGGGGTCAAAATGGGTTTAGGCACGCCGGCATCAATGCGCGGCAAAGGTTTGCCTTCCAGCTTTGTCAAAGACGCTATGCGTGCAACCTCTTCGACCAAATCAGCCTCGCCCTGCACGTCAGGGCGCCAAGACGGCACATGCGCCATGTTGCCATCCATTTGAAAACCAAGGTCTG
Source organism: uncultured Paracoccaceae bacterium (assembly GCA_947488605.1). Lineage (GTDB taxonomy): Bacteria > Pseudomonadota > Alphaproteobacteria > Rhodobacterales > Rhodobacteraceae > Yoonia. Next base: position 99,114 of record CANKZJ010000008.1, on the reverse strand, counting down.
TCAGCGTGGCGCGCTGGGTCGCTTCTGGAATATCCATACCGACCAGCGAAATCACTCGTTTGGCATCCAGTTTGTAGGCGCGCGATGTGTCCGGAACGGTGCCTGCCTGAATAACATCGGACGCTTCACCGCCTGCATGATCAACAATCATCCGCACCGCATGCTCCAACCCTTCGGGTGTGAATGCGGGGTCCACGCCACGCTCGAACCGGTAGCGCGCATCAGAGTTAATTTTGAGCGCACGTCCGGTGTACGCGATCTGGATCGGGTCCCAATAGGCGCTTTCCACAAACACGTTCACAGTTTCTTCGGTGCAGCCTGTGTCGGCACCACCCATCACGCCAGCGATACTTTCAGGGCCGCTGTCATCAGAGATCACCATTTGACCAGCTTGCAGCGTGTACTCTTTGTCATCCAGTGCGGTCAGCGTCTCACCACCAGCGGCGCGGTGCACACGCAGGTTGCCGTTCACTTTATCGGCGTCAAAGACGTGCAGCGGACGGTTCAGGTCGTAGGTGAACCAGTTCGTGACATCGACGAGGAAACTGATCGGGCGCAGACCAATGGCGCGCAGCTGCGTTTGCAGCCATTCCGGGCTGGGGCCGTTCTTGACACCTTTGATCAGGCGACCGCAAAAGACCGGACAGCCATCCAGTGTGTCTTGGTCAATCGAGACGCTTAAATCTGACTTGAATGCAGCGGGAACCGGACCGACCATCAACGATCGCAGCGTCCCAATACCGCGTGCCGCCAAATCACGGGCCACACCGCGCACGCCGAGTGCGTCGGGGCGGTTCGGCGTGATCGCAATTTCGATCACGGGATCGACTTTATCGGGTGCATTTTCGGCAAGCCAATCGGTGAAACGCTGACCAACTTCGCCGGAAGGCAATTCGATGATCCCGTCATGCTCTTCTGACAGCTCCATCTCACGCTCGGAACACATCATGCCGTAGCTTTCAATCCCGCGGATTTTGCCGACGCCAATCGTGGTATCAATACCGGGGACATAGGTGCCGGGGCTGGCGATCACCACGGTGATGCCCGCACGCGCATTGGGTGCGCCACAAATGATCTGAGTGGGGCCATCTGCGGTCTCGACCTGGCAGACTTTGAGCTTATCCGCGTCGGGATGTTTTTCTGCCGTGAGCACCTTGCCGATTGTGAAATCGGTCAAACGCTCGGCCGGGTTTTCGATCCCTTCGACTTCCAACCCAAGGTCGGTGAGCGCATAGGCGATGTCATCAACAGATGCGTCGGTTTCGAGGTGATGTTTCAACCAAGAGAGCGTGAATTTCATGGGCCCGGTCCTGCGGTTTCGTCAAGCTGCGGTCGGCTTACCGGATAACGCGGAAAGGGGAAAGAGGGGAGCGCACTCATCACCCGCCAAGACATTAACCTTACGTGCTTTTTAAGGAAAAATCAGCTTATTTGGGTCGAATTTAAAACATAATGGCTTTATAAGCGCATTTGTGCGAGTAGGTTGTTGGTTATGGCAGGTTTTCGATATCTGATCTTGAGTGTTGTTTTGATTGCGTCCGCGACACTTGTGTCTGCGAACTACAAAGCCTTTGGCGAAAATGCGACGTTTTCTCAGCTCTTCTCACTTGGCGCTATCTGTGAAAGCGAGAACCTGAAGGGCCTTATGCCCGTGCGGATCGACTGTGCCTATCACACGTCTGGTGATAAAGATAAGGTCATCAACTTCAAGAGCGACGAACGTGTCTTGCGCTAAGCTGTGCGCTTATCTTGTGTGATCTGCATTCTTTTGATGCGCTGCCGCCCATTTTGACACGGCCCCAGCTGGCAACAGGATCACGGCCCACCCGGCTGCATTGATCAGCGTCAGCCTGAGCGCTAGATCGCGCGGCATATCAGACGTCCACATCGCGATATGTGCGCCAATGATCGCAATGATCAGAACGGCAATATAGACGCGCATACGGCTCACAGTTCGCGACCTGCCAAGTCCTCGACGAGCTCGAAGTGTTCAAAGACCAGCATCATTTCGGGGTCGAAAGCACCGCCCCGTTTGAAATAGGCTTTGTGGTTCTTGCGCCATGCCAGCAGCGTGTCGTCTTCGCCCTCGGCCAGCGCCATCTCTTCGGTGACGTCGCAATAGCGGATTTCTTGGACGCCTGTGGTGCGGATGACAAGCGCGGGTGTGCCATCCCAATTCGCCGCGATATCGCAACGGCCCACGACCGGCATCGCCTCAGGCTCGCCTTCGAAGTCAGAGAGTGCTGCGCAGGTCGCGGTCTTCTTGCCTTGGCGGACAAGGGCGATGAGGTGCTGGCAGAGTTGGGCGCTATCGCCGAACTTGAAGGTGCCCGCGCCGGGGTATGTGTCTTGGAGGTCTTCGGTGTCGTTGGTCATTTGTGTACTCTACTGTTTCATGTCTGGATAATCCATCGCAACACAGGGCAGCGCCCGGACCTCGGGGAGGCGCCCAGATGGTTCAGTTTGGCGATGTGTTACCACAGTTGCTGACGTTGGTGTTGTTTGCGGCGTTGCAATAACGCCCTCCCCATGGGGGAGGTCCGGGCGCTGCCCGGCAAGCCGGGCGGGAGGTTACTTGCATGAAAGTAATGAGTACGGGTTGAGAGCTCCAGTCAAGACATCGTTTAATGACACTACCGCGATCACCTGATTGTTTTTGACTAGCAAGGGAGGCGTTGTGGTGAACTCATTGAACGCTGAAAGCATAGAAAATGGAGAGCCATAGTTAGAAAACTCATTAAAAATGCTGCTCTGTGAAAATTCTGATCCGTATGGGCCGAACTCGTTGAAAATGGAGTTCGCATTGAACTCATTTGACACTTCACCCAGAAATGTGCCGTCATTCGCAACCATGACTGCACCAGTCACCTGACCGCAAAATGTCTGTGCATTGACTTGAGCCGCAGCAAATACTGCTAAACCAAGCACAAAAAGGAATCTCACCTACTCAACCCACCATGCAACGTCGGCTGGTCAAGCGCCGCAAACCCATAATGCCGCAACCACCGCAGATCGCTGTCAAAGAACGCGCGTAAATCCGGGATCCCGTATTTCAGCATTGCGATCCGGTCGATGCCCATGCCGAAGGCAAAGCCTTGCCATTCTGCCGGATCAATCCCGCCCGCTTGCAGCACCTTGGGGTGCACCATGCCGGAGCCTAAAATTTCCAGCCAATCGTCGCCCTCGCCCACTTTCAACGTGCCACCTTCCCATGAACAGCGGATGTCGACCTCGGCTGAGGGTTCGGTGAAGGGGAAGTGCGACGCGCGGAAGCGGATGTCCACGTTGTCGACCTCGAAGTAGCTTTTCACGAACTCTTCCAGCACCCATTTCAGGTTCGCCATGCTGATGTCTTTGTCGATGGCCAGCCCCTCGACCTGATGGAACATCGGGGTGTGTGTTTGGTCATAGTCAGCACGGTACACGCGACCGGGGCAGATGATTCGGGTCGGCGCGCCGGTTTTCTCCATCGAGCGGATTTGTACCGGGCTGGTATGCGTGCGCAGCACATGCGGCGGGCGGTTATCGCCATCGGCACGGTGTGTGTAAAACGTGTCCATCTCGGCCCGTGCGGGATGGTGGCCAGGGATGTTGAGCGCGTCGAAGTTGTACCAATCGCTTTCGATCTGCGGGCCTTCGGCGACGCGGAACCCCATGTCGGCGAAGATCGCAGTGACTTCCTCGGTGACCTGACTGATGGGGTGGATCGTGCCTTGGGAGCGGGCGCGCGACGGTAAGGTGACGTCAAGCCATTCGTCGCGCAGACGTGCATCAAGGGCTGCATCGGCCAGCGCCATTTTCTTGGCGGATAACGCAGAATTAATCTCGTCTTTCAGCGCATTGAGCGCGGGGCCTGCAACCTGCCGTTCCTCTGGCGTCATCTTGCCAAGTTCGCGCATCTGCAAACTGATCTCGCCCTTTTTGCCGACGGCCTTCACGCGCAGGTCTTCTATCGCGGCTTCATCAGCGGCGTCAGCTATCAGGCTTAGGTATTTTTGTTTCAGATCGTCCATCGGGCGCCTCTTGCAATCGTCCCAGCGGGGTTAGCGAAATGGACGCGTGGTTGCAAGCAGCACCAATAGCCCGGCGGCCCGTCACGGGCGGCCAAGCATTGAGGTGCTTTCAATTGTATAGGATAGATCAAGATGGGACGGGCCCGTCTGCAATGGTTTCGAAACCGACTGGCGCCGTGAAGCGGCCTGTCGGTGCAATCGCCGAGTCTGCGCCCTGTTGGGGACGGTCTGAGACCCGTAGCGAAACCTGATCTTGGTTGCGGGGCGTCGTGTGTGCCCCACGTTGGGGTGGATATCCGAGGGGGAGATTAGAGGTGGATGGATTGCGAAACAGTGAAGGCTGCGTGCGGTGGAGGGGATCAGCACGCTAAACGCGCATGATATTTTAGCGCCAAGTATGCCGTGCCCCAACGTCTGTTTTTCCAGCACTACGCGATCTGGCGGCTTTCTTTGATGAACACTACGGACGCCACCAGCAATAAAACAAGCGAAACAGCGGCCAACACCGCCCACCCAAATCCAGCAATGATAGCGCCAGCAGCGAAAGCAGACAGGGTGGAGACCAGTGCAATGACGGTATCATTCGCGCCCTGCACCACCGCCTTTTCGCTTTCCACCACAGTATTTGCCAGCATCGTCGTTGCGCCGACAAAGCCAAAATTCCATCCAATCCCCAGCAAGACGAGCGATCCGTAAAAGTGAACCAGACTTAGACCACTGAGCGCACCAATCGACGAGACAATCAGCATCCCGAGTCCGATTATCGCTATTGGCTGCACCCCAAACCTTTTGATCAGGAACCCCGTGAAGAAACTAGGCGCAAACATAGCGACGACGTGCCACCGAATGACGTCACCTGCGACGGCTTCGCTAAAACCGCAGCCAATCATGGCCAGAGGTGTCGGCACCATCAAGAACACCATAACGCCCTGAGAGACCGCGCCGAGCCCAACTGCAAGACGAACTGGTTTACGCTTCAAAACCGACAGAGATGCAAAGCGCTGTTTGAGGCTTTGTGGTGGACCACCTGTTGGGACTGGTAGTTTGGTTAACGCCAATGGGATCAGGCCGATGAGCGACAGCGCGGCCAATGCAAGATATGCACCTGCAAGAGGAATTGGCGCTAAAGCATCCTTGGCCCAGATGAATATTTGGGGGCCGACAAAGGCCGCAATCAGGCCGGATGTGAGTATCAGGGAAATAGCAACAGGCTGCCAATCAGCGCTCACGGTCTCGGCGGCGGCGAACCTGAAATACTGATAGCAGGCCAATGCCGCCCCAAGTGCAAGGTGTGCAATGCAAAGAAGAAGAAAACTGCCAGTAAACAGGGCCCAGACGCCAATCAGGGAACCGTAGACCGCACAACCACCACCAACCGCAAAGCCGATTTTCCGCCCGTGCTTGCCCATAAGAAGCGAGAATGGCGCAGCGGCAAGAAAACCTGCCAGCGCAGATAGCGATGCAGGTAACGTCGCCAGCGCAGTTGACGGCGCCAACATCAAGCCTGCTAAACCGGCCATGATAATCGTCATCGGCAAAGCTGATCCCAGGATCGTGTTTGCCATGAGCAAGCCAAGATAGCTGCCGTTCCGAGAAATGATCGAAATGCGCATGGTGATTGTCCAATCTGGGCTTGTTCAGAACCTAGCGCGGTGTGGCTGACTTCCAACGCAAGAGCCACGGGTTTCTTGGCACGATATGCCGCCTGGCCCACCTGACCTGCAAGCGATGTGCAGAATCCCGCTACCGTGGCCCAAAGAAAAAGGCCGCCCAGTTTCCTGCGCGGCCTCTATTATTCAATCAGATGCTAGGGCTTAAGCCGCCAGCGCATCCTTGGCTTTGCCAACAACTGCGGCAAATGCCTCAGGCTCGTTCACGGCGAGATCGGCGAGAACCTTACGGTCGACTTCGATCCCGGCCAGTGTCAGGCCGTTGATAAACTTGGAATAGTTCAGTGTCTCGTCAATCGAACGCACACCTGCATTGATCCGCTGAATCCACAACGCGCGGAAGTTGCGCTTGCGATTGTGACGGTCACGGGTTGCATATTGATTGGCTTTGTCTACCGCTTGTGCCGCAACCTTGAAGGTCTTGGAGCGACGGTCATAATACCCTTTCGCCTGATCAAGAACTTTCTTGTGACGACGGTGAGTGACTGTACCACCTTTAACGCGCATATCTCAAATCCCTCTAATTAACGTGCGTAAGGCATCATCGGTTTGATGATACCTTCGTCAGCTTTGCAAAGTGTGGTTGTCCCACGGGCATTGCGGAGGAACTTGTTGGAACGTTTGATCATTCCGTGGCGCTTACCGGCTTGGCCGGCAAGTACACGACCAGTGGCCGTTACTTTGAACCGCTTTTTGCAGCTCGATTTTGTCTTCATCTTCGGCATTTCCGTCTCCTATTTAAGTCGGTCGAAACGCGCGACTCGGCATGCCATTTAGGCCGGACGCGCGGGTTGAACGCGGCTGATACGACAGGGCAGGTGATATTGCAAGCAGGGTTGTGATACCAAAACCCATATTTTGAAGAATGTGGCAGCGCGTGTCAGTTCACGAAACTGCCAATCACGCTAAGAACAACATCATCAAGTGTCTCGAAGCTATAAGCGCCGGGGTTTTCCTGCGCGGCATAGGCAATCGCACCGGCCCCAATCACGAGCATAAGTGCGGCACTTTTAGGCCAGCGGCGATCTGAATAGGCGCTCACAGCGGCGGGGATCGCAAATGCGATCAGTGTGACACCAATCACGAATATCAGATCGAAGTCCATGAATGCAGCCCTGCCTTTGCCCGGTGAATGCCCTATTCTTGCTCAACAGCGTAAATCAAACGTTCAGCGCAAGGCGCAACCCGCAAAATATTTGTCGAGCCTGGTGTGTTAAACGGGACACCGGCGGTCACAACGATCATGTCGTCTTCACCTGCGAGGTCTTGTGCCTTAGCAGCACGTACAGCCCCGATCACCGCATCCTTGAACCGATCAACATGTCCCGTGACGACGCAGTTTGTGCCCCATGACAAGCAAAGCCTGCGTGCGGTCTCGATATGGTTTGTCAGCGCGATGATTGGCACGCGGGGGCGCTCGCGCGATACCAGCAATGCGGTTGTGCCTGACTGCGAGAAGCAGCAGATGGCTTTGACGTCTGTGGTTTCTGCAATCTCGCGTGCCGCTGAGACGATACCATCAGCCACGGTCTTACCCTCGGACTTGCGCGAGGCTTCGATGATTTCGGTATAAATCGGATCGGCTTCGACCTCGCCTGCGACGTTGTTCATCGTGGTGACGGCCTCGATTGGGTAGGAACCCGCTGCGGATTCCGCCGACAGCATAATCGCGTCAGCACCTTCATAGATGGCTGTTGCCACGTCCGAGACTTCGGCGCGCGTTGGCATGGGCGAGTCGATCATTGATTCCAGCATTTGGGTCGCCACGATCACCGGTTTGGCCGCCGCGCGACATTTGCGCACGAGCTGCTTTTGGATCGGGGGTACGTTTTGTACCGGTAGTTCCACACCCAGATCGCCACGGGCCACCATAATGCCGTCAGAAACGCGCAGGATTTCGTCAAAGGATTTAACCGCGTTCGGTTTTTCAATCTTCGACAGGATCGCGGCGCGGCCTTTGGCCAACACGCGCGCTTCGTCGACATCTGCGGCACGTTGCACGAAAGACAGCGCCAACCAGTCAACACCCAGCTCGCACACAAATTCGAGGTCTTTGCGGTCTTTGGGCGACAAAGCCGCCACTGGCAGCGTCACGTCGGGCACGTTCACGCCTTTGCGGTTGGAGATCGTGCCCCCAACAATGACCTCGCAATTGGCAAAATTTGCGCCGCAGTCTTTGACGCGCAGTTTGATCTTGCCATCATTGACCAACAGGTGCGCGCCAGGTTCCAGCGCATCGAAAATCTCTTTGTGGGGCAGTTTCACACGGGTCACGTCGCCCTCTGCATCATCCAGATCAAGGCGGAAAGACGCACCCGGCACCAGCTCCTCTTCGCCATTGGCAAAGACGCCGACGCGCAGTTTTGGCCCCTGAAGGTCAGCCAGAATAGAAATCGGGCTATCGAGGTCTTTTTCGACCTGGCGAATGATCTCGTGACGTACTTTGATCTCGGCATGATCACCGTGCGACATGTTCAGGCGAAACACGTCTGCGCCAGCTTCGTGAAGCGCGCGGATCATCTCGTAATCATTGGATGCAGGGCCGAGCGTGGCGACGATTTTCACATTGCGGTGGCGTCTCATATCATATCCTTCGTGCGTCAGGGCCATTTGGTGGCCGTTAGCGGTAACAGCTTGGGTTGTGCCCTTATTGCGCAATTCCATTCCGCCTACAACTAGCCTAAAGCTCGTGTCAAAGGAATGACACGACAATGACGAACGAACCATTTGAAATCATAGGGGCGGATCGCCCCGGACGGTGGCTTGTGGCCTGCGACCATGCGACGAATACTATCCCTGATTGGGTGCACGGTGGTGACCTTGGCCTGCCTGCGTCAGACATGGGCCGCCACATCGCCTATGACATTGGCGCAGAGGGCGTGACGCGGCAATTGGCGGCCGCCTTGGACAGCCCCGCGATCCTGTCGCGGTTTTCACGGCTGGTTTGTGACCCGAACCGCGGCGAGGACGATCCGACCATCATGATGCGCCTTTACGACGGCACGATTATTCCGGGCAATCGCAACGCAGATGACGCGGAGAAGGAGGAGCGTTTACGCAGGCTCTATCGCCCCTATCATGCAGCTTATGCTGATCTCGCCAACAAAATGGAAAGTCCGGCAATTTGTGCGGTGCATAGTTTTACGCCGCGCCTGAACGGACGGCACCCGCGCCCTTGGGAGGTCGGTGTGCTTTATGCCGATGACGACCGCCTCGCGATCCCGTTTATGGAGGCGTGCCGCGCCCAAGGCTGGTGCACCGGTGACAACCAACCCTACGCAGGCCATCTGCCCGGTGACGCGGTTGACCGCCACGCCTTGCAACATGGTCGCCCCAATGTCTTGATCGAGTTGCGTCAGGACCTGATCGCAGACGCCGCTGGACAAATCCTTTGGGCAAATCGCCTCGCCCCACTATTATCAGATGTACTGGCCCGTTCGGGCCTTTGAGGAGAACTGACATGGACGACCAAACCCGCATTGAATTGGAAGCCGCCGCGTTTCGCCGTTTGCAAAAGCACCTGATGGAAGACCGCACAGATGCGCAGAATATCGACATGATGAACCTTGCCGGGTTCTGCCGGAACTGTTTGTCACGCTGGTATCAAGAGGCCGCGAATGAGCGTGGCATTGAGATGACCAAAGACGAAGGCCGCGAGGCGTTCTACGGCATGCCATTTGCGGAATGGAAAGCGAAGTATCAGACCGACGCGTCACCTGCCGCGAAAGACGCCTTCAAGGATAGCCACGGATAGGAATTGCCATGCTCGAACGCCTGACCGCTTTTTTCGGAAATCCCGCCGGATACCACACACCCCTGCCCGAAGCAGATGCAAGTCATGCGATGGGGGCGTTGCTGGTGCGGGCGGCCAAGGCGGATGACGCCTATCTGTTCGAGGAAATCGCCCTGATCGACCGGATTTTGGCCAAACGGCACGACCTGAACCCTATTGAAGCTGCCAAGATGCGCGCCGAATGCGAGCTGCTGGAACGCGAGATGCCCCGCACGGGTGAGATTGCGACGATCCTGAAAGAGGCGATCAGTACGGACGAGAAAGAAGCGACGCTGATCGCGCTCTGGCAGGTCGTCTTTGCGGACGGGGTAAAGCGGGATGAAGAAGACCGGCTGCTGCACCGGATCGAAGAAGTGCTGGGGGTTGCGCCCGCGCGGGCGAAGGAATTGCAGGCGCTGGCCGAGGGGTAACGCGCTGCACAAAACGTGGGGTGCGCAGGCGTGCACCTTCCCCTAAGCTGCCGTCATGCCGGTCATCGAATACATCTACTCTGCCCATTCCGCCTTTGCCTATCTGGGCTCGGCCAAGCTGATGGCGCTTTGTGCCCAGCACAACATCACGCTGATCCATAAGCCAATCCTGCTATCCCCGGTCGTTGAAGCACAGGGTAGCCAGCCGTTTCATGCCCGCACGCAGGCCCATGTCGATTACTTTTTTGGCCGCGAGATTGAACGCTGGGCGGAATATCGTGATGTGCCGGTGATCAACTATCGGCCCACCTATCATGATGCGGATTACAGCCTCGCCTCCGGCATGATCATCGCCCTTGGGGATCGCGGGGCGGCGGTGGATGCGATGGCCCACCGGATATTGGAGGCGCATTGGCGCGATGATGCGGACCTGTCCAACCCTATGACGCTGGCGCAGATCGCCACGGACTTGGGCCACGATGCACAGTCATTGATCGCGCAGGCAGCATCGAACGATTGCCAAGACGTGTTGCGCGCCAATTCTGATTGGGCGCGCGGGCAAGATGTGTTCGGATCACCCACTTATATCGTAGATGGCGATGCGTTTTACGGGCAGGATCGGTTGGATTTGGTGGCGCGGGCTTTGGAGATGCCATTTACGCCGCCGGATTGGACAAATCCGGTCGTTGATGAACCGTAAGTCGGGGAAAACCCCGACCTACACCGCTACTTTGCGGCTTTCATCCAGATAAATCTCGCGCAACCGTGCCGCCACAGGACCCGGTGTGCCTGCGCCAACGGCCACACCGTCGACCTCGACCACGGGCATCACGAATGTGCTGGCGGATGTGATAAACGCCTCATCCGCATCTTGTGCTTCGGCAATGGTAAAACTGCGCTCTTCCACCTGCATCTGTGCCTCTTTGGCGAAACGCAGAACGGCAGCACGGGTGATGCCGTGCAAAATCTCGTTGCCTAAATGGCGTGTGATAATCGTGTTGCCCTTGATGATATAGGCGTTATTGGACGTGCCTTCCGTGACAGCACCATCTTCAACCATCCATGCGTCGTCGACGCCTGCTGCCTTGGCCATCATTTTGCCCATCGACGGGAACAACAGTTGCACCGTTTTGATGTCGCGTCGCGCCCAGCGCTGGTCTTCGATTGAGATGACCTTGATGCCCTTCTTCGCGGCCGGGCTGTTGGCCAGACCGGGCTTGTTTTGGGTGAACAGCACGACTGTTGGGATCGTTGTTTCGGGATCAGGGAACACGAAATCACGGTCATCAGGCGCGCCACGGGTGATTTGCAGATAGATCATGCCTTCCTCAATGCCGTTCAGCCGGACCAATTCACGGTGCACCTCAAGCAAGTCGGGCAAAACTTCGGGATGCGGCATGTCCAACTCGTTCAAAGACCGCTCCAGCCGTTTGGCGTGACCCGCAAAATCAATCAGTTTGCCGTCCAGCACCGAGGTCACTTCGTACACCCCATCGGCCATCAAGAACCCGCGATCAAAGATCGATACTTTGGCTTCATTTTCCGGCAGATAATCGCCGTTGACGTAAACTGTGCGCATGGTCATCCCCAAAGTGCTGCGGCGGGCGGGTGCACGCCATGTTCATCAAATTTCAAAGGTACATCCCGGTCTTCGGCCAATAACAGCGGTCCGTCAAGGTCGGTAAACGCCACACCTTGGGCCAAAATAGTCGCCGGAGCCATCGCAAGTGACGATCCCACCATGCAACCCACCATCACGCCATAGCCTTCGGCCAGTGCTTGGCGTTTCAAGGCAAGGGCCTCGGTCAGGCCGCCAGCCTTGTCCAGTTTGATATTCACCATGTCATACTTGCCCTTCAAACCGAGCAGGCTGGCACGGTCATGGCAGCTTTCGTCGGCGCAAACGGGGAGCGGGCGGGCGATCTCAGCCAACATATCATCCTGACCAGCGGGCAGTGGTTGTTCGACCATTTGCACGCCCAAGCGGATCAGATGGGGGGCGAGGTCGGCATAGACCTCAGCTGTCCACCCTTCGTTGGCGTCAACGATAATCGGCACATGGGGGGCGCCACGGCGCACAGCCTCGAGACGCGCCATATCATCCGGCGTGCCCAGTTTGATCTTTAACAACGGTCGCGCTGCATTTTCGGCTGCTTGGCGTTGCATCGCCTCAGGCGTGTCCAACGACAGGGTATAAGCCGTGATCTCTGGCTGGGGCTGAGGCAACCCTAACAGATCCCAAACGCGTCTACCTGCCCGCTTCGCCGCATGATCCCAAAACGCGCAATCCAGTGCATTTCGTGCAGCCCCCGCCGGCAGCGCATCGGGCAATTCAGGCCAAGCGGCAGCAAAGCCTTCGACCTGTGCCGTCACACTATCCAATGTCTCGCCGTAGCGCGCATAAGGCACGCATTCGCCAACACCGCGCACACCATCGCTGTCAATCGTGACAGTCAGAACTTCGGCTTGCGTCCGCGATCCTCGACTGATGGTAAAGACTTGCGCCAGTTGGAACACATCACGCGCAACGGATACCTGCATAATTCATCTTCTTCTGTTCAAAAATACCTTCGCCGAAGGCATAAAAGTCAAACTCACACCATCAACTGCGAGTGCCGCGTTTAGAGAGCTTCCAAAGCATCCACCAAACGCGCCGCACCCTGACGGAACGTATCAACGGTTGGCAAGCCCATCCGCTTTTCAACCTCTGCCATGTACGCCAACGCCTCTTCCTCGGACAGATGTTGCGTGTTCACGGACACGCCAACGATTTGGCAAGCTGGGTTGGCAATCCGCGCGATTGGCAACGACGTGTCGCGCAGCGTCTCGAGGCTTGGCAAATCATAGTCCGGCAACCCGCGCATATGCGTCCGGGTTGGTTCATGTGCGAGGATCAGCGCGTCGGGCTGACCTCCATGGATCAAGGCCATTGTGACGCCAGAGTAAGAAACGTGGAACAAGCTGCCCTGCCCCTCAATATGGTCCCAATGATCAGGATCGTTGTCCGGGGTCAGATATTCAACGGCACCTGCCATGAAGTCAGCGATCACAGCGTCGAGGGGAACACCACCACCGGTGATCAAGATACCGGTCTGGCCTGTTGGGCGGAATGTCGATTTCATACCGCGCTTGTGCATCTCGGCATCCATCGCAAGTCCGGTGTACATCTTACCCACCGAACAATCGGTCCCAATGGCGAGACAACGTTTCCCTGTCCGCTTTTTTCCATTTGCAATTGGGTAGGCGACAGAGGGAATGCGCACATCAAACAATGTCCGTCCGTTCACACGGCAAGCTGCGATCAATTCGTCTTCGTCGCGCAACAGATTATGCAGACCAGAGGCGATATCAAAACCCATCTGCAAGGCCTTTACCAAGACCTCTTTCCAAGCCTTCGAGATATAGCCGCCACGGTTTGCCACACCAATCACGAGCGTCTTCGCTCCCGCGGCTTTTGCCTCTTCCAGGGTCATATCGCCGATACCCAGATCTGCGCCGCATCCGGGCATCCGGTATTGGCCGACGGCATTCTCTGGACGCCAATCCTTGATGCCTTGGGCTACCTTGGCGGCAAGCTGATCAGGGGCATCCCCGAGGAACAAAAGATAAGGGGTCTGGATCATGGCAAGGCTCCGGCAATGAATGGATTCGTATTGCGCCGAAGATATCGCGCGGCAGGGGGAAATTTTATCGCAGAATGGGTCACTCGAATAAGTAATTGCGACAGATTTTTGCGCATATAGTCAAATCTGTCGAAGAAATTCCACCCGCAGTGGCAATGCGCCCAACTTGTGACAGTTGGGCGCACCACAGGAACCGGTTTCAGCCAGTGGCCTGCTTAGGGCTATTCCTCGCCCGCAGTAGCGAGAAAGCCGCCTGCAGCAACATAATCCAACGTGTTGCCGTCAGCGTCGATTGTCGACAGGTCCAATCCAGCGATCCCTGCAAGCTCTTCGCCATTGGGGCCGAAAAAGACGCCGCCAATATCGGAATTAGACGTGCAGGTCAGACCGTCACTACAAGAAACAAGTGTCAGATCAGCACCAAAGCCATTGCCGGTTATTGCGGCGTCTGCGACGTCAAACTCGAATTCTGTACCCGCGCTAAGCGCGATGCTGCTTGATCCTGAGATCTGTTGGGTCGCAAAATCAGCCGCAATTTCGATACTGCCGTCAAAGAATGCTTCGGACACAAAGGGCTCGCCATCGTTTGTAGTTTCCGTGCCATATCCTTCGATGAAGCCAGTATAGATGACCTGACCGGCGAGGGCCTGAACGACCTCTGGGTTGGTTTCAAGCCCGACGACAAAGAGGCCTTCGGTTTGTTCGCCCTCGTCAGGGTAGCCAAAGAGCGAATTGACCTCCGAAAATTCACCCGTACCAAATTCACTGACAAAGATTCCGGAACCATCTGCGCGCACCCCAGCACCGTCGACAAAGCTGATGGTTTCGCCGCCGATGGTTGCGATCAGTGTTTCATCGTCAAGATTTTCGATACTGATCGTTTCATTGGTGACTTGTAGAACTGCCTCGCCTGTTTCCGCGTCGGTGACGTGGCGCACCATGCGCACGGTCACAGTTTGACCGTCTACGTCTGTCAAGGTCGATGCAGCATCAGCAAAGTCCAGCCCGTTGGCGGATGCGTTGGCATCTGTTGTACCGAAATTAAATGCGCTTCGTTGCGGTGCATCATCGCCGCCACCACCACTGCTGCATGCAGCAAGCCCCGCAACAACACTTACACTCAGAAGGCGTTTTGAAAGGGTAATCATCTGTAATTCCTTTGTTTGATAATGCTCAACGGCCGACATGACCAAGAGCTTGCAAAGGAATTACGCGCCGGTGCCGAATTTATTCTCGGGCGCGTTAACTATTTTGGTGGGTTCATTTTGCGGGCAGCCCTGGCGTGTCCGGACCCACAACGAAAAAACCCGGGCGCGAACGCCCGGGTTTGCTTCAATAGACTGACCGGAAGGACATCAGCCTTTTGAAAATTCCGGATAAGCTTCCATGCCCAGCTCTGACACATCGAGACCATCGATCTCGGCCTGCTCAGAGACACGGATGCCCATCACACCTTTCAAGATTGTCCAAGCCACAAGGCTGATCACGAATGTGAAGCCACCGATTGCAACAAAGCCAATGAACTGGGTCACGAAGCTTGCGTCTGCATAGATCGGCACGACCATCGTACCCCAGAAGCCTGCGATCAGGTGGACCGGGATTGCACCAACCACATCGTCGATTTTGAACTTGTCCAGCATTGGGACAGCGAACACGACGATGATACCACCGACAGCACCGATCCAGAGCGCACCAAAGAGTGATGGCTCGAGCGGGCTGGCCGTGATGGAGACCAGACCGGCAAGCGCGCCGTTCAGCACCATTGTGAGGTCAGGCTTTTTGTACATCACCTGGCTCATCACCAGTGCGGCAACTGCACCAGCAGCGGCGGCCATGTTGGTGTTGGCAAAGATACGGCCAATGTCAGTCATGTCGCCAACCGTACCCGCAGCAAGCTGCGATCCACCGTTGAAGCCAAACCAACCCATCCACAAGATGAACGTACCCAGTGTTGCGAGTGCAAGGTTTGAACCCGGCATTGGAACCGTTTTGCCATCTTTGTACTTGCCGATACGGGCACCAAGGATGATCGCACCTGCAAGGGCTGCGAAACCACCAGCTGCGTGCACAACAGTTGAACCAGCGAAGTCATAGAAGCCCATATCGTACAACCAGCCGCCGCCCCACTGCCAGGACGCACCAATTGGGTAGATGAGACCAGTCAGGATGACCACGAAGATCAGGAACGGCCACAGCTTGATACGCTCGGCCAGTGTACCAGAAACGATGGATGCTGTTGTCGCACAGAACATCAACTGGAAGAAGAAGTCGGATGCAACGGACGCATAATCAAGTGCGGCGTCAGCAGCAGCAAGACCAACAGGCTCGAGCGATGTTGGGGCGAATGTGCCAAACCAACCTGGAATGATCCAAGCGTCGCCCGGATACATCAGGTTAAAGCCGACCAACCAATACATGATGGCCGACAGGGAGTAGAGCGCGATGTTCTTTGTCAGCTGGGTTGTGACGTTCTTTGAACGCACCAAACCTGCTTCGAGCATGGCAAAACCGGCTGCCATCCAGAATACAAGAAAGCCGCCGATTAAGAACAGCAATGTGGTCATCAGGTACGGGCCGATCTCGTCAAAGCTCGGCGCGGCGTCCTGTGCCAACGCGAAGGTTGGAAGCAGCGTGAGTGCCGCACCAACCGATAGGTACTTAGTCAGTTTCATAGTTTTGTCCCTCGTTCCGCGATCAAAGCGCGTCATCATTTGTCTCGCCGGTGCGCACGCGAACGGCGCTTTCCACGTCGAGTACGAAAATCTTGCCGTCGCCGATTTTCTCGGTCTTGGCAGTGGATGCGATGGTCGACACGACCTGTTCCGCCATGCTGTCCTGTACGACGATCTCCAGCTTAACCTTCGGTACAAAATTCACGGCATATTCCGCACCGCGATAGATCTCGGTGTGGCCAGATTGCGAGCCGAAGCCCTTGATTTCAGACACCATCATGCCGCGCACGCCTACGGTGGTCAGTGCTTCGCGCACTTCCTCCAGCTTGAACGGTTTGATTGTTGCAATGATGAGTTTCACGTTCTTCCCCTTGCAAATTCTCTTGCAGGCCCTCGTTTCGGCAGCGCCTGCTTGCACGCATACAAAGAGCCTTAGAACAGGGGCGCGGCAAGATTGCTGCACGTGCATAACAGACGGTTAACGAGTCCTTTTGCACAATATTTGCACAAATTAGTCGCTTAGCTTAAAAATTAGGCGTTCAAAAAAGTCAACTTACGCGACTCATCGCGGCTCTACATTTGAGACGGGCCACGCTATAGTCGTAAAAAATAGACCAAAGCAGTCAATCGAGCGGATCATGAGTGGAAACGGCAAAAAGCGGGCACCTTTGGTGGCCGACAAGCGCTATGCAGCCAAACCGGCGGCCAAAAAGAAGGTAGCGCCCAAGAAGAAAACCGCAAAACCTGCGGCACGGCGCAAGGCGTCGCCAAAGAAGGCCGCCCCGCGCGGATTCTTTGGTTGGTTGCTGACGCCATTTCGTTGGCTGTTCCGCCTGACGTGGGCGTTCTCGTGGCGCGTTGGTCTTGTGTCTGCGTTGATCGTTGGCGGCTTTTCTTTCTATTTTGCGGCACAAATGCCTGCGATGTCCGATCTGATTGATCAACGGACGCGCGGATCTGTGACCATGACTGACCTGCAAGGCGACGTTTTTGCATGGCGCGGTGATCAGTTCGGCGGGATGGTGACGACTGAAACCGTGTCACCCCATTTACACAACGCCGTCGTGGCAACCGAAGATAAGCGTTTTTATCGCCACTTTGGTCTTTCGCCGCGCGGTATTGCGTCGGCTGTGCGCATCAACTTGCGCGCCGGACGCGGCCCGCTTTCGGGCAACGGTGGTTCCACCATCACACAGCAAACCGCCAAACTGCTGTGTCTTGGAGTGCCCTTTGATGCGAACAAATGGGACAGTGAACGCGCTTACGAGGCGGATTGTCGCCAAGGCTCGCTTTGGCGCAAAGCCCGTGAGGCTGTTTTTGCCCTGGGCATGGAGATTGCCTACAGCAAGCAAGAGATCCTCACGATCTATCTGAACCGCGCTTACCTGGGTGCAGGCAGCCGTGGGTTTGAGGCTGCTGCACAACGCTATTTCGGTATTTCTGCGGCAGAAGTGAACCCGGCCCAAGCGGCCATGCTTGCGGGACTTCTGACTGCACCATCCGCCAACGCCCCGACCCGCAACCTGCAACGCGCCCAAGATCGCGCATCGATCGTGATTGGGTTGATGGAGGATCAAGGCTATGTCACTGCCGCGCAAGCGCGTGACGCCCGCCTGAACCCTGCCACGTTGTCCGAAGCGGCACGCGCCAGTTCCGGCGGGTTCTTTGCCGATTGGGTGATGTCCAGCGGGCCTGAGTTTTTCACCCGCGATACCACTGAAGACGTCATCATTCGCACAACACTTGACCAACGCATCCAGACCGCTGCGGAAGAGGCGTTGATCCAAGTGTTTGAAAACGACGTGCGCGAAGGGTCCGAGGCGCAGGCAGCGATTGTCGTGATGTCGGCGGATGGCGCTGTGCGCGCAATGGTCGGTGGCCGCAATATCAGCGCGACCGGTGCGTTCAACCGCGCCACGCAAGCGCTGCGGCAAACGGGATCGGCGTTTAAGCCCTTTATCTACGCAGCAGCCCTCGATCTGGGCATGTCGCCCTACGACATGATCGATGATGCGCCCACATGTTGGGAGCGTCGCGGATCGCCGCAATGGTGCCCAGAAAACTATGATCGCGAATTCCTCGGCCCGGTGACGATGGTCGATGCATTGGCGACAAGCCGTAACATCCCTGCAATCGTTGTGTCCGAGGAAGTCGGGCGCGGATTGGTCAGCGAAGTTGCAAGTGGCTTTGGTGTGCAAGGGGATCTCGCAGCGGGTCCGGCGCTTGCGCTTGGTGTGTCGGAGAGCACCTTGCTGGATATGACAGGTGCTTTTGCGGGCATTCTGAATGGTGGGTCGCAAGTGACACCCTACGGCCTGACGGATCTGAGACTGTTGGGGGATGACACGCCATTGATGGATGCGACCGGTGTCGGCATCGGTGAACGCGTTATCCGTGAAGAAGCCGCACGGCAATTGACGTGGATGATGAGCAATGTGGTTGAGGTTGGCACCGGACGGCGCGCCCGTATTGATGGCTGGCAGATCGCAGGCAAAACAGGCACCACCCAAGGGTCGCGTGACGCATGGTTCATCGGATTTACTGGTGACTATGTGACAGGCGTCTGGATGGGGTACGATGACAATAGTCGCCTGACCGGTGTCACCGGTGGCGGGCTCCCTGCAACGATCTGGCGCGAAACGATGCTGCGGGTCCTGAGCGGGCTGCAACCGACACCGCTGCCGATGACGGTTCCGCCGCGGCCAGAAGGCACTGGTTTGCTACAAAGCCAAGGCGGACAAGCACCGGCGCAGGATATTCTCAACCTGCTCGACTCAATCTTTACAGGTGCCTCAAACTAACAACGTTCAAACAAAGAATGCCGCCTCAACGAGACGGCATTCCCAGACTTCATGACAACTTGATCAGAAGTTGAAACCAACACGCACAGAAAACGTATCGACGTCCAAATCAAATTCGGCGTCATCGTTTGGATAATCACCGTCCATGCGACGTGCCAGATACTCTGCGCCAACGAACATGTTGTCAGTAATCAAATAATCGACGCCAGCACCAAAGCTGAAGCCAGATGCGTCAAACTCAGTGCCATTCTCATCGTAGGTCACAAATGAATATCCAGCCACACCATACGCCAAGACCTCCCCAAAGCTGTAGCCAACGCGGCCCTTAATGTCTGTGTATGGCTCCAGGACTTCTCCGGACTCGATCTCTGCGTCCTCTGCGTTGCCGATGGCAAGCTCGCCACCGTAGACCAGCAAACCGCTCTGCACTTGCATGCCGACAAAGCCGCTGAATGTTGCAGAATCGCTAAAGGATTCTTGTGTTGAGAGTTCGAAATCCGCTTCCGCGTCTACGTTGCCAACTGCGGCACCAGCATATGCTCCGTTCCAGTCTGCCAAAACAGATGTCGGGATGAGTGTAAGAAGTGGCAATACGATTGTTTTGGCCAAATACTTCATGGGTCTTTCTCCAATTTGCGCTTTGCTCTTTAAAAATGAGCTCCGGTGATCAGGCGGGCGCACTTTTAGAGAGGTCAGACAAACGGTCTAATCCCAATCTTGTCAGTCCCCACCAACATCAATGGGGACGCTATTCACGCTATTTATCGGTGCAAAGAATGAGCGGAATTACGTCAATAAATCGGCGGTTTTCCACAAACTATGGGAGGTTTTTCGCCTATTGGTCGCGGCTTTCGCACCTGTCATAGCGAAATGCATAGCCGCTCCAGATCATATAAAGACCGGTCAAATCGGCGTCTGGCATCATCATGGCACTTTCCGTCCACGTCAGACCCTCGCCCGAACATTGCATCTCGTAGACCGTCGCGTTCATGTCGGTCAGATCAATCGGGTTGGTCATGCGGCATTCGACCTCGACACCATAAAAGATGTCGTCCTCGATTTTGAGCGCCCCACCGTCAACGCCAACCAAACCACATTCTGCATTCGCGGACTGTTTATAGACGCCATCATAAGGCCCCGCGACCAGCAAGGTTGGCACCATAAAAAAGGCGGCCGCGATATGGGAAAAACTAAGGCGCATCCGGCGCTTACTATGACCCGGAACAGTTGCTGTGTTCAATGAACTATCCTCTTCGGGGTTAAGATTGCAGTGCAGAGTTGATTGCACGCCACTGCGTTGCCCGATAGCGTCGCGTGAAATAGCAGGAGATTTGCAATGAGCGTGAATGAAACCAAACTGGCCGAACTGGGTGTGACTTTGCCTGATATGGGCGCCGCGCCGAAAGCCAAAGGCAATTACCTGCCATTCGTGACCGTGGGCGACATGGTCTATGTGTCTGGCCAGATTTCGCAAAATGATGACGGTTTGGTCACAGGTGTTCTTGGGGCCGATTTCACAGTCGAACAAGGTGCTGACGCGGCGAAGCTTTGTGCGATATCGCTGCTCACACAAGTTAAGATTGCGTGCAATGGCGATCTAGATCGTTTGGTTCGGGTCGTGAAGCTGACGGGCTTTGTCAATTCAACGGCAGATTTCACGCAGCAACCGCAGGTCATCAACGGCGCTTCAGATTTCCTTGTGGCCGCATTGGGCGATGCTGGACGCCATGCGCGTGCAGCGGTCAGTGCCGCGAGCCTGCCGTTGGGTGTTGCTGTTGAAATCGAAGGGATCTTTCAGATCAAATG
Source organism: uncultured Paracoccaceae bacterium (assembly GCA_947488605.1). Taxonomy (GTDB): domain Bacteria; phylum Pseudomonadota; class Alphaproteobacteria; order Rhodobacterales; family Rhodobacteraceae; genus Yoonia. The sequence continues at coordinate 78,326 of CANKZJ010000008.1, read as the reverse complement.
ACGCTACCACAGAGTTTCTTTGAACGTCCTTTGACACATCGCGCATTGCATGACCGCAAGGCAGGCCGCGTTGAAAACAGCATCAAGTCGATCGTGGCTGCAATTGATGCGGGCTATGGCATCGAACTTGATGTGCAATTGTCGCGCGACGGTCATGCGATGGTTTTTCATGATGATTTGCTTGATCGCCTGACGCAGGAAACCGGGCCGGTGCGCGACAAGACCCGCGCAGAACTAGAGGCGATCCCACTGACCGATGACGGCGGAACGATCCAAGGGTTGGATACGGTTCTGGCCTTGGTGGCAGGACAGGTGCCGCTACTGATCGAGATTAAGGATCAAGACGGTGCGATGGGCGAAAACGTCGGTCCTTTGGAAAAGGCGACCTGTCTGGCGCTTGAAGGCTACGCAGGCGATGTCGGTTTGATGTCGTTTAATCCGCATGCGGTTGCAGCCTGTGCTGCATTCGCCCCTGACATTCCGCGCGGGATCGTCACGTCGAGCTATCAAGCCGTTTTCTGGCCGAACGTGCCGCAAGATGTACGCGATATTTTACGGGAAATACCAGACTATGATCGCGTCGGTGCCTGTTTCATTAGCCACGAAGCGTCAGACCTCGACCGCCCCCGCGTGGCCGCGTTGAAAGCCCAAGGCGCGCATATCTTTTGTTGGACGATCAGGTCAGCAAAGGCCGAAGCAGAGGCGCGGCGTATCGTCGACAATGTCACCTTTGAGGGATATCTGGCTTGACGCCGCAGCCGATGCACACAAGTTGCACCCTATGAGCGAAGCACCCATCGAAATCACCGCGCACCCCAGCATCAATGCAATCGATGCAAGCGATTGGGACGCCTGCGCGTGCCCAGAGGCTATTGATGGCCGCCCCAATGATCCTTTCACCACGCACCGCTTTCTGAAGGCATTGGAAGACAGCGGATCGGTGGGGCCGGGCAGCGGCTGGCAGCCACGCTATATCACGGCGCATCAGGATGGCGTTTTGATCGCCGTGGCCCCGCTTTATGCAAAAGGCCACAGTCAGGGCGAGTATATTTTCGATCATAATTGGGCGCATGCCTTTGAGAATGCAGGCGGGCGTTATTATCCCAAATTGCAGATCGCAGTGCCGTTTACACCTGCCACAGGCCGCCGGTTTCTAACGCGACCGGGGTTCGAGGCCGCTGGCATGTCCGCGTTGATCCAAGGCGCAGTGCAGATCGCGGCGGACAATCAGTTGTCATCTGTGCATGCAACTTTTTGTACCGAAGCCGAAGCGCTGGCCGGCGCCGAGATGGGTTTGCTGACGCGCATCGGCCAACAGTTTCATTGGGTCAATGACGGGTATGACGATTTTGATGCTTTCCTTGCATCGCTCTCCAGCCGCAAGCGTAAGAACATGCGCAAGGAACGGACGCAGGCCAATGACTTTGGTGGCGAGGTTGTTGAACTGACAGGCGATCAGATCACCGAAGAGCATTGGGATGCGTTTTGGGTGTTCTATCAGGACACCGGCAACCGCAAATGGGGCACACCTTACCTGACGCGGAATTTCTTTCACTTTGCCCACCAGACGATGCGCGACGATATGTTGATGGTCCTGGCGCTACGTGACGGGCGTCCGGTCGCAGGTGCGCTGAACTTCATTGGCCGCGATACGCTATATGGACGCTATTGGGGCTGCACCGAACATCATCCCTGTTTGCATTTTGAGGTGTGCTATTACCGCGCCATCGACTTTGCGATCAGGCACGGGTTGAGCAAGGTCGAGGCAGGCGCGCAAGGCGAACACAAATTGGCGCGGGGTTATTTGCCCGTCGCGACCCATTCGTTGCACTGGTTCGGGGATGCCGGTTTCAAAGATGCCGTGGCACGCTATCTTGAGGCAGAACGCGATGCAGTCGATCATGAGATCGAAGTGCTGACCAGCTATGGCCCATTCCGCAAATCCGATATGGAGGATCACCAATGACCGAGAAACTGACTGATGCGCAGCGCGCAGAACTGATCGACCCACTGCTGGCGCACGGGTGGACCTTGGTAGATGGGCGCGAGGCGATCTATAAGAAGTTTGTCTTTGGTAATTTCGTCGAGGCCTTTGGTTTCATGACCCGCGCCGCGATCCATGCCGAGAAAATGAACCATCATCCCGAATGGTCGAACGTGTATAAAACTGTCGAAGTTACCTTGACCACGCATGATGCAGATGGCCTAAGCGCGCTGGACGCGGCATTGGGCGCGAAACTGGATCAACTCGCCGGGGGCTAAATTGGACACTTTGCTAAACACTGTACTCTGGGATGGGAAAACCGTCTCGGACTTGCTGACGATTGAATTCTTGGCATCAGCCGTTGGAAGCGTGCTTGGTGCGTTGCTGATCCTGTTTGTTGGTTTCATGATTGGTGGCTGGGCACGCAAGCGGTTGATCGGCATGGGCCAAACCTATGCGCATCTTGATATCACGCTGTTCAACTTCCTTGGCAACATTGCCCGGTACATCGTAATCGGCTTTGCCTTTCTGTTTGTGCTCAACACATTCGGGGTCCAGACCACGTCATTCGTCGCCGTTATCGGTGCTGCGGGTTTGGCCATTGGTCTTGCGCTGCAAGGCACGCTGTCCAATGTTGCCGCTGGCGTGATGATCGTTTTCTTCCGCCCCATCAAAATCAGCGATTTCGTTGAGGTGAATGGTCAGATGGGCACTGTGAAAGACATCACGCTGAATTACACCGAGTTAGCGGCGGTCAGTAACGTGCAGATCATCATCCCCAACAGTCAGGTTTGGGGCAATACGATCATCAATTATTCCAGCTATCCAACCCGGCGCGCCGAATGGGTGTTCGGCGTAGGATACGGTGCGAACCTGAAACTGGCAGAAGAGACCATTCGTACGACCATTCTTGCCGATCCGCGCGCCAAGGCTGATCCAGAGCCGTTCATTCAGGTGAACAATCTTGGTGACAGCTCGGTCGATTTCCTTGTGCGGGTTTGGTGTGACAGCGGCGACTACTTCACTTTTCAGGCAGATATGAAGCGGAAAGTGAAAGAGGCGCTGGACGCGGCAGGCGTGGATATTCCATTCCCGACGCGGACAGTTGTTCAGGTGCAGGGGTAGGATTTAGCGGGTCGCTTGAGCACGGTTCCTATCTAGGCGTTTTCCATGCCGATTGTCAGCGCACGCAACGAAACCTTGTCCCAGACTTAACGACTTGAGAGTACTCATCGAGAGGCCGCTTTGCGGGACGACGTTGCCATTTGCCTACAGCATTTGAATGACTGCGTTCAAAATTTAGAGATTGCGGCGCTATGAAATGTCGTTGCTGCCCAAGATCTTTTTTCGGAGTTACAGCAACTGGAATTGCGCCCGATATTGAGTGGGTGTCGTTTTGATCTGCCGCAGGAATGCACGTCTCATACGCTCATCGTCTTGAAAGCCGCAATCGACAGCGATCGCTTTTATACTCTTGTTGGTCGCCGCCAGCAGGTCACGTCCGGCGCTTACACGCATGGCCTCGACAGCTTTTGCGGGGGGCGTGCCCATGGTCGCGGTGTATTTTCGTGAAAAGCTGCGCGCACTCATGCCGCAACGTGCCGCCATATCTTCGACCGATAGCGCCTGACGCAGGTTCCTGCTGATCCAGTCGTGAAGCGGCGCGAACTGCCCTTCGATGTCACGCTCTTTCCTGTCGAGTTCCGGGCTGAATTGCGACTGTCCGCCCATGCGGACCATCGGTGTTACCAAGGATCGCGCCATTTCAACTGCTGCCGGAGCCCCGAGGTCTTCTTCAATGATTGCCAATGCCATGTCGATGCCTGCTGTGATGCCCGCTGACGTCCATACCTTGCCATCTTTGACATAGATCGGATCGATTTCGACATTCACAGCCGGAAATTGAGTAGCCAAGTAATCGCAGTCTTCCCAGTGGGTGACGGCCCGACGCCCATCCAAAAGGCCAGCCGCCGCAAGAATGAGTGCACCAGAACAGACCGAACATACGCGGTTTGACCTGTCTGCCAACTGCTTCACCTGACGGATAAAAGCTTGATCAACACTGGCAGGAACGGCCCCGTCCCCGCCAACGACAACCAATGTATGTATGGGCGTTTGTTTTTGCCTGCCAAGCCAGTCTTCCAGCGGATCGCTTTCGATTGGTAAGACCGTATTGGTTTCTACGTGTCCACCACCAAGGGAAACAACGTGGGTTTGGTACGCCGGACCTGACTGCGGATTTCTGCGCGCGTGTGTGAACACCTGCAACGGCCCCACAAGATCAAGGAGCACGATGTCGGGGTAGACGATGAACACCACATTCAGTGGATCAGGCGATTTGGCGCAAAAGGAGGTCATATTGTCATTCATGCCAATCCTGCACCTGTTAGTCTATACTCATGACGCTCACAAAGGATGCCACAGCCATGAGAACACTCGCAGCACTCGTCTTCCCCGGTTTTGAAACGCTCGATTATTTTGGCCCGATAGAAATGTTAGGCGGTCCGGCACAAGGCATCCAAATCATAACGGTGGCTAAAGGGCACGACCCCGTGCCAAGCGTCCACGGTCAGCGCATTGTGATCGACAAAACAATATCTGAAAAGAACGACTACGACCTGTTGTTCATACCCGGCGGCGATTCCGCATTGGATGCGGCCAAGGACGAGGAATTGATGCAGTGGATCAGGGAGGCTTCGGCGAATGCGGAGCGTGTCATGGCCGTCTGCACCGGAACTGTTTTGCTTGGAATGACGGGTGTACTGGACGGGCGCAAAGCGACGACCAACAAGCTCGATTTTACCGAAACGGTCCCACTTGCACCGCGTGTCGACTGGATAAAAGAAGCGCGATGGGTCGAAGATGGCAAATTCTTCACATCTTCTGGCGTGTCTGCCGGGATGGATATGTCCCTTGCAGTCGTTGCTGACCTGTATGGAATGGAAGCCGCAGACAAAGTTGCATTGGGCTGTGAATACGAATGGCACAAAGACGCCAATCGAGATCCCTTTGCAAAATCAGCAGGGTTGATCTGACGAAAGCAGTAATTGGCCGCACCGCAGAAAAATAGAAACGCGCACTTAATCCGGCCTTCGCCACACATTGTGCGAAGGCCGGAGTTCTTAGGTCGATGCCTTCAATTCAACATCAACGCCAATAGGCGCACTATGCTTACCCCATCGCGGCAAGCAGTGTCTCACCTGCGGAAATCTCGCAGGTACCGGGGCTTTCTTCTTGGTTCAAGATTGTCACAACGCCGTTCTCGACCAACATTGAGTACCGCTTGGAGCGATCAACGAAGCCGACCGGAGCGGCACTGAAGTTCATGCCGATGGCCTTTGTGAATGCGCTTTCAGCGTCAGCAAGCATTGTGATGCCTGTTTCCGTTGCGCGCGTGTTTTCACCCCAAGCCTGCATCACGAACGGGTCGTTGACCGAAACGCAGATGATCTCGTCCACGCCTTTGGCTTTGAAATCATCGAAGGTGATCATGAAGCTGGGGACATGGGCGGTTGAACAGGTGCCAGTGTACGCGCCGGGCAAGCCAAAAATCACGACTTTGCGGTTTTCCAGTTTATCGGACAGCACAACCTGCGTCGGCCCGTCGTCCCCCATTTGAAGGAATGTTGCATTTGGAAGAGTGTCGCCTGTCTTAATTGTCATGAGTAATGCCCCTGTTCGCAATTGTGTCTGCTGTGGCGATACATATAGAGTTCGGACAGTAAAATACCAGAAGCCAAAGGTAATCCCCCATGACCCATGTTGTCGTTGTCGGTGCAGGCCAAGCGGGGGCCTCTCTTGTTGCCAAGCTGCGCACAGAAGGCTTTGCCGGGGACATTACCCTAATCGGTGCAGAGAAGGTGCCGCCTTATCAGCGCCCTCCTCTCTCGAAGGCTTATTTGCTTGGTGAAATGGCAGAAGAGCGGCTTTATCTGCGGCCCGCGGATTTCTATGCGGCGCAGAACATCACACTGCGGTTGGATACCCGCGTCACAGGTATTGACCCGGAGGCCCAGACCGTCCAGCTGAGCGATGGTGAGACACTTGGATATGATGAATTGGTCCTGACGGTCGGCGCGCATCCGCGCACGCTGCCTGCTGCAATCGGCGGAATGTTGGACGGTGTCTTCGCCGTCCGCGATTTGAGCGACGCTGATGCGATGGCGCCTGCGTTCGCACAAGGTAAGCGCGTGCTGATTATTGGCGGCGGGTATATCGGACTTGAGGCTGCGGCGGTTGCATCAAAGCTTGGCTTGCAGGTAACTTTGGTCGAGATGGCAGACCGGATTTTGCAGCGTGTTGCGGCACCGGAAACATCGGACTATTTCCGCGCCCTGCATCAGGCGCACGGGGTTGATATACGCGAAGGTGTCGGTCTGGACCGGTTGTTGGGTGATGATCATGTGACCGGCGCGCGGCTGACGGATGGCAGCGAACTTGAGATTGATTTCGCGGTTGTCGGTGTGGGGATTAACCCTGCCACGATATTGGCCGAGAGCGCGGGTATTGATGTTGGCAATGGTATCACGACCGACAGTCACGGACGTACATCTGACCCACATATTTGGGCAGCAGGTGATTGCGCGTCGTCGCAGTTCAAAGGCCAGACCATCCGCGTTGAAAGCGTTGGCAACGCCATCGATCAAGCTGAAGCGATTGCTGTCAACATTGCGGGCGGTGATATCGCCTATACGCCAAAGCCTTGGTTTTGGTCAGATCAGTATGATTGCAAATTGCAGATTGCGGGTCTGAATATCGGCTACACAGATGTCTATGTGCGCAAAGGCGATGCAGAGGGCGCGCAGTCCCATTGGTACTATAGTGCCAACACATTGATTGCTGTCGACGCCATGAATGATGCGCGCAATTACATGATTGGCAAACGCCTGATTGAGGCGGGGCGCAGTCCTGATCCGTCGCTACTGACAGACCCTGCAACCGATATGAAGGCATTGCTGCGACCGTGAGGATCATTGGCGGCACGCATCGTGGCACGACCCTGACCGCCGTGGGCGAAGGAGACGCCAAAGCGCATTTGCGCCCCACCAGTGACCGGGTGCGCGAGAGCCTGTTCAATGTGTTGCAAGGCGGCAGGTTCGGCGACCCGATTAACGGCAAGAGCGTCCTTGATCTATTTGCGGGCACGGGCGCTTTGGGTCTTGAGGCGCTATCGCGCGGCGCTGCCCGCGTGACATTTGTAGATAACGGGCGCGTTGCACAAAAACTGGTGCGGGCGAACATCGCAAAGCTGCGACGAGAGGCTGATACCGCACTCCTTGGTGTGGAGGTCGCAAAGATACCTGCGGGCAAGCCATGTGACCTCATCTTTCTTGACCCGCCTTATGGGCAAGATTTGGGTGGCAAAGCGCTTGGCAGCGTGCGTGCGGCGGGATGGTTGGCAAAAGATGCGCTTATCATCTGGGAAGAAGATCGTGCGCAGATTGCTCCACCTGGTTTTCAAACGCTGGATCAACGACGCTACGGTGAAACTTGGGTGACTTTCCTGCGCCATCAGATGTGATTTGCGCGAAACAGTGCTCATCGCTAAAATCAACGCATGACTGATGCAACCGACTTTGCCAGCATTCCAAGACTGGCGCGGCAGAAACCGCCGAGTGTGCCGTTACCTACACCCGTGCCGTTTGGTGCGCCTGTCCTGATCACAGATTGCGTCAGCCCTTTGGCTGGTGAAACATTGCTGAGTTTGATCTGGAAACGTTTGGACAAAGACGTCAGCGCCGATCCCTAAACTACAGGACCTCTGCGGGGGCGACCCACCAGTCCATGTGAGCCACTTGCATGATGCGCGCAACACGGCGGGCCGTCGCCATGTCCTTGATCAATGCAAAACATGTAGCACCTGATCCGGACATCCCCGCCACTGCCACATCGGGAAGCGACTGTAGCTTGGTTATGGCCTGAGAGATCAAAGGTGCGATGGCCTCTGCCGGAGCCTGCAAGTCATTGCGTTGTGCTGCCAACCAACGGGCAAATCCGTCAAAATCCAACCCTTCTGGCATTGCTGTCATCGATGAGCCCTCTTTGGTGGCCAAGCCTTCAAAGACCGGACCAGTGGGCACATCAACCGGAGGGCGGACTAGTACCAAGGCACAGCGCGGCAATGCAGGTACAGGCGAAAGCACATCGCCAATGCCGGACATACGCACAGGGGCAGGCCCGCCAACGCAGACCGGCACATCAGCGCCAAGTGCGACCACTTCGGGGGCCGTCGCAGGCAGAGGGGCCACGCTCCAAAGTTCTGCCAGCATCGCAAGCGTTGCCGCTGCATCAGATGATCCGCTGCCAATACCAGCCGCATGCGGCAGGTGCTTTTCGAGCGTCAGAGACGCGCCTTGTTTGACGCCGCGCACCTGTCGCAAGGCTTCGGCGGCGCGGATCATGAGATTTGTTTGATCCGTTGGAACACCTGCCGAAAAGGGTCCGTTCACTGTGATGCTTAGATCAGGTGCGACGGTAGCGCCAAGCTGGTCGGCCACGTTGGCAAAAACAACCAGACTGTCCAGCAGATGATAACCGTCCTCGCGTTGTCCGGTCACATGCAAGGTCAGATTGACCTTGGCGGGCGCGCTGGCCTTAATCGTTGCCACTGGCGACACTGATCGGGGTCAGACCTTCATCCAGCAAGACCATGTCCAAACCGCGCAGCAACTTATCGCGGATACGCAGCGCATCGTCAGGCTCGGGTGCGAAAGACAGGGCGCGTTGCCACTGAAAACGGGCCTCAATCGCGCGACCGACGGCCCAGAAGGCATCGCCCAAATGGTCGTTTATCACCGGATCTACAGGTTCCAGGGATGCGGCGCGTTCGAGGTGCACAACGGCCTCGTCATAGCGTCCGAGTTGGAAGTAGACCCAGCCAAGACTGTCGACAATCGCACCATTGTCAGGACGCGCGGCGGCTGCAACTTCGATCATTGCGAGTGCTTCGTCCAGTTTTTCGCCGCGCTCGACCAACGAATAACCAAGGTAGTTCAAAATCTGCGGATGGTCGGGGCGCAATGCCAATGCGGCGCGAAAATCAGCCTCGGCTGCGGGCCATTGATCAAGCTTATGGTGCGAAATCCCGCGGGTGTAATGCACAAACCAACGGGAGCTATGCGTGTCATCATAAAGGTCCAAGGCGCGCGAATAGGTCTCGACCGCTTCGCCATAGCGTTCTGTCTGCCGCAGCGTGTCGCCTTTCGTAGCAAAGACCTCTGGCAAATCCGGGTGGCTACGCGTCAGCGCCTCAAGCACTTCGATCGCGGCATCTTTGCGTCCCGCCTCGCGGAGCACTTCGGCGCGTCCCAATTCCGCAACGGCAAACGATGGATCATCGACCGACACAGATGCGTAGACGGTGTTCGCCAAATCGTACTGCTGCATTTTCTCGAGCAGACCTGCAGTCATCAATACCGCTGGCGTGTTTTCCGGCCAAAGGTAAGTTGAGGCCCGCGCGTACATCAGCGTGAATGCGTCAGGTGCATCCTGTTCAAGCAAGCCTGCGATGACGTGCAACAGATCAGCAATACCCTGCGTCGGTGTTCGCACCGCATCATAGGCTACGGCCTGATCTGTCAAGAGCTGAGACCGCAGTGCCGCGACACTTGGGTCAAGCTGCCCGCCAAAGACTGCGTCCACAATCGCAACTGCGTCGGTGTTGCGTTCCAGCTGGCTGAGGATCTGCGCGTGGGCAATCGCACTTTGACGGCTGTAGCGCATGCCGCCGGGCACACCACTGGCGAAAATCGCCTCGGCGCCTTCGAAATCACCAACCGATGCCAATGCATATGCTTTGTGTGTGAGACCATAAACGGCTGCGCCTTCAGCCGCGATCACCGCGTCAAAGCCTGCGATGGCACTGCTCATGTCGCCCTGCCCAAGATGCGCCCATGCCAAAAGAAGGCCGTCGACCAAGGGACCAACGCTATGGCCCATCTCTTGTGCGTTAAAAATATCGGCCCAGTTGCCGTCTTTTGCATGCCCGACGTGCAGCACCAGATACGCGATCTGGCTTTCATATCCGCGATCAACAATGGACTGCGCAACTGGCAAGGCGCGATCCGCCTGACCCAGCGCCAAGAGAGATGTCATCGCATTTTCCAGCAAGAAGGCATTCGCAGGGTCAGCCACCAAGCCCTTCGTGAAATAGCGCGATGCTTGGGCAAAGTTGTTTTCCGTGCCAGCCTGTCTCGCAGCCAGATAGGCGCCGATATCCGGGTCTGCGGAAACGGGAACGGCACTTGCAAAAATAAGCGCCGTAACGGCACCAACTACTGAACGTCTAATCACAGTCGGACACTTCCCTTGCTGACAATTACGGCACCCTAGTCAGCGAGAGGCTTGCATGCAAATCGGTCAATGTCGTGGCGGCAAATTGTTGCGGGTCAGGAAAAAACGCGCTGACGCAAAGGGCCAAACGGAAAACAGGCAGAGATCCCTTTTGGGTTCATCTGCCTGCCCTGCCAATACTGCTCGCTCGCGCCTATTAAATATGACGCTTCACGTTGAAACCGACACTAAGCGATGAAGTGATTCGCCGTCAAGGGACTGATTCGCGAATCGGTCAACTCGTTGGGGCATAAACCCGGCAAAGTGGGTCGACGGGGACCGGGCTGACCAAAAATGGTGTTTCGGGTGGGATGCCGCTTGGTTCAATCCAAACGCCGTCGAGGCAGAAATCCTGCGCGTAGTTTCCAAGGTTGAAGCCAAATCCGGGATTGCCACAGTCTTCGGCAGTGCCATCCGCATTCCATGCCTGACTGACACCTACACCCAATTCGCCGGGTGTCATGAACACGCTGCGCCCCGGATCATAGTTGAGCAACCAACTGTCCGTGTCGTCGCGCGTGGCCATGTCCCACTTGCCCAGAAGCTGCCCATCCAAGTATCCGGCGATCTTGAACAGGTTCACGTCATCTTGGGTCACGACAGGTTTGTTCAGGGACGAAGGTGTGATCGTCATTTGGCCGGTCATCGTGTACCCGTTGGCCCCTTTCCAGCAGAAATAGAAATCTGCTGCTGCCGCCTGATTGGCAAACAAAGAGGCAATAACAGCCAAACCGCGTATCACACTTTGTTCTCCCGCATCACGTGACCCGCGAGGTACAGCGAGCCGCAGATCAAGATACGCGCGTTGGGCGTCGTTTCAATGATACCTTTTAGCGCAGCCCAGATGTCATCGGCCTCGGTCGCGGGTAGGTTCACCTTGCGGGCCTCATTGGCGGTCTCAAGTGCTGTCAGCGTTGCGGCTTCACCGGGGATCGACACCGCGGTCAGGCTTTCCGCGACTTGGGCAAGTTCTGCAAGGTAGCCGCCCACGTCTTTTGTCTTGAGCATGCCGCAGATCAGATGCGTTGGTCTGTTTGGTTGTTCTTTGAGCGTCCGTGCAAGCATTTTGCCCGCAGCCGGGTTATGGCCACCGTCGAGCCAAACCTCGGCGGGTGCGGCAAAGTCTACCAGCCGCCCTTGCGTCAGTTTTTCCATGCGGGCGGGCCAATAGGCGGTACTGACAGCGGCCTCGCAGGCGGCTTCATCACAGCCCAGCGCACGCAACGCTGCAATCGCGGCCCCTGCGTTCAAAACCTGATGCGGTCCCAAAAGGTTTGGCATGGGCAGATCAAGCAAACCGCGCTCGTCTTGATAAACAAGGCGGTCACGCTTAGTGCTCACATGCCACTGCTGACCGTATGCCAGAAGCGGTGCACCGAGCGCTGCGGCCCGTGCCTCAATCACATCCATGCTTTCTTCGTGCTGTGGGCCGACCACACATGGGATACCGCGCTTGATGATCCCTGCCTTTTCACCCGCAATCGCCCCCAACGTATCACCCAGAAACTGTTGGTGGTCCAAATCCACGGGGGTGATGATGGTGATGACGGGATCGGCAATGACATTGGTCGCGTCCAAGCGTCCGCCCAGCCCGACCTCGAGCAACGTGTAGTCTGCTTTTGTTTCGGCAAAGGCCAAGAGCCCGGCGACAGTCGTGATTTCAAAATACGTGATCGGGTCAGGGCCGTTCGCCTGATAGCAGCGGTCCAAGACATCGGTCAGCGCATCTTCGGTGATCAGGTCACCTGCTATTCTGATCCGTTCATGAAAACGCGCCAGATGTGGCGACGTATACGCGTGCACCTTCGCGCCACCAGCCTCAAGACCGGCCCGGATCATTGCTTGTGTTGATCCTTTGCCGTTGGTGCCAGCGACGTGGATCACAGGCGGCAGGCGATCTTGCGGGTTGTCGACGGCGGCGAGTAAGCGCCAGACACGGTCCAAGGTCAGATCGATGACCTTGGGGTGCAAGGCCATCATCCGCTCCAGGATCACATCAGAGGTCTGGCTCACTTCGCCTCTTCTTCGTTCGCGGCGATCTCTTCGGCGGCTTCGGACTGGATTTCGGGTGCGGGCAGATCGCCTTTGACGGGCGGAGGTTGCTGCATCAGCAAGCGGACAATGGTAACCAACTCGTCTTTGAGCGCGGTACGCTTTGTGACGCGGTCCAACATGCCGTGGTCCAACAGGTATTCGGCGCGCTGGAAACCTTCGGGCAGTTTTTCACCGATGGTTTGTTCGATCACACGCGCGCCAGCAAAACCGATCAGCGCATTGGGTTCGGCAATCTGCACGTCACCCAGCATTGCATAGGACGCTGTGACGCCGCCTGTCGTCGGGTGTGTCAGGACGACAATATAAGGCAGCCCTGCTTCTTTGAGCATTTGCACGGCGATCGTGGTGCGCGGCATCTGCATCAGGCCCAAAATACCTTCTTGCATGCGCGCGCCACCGGCTGCCGAGAACAGGATCAGAGGGCGTTTGAGGGCGATCGCACGCTGCGCTGCGGCGATAATCGCGTTGCCGACATACATCGACATCGACCCACCCATAAAGGAAAAGTCCTGCACCGCGACAACAACGCCCGTGCGGCCCATTTCGCCCTCGGCCACCAACATCGCGTCTTTCTCGCCAGTTTTCTTGCGGGCTTCTTTGATCCGGTCGGTGTACCGTTTCTGATCGCGGAAATGCAGCGGGTCTGCCGTTGGTTCTGGCACGCCGACCTCGACAAAGATGCCGCCATCGAAGATTGATTTCAGCCTGTCACGCGCGCCAATCGCCATGTGGTGATCGCAGTTCGTGCAGACGTTCAGGTTGGCCGCCAGTTCGCGGTGAAACAGCATCGTGCCGCAGTCATCGCATTTGGTCCACAGGTTGTCCGGCACCTCACGGCGCGAAAACAGCGAGTTAATCGTGGGGCGGACGTAATTGGTAATCCAGTTCATAGGGCGACCTTTAGGGGTTTCTCAGTTTTCAAATATGACGGAGCGGCGCGAATTGCAATCAACGTGCCAATGCAATCCGTGCAGCCAGCCACATGATGACGACCCCCAAGAGCATCGAAAGAAGCTCGAAGATGATCCAAGGCGTCAGCAGGGCCTCGATCCCGTAGCTATAGAGTGCCGGATCCTCGTATGGGTAAAGGAACAAGGCCACCCCAGATGACGGCCAGTCCTGAACGGCCACCACCAACAGCGCGAAGGCATTGTTTGCCAGATGCAGCCCAATCGCAGCGCCCAGATTGCCAGTGCGCGCGGTCAGGTCAGCACAAGCCATGCCCAGCGCAAAAGCCCAAAGCGCCCACAGCGTGCCTTCTGCCGCCCCATTTCCGTTCCAGTAGTGCAGCGCACCAAACATCGCCGATGGTATAAACATCCACGCCCAACGACTGCGCGACAGACAGGCCAGTTGCTGTTGCAGGTAGCCGCGAAAGAAAATCTCTTCGGTGCCGACTTGGATAAGTAGCGCCACCATTGTGATGGGCACCAGTACGATCCATGCATCGAAATCGCGAACCTCGGCCAAGTCAGCCGTGTTAATCCACGGCGGTAGGATTTCCAGCACAAACAGCACGATTGCGACGGACCACGTCACGCGCAGAAGATCGCGTTTTGCGCTGCTGCGTGGACCGATCAACGACCAGAACCCGCGACCGTGCAGCAGGCGCAACAAGATAAGGAACCCAAGTGCTGCAATCCCGAATGAGAAGAATTGCGATAAAGTCCCGAACGCGGTTGTTCCCTCGTAGAAAGCATCGACGGCTGCATCTGATGGCAAAAAAGATGTGAACACCACCGGGGACAGCACGAAGACAAACTCGAATGCGACAATCATCACCATGACGCGCCACACTTCGGGCGCGGGCCATGCAGGGCGAATAAAGTCTTGGTGAGGGGCGTAAGGGTCTGCCATCTGGTGACCCTACTTCACATACCGCCAGCCGCAACCGCATGTCCGGGCTTGCGCAGGGCCTGCCCTCTATTTAGACCGTTTCCAACAGTTTCCGCAGGAGTATCACAGATGCCAAAAGATCAGGTCGATAAGACAAACCTTCCCAGCCGCCATGTGACCGAAGGGCCGTCGCGCGCGCCGCACCGGTCTTATTTTTACGCGATGGGTCTGGACGAAGAGGCGATCAAGCAGCCTTGGGTTGGTGTCGCGACCTGCTGGAACGAAGCAGCCCCATGTAATATCTCGCTGAACCGCCAGGCGCAGGCGGTCAAGCTGGGCGTCAAAAAGGGCTATGGCACGCCGCGCGAATTCACCACCATCACCGTCACCGACGGCATCGCGATGGGTCACGAAGGCATGCGGTCGTCTCTGGCCTCGCGCGAGGCGATTGCCGACACTGTTGAGCTGACGATGCGCGGGCACTGCTATGACGCGATTGTGGGTCTTGCGGGTTGCGATAAATCCCTGCCCGGTATGATGATGGCGATGGTGCGTCTCAACACGCCGTCTGTCTTTATTTATGGCGGGTCCATTCTGCCGGGTCGCTTAAACGGCAAAGACGTGACCGTGCAGGACGTCTTTGAGGCTGTTGGCAAGCACCAGGCTGGCAATATGTCTGATGCGGAATTGGAAGTGCTCGAGCGTGTGGCTTGCCCATCCGCCGGTGCCTGCGGTGGTCAGTTTACGGCCAACACGATGGCGTGTGTGTCCGAGGCCATTGGCCTTGCGCTGATGAATTCATCGGGTGCCCCTGCACCTTACGAGAGCCGCGACCAATACGGTGTTGCGTCTGGCGAAGCGGTCATGAACCTGATCTCAAAAAACATCCGCGCGCGTGATATTGTGACGCGCAAGTCTTTGGAAAATGCTGCACGCGTTGTGGCCTGTACCGGTGGATCAACCAACGCCGGTCTGCACTTGCCTGCAATTGCCCATGAAGCCGGTATTGATTTTGACCTGATGGACGTCTGCGACATCTTCCGCGACACACCCTACTTTGTGAACCTCAAGCCGGGCGGCGATTACGTTGCCAAAGACCTTTATGAGGCGGGCGGCGTACCTGTGGTGCTGAAAGAGCTGCGCAAAGCAGGTTTGATCCACGAAGACTGCATGACAGCGACGGGTCGCACGATGGGCGAAGAGCTCGACATGATCAAAGGTGACGCAGACGGCACTGTGATCTACCCGGTTGAGACGCCAATCACACCCACTGGTGGTGTTGTTGGGCTGAAGGGCAATCTTGCCCCTGAGGGTGCAATCGTAAAGGTTGCGGGTATGTCCCCCGAGGAACAAAGCTTTACGGGTCCAGCACGTGTGTTTGAATCCGAAGAAGATGCATTCGCAGGCGTCAAAGCGCGTGAATATGAGGAGGGCGAAGTGCTCGTCATCCGCAATGAAGGCCCATCGGGTGGTCCGGGTATGCGCGAGATGTTGGCGACAACGGCCGCACTGTCCGGTCAAGGCATGGGCAAGAAGGTGGCACTTATCACTGATGGCCGCTTTTCGGGTGCGACACGCGGCTTTTGCGTGGGCCACGTCGGACCAGAGGCCGCACATGGTGGCCCGATTGGCTTGTTGGAAAACGGTGATGTTATCACGATCAACGCGATCACCGGCGAGTTGTCAGTTGACCTGAGCGATGAGGTTTTGGCCGAACGCAAGGCCAACTGGAAAGGCCCCAAAGAGACAATCTACGCCTCTGGTGCACTTTGGAAATACGCGCAGCTTGTGGGTGGAGCGCGTTTGGGCGCTGTGACGCATCCCGGTGCCAAGTCCGAAAAACACATCTACATGGATCTTTGATCGCATGATCCGCGCAACTGTTGCGCTGCTTGGGGTGCTGGCTATCACTGGCTGCACCCCGGCAACCATCTCGCCCTCGAGATCTGTTTCACTGGCGCAAGGCGAGATCGTTGCAACGTCGCCTGTCGGGTACTGTATTGATGATGTCGCCAGCCAGCCCGCGCGTGACTTCGTCATTCTGGCACCTTGTGTGACGTTAGGCGGCGGCGACGCAATCCCCCGTGTGATTGGGTTTGCGACGGTTCAGGTCGGTCCTGCGGATAGCGGTGCAATCCTTGCGGATGAATTGGCCTTGCGGGATTATCTGATCTCCGATGCGGGTACAGCTTTGCTGAGCCAAGAGGGTGATGCCGAACGCGTTGATGTTCTTTCAACCCAAGCCTTTAATGGTCAAGTGATGATCCACTTTATCGACACAGGCGCCCCACCATCTGCAGGCCTGCAAAACGAAGAGTGGCGGGCTTTTACCACGATCGGTGGGCGGCTCGTCACGATTGGTGTGCGCGGCTTAGGCGCTGCACCCCTTGCCGATGGGCCGGGAGCGACGCTTCTGAAACGCGTGTTGGCCGGGATTAAGGCCGTACCGATTGTCGAAGTCGCAGCGCCGCCCGCAACTGACGTCTGATCCCCTTTGCATTAATCTTTGTGTTTGGCACACTGCACATCTGACGAGGGGAATCCTGCTCACATGCCATTTTCGCCAACAGGACCTATTGGCAAGTTTTTACAACGCCGCCAGATCGCGCGGTGGCGTCAGGACGCAAAGGACGTGTCGGGTTTGGCGTTGGGTGAACTCAACGCGCGAAACGAGCATGCACGGAAGCTGTTGCGCCATGTTGGCTTGTTCAAGGCGGCGGCGGACAGCCGCTTGGCGCTTCCACGGATTGGATCATCGGCTTTTCCGCAACCCCCCGGAACCGATTGGGCGTGGCGGCCTAAGCCGTGGTCATCACCTGCCATGATCAAGGGGTTGGCACCTGCGTTAACCAAGACTGACTTTACCGATGAGTTGGCCATTTTTCATGACTGCAAACACCCTGAAATCACGCTACGCCAATCAAGAAATATGCGTGATGTTGATCTTTCTGGATATATTATTGACTTAGAAACATTCCATTTTGATGGATCGTACCTCTCCTTGGTCATCGAAGTGCCTCAAGCATCCTGTGAGGGGCTTGAAAAAAATCACCTGATTCAACTGGCCGCTGTGATCGAACGCACCTGTCCGACAACGATCTATGCACGTCTGAACGTGAAGAATGGCCCGAATACAGAACAGATCCTGATGACGCTGCCTGATGATAAACCGGAAACCCATGTGGAGTTTGATTTGGCATATAGTGGTCTGAATGAACGTCGTGCGGAACGCATGTGGGTCGACATCATGATCGAAAGCCCCGCGATGAATAAAGTGACCTTTCGCGATCTGACGATGTGCCGCTATCCGCGCGCAGACATATAGGAAAGCTACCAATGACGTCATACCAATTCATCAACACGCAAATCAAAGACGGCATTTGGCAAGGCAACCTGACAGGTGCCGGACCACAGACGCCAGATTTGCATGTCACGCATCTTGGTGAGGTTATCGACGGTGTAACCTACGAGCATGATACGGCGCACGATACATGGCGTGTTCGCTTCCCTTTGCCGTCCCATTTGATTTGTGATGGGGTTCAAACTTTTGTGGTGAAGGATGGCACTGGTGTGACGCTCACCAGTTTTTCGTTGGTTGTAGGAGAACCGCTCGCCGACGACTTGCGCGCCGAGATTGCATTATTACGTGGAGAGTTAGAGGTCTTGAAAACCGCCTTCCGCAGGCATTGCGCCGAAAGCTAGCGCCTTACGTGTTTGTGCGCTTTTTGGATGAAAATAATACAGGTCATAAACTCATTGTCAGAATGACAACCAGTGCGCCTCTCGCCCCGTAACAACAACGTTAACAGGGAACGAAAGGAAACACCCAATGAACCGTCGCTTTGCAATTAAATCCACATTCCTCGCCGCTGGCGTAGCTGTTGCTGCCGCTTGTGCACCTATGATGGAGAGCGAGCCTGATATCGTCGATATCGCCGCATCCAACGGCAGCTTCAACACGTTGGTTGCTGCTGTAACCGCTGCTGGCCTTGTGGATACACTGAAGGGCGAAGGTCCATTCACAGTATTCGCACCAACAGACGAAGCTTTTGCAGCACTACCAGCCGGCACTGTCGACAGCCTGCTGTTGCCAGAAAACAAGGATCAGCTTGTCGCGATCCTGACGTATCACGTTGTACCCGGCGCAGTCACATCTGACCAGTTGGCCGGTCAGCGTTTGAGCGTGGCCACAGTCAACGGCGCAAACGTCCACATCGACGGCCGTAACGGCGTGAAAGTCGAAGACAGCAACGTGACAACAGCGGACATCATCGCGTCCAACGGCGTGATCCACGTGATCGACGCGGTTCTGCTGCCATAAGACAGACCGGATAAGCCCAGCCGCTTCCTCTCCCCGGATGTGCGGTTGGGTGGCCCTTTCAGGGCATCCCTCGACCCCATCGCTGCAAGGCGGTGGGGTTTTTTGTTTGCCTAGACCATTAGATTTCGCACATCACCGCGGCAGGTCGTTGTACGGGCAGACATCATCTTCAAACGGCACATGTCGGCGTCGGAACGATGTGTCATTGATACATTCAGGCTTACTGATCCGGTCCATGCGGAAGTGCCTGAAATCTTCGCGTGCCGGGTCCCAGCCGACCAAATACCATAGCGGTTGTAAAATGAGCATCGCTTGCGGTTCGACCTCGCGGCTGGTTCGAGCCCCTTTTGCATCACGGTATTCAAACCTGAG
The DNA here is from genome assembly GCA_947488605.1 of uncultured Paracoccaceae bacterium. Classification (GTDB taxonomy): domain Bacteria; phylum Pseudomonadota; class Alphaproteobacteria; order Rhodobacterales; family Rhodobacteraceae; genus Yoonia. The sequence continues at coordinate 59,427 of CANKZJ010000008.1, read as the reverse complement.
GTGACGCTGTTCGAGGAACGCAGTTTCAAACGCGGGAAGCAGTGCGGGATCGATCCGCCCTAAATCTGACAAATCCTGCTTTGGTGACAGCTGGCCGATGTGCAGGCATTCAAGGAACCGGCGCAGGTCGCGCACTTTGTCTGACGGAAGTGATTTTTCGATCTTGGCAAGGCCCGCATCCGCAAGATCGGAAAACGGCAGGTTCTGCGCGGCACGCATTGCGGCGACACTGATCAAAAGCGCAAAGACCTCGGCCACCGAAAGGCGCGCGGTTGTTTGCATCGATTGCGGATCAAGTTGAATGCCGCCGCCACGCCCACTCTCAGAATGGATAACAAATCCCTCGTCCCGCAGCGCGCAGATATCGCGCAACAAGGTGCGTCTGGACGCGCCCACCTCACCTGCGAGTTCATCGATCGTTGAGGTTCCGTTGCGGCGAAGCGTGCGCACGATGGTGTCATGTCTGTGTCTAATATTCATTTTTTCACTATAGCACTTTTGGTGACAAATTTTGGCAGCAATTAACTCTAGACGGTTTGCAGAGACATCAACAAGGAAAATGAACGATGAAACGCACACCTGTAAATCCATGGAACTGGTCCCTGAAGCTTGGCTATAATCAAGCAGAGATTATTGAAGGGGGATCACGTCAGTTGATCTGCGCGGGGCAAACCGCTGTCGATGGTGACGGCAATCCGCAACACCTCGGTGACATGCGCGGCCAGATCGCGTTGGCTTTGGACAATCTGGCGGCCGTATTGGCTGGCGCTGATATGGATCTGAGCAACATCACGCGGCTTGGCGTTTATGCAACTGACGTCGATGAAGCGCTTAAGAACTTTGATCTGTTTGGCATGCGCTTCGGGCCGATCCAATGCGCCCCGCCAATGACATTGCTTGGTGTGACCCGACTGGCGATCCCCGGTCTGTTGTTCGAAATCGAAGCGACCGCAGTCGCTTGATTAAGACTTGAAGAACCAAACAGCCATTCAGCAGGAAAAGCTGGATGGCTGATTTGTTTGTTAGGCCTGCATCCTTTTGCAGCTGGTATCGCTAACCATCGCCGCCCAATTCGTCCCAGATCTCGCGCACCCAGCTTTTGATCACCTGTGCCTCGGTCCAGCGGTTTGACATCTCGCGCCCGTCTGGCCCTGTCATTGCGTATTCAGGCGGCCCAAGTTCGCAGACAAAGATGCAGTCGCCCGATGGATTTCGCGCCCGCCAGTCAGCCAGCCCTTCGCGCCACCAGCCTTTGAACAGCTCTACCCATTTTTGGTTTTGTGGAAAGTCCAGTTGCAGTTGGATTTGCTGGCGTGATGCCACCCGACCCTGAAAGCTGTCGGAACGTTGCAAGATCCGGCTTATCAGGCCGAGATCATGATCTGACAGCGGGAACCAAAATTCGCGGTCCACGACGTAATGTGACAGGTCCGCGCAAATCCGCATATCAGGGATGCGGTCGAGCAGTTGCAGCGTCGTGTAAAGGTCATTGGTAATGCAATTGCGGTGCGTCTCGAACTGCACGGGCACGCCGATCCGGTCTGCCATGCCCATCCATGTCTCAATCACCGGCACCATATCGTCGAGGGCGATGGGCATCACTTGCCCGATCACATCCACGAAGGGCGCGCCGAAATCGGCGGCCATGTGCAGGGTGTCTTCGAGGCTTTCAATTGTTTTGGGAAAGGCCACGATCAGCGGCGTCAGCCCGTTGCGTTCCATATGCGGCCGCACTTCGTGCGCGACCGCCACGTCGGATGCGCCCAGATCAATCGCCATGCCGTCAAAGCCCGCACCGCTGACCATTTCGCAGACTTGATCATAGGGCAGTTTCACACCCGTCTGGTCGTGCGGCTGCATCGCCCAAAGTGATGTGTAGACCTGAAGTCGCCTCATTCAGCGGGCATTCGGGTGACGCGCCCGCCGCTGCGTGGGATGATCCAGACCTCATCCATTGGGTATTGGCTTTCATCTTTGGCCATCAGTTTGCCAATGACCTCAACTTGAAATTCCAGCCAGCCCATGCGGTGCACTTCGCCTGCTTTGTCCTCAATCCGGTCGTTGAGTTCGCGCAGTTTCCAGAACGGCACCGCCGGAAAGGTATGGTGGGCGGTATGATAAGGCATCTGCCAGCATAGCCAGCGTTGTAGCGCGTTAGCACGGGTCGAGCGGGTGTTTTCCATGATGTCGCTTTCATGGCTCAGGCCCAGATGTTCTATGGTGTTCTGCAGTTGATGGATTGGTTTGGTTAGCACCATCGGAATGATCCAGAAGGTCAGCGCGGTCCATGATGAAAAGACCACGGAAAGGAGCGCAATAACAGCGTAGCCCAGCATATGCAGGCGGCTTTCGCGGATCACACGGGCCTCTTCTTCGGCACGGATAAAGGGCTCAATAATGATACCGCGCGCGCGTCGGACGGTGCCGAAAACACGGTTTCGCCAATAGGTGATCCCGCTAAGCCATAAGAGATACGTCGTCAGCGTGTAAGGTTCGCGCACCAGTTCGCCATCGCGTTCCCAATCTTGGGTATATTGATGGTGGGCGAAGTGCATGATCTGGTCAAAATCACGCGGAAATATTTGGATGAACCCAATGATACGCCCGAAAACTTCGTTTAGTTTGCGCGTTTTGAAAACGGTCGCATGCGAGAGTTCATGTTGGGCGGCATAGAGAAAGTTCAGCAAAACGCCCAAGACAAGGCCGGTGACCCAAACCCAAGCAGTGCCGATTGCGTAGCTATGAAGGATGCCAACAACAAAGATCGCGCCCATATGGCTGGCCATTTGCAAGCTGCCTTGCAGGTCCGACCGTTCCGACAGTGCCCGCAGCTCTGTTGGCGTCAAAAGCTTGCGCCGGGAAAAGCTCGCTTCCATTTTGAAACCCCTTCTATGTCACCTTACAGCCTAACGTAGCAGACGGTTTTCGCAAAACTTTTCGCGCCGGTAACTTCGCCGCAGGTATTACGCCACGTTGAGGGTGACGGGGGCGTCAGGTTTCGCCATGATTGCCCAAAGCGGAGGCACACTTATGACCCAATATCCAAATCTCTTGGCACCCCTCGATCTGGGGTTCACCACCCTCAAGAACCGCGTGTTGATGGGCTCGATGCATACCGGGCTGGAAGAGACGAAGGATTGGAACCGTGTAGCCGAATTCTATGCTGAGCGGGCGCGCGGTGATGTGGCCTTGATGGTCACGGGTGGCATGGCCCCAAACGCAGAGGGCGGTGTATTTCCGGGTGCAGCTGGCCTTTATACCGACGACGACATTGCCAACCACCGCATTGTCACGGATCGTGTCCATGATGCTGATGGCAAGATCGCAATGCAGATCTTGCATGCTGGGCGCTATGCCTATTCGCCCGCCTGTGTGGCCCCCTCGCCCGTCAAATCCCCCATTTCGCCTTTTCCTCCAAAAGAGCTTGATGAAGATGGGATTGAGAAACAGATCAGCGATATCGTGACTGCCGCGGCCCGCGCGAAAGAGGCGGGGTATGACGGGGTCGAAGTGATGGGATCAGAAGGATACTTCATCAACCAATTCCTTGTCACCCATACCAATAAGCGCACTGACCGCTGGGGCGGGTCTTATGAGAACCGCATGCGTTTGCCGGTTGAGATCGTGCGCCGCGTGCGTGAGGCCGTTGGGACTGATTTCATCGTGATTTACCGTTTGTCGATGATTGATCTTGTCCCGAATGGGTCGACTTGGGAAGAAGTTGTGCAGCTTGCCAAAGCGATTGAAAAGGCGGGCGCCACGATCCTGAACACCGGTATTGGTTGGCACGAGGCGCGTATTCCAACTATCGCCACTTCGGTTCCGCGCCGCGCCTTTACCTGGGTGACAAAGAAATTGATGGGCGAGGTGCAAATCCCGATCATCACATCAAACCGTATCAATATGCCCGAAGTCGCAGAAGGCGTGCTTGTTGATGGTTGCGCTGACATGGTCAGTATGGCGCGGCCTTTTCTGGCCGATGCACATTTTGTGGCGAAAGCCGCGGCAGGCAAAGCGGCCGAAATCGCACCATGTATTGCCTGCAATCAGGCGTGCCTGGATCATACCTTCAACGGAAAGCTGTCATCTTGTTTGGTAAACCCACGCGCATGCCACGAGACAGAACTGACAATCACACAAGCAACGGCGATCAAGGCCGTCGCCGTGGTCGGTGCTGGACCAGCTGGATTGTCTGCGGCGCTGACGGCGGCAGAACGCGGGCATTCGGTCACGATCTTTGACAAAGCAAATGAGCTGGGCGGTCAGCTGAATATGGCGAAACAAGTACCCGGCAAAGAAGAGTTCTGGGGACTTGTAGATTACTACCGCACGATGGTGGCGAAGGCAGGCATCATGCTTCGGCTTGGGACGGTTGCGACGCCCGATGCATTGGCTGATTTCGATGACATTATCATTGCAACCGGCGTAGCACCACGCGATCCGGGTATTCCGGGCCAAGATGGTCCGAATGTCCTTTCATATATCGATGTCTTGCGTGGCAAGGCAGAGGTCGGCCAATCAGTGGCCATCGTCGGCGCCGGCGGTATCGGTTTTGATGTTGCCGAATTCTTGGTGACGGGTGAAAGCCCCACCGAGAACCTCGCAGAATGGCTCGAAGAATGGGGCGTTGGTGACCCGTCAGAAACACGCGGTGGACTGCGCCCCGAAGGCCCAAAGCCCGAGGCACCGACGCGGCAGGTGACCCTGCTGCAACGCAAGGCAGAGAAACTGGGTAAACGGTTGGGCAAAACGACCGGATGGATTCATCGGGCCGGTTTGCAGATGAAGAATGTCCAGATGATCGGCGGCGTGAACTATGAAAAGATCGACGCGGATGGCCTGCATGTCAGCCACGGCGAGGCACGCGAGAACCCCAAGGTGATCCCCGCCGACACAATCGTTCTATGCGCCGGGCAAGTGCCGCAACGCAGTTTGGCGGATGAGCTGATTGCGATGGGGCGTGAGGTGCATGTGATCGGCGGCGCTGATGTCGCGGCCGAACTTGATGCCAAGCGCGCAATTGATCAGGGCACACGGATCGCGGCGGTGCTGTGACCTAGCGTCAACTGCCTAAAGTGTTAACGTGTCAGTAAGAGATCAATTGCCTTATCCTTAACGTCATGGCCTCGTTTTCGCTGTTTCCGTTCGCGCATCAAAGCCGATTCTTACCCCCGTATTGTCAGGCATTTGACCCATTCCTGCCTAATTTGATCGTCAAAGTGTGGACAACGGTATCAAAAACTAGGAATTTTCTCATGGATCGTCTGACCGAAATGGAGGCATTTGCCACCGTCGTAGATCAAGGCGGGTTTACGGACGCTGCCAAGAAGATGGGAATTTCCAAGTCAGCTGTTTCCAAACATGTCTCGTCGCTTGAAGCGCGATTAGGTGCGCGTCTGTTGAACCGCACTACACGCCGCGTCAGCCCGACAGAAATCGGCCTTGCATATTATGACCGTGCACGTCGTGTTCTGAACGATGCAGGCGAAGCGGATGCGCTTGTCACGTCCATGCAGTCTGCGCCTTCGGGACTGCTCCGCATTAGTGTCGCAACCGACTTTGGTGTGAACCATCTGTCGCCAGTCTTGGGTGATTTCTTGAACGAGTTTCCAGACATCACTGTAAACATGGTTCTAAACAATCGCTACGCCGAGTTGATCTCGGAGGGGTTTGATATGGCAGTGCGCATTGGTGAGCTGGAAGACAGCACGCTACGTGCCCGCAAGTTGACAGAGACGACCAAACGCATGATCGCGAGCCCCGCTTATTTCGCGCAATATGGCCGTCCCGAAAAGATTGATGATCTTAACGAGCACAAACTGCTGCACTATTCCAACCAAGCGAATTCAGCGGTTTGGAAGCTGACGGCGCCTTCTGGCGAAAAGCGTCAGGTACGTACCGCGGGTTGGTTAACTGTTAATGATGGGCAATCGCTTTTGAACGCCTGTATTGGCGGGCTTGGCATCGCCTATCTTCCCAGCTTTCTTTATGCGGATGCCATGCGTGATGGATTGGTCGAAGAGGCGGTTCCAGGTCTTCCTGTTGAAACGCAAGGCATCTACGCCGTTTATCCGCCAGGCCGCTTTACGCAGCCAAAAGTGCGCGCATTCATTGATTTCCTTGCCCACTCTTTTGCGGACAAAGGCCCCGACATTTGGTGATTTTCCCAGGGTGTTCCCACACCTAACTGGCGCGGCCTCTATGAGGTCGCGCTTTTTTATTGCCTATTAATTTATTGGCAATTTGTCGCACTTAAACCGTTTCCATGACCGGCTTTGAAACACATGTCATGGACCGCATGATGGGATGGTTCGCACCTCGCAGCGCGCTTGGCTTTGTTGTGCGTCTGCTGTTTCTGATATCAATTGTCTTAGCCTCGAATATCATGTTCGCGATCACAGTTGATGAATATCACGCACATCCCTTAACCTACTACTTTGCACATGCTGTCATCGTTGGTGGGCCGCTTATCGCGTTCTTTTTGGCTGTCTGTACTTTTCAAGTCCGGCTGCAACGCAAGTTGTGGCGCCTATCGCGCAAAGATCCACTCACAGGCCTGAATAATCGTCGCACCTTTCTTGATTCCTGTGAAACCACGCACGCCAAAAACAGCACAGGCGTCCTTATGATGCTGGATGCTGATTTCTTTAAGAAGGTAAACGACACTTATGGACATCAGGTTGGCGACAAATGCCTTCAAACTATCGCTTATGTTCTCAAACGAAATATCCGTCAGGGTGATATCCTTGGTCGCATCGGAGGCGAAGAATTTGCTATCTATCTCAAGAAGATTTCTATTCAGCAGGCAAAGGTGATTGGTGAAAGGTTGACCAAGCCCATTGCGTTTCAGTCAGAAGATAACGGTCATCTCACCATTACACTGTCGATTGGCGCGGTATTTTCTTACCCCGATGCAACGATGGACCAGTTGTTTGCGCAGGCAGACAAAGCGCTATATCGCGCAAAAATTGGTGGGCGGGCTCGAATGATCATCTGGGATCATTCGTTTGAAACTGGCGGGTCCACCGCAAGTGCGTGATGTTACTCTTGTGTTGAGGTAATGATGACTTCTACACGGCGATTGGTCTCACGGCCCTGCTCTGTCAGATTTGTCGCCAAGGGTGCGAGATACCCCATACCTTCCGCTTCGAGGCTACGGCGGTCAACGGCATAGTCGGCGACCAAGCGCTCTAGGACTGACGCGGCACGGCGCTTTGAAAGAGCGATGTTTGCATCTAACGCGCCAGATGAATCAGTGTGACCCACAAGAGCAACCGTCCGATCCGGAAATTCTGACAAGTAGTCGGAGAGGGCCTGTAGCGACGCATATTCACCTGCTGCAAGCTGTGCCGACCCTGTTTCAAACGCAAGATCGTCCAAGACAGCACGCCCGCTTAGCACAAGTTGTTCAATCAAGCTCGCACCTGATGTCTCGTCAAACCCGCGCGAAGGTGGGGCGGAAGCCCCAGCAAGCGGTACACTTTCAGTATCAAAAGGTCCGACATGGGTGATTTGAACAAACCCTGCATTGGCCGTGCGACTGATAAAAAGCGTGAGGTACTCAGGACCGTCAGCACCGGTTCTTTCCGCCGAGAGAAACCGGAAGTCGCCAATGTTGATCTGCATGTCCGGAGGCGGCAACGTGTCTACCGCGAACCGAAAGTCAAACCCACCGCAAGCTTCGGTCTGACATTCAAAAAGGATGCGGTAACGGTCATTGCGCAATTGCTCCCTCAGGGGGCGCGCGATTTGAAGCGGGGTTAACGACGCGGCCTCGATCCGCCAAGCCTGTTGCGTGATCTGGCCTTCGACGATCTGCACGGGCATCTCTCCACGATCCCAAATGCCCAGCGGCATCGTATAGCTCGCGGCGGGGTTCACCGCTTCCGTTTGCAGCGCGGAATTGCTTGGAAAATCCAGGGTTTGAGCCTGTGCCAGAGCAGTCGATAGAACGAAGAATGCGGCGGCGCTGCGGATCATCGTGCTTGTGCGTGATAATCGTCGTTTGGGCGCATATCGGTGGCAGAGGCCATGCGATTGCTCATATTGTAGAACCCCGCGACAGCCGCAATATCCCAGATGTCACGATCCGAAAAGCCAACCTGCCTTAATGCATCACGGTCTTTTTCTTCGATCGTGGCACTTGCCACTGTCACAAGTTCAGCAAAGGCGAGCATTGCCTTTTGGCGCGCATCCAAAGGTGCGACCCGCCAGTTCATCACCAGCATCTCGCCCAGTTTTGGATCACCGGACAGTTGACGTACGGCAGCGCCATGCGCGGTGAGACAGTAGTAGCATTTGTTGATCGATGAGACGGTGACGGCGATCATTTCGCGCTCCAGCTTTGACAGCCCAGAATCCGCAAGCATCACATCGTTATAGAGCGCTGTGAACGCATTCAGCTTATTAATATCGAAGGCGTAAGCTTGCAACACATTTGGCACCATTCCCAACCTATCCTGACAAATGTCGAAATAGGTCTGGGTGGCCTCAGGCAACGGGTCGACCATTGGTAAATCGAGGGAGGTCGGTTGGTCTGTCAATTCATCACTCCGGAAAAATGCGATAGTGATACTGTCCCACAAGCGTCATGCCGAGGGAAGAGTAGAGCGCATTTGCACCGACATTTGCCTGCGTCGTCGCCAGCGTCATGTAGTCCGCACCGTTATCGCCGGCCCAGAAAGCGGCGGCCCGCATCAGATGTGCGGCAAGCCCCTGACGGCGATCAGCGGCGCTGATCTCAAGTGCGTGGATCATGGCACAATCCGCCGCGACCCCGACAAAGACCGTGCCGGCAGGCCGATCATTCAAACGCCCCATCAAAGTCGTCTTTGGGTGCCGGGCACGGTCCATGATTGCCAACCGACCTTTGCCGATGCCGCCTGCCTCCCAGATTTCAACCTGCACCATGAGGGGTGGCCAGACTTCAAAGCTGGTGACCGGGGGCGGCCGCTTCGTTGCGAGTGTGCTGATTGGCGCGGCATAAAGATTGACCGGGTCTTTGATGACATATCCGCGTGCGGCCAGATCGGCATCAAGGGATGCTTCACCTTCGCGGATCATAAACAGAGGCGTTTGCCCCGCCTCGCGCATAGCTTCTTCAGCCTGAGGAATATCAGTATCTGTAACAGATAATTCTGCCGTTGCAGCACTGACACGGCTGCTGCCGCTGTTATCAAGCCTGATGGTCCACGGGCCCAGCGCTTGTTTGGCTGATGACGGCCATGTCCCGTCAATGACGGCATAGAGTTTCTTGACCGTGGGCCACGTCATGCCGCGAACAATTCCTCCAAGGCATCCATTGCGCTGTCCAGTTGTGCCGCATCCGTCCCGCGCACGACAACGTTCGATCCGTAGATGCCGTCCTTTTGGAAGGGGTAAGAGCCGACTGACAGCGCGGGGTAGTCTTGCGCGAATTGACCAAGGGGGCCTGCGATGTCTCCCTCGCCCTTCATCAACCGCAAAGTACGCGAAAGCAACGGCGCGCCACCGGTCAAATGCGACAGAACGCTTGCCACCATCGCTGTGAAAACGGATGGAACACCAGCCATCACATGCACATTGTGCAGCGTGAAGCCGGGTGCGGTGCTCACCGGATTATCGATCAAGGTCGCCCCATCCGGGATCCGCGCCATCCGCAGTCGTGCTGCGTTCAATTCTTGGCCTGAGCGGTCGTAGTGTGCCTGTAACAAGGCGCGCGCATCGTCGCGAATATCGATATGCGCATCAAATGCGGCTGCAATGCAATCTGCTGTAATATCATCATGGGTTGGTCCGATGCCTCCGCTTGTGAAGACATGATCGTAAGCCGCTGAAAGGGCTTTGGTTGCCGTGATGATCGCATCCGCGTCATCGCTGACCACACGTACCTCACACAGATCAATCCCCCGCTCGGTCAGTTGCCCTGCCAGGTGGTGCATATTGGCGTCGCGCGTGCGGCCAGAGAGTATCTCGTCTCCTATCACAAGCATGGCGGCGGTCGGGTTTGGCATGGGCGGTTCTCCTGATCTGTATAACAGTTTATAGGGTGAGCTATGGAATTTACCACGTCTCTTGTCCCTGCCCGTTTGATCCGCCGTTACAAACGTTTCCTTGCAGATGTCATGCTTGAGGACGGTCGCGAAGTGACGGCCCATTGTGCCAACCCTGGGTCGATGATGGGACTGGCAGAGCCTGGCACGAAGGTTTGGCTGGAACCCAATGATGATCCCAAAAAGAAGCTTAAGTTTGGGTGGCGTTTGGTCGAGCACGAGAACGGCAATTTCACAGGCGTTGATACGTCCTTGCCAAACCGCATGCTGAAAGCGGCGCTGTTGGCGCATGAGGTGCCCAACTTACCTGATTACGATCTGGTCCGCGCAGAGGTGAAGTACGGCGAAGCGAGCCGTGTCGACTTTCTGCTCAGCGGGCAAGGCCCCGACACATATGTCGAGGTCAAAAGTGTTACCCTTTCACGCGAGCATGGTCTGGCAGAGTTTCCCGACAGCGTGACCGCGCGTGGCACGAAGCATTTGGGTGAACTTGCGCAGATGGTCGGGCAAGGTCACCGTGCGATCATGTTCTATCTGGTGCAGCGCACGGATTGCGAAAGCATGACTTTGGCCGGTGACATCGACCCCGCCTATCAAGCGGCATTCGATCAGGCGATGCATGCCGGGGTGACCGTCCTTGCACAAACCTGCAAGATTTCCCCGACACGCATCACATTGGGCGATCCGATCCCTTTCAAGCCCTAGAATTTGCCTCATATTTCACATATGTGGCCTGAAAAGACGCAAAAGGAACGACCCGTTGGAAACGAACAAAGCACACCTGACCAAAGATGGTATTCGCCTTTATGCGAAAGAGGACTTTGCCGGCATGGCCAAGGCAGGCGCTTTGGCCGCGCAAATTCTGGATGATATCGCGGCGCATGTTGTTCCCGGCCAGACCACGGGTGAACTTGACCGGCTTATCACCCAATGGGTTGAGGATGCAGGCGCTGTTTCCGCAACGATTGGCTACAAGGGGTACGCCCACGCAAGCTGTATTTCCGTGAACCACGTCGTGTGTCACGGTATCCCCGGCGACAAAAAGCTGAAAGATGGCGATATTTTGAATATCGACGTCACCGTGATTGTCGACGGGTGGTTTGGCGACACCAGCCGGATGTTTGTGGCGGGCACCCCTCCACGCAAATCAGAGCGTTTGATCCAAGTAACACATGACGCGTTGATGAAAGGGATCGAAGCCGCAAAACCCGGCAATACGTTCGGTGATATCGGCTATGCAATCCAGCTATATGCCGAAAGCCACCGCATGTCTGTCGTGCGCGACTTTTGTGGACATGGATTGGGGCGGGTTTTCCACGCGCCACCCAATGTCTTGCACTACGGGCGCCCCGGCACCGGTGCTGTGCTAGAAGAAGGTATGTTTTTTACCATCGAACCAATGATCAACTTGGGTCGCCCCGAGACCAAGGTTTTGGGCGATGACTGGACGGCCGTGACACGCGACAAATCACTGTCCGCGCAGTTTGAGCATTCGATTGGGATTACGGCCGATGGGTGTGAGATTTTCACGCTGTCGCCGGGTGGCAAGTTTCACCCAACGTATTCTGTTTGAATTGGTAGGATCAACGTTGCAGGCTACGGGCTGGTATATTGAATGGCAGCTTTGAGGCCAAAGCAGACCAGTAACATTTATGACTTAAGTTGGCTTCGACTTGTGTAACTTCCGTCCCAAATGCTTGAGTGAACGAAAATGCGGAGTTACGAAATGGGATTCGAATGGACGCCGGGCCGAGGCCCTTGCGAACGTCATCTCGCAACGATGCGAATGCAGGCACCGAAGCCAGACTACCCAATGGGAGAAGCATGGTTCATGGGCGAAAAACGGCGAATGTTTACAGAGCTTGAGGGCGATGTAGAACAGATCCCGGTCAATTTGTTGCAGGAAGCGCTGAGTGAGATTGGAAGTGGCATCTCAGCATTTGGTTACTTGGAAGAATGGGAAGTGTGGTTCGACTACCTATTGCCTCGCATTATTCCGCGATGCGATGAGAGGTGGGTTTCTTGGCTCTTGGAGGAAGCTTGTACTGCGTTTCTTCAGATTGACCTAGACGCTGAAGATAGCGCCAATCAACAAACGCATCACGACCGTGTCCTGCGAACGTTGGGGCAATCTCTGATGACGCCAAGCCGTTGGCAAGACGGCAAAATCGTTCTAGGCACGGTTTTGCATCCGTCAAATCGGAACCCTGCAAAAGTATGGGGATGGGCCAACGTCAGTGGCGACTTGGCTGCTTCTATGATCGTTTGCCTACGGCTCATCCAAAGTCACGATATACAAGAATGGGTCGCCTCAATGTTTGCGATTAAATGTCCACACTGGCGGGCTCAATTGCTGACTTGGTATGTCGGAGCGAGCCCGCTTCTAAACGGGAAAATTCAGTTTCCCAGCCATTTTGACAGTTGGACGCCAAAAATTGATTGGAGTTATTCGCACGTTATCCGAGAGAGCCGAGGTGGAGAAAATATCGCAAATAGCCTTATTTCCAAAGAAAATATGACTCACTTCAAGGCAGCTTTCGAGGCTAACTTACGAACAGCTGACTTGGCACTATGGAAGGAGGAAATACTTGAGATCGAAGCACTCCGAACAGAAGTTGGAACTCTCGTTAGGAGATTTGAAATCGCAATCGACGACCAGGGTTAATGTCTCCTATGTCCGCATTGCAGACATCCTAGCACTTCTCAAAAATGCATTCCGTTCTGCATGAATGCACTCAACCCTCTAATGCCAGCGACACAACACCACCGGAGTGGGAAAAACCACCTCATTTTCCCCTCTTGCGAACGACTTGCAACTGGGTGAACCAACACCTATATTCGCCCTTGTCGCTAGCGGTGACGCCTTTCCCTTACAATTAAACGAAAAGGATGCTCCCTATGCACCTGATGAAATCCGCCGCTCTCATGGCCGCTCTTGGCCTGTCTGCAACACCTGCTCTCGCGCAGGACGTGACTTTGCGCTTTCAGCACTTTGTCTCGCCAGCCAGCGCGAACCCTACCTATTTTATGCAGCCTTGGGCTGATGCCGTTGAGGAACAATCAGGTGGTCGCATTCAGGTCGAGCTTTATCCTTTTATGCAATTGGGCGGGTCTGCCCCGAACCAGTTCGACCTGATCCGCGACGGCGCGATTGATGGTGGCTGGGTGATCCCCGGTTATCAGCCAAACCGTTTCCCAGAGGCCGAAGCGATGGAATTGCCGTTTATGACAACCAAATCCGGTGAAGAAGCGAGTGCTGCCGCGTGGCAGTTCACGCAAGAACACCTGATGGATGATTTCGCGGATGTGCATGTCATTGCCGCCCACATGCATGGCCCTGGCATTGTGCATAAGCGCGGCGCTGCGGTGCAAACGGTCGAGGATTTCGCAGGGCTTAAGCTGCGCGGGCCATCCCGCCCCGCGACTTTGTTGCTGGAGGAACTGGGTGCCACGCCGATCGGCATGCCCGTTCCGCAATTCCCCGAGGCGCTATCGCGCGGTGTGGTCGATGGTGGCGTGATCACATGGGAGATGTCGCCCTCGCTTAAACTGGACGAGTTAACCGATAGCCATACGGATGTGGCCGGTGATCAGGCGCTTTATAACCTCTACTTCATCTGGGCGATGAACAAGGATGTGTATGAGGGCATGCCTGCCGATCTGCGTGCGGTGATCGATGCGAACTCTGGCATGATGGCCAGCAAGTGGGCTGGTCGCGCGCATGATACTGGCGATGTTGTGGGACGTGATCTTATGGCTGCGGGTGGCAACCAGATTGCAGTCATGTCGCAAGAAGAGACGGCGCGGATCAAGGCGCTAGGTCAGGATGTGACCGAAGCGTGGATCGCAGACATGGATGCGAAAGGGTATGACGGTGCCGCATTGGTAGCGCGCGCGCAGGCCGCTGTGACGGAGCATCGCATGCAAGAGTAGAACTTTGCCACACTCACGCCCATTTTGCATGAAACCGAGGCGCAACTTAAGGCAAAGTATATTTGCAAGATGCGGTTTTTAGTTACGAGAGCGAAGTAAGCGCCACAATGTCGGTTTCATCATCCTTGTCCCAAGGCCAAAGCAGGTCGAAGATCGCCCAACATCGGTTTCCTATCGCCTGCTTTGGTATCTCACTTTTCGCCTTTGCATATCTGATGGTGCAAGCCTCGCAGGTCTGGGCCACGTTCTGGCCGATCATCTGGTCTTATGGCCTTGCCGTCATCTCGGTTTTGCCAGTCTTGATGATTGCCCATTTCATTTTGGCGCTAATGGGCCAGATGTACGCGAACAAATCGGCCAGCCGCGATGAACGCTCTGCTTGGTTCAAGGCATATTTTCGGGCGATTCCGTGGATCAATGTAGCGAGTGCAACCGTTGCTTTGATTATCACCTCAACCAGCTTTACCGTGCATAAGGGTGCGGTCATTGGCGCGAACGGGTATCAATTCGACGCGCTGTTTATCGCTTGGGACCGCATGATCTTTGCGGGCCATGACCCTTGGGTACTGACGCACCAGTTGTTGCAGTCGCCGGCCCTGACAAAGTGGATCGACATTCTTTATCACCCCGCATTTCTGCCGATGCTGATTGGCTATTTCTTGTGCATCTCTGCGCGCGGCAAGCCTGCATTGCGCGAAACCTATATGATCGCTTATCTGGCGAGCTTTTTCTTGATCGGCATGGTCTCGGCGGGTGCACTCGACTCAGCAGGTCCTCTTTTTGATGGTGTGCTGTTTGGTGATGGCACAACCTTCTCGCCGCTGCATGAGCGGCTTCAAGAACAGCTGGCGGCTGGCGGTGGGCCGCAAACGGCTGATCTTATTCGGCAGTATCTGATCAATCTGCACCAACGCGATGGTGTTGATATGGGTGCCGGGATTTCCGCGATGCCATCCATGCACATCGCCCTTGCCGCGCTTTGGGTGTTTCCAGCCTGGCACTTTGGCAAGATCGCAGGGATCCTGATGACGATCTACGGTATCGTGATTTGGATCGGATCAGTTCATCTTGGCTGGCACTATTTCGTGGACGGTTTGGTCTCTCTCGCCATGGTATCAGCGATCTGGTTTGGTGCAGGATACATGCTCGGCCTGTATGGGAAAAATCAGGTAATCCGGGCGACTACGTAATCCGCGAGATCAACAAGCATCTGTTTCAGCGCGTGATCTGGCACTGCATCCAGTGCAGTCTTTGCCTTTTCCGCCCATGCCAGTGCGTCCTGACGGGTCGCTTCCATTGTTTGATGCTTGGCCAGCAAAGCAATCGCATGTTCTAGATCGCCATCTTCTTGGCGACCTTTCTGGATCGTTCGCACCCAAAAGTCCCGCTCGGTTGCGTCAGCCTTTGCAACGGCTCGAATGACCGGCAGTGTCAGTTTCCGCTCGCGGAAATCGTCGCCAACGTTCTTGCCGGTGGCTTTGGTGCCGCCATAATCCAGCAAATCATCCACGATCTGGAACGAGATGCCCAAAGCATCGCCATAGTCGAAAAGCGCCTTCTTGGTCTGGGCGTCTTGTCCGGCAATCTCTCCGCCAACTTCCATCGCGGCAGAAAAGAGTGCTGCGGTCTTGCCCCGCACAACTTGCAGATAAATGTCTTCGGTGGTGGCCAAATCACTTGCGGCGGTGAGTTGCAGAACCTCGCCCTCGGCAATCGTTGCCGCGGCGTTTGCGAGGATATCCAGCACCCGCATTGATCCCGTTTCAACCATCAACTGGAATGAGCGCGCAAAAAGGTAGTCACCGACTAGTACGCTTGAGGTGTTGTCCCAAAGCAGATTTGCAGTAGGTCGCCCCCGACGCTGGCTGCTTTCATCGACCACGTCGTCATGCAGCAAGGTCGCGGTGTGAATAAACTCCACCGTCGCTGCCAGATGGACGTGGTAAGGCCCCTCATAGCCACACATCCGTGCAGCCGCCAAGGTCAGCATTGGGCGCAACCGCTTACCGCCAGCTTCGACCAGATGCGCTGTGACTTCTGGAATGCGCGGGGCATGTTCAGACGCCATACGTTCGCGGATCAACGCATTTACGAGCGTCAGATCATCGGCCAATGCCGCAGCCAATTGTTCATGTGGTTTCGTGGCGGCGTGATCAAGGCTCATGCAAGTTTCCGTCATGTGAATAGACAACGCCTGCGCGCCATCATAGGTCTGGGATATGAAAGAGCTTTTGCGCACCAACGACCCGACTGTCCTTGCTTTTGCAACCGCCCTATTGGACAGCGAGGGTATAGACTGGTTCGCCTTTGACGTAAATATGAGCGTGCTTGAAGGCAGCATAGGCATTATGCCGCGCCGGTTGATGGTGCTGGACCGTGATTTGTTCATGGCCGAGGCCGTAATGCGCGATGGCGAGATTGATCTTGGACGCTTCTGACGATCTGACCTGCGACGATTTTCTGGGTGGCAAGATCCGAGTTTGGCAGCCACGCAAGGGGTATCGTGCGGGTGTTGATCCGGTGCTTTTGGCGGCATCTGTGCCTGCCAAACCGGGGCAGTCAATTCTAGAGCTGGGCTGCGGTGTCGGTGTTGCGTCACTTTGCCTTGCGGCGCGCGTTGCGGATGTGACCGTCACGGGAGTGGAAATACAGACCAACTATGCAGCATTGGCGCAGCGCAATGCTGCCGAAAACCAACTGCCGCTCACGGTTATTTCGGCTGACCTGCGCACCCTGCCCGCTGACCTGCGCCAGCAGCGGTTCGATCATGTGATGATGAACCCGCCCTACTTTGACCGCAGTGTAAGTACGTCAGCCATGGATGAAGGACGCGACATCGCACTTGGGGGCGACACACCTTTGGCGGAATGGCTGCAAGTTGGCGCCAAGCGCGTGAGCCCGCGCGGATACCTAACTGTTATTCAGCGGATGGAACGGCTGCCCGAGGTTCTGACGGCTTTGGATAGTCGTCTGGGCGCATTTATTGTACGGCCTATCGCTGGGCGCATCGGCAAGCCGCCAGAGCTGTTTTTGCTACAGGCCAGACAGGAAGGGCGTGCCGCGTTCCGCATGGCGCCCACGCTGATTATGCATGCGGGTGAGATGCATGACGGTGATCAGGAAAGCTACCGCGCGAATGTTGCGAATGTTTTGCGAAATGGCGCGGAATTACCCATTTGGTCTTAACTCTTTGGCAAGGGTTTGCGTGGAAGTTGAGAGATGCGTCAAAATGCTGCTGTGCAGCGTGACAGGCAACGCCAGATGTGATGAAGTTAGAACATCGTCAACCTAGAGGAGTACAACAATGAGCTTGAGTTCGCACCTGCAGGAACTGAAGAAGAAACATCAAAACCTCTCGGAGCATGTTGAAGTGATGCAGCGCAGTCCAGCGTCTGATGATCTTGAACTTGCAAAACTCAAGAAACAAAAACTGATGCTTAAGGAAGAAATTGCGCGCCTAAGCATGCATTAGATCACATGAATTCGCGCTGGCAGCGGCGGTTTCGCCCGCTGTCAGAGCAAATCACTTGCGTTGATCAACGTCCGTCCATCAGAGATGTGTTTGGACGACTGAATTTCCTTTAAAACCCATGCTTCGAATGCCGCAATATGCGGTCGTTTTTCGTTACCCAAAGGGCATATGAAGCGATATTGCGCCTCGGAAATTAGTCCGATCTCAAAAGGTGCTACCAGTTGTCCGTCCTCTAACGCGCGTGCCACTAGAGATGCACGCCCCATGACGACCCCGGCACCAGCGACTGCCGCATCAATAGCATGGTCAGCTTGCGAGAATCGGGGGCCATGCGATGTATCGGCTTTTACCCCTGCAGCCTTGAGCCAGGCATCCCATCCGGTTGGAAGTTTCAGAAAGTTGATCGAATCGTCATGGATGAACGTGGCTTGTGCAAGTTTCGCAGGTGTGTCGAATTCCTGCGCCAATCGCGGGGTCATCATCGGGGTCATCCATTCGTCAAAGATAGGGCGGGAGTACACGCCTTCATCACCACCCAGACCGAAGCGGATCGCGACATCAACCTCGTCGCGATTGAAATCAACGATGCGCAACGTCGCTGAAAACCGCAGGTCAATCTCTTCATGAGCCTGTGCGAAATTGTACATGCGAGGGGCAAGCCACTTTGACGTAAAGGCAGGGCCCGCGGTCACGGTCAGGACGCCACTGTCAGTTAACCTTTTTGTGCTGCGCCATGCTGTAGAGAGTGTTGTAAAGGCGTCCGTTGCGCCCGGCGCAAGGCAGCGTCCCGCCTCGGTCAACTCTACGGCGCGATTAAGTCTGCGAAAGACGGGTTGACCCAAATCCGCCTCTAAAGCCTTAATTTGATAAGATAATGCTGCAGGAGTGACGTTAAGTTCGGCCGCCGCCTTAGCAAACGACATATGACGTGCCGCGGCTTCAAAAGCGCGCAAGGCGGTGAGTGGGGGTAATCTATCTGACATAGTTCAGTTTAATACAGCTTAACTGAAGCAATAGAAAGTCTCGTTTGTCCAACTGGCACACAATACGCATATTAAGGACATCAAGACAAACAAACACATTCAAGGAAACACACCATGTACGAGACAACAACAAGCCCCCGCATCCGTGAAGGTATCCAACGCGCGCACCAAGAGCGTGCCGAGGCACTGCGCAATGCAGTGCGTTGGTTCACACGCCGCAAGTAAGTTTCAGTTTTCGCTACGGGGGCATCGATGCACCCGAACGAAAAAGGGCCACGCCTGATCAGCGTGGCCCTTATTTTTTGCCCGTCCGTATGGCTTAGGACATGTACTGACCGCCGTTTGCGGACAATGTAGATCCTGTCACGAAACCAGCATCGTCAGATGCCAGGAAGCAAACCGCGCGTGCAATCTCGGAAGCTTCGCCAAGGCGACCTACTGGGATTTGCGGCAAGATCACGTCGTTCATCACTTTTTCGGGGATCGTGCTCATCATCTCTGTGTTGATATAGCCGGGGGCCACGATGTTCACTGTGATGCCAGCGCGCGCGCCTTCTTGGGCCAGTGACTTCGTAAAGCCGATGTCGCCCGCTTTTGTGGCTGCATAGTTGGCTTGGGCGAACTGACCTTTTTGGCCGTTGATCGAAGAAATCGTCACAACGCGCCCGAACTTGCGCTCACGCATACCGCCCCAAACATTGTGCGTCATGTTGAAGACGCCGTTCAGGTTGGTGTCAATGCATTCGTGCCACTGCTGTGGTGTCATCTTATGGAATGGCGCGTCGCGGGTGATGCCTGCGTTGTTCACAAGGATTTCAACAGGGCCGAGGTCCGCTTCGATCTGCGCGATGCCGGCCTGACACGCCTCATAATTGCCGACGTCCCATTTGTACGTCTTGATGCCTGTTTCGGCTGTAAAAGCCGCAGCCTTTTCATCGTTGCCCGCATAAGTTGCGGCAACTGTGCATCCCATATCTTGTAGTGCTGTTGCGATAGCTGCGCCAATTCCGCGCGAGCCGCCCGTGACGAGTGCGACACGTCCCATAATAATTCCTCCTCAGGTATTTGATAATAAAGGTGTAAGGCGGCGCAGGGTTGCACCGCCTTGATTTAGATCAGGGGCGCTCAATACACATAGCGACGCCCATGCCACCACCAATGCAAAGTGTGGCGAGGCCTTTTTTGGCACCGCGACGCTTCATCTCGAACAGCAGCGTGTTCAGGACGCGACAGCCGGATGCACCAATCGGGTGGCCAATTGCGATTGCGCCGCCGTTCACGTTAACGATTTCAGGGTCCCAACCCATTTCTTTGTTCACAGCACAGGCCTGTGCGGCAAAAGCTTCGTTGGCTTCAACCAGATCGAGATCGCCAACAGACCAGCCTGCTTTATCCAGTGCCTTTTGCGAGGCATAGATCGGACCCACACCCATGATCGATGGGTCGAGACCGGCTGTCGCATAGGATGCGATGCGGGCCAGCGGTTCGATCCCGCGCTTTTCAGCCTCGTCCGCAGACATCAGCAAAGTCGCCGCCGCGCCATCATTCAGGCCAGACGCGTTTGCCGCAGTGACCGAGCCGTCCTTCATGAATGCAGGACGCAGTTTTTGCATGGCTTCCATTGTTGCGCCGTGGCGAATGTATTCGTCTTTATCAACGACGATATCGCCCTTGCGTGTCTTCACGGTGAAAGCCGCGATTTCATCGTCAAACCGGCCAGCGTTTTGCGCAGCTTCTGCTTTGTTTTGTGAGGCAACGGCAAATTCATCCTGCATGTCACGTGTAATTTGGAATTTTTCCGCCACGTTTTCAGCAGTTTGGCCCATATGGTAGTTGTTGAAGGCATCCCACAGACCATCGCGGATCATGGTATCGATGTACTTCATATCGCCCATTTTCTGACCAGCGCGCAGGTGTGCGGCATGCGTGGACAGCGTCATGTTTTCCTGACCGCCAGCGGCAACAATAGACGCGTCACCCAGCTGAATGTGCTGCGCACCAAGGGCAACGGCACGAAGACCGGAACCGCAAACTTGGTTGATGCCCCAAGCCGCAGATTCCTGTGGAAGGCCCGCATTGATATGCGCCTGACGCGCGGGGTTCTGGCCTTGGGCGGCTGTAAGAACCTGACCGAGGATTGTTTCGCTCACTTCCGATTTGTCGATACCGGCGCGTTCCACGACAGCTTCCAAAATGGCGGCACCCAGATCGTGGGCCGGTGTGTTTGCGAATGATCCGCCAAAGCTGCCCACGGCGGTACGGGCGGCTGATGCGATAACAACGTTGGTCATGAATGGTTCCCTCCATATATGTTCCCGGCCTTGAAGGTGCCATTTACACGTATCAGGTGCAAGATAATCCCAACTGCCGTTGGACGTGCTGGGTAATCAGAAAGTTGACGTAGGGCAAATCAAAGCCCCTATGCGCCCAGCGCAATTCACTAAAGTGTGGATGACGGCACACCGAAGTAATGCCCCTGCAAGCAATCGACACCTAGCGAAATCAGAAAATCGGCCTCGGCTGCTGTTTCAACACCATCGGCGACGGCGAACATTTCAAACTGATGCGCGACAGTGATGAGTGCTTCGGTCAGAACCTGATTGTCGGGGTCTTGGTCAATTCCGCGCACAAAGCTTTTGTCGATTTTGACGAGATCGAAAAAGAATGTCTTAAGGTGCCGAAATGCGGTCAGACCTGCCCCAAACCCGTCCAATGCAAAGCCCACGCCAAGAGGTTGCATTTCACTCATGAAGCGGGTCACGTTTTCATGCAGCATCATCGCTGACGTTTCACTGATTTCGAAGATGAGCCTTTCGCCAAAGTCGGGACGCTCTTGCAAATTGCGGTCAAGGATACGGCGCCATTCGCCGTCACCAATTGAACGCGCCGACAGATTGACCGAAAGCCGCAATGCCTCGTGTTGGGTCAATTGTGCAAAAGCGAGCCCTAAAGTCATGCAATCAAGCCGCCGCCCCAGTTCTGTCTGCTCAATCAAGGGCATGAAATGGCCCGCGGGAATGATCCGCCCATCTTCATCGACTAACCGCACAAGCCCTTCGTGAAAAGCTGTCAGCGTATGATCGTCTGCGGTCACAACGCGATGAAAGGCCAACTGTGCCCGTCCTGCTGCCAGCGCATCAGCGACAAGTTGCAAAATATCGGCATCTCGGCTGCCCATTGCATAGCTGAAAGGATCAGCCAGTCCCTGCTGCTCGATTTGCACGTGGCTGAGCGTGGTGTTTTGCATTCGAGAGCTCCATACTAAGGCCGCGAATATCGCTCATTGGGCGCTAATAATCGGTTAAGGACAGCAAATGACGGAACGATGTGGATGGGCTGGCCCCGACCAGATTTATATCGACTACCATGACACTGAATGGGGCGTGCCAGAGTACGACAGCCGCACCCTTTGGGAGAAGCTTATCCTTGATGGGTTTCAGGCGGGTCTGTCGTGGATCACGATCCTGAAAAAGCGTGAAAACTTCAGGGACGCGTTCCTTGAATTTGATCCCAACATCATCGCTGAATGGGGCGACAACGACGTGGAACGCTTGCTTGGCAATGCAGGTATCATCCGTCATCGCGGCAAGATTGAAGCGGCAATTACGAATGCCCGCGCCTGGCAGGAGATCGAAGCCAAGCAGGGATTTGATCGGTTCCTGTGGGATTATGTGGATGGTGTGCCTTTGCGGACAACACATGCGGATCGCGCGTTGATCCCGACACAAACTCCGCTGACAGCGAAAATATCGAAGGACCTTAAGAAAGCTGGGTTTAAGTTTTGCGGACCAACGATCATTTACGCGTTCATGGAAGCGACCGGACTGATTAACAATCACCTGACGACTTGTCCGCGTCACACGCCCTGCGCCGCGTTGGCGCGTGATCCGGCAGAGGTTTGGCCAAGCTAGAACCGGCCTTACCAGCGTTTGAGCGCGTCTTCGTCTTCGTCTTTGGCGGCAACCCAGGACGCACCTTTTGATGTGACTTCTTTTTTCCAGAAGGGTGCGCGCGATTTCAGATAATCCATCAAGAAATCAGCGGCCTCGAATGCTGCCGCGCGGTGCGCTGATGCTGTCGCGACCATCATAATGGGCGTGCCCGGTGTCAAAGCCCCAAAGCGGTGGATGACCAACACATCATCAAGGTTCCAGCGCGTGACGGCTTCATCAGCAATGTTGGAAATCGCGCTTTCGGTCATGCCCGGATAATGCTCGATCAGCATTTCTTGCAGATCGCCTGCAGTGTCGCGGACAACACCTGTAAAGCTGACAACAGCACCCACATCACGGCGCCCTTGGGCAAACCGGTTCAACTCGGCCCCTGTGTCAAACGGCTCTGATTGGACGCGGACCGTCATTAGCCACCCGTCATTGGGGGAAAGAACGCCACTTCGCGGACACCGGCAAGTGGTGCATTGAAATCCGAAAGCTCTTGATCCAGTGCGACACGCAATGCGCTGATATCGGCAAATGCCGCCGCATAACGCTCTTCGCGCGCGCTGAGTTCCGCAATAAGGTCATTGACGGTCGCCGCCTCGGTCTTGACGGTTTCCTGCGGCAGGCCGATCCGTTCGCGGACCCATGCAAAGTAAACCACGTTCATGGGGCTGTATCCGTCAAATGCGGGCGCGCTTTGTTGAAATAATCCCAACCGGTGACCATCGTCAGAAACGCCGCGATCCATAGCATGATAATGCCGCCCCACCAGCTGACGACCATGCCTTGGTATTTCCACCAAAGGCCAAACTCATCCGGACCCCTGCCGGAAATCGCATCGTCGACCATCTCGGACGTCATCGCCAGCGATTGCATCCCAAAGTAATGCTCGAACGCGCCAGTCGCGAAGAGCATGGAAATCGCTACCATCTGCGCAGTGGTCTTCCATTTGGCGAGGTTCGTCACCTTAAGCGTGCCAGCAGTGTCGCCAAGGAATTCGCGCAGGCCGGAGACAAAAACCTCGCGGAAGATGACGAGCGTCGCGGGCAGCAAAATCCACGGATTCATGCCTGAAAATCCGGTAATGACGACCAACGCGATGATGACCATTGCCTTATCCGCAATCGGGTCCAGCATCGTGCCAAGTTTGCTCTCCTGCTTCCATGCGCGGGCCAGATAGCCGTCAAGAAAATCGGTGATGGCGGCAAGTATGAAAAGCGTCAGCGCAAACCAATCCGCCAAAGGGCGGTGGAAATACAAAAACATGATGACGATGCCGGGGGCCGCAGCAAGGCGCAGGATCGTAAGAGTGTTGGGCAGGTTCATTGTCATAAGCTAGTGGTAGCGCGGGTTGGGGGCGGGCGCTAGAGGGGTAAGCACCGTTCGCTGCAGCAGTTCAAAGGCGAATTCGTTTGCATTCAACTTGTGGCGGGAACATTATGTGAACATGCGCTAAAGTACGAAAGGGACCGCCATGTCTGAAATTTCCATCTATTTACCCGGCATCTTGCTGGCTTACGCCGCATTTATGCTGGCGCTCGCAAGTCCCGGACCGAATGTATTAGCGGTCATTGGCACCTCCATGAGCGTCAGTCGTGCATCGGGATTATCGCTTGCAATGGGCGTGGCAACGGGTTCGTTCACTTGGGCATTATTGACCGTATTCGGTCTATCAGCGCTGTTGGCCACCTATGCGTCAGCCCTATTGGCGATCAAGATATTTGGTGGACTTTATCTGCTTTGGCTTGCCTATAAATCATTCAAATCGGCGGCTTCAAATCACGATATTGAGGCCTTGGCAGTTACGGGCAAGCGCAGGTCGGCGTTTGGGTACTTCCGTCGAGGATACATCGTGCAGATGACCAACCCGAAGGCTGCGTTGTCATGGATTGCGATCATCTCTCTTGGCTTGCAAGAGGGCGCACCTGTCTGGGTCGCGGCAACAATAGTCGTTGGGACATCTGTCTTGTCGATTGGCATTCACGCTTTGTACGCCATTGCCTTTTCTACCCCAGCAATGGTGCGGCTTTACGGCAAATCGCGGCGTGCGATCCAAGGCGTGTTGGGTACATTCTTTGCCTTTGCGGGCCTGCGACTGCTGACAAGCCGCGGCTAACCATTCTCGTGAAAATAATCATAGACCGTTTGCGCTAGTTTTGCAGATACACCATCGACGGCCTTCAAATCTGCCAAGTTTGCACGCGCTACGGCCTTGGCTGACCCGAAGTGCGCCAGCAACGCTCGTTTGCGGGTGGCCCCAACGCCCGGCACATCATCAAGAGGCGTAGCTCCGATTGCCTTTGACCTCTTCGCGCGGTGCGTACCGATGGCAAAGCGGTGCACTTCATCCCGCATCCGTTGGATGAAATAGAGGACAGGATCGTTGTGCCGCAGCGCCATGACGGGTTTGCCAGTGCGGTGAAATTCCTCTTTGCCCGCGTCACGGTCGAGGCCTTTTGCCACCCCTACCATGGGAATGTCGCTGACCCCGAGGGTATCCATGATTTCCCGCACGGCGCTAACCTGGCCTTGGCCGCCATCGATCAGCAGCAGATCGGGCCATGTGCCCAATGTGCGTTCGGGGTCTTCCTTGAGCAGGCGTTGGAAGCGGCGGGTCAGGACCTCTTTCATCATGCCAAAGTCATCGCCGGGCGTGAGACTTTCGTCTTTGATATTGAACTTGCGGTATTGGTTTTTGTCGAAACCATCGGGCCCCGCCACAACCATGGCGCCAACAGCGTGGGCACCTTGAATGTGTGAGTTGTCGTAGACTTCGATCCGCTGGGGGACTTTTTCCATATCGAATGCTTCTGCCACGCCTTTAAGCAGGCGCGCCTGCGTCGCGGTTTCAGACATCTTGCGCGCAAGGCTTTCGCGGGCGTTGCGCAGGGCGTTTTGCACCAGTTCGGCCTTTTCACCGCGCTGCGGCACGGTGATCTCGACCTTGCGCTCGGCCTTTTCGGCCAGCGCTGCGGCCATCAGATCGTCGTTATCCAGACCATGCGACAGGATCAGCATGCGGGGCGGTTCGCGGTTGGAATAAAACTGACCAACGAAGGCTTCCATGACTTCGGACGCATCCTCGTCGCCGCTGATGCGTGGATAGTAGTCGTGGTTTCCCCAGTTTTGATTGGCGCGAATAAAAAAGACCTGTACGCAAGCTTGCCCGCCGTCGCGGTGTAGGGCGATCACGTCGGCCTCAGCTGTGTTCTGCGGATTGATGCCTTGGGCGGATTGTACTTGCGTCAGCGCCTTGATGCGGTCGCGCATGGCGGCGGCACGCTCGAACTCCATCGCTGCGCTGGCGTCTTGCATTTGTTTGGCAAGCGCTTCCTGAATGCCTTTGGTCCGGCCTTGCAAGAATTTCTCGGCATCGCGGACCGACGCCTGATAATCACTCTCTGCAATCAACCCGCAACACGGACCGGAGCAGCGTTTGATCTGATATTGCAAGCATGGCCGCGTGCGGGTTTCAAAGTCACTGTCGGAGCAATTGCGCAGCAAGAAGACCCGTTGCAGTTGATTGAGAGTACGGTTTACAGCACCCGCGCCCGCGAAAGGCCCGTAGTAGTTCCCCTTCTGTTTCTTCGCGCCACGGTGTTTTTTGATCATCGGAAAGGCGTGATCTTTGGTGACCATGATATTGGGAAATGATTTGTCATCGCGCAGAAGGACATTGTAGCGCGGTTTCAACTGCTTGATCAGGTTTTGCTCAAGCAACAACGCCTCTGTTTCGGTGCGCGTCGTCAGAAACATCATCGACGATGTTTCGCGGATCATCCGCGCGATACGAGGTGAATGTTGGCCCGGACGGGAATAATTCGACACCCGTGCCTTTAGGTTGCGCGCCTTGCCGACATACAGAACACGGCTGTCGGCATCGAGCATACGGTAGACACCCGGAGAGCTGTCCAAACTGCGTAGATACCCCTGGATGACATCGTATCCGGTCTTGGTTGGCGTGGCTGGTTGCTGTGTCATGAAGTTTTCGTCGTGATTCTCATTTGGCTGCAATGGTAACGCACCGGGGACAAGAGAAAAGGCATCCACGGTTTCTGTGGATAACTCCGTGGGTTATTCCCAGACAGGTTGATTTTTTCGTTGTATTTGGCTGGCTTCGATGAATTGCCTAAAAAATAGGCGTTTTATTAAGTCTTTGGAAAGTAATGATATTTTTATTGAGATTCTGTTAACGCCTTGAAAAATAGGCTCTTTGTGACGGTTTCGTGAATACCTGTCAGCCAAGGTGTACAACTTTCCGTAACGTCTACTCAACACCAAGCACATCAGGGGTTTCCCACGCGAGGTGCTGCCCTCCATCCACCGCGATCATTTGGCCCGTCACGGCAGGCGCATCAAGGAAATATCCAAGCGCTGCGGTGATATCAGATGGGTTTGCGCCACGCTTGAGCACAGTGGCTGCGCGCTGCTTATCAAAGTGGTCTTTGCTTTGGCGGTGACCCTGCAAAGTCGGCCCCGGACCGATGCCGTTGACCCGCACGCGCGGCGCTAAAGCTTGCGCTGTGGTCCGTGTCATGGCCCAAAGGCCCATCTTGGCGATTGTATAGCTCATGAACTCGGGCGTAAGTTTGTGGATGCGTTGGTCGAGCATGTTGATGACCAAGCCTTTAGCAACCGGTTCGCCCTGATGATCGGTGTCTGGATCAGGGACTTGTACGGCAAAATTCTGCGTCAACACGAAAGGTGCCCTCAGGTTCGATTCCATATGCCGGTCCCAGCTATGCCGCGTTCCGCTTTGTATATTGTCATATTCGAAGATCGACGCGTTATTGACCAAACACGTCAACGGACCGCCCAGCGCATCAGTGGCGCGTTTGACCAAACCTTGCGTTGCGTCTTCGCTCAAAAGGTCAGCCTGTAATGCCACCCCCTGACGACCCAGCGCTGCGAGCTGGGCCACAGTGTGTTGCGCGCCTTGCTGGGAACTAGCGTAGTGTACGGCCACATCGTAGCCGCGCTGTCCCAGATAGAGCGCCATCGCCTGACCAAGCCGCGCACCTGCACCCGTGACAAGCGCCCTCATTTACGCGGCTTTTCGCATTGGCACGGCCCCTTACCGATCCGGTAGCGCAGGCATTTGGGGCATTTGGCTTGCGCCAAACGAGCCTGCCCTGGAAACCGCCATTTCCCGAACATGGCCAGCACAAGCATGAAAGCCAGAAAGATAAAGATCGCTTTGAGGATCAAAGGCCGAACCTCGCGAATGCGGCGCGTTCTTCGATGCCCGCGACAGCGTCATCTACAATCTGCGCACCAAAGCGTGCCAGTAGCGGTTTCTTTTGCCCGTAGCGACGGAATTGGACCTTATCGCCAAACCGTTCTTTCATCACGGGGGTAAGGTGGCCGATGCCATCTGCCAGACCTTCGTCGATCCCCTTTTGGCCGATGTAGACTTCGCCAGTGAAGAGGTCAGGATTGTCAGACAGCTTGGGCCCGCGCCGTGACTTTACATAGTCAATGAAGGTTGCGTGCAGATCTTCGAGCCAACCTTTGAGCTTCTTCACGTCAGAAGGTTTTTCCGGCTTGAACGGGTCCATCATGGATTTGGATTTACCCGCCGTGTGAACACGGCGCTCAACGCCGATTTTGTCGATCGCGTTTGTCGCGCCAAAACCTGCGCTGATCACACCGATTGATCCGGTGATTGAACAACTGTCGATGAATATCTCATCGGCGGCACAGGCCAGCCAATAGCCACCGGACGCGGCCACATCTTCGACAAACGCAAACACGGGAATTTTCTTCTCGTCTGCCAAGCGTCGAATGCGTGATGCGATCAGGGACGATTGTACGGGCGACCCGCCGGGGCAGTTGATCTCAAGTGCGACAGCGGCAGGTTTGCCTTTGCTGAACGCCTTTTCAATGACGGGCGCGAGGCTGGGGTTATCCAGACCACGTCCAGAATTTGCGATAGCGCCTTGCAACCGGATGACGGCGACAAAGGGCTCTGACTTCATGAAGGGGATGTATTTTTTCATGTTCAATTACTTAGGCCTTTGGTTCCCGCACGCAAGGGTCACTGCCTGATCCGCCAACCGGTGCGGAAGATCCACCAGATGATGGCGAGGCAAATGCCGGTAAAGAGTGCGATGGCGAACAAAGAGACGCCAATCGCAACGTCTGCTTCGCCAAAGAACGACCAGCGGAAACCGCTGATCAGGTAAACCACCGGATTAAACAGCGTGATTGTCTGCCAGACGGGCGGCAGCATGGTGATCGAGTAGAACGACCCGCCAAGGAATACGAGCGGCGTAATGACCAACAGCGGTATCAGTTGTAGCTTTTCAAAATTATCGGCCCAGATGCCGATGATGAACCCCAACAGCGAAAAACTGACGCAGGTCAGCACAAGAAACAGCACCATCGCGACGGGGTGTTTGATCTCAATATCGACGAAGAAGAACGCGGTGATCAAGATGATCACTCCAATGAACAGCGCTTTGGTCGCTGCCGCGCCCACGTAGCCCGCGACCACCTCCAGAAAGCTGATGGGTGCGGAAAGCAGCTCGTAGATCGTGCCAATGAACTTTGGAAAGTAGATACCGAAACTCGCATTCGAGGTGGCTTGCGTCATGACGGACAGCATGATCAGGCCGGGCACGATGAATGCGCCGTAGCTGACGCCTTCGACCTCTTGGATACGGCTGCCAATCGCGGCACCAAAGACGACGAAATAGAGCGAGGTCGATAGCACCGGCGAAATCAGGCTTTGGGTGATGGTCCGAAAGAAACGGCGCATCTCGAATACGTATATTGTCCAAACAGCGTTGAAGTTCATTGTGCAGGTTCCTTCACCAGTCCCACAAAAATGTCCTCAAGACTGCTTTGCTGGGTTTGGATGTCTTTCATCTGAAGACCTGCCTTTTGCAGATCATTGAGCAGCGTGGTGATGCCCGTCCGCTCGCCTTTGGTGTCGTAACTATACGTCAGGCTGAGACCATCATCTGCGCGCCACAACTCATAACGGCTCAATTCCGCAGGAATGGCACTGGTCGCCTCAGCCAGTTCGATCTTAAGCTGCTTCTGACCCATCTGCGCCATCAGGTCGGCTTTGTCCTGTATCAGGAGGATCTCACCTTTGTTGATGACACCGACGCGGTCAGCGATGGCTTCGGCCTCTTCTATATAATGGGTTGTCAGAATGATTGTGACGCCAGAGGCCTTCAACCCGGCCACGACCTCCCACATATCTTTACGAAGTTCGACATCGACGCCGGCGGTCGGTTCATCAAGGAACAAGACGCGGGGTTCGTGGCTGAGAGCCTTTGCGATCAGGACCCGCCGCTTCATCCCGCCCGAAAGCGTCATGATCTTGTCGTCCTTCTTGTCGTGCAGGGACAACTGCCGCAGCACGTCCTCGATGTATGCGTCATTGCGCGGCTTTCCGAACAGCCCGCGCGAGAAGCTTACGGAATTCATGACCGTCTCGAATGGCTCGAGGTTAATCTCTTGCGGCACAAGGCCGATCAGACTGCGGGCTGCGCGAAAGTCGGTTTGCGTATCATGCCCCCCGACAGTGATGGTGCCCGAAGTTGGG
The DNA here is from genome assembly GCA_947488605.1 of uncultured Paracoccaceae bacterium. GTDB lineage: Bacteria > Pseudomonadota > Alphaproteobacteria > Rhodobacterales > Rhodobacteraceae > Yoonia. Next base: position 29,512 of record CANKZJ010000008.1, on the reverse strand, counting down.
ACCGTGATCCCGCAGACGGTCGAGATCAGCGTCGTCTTACCTGCGCCGTTGGGGCCAAGCAGCGCGAGTATCTCGCCTTCCTCTATGTCGAGGTTCACGGATTTGAGGGCCTCGAAGCCCCCCGCGTAAGCCTTACGCAGGTTTTTGACAGAAACGATCGCGGACATGGGGGAACCTTTGTATTGGTTCAGACAAGATAATGCGACCAGCGAGGAAGTGAAAGGCGCAAACAGCGGAGAACCGGATGGAGGGGCGGTGAGTGGTGTGAAAGGGATGGGATGTGCGCTCTGATCTGTGCTTTCGCTGCGCACGCACCAACGGCTGCTTTACGCGACCATCGCGGTGGTTAAGGTGGGATAAGATTTCACCTTTGCCAAATTGGACGACATGCAGAACAATCACCACGACTTTGCTGCGGCGACTTGCGGTCGCAGATTTGGTGCGTTTTGCGCCGCTCAACTGCTTTGTATAGTTATTCTGGCGGGAACTTCAGTAAACGCACAAACAAACGCAGATTGTCCTGTCGCATTGACCGATGGAACCGCGACTTGTGCCGAAACGCCAGCTATTTTGATGCAACACGCCAAGGAGCTCCGAGAAAATGGCGAGAGAGTTGAGGCATGGACAAAGTACAGTGCGGCTTTGGCCATTGATCCTTTCTATCAACCAGCTCTTGAAGCTCGTGCATGGGGATTGCTTGGATTGCTGCGAACAGCCGAAAGCGCGCCACGGACGCTGATTGCAATTGCCGATGCCGGTCTTGAACGCAATCCCGCTGATGACCTTCTGTTACAAAGCCGGGCGAGGGCGCACGAAAAAATGGGTAACATCGCTGCGGCAATACAAGACTATGAAGATGCAGTGCGGCACTCTCGCCCACCACATAGCGTGCGAACACTCTTGATCGAGTTGCTGATTTCAATCGGGAACCTCGACTCGGCGGAAGTACAATTGCAGGCATTGACAGACGACATCGACCCCAACGGGACGGTAATTTCTGGAATCCGGCACCAGCTGGCCGCCTATCTTCTTGTCGACCATCCCCCTGCTGTCCAGGTACTTGATGCGCGGCGATTGGCATTGTTGGGGATCAAGTGGTCAGCAATGGACCTTTACGGACAGCTTTATCTGGCCCGTGCCGACTATGCACAAGCAGCGCGCATTTATGATGAGTTAGTGGCTTGGCGACCGCAAAGTACTGGTTACAGGTTGCACCGTGCTGCGGCTCACGAAGGCCTTGGTGACATCGATGGCGCCTTGGAGGAGTTGTCGACCGTGCTTGCCGAGAATGCAGAAAGCAACACGCTGCGGACTAGCCAGTTAATAGTTATTTTGTCTGATCGCATGGCACTGGCTCAAATTAGGAGCGATAGACCAATGGTTTATGCGGATTTTGATCAGATGTTCACCTTGGCAAACTCAGACTACGTGGCTGTTTTGCAGAAGCGTTTGAACGAAGCCCCCGGCTTTGAAACGGTGGCTGTGTCAGGCGTCTACGATGATGCAACCAAAGCAGCGTTGCGTGCGTGTATTCTTGATCGTGGATGTCCTGACTGACAGAGTCATCTAACGGTGAAGCGATCAAGCAGGCTGGCTTGAGTTTTCGTACAACTCGAAATTCTCGCGGAATTCCGAACCCTCAGGCAAGACGACCGACGCGCCAAAAGCTGACATCTGCCAAGCCGAAGCATGGGGTCGCTGTGGGCTCAAACCGCCCATTCACCCCATCATGCGTGCCACGTCCAACATCCGGCACGAAAAACCCCATTCGTTATCGTACCAGCCAAACACCCGCACCAAGCCACCTTGTGTGACGCGGGTTTCGGGCAATGAGACAATCAGGCTTTCGGGGCGGGCCCGCAGATCAGTCGAGACCAGTGGTTTATCCGTCCAGCCAATAATGCCCGACTGCGCGCGCATGACCGTATGAACCTCTTCGAGACTGATCTTGGCATCAAGTGTCACGGATAAATCAACGGCAGAGACGGATGCAACAGGAACGCGGACGGCTGCGGCCTCGATGCGCCCTGCGATATCGGGTAGAACCTCGTTCAGAAGATGCTGTGCAGATGTTGTAGTTGGCACCATCGACAACGCCGCCGCCCGACTGCGCATCATATCACCACGTGGTGCATCAATGCTTGGCTGGCTTCCGGTGTAGCAATGGATGGTGGTCATCCATCCCGTCTGAAGCCCCCATGTGTCATCAATAAGCTTCACCAGCGGTGCCAACGCATTGGTGGTGCACGATGCATTCGAGACAATTCTCTGATCCTTCAGAAGACTGTCATTCGCGCCCAAGACGCATGTCAGATCGGCCGCAGCGGACGGACCAGAGATCAGGACACGGCGTGCACCAGCATCCAGCCCGCGTTCCGCAATGCTGCGCGCGTTTGCTTTGCCGGTGCATTCGAGCACAACATCGACAGTGCTCAGATCAATCTGACTGATATCGTCGGTGGTCGAAAACGGAATGCGGTTGCCGTCAACGACGAGCGCATCGCCTTCAATTTCTGCCCTGCCGGGGAACGGGCCAAAGACACTGTCGTAACTGAACAGATGTGCGCAAAGCTCAGGTGCGGCGATGTCGTTGATGCCTACAATCTCGAGGTCGGACCAATCACCGCCCGCGTAGGCCCGCAGCATCGTCCGCCCGATCCGGCCAAACCCATTTATGAAAACCCGCGTCATGTCATGCTCCGATCATCTTGCCGGAATGCTGCACCTTTGCGAGGGGCGTCACAAGGCGGGTTTCACAACCCCTTGGAAATAAGGCGTTAATGTTGTGTTAATGGAATCACTTCATTTCAAGAAGGTCGCTTGGTTAGAATCGAGTGACTTGTGTGTGCGTTTTGCTTCTAACTGCTAAAAATATGTGCAATGACGTTGGGAAACATTACTGTTGATCAAATCACGGCAACTTTAGGCACCTGACAACACAAGTTGGACACAAAGCCCTGTGTTTTCAGTTAAAATCGGGAAATATCGGCGGAATTTCGCTGCGTACTGTTTCGATTTCTGATGCCAATGCGTATCATCAAGGCCGATTAAGGACCCCTAAACAACAAGTTAGCGTCACTTTTTGGCCTAATTTGAATGAGACCTAAAAATGACTGCAAGCGGGTATTCCGTTTGCTCATGATGTTTGAAAGCTGGATGGACAGATGGCCGAGGCGCAACCAAAAGATAAGACCGACGAGAAGGATAGCTTCGTTGATGAGCTGAAGCCGGGCACAAAGTTGATGCATGGTCAGTACACGATTGAGCATTTCCTGAATGCAGGTGGTTTTGGTATCACGTATCTTGCTCGCGACAGTCTGGACCGCAAGATCGTCATCAAGGAATGTTTCCCCGGCGCGTTCTGCCGTCGTAGCCGTTACGTGGTGCAAGCCCGTTCCCGTGCACACCAGAATGAGTTGAAATCAATTGTACGTCTTTTCGTGCAAGAGGCGCGCAGTCTCGCGAAACTGGATCACCCGAACATCGTTGGTGTGCACCAAGTCTTCGAGGACAATGATACCGCTTATATGGCGCTCGACTTTGTTGAAGGTCGCGACCTGCTGGATACAATCGAAGATCAAAACCACGGCCTGACACCTCCACAGATCAAAGTGATCCTGAAAGAGGTATTGGGTGCCGTTGGATTTATTCACGATCAAGGCATCCTGCACCGCGATATTTCGCCCGACAACATTTTGATCAACAAGGAATTCCATCCTGTATTGATCGACTTTGGCGCTGCACGCGAAGAAGCGACCAAGCAAAGCCGCGTGCTATCCGCACTGCGCGTTGTGAAGGACGGTTATTCACCACAAGAATTCTACATTGCCGGATCCGAGCAAAGCCCAAGCAGTGACCTTTACGCTTTGGCAGCATCTTTCCACCACTTGATCGCCAATGAAGTGCCACCAAACTCGCAGGCGCGTTTGGCTGCAATCGCATCGGGCGAACAAGATCCTTACGTCGCGCTTTTGGGTCGTTTCCCAGAGTATGACGACGAATTCCTCGCTGCAATGGACAAAGCTTTGGCCGTTCTGCCGAAAGATCGCGTCAAATCAGCGGGCGAATGGCTTGAGATGATGGATGGCGAGCAGGGTAACGTGACGCCTCTTAACGTCGCCGCGGCCGGCGCTGCTGACACAGCCCCAGTTGAAGCCGAAATCGCGGCCGCATCAACGACTGCTAAGAAGTCTAACATGCCTGTGCTGTTGGGTTCCGCTGCAGCAATTGCATTGCTTGTTGGCGTTGGCGTCATGACAATGACAGGCGGCAGCGAAGAAGAAGTTGCTACCGCGGCAGAGCCCCTTGCACCAGTCGAATCGCTCTTTGAGACTCCGGTCGTCGTTGCAACGCCGGACGAAGTCGTCGCTGCCGTAGAACCAATTGAAACACCAGAGCCTGTCGCGACTGTGACACCAGAGCCCGTCGCGACGCCTGAGCCAGTTGTTACACCTGAGCCGCTCTTTGCAGCACCTTCCGAGCCTGTCGTCGCTGAGCCTGCACCAGAAGAGCCCGCAATTACGATTACACCTGAGCAGGTTGCCGCGCCTTCCGTGCGTCCGGCCACGCGCCCAGAAAGCGTCGAGATCGCAGCCGCACCAGAGCCGCTTCCTGAGCCGGTAGAAACGCCGCGCCCGGCTACAGCCGAGCCTGCAATTGGCCCAGAATTTCCTGACCAGACGGGCAACCGTCCGTTGGCCGACAGCGAAACAGCTGAGATGACACTGCCCGCAACGCCCGAAACCGTTGAAGAGTTTGTCGGTGACCTTGAAGTTGATATCGCAGCCCTCGTTCCCGGCAATGAAATCCTGCCTGAGCCGCAGAGTATCGTGGCATCTTGGACAGTTCAGTTGCCGTTCGTCGCCGCTGGTGCGAACTCCAACATTATCGCCCAAGCCGGACCGGTCTCACCAGTATGGGTGCAGCCTGGTCTTGTGATTACCGGCGTCAATGACACAGCTGTCGGTTCTATTGCCCAGATTGCGGATGTCTTGCGTGATGCAACGACTGGCGTCGAGCTGTCACCGACTGTTCCAGTGACATTCGAGACGCTCGACCCTGCGTCCGGAGAAGTCACAAATCACAACTGGATCTTACCGGTGGTACAGGAAGTCACGTTGAGCGACGGAACTGCGTTCCGTTCGGTCTATGCTGGGTCAGACTGGCGCACAACGGTGACAGTTCTTGCCGATGGTCAGAACGGTGGGTTGCAAGTTGGTGACGTTGTCACATCTTATATCCCTACATCAGAAAGTGTTGATGGCCCAGATTCGCTGATGAATATCGTCAGCCGTGAAATCGAGAACGGAACGGATCAGTTCATGTTCGCGGTTCAAAGAGACGGCAGCCTATGGGTTGCATCACTCGCCTACGACGGCGCGACAGAGTAAATTTTGCAGCGGCAAAGCCCGATGGGTAGGCCGCACGTGACGATGATTGGAAGGTAGCTAAGATGAAATTCATTCGTGATCTCCTCGGCAAGAAACGCAAGGATGAAGGTGCCCGTCGCGCAAGAGGCATCGAGTCTCTTGAGCAGTCTTATCGCGACACCATTGGGTCCATGTCAGACGACAGGACCGCACCAGGCATACCGGATGCTGCGACAGCGAGCGACATTCTAACCGCCGATAAATCGCAAGTGCGGGTTGTCTCGGTAGATCGTGCGCCCTCAAAGCCAGCAGCACCCGCTGCGCCTGCACCTGCTGCTGAAGCGCCTGCTGTCAATATTTGGGATCTTGAAGATGACAGCGCGGCCGCAGCGCCTGCGGCACCAGCTGCTGCGTCTGCTGCTGCGTCGCGGTCACCTGCAAGGTCACGTCGCACAAAGACGCGCCTGATTGGATTTGAAAAATCCGACGGTGATGTCGTCGATATTTTCAGCGACGCGCCAAAAGCCGTAACTGCAAAAAGCGTCAAGTTTCCAGTGGGTTGGCTTGTAGTTGTTGAAGGTCCTGGTCGTGGCGAGAGCTTTTCGTTGCTTGCTGGCATGTCCCAGATCGGCCGCGGTGAAGACCAAGCTATCCAGCTTGATTTTGGCGACAACTCGATCTCTCGCAGCAACCACGCCGCGATTGTATTTGACCCTGACTCCAAGGAATTCTTGCTTGGACATGGTGGCAAATCAAACATCGTCCGCTTGAATGACAAGCCGCTGATCAGCAACGAGCCGCTCAAAACAGGCGATACGATGCGGATTGGTGAGACGGTTCTGCGTTTTGTTGCGCTGTGCGGTGAGTCCTTCAACTGGACCGACGGCGCGGCCGAGGAGGATGAAGATGTGGCGATCGCCTGAACCACGTTTTGACGTCGCATCTGCGATTTGTCAGGGCGGACGGGATTACCAAGAAGACGCGATTGTAACTGACTTCCCCTTTGGGGCGGATAGTGGCTTGGTCGTACTTGCTGACGGGATGGGCGGCCATGCAGCCGGCGACGTCGCAAGCAAGATCGTCGTGACTGAGGTTTTCAGCGAACTCAAATTCGAGAGCGCGAACTTCGGTGACTTTGAGAGTGAAATACCGCGTTTTTTGACCGAGTCAGCCGCGAATGCAAATCGCTATATGCGTCAGCACGTCAAAGCACACCCTGAAACACGCGGTATGGGTGCGACGCTCGTTTCTGTCGTTCTGGTCGAAAATCGCATGTATTGGATGTCGATAGGCGATAGTCCGCTCTATCATTACCGTGCCGGTCAAATGGAGCAGTTGAACGAAGACCACTCCATGGCACCACAGATTGATTTCATGGTGCAGCAGGGTTTGATCGATGCCGAAGCGGGTCGTAATCATCCGGATCGCAACTGTCTGACATCTGTGATCCTCGGGGATCGTGTCGCGAAGTCAGATTGCCCCAAGACACCATTTGAGTTGCGTGTTGGTGACATTGTGGTCGTGTCGAGCGATGGCCTGCAATATCTTGAAGATGCGAAGATCCAGAAGATCTTGCATCGCTACCGCCGCAAGAAGGCTGCCGAGATTGCGGGTTATTTACTTGAGGCAATTGAAACTTTGGCTGACCCAGATCAGGACAACTGTTCTTTCTCTGTGATCAAATTGAACCATAACAAGCCTGTCATCCGTGCCATCCGTGCGAAGCCGGTTGGTCATGTTGATGCGGCGGTCGGGACGGTCACACGTGTCGTGGAATTGGACGACGTCAAAGAAGAAGACGTTGAAAAAGAAGAGCCTAAGAAGGATGTAGCCGCTGCTGCAGAACCCCAAACGGACGATACCGCGACAGCAGAGCCACCGGTGATCAAAGAGGTCAAACCGTTCAAGAAAGTTGAGATAACAGACGACGTTGACGCAAATGACGACGTCGAGAGTATACAGGAGGTTGATGCGGCAGAGCCGCCGGCTAAGATCGCTGCCGGAGGTAAGTAATGTCGAATCAAGCACTGGGTAAGCGGGTCGAGTCCGAGCTGAAGCAGGCCGTGGCAAATGGCCTGTTACCTACCGCCGCTCATGAAAAAGCAACAAAGCTTGTAACGCGTCTGGCGCAGCCTGTGCGGCTTGCCTTGATGGGTATGCCCGGATCCGGAAAATCGACGCTAATGAACCTTTTGGTTGGCAGCGATGTCATGGTCGAAGGCATTCGGTTGCCAACGCTGCAACTTTCCTATGGAGAAACCGAGCAAGCGATTTGCACGTTGCCTGACGGCACCAAACAAACCCTCGACACTGTTGATGCCGCGACAATTTCCGCGCTCGCACCTCTATTTGTTGATATGCAGATGCCTCTCCCGGCGCTGGCGAAGATTTCTGTCTTGGAGGTCGTCGCACCAAACGATCCAACAGCCATCCAGCGCGCGACGCAATGGGCTGCCAAGCGGTGTGATATAGCGCTCTGGTGTACACGCGGTTTTGCGGAAGCAGAGCAGCAGATTTGGGCGCCAATTCCTGATCTGATCAAAGACCACGCTTTTTGCATGATGACTCGCGCTGATATTTTGAAAGCCGATGGATTGCTTGATGCCGCATTGGGCGCCGTGCAATCGAAAGCAAAAGACGAATTCAACATGGTTCTCCCAATCGGCACGCTTGACGCGATTGCCGCGCGCCGGCCTGATGGTTCGGTCGATAAGAACATGCTGCGTGAAAGCGGTGGTTTGGCGCTGATTTCGGCTGTTTTAAGACAGGTCGAGCAAGGGCGACAGTCTGCCGTAGACATGGCGGAAATCCTACTGCACGAGAACGCAGAATTCATCTCGGGTGACCAAGTCGCAGCTGAGCCGACGCCAACAGCAGCACCAGCGCCTGTGGTAGCTGACCCCGCACCGACACCGGCTGCACCCGAGCCAGTCGAGGCACGCGAAACTGCTGCGCCGCCTCCAAAGACGCTCGATGCAATTGCACGCTTGCGCCAAATGGCGGCCGAAAAATCACGTTCAAAACCAGTGGAAGCAGAAGAAGCCGCGACCAAGGCACCCATGCCTGAGCCTGTCGATGAGATAACGACCGATGCTGAAGACGAGCTATTGGTTGATGAGTTGTTTCAAATGCCGGCGCCAGAGCCAGAGCAAGCTGCCGAGAACGACGATGTAGACGAAGCCGAAATTGAAGAAGCCGCAGCAGAAGCTGCAACGCCTGCCCCACCTGCACCCGCCAAAATCAAAACACTGGAACCTTCTACGCGTGACGCCTATCAACACGTTGTCGATTTCATCGCGGATCAGGGTCAGGAACTGTCGGAACAGTTGGTGACCCTCGGCGAAAAGGGTCCAAGCGAAGTCATGGGCCGCGCGGTCGAGCATATTCAGTGGCTTTGTGAGTATTTGAATGACAATGGAGACGAGGCTGACCCTTCATTGGTGCGGGCTCGCGACACTGCTTTTGATGCAGCTGATATGGTTCAATTGATGCAAATGGAGAAACGTGATAGCGCCGCACTTGAAGCAGTGAGTTTGATGCTCCAGATAAAACGTGAACTACAGGCTGATCTCGCGGCATAAGCTGCGAGAGCGGCTACAAAAAATCGGAATACCCACGCGACAGTTTTGCCCTCTGGGTCTGTTTGCTTTATTGCAATACTCAGGGTGCTATTCTCGCTATTTGGCGGGGCGGCAAACTACTGTTATGTGTGTTGGTGCTAAGTGTATTGAGGACGGACGAGAATGAAGATGGAAGAGCTGGCTAAAGGGGATAGTTATAAAATCCCGGCAGCACACCACCCATTCATGCGAATTGGCTTGGAAAAGTTGGACGGCTTCCACGATGAGGTTGCCGATCTAGAGGCGACTCTGGCGGATGTTGTCAAACTTGGCGGTCAAGACGCTGAGAAGAAATCTGCTAAACTTGTCAAACAGTTACGCGCTTTTGAGCCAAGTGTCACAATGATCGGCCAGATCAAATCTGGTAAGACATCGCTTGTGAATGCGATGGTTGGCCGGCCCGATCTACTACCCGCAGACGTCAACCCTTGGACATCGGTTGTCACCTCTTTGCATCTCAATGCGCCGCTCCCGGATGACGCGCCAACCGCGACTTTTCAATTCTTTAGTCAGGGCGAGTGGGACTATCTGGTCGAAAATGGTGGCCGAATCGGTGAACTATCGTCGCGCGCCGGTGCTGACGAGGAACTTGAAAAAGTCCGTGAACAGATCGCAGAGATGCGCGAGAAGACGAAACAGCGGCTTGGTCGCAAGTTTGAACTGCTACTTGGTCAAAAGCACAATTACGCAGAATTGAGCGACGAACTTGTGCAGCGCTATGTCTGTATGGGCGATGATTTCGAGGACCTTGAGGAAGAAGATCAACAAGGTCGTTTCGCCGATATTACAAAGTCTGCCGATCTTTACCTTGATGCAAAGACCTTTCCGATCCCGATGTGCCTGCGCGACACGCCCGGCGTAAACGATACCTTCATGATGCGTGAGCAGATCACTATCAACGCGCTGCGCGACAGCCGCATTTGTGTTGTAGTTTTGTCCGCCCATCAGGCCTTGAGTTCGATGGATATGGGTCTGATCCGCCTGATCTCGAACGTGAAAGCGCGCGAGGTCATCATCTTTGTGAACCGGATCGACGAACTGTCCGATCCCGCGTCACAGGTCCCGGAAATTCGCGATAGCATCTTGCAGACGCTCGCGGACAACAACGGTCCTGAGAACCCTGAGGTTATCTTTGGGAGCGCGTATTGGGCAAACATGGCCTTGCACGAAGACCTTGAAGATATCGTCGCAGATAGTGCGACAGCGATGTTCAACTGGGCAGAGGCGTCACTGAGCGCTGAAACCGCGGGCATGGAAACCAATGAGCTGGTTTGGCATCTGTCGGGGGTTCCTGAGCTATACAAAGCACTGTCCGAGCGCATCTCGGAAGGTCCCGGCGCTGAAATTTTGTCAGCGTCACGCAAGCGTGCATTGAACCTTGTTGGTGGTGTGCGTGCGTCCAATGCTGTTGTCTCGATGCGCCTTGATGGCGATACCGTCGAGGTGATGTCGCCGAGTGCGCTTGAAAAGCATCTTGATAAGCTTGAAGAAAAGAACCTGTCGTTCCTGAACGAACGCATGGACATCGTTTTCCAACAGTTTGGGTCGCGGGTAGACCAGTCTCATAAGCGGTTCCTGGATCGCGCTTTGGAATCTTTGTTGCAGCACCTTGAAGCGAACGGCGAAGAAGAAGTCTGGCAATATAGCCCTGACGGCCTGCGCATGCTTTTGCGCACCAGCTATCAAGTGATGCGGCGCAACGTGGCGTCTACTTGCCAGCAAGTCTACGCCGAGACCGCATCAGATCTTGCCGAAACCTACCGTGCCGCTTTTGGTGTCGCGGTTGAGAACTTCACGATTACACCACCTGCTTCACCCGAAATTCCGGCACCTGTGTCGCTCGGTCAGACTATTGCACTCGACTTGCAGACGTCTTGGTGGAAGGGCTGGTGGAAACGCCGGAAAGGCTATCGCGCATTTGCAAGCGGTTTCTATGATCTGATCGAAGCTGAAACAGCACCTATCGTTGAGGAGCTGAAGGTCAGACAGGCCAACGAAATTCGACAAAAGGCCGAACGCGAAATGCGCGAGTTCTTGGGCGAGCAGCGCGGCATTTTGATGGATATTAGTGGCAAAACTGAAATTGCCATGGACGATTTAGAGGAAATATTTGGAATTACGGCGCAACAGGAACGTGACGAACTCTTTGAGTATATTTTTGAGGAGCTCAGCGAGAACGAACCCGTTGCAATTGAAGGAAAAGGTTAATGAGTGACGAAATGACGGAGTCCGGCGGACCTCGCAAACCACGCATCGCATTGATGGGTGAATTCAGTGCTGGCAAAAGCACGCTTTCCAATCTGTTGATGGGTGCACGCCCTTTACCTGAAAAAGTGACTGCAACACGTTTGTCGCCCGTCTGGATCACACACGGCAGCCAAGCCCCCTACCGCGTCGGCATTGACGGCAGCACAGAACCTGTTTCGATTGACCATCTCGAAGACATTCCTGTCGAGGAAACACGCTATATCCGGCTTTTCATGGAGTCCGACCTGCTTGAGGTGTGCGACCTGATCGACTTCCCCGGCATCTCGGATCCCAATATGTCCTCAAGCGTCTGGGAACGGATGCTTGCCGAAGTTGATACTGTTATTTGGTGCACCCATGCGACCCAAGCATGGCGTCAGTCCGAAGCTGCAGTATGGGCCGATATGCCAGAAACCGTTCGCGCGAATGCAATTTTGTTGATCACGCGGTTTGACAAGTTGACGAACGAAAAAGATCGCTCGCGCGTTTTGCGACGCATTAGCAAAGAAACCAAAGGGCAATTTGGCGGGATATTCCCAATCGCATTGCTGCAAGCTATTCAAGCGGGCGAAAATCCTGAATTATGGGATCAAAGCGGTGCTGGGCCTTTCACTGAATATCTGATCGATATGATTGAAAAGCTGACACATATTACTGCCCGCACTGATGTTCCGCTCTATAACCTTGAAAGCACGGCTTCTATTCCTGCACCTGTCTTCTCGGGTGTTACGCCGCGGCGCGTGGAACGGTCCCCTGATGCGGCGCGCACACCGCGCGGGACGGCAACCGCGTCAGACACGCCAGCAGCCAGCGGCAAGGTTTTACGCCCTTTGTAAGTCATCATAGCTTTTAGACAGGCTTCCACTCTTGGTATAATTAGCTTAGGCAATATCATGGGTATAGAGAAGCAGGCCAAATATGGTTGTTGATGAGTTGGATGCTTTGCGAGACAGGTTTGAAGGTTGTCGTACGATTGCCTTTGCAGACCTTTCAACGCAAATGATCCTTGTTACAGATTCAGGTTCAACTTTGCCGCGCGAGACACTTGACGACTTGTGCGCTCAAGCGGCTATGATGTTGGGTGCTAACGGAAAAGTCTTCCTAGGCAGCCATGAAAGCAGTGCTGCCGCGCTTGCGAACAATTCAGGCTTACGTGTATTTGTACGTGCAGGTCAGGAACCAAATGATGTTTTATGCTGCATTTGCGAACCGACGGTTGACGCCGGTGCGTTTCTTGCAGATGCCCGTGCCAGTATAAACCGCATCAGTAGCGGCGATTAAACAGAAACACACAACCAGGATCAGGCTGATGAGCGAAATTAACGCTTTGGCACAAAAACTCATGACATTGATCAGCGATGACGTGGAGTTTGAAGCGGGCGCTCGTGTCGTGTCCCGTGGCGGCGTGCCTGATCCGATCACCGCAATTCTGGATGAGATCGACAACACGGTTCTGGAACGCAACCTTGAGTTCAGCGCAGATGCAAACACCGTCAACCTCATCGCGGGCGGCCGCAGATTGCGTGGTGTTTTGGCGGTTTCCCCAGAAAGTCACGCCCACATTGTCGGCAAGACGCTGTCACGCGAAGAGCCGGAATTGGTACAAGCTACCTCGGCCCTCCTGTCCGAGATGTTCGGTGGCGCAGATCGCTTAACCGTTCGTAGCCTTGCATCTGAACCTTTTGGTGAAGAAAGTGGTGAGCGCGGTATCTCTGCGCGCAGATTGGCAGAGCTCTGGGAACAAGATGCCGACGAGACGCCAAAGTCTCCGATGGAGCGCTTCTTGAAGTACAACGCATCAGCGTTGAAATCGGTCATGCACGTCAACAAGGGGGAAATCATCAGCACAGTTGGTGATTTTAGTGCGCTGCAAGGGATGTGGAACAATCAGGTGATGGAGTTCCGTAAGACCAACAAGAACATGCTGACAGGCAAGGAAGGCCCGCAACTGATTTGCCTTGAAGGTGCTTTGGATGATGGAAGTGCAGCTGCCTTGGTGATTGCCGACAACGAAATCGCACTGATGGCATATGAACCCGATAAGCTTAGCGCGATGCAGTCATCGTGGCGCGGCATCTTCGGCTAATGCATCCGGGGGCGCAATCAGCTGTACCCGCAGCGACCTTTTTCGAAGGCTTTGAAGAGCGCATTTTTCAAACTGCGGACGGCCCGGTTTTCTACCGTATCGCCGGCAGCGGACCGCCGCTTTTGCTGTTGCATGGATACCCTCAGACCTCTGCGATGTGGCACGCGGTGGCGCCTGAACTTGCAAAGACATATCAAGTCATCTGCCCTGATCTGCGCGGATATGGCCGATCTTTGAAGCCCGCAACAGACAGTCAGCACGCGCCCTACTCCAAGCGTGCTATGGCAGGTGATGTGTTGCAGCTGATGGATGATCTGGGGCATGAGCGTTTCTTGATCGGCGCACATGATCGCGGCGGTCGCGTCGCACACCGGCTGGCAGCAGATCACCCTGACCGTGTGATCGCCCTATCCACATTGGACATCGCCCCAACACGCGAGATGTACCGGGACGCGGATAGCGGCTTTGCGCATACATATTGGCATTGGTACTGGCTGACACTGCCGCATCCATTCCCCGAGCGGCTGATTGAGGCCGACCCTGCCTATTACTGGCTGCACAAATGCGGCGCTGGGAAAGCTGGCCTTTCGCCATTCTTGCAGCAAGCGTTGGATGAGTACCTTACCTGTTTTGTGACCCCCGCCGCGATCCACGGCGCATGCGAAGACTACCGCGCAGCGGCAACGATCGACATTGCGCATGACGACGCTGATACCTCTCTGCTGTCGATGCCGTTGCTTGCCCTATGGGGCATGGACGGTGCGATTGAGGCGCATTTTGATTGCCTCAAACTGTGGAGAGAGCGGGCAGTGAATGTGCAGGGCCGTGCACTTCCCGGGGGGCATTATCTGGCTGAAGAACATCCCAAAGACGTGCTGGCGGCATGGTTGCCGTTCTTTGCGGAACACAGCGCAAAAGCTTAGGTCAGCCGTTCGGGAAAGCCTTCGGCGCGCAAATCAGTCTCAAGCAGGTCTTCGAGCAATTTCACGATCATGGGCGATTGCGCATCGCCACCGTAAGCGGTGCGGGCTGCAACATATGTCTGCTCGGTGGCTGCCGCGAGGTCGAGCGGGACTTCAAACTCCCTGCCAAATCCCATCGCAAACCCGAGGTCTTTCAACGCAAGGTCAATATTGAACGCCACATCATAAGATCCGTTCAAAACCAAAGCGCCTTCGGTTTCATGAACAAATGACGTACCAGACGATGCCTTGATCGCATGCCATGCCTGCGACAGATCAAGCCCACCACGTTTGGCCAGCATCAGCGCCTCACCACAGGCTTTGAGGTGAATGAATGCCAGCATATTGGTGATCACCTTGATGACCGATGCAGACCCCAAGGGGCCCATGTGAAACACCTGATCACCCATCGCCTTTAAGGCGGGCAGATGCAGGTCGAACATGTCCTTGTCACCGCCTGCAAGCATCGTAATGTTCCCCTGCGCCGCAAGGTGGACACCGCCGGTCACTGGCAATTCCATCATCCGCACATCATGCAGCGCAGCCGACTTGGAGAACGCTAAAACCTCGTCGCGGCCAAGCGTCGACATCTCAATCCAATGTGCGCCCTCTCGCATGGACGGCAGCATTTGCGCTGATACGGCCTCGGAAACCGCTGGCGACGGCAGGCATGTGATCACGTGATCCACATTCGCTGCAAGCTCTTGGGGTGTATCTGCCCAAGTGGCACCAGCCGCGAGCGACGTTGCCGCGGCATTGCGATCAATATCCGTGACTGTGACGTCTAAACCGGCCCGCAGCAGACATGCTGCACAGTTCGCGCCCAGATTGCCTTGCCCGATGTAGCCGTAGTGCATGACGCGTCCTTACTTGAAGTAGATGTTATAGTCTTTGCGGATCGCCGCATCAAAGGAGGGATCAAACTGAATCTGCGCTTCTTCGAGAATTTGGTTCTTTCGCGCAATAGCCTTATCAATCAGAATTGGCCGATCTGCTTCGTTCCATTCTTTCGGGCTCATACGGTTGCCCAAGGTTGGATAGATGTATTCGGTCTGCATCAATTCCAGCGTTTGTTCTGATCCCAGATAATGACCGGGGCCACCAAGGCAGACTGCCTTCATGGATTCAATTGATGTGCTGTCCTCGGTCACGTCGATGCCACGAACCATGCGCATGACTTGGCCAAGCACATCGTCCCCCAAAACCAGGGATTCAAGACAGAAACCCAGCAATGACGCATGCATTCCTGCGGCCTCGTAGACCATGTTCAAGCCAGACAACCCCGCCAATGCGTTGGTCATTCCGGTTTCCCAGCCCGCTTGCATGTCGGGTAACTTCGAATCTGAAATACCCGCTGCTGCCCCGCCGGGTAGATCGTAGAACCGGTGCATCTGTGCGCAGCCTGCTGTCAGCAAGGCTTGCTCGGCTGAACCGCCTGACATCGCGCCCGTGCGTAGGTCAGACACAAACGGCCACGTGCCAAAGACCGCCGGATGACCCGGTGCCATGGCGTTGACATAGACAACACCCGCAAGGCATTCCGCGACGGCCTGTACGATCGCCAGCGCAATTGGCGCAGGTGCGGTCGCACCCGCCTGCCCGGCAGAAAGCAACAACACCGGCATGCCTGCACGGATGCACGCCTCCATCGCAATGCAGCTTTCCTCGGCGAATTTCATAGGTGGCACAACAAAACAGTTCGAGTTCGACATGAAGGGACGTTCGCGCCATTTAGCCTCGCCGCCCGCGATGCGGTGCAACATCTCGATGCACGGGGCGACATGTTCGGGCTCACTGAACGACGTGCCGATATGTTTGGTCGTCCCGGCGCAGCTCGCATAGACCGTATTGAGGTCCATTTCGAGGTTGTCCGTGATGTCACGTGCCACCATCGCGCGTTGGAAGAAATGCACATTGTCCAGCGCATGGGTGATGCGAGCCGCGTCATGCAGGTCTTGGGCCGTACTTTCGCGGTACGTATTCGTCTCGACGTCGACGACATGCACGGCGGCGCCCGCCGTTCCAAAATGAACGTTCGATCCTGTCAGATGCATGTCATATTTGGGATCGCGTCCATGCAGCGTGATATTGCGGGATGCCTTGGCCAACATGTCTTCGACCAACGCCCGGGGGAACCTGAGGCGGCCATCATCGCCAAGGATCGCACCAGCCTTGGTCATGACGTCAATGCCCGAAGGCGGCGCTTGCGAGAGGCCAATCTGCTCAAGAGCATCAAGTGCTGAGGCATGGATACGCAAGACATCTTCGTCGGCTAACGGCTTGTACCGCCCACCGGGCATTCCGGGGCGGACCGGCCTGACGTTTTCGGCCAACGGTGCGCTGCGCAAAGCGACACGCGCCGCCCGTCCGCCGCTTCGCGATGATTTTCGTTTCACATCTGACATAGTTCGACCTCCGCTCGCATATCTGAGTATTCGCAAAGAGGACGCCGCGTTCAATCTAGCAATCCGCTTATTATTGATCGGATTTTCCGATTAGTGCAGAGTGGCATTCATGCAGATTGAACTGATTGATACTTTCTTGGACCTTTGCGAAACAAAGAGCTTCAACCAAAGCGCCGAACGGCTGGGTGTTACCCAGTCGACCGTGTCCAGCCGCATTAAAGCGCTGGAGGCGCGGATAGGCGTTAAATTGTTCCAAAGATCCCGCTCTGGGACTTCGTTGACGACACATGGTTTGCGGTTTGAGCCACATGCCCGCAGCTTGCGCCATGATTGGGTGACAGCACTGAACGCTACGCGTGATACGGCATTGGCGGGTGTCACCATGCGCATAGGTCTCCAGCATGATCTGGTTGGCGTCGAAATTGAGCGTCTAATTCGCCAATTTCGCGGTCTATTGCCGGATACCGCCTTCTTTTTTGAGGCTGATTATTCAGGTCAAATGTGTTCCGATCTGATTTCAGGGCGCCAAGATGTATCAGTCTTGTACAGTCCGATCACGCAGCCCGATCTTTATTTCGAGAAGCTGGGGGAGGTTAATTATGTCCTCGTTTCCACCGAAACCGCGAAGTTGTCGGGTGTAAGCCGCGACAATTATATCTTTGGGAACTACTCAGCGGCCTTCGCACATGCCCATGCGGACTACTTGCCAGAGCTCACACATGTTGCCCTTTCAATCGGCCAAAACGCTGCAATGGTTGATTTGCTGACGTCGCTATCAGGGAGCGCATATGTGCTGCGTCATTCCGCAGAAGCATTGGTGGCGTCAGGAATCTGTCAGCTTGTTGTGGATGCCCCGATCATTCCGCAACCGGTCTTTGCCGGTGTCAATTTACGCAACCGGCACCGCACAGCATATCGCAAACTGATGAATATTCTGCATGACCAGTATATGACTGCTTCCGGAAACAGGGAGCGCCGGACAAGGGACCGCGGGCAAGGCTGAAACACTCTCCCCCAAAACCAAAGACAAGCTCGGCGACATGTCACTGTCGTCAGCTGGATGATTGATTGGATGGCGTTTATCCTGGCTGCGGGAGCTCGACCGGGATACTGTTTCATCAAACTTCGAGAAACCCAAATCGCAAGATGGTATTTGGTTGTCAGGCACATTTCACTTGTGTACGAACGCATATCAGCGACGTCGAAAGGGCAAACATCGGACATTCGATGTGATCAGAACTGATGTCAGCTATGCGAGACAAAGTTGCAGGTCTGACGTAGCGCTTAAAAGTTTGCTATTCCGTCGGTCAGTATTGGTCGAACCGACCAGCCTAATCGTTCAAGTGCCATCATTTGGGTTCCGAAAGGCAAGCACAAATCACGCGGCAGGCATTTGGTGATACGCATGCCGACGGACTAAAAGATAAAGATCCCAAGATAAACTGCCAGCATGGCGAAACCTTCGGGACGCGTGAGTAAGTGGCCGGTTCGAAGCAGTATAAGTGCAAGGACAGAAACGGCGATCATTATGGGTATCCATACGGTAAGAAATGGGTCTGCCACGACGATTGGTCTAAACAATGCGGCACCGCCCAAAACGATGGTCCCGTTGAAGACATTGCTTCCGAGAATACCACCTAAAACCATTGAACATTCACGCCGTAGAGCAGCCACTATCGATACTGCGATTTCAGGCAATGAGGTGCCAAGGGCCACAATCGTGAGGCCAATGATTGCCTCAGACACGCCCAATTCGGCAGCAATATTGCTTGCCCCGTTTACAAATAGATTTGCGCCTAACGGCAAGGCCGCAAGCACCAACACGGCAAGTAAGATAGCCTTGCTGATCGGTTGCTCATTATTGTCATCCAGATCTTCTTGAAGACTGTGCCAGCGCATCAGCAGGTAGCTCACCATGCCTATGATCAGAAGTACTGCATCCAACCGGGACACGACACCGTCCAGCGTAACACCCCACAGTGCCACAGCACCTGCCAATATAACGCCGCCATCGATACGTAGCGTTTCGGGGTCAACAACCAGCGGCGAAATGATGGCCGTCAACGCCAGAACCAATAACAGGTTCGCAATGTTGCTGCCCACGATGTTCCCCATCGCGATATCAGGTACGTCTGATAGGACCGCATCAATGGCGACAAACAATTCTGGCGCCGAAGTCCCAAAGCCCACAAGGACAAAGGCGATTAGTATGGGCGAGACTTTCAGGCGTTTTGAAAGACAAGACACACCGTCAACCAACCAGTCCCCACCCAAGAACAATAGGCCGCAACCTACGACGAGAAACCCAATATCCAGTAACATCAATCAGGGGCCTCAAAATCGAGGCTGATTGGGCGATAATTAAAAAGTTCCAACCGGTTGGGCTTTCCGGCGTCATTGGCCAGACGAATGGCGGTCAGACTGGCAGGGGCGACAGGAATGATGCTGGCGGGTTGTAGGTTCAGAAAACGTTGCAGAATGCCGCGAATGACGCCCCCATGACAAACGACCAACAGGTTTGCGCATGGTGCTTCGGCCTCCTGTTTGATCACTGCACAAACCCTGTCGGCGAAGTCTGACCACGGTTCACCACCGGGTGGTGTTCCTGTGCCCGCGCGCCACGCCAGATAGGCATTTTCATCTTCGGCGATGATGTCGCTGGTTGTGCGGCCTGTCCAATCACCGACGTCTATTTCCCGCAATCGCATACTGGGAACGGCGTCCGGTGCCCCAATGCGCGTGGCCGTATCGCGGACTCGTTTTAGGTCGGATGATATGGCACGGCATGGGCCTATTTCGTCAATAGTCGACCGAAGTGCGTCGGCCTGATCGCGCCCGATCGCCGACAGCGCAATGTCAGCCTGACCCTGCAACCGATGAGTGGCATTCCATTCAGATTGGCCATGTCGCACAAGAAGTAACCGCATCAGCCGATCCTCTCGCCGCTGTGGGCAAACCAACACTGCGGAGCCTTGGGAAGTTCAAACTGAATGGTATCGCCTATCCTTATATTTTCGGCGCGATCTACAATGGCTGTGAGACGCAAAGTGTCCGACAATCCGGTGACCATTGTGCGCCCGGCAATTGCACTGACCTCGACCAATTCCATAGGCAAGCTGCGTGATGATTTGGTGTTAACCAGTTTCAAAGTCTCAGCGCGATACATCGCAAGGCAATCGTCGCTAGGTGGTTCTACAGGCATCTGGTGACCAGCAAGTGCGTATCCCTCATCCGACTTTGTGACAGGGATAATGTTGTTAGGTGGGGTTCCCACGAATGTTGCAACAAATGCAGTTTCGGGGTGGTCGATCAGATCGCTCGGTGCACCAAATTGTTGCACACGGCCTTCGTTGATAACAGCGACATGAGTGGCCATTGTCATGGCCTCAATCTGGTCGTGCGTGACGTAAACAGTCGTGGCCCCCGTGGTGCGGTGCAAACGCATCAGTTCTGTGCGCATCTCAACCCGCAGTTTTGCATCTAGATTTGAGAGCGGTTCATCAAACAACAAGACGCCGGGCTTTGGTGCAATTGTACGTGCGATAGCGACACGTTGTTGCTGACCGCCAGAGATTTCGTTTGGATACCGATCCGCAAGAGCATGGATATCAAGCAGGTTAAGCACCTCATCGGTGCGCGTTTTGCGTTCTGCGGCTGGCATATTCATAACCTTAAGTGGCCATTCCACATTGCCCCGCACAGACATATGCGGCCAAAGCGCATAAGACTGAAACACGAGACCTGAATTGCGTTTGGCCGGGTCGACAGACCAGTTTTTTTGGCCATCCGACACTATCTGGTCATCAAAGATAATTTGGCCCTCAGAAGCGTGTTCCAATCCGGCAAGCACCCGAAGAAGTGTGCTTTTCCCGCACCCAGATGGCCCAAGTAACACGAGAAATGCACCATCAGGAACACAGAGCGAGATGTCTTTGACGGCTTCGAAATCTCCAAAGCGTTTGGTAAGGTTTTTGATCTCTAGCATGGGTCTCTAGTCCTTTAGCCACGGTTGCGATTTTGCCTGCAGGCGGCTGGCGAGAAGCGTGGCGACGATTGAAATGACGAGAATGACGACAGTGATCGCATTGGCGAATTGCGCGAACCCTTCTGAAGCATAGCGATAAGCAAGTACGGACATGACCGGCATTGTGGGTGTGAACAGCAGCACAACAAGGGACAGATCACGCACGATTTTTACGAAGATCAGTATGCCGCCAGCCGTTAAGCCGCGAATTGCAAGGGGTACGGTAATGGCGGCCAATCGACGGATGAAACCAGCACCCGTGATGCGCGCGCTTTCCTCCAACTCACCACTCACTTGTTGGATGACAGCGCGGCCTGTCTGAACAGAGAAGGGCAATAAGTATGCGGTGCCAGCAATCACGAGCAGGGCAAACGTGCCGTAAAGCGCGGGAAATGGCCCGATTGGCGCCCCTAAATACGCGATATATGCCGCACCAAACGCAATACCGGGCACCAGCAGTGGCAAGAAACTGAACTGCGTGATGGCCGCTGACATCCAACCTTCGCGGTAGCGCGCAGTTGTGTAAGACACGAGCAGTCCGACAATCATCCCCAATAGTGCGACGCAAACCCCCAAGGCGAGTGTGATCGTGAGGGCGCGGATAATATCGGAATTATGCATAATGCCGGGAATGCCTTGGGCAAAGGACGGGTCACTTGTCCCGACCCAGTAGTGGGCGGTCCAGCCAGAAAACAATTTCGCTGATGAAGGTGCAAAACTGGATGCAAACAACACAATCATTGGTACGATTGTTGAAGCAAGCAAGAATACCATCGCGACACCAAACAATGGCCAACGTGCCGCACGTAGATCAAACCGCTTCGCACGACCGCCTTTGCCTGTGATTGTTGCATAGGACCTGCGGCCCGAAATGAACCGGTTACCCGCCCAAAGAAACGCCCCTGATATGATGACAAGCAAAATTCCAATGACATAACCGCGCCCGACTTGTCCAACTTCGATCATGCCGAAAAGCCGTGTTGAGAGTGTTTGCATCCGAACAGGCAATCCCAAGAGCGCAGGCGTTGCAAAGTTCGAAACTGCGCCCGCGAAACACAATGAACCAGCAGCAACCAAGGCAGGTGTTGTGACGGGTAGAATGATACC
Source organism: uncultured Paracoccaceae bacterium (assembly GCA_947488605.1). Lineage (GTDB taxonomy): Bacteria > Pseudomonadota > Alphaproteobacteria > Rhodobacterales > Rhodobacteraceae > Yoonia. The sequence goes on along the minus strand of CANKZJ010000008.1, from coordinate 7,692 downwards.
CATCAAAATGCGGCGACCCTTTGCGCCGGCAATTTGGGCCGCTTCAACCAAGTCTGAATTCACCGTCGCGAGGGCAGCTGCAATAATTGTGAATGCGAGGCTGAAATAGTGCAAAGTCAGCACAATCAAAGTTGGGACCATGCCCCATGCCAGCCAATCGGGAACGTCAAAGCCAAGTCCTTGAATCCAGCCAATCTGGCCCCCGACACGGTCATTGCGAAACAAGGATCCCCAAGCCAAGGCCGCAGCAAAGGACGGGATCATGAACGGCAACGTTGCCATGACGCCAATCGTGCGGCGGAACGGCACGTTTGTCATTACGACCAACCATGCAAGGAAGCCGCCTAGCAAGACACAACCGACAGATACAATGCCGCCAATCAGCAACGTATTGCCCAATGGTTTGTAGAATAGGTTTTTTGAAAGACGGCCCCGCAGAACGTCTCCCCAAGCGCCAATTGTTTCTGGCTGGAACGTAAAAACAACCGTGCGGATCAATGGTAACACAATCAGTGCTGTCAGGATTGCCAGCACGACAATCTTAAGGACCGTTCCCTGCTGGAAATATGCGCGCCGCCCCTTGGCACGCATGGTGACATTAACCATTATTACGGTCCTTTTGAATTCTGTTGGGTTGGTGACTGGAGGCGCATTTCAGCGCCTCCAGCGGGTGATTACTGCAACGTCAGGATTAGATCACCGATATCGGCGCGAATTTCTGCAGTTGCAGAAGGTGCAACGCGCCATGCGGTGAAATCGTCCAACGCAACCGCATCCGGGTGAGGCGGAATATCAGTGCGTGTCACGTAGTCGCCAGCGACATAGAAAGGGGCGAGGCCGGGGCCGCCTGTTTCTGTCTCATCACCCATTAGGAAGTCAATAACGAGGCGGGCTGCTGCCGGGTTATTGGGTTCTGCCGACAGTGCGAGGACCGCAGGAAAGATGATACCGGGAGCAGGTGCCACATCATTGGCAACTTGAAGGGCCCAACCCTCTTCCTCATTGTCGCGACGGTCAGAATAACTTGTGAAACCGATTGGCGGGTTGTCTTGCCCAAGACCACCAACTGCCGCATTCACATCGTCGGTTGAGCCAACAAGAATGACGTCATTGGCGAACAAATCCATAATGAATTTTTCCCCAGCATTTGCGGCTTCGCCAAGATCGATCACTGTGCCGAATTCGACCTCATAGGCTGTCGCCATCTGATCTGATTGGAGGACCATTTCAGTCATCAGATCCAGGTAATCGCCACGTTGCAACGGATCGACCATAACGACGCGACCAGTCCATTCTTCGCGTGTCAAATCCCAAAGGCTATCGACGGGTGCGCCGTCTGGGTTGGCTTCTTCGTTGTACATCAACACTTTGGTCGACAGCCGTTGCGCCAGAAGCGGAGACTTGAATTCCGTCGGGACACGATCTGCGACACGTGGTGGCACGTAAGGTGCAATGATCCCCGGCTCAAGCAGTGCAGGCAGAACAACGGCTGCATCGGAGACATAGATGACATCTGCATTGGTCAAACCGGCCTGCGCCTCGGCAGTCAAACGCGCGATTTGTTCCGTCGATGAAATATCAAAACCCTGCAAATCAATTCCCGGATACGCAGCCTCAAAGGCTGCCTCCACTTTGCCGATGCGGCTTGTAAATGAATACACCGTGACGGTGCCTTCAGCCTGCGCCAACGGCAGCAATTCGGCCACTGTCATCGTATCGAGATCTTGTGCGGCAAGGCCTGTCGTAGACAATAAGATGCCAACCACGCCGAGGCGTGCTAATTTCGTAAACTTCATGATTTCCTCCCGTTGGGTTTTTGGTTCTGTTAGTCGAACCGCTCAATCAACTGTCCAAGCCTCTCCAACTTTTTCAGCGATGTTTCTTTGTCGATTGCGCCAGCAGCAATGACGATGGCGTTGCAAACCGTCATAGGTACGGTCAGCGTTTGAAATGCGTCTACGTCCCCGGAACGGGGCGCACGCAACAAATGATCGGGTTGCGGCGCAAGCATAGCGCCGCTGTTTCCCGAGATAACAATGGAATGCGCATTCGCTTCTTGTGCTGTTTCAATCAACGCACGGTAACCGTGTGGCGGCCGTCTGAACGCGAAGGTCAGTAAAACGTCACCTTCGCGCAAGCCAAGCATTTGCTCTGCAAGGCGACGTGGATCACCATCAAGTTGGTGCACGTCCTTGCCAAATCGGCGGAAACGCTTGCACATCAACAAAGAAAGCACTTCAGAATTACCGTATCCGAAGATGAAAATGCGATCTGCGAAAATCAGTTTCTCTGCAACAGCATTAATTTGATCCGCTGAAATGGTGTTCTCGATCTGACGCAAGGCTTGGGCTTCTTGCAAAGCGAGATTATCCAGAATGGACCCCTCAGCCCCGTCGGCGATTGTTTTTTCGAAACGTGTCGCTGTCTCACGTGTCGCGATGAACTCTTCTCGCATTGCATTGCGAAAGGCGGAATAGGTTGCGTAGCCCAACTTACGTGCCAATCTTGACGCCGTAGCTTCATGAACGCCGGCAGATTCAGCAAGATTGCTGGCTGTTCCAAGAGCGGCTGTCTCCGGGCTATCCATCAAGGTTTCCACCAACAACCGCTCGTTTGGCGTAAGGTTTTCAGAGCTCTTGGAGATGTTCTCAAGAATGGACAAGTTGCTATGCTCCTACCGGTGAAACGAATCTGTGCAAGTATTCATGCACAAAAATATCTTTCATGCAAGTTTGCTTGCAGTCTTTGGTCCGCTTGAGTCGCTGTTTGTCGACGCGCTTGCTGGTCTGTACGCCTCGCATCAAGTTTTCCCGCGTCTTGGTGGCTGTCGGCGTCAAAGATGGACGTCCAACCCTGCCTTTTGCCATCCCGCAAACGCCTTTTTCACCAACGGCCCGGTGAAGTAGTGAAACACCATTTCATTTCGGATGTGCTCTTCGAAGGTCGGAAAGACCTTGAGCAAATCCGCTTTGGCCGCCTCGGCACATCCCTTATTACCAAGCTCCGCATGAAACCAAGCAAGATGCGCGTAGTACCAAGCGAACCCGGGCATCGGAACTTTCTCGATCTCCAAAAGTGCTGCCTTCCAGAAATCACCCAAAGCAAACCGCCAAGCATGGGCATAGTGATACCAGCCAGGGTGAACCGGGCTGAGAGCAATAGCGTTATCCAACAGGGGTATGGCTTTGTCGAAATTGCCTAGGAACGCATAGCAATGTCCAATCTCGGCCAGAATGTCCGCATGTCCGGGGTTAAGGTCGAGCGCTGTTTTGGCCGAAAGGCGAAAGCCTGGCAAATCGCCAGTATGAAACTGGCAAAGCGCCAAGGCCATATGGGCAAACCCGCTTTGCGGGTCGCAGGCAACAGCGCGTTTGCCAGCCTCCAACCCCAGTCTTGTAGAATCCACGTCCGCGCGTTCGTTTAAATGGTAGCGGCGTTCTTCCAACAGCAATAGCGCATAGGCCGCCCAGCCCTCCGCCGAACCTTTGTCGCTCTCAAGCAACCGAGGTAGGCGCGTGCGTAGATCAGCGTGCAGCGCAGGATCATAGCTTTTGTAGAACTCATAGAACTGACCGACGGCGGCATAAACATCCCATGTGGCGGTCTGCTCCTCGGAACGGTCGCGCCGGATCAGACTGCCCGCCTCGCCGTGGCGGCTTGCGATCCGCCCGGCGGTCAGCTGGCCAATCTCGTGCTGAATGTCGAGAATCGCGTCTAGTGTCGCATCTCTATTGAATTGCTCGGTAAAGATCAGCGCGCCGGTCCTTGTTTCACTGGCTTGAATCGTCACGCGCAAACGCTCCGGAGAGCGGCGCAGACTGCCCTCAATGACAAAATCGACCTGATGGGTCTCATGCATCGCATCGACACTCATCTCGGAGCTTTGGAGATGAATAGCCGTGAGATGCGAGAGCACCCTCAAGTCCCGAAACCGCGTGAGGTTTGCGATGATCTCTTCACTGAACCCATCGGCGATATACTTGTCCTCGGGTGCTGCGCTGAGGCTGCGGAAGGGTAATACCGCAATGACCGGCACCTTGCTAGGCGCGGCAGCGGCTTGTTGCACGGGGAACGCGACGAACTGGAAACCGCGCCGATGTATCGTCTTGATGACGCCCTGATCCTTGCCCGTATCGCCCACCACGCGCCGCACTTCTTTAATCGCGGTCGATAAAGTCGCTTCGGTGACGATCCGGTCGCCCCAGACCGCCTCGATCAGATCGTCTTTGCTGACGACCCGGTCGCTGTGGGTGATCAAATGGTCCAATATCCGGAAGACCTGTGAGGTCAACGCATGATCCCGCCCAGCCCTTGAAGTTCATCACGCGTTCCATGTGCGGATTTGACCTGTGAACATGCTAAAATGCAAATAATGTCACAATTGGCGCGATATTCTCAGATCTTTCTCAGGCAATTCTCAAGCATGAGTTTCTGCGTCGTACCATAACGCCCTGAGAACTCTAGAAGGAGGCCTATGCCATGAAGTACCGACATCACCTTCCCCAACTAAACGGCCAGATGATGCTGACCGATGGCGGGTTGGAAACGACCCTGATTTTCCATGATGGCATCGACCTGCCACTCTTTGCTGCCTTCAAGGCCTTTGACACCGACGCGGGCAGTGCTGCGATGGACCGCTATATGCGGCTCTACGCAGAACTGGCGGTGGCGCAAGGCTGCGGCTTCGTGCTCGACACGCCCACTTGGCGGGCCAGCGCGAAATGGGCGGCTGAACTGGGGTTGAGCGCAGATGAGCTAAAAGAGGTCCACCGCGAGGCGATTGCCTATCTGCAAGCTTTGCGCGCCGAGTATGAAACGCCTTCTTCACCCTTTGTCATCAACGGCGTCATTGGACCTCAGGACGATGGCTATCAGCCTGCACAGACCCTCACCCCCGCAGAAGCGCTAGAGTATCATGCTCAACAAGTTACTTGGTTCGCCGATATGGGTGCCGACATGGCTTCGGCGATGACGATGACTTATGCGGAAGAGGCCATCGGGATTACCCGCGCTGCACAATCTGCTGAACTGCCCATCGCAATCAGCTTCACGGTTGAGACCGATGGATGCCTGCCCAGTGGTCAGGCCCTGAGCGATGCGATTAAGCAGGTAGATGTCGAGGCTGCAGGCGGCCCCGCATTCTTTATGGTCAACTGCGCACATCCTGATCACTTCAGGGAGGTTCTCTTTGGCGGCACCACTTGGCAGAATCGGATTTATGGCGTTCGCGCCAATGCCTCCCGCATGTCCCATGCTGAACTCGACGCCTGCGACACACTGGACGATGGCGACCCCAAAGAACTGGGCGCGCTTTACCGTGATCTCGCACATCTTCTGCCGAACCTCACGGTCATTGGCGGCTGTTGCGGCACGGATCATCGCCATGTCGCTGAAATGACCGGGGCGCTCAGGACGCTCTAACCCCTGATCCCGTTCCCGACCACGTGACGGAACTGGCTGCACCTGCAGTCGGGCGCTCCCGCTCGCCTGCTCCACATTTGAAAACCCAAATTAGGACTATACCAATGCTCAAATCTACACTTCTCGTCGCCTCCCTGATGGCAGGCCTCGCCACCCAATCCTCGGCCGAAGCCCTGTCGGGCTTCGACGTGGCAGAAGATCACACACGTTTCGTTTTTGCAGAAACACCAGTGCATGAGAGCGGCATGCCCGCCCATGGTAACCCCTTCGTTACACAAGGCTACATCTATCCAGCAGGTACGCTCGCCGGAAACACAGCCGGCGTGCTTGAAGATGGCAGCCCTGCCTATCCGGACGAAGTGCTTGGCACATGGACGTGCGATGGCTGGTTCGTCGGCGAAGGTGGCGACGCGACCTCCGGTGTCTGGCTGATTTCCCGTCAGGTGATGCAGCTCAACACTGACGAGGTGGTGATCACGCAAGGTACCGAGATCGCGGATGTGAACGTGCCAAATCTGCGTCCGATCACTGGGGCAACCGGTGATTATGCAGAGATTGAGGGCGCTATGTCACAAACCCTGTTGGGCTTTACGGAGTTTATGGGCGTGAATGTGTCTTTCGGAATGCCAGCGGGCGAGGATTCTGCATCTTTGGACGGCGATGATCAACGAGATGAGATGGACCACAGCCATGCGGCCGTGGACTCACATCTTGAATGGGACTCCGGCTTTCCAGTCGGTCCGCTGCACAACAGCTAATCCTCACAACCCGAGCAATCGAGAGGTCAATGGCCTCTCGGCTGCTCATACCGAAGAGAGAGAGAATGACTATTCAAAACCGTCGCCTGAACCGTCCTGCAACCAAAGACGATGCAGCCACCCTCGCACAACTTATTGACATCGCCGGTGAGGGCATTCCAACCTGGCTCTGGGCCAAATCATGTGCCAAAGACCAAGCACCCTTGGATATAGGCGTTGAACGCGCCCGCCGGTCTGAGGGCGGTTTCTCCTACGCCAATGCGCTGATCGAAGAAGATAATGAAGCCCCGCGTGGCATGGTCTTAAGCTATGCAATTACAGAGGCACCAACCGAAGACCCCGACGATTTGCCAGCCCCGATCGCACCGTTCGTCGCACTAGAGAAGCTCTCGGTCGGAACCTGGTACATCAACGCATTGGCAGTGGTGGAGGGCCATCGTGACAAAGGCACAGGCTCAAGGCTTCTGAAAGCCGCAGAAGACTTAGCGGTTCTTAGCGAATTCAAAACCATGAGCATTCAGGTCTATGGCCAAAATATCAATGCGGTTCGGCTCTACCGCAAGCTGGGCTACGAATAGATCGCCCAGGAGCCCGTCCGGGAACATCCCGCCCCACCGTTCTACACGGGTGATGTCCTGCTACTCGTCAAACGGCTGGAAGAATGAGTGATTGTCAAATTCCGGTTTCTGCTTTTTCAGCAAAAACCGGACATTCATGCGTCGTGTAGCATCAGCGACTTTGGGATCGCACTTCGCTTTCGCTGCTACTTGATAGTAGGTCTTTTCTCAATGGGCGAACGGCACGCACCGTTCGCCGACCTTGGTTAGATGCCGATGCGCTCAGCGATACTTATTATATCGTCCAACTCAACGCCGAGCTAACGGAATTTGCAATCGACTTTCATGAAGCCAAGCAAAAGTTGAGCAGTGCAAATGTGCTTTACTAGTTCTATATCGTACTATATGGTTCGACATAGAACTGAAAGGAGATCCATGATGAACCGTAGAAACTTTCTCAAAATAGCCGGCGGCGGACTTGTCCTTGCCGCTGGTGGCGCTGGCCTCTTTGCTGCGACCCGCACTCCGAACGATGCTTTGGCACCGTGGGGGTTGATCGGCAGCTATGACGACCCGCGTAAAAATGCGCTCTCGCACGCAATTCTCGCGCCAAACCCACATAATCGGCAGCCGTGGATCATCAGCCTTGATGGCGATGACGGGCTGACGTTGTATTTCGACACCGAAAAGCAATTGCCGCACACGGACCCATTTGATCGACAGCTCACGATTGGTCTGGGCTGCTTTCTCGAGCTCATGCGGATGGCTGCGTATGCCGTTGGCTACGATGTCGACGTCACATTGTTCCCCGAGGGCGAGGATTTGGAGGGGCTGGACAGTCGCCCCATTGCGCACGCGACGTTCACAGAAGGGACGGCTGTGCGCGATCCGCTGTTTGATCACGTGCTACGCCGTCGCTCCAATAAAGAGCCCTTTGATACGTCACGCACCGTGCC
>CANKZJ010000007.1 GCA_947488605.1 uncultured Paracoccaceae bacterium | reverse complement strand
GCCAGAGCCGAACCCGGGATCACAGGAATGTCGTCGCCTGGGTACTCGTAAGAGGACAGCAGTTCACGGATTTCCATTTCAACAAGCTCAAGCAGCTCGTCGTCGTCAACCTGGTCAACTTTGTTCATGTAAACGACCATGTACGGGATACCAACCTGACGGCCGAGCAGGATGTGCTCGCGTGTCTGGGGCATTGGACCGTCGGCTGCGTTCACAACCAGGATCGCGCCGTCCATCTGGGCGGCACCCGTGATCATGTTCTTGACGTAGTCAGCGTGACCGGGGCAGTCGACGTGGGCGTAGTGGCGTGCTTCTGTCTCATACTCGACGTGCGCGGTCGAGATCGTGATACCACGGGCCTTCTCTTCGGGCGCGCCGTCGATTTGGTCATACGCCTGGAAGTCACCAAAGTACTTCGTGATCGCTGCCGTCAGGGTCGTCTTGCCGTGGTCAACGTGGCCAATCGTGCCAATGTTTACGTGCGGCTTATTACGTTCAAACTTTGCCTTTGCCATTTTGCAGGGCCCTTAATTTTGTGGGGCCATGTACGGCCCGGTCCAACATCGCGGGCGATGTATTGGGAAACGGGATGGAAATCAAGTGGCGGAAGTATGCATCAACAAAATCCACGGACTTTTTTGCGAACCGGCAACAGACCAATGATCAAGATCAGCAGCAGCTTCAAAATTTGCAGCCAATGTGGTAGTGTCTGATCAACTTGTAACAGGGGGATAAGATGAAACTTGGGGCATTTTCAATCAGCTTGAACGTCAAGGATCTAGCCGTTTCGAAAGCGTTTTATGCAAAGCTAGGGTTTGAACCTTTCGGCGGCGAGGAGGACCAAGGATGGCTGATCTTACGCAACGGTGAGACGGTGATTGGCCTGTTTGGGGGGTTCCTGCCGGGAAACACGATGACGTTTAACCCCGGCTGGGATCAGAATGTAAACGAGTTGGACGACTTTGACGACGTGCGCGACATCCAAAAACAACTCAAAGCCGACGGCATTGAGCTGTTATCTGAGGCGGATGAAACCACGACGGGCCCTGCAAGTTTCATGATTACCGACCCGGATGGCAATCATATCTTGGTGGACCAACATCGCTAGGATGTCGCACGGCCCAGTGCCAGCAATGACTGGGCAATGAAATCAATGAAGATGCGAACCCGTCTGATCCGGCGAAGGTCCTCGTGAAACACAACCCAAGTTTTGCGTGTTTCATCAAGATCACTGCCCGGAACCCTGCGCAATTCGGGGAACTTCCGGGCGCACCATGTCGGCAAAAAGCTCATCCCTGCACCGGCACGCACCATGTGCAAGTGCATTTCGGGATCGGCAATTTCATGACGTAGCCGGGCTTGTGGGAAAGGCGAACGGGCCACCCAATCCAATAACTCTGGAAAAGGGCCATAGCCGACAAACGCAAGCCCCTCTCCCTTCTTGCCTGCCTTTGCGAAGTCTGTCTCAATGTACTGCGCACTTGCAAAAATACCGATCGGCAAAGGCTGTAGTTTTCGTGCGACAACATCATCTGTGATTTCAGCTGCATGCCTAATCGCAATGTCAGTATCGAGTTGGCTAATCGCTTCGATGTCGTAGGTCAGGCTGACTTGTAAATCGACTTTTGGATAAATTCTGCAGAACTCGGCAAAAACCGGCGCCAGCAGGAAGTGACCCGTCATGGGATCAACTGAAATCCGTATTGTGCCGGATGCTTCGCGGTCCAAACCTTGCAGTCCATTGCGCGCCCGCGACAACAAAAGCTCTGCTTCTTCCGCCTCGGGCAAGAGTGTTTCGCCAGCCGCCGTCAATGTCAGCCCTCTCCTCGTGCGACGAAACAACTGAACACCGTAAGTCGCCTCAAGCGCCTCTACGTGGCGCCGCACGGTTGCATGCGTTGCACCAATTTCTTCTGCTGCGGACCGCAAACTGCCTTTGCGCGCCACAGCCAAGAAGAAGGGCATTTGTTCCCAATCCTGCACTGACAAACCCTCCTTTATGGTTCATTTTCTAACCGCTGTGGGCCCTTTCAGGCAATATGATACGTCAATTATTACCCGTAAACCACTTTCATAATCGTCACCTTCATTCAGGAGCACGCTATGAAAGCAGCAATATATAACGCATATGGTCCGGCAAACGTGGTCAAATTGGTCAACAAACCAATCCCTCAACCAAAATCCGACGAAGTCCTTGTGCGCCTCCGCGCAAGTGCCGTCACCGCAGCCGACAGTATGATTAGACGGGGTGAACCGCGGTTCGGTCGTCTCTTTTTGGGACTGCGGGGGCCAAAGGTCACTGCGATGGGAACGCAATTTGCCGGAGAAGTGATCGAGATTGGCAACGCGGTTTCCAGCTTCGCTGTCGGCGACCGCGTTTTTGGTGAAACCGGGCTCTCGTTTGGTGCTCATGCCGAATATGTTTGTATCAGTCAGCAAGGCCTGATCGCGCATATCCCCGAAGCCATGACATTTGAAGAGGCTGCCCCACTCTGCGACGGCCCGTTGACCGATATGAATTTCCTTATCAACCTTGCTGGCCTGAAACCGGGCCAACATATTTTGATCAACGGGGCCGCCGGATCTTTGGGTACGGCTGCGGTCCAACTGGCAAAAGGTCAGGGCGCAAAGGTCACTGGGGTTTGCAGCACGCGCAACGTGGCTTTCGTCAAATCGTTGGGTGCAGACGAGGTCATCAACTACATCAAAGCCGATTTCACAAAGCAACTGGCCACCTATGATATTGTCTATGATACGGTCGGGAAAAGCAGTTTTGCAGCGTCCAAGCACGCGCTGAAACCGCAGGGCATCTACATATCACCCGTCTTGGCGGTTAACCTTCTTGGGCGCATGATGTTTGGCAATTTGTTCAGCCGGAAGAAAGCCAAGTTTTCCGCGACTGGGATGATGCCGATCAGCCAGCAAATGCCGCTCTTGCGGGACTTGCTGGATCGTATCACCAAGGGGCATCTCAAGATGGTGATTGATCGCCGCTTTAGCCTGGAGCGTATCGCAGAAGCGCATGCATTTGTTGATACAGGGCATAAAAGAGGCAACGTGATTTTAGAGATGGGACAGGCCTAACGGCCTGCCCCGCTATCGCTTAGCCGACCATTGCGCCATCCACGCGTTTTACCGCTATGATAGAGGAACGGGGTAGCATGCCTTCGCCATCGGGAAATGGCGCTGCCGGGTGCTGAATGCCGACAAACATTGTCCGCTTATCCGCCGACCACGTCAGACCCGTGACCTCGGACCCGTTCGGCCCTGTCAGGAAACGTTCAATCTGACCTGTGACAGGGTCACCCGCCAGCATTTGATTGTTACCCATGCCCACAAAGTCACCCTCGTTGTCGTCATCACCGTCCGTCTGGATCCACAACAAGCCAGTGCTGTCGAACATCATCCCGTCGGGCGAATTGAACAGGTTACCTTCGTTGATGTTGGATGATCCGGCATAGGCATCATCGTGCACAGTCGGGTTACCGGCCATGACATAAAGGTCCCAGGTGAATGTCGCAGCGCCATGGTCATCGTTGCTAGGATACCAGCGGACAATCTGGCCATAGTGGTTTTCAGCACGCGGGTTTGGGCCGTTGACTGACGTATCATCACCCCCGGCATTCGGCTGCACCCCGCGATTGCGGTTATTTGTGAGGCAACAGTAACCCTCAACGGACACTGGGTTTACTGCTACCCATTCTGGCCGGTCCATCGTGGTTGCACCGACTTTGGATGCAGCCATACGTGTGAAGATCGCGATTTCCGCGGCGTCCATGCCGGTCGCTTCTGGCGTCAATGCAACCCACTCTCCGGTCAGGTCATTATTGAACTTCGCCACATAAAGTTGGCCATCATCCAGCAGCGCGGACGTCGGGCCACCCGGTGTATAAATACCATTCGAGACATATTTATACATGAACTCGCCGCGTTCATCATCACCCATGTAGACGACCACCCGACCATCTGGTGCGATAACCGCTGCTGCGTTCTCGTGCTTAAATCGTCCAAGTGCTGTGTGCTTGATCGGCGTCGATGTCGGGTCGTTTGGATCAATTTCGACGATGTAGCCAAAGCGGTGCGGCTCGTTTGGGTTCTGGCTGACATCAAAGCGTGCGTCGAACTTTTCATAGGCGTAGCGCCCTTCAAGCCCAATACCGTAGCGGACGTAGTCGTCGGGGCGTGCAAATTCCGGATCGGTCGAGCCGAAGTAGCCGTTAAAGTTCTCTTCACAGGTCAGATAAGTGCCCCACGGGGTCTTACCCGCACCGCAGTTGTTCATCGTGCCAAGAACGGTTTTGCCCGCAGGATCAGCCGCGGTTTGTAACAGCGGATGTCCCGCAGCAGGCCCCGCTATTGTCATCGGGGTATTCTGGGTGATGCGACGGTTCAGGTCACTGTCGACAACAATGCCCCAACCATTTGGACCCTCGGCGACCTCCATCACGGTGACGCCTTGCATGTTTTGCAAGGTCAGCACGTCATCCGCACTGATGACTTCACCTGCGCTCAAAGGCAAATTCACGCGTGTGTTCACATACTCATGGTTCACCGCGATCACTTGGCGCCCGTCAACCACGAAGGCCTCCATGCCATCGGTGTTTTCACCAAACACCCGGTCCGAGCTTGCAACGCCAATGGCGGATGTTTGGCTTAACTCATCTGCATCAGAAAACAGCGGCTCGCCCCACTTCGCGACCGGCTCCCAAGTGTAGCCATCAGGCACATGCACTGTGCCATCGGTTTGAATTGGGATCGGGGTAAAACCAAAGCGGCTAGCAGTCTGTGCCTCGGCCGATGTCCCAGACAGCAGGCCACTGCCCATTACCATCGCGCCAGAGCCATACGCCACAACACCGCTCAGAAACCCACGCCGCGATATCGCGGCGTCGACAACTTTGTCAAAATCGGTTGTTTGCGGTGCGGGGCGCTGCAGCTCGTCCCATTCATCCCATGACAGGTCATAGGTGTCGTTATTATCTTTCATCACACTGGCTCCTTGCTGGTGTTTGGCAACGTGCCGAAGATGAAAAATCTTCATTGCAAGGATGTGACAGAGATATGAAGGATTGGTAAAACTGACCCTGATGGGACAGAACGCCTAACAGAAATCAGTCAAAGCGATTGTTCTTGGGGAAACCATAGGGTGGCCGCTTTCCAACGCCAGCGCGTGCGGCTTTCCACTCGGTCATATCAGGTTCGGTGCGGGTTTTGCCGCCGCCCATTTGCCATGACAAGCCATCGTCCCAAGCGAATGTCGTAAGATCAGACAATCCGCCATCAAGCTCTAACATGCCTTGGCGACCAGCAGCCTTTTTGTACTTCTGGATGCGCACACCTTTGCCGCGGCCCATCTCGGGCAACTCGGACACGTCAAACACCAATAGCTTTGCGTTTTCCGAGACAACGGCGACATGGTCACCTGTGATCCGACGGCAAACTTTGGCAACGGTGTCCTTCACGTTCAACACCTGTTTGCCGGACCGTGTCTGCGCAAGCACTTCTTCCTCGGCGACAATGAACCCATTGCCTTCGGCGGATGCCACCAACAGCTTTTCACCCGGCTTGTGGATCAAGATATCCACGATCTCTGCCTCGTTCGGCAGGTCAATCATCAACCGCAAGGGTTCACCCATACCGCGCCCACCGGGCAGGTTTGCCGCGCTGACCGTATAGAACCGCCCATTCGCTCCAAAGACCAACAAACGGTCCGTTGTTTCCGCGTGGAAGATGAAACGTGGGCCGTCGCCATCTTTGAACTTCAACTCGCGGGTCAAATCGATATGGCCGGTCATCGCCCGCACCCAACCCATCTGAGAGCAGACCACCGTAATCGGCTCGCGGTCGATCATCGCTTCAAGCGGGACTTCGACAACTTCTGCCGCTTCTGCAAACTGCGTGCGCCGCGCGCCGCCTTCGCTGGTATTGCCGAACATTTTGCGGGTTTCGCGCAATTGCTCTGCGATGCGGGACCATTGCAGGTCGCCACTTTCAAGCAGATCTTCAATGCCCGCACGCTCTTCCATCAAGGCATCACGTTCCGCAATCAGCTCTAATTCTTCCAAACGGCGCAAGCTGCGCAGGCGCATGTTCAAGATCGCCTCGGCCTGCACTTCGGACAAGGATACCTCGGGGTCGGCGCCGTCTACGATAGGCGAGATATAATCTTTCTCGGATGTGGCGCGAACGTGGTCCACAGCCCAATCCTCGATCATCAGCGCCTTTTTGGGATCATCGTCATAACGGATAATATCGATCACACGGTCCAGATGCAGGAAGGCAATAATAAAGCCCTCAAGCACTTCGAGGCGGTGATCAATCTTCTCAAGCCGGTATTTGGACCGGCGGATCAGCACGTCGCGGCGATGGTCGAGGAAAGCGCGCAGCACTTCTTTAAGTGAACAAACCTTTGGCGTCAGACCATCAATCAGCACATTCATGTTGAGGCTAAAGCGCGTTTCCAGATCAGAGTTGCGGAACAACATGCCCATCAACATCTCTGGATCAACAGTCTTTGAGCGCGGCTCCAGCACCATGCGGATGTCTTCTGCGCTTTCATCACGCACATCAGCCAGCAGCGGCACTTTCTTAAGTTGGATGACTTCGGCCAGCTTTTCAATCAGCTTGGACTTCTGCACCTGATAAGGGATTTCCGTGACAATAATTTGCCATTGGCCACGGCCCAGATCCTCGACTTCCCACTTGGCGCGCAGACGGAAAGAGCCACGTCCGGTGCGGTAGGCCTCGGCGATGTTCTCGCGCGGTTCCACAATCGTGCCGCCTGTCGGGAAATCAGGCCCGGGAATATAGTTGAGCAACGTGTCATCGCGGGCATCGGGTGTCTTGATCAGATGCAGACACGCATCGATCAATTCATGCAGATTGTGCGGCGGAATATTCGTCGCCATACCCACCGCAATTCCGCTGGATCCATTGGCAAGAAGGTTCGGGAATGTGGCCGGCAAGACTGCCGGCTCGGTCAGCCGTCCGTCATAATTGTCGCGAAAATCAACGCTGTTCTCGGACAACCCTTCAAGCAGCGCCTCGGCGGCGGCTGTCATCCGTGCCTCAGTATAACGCGAGGCCGCAGGGTTATCGCCGTCGATATTGCCAAAGTTACCTTGGCCATCGACCAACGGGTATCGCACATTAAAGTCCTGCGCCAAACGCGCCATCGCGTCGTAAATCGCAGCATCTCCGTGCGGGTGAAAATCACCCATCGTGTCGCCACTGATCTTGGCTGATTTCAGAAATCCGCCCGTCGGGGACAGGCGCAAACGCGACATCGCATAAAGAATGCGGCGGTGCACCGGCTTCAGCCCGTCGCGCGCATCTGGCAGCGCACGGTGCATAATCGTCGACAGCGCATAGGTGAGATAGCGGTCGCCAATCGCGCGGCGCAGCGTTTCAGTTACATCGTTCGGGCCAAGGCCGGTATCGCTCTCATCACTCATGAAGACTGGTGTAGCGGTCCTCGAATCTGGCGTAAAGACGCGAATATTCCCCGTTCAATCGACGCGCCAAAATTGTTCAATGATGATGCTCGCGTTGTTAACGATTTTCGATTCTTGTCCGGGGGGACACCACATGCCAAAACTTATCACCTTTAGCTGCTTCATGCTTTTCTGGGTCTTTTATGAAATGTCCGGCGGGACAGATTTCCAACCGCGCGAACGGGTGGTTGTGTCCCAAGCACCTTTTGCAAATCCAAGTGCTGTCCATGCTACTTACGTGCGCCCGGTTGCAGCGCCTCAGGTCGTGAATGCTTCCTACGTCCCGGTCGAAACGCAGCCGCTTGAAGTTGCTGCTAAAACGCCATCGATCGAAAATCAGCTCGCCCCAGTTCCACAAGAAACCGTAGCATCAGTTGAGACCGCAATTGAATTTCGCTTTGTGGCAGGGAACCGCGTTAACTTGCGCGAAGGTCCCGGTACAAACCATGCCGTCCTTGAGACGCTCACACGTGGCACCGCCGCCGAACTTGTCGCTTCAAACGATGATGGCTGGGCGCAAATCCGCCTGACAGAGACCGGTCAGACCGGTTGGATGGCAGAACGCCTGCTTTCAGATGGCTAACTGACTTGTCTGGCGCAGCGCACCAGTGCAAACACGCGCAATGACACAAAAATCTATACTCATCACCGGATCATCCTCCGGCATCGGTTTCGACGCAGCGCATGGCCTGCGTGATGCAGGCTGGAGGGTCTTTGCAAGTTGCCGCAAGCCCGAGGATTGCGCGCGTTTGCGATCAGAAGGTTTTGAAAGCCCTTTGATTGACTACAACGATACCGAAAGCATCGTGACAGGCCTTGCTGAAACGTTAGAAGCCACGGGCGGCACACTTGATGCGCTTTATAACAATGGCGCCTACGCCTGCCCCGGCGCTGTTGAGGATTTGCCGACGGGCGCCTTGCGCGAAATTTTTGAAACCAACCTGTTTGGCTGGCACGAACTGACGCGCCTTGTGATACCAGTCATGCGCGCACAGGGACATGGGCGGATCGTGAACTGCTCTTCGGTCCTTGGGCTTATTGGATACAAATGGCGCGGAGCTTATGTGGCGACCAAGTTCGCGCTCGAAGGGCTGACAGATGTGCTTCGGATGGAATTGGCGGACACCAAAATCAAAGTGATCTTGATTGAGCCGGGCCCTATCACTTCGGCATTCCGCAAGAATGCGATTCCCCATTTTGAAAAATGGATTGATTGGAAAAATTCAGCGTGCCGGGACGCCTATAAAGAAGAGCTGGATCGGCTGTATACAGAAGCAGAACCGGGCAAGTTTGAACTGCCGCCAAGCGCTGTCACAAAGAAACTTCTGCACGCTGTCAGCGCGAAGCGGCCTAAGCCGCGTTATTATGTGAACGTACCAACGCATCTGATGGGTTTCATGCGGCGTGTGCTTTCAACGCGTCTTCTGGACGCGATGATTTTGCGCGGCTGAGGGTTTCTTTCGCGCGCAGCCCTGCTACATCGCAGAACACACGAATAAAGGACCGCAAACAATGGCAGATGACCCGCTTTTTTGGCTGATGGCCGTATCGGTACTGATCGTGCTTGGCATTTTGATGTGGGGTATGGGCAGTTTTGGCAAAGGCGGCGAGTATAACCGCAAACACGCCAACAAAATCATGCGCTGGCGCATCGGGGCGCAACTGTTTGCGGTCATTATGATCTTATTGTTTGTCTATTTGCGCGGCGAAGGAAGCTAAACCATGGTTGTACTCAACAAAATCTATACCAAAACGGGTGATGCTGGCGAAACAGCATTGGGCAACGGCAGCCGCGTCGCAAAGCACGCGTTGCGGGTGACGTCTTACGGCACAGTGGACGAAACCAATGCAACTGTTGGCCTCGCACGTTTGCATGCAACCGGTGATTTGGATGCGCAACTGGCGATAATCCAGAACGACCTTTTTGACTTGGGCGCAGACCTGTGTCGCCCCGACATGGAAAAAGACGGTGAATCCGAATACCCGGTTCTACGCATGACAGATGCACAAGTTGAGCGTCTGGAAGGTCAGATTGACGAAATGACAAAGCTGGTTGAACCACTTCGCAGTTTCATCCTGCCGGGTGGATCGGCGCTGGCCGCACATCTGCACCTATGCCGCACGGTTTCACGCCGCGCAGAGCGTCTGACAGTTGAATTGGCCACGATGGAATCGGTGAACCCCGCAGCGGTCAAATACCTCAACCGTTTGTCAGACTGGTGTTTTCAGGCGTCACGGATTGCCAATGATAACGGCAAGAACGACGTCTTGTGGGTGCCCGGCGCGAACCGCTAGGAAAGGTGGATCAAAATCCACCTTACGCTGTGCAACTGACGCAAACGTCAAGAACGTGACGTCCGTATGCCTAGGCGCGTCGATTTTGCACTGTTTTCGCGCGCCCGCGCAGGCTAACAACATCTCGAGAACAAAATTGATTAGATTCTTGGGAGAGAAACGCAAATGAAGGTCCTCGTACCCGTCAAGCGCGTGATCGACTACAACGTGAAGGTTCGTGTCAAAGCGGACGGCTCCGGTGTCGATCTTGCAAACGTCAAAATGTCGATGAACCCGTTCGACGAAATCGCTGTTGAAGAAGCGATCCGCCTGCGCGAAGCAGGTAAGGTCGAAGAAGTCATCGCGGTATCCATCGGTGTCAAGCAAAGCCAGGAAACGCTGCGCACAGCGCTTGCGATGGGTGCGGATCGCGCCATTCTGGTTGTCGCCACTGACGACGTGCATAACGATATCGAACCTTTGGCTGTTGCAAAAATTCTTACGGCTATCGTCAAAGAAGAAGAGCCGGGTCTGGTTTTGTGCGGCAAGCAAGCGATCGACAATGATATGAACGCGACAGGTCAAATGACCTCTGCGTTGCTCGGTTGGTCACAAGCGACGTTCGCATCCGAAGTTGATGTGGACGGCGATAGCGCCACGGTCACACGCGAAGTCGATGGCGGATTGCAGACCATCAAGGTCAAGATGCCAACGATCATCACCGTTGATCTGCGTTTGAACGAGCCGCGTTATGCGTCCCTGCCAAACATCATGAAGGCCAAGAAAAAGCCTTTGGACGAGAAGACGCCTGCCGACTACGGCGTTGATGTCACGCCGCGTCTGGCGGTGGTCAGCACAACAGAACCAGAAGCGCGCAAAGCGGGCATCATTGTCGGATCTGTTGATGAACTTGTCGAGAAACTCAAAGAAGCGGGGGCTGTTTAATGGCTGTACTTTTGATTGGTGAAGTCACTGACGGTGCATTGGCCGTTGATGCAACCGCAAAAGCCGTTACCGCGGTCCAAGCTCTGGGCGACGTGACTGTACTTTGTGCTGGCGCATCTGCAAAGGCAGCGGCCGATGAGGCCGCAACGATTGATGGTGTATCAAAGGTGCTGTGCGCCGAGGATGCAGCCCTTGGTCACCGTCTTGCCGAACCAACAGCGGATTTGATCGTGTCGCTAGCTGGCGATTACACACATATCGCGGCACCCGGAACGACCGACGCCAAGAACGTGATGCCACGCGTCGCGGCACTTCTCGATGCGATGGTCATCTCGGAAGTCACTGCAATCATCGATGCCGATACATTTGAGCGTCCGATTTATGCAGGCAACGCGATCCAGACCGTGAAATCCGCGGACGCCAAGAAAGTCATGACAATCCGGACAGCTGGCTATGACGCCGCTGCGATGGGTGGTTCTGCATCTGTGGAAACAATCGGTGCTGCGGGTAACCCTGGCCTGTCCGAATGGATTGAAGACAAAGTTGCCGCCTCTGATCGCCCTGAACTGACATCTGCGGGTGTCGTTGTGTCCGGTGGTCGTGGTGTTGGTTCCGAAGAGGATTTCGCACTGATCGAGCAACTTGCAGACAAGCTCAACGCTGCCGTGGGTGCGTCCCGTGCCGCTGTGGATAGTGGTTACGCGCCGAACGACTGGCAGGTTGGTCAGACAGGCAAGGTCGTCGCTCCTGATCTTTATGTTGCTGTTGGCATCTCTGGTGCGATTCAGCACCTCGCCGGTATGAAGGACAGCAAGATCATCGTCGCAATCAACAAAGACGAGGAAGCGCCAATCTTCCAAGTTGCGGATTACGGGTTGGTTGCCGACCTGTTCGATGCAGTGCCAGAACTGACTGGCAAGCTTTGACTTGATCAAGAATTTGATCCCAAGAGGGCCCGCATTCATGATGCGGGCCCTTTTTTCTTATGCGCGGTAGAGCTGATTCCTAATTCTAGGAATAAGCGTCATGCTTGCCTCTGCATGGCAATCAACACCCAACATCTCTGATGCTGCTTTGGATTGTGATGGCGGAAAGTACATGTCGCGCGTTCCCTGCGCTGTCGCTTGTTCAGTCGGATTAGCCACGACAACATCCCTAACCAGCGGTCGCAATTCATCAATCATGGACGCGGTGATGAACAACGGGTCAACCTGCAACTGATTATGCCGTTTTGACCAGTGCTCATCGCTTATTTCCTCCTCCGAGAACCAAAGCAAAATCGCCCGTTCGCCGACTTGACTCAAAAGATTGCGCATCCTTGCAAGCCATGCTTCGCGTAGTTCTTGCACGACGGTATCAAAACGCTCGATCGATCTGGAGTGCAGCGTCCCAAGCATATGTCGCGTAAACGAGAATTCCGAAAAATCTACATCATGATAAATGGCTTGTAGTACTGTCGACGCGCGCAGAAACCGATCATTGCGCCGCGGATGAACCGAATAGAACCGGTTTGAGAGATAATTCGCCCCCATCACCTGCACGACCGTGAGGTCAGCCTCGCGGCAAATACCCATCACCGTCGGGTCATTGACGAATGCATCAATCCCGCCATTCACGCAGCCAAAGTTTATGCAGGTCTGCCGCATCGCCTTTTCCACGAGCGTAGGAAACGGTTTTTCAATGTATTTCCCATACGTTTCGGTCCCACCGATAAAGGCCAGATATGGCACATCCAGCCGCTTACGCGGCCCCCGAAAAAGCATCCTTGAGTTGCCGTAACGACAAGGCGCATAGGCCAGATCACCGGTTTCGACTTTTTCCTGCTTCATGGCTTCAGCCCCTTCGTTCCTTCACCCAAGTGGCAGATTCGCCTAAATCCTTTGCGATTTCGCTAATGCGCGCATTCGTTGAAAGTTTTAGCGACTGACCAACCTTGAAGCTGCACCCCGCACATGCATAAGGTGCGGGCAACCGATGAAGGATTTATCATGGCAATTGAACGGGTAGGCATCGTTGGCGCAGGCCAAATGGGCAACGGCATCGCGCATGTCTTTGCCTTGGCTGACTACGAGGTGCTGCTGACTGATATCAGTGAAGACGCCCTGCAAGCCGCCGTCGCCTTGATTGATCGCAATCTTGAGCGGCAGGTCAGCAAGGACCTGATCACGTCGAGCCAAAAAACTGACGCGATGAAGCGCATTAATACGACACAGACGCTTACTGATCTTGGTCAAACGGATTTGATCATTGAGGCCGCAACCGAGCGCGAAACAATCAAGACGGCAATTTTTGAGGATCTTGTTCCACACCTTAAGCCCGATACGATCCTGACGTCGAACACATCGTCCATTTCGATCACACGGCTTGCATCACGCACCGACCGCCCAGAAAAATTTATGGGTTTCCACTTTATGAACCCTGTGCCGATCATGCAGTTGGTCGAATTGATCCGCGGGATTGCGACAGACGAGCCAACGTTCAAAGCATGCTATGGCGTCGTAGAGCGGCTGGGCAAGACATCAGCAACCGCAGAAGATTTTCCCGCCTTCATCGTGAACCGCATTCTAATGCCCATGATCAACGAGGCGATTTACACGCTCTACGAGGGTGTCGGCTCGGTCCAATCCATCGATACGTCGCTGAAACTGGGTGCCAACCATCCGATGGGGCCGCTTGAGCTGGCAGATTTCATCGGTCTGGATACATGTTTGGCGATCATGAACGTGCTGCATGACGGTTTGGCGGACACAAAGTACCGCCCCTGCCCGTTGCTTACGAAATATGTTGAAGCAGGCTGGCTCGGCCGCAAATCACAGCGTGGGTTCTATGACTACCGCGGTGATGTACCGGTGCCGACGCGCTAGTCTTTCAGATTGAGGGTCTGCTCACGCATCCAGTCCATACAGGCGCGTTGATCTTTTAGACGCTCTTTCACTTCTTCTTCGTCAAAAGGGTGTCCAACAATTGGTTTTTGCGGTTTGCCACAGGCATTCACAATTTCATGGATCAAAAGGCTTTGACGCAGTGTCGCGGACACCTGATTGGCCATCTGATACCAACGTGAATTGGCGCCCGGGAAAAACAACGGCACCACGCGCGCGCCAGACATGCGGATCATCTTGGCGGTAAACAGGTTCCATTCGTCCTCGACCATCGGTCCGAACAGTGAATTCGACGATGCAACGACACCCGAGGGGAAAATCGCGATAACGCCGCCATCCTTAAGATGGGCCATCGCTTGTTTGCGCATTTCAACCATCTTGGCCTGCGCGTCTTCTTCATGTGGAAAGGGCACAGGGATCAGAAAGCGGCCCGCGTCTTCGTCAATATCCGTCAAGAATGCACGTGTCAGAATGCGGTAATCTGTACGGACCCGCCCAATCAAATCAGCAAAAACCATGCCATCGACCATGCCATGCGGATGGTTCGCCACGATCACAACCGGACCTGTCTTTGGGATACGATCAAGCTGCTCTTGCGGGGTGATCAGATCAATTCCCATGACATCCAAGGCACCGCGCCAAAAGGCTTGCCCGTGGAACTTCCCGCGTTTTTCAAACTTGCGGATCATACGAATGATGTGGATTTTGCCAGTAAACCACTCAATCGTTTTAATGATGGACCGCTTGACCGGGCTGTCAAACGTGTTCGAATAGGTCAGCGCACTACGGTCATAAACACGCGGTGGCGCGTCCGGGACCACAGGAGGTGCAGAAACTTTGGGGGCCGTTTCGGTCAAAGCGTTTGTCCTATTCGATCCGCATCAGTCTCAGTCGCCTTCACCGAATTTGTCGGCCACCAAGTTTTCAATCGCTGCCGCCAACTCTTGTGCCTGCGGTCCACTTGTTTCGACGTCAATAAAGGTTCCGATGGAAGCTGCCAACATTAAAAGTCCCATAATGCTATCGCCACCAGTGCTTTCACCGTCTTTGCTGACTGTCGCGTCGGCATCAAAACTCTCGACAACTTCGACCAACTTTGCGGATGCACGGGCATGGAGACCTTTGATATTTTGAATCTCAAGACGCATTTGAGTCATCGCGGCAACCCGCCATTGTGGCTGTTGATGTACTTATGTGCGGCGATAATCGCAGCCTCGACCGCCTCGGGGACGGTTGCGCCGCGCGATTTTGCGAGCTTGATCAACATGGGCAAATTCGCCCCATAAAGAATGCGGCGATTTTCAGGACTGCACGCCCTCAATGACAGATTGGTCGGCGATCCGCCAAACATGTCTGTAACGATCACAACACCATCGCCGGTATCAACACCATCAGCTGCATCGCAAATCTCGGTTTGTTTTTCTGCGCGGTCATCTTCGGGGCCAATGGCGATACTAACCATGCCAGGCTGTGGTCCGACGACATGTTCAACGGCAGCGTGATATTCGCGTGCCAATCCACCATGAGCGACGATGACAATTCCGATCAAACCGCGTGTTCCTTGCTACCATGCACCATGCGTCGCTCCAGCTCGCGGTGTCGTTTAGACACATGCCAACCATCTTGCGCAAGGGCTTGTGCCATCTGTTCTGTCATTGCGACGGATCGGTGTTGCCCTCCGGTACACCCAAACCCGATCGATAGATGTGCTTTGCCTTCGTCCTTGTGAGCCGGCAAGAGCAGATCTATCAACGCCTTCACTTGTGAAAAGAATGCTGCAAACCGTGGGTCTGCTGCCACATAGTCTGCCACTGCGGCATCACGACCATCCAACTTGCGCAGGCTTTCTTCCCAATGTGGATTACGCAAGAATCGGCAGTCCATCACAATATCCATGCCGCGCGGCAATCCACGTTTGTAGGAAAACGAATGCAACGTGACACCCAGCTTTCCGCCCTCGGCAGTGCCAAACCAACGCTCAACTTCGGCCTTAGCATCATGCGGGGACATTCCAGTTGTATCAATCAATACATCTGCACGTGCGCGCACGGGTGTCAGCAATTCTTTTTCGGCAGCAATACCCGCCAAAGGTGGCCCCGCAGGCGCTAGCGGATGGCGTCTGCGTGTCTCGGAATATCGACGCACAAGTTCTTCTTCGCCAGCGTCCATATAAAGAACCTGCGATGTCAGTTCGGGGTTTCTAGCAAGCTGATCAATCGTCTCGATCAGGGCGTTGGTGCCAAAATCACGATTGCGGACATCAATACCCAAAGCCAAAGGCCTTCCCGGAGGAGGCCCATCCAGCAAGCGCGGCAGAAGCGAAAGCGGGAGATTGTCGATCACCTCGTATCCAAGATCTTCCAAGGCCTTGACCGCAGTTGACCGTCCGGCACCCGAGGGACCCGTTACCAATACAATCGTTGGTATCGACGTTGAGGTGGTCGATCCCTCTTCTGTCATCTTTGGCTCCAGCCATGTTTCAGGACTTGCAGAATTGCAGGTGCAAATTGTGGTCCATCCACCCGATAGATCAAGGGCAGATCACATCCCAACAGCGTGACTAAACGGCGCTGAGGCATCCGCGATGCCTCTTCTTGGTCGAGATCGACGGCGCATATGATCAGCGCCTGTGGGATTGATGGCGCATTCAAAAGTCCAACGCCACGCGCCTCTATTAGGTTCTTGATTTGCGTTGGAGCCGTCGCGGTGATCTGTCCCTCATTCAAAGACAAATGCACCTGATCGTCCGAGACAAGGTCGCATCCAAACGCAAGCAGTTGCAAGGCGAGCGTTGATTTGCCAGCACCAGATTTTCCATAGATCAGGACACCACGCCCCTCAAAAGCAACACAAGACGCATGCAGTGTGGTGCTGTTATCCACGCGCAGGACTAGATTGGAAGGCCGACCACAAACCGCGCACCCAGTGGTTCTGAGGTCGGGTCAGCGTCTGTTGGGCGGATATTCTCGGCCCAGATCACACCAGCATGAGCTTCGACAATTTGCTTTGAAATCGCCAACCCAAGACCAGAGTTGTTACCGAACTGACCCTCAGGGCGCTCAGAATAGAACCGCTGGAAAATCTTCGTCAGTGCATCATCGGGAATGCCGGGACCTGTATCTTCGACGACAACAAGAACGCGGTTCTGACGTGTGCGCGCCCAAATCCGAATGGCATCACCCTTCTCGCAAAATGAGATAGCGTTCGTGATCAAGTTCACAAACACCTGCGCCATACGTCCTTCAAGGCCTTGCACCATGATCGGCGTTTCCGGCAAATCAGCAACAAATTCAACACCCTGTAGCTTGGCATCCTTTCCAAGGAACTCTGCTAGATTGCCAAGCATGTTGATCAGATCGAAGTTTTCTTCCTCTTCCTTGACCAGTTCACTATCCAAGCGGGAAGCGTTTGAGATGTCACTTACCAAGCGGTCAAGCCGCTTTACGTCGTGCTCGATGACTTCAAGCAAACGCTCACGTTGATCATCGCGCTTGGCGACACGCATGGTGCCTACGGCGGACCGTAAGGACGCAAGCGGATTCTTAATCTCGTGTGACACATCTGCGGCAAACTGCTCATTGCCCTCGATACGCTCGTATAGCGCCGAGACCATACCGCGCAGGGCTGTCGAAAGGCGGCCAATCTCGTCAGGGCGACCGGAAAGATCGGGAATGCGCACCTTGATCGGTGACATCTTGCGCGCGTTCTTTTCTTGGCTGGCTTCTGCGGCGGTGGCCAATTGGGCCAACGGGTTGGCGATCGTCGATGCCAGAACAAGGCTAAGGCCGATGCTGACCAGCACACCGACGAAAAACAGACGCAAGAACTGTTCCCGCTCACGGCGAACCAGACTATCGACCTCACCAGCGGCTGTCGTCACCGCGATGACACCAACCGCAACACCGTTACGCATGATCGGCGTTGTCACCACAAAGCTCGTCGCACCCTCAATCGTGGATGCCTCCAGCTGCGTGCCATTCGCAATCGCCTGACGGACATTCTCTTGCGACAACTGGATCAAGGCTTGCTCTTCGCTCAGAAGCTCCTCCCCAAAAGACCCGATATTTACAAGACCCTCCCAAAGCGAGACCAGCATATCGAGGAAGAAGGTACCACCTGTCTGCTCTGCCAACTCAGACACTTGGTCGGCGTTCAAGCGGCCAGTGGCGCGCGCAACCAACGTTGTATCAGGCGCAAAAACAGACACCTCAACACCGCCACGCAAGTTGAGTTCCTCAAGGGTTGCGGTCGGGTTGATCCCGTCAGCCGTGACAAGGTTGACCGGGGCGATTGTCGGAAGCTGCGCCTCGAATACGTCCGCGATCAGCTGCGCTTCATTCACAAGCCCATTGGCGCGTTGAAACGCAAGACTGTCGCGCGACGGGCTTAGATACAGAACGCCTGAAATCAACAAAATCAAAGCGATCAAATTGAAGGTGACGATCTTGCGCGCAATCGGGGAACTGCGCAGCGCAAACAACCGGCTGCCCGGTAGCTCGTCAATCTCGACACTGTCAGAAACAAGATCGGGGTCGACCCAATCATCGCCCAAAACAAGATCAGGCGTTCGCGCAGCAGCGCGCACGGACTTCAGGTCACGTACGTCGATTTTCGGCGCCGCTGTCATGTTTTACTCTTCGTTGTAGCGGTACCCAATGCCATAGAGCGTCTCGATCGCCGTAAACTCATTATCGGTGTTCCGCATCTTTTTGCGCAGCCGTTTGATGTGGCTGTCGATCGTGCGATCGTCCACGTACACTTGGTCATCATAGGCCACATCCATCAGCTGATCGCGGCTTTTGACAAAGCCGGGTCGCTGGGCAAGTGCCTGCAACAACAAGAATTCCGTTACCGTAAGGGATACGTCTTTCCCTTTCCATTTCACAGCGTGACGAAGCGGGTCCATCACCAATTCACCGCGGACCATCACCTTGGTTTCCTCGGTTTCTTCTATCTCTTCGCCTGCAATCGCATCTTGCCTGCGCAACAGCGCACGGATGCGCTCGACAAGTAAACGCTGAGAAAATGGCTTTTTTACGTAATCATCTGCGCCCATTCTAAGGCCGAGAACTTCGTCAATCTCGTCGTCCTTGGACGTCAGGAAAATAACTGGCATCGATGTTTTCTGGCGCAAACGCTGCAACAAATCCATGCCATCCATGCGGGGCATCTTAATGTCCAAGACGGCCATATCAGGCATGCGTTTGTTGAAAGCTTCCAACGCAGACTGGCCATCGTTGTAGGTTTCAACCTCAAAGCCTTCGGCCTCGAGTGTCATCGATACGGATGTCAGAATGTTCCTATCATCGTCAACAAGTGCAATTCTGGACATGATTAAGCTCCCTCAGTGGTTCTTATAATTATATGACCCTGCCATGGCAGTTTTCATCTTTTTATCAAGACGAATCAACAGTTAACTCGGCTTGCGTCACAGAATTGCCTTATTTGGTATATTTTTGCCGAACGTTTTCAGGTTCCCGCGGATTTTTTTCATTCAAATCGAACTGATTGCGCTAACATGCAAATGGTTGCGCTAACTTTGTTCCAATGGGGTATCGGCCTTTTAAACCTTGGTGCTATGGAAGGTCCATCGCTGGCCAAATCGGCCATTTCACAAAGGAGCGAACCCATGGACCAAGGAACGGTCAACCCGTCGATGAAACTTGAAGATCAAGGCATCACAGGGCTGGGTTATGTGTACTACAACCGCTCTGAACAGGAATTGCATGACGCCGCCGTCGCCGCTGGTGAAGGTGTGACCGGAAAAGGTGGCACTTTCCTTGTCTCGACCGGTAAGCACACAGGTCGGTCGCCTAAAGACAAATTCGTGGTCAAGACAGACAACGTGACCGATACAATCTGGTGGGACAACAACCCGCCAATGGACCCTGCCCATTTTGATATGCTTTACGCAGACATGCTGGAGCATATGAAGGGCGGCACCTACAACGTCCAAGACCTGTTTGGTGGGGCTGATCCGGCGCACCGTTTGGACGTGCGCGTCGTGACCGAACTGACATGGCATGGCCTTTTCATCCGCCACATGCTGCGCCGGCCCGAGGCGGCTGAGCTGGCCACATTTGTGCCAGACTTCACCGTGATCAACTGCCCGACATTCAAAGCAGACCCGGCGAAACACGGTTGTCGCTCTGAAACAGTCATCGCCATGAACTTCGAAAAGAAGCTGATCTTGATCGGCGGGACCGAGTATGCGGGCGAAAACAAAAAATCCGTCTTCACCCTGCTCAACTACTTGCTGCCAGAAAAAGGCATCATGCCGATGCATTGTTCGGCGAACCACGCACCCGGCAACCCTGTTGATACTGCCGTCTTCTTTGGTCTGTCGGGCACTGGAAAAACAACGTTATCTGCCGACCCGACCCGCGTGTTGATCGGTGATGATGAGCATGGCTGGTCGGATCGCGGCACATTCAACTTTGAGGGCGGCTGCTACGCGAAAACAATTGGTCTCGATCCAGAGGCCGAGCCTGAAATTTACGCAACATGCGAGATGCCGCATACGGTCATCGAGAATATGGTTTTCGATCCAGAAACGCTCGAGCTTGATTTTGACGACGATAGCCTGACCGCGAACATGCGCTGTGCTTACCCGCTGAACTATATCTCGAACGCGTCCGAGACCGCATTGGGCGGACACCCTAAGAACATCATCATGCTGACCTGTGATGCATTCGGCGTCCTGCCCCCGATTGCGCGGCTGACACCGGCACAGGCAATGTACCACTTCCTATCCGGCTTTACCTCAAAAGTTGCCGGCACAGAGCGTGGCGTGACCGAGCCGGAACCCACATTCAGCACATGCTTTGGCGCGCCATTCATGCCACGGCGTCCCGAAGTCTACGGCAATCTGCTGCGGTCCAAGATCGCAAGCCACGGTGCGACCTGTTGGCTGGTGAACACTGGCTGGACAGGTGGCGCTTACGGCACGGGATCACGGATGCCGATCAAGGCGACGCGCGCGCTCTTGTCTGCAGCCTTAGACGGCACGTTGATCGAAAGTACGTTCCGCAAGGATCCGCATTTTGGCTTTGAGGTGCCAATTTCGGTTGATGGTGTCGACGATGGCCTGTTGAACCCGCGTGATACTTGGGCAGACAAAGCCGCTTATGATGCGCAGGCCGCGAAGCTGGTCACGATGTTCAGTGATAACTTTGAGAAATATGTGCCCTTCATCGATGACGATGTGAAAGCAGCCGCAATCGGTTGAATACGGTAAGGTGGGTCTTGACCCACCTTACCCCATCACCCCACGACGGATCAGATTTGCCCCTGCTATGATTAACACCAGTAGCGTGATCTTGCGAAACCGGTCTTGATTGAACCTGTCCCCAACACGAAACCCGATCCACATTCCGGCAAGAGCAGGTAGAACCAAAGCAGCTGAAAAACCCCATGTCTGGGCATTTAGGATGCCCGACTGCAAATGCCCCAAAAATAGCATCACGGAACCCAGTCCAAAAATGACACCCTGTATGGTCATCTGCCGCGCACGCGGCGTGTCCAGCGCCAGCAAGTACAGAACCGTCGGCGGCCCCCAAGTTCCAGCAAGCCCACCCAGGAACCCCGAAAAGGTACCCGCGCTCCACTCGAACGTGCGACGCCAGCGCGGCGGAATATTTGGCTTCCAGCCAATAAGCTGCACAAAGCTAAGCGCTACAACCACCACACCAAGGAAGACAAACATTACATCTGCGGGAATCCGACGCACAAATTGCGCTGAGATCAAGATCATCACGCAGACGACAAGAATATAGCGCCAATGTTCGTGAAAGGCTTCTCTTGCAACGACGACACCGCCTCTACTCACCTGCCAAAGGTTAGTGACCAGAATCGGGATCACCAATGCGGCAACCACGATTTCAGGATCAATCAGAATCCCCATCCCGGAGATCATGATCAGCGGTAATGCAAATCCAACCGCCCCCTTCACAAAGCCGCCAACCAGCACAACGACGCATGAAAAGACAAAAACGAATGGCGTAAGAACGTTCAAAAAATCAAACATGCGTTGTGTTACGACACTCCGCAGCGGTTGCCACGCCAAAATGTCGTTGCGACACTTTTGTGCGTGACGCTAATTCCAGACGAATATTTATTGCGCTGCAGTTGCAAACAGATTATCTCTGCGGCTGCAAATTGATGGGAACAGCAAAATGGCGCATGATGGTCAGGATATGACACTAAAACAGAACCCTGTACTGGCAGACCTACTGTCGTTGACCGCTGCTACGATTCCCGCCGTCGAAGACATCGTGGCGCACGCCAAAGATGCCGTACGCGCCGTTGTTCAAGACGGTGATCGCGTTTCCGGGAAACTTATCGAAGAAAATCAAACGGCTGCGCATGGTCTGGCTTGGCTTGCGACATATGCACAATCCTTGCAACAGATGCAGGGTTGGGCTGAACGCCTACAAGCAGATGGCAAATTTGGCGAAGTCGAACAGTTGATCCACCAAATCGCATTTGGTGAGTATCTTTGGCAGATCTACGGCGGCATCCCAATGAGCCAAGGCGAAATTCTGCGCCTGCAAGATATTGGCCTAACCCAAGACGACGCGCGCGCATTGATGCAGCCAGCTGTCATGACGCTAACACAGGAAGGCAACACGCAAGCCGCACGCCTGCGCCTTGTTGAGTTGATGCAAGAACAGTCGGCAAACATCACCGTCGGCGCATCCGGCCTTGATGACGAGCTCGAGATGATCCGCGAGCAATTCCGCCGTTTCAGCGTTGAGCGGGTCGAACCAGACGCGCATGACTGGCATCTCAAGGACGAATTGATCCCGCTGGAAATCATCGACGAGATGGCCGAAATGGGTGTATTTGGCCTGACCATCCCCGAAGAATACGGCGGCTTTGGTTTGTCGAAAGCATCGATGTGCGTTGTCTCCGAGGAACTCTCGCGCGGCTATATTGGCGTCGGCTCGCTTGCCACCCGCTCCGAGATCGCAGCGGAGTTGATCCTTTGCGGCGGCACCGAGGCGCAAAAGCAACAATGGTTGCCCGGCCTCGCCTCTGCCGAAATTCTACCAACGGCTGTCTTCACCGAACCCAACACAGGATCTGACCTTGGCGCTTTGCGCACACGCGCGGTCAGAAAGGGCGACGATTGGGAAGTCACCGGCAACAAGACCTGGATCACCCATGCGACCCGCACGCATATGATGACAATGCTTGCGCGCACGGACCCCGACACCACTGACTACCGCGGCCTGTCCATGTTCTTGGCCGAAAAGACCCCCGGCACCGAAGAGAACCCGTTCCCGACCCCCGGCATGACCGGCGGCGAGATCGAAGTGCTGGGTTATCGCGGCATGAAAGAATACGAGCTGGCGTTCGATGGGTTTGCGATCAAAGGTGAAAACCTTCTTGGTGGTGAAACCGGCAAAGGCTTCAAACAATTGATGCAAACGTTTGAGAGCGCACGCATTCAAACCGCAGCCCGTGCTGTCGGTGTGGCACAGTCAGCACTCGATGTTGGGATGCAATACGCACAAGACCGCAAACAGTTCGGCAAACCACTGATAGCGTTTCCACGCGTGGCCGGCAAACTGGCGATGATGGCGGTTGAGATCATGGTTGCACGTCAGCTGACATATTTTAGCGCCCATGAAAAAGACAACGACCGTCGTTGTGATCTTGAAGCTGGCATGGCGAAACTGCTGGGGGCGCGGATTGCGTGGGCTTGTGCCGATAACGCGCTGCAAATTCATGGCGGCAATGGCTTTGCGCTTGAATACAAAGTGAGCCGGATCTTGTGCGATGCGCGTATCCTCAACATCTTTGAAGGTGCGGCCGAAATTCAGGCACAAGTGATCGCACGGCGTTTGCTGGATTAAGTTGCCTTTGGGACGCGACCTGCTACCTCCAAAAGGGTAACAAGCGGGAGCGTTCCAGATGCCACAAACAGTTCTTCTGACCGGGGCCTCTGGCTACATCGCGAAGCACATCGCCGTTCAGTTGCTCGAAGCAGGGCATCTGGTGCGTGGCACAGTGCGCAATTTATCGCGCGGCGCAGAAGTCGCTGATGCAGTCCGGCCTCATCTCTCAGATACAACTGATCTGGACAGTCGTTTGACATTCGTCGCACTCGACCTGAACGAAGACGATGGCTGGGATGACGCGATGGCGGACATCGACGTGCTTATGCACACTGCCTCACCTTTTCCGCTCGCGCAGCCCAAAGACGAAGATGATTTGATCCGACCCGCTGTTGACGGCGCGCTACGCGCTCTGCGCGCAGCCAAGACCGCTGGCGTGAAGCGCGTGGTTTTGACATCATCAACAGTCGCCATCAGCGGATCGCAATTGCCAAGCGGTGACACGTCCTTTGATGAGACGAATTGGACCGACCCCACTGATCGTGAAGTCAATGCATATGGGCGGTCCAAGACCCTCGCCGAGCAAGCAGCATGGGCGTTTGTGCGTGACGAAGCCCCTGATATGGCGCTTACCACGATCAATCCGGCATTTGTGCTCGGTGCGCCTCTGGATCAGAATTTTGGAACCTCGATTAGAGTTATCGAACGGCTGCTGAAAGGAAAAGATCCCATGTTGCCCGATGTGGGCTTCGGTACGGTGGACGTTCAGGATGTTGCAGCACTGCATGTCAGGGTCATCGAAAAACCTGAAACCTCTGGTCAACGCATCATGGCCGTTGATGGCTTCTACGCGTTCGCGGACATCGCCCATGCGATCAAGTCAGCCTACCCAAACCGCAAGATACCTACACGTATCGCTCCCAATTTCCTTATCAGAGTATTGGGGCTGTTCGACCCCGATATCAAAGCGATTATTCCAAATCTCGGACGCGTCGACAAATATGATAACGCCCGCGCCATTGCTACACTAGGTCATGGAATGCGGCAGGCACCAAAGGCTGCTGTGTCATCTGCGGCCTATCTGATCGATAATAAACTCGTCTAGGTCGCCCTGCCGATTGCTTCGATTAGTCGCGCGCGTGCGCCTGGGATAGGACGGTCGCCAAGGCTCTTGATCAATCGGTTTTCGATGAAATGCCCGGTTGTACCCAGCGCTTTGATAATCTCATCATTTGACGCATCACCTTTACCAGCCAAGACTTCTGGCAATGGCAGCATTCGGTCCGCCCACTCGCCAGCGGCCTCCCGACTAACGGCACGGCCCGATTTTGGTGACACGTAGATCAGGTCTTCATTGACCCCGCGCACAGCACAGGCCGACAAATCCAGACCAAATCCCAATTCCTCAAGCAAGGCTTGCTCCCACCGCAGATATGCCAAAGGCCAGACATCTGATTGTCCAAGCAAATCAAGCAAAGCAATCGTGCGCTCGTAAAGCGGAGCATGCGCCTCCCTCTCGGGCAACACCACCGCCAGCATCCCACACACTGCATTCAGCCCCGCCAAAGCGAGACGGTCACCCATCGCAGCAGCCGCCCGGCTGCGGATAGGTTCCACGGAAAAGCTGCCAAGATGACTTTCAAGGCGCGCTTTCCAAGCCACGCTCAACTGCGCACCCGGCTGCAAAATTGGTGCGACTTTGCGACTGGTGCCGCCACGCACAACACCTGCATGACGTCCATGCGCAGCACTAAACACTTCGATAATCACAGAGGTTTCACCGAACGGGCGGACCGCAAGCAAGGCTGCCTCATCTTGCCAATCAATCATTCTATCAAGTCTCTGCGCATGGCATCATTTCTGACGCTTCGGGTGACAGATGCAAGGCTTGCTTTATGAGGAAAGCACGGGACGCCTCCAGCGGGGGAGTATTTAGGGCAAGATGATAGACACCATCTTGCCCCAGGGATGAACATAAGCGCATCACCTTGCAGGGCCATCGGCTCTCCAGCCTGTACCATGCTCACTTTATCGCCAAGGTTGGTTAATTTAAGCTTATCATCTTGCCAAAAATACTCCCGCCGGAGGCATCAAAGTTATTCCAAACCTGGTTCATCCAACAAATGGCGACCCTGTTTGTCTTCGACCTCAATGACCCAAAGGTCAGGATCGAAACCGCGCTGCTTTGAGATCGAACTGTCGACAACCGGCTCTTTGCCTTCGACAAGCACCATCCATGTTCGTTCACCAGTCATCAGATCAAAACTACGCTGATAACAGCATGCCAACCCATCAAGTGTATTGAGCTTGATCAAAACCGCGCCCGCAGTCGCATCACCGCGCTGCACAACGAAAGCGGGGATTTCGACAAGGCGCAATCGCGTCAGATAGGCGGACACCCAGATTTCAGCCGTCAGTTTCATCTTCTTAAAGCAATGGAAAGGCGATCAAGAATTGCCATCTTTAAAATCGAGCCCCATTTCAGAATACCGCTCGGATTCCTCAAGCCAGTTGGGACGCACTTTTACTTTTACAAAAAGGTGCACGCGCCGGCCGAGGAATTCCTCCAGTTCAAGCCGCGACGCCTGACTGATCGATTTAACTGTCTCGCCGCCTTTGCCCAAGACAATGCCCTTGTGGCCGTCGCGCGCGACATAAATCAACTGATCAATGCGCGCCGACCCATCGGGGCGTTCCTCCCAGTTTTCTGTCTCAACCGTGATCTCGTATGGGAGTTCCTGGTGCAGACGCAATGTCAGCTTTTCGCGTGTCATCTCGGCTGCAATCATCCGCATCGGTAGATCAGCGATCTGATCTTCTGGATAGAGGTACGGGCCTTCGGGGATTTGTGTCACCAACCAATCGCGCAAGGCATCGCACCCATGTCCACGTTCCGCCGAAATCATGAATGTCTCGGCGAAAGGGAACGCATCATTCATTTTTTTGGTCAGGGCCAACAACACTTCGGATTTCACCTTGTCGATCTTATTGATCGCTAGCGCCACGGGCGATGACCCTGCACGTTCAGACAATGATTCAATGATTGCTTTGACGCCTTCTGTCACACCGCGGTGTGCTTCAATCATCAAAACAACAACATCCGCGTCAGCGGCCCCACCCCAAGCCGCTGCAACCATCGCGCGGTCCAACCGCCTGCGAGGTTTGAACAAGCCCGGCGTATCGACAAAAATCAGCTGTGCATTTTCCGCCATTGCGACGCCGCGAATGCGGGCGCGTGTCGTTTGCACCTTGTGGGTCACAATCGACACTTTGGCGCCGACCATGTGATTGAGGAGTGTCGACTTGCCCGCGTTCGGTTCACCGATCAGGGCAACAAAGCCGGCTTTGGTTACTGCATCGGTCATTCATCGACTTTCTTTAGGAGGGCAGCAGCGGCTGCCTGCTCTGCATGGCGCTTTGAGCCCGCCGTTGCTTTCTCACTTGCGCCAGAGGCAAGACGCGCTTCAATGGTAAACACTGGCTGGTGGTCAGGTCCAGTGCGGGCCACTTCTACGTACTCCGGAGGGTTTTCCCCGCGCGCCTGCGCCCATTCCTGTAGTGCGGTTTTAGCATCACGTGCATCATCCGCAACATTGTGAATACGCGCGCCCCAAAGGCGCAAAATAGCATCACGGGCGGCATCGAAGCCACCATCTTGATAAATCGCCGCAATCACGGCTTCCATCGCATCAGCCAGCAGCGCCTCTTTGCGACGACCACCTGATTTCATCTCGGACCGGCCAAGCTTAAGCACAGTGCCTAGATCAATCTGGCGGGCCACATCAGCGCAAGCCTCGCGGCGCACCATTGCGTTGTAGCGTGGTGCAAGCAAACCTTCCGGCGCGGCCGGATCCGCCTTCAATAGTGCCTCTGCCATCACAAGACCCAAGACGCGGTCGCCCAAGAATTCCAAACGTTGGTTGTCATCACGGTGCGGGCTGACAATCGACGAATGCGTCACCGCACGGATCAGCGTTTCAGGGCGGGTAAAATGATACCCGAGCCTTTCGGAAAAGGCAGTCAATTCAGCCGAGAGCTTCAATCGAGCGCCTTGAAGAAACGGTCGCTTCGCCATGTCCAGAACGCGAACATTGAACGTCCGGCGGACGAGAACATCACCCTGTCAGCGCGACCCACGATATCTTTGCGTTCAACGAAGCCGACGCCGCGTTCAGACTGCAAAAAGCGACTATCGATAGAATTATCCCGGTTGTCCCCGACAAAGAAGAACTGATCTGCGGGAACCGTAAACACCCCGGTGTTATCGCCCGGACGATTACCGACATTCAAAATCGAATGGCTCACCCCGTTTGGAAGTGTCTCAATGAATCGCTCTTTTTCGCAAACGGCACCAAAACCAACAGGACCGTTGGAACACTGCGGCGTCGTACCCAGTGGGCCTTGTCGATCCATGGTTTCGGTAAAAATTGCTGCGGGTTCCACTGTCACCGGCACGTCGTTGATGTTCAGCACGCCATTGATCATCTGGATACGGTCACCCGGCACACCGATCAGGCGTTTGATAAAGTCGCGCCCATCGACGGGGTGGCGGAACACGACGATATCGCCACGCTCTGGATCGGACCCGAAAATCCGGTCTTCGCGGTCCTCAATAAAGCCGCAGAAATCATCGGCACCCAAATCAATCCCGACTTGCGGGATGCGCACAGACGGGCAAGATGCATAAGAATAGCCGTAAGCCATTTTATTCACGAACAGAAAATCCCCGATCAGCAACGTGTCTTTCATCGACCCTGACGGAATCCAAAAAGGCTGGAAAAACAACGTACGGAAGATACCGGCAATAACCAGCGCCCAGAACACTGTTTTCGCTGTATCAAGCAGCCAGGCGATAAACCCAGTATTTTCCGCCATTTGCCATATCCTTTGATTGGTTTGAGGCTACATGAGCGTGCGCGCCTGCCCTGTCAAGCAATGGGGCGGGCCTCGATGACTACAAAGGCCTGCGCCCAAGGGTGATCATCAGTCAAAGTTACGTGAATGATGGCTTCGTGGCCCGGTGGTGTCATCTGATCAAGCCGTTCTTTTGCCCAACCGGTGACAGCCATAACGGGCTGTCCTGTTCGCAGGTTAGACACCGCCATGTCCTTCCAAGAAATACCCATGCGCAACCCGGTGCCCAGCGCCTTAGAGCAAGCCTCTTTGGCGGCCCAGCGTTTGGCATAGGTGCCAGCCACATCTTTGCGACGTTCTGCTTTACCTTGTTCGATGTCGGTGAACACGCGATTGCGAAAGCGATCGCCAAAGCGGTCAAGCGTACCCGCGATCCGTTCGATATTCGCAAGATCCGTGCCGACGCCCAAGATCATGCGCGGGCGGCATCCATGATACGGCGCATTTCTGTGATCGCAGGTGAGAGACCGCGAAAAATCGCCTCGCCAATCAAAAAGTGGCCGATATTCAATTCGATGACTTCTGGCAGGGCCGCAATCGGGCTGACGCAATCATAGGTCAAACCATGACCGGCATGCACCTCAAGCCCAAGATCATTTGCAAAAGCCGCCATGTCAGTCAGCTTGCGCAGTTCTTCATCACGGACATCCATGTGACCCTCGGCGTGGGCATCGCAATAGGCACCAGTGTGCAATTCGATCACTTCCGCACCGATGCGGTGCGCGGCCTCAATCTGCCGCCTGTCGGCCGCGATAAAGATCGAAACACGGCATCCGGCATCCCGCAGAGGTGCAATATAATGCGCAAGCGAGTTTTCCTCACGCGCCACCTCAAGACCGCCTTCGGTTGTCCGCTCTTCGCGCTTTTCGGGCACGATACAGACGGCATGCGGTTTGTGCCGTAACGCAATTGCCTGCATTTCAGCGGTGGCCGCCATTTCAAAATTCAACGGACCTTTGAGTGCGGCCATCAAACCTTCGATATCTGCATCCGAGATATGACGCCGATCTTCGCGCAAATGCGCCGTAATGCCGTCTGCGCCAGCTTCTTCGGCCATGATCGCTGCGCGCACAGGATCAGGCACAGTACCGCCACGTGCGTTTCGCACGGTAGCCACGTGATCGATATTCACCCCAAGGCGCAATTCATTTGTCATTGATGCCGTTCCTTCGCCTTACAGCCCAAAGGGGCCGTTGTCTGTGTTATCCGCAGGTGACGTCTTTTTGCCAAGCTGGTCAAGCTTCGCGCGCAACAGCTTCTTGCGGCGCTTCTGATAGGCGCTGATCACCGGCAAGGCGATGTAATAAGCCAACGTTGCAGTGATGATCCCGGGAAGAATGCCACCAATCAAATAGGGGAAAAACACGTCGTCATAGAAGACGCGCAAACCACCCCACCGGATCGGGTCAGGCGTAAAAATTGCCGTGAGATTGTGCCAAAGATCATAGCTGGCATCAGCGAACTTTTGTCCAAGATGATCGTTGCGCCCGGGCGGTAGACCCAAGAACCATGACCCCAGCGTAATCGACAAATACCCAATTGGTGGAAATGTCAGCGGGTTGCCAAAGAATGTAGCCATCAACGCAGCAAGGATGTTCCCGCGCAATAGCCGCGCAATGATCGCACCAAAAACGAAGTGCAGCCCAAACAGTGGCGTGAAACAGATAAACACACCCGCCCATATACCACGGCTAATTTTCTCGGGTGTATCTGGCAGACGACGCACACGGTGTTTGACGTATTCAAATGCGCGGGTCCAACCACCTCGGGGATAGAAGAAATCCAGCACGATCTGCCAGATCGCCCGCCTATCCCTGCGTTTGAATACCAAAACTCATCATCCTTCTCTGCGGGGTGTTTCCGCCCCGAGGGTCGCGAGCCCCGGATCTTTGCGCCGTGTGATCGTCGATACGTTGCTTTCGGCCTCAAGCGCTGTCTGGACGCGGTGCAAATGTTCTGCATCGCGCAAGTCGACGTCGATCGTTAGCCTAAAATAGTCCGGCTTGCGGTCAATGAAAGTTAGATCCGAGATATTGGCATCCTGTTCGCCGATCAATGTGCAAATACGTCCCAGTACACCAGAATCATTGGCAATCGTGGCGTCAAAGGTGACCGTGTTCACCGCACCGTGCTTGCCGTCTTGCCAGCGCAAGTCGATCCAACGCTCTGGCTGTTCTTCATAATCAGCGAGAGCCGCGCAATCGATTGAATGCACAACCACACCCTGCCCGCGGAAGGTAATGCCCAAAATACGTTCGCCCGGCACTGGCTGACAACACGCACCGCGTTGCTGCACTTGGTCTGGGCTAAGCCCGACAACGGCGCGACCTTGCTCAATTTCTTCGCCTTGTGTGTGTTCAAGTTCTGGATAGATCGCGGTGACTACTTTGCGACCTGTTATCTCTGCACTGCCCAACATCGCGAGCAGTTCCTCAACGCCATCAATCGCAAGTGCTTTGGCAGCTGTCTTTAGCGCCTTATCGGTACTTTTCTTGCCTGCGTTTTCAAACGCGACACGCGCCAATTCCTTACCAAGACGCACAAAGCGCCCGCGGTCTTCTTCGCGAAGTGAACGCCGGATTGCCGTTTTTGCACGCCCTGTGACCGCGATATCAATCCAAGTCGCCTGCGGTGTCTGTCCTTCGGCGGTGATGACCTCGACGGATTGACCATTCTTGAGGCGGGTCCAAAGCGGCACGCGCAAACCATCAACCTTTGCACCAACGCAGGCCGATCCAATCCGCGTATGGATCGCATAAGCAAAATCAATCGGTGTTGCACCACGCGGCAGCTTGATGACGTCGCCCTTGGGCGTGAAACAAAACACTTGGTCTTGATACATCTCAAGCTTGACCGCTTCGAGAAATTCTTCGTGATCCTGATCTTCGTCCAACCGATCCGTCAGAGACGAAATCCACTGCACAGGATCAACAGCAAAGCGGTTTTCGACCCGCTCACCATTCTTGTACGACCAATGTGCTGCCACGCCGGTTTCGGCGACTTCATGCATTTCGCGCGTGCGAATTTGCACTTCGACCTGTTTGCCGTCACGACCGGACACAGTGGTGTGGATTGAACGATACCCGTTTGATTTTGGCTGACTGATATAGTCTTTGAACCGTCCCGGGACCGCGCGCCACCGCTGGTGAATGGCACCAAGAACCCGGTAGCAATCTGCCTCTGTCGCCACGATCACACGAAAACCGTAGATATCGGCAAGACGGCTGAACCCTTGT
This sequence comes from uncultured Paracoccaceae bacterium, assembly GCA_947488605.1. Taxonomy (GTDB): domain Bacteria; phylum Pseudomonadota; class Alphaproteobacteria; order Rhodobacterales; family Rhodobacteraceae; genus Yoonia. The sequence goes on along the minus strand of CANKZJ010000007.1, from coordinate 95,835 downwards.
TCTTTCTCCTGCATTTTGCGCCAGATCGAATAGGGCTTCTTGGCCCGCCCGATGACTTCGGCGGTGATGCTGGCCTTTTCCATCTCCACACGCATGTCAGCGGTGATCTTTTGGATCACATCGCCAGTTTCACGCTGCAAAGTAATAAAGCGGCGAATGATCGAGTTGCGGCCTTCAGGGTTCAGCACGCGAAAGGATAAATCCTCAAGCTCTTCACGCATCCATTGCATGCCCATACGGCCAGCAAGAGGCGCAAAGATATCCATTGTCTCCCGGGCCTTTTGAGCCTGCTTTTCAGGGCGCATGGACTTGATGGTGCGCATGTTGTGCAAACGGTCGGCCAGCTTGACAAGCGTCACCCGCAGATCGCGCGATGTCGCCATGAAAAGCTTGCGGAAATTCTCGGCCTGTTTGGTCTGCGTGGATGTCAATTGCAGGTTTGTCAGCTTGGTGACACCGTCGACCAGTTCTGCAATCTCGCGGCTAAAACGTTTTTCGACTTCGACATAGGACGCTTTGGTGTCCTCGATCGTGTCATGCAACAAGGCCGTCACCAGCGTGGCATCATCCATCTGCTGTTCAGCCAGAATACCCGCAACCGCAACCGGATGCGTAAAGTAAGGCTCGCCGGAATGGCGAAATTGCCCTTCATGCATTTCGGCACCAAAGGCAAAAGCGTCTCGCAGCAATTGTTGATTAGAGTTCGGGTTATAGGTGCGGACCAGAGCAATCAGATCATCTGCAGTTGTCATCTGGTCCCGCGCCTATTCCTGTCAGGCCGGTAAAGCGGCCTTAGCGCTGCCCTTGCGCATCCATCAATGCGCGCAGCAGTTTCTCTTCTGACATATCGTCTTCGGCTGGCTTGTCTTGCTCAGCACCCATCAACAAGGACATGCTGTCCTCTTCAGGCTCATCGATTTCGATCTGTGTTTGGTTGGCTTCGATCATGCGCTCGCGCAGGTCGTCCGCCTGTTGTGTCTCTTCTGCAATTTCACGCAAAGACACGACAGGGTTTTTGTCGTTGTCGCGGCCAACCGTAATCGGCGCACCAGCGGAAATTTCACGGGCACGATGTGCTGCAAGCATCACAAGCTCAAACCGGTTGGGAACTTTATCGACGCAATCTTCAACGGTGACGCGGGCCATGAGGCGTACTCCAGTCTTTCAAATAGGACTTTGCAAGCCGCCTACTTAGAGGCTTCAGGCATAATTGACAAGGGTCACAGTGACGTCAAACAGCAGTTTCTCAAGGGCTGTTTTATCAGTCCAGCAAGCGCACGTCATCGCGCTGACTTGCTGGCAAGGCGGCGGCCATTTGTGCCACTGTTTGGTGTGTCAGCGGGTGCTTCCAGTTCGGGGCGACATCCAGCATTGGGATCAGGACAAACCCGCGATCCTGAACTCTCGGGTGCGGAAGGATAAGCTCGGTCGGGGTCAATTCTTGTTGCTGCGCAAGGGACAGATCGCGCCATTTGGTCTGTGTTGCTGCACCAGGATACACCTCTGCATCCAAACCGATCAGATCAAGATCAAGCGTACGCTGACCCCACCTGACTGTGCGTTCGCGATTTGCAGATGCCTCGATCTGGTGGAGCTTTCGCATCAGATCAATCGCAGGTAACGCTGTCGAAATGACCATACAGGCATTTACGTAGTCCGGACCTGCGCCTGCTGGAAAAGAAACAGTCCCGTACAAACGGCTAAATTGTGGCGTTTCCTCGGACAATTCACCGACCAATGACATGGCTTTTTGGACAGTTTCCCTAGCGTCACCCAGCGCAGATTCTTCGTTGCTACCAAGGGCTATCAGCGCTTTTTGGCTAATTGCAGTCATCTTCGTGCCTTGCGTCATTTCAGGATTACATTAGGTAAATGACATTCTTGCGGAACCAATAACACTCACGGACGAATAACAAGCAAGAATTACACTTGGAAGGACGACCCCATGTTTTATCGGGACGAGCGATTGGCGCTCTTCATCGATGGATCAAACCTATATGCAGCGGCTAAGTCGCTTGGCTTTGACATCGATTACAAACTTCTGCGACAAGAATTTATGCGTCGCGGAAAAATGCTTCGGGCATTCTATTACACTGCACTGCTCGAAAACGACGAATACTCACCGATCCGCCCACTCGTGGATTGGCTGAACTACAACGGCTTCACGATGGTGACGAAACCGGCCAAGGAATACACTGACAGCATGGGCCGCCGTAAGGTGAAGGGCAACATGGACATCGAACTTGCCGTCGATGCGATGGAGCTTGCACCTTATGTTGATCACGTTGTGATTTTCTCGGGCGACGGCGATTTTCGGCCGTTGGTTGAGGCGTTGCAACGCAAAGGCGTGCGCGTCTCTGTTGTCTCAACGATTCGCAGCCAGCCACCGATGATCGCAGATGATCTGCGCCGTCAGGCTGACAACTTCATCGAGCTCGACGAGCTACGTGATGTCGTCGGTCGCCCGACGCGCGAACCACGCGTCGATGCACCAGAAGAAGTCACTGAAGAGACTTAAATGCTTCATACGGATTGGAGCGCGCAGCCGCGTGCTCCGATCCGTCACAGCATCTGACGCTGGACCTGCCTGCGTCAAAGGCTTACCTCTGGTACCAAACCGGAGCATGCGATGACAAAACAACCCCTCACCCTTTATCTTGCCGCGCCGCGCGGCTTTTGCGCTGGCGTTGATCGCGCGATCAAGATTGTCGAAATGGCATTGGGTAAATGGGGTGCGCCTGTCTATGTGCGCCACGAAATCGTTCACAACAAATTCGTAGTCGATGCACTGCGCGATCAGGGGGCCATTTTCGTCGAAGAACTTGACGAATGCCCGGATGATCGCCCTGTCATCTTTTCCGCCCACGGGGTGCCTAAATCAGTCCCAGCCGCTGCCGCCAAACGCCAGATGGTCTATGTCGACGCCACCTGCCCTTTGGTCAGCAAAGTCCATATCGAGGCGCAGCGCCATGCCGACAATGGTTTGCAAATGATCATGATCGGCCACGAAGGCCATCCCGAAACCGTTGGCACCATGGGCCAACTGCCCGAGGGCGAGGTCCTTTTGGTAGAAACGGTCGATGATGTGGAACACGTCGACGTGCGCAACCCGGACAAGCTCGCCTTCGTGACGCAAACAACGCTGTCGGTCGGTGACACAGCCGACATTGTGAAAGCGCTTTATGCGCGGTTCCCGAAAATCGTCGGACCTCATAAAGAGGACATTTGCTACGCCACCACAAACCGTCAGGAAGCCGTCAAAGCGATGGCGCCCAAATGTGATGCGATGCTGGTTGTGGGTGCGCCCAATTCATCAAACTCGAAACGCTTGGTCGAAGTGGGCGCGCGCGCAGGCTGCAACTATGCGCAACTGGTACAGCGGGCCACTGACATTGATTGGCGCGCACTCGAAGGGATCACCTCCATGGGGATCACTGCTGGCGCGTCTGCACCAGAGGTTCTTATCACTGAAGTGATCGACGCGTTCAAAGATCGCTTCGATACCACTGTGGAAATGGTCGTCACCGCCGAAGAAAATGTGGAATTCAAAGTGCCGCGTGTTCTAAGGGAAACCGCGTAAAGTGCGCTTCAAACTTGCTAATACAGTTCGCTAACTTGATTGCAGATCGCCCATGAACACCATCCCCCGCTCCGCCCTGCTCCTTGGTCTCGCTGGCCTGATCCCTTTTTTATGGGGCAGTGCAACCGTCGTATCACCAGAACTCGCACTTTGGGGGCAGATGAACCTGAGCGGCCGTTTCATCGGTCCCTACGTGCAGCTTTTTTACGGGGCGGTAATCCTGTCTTTCATGTCAGGCGTCCTATGGGGGTTTGCCACAAAGACCACCGGTCAGATCGCAACAGCGAGCTATGTGCTATCGGTTATCCCTGCACTTTGGGCATTTTTCATGACAGGTGGTGGGCCAACAACGGCGGCCGTCAACCTGATCGTCGGCTTTTTGGGACTACTCTTGCTGGATTGGCATTTCTGGCGGCTGGGGCTTGCGCCCGCGTGGTGGATGCATCTGCGTGGCTTGCTGACGGCCATCGTGATCCTTAGCTTTATGCCGTTGGTGTTCTGATGGCCGACCCACGCACCATCGCCACCTATGACGCCAAAGCCAAGGAGTACGCCTCGCTGGTCAAAAGCTACGCGCCTGATACGACACTACAGTCGTTTATTGGTTTGATCCCCCAAGGCGGCCACGTGCTTGATCTTGGCTGCGGTCCGGGAACGTCAGCGGCACATATGCAAAGGACGGGACTTGTACCCGATCCCGTTGATGCGTCGGCAGGCATGATCAAAATTGCCCAAGAAAAGTTCGGGCTAAACGCGCGTCAGGCCACATTTGACGATATCGCAGGGACCGAAATTTATGACGGTGTCTGGGCCAATTTCAGCTTGCTACATGCCTCACGCGAAAATCTGCCGCACTACTTTGCAGCCATTGCAGAGGCCACAAAACCGGGTGGTATTTTACATGTCGGGATGAAGACCGGCGATGGCACCGAGCGTGACGACATCAACCGGCTTTATACCTACGTGACCGTCGAGGAACTCAAGGGGTTCCTGACATCAGCCGGGTATGACATCACCTACACAAAAGAAGGCAAAGAACGCGGGTTGGCCGGGACCATTGATCCTTTCGTCATTATGCGGGGACAGAAGACACCAAATGGCTGATTTATTTGCCTACACAGACGGTGCATGTTCCGGCAATCCGGGACCCGGAGGCTGGGGCGCTCTCTTGATCGCGCGCGATGGCGATGTTGTTGTGAAAGAACGCGCGCTCAACGGCGGAGAGGCCGAGACAACAAACAACCGCATGGAGCTGCTTGCCGCGATTAACGCACTTGAAACACTCGAGCGGCCCACAACGCTGACGATCATCACAGACAGTGTTTACGTCAAAGACGGCATCACCAAATGGATACATGGCTGGAAAGCGCGCGGCTGGAAAACCGCCGCCAAGAAACCGGTCAAGAACGAAGACCTCTGGAAGCGTCTGGACGAAGCGACGCGCCGCCACGACGTAACCTGGGAATGGGTCAAAGGCCACGCGGGTCATCCAGAAAACGAAAAAGCAGACGAGCTTGCACGGGCGGGGATGGCGCCATTTAAGACATGAAACAGCCGTTGGTCCTGTTACCCGGCATGATGTGCGATGCACGGCTTTACGGCCCGCAAATCGATTCTTTCTCTGGCGAATATGCCGTCATGACAGCCCCGATCAATGATCATGACAACGTGCCAGCTTTGGCCAAAGACATCTTGGACAACGCGCCACCGATATTTGCACTTGCCGGTCTTTCAATGGGCGGGATTGTCGCGATGGAGGTCATCCGGCAAGCACCTCAACGCATCACACGGCTCGCACTATTGGATACCAATCCAAAAGCCGAAGCGCCCGCAATTGCCCAAAACCGCGAACCACAGATAGAGAGGGTCCGCCAAGGCGCGCTTCGCACCGTCATGCGCGACGAGATGAAGCCAAACTACCTTGCCGATGGCCCGCGCGTGGGACAAATCCTTGATCTGTGCATGGCGATGGCCGAAACGCTGGGACCAGAGGTCTTTGTCAGACAATCGCGCGCGCTACAGTCGCGGCCTGATCAACAAGACACCTTGCGGGCCGTGAATGTGCCCACGCTGATCCTTTGCGGCGAAGATGACGCGCTTTGCCCAATCCACCGCCATGAACTGATGCGCGACCTGATACCCGGCGCGACCCTGACCGTTGTCGAAAACGCAGGTCATATGCCCACACTCGAACAACCCCAGATAACAAACGAGGCTCTTGCGAAATGGCTGAACCAGTAATTCCCGCCGATCTACTCGCACTCTTACAGCGGGTCGACACACCAACTGTCTGCAATGCTATTGAGGTCGCACAAGGCAAACGAGGGTTTGATGCCTTTACGAAAGGAACCATGCTGTGTTCAGCACCCGACGCACCACCGATGGTCGGGTTTGCACGCACTGCAAAGATCGCCGGACGCGAGGCACCAACCGAAGCGCCGGACATCATCCGCGCGCGGCGGTTGGACTATTTTCGCAACATGGCCGAAGGCCCCCGACCCGCGATAGCGGTCCTCGAAGACGTCGATTATCCGCATTGTGTCAGCGCGTGGTGGGGCGAAGTCCATACCAATGTCCACAAAGGTTTAGGGCTGAACGGCGCCCTGACCAACGGCGTGATGCGCGACTTAGGCGATCTGGCGGATGGGTTCCCCGTCGTTGCCGGGTCCATCGGCCCAAGCCACGCGTTCGTCCACGTCCGTGAATTGGGCACGCCAGTGAACGTCATGGGCATGACAGTGAACCAAGGCGATCTGGTGCACGCTGATCGTCACGGCGGTTTGGTCATTCCGCCAGAGGTTATCCCACATCTCAAAGCCGCAATCGAGAAAATGTGGGCGGGCGAACAAATCATCCTCGGCCCTACAAAACAGCCCAATTTTGATTTGGACAAATTGCTCGAGGCTTGGGCAGAATTCGAAAAAGCAAGAACTTAGAAAGGAACGGCATGTCAAAGATCATTCTAGCCCTACTCATCCTAACTACGGCTGTGGCTTGCTCTACATCGCTAGATGAAAGTCTGGAGAAGTCCCGGTTAGAGATCATAGACCCAACACCCGACAGTGATTTTAGTGATGCATATTTCCGCGATACACTCACGGGCGAAACATGTGAACGCAAACCAGTTGGTAGGATCGGTTGCTAGCAGCAGTCTTCACATAGACAGCTAGCCGACCTTTAAAACAATCTTACCAATATGCGCGCTGCTTTCCATGCGTGCGTGCGCGGCTGCGGCATCTTCAAGCGCGAATTCCTGATCCATCACAGGGGCGACCCGGCCTGATGCAAGCAACGGCCATACTTCCGCCCGCAACGCGTCCGCGATCCATGCTTTCGCGAGATCCGATTGCGGACGCAAAGTCGATCCCGTGATCGTTAATCTGCGCGTCATCAGTTGCACCAGATTAAGGTCCGCCTTTGGACCTTGAAGGAACGCAATCTGAACCAAGGTGCCGTCGTCTGCCAGCGCCTTTAGATTACGTTGGATGTAGGGGCCGCCAACCATATCAAGAATCAGATCGGCGCCGCCGAACGCACGCATCTTCTCCACGAAATCATCTTCACGATAATTGAATGCTGCTTCCGCGCCCAACGCCACGCAAGCATCACATTTTTCCTGTGACCCCGCCGTGGCAAACACCCGCGCGCCAAAGGCCTTTGCCAATTGAATAGCGGTCGTACCAATGCCAGAGCTTCCTCCGTGAACCAAAAAACGTTGCCCACCGCGCAACTGCCCGCGCATGAACACGTTGCTCCAAACCGTAAAGAATGTCTCGGGGAGGCAAGCAGCCTGTTTCAGGCTCAGACCACCGGGGACTGGCAAACAATGGGCGGCAGGGGTTGCAACGAATTCCGCATACCCGCCGCCGGGCAGCAGTGCGCACACCAAATCACCGACCTTCACAGACGCAACGCCCGCACCGCAAGCGACAACCTCGCCCGCGGCTTCAAGACCGGGCAGATCGCTGGCGCCTTTGGGTGGATTATATAGCCCGGCGCGTTGCAACGCATCCGGCCTGTTCACGCCCGCATAAGCCACCTTGATGACAACTTGATCATTTTCAGGCTGGGGCATCGGACGATCTGTCAACGCCAGAACCTCGGGCCCACCGGGTTGTGAAATTTCAATTGCCTTCATGCAGGTCGTCCTCTTCTAGGGCGGGTTGTTCGACGCCTCGGCTGCACTCTGAACAATCCTGCGCCGATGTACCAGAAGGCACCCCGCTTATGCTAACGCGGGTCGCGCCAAACGCCCGGCAGATCAGTATCGGCAGCCGCAGACGGCGCTTTGACCGAAGTCATGAACCGCGAAAGCGGCCCAGTCAGTGGTTTGAGCAAGGCATTTTCTCTTGCTTGCGCTTTAAACTTTTCGAACTGCATGACATTTTCAATCCGGCGATCAATGAAAGCGTCTGTTGCCTGCGTATCGAGGCTATCATCGCCAAGCCAATAAAGAATGACGGCGCTATAGACCCCAGACAAAGTGAGCCGTTTTGTATACCAATTGGCGTCCCGCGAGGTGTCGCCAAGCGCGGTCCAAATAGCATCAGCGGTACCCCAAATCAGTTTTGCACCATCCGCAGCCATATGAGGTAAGGCAAAAAGGGTCGTTCCACGGCGCACCGCTTCTTTGTCATCAATCACCTGAAGGCGCAGCCGGATTGCATAGGCAACTTTGTCGCGAAACCGCATTTGTGACAAATCGGCGGTATTCAATGCCGCGATCATGGCGGCATCACCGCGACGGTGAAACGCAATCGCCAGATCAATAGCGCCACGCGGACAAGCAGCACCCGCTGTCGCACGGTCAATTTCGCTGTCACTTACCGCGTTTTCAAACGTGGTCGGGCTCCACCCATCGAAGGCAACATGCGGCAATGCTGCATCCAACAACTGGTCTTGAACAGTGCTGTTTTCTGCTGTCATAATCATCATCTCCGGCAATCTGCGACACTAGACAAACTAGTCCGCCTTTGCTATCTGCCCAGTTCCTGCAATTTTTGCAAATTTAACTTAGAGAGGTGGTGAAAACCACATGCAGGTTAGTGTTCGTGATAACAACGTCGATCAGGCGTTACGTGCTCTGAAGAAGAAGCTCCAGCGTGAGGGCGTTTTTCGTGAGATGAAGCTTAAGCAACATTTCGAAAAACCGTCCGTGCGTAAAGCGCGCGAAAAAGCAGAAGCTATCCGTCGTCAGCGCAAGCTGGCACGTAAGAAGCTCCAGCGCGAAGGATTGCTTTAAGCACTTCTCGACGTGAAGATAGACCCCCGATAGAGAAATCTATCGGGGGTTTTTTCTTGCGAAATTGGCGGCTCTCAACACGTGCGCTTCAATGCGTAATTGCTAAGCGGCGTGGCTTCGGCGAAGCCGGCCAGCATGAGACTCCAGCTTAAAGTCGGCAATTAATCCAGCCAATTGTTGTGACCGCAAAGCAATATCTTGTGACGACGACTTCGTATCATCAACCATCGCAGTGTTTTGCTCTGCAAGCCCATTAATGATGTTGATGGATTTTGACAGGTCACGCAAACCAGCGATCTGATCAGTTGACCCAGAAGCGATCCGTTCAAGGACATCATCAACCTGCATAATACCCTTTGAAATCTCGTCCAACGCAGCACCGGTCTGGTCAACAAGATCACCGCCTTCCTTGACGTGGGTCCCGCTTTCATCGACCAGCGCCTTAATATCCATGGTCGCCTGACTGGCACGCTGCGCCAAGGCGCGGACCTCTGATGCAACAACTGCAAATCCTAAACCCGCAGAGCCCGCCCGTGCCGCTTCAACTCCGGCATTCAGTGCAAGCAAGTTCGTTTGAAAGGAGATGTCTTCAATCATTGAGATGATCGCGCCGATTTGTTCTGATGAGGTGCGAATGCGGTCCATGGCGGCGACCGCCGCGCGCATCAGTATTGCGGAATCGTTCGCTTGTTCACGCGCACTGCCCGCAAGCGACGAAGCAGAAACAATCTCCTGCCCAAATGCCTCAACTTCAGAAGACAAAGTGTTCACACGTTCAGTTGTTTCGCGGATCGTTTCAACCTGCTCGGTTGTTCGGGAGGCAAGGTCCAACGCCGAATTATTCATCCCAGACGCCGCTTGGTCTAGTTCGGAAACCGTCGTTGCGATAGAATTCAAAACGTCACGAAGACGCTCTGATGCCGAATTAAAATCGACACGAATCTTGTCATAGTCGCTGTCTAGCGGTGTATCAAAATGACAGGTCAGGTCTGCTTTGGCCAATGCAGCAAGGCCCTCCGTGACGAGTTCCACGACTTTCCCATGGGTCGCATTCAGGTCTGCTTCGTCGGCGGCTTTCATGTCCTCCGCCTCACGGCGCAATGCCAAGGTCTCTTGTTTGAAATGGTAGATGGCCCGCGCCATGCGGCTAATCTCATCCTGACGATCAATGCTGGGAACCCATTTGCTAAAGTCACCCTTTGCAAAGCCATAAACCACATCAGTCAACGCTTTCACCCGGTGAATCATCCACTCGAAACTGGCGATGGCAAATATGCCTACCGTCAAAATCGACACCGCCCCAAAGATAATCGTATAGCGGAGTGTCGCCCGGCTCTCCGCTTCAAGTGACGCAGCAAGCAAGCCAATCTCGTTAGACTTTACAACCTCGGCGTCGCGCAAGACATCTATCCAAGCTGTCGATGTTTGAAACCATTGCGCAGCAGTCAATGTGCCAAAGTCTGCATCAAAAATCCCGCTAGTGATCGTGTTTCGCGCCGATTGAAGAGCAGCAAACTCTGGGCTTGCGTAAAGCTGATCAACGAAATCGCTACTGCCTAGCCGTTTGTTCGCTTGATGGAGTAGACCTTGCTGCGCACCAGAGTGTTGAAGGAAAGCGCTAATGGTTGCTGGCGAAAATCCACCGCCCAAGCCGGCCGATCCCATGGCGCGTTCAAGCCCCGCACGCTCTTTTGCGGCGGCCAAAAGCGCGCGCGCCGTTTGCAGGCTATCAACCGCACCATCTGCTTTGTTGACGCCAACGGGATAAGCAACAGATATCAGATTATTGATAATCCCGGTGTAGTACCGGGCAACATCAGGCACCTGCACCTGTTGGTTCTGCACACGCGCACGAAATGCTTCCAAGTCGCTCAACGCATCTGCCACCCGATTAAAAGCGCTTGAATGATCGACCTGAAGTATCGGCGTCTGTTCTTTGGCAGGCGGCAGCGCAATGTCCGTGGCTAATTTCTGACCAACCACTTCACCGCTAAAGTTTTCACCGCTTGAGGCGATGAAACCTGCCGAAAAGCCCCGTTCCTTTTGCAATTCATGGATCAAATCATTGATCAGAATTTGCTCCGAAGCACGCGCTTCGGACCCGATGGCGACATCCATTTGTTGGCGTTCAGCACTAATCGTCGTCCAGGCAAAGTATGCCGCCAAAGCCAATAATGGCATGATGATCGCAATCATCACGAAACGCAGTTTCATTCCCGAACCTTTCAAAAGACCAGTTCGGGCTACCTTCGCAGCAATTGCCTAAGACTTCTTGAACTCCGTCCCTCAGTGTCGTTCAGGTACCAAAATCTCGCGCTTACCCACATGGTTGGCGGAGCTGACAACACCTTCGTCTTCCATTTGTTCAACCAGACGTGCGGCCTTGTTATACCCGATCGCCAATTTGCGTTGGATATAGGAGGTCGAGCATTTGCGATCTTTGATCACAATCGCCACCGCGGTGTCATAAAGCGCATTTTCACTGTCGGACCCGTCACCCAACCCCAGCACCAGATCGATGCTGCTTTCCTGATCATCAGCAGGCCCTTCAACCACACCAGACATGTATTCAGGTGGTCCAAAGCCCTTGAGGTGGTTGACGATCTCCTCAACCTCTTCGTCACTGACGAACGGCCCGTGCACGCGGGTAATCTTGGACCCGCCAGCCATATAAAGCATGTCGCCCATGCCCAATAACTGCTCGGCTCCCATTTCACCCAAAATCGTGCGACTATCGATTTTCGACGTTACCTGAAACGAAATCCGCGTCGGGAAGTTCGCTTTGATCGTGCCCGTGATCACGTCTACCGATGGGCGCTGTGTCGCCATGATCAAGTGGATACCCGACGCACGCGCCATCTGCGCCAGACGCTGAATGCAGGCCTCAATCTCTTTGCCCGCAACCATCATCAGGTCCGCCATCTCGTCTACGATCACAACGATGTACGGCAGAACTTCTGGCTGGAACTCTTCGGTTTCAAAAATCGGATCGCCGGTTTCATCATCAAAGCCGGTTTGAACCGTCCGGCTGAACATCTCGCCTTTGGCCAATGCCTCTTTCACGCGCCCGTTAAAGCCATCGATGTTACGCACGCCCATTTTCGACATCTTGCGATAGCGTTCTTCCATCTCGCCCACGACCCATTTGAGGGCAACGACTGCCTTCTTAGGGTCCGTCACAACAGGCGAAAGCAGATGTGGGATGCCGTCATAAACGGACAATTCCAGCATCTTGGGGTCAATCATGATCATCCGGCATTCTTCCGGCGTCAGCTTATAGAGCAGCGATAGGATCATCGTGTTGATCGCCACGGATTTACCCGAACCGGTCGTACCCGCGATCAAAAGATGAGGCATCTTGGCAAGGTTAGCGATGATTGGCTCGCCACCAATATCCTTGCCCAGCGCCAATGGCAGTTTCTGATTGCCATCACCAAAATCACGGTGCGACAGGATTTCGCGAAGAACCACTTTCTCTCGGTTCTCATTTGGCAATTCGATGCCAATGACTGACCGGCCCGGCACGGTAGACACACGTGCGGACAATGCAGACATGGATCGGGCAATGTCATCGGACAGACCGATTACGCGGCTGGCTTTCAAACCGGGTGCTGGCTCTAGCTCGTACATGGTCACAACAGGGCCAGGACGGACCGCAAGGATCTCCCCCTTTACGCCGTAATCATCCAGCACACTTTCCAGCATCCGCGCGTTTTCCTCCAAGGCCTCATCACTCAGATGATGGCGCTGAATTTCAACAGGGCTGGTTAACAGACCCAATGGGGGATGCTCATAGCTGGCATATTTGTCTTCAAACTTAAGCGCTGGCTGCGCTTCGGCTTTGGCCTGACGCGACGGTGTAGGTGTCCGTTTCGGCGGATGTTGGACAACGCTGCGCGGCTCTGGCGTAGGGGCCATCACCGGAGGGGTTGGCACATGCGCCTCGGGGATTGGTGAATGAGGGACGGCCATGCGCGGGGCTTCATCAATACCTTCAACCAAAGGTTCATCCGCAAAGGGATCTTCTTCAAGTGGCTCAAACACCAATGGCTGCGGACCGCGCCCTGCGGTCAAAGAAGGCTCGATCCGGACGCCCGTCGGTGAAGGCGGCACAGCGCGGCTTTTGATGGCATCAGCAATACGCGCGCTTACGCGGTCCGTGTCAGGGGCACCGGGTACAATGTGGTCGACCGGTTCAGGTGTTACCAACTCCGGCTCGGGCATCGCATCACTGCGCTTTAACAAACCAGACAGGAACCCGCCTTGCGGCTCTGGCGCGGGCGTGCGTGCGGGGGCTGCAAGGGGCGGCGCTGGCGGCATCATTGGTGCGGTCAACGGCGGCTCTGACGTTGGCACAACCGGATTGGAACGGACAACCGCGGCCGCACGTGCGCGCAAGTCTTCTTGTAACGACGGAACCGAGAACGGGTCTTCCATCGCGGGTTCTTCTGCGCGGGCAGCGCGCGTCTGTGCAAACTGGCTACGACGGGCTTGGACCGTTGCATTCATGCCTTGCGCGGCATGCGCCGACAAAGCGGCACCCTTGCCAAGCACACGCAGCAGCGTTGCGTAAAGCATCACAGTGCCCAGCAGTACAAACCGACTAGCCGCTTTCATCTCAGGCTTGGTAAAGCCCAACACAAAGGCCATCAGCGCAAGCAGGGCAACACCTGTCAAAAGCGACAACAGCTTGACCCCAAAGATCGCACCCACAGGCACAATCGTCAGGATCACGCCCAGAACGGTGTCACCAAACAACCCGCCAAGACCAAAGTTCGCGGGCCAATCAATGCCGGGTGTGAGCGTGGCTGCATGCACGGAGGCCAGAATAATCGCCACCGGGGCAAAGATCAGGCGGCCAATGGCGCGTTCTTGCCCGTGGTGCATCACAAACCGCACGCCCCACATGATCAGGACCAGCGGCACAACCCAAATACCAAGGCCAATCACCATCATCAATGGCGCGGCAGTCGCGGCCCCAAAGTGGCCCAGCCAGTTTTGAACAGGGGCATCGGTGGCGGAAATCCAGCTTGGATCGTTGGGGGAATAGCTGCCCACCATCGCGGCAATCAGCAGGCCGACAAAGATCAGGCCAAGGCCTAAAAGCTCCTTGGTGCGTTTTTCAATCGCTGCCTGCGTTGTGCTATCCAAAAGCGGGTCGCGCCGCCGAGATTGGTAAGATGCCATACTGTTATTCCTCAACCATACAAACAGTCACGGATCAGGGTCAGACCGCGCTGCATTTCTTGTGTTGGGGCCACCATGGCGACCCGAATGTATTTCTTGCCGGGGTTTTCCCCGTTTGCGTCTTGGCTCAGATACGCGCCGGGAAGAACCCGCACGCCTGTGTCTTGCCAAAGCTTCACTGCTGATGTTTCGCCGTCGCCGGTGGGCAACCACAAAAAGAACCCCGCTTGGGGGGATTGGTAGCCGTCTATGTGGCCCAAAATGTCGTCCGCAATCTCGTATTTGCGATGATAAAGGGCACGGTTCTCAACCACATGCGCCTCATCATTCCACACGGCCGTCGCAACGGCCTGCAAAGGTTCGGGCAGCGGGGCACCTGCGAATGCACGCAAGCTGCGCAACCGCGCGATAGACTGTGGACCACCGGCACAAAAGCCAGACCGCAAACCCGGCAGGTTTGACCGCTTGGACAGGGAATGAAAAATCAAGACCCGCTCGGGATCCGCACCCATCTCTTTGGCGATCTGCAAGGCACCCGGCGGGGGCGTCTCGCGGTAAATCTCGGAATAGCATTCATCCGCGAAAATGATGAAATCATGCTTTTCTGCTAGTGCAATCAGTTTTCGCCAGTATTCCGCATCCGCCACAGCACCCTGCGGGTTGGCAGGCGAACAGGCGTAGGCAATAGCCGTGCGGTCCAACACATCAACTGGCAAGGCATGGAAATCCGGCAAATGACCGCTTTCGACAGTGGCAGGCACATAAACCGCCTCAGCCCCTACCGAGAGAGCCGCAACCGCATAGACCTGATAAAACGGATTGGGGGTGAGGATAACCGGCCGGCCATTCTTTTGTTCACGGCACAACGCCATTGCCGCGTTGTACAAACCCTCGCGGGTGCCATTCAGTGCTAGGATCTGATCGTTGGGCACGTCAATGCCGTAGCGCCGCTTGAGAAACCCACCAATGGCATCCAGCAAATCGGGCGTGCCATAATTCTCAGGATACTTGGCAAATCCGGCCAAATTGGCCGCAAGGATGTCACCCACAAAGCTGGGAAACGCATGGCGTGGTTCACCAATCGTCATGTTGATCGTCTCGGACGCCTTTGTTGGCACGTCTAATAGCGCACGCAAACGTGGCCAAGTCGCCGCCGGAAGGTCCGAAAACCGCTCAGGAAATACCATAACTGCCTCAATACGCCGGATCATTTTCGCCCAGCTTTGTTACAAACTAGCGCGGGGTGGCATGTCCTGTCCAGAACAAGGGGCGAATCGAGAGGTTTTTGTGGCTTTTTGGTCAGTTAGGGGAAAGATCGGCTTGATCCGAATTTGCGCTAACCGTTTTGAAAGCCCGCGATGAGGGTGTCGAAATTCTCAGGTTGGGTTTCGTGACAGAATTCTTCGGAAATCAACTGCAGGACCCATGGCTGCGCGCTTCTTGTCCAGATATGCGCAATAGGAGCGATCTTTCGAATTTCGTCAAGCGACCCTCCTTTCACACTAAGAAACCCCCCTTCATTGAGGGATCCATGGTAAATGCGCGTGCCGCAATCGGCGCAGAGACTGCACATCTTCTCATTGCCGCTCTCTGACATTGTTTGCCAGGTCTCCAGTTCACCTTTGGTGAGTTTAAATGCTTCCGCTGGAAACCAAACAGACATTCCAAAGGCGCTGCTTGATTGCTTTTGGCAATCAGTACAGTGGCAACAGTAAGCAACGATCGGGTCGCTATCTATTTCGTATCTCACTGCCCCACATTGGCACCCACCGTGGTGCTTCATCTCTTGATCCTTTACGCCAATCTATCCCAGCGCTCGCTCAGCCGCTGCCGCCAACCTCAATAACGCCTCTTCCGTTCCATTCTGCCCGTTAAACATAATCCCACATGACGGCACCCCAGTCGGCAATGTCACCGAACACACATCCATCAAATTCGCGACGCGCGTGTTGCGCAAGGCCAGCAGGTTTTCCGATTTGTAATAGTCATCATCCGTCAACAAACGCTCGGCATGGGGCGGCAAAATAGGCGCGGTTGGCATGATTACGGCATCAAACTGCGCGATTTCTGCGTGATACTGCTTGCGAATATCGCGCAGCATGTTCCATCCTGCGCAATAATCTGGCCCTGTCACAGTCTGCCCACCGCGCACACGCTCCAAAATCTGCGGAAACATCTTTTCCGGATTAGCCTCAACCAGATCGCGCCACCAACCGTAACTATCAGCGGCATAAAGGTTGCCTGCGACGTTAAAAGCATCAAAAAGCTGCGAGAAATAGCGATGCTCAATCTGCGCACCGGCCGCTTGCAGCCGTTCCACCGCATTCTGGAACGCATCGCGCGGGGCATCGCGCACATCATCGGGCACAATCGTGTCAAGAACCATCAGGCGGACACCTTCAAGCGATCCACCCGCGAGATCGGCAGGTTTTCCCCCCTCTAATGCCGCCAGAAGCAGGTTCGCATCCTCAACCGACCGACAAAGCGGACCGACCGTATCAAACGTCAGACACAGCGGCACCGTGCCATCCAGCGACAACCGCCCGTGGGTCGTCTTTAAACCAACCAGGTCATTCCAAGCCGACGGGATGCGCACAGACCCCCCTGTATCAGACCCAATCGCCCCGGCGGCCAACCCAAAGGCGACCGAGGCCCCTGCCCCAGAAGATGACCCGCCCGGCACAGCGTCATGGTCGTTCACACACGGCGGTGTTCCCATGATGGGGTTCAGACCCAACCCCGAAAACGCAATCTCGGACATGTGCGTCTTACCCAGACAGACGAGGCCCGCCACCGTTGCCGCCTTGAGCACCTCTGCATCCTCAACCGGCACGCGGCCTTCCATAAGGGCTGTGCCCGCTTCGGTGGCGGTGCCTGCGGTATCGAACAAATCTTTCCAGGACACTGGCACACCGTCTAGCAAACCGCGCCGCATCCCGACCTTGGCGCGCGCTGCCGCCGCTTTCGCCTCGGCCCGCGCGCGGTCATGTGTGACCCGTGCGTAAATCCGATCACTGAACTCATGGGCATCAATGGCGTCCAAATAGACCTCCGTCAGGGCAACCGGATCAATATCGCCCGCCCCTATCGCGCGGCCCAAATCGGCCGCTGTCATCCATCGCCAGTCTTGCATGTCATTCTCCTGTATCAAGACCGACGGTAGCGGCCATGCAGCGCATGGACAATCCCGCTTAGCTGCGCATATTGCGGGATATGAATTCAGACCTGATCATCGTCGGCGGCGGCCTGAACGGTCCTGCCTTGGCACTGGCCACGGCACAAGCCGGTTTTTCGGTCACGATCATCGATAGCCTGCCGCTCGATACACGCAAACGCCCCGGTTTTGATGGACGCAGCTACGCGATGGCGCACGCCTCGATGCGGCTTTTGCGCAGTATCGGCGTTTGGTCGGACATCCATGACAAAGCGCAGCCCATGCTAGAGATCAAGGTCACTGATGGACGCGCTGGCGAAGGTCCAAGCCCTTGGATGATGCACTTTGATCATGCCGAAATCGAAGAAGGCCCGATGGGCTATATGGTTGAAGACAGGCATCTGAGGCGCGCGTTTCTAGACGCTATGGCAACACAAAAGAACATCACGCATTTGTCGGGTGAAACCGTTGTAGACCAAGACATCAGCGCGGGTGCTGCAACCGTCACACTGACGTCAGGCCAAACGGTTGTTGGCAAAATGATCATTGGCTCTGACGGACGCAAAAGCGGGACAGCCGAACGCGCTGGCATCAAACGGACCGGTTGGGGGTATGGGCAAACAGCCGTAGTCTGCGCCGTCGCGCATGAAAAACCGCATGGCGGCATTGCCCATCAGTTCTTTATGCCAGCAGGCCCTCTCGCCATTCTGCCGCTCACCGAAAACCGGTCTTCTATCGTGTGGAGCGAAACAGACGCGCGTGCAGCAGAACTCATGGCGCTGAAAGATGACGCGTTCCTTGACGCTCTACGCCCTGCTTTCGGCAGTTTCCTTGGACAACTCAGCCTAACCGGGGCGCGGTTCAGCTATCCCTTGGGGCTGACACTCGCCAATAGTTTTGTCGCTGACCGCATCGCTTTGATCGGGGACGCGGCACATGGCGTGCATCCAATTGCAGGTCAGGGGCTGAATGCCGGTCTGCGCGACGTTGCAGCGCTGGCAGAGGTGCTGGAACAAGCGCGCGCACGCGGCGAAGACATCGGCGGGGCACAAACGCTGGAGCGCTACCAGCAGTGGCGCCGCTTCGATACCGCCACATTGGCGCTGGCGACGGATACCTTTAACAAGCTGTTTTCCAACGATAACCCTCTGCTACGCGCAGCACGCGATATGGGGATGGGGATGGTCAACGCCGCGCCCGGACTGCGCCGCAGCTTTATCAGACGTGCGGCAGGGTTAAGTGGCGAATTGCCACGCCTAATGCGCGGCTAATCATTATCCGTAAGCCCAGCACCGGCACCCGCCAGCCGTGACGCATCGGTCTCAGGCACATAAGTACGGGCAGCAAGCGCAGACCAGGCATCCCAATCCGCCTCGGGAATAGTCACCGCACCGCAAGTGGGTTCCAAAACCGTTGTGTCGCTGCGCGAGACATCGCAGCCATTCCATTTTTGCGCAATCCCATCGGCGGCAAGAAAAGCGGACACCAAAGGCGCATGCGCAACATCGGCCAACGTCACCGTCACATGACCCATCTGCATCGCGTCCCGCACGATTGGTGCAACCAAAATGGCGGGTCCATTCTTAACGATTACCGACTGCGCATTCCATGAAACCTCAACCTCGGTCATGGCTTCGTGCAGCGCATCGGTGATCGGGCGTACATCGCCAGAGGTCGCGGCAAGATACGTAGCAACACGCCCGAGATCCTCAGCTTGGCCCAGCGGAAATCCTGCGCCGCGCGCTGCTTTCTGGACCATGCTTGCGACTTCGTTCAATGCCCACATCAGAATGCCGCAACCGGAAGCCACCAATCATCGGCGTTGTCCAGTTCATCAAACAACGGCGCACCCTGTGCCAACGTGATCCGGGTCCAACGGTCGGACTTCGGGTCAAACTTTGCAGCCCCGAAATAGGCCAGCTTGCAGCGCAAAATATCAATCGGCAGACACGCATCCCCAATCAGATTGTCGCGAATTTCGGCGTAAGGATGAAGGGCAAGGGTCTGGACCCTGCGCACAGCCGCCCGATGATCGGGGGTGTTCGCAAGGAATTCTCCAACTGATGTGGTATCGCTTGGCACGTCGGCAGACAGCGCTTTGACCTGACGGCCGATATCCAAAGGTGTCTCGCAATCCGCGCCCGGTTCCGCGTGACGATTGCCCAAACGAGGTTCTAGTTTTTCCTCCGAAACATACCAGAACTGCGCACAATCAGCTTGCGTCGTATAGTCAATATCGCATGCCCATTGCCAATCTGCCTCGATCAAAGCTTTTAAATCAGCACAAGTCATCGCGGGGTCCAACTGCGGCACAAAGGGCGTCGCCATACAATCGGTCAGCCCATCAATCAGATCGCCAAATGGCTCTAGCATCAACGCCGCAATCAACTCTTGCGTATCAACGGACCACTGCGCGCTGGTTCGCAGAATATGATCAATGGGTTGCGAGGCGGTCAAAGCCTCTGGCGTCAGCGTTGCCGCGAACTCTGGCCATTCCTTGCGTAAGGTCGCAATCCGGTCAGCGGCAACCTCATCAGGAACGTCCCACTCTGCCAGATGCGCCGCTGCACGCGCGACAAGCTCGTAGATACGGCTGATCTGGTCCATATCAAGCTTGGGAATCGCGCGGACGCGGGCAATCGCGGTTTCACGCACCTGCATCCATGCATCCAATAACAGTGGATGGTTCACCAAGAACGGCGCCATCCCGAGGCCCGTTGAGTTCCCGATCCCCAAATGACGCTTTGCTTCGCGCGATAATGTGCCGCCGCCAACATGTTCTGCCAAATCGTGGGTAAATCCACGGATCAACCAAACTGTCAGCATCTCAGCCATGAACGGACCGCCCATGCCCGGACGCTCTGATATGTGACCGCGATCGGCGATGCCGAATTTGCCGTTGCCGTAAACGGCGGTGGTGCGCATCAAATATCCCGTTTCGCGCAATTTGACCGGATCAGGTTGTTTGCCCGCCTTCAACGCATTCACGACATGTTCAAACAAGCGAACCGATTTATTCGCACGACTTAGAACCAGATCACGGGCCGTAAAACGCGCCGCCTCTTGTTTTGGGGCAGACTGCACAATGCGGGCGACTTCATCCGCGTCGGGTATGCCATCATAAAGAACATAGGCCGTGTCCCAAGCACTTGCGATAACGCGGTCCGTGCGTAATTCGGGCGGCAAATCGCTCGACACCGCAACAAGCGAATAATCGTATCCACCAAACCGCAGGCTATAGACCGCATGACCAAAGCCCGCAGCGTCGATGTTCCAAACGGGTCTTTGCACTTGCACGTTTTCAGCAGCCAAAGCCCGCATCAGCGTGCGCAAGAACGACAGGCGCGTCGGAAAGGCGGCACCCATTCGGCGCAACCGCATGACTGTCTTGGGCGCACGCAATGGCATTTGGGGAGTTTCGGGAAAATCTTTCATGGCGGAAAACTAGCGCCAAGTTGCGCCAAGACATAGCGAAAAATCGACACCTGATTGCGATGTGAATGGCCAATCCGATCTTGCTTGGGTAAACCCATGACAATGTCGGTCTTCACGGTTGTGTTCAGGATAAGGGGGGTAGGCTCGCGATGTTAAAACGATTGGCCACAATCGCCCTTATGTGTGGGTCTTCCGCGGCAGCACAGGATGTGAAACTGATCTCGTCGGCCGCACGCAGTACGATGATCGATGCATCATTGCTGCGCGCGCTGGAAGATACCGCCGCGCCACAAGACTACGTTGCTGCGGCCCGCGCTGACTATCGCCGCTTGCTGACTGCGCTTTATGCAGAAGGGTATTATGCAGGCAGCATTTCCATCACTATCGATGGGGTCGAGGCCTCAAACATTGCACCATTGGCCGCCCCCGGCGAGATCACCGAGGTCGTCATCACAGTGTTGCCCGGACCACAGTTCAAGTTCGGACAGGTCACTATCACGCCTCTGCCGCCGCGAACGACGATCTCAGAAGATCTGGGGCCACGGCAGGACGCGCGGTCCGGTGCCATTCGCAGCGCCGTATCATCAAGTGTGCGAAGCTGGCGTGATTTGGGCTATGCAAAGGCATCGGTCGCGGCGCGGTCCATTGTCGCACGCCATGCAGACGCAAAACTGGATGTCGCTGTGACCCTGAACCCAGGCCCACGGCTAACATTTGGCGCGTTGAACGTCTCTGGCAGCGAAACGGTGTCAGATGACCGGATCAGACAGATTGCGGGCCTGCCAGTTGGCAACGTTTATAACCCGGCAGAACTCGCTGCCGCAGAGCGCCGCCTGAGGCGGACAGGCACTTTTGAGAGCGTTTCATTGTCTGAAAGCGAAACCGTCGGGCCCAACGATACATTGCCCGTTAACGCCCAGCTGTCAGATGCAAAACCGCGCAGGATCGGCTTTGGACTGGAACTTTCAACGATCGAAGGATTGACCGTCTCGACCTTCTGGCTGCATCGCAATCTGTTAGGCGGCGCAGAACGGCTGCGTGTAGATGCCGAAATCGCCGGTATTACGGGTGAAACGGGCGGCACGGATTACCGGCTTGGCGGCACATTCACACGGCCTGCCACCTTTGGCCCCGATACGGAATACTTTCTAAGCGGTGAAATATCGCGCGAGGATGAGCCTGAGTTCCTGCTCGACAAAATTTCGGTCGAGACCGGGTTTTCGCGGATTCTAAGCGAGGATTTGACAGTACGGGCCGGCGTTGGTCTTCTGCGTGCCCGCGAGGAAACAGATATTGAAACTCGTGAATACACTCTTTTGACCCTGCCATTGGACGCGACACTCGACCGTCGCGATAGTCCGGCAAGCGCTAGCCAAGGCTATTACATCGACCTGAACGCGACACCTTTCATCAGCACCGACGGTGAAATCGCTGGTGCACGCATGTTTGGGGACACGCGCGGTTATCTCACATTAGGCGAGGAAGAGCGTTTCACTCTCGCCGCCCGTGGTCAAATTGGCAGCGTGCTTGGTGCTGGTATCACCGAAGCGCCCGCCGATTTTCTGTTCTATTCCGGTGGTGGTGGCACAGTGCGCGGACAGCCCTATCAGTCACTTGGCGTCGACACGCTGGACGGGACTGAAACCGTCACAACAGGTGGGACGTCCTTTGTTGGTGCACAACTCGAGGCCCGATTTTCTGTGCGCGAAAACATTTCCCTCGTGGGGTTTTACGATATCGGTCATGTCGGCGACACGGCGATCCCCGGCGAAGCGGGAGACTGGCACGCAGGGGTAGGATTTGGTTTGCGGTATGAAACCGGCATTGGTCCGATCCGGTTGGATTTAGGCACCCAAGCCAGCGGCGATGATGCCGGCAGCGACCTGCAAGTCTACATCGGCATTGGGCAAGCATTTTGAAACGTTTCATTGGCATATGTGCGTTGGTTGCCGTCCCTTTCATGGTGGTGGCGCAAGAAACGGAAAATGATGACGAAGGCTATCTGACGTCTTTGATCGAGGATAATCTGTCTGGTGTCAGCCGCGAGATCGACATCAGAGGCTTTGCCGGGGCGCTCAGCTCTGAAGCGACGATTGAACAGATGACCATCGCCGATGCAGAGGGCGTCTGGCTTACGATTGAGGACATCGTTCTAAGCTGGAGCCGCACAGCGCTTTTGCGCGGTGCAATTGATGTCCAGGAATTGAGTGCAGCACGGATCATCGTCGCACGCCCGCCTTTGGCAGAAGACACCGGACCATCGCCCGAAGCAGAACCATTCTCGCTGCCCGAATTACCGGTCAGCGTATCGCTAGACCAGCTCAGCATCGACCGTATTGAATTGGGCGAGGTTTTCTTGGGCGAGCCTTTGGCCGTTTCATTGACCGGGAACGCCCAACTTGGCGATGGCGAGGGTGCGGCCAATATCACGGCACAGCGACTGGGCGACAAAACCGGCGTTTTTGAGATCAACGGTAGCTACATCAACGAAAGCCGTATTCTTGATCTGCTTTTGAACATCGAAGAGGGCGCTGATGGCATTGCCGCACGCTTGCTGGACATACCGTCGCGACCGTCGATCAAACTGGCCATTGAAGGTAACGCACCGCTTGATGACTTCGACGCAACACTAGCAATTGCGACAGATGGCGAAGACCGTCTGAACGGCACGTTCGCGCTGACAAACGTCGCTGACGAGCAAACTATCGCGCTGGATATCGGCGGGGACATCTCGCCGCTTTTTGAACCCGCATACGGGAGCTTTTTCGGAAACGACGCGCAGCTTTCCGTTGAGGCGGTGCTCGCATCTGACGGGCGCATTGATATTCCCAGACTTGCATTGGATGCCGGGCGCGTCGCACTTGATGGATCCGTGCAGATCGGCCGTCAAGGCTGGCCGTCGCTGATCGATTTGCGTGGTGGGATCACATCACTTGGGTCCGAACCCGTGCTTTTGCCGCTTTCAGGACCGCAAACCTATGTCGATGGCATGAAGCTTGCAGTGACGTTCAACGCCGCTGTCGCAGATGATTGGCGCGCTGATATCTCAATCGATGGGCTGGATCGCCCCGGCCTCACCGTTGATGCGCTCAGCTTGCAGGGCGGTGGTCTTTTGCGGCCCGGTGAAGGGGCGGAAACGGGGCGCGTAACGGCCAATCTGCAATATGGCGCAACCGGATTGCGCTTGGCTGATGCAGGTGCTGCAGAGGCCTTTGGCGATGCCATCAACGGCCAATTTGTTGCATCGCGTATCGAAGGCCAACCCACTGAGATTTCGCAGTTCACGCTCAGCGGGGCGGGGCTGGAAGCAAGCGCAGAAGCAACAATCGCAGGACCGGAATCCGGTTTCCAAACGAATGCCGCCTTGAACGCCGAAATCGCAGGGCTTGAGCGGTTCTCAACGCTCATTGGCCAAGACATCGGTGGCGGTGTCGAACTTGCCCTGCTTGCAGACGCCACGCCGTTGGATGGGTTGTTCAAAGTTACTTTATCGGGTGAAACTGAAGATCTATCCGTCGGGGTCATGCAAGCTGACAGGGTCTTGGCCGGTACTGGTACCATCGGTGCCACGCTTGTGCGCGACACCGAAGGCACGCGTCTTGAAAACCTTACGATCCGCACGGACGCTGCCAATCTTCGCGCAAATGCCGACCTCACCAACGAAGGGGCCGATGCCCAAATAAACGCCAGCCTGAACAATATCGGTACCATCGTTGACAATCTATCTGGCCCAGCCGCAATTGCAGGAAACGTAACGCAGCGCGCGGATGGCGCAATTGAATTTGCCCTCGATGGCACAGGACCCGCCGTATCCTTTGAAACGGTGGGTGTCGCCATGCCTGCTGATATCGGTCAAACCATCAACGCGGAACTTACCGCCAACATCCGTGATTTATCGCGGTATGCGGCACTTGCGGGCCGCCCGCTCGCGGGCACAATCGCATTGAACGCCAACGGCGCGTTGATCACCGAAGGTTTGGAATTCCAAGGCGCGCTCAACGGCACCACACGCGACCTTGAGACAGGCATTGCACGTATCGACCCGCTGCTGGCGGGCAACGGGTCTTTCGCAACTCAGATTTCACGACCAACCGACGACACAGTACAGATCGAGGGGCTTTCAGTCCAAACACCTGAAATGTCACTGCGCGGGGATGCCAATCTGTCTCTGACAGGTTCTCAGCAGGCTGATATCGCCTTTCGTATCAATGACGCAGGCTTATTGGATAGCAGCCTGAGCGGCCCAATAACGCTGACACTTGGCGCCGTTCCTGCCCCTGATGATGCAACTGATACGACTTTGCGGGTGATTGGACCGGGAACCAATCTCGCACTCGATGCCGTGATCGCGTCACCGCAAAATGACTATGAGGTCACAGGCGATCTATCCGCACAAATCGAAAGCCTTGCGGCTTTTGCAGCGCTCACCGAACAGCCTTTGTCAGGTAGCATTGATCTGACCGCATCAGGTAGCGTTCTGCCCGATCTGAGCCGGTTTGATACGCAGGTCAGCCTGCGCAGCGAAGACCTGCAAATCGGCAATGCCACCGTTGATCCGCTTTTGGCAGGGACAGGCCGGATCAATGCCACGATTGGGCAAGCTGACGGCATCTTGGCCGTTCGTACATTGGAAGTATCGACCCCCGAAGTCTCAATCGTCGGTGCGCTGAATGGTGCTGCAGGCGTTGGACAGGGCCGATTTAACGCCAGTTTGCGCGATGTCAGCGTGCTGACTGATCAGATTAGCGGACCTATCCGCGCGACAGGCAGCGCATCTCTTGATGAGGCAGGCAATTGGGGGATCGACGCCAATGGCACTGGCCCCGGGGGTTTGGGTGCGCGGATTACAGGCGAGGTACTGCAGAATGGCAACCTGTCCTTCGACGTCGATGGATCGGCACCTCTGGCGTTGGCAAACGCAGCAATTGATCCGCGTCGCCTTAGCGGGCAAGCCAACTTTGATTTGAACGTGAATGGCCCTGCGGCGCTTTCATCGTTAAGCGGCGGGATTACGTTTACAAACGGACGTCTGGCCGCCCCAACCTTGGGTGAGGCATTGACCGACATTGCGGGCGAAATTGGCATTCGCAATGGAAACGCCCAGATCGCGCTGCGGACCCGTGTGGAAAGTGGTGGCAGCATCAGCATCGACGGACCGGTTGATCTGACGGGCAACAACAACGCGGATATCACCGTTTCCTTGAACGATGTCGTCTTGCAAGACCCCGAGCTTTATTCATCCAGCGTGTCAGGGACCGTGACATTGAATGGCCCGCTACAAGGCGGCGCAAATATCCGCGGGCGTCTGGAGCTAGGCCAAACCGATGTGCAAGTGCCGTCGTCATCGATCAGCACTTTGGGTGATCTGCCAACCGTGACTCATATCGGCGAAGCCGCCGCCGTACGGCAAACCTTGCGCCGTGCCGGGGTTCTCAACGATGGCGCAAGCGGCAGTGGAAGCAGTGGCGGTGGCAGCAGCCGGGCATTCCCGCTTGATATCGTGATCAATGCACCGTCGCGGATCTTTATCCGAGGGCGCGGGCTGGATGCTGAATTAGGTGGGCGGCTGACGATTGGCGGCACCTCCAATGATGTTGTTCCCGTGGGACGTTTCGCGCTGGTACGCGGGCGTATCGACATTTTGCAACAAAGGTTCCAACTGACCGAAGGGTTGGCGACACTGCAAGGTGACTTTGACCCCTTCATCCGCCTTGTCGCGACAACCGAAAGCGATACCGGCACTGTAATCAGCATTGTGGTCGAAGGCCCCGCAGGTGAACCGGAGGTCAGCTTCATCTCGATCCCGGAATTGCCGCAAGACGAAGTCCTTTCACAACTGATCTTTGGTCGCGATCTGCAAAGCATCAGCCCTCTGCAGGCCGTGCAACTGGCATCCGCGATCAGCACATTGGCCGGAACCGGCGGCGGTGCACTGGACAGATTCCGTGAAAACATCGGCTTGGACGATTTTGACGTGACCACAGATGATGAGGGTAACGCCGCCGTGCGCGCGGGCGCTTACTTGTCCGACAACGTCTACACCGATGTGACCGTCACCAGCGAAGGCGACACCGAGATCAACCTCAACCTTGATATCACCAACGAGATCACGGCCAAAGGTGGCGTTGATCAAGATGGCGAAACCAGCGTCGGTATCTTCTTCGAGCGGGACTACTAGGTGGTATGACCAATCCACATGCACTTATGGCCGCACAAAACAATGCCGACTGGTATGCAATGATGTGGGATGTGCGCAGATTGCGCTACACGCGCGATGACTTTGGGTTTCGTGCAATAGACCCACCTCCACCTTATCATGGTTGGGCCACGGTCATCCCGGATGCACCAATTGAGACGTTAATTACGCCGCTTTTGGACATGCCGGGATTTGCTGTCAAAGACGGGTCCGGGGCGCATGATCTTACCAAACTTGGTCTGGTTCGCATGTTCAAAGCCACTTGGCTGTTTCATAGCCCTGAGGCGTCAGCCAATACTGACGATTGGGAACAGATCACGACAGCCACTTCACTGATCGACTGGGAATCTGCGTGGCGCAAAAGCTCACCCTCTGACCAACGCCAGTTTCCCGATCCAATCCTAAAGCGACCGGACGTCCGCATCTGGGGGCGTCGGAATGGCATGGCGTTTGATGCGGGTGTCATCGCAAACCTTTCTAGTGACTGCGTTGGTCTCTCGAATTCATTTGGGGCAAATGCGCGGCCCGCCGCGACGGCACTTTGCGCCGCATTTGGTCAAGGAAAACCTGTCGTAGGCTATGAAACAGATGATGACTTGGCCGACGCCGTGGCCCAAGGTTGGATGACGACAGGGCCGTTGGTTGTTTGGGTCAAACCGACTGATTGATGTCTGGTTTTCCCCTGCCAAAGGGGCAAGACATCTGGTCTACAGGGCAAATCATTGCGCAGCTAATGGGAACAAGCTTTCATGGATAACCTCGACCTTGCTGAACGCGCGGGACTCCCAGATGCGCTACGTGTCTTGCTCGAAGAATACCCGCGCGACGGCTGGGAAACGGACCCCGGCTTTGACGGTCTCATCCGGTTTTGGCTGGACCGTCACTTGATGTTTCGCAGGCTAATGAGCGAACTGCGCAGTGGCACCGAGGCGCTGCTCGACCGCAAACTTGATGCCGCACGTTATGCGGCAATGACGGCGCGGTATGGCGGCATGTTCGTGAACGGATTGCACGAACATCACACGATTGAAGACACGTATTACTTTCCCAAACTTGTGACGAAAGACGCGAGAATCGAACGCGGATTTACGATCCTAGACAAGGATCACCATGACATCGACGCTTTTCTTGCCAGTTTTGTGGAACGCGCGAATGAGGTGATTTCAATCTCCGACAATCGCGAAAAGCTGCAAACGACAGCAGGTAAATTCCGCGACGAGTTGTCGAAACTTGAACAGCTACTTGATCGTCACCTGATTGACGAAGAAGAGTTGATCGTTCCAGTGATCCTCAAATTCGGCGCTGCCGACCTCGGCTAACTTACTGCAGTCGAAACGACGCTGAATCGCCCGCACCTTGGTCAACCGTGAACCGCAAACGATCATCACCGCGGGCCTCTACCAATTGACAGTTATACGGAATCGGGTCGCCGCCCCAACTTAGCTCGCGGCAGAAGTAACCGTTCTGCCAGGTCCATGACCCTTCGATGGCCCAACCAATCGCGGACCCATCAATCTGGCCATCCTCAAGAACGTTGAGACGCACACCATAAAGAAAATTTCGCAGCTCTTTGCCTTCGACCAAAGACAAAAACGTCGCTTGATCTTTCACAGGCACATAGCTTTCGGCAACAGCAGGTGCCGCAGCGGTCGCGAAAATCAATGATAGGATCAGATGTTTCATTCTAGCCCTCCAACGTCAAAACTATTTTTTTATACGTAAGAAAGGTCCAGTTGGTTCACTTAAGCCGTCGGACAGCCTGATTTAGGTCCCCAGAACATCCATCATGTCATATTCGCCGGGGCTTTTATCCTGACCCCAAAGGGCAGCTTTCAAAGCGCCGCGTGCGAAAATCGCGCGATCGGTTGCCAGATGGCGCAAAACGATACGCTCCCCAGCAGCGGCAAACATAACGTCGTGTTCGCCGACGATATCGCCACCGCGAATTGCGCTGAACCCGATATCGCCCCTTTTGCGTGCGCCCGTTATGCCGTCGCGGCCGCTGTCACTGACATCGCTCAATGAAACACCGCGCCCTGCGGCAGCAGCTTCACCCAACATCAACGCCGTGCCCGAGGGCGCATCGACCTTTTGATTGTGATGCGCTTCGATAACTTCGATATCAAAGTCTTCGTCCAAGGCCGCTGCCACTTTCTTTGTCAGCTGCACCAAAAGGTTCACGCCCAAAGACATATTTCCGGCCCGCACAATCGCCGCATGCCGCGAGGCTGCGTTGATCGCTTTGAGATCATCGTCGGATAGCCCAGTCGTGCCGATCACATGGACGGCACGCGCCTGCGCAGCCAGCCCAGCAAAAGCGACCGTTGCAGCAGGTGCAGTGAAATCAATAACCGCTTGCGCCTTGGCAAACACCTCTACCGCATCATCCGTGACAGTCACGCCAACTGGTTGCCCGCCTGTCACGACACCGACATCCTGGCCAATCCAATCATGCCCTGCCCGCTCCAAAACGCCCACAAGACGGCACTTGTCCGAGGCCAGAACAGTTTTGATCAACATCTGGCCCATCTTGCCTGATGCGCCTGTGATGACGATGCCGGGTGTGTCTGTCATGGGTCTGATCCTTTTTGTCGTGCCCCGTCTTAGCGGCGGATTGCCTCTGACGCAAAGGCTTGCTTGGCAAGGGCCGCTACAGCGCTTAAATGGACCCTATGGCAAAGAATTCAAACAGAGACGGCAAAGCCCCAACGCAGCGCATGTTGCGTGTAGGCGAAGTGATCCGTCGGACCCTCTCGGATGTGCTGCAACGCGGTGACATCCATGATGACGAATTGGCGCGTATGTCGATCACCGTCGGCGAAGTGCGCATGACCGCTGACTTGCGGATTGCGACGGCGTTCGTGCTGCCGCTGGGTGGGCAAGGCAAGCAAGAGGCGCTCGACGCGCTGCGGCGCAACCGCTACGAGATCCGGCATTTGGTCGTCAAAGGTGGCTCAATGAAGTTCGCGCCCGAACTTCGATTCGAGATCGACGGCACCTTTGATCAGATGGACGCGACCCGTGCGCTGTTGGCCGAAGGGCATGTGCGTCAGGACTTGGACGACTAATGCGCTGGCTTGCAGGAGTATTGCTGTTTTGGGCGATGCCCGCCGCGGCGGTAACCTGCGAGGACATCGCCTACAACGGCAACAGCTTTACCGCCTGCACCGTTGATGCAACGTCCGAGAAACTCTCGCTGTTTCACAAAGATGACCAAGACATCGTCATAGGTAGTTTTGGTGGCATCGAAGACCAGCCAGATGTGACCCGCCTGACCTTTGCGATGAATGCGGGCATGTATCATGATGACCGCTCACCTGTCGGGCACTACCGCGAAGATGGCATTGAAACGATGCGGGTAATCACCAACGCAGGTCCAGGCAATTTCGGCCTGCTGCCTAACGGCGTATTTTGCATCAATGACAGTTCCGCGCAGATTTATGAGACACTTAGCTATGTCGACGCAGCACCTGCCTGCCGCGACGCGACCCAATCTGGCCCGATGCTTGTGATTGATGGGGCGTTGCATCCGCGATTTCTGCCCGACAGTACATCAAGGTTCATCCGTAATGGCGTAGGTACGACCGCGGATGGCACGACAGCCATTTTTGTCATCTCAAACGACAGCGTGACATTCCACGAATTTGGCAGTTTCTTTCGCGATTATCTGAAATTGCCGAACGCGCTTTATTTCGATGGTAAAGTGTCCCGGCTTTATGCGCGCGCCCTTGGCAGAAGCGATTTTGGGTTCCAACTGGGACCGATGGTTGCCGTTACAGAGTAAGGTGGATTTCAATCCACCCTACACGCGGATCAAATTCATCACCGTCTGCAAATTTGGGCTTTGATGCAGGCTTGCGGCCTCGACCCGCGTAAACCAGCCAGCATCACTCACGTCATCGGCAGCGGCAGGTACACCGCTTTGGTATGAACAAAGTACGGCAGCCAATAGATAGTGGAACAGCACCTCACCATCAGCATCACGGGTAATGGCATCAATGTTCGTCAGATACTTCTCGCCCTTGGCCACGACACCGGTTTCTTCTGCAAGCTCACGCACCGCAGCGTCCAAAGCCGTTTCGCCCAGTTCAACATGCCCGCCCGGAAAACCCCACGTATTGGCATTGGGCTCTTTCTTGCGCTTCACTAGCAAGAACCTGTTTTCATGATAAACGACCGCAATTGCGCCAAGCTTTGGTTGCATCAAAGCGCCCCGATCTTATCCGCTACCGCGCGACCAAGAGTACCGTGATCCTCTGCTTCAAAATGAATACCGTCCAATTGGCTGCTTGCGATATGCGCGCCCGCATCCAAAAACGCCACGCCCCAATGCGCCGCGAGATCGGCAATCAGTGAGGCCAGAGCTTTCGATTTCTCATGCGCACCCCATGATGTTTCGCGGTATGTTCCCTGCTCCAAGACAGCCGGCGGTGCGATCAGCAAAATCTCAAACCCCGCGTGCCGTGTCTGGTAGGCTTCTGACCGCGCAATTGTCAGCAAACCCGCGATCCCTCCGGCAATTTGTTCCGCCGAGGCCGCGTGATGAAACTGGCAATCATTGGTGCCCAACATAATGATCAAGTGATCAATCGGCCCGTGACTTTCCAAGGCAATCCGCAGTCCGGTTTGTCCATCCATATGACCACCCATAACCGGATCAGCACGGCAAGTGGTGCGCCCCGGCAATCCTTCTTCGATCAAGGTCCAGTCTGCTCCCAAAACCTTTTGCATCACCTGGGGCCAGCGAATGTCCGCACCGTATCTGCGATTTTCGCCGCGGGCGTGGGCAGGCGGGGTGCCATAGGTGTTGCTATCACCAAAAGTCAGAACAGTTTTTGTCATAGACGCACGCTATGTGCGGTGGTCCGAATGGTAAAGCCGCATTGCCTCTTGGACTTGGCGTTCATTGCGCACATATAAGGCCCAACCACGCATTGAAGGAGACCGCGCATGTTGGAACTAGATGGCACACCGAACGCCCCCGTTGACCTGATCAAGGACGGAACCGACGCCAGCTTTGCAGCCGATGTTGTTGAGGCCTCAAAAGAAGTTCCGGTCATTGTCGATTTTTGGGCGCCCTGGTGCGGACCTTGCAAAACTTTGGGCCCCGCGATCGAAGCGGCAGTCACCAAAGCCAAGGGGCGCGTAAAGCTCGTCAAAATCGACGTTGATCAGAACCCGGCCTATGCAGGCCAATTGCAGGTGCAATCGATCCCAACGGTCTATGCATTCTTCAATGGCCAACCCGTCGACGGCTTCCAAGGCGCGCTTCCTCCATCCGAAATCGATGCATTTGTTGAAAAAATCGCGGCTTTGGCCGGTGATCCAGAGGCCGAAGGGCTGAGCGCCGCAATCGAAGCAGCAAATCAAATGCTTGAAGAAGGCGCCGCTACGGATGCGGCCGAAACATTTGCAGCGATCTTGCAAGAAGAACCCAACAACGCGGCGGCCTATGCGGGATTAGTCCGGTCATACCTCGCACTCGACGACGTCGATCAGGCCGAAGCCATCTTGAACGGCGCACCAGCCGAGATTTCCACCGATCCACTGCTGGAAGCCGTTCACGCGCAAATCAGCCTGGCCCGTGAAGCCGCAAACGCAGGACCTGTTGCCGAACTGCAAGCGACTGTGGAAGCGGAACCAGACAATCATCAAGCCCGGTTTGATTTTGCAATTGCATTGCACGCCAACGGTCAAGTCGAAGACGCTGTCACAGAACTGCTCGAACTGTTCCGCCGCGACCGGGAGTGGAATGACGGCGCTGCAAAGACGCAGCTTTTCACGATCTTTGACGCCCGCGAAGCTAAGGATCCCATCGTGTTGAATGGCCGTCGCAAACTTTCGTCGATGATATTTGCCTGATCAAAGGTTCGGCCTACCTTGTAGACATGATATCAAAGACTGATTTACCAGACACCCTTCCGGTGTTTCCCTTGCCGGGCGCGCTGCTTTTGCCGCGTGCGCGCTTGCCGCTCCATTTGTTCGAGCCGCGCTATCTGGCGATGATGGACGATGTGCTCAAAACCTCTTCGCGATTGATCGGGATGGTCCAACCCTACGAGGGACCGGATGGCGCTGGAAAACTCCACGCAATCGGTTGTGCCGGTAAACTCACCGCGTTTTCAGAAACCGAAGATGGGCGTTACATGATCACCCTGTCGGGCGCGTCGCGGTTCCGGATTACGGAAGAAGTCGAAGGCTTTACGCCCTACCGCCGTTGCAAGGTGAACTGGCAAGGTTTCGACCGTGACCTTGGGCCAACCGAAAAAGACGAAACATTTGACCGCGCCGTGTTCATGGACGCACTTGGCCGCTATTTGGTTGATCAAGGACTGTCCACAGATTGGGAAAGCCTCGGCGAGGCGGACGACGAGCTGTTGATCAACTCACTCTCGATGCTGTGCCCGTTCGAGCCTGAGGACAAACAGGCGTTGCTGGAGGCGCCTTCGTTGACGACGCGCCGCGAAACGCTGATGACGCTGATCGAATTCGCGTTGCGTGGCGGATCAGGTGAAGAGGTCATGCAATGAGCGAAACGACATTCGATCCTAAAATGCTCGAGGCGCTGGTCTGCCCAATGACGCAAGACACATTGAAGTATGATGCAGAAAAGCAGGAATTGATCAGCAAAGCAAGCAAGCTGGCCTTTCCCATCCGCAACGGTATCCCCGTGATGTTGGTCGATGAGGCGCGCGCACTCGACTAGCTGGTCTAGAATGTCAGATGGCCTCTATGTCGACAACTGACCCTAACTACTGAAAAGCGGGAAAAGGAACCTTGGTGCGGCTTGTGGCGAATAGGGGCTTTGAGCCCAAAGAAGACTAGCTGTTTGGTTGAAATCTCGCCTCAACTCAGCGATGCTTGGCAAATGAAAGCTGTACTGAGTGAACCCGTCCTATCCATCGTGATCGAGCCGAAAACACCGGCTGATGCAGATCGGCTGGAAAGAGGTATAGCCACTTTGGCGAAGCGCGATCCTTCTTTCCGCTCAAGTGTGAACCCTGACACAGGGCAAACTACGTTGAAAGGTAGTGATGAACTTCACTTAGATAGACTGGTGTGTAGTCTCTTGGACGATTTCAGCGTTGAAGCCAGAATTGGTGCGCCAAGTGTCATCTACCGGCAATCTGAAAAACAACTACTTGAACCGATTATGAAAATTACAGTGGTGACACCCAACAAAGACTTGAAAGTGGTCACGAATGACATCCGTGCTCGTCGTGGCACAGTTCTGGATCAAAATACAGAAGGCACGTCAGTCCAAGTATCGGCATTTGTGCCCTTGGCCAATATGTTTGGCTTTATGAACACGCTCCTTTCTATGACGTCCGGTCGCGCAACTTTCGTGATGTACTTTGATCATTATGCCACTTGTCCATATGGTCGTGATCCAGACGACCAGCCGCCATTTGTGCAGGCTTAACGGGCTTGAGACTTTCTGCGTGTTCCCGTTGGAATGACCAGCAGTTTTGTCCGCATTGCGATCATTGACATCGGTCTGAGGTAGAAGTTTTTGATGTTAGGGTCAGTATTACCTGACGCGGCGCGTTGATAGCAGACTCAAAACGCGATGGATCAATTCGAAGATGCACGATGATCCATACTAGCCAACCCCGAAAGGGCCATCTGGATAACTAACAGCCGCCAGATACAAACCTTGCGGCGGACTGACTGGCCCGCATGCACTGCGATCTTTCGCAGTCAACGCCGCCCCGACATCATCGGGCGTCCAAGCTCCTGCTCCAACCCGTTCCAGCGTGCCAACAAAGCTGCGGACCTGATTGTGCAGGAATGACCGCGCACGCACATGAAACCGGTATTCGGTGCCATATGGGCGTTCGACCGTTTCGACGCGCAATTCGTCCAAAGTCTTTACCGGGCTTTTCGCCTGACAAATTGATGATCGGAACGTGGTAAAATCATGCCGTCCAATAAGCTGATCTGCACCCGCCTGCATCGCGGCGGCGTCAAGGTCATGGTTCACCCGCCACAACTGCCCCTGCTCGGACGTCAACGGCGCGCGGCGCGCGATCAAGCGAAACAGATAGCGTCGTTCGGTTGCATCGAAACGCGCATGCCAATCGTCGGCGACTTTGGCACAAGCCAAAATCGCAACAGGTGCGGGTTTCAGATGGTAATTCAAAGCCTCGGACAAACGAAACGGGTCCCAGACGCGCGTCAAATCGCAATGGGCCACCTGACCCAATGCATGCACGCCTGCATCAGTCCGCCCCGCTGCCGCGATTGTGTGCTCACCGGGTTCCAACTTAGCCAGTGCCGCCTCGATCGCACCTTGGACGGACGGCTGATCACGCTGCCGCTGCCACCCTGCAAAAGGTGCGCCATGATATTCAACTAAAAGAACGTAACGAGGCATGACGTTGCAGTAGGGGGAGCAATGGGCAAAATCAATCCCTACACATCGCATGCCCGTGCCCCTATCTTCACTCAAAGCATTGAAAGGGCAGCCTTTGGTTATCGCCGCAATCGCAGATCAGATCACACGCACCGCACAGGGCGTGAGCGATATATTGACCGCACCTTTCAGCGATCCTGTCATTCGGTTGGGGGTGACGGGTTTGTCGCGTGCAGGCAAAACGGTGTTTATCACATCGCTTGTCGCGAACCTGATGGACCGGGGGCGTATGCCGCAATTGGAAGCTGCCGCAAATGGCGCGATCCAAACGGCGTATCTCCAGCCACAGCCTGACGATACCGTGCCGCGTTTCAGCTTTGAAAGCCATTTGGCTGATCTCACGGCGACCGACCCGCATTGGCCAGAAGGGACACGCCAGATCAGCGAACTCCGGGTGTCTTTGCGCGTTCAGCCCAGCGGCCTGCTGTCAGGATTGTCCGGCCCCCGCACCGTTCACATTGATATTGTCGACTATCCCGGTGAGTGGCTTCTCGACCTTGGATTGCTGGATCAAAGCTATGCAGAATGGTCCAAAGCGGCGTTAGACCGCGCCAAGGGCCGACCCGGCGGTGATGACT
Organism: uncultured Paracoccaceae bacterium; assembly: GCA_947488605.1. Lineage (GTDB taxonomy): Bacteria > Pseudomonadota > Alphaproteobacteria > Rhodobacterales > Rhodobacteraceae > Yoonia. The sequence goes on along the minus strand of CANKZJ010000007.1, from coordinate 60,047 downwards.
ACGCAGCCCTCGTGGCCGGTGTCGATCCGACAGTGAAACTCAACGAGCCCGAAGCCCTTGTTTTGGCGGAACGTTTTACCAGTCACTTGCAAGATGCGCGCGCCGCAGGTTTTTCAGACTGCTCGCCGGGGCGGTTCTTGTTGCCGGGGGATCTCGCCGGATCACCTGTCTTGACGTTTGCGCCGCTTCCCGATGCCAAGTACCCACGCGGATCATTGGGGCGCGAGTTTGAACGCCGCTTTGACAGCTATAAGCGCAACATCGTGCAGCCCTTCTTTCGCGACCATTTCGCCAAGATCGACCGCCAGATTGTGCTGGTTGATGTGTTAGGTGCTATACACGCGGGCCCTTCGGCGCTGGATGATCTACGCAGTGCGATGGCGCGCATCCTTGGCGCATTCCGTCCCGGCAAGAACGGTTTCCTGTCGCGCATCTTTCAAGGCAAACGCGTCGAAAAAATCCTCTTCGCAGCCACCAAGGCGGATCACCTTCACCACAGCCAACACCCGCAGCTCACCGCAATCACCCAAGCACTTTTGCGCGAAGCAAAAGACAGGGCGGACTTCGCCGGTGCAACAACATCGGCCATGTCAATCGCCGCCTTGCGAACAACCGTCGAGGAAACGATTGATCACAAAGACGGGCCACTGGATGTCGTCAGGGGGCGCCTGTTGGACACTGATAAACAAGCCGCGTTCTTTCCCGGCAAACTGCCCGATGACCCGGCCCACTTGCTTGGTCCTGCGCGCGCGGGGTCTGATAAATGGCTGGACGCGGATTACAGCGTGATGAATTTCGCACCTGCCGTCCTGACCCGACGCCCCGGTGACGGCCCGCCGCACATCCGGCTTGATAAGGCCGCGCAGTTCTTGTTGGGAGATCGGCTATGAGCACCGGACCCGTCTTGATTGATCTTGAAGATACCAAGGCCGCACAGCCCGACATTGCACCAGCAGTCCCTGAAACGGTCGACGCCCCACAAGGAACGGCGATGAAGCAGGTCGTAGCTTTGGCTGCAGGCCGCCCGTCACGGCTCTCACGCTGGTTTTGGTCGCTCACCGCGGCCTTACTTAGCTTCGTCGTTTCACTTGCTGCTTGGGATTATGTGACCACACTTCTGGCCCGCTCACCAATCCTTGGTGGTATCGCTACGGTGTTGATCGGCGTACTTCTCTTGATCCTGCTGATCATCGCAGGACGCGAACTGGCGGCGTTCGGGCGGCTTCGCAAACTTGATCTGATCCAGCATCAGGCAAAAGAAGCACTAGCGTCAAATGACCTCAAAGCCGCGCGCGGCGTACTGACCGCCTTGGACGGATTGTACAGCAATCGCGACGACACCGCTTGGGGACGTGCCGAACTGAAATCCAAACAAAGCGATGTTCTTGATGCGGATGGTTTGTTGGGCTTGGCTGAAACGACACTGTTATCCCCGCTTGATGCCCGCGCCCAGCGCGAGGTCGAAGCCGCTGCACGGCAAGTGGCGACGGTCACTGCAATCGTGCCGCTTGCATTGGCCGATGTCTTTACCGCCCTCACAGCGAACATCCGCATGATCCGCCGCATTGCCGAAGTTTACGGCGGACGCGCAGGCACGCTTGGAAGTTGGCGCCTGACCCGAACCGTGCTGACGCATCTTGTGGCCACCGGTGCCGTTGCCGTCGGTGACGATTTGATCGGATCCGTCGCGGGTGGCGGTGTGTTGTCAAAGGTATCGCGCCGTTTTGGCGAAGGCATTGTGAACGGCGCGCTGACAGCACGTGTCGGGATCGCCGCCATCGAAGTCTGCCGTCCGCTGCCGTTTCAAATATCCAAAAAACCATCCGTCAGCGGATTGGTCGGGCGGGCGCTAAGCGGGCTGTTCGGGCGCGGCTAGTCCAACGGGCGTTTGCGGGCGACCGGTAGACGCAGATGGACAGCGAGCCCACCCAATGTCTCGTCTTTTCCAAGTAAGATTTTGCCGCCGTAGGCATGGATCAGGTCAGAAGCGATCGCGAGACCCAAGCCAGTGCCCGGCTTTGACACATCAAGCCGCTGACCACTGAGCGTCGCCTTTGGAATTTCGTCCTTTGGAATGCCGGGACCGTCATCAGTAATTTTGATCTCAATGAATGCATCGCCAGTTGAGGAGGCGGTGAGTTTCACGTCAGACGATGCCCATTTCATCGCATTATCTAAAAGATTACCCATAATTTCTTCGAAGTCACTTTGGTCCATCCGTGCCCGCATGCCGCGCTGATAGGAAAAGGAAAGCTCCTTACCTTCGTTGCGTGCCAAGGCGGTAAAGGCCCGCTCCATCCGACCAAGTGCGATATCAAGGTCCGTGAAAACGCCAATGGCCCCTTCGGTGCCGTCGGCCCTGATCCGCGCAAAAGAACGTTTAAGCTGGGCGTCGAGCCGATCAAGCGCATCGATGGAATCCTGCACATCGGCCCCGTCGAGCTGTAACGTAATTAACTCGTTGCGCATAATCGCCGAGGGCGTCTTAATCGCATGGGCAAGGTCAGCCGCCTGTCTGCGCGACCTGCGCATGATATCGCGATTACGGTCCATCAATGTGTTGATATCGGTGACCAAGGGCGCGACCTCAATCGGGTAACTATCGACCTCAAGGCCATCTTCATGTTCCCAGCGGTTCGATACGTCTTGGCGCAATTTGTTCAAAGGTTGCAAGACAACGGCGACTTGGGCCAAGGCGCCCAAAACCCCCACAAACGAGATGATCGCAAAGGCACTCAGCAACGTGCTTCGGAGCGTCTCTTGTTCCTCATAAAGCGTGTCCAAGGACGTTGCGACTTGTATGTGCCAGCTTGTGCCATCGGTCAGCGTGATCCATTCGCCAATGCTAAACGCGGGAAAACCACCGGGGCCCCTGAATTCTCCGGTTGGCGTGCCATGATCGCCAGTTGTTGGCCGTGGCAAACGTTCCTCACCCAAGGAGGGCGAGGCAAACACCGCACCATCTTCTGTTTCAACCTGCCAATACTGCCCAGAAAGCGGGAGCTGATACGCCGGATCATTGACCGTACGCAAAAGGTTTACAGGCACGTCACCGCTGTTGGATGCAGCCACAATCGCTTGGGTATGGCGGGCCTGCAACAGCTCGACAAAACGCGATTGCGCTTGTGTCGTGATATATTGTGAAAGGCCGGCAAGACCCAGCGTGATGATGACCACCGCCCACAAAATGCCGCCAGAAACGGCGCGGGCGCGCAGCGATGTCATGCCACTACTTTGATGACGTAACCGCGGCCTCTGACTGTCTCAATCAAATCGCTGCCCAGCTTATTGCGCAAACGATTAACAAAGACTGCAATCGTGTTGGAATCGCGATCACCCTCATATTGGTAGATGTGTTCGGATAGCTCGTTTCTGGATACCAACCGTCCAGAGTTGTGGAACAGATAAGAAAGCACAGCCACCTCTTGCGCTGTCAAATTGATCGAGACCCCGTCAACCATAACCTGATTGGTGCGCGTATCAAAGCTGACACCGTTTTTGGTGAAAACAGGGGTCGCTTTTCCCGCCTTGCGGCGAATCAAGGCCCGCACGCGTGCGGAAAGCTCTGCCATATGGAAAGGCTTGGAGACATAATCATCGGCGCCAGCATCCAGACCATCCACACGGTCGGTCCAATCGTTGCGCGCCGTCAGAATCAGCACCGGGGTATCGCTCCCGCCGCTTCGCAGGTTCTTAAGAACAGTGATACCATCCCGGATCGGCAGGCCGAGATCCAAAATAATAACATCATAGGGTTCAGTTTCACCAAGATACTGTGCCTCTGCACCGTCGACGGCAACGTCTACGGTTAGTCCCTCAGAGGACAGAGTGGTCTTGATCTGGCTTGCGAGCACAGGCTCGTCTTCGGCAATGAGAATACGCATGGTGTTTGGTTATTTTGAACAGGTGGCAAAACTTTGTCCATTGTGCGTCACCATTGGTTGCAGGCGTCAGACCGCCACTGTTAGCGGTTTCTTGCTGTTTTCGCGAAACGACATCAAGGATTGACGGTCTATTGTCACGATCTGACGCCAATGCACATTAATTCAGCACGCCACTGCACCACATTGACACAAATTGAACGATCGTTCATTTATTACGGGCAATGCTGAAAAAACATGCCACATTGTCCGAGACCCGAGCCCGCTTTGCGTGGGACATTCCGCAGTATTACAATATTGGTGTCGATATCTGCGACAAGCATGCAGATGTTAACCCCGATAAATGCGCGATCATCGATATCGGAAATAATGGCCTCGCGACGGAATACAGTTTTGGCACCTTGCGGGATCAGTCAAATCGCCTCGCGAATGCCTTGGCACAGACGAATCTTGCCGGGGATCGCATCGCAGTACTTCTGCCACAATGTTTCGAGACAGCCGTTGCACATATCGCCTCTGCAAAAATGGGCTGTATCTCGATCCCGCTGTTTACTCTTTTCGGCCCGGATGCCCTTGCACATCGGCTCAAGGATTCTGGGGCAAAAACTGTCATCACTGACGCCATAGGCGCTACCATCTTGCACAAAATGCGTGACGCGCTTCCCGACCTTGCGCTGATCCTATGCATTGATGGACCAATGGAAGGCGCAGAGGATTTCCATGTCGCCTGCGCAGCCCAGTCGCCTGACTTCACACCCATCAAAACCAAGGCAGATGACCCTGCCATCCTGATCTACACATCCGGCACAACTGGTGCCCCCAAAGGCGCGCTTCACGCGCATCGCGTGCTGCTGGGCCATTTACCCGGTGTTGAGATGAGCCATGATTTTTTCCCGCAACCCGGTGACAAAATCTGGACGCCCGCCGATTGGGCATGGATCGGCGGGCTGATCGACGTGTTGATGCCCGCACTGCACCACGGCGTCCCCGTTGTGGCCTGCCGCTTTCGCAAATTCACCGCGCAAGCCGCTTTCGATCTGATCAGAACACACAACATCCAAAACGCATTCCTTCCGCCCACTGCCCTCAAACTCATGCGCCTCGACACGCCGGATACACCGGTCCCGATGCGGTCGGTCGCAAGCGGTGGCGAAACGTTGGGCAAAGAGCTGATCGCGTGGGGCCAACAGGTATTCGGCACGACCATCAACGAATTCTACGGCCAAACCGAATGCAACATGATCGTGTCGTCCTGCGCAGCACTCGCACCGGCAGAGCCGGGCGTGATGGGCTTTGGCGTTCCCGGTCATGTGGTTGACGTCGTTAACGAAAACACTGCCAGCCTTTGCGTCACAGATGAAGAAGGCAGCATCGCAGTCCGCGCACCTGATCCGGTGATGTTCCTAGAGTACTGGAACAACCCGACAGCCACCGCTGACAAATTCATCACCATTGATGGAGCGGACTGGCTGCTGACTGGCGACAAGGGCTGCAAAACACCCAGCGGACGCATTCGTTTTATCGGACGTGACGACGATATCATCAGTTCAGGTGGCTACCGCATCGGTCCCGCTGAAATCGAGGATTGTTTGCTGACCCACTCTGCGGTCCAACTTGCTGGCGTTGTCGGACGCCCTGACCCGATCCGAGGCAGCGTCGTCGCAGCCTATATCCAGCTCGCGGCTGGCCACGTAGGTTCAGACGCACTGGCGGACGACATTGCGTCCCACGTCAAAACGAAACTGGCCGCTTATGAATTCCCTCGTGTCGTGCGCTTTATCGACGATATGCCCATGACCACGACCGGAAAAATCATCCGCGCAGACCTGCGCAAACGCGCCGAAAAGGAAGCTACGAATGAACGATGACGTCGTCCTCTACCATGCCGAAAATGGTGTTGCTACGGTCACACTTAATCGACCGGATCAGCGCAACGCGATCAACCCGCAGGTTTGCGATGCAATCCGCGCGGCTTTCGACCAGATCGAAGCTGATCCAGAAGTGCGCGTGGCTATCCTGACCGGTGCTGGTACACTTTTTTGCGCAGGCATGGATCTTAAGGCCTTTGCAGGCGGCGCTGGCGATACCATCCTCTTTGGTCAGTACGGGTTTGGTGGCTTTGTGAAGCGCCAGCGCACCAAACCGGTTATCGCCGCGGTCGAAGGGGCTGCTTTGGCGGGTGGGTTTGAAATGATGCTCGCCTGTGATCTGGTCGTTGCGGGAAACAGCGCGCAATTTGCACTGCCCGAAGTGCGCATTGGACTTATTCCCGGTGCGGGTGGTGCGGTGCGCCTGCCTGTTACTATTCCGCGTGTACGCGCGAACGAAATCTTGCTGACCGGCAAACCTTTTGCTGCCGCTGAGGCCGCCGACTGGGGCGTCATTAACCGTGTAACAGACGACGGGCAGGCACTTGCGATAGCGATGACGCTCGCTGAAGACATCGCCAGTAACGCCCTGTTGGCGGTGCGCCATACCTTGGCGATCGCAAACCGTGCGCATGCAGCCAATGATGCCGCACACTGGGCTGAGAATGACAAAGCCATCGTGCAGATCGCGCAGACTGCTGACGCCGCCGAAGGTGCGCGTGCCTTCATCGAAAAACGCGCGCCTGTTTGGCAAGGCAAATAGGGACGCAGGCCGTATTGCCCACTTGATTTGACATCCAAGCCGATCCGGCAAGAATGCCAAAACAAAGGGACGCAAAATGCAAAGTGACGTGATCATCATTGGCGGCGGGCTTGCGGGCATTGTAGCGGCAAACGAGCTGGTCGCGCGCGGCAAAACTGTGACAATTCTGGATCAAGAAGGCCGTCAGAACCTTGGTGGTCAAGCGTTTTGGTCCTTGGGCGGCCTCATGATGGTCGACACGCCCGAACAACGCCGCATGCGCGTGAAAGACAGCCACAGCCTAGCCACGAACGACTGGATGGGCTCCGCACAGTTTGACCGACCCCAAGATCACTGGCCGCGCGCATGGGCGGCGGCCTATCTGGATTTTGCAGCGGGCGAAATGCGCCCTTGGCTGCATCAACTTGGCATGCGTTGGTTTCCTGTGGTGGGGTGGGCCGAACGTGGTGGCAGCTTTGCCAACGGACACGGAAATTCTGTGCCACGCTTTCATATCACTTGGGGCACAGGACCGGGTGTTTTGCGACCCTTTGAGCAGCGGGTTCTCGATGCTGAAAAGACTGGTAAGGTCACTTTCGGGTTTCGTCACCGCGTCACCGGATTTGACATCACAGATGGCAAAATCGCAGGCGTCACAGGCGACGTTCTTGCTCCCGATGATGCGGTCCGCGGTGCTGCGACGAACCGCGACGTGACCGACAGCTTCGACATCCGTGCCGATCAGGTGATCGTGACGTCAGGCGGGATGGGCGGCAACTTTGATCTGGTGCGGCGCAACTGGGATGCGTCGAAATCCGGACCACTCCCCGACAAGTTGATCTCTGGCGTGCCAGAGCATGTCGATGGTCTGCTCTTGGACATCCTCAAGGATGCCGGCGGTGAGCTGATCAACACGGACCGCATGTGGCATTATACCGAAGGTGTGCAAAACTGGGATCCGATCTGGCCGCGACATGGCATTCGCATCCTGCCCGGCCCGTCGTCTATGTGGTTCGACGCCACCGGTGATCGTCTTCCCGCCCCTTGCATGCCCGGCTTTGATACGATGTCGACGTTGCATGAAATTTGCAGACGCGGGCATGATCACACTTGGTTCGTGCTGACCCAGAAGATCATCGAAAAAGAATTCGCCCTGTCGGGGTCTGAACAGAATGCAGACTTGACCGAAGGTGGATGGAAAGACGTTCTAAAGGCAAGGCTTGGCAAAGGTGCGACACCCGCTGTCGAAGCCTTCAAAGAAAAAGGTTCCGATTTTATTGTCGCCGACAACTTCGACACGCTGGTTGCAAGCATGAACCAACTTGGCGGAAATCAGATTGATCCCGCAAAGCTGCGTGCGCAGATCGCGGCGCGGGATGCACAAATTGACAACCCCTTCACCAAGGATGCACAGATTACGGCAATCCACACGGCCCGGAATTACCTTGGCGACAAACTGATCCGCACGGCAAAACCACATAAAATCCTTGATCGGTCCAACGGGCCACTTATTGCCGTCAAACTGCACGTGATCACGCGTAAATCACTAGGCGGCATACACACTGATCTGGATGGGCGTGTATTCGCACCGGGCGGTCAAACGATTGAGGGTCTTTATGCCGCCGGAGAAGCAGCAGGGTTCGGCGGTGGCGGCTACCACGGAAACAACGCGCTAGAGGGAACCTTTCTAGGCGGTTGTATCCACTCGGGCCGCCGGGCAGGCCGGGCCGCCGGGTAGATCGCGCAAAACCGCGTTAACTGATCAAGTTAGATGACAATTGAGTAACACTTCTTAGGTGAGTTTCTGCTTATATGAACAAGGCGGTCAATTTGTCTTCTTGGCTCAGGAAAAAACAGGCATATAGTGCTCAATAGTTGAGTGTAGGTAAGTTCATGAGCGAAAAAGTTGCAGAGGCCGGTTCCCTCGGGAAAGGTGGACGCAAGCAAATCACAGCAGTCTTCATAGATGTCGTTGGGTTTAGCGAAATTGCTCATAGAATTGACGCCGAAGACCTTCAGAATTGGCTCACGGAATTCTATGATCAAGCGCGCGTCATCGTTGAATCCTACGATGGCGAAGTCACGGAGTACCTTGGCGACGGGGTTGTCGCACTCTTTGGTTTGACCCGCGCCGATGAATTGGCCGCGTCGAAAGCAGTGCAGGCCGCGTTGACCGCGCTGGACCGGATCAACGCTGGCCAAGATCGCGATATCAAGATCAAACTGCGGATCGGTGTCGCCACCGGCGAGGTCGCTGTGCGCACGCAGTCAGACGGCAAAAACTTGCCGCGGGCGACAGGCATCGTGACGACACTTGCCCAGCGTATTCAGGAAAAGGCAGCGCCGGGAACGGTCATGATCGCACAAAGCACGCAGGAGTTGCTGCGCGGGATGTTCAAGACCAAAGAAACGGCAAAGCAAACGCTCAAAGGGTTTACCGAAACACAGTCCCTTTTCCAACCTCTTGCTAGATTTTTTGAGAGTCACAGCACTGGCCCGCCAGTATTTGTCAGCCGCAAAGCCGAGCAAGAACAGATCGCGCAAAGCGAATTGCCCTGTTTGGTGATAGGCCCCGCCGGGATCGGCAAAACAGCGCTGTTGCAGCAATTTGCAAAGCAAGAACAACCAATCACCCAATTCAGCGCGGATGGCACACAGACCCACAGCATCTATTTGCCCTTTGTTCGATGGCTCACCCAGAAGTTGGGCAGCAACAAACCCAGCTATCGCCACCTGAAATTGCATTTCTCAGACTTGCCAGAAGACAACAGACGCGGCCTCGCCTTGGTCCTTGGACTGCCAGAAGGGCAACGCCTCTTGTCCGAGCTTTCCAATGTGGCGCTAAAGGGTTTGATCGAACAAAGCATCTGGGATGCCATTCAAAACAAGCTGAAATCTGGCCTTATCATTTTCGAAGATCTGCACTGGCTCGATAGTGCCAGCTTCGGCGTCTTGGTGCATATCCTGCGCAGCAAGGACGCCGCCCGCTACCAAATTCTGCTCTCAAGTCGCGATGATGCAAAAATTGACAGGTACCTAGATCAAATCCCAATAACGACGGTCCCACTTGCCCCGCTCAGCAGCGATGATGCGACAGAAATGCTGGCTGCGTTATCAAATGGCAATGACACGGCAGAAGACCATACGCAGCTACTGGCCCGCGCGGCGGGCGTCCCGCTTTTTATCGAACAACTCTTCAAACGCGCTGGATCAACCGACGGTTCAGATCAAGCGCTGCCAGAGACCCTGACGGATTTGCTCGCTGATCAAATTGATGGCACCGGCCCCGCCAAACCGATCCTGCAATGCGCCGCCATTATCGGGCAATCCTTCGACCGCGACCTGCTGGATGCGATCGCTGATGATCCGCACTTGATTGAACCTCATTTAGTGCGAGCATGTATGACGGGAGTGCTGCACCAGATCGGCCCCGATAGTTGGGCATTCGCGCATGCTCTTTTGCATCAGGCCGCCTATCAAGGGATGCTGTTGCAGACACGCAGCGTATATCACAGCAAAATCGCTGCCTACCTACAAGACCAGCGTGCCGATGAAATGCTGCGAAACCCCTGGTTACTGGCCGAGCATCTCAGGCTCGCACAGCAATATACTCCAGCTATCGAAAACTACCTGAGCGCCAGCCAATCGGCGTTGTTCCAAGGTGCCTTTGAAGACGCCGAAGCTCATGTGCTTATGGCCCTCACGCTTTGCGCAAAGGCACCCAAAAATGTCGACGTGCGCGCGTTAGAAATAGCCAGCCAAACAGCGCTTGGATCAATCCGCATGCAAACGCTGGGCTTTACGGCCGAACCCGTAAAAGCCGCGTTTGATCAGGTGACGCAATTGGCGCGCGGCCAAAACGTATACTCCGTTGCGCATGGACCCGCTTTTTGTGGCTCATTCACCAACGCGATCCTGTCCGGCGACAAAGAGAATGCAACGCTCTTTGCGTCTCTCTTAAGAGAAGCTGCCAACTACGTCTCGCCGGAAATTAGCAATAACGAGCTGCGCCTTGCGTCCTTTAACGTCGATGCATCTTTGCACTTCTATGGTGGGGACTTTGCGCAAACCTTTGAGAATACTGACCGCCTTCGCGATATATACGACCATGCCAACCACGGCGCCATGATCGCGAACTATGCAGTGGATTCGTTCGCCGCGACGCAAATGTTCGAAGCGGCAGGTCGCGCCATAACAGGTGATACCCATCTGATTGACGCTTTAAGCGCTGAAACAGATGCACATCAGGACCTACTGAACATGCCCATCATGCAGCCCTATGCGCAGATATGGGGTGCGGTGCCGCTATATTACGCAGGTCAAACAAAACGGGCCGTGGAACGCGTTTTGCAAGGCCTTCAAATGGCCCAAACGCAATCTGCCGCGTTCTGGCAAGTTACTGGGGCGGCTTGGTTGAACGTGATGGATCCGTCGCAAAGCGACACGTCTGAGGGCTTGGCCGGGTTTGAACGTGTGATCGGAACGCACGAAGTGATCGGCGCGCATGTTGGTCTGCCGTATTTTCGCGCACATTACGCCCTTGCTTTGGCCAAGCATGACCAACTTGAAGCGGCCTATCAGGCTTCGCTCAGAGCGGTCCGGGAGAACACCCAAAACGGATTGCTGTGCTGGTACGCAGAAGTGTTGCGCATCCACGCAAGCATCTGCCAAATGACCAACCGTCACGATGATGCAAAACGCTTCTTGGACCACGCAGCGGACACTGCAACCGTGCAGAACGCCCGGCTGTGGCTGTTACGTGCGCGTCTTGATCAAGCAAAGTTTGGCCTTATCGACGGCAAGGAACTTTCCGTCGTAATGGATACCTTCGATCCGCGCGCAAAGCCGCCAGAGATTGCCGTTGCCCAAAACTGGTTGGCCATCGCATGACGCCCAATCAACTTCTTAATCTGGACCTCCCACTTTTTCGTGGACTGGTCGTCGCTGACTTTGCTGGCATCGAAGTCGAGGCAAATCACGTCAATCTGGACGCAGGCCAAAAAGTCTTTGAACAAGAGGACGCCACACAAGACGTCCATTTCTTGCTTTCGGGCTCTTTGCTTGCTGTGTTTTGGACTGATCAAGGCCGCGAGATCGTCTTTTCGCGGTTTCCGGTCGGGGCGTACTTTGGCGAACTTGCAGCACTGGACGGCACGGCAAGATCACTCACCGTTGTCGCACGCTCCAAGACCACAGTGCTTGCGATGCGACGCGAAAGCTTTTTGCAGCTTTTCAACAATGTGCCTGTCGTCCGCAAGCGGATCACCGACGACCTTGTTCAAAAAATTCGCTCACTTACGGCACGCAATATGGAAATGACAACACTTCCGGTTGAGGACCGCGTGCGGATGTACATTCTCAGGCTGGCGATGGATCAAAGCAAACTGACAAAGGGTGCCGTCATCGAAGATGCCCCGACACATGCAGAAATTGCAGGTTCAATCGGGGCTAACCGAGAGATGGTCAGCAGATCAATAAGTAAGTTCGTCAAGCGAGGCATCATCAAGTCAGCGCGCCAAAAAATCGAGATCCTCGACCCTGATGCGCTGACAAAGTCAGGACTTAAATCAGAGTAATTTTGTGGTTTCTGCCCAAACCGGGCCACATTTCATCTGTAGCTTAGGACAACAAATAAGAAAAATAACGGTGGTTCCCGTGCGTTTATTGAGTGTTCTAGGTGGCGAAGTCACATTGATGCTGGTTGGTGGTACAATCGGCATGGTCTATTTATTCATAGGGTAGGCTTCGGTCACGACAGATCACTGAATTCCCTGTGACTGACGATTGATCCACAGCGCAAAGCCCCTATCTCCACAATATCGGATCACAAAAGGACGGCACATGTTCCTACGCGCTGCTGCAACCGCATTCTTTGCCCTTGTCGCCCTGCCTGCAACCGCTGCTTGCGTTGGCGACAGCTATCTTGACCGCTTGACTGACACGCAACGCGAAACGTTAGCGGATGCCGTTGCAGATATGCCTTATGCCGAAGGGATCGTCTGGAATGCCACGAAAGGCGCAGATACGCTCACCGTTGTTGGGACCATGCATATTTACGATCCACGTCTTGATGATTTGCGCAGGCAATTATCTGACACGGTCACATCAGCCGATTTGGTGATGCTGGAAGCGACGCCAAAAGAAGAAGCTGCCCTGCAAGAATTGATCACCACAGACCCCGGTCGTTTGTTTATCGTCGATGGGCCCACTCTGCCCGAACTGCTGGATGAAGAGACGTGGCAGCTCATTGCCCAAGCCGCCACAGACCGTGGCATCCCGGCTTTTATGGCCGCCAAGATGCAGCCGTGGTATCTATCAATCACCCTTGCCATACCGGCATGTGCGATGGGTGACATCATGGAAGGCGTGCGCGGCCTTGATCACATGATCATAGAAGATGCCAAAGCGGCAGGCGTCCCGATGCAAGCGCTGGAACCGCACACAACTCTGTTTGACATTTTCCAGAACGAACCCGTCGAAGATCAAATCGAAATGTTGCGCGTCAACATGCTGGTCCCGGAATTACAGCAACAGATGTTCGTCGCCATGCTGGACCGCTACTTTGCAGAAGATATCGGGCGTTTGTGGGAAATGTCGCGCATCGCCATCGCTGACATTCCCGACATTGACCCCGCCGAAGGGTCCGCAATGTTTGATGAAATGAGCGAAGCCTTCCTTGATAAACGCAACCAAAATTGGATGCCTGTGATCAACGAGGCCGTGCAAATCCATGATAATATCGTCATCGCGGTCGGTGCCGCGCATTTGATCGGCGCACGAGGCGTATTACAGCTTCTTGAAAACGACGGATGGACCGTGTCGCGCGTGCAGTAGGCGCGTCAGACATCGCCAAAATCAGCCAGACCTTTGCGGCCGGCATCTGTCAATTCGTAGACGCCGCGCGACACACGCGCAAACCATCCATAATGATCAGCGGCCATAATCTGGGTTGCTTGCGGCACCTCAGCCCATTCTTTCACCTTGGCCCCTTTGGACGCCCCATGTACGGCCAGGAACCGCGCGCAACGCAGCGCATCTTGCCTATACCCCGTGACGATACCGTGGCGCGTGGCCCCGCCTTGATTGGGATCACCCTTCAGCCGGTCAAAAGCCTTTAACAGCCTGGTTTTCTTCTTCTTCGACTGCCGGGCCGCATAGGGTCCGGGATCAGCCAGCACCTCAATGTGCCCATCGCGCAGGCGCACGGTAATCACACCCAGCCCCGCGCGGCGCGCAAGTCTAACATTCGCCTTGAGCGCCTTTGTTTTTCCGCCCGCAGGCACTGCAAGATATACGTCGTCCGTGATTGCAAGTCGGTCGACACCTTGGTGAAACAACGCCAGTGAAAACCCGACTTTCAGTTCAACCACGACAACCGCATCACCTTTGCGACCAACAACATCAGCGGCTCCTACTTCACCCTTCACCTCGTAACCTTGGCGCTGCAAATAGGCTTTAATGGGGGGATAAAGGTCGGCCTCTTTGGGCATGGCGGTTCTCCTGCCTTGGCAAACAAGGACAAAACGCGGCGCAGTGCAAGCCCCGCCACCAAATGATGGCGGGGTGCAACGTTTATCGACCTCCTAAACGCCCAGGAAACTTGGGGGGACGGCGGTCAAACCGTTTATCACGCGTGGGCCCGGTTGGTTGCGATGGTGGTTTTCCAGCAGGGTCCGGCCTATTCACACGGCGGTTCTTGGCCGCGGTCACGGTTGAAGGACCCGCTTTGCGGGGTTTTGGTGTCTTACGGGGCATAGGATGCACCTCTCGTCTGCAATTAATCGGTGGCCAAAACGGCCGTTGAAATCGCCAAATGGCGTTATTGCGACTGGTCCATTGTCAGGATGCTCCTCTTTAGGAATGCGTACTGGCCGTCATCGGCCCTATAGAAATGCGAGCGGTTTAAACTTGCTTGTCCATTGTCAGCGTCCTCCTACTGAGTGACGTAATCATAGTGCACCGCCGATCACCCGTCAAATCCATCGCATGGGGTGACAGCCCCAACACACACTCCTATATACGCTGCAACCTTGCTCCGATTGAAAGTGATGCTCATGACAACGCTCGTATTTGGCCATAAATCCCCTGACACAGACAGCACCGGCTCTGCGTTGATCTGGGAATGGTTTTTGAACCACACAGGGATCACTGCGAAAGCAGCGCTCTTGGGCACCCCAAATACCGAAGCCGCATTTGTTGCCAAACGTTGGAAATTTGATCTGCCCGAGATCATCGCAGACGTCGAAGACGGCCAGTCCTGCGTGATCGTTGACACCAACAACCCCGCCGAACTGCCAGCGAACATCAACAACGCTGACGTCTTGGCGATCATCGACCACCACAAACTGGCGGGTGGGCTTGAGACAAAGAACCCGATCAATATCACGGTCCGCCCACTGGCTTGCACCGCGACCATCATGCATCAAATGATGGGCGAACACGCGGGCCATATGCCCGAAGGGATCAAAGGTCTGATGTTGTCATGCATTCTGTCCGACACGCTCGCCTTCCGGTCACCGACGACAACCGCGATCGATAAAGATCTTGCAGAAAGCCTCGCCAAGGACCTTGGCGTCGACATCGAAACCTATGCCGGTGAGATGTTCGCGGCGAAGTCGGACGTCTCTGCGTTCTCAGAAGCCGAGCTTTTGCGCATGGACAGCAAAGAATACGAAGTGGACGGCAAGAAATTCCGCATCTCTGTTTTGGAAACCACCGCACCCGACATCGTGCTGGACCGCAAAGCCGCATTGATGAAAGCCATGCCAAAGGTCGCCAAAGAAGACGGCGTTGATCAGGTGCTGCTTTTCGTCGTGGATATCCTTAAGGAAGAAGCCACAATGCTGCTCCCCAATGCTTTGTCCAAAACCATCGCAGAAAAATCATTCGATGCGACGGTCGAAGGCGACAGCGTGATCCTTCCCGGTGTGATGAGCCGCAAAAAACAGATCATCCCGAACCTCAAGGTTTGATGTGACACCACCGTACATACAGGTTGTGCACAGCCTGTGTACGCAAAACATACTGCCTTAAAGGTTAACAAATGACCCAGATTATCGAAGAGTTCGCCGCGGTCTCTGACCAATACGACGCGGCATTTGTGGACCTATGGGGCTGCATGCACAACGGCGTCGAAGCGATGCCTGACGCCGTGGCCGCCATGCAGAAATATCGCGCGGCGGGTGGCATTGTGGTCCTCGTTACCAACTCCCCACGTCCTTGGGATTCAGTGGCACGGCAGATCAACGGCTTTGGCGTTCCCGATGATGCGTGGGATGCGATCGCCACATCAGGTGACAGTGCGCGTGCCGCGATGTTCCGTGGCATTGTGGGCGAGAAAATCTGGTTCATGGGCGAAAGCCCCCGCGACGATGATTTCTTTCAACCTCTCAGCATCATCACTGATCCGGTCAACATCCAAAAAGTACCGCTAGATCAAGCAGATGGCATTGTCTGCTGCGGCCCGTTTGACCCGATGGCCGAAGTAGATGTGAACCGCCCCGAATTCCTATATGCCAAGCAAAAGGGTCTCAAACTGCTCTGCGCGAACCCCGATATCGTCGTCGACCGGGGCGAAGTGCGGGAATGGTGCGCGGGTGCTTTGGCCGCGCTTTATACTGAAATGGGTGGCGAAAGCCTCTATTTTGGCAAACCACATCCTCCCATCTATGATCTCGCGCGTCGCAGGCTCGCCGCGTTAAGCAATGCGCCATCTGATCCGCGTATCATCGCGATTGGTGATGGCATAGGCACGGACGTTTTGGGCGGCGTACAAGAAGACCTTGACGTGCTGTTTATTTCTGGCGGCCTTGCCGCCGCTGAGACCAAGACAGTCCGCCAACCAGACCCCGAAGCGTTAAAGCTTTATCTCAATTCCCAACAAATGAGCGCAACTTACACAATCGGGCACCTCAGATAGAAGAATCGCTTGATCTTTCTGCGTTCGCAAAGTAATAAAATTACAATATCTATGTGATACTTGGATTTTTGTTACTCAATGGAGCCCGATATGCTGGACAACGCCCCTCGCGGAACGATCTGCATCGAAGACATCGAAATCGGCATGACACGGTCGCTCCGCAAGGTAATCACGGACCGCGATATCGAGATGTTTTCCGAGGTGTCCACTGACCGCAACCCCGTTCACCTTGATGAGGACTACGCGCAAGAAACCATCTTTGGCGGTCGTATTGCCCACGGTATGCTGACGGCTGGTTTGGTCAGTGCGGTGATCGGTGAACAGCTACCCGGTCATGGCACTGTTTACTTGGGCCAAAGCCTTAAATTCCTTGCTCCGGTGCGCCCCGGCGACATGGTTCTAGCCGAAGTCGAAGTGACTGATATTGATCATTCCAGACGCCGCGTGACTATGAATACACGCTGTCTTGTGAACGACAAAAAGGTGCTGGTCGGTGACGCAACTGTTCTCGCGCCGTCGCGGAAATTCGACTAATCTTGCACCCGCGCACAGGCCACGCTACGCAGTGCCATGCGCATCATTCGTGACACCGTTTTTATTGATCCATCCGACCGCGGCGCCGCTGCGGCCATCGGCAATTTCGACGGTGTACATATCGGCCACCAAGCCGTTATCGACCTGACACGCCAAGCGGCAAAATCCACCAATGCACCGCTTGGCATTATGACGTTCGAGCCGCACCCGCGCAGCTATTTCTCGCGCGATCCCAACCCGTTCCGTTTGATGAATGCCGAGGCGCGCGCGAACCGCTTGGCGAAACTTGGCGTCGAAAAACTCTATGAGGTACCCTTCAACGAAGCCCTTGCCAGCCTGACACCGCGCGAGTTTGCGCAAACAATTATCGCCGACCAACTGGGCCTCAAGCACGTGGTCGTGGGTGCGGATTTTTGCTTTGGCAAAGGGCGTGCCGGAACGATCGCAGACTTGCAAACCTTTGGTGCTGAAATGGGCTTTGGCGTGACCGTCGCCCCTATCGTCGCCATCGACACCGCCAACGTATCATCGACCGCGATCCGCCAAGCCTTAACGGATGGCAAGCCACGCGATGCTGCCGCGATGTTGGGCCACTGGCACCGGATTGAGGGCGAGGTCATCCGCGGCGATCAACGTGGTCGCGACCTTGGTTATCCGACAGCCAATATGTCGATCACTGGCCTGCACCCGCCAAAATTTGGTGTCTACGCCGTGAAAGTTGACGTGCTGGATGGTCCACACAAAGGTACCTATAACGGTGCCGCATCCATCGGTGTACGTCCGATGTTTGGCGAAAATGTCCCAAACTGCGAGACCTTCATCTTTGATTTCAAAGGCGACCTTTACGGCGCGACCCTCTCAGTTGCGTTGGTCGATTACCTGCGGCCAGAGTTGAAATTCGATGGGCTTGAAGCCCTGATCACCCAGATGGATGCCGACTGTGACACGGCTAGAAAGATCCTCGCAAATGTCAGCTGATATCCCCCGCAGCGGGCTTGAAGATCGGTTTTGGGAAACAAAACCAATGGCCAAATTGAACCAGCAAGAGTGGGAAGCGCTGTGTGACGGTTGTGGCAAATGCTGTTTGAACAAGCTGGAAGACGACGATGGCACAGTGGCAATGACGCGCGTCGCCTGCCGTTTGCTGGACAATGAAAGCTGCCTTTGTAGCAACTACAAAAACCGCCACCAGTTCGTACCTGAATGCATTGTGCTAACGCCAAAAACCATCGTTGAAAACCTATACTGGCTACCGATGACCTGCGGCTACCGGCTGGTCCACGAAGGGCGGCCACTTTACGATTGGCACCCGCTGATATCGGGCGATCCCGCATCGGTGCACCATGCGGGCGTATCGGTGAAGGGTATGACGATCCCGGAATTCAGCGTCGATGAAGACGACTGGGAAGACTATATCATCGAGGAGCCACTTTAGATGTATTTCGCCTCTGACAACGCCGGTCCCGCCCATCCAAGGGTGATGGAGGCCTTGGTAGCAGCCAACAACGGCTATGCGATGGGCTATGGTGCAGACACAATCATGGACGAGGTGCGTGCGCAGGTCCGCGAGATATTTGAAGCCCCCGAAGCCGCAGTCTATCTGATCATCAATGGCACTGCTGCGAACTCTGTGTTGCTGGCCTCAATGACGCAGCCCTGGCAGACGGTCTTTTGCAGTGACTGCGCGCATATCCACGAAGACGAATGTAATGCGCCAGAATTCTACACTGGGGCCAAGCTGACGCTGGTGCCAACTGCTAATGGAAAGATCACGGCAGATGACCTTCGCACCAAGATTTTGGGCGAAGAGAACCGCGGCGTGCACGGCCCCCAACGCGGCCCGCTTTCGATCACACAAGTGACCGAGAAGGGAACCATTTACAGCCTTGAAGACATCCGCGCGCTGACGACCACAGCACAAGAATTCGGAATGCAGACCCATCTGGACGGCGCGCGTTTCGCCAACGCGCTGATCGCCCTTGGCTGCACCCCGGCGGAAATGACGTGGCAGGCGGGCATCGACACTGTCAGTTTTGGCGCAACCAAGAACGGTGCTTTAGGCGTCGAGGCATGTGTGATTTTTGACCCCAAGATTGCCTGGGAATTCGAGCTACGCCGCAAACGTGGTGGGCATTTGCTGTCCAAACACCGCTATCTGTCGGCGCAAATGCAAGCCTATCTTGCGGATGATCTGTGGCTTGATATGGCGCGGTCGGCCAATACGCGCTGCGCCCAACTGGCGGAAGGGTTGCGCGGACATGAAGCTGCTCAAATGCTGTTTGAACCACAAGCAAATATGATCTTTTTCAACATGTCCCGGCGCGAACATAAACGCATGCTGGATGGCGGGGCCGTCTACTATGTCATGAGCGGCGATCCAGAGGTCGGGGACCCTGACGAGCAACTCATAGGGCGATTGGTCTGCGACTGGTCGATGACCGAAGGCGGCGTCAGCCGGTTCCTTGATCTGCTGCGCGGATAATCGCGGCAACAGCATCCGTATGCGTGATTGAGATCATATGTGCAGCATCAGCGACCACGTGATCGGTCGCATTTGGGATGCGCTCTGCAAGAACCTCATGGATCACCTTGATGACGGGTTGGGTTGCCGCACCTCTGATCAATGTCACTGGGATGTCCAATTTACCAAGACGCTGTGCTGACGTAATCCCCGCCGCATCTTCTTCGATCGCACCGCCCCCGGCTACAATAAGGTGAATACGCTGGATCAACTGTCTTTGCATCCGCGCAGGAATCTCATCCCACGCAGTCGCACCCCAAAGATCATTGAAAATCTGCGCCGCACGTTCTTCGTCGCCGGTTAGCATGGCGCCAACAAAAGGTCGGAAAACCTTGGCATGTGCAGCATGTTCCACCGAACCTTTGGCCGCAGCAAAGTAGACCGGCTCAATCAATGTCAGTCGGTTTACCAGATCAGGGCGTTCAACTGCCAACCGCAAGGCCGCAGTCCCACCAAAGGAATGACCAATCAGATGTGTCGGGCCATCACAGCAAGCCGCCGCCGCATCAACGACAAGCGTTTGATAGTCATGTTTGCCGTCCCAATCATCACTGCGCCCATGCCCTGGCATATCAATCAACGTGACCTGCCCGCCAACGGCCTCAGCCAATGGTAGCAAAGGTTCGTGCCGCGACAAGGCGCAGTGGATCATCACCGCAGGCACGCCAGTGCCAACGGTCACGCTATGGACAAAATGCCCCGAGATTTCAGGCACTAGAGCTTGCCGGACAGATACGCGTCCAGATCATCAATCCGATCTTCGCCCCAGAACCGCTCGTTCGTGTCTGTGATAAAGAACGGCGCACCGAAGGCACCGGCGCTGACCGCATCTTCAAGGTTTTTGGCAAATGTCTCTGCGCCAGTCAGCATGTCCTTGTCCGCCAAGGCCGGATCAAAGCCGCATTTTTCCAGACAGTCGCGCACGACATCATCTTGGCTGATGTCGCGCTCTTCCGCCCAACACGCAGCGCCAAAGGCTTTGACCAATTCAGCGACATCCGCGCCCGTATTTTGCGCTGCGATAATCGCATAAGCGGATGGCGCACCATTGGTTGGCCAAAACATCGGCTTAAGGTTTAACGGCATCCCCAACAGTTTCGACCGCCGCGCCATGTCTTGCAGGCGGTACTCCTGCCGGTTTGGATGGCGATCTTTGGGCGGTGTTCCACCAGTCCTGCCAAACAGAGCCATAATATCGAGCGGCTTGTATGTAATCGTCGCCCCATGTTTTTTCGCAATCTCGGCCGGACGTGTCCCGCTCAGATAGGTGAACGGCGAAAGAGTAGCGAAGTAATAGTCGATATGCGGCATTTTGCGGCTCCTTGGGCTGCTGAATTCTTTGCGGAACGGTACGCTTGTGCTACGCGGTGTCAACGCCACGAATCTGTTACATTCGCGTAGCAGCTCCCTTCTGCCAAAGGACCCAAGACATGCCCACAATGATCGAGCCAAAGCTGATTTCCGGAAACGCAAATCAGCCGCTTGCAACTGCTATCGGACGCCGCATGTCGATGCATCGCGGGATGGAGGTCAGCCTGTGCGATGCACGGGTTGAGCGGTTCAACGATGGTGAGATTTTTGTCGAGGTTTACGAAAACGTCCGCGGCGAGGACATGTATATTGTTCAGCCCACTTCAAACCCAGCCAATGACAACTTGATGGAACTGCTGATCATTGCGGATGCACTGCGCCGGTCCTCTGCTGCACGGATTACCGCGGTTATTCCCTATTTCGGCTATGCCCGCCAAGATCGCAGGTCCAAAGCACGCACTCCGATCACGGCCAAGCTGGTGTCGAATATGATCGTAGAAGCCGGCATAGAACGCGTTTTGACCCTGGATTTGCATGCAACGCAGATTCAGGGTTTTTTCGATATTCCGGTGGATAACCTTTATGCATCGCCCATCTATGCGCTGGATGCGATGCACCACTTCAAAGGCAAGATTGATGATGTGATGGTCGTCTCCCCCGACGTGGGTGGCGTGGCACGTGCGCGTGATCTGGCGCAACGCATTGGCGCGCCTTTGTCTATTGTAGACAAACGCCGTGGCAAGCCCGGTGAAGTGGCCGAAATGACCGTGATCGGTGATGTAAAAGACAAGGTTTGCGTGATCGTGGACGACATCGTTGATACTGCTGGCACACTTTGCAAAGCAGCTGAGGTGCTGATGGAAAACGGTGCGAAGGAAGTCCACTCTTACATCACGCACGGTGTGTTGTCCGGCCCAGCGGTTGAACGTGTATCGAAATCTGTGATGAAAAGCCTTGTGATCACTGATACTATCCAGCCAACAGAAGCGGTGAAAGCCTGCAAGAATATCCGTATTGTGCCCACAGCACCGATGTTCGCACAAGCGATCCTGAACACGTGGAACGGCACATCTGTTTCGTCGCTGTTTGACCACAAGACGTTGGGGCCAATCTACGAGGGCCTTTACGCAGCGGAGTAATTGGCGCCGACATCTTGGTTAAGCGCCTCTTAGTCACTCCTAACACTTGGTTAACCCTTGCCTGATATCTGAACAGAGCGTTTAGAAAATATTAGGCAATACAGTGATGACACATTTATGGGTAAGTCTTTTGCGTGGCTTTAGTTTGGTAGCCATTCTGGCAATAAGCGGCTGCGGCGGCAGTGGTACAAACCAGCAATCGACAGCTATCGATACTGGCGGAGGGGATACCGGCGGTGGCGATGGAAGCGGCGGCGGTGGGGATGATCCAGATCCCGAACCAGAACCGGAACCTGAGCCAAGTCCTTTCAACTTAGCATCGGCTGATGATGCAATTGCCTATCGCAACGTCATTGATTTCATCTTTCCGCCGCTGCGCGATACCATGAATGCCCGTGGTCTTTCGGTTTACGATGATATCCATACGCTAGGGTCCATGCAGTATGACGGCTATATGAACCTGGTCTTTGTCGTCACTCCGGCAGCTAACCTTATGGGCAACGCTTCTTTTTCAGTCGACTTGGATAGTGGGGCCACACTCGGGAATGCCAATGGCTTTATGGGCGTGGTCATGGATGATCAGGGAAATGAGCAGTTTGTCGACTATGTGGGTGACGTCGTTATCTCCGGCGGCAATTTGGATGCGTCCGGCTACAACTTGCAGATTGACGGCGCGTTGGAAAACGGCGTGAACACCTTTGGCGTGACCGGACAGCTAAACGGCCGCTTATTTGGCCCCAACGCCGAAGCCTTGCGGGTGATCGGCTCGAAAAGTTTCTTTGGCGATGACATTACGATGACGGTCGATGGTACTGAAATTGACAATGGAACCGCAGGTATTTGGGCTACACGCGAGTAGAAACGCAAAAGGGCCCCGCAATGCGAGGCCCTTTTGATAATTACGCGAGACCTTAGTTCTTGGCGTGTAGACCAATCGTCCCGCCAATGGCCATCATGTCTGACAGCAACTTGGCTGCGTCATCAACAGGGCCCGGTTCGTTTTTGAACGTCTCTTGCGCACGACCATAAGCAGACTTCGCATCTTCAACCATCTGGTCGTAGATTTCTTGCGTTACCTCTGCTTGCGGCAAGGCTTGTTCGGCCAGAACCGAAACACCCGTCGCTGTAATCTCGGCAAAACCGCCAGACACAACGTAAGCGTCAGACCCACCACTGTGGACCACGGTCAAGATGCCGGGGCGCAGTGTTGTGATGGTCGGTGCATGGTCAGCCATCGCTGTCATGTCACCATCTGCACCCGGGATCTGAACCTCGGTCGCCTCAACCGACGCCAAACGGCGTTCGGGTGAGACCAGATCGAATTGTAGGTTTGCCATCATCGGCTCCTTACGGTTCTATTAAGCTGCGTCTGCAGCCATTTTCTCGGCTTTGGCTTTCACGTCAGCGATACCACCAACCATGTAGAAAGCGCCTTCTGGCAGGTGATCGTACTCACCGGCAACAACCGCTTTGAATGATGCAATTGTTTCTTCCAAAGGAACCTGAACACCGTCAGAGCCAGTAAAGACTTTGGCCACGTCAAACGGCTGGGACAAGAAACGCTCAAGCTTACGTGCGCGTGTCACGGCCAATTTGTCGTCTTCGGACAATTCGTCCATGCCCAAAATCGCGATAATGTCCTGAAGGGACTTATAACGCTGCAAAACCTGCTGCACGTCAGTTGCCACCTTGTAATGCTCTTCACCGATGATCTGTGGGTCAAGCAAACGCGATGTGGAACCAAGTGGGTCCACAGCCGGGTAAATACCTTTTTCAGAAATCGCACGGTCCAGAACAGTTGTCGCATCAAGGTGCGCAAACGATGTCGCAGGCGCTGGGTCGGTCAAGTCATCCGCAGGCACGTACACGGCCTGAACGGATGTGATTGATCCAGATTTCGTAGACGCAATACGTTCCTGCATCGCACCCATGTCGGTCGCCAGTGTTGGCTGGTAACCAACCGCAGAAGGAATACGACCCAAAAGCGCTGACACCTCGGAACCCGCTTGTGTAAAGCGGAAGATGTTATCAACGAAGAACAGAACGTCAGACCCTGTGTCGTCGCGGAACTGCTCGGCTAGGGACAGACCTGTCAAAGCAATACGCATACGCGCACCTGGAGGCTCGTTCATCTGGCCGTAGACCAGTGCAATCTTTGATTCCTCAAGGTTATCAGGAACGATAACACCGGATTCGATCATCTCGTGGTAAAGGTCGTTACCTTCGCGCGTACGCTCGCCCACGCCCGCAAACACGGACACACCAGAGTGCACTTTAGCGATGTTGTTGATCAATTCCATAATCAGAACTGTCTTACCAACACCCGCACCACCGAAGAGGCCAATTTTACCACCCTTTGTGTAAGGCGCGAGAAGGTCGATGACCTTAATGCCTGTCACAAGGATTTCTGTCTCGGTGGACTGCTCGGAGAACGCAGGGGCGTCTCCGTGGATTGAACGACGCTCGGTCGCTTTGACGGGGCCCTGCTCGTCAACAGGCTCGCCCGTTACGTTCAAGATGCGGCCCAATGTGCCAGATCCAACAGGAACCGTGATCGGCCCGTTTGTGTTTGTCACTTCCTGACCACGGACCAGACCTTCGGTCGCGTCCATCGCAATTGCGCGCACTGTATTTTCGCCAAGGTGCTGGGCCACTTCGAGGACCAGATCCTTGCCGTTGTTCTGAGTTGTCAGCGCGTTCAGGATCTCTGGAAGATCATCAGCAAACTGAACGTCTACAACGGCGCCAATCACCTGGGTGATTTTGCCTTTTGCATTAGCCATGTTTCGTCTCCGGTTCTGTCAGTCTAAAGCGCTTCCGCGCCCGAAATAATTTCAATCAGCTCGTTTGTAATGACGGCCTGTCGCGAGCGGTTGTATTGGATTGTCAGCTTGTCGATCATCTCGCCAGCGTTGCGGGTCGCATTGTCCATCGCGGACATACGTGCACCTTGCTCAGACGCCGCATTCTCAAGCAGCGCAGAAAAGATCGCAGTCGCCACACCACGTGGCAGCAAATCCGCAAGGATTTCCTCTTCACTTGGCTCATAGTCATACAATGTGACTTCAGCGTCTTCGGCTGTCTCGAACTTTGCAGGAATGATCTGCTGTGCGGTTGGATGCTGTGTCACAACATTTTCGAAGCGCGCGAAGAAGATCGTCGCGATATCGAATTCAGTAGCGTCAAAGCGGCCCAGCACATCTTTTGCGATGCCTTGGGCGTCCGCATATCCCAGCCGCTTAACAGCGGACAGGTCAACGTGACCAACAAAGTGATCGCCCAAGTCGCGCTTGATCGCATCGCGGCCTTTTTTGCCAACGGTCAGAATTTTTACAGTCTTACCATCAGACAAAAGCTTTTGCGCGTGTGACTTTGCAAGCTTTGCGATGTTGCCGTTAAAGCCACCGCACAAACCACGTTCCGCTGTCATAACAATCAGCAGGTGCACTTGGTCGCTGCCGGTACCCGACAACAACTTTGGTGCTGCTTCTGATCCAGCCGAACCCGCCGCAAGCCCAGCCATCACAGCGTTGAAACGCTCTGTGTAGGGACGCGACGCTTCGGCTGCATCTTGGGCGCGGCGCAGTTTTGCTGCCGCGACCATTTGCATAGCCTTCGTGATCTTGCGGGTCGACTTGACCGACGCGATCCGATTTTTCAGGTCCTTAAGATTAGGCACGTGTTCGTCTCCTTACCTTAAGAATTAAGCGAAATCGGCTGCGAATGCGTCCAAAGCGGCTTTGATCTTTGCTTCGGCGTCGCCTTTGATCTTCGGATCTTCTTTGGTGATCATATCGAGCACATCAGACGCGTTGGTCCGCAAGTGCTTCAACAAACCAGCCTCGAAACGACCCACGTCAGTCACGGCGATCTTATCAAGATAACCCTTTGTGCCTGCGTAGATCACGCAAACAATCTCGGCTGTCGTCAAAGGCGAATACTGCGCTTGCTTCATCAGCTCTGTCAGGCGGGCACCACGGTTCAGCAACTGCTGTGTGGCAGCATCAAGATCAGAACCAAACTGCGCAAACGCAGCCATTTCGCGGTACTGCGCAAGCTCAAGCTTAACAGGACCAGCAACAGACTTCATTGCGTTCGTCTGAGCGGATGAACCGACACGCGAAACGGACAGACCAGTGTTCACCGCAGGGCGGATACCTTGGTAGAACAGTTCAGTTTCAAGGAAGATCTGACCATCTGTGATCGAAATCACGTTTGTCGGAATAAACGCTGATACGTCACCACCTTGGGTTTCGATGATCGGCAGCGCCGTAAGTGAACCGGAACCGTTATCTTCGTTCAGCTTTGAAGACCGCTCAAGAAGTCTTGAGTGAAGATAGAAAACGTCACCAGGGTAGGCTTCACGGCCCGGTGGGCGACGCAGAAGCAAGGACATCTGGCGGTAAGACACGGCTTGCTTGGACAGGTCATCATAGATGATCAGCGCGTGGCGGCCGTTATCGCGGAAGTGCTCTGCCATCGCAGTCGCGGCATATGGTGCCAAGAACTGCAAAGGTGCAGGGTCAGAGGCTGTCGCGGCGACAACGATTGAATACTCAAGTGCGCCTGATTCTTCGAGTTTCTTGACCAATTGCGCAACTGTTGAACGCTTTTGGCCAATCGCCACGTAAACGCAGTACAGCTTATCATACTCTTTTTCAGCCGCGTCGTTGTACGATTTCTGGTTCAGGATCGTATCAAGTGCGACAGCAGTTTTACCAGTTTGGCGGTCACCAATGATCAGTTCGCGCTGGCCACGGCCAATTGGGATCATCGCGTCAACGGACTTTAGGCCGGTCGCCATTGGTTCGTGAACAGATTTCCGTGGGATAATGCCGGGGGCTTTGCCGTCAGCAACCGCACGTGTCTTTGTTTTGATCGGACCTTTGCCGTCGATCGGGTTACCCAGACCATCAACAACGCGACCAAGCAGTTCGTCACCAACAGGTACGTCCACGATGGAATTCGTACGCTTAACAGTGTCGCCCTCTTTAATGTCACGGTCAGAACCGAAGATAACGATACCAACGTTATCGGATTCAAGGTTCAAGGCCATTCCGCGGATACCACCGGGGAATTCAACCATTTCACCGGCTTGAACATTGTCGAGGCCATAAACACGGGCGATACCATCGCCGACGCTAAGCACACGGCCAACTTCGGCCACTTCGGCTTCTTGACCGAAGTTTTTGATCTGGTCCTTTAGGATCGCAGAAATTTCAGACGCTTGGATCGCCATTTATCCGACCTCTTTCATTGTGTTCTGGAGTGCGTTGAGCTTGGAGGCGATTGACGTATCAATCATCTTTGAGCCCACTTTAACAATAAGACCGCCAATGATGCTCTCATCGACGGTTTCTTTGATGGTGACAGATTTGCCCATTTGGGACTTGAGTGTTTTTGCAAGCTTGTCAGCCTGCGCCTTTGTCAGCGCCTTGGCGGTTGTCACGTCAGCAATCACCTCGCCACGCTCTTCGGACAGCATGTCCTGCAGCACGGCGATAAGCTGCGGCAACACAAACAAACGGCGCTTGGCAGCAAGAAGCGCCAATACGTTGCTTGTTGTGTCTGACAGTTTCATTTTCTTGGCAATCGCGGCGACAGCAGCAGATTGCTCGTCGCGGCTATAGAGCGGCGACGTCAGCAATGTATGCAGATCAGCGCTTTCGCCCATTGCGCCCTCAAGGGCAGCAACATCTGATTCGAGTGCTTTGATTGCCTTGCCTTCTTTGGCGAGGTCAAACACAGCCGTCGCATAGCGCGCAGCGATGCCTGTCGAAATACCAGCAGTTTCGGACACGTGGAGCCTTCCGATATCTTGGGCCCGGACCCGCAACACCCGGAGTGACGGGGCGCGAATGGGCAACTTCCTAGGCCCTCACAAAAACGAGAGAGCGGCAAAATCTTGCGCGATGTAGCAGAGCCCCGTAGGTGCCGCAAGCACCCTGCGACAAGAATCCACTGCGCTAACCCGCATATGGTGCGTTGATTGATAATGAACAGCGATTTGGCCCAAAAAGAAGGCTGATTTCTCAGTTTTATCGTAGGAACGCAAAAAAGGCGCATGAACCCATAGGTCATGCGCCTTTCGAAATTGCTTCTTGATCTTCGATTTGATCGACAACCCGCAGATAAGTCGACGCCAAGGGAATCGTTCGCTGCGGGTTAACTTCCCGTTGTCGCAAGCGTAGCCCATGCGCCACTTGTCCGAACTTGCAGCTCGGTCACATCTTTGACCCATGCCATCCAACCGTCCTGCGGCGTCACAAGTAGCCAACCGCCACCTCGCCAAGATGCGATCATGCCCGCTTGCCCGGCCCAATCACCCGTTGGCGAGGTGCCCAGCGCCCAGGCTTGACCCTCACCGGGCGATGAAGGAGGCGTGCTCGCGTTCGTTGCCTCAAGCGTCATCTGGACAATCATATCCAACAATTCGACCGCTTCGTTATGCGTGACATGCTTTTGCGCCTGAGCGGGCATGATCAAGGGCATAGAGAGTTTAGGAGTGGTTTCCGACATGGGGTTTCGCGCCTTCCGCAACAATGAAATCCCGCGCAGTATTTTCGCATGCCCGTCAACAAAATCTTACAGCAGCGTCAGGCAGTTAACACAACCTTAACGTGTTGATCGCAGACATGGTTAATCAAAGACTACTCATGGTGTGAGAACAGATGACAAAACGCGCGCTGATTACCGGGATCACAGGTCAAGACGGGTCCTATCTGGCCGAACTGCTGCTGGACAAAGGATATGAGGTGCACGGCATCAAGCGCCGATCATCATCCCTCAATACCGAACGTGTCGATCATATCTACCAAGATCCGCAAACGGATAACGCCCGCTTCAAACTGCACTATGGCGATCTGACTGACAGCTCGAACCTCACGCGGATCATCTCAGAGGTCCAGCCTGATGAGGTTTATAACCTCGGCGCGCAAAGCCATGTCGCAGTAAGCTTTGAAGCCCCCGAATACACAGCTGATGTTGATGCGCTTGGGACACTTCGCTTGCTCGAAGCAATCCGGTTTTTGAAACTTGAGGATAAAACCCGCTTCTATCAGGCCTCAACTTCGGAACTCTATGGACAGGTGCGCCAAACCCCGCAAACAGAGACCACTCCATTCCACCCGCGCAGCCCCTATGCGGTAGCGAAACTCTATGCCTACTGGACCTGCGTGAACTACCGCGAGGCTTACGGCATGTTTGCCTGCAACGGCATCCTCTTTAACCATGAAAGCCCGCGCCGGGGTGAGACTTTCGTCACCCGCAAAATCACACGCGGGTTGGCGCAGATCGCGCTTGGCCTGCAAGACTGCCTTTATCTGGGAAACATCGACGCGCTTCGCGATTGGGGGCACGCAAAGGACTATGTCCGTATGCAGTGGATGATGCTGCAGCAAGATACCCCAGAGGATTATGTGATCGCCACAGGCAAGCAGTATTCTGTCCGGGACTTCATTTCATGGACTGCGGCAGAATTGGGCATCACGCTGGCGTTCAGCGGCAAAGGTGTGCACGAAACTGCAACGGTCACGGCTGTCAACCACAACCGCGCACCAAACGTGCGCGCCGGTGATGTGATCATGCGGGTCGATCCGCGCTACTTCCGGCCCGCCGAGGTCGAGACGCTTTTGGGTGACCCTTCCAAGGCGAAACACAAACTCGGCTGGACACCCACGATCACACCGCAGGAGATGTGCGCCGAAATGGTCACCGAAGATTTCAAAATCGCGCAGCGCCACGCTTTGCTCAAAGAGCATGGTATGGAAATGCCACTCGCGGTCGAGGCCTAACCCCGTGCGCATCTATCTGGCAGGACACAGGGGGATGGTTGGCAGTGCAATCTTGCGACGGTTGATCGCTGAAGGCGGGCATGACGTGATCACGGCAACCCGCGCAGAGTGTGATCTAACTGATCAAAGCGCTGTGCGCGACTTCATGCAAGCAAACCGGCCAGAAATGGTCATCATCGCTGCCGCCAAGGTTGGAGGCATCATTGCCAACGATACCCAGCCTGCACATTTCATCCATGATAATTTGATGATTGCCAGCAACCTGATCCATCAGGCACATGCGGCGGGTGTTCAACAACTGATCCAGCTTGGGTCGTCCTGCATCTATCCGGGTGATGCAGCCCAGCCGATCCGCGAAGACGCATTACTTACCGGGCCGCTTGAGCCAACGAACGAGCCTTACGCCATCGCCAAAATCGCGGCGATCAAACTGTGTGAAAGCTACAACCGACAATTCGGGCGGGATTATCGGTCGCTGATGCCGACGAACCTTTATGGGCCTGGTGACAATTTCCACCCTCAGAATTCTCATGTTCTGCCCGGACTTATGCAGCGATTCAGCGATGCAGCACGCCTTGATCATCCGTCCGTCACTCTGTGGGGTACGGGCAAGCCGCGTCGAGAATTCCTGCACGTCGATGATCTGGCTGATGCCGTTTTATTCGTTATGGGGCTGGATCAAAAAAGTTACGCCAACGCGACCAAGCCCATGCAAAGCCACCTGAATGTCGGCACAGGTCGCGACATCGCCATCAGCGCACTCGCACAGATGGTGTCAGAGGTTACGGGGTTTCGCGGAAAAACAATTACTGATCCCAGTAAACCAGACGGCACCCCGCGCAAGCTTTTGGATGTATCCGTGATGACCTCACTCGGCTGGCAGGCCAAAATTGACCTGCGCGAAGGGATTGCGCGAACCTTCCATTGGTATTGCGCACAACAGGAGGCAGGCCAACGCTTGCGCGCTTCATAAAACAGACACTTATACCTAGCGCCGGTTGATCACCGCACGCGGACTGTCTACCACTGCCCAACATCCAGTGGAGAGACAAATGCGCGTATTAGTGACAGGCGGGGCGGGCTATATCGGCAGCCACACATTGCTGGAACTGATGGCGCAAGGCCATGAGGTCTGCGTCTTTGATAATTATAGCAATGCAACGCCAGACGTTCTGACACGTGTACGCAGCCTCTCAAACGGGGTGATCCACGACTACGTTGGTGACGTCCGGGACAGCGATAAGCTTGACGAGGTTCTGCAGGACTTCCAACCGGACGCCGTAATTCATTTTGCTGGCTTGAAAGCGGTCGGTGAAAGCGCTGAAAAGCCGCTTTACTACTATGATGTTAATGTCAGTGGTACTCTGACGTTGCTGCGCGCAATGGCACGTGCAGGCTGCAAGAAATTGATCTTCTCATCCTCGGCGACGGTTTACGGTGAGCCTGAGTATCTCCCTTACGATGAAGCGCACCCAACCAATCCAACGTCAGTTTACGGACGCACAAAGCTGATGGCCGAAAGCATCCTCTCTGACTGGGCCGCTGCAGGAGACGACCGCACAGCAGTGCTATTGAGATATTTCAACCCCGTCGGGGCGCATGCATCCGCACAGATTGGCGAAGATCCGAAAGATGTGCCCAACAACCTCATGCCCTTCATTGCGCAAGTCGCCGTTGGTAAACGAGATGTCTTGCAGGTTTTTGGCGAGGATTATGACACACCAGATGGCACCGGGCTGCGCGACTACATTCACGTCGTGGATCTAGCACGCGCGCATGTTGCTGCCATCGACTACGCGGCAAATGCGCATGGCGCGCGTGCCTTTAACATCGGCACCGGCCTAAGCTATAGCGTGCGTGACATGGTAAGCGCGTTTGAGAAAGCATCGGGTCAACAGATTCCGACAAAAACCGTTCCGCGTCGTGCTGGTGACATCGCTGTCATGCAGGCAGATGCAAGTCGTGCGAAGGCAGAGCTAGATTGGGAAGCGACGCATGGCCTCGATGATATGGCGGCCAGCACTTGGGCATGGCAATCGCAAAATCCTGATGGATATGAGCAGCGGTGAGATGAACGCACCCTGCACTTTCCTATGCAGGGTGCGATGAAGAAAATCGTTAACCGTTACCATTAAAAACCTTCTCAAGCGGACCTTAACGAAGTCACCAGTCGATGACTGTGCGTTTTGGCACAAATAATTGGGAAACACTTTGTCTTCAAAATGACGACTAAGCTGTACGGTCGCTCGGACAGACAACGTGAATAGCAGCACGTATTGGTCAGACGGCAAAGAAATCTTCATTTCTAGCAATTACCCACGGACGCCAAATCACTGTTGTTGGTCTCACCGTTCAGGTGACCGACACAAATGAGGGCCCAATCATGTCGCGCTTATCCTTTGTCGCCCATGCGGCTGATCCATCCGATGACACTCACTCACATATCACCGATCTTGAAATCATCACACTGGCAGGAACGGCGTATCTTTACAGCGGTACCCGCTATGATGGGGTTTTGCGGCAATGGTCGATTGACGGTGGGCCCTTAACGATCAGCGCAGATCTTGATTACCAAGGCGGAGACCGCCCCGGTGGGATCGCTGGCGTAACAACGATATTCGGTGCATCTGACCCGATTGTACTCACCGGCGGGGGCGAAGATGGACAATTGCAACTGGTCGACCTGAATAGTGATGGCAGTTTTGGCACCACAACATCAGTTGCTGACCTTCCTGATGCTTTCGCTGGGTTCCAGAATGGGGAAACACTTTCGTTCTCTGATGGCGCCACTTTCATCTATGGAACATTGGCCGGGCAAGGCGGCCTGGCCCAGATGACGCTCGATGCTTCTGGGACAATCCTCGACCAGACCGTTTTGTTCGATCCCACGCCACAAACCAATCAAATCGCGGCAGTGGCAACGACAACAGTAGGCACGCAAAGCTTTGTCGTGACGGCCAGTGGCGCGCAAAACGGCCTGACGACACATGCAGTTGATCAAGATGGCAATGTGACCAACGCAAACACCATCGACGCTGATGATGGGCTGTGGATCAATGCGCCAACCGCGATGGAAGTCGTGAGCATTGGTGGCGGCACTTATGCAATCTTGGGGGCGGCGGGCACCGACAGCCTTAGCGTGATTGAAATCACCGCTGATGGCAGCATGATCGTGCGCGACCATATCCTTGATGCGCGCGAAACGCGTTTTGGCGGCGTCACATCGCTTGAGGTAGTCCAGATCGACAGCCACACCTACGTCATCGCTGGTGGTGCCGATGACGGGCTATCGGTCTTTATGCTTCTGGAAGGCGGGCTTTTGGTTCACCTTGCCGCGATTGAAGACACCGACGACGTCAGTCTTGATAATATCAGCGCTTTGGCTGGTCGCGTGACTGGAACGGCACTGGATATTTTTGTTGGAAGCAGTAGCGAGACGGGCATCACCCACGTGCAATTCGACACCGGGCCAATCGGCATTACCGCCACCGCAACGCTTGCCGGTGGCGCGCTAAGAGGAACGGTCGGAAGCGATGTACTGCAAGGGCATGATGGTGAGGACGTGATTTTAGCTGGTGCTGGCGATGACCTGCTACGCGACGGCGCGGGATCAGACGTCATGACCGGTGGCGCGGGCGCAGACATTTTTATCCTTAGTCGCGATGGTGAGGACGACACCATTACCGATTTTGTTATAGGTGAGGACCGGATTGACCTGTCGCTTTGGCCTATGCTGCGCGATATCAGCCAGCTTTTCATTACGATCGAAGAAAACGGTATGCGGATCACCTACGGGGATGAGACGCTTTTCGTGCAAAGCGCGGATGGAGCGCCCATTGATTATCGGGACCTTTCGACAACGGATGTGATTAACATCTCGCGGCTGCCCATCGGTCCTGAACCGGGCTACCCCGGACCAGCGCTGCCCCCACCAAATATTGGTAACCCGCCCGATCCGCCCGCTGCCGATCAAGGTGGTGCCAACAACATTCTGACACCTATCATGACGCTGATTGCTGGCAATCTGGACCTTCTCAGAGAAGAACCAATTGCACCGGGTCTAGTGATCGACGGGGTGGACACCGCCGAAATCCTGTCGGGAAGCGCCGACATTGACCTTATCTTCGCTGGGAATGGCGATGATACTGTGTTCGGATTATCAGGCGATGACACGTTATTTGGCAGGGACGGAAACGACACGATTGATGGCGGTGATGGCGCGGATACATTGCTTGGCGGAAATGGTGCCGACGAGATCGTTGGCGGTAACGGCCAAGATTTTCTAAGCGGCGGTATGGGCGCAGACATTCTGAGCGGCGGCGCGGGCAACGACATACTGCGTGGCGACGGCGGTGCCGACACGTTTATTTTTCAGTCAGGCGCTGATCAGATCCTGGATTTCGAGCAAGGCAGTGACAGCATCGTCCTAGACCCCGGTCTTTGGACCGGACTAACGTCCGCTGCGGATGTGCTTTTTGTCTATGGTAGCTTTGAAGGCGCCACCGCCACGATCGACTTTGGCGATGGCAACACGCTGCAAATCAATGGTGTCACCGATCAACAGACTTTGGCGAGCGACATCTTTCTGTTCTGATGTCAGTTCGCGGTGACTGTGTTTGCCACGGTGCTCGTCAGGTTGAACAAAGTCAGCGCTGGGCCAAGTGCGCTTTCGGTGCCATAGATCAGATCGTTGCCTTCAAGCATGAAGTTACCCGCAGAGAACAAACCATCCGCTGATGTCAGATCAATCTTGAAAACAACGCGTTCCTTAGGTGGCCCTTTTACGCCGTCCGAAACGGCCGCGACATCGTATTCACGCATGATCAGCACACCTTCGGGGTTCGCCGTTCCAGCGTTCACTCCGCCGATCACGGCAAGCGCCTCCAAAGCGGAAAACTCTGTTTCCGGGAAATCAAAGATCGACTGTGCACCTGTCGCGCCCAAAGTGATAAACTGGCGATCATCATCCTCGACATAAACGCGGTCGCCGCCACGCAAGGCAACATTGAAACGCGGCTCACGCAGCAGCTGGTTGAACGGCACACCGTAGGTCTTGCCGGCGCGCACCAG
Source organism: uncultured Paracoccaceae bacterium (assembly GCA_947488605.1). Lineage (GTDB taxonomy): Bacteria > Pseudomonadota > Alphaproteobacteria > Rhodobacterales > Rhodobacteraceae > Yoonia. The sequence continues at coordinate 25,269 of CANKZJ010000007.1, read as the reverse complement.
CCGGACCTGCGGTGAATTCAGTTCAAGGCTTGGCCCGCCCGCTTGCGAAAACAGATCCAGAATTTTGAAATTCCGATCCGGCAACGGATAAAGTCCCGGTGCATTCACACCCGACGCCAAATTGGCGGTATTCGCGCGCCCCGGTTCGACGGACAGCTGGACCTGTGCGGACGGCACCGTTCTGATCAACTCTTCCTCGATCCGCATCCTTGCGGTGCTGGGCGACATGCCCGAGATTTGTATATCGCCGATATAGGGCACGAAAATGCGTCCCCCCGAATTCACCGATGCTGGTTGAAGTGGGGTCACCCCCGACGGGCCAAAGATCGAACTCTCCTCGGCATCCCAGATTGTCATCTGCACAATGTCACCCGGCGCGATGATCAATGATGCAGGTTGTTCCTGCGCGACCAACCAAGGCAGTGTCTTCTGACCGGTGACAGGCCAGCCTTGCAGCACGGGCAACGTCTCGCGGTTCACCTCATAGACAGCAAAATCATAGACGGCTTCTTCGCCTTCAGCTGCGGTATTGGCGTTCGATGCGGCAAGCACTTCGGATTCGAATCCTGCGCCGCGCGGCAATCCGCATCCGGCAAGTGCAATACAAACTGTGGCGGCAGCAAATTTTTGGGCGAGCAAACCTGATTCCTTTCGAGCAATGCGTACAGCCTACACTGCCACTAAGGCTGCCAACAGCGCTTCAAACACAAAAACGACGGTTATCTGCGCAAATCAAAAATCGATGGCGAGGCCCTTCTTCTCCCAGTCGCCGTAGCGCACGGGTTCAGGGCCATCACGACCGCCCAATTCGGTCGGCAGGGCTTGCGCATCAGCTTTCTTGCGGCGCTCTTCGGCTTCGGCCAATGCGCGCTTTGCGGCGTCGGGCATGTCTTGCGGCTGATCGGTCACGAGATGCGCTCTCCTTGTGGGTTGCATAAGATTGATATACCCCGCCGCAACCCAGCTTCAAGTGAGACATCCATGAACCAATCCGGTCTGCCCGCCCGCCGAACCGCCCATCATCTGCTGATGCAGATCATCGGCGAAGGGCGCTTGATGCCTGAATTGATCGTGGGCGGTGCATTGGCGCGTCTGGAAAATGACGACCGCGCCCGTGCCCAGCGCCTTGCCACCGAAGCCCTGCGCGGGCTGGACCGTGCAGACCGGATGCTGAAGCCATACCTAAAGAAGCCGCCGCCAGATCATGTCATGAATGCACTACGTTTGGGCGTGATCGAGCTGTGCAATGGCGAAGCCGCACACGGTGTCGTCAATGCCTATGTCGAAATCGTTGCACGCAATAAACGCACGCAATCCATGAAAGGCCTGACCAACGCTGTCCTGCGCAAGATCGCCGATGAAGGCCCCGCAGGCTGGACCAAACGCCCGCTTCCGCTGACGCCGGGGTGGCTTCGGCAACCATTGGTGGCAGCTTGGGGTCGCGACGCAGTTTTGGGCATGGAAGCCGCGCATTTCGCAGGTGCTTCGCTTGATCTTTCTGCCAAAGGCGATCCCGAAACGGTGGCCAACGCTGTTGGCGGACACGTGCTGCCAACCGGAACGGTCCGTGTTCCAAATGCGGGGCAAGTTTCATCGCTGCCCGGTTACGCCAGCGGGGATTGGTGGGTGCAGGACGCCGCCGCCGCCATTCCAGTAAAGGCTTTGGGCGATGTCACTGGTCTCAAAGTGCTTGATCTTTGCGCGGCACCGGGCGGCAAAGCAATGCAGCTTGCAGCCAAGGGTGCGCAGGTCACCGCAGTTGATATCTCGGAAAAGCGGATGCAACGCGTCTCAGAAAATCTTGCGCGCGTTGGGCTTGCAACTGAGGCGGTCGTCAGTGACGCCTTCGCCTTCGATCAAGGTGGCTTTGATGCAATCTTGTTGGACGCGCCTTGCTCTGCGACTGGCACAATCCGGCGTCACCCTGACCTACCTTATGCCAAAGATGGGTCAGAATTTGGCGCATTGATCGATCAACAAGAGGCCATGATTGATCACGCGCTCAACCTTCTGAAACCCGGTGGCCGGCTTGTGTTTTGCACCTGTTCGCTGTTGCCCGACGAAGGTGAAGTACAAGTCGAAGAGGCGCTCAAGCGGCATGATGGGCTTACCGTTGATCCAAAGGCTTTTGATCTGGAAGGCATCGACCCTGATTGGGTGACACCTGAAGGCGGGTTGCGTTTGCGGCCAGACTACTGGCCTGAGTTCGGCGGGATGGATGGCTTCTATATTGCGGTCCTGACAAAGGCCGCGTGACTTCACAGCCACCATTTTCTATGGTCACCTCGATATGCTGCCGCTTTAGCATTATGCGGGATGACAGGACTTGGCCCAAAACAAGACATGGCGCGCGCGCCGCATTGGTTTCATGCATCAGCTTCACGCCCGTCGTGCCGCGCGCACCGATGTAAAAACCGCATTTCGCATACAACCAGAACCACGAACAATTGGTCTCGTGACCCGCGGTCAGCAATTGCTGGCCGGTGAGTTCCTGTTTTCCGGTCTGCGCATCAACAAGCCAAACCACCCGATCTGGGACATCGCCCGAGATCATGATGCAGTCGCCGACGAAATCCAAGAATGCCGTTGGTTAGATGACCTTGCCGCAGTCGGTGATGAACATGCACGCGAAGTCGCGCAAAACTGGGTGTTTGCATGGATTGAACGGTATGGCGATGGGCGTGATGGCGGATGGACACCGGGCGTTGCAGGCCGCCGCCTGATCCGTTGGATCAATCACAGTGCCTTTTTGTTACGCGGACAAGACAAAGCAACGGCGACACGCTTCTTCGAAAGCCTTGGGCAGCAAACGCTTTTCGTTTCGCGCCGTTGGAAAACGACAGAACCGGGTATCCGACGGTTTGAGGCGCTGACAGGGACGATTTTTGCCAGCCTGTCTTTGGACGGCTTCGAACACTGCGCCGACCCGGCCATTGCGGCGCTGTCGGCAGAATGCCAATCACGGATCGACGCCGGTGGTGCGATTGAAACACGTAATCCCGAGGAACTGCTTGAGGTTTTGAGCCTGCTGAACTGGTCGGCCATCTCGATCTCGCAAGCAGGCCGTGGCCTTCCTGTGCCGATATCGGACGCGATTGGACGCATCGCGCCAACCTTGCGCGCGCTACGTCATGCAGATGGTGGTCTTGCCCGCTTTCACGGTGGGGGCAGCGGCGTTCCGGGGCGATTGGACGAAGCGTTGGCACTTTCCAGGGTCAAAGCGATTCCAGCGACGGGCCTAAACATGGGCTATGCGCGCTTACACGGCGGACGCACAACCTTGATCGCGGATGGGGCAGCTCCGCCGCAAGGACAAGCGTCAGCCGATGCACATGCAGGCACTCTGGGGTTTGAACTGACCTCTGGGCGCCGCCCGATCATTGTAAACTGCGGATCAGGCGCCCGCTTTGGTGAAGAATGGCGGCGAGCGAGCCGTGCAACACCCAGCCATTCCACACTTGCAATCGACGGCTTTTCTTCGTCGCGTCTTGGCGCACCGGTGCGGTTTTCTGGTGCGGCGGAATTACTGAGCAATCGCCCTGACATCGTGAATGGTACTATCGGTCCGGCGGCGACTGGCTCGAAATTGGAATTATCGCATGACGGCTATCAACCGAGCCACGGTTTAACACATGCCCGAACGCTCCAACTGTCGGTCGATGGGCGCACGCTGACTGGCGAAGACATTCTGATTACGCTGAACAATGAAGACGAAGCCATCTTCTCAAGAACGCAGATGCGTGCAGGCATCCATTTCTCGATCCGGTTTCACCTGCATCCTGCGGTAGAAGCCCAAATCAACGCAGATCAAACAATCATCGCTCTCACGCTAAAATCTGGCGAGGTTTGGCGGTTTGACCATGACGGTGCAGCGAAATTCAGCCTTGCGCCGTCTATTTACTTCAAAAATGGGCATTTAAACCCAATTGCCACACAACAGGTGGTTTTATCCGGCACCGCAATGTCCTATGCGACACGCGTCCGCTGGTCGCTGGCCAAAACGCAAGACACGCCTGATGTCGTGCGCGATCTGGTCCAAGCCGATCTTTGAGACATTGTTGATTAAGCACCGGGGAATTTCATGACCGACCTTGCACCACTGCGCCGCGCTCTTCTTTCTGTCTCTGATAAAACCGGGTTGATTGATCTGGGAAAGGCGCTTTCTGCTCGCGGCGTTGAGCTTTTGTCGACCGGAGGGTCAGCCAAAGCGTTGCGTGATGCCGGGCTTGAAGTGCGAGACGTCGCCGATGTGACCGGTTTTCCGGAAATGATGGATGGGCGTGTGAAGACCCTGCACCCCGTTGTTCACGGCGGATTGCTTGCACGCCGCGATCTTGAAGGTCACCGGGACGCGATGGTTGAACATAACATTGGGCCAATCGATCTGTTGGTTGTGAACCTTTATCCGTTTGAAGAAACCGTCGCAAAAGGTGCGGATTTCGATACTTGCATCGAAAACATCGACATTGGCGGGCCTGCAATGATCCGCTCGGCGGCCAAAAACCACGCGTTTGTGACGGTGATGACCGACGTCGAAGACTACGACGCCCTGCTTGCTGAACTCGATGCAAACGATGGTCAGACGACTTTGGGCATGCGCCAGCGTTTCGCCCAGACGGCATATGCACGGACTGCCGCCTATGACACTGCTGTCAGCACGTGGATGGCAAATGCAATCGACGAAGACACACCGCGGCGGCGGGCGTTCTCTGGCACGTTTAAGCAGACGATGCGTTACGGTGAAAACAGCCACCAGTCAGCTGCATTCTATACCGATGGCACCAACCGGCCCGGCGTTGCAACAGCGGTAGTGCACCAAGGCAAGGCACTGTCTTACAACAATATCAATGACACTGATGCAGCATTTGAACTGGTGGCAGAGTTTGACCCCGCAGAAAGCCCCGCTGTCGCAATCATCAAACACGCCAACCCCTGTGGCGTCGCGCGCGGTGCCACTTTGCTAGAGGCCTATCAGAACGCATTTAACTGCGACCGCACCAGCGCTTTTGGTGGCATTGTTGCCCTGAACCAGCCACTTGATGAAGAAACAGCCAAGGCCATCGTCGAGATTTTCACCGAAGTTGTCATCGCACCCGGCGCGTCTGATGCGGCCAAAGCGGTCTTTGCGGCAAAGAAGAACCTACGCCTTTTGACCACAGACGATCTGCCCGATGTGACCACTCCGATCACGACCTACCGCCAAGTTGCCGGCGGCATGTTGGTGCAGGACAAAGACACAGGCTACGTCGGGATGGATGATCTGAAAGTTGTGACCAAGGTCGCACCAACCGAGGCCCAAATGTCGGACCTCTTGTTCGCTTGGAAAGTGGCCAAACACGTGAAATCCAATGCGATCGTCTACGTGAAAGACAAGGCAACGGTTGGTGTGGGCGCAGGCCAGATGTCGCGGCTCGACAGTGCTTTGATCGCTGCGAAGAAAGCCGAACGAATGGCCGATGCAATGGGCCTGGCCGAACCGCTGACGATCGGATCGGCGGTCGCGTCTGACGCGTTCTTCCCGTTTGCAGATGGATTGATGGAAGCTGCGGCAGCTGGCGCTACTTGTGTGATCCAACCGGGTGGCTCTATGCGCGATGATGAAGTGATTGCTGCAGCTGACGAGGCGGGGATCGCGATGGTCTTTACCGGCATGCGCCATTTCCGGCACTAGGAGACGACGAAAATGCGGCTGATGTTTTGGACAGGGTTCTGGGTTTTCCTGATCGATCAGGTGATCAAATTTCACGTCCTGTTTAATGTCTTTGGCCTGCAATGGGCGCAAGTGCGCGTGCCCAGCGGTCAATTGCCGTATCCCGCCACTGTCGATGTATTTCCACCGTTTCTTATTTTGCGGATGGCATGGAACAGGGGCGTCAACTTTGGCCTTTTCGCCGAATATGACATGCGTTGGTTTTTGATCGCTGTGGCCTTTGCGATTACCGCGGGTGTCATTTGGTGGCTCAGCAAAGTTGGCGGCACCAAGTGGACATATATCGCTGGCGGTTTCCTTATTGGTGGTGCGATGGGCAACGTGATTGACCGGTTCTTTTATGGCGCTGTTGCGGACTTCTTGAATATGTCTTGCTGTGGCTTCACCAATCCTTATGCTTTCAATGTCGCCGATATCGCGATCTTCATTGGTGCGATTGGCCTCGCTTTTCTGGCGGGTGACAAGAAGAAAGCCGCGTGACGTCTTCTCAGCCATGGGATAAACAATGCCCAAACACCCCGAGGGATCTTTGATGCGTGCGTTTTCTTTCTCAGTTCTGGCCTGCGTTTTTCTGACAGCTTGCAGCGGCGGTTTAGGGTCTTGGTTTGGCGGCGAGTCTGGCGGCGGCCCGGACGAAACCTCTGTTGTGCCTGTACAACCTTTGGTCATCCCGCCCACACGTGCATTACCGACACCGACGCCGGGTGGCACGAACCGCAGCGACCCCACGCCCGCAGCTATTGCAGCACGCGTCGCTGCGCAAAATGACGGCTGATCGGTACAGCGCGCCCAACACGACGTCATAACTGCACCTCACTTCCGCGTAGGGTCACTTGATCCCTGCCGGAACAAGCGTAGTTAGTCGCTAAGACATTTCAAAAAGGGTGCCTATGACACGTTTCTTTGCCGCCATCGCGATGATCATGACTGCGTTTTCTGCGCAGGCCAACAACGTGACGACTTACACGCTCGACAACGGGATGGAGGTTGTCGTGATTGAAGACAATCGCGCACCTGTTGTCACACATATGCTTTGGTACAAAATTGGATCTGCGGACGAACCTGTGGGCGCATCTGGTGTGGCACATTTTCTGGAACACCTACTATTCAAAGGGACTGACGTGCTTGAACCCGGCGAATTCTCCGCCACGGTAGCGGCCAACGGTGGCACCGACAATGCGTTCACCAGCTATGATTATACCGCCTATTTCCAGCGCGTTGCATCTGACCGACTTGAACTGATGATGCAGATGGAAAGCAACCGCATGAACAATCTGCGCATCACAGCAAGTGATGTCGAAACAGAGCGGCAGGTTGTTTTGGAAGAACGCAATCAACGCACCGAAAACAGCCCCAATGCGTTGGCACGCGAACAATTCCGCGCAGCGCTTTTCCAAAATCACCGATACGGCGTGCCGATCATTGGCTGGAAACATGAGATGGAACAGCTTGATCTTCAGGACGCACTCGACTTTTACGACCTCTACTATTCACCAAATAATGCGATCTTGGTTGTCGCAGGTGACGTCAAACCAGATGAAGTTCTCGCATTGGCCGAAACCTATTATGGCGTGATCCCGGCCGAGACACAGCTGCCTGCGCGCGAACGCCCAGAAGAGCCACCGCAGCGTGCGGAGCGTCGCATTACGTACGTTGATCAACGTGTTAGCCAACCCTATTTGGTCCGCAGCTATCTTGCGCCAGAACGTGATCCCGGTGCGCAGACAGAAGCCGCCGCGTTGGTCTACCTTGCTGAATTACTGGGTGGGTCGCCATTTACCTCTGCCTTGGGGCAAGCCCTGCAATTCGACACGCAAACGGCCATTTATACCAACGCGTCCTACGGTGGAGCGTCACTTGATGACACGACATTTGATTTCGCAATCGTGCCCTCCGAAGGTGTTAGCCTGTCCGAGGCAGAAGCCGCGATGGACGAAGTCATCGACGCATTCATGGAGGGTGCAATTGACCCTGAGCGTTTGGACAGTATTCGCGCCCAATTGCGCGCATCTGAAATCTACGCACTTGATAATATTGATGGTTTGGCACGTCGCTATGGGGCGGCGCTGACGCAGAGCCTGACGGTTGCTGATGTTCAGGCTTGGCCGCAGGTTCTACAATCCGTCACCGAGCAAGACATCAAAGACGTTGCCACAAAAGTCCTCAACCGCGACCAAGCCGTGACTGGCTGGGTTGTCGCAAACCAAGAGGAGGCACGCTAATGCTGCGCCTAACGATTGCCCTATGCCTGACGCTCTTTGGAACTGTTGCGCGCGCTGAAATCAACATTCAAGAGGTCACTTCGCCCGGCGGCATTAACGCGTGGGTCGTCGAAGAACCCTCAATCCCCTTCATTGCGCTGGAAATCCGGTTCCGCGGTGGCGCGACCCTTGACTTGCCCGGCAAACGGGGCGCGACAAACTTGATGACGGCGCTGCTTGAGGAAGGGTCCGGCGACATGTCGGCCCAAGAATTCCAGACAGAGCTGGAAAGACTGGCCACAAGTTTCAGCTTTCGTGCGTTTGACGACACGCTGTCTATTTCGGCCCGTTTTCTGACCGAGAACAAGGAAGAATCGATAGCGCTTTTGCGTCAGGCATTAACCAATCCGCGTTTTGATCAAACTGCATTGGACCGCGTGCGGGCACAGATCATTTCCGGGATCGCCAGTGATGCGAAAGACCCGAACTCTATCGCCGGGGCCGTCTTCGATGCTGCTGCTTTTGGGGATCATCCTTATGGGTCAGCGATTGACGGGACCGTCGAAAGTGTCACGGGTTTGACCCAGCAAGACATGTTCGATGCCCATCGCAATGCCCTCAGCCGTGATCGGCTTTACGTCTCTGTTGTCGGTGATACGACAACGCAAACAGTTGGCGAACTGCTTGATGGTCTTCTGGGTGATTTGCCCGAAACCGGCCCTGCGTTGCCCGAGTATGTGGATTTTGGTCTCGCGGGCGGCGTCACGGTGGTGGATTTTGAGACGCCGCAATCGGTCGCCCTATTTGGTCACAAGGGATTGAAACGCGACGACGAAGATTTTTTTGCTGCGTTCATTCTAAATCACATCTTGGGTGCTGGCGGATTTGAATCGCGTTTGATGACCGAAGTGCGCGAAAAGCGCGGTTTGACCTACGGCATTCGGACGTTCCTTGTGCCGAAATTTCATGCTGAAATGATGCTGGGGTCGGTCGCGTCTGGAAATGACACCATCGCCGAAGCCATCGACGTCACCCGCAATGAATGGGCGCGTATGGCCAATGAAGGCGTCACAGAACAAGAGCTTGCCGTTGCGAAAACTTTCCTGACGGGTGCTTATCCATTGCGGTTCGATGGCAACGCCGAGATCGCAAAGATCATGGTCGGCATGCAGATGGTCGATCTGTCGCCGGATTATGTTGTGAACCGAAACGACTTTGTCGAGGCCGTGACACTAGAAGAGATCAACCGCGTCGCCGCCGAATTGCTGCAACCTGATGACCTGCATTTTGTTGTTGTGGGTCAGCCAGCGGGGCTTGAAAGTACGCAATAGTGAGGGCCGCCTAGCCCAGCATTTCCCTCTTTTGCCTCTCGCAGAATCGGCGCTTTCCATGCTACAACTTGTGGCATGGCCATCGCAGACCCCCAAATGAAGCTGCGCCCGGTGATCCGGCAGCTTGATGATGCCGCAATCAATCGGATTGCGGCAGGTGAAGTGCTTGAACGTCCTGCGTCTGCGGTCAAAGAACTTGTTGAAAACAGCATCGATGCAGGCGCTTCACGCATCGAGGTCGTGATCGCAGATGGTGGTAAGACCTTGATCCGCGTCACTGACGACGGCTGCGGCATGTCCCCGTCCGATTTGCCAATGGCCTTGTCACGGCACGCCACATCCAAAATAGACGGCAGCGACTTGCTGAACATCACGTCGTTTGGGTTTCGTGGCGAGGCGCTCGCGTCATTGGGTGCGGTTGGCAGATTGTCGATCACATCTCGCGCGACTGACCACGACGCCGCAATGATCGCCGTGGCCGGTGGCAGGCCAGAAGGTGTGAAACCCGCAGCTTTGTCCGCAGGCACCGTGATCGCATTGCGCGATATGTTTTATGCCACGCCGGCCCGCCTCAAATTCCTGCGCACTGATCGCGCTGAAACGCAGGCCGTGTCCGATATCGTGAAGCGCCTTGCAATGGCGGAACCGTTCGTGACGTTTATCCTGCGGGACGCGTCCAAAGGTGAAAGTCGCACGTTGTTCCGCGCTGATGCCGAAACCGGAGATCTATTCGACGCCTTGCACGGACGGTTGCGTACCGTATTGGGCAAAGACTTCGCCGAAAATGCGCTGCGGATCGATACCGAGCGTGAAGGATTTCACCTGACCGGTTATGCCGCTTTGCCAACCTATTCGCGTGGTGCTGCTGTCGCCCAATACCTTTTCGTCAATGGCCGGCCCGTGCGCGATAAGATGCTTTTGGGGGCATTGCGCGCCGCCTATATGGACGTGTTGTCGCGCGACAGGCATCCGGTTGCGGCTTTGTTCGTCGATTGCGATCCATCCCTCGTTGACGTGAACGTGCACCCGGCGAAATCAGAGGTTCGGTTTCGCGACCCCGGTACCGTGCGCGGTTTGATCGTCTCGGGTCTGCGCCACGCACTTGCCGATGCAGGGCACCGCGCGTCAACAACTGTCGCCAACGCAACCTTGGGCGCAATCACGCCCGAACAAACCACGCCGCGTGTCTACCAAATGGACCGTCCGAGTTTCAGCGCCCGCTCAATGACATTCCAGGCGCAAGCACCAGGGTTTGGTGAAACACCGTCTGCACGGTTTGAGCCGGTGACTGCTGAAGAACCCGATGGCCTGCCTTTGGGTGCGGCACGGGCACAAGTGCACGAAAACTACATTATCGCGCAAACGCAAAACGGTATCGTCATCGTCGATCAACACGCCGCACACGAGCGACTGGTTTATGAAAAGCTTAAAGCGCAGATGGCCGAAAACGGGGTCGCGGCGCAGGCATTGCTGATCCCCGAAATTGTAGAGCTTTCCGACAATGAAGCCGCACAACTATTGGACATCGCGGATGACCTAGGTCGGCTGGGCCTAACGATTGAACCTTTTGGCGGCGGGGCCATCGCGGTGCGTGAAACCCCCGCAATTCTGGGCGAGGTCAATGCCGCCAACATGATCCGCGACATTCTTGATGAACTGACAGACCAAGGCGATAGCGCCTCTGTGCAAGCGCGGATCGAAGCGATCCTCAGCCGCGTGGCCTGTCATGGTTCAATCCGGTCCGGTCGCCGCATGCAGGCCGCCGAGATGAATGCCCTTCTGCGCGAGATGGAGGCGACGCCGCTTTCAGGTCAATGTAATCACGGTCGGCCAACGTATGTTGAGCTGAAACTGTCAGATATAGAACGGTTGTTCGGACGCACATGATCCAGATTGGTGAAACGACTTTCGACCTAAGCGATCCCCTTGTTATGGGCGTGATCGTTGCTGGTGTCGTGACGATTATCGTCCTGATTTTGCTGACAATGTCCGTGCGCCGTGCAGGCAAATCAGCAGATGCCGTGCAGTTTGTCGCCTCGCAAGTTGGCAGGCTCAGCCAAGATGTGAACGCACTTGGCCAAGGCCAGCAACAGCTTGCAGGCAACATTCGGACAGTCAGTGATGCGCAGGCAAATGCACAGGTACATGTGGTCCAAACAATGGAAGCGCGACTGGCCGAAGTGCAGGCACAAATGGCAGAGCGCCTTGCAGATAACGCGCTTAAATCAGCGCGGTCCATGTCCGACATGCAGGAGCGCATGAAAGATACGCTGACTGGCTCGTCTGAGAAGACGACGAAAAGCCTGACAGAATTGCAGGAACGGCTTGCAACGATTGATAAGGCGCAGACCAATATCGAGAAACTGTCGGGCGATGTTTTGTCGCTTCAGGATATTCTGTCCAACAAACAGCGTCGCGGCATGTTTGGTGAAATCCAACTTACTGATATCGTCTCGAAGGCCCTGCCAGCCGACAGCTATGCGCTGCAATATACCCTTTCAAACGGGAAACGCGCTGACTGTTTGGTGCATCTGCCAAACCCACCCGGTCCAATCGTCATCGATGCAAAATTCCCGTTTGAAGCCTATGAGGCATTGGCCGCAGCCGAAAGCCAACAAGATCAGGCAATTGCCCTGCGTGATCTTGGCAATGCCGTAAAGAAGCACATCAAAGATATCAGCGAAAGATACATCATCGAAGGCGAAACCGCTGATGGCGCGATTATGTTTTTACCATCCGAGGCCGTCTATGCCGAACTGCACGCGCGCCTCCCCGAGGTCGTGCGGTTAGGCTTCGATGCGCGCGTTTGGATTGTGTCCCCGACAACCTGTATGGCGACGCTGAACACGATGCGGGCGATCCTCAAAGATGCGCGGATGCGTGAGCAAACAGGTGAAATTCGCAAAGCGCTGCGCCTACTCCACCGCGATGTTGAGATCATTGGCGAAAAAGCAGGCAAGCTAGAGGTGCATTTGCGGCAGGCGGGCGATGATGTGTCCGGCGTGCTGACCGCAGCCACCCGTGCAGGCAAACGGGCAGACCGGTTGGATAACTTCGATTTCGAAGAACTGGCGCCGGAACCGGAACAGAATGTTGTGCCGCTCGCATCGCCAAAGAGCTGAAGTAGAAAGAAGTATCATGGGTGCATGGGACGTAGGTCAATTTGGCAATGACACAGCCTTGGATTTTGCTGCAGAAGTCAAAGCCTTCGCCGATGTGCGTGCAGTCATTGATGATAACAGCATGTTTGCCCCTGATCTCGATGCGGATGATGCCTCCATCGCTCTAGCAGCCTGTGAAATACTGGCAGCGACGACTGGCCGTGCGGCTCAGGACCTGCCAGAGATCGTGGCGTTGAGCGCTGATGACGTCACGCCGGCACTCCTGCAAACCGCTATGGGGCTGGTCAGCCATATTCGTAGCAATTCAGAACTCGCCGAACTTTGGCAGGATTCCGGGGAGAACGACGCATGGCAAGCCTCGCTTGATGAGTTGTACGCGCGGCTTGACGAGACCAAGCCGTTTGAAGCGCCCGCAAAGAAACCCAAAAAGGAAAAACTGCCAGAGGGTTTCATCGGGCATTGCTACATCTGCTACGGGGTAGTCACGGAACGTGACGGCCTAGTGTTCGCATATGACGATCCAGAAGGCGGAACTTGTGAAAACTACCCTCATCGCAAGTGCATGGAAGATAAGATCGCGGAACCGGGTCCATACTGGAACGATGATGGATCACCCACGGAAGTCATGCGCAAGGAGTTGATGCGCGGTCTGGGCTACGACATCTAACGAAAAATGCCCCGGCTTTCGCCGAGGCATCGAGAGTGGTCTCTTGATGGGCTGATTAGATGCCGATAAAGCGCTGTGCGATCCGCGGGACCAAGCCATTGAAACGCAATGGCGCATCAGTCGCAGCCAGACAAATGCAGTCCATGCCTTCTTCGGCGACCGGTGTGTGATGCATTTCTTCGTTTGCGACTTCTACGTCACCAGCGGCAAAACGGTCGTCATCATCAACGAATGCACCCTGCAACACCAGCGTAAGCTCGGTTCCGTGGTGACCGTGGTCTGGAACGGCAGTCCCGGCGGGAATCCGCAATAGACGCACGCTTGCATCTTTTGACGTGTTCAAGACCATCTGGCTGACGCCACCACCAACCTTGCGCCATTTCAGGCTATCAATGTCGCCACTGACATAATCTTGCAACGGGCCGGGAAATAAGCTGTTCGCAGCGCGCGCAGGCTTTGTATTTGCTACTGGCGCGCCCGCTTCGATCATGGCGAGCGTCGCAGCGAGTGCATCCTCGGCTACATTCACCGGTTCACTGTCCAGCATAACCTCGCCGCCAATCGCATCGTATGCGGCCAAAGCAGCGCGACAGTCATCACACATCGTAATGTGTGTCGCGACCACAAGGTTGAAGGCCTCTGGCAGCGTGCCGGCGGCATAACCAATTAAAAGTGGCTCGGTCAGGTGGTGTTTGATCTGTTTCATATCATCATCATTTCATTGCGTGGCGTAGTCTATCTAGCGCCAACCTAATCCGCGATTTAATCGTACCCAGCGGCAATCCCGTCTCTGCGGCAATTTGACTGTGGCTCAGCTCGCCAAAGTAGGCGCGCTCGATCAATTGTCTTTGTTCGGCGGGCAATGTGGCCAAAGCCTGCCCGAGTTGTTCTGTTTCTTGCTGAAGCCCAATCGCGTCGACCTGATCAGGCTCCGCTTCTGGTCCCCAGGTAAGGTCTTCTGGTTCGGGCCTGCGCTGCTTGCGCAGAATATCGATCTTACGGTTTCGGGCGATTGTGAAAATCCATGTGGACACACTCGCCTTGGCAGGATCGAACATATGGGCCTTGTTCCAAAGGGTCGCCATGACCTCCTGCGTACATTCTTCCGCCAGATCCGGACTGGCCCCCGATTTCATCAAGAACGACTTCACGCGGGGCGCAAAGTACCCAAAAAGTTCTGCAAAGGCCTTGCGGTCCTTGTTGTCACGCACGGCATTCACCTGGACAACCCAAGCCATACGTTTTGCTGATGCTTCGGGGTTCACCTTCGTATTCCTCAATTTGCGCACCGACTGCGCTTTGAAACCATCATAAATGACAGCAGGCGGTCGCGCATCCGCATTTGTGAGGGTGTTTGGTTCCGTCAACATACATCTATTACGACCCTCGGATTGGATTGGATCACATCGCGGATGCTTTTTCTTGTGATCCATGCAAGTTATCGCCACGTAATAAGAAACAGAAACGAAAAAGACTTTGGAGCCCCCCTGACATGCCATTCGAGACCGGGACGACCGCGCCCAGAAAAATTGCGGTTATTGGCGCTGGGATTTCAGGGATGGGGGCAGCGCACGCGTTGGCCAAAGACCACAAGGTCGTTCTGTTCGAAGCCGAGGGTCGATTGGGTGGTCACGCCCGCACCCGCATGGCAGGCCCAAACCGCGATCAGGCTGTCGATACCGGATTTATCGTTTTCAACTACGCCAACTACCCACATCTGACCAAGCTTTTTGACGATCTTGATGTACCTGTCACGAAAAGCAACATGAGCTTTGGTGCGTCGTTCGGTGGCGGCCGCATGGAATATGGGCTGGCGAGCATGAACGCGCTTTTTGCGCAGCGTAGCAACATCGCGAGCCCAAAGTTCCTCCGCATGGTCCGCGATATTCTCAGGTTCAACGCAAAGGGTCTACAGGCAAGTCAGGATGAAACGCTCACCATCCGGCAGCTTCTCGAAAATCTCAACCTTAGCAATTACTTTCGCGATCATTATTTGTTGCCATTTTCTGGTGCGATCTGGTCAACTCCCAAAGAGAAAATCCTCGATTTCCCTGCTTATGCGATGATGCGCTTTTTCGACAATCATGCTCTGTTAGGCGCGACCGGACAGCATCAGTGGTACACCGTTGATGGTGGCTCGCAAGAATACGTCATCCGCCTCGGGGCTGACATGACAAAGCGCGGCATTGATATTCGGCTGGCCGCACCCATTGATGCGGTGCGCCGCACCGCTTCGGGTGCTGATGTGAAATCACATGGTGCCGCGTGGGAAAGTTTTGACGAAGTCATCTTTGCCACCCATTCCGATGATACGTTGCGTATGCTGTCGGACGCGACAGCGGATGAGACGTCAGTTCTGGGCGCTGTGAGGTATCAGCCAAACAAAGTGGTATTGCACTCCGATACGTCTATCATGCCAAGGCGCCGACAGGTCTGGTCTTCTTGGGTCTATTCCGAGGATGCCCAGCGCACCGACACAGAGATCAACTTGACCTATTGGATGAATTCGCTGCAGCCTTGGCTAAAAGGTGAAGAAATGATGGTCACTTTGAACAGCAACCGCCCGATCTGTGAAGAGCTGATTTGGGATGAAGTGTCATTGCGCCACCCGGTCTATGACCTTGAAGCGATTGCTGCACAAAGGGCTGCGGCGGATATGAACGGCACGAACCGCACTTGGTTCTGTGGCGCTTGGATGAAAAACGGTTTCCACGAAGATGGGCTTTCGAGCGCCTTGGATGTTGTAAAATCCCTGAACGCGCTTGACCGCGTACAACACGCAGCCGAGTGACCGACACCGTTCATCATATCGCGGCAGAAACCTATCATGGGCGGCGCGGGGCAACAAAGAACGCCTTTCGCTATTCCATCGACTATGTGCTGACCGATGCAGAGGCAAAGGCGCAGACCCCTACCCTTTTCTCGCGCAACGGCGGTAATCTGATGTCATTGCACGACAGCGATCACGGTGGTGCGCCCAAGCAAGGCCGTGGCGTGGTTTGGGTGCGTGACGTTCTTGCGGCCCACGACGTTAAAGACGCCGCCCGCATTGAACTGCTTGCCCAGCCGCGTGTGCTGGGTCACGTGTTTAACCCGGTCTCGTTTTGGCTTTGCTATAACAAGGCTAATGCCCTGACGACCGTGATTGCGGAGGTGACCAACACCTTTGGCGACCGTCATTCCTATCTGTGCCGCCACGAGGATGGTCGCATCATCACCAAGGATGAAACGCTTGCAGCCCAAAAGCTGCTGCATGTCTCGCCTTTTCAACCTGTTGAGGGCGGCTACACCTTCCGGTTTGATATTCAACCCGACAGCATTGGTATCTGGATCGACTATTCGCGCGGCAATGGCGGGCTAATTGCGACGCTCACCGGTTCACGCAAGCCAATCACGAACGCGTCGATCATCAAGGCAGCGTTGCGGCGTCCATTTGGTTCGCGACGCGTGTTGGCACTGATCCATTGGCAGGCCATCAAACTGTGGTGGAAAGGCGCGACTTTCCGTTCGCAGCCCGAGCCGCCCGCAGATGAGGTCAGCAGATGAAAGCCCTGTCCGAGCGGTTGCCCGCGTATTCGGTCTTTGCGGCCGTTCTGGCGGGGGCTGGCCTGCCCATCTATATTTATGCACCCAAATACTATGCCGACACCTTTGGTGTTAGCCTTGCGGCGTTAGGTGCGTTGCTTTTTGCGATGCGGTTATTCGATATGATCCAAGACCCCATTTTGGGATGGATCAGTGAACGGCTGACCACATCAAAGAAACTGGTCATCACACTAACTGCCGTCGTTATGGCGCTTTCGATGATCGGACTGTTCGCGGTCGCCCCACCAATCGACCCGCTTTGGTGGTTCGGGATAACGGTCACCGGCCTGTTCACCGCGTTCAGCTTTCTATCGATCAACTTTTACGCTCAAGGCGTCAGCAAAGCAGGCGAAGACCCGCAAGGTCATGTGCGACTGGCCGCATGGCGCGAAAGCGGGGCGCTGCTTGGCGTTTGTATCGCTGCAGTTATCCCGACCGTACTCATCGGCGTCGTCGCCAGTCCTTTTGCCGCTTTCGCCTATGGATTTGCAGCACTGACACTTTTCGCGGCCTTCTTCATGTTGCCCGAATGGAAAGCCCGGGTAAGCCAGGAACCATCGCAGATCGGCGAGATCATCCGCGATAGCACGGCGCGCAAGCTGCTCATTCTAGCGTTAGTGAACGCAACCCCATTGGCGGTGTCATCCACACTTTTCCTGTTCTACGTCGAAAGCAAACTGGGCGCCCCTGGCTGGGAAGGTGGGCTGTTGGTCCTGTTTTTCTTGGCTGCAGCGATCTCCTCACCTATCTGGTCGGCACTCGCACGGCGCTTTGGGGCAAAGCCTGTTTTGCTGTGCGCCATGATCCTCGCGGTCGCTTCATTTGCATATACCCTCACTTTATCGCCCGGCGATGTGATCCCTTTTGCTTTCATCTGCGTATTAAGTGGAGCGACCATCGGGGCAGACCTTACTTTGCTGCCGGCGATGTTTGCGAAACGTATGGCCGCCATCTCGCCCAATGGCGGACAGGGATTCGGCCTTTGGAATTTGGTGAACAAGTTTACGCTTGCCTTCGCCGCGGTGGTTTTACTGCCGTTACTTGAACGATCTGGTTTTACGGCAGGGGCAACCGATTTGCCCGCCGAAGCCATTACGATGCTGACGGTGCTCTACGCGCTTGTGCCGTCGCTTTTGAAACTTTTGGCTATCGGCTTGCTGATTGCCACGAAACTAGAGGACTAAACGATGTCGTTTGTCGCTTACATTTTGATCGGCGCCGTTTTAATGGCCGTCGCTGTGTTCTTGAAAGAACGCTACGTGTCCTTCTGGGCGCAAAAGTCCGATGATTACGCCGCCGGTCCGATCTTTGACATCCGCGAGCGGTTCAATGGACCGATCGAGTGTGAAGGCGTGATTTACGGACCGACCGGCAAAGTGTCTTCGCGTTTCGTCGCTGATTTCGAAGCATCATGGAACGGCAATGTCGGCACCATGAAAGAAGTGTTCCATTACGACAGCGGTCAGGTGCAACATCGCGAGTGGACTTTGACTTTGGGCAATGACGGACGGATCAAAGCAGAGGCACCTGATGTGATAGGGGCCGGAACGGGCCAGCAGTCTGGGTCCGCAGTGCTGCTCAACTACCGCATCAAACTGACCGAAGAAGCGGGTGGTCACGCGCTTGATGTAACCGATTGGATGTACCTGATGTCCAATGGCAACATCATGAACCGCAGTCAATTCCGCAAATTTGGGATCAAAGTGGCCGAACTGGTCGCAACCATGCGCCCCAAAGACAAGGCCTACGCAGGAGAATAGCGGTGAAAAACTGGCAAGGAAAACGCTACTGGCTTGTTGGCGCAAGCGAGGGGTTGGGGCGCGAAGTGGCCTTCTGCCTCAGCCGCGCAGGAGCAGAAGTCATCGTCTCTGCCAGATCAGAGGACCGGCTGAAAGAGCTGGTCGAAGAACTCCCCGGCAAAGCATCCTACGTTGCTGTCGATGTGGCAGACCGCGCTGCGGTCGAGGCCGCCGCAAAAGAAGCAGGTGAGCTAGACGGCGTCGTCTATCTGGCAGGCGTCTATTGGCCCATGAAAGCACAAGAATGGGACAACGAAAAAGCCGATATGATGGGCGAGGTGAATTTCCTTGGTGCTTCCCGTGTCGTGGGATCAGTCATTAAAGACATGATCGCAAAAGACGCAGGACACATCGTGCTTGTCGGTTCGCTTTCAGGCTTCCGTGGCTTGCCCGGCGCGATCGGCTACTGTTCATCCAAAGCCGGCATGATGTCTTTGGCTGAATCCATGCAAGCCGATCTGCGCACGTCACCCGTTGATGTACAGCTGATCAACCCCGGTTTCATCAAGACACGCCTGACCGAAAAGAACGATTTCAATATGCCGTTCATCATGTCACCTGAAGACGCCGCAAAAGAAGTGTTCGAACATATGAACACCGATACCTTCAAGAAAAGCTTTCCGCTGATGTTCTCTTGGGTATTTCGCCTGTCCCAGTTCATGCCAGACTGGATGTATTACCGGCTGTTTGGCGCAAAGTAGAATTCGGCATACCAGGTTGTGCTGGATGACTGGTTTCAGCCCATATGAGCAGTGTCAATATTGCCGCGAGCGTAAAGGTGTCTGTGCTGCCATGAGGTGTGAAAATCGATCATTCGATTGAGCAACCAGAAGACTGGTACCACAAAGGATGAGCGCAATATTGACACCTGCCAATTGGCATTGATCAGCGCATCACCAAAAGAGAACACACACGACTATGATGATCAGAAGCCCGTTTGGTACTATCCATCCTCGGTCCAAAGCGCGCCTTTTGGCGTCTCTGGACGCCCTGCCTTAAGGCATGCCAACATTGCTTGCACTTTTTCGGTGCGGTGCAAATCGACATGGGTCACAAGCCAGACGGCCGCCGTCCAATCCTTGTTCGGTGGGAAGATTGCATGGAGGTTGCCGCGATTTCGCGCTTCATGATCGCCAAGAAAGCCCAGTCCGACACCCGCCATGATGGCTTCAGCATTCACGGCTATATCGCGTGATGACAGTGCAATCATGTCCGGGCGCACATTGGCCGCGACCCAATGTCCAAATGGCATCCGACTACCGATGACGGGCGGGACAACAAACTTATGCCCTTCCAAATCGTCTGGTCCCGCAGGCCTACTGTGCCGTTGGATATAGCTTTCATGGGCGTATAGATTGAACCAAATACGTCCGAAATGGCTGACAACATAATCAGGATGATCGGGTTTTGGACCGGCGCGCAGGGCGATATGCGCCTCTCCGTATTCAAGGCGTGCAAGGTCTTCGCCTGCGTTGATCTCAACGACACAGTTTGGGTTTTGCTGCCGGAATGCTGTGATTGGCCCCATCAGCAAACCCGCAAAAGGCGCCAAGATTGTCAGTTTAATCTCTCCTGACAGCTGGGCTTTGTCGCCTTGAACACGACCAGCCAGATCATCAATCAGCTCTTCGGTCTTCTGGGCTACGCGCAGCACCTCTTTGCCCAGGTCAGTCAGAGCGTAGCCGCGCGCGTGGCGGATGAAGATGCGCGCACCGATCTCGGCCTCAAGCATATCAATGTGCCGGTTCACCGTGGCGCGGTGAAATCCCAATACGTCTGCGGCGGCACTTACGGTGCCTAGTTTTGCGACTTGATATGCCGTGCGAAGCTCTGCCCACTTATCCATTTTTGTATGCCTGTTTAGCGCGCATTGAGTGCGGAAAAACGCGCATTGCGATGATAAATTGTACAATGCATTTAGGAACACAGAACCCAGTTTCAACCAAGGACTTTTCCAATGGGATATCTTTCAATCGGCCTTCGGGTACTTCTTACATTGGCATTCGTTGGCGCAGGTGGCGCGAAGCTCGCTGGCGCTGAAATGATGGTAACCACCTTTGACCAAATCGGTTTTGGCCAAGGCTTGCGCTATTTGACCGGGCTGATCGAGGTCGCAGGAGCCGCTTTTTTGTGGGTGCCGCGCAAGCAGACAATCGGAGCCGCGCTGTTGGGTGGCACCATGGTTGGCGCGGTCATGACCCATTGGTTCGTTCTTGGTCCATCCGCGGTGCCAGCCATCGTGCTTGGTCTGATGTGCTGCGCGGTTCTTAACATCCACCGCGATCAAATTGCGCAGGTCTTGGGCCGCGCATCTTCGTCTCACTCCTGATCGGAAACCGCATGTCTTCACGTTCCAATATCCTTGTCTTTGCAGCAACCAATAGTGCCCAATCTATCAACAAGCGCCTTGCGCGACACGCGGCAAAGGTCCTTCAAGATGAGTTGGCTGCGCCTGTTGAGATCGAAATCATTGACCTCAACACCTATGAGATGCCGATCTACAGCCCCGAACGCGAGGCACTGGGCATTCCGCAACGCGCGCAGGATTTCTACGATAAGATCAGTGCCTCCGATGGCCTGATCATGTCGTTTGCAGAATACAACGGCAGCTACACGGCGGCTTTCAAGAACATCTTTGATTGGACCAGCCGCATTTCGATGAAGGTGTTCCAAGACAAACCGGCGCTTGTGATGGCGACATCTAAGGGCGGGCGCGGTGGTCAAAACGTTTTGGAGGCTGTGATCAACGGCTTTCCGCATTTTGGTGCAAACATTACGTCGTCTTTCAACTTCGGTCCGTTCCCTGAACATTTCGACGTCGACACAGACCGCCTAAAGACGCCAGAGCTGGCGCGCGACCTACGTGAGGCGCTGCTTACGTTAAACGCCGCACTTCCTAATTCCTGACACCCAAAAGAAAGACAAATCATGTCCAACGCCACACTCTCTACGCTTCTAAAAATCACCGCAGGTCTTTGGGTTGTCTGGGGGCTTGTGCATATGTTTGCCGGTTTCATGACGATATCCCAAGATACGGCAGGCGCTGTCGCGGGCATCGCAGACGCCGTCGATCCCGCTTTGTTGGCAGGCACGTATCACGAGGCCGTCGGAGCAGTCATCAATCAGCACGGTTTCAACCTCGCATGGATCGGAGCCTTTACCGTGATTGGCGCAATCTACATCTGGCGGGCGTCGGTCACAGCGATGTTTTTTACCGCCATTGTGGGCGGCCTGACCGATGTTGGCTACTTCATCTATATGGATCTTGGTGGTTTTGTGAACTTTGTGCCCGGCACCGTGATGACGTTGATTTCTGGGGCCGCCGTTATCCTGAGCCTTGTTGCATACTTCGGTGGGATGCGGGGCGCGTCAGCCACCCATGCGTCCTGAGGATACCAAAACGATTGATGAGGCGGCGTTCGGCGTCGTCTATGGCGCCGTCACGGTCATGGGGGCTCTTGCCGCGACAGGGCCCGCGGCGAACGGCCCAACCGTAGCGATGATCCTTGCTGCAGTTGGTATATTCAGCGTAGGGACCGGTTTAATCGTGGCGCAGATTCTGGCGATAAGCCTGCTTGTCTTTTACGGCGCGCGGATTGGCTTTCGGCTGTACCACCGTGTTGGACCTGCGCTGATTGGCGGTGGGTTTTCACGCCCAGTATCGCTTGGCAATCCGCACCCTACAGTTTGAATATCGATCCCCGTTTGGAAGACCTGGCTGGAAACCGCATCGACGCGGTGTTCGACCTTGATCTTGGGACGGGCGGGCAAAGCATGGTAGCGTCCACCAGCCGCACCCTTTCGTTCACCCCAACGGCGCCTCAGACGCCTTAAGGAGCACCACCATGACATCCCAACCAAAAATCACCCCTATTGAAGATGGCCCCTTGATGGTCACTGACGTCCCCAATTTACGTGACGGCGTCGGTGAAACGATTGAAGCGGGCGCAAAGATGGCGCTTTGCCGTTGCGGGCTATCCGCGAATAAACCGTTCTGCGATGGGTCGCATAACGCAGCCGGGTTTTCGAGTACGTCAGACAAATCCAAGATACGCAACACACCGATCCAATATGCCGGTGCGGTTGATGGCACACAGGTGACAGTGCATTACACGCCTGTTTTGTGCTCGCATGCGGGTGAATGCGTGAAAGCCACGCGCGCCATATTTGACCCAAGCCGCAAGCCTTGGGTGATCCCAGAAAACGGCAAAATGACCGACTTGCTGGCGGCGGTTTCAAATTGTCCATCAGGCGCTTTACGGGTCGAGGTGACCAAGACAGAACCCCAGCACATGGTGAACGGCGATGTGGATCTGATGGTCGAACAGAATGGTCCCTACCGTGTCAAAAACGTGCGGTTAGATGCTGAGTTCAATGGCGCGGGTGCAAGCCAAACCAAATATGTGCTGTGTCGTTGTGGACTATCTAACAACAAGCCGTTTTGTGACGGATCGCATTTCGATGAAGGCTGGAAGGATGGGTCCGCGTGAATGCTTGCTGACATCGCGATAGCCAAGCCACCGAAGTAAGACGCCATTCACTTTAAAGAACCTAGGTTTCTTGAAAACCTGACTTTGTGCAGATGACGCTACATCTGGGGAATTTTCGCGCCCCGCGCCGCAAATTCAACAATTTGCGCAATCCGCTTGGCCCGTGTTGGTGGTGTCTTGGCAAGCTTCACCCAGCGCAACAGATTGCGTCTGTAAGACGGCGCGCTCTTGTCGAAGTTTTGCGCTGCAATCGGCGTGTCATCAAGTGATGCCCGTAGATCATCAGGTACGATCAAAGCGTCTACGTCGGCCCAGTAGTCCCAAAGGCCGTTTGCCTTGGACACTGCGATTGATTGCAGCCCCGCGTCGGTCATCCGCCCATCCGCAATCAGCCGTGCAGCGCGATCTTTATAGCTTTTGGCCCAAGCTTGCGTGCGCCGTGGTCCGATGATTTGCATCGTGCGGTCGTCATCCAGTTTGCGCCGGATGCCGTCGATCCACCCAAATGAGATAACCTCATCCAAGATATCCTGTGTGGATACGAATTTGTCAGGCACATTTTTCTTGAAAGTCACCAGCCAGACGTTCTCGGGCTGGGTATGGTGTATGGTGAGCCAATCACGTAGTTCGACTACCGAACCCACCTGTACTTTTTCAAAACGCTGTGTCGGAATACCGGCCATTATGCCATCGCAAGGGCCGCGCGTTTGTCCGCGCGCCGTTCCTTGCCGAGATAGGTATGATAAAGCACGGGTACACCGATCAGCGTCAGAATTGACGCAAAGCCCAAGCCGCCCATGATCGTCACCGCCATCGCCGCAAAGAACCCATCCGCAAGCAACGGTAGCATTCCAAGGATCGTGGTGCCCGCAGCCAAGACAACAGGTCGCAGGCGACTGACGCTGGCGGTGATAATGGCTTTGTCTTGCGGCAACCCTTCAGCCTTCTGGGCGTCAATTTCTTCGACAAGAACAATGGCGTTCTTGATCAACATACCTGACAGCGACAATAGGCCCAACATCGCGGTAAAGCTGAACGCGAGGTTCGCATAGAGCAGTCCAAGGGCGACGCCATTGATCGCCATAGGCACAATCGTCCAGATCACTGCCGTTTGGCGCAGCTTGCCAAAGAGCAGCACGGTGATCAGCAGCATGGTGCCGAACGCCAGCGGCATTTGACGGCCCAGCGACGCTTGTGCCTCGCCCGCACTTTCAAACTCGCCACCCCATTCCATGCGGTAGCCTATAGGCAGGTCAATTGCTTCGATAAGGGGCCGGATTTCGGCAAAGACCGTTGGCGGTGTAAGTCCGTCGATGACGTTTGCCTGTACCGTAATTGTTGGGACACGGTTGCGCCGTTCGATCACCGGATTCTCGGCCACAACGGCGAACCCGTCGATAACTTGGCTCAAGGGCAGATAGCCTCCGATTGCGTTGGAGTACACTATTTGGTCCAAGAGTTGCCCGTCACGTGCCGTTTCTTCGCGCGGCGTCCGTACGACGATGTCAATCAGGCGGTCCCGCTCGCGGTAGGTGCCTGCGGGGATGCCGTTGGTGGCAAGTGCGATGGCATTCGCCACGTCACTACGCGCAATACCGGCGGCTTGGGCACGGTCTTCGGCATAGATAGGGCGCGTGATAATCTCGCGTTCGCGCCAGTCGCTGTGTTCGCTATGTAAAAGTGGTGTCGCCGTGCGCAGAAGATCCTCAGCCTGAGTGGCCAGCGCGCGCAGTACGTCCGGATCAGGGCCGGAAAAACGCGCCTCGATGTCGGAACTGACAGGCGGGCCGTAAATGATCCTTTTCGTTTGAAGTTCGGCCCAAGGCAGCGCCGCGACCCCAAACTGGTCAAGCTCTGCGCGCAAGGCTGGGATCGCATCCGCATCTGTCGCTCGGATCACCAGTTGCCCGTAAGAGCTGTCACTGCGTGCTGGATTATACGTCAGGATAAAGCGGGTCAGCCCTTGCCCGATTGTGGCTGTCACGGCTTCAACGTCATCACGGGCAAGCAGCCATTCTTCCACAACGGCCAAGTCGGCTGAAACTTCGTCAATCGCAGTCCCTTGGGCTGCTTTATACTCAAGATAGAACAACGGTGTCGTTGCAGGCGGGAAGAACTGTTGTTTGACCTGCGCGAAGGCCATCACGCAAGCGACAGTCGTGCCGATCAGCCCCGCAATGACCAACCACCGCAGCTTGAGCGCCCAGCGGACGACGCCACCGTAGACCCGAAAGACCGGGCCGTTATAGCCAGTATCGTCACCAACCAGACCGCCCGATTTGAACAGATAGTGACCCAACAGCGGCGTCACCGTCACGGCGACAAACCATGACAGCAACAGCGAGATCGCGATCACTGCAAACA
>CANKZJ010000006.1 GCA_947488605.1 uncultured Paracoccaceae bacterium | reverse complement strand
CGGATACATATCAGCGACTTCCTGAAGACGTGCAATTGAACACTTGCGAACAGCAGCCGGTACATACATTTGGGCTCGACCTGTGTCCAGTCGCCACCTAGTGACAATTCCATATTGCTCATAGTTGCAGTCTAGTAATCTGATCCGCTGGATGGAAGCAGACATTCGTAAGCACTCTTGCATCTGTCACTATGGGCTCAAACCTGCCCTTCGATCAGCTATGCTAAATCGTAGAATTGTAACTCACCAACCTAGGCCCGAAAATGCTTTGACAGCTTCAAACCTTGCCCTTGGTAGTTTGACTTAATCTCGCGGCCATAGAGGGCATCGGGCAGGGCGGCCATATGTTCGTAGACTAAACGCCCCACGACTTGCCCGTGTTCCAAAACGAACGGCGCTTCGTGGCAGCGTACCTCAAGCACGCCGCGCGATCCTGAACCGCCAGCTTCTGCGTAGCCAAAGCCGGGGTCAAAGAAACCTGCATAATGGACGCGAAATTCACCTACCATCGCCAGATAGGGTGCCATTTCGGCGGCTTGCATGGGTGGGATGATAATCGCCTCGCGGCTGACCAGAATATAGAACGCGCCCGGATCAAGGATGATCCAGCCGTCTTTGCTATGGACCTCTTCCCAAAACTCAGACGGGTCGTAGTGGTTCAGTTTTGCGAGATCAACGACGCCTGTGTGCGGTTTCGCGCGGTAGCCTACAAGGCTGCCCTCGCTAGGTTTCAGATCAACCGAAAACCCTAGGCCGTCCGAGATAACAGGATCACCTGACACAATCGGGGTCTGCGCATGCAGTGCTTTCAAATCATTGTCTGACATCAAGGTTTTCCCTTGGCGGAATATGATCTGGTTCAGCATTTGACCGGGCTGTGCGACGACGGAAAACGACCGTGGGCAAATCTCGACATAGAGCGGGCCATTGTAGCCTTCTGGCACGCGGTCAAACTCGACGCCTTGATCGGTGATGATGCGGGTCAGCAGATCAAGGCGGCCGATTGAGGACTTTGCGCTTGCTGCCGCTATCATCCCTTGCGGCAGGTTTAACCGTTCCATCAAAGGCACGACATAAACGCAGCCTTTCTCCAAGACCGCACCACCATCAAGCTCAATCTCGTGCATCTGGAAATCCGCGAGGCGTTCTTTGACCGTTCTATTCCGACCCGCAAGAAACGATGCACGCACGCGGTAGGCCGTTTGCCCTAACCGCAGATCAAGCGACGCGGGCTGGATTTGTCCGGCCTCAATCGGGGCCTCAGACGAGATACCGCCATTTGCGATCATGTCGCGGATTTGGTGGTCAGCTAAAACGCCAGCGGTGGTCATGGTGTTCCCCATTTGGTTACCAAAACGCCCGCCGTGCGACTACACAGGCGGGCGATTATGATTGGTCGGGCTAGCAGGACTCGAACCTGCGACCTTCCGTCCCCCAGACGGACGCGCTACCAGACTGCGCCATAGCCCGACTGTGCGCGTTCATACCCCAAAAGACGCAAGGAGCAAGCCTGAAAAGCATGTTCTAGCCACGCATCCGCGCGCTAAGGTCTTCCAGGCGCGCAAGAAGCGGGGCGATCTGGGCCGCATGGGCCTGTAGGGCGGTGGCATCTTGTGGCGCGCGCCCAATAAGGCGAGGTGCGACTTTCGGCAAACCCTTTGGTGGCTTTGGCAGATCGATTTGGAAATCAGGTGGGGCAGGGCGCAAGGGTTCACCAAATTGCAGTGTTTCCTGCAACGGCGTCAGTGCGGGCTTTGGCGGACGTTGCGGTGTCGTGATCTGCGCAATCGGGGGAGGCACAGTCGGTGGCTGCTCCGGTGCCGGATCGGTCATTGATTGACCAATGCCTGCCACATAT
Source organism: uncultured Paracoccaceae bacterium (assembly GCA_947488605.1). GTDB lineage: Bacteria > Pseudomonadota > Alphaproteobacteria > Rhodobacterales > Rhodobacteraceae > Yoonia. The sequence continues at coordinate 178,991 of CANKZJ010000006.1, read as the reverse complement.
TTCACGCCCTTTTCGCGCAAAAGTTTTTGTGTGCCTTTGATCGTGAGTCCGTCTTCGTGCAACAGCTTCTTGATGCCGCCGAGAAGTTCCATGTCGTTGGGACGATAGTATCTGCGCCCACCTGCACCTTTCACAGGTTTGATCTGCGAGAACTTGCTCTCCCAAAAACGCAAGACATGAGTGGGGGTGTCCAGCCATGCGGCGACTTCACTGATTGTGCGAAAAGCGTCTTTGGCTTTGGCCATAACTTACGATTTATTTCCGGCTGCGACGCGGTCTTTCATCAAATGTGATGGGCGGAATGTCAGAACGCGACGGGGATGAATTGGAACCTCTTCGCCTGTCTTTGGGTTGCGGCCGATCCGGGCTGCTTTTTCACGGACCGAAAAAGTCCCGAAGGACGAGATTTTGACCGAGTCGCCACGCACAAGTGAATCGGACACATGCGTCAGCACACTTTCAACAAGATCGGAGCTATCATTCCGCGAAAGGCCAACTTGATTGTGTACCGCGTCCGCCAAGTCCATCCGTGTCAAAGTCTTATCGGTCATCACAATACCCTTCACAATTTCTCAAAGAGCATAGTCGCGCGGCAAATTCAGAGTCAATAACAACGGCTTGGCAAAAGCCGTCAACAGCGCGTTTCCGGCCATTACCAGCGGATGACAACCGCACCCCAGGCCAATCCCCCGCCGATTGCCTCGGTTACGACCAAATCGCCTTGCTTGATTTGGCCATTTGCGACGCCAACAGACAGCGCAAGGGGAATCGATGCCGCAGAGGTATTTCCGTGATCTTGGACAGTCACAACGACCCGGTCCATGCCAACGCCGAGCTTTTTCGCCGTTGATTGGATAATACGGATGTTGGCCTGATGGGGCACAACCCAGTTAACATCGTCTGCACCAAGTCCGATTTTGGCCAAGGCTTTGTCAGCAGTTTGCGCCAGTTTTTCAACGGCGTGGCGGAAGATTTCTTTACCTTCCATACGCAACATGCCGGTGTTCTGGGTCGATACGCCGCCATCAACATAAAGCAGATCTTTATAGCGACCGTCCGAATTGAGATCGGTAGAGAGTATGCCGCGGTCGCTGTTGTCGCCGCGCGCGTCTTCAGCTTCCAGGATCAAAGCGCCGGCACCATCCCCGAACAACACGCAAGTTGAACGGTCGGTCCAGTCCATGATCCGGCTGAAGGTTTCGGCACCAATGACCAAGACACGCTCCGCCTGACCCGAAACAATCAGTGCATTCGCATTTGATAGCGCGTAAACGAAACCCGCACAAACTGCTTGTACATCAAAGGCATAGCCGCTGGTGTTGCCGATATTATGCTGCACCATTGTGGCGGCAGAGGGGAATGTCATATCAGCGGTTGAGGTCGCGAGAACGATCGCGTCGATGTCACTGCCATCCATGCCAGCCATCGCAAGTGCGGCCTTCGCTGCATGTGTCGCAAGATCAGATGTTGTCTGCCCTTCGGCTGCGAAATGCCTGCGTTCAATACCGGATCGCGCTTTGATCCATTCATCCGATGTATCGAGCGATTTTTCGAATTCAGCGTTGGGGACCACACGTTCGGGCAGGTAATGACCGACCCCTTTGACGACTGCGCGACGCATCATGCCTATTTGCCTGTTTTGGTATTGAGACCCGCGGTCTCACTTTCTGTTCCAGCATCTTGAGCAAGGGATGCCGCGGACGCAACCCTTGCCGCAAGTTTATCTGAGAAACCACTTTGCGCGAGCCGGTAAGCAAGGTGGAGTGCGGCTGCGACACCTGTTGCATCGGCTGATCCGTGGCTTTTGATGACCGTTTGGTTCAGGCCCAAGAAAACGCCACCGTTCACACGCCGCGGATCAATCCGTTTGCGCAGACTGCTTAACGATCCACGCGCCAGTAGTGCACCGAGCGCGGACCATGGCGTCTTGGTCAATGCACCGCGCAAAAGCTCACTGATCAGGTTCGCTGTGCCTTCGCCTGTTTTAAGCGCGACGTTGCCGGTAAAGCCGTCGGTCACGATCACATCAACTTTGTCAGAGGGTAGGTCACCGCCTTCGATGAAACCGACATATTCAAAATCACCAATGATTGCGGCGTTGGCGATCAATTCATGTGCCACTTTCAGCTCTGCACGGCCTTTGTGTTCTTCGGTGCCGACATTTAGCAACCCAACACGCGGGCGTGCAATATCAAGGCCGTTGCGTGCATAAGACGCGCCCATCAAAGCATAGGTAAGAAGGTCATCTTGATCAGCGCGGATATCGGCCCCTGCATCCAGCATCACGTTAAAGCCGGACGGGTTGCGCGAAGGCCAAAGGCAGGCGATTGCGGGGCGGTTCACACCCTCGGCTTTGCGCAGGCGCAACATCGACATCGCCATCAAGCCACCGGTGTTGCCGCAACTAATGACAACAGCGGCCTGATGCGCGCGGACAGCCTCAATCGCTGACCACATCGACGTCTTCTTGCCGTTGCGCAGCACGTGGCTGGGCTTGTCAGTCATTTTCACGACTTCGCTGGCGTCATGGATGGTGACTTTGTCAGCGATGCCGCTTTTGGCAAGCAAGGGCGCAAGTTCGGCCTGCGGCCCGTGCACGATGGCGCGCGCCTGCGGTTCATGCGCCAGAAACATTGAAAGGCCCGCAACAACTGTTGCAGGCCCCTGATCTCCGCCCATTGCGTCAACCGATAGCACCCTGCTTGCATCAGGCCCTGTTGTCGGCGCGGTGTCCGTCTGGGCTTGTGTCATTGGGGTACTTTCAGGCTGGTTTATGCAGCGTCTTCGTCAAGATCGACTTCTGATGTGTCTGCGATCACTTCGCGTGTCGCATAGTGGCCGCATGATGGGCACACATGGTGTGGGCGCTTCAACTCGCCACAGTTGTCACATTCGTTGGGGTTTGCCGCAACGAGAGAGTCATGTCCGCGACGATTGTTGCGGCGTGATTTGGATACTTTGTTCTGCTGGACAGCCATGTCTCAACCCTATGATATAAAGGGCCGCGGCCCTGATTTCTTTCGTGTCTGGCGGGGTCCTACGCCATTGTAGCAGCCCTGTCGAGACACGATGTAAAAGAGGCCGCGAACATACTGCGATTCCCCTTGTGTGCAACCCTTTTTCGCTGTTGCCGCTTTGCGTGCTATTTATCTTTCTTTTCAAGACTTTCGCGCAATGCACCAAGGCCCGCAAAGGGCTTGGCGTCATCGTCACTCATTGGGGTCGCACCGGGTTGGGTGAAAACCGCCTCTGACAGGTCGGCCCCCGCAACACGTGGATATGTAGGGAGCGCCAGAGACAACGCCTCGATCATGACCTGCGCTATGTCGAGCGTTTCTGGCAGGTCTTCAACCGTTTCGTCGACAAGCATTTCGACCTCTGATGCTTCGATCTGGGGGATGTCGGCGACGTATTGGCGCGTCACCGGCTCGTCGATGCGGGTCGTCACAGGATCAAGCGTGACGACGCAGTCTTGGACGACGGTTGCGCCCAATTCTGCCTTCAGCGCCCAGTCTTTGCGATCTTGCGGTGCAAGTTCGCCTTCAAATCGCAGTTTCTTGATGCCTGTGATGCCCAATGCGTCTGCAATAGCGCGACGTTCGTCTGCGGTCGGTGTCAGCAAAAAGGTCGTTGGTTTGCGTGTGGCAAGATCTGCCAAACGCATCTGTGATTGCGGGAGGTGGGCCAAAGCTGCATCCATTCTTGAACCGGGGCGGGGTGTGATGTAGTGGGAATAAAAGGCCAGACAGGCCAAGGCAAGAGGGTCACGGGTATGAGTGCGATCACAGGCAAATTTCGCAAAACCGTCAAAGTCGCAGGTTTGGTCGCCGCACTCGCTATTGCTGCCGGCTGCAGCCAGCTGGATCGCTACCACGGTTTTATCCCTCCTGCCGAAGAACTGGCAACGCTGGATGTCGGTCAAACCACCAAAGGCGAGGTGATCACGCTCTTCGGTCCGCCAATCTCGGAGCGGGCTTTGGAAAGCAACACGATCTACTATGCCTCCAGCCAGTTTCAGTATTTCGGCCCATTCGCCCCACGAGAGGTCGACCGCCAAGTTCTTGCGATTGATTTTGACAGTAATGACCGGGTCAGAAACATCTCGCGCTACACGCTAGAAGATGGCCGCGTCGTCGTGCTGGATCGCCGTGTGACCGAAGACGGCATCAATGATGTGACATTCCTCAGTCAGTTGCTGGGATCATTTGGCCGTCTTGATGCCGAGCAGTTGTTGGGCGAGCCATAGGACCAGCAGAGACGGGCGGTTTTGTTGAGTGTTGGCTCGGTGTACGACTGTAACATTCGCTACCGTGTCACCAATGGCCGCGCGCCGGCAGGTAGGCGTCCGCTGAGGATGCAAAGTTCACTCTTTTGAACGAGAGAGCTGTCATTGCTCGGCTAAACATAAACCGAAACATGGCATCAAACATCCTTTGCCCAAATTTCCATCAGTGTACTGGCAATTTCCACTGTCTTGTCTGCGTAAATCGCGACCTGAAGCGCTTCTTGACCGTAATGGTTTGCAAGTGAAATCAACTCTCCACTTTCGATTTCTCGGTGCGCCATACTGAAAGGAAGCCAGCCGATCCCCAGGCCCTTAAGAACAAGTTCGCGCGTCCCACTTGAGAAGGCTGAGACGCTGAACGTGTTCGCGCTGGAACTTGGAATGCCGAAGGGTCTGTCGTTCTTGCGCAGCACTTCGCCAAAATAGCTGTCCTCAGGATAGACGATTGCGGGCGTCTTCGTCGGAACATCACCGAAATCCGTTACAACATAGCGCAATGCCCCGCCGACGACGGGGACCAAATAATCGTTTCCCCATACGCCGCGCCTGATGTCCGGGCCGAATTGAAGGGTGCCTACGTTCTCTGCCTCATAGCACAGCAGCATGCTTGTATCGCCGCGCAAGAACATGGACACGCAGTCATTCAGGTTTCCCGCGCGCAGGCGAAATTGCAAGCCCGGAAACTCTCTCTTGGCGCGCAAGGCCATGTCAGGAAACGTCGCACAAATTGGCGCATGCTGTGCTGCCAGCGTGACGGTCATCTGCGATTTTTCATAATGTGCAATTTTTGTGCGCAGTTCACGCAGTCGGGTCATGAGCGCGCGAATTTCGTCCTCATTAGAGATGAGTGCATCGCTTATCTCAATACTGTTCTTTTTCCGATCCAGAACAGTAACCCCAAGCCATTCCTCAAAGCCCTGAATCCGCCTGGAGAAAGCAGGCTGAGTTATATTTCGTCGCACCGCAGCTCGCGACATGTTGCCTTCCTCAAGCAACACAAGAACATCGTCTAGCCATTGAAACTGCATCACTCATCCTCTCTACTCATATAAAATATATGAGCAGGCATAGAAAAAAGCACTGTTTTTCTGCGTGACCCCAGATAATGCTTTGCCTGAACATGACATGGGGCATATTATGACTGCAACTGAAGACGCAACGGCGCAACACCTGACAGAGCCTACGGACTTGATGGCGAGCCGTTGCAAGGACCTCGCTGTCCGCCTGGCAAAATTCCCGCGCGTTTCATTGGGCCATTTCCCAACGCCGCTGGAACCCATGGACCGCCTGAGCGAAGAACTGGGGGGCCCGCGCCTATGGGTGAAGCGCGATGATTGCACTGGGCTATCCTCTGGCGGGAACAAGACCAGAAAGCTGGAATACTTGATGGCCGACGCCCAGCAAAAGGGCGCGGATACGATCATCACCCAAGGTGCAACCCAGTCAAACCACGCTCGGCAAACGGCGGCAGCGGCAGCCAAGCTGGGGATGGCATGCCATATCCTGCTGGAAGATCGCACCGGATCGAATGACGGCAGTTACATTATGAACGGCAACGTCCTGTTGGACCGTCTGCATGGCGCCAGCGTGTCCAAACGCAGTGGCGGCACGGACATGAATGCCGAGATGGAGATCCTCGCAGACAAATTACAGCAAGAGGGCAAGACCCCATACATCATTCCTGGCGGAGGGTCGAATACCATCGGCGCGCTGGGATACGTCAATTGCGCGCGTGAATTGGTAGAGCAATCCATCAGCAACGGGCTCGAGATTGATGCACTTGTCCATGCTACCGGCAGCTCAGGAACGCAGGCAGGTCTGGTGACTGGGCTGGCCACCATTGAGAGCGACATTCACCTTCTCGGCATTGGCGTGCGTGCCCCGCAAGAAAAGCAAGAGGGCATGGTGCATGATCTTGCACAGCGCACGGCGACCCATCTGGGCGCACCCAATGAGATTGCGCGCAGTGCTGTGCGGGCCAATTGCGACTACGTCGGCCCCGGCTATGGCTTGCCAACAGATGGGATGATCGCTGCTCTCAAGCTGCTTGCGCAGACCGAAGGGCTTTTGTTTGATCCAGTTTATTCTGGCAAGGGCCTCGATGGGTTGATCGACCTGACCCGCAAAGGTCACTTCGACGGCATGAACAATGTTGTTTTCCTTCATACAGGAGGCAGCGCCGCACTCTTTGGCTATCCCGAAACCTTCGGGTTGCCCGGCTACTCAGCATAAAAACCTATAAAAATGAACCAACAAGGAGACTATAAATGACTTTGAAAATGAAACTGATGACCGCAGCGCTTGCCAGCGTAATAAGTGTTCCTGCCTTTGCCGAAGACGTGAAAATCGGCGTGCCGACATGGACCGGCGCACAGGCAATTGCCTATGTGCTGGGCGAAGTTGTCACCACGCGGATTGGTGGCACCGTCGACTACGTCCCTGGCAACAACGCCACGATTTTCCAAGCAATGGATCAAGGCGAAGGCGACATTGACGTCCACCCCGACGTCTGGCTGCCAAATCAGGAAAGCTTTACCAGCCAATATGTTGATGAAGCTGGCACCGTCACGCTGTCTTCGAACCCTTATCAGGGCAACCAAGGTTTTTGCGTGTCCAAGGACTTTGCAGCAGCCAACGACATTACCGATATTGCGGATCTCGGCCGCCCGGACGTTGCCGCATTGATGGACAGCGACGGCAATGGCTTGGGTGAAATGTGGATCGGCGCACCGGGCTGGGCCTCTGCAAACGTCAACGAGGTAAAGGTCCGCGACTATGGCCTACTCGATTTCATCGAGCCTATTCGCGCCGAAGAGGCCGTGAAAACCGCACGGATCAAAGACAGTATCGCCAAAGGGGAGGGCTATGCCTTTTACTGCTATGAGCCACATGCGGTTTGGTACATGTTTGATGTTGTGATGCTGACAGAGCCTGCATTTGATCCTGAAAAATACATCATGGTGCAGCCATCTGATGATGCGGACTGGTATGAGAATTCGATGGTTGCAACCAAAGATGACCTCAAGCAGGTGCAGATCGCATGGTCCAATTCCCTGCCAGAGCGTTCCCCTGCCATCGCAGAATTCTTTGCAAATTTTGAGCTGACTGCCGATGACGTTAGCAACCTTGCTTTTGAAATCAGCGCGAATGGCCGTGAGCCGGCAGAGGTTGCAGCCGAATGGGTTGCCGCGAATTCCGATCGCGTTGACGCGATGCTGGGCCTTTAAACCAAGGATTGAAATGAACAGTGTCGGCGCGGTTGACCGCGCCGACACTGCAAATAGCGGGTAGGGCGACCATGCAAACCAATGACTGCGTTATTGAAATCTCCAACGTATGGAAGATATTTGGCGCCAAACCAGAAGCCGCATTACAAGCTATACGTGACAGGGGTCTTTCCAAATCCGACGTTCTGGCTGAATTCAATTCTGTTGTCGGGGTCGCCGATGTTTCGCTTTCGGTCAATCGCGGCGAAATCTTTTGCATTATGGGTCTGTCCGGTAGCGGCAAATCGACCTTGGTGCGCCACTTTAACCGGCTGCTTGAACCGACTGCTGGCAAAATCGAGATCGAAGGCACCAATGTGATGGCCTTGGGCCCGAAAGAGCTGCAGACCTTTCGCAATCGCAAGATCGGCATGGTGTTCCAAAACTTCGCACTCATGCCCCACAGATCTGTGTTGGATAACGTAGCGATGCCGCTGGAAATCCGTCAAGTCGCCAAGAATGAACGCTTGCGGCAAGCAGCGGCGATCCTTGATATTGTTGAACTGGGCGCATGGGGTGCAAAGTTTGCCCATGAACTTTCAGGTGGAATGCAGCAGCGCGTCGGTTTGGCACGCGCGCTTGCGGCAAACCCCGATGTGTTGCTGATGGACGAGCCATTTTCAGCACTTGATCCGTTGATCCGCAGGCAGTTGCAGGATGAATTCATCCGTCTGTCCAAGATCCTGAAGAAGACTACGATTTTTATTACCCATGACCTTGATGAGGCCGTACGTATTGGCGACCGCATTGCGATCATGCGCGACGGTAAGGTCGTGCAGATTGGCACCGCTGAAGACATCGTCATGAACCCCGCAGATGATTACGTGGCCGACTTCGTCGCTGGTATCTCGCGACTTAAGGTGGTGCATGCCCACGCCGTAATGCAGCCTCTTGATAACTTTATTGCCAAAAATGGCCCCGTTTCCAGCAATGCACGCTGTGTCGATGGACACGAAACACTTAGCAATCTCATCAACCTTGCCATTGACGATGAAAATCCAATTCTCGTGCAAGATGGTGGCACCGATATTGGTATTGTCACGCGCGCTGATTTGCTGCGAACCGTGATCGAAGGGACAGAGGTATCATGATGGACACGACTGTAAATCCGCTCGACGATCCCAATAGCGAAGCCGCAATCGCCTATGCCGAAGAACGGCGCGAAAACATTCGCACCTTTGTGCGGACCAATCCTGATTATTACATCACGAACTTTAACAAGATCGGCGCTTCATCCCGCTTTACGCCCACGTTCAATCTGATGGCCGGAATATTCGGCCCTGTGTGGTTCGGTGCGCGGGGGCTTTGGTCGTGGGCGCTGCCATTTTTGATCTTAGAGGTGTTGGCGCTGGTGCAAATCGCACGCGGGCTTTTCGGTGACCTTGGCGCTGATGCGATGGCGCGAATTGCCTCTATTGAAGGTACATTGGAACTCCGCCGCCAGCAGCTCGCTGCAGCGATCGAATCTGGTTCAGACAGGGTCGATGCGTTCCGCCGTGCCGTCGACGGCTTGGAAAGCAACATTGATGGTATGCGCGACGAGGCGGTCGCCATGGCAGCACAAGGGCCGCAGATTGCATTAATCGGTTTAGTTATCCTGATCGTGGCGAAAGCCGCCCAAGCCACCGTTGCCAATTGGGCACTTGAGGCGCGGTTCTCTGATTGGGTGTCTGATCGCACGATCCGCTCTGCGATGCCTATATCGCATATTGTTCTCAGCGCAATTTTCATGGCTTTGATCGTCATGGCGGCGATGTTCCATTACAGTTTTCCTGGACGATTTGATCTTCTCAGCAACTTTCCCACCAACCCGGATATCCGACTCACGAGTATCGATAGGGTTGAGGGGTTCTTCAATTGGGCTGTGTTGAACGGGGATGCACTGTTTGACGCGATCACCTTTGTGATCCGGCTTTTGCTGGATGCGTTGGAAATTGTCTTTGTCAGTACGCCATGGATCGTGATCGCGGCGCTGATTGTCTTACTGACGTGGCTGACGGCGGGTGTTCGCATGGCGGTTTGGTCAGGTGCTTTCTTATCCTACATGGGCCTGTTGGGTTTTTGGGAAAAGGCGATGACCACTCTTGCCCTGCTTGGCACGGCGGCATGTCTGTCCATCTTGATCGGCATTCCACTGGGCATGTTCGCGGCGCGCCGCCCGCGGTTTTATGCAGCCATCCAGCCCATCATGGACTTTATGCAGACAATGCCTGCATTTGTTTTCATGATCCCCGTCATTGCCTTTTTCGGTACGGGTAAACCTGCCGCTGTGGTGACAACAATGATCTTTGGCGGCACACCTGTGGTTCGCCTAACAGTTCTGGGGTTGCGGGGTGTTCCCGAAAGCGTGCGAGAGGCGGCAATCTCATTCGGTGCAAATAAATGGTATCTGCTCACACGGGTTGATCTGCCGCTGGCCAGTCCATCAATCCGCGCGGGGATCAACCAGACGATCATGCTGTCCTTGGCGATGGTCGTTGTTGCGTCGTTGATCGGGGCCAAAGGTCTTGGCGAAGACGTGCTGGAGGCCTTGCAATACGCCAACGTCGGCCAAGGTATTCTTGCAGGATTTGCGATCCTGTTTTGCGCTATGATCCTTGACCGGATTGTGCAGGGTAAACGCAAGTGACACCACTGGTGATGGTGCACGGTTTCATGGGCGGCAGTGCCCAGTGGGCCGAAGAGACAGAAGGCCTGTCAGACATACGCGAAGTCATTGCAATCGACCTTCCAGGATTTGGAGCAAACAATCATCTCGCCCCGATCAACACCATCGGCGGAATGGCGGATTGGATAATTGCGGAATTGGACGGCAGGGGTGTGCGGGCTTTTGATCTGCTTGGTCACTCAATGGGCGGGATGATCGTGCAAGAGATGGCGCGAAAAGCCCCGGATAGGATCAAGAATCTGGTGCTTTATGCGACAGGAGCGAAAGGCGTTTTACCCGGACGGTTTGAGACGATTGCCGAAAGCAAAAAACGCGCCTGCTCGGACGGTGCGCAAGCCACCGCCAGACGTATTGCGGCAACATGGTTCCTCCATCGCGAAGAGGCACCTGCATACGCAGGTTGTGCAGCCATCGCAGAGCATGCAAGTCTTGAGGCTGTCATGGCGGGTTTGGATGCGATGCAGGACTGGTCAGGGGAAGCGGCACTTGGGGGTATAGCTCAAGATACGTTGGTAATCTGGGGCGATTGCGACCGCACCTACGCTTGGGAACAGACCGCGTTGTTGTGGCAGAAGATCCCCAACGCCCGCCTTGCCGTTGTTCCGGGGTGCGCGCATGCCATCCATCTTGAAAAGCCGCAGCTTTTTGCGACATTGTTGCGCGACCATTTGGAACGAGACGCTTGAAACATCGGGTGGCCAAACCGAATTTCCGGTCATTCCTAATGAGGGCAAGCCACAGTGTTTCTTGTAAATTAAGCTATTGAAACACATAGCAAATATAAAAGTACCGGGTACTCAGTGATTGCTGCCTGGTCTTACGCTCATTCAATACTCTTGTTCAGAGCACACGTTCGGTGACGAAGACACGCTACTACGCTGCCCCCCGGTTCCATCACAATGTTATAATCAGGTAGCAATGTCCTGTCGGGGCGTAAACTAACAGGCTGATCAAGTTCCTTGGCAAAGTTTGCGTGGAAGCGTCAATTTCGTCGAAGTCTGGCAGTTTCGCGACATCAGACCTCCGCCACCAAAATTTTTGCTTACCCGCCAAGGATCATTCCCCGACAAGCGTCAAACCTTGTATAACGACATGTGACATATGCAGGAGACCATTCATGTTTCGCTTTTTTCTGACCACCAGCTTTATCGCTTTGGCGGCCCCCGGCTTTGCTGACACCTTCACGGCCGAGGCACGCGTCGATACCGTCACGATTTATCCCGGCCTTGCGACAGTCACCCGGCAGGTGACGCTGGATCTGCCGGCTGGGTTGCACGATATCATTGTGCCCGGCTTGCCGGAAAGTCTGGCCAGCGAAGGTTTGCGGCTGTCTGCGCCGGATGGTGCGCAGATTGGTGCCGTCAATCTTGCCTACGATCGGTTGCCTGTCACGCCGGACCAAAGTTCTGATGCGGTGATTGCGGCGCGCGCCGAGGTTGAACGTCTCGAAGGTGTGCTGCGCGATCGTGCCGCGTCGATTGCTGAAATCAGGTTGCGTGTTCAAGCCGCCGAAGAGCAGATTGCGTTCTTGCAAAGTCTATCGCAGTCCAGCGTGGGTGAGGCGCTGACGGCGGCCTCTGTCGCGGACATCCGCGCGTTGTCACAGATGGTTGGAACCGAAGTTCTGGCTGTACGGCAGGCTGCGTTTGTGGCCGAACAAGAGGCGCAGGCGGCTGAGTTGGCGCGCAAAGATGACGTTGAGGCGTTAACCAATGCGCAGCAGGCACTGGCCGCGTTGTTGGCGCCGGAAAATTCAGGGTCGGTTTTGACCTTCACACTGAATGCCGCAGAGGCGGGCGAGGTTACCATTGATATCAGCACGCTGGAGGGCTTTGCCAATTGGTCGCCGGTTTATGACATGCGTTTGACGACCGGTGAGGATGCCGCATTGGACGTCGACCGCGCCGTGGTGATCAGCCAGCAAACGGGGCAGGACTGGACCGATGTGCAGTTGGTTCTGTCGACTGCGCGACCCGGCGAGCAGATCGCGCCCAGCGATGTTTGGGCGCAAGTGCGGCGGATTATCTCGGAGGATGATCTGGACCGCGAGCGTGCTGTGATGATGATGGCTGACGGGGTGCAATCGTTGTCCCGCTCCAACATGGGCGCGCTGACCGAAGAGGTGATGGAAGCGCCAATGGCGATGACTGCACAGGCTGATTTTAGCGGTGCGACGGTGACTTACACTTATCCCGGCCGCGTTGATATCCGCAATGGCGTCGAAGACCTGCGATTGCCCTTGGACAGGTTGGAATTTGACGCCGAGGTTTGGGCCGAGGCCGCACCAAGCCGCGATAACATCGCCTACCGCATGGCGGAATTCACCAATGACACCGGCGAGGTTTTGTTGCCCGGCCGTGCGTTGATTTTCGCAGACGGCACGATGATCGGGTTTAGTCAGCTTCCGTTGCTAGCGGCGGGCGGCGATACGCAGATGGGCTTTGGTCCGTTGGATGGTTTGCGCCTGACGCGGGCGACACCCAACAAGACCGAAGGTGATGTGGGCGTGTTCACCAGCGCGAACCAGTTGACCGAACAGGCCGTCATGACGGTTGAGAACCTGACCGGGCAAGACTGGACCGTGCTGCTGCGCGATACGGTTCCCTATTCAGAGCAAGAAGATCTTGAGGTGGAATTTGTAGCCAACCCTGCTGTAACACGTCGCGATCCAGACGGCATGCGCGGCATTCTAGAATGGGACTTGGACGTTGCTGCGGGCATGACACAAGACGTCACGCTGGATTATACGCTGACTTGGCCAAGTGGCTTCGTGCTTCGGTAGGGCGACGCTTACCTCATTTTGGGGGGCGGCCATGAAAGCTGACATATAATGTCTGCAGGTTCTTTGGCAGAAGCGCCCAGACAGGTGCTGCATTCTTTGGGGTGACTTGCCAAAACAGGTTCTCGACAAAGCAGACATCAATAAAGTTTTTGATGTCTGCGTCGCCAGTCCGGAATTTCATGTCGAAATATTTGAAGATCGCCGCAATTTGAGCGTGGTGTTCTCGATGTCCCATCCGGTCATTGAGTGCGTTTGCGAGGCTCTCGAACCACAACGCTTTGACCTCGCTGCCATCAATGTCACAAGTTGCGGCGTGTTTGGCATCCGCCGCTTGGGACATTGCTGTGTATTGGCCGCGAAAGTCGTGGTACATCTGCTCTGCATCCATAGCGGAACCCCTTTGTGTAGCCACGTTGGTCGCGCGGCCTCTTTAACAATTAGCGACTGATGTGGACTTCAATCAGCAGACTTTGACACACGAAGCGACTTCCAAAAGACGATTTTGTCATCCCCGTCTGCCCAGAAATCCCGAATGCGCGCTTCTTCGACGTAGCCATTCTTGCGGTAAAAGTCGCGTGTTTGTGCAAAGCTTTCCATCCCCGATGTCTCGGCGATCAAGATGCGTTGGCCGCGCGCCTTCAGGTCGGCTTCGAGTTGTCTGGCGATTGCGCTGCCACACCCTCGACCCTGCTCGGTTTGCAAAACCGCGATTGCAAGCATATTCCATGCGCCGTCTGCCATGTCCTGAGGAATTGCATAACAAAAACCAAGGGCGGTGCCATCTTTTTCGCACGTCAGCCAAATATCGGAACTGTCACCTCCCGATAAGAAGCCACTTACCATGTCGGGAAGCATTTCACTGGGAAAAAGCTCCGTGCTGTTGAGAACGTCCTGCAAGGCGGGAATATCGCCTTGCACTGTTGGTCTTACTTTCATGGCGCGTTTGCCTTGCGGTTCGGGTATAAGCTGTTGTGCGCAACCCTACACATGATTTCACCAGCGCCAAGCCTGCATGCTAGATGTGAAGCATCGATTGAAACCAATGCGATCACCTCAAAGGAAATAGGGGGCCTATTCCTCCGGTTCAAACTCTAGCGCGACGCCGTTGATGCAATACCGCAAACCTGTTGGCTGTGGTCCGTCCGGGAACACATGCCCCAGATGTGCGTCACAGCGGTTACAATGAACCTCGGTCCGTTTCATAAAGAAACTACGATCCACGGTCTCGCCGACCATTTCTGGATCAACAGGTTGATAAAACGACGGCCACCCTGTGCCGCTTTCAAACTTCGCATCTTGATCAAATAGCGGTGCACCACAGCAGACACACATGTAAGTGCCCGCATCTTTTGGGAAATCCTCGTATGTGCCAGCCCGCTCTGTGCCGTGTTTGCGGGTGACCTTGTAGGCCATGTCAGACAGTTGTGTGCGCCATTCGGCATCGGTTTTGATGATCTTGTCCATGCGTGTATTGTTCCTCTTGTGCCTTGCCACTTAACCTAGGTCCGCGTGGTGCTTTCGCCAAGGTTTCAAACGATGACAATTCCGTTCCGGCGGATTGGCACGACGCCGCAGCAGCGCGAGACCACTTGCGCCGCCGTGCCTCCTGCCATAGCAGGCGGCTATGGCAAAAGCACCGCTCTTACAAATTTCTGACATCGCGCTGACATTCGGCGGCGATCCCATTTTCGAAGACCTGTCTTTGGTCGTGCATCCCGGCGACCGGGTGGCCCTTGTGGGACGCAACGGATCAGGCAAGTCAACGTTGATGAAAGTCATGGCAGGCCTCGTTTTGCCCGATAGCGGAACGCGCGTGGCATCACCGGGCGTGCAGGTCGGTTACATGGAACAAGACCCATCAATGGCGGGCTTTGCGACGTTGGGTGATTATGCGGCCAGCGGGCTGGACATCGACGAGGCCTACAAGGTCGACATGGTGGCCGAAGGTTTGAAATTCGACCCTGCTGGTGACGTGAACACTGCGTCAGGTGGGGAACGCAGGCGGGCGGCACTCGCTAAACTGATGGCAGAAGCACCTGAGTTGATGCTTTTGGACGAGCCGACCAACCATCTTGATATTGAGGCGATTGCCTGGCTTGAGAACGAACTCAAGACGACGCGCGCCGGGTTCGTTTTGATCAGCCACGACCGCGCATTCTTGCGTGCGCTGACACGCGCAACCCTCTGGATCGATCGCGGCCAAGTGCGCCGCGCCGAACAGGGGTTTGAACATTTTGAGGCGTGGCGTGACAAACTTTGGGAAGAAGAAGACCAACAGCGCCACAAGCTGAACCGCAAGATCAAGGCGGAGGCGCGATGGGCCGTTGAAGGCATTTCCGCACGCCGCAAACGCAACCAGGGCAGGGTGCGTGCGTTGCAGGAACTGCGCGCGGAGAAGGCGTCGCAAATCACGCGGCAAGGCACTGCGGCAATGGCGTTTGATGGTGGCGCTGCCTCTGGCAAAAAGGTGATGGAGGCTTTCGGCCTGACCAAAGCCTATGACGGCAAGTCGATTGTCAAGAACTTCGATCTCACCGTGCAACGCGGGGACCGGATCGCCTTTGTTGGACCCAACGGTGTGGGCAAAACAACGTTGATCAAGATGCTGCTCGGGCAGGTGGACCCCGATGAGGGGTCTATCAAGCTCGGCACTAACCTTGATATTGCGGTCTTCGATCAATCGCGTGCGGCGCTGAACGAAGATATGACACTGTGGGAAAACCTTGCCAACGATCCCGAGTTGGGCGTGTCAGGTAAGTCCGATCAGGTGATGGTGCGCGGCAATCCCAAACATGTTGTCGGCTACCTCAAAGAGTTCCTGTTTAACGAAGCACAGGCGCGGGCACCGGTACGGTCACTGTCGGGCGGCGAAAAAGCGCGGCTGCTGCTGGCACGTTTGATGGCCCGCGAAAGCAATCTGCTGGTGCTGGACGAACCAACCAACGATCTCGACATCGAAACGCTGGATTTGTTGCAGGACATCTTGGGTGACTACGACGGCACTGTGCTTTTGGTCAGTCACGACCGTGACTTTCTGGACCGGGTCGCGACAACGACGATTGCGATGGAAGGTAACGGACAGGCGGTGGTTTACGCCGGTGGCTGGACTGACTACCGCATGCAACGCGGCGGTGATTTTGTTGAGGCGAAAGAAGCCACAAAGCCTCTCGCCAAGAAGGAAAAACAGACGGAGAAGAAGGCGGCTAAATCTGGTCTGTCATTCACCGAAAAGCATCGTCTCGAAGAATTGCCAAGCGTGATTGATCAACTTAACGCGGAGATCAAAAAGCTGGAGGAGCTGCTTGCAGATCCAGACCTGTTCAACAAGCACCCGTTGAAATTTGAGAAGGCGACTGACGCGCTTGTTGCGCGTCAAAATGCACTCTCAGATGCCGAAGAGGAATGGTTGATGCTCGAAGAAAAGGCTGGATAGCGGCACCGTATGCGCCCTCGGCATTCCTATGGCATGCGCAAAGCGCCATCCAACCGGATGGTGGTGCCATTCAGATAATCGCAACTTACGATAAATTTGGCGAGTGCAGCAAACTCGGCTGGATCTCCTAGCCGCGCAGGGAATGTGACGTCTGCCGCCAATCCATCCATGATCTCCTGTCCAAGATTTTCGAGCATCGGCGTGCGGAAAATACCCGGCGCAATCGCCATCACGCGAATGCCATTGCGCGCCAGATCGCGCGCCATTGGCAATGAAAGCCCCGCGATCCCCGCTTTGGACGCCGCATAGGCTGCTTGGCCCTTTTGCCCATCGAATGCCGCAACAGACGCGGTGTTGATGATCACACCGCCTGACATCATCCGGGCCGCGGCTAAACGGGCCACATTAAAGGTTCCGCACAGGTTCACATCGACCGCGTTCTGAAAACTGCTTTGTGCATGTGGGCCATCGCGGCCAAGCGTCTTCTCGGCTATAGCGATCCCCGCGCAATTCACGGCCACGCTTATTGCGCGCGCCTGATCAAGCCCGGCTTGCACGCTTGCCGCATCGGTCACGTCAACTTGCGCAAAATCCGCGCCGATCTTGGCGGCAAACGCAGCACCTTTCGGATCAAGATCAAAGACGGTGACCCTTGCGCCGGCATCAACAAAAGCCTGCGCCGTTGCAGCACCAAGCCCTGACGCACCACCCGTCACAATCACGCCTGCGTCTTCGATATCCATTGGAACCTCATCTTCTTTTTGTTCAGTAATACCTTCGGGGCCTCCGGCACGAGCGGGGGAATAAAGTCGCCTACAAGGCTTGCGTCACATCTCTTTCTCTGCGGCGTTCATTTTATCCCAAAGTGCGTCCATCTCTGCCAAGTTGCTCTGCGCAGGCGACTTTCCCCTTGCCTTCAGCGCATCCTCGACCCCGGCAAAGCGGCGCATGAACTTGGCATTTGTTCCTCGCAGGGCAGCCTCAGGATCAATATCCAAATGCCGTGCAAGGTTGGCTATGACAAACAACAGATCCCCAAATTCCTCTTCCATTTCTGTAGGGCTCAGGCTGTCGCGGGCCTCAACCAACTCGCCAGCTTCTTCGATAATCTTATCAATGACATGCCCGGTATCGGGCCAATCAAACCCCACGCGTGCGGCGCGCTTTTGCAATTTCACCGCACGTGTCAGGGCAGGAAGACCCACCGCCACACCGTCCAGGGTCCGCGTCTGCGCTTTTCCCGCACGCTCGGCTGCTTTGATCTTTTCCCAATCATTCACTTGCTGTGCTGCGGACTTGTCACGTGTCTCGTCGCCAAACACATGCGGATGCCGCGACACCATCTTGTCGCTGATTGCTTTCACGACACTGTCAAAGCTGAAGTGCCCGGCCTCGGCGCCCATTTGGGTATGATAGACAGTCTGTAACAAGAGATCGCCCAATTCGCCTTCCAACTCGCCCCAATCACTGCGGGCGATGGCGTCGGCGACCTCGTAGGCTTCTTCGATGGTGTAGGGGGCTATCGAGTTGAAATCCTGTTCAATATCCCACGGGCATCCGGTTTGCGGATCACGCAAACGGCGCATGATTTCCAGCAAGCGCGGCATGCCGCCATCAGGATCGTGGATCAGGGTGTCATCAGGCATTGCGCAGGGCCTCTCGTTGCGGTCAACTGTCAGCGTAAGACCACATGAGCCGGAGCGCCAGACATGCCTGTCATCAACCGCATTGCAGATTTCGCCGACGATATGACGGCATGGCGCAGACATTTGCATATGCATCCCGAATTGCAATTTCAGTGCTTCGAGACCGCAAAGTTCGTGGTTGAGAAACTGCACGCGTTTGGGGTTGATGAAATTCACGAGGGCATTGCCACGTCCGGCGTTGTCGCGATCATCAATGGCAAAGCGGACGGCCCGACAATCGGACTGCGCGCTGATATGGATGCTTTGCCAATGCAGGAAGAAACAGGGCTTGATTATGCCTCGACCATTCCGGGCAAGATGCACGCCTGCGGTCATGACGGTCACACGACAATGCTTCTGGGTGCAGCCCGCTATTTGGCTGAAACGCGCAACTTCGCGGGCCGTGTCGCGTTGATTTTCCAACCTGCCGAAGAGGGCGGTGGTGGTGGTGAAGTTATGGTGCAAGAGGGCGTTCTTGATCGTTTTGACATCAAAGAAGTCTACGCCCTGCACAGCGGTCCTGGCGATCCTGTTGGGTCCTTCTATACGACGCCAGGGCCAATCCTGGCTGCTGTTGATACGATGCATATCCACATTACAGGCATTGGCGGGCACGGTGCGTATCCATATGAAACCGCAGATCCGGTTGTCGCGGCCGTGGGCATGGTGAACGCGATCCAAACAATCGTCAGCCGCAACCACGTGCCATATGACGATCTGGTGGTGTCAGTGACACAAATTCACACAGGAACTGCCGATAACATCATTCCTGAAAAGGCCTATATCAACGGCACTATTCGGACCATGTCCAAGCACACCCAAGCGATGGTTCACAAGCGTCTGACGGAGATCGTGGCAGGCCACGCGGCCGCTTACAATGTGAAGGCGGTGCTGAACTATGAATACGGCTATCCCGCGACAATCAACGATGCCGAAAAGACGGCATTTGCAGCCGACGTCGCCCGCGAGGTATCGCCAGAAGTCGACGATGCGCGGCAATATGAAATGGGTGCCGAGGATTTCTCCTACATGCTTGAGAAACGCCCGGGTGCTTATGTTTATGTGGGTAACGGCGACAGTGCAGCGCTGCATCACCCGGCGTATGACTTTGCGGATGGTGCCGCGCCTGCAGGGGCATCGTATTTTGCGCGACTGGTTGAGCGTGCATTGCCGGCTGCCTGACTACCCATAAATCTCGGAAGGGCCGAAAGATGACATTGGATAAAGCAAAAGAAGCTGTCGACGGGGCTTTTACTGCCACGGACCGACGCGGGTTGGCCTATGAGAACGCATTTGGCGGTGCGACGTCGTTCTTGCGCCGGACCTATACCAAGGATCTCACTGGATTTGACCTTGCCGTCACCGGTGTGCCGTTTGATCAGGCGGTCACGCATCGCCCCGGCACCCGCTTTGGTCCGCGTGCCATCCGCGAAGCTTCAAGCCTACAGCCTTTTGATCCGCCTTACGGTTGGGACGGGTTTGATCCGTTGAGCGAGTTTGCCATCGCAGACTATGGCGATTTGGCATTTGACTACGCCGATGTGCCGGGTGTCCCGGGTCTGTTGCAGGCGCATATTGCAGGGATATTGGCGCAAGGATGCGGGACGATAACGTTGGGTGGGGATCACTTCATCACGTTGCCAATTCTGCGCGCATATGCCGAAAAATACGGACCTTTGTCCGTTGTTCAGTTCGATGCCCATTCTGATCTTTGGCCGGACGATGACATGAACCGCATCGATCACGGCACGATGATGTATAAGGCCGTGAAGCTAGGTATCGTGGATGTCACCCGGTCTGTCCAAGTTGGGATCAGGACCGAATGCGAAGACTATTTGGGTATGCCCTACATTGATGCGCGCACCTGCCATGAAAAAGGGACCACTTGGGTCACGGATCAGATCAAGACTTATGTTGGCGATCATCCGACCTATGTGACCTTCGATATTGATGCGTTGGACCCCGCATTTGCTCCCGGCACCGGGACACCCGTTTGGGGTGGTTTAGCGTCTTGGCAGGCGGCAGCGATGCTGCGTGATATGGCCGGGATCAACATGGTTGGTGGCGATATCGTTGAGGTCTCGCCGCCTTATGACACGACTGGGGCTACGGCAATTGCCGGCGCGCATGTCGCAATGGAGCTTTGCTGCCTTGCGCTATGGAACAAAAGGAAAAAGTGATGCCGAACCAGCCAATTTCCGGCAATGATCTTGCCCGTTTTTCCGGGCCGCAAAGCTTTATGCGCCTGCCAGAAGTAGCAAGTGCTCAAGGGCTCGATGTGGGCTTTATTGGCATCCCGATGGATATTGGGACATCCTGGCGCTCGGGCACCCGAATGGGCCCGAAGCAATTGCGCGAGCAATCGGCGATGATCCGGCCCTATAATATCCAAACCGGGGCAGCACCTTTTGATGCGTTGCAATGTGCCGACCTTGGTGATGTGCCGATCAATACGTTTTCACTAAGCGATAGTATTCGCATTATTACAGATACTTACGCCGCACACCTCAAGCATGATTTTATCCCTATGACCTTGGGTGGCGACCATACATTGACGCTTCCGGTGTTGCGTGCGGTAGCGGCAAAGCATGGGCCGGTTGCACTGGTGCATGTCGATGCCCATGCAGATGTGAATGACGAGATGTTCGGTGAGCGTGAAACGCACGGCACCGTGTTTCGCCGCGCATACGAGGAAAAGATCATCACGCCAGACAAGGTGTTTCAGATTGGTCTGCGCGGGACCGGATATACCGCGGATGACTTTACCGAAGCCGCCGGTTGGGGGTTCAATCAGTATCTGGCGCCGGATCTTTGGCACAAGTCGCTTTCGCCATTAGCCGCTGATATTAAATCGAAAATTGGTGACCAGCCTTGCTATATTACCTATGATATCGACAGCCTTGATCCTGCCTATGCGCCGGGAACAGGCACGCCGGAAATTGGTGGGCTGACGACGCCGCAAGCAATGGAGTTGATCCGCGGTTTGCGTGGGTTGAACATCGTGGGTTGCGATCTGGTTGAAGTGTCGCCGCCTTATGATCCGTCTGGCAACACGGCGCTGACGGGGGCGAATTTGATGTTTGAAATGCTGTCGATCTTGCCGGATGTGCCGTACAGATAGCGTACACAGGCCGTACACACCCTGTACATACATCTCGTGAGTCAAAATTGGAGACGCCCTTTGCGCATTGTTGTTATCGTCGTTGTCTTGATCCTTGGTCTGATGGCCTATGTGCGGTTTGCGCCAACAGATACTGCACTGTGGCACCAAACCCCCGATGCGACAGAGCCGGGTGATACGGCAACGGCGGGGTCATTTCTTGCGGTCCGCCGGATCAGTACACCAGCCTCGGAAGTGCTTGCGGCGGTTGAGCAGCGGGCCTTGGCGACACCGCGCACCCGTCTTTTGGCTGGCAGTGTTGCTGAAGGCATGATCACGTTTCAAACGCGGTCGCTTTTGTGGGGGTTCCCGGATCATACCACCGTGGCCGTGCAGGGCGATATGTTGGTAGTCTACGGGCGTCTACGGTTTGGCAGTTCCGATTTAGGCGTTAATAAAGCCCGCATCGAAGGTTGGCTGCAAACGCTTGGCCCCTTGACCGAGCCGCTGTGATCGGCCAATCGGTAGATCATGATTGCAGCTGATAAAATTGAACAACTGATTGATCGCTTCCAGTTTCTGGAGGCGAAGATGGCCGATGGCAGTGCGGGCAATGATATTGCCGCTTTGGGCAAAGAGTACTCCGATCTGCGACCCGTTGTTGAAACGGTGACGGCCTACAAGGACCTCTTGAACCAGATCGCCGAGGCCGAAGCCATGCTGGCCGACCCTGAGATGAAGGAACTGGCCGAGATGGAGTTGCCTGACCTCAAGGCGGCTTTGCAAGCGTCCGAGCATGATGTGCAATTGGCGCTTTTACCCAAAGACGCCGCTGACGGGCGTCCTGCGTTGTTGGAGATTCGCCCCGGAACGGGTGGTGACGAAGCGGGGCTTTTTGCCGCTGACTTGCTGCGCATGTACCAAAGGTACGCGGAGGGGCAGGGTTGGCGCTTTGAGATTTTGGAAGAAAGCCTGAGTGAGCTGGGCGGCGTGAAGGAAGTTGTCGCGCGTATCGTAGGGGACGGCGTCTTTGCCAAACTGAAATACGAATCCGGTGTGCACCGCGTGCAGCGCGTGCCTGAGACCGAAAGCGGGGGCCGTATCCATACGTCGGCAGCGACCGTTGCCGTGCTTCCAGAGGCCGAGGATGTGGATATCGAGATCAACGCGAACGATCTGCGGATTGATACAATGCGCGCGTCTGGGTCGGGCGGTCAGCACGTGAACACGACCGATTCAGCGGTGCGGATATTGCATATTCCGACAGGCATTATCGTTGTGAGTTCCGAGAAATCGCAACACCGTAACCGCGAGATTGCGATGCAGGTGCTCAAGACCCGGTTGTTTGATCTGGAGCGGCAGCGGGTGGACAATGAACGCTCGGCTGATCGCAAAAGCCAAGTGGGGTCGGGCGATCGGTCCGAACGGATCAGGACCTATAATTTCCCCCAGGGCCGCATGACGGACCACCGGATCAACCTGACGCTTTATTCGCTGAACCAAGTGATGCAAGGCGATCTGGAAGAGGTTGTGAACGCATTGCAGGCGGACGCGCAGGCGACGCTGCTGGCTGAGATGGGCGCGTGATATCGGACGCTTTGGTCCGTGAAGGTGCTGCGATCTTGGCTGATGCGGGTATACCTGATGCGGTGCGCGAAGCACGTGTGATATCCCGGACCGTCAAGCAAGAAGATACAGCAACCTTCATGGTACGGATCAGGCTGCGGGCAACCCGCGTCCCGCTATCGCATGTTCTGGGTTACCGCGATTTCTACGAGCACCGTTTTGCCGTCTCGAAAGATGTATTGGACCCGCGACCAGATACCGAAGCTTTGATTATCGCAGCCCTTGAGGCGCCGTTCGAACGGGTTCTGGACCTTGGCACCGGGTCTGGCTGTATCCTGCTTTCACTGTTATCCACTCAGAAGAGCGCACAGGGTATTGGCACGGATATCTCTGACGCGGCACTTGCTGTCGCAACACGAAACCGGACGCAGTTGGATTTAGCGGGCAGGGCCAGTTTTTCGAAATCTGATTGGTTTGAAGCGGTAGAAGGTACATTCGATCTGATTGTGTCCAACCCGCCCTATATCGCAGCCGCAGAAATGGACGACTTGCAGCCCGAAGTGCGCTTGCACGAGCCGCGCATCGCCCTGACTGACGAGGCAGATGGTTTGACGTGCTACCGTAAGATCACCGCAGAGGCTCCGAACTATCTGAAGCCGAATGGAAGATTGATGTTCGAGATTGGCCCCACACAGGCCGCTGCGGTGCAAGCGATGATGCAAGACGCCGGGTTAGAACGGATTCGCGTGGTGCCAGATCTGGACGGGCGCGACCGCGTTGTTATTGGCTACCAACCCGCAAACACCGAGAAATTCCAGCGATAACATGCGAAAATCCTTTGTTTGCGTAATTTAGACTTGTCTTGGGGGCCTTCACATGCTTATTCAATGGCATCGGATGGAACGAGGCCCACAACTGACCTCCCCTCGATTAGTCGCCAAACATTGCAAGGCCCTCAGATTTGAACCGCGCCAAAATGCGCGATATGGGTCAGCGTAACGACAGCCAAAGGCTTGAAAGCACTTACATGAGATCATCGAAGTCACGGTCGCGGAATAAGAACCGCAATAACCGCCCCACGGGTGGCAGCATCATTAACCGGGTGTTTGATAGCTCGGGTCCAGATGGCAAAGTGCGGGGTACTCCGCAGCAGATTATTGAAAAGTATAACCAGCTTCACCGTGACGCCGTTTTGTCGGGCGACCGGGTTGATGCGGAAAACTTTGCCCAACACGCAGAACATTACACACGTCTGTTGGCAGAAGCCCAACGCGAGGTGGACGCCAAGCGCGAAGAGCAAGAAGAACAAAACCGCCAGCGTCAGGCAGAGCGTGACCGCGAGCGCCAAGACCGTTTGCAGGCGCAAGAGGCGGCGGCAAATGATCCGGCCAACGCCCCACAGCCTGACACGCCACATACCGAAGCCGAGGCCCCGGTTGAGGCGGCAGATAGCGGTTTGGTAGAAACACCCGAAGAAAAGCCGCGCAAGCCACGTCGCCCGCGCAAACCGCGCCCAGCACCGGGCGAGGGCAGCACGCCAGAAGCTGCTGAATAACAATCAAGCCCTCCGGTTTTGGAGGGCTTTTTTGTGGCCTAGGTTGGGTTCACGCGATCAAGGCTTTGCGCCAATGCGCAGAACGCTTCCAATTCAAGCTGCTCGGCGCGTTCTGTTGGTTTGATACCGACAGCGACCAGATGGTCTTCGATGTCGGGACTGACGGATTTCAAAGCAGAGCGCAGCATTTTGCGTCGTTGGTTGAATGCGGCAGCCACGACTTTGTTTAATGTGCCGGGGTTGGCCGGAAAACGCGGTGCGGGCAGGGCCGTCAGGTGAACCACGGCGGAGTTCACTTTAGGTGGCGGGCTGAATGCCTCGGGTGGCAGCTCCATGACGATTTTGGGGTCAGCGCGCCATTGTGCCAGCAGCGCCAAGCGTCCGTAAGCTTTGCTGCCCGGTGTGGCGACGATCCGTTGTGCGACTTCGCGTTGGAACATCAGCGTCAGGCTGTCCCAAAAGGGCGGCCATTCCGACGGGGTCAGCCAGCGCACCAAAAGTTCCGTACCGACATTGTAGGGCAGGTTTGCTGCGATCTTGATGGGTTGGGTCAGATGTTCAAGCGGATTGACCGTCAGCGCATCACCGTTGATCGTTTGCAGCTGTCCGGGATAGGCGGCGGCGATTTCTGCCAAGGCGGGCATGCAGCGCGGGTCTTTTTCAATCGCCAGCACGCGCCGCGCACCTTCTGCAAGCAAACCACGTGTCAAACCGCCCGGTCCGGGGCCGATCTCAAGCACGTCTGCGCCACGCAGATCACCGGCAAGACGCGCAATTTTTGCAGTCAGGTTGAGATCAAGTAAGAAGTTCTGGCCAAGTGATTTCTTGGCCGCCAAGTCATGCGTGGCGATCACGTCGCGCAATGGTGGCAGGTTGTCGATGCTGCTCATGTGCCACGCGCGTCGGCCATTTGTGCCGCCATCCGAATTGCGGCAATCATAGAAGTCGCATCTGCCTTACCTTTTCCCGCGATGTCAAAAGCGGTGCCGTGATCAGGCGAGGTGCGAATGAAAGGCAAGCCCAGCGTCACATTCACGCCGCCCGAAAAATCAAGCGTTTTGATCGGGATCAGCGCTTGATCATGATACATGCACACGGCGACGTCATAGTGTTGCCGGGCTCCTGCATGAAACATCGTATCCGCGGACATCGGGCCTGCAATGTCCATACCTTGCGCACGCAACGCGTCCAAAACCGGCGCGATCATCTCGATTTCTTCTTGGCCCATCTTGCCGTCTTCACCAGCATGCGGGTTTAAACCTGCCACAGCAATACGGGGTTTCTTGATCCCAAAATCGCGACGTAGGGCTGCGTGGGTCATCAACAATGTATCGGTCAGCAAGCTTGCGGTGAGCCGCGTCGGGACATCCATCAACGGAATATGAATTGTCGTTGGCACCACCCGAAGGGCATCACAAGCCAGCATCATCACCACTTGATCCGTGCCAGCAAGTGCGGCGAGGTATTCCGTATGGCCGGGATAGGCGAAATCTGCGCCGTCGATTAATGCAGCTTTGTGGATGGGGCCTGTGCAAATTGCGCGCGCCGCCCCTGATTGCACAAGTGAAACCGCGTCAGAAATTGCCGCAATGACGCCTGTCGCGTGGTCCGGGTTTGGAACACCGGGGACCGCAGGGCTGCCGAAATCACGCGCAAGGACAGTCAGTTTGAATGGGTGAATATCAGACGGGTCCGTTGCGGCATGGTAGGGGGTGTCTGGCGGAAGATGCAGTGGGTCACCGATCCACAGCAGTGGCACATCAGTTTTGAGCGCGTTCCAAGCAGCGACAGCGATCTCTGGACCGATGCCTGCCGGTTCACCGCAACTGATCGCGATTGGCTTCATTACTGTTTGATGACAGCTGCAGCCCGCAGGTCTTCAACCAAGGCATCCGCGAGGCTTGAAAGGCGCCGGGAGCGGATTTGAGTGCGGACCGTTTCGGGGTCAGCGGATCCTGCACCGGCGTTTGTGCGGGCGCACAGCATCAAGAAAACAAGCGTCTCGTCGTTATCGCGGGTCAGATTGTAGGAGACTTCGCCGGGATCAAGCCGCGCCAGTTCAAGTGCTACATCGCGCGAAATCTCTGATGGTGCGCGGGTTTCACGGTCAAGAACCTCTGCGGGTTGGTTGCGGGCCACGCCATAAAGATCATCACATGTGTCGACCTGGTCGCGGACATCTGCGGCCAAGCGCAAAGCTGCGTCCGAGCGGCCACCGGGGATGTAGTAAGCCGCATATTCGATGCTGACGGGTTGTTGTGATGTGCGGGTTGCTTCGCGTGTTCCGCGGAGCTGAAAAAGCGCGATGCCGTTGGGGATCGCGATCGGTTCGGTTACTTCGCCGGGAGCAAGATCAAGGATAATAGATTGAATTTGTTGCGGGTAGTTTTCAATGGGCAACCAACCCAACCGGCCCCCATTTTCGCGCGATGGCAATGCTGAAACCTGACGTGCTGCGTCTTCAAAGGCACTGAAAGATCGCAGGCGTGAAATCTGTTCAGCGGCGGATTGCGCGCGCGCGGCGCGATCTGGTGGGGCCGCGATGATAATCTCGGACAACAGTACCTCAAGTTGGGTGGGTGAGGCACCGCGGCGGGCGATCGCGCGTTCGATGTCTGCGTCCGTGATCGTGACCTCGCGGCTGAACCTTGCGCGCACGAAATCACGCCATAAGACGCCGACGCTCACGAAATCCTCTAATGTGCTGCGTGCGATGCCGTTTTGGGACAGGACCTGCAGAAATTGCGGCAGGGTCATATTCGCGCGACCTGCGAAATCATTGAGGGCTTGTTCCAGCGCCTCGTCGGAAATGGCGGCGGTAAAGCGTGACATTTCCTGCATTTTAAGGCGGTCTTCGATCAACCCTGTACGCGCGGCTTCGTTGAGGTCACCTGGTGTGCGGAAAACCTCAAGGAGGCGCACTCGTTGGCTTAGCTCATATTGTGTGATCACCCGATCATTCACGGTGATAACCGGTGTTAATTGCCCTTGCGCGGATGCAATCTGTGCGCTTCCGAAGACGGACGCAATTGCCACCACAGCAGCTAACCAAGTTCTACGCATTCCAAGACTCATCATTCGTTTCAATTACCGCAACCTGTTGTGGCGCCACCAGCCGCGCGTCCCGTTGAGAACCCGCCGATTGATCCGCTGACACCAAATGTTGTCGATGCATCGACCGTACTTGAAGACGTAAAGCGGCGCGAGGCCGAAACGTCAACTGTCACGCATTCGTTTCTCCATTGCAGGCCAATGCCGCCGCTGACGGGTTCGGATTCAACGACGTTATACCGTGCGTCCAATTCCATCGTCCAAGCCCGGCTAAGGGTCACTTCGGCGTCCAAGGTCCACTCTGACACGGTTTCGGAACGGCCTTCTGCGCTGTCGGCGCTTTGCCAGATATAGTTTGCGCCTAAAGCGACCGTATCATTTTCCCAATTGATCCGGCTGTCGGCAACCCGCAACCCGATTTGATCGTCCCACAGGCTGCGTGCGTCAAACAGGAACCCACCGGGTGCTGTAAGTTGCCCCGCGACAAGCCAATCAGACTGCTTATCATCAAGACCCGATGTCCCCGTGAAATCAGTCGCAGCATCCTGCCGCAGTATCCGGCCAAAGCTGAGTGCAGATGTCACGCCAGCCGCACCGTAGCGGGTCCAGACAAGGCCGGCGGCCACTTGCGCGCCACCTTCAATCGCGTCTTCACCGGCATAGCGCGATATTGCCAGCAGGTTCGCGCGGTCCAATTCAGTGCGCGTGCTGTCCTCATTTGGCGGTGTGCCGCCAAAGCTTTCGGCCCAACTGACGCTGATGGCGGGCTCTAACAGGTTGGTTGATCCGCCCGCACCTTGTCTGATCAATGGCCACCGCAGAGTTACACCGGCGCTCGGGGCCACACGGATGTCTTCTTGTGTGAAATCAGTATCATCCGCGACAAGATACAGGTCGGCGCGCGCACCTGTCTCGAAGTTGGCAATGACCCCGTTTGGCAAAACCCAGCTGTTTTCCCATTTGCCTAGGATACCGGTCCGAAACACATCGCGGCCCGCATCACCGTCCTCATCACTGTACCGATAAGCGAGATCCAGGTCGGCGGTATAGCTGAGCGAGCCACCAAAGGTTGGAACAAAGCGCCCCTCGTAGCTGAGATCGGCAATAAGGGGCGGCAAGGACGCATTGGATTCGTCATCGCGCAACGTTTGATAATAGGTAAAGCGCGCTCGATAGAGCGTGTCGTCGCGGACCTGCAAAAGTTCTATCGCGCTATCAAGGCGGTCTTTGCCGGAATACCCGTAGTCCAGAAGATACGCATCGTCACTGACTGCTTCGAGGTCGAAGTTAAGCTGAAAATCATTGCCTAGATCAAAGCGGACGTCAGCAAAGACATAGGATCTGTTTTCGGGTTCCAGCGTGTCGTCGCTGACTGCACCTTCGATTTCGAGGTAGCCATTCGTGAACGCTTGTCGGTAGCGCAATTCCAATGTTCTGGTCTCAGCCGAAAGATACGGTGTCAGCGTCAGGTCACGGTGATCGCCCAGCGTAATAAAATAAGGTAGCTTGATCCCAAGGTCCAACTGCGTCGTGTTGCGCTGCTCGGGGATCAAGAGGCCTGTTGAACGCTCGGCTGTTGGATCGGGAAGGCGCATGACAGGCAACCATAGTAGTGGGACGCCGCGGACACGGAATGTCGCGTTGCGGAAATAAAGCTGCTGCGATTGCGCATCATGGATGACCCGTTCGGCGCGGATTTCCCAAAGTGGCGGTCCGGTTCCGCAAACCTTGCATGATGTGGCGGAGGCTTTGTAAAGCTGGGAAAAACGTCCATCCCTGCGATCAATTTGATTTGCGGCCAGCTGTAGCTGTTGGTCCAAGACAATGCGTGCGCCTTGCAAAATTCCATTCTCAATACGCGGATCAAGCGTTGCATTGGTTGCGGTCAGGATCGTGCCGTCAGGGGTTTCAATGAAGATAGGGCCAGTGATCTGCAATGTGTCATTGGTTTGATCATAAAGCACCTGCGACGCGGTGAGGCGACTGCCGTCAAAGAACACTTCGATATTGCCGGAGGCAATAAGTTGATCCTCGCCGTTGAGAACAACGCGGTCTGCGACAAGAGTTGCAGCACCTTGTGCGCTGACAAGTCCGGGCAACCAGATCAGTAAGGCCAAGAGCAAGCCGCGCATCAGCCATCCTCGTTGTGCAAAAGGATACCCAATGAAAGGGCGATAGCTGCGGCAGGTGGGGCCCATGCGGCCAAAAGCGCAGGTAGTTGCCCGTTCTCACCCAAGACTTGAGCGAAGTTTCGAATGAAGTAGATCACAAATGCCAGAAGGACTGCGAGCATCACCATCAAACCTGTCCGGCCGCCGCGTTGATGACGCAGTGTGAAACTAGCGCCGATCAAGACCATCGCCACCAAGAATGCTGGCATAGCAAGTTCGGTGTGAAACCAAACCAAATGCCGCTGCGCTGAAAACCCTGAAGCGCGCAAGCGGTCGATGAAAGCAGGAAGCTCCCAAATCGGGATTGAGGAGGGCGTGCCAAAACTGTCGCGGATCTGATCCGGTGTCAGCGTTGAGGCAACGGTCAAGCTCCCAATGGTGCGCGCGTTGGCTTCCGGGATCGTGCCTGCGGTAAGTTCCCAGGCTTTTGCATCACGCAACACCCACGCCCCGACGATCAATTCTGCCGATGCCGCATTGATGCGCTGGCTGGGCCGGCCATCGGTGTCGAAGGTCAGGAACGTCACATTTGACAGGCGGGTGCCATCCAGATTGGCACCCTCGGCACGAATAACGGTCTGTCCGTCAACTGTGCCTTGGCGCAGCCACAACCCCGTAGACCCAATTGATAGAACTGATGTGTTGCCGCGCAAAGCGTCGCCGCGCGCCTCGTATTCTTTTGAGGTTCCGGCGACGATAGGGTTGAGGATTGCGACCCCCATCAACCCGATCAACAATGCCACTAACAGCGGCCCAAGAAGTGCCCGCAACGCTGAACGACCTGCTGCACGGGTCACGACCATCTCGGATGACCGGGCAAGGCTGAGGAACAGCGCGATAGACGCAAGGATCATGATCAAAGGCAGGATAGCGTAAATCGCTTGCGGGATGTTCAAGAGCGTTAGGCCAAGCAAATCAAGGATGCTAGCGTCCTCATTGGCATAGCGCCTGATCTGGTCGACCAGATCAATGAACAGCATGATAAGGAAAAAAACCGTCGCGACACCCATGAAGGTGACGAAAAACCGACGCGCAAAATACCGGTGCAAGATCATGGTGTCGCCGTATCCTTGATCCGTCGTTTGAACAGGTAGGGTCGGCTGGCCCAGAACAAAAGGAACCAGATCATCAAGAACCCAACGAGGCTTTGTAGATAGGCTGCGATCCATAAATTAGGATCGCTGCGTGCAAGGCGCAGACCTGTTGTTTCAACCGCTTTGACCACAATAATCAGCAGGATCGCACCGATAATCTGTTTCCAGACACCGAAGCGGCTGTACCCGCCAACCATTAGTGCCGAAAACCCAAGCAATGCAGCAACTGTGGCCAGAATGGATTGGCTGAACCTGTCGTGGGCCCGCGCAATCATGCGCGCTGCATCGCGTCCGGTTTCAGCCTCTAATTCAGGGGTGGGGTTCAATAATTCCCAAGTCGACAAATGCGCATCACGGCGACCCCTGACGCGGGTTTCACCGATGAGGTTGCTGATATTATAGGCAAAGTCATCAAACGATGTCGTAAAGAGCCGCTGGCCTTCTGTTCGCAGGGTCTGCACCATCCCTTCGACCATCACCAACTGCGTGTCGCCACCTTCGCGCACCAAGAAAGCTTTTGCCGCTGTGTAGGACACTTGTTCGCTTTGAGAGCGCGTATCTGACAAAAAGATATCCAGCAGCTCGCCCTGTGGAGTGATTTCGCGAATGTAAAGCGTGACACCGTTGACGGGTTCAATGAATTGACCCTCCGTCAGAAGGCGTGAAGTTACATTTTGCGCAATCTCGGCTTGTCGTTCAGCCAAGCGCGCGCTGCTCATCGGGATCAGGAAGTGCATCAGCAGCGACATCAAAAGTGCCACGATCAACCCGAAGTAAAGCACTGGCCGCGCAAGGCGAAAGGGCGAGTACCCCGTGGCTTGTACCACCGTCAACTCTGATTCAGTGGTCATGCGGTTGGTCACATAAACGGCCGCGGCAAATGCCGCGAGAGGCAAAGCCAAACGGATCACAGATGGCAATGACAGTGCGGTGAATTCCAAGAAGACAATCGCGGACTGCCCATCAGCGATCAACTGATCAAACAACACCACTGCACGATTAATCCAGTAGACCAACACCAACACAAGGCTGAAGAACCCAAACAGCACCATCAGCTGAGACAGCATATATCTGTCAAATCGTGCCAAATCAGGTGTCCTTTTTTCCGGCTGCTCGCCCTTTGCGCATCAAACTAACCGATCACTGCGGCGGATTGAACAGCTATCTGGTCATTGCGCAGATGTCGGGCTACCTATTGCGTCACACATCAGATCCAAAGGAATGCCCATGACCACGCCAGCCGAAATCCAGTTTAAAGAAGTTGATCTTGACGCCGTGGCGCAGGCCCAAGGCAAGGTCGTCGTTTTTATCGATGATGACGGGCGTTTGGATGCGGGTGCGCGCAAGGTCAACACGCTGAGCCGCAAGGCTGTTGCGCGGTTTGCCGAGAGTGCTGCTTTTGAAAAAATGAAGCCGGGTGATGTGTCGTCGATCGCCTTTCCTAATGGTTTGGACGCTGAGGCGGTTTGCGTGGTCAAGCTGGGCCGCCGTCCATCAAGCGAAGAAGCACGCAAAGCCGGTGCAATGCTTGCCAAAGCGCAAGGTGGCAAGGACATGCTGGTCCTTGCGGGCACAGTGAACCGCGCTGACGAGATCGCTTTGGGGATGGCGCTGCGCGGATATGCATTTGATGCGCATAAAACCGCAGAGCCAAAGCCGGTCGCTGGTATCACATTCATGGTGTCCAAGCCCGAAGAGGTCGCTAAATCTGCGGCACCGATGGCTGCGATCGCGGAGGGTGTGTTTTTCACCCGTGATTTGACCAATGAGCCTGCCAACGTTTTGACCACCGATGATTTTGCGGCACGTTTGGCTGCGATGCAGGAACTTGGTCTTGATGTGGAAATTCTTGAGGAAGATGAGCTGACGAAACTGGGCATGCGGACGTTGCTCTGTGTTGGTCAAGGCTCTGACAGCCCATCCAAGGTCGTGGTGATGTCATGGAACGGTGGCGGTGATGAAGCCCCATTTGCCTTCGTTGGCAAGGGCGTTGTTTTCGATACAGGCGGTATCAGCCTGAAACCTGCCGGTGGCATGGAAGACATGACAATGGACATGGGCGGCGCGGGTGTTGTTGCGGGCGTCATGCGCACCTTGGCGTTGCGCAAGGCCAAAGCAAACGTCGTGGGCATTGTAGGGTTGGTCGAGAACATGCCGTCTGGCAACGCGACACGGCCCGGTGATGTGGTGAAGTCCATGAAGGGTGACACGGTCGAGATTATCAACACGGACGCCGAGGGCCGTTTGGTTCTGGCCGATGTGCTTTGGTACGCGCAAGAGCGGTTCAAGCCTGTGGGCATGATCAACCTTGCCACGTTGACGGGGGCGATTTTGGTCGCCTTGGGACACGAGAAGGCAGGTCTGTTCTCAAATTCAGATACGCTGAGCGATGCGTTCTTGAAGGCGGCCGCGATTGAAGGCGAAGGCGCGTGGCGTATGCCGATGGGTCCAGCCTATGATGATCTGCTTAAATCGCGGATTGCGGATATGAAAAACGTAGGCGGTCGTATGGCCGGCTCCATCACCGCAGCGCAGTTCTTGCAACGCTTTGTCAAAGACGATGTGCCTTGGGCGCATCTTGATATTGCCGGAACGGCCAGTGTGAAGAAAGAAACGGCACTTGCACCGGCAGGGGCCACCGGCTGGGGTGTGATGGCACTCAACCGCTTTATTGCAGATAACTACGAGGGCTGATTTGGGAGCTGCATTCTTCTACCATCTGACAGACAGCCCGTTGGAGGCGACCTTGCCGATGCTGATTGGCAAGGCGCGCGGTGCGGGTTGGCGGGTTTTGGTGCGCGGAAGTGATGCAAGCCTGATTAAGCGGCTGGACGAGGTGTTGTGGCAAGGTCCGGATGACGGGTTTTTGCCGCATGGGTTGGCGGGTGGTCCGCATGACGCGGATCAACCTGTTTTGATCGGCGATGTCCCCAGCGACGGGTTTCAATGCGTGATGGGTGTTGGCGGTGCTGATGTGGATGCATCAGAGGTGACCGACTTGGAGCGGGTTTGTATTCTTTTTGATGGCCACGACGAGGTGGCACTTAATCGCGCAAGGTCGCAGTGGAAGGCGCTGACGGATGCAGGGTGTTCTGCGCAATACTGGGCGCAAGAAGGCGGGCGTTGGACGAAGAAAGCCGAGAAGGAGGGTGGATCATGATCCACCTTACAGATTGGCCTATCTGATCTAGAACGCGAAGCTTGAATCGAAGTCTTCGGGGAGTTCCGCCGTCGGGGTACAGGCGGACAAAATCATCAAGAACGCAAGCAGTCGGATCATCTGTTCAATACCATTTGGCCATTTGAAATCTCGATCCGATCATAAAGACCCAGATAGGTCATGCCAAGCAATGACGCATCCATATTTCCGCCATTCACAACCGCCGGAATATTGCGATCCGCGATATTGCCCAATCTGACATCATCCAGAATGACGGGGGCCGTTTGCACAATGCCGTTCGCGGTCATCGCAGAGCCCACGTAATTCAATGATGCGAGATCAATGCCAATCCGTTCCGCATCACGTTGTGACAGCACAACTTGGCTGGCACCGGTATCGATGATGAAGGGGATTGCCTCGTTATTGATATCAAGCGTGAGATAGAAGTGCCCATCGCGGCTACGCGCTACAGCAATGGTGTCTTCGCCGACCACAGCTTGTTGGGACCCGACATTGCGGCTCATGTCCTCCCACAACCCGTATGCGGCGATAACACCGACAAAGATCAGCGCCCAGATCATCGCCTGTTGCAGCATTTTGCCCATGTTCTTGCGTCCTGCGACGAGTGCAGAGCCGCCGATCGCCAGGATCAGCAGGCCAAGGTAGACCAGTTGCATGATGTTATCGGTGCTCATGGATGGCATATAGGCATTAACCGCCGATCCCAAAACCCCGTAGGCCATCAAGAACGAATTGGACGGCCAAAGCGGCAAGCAGCATACCCAAGACGCGGGTCACGATATTCAGCCCGGTCTTTCCAAGCGCGCGCTCGATAGCTGGGGCGGCAAGAAACGCCACAAGCACAATCAAGAGAACTGCGATAATCACACCTGCAATGGCCGCGATATCGACAGCGCCTTGTGCTTCACCTGCGAGCAGGATCACGGTTGTGATCGCACCAGGCCCGACGATTAACGGGAGCGAAAGCGGGAAAACGGAAGGGTCATCCTGGTGTTCTGCCTGACCTTCGGCGGCACTGTCTTCGCGCCGGGCCTGCCTGCGTTGAAAAAGCATATCAAGAGCCGTGAGGAACAGCAAAATGCCGCCTGCGATGCGGAAGGCATCCATCGATATCCCGATAAAGCCCAAGACGGCCTCGCCCAAAAGCAAGAACACCATCATCAGGCCGCTGGCTACGAAGAACGCGCGGATCGCGATAGATCGCCTTTGTTGCGCGTCCATACCTTGCGTCAGTGCAATGAACACGGGCGCCAGACCCGGCGGGTCTATGATGATAAAAAGGGTTGTGAAGGCCGCGATAAGGGCGGGGAGTTCGGTCATGGTGTCCTGTCTGACAGAGGGGGGCGGCTTATGGCAAGCTTGGGGTGCCTCCGGCGGGAGTATTTATGGCAAGGTGATGATCAGGCGTCTTGGGCTTTTTCGAGCTTTTCGAGGGCGGCCATCCACATGGCTTCGGCCCGTTCCAACCCGTCCATGACTTCGGCGTATTTCTTGTTCCATGTCGCCAACTCGCCGGCTTTGCCATCCTCATAAAGCACTGGATCGGCGAGTTTTTTGGCCAGCTTGTCGCGCATCTCGTTGATTTTTTTGACGCGCTCTTCGTTTTTGCGCACGTCAGAGCGCAGCGCCATGATGGTTTCGCGTGATGGTTTGGCTGTTTTGACAGGTTTTGGTTTATCTTTTTCGCTGATCTTTTCAGGTGTCAGTAGCATTTTGCGGTAGGTTTGCAGGTCTTCGTCGTAAGGTTTGACGTGGCCGTCTTTGACCAGCCACAGTCGGTCAGCGACCATGCTGAGCAAGTGCATGTCGTGGCTGACGAGGATGACCGCGCCTGAATAGGCGGTCAGTGCTTCGACCAGCGCTTCGCGGCTTTCAATGTCGAGGTGGTTTGTCGGCTCGTCAAGGATCAGCAGATGCGGCGCGGGCAGGGTGGCGAGCAGCAGCGACAGGCGCGCTTTTTGACCGCCGGACAGGCGACCCACTTCGGTGTCAGCTTGGTCCGCGCCAAGGCCGAAACCCGCAAGGCGGGCGCGCAGTTTGGCTTGACCTTCATGGGCGCGTTCGCGCATCAGGTGATCAAGCGGAGTTTCATCAATGTAGAGTTCATCGACTTGATGCTGGGCGAAAAAGCCGATCCTTAGTTTGTTGGACGTGACCATTTTGCCGCTGGCGATTTGCAACCGATCAGACAGCATTTTGGACAGCGTCGACTTGCCTTCGCCGTTGCGCCCCAACAGCGCGATCCGGTCGTCTTGGTCGATCCTCAGGTTCAAGTCGCGCAAAATGATGGTTTCGCCGTACCCCACAGAAGCGCCCTCAGTCGCGATGATGGGGGGCGACAGTTCTTCGGGCTTGGGGAATGTAAAAACAGTGCGTGCCGCATCTTCGGGTGCGCGGATTGTTTCCATCTTTTCAAGCGCTTTGACCCGCGATTGGGCTTGTTTGGCCTTGGATGCCTTGGCTTTGAAGCGGTCGACAAAGGCTTGCAGGTGTTCGCGCTTGGCGTCTTGTTTCTTGGCCGCGGATGCAAGCAAAGCGCGTTTCTGGGCGCGCTGTTTGGCGAACATATCGTAGGTGCCTGTGTAATAGATCAGGCCTTTGTCTTCGAGGTGCAGGATGCCACCCACAGAGCGGTTCAAAAGCTCGCGGTCGTGGCTGACGATCAGCACTGTGTGGGGGTATTTTACGAGATAGGCTTCGAGCCACAGCGCCCCTTCGAGATCGAGATAGTTGGTCGGTTCGTCCAGCAGCAGCAGATCAGGTTCTGAGAACAGCACGGCCGCCAAAGCCACACGCATGCGCCAGCCACCCGAAAATGCGGAGCAGGGCATTTGTTGTTCGTCGTGGGTAAAACCAAGACCTTTGAGGATTGTCGCGGCACGCGCTTCGGCGGACCATGCCTCAATATCGGCCAGACGTGTCTGGACTTCGGCGATACGCGCGGGGTCTGTGGCTGTTTCGGCCTCGGCGAGCAGTGCTTCGCGTTCCGTGTCAGCGCGCAGGACAGTGTCAATCAGCGATACTTCGTTGCCGGGCACCTCTTGGCTGACGCCACCGATTTTCCAACCGCGCGGGATGCTGACCGTTCCGGTATCAAGCACCATTTCGCCCCGGATAATCCGAAAGAGCGTCGTCTTGCCAGAGCCGTTGCGGCCCACAAGTCCAACCTTGTGGCCGGTGGGAATGGTGACTGTCGCGTGTTCAACCAGTGTGCGGCCTTCGACGGAGTATGTGATATCTGAAATCTTGAGCATGCCCGCGCTATGATTGATCCCCCGCGCGGGGTCAATCATGTGTTTGCGATGATCTGATCGGACTTGCCTGCAAGCAGACGAAATGGATGCGCGGCGCAGGGCCGTCTGGCGCAGAGCGTGAATTACCCATGTCGTGCGGATTGCGTGACTGGTTTGGCCCGAAGCGAAACGCAGTTAGCTGTATCAGCCCGGTCAAACGCATACTAAAACAAGTTCATGACAACCGCGAGCCAAACAGCCAGCGCCAATCGCAATGTAGCACTTTACCCTTGGTATAAGCTGTTTCAAAGCTTGATGTTCACCCAAGCGATCTGGTTCTTGTACTTCCAAACCACGCTGACGCCGGCGCAAGCGATTATGCTTTATGCAATCGGCGATTTGGCGACGACGGTGCTGGAGGTGCCGTCGGGATATGCGTCAGATCGGATCGGGCGGCGGTTTACATTGCTTTTGGCCGGCATTTGCAGCGCGATTGGCGCACTGTTGCTGGGTCTGAGCGACACTTTCATGATGTTCGCGGCCGGACAGGTGATGTTGGGGGCAGGGGGTGCATTCGTGTCTGGAACCGACAGCGCATTTCTTTACGAATCGCTGTCAGCGGCGGATCGCGAAAGTGAAGTTGAGGCGCAAGAGCTGCGCGCGTGGCGGTTCTCTTTCATAGCGCTCGCACTTTCTGCGGCGGCGGGTGGTGCGATAGCGCTTTATTCCTACAGCCTGACATTCGTTGTGACAGCAGTCTCGCTGGCAATCTCATTTGTGATTTGTCTGCAATTTCGAGAACAGAGCGGCGATCCGGTCACCCCGCAACCCGGTGAGGTGGTCCGCTTGCATGCACTTTGGGATGCGTTGCGGAACCCCGTTCTGATCTGGCTTTTTGTGCTGAGCATGTTGATGTATATTTTCAGCCATGTGCCTTATGTTTTTGGCCAACCGTTCATTCAAGAAGCGTTGAACACAGTGGGGTTGGGACAAGATGCGCCTTGGATCAGTGGCATCGTGACAACCGTGATGATGGCAATCTCTGTTGTGGCGTCGCTGTTTGCGACGACGTTGCGGCACCGGATTGAGCTGGCTGCGATGTTGTTGCTGGCCTTTGGTATGCAGATCTTTCTGTCTGGTATTATTGCAATGACAAATGCTCCAATCGTCATCGCGATACTGCTTCTGCGCATGGTGCCGGATGCATTTTCAAAACCGTTTGTCATTGCGCGGATACAACCCGTGCTCAGCGACGAGGCGCGTGCAACATACCTGTCACTTCAAAGCTTGACTGGGCGCATCTTGTTTGCCGGAACCTTGTTCTTGGCATCGGGCGCGACGGATCAAACCGGTGACATGGCTTATGCGGAAATTCAGGTCATTTTGGCTGCCTACGTGATCGCGGGCATCGTTTGCTTGATTGGATTGGCGTTCTTTGCGCGGCGTTTGCCGATCGAAAACCACACTTGATCGACGCCGGTCGAAGAGCGCAGCCTTCTTTCACTTTAAATCGCGGGTTTTCTTAGCTCAGACTGCATGGTAGGGCGCAGCCATCATTTCATCGGGCAACGCATTGCCCCGTAAACCAAGAGGCTTCTTACATGGCTATCCAGCGTACTTTTTCCATCATCAAACCCGACGCCACAAAGCGTAACCTGACCGGCAAAATCGCCGCTAAATTCGAAGACGCAGGTCTGCGCATTGTCGCGTCCAAGCGTATCCAGCTGACATTGGCACAGGCACAGCAGTTCTACGGTGTGCACGCCGAGCGGCCGTTCTTTGGTGAGCTTTGCGAATTCATGATCTCTGAGCCGATTGTTGTTCAGGTTCTCGAAGGCGAAGACGCGATCGCGAAAAACCGTGAAGTTATGGGTGCCACAAATCCTGCGGATGCAGCAGAGGGCACAATCCGTAAGGAATTCGCACTGTCCATCGGTGAAAACTCGGTTCACGGGTCCGACGCGCCAGAGACAGCCGCAGAAGAGATCGCGTTCTTCTTTTCCGGTCTTGAACTGGTCGGTTAAGCCAACAGATTGGGTTGAACCCAATCGACTGATTTAGAAGCCGTCTGCACCGTTTTGGCGCGGGCGGCTTTTTTGTTAAGATTGCGCTCTAAGGCACGGTAATTGCGGATGTTTGCGTTATAGATGACGTCAAAGACATCGCCAATCACAGGCACCATACCGACAAAGACGTCCAGCACTGTGTTGAGCGTCATATAGGCCAACGTGCCGGGGGATGCGCCCAGTTTGCGTGCCTCGTTGATCAGCCACAGCGATGGCAGTGCTGTCAGCGTGTCACCCACGACAGGCACCAGACCGACGATATTATCCAAACCCACCGAGATATTGGTCCGGGGGATGTAGAATAAAGCGTCCATGCGCCACGCGACTTTGCGCAGGCGGGCGAGTTCGAAATCAATGTTTTGCTCTATGTTCATACCTTTAACATATACGATTCGTGGATATATGTGAAGGGTGTTTACTTTTTGGGGGTGATGAAGGGATTGCTCTCTGGCAACAGGGAGAGATGTCAGGCCTGCGGGGTGAGATCGATTTGGTGGCCATCAACATTTTCACACTCTTCAATGAATGTAACAAATGTCAGGTTTGAGCCCAGAATGCGCGATGCTGCATACAAAACCAATGTCCGCTATTGGGGCTTTGCCGATGCTGCTTATCGTTTTCTAGGACTTGATCTGCGCGAAGCAATCTGTGGCCCAACGGACTTCAGATACTTTACGATGTCGCCTTTTCCGTGACCGTGCGCGACATCTATTGGCAGTTGACCGGACTTGTCAGCGACACAAA
Source organism: uncultured Paracoccaceae bacterium (assembly GCA_947488605.1). Taxonomy (GTDB): domain Bacteria; phylum Pseudomonadota; class Alphaproteobacteria; order Rhodobacterales; family Rhodobacteraceae; genus Yoonia. Next base: position 139,111 of record CANKZJ010000006.1, on the reverse strand, counting down.
CATCAGCTCCTGCTTGCACCAACAACTTAGTGGTCGCGATATTCGACCTTGCAGCCCAGTGAAGGACGGACCAACCGCTTGTCTTTTCGATGACATCATGCTCAGCCCCGTGCTCAAGCAGTACTCGCACGATTTCGCTGTGACCCCAGCCCGCTGCTCCAAAAATAGCCGTTTCTCCAATTGAGTCTTGCCAATTTGGGTCCGCTCCGTCTGACAAGAGTGCCTGTACTTTTGCCTTATCGCCAGCCCAAGAACATGCATGCAAATCTGACTCAGCGCCGCCTTCTGAAGCCGGACCATTCTCAGGTTTTGTCATTCTGATATTCCCACGAGCAAGTCAGAGCCGAACAATGAGAGTACCGTAAGCGGGCATTCGACTTCGAGCAACCAACAGCAGCTTCGCCCCGCACAGCCGCCGCTTCAATCCACACTACGGATCAACTTCAACCACGCCGATCTGGTTCAAGAACCGTTCCAATTCCGAACGCGTTTCATCAAAGCTGCCTGCTTTGATCTTGTCGAAACTTTTGCGCAGCGCCTTTTTCTCATCACCCTTGCAATCGTTCCACGGGCGCCCTTGCAGCGCCATGTGTAGCACGTAGTAGCCAATGAAATGGGGTTTGCTGCCACCCTCAAGCATCTTGGCATAGGCCGCATCTGCGCCGAGCGCGCGCAGCTCCTCGGCCGTGTTGATGCCTACGGATTTGAGCGCGGCCTCGAATGCCGGGCCGATGTTTTTGATGGATGTGAGCGCTGCCATACCCCGATTGTATCGCGCCCAAGAAAAAAGGCCAGTGAGGTCAGTGGCGGATCGGGGAGGGCGATCCTGCGGCAGCGGCCTCACCGGCCAAAGACGGCTCGTAAACGCTAGATACTCGCGAAATCGGTATAGACTGGCGTTTGTGGTTTGCTTTGCGCTTGTGGTGCCGGGGGCGCCGGTTTTGGCGCTGCAGGGGCAGGCGGGGTATTGGGTTTTGCTGTGGCCATTTGTCTGGTCCTTTAGCTTGCTCGTGAATTTACACTACTGAACGTAATGCACATTCGACTAGAGAGCTGTGCCCTCAACATGCTTGTGACGTGACAAAAATGTGACCAAAGACCTGGGTTTTAGGATTTACCCCGACGCGGTGCAGCACCGCCACCTTTGCCTAACCCCTTGCGCGGTTTGGCTTTTCCACCAGGCGGCACGAACCGTTTTGAGGTATCATTGGCGTTACCGGCAGGTTTTCCACCCGGCTTACCGCCACCCGGTTTGCGCGGTTTTGTGTCAGAGTTGTAACTTGGTTTGCCCTTTCCGGCGGGTTTTTTCCCGTCCGTTTTGGCTTTGTAAGGTGGTTTACTGCGCTTTTCGACCAGTGCATCGCCGTGGTCACGGCGCTCCGGCTTATGACGTGGCTTGCGGGCTTTGTGGTCGTCAGCGGCGCCGGGAATAGGCTGGATTGCAGCCACGTTATCTTGCTGCGATGGCGGCGGAGGTGCAGAATCGCGTGGGGCATGACGTTTTGGTTTGTCGCCGTAGTCACGCTTGGGCTTGTCCCCATAATCGCGCCTTGGTTTCGCATCGCGCTTGGGGCGATCATTGTAGTCGTTCTTTGTTTTGCGTGGGCCGCGTTCACCCAACTGCGGTGCGCCATCGAGCGCTTTCAGCGTGCCTTGATTTTCCAGCTTCATGTCGTTGCCGACGGATTTCAGAAAGCCATCGACGGCTGGTTCGGAAATCTCGATGAAGGTTTCATTGGGTTGAATACGGATCGCACCGATTTCGTTCTTGGTGATCCCACCGGCTTTGCAAATCATCGGCAGCAGCCAGCGCGCCTCGGCTTTGCCTTCACGGCCAATGTCGACGCTGAACCACTTGGACGGGCCAAAGGATTTATGCTCGCGTGGTGGGCTATCGGCGCGTGCGCCGCGTTCTTTGCTTTGGGGCCCGTCTTTGTAGTCGCTCAGATGCTCGGGCGCGGATTGCTTACCTGCGTAAAGGCGTAGGTAAGCGGCGGCGATTTTTTCGGGGCTGTGTTCGGCCAGAAGGCGCGTTGCGAATTCTTGTTCCGCTTCGTTGAATTCCTCGGACCAGACGGCGTCTTGCAACAAACGCTCTTCATCTTTGGCTTTGATTTCATCCGCAGTGGGGGGCGTTGCCCAAGTCGCGTCCAGTTTGCCCCACGTCAGCAGGTTCTGCGCGCGCCGCTTCATTTTCGCAGGCGCGATCATGGCGGAGATACCTTTGCGACCTGCGCGCCCGGTCCGGCCAGAGCGGTGCAGCAGCGTTTCGGCGTTTGTTGGCAATTCGGCGTGGATCACCAGTTCAAGGTTGGGCAGGTCAATGCCGCGTGCGGCAACATCTGTGGCCACACAAACCCGTGCACGGCCATCACGCATCGCTTGCAGCGCATGAGACCGTTCAGCTTGGGACAGCTCACCAGATAGCGCCACAGTCGCAAAGCCACGGTTGGCAAGGCGTGTCGTGAGGCGCGTGACAGAGGCGCGGGTGTTGCAGAAAACAATCGCGTTTGGCGCATCATAAAACCGCAGCAGGTTAATGATTGCGGCGTCTGTATCGTGGTTGGCCACGCTTAGCGCGCGGTATTCGATATCGGCGTGCTGGCTTTCCTTCGCGGTGGTTGCCACGCGCACGGCGTCTTTTTGGTAGGATTTCGCCAGCTTCGCGATGGCGGCAGGCACGGTTGCTGAAAACATCAGCGTGCGGCGTGTTTCAGGCGCTTCGCCCAAAATGAATTCGAGGTCTTCGCGGAAGCCAAGGTCGAGCATCTCGTCGGCTTCGTCCAAAACGATGGCGCGGATGTCGGACATGTCCAAGCTGCCGCGCATGATGTGGTCTTTCAGGCGGCCCGGCGTTGCGACAACGATATGCGCACCACGGTCCAGCGCGCGACGCTCGTCGCGCATGTCCATGCCGCCAACACAGGATGCCATCGTCACGCCCGCAGGCGCGTAGAGCCACTGAAGCTCGCGTTTGACCTGCAACGCCAATTCGCGGGTCGGTGCGATGACCAAGGCCAAGGGGCGTCCCGCGGGGCCGAATGTGCCGTCTTCAGCCAGAATTGTGGGGCCAATGGCCAGACCAAAGCCGACTGTCTTACCTGATCCGGTTTGCGCGGACACCAGCAGGTCTTTGCCTTCAAGTGCCTCATCTGTGACGGCGACCTGCACGGGCGTGAGGTCTGTGTAGCCTTGTTTGGCGAGCGCATCTGCGAGGGTCGTGATCATGTCGGTTACAGCTTTCTGGCGGCGTTAAGACCTGCGCCCTACGCCTGTGGCCCTCGTTTGTATAGAGGAAATAAAGGTTATCGGTGTCTTTGCGGCGCTTGTGCCGCCGGTTTTGTCAGTTGGTTGTATTTTCTGCAAACCAAGCATCGATCCGCGCTTTGAGTGCGGTCCAGACTGCTGGCGCGCCTTTTTGGACCTTCACCCCGACACGCGATTGCAGTTGTGCGGCGGTGACATTGTAGGCCGGCCATGTCCCGCCGCCGGTTTCAAGATTGGAGATCACAGGCTGCACGCGGTCTATGGATTTTGCAAAGACTGCATCATTGGTTTCAGCGGCTTCAAACTCGTCCCAAAGCGCGCGAAAAGCTGTTGCCTGATCATCGGGGAGCAGGCCAAAGATACGGTCTGCTGCGGCTTGCTCGATTACTTCCATCTCGGCAGGATCATGGTTGCCGTGGATCGGGTTATCGCCTGCGTCAATTTCCACAAGATCATGGATCAAAAGCATTTTGATGACCCGGTCAATGTTGACCCGTTGGGCCGCATGTTCAGCCATGACCATCGCATAAAGGGCGATATGCCAGCTATGTTCACCCGAGTTTTCAAGACGCGATCCATCACACAGCGTTGTGGCGCGCAGGGTTGATTTGAGTTTGTCTGCTTCCGTAAGGAACGCGAGCTGAGCATCAATGCGCGACATCAACCGGGCCGATCAGCGTTTCGGACGCGATGGGGTAACTTTGGATTTGTCTGATTTCGCGCCATCCGCCGAGGCAAAGGCCGTATCAAGCAGTTCCATCACATCATCGAGACTGTCTTCTTCGCGGTCTTCGTCCTTGGCCGTCTCCTGATCTGGTTCCACCACGTCATCGTCAACGATGTCGGGCTCTTCCGCGCTATCTGGCTCGTCAATGTCTTCAGGCTTTTCGTCGGTCTTCTTTGTCTTTTCGGTGGGGCGCTCGAACTGCGTCGGGTCGCGTTTTTCTTTGCGCGACGTGCCATCACGTTCATCGGTGATCATGCGCCGCTTTGACACAAGAATTTCGCCGCCACGTTCGATCAAGATGCCGCGCGCGCGGGCTTCGGCACGGCGCACACGTATGGCCGTGAGATAGGCCTCTTGTAGCGTCTGTGACGATGACCCCAACACTTCGGCAATCTCGTTGACGATTTTTTCGTCTGCCGTGCGCTCTTCATCGGCCAATGCAAGATCGGCCAATTCCCCAGCAACGCGTTCTAGATAGGAGTCTGCCATGATTACCGCGTGGTTTCCGTAAGACGACGGCGCACATAGGTCCGTACCGTATCAATCATAGGGTCCATATGAGGGTCTTCAAAGAAGTGACCCGCACCGTGCATTTCGTCATGCGTGACGGTGATACCCTTTTGTTCGTGCAGTTTATTCACAAGCGTCACTGTGTCGGCAGGTGGTGCAACACGGTCGTTTGACCCGTTGATGATCAAGCCAGAAGACGGGCAGGGTGCCAGAAAGCTAAAGTCATACATGTTGGCCGGTGGGCTGACCGAGATGAAGCCTGTGATTTCCGGACGCCGCATCAAGAGTTGCATACCGATCCATGCGCCGAATGAGAATCCAGCAACCCAGCAATGCTTGGCGTTGTTGTTCATTGACTGCAGATAATCGAGGGCGGAGGCCGCGTCTGAAAGTTCGCCGACACCTTGGTCATATTCGCCTTGGCTACGACCGACACCGCGGAAGTTGAACCGCAACACGGTGAAGCCCATGTTATAAAACGCATAATGCAGATTGTAGACGACACGGTTGTTCATCGTCCCGCCAAACTGCGGATGCGGGTGCAGTACGATCGCTATTGGCGCATCGCGATCTTTTTGGGGGTGATAGCGGCCTTCAAGGCGACCTTCTGGTCCGGGAAAGATGACTTCGGGCATTCGTGTTCCGTCGCTGCTTGGGTTGCCTGCTGCATTATTGACGAAAATGCGCAGACACCTTAGAAAGATTCTAAACTAGGGCTTTTCGCCTTAATTGTCGTGGTCACGGTGAAGTAATGATGCACGGCTGCCACGTCAATGTAATTGCGCCTATATTCCCGGGGGAAGCCAATGAAATTAAGCACCAAAGGCCGCTATGCAATGGTCGCTTTGGCTGATCTTGCTTTGCAAAAGGATGGCGCGCTGGTCAATTTGACCGAGATTTCCAAGCGACAGGACATTTCATTGCCCTATCTAGAGCAACTCTTTGTCAAGTTGCGCCGCGCGGGGTTGGTTGATTCTGTGCGCGGTCCGGGTGGCGGGTACCGCCTTGCACGACCTGCTGTTGATATTCGCGTGGCCGAGATTTTAGGTGCTGTCGATGAAACGGTATCAGCGATGCACAAAGGGGCGGGTGCGTCGGGTGCCGCGTCCGGGTCGCGTGCGCAATCCATGACGAACCGTTTGTGGGAAGGGCTGAGTGCCCATGTTTACGTGTTCTTGCATCAAGCCCGATTGTCGGATGTGGTCAGCAATGAGTTAGCGCCCTGTCCTGCGGTGCCTGCTTTGTTTGAAGTAGTGGATGACGCCTGATGAGTGTCCAAGAGGGGCGCTGCCCCCGGCCTGCGGCCTCCCCCGGAGTATTTTTGGCAAGATGATGAGATGAGAACCTATCTGGATCATAATGCGACCACGCCTTTGCGCGATGAGGCGCAGGCGGCGATGATTGCCGCGATGGATGTCGTGGGCAATCCTTCTTCAGTGCATGCCGAAGGCCGTGCGGCGAAGGGGATTGTTGAGACAGCGCGCAGCCAGATTGCCGAGGCTGTGGGCGCGTCGGGTGCGGATGTCGTGTTTACGTCTGGTGCGACAGAAGCGGCGGCACTGGCTTTGGCTGGACGTGGGTTAATGGCGGCACCGATCGAGCATGATGCAGTCCATGCTTGGGTGGATGCATGTTTGCCAGTACTTGATGGCGCGGTTCAGGTTGATGATCCGGGCCGCGCGACAATGCAATTGGCGAATTCCGAGACGGGTATTGTGCAGGAACTACCCAACGGTTTGGCGGTCAGTGACATTACCCAAGGATTTGGCAAGGTGCCCTTTGCATTTTCATGGGCTGGCGTGGGCATGGTGTTGTTATCGGCGCATAAATTTGGCGGCCCAAAAGGTGTCGGTGCGCTGATCTTTCCGCAAGGCACGGATATTGCTGCGCAAATCAAGGGTGGCGGCCAAGAAATGGGTCGCCGGTCGGGCACCGAAAACGTTGTTGCCATTGCCGGAATGGGCGCTGCCGCGGCTGCGGCACAGGCTGATTTGGCGGCCGGAAAATGGGAGCGGGTTGCCAAACTTAGAAATATTCTAGAAACAGCCATTGAGGCCGCCGAAAAGAATACTATTTTTGTCGGGAAAGGGTCGCATCGTTTGCCCAACACAAGTTGTTTTGCCACTCCGGGGTGGAAAGGCGAGACGCAGGTGATGGCGATGGATTTGGCTGGTTTTGCGATTTCGGCAGGCTCTGCCTGTTCAAGTGGCAAGGTGAAAACCAGTCGGGTGCTGCAAGCGCTGGGACTTGACGATGACGTGGCATCAAGCGCTGTGCGCGTGTCACTGGGCATCGAGACGACTGAAGACGAAGTTCTGCGGTTTGCGCAGGCTTGGAGCGAAAAACGAGCGCGACGTCGCGCTGCTTGAGAGGATGAACACATGACAGCTTTGGATACCGTTGAGGTCAAAGAAGGCGTTGATCAGGACACCGTGGATGCGGTCAAGGAACTCTCGGGCCCATATAAACACGGCTGGGCAACTGAGATCGAGATGGACTACGCGCCAAAGGGCGTGAACACCGATATCGTGCGTCTGATTTCTAGCAAGAACGAAGAACCCGAGTGGATGACAGACTGGCGTTTGTCCGCGTTTGAGCGTTGGGGCAAGATGAAAGAGCCCAAATGGGCGATGGTCAACTACCCCGAGATCGATTTTCAGGACATCTTTTATTACGCACGCCCCAAAAGCATGGAAGTCAAACCAAAGTCGCTGGAAGAGGTCGATCCGAAGCTGTTGGCGACATACGCGAAGCTTGGTATCCCATTGAAAGAGCAGGCTATTTTGGCTGGTGTCGAGGGTGCGGAAGATATGCCTGCCGAAGGCCGAAAGGTCGCTGTCGATGCTGTTTTTGACAGCGTTTCGGTTGGCACGACTTTCCAAGCAGAACTGAAGAAGGCCGGTGTCATCTTTTGTTCGATCTCGGAGGCGATCCGCGATCATCCTGAGTTGGTAAAGAAGTATCTTGGCACGGTCGTGCCTGCGTCTGACAATTTTTATGCGACGCTGAATTCGGCTGTCTTTTCGGACGGGTCATTCGTCTACATCCCACCAGGCGTGCGCTGCCCGATGGAGTTGAGCACATATTTCCGCATTAACGCCGAGAATACGGGCCAGTTTGAACGGACGCTGATCATCGCGGACAAGGGGTCTTATGTCTCCTACCTTGAAGGATGCACCGCACCCAAGCGCGATGTGGCCCAGCTACATGCCGCAGTTGTGGAAATCATCATCGAAGAAGACGCAGAGGTGAAGTATTCCACCGTCCAAAACTGGTATCCCGGTGATGAAGACGGCAATGGCGGTATCTATAACTTTGTGACCAAGCGCGCGGACTGCCGTGGTGATCGGTCCAAGGTGATGTGGACACAAGTCGAGACGGGGTCTGCGGTCACTTGGAAGTATCCAAGCTGCATTCTGCGCGGCGACGACAGCCAAGGCGAGTTTTATTCAATCGCGATTGCCAATAACATGCAGCAGGCCGACACCGGCACCAAGATGGTGCATCTGGGCAAGAACACAAAGTCGCGGATTGTGTCCAAGGGGATCAGTGCCGGCAAGGCGCAGAACACCTACCGCGGCCTTGTTTCCATGCACCCAAAGGCGAAGTCGTCGCGCAATCACACGCAGTGTGACAGCTTGCTGATTGGTGACAAATGCGGCGCGCATACCGTGCCATATATCGAGGTAAAGAATAATTCTTCACGGGTTGAACATGAGGCGACCACATCAAAGGTGGACGATGATCAGCTGTTCTATTGCCGCTCGCGCGGGATGGACGAGGAAGAGGCTGTGGCCTTGGTCGTGAACGGATTTTGTAAGGAAGTGCTGCAAGCGCTGCCGATGGAATTTGCGATGGAAGCGCAAGCGCTTGTCGCGATTTCGCTTGAAGGGTCCGTTGGCTAACCATGCAACCCACTGTTGAGAAGCTTTGTCGCGACCTTGTCACTTCGCGGCCTATTTCTTGCCCAAGTTGGATGCGATCCAGCTTGGAACGCAGGGGATATGGGATCAAAGGCGATGGGCGCAGCCAAGCACGATATCAACGATTTTCGCAAACGTGTGAAGCGGATCAAGAGCCCGCGCAATCAAGGTTACTACGACCCAAATCTGGGGATGCAAATTCCCAAACGCGTCAGCGGAGCCAAGATCAAGAAAGCCAAGGAAGAGCCGACTGTTTTGTCGATCGTCCTCGTCTCGATGATCCTTGGGGCTTTCGCACTGATGGTCGCGCAAGTCATTCGCATCCGGTATTTCGGATTGATCGAATCCAGCAGCGTCGTGACTTTTCTGGAAATCTTTGTCGCATTTTGGGGCGTCATGTTGTTGGCCGCGATGACCAACAAGCGCACAATAACAGAACGGATTGCACAGATCGCAGGGATCGCCGTGATGATGGTGGCCGGACACAACCTGATTTGGCGTTGGCCGGATCAAATGGCGATCATCTACACCACCGCGCACGTCGAGCAGGTAATGCAAACCACAACACAACATTCGATCGTCTACCGCGGATCGGTCTTCGGTCTCTAAATTTCACTCTTAAGAACGACAATTGCTCTGCTGGTTTATGCCATGCAGGGTCTTTGTCGTGCGCGTAACACACTTATCCTCAGGGGAATAATATGCTGGAAATCAAAGGCCTGAAGGTCAAACTGGAAGAAGAAGACAAGCAAATCCTTAAAGGTGTGGACCTGAAAATTGAGCCTGGCAGCGTTCACGCGATCATGGGGCCAAACGGGTCAGGCAAATCGACATTATCGTATGTCTTGTCTGGAAAAGGCGGCTACGAGGTGACAGGCGGCTCAGCTGCACTTGAGGGTGAAGACCTGCTTGAAATGGAGCCTGAGGATCGTGCTGCGAACGGCCTGTTCCTTGCGTTTCAATACCCTGTTGAAATTCCGGGCGTTGGCAATATGACGTTTCTGCGCACAGCAGTGAACGCACAGCGCAAGGCGCGCGGCGAAGACGAGTTGAGCGCCGGTGACTTCCTCAAAGAAGTTCGCGCGAAAGCCAAAGATCTAAAGATTGATGCGGATATGCTGAAGCGTCCGGTCAATGTTGGCTTTTCTGGTGGCGAGAAAAAGCGCAATGAAATCCTGCAGATGGCGATGCTTGAGCCAAAGATGTGCATTCTGGACGAGACTGATTCCGGTCTTGACGTGGACGCGATGAAATTGGTGTCCGAGGGTGTGAACGCGCTACGCTCCGAAGGGCGGTCGTTCCTTGTGATCACGCACTACCAGCGGCTGCTCGACCATATTAAGCCAGACATCGTGCACATCATGGCTGACGGCCGTATCGTGAAATCGGGCGGTCCGGAATTGGCGCTTGAGGTCGAAAACAACGGCTATGCTGATATTCTGGCAGAGGTGGCCTGATGGCGCTTGCAAAACTAAAGATTGATACCACCGAGGCCCGGTTGACCGATGTAGACGTCCCGCAAGGGGCGGCATGGAGCAATGCGGTGCGCGCGGACGCCTTAGAGCGCGTGCGTCAGATGGGTCTGCCCACCAAGCGGGATGAGTATTGGAAATACACCGACCCTACGTCTTTGACCGCGACGGATACGCCAGATGCAGCGCTTTTCGTCAATGACGAAGGTCCGCTCTTTGCAGATGTGGACCGTGTCAAAATCGTTTTTGTGGATGGTGTGTTTGATGCGCATGCGTCCGACGATTTGTCCGCAGAAGGGGTCGAGATTGAGCGCCTTGCAGATGCAATGGCCACAGATATTCACTGGGCCAAAGAGCTATACGGCGTCTTGGAAGCACGCGGGCAAAAGCCGGTCGAGCGGCCATTGGCCACGCTGAACACCGCACTCGCCACCGACGGCATCGTGATCCGGGTGACCGGCAAGGCATCCAAGCCAATTAACTTTATCTATTTGCACAAGGACGTGTCGTCGGATGCGATCTTGCATAATCTGGTGAAGGTTGAAGCGGGCGCTGAGGTCACATTGCTGGAAACGGGGCCAGCGGCAGCGCGTTTTTCGAAGCAACTTGAGGTCGAAGTTGGCGAGGGTGGTAAGTTTAACCACGTCCGCGCGCAAGGCCGTGATCATGAACGTCGCGCTGTAACGCATTGTTTTGCAAGGATTGCTGCGAATTCCACGTTCAAGTCATTCACCTTGACGTTCAACGGGGTTTTGACACGCAATGAATGCATTCTAGAGATCGTTGGCGACGACGCCATTGCCCATGTGGCGGGCATTTGTGTCGGGGATGGCAAAGATTTTCACCATGATGACACGGTGTTTGTCACGCATGACGCCTTGAACGGCGAAAGCCGACAGGTCTTTAAGAAAGTGCTGCGCAACGGTGCAACCGGCGTTTTCCAAGGTAAGATTCTGGTGAAAGAAGGCGCGCAGAAGACAGACGGTTATCAAATCAGTCAATCGCTCTTGTTGGATGACGATAGTCAATTCCTCGCCAAGCCCGAGCTTGAGATTTATGCAGATGATGTGGCGTGTTCGCATGGCTCCACATCCGGTGCGATTGATGAGACGGCGTTGTTTTACCTGCGCTCGCGTGGCATTTCGCATGATGAGGCCCGCAATTTGTTGACGCTTTCATTCTTGGCCGAAGCTTTGGAAGAGATCGAAGACGAAGGATTGGCGGAGGACCTGCGCGACCGGCTGGAAGGCTGGCTCAAGCGGCACCGGTAATGCCCGTCACCAACGACATAGTGCGGACCTGGCGCAGACCGCGTGCCGTGATGCACGATTTGCTGCTGCAAGGCCGCCGCGAAGATCGCGCCATTGTCTATTTGATGGTCAGCTGTTTTCTGATCTTCGTCGCGCAATGGCCGCGGTTGCGCCGTGTCGCTGATGGGTTTGAGCCGTCGCCTTGGCCGCCAGAAATGAACTTTGAAGGGATGATGACGTATACGTTCTTTAGTGCTGTCATCGTTCTGCCGCTGTTCATGTATGGCATCGCGGCCTTGTCGCATGTGATTGCGAAAATCCTAGGTGGAAAAGGCAGTTGGTATTCCGCAAGGCTCGCATTGTTCTGGACGCTTTTGGCGACCTCACCGATGTTTTTGTTGTATGGGCTGGTGCGTGGCATGATTGGCCCGGGATCACAGGCCGTGCTGGTGGGCAGTATCGGCGCAATTGTATTTCTTGTGATATGGGTGCAAACCCTGCGCGAGGCAGAAAGCAAACCATGACTTTTGATTTTCAGACTTGGATGCGCGCCGTTTGGAGCAGCATCATGGAACCGTCCGAGATGGCGCGCAAAGTTGTGGCGCTCGATCTGCCACGTGAAGCTTTGTGGACAGCGCTGGCACTGGTTGCGGTTCTCAACGTGTTGCTGTTGTCGGGATTGCAGATGGTTTCGCCTGCGCCTGTTGCATTTCAGGAAAGCGTCTTTGCCTTGGCGCCCTTCGCCTATGTGTCGATCATGGGGATCTTTTTGGCGTTGCTGGTGGTTGGCATCTATTACGTAGGTACCCTGATGGGTGGTACGGGGACGCTGGTCGCGACGTTGGCAATTATCGTTTGGTTTCAATCAATTAGCCTGACGTTGGAAGCCATCCAGTTGGTACTTGTTCTGGTCAGCCCTGCGATTGCGTCGATCTTTGGCATGCTGTCGCTGGGTGCGCTGCTGTGGTGTTTCGTCAATTTTGTGAATGTCCTGCATGGCTACAACAATCTTGGAAAGGCGATCATTGCGATTGTTCTTTCGCTGATCTCTACCGCGATGATTGCGGGCATTTTATTGGCTATTCTGGGCGTCGGCCCGGTCGGAGGTGCCGCATGACCTATGATATCGCAAAAATTCGCAGCGACTTTCCAATTCTGTCGCGTGAGGTGAATGGTAAGCCGCTGGTGTATCTCGACAATGGGGCCTCTGCGCAAAAGCCGCAGGTCGTGATTGATGCGGTCACGCGCGGTTACGCTGAAGAATACGCCAACGTGCATCGCGGGCTACATTACCTTAGCAATCTGGCGACCGAAAAATACGAAGGCGTGCGCGGCAAGATCGCTGCATTCCTGAATGCCCCAACCGAGGATGAAATCATCATCAATTCGGGCACGACCGAAGGCATCAATATGGTGGCTTACGGTTGGGCAATGCCCCGGATGCAAGCAGGCGACGAGATTGTGCTGTCCATCATGGAGCATCACGCCAACATTGTACCGTGGCATTTCCTGCGCGAGCGGCAGGGCGTCGTGATCAAATGGGTGGATGTAGATAGTAACGGCGATCTGGACCCGCAAAAGGTCATTGATGCCATCGGACCAAAGACCAAATTGGTCGCTGTCACGCACATGTCGAATGTTTTGGGCACTGTTGTGGATGTGAAAGCCATTACCGCAGGTGCCCATGCCAAAGGTGTGCCAGTGTTGGTCGATGGCAGCCAATCTGCGGTGCATATGCCTGTGGATGTGGCCGATATCGGATGTGATTTTTATGCGATCACAGGGCACAAACTTTATGGACCATCAGGCTCTGGTGCGATTTATGTCACCAAGGATCGCATGAACGAGATGCGCCCATTCATGGGTGGCGGCGATATGATCCGCGACGTGTCGCGTGATGCGGTGACGTGGAATGATCCGCCGATGATGTTTGAAGCAGGCACACCGGGTATCGTGCAAACGATTGGTTTGGGTGTGGCGCTCGATTATATGATGTCCGTGGGCATGGATGAAATTGCAGCACACGAGCGGCTTTTGCGCGACTATGCGCGCGACCGGTTGGATGGGTTGAACTGGCTGAACGTGCAAGGGACCTCGGCTACCAAAGGTGCGATCTTTTCGTTCAAGATGCAGGGTGCGGCGCATGCGCATGATATCTCGACTGTCTTGGACAAAAAGGGCGTAGCTGTGCGGGCAGGGACCCACTGTGCGATGCCGCTGATGGAACATATGGGCGTTGGTGCGACCTGTCGTGCGTCCTTCGGCATGTACAACACGACTGATGAAGTTGATGTGCTGGTTGATGCGCTCGAGTTGTGTCACGAACTTTTTGGCTAAACCCAATCGTCAAACTGGCGTACTTTGCCGTTGCGAGGGCGACACCCCGGCGGTATAGCAATCTTGCGCACCCGTAGCTCAGCTGGATAGAGCACTGCCCTCCGAAGGCAGGGGTCACAGGTTCGAATCCTGTCGGGTGCACCATTTAATCTCTTTGAAAGATACGCTTCGGCGGCATACCGCCAAGTGGTGTGATGGTTTGTGCTGTTATGCGGAGCACACTGCCGAAATGATGAGGATTATAACGCCTGTGGAAACAATGACATATTTCGCCGATTTAAGTCAATTTTCCGCCACATTTAAGCCGCGTTCCGCGCCGTAGTTAAACGCAAGATGAACAAATGGCGCGGGTGCCGATCGACCTGGCTGCCAATTGACCGTGGTGTAACTGCGATTGAACCGTATGTGCGGGAAGGGAGATTGAATGTTTAGAGGCGCAAACGGACAGCTGGTTCTTGAGGCTGAATCAGCCAATGCCGTTGGGAATTGGACACGGCGCAACATCGATAATCAGGTCGCTATGCTATGGGACGCACCATCCAGCAACTACCGTACCGTCGATCCCGATGAAACGATGAGCTACGACTTCACGACAGATGAAAGTGGCCGTTACCATATCTCGTTGCACTCTGGTCGCGTAAAGTCTGCCATGAACCCTGCCGACCGTTTTGAGAACGGCCAGAACGGTACGGAACGCACTGACACTGGCAACGACATTTACTTCGCAGTTTTTGATGTTGCAGCAGGCGCATATGTACGTTCACCCATTAAGCTTTTCACCGGGCTGGGTAGTCGGGATGAGGATGCAAGGTGGGGAACGCGGTTTGATCCGGACGGTGCCGATCATTTTGATGCGACCGTCAATCTAGACGCGGGTCGGGAATACCGGATTGAAATTACCGGCCGGTCTGATGGTTACTTTTTCGACAAGATCGTGTTGAACAAGGACGCTTTCGTGCGGCCGAATGATGACGGGGCGGTAAATGCTCTGACCCAGTCACCCTACGAGGGCACCGACGGGCGGGATGTCTTCACGCTTCTTGGTGCCGAGGTTGAGCGCCCCTACGACGCGAAGCGCGGCAATGATGACGTGACGGGAAGTAACATCAGGGATGTGATCATCGGCGGCCAAGGCAACGATTTTCTCAGGGGTGCCGGTGGCAACGATGTGATTACCGATACGTTGGGCAACAACACGATCCACGGCGGCAACGGCAGTGACCGCATCACGGGTGGCATTGGCGAATTGACGGCGAACGGCGACGCTGGGAACGATATTCTCATTGGTGGGATCAGCAATGATGACCTCAATGGCGGTGCGGGCTCGGACTTTATTCAGGGTGATCCGGATAACAGCTTTTTCTTTGGCAACGATACGCTGACGTCTGGAACTGGTACTGACTATCTCGAAGGTGGTCGTGGGGCGGATACATTCGTTTTTGCGCCCGGTGATGGCACCAACACGATTGCCGACATTGAATTGCGCCAGAACAACCCGACACAAACGACATTATCGGGCAGCGATTTTCAAAGTGGTATCGATCAGGTTGATCTGACTGCATTTGGTTTCACGTCAGTCGATCAGGTCTTCGACAGAATTACCGATGTCAACAATGGGCGTACTGCGCTTTTCTCGGATCAAGGAACGGAGATTTACTTCCACCTTGTCAGTGAAAGCGATCTGAACGCGGGGGATTTCATCATATGATGTGTGTTTATGTCAAAACTGGCCTGCGGTTTTCGGCTGCAATCTTGGTGCCTTTTGTTGTTAGTGCCTGCGGTGGCGGAGGCAGTGGCGGCGGCGGTGCCACGGAACCAGCCGTGGTTGATCCGCCAACCTACACGGTGATTGGCAACAGATCAGAGACGCAAGACACGGCACTTGTGTTTTTGGGGACCACCAACACCGGCGATCTGCGTTTTGGCAACGCTGGCACGCTTGATCATGTTGCGAATACCATTGCTGGCGGGCGTTTGGCAGGTGCGACAAACAATCAACGCACGACAGTTACATTGGCTGGGGGCGGTGTCGCGACCCTAACCAACCCGGTGGGCGCGGATTACATGCGTGTGTTCAATATCCAAGGTGCTGGCGAAGCTATTTTTGGCGTTGTCGGTCAGCAGAGTGGGCCAAGTGCGATCCCCGATAGCGGCAGCACGCGGTATCGCGGACGGGTTGATCTTACGGTCGCCGATGGTGGTCAGACATCACAATTGAATGGCGACGCTGACATTACGGCATCCTGGTCAAGCACTGCCACCGTGAACGCGACCTTTGACGGCTTTCAAGAAGGCAACACGAATGTCGCCGGGGACATCACGATCACTGGTGCAACAATCAGCAATTCAGGCTTTCGTGGTGGCACTCTGTCAACGAGCGGTGCTCTGTTTGACGTCACCGACAGCGCCAGTATTGCAGGCACACGCGGCTACTTTTTTGGCCCGGACGCGGATGAAGTTGGTGGCACTTTGATCATCGATGATCCAAGCGGAAGTCTTGAAATTGTGGGTGTTTTCAGCGCCAACTAGGGCTGTGTCATTCTGCCAATGCTTGCAGCTTGCGGACCTGCCGCGATGCAAGCGCATTGACTTCCGTTTTGCTTGCTTGGCTGAGCGCAGCCCCAGGTTTGCGCAACGTGTCATGCGCGATAACGCCGCGCTGTGCGAGTGTGTATTTGCGAATGGCCAGTCCGAGACCCGGCTGCGCCTCATAGCGAACCATCGGCATATAGGCGTCGAAGATATCGCGCGCATGGTCAAGATCACCGTTTTGATATGCAGTGACCACCTGCGCCATCATTTCTGGATAAGCAAAGCCTGTCATGGCCCCGTCAGCGCCGCGCAGCATTTCTTCAAGCAGGTAAAGCCCGCCATTGCCGCATAGGATCGAAATGCGCCGCGCACCTGCATCTGATGCGGCGCGCAATGCACTGATTTTCTCAAGGCCCGGCCAGTCTTCGTGTTTCAGCATGACGCACGTCGGGCAGTCATCGATGATCTGCAGGATGACTTTGGTCGGGATCACGACACCTGTGGCAAGTGGGAAGTCTTGCAAGACAAATGGCGCATCGCCCAGCGTTTCAGCCGCGTTGTGGTAGTAGCTTATGATCTGATCATCTGTTTTCAGGCTGCCGGGTGGCGCAACCATGACGCCTGCCGCACCGAGATCCATCGCTGCATCGTTCAGCGTTTTCATCGCAGCAAACCCCGGCGCCGAGACACCAACGACAATCGGCACTGTGCTGCGTTTGACGACCCGTTCTACCACAGCAATGGATTCGTCCGCGGTCAGCTTGCCCGCTTCGCCCATCATCCCAAGGATTGTCAGGCCGGTCGCACCTTTTTCGATGTAGAAATCGACCATGCGGTCAACGCTGTTCCAATCAATGGCCCCATCGGGCAAAAAGGGGGTCACTGCGATGGTAAAGACACCGCCTGCGGTTTCATCAAGCATGAGTGTTTCCTTTGTGGCTAAGCCCGAGTGTGATTTGCCCCAAGGCCATCGCGGCCGCCGCTTGGCAAGGTTCGACCACAGGCAGACCGGTCGCATCCTCAACTGCTGTGCGGTAATGTGCCATGCCAGCACAGCCCATGATCAGTACATTGGCGCCATCCTCGTCGCGCAGTTTGCGCCCCGTTCCAATCATCGCGTGCAGGCTTCTTTCAGGGTTCGCCAGTTCAGCGACACCAAGGCCAAGAGCACGGTCACCTGCCAACCTATCCAGCACACCCATCGCACCGAAGGCCCGCAGATGACGCGGGATTGATGCGGGTAGAATTGCGATGACGCCAAAGCGTTGGCCGAGGGTCAGTGCGGTCATCACAGCGGCTTCTTGGATGCCCACAACGGGCAGATCGGTTTGATCGCGCAACGCATGCAGACCCGGATCACCGAAACACGCAATGACATATCCCGCTGCATCATCTTGTGCGGCCGCCAATCGCAACATGGGTGCGATTGTCAGGTCCGCTTGCATTTGGTTTTCAATCGCTGGAGGACCACTGGTCAGGGTCAAACACCGGATCGCGGTGCCGTTTACCCGTAACGGATCGACCGCGGCTTTGATCCCATCGGTCACGGTCTGAGACGCGTTTGGGTTGATAATGATCAAGGTCTTCTGGGTCATGCACCCTCACGTGTCGCGGATTGAATTTCGATTTGATAGCCTTCGGGATCGTTGAACACAAAGGCGCGAATGCCAAGCGCGTCATTGACGAAAAGTTCCGAGAGTGCGTCGAGGTTTTCTTCTTTTGCGTAATCGTACCATGCGTCAACATCGGCAACGCGTATGCACAATTGCACTGTCTTGATCGGTTGCCATTTGTTCATGCCGCGGGCCTCGTCGACCAGACCGACGTGCGCACCATCACAGATATTGTAGATTTTGCACCAGCCTTGATCGATGGCCAAAGGCAGCCCAAGCACGTCTTCGTAAAAGCGCATCGCGGTTGGCAGATCACGGTAGTAGAGAAATGTAATGGCGAGTTGATGTGGGTGTGTCGGGCGTGGCATGCGGCGCTCTATGTTTGGGGCTGTGTTGGGCTGACGGCAAGGGCAGGGCGATCTATTTTGCGCCCTGTCCCCGGTATTGCAATGAACGCGCCCTCGTGGACGATCCGGGTGCCGCGCAACCAGACGTCCGTCGGCCAGCCTTTGATCGTGCGGCCCTCCCACGGATTATAGCCGACGTTATCGTGTAGATCGTTGGCGCCATAAGTGCGCGTCATGTCAGGGTCCCACAAAGTGATGTCCGCATCCATGCCAGGTGCAAGTGCGCCTTTGTTCGGGAGGCCATAAATTTCGGCGGCAGCTGTGGATGTAAGCCGTGCAAAGGTTTCCGGGCCGCCCATCTTTTGGCTGACCATTGCATCAAACATCAATGGCAGGCGCGTTTCCAAGCCGGGCAAACCATTGGCGATTTCGTGGAAGCCCGCATCAGGCCCCGCAGAGAGCTTTCCGCTTGCATCAAATCGGTATGGCGCGTGATCCGATGACACGATTTGCAAATCACCGCTTTGCAAAGCAGCCCATAATGCATCTTGATCAGCCGGTTGGCGTTGTGGCGGGGAACACATCCATTTGCCACCCTCAAGACCGGGCTGATGCAGGATGTCTTCTGTCATGAAAAGGTAGTGCGGGCAAGTCTCAGCCCACACGGGCGCGCCGCGCTTGCGGGCAGCGGCCACTGCGGCAGCACCTTGCTTGGTTGAGATATGGAACAGCATCACAGGCTGCCCGAGGTATTCGGCAAAGCGGCAGATCCGCTCGACGGCTTCGATCTCGGCCATACGGGGGTGGGATGCTGCGTGGAAGTGGGGTGCTGTTTTGCCTGCAGCGATCAGCGCTGATTTTGCCTGTGCGATGATAGCATCTGTTTCGGCATGTACACAGACCAATGCCCCATGCGCGCGTGCGTTCGACATGACGGATAGGATTTGGGCGTCAGACAATTGAATATTGTAGGTGGTGAACACCTTGATGGACCGGTTGCCTGCATCAATCAAAGCGCCCAGATCGGTTTCAAATTCAGGAACATCGGTATCTGTGACCGTCATGTGGAAAGCGTAGTCAATCATCGCACCGCGCTGCGCCCGCGCGGTATAGTCTGCGACGGTATCGGCCAACTTTTCGCCCTTGGCTTGCGCTGCAAATGAGATCACGCTTGTCGTGCCGCCCATCGCAGCAGAGCGTGTTGCTGTCTCAAACGTGTCGGCATTCATCACACCCATACCGGACATTTGTTCAATATGCGCGTGCGGGTCGATGCCGCCGGGCATCACGTATTTGCCGTGCGCATCGACGTCTTCGATTGCTGCGCCGAGCGTACCGGCAATTTCCGCAATCTGTCCGCTGCGCAGGCCAATATCGCCCATCACGACCCCTTGCGGTGTGACGATCTTGCCGCCTCTGATCACAAGGTCAAATGGGTCGGGCATGCTCGCTTCCTTTATGTGGCGTCCTTGGCCGCCTTTTTCTGTGACGTCAGTCCGCGGACGGATGCGCGCCCGATCATATGCGCGCCAATCGGGGATGTGAGCATCAAAAACACAATAATGGCCACGACACGTGCGGTAATTTCTGTCTCGTGCAGGTGAATGGCGCATGCGATCAAGATGAGGCTACTGCCCAAGATCCCGGCTTTCGTTGATGCGTGCATCCGCATCAACACATCAGGCAGGCGCAAAACGCCAATCGCGGCGATCAAGGCAAAGAACCCGCCCAGCAACAAAATCAGTCCGATTATGACATTAATCATGGGGCGTGTCCTCTTGGCGGGCATCCCGGCGTTCGGCAAAACGCGCCAATGCGACGGTTGCGAGGAAACCCACAAGCGCGAGCACCAATGCAACGTCAAGCATCGCATAGACGCCCGTTGCAACGGCCACGACACCGCAAACGGCGATGATGCTCACGGTCATCATATCGAGTGCGACAACACGGTCCGCCAGCGTTGGACCGCGCGCGAGCCGGATAAAGGCAATCGCCAGAGACAGCATGACCATCACAAAGGTGGCATAGACTGACAGGTCTAGAAATTCAGCGGATGTCATTCTTCGAATACCTCTTTGACCAAACGTTCCATTCCAGATTTGAGGTCTGCAATCACCGCGTCCGGATCATCTGCAAACATAGCATGCACAATCAGCGTTTTGCGATCAGGTGTGACATCAAGGCTGAGCGTGCCGGGGGTGAGGGAGATTAGGTTCGTGACCAGCAGGATTTCGATATCTGATTTCACATCCAGCGGCATCTCAAGGATCTTGGGATTGCTGTGGTCCCTTGGGGTCAGCACGTCATACGCCACCTGAATGCTGGATACACAAAGATCGTAAAGGAAGAACAAAATCAGGCGCACGATACGCCAGGCACGGAGGTAATACCCGCTTGAAACCCCGAAAAGCGGCTGTGCAATCCAAAGTGTCGCAAATCCAACAACGAACCCGAAAGAGAGTTGCAGCAAAGTGAAGCTGCCCCAGAACCCTGCCCAGATCACGGCCAGCAGGACATTGAACAAGAACAGGTTCATGGTGTGACCCCCAAAACAGCTGCGATGTAAGGGCTTGGGTCCAGCAATTGCGCGGTTGTGCGTTCGGCGAAGATCACAAACGGTTCTGGATTCAGGCCGATAATGATTGTCAGCACCGCAAGACCCGCAACAGGGATCAGCTGTGCTGCCTTGTTCGGCAGTGTCTTCAATTCAGGCTCGATCCCTTTGGGATGCGGTTTCCAAAATGCCTCGGCCCAGATTTTTGTCATTGAATAGATCGTCATCAGACCAACCGCGAGGGCGATGAAAGCGACAAACCACATTTCAACATCCAAAGTGGCTTTCACGATGATGTACTTTGCCCAAAACCCCGACAGCGGCGGGAAACCGGCCAGTGAAAACGCAGGGATCAAGAACAGGATCGCAAGGAAAGGCGCTGATTTATAAAGGCCGCCGATCTGATAGACCTCTGTGCCGCCGGTCAAACGCTTGGCGATGCCTGCAATCAAGAACAAGTTGGCCTTCACGATGATGTGGTGCACCAGATAAAACACGGCACCCATCAATGCGAGGGGCGTCATCAGCGCAAGACCAAGGATCATGTAGCCGATCTGGCTGATGATGTGGAATGACAGGATCTTGCGGAAATCAGATTGCGCCGCAGCACCCAAGACCCCGATTACCATCGTGAAACAAGCGACCCAAAGCAAGACGGTGTGCGTGAACCCGATGTCGTGGTCAAAGACCATCGTGAACATGCGGATCAAGGCGTAGACACCAACCTTTGTCAGCAAGCCTGCAAAGACCGCCGACACCGCAAAGCTGGGTGTGTGGTACGCTGCGGGCAGCCAGAAAAAGAGAGGGAAGACAGCGGCCTTCACGCCAAAGGCCACCATGAACATCATGGCGACAACAGTCAGCAAGCCTTGGTTTTCGACCCCTTCAACCTTCAGGGCAAGATCAGCAAAATTCAGCGTGCCGGTCATGCCGTAAAGCAAACCAATGCCCGTCAGGAACAGGATCGTTGAGATCAGGTTCAGGGCTACGTATTTCACGCCACCGTCGATCTGCTCTTTCCCGCCATTCAAGATCAGCAGGCCGAAGGATGCAATCAGCATCACCTCAAACCAGACGTAAAGATTAAACAGGTCACCTGTCAGGAACGCGCCTGTGACGCCCGCCAGCAAGATCTGGAACAAGGCATGATAACCCAGTTCCTCTTGACGCTCGGTGATGTCACCCAGCGCGTAGATCGCGACGGCAAACCCGGTGATCGCAGTGATCAGCACCATGACCGCTGACAATAAGTCAGCAACCAGCGTAATCCCGAACGGCGCGGGCCAGTTGCCCATCTGTCCTGCGACGACGCCTTGGTCCAAGACAACGATCATCAGGGCAATTGAGGCGGCCAATCCAAGGCTGGAACCAATAATTGATACCCACCGCCCCAAGTGAGAACGCCGCATCAAATAGGCTGTGATCGCAGCCGCAAAGGGGATGACCAGTGGAAGGGTAAGATACCAACTCATTTAGGTGTTTTCTTTAGGTTCGGCGACGCGCATTTCGTCGGTATTCAGGGTGCCAAGGCTTTGATAAGCCCGAAAAGCAAGAACGAGGGCAAAAGCGAACAGGCCAAAGCCAATCACAATCGCGGTAAGCACAAGTGCTTGGGGCAGGGCGTTTGCCACATCGCCGATGGGCGCATCAAACCCGTCAGGCACCAAAGGCGGCGCGCCGGGTGTCAAGCGACCAGCCACAAAGATTGTGAGATTGGCGGCGTTCGACAGCAGGATCAGCCCAAACAAGAACCGCAAAAGATTGCGCGACAACATCAGATACACCGCTGATGCAACCAGCACACCGATGAGAACGGATAGGAGCTGTTCCATCAGACGGCCTCCTCTAACGCGAAGGTGATGGAGAGGATCGCGCCCAGCACAACAAGGTAGACGCCGATGTCAAAGATCAAAACCGATGACAGTGGGATACCTTTGGAGTCCTCTGTCGCGCCAATGAATAACCACTGTCCGGTGAATAATGCATCCCCCCAAAACACGGCCATGACCCCGGCAAAAAGGGCGATCCCAAGGCCCGCACCTGCGATGCTGCCCGGATCAAAGCGCAATGCTTTGCGCGCGTCTTCGGTGCCGCAGGCGATGGCGTAGACCACGAAACCTGTCGCCGCAATCAACCCGCCGATGAAGCCGCCACCGGGCGCGTTATGGCCGCGCAGCAGCATATAGGCCGAAAAGACCAGCAACAGCACGACTTGCAGGCGCGCGCCTGCGATCAAGATGATGGAGTTCATGGTTTTTCCTCCTCTTCGGGTTTGCTTCTGAGAAGGGCAAAGATGCTGATCGCAGCAATCAGGACCACTGCGATTTCACCGAAGGTATCCAGCGCACGGAAGTCGACAAGGATCACGTTCACGATGTTCTGTCCAAAGGCCTCGGGCCAGCTGGCGGTTTCAAAGAATGTGGTGAGTTCACGGTCAATCGGACCTGTTGTGACTTTTAACAAGATGACCGTCGTGACCACGCCCAGACCAATGGCGACGATCGCATCAAACCAACGTTTGCTGAGCGGTTCACGCTGCAAACCCGGCAATTTGAGCGCCGCTGCGGCAAACAGCACGACAACCAGCGTTTCCACAAGCAATTGTGTGATGGCCACATCAGGCGCGCTGTAAAGGATAAAGATCATCGCCATACCAATGCCAACAACACCCAATCCTGCAATGGCGGTAATGCGCGAGTTGGTCAGGATCGTGAGACCTGCACCCAGCAGCACCAGCAAAAACACAAGCCAATCCCAAAGTTCGACCTGCGGCCAACCCATTGCGGGGATGCCGGTGCTGCGGAACCAAAGCGTGACGGCCAAGACCACAAGTGCTGTGCCGAATGTCACCAGCATATAGTGATACAAAACACCTGTTTGGATTTTGCGTGTTAACCACTTTGACCCGTTAGCAACCCACAACAACAACTTGTCCCAACCATTGTCAAAGCTTGGTCCACGGGTGGTCATGTCGATGAGGACAGCGCGGATTTTGAGTTTGTAGTAATAAAGTGTAAAGCCAAGTGCAAAGGTCGCGATGCTTAGGAACAGGGGCAAGTTCACCCCCGCCCAAAGTTTCAATTCTTTCGCAGGCTCTGCGTTGCCAATGATAGCCGCGACAGTTGGATTGACGAGGGATGTTGCAAGCGTTTCAGGGAAAATGCCAAAGAACGCGCCCAAAATAGCCAAGACAACCGGACCAACTAGCATCGGCCAAGGGGCCTCTTTGACGTTCGGGATCGGGTCACCGGATTTGCTCCAGAACGGGCGGAACGACACGATACCCGCAATCGCGACCATCAGCGCACTGGCGATCAGGAACGCGCCGGCGACAAGGATAGGTTCAGAGGCGACCGCGATAGCGCCTGCGTATTTCAGTTCTTTGCCGATAAAGCCGAGGAATGGTGGGAAACCCGCCATGGAAAATGCAGCAATTGCGGCAGCCGCTGCAGTGATCGGCATCGCACGTGCCATGCCGAACAGTTTGTTGGCCTCGCGTGTGCCGGTCTGCGCGTCCAGAATGCCGACAACCAGGAAAAGTGCCGCCTTATACAGCGAATGGACAATCAAGAACGTCACAGCGGCGGTGATCGTATAACCGCTTTCATTGCCCAGTAGCAGCGTGAGCGCACCAAGCGCCATCAGCGTGGTGTAGGCGAGCGCGAGCTTAAGGTCTGTTTGGCGCAGCGCCATGACGGACGCGAACACCATCGTGATGGCGCCCGCAATCGTCAGCGTCCAAAGCCAAAAATCGGTACCCGCCAATGACGGATGCGTGCGGGCCATCAGATAAACGCCCGCTTTGACCATCGTTGCCGAATGCAGATAGGCGCTGACAGGTGTCGGGGCGGCCATCGCGTTAGGTAGCCAGAAGTGGAATGGCATCTGTGCTGACTTGGTAAATGCACCGGCTAGGACCAAGAGTGCGATAGGAAGGTACATGACACTGTCCGTCAGCACACCGGGCATCGCGTTAATCTGCGACATCTCGAAAGTGCCAGCCGTTGTCCCGATCAAGATGATACCAGCCAGCAGTGCCAGCCCGCCGATGCCTGTCATCAACAGTGCCTGAAGCGCTGAACGTCGCGCTTTGGCCGTATCATGGCTGAACCCGATCAACAGGTAGGATGTAATAGTGGTAAGTTCCCAAAAAACAAATAATGCTAATAGGTTATCAGATGAAACTAACCCCAACATCGCCAGCATGAAGCTAGTCAAGAAAAGCGAAAATCGCGCCTGATGAATATGTCCGGCCAAGTAACGGGCCGAGTACAGCATCACCAATGCGCCAATGCCTGTGATTAGCAGCGCAAAGGTCAGGCTGAGACCATCAATATAGAAGCTTACATTGACGCCAAGGCTTGGGACCCATTCCCATACAAAGCGCAGCGTATCACCGGCGGCAATCACCGGGATCATCTGGGCGAACCAGACAAACAGACTGCCAGAAATCAAAACCGGAAGAAGGCCAGCGGGCGTTATCCAGCGGGTAGGCGTTGAGGTATCCAATTTGATATTCCGGTCACATTCAATTTCAAGCGCGTGTCAAAGGGTATCCCCTATCGTGGCAGAGGCAACAGGAAAGCAACAGCCATTAGATGTTGATTATACCAAAGATTTTTTGACGTCTGGTGGTGGATGTAACAGTCTCTTTGCTATAATAAAGGCAATTGAATTGTAAGTTTTGATAGGAAAAACCTATGAATTGGACACGGCTTTGAATCTCCCCAGCTTGCGCCAACTGCGCTATCTTGTTGCACTGTCCGAGGCGCGCCATTTTCGCAAGGCCGCAGAGGCAATGGGGATTAGCCAGCCGTCGCTGAGCCTGCAAATTAGCAACTTGGAAGCCTTGTTAGGCGTTTTGTTGGTGGAACGGGGGCGTGGCCCGGTCACATTGACGCCGGAGGGGCGCGAGGTGTTATCACGCGCAGCGCGTGCGGTTGATGAAGTGCAGGGTATAATTGACCTCACAGCAGCGCTGAAAACGGGGCTTACGGGCACCATTCGCCTAGGGACCACGCCGACCATTGGCCCTTACTTGATGCCTTTTGTCGTGGAGCGCTTGCATGCGGGCTATCCTGACTTGCGTCTTTATATACGCGAGGTGGCACCAAAGGATCTGCGCGGCGAACTGCTTGCCGGCAGCTTGGATGTGATCCTGACACAATTGCCCGAAGGCGGGGCGGACTTGACGACAAAGCGGCTTTTCCGCGAACCTCTACTACTGGCGATGCCGGATGATCATCCGTTGGCAGCATGCCGTGAAGTGACAGAGGCTGATCTGGCTGATCTGATTGTGCTATCGCTTGGGCCGGACTACGCGATGCAAGCGCAGATCGCAGCTTTGTGCGATCAACATGGCGCGGTTATTGCACGTGATTATGAAGGCACAAGCCTTGATGCGTTGCGGCAGATGGTTGGTATGGGGATGGGCGTCGCGTTTTTGCCGCGGCTTTATGCAAGGTCTGAAATTGATAGCCGGTCGAGCAATGTGGTCGTGCGGCCATTTCGCCGGAGTACAATTATGCGATCTGTCGGGCTGGTATGGCGCAGCGCATCAAGTGCCGTAATGTTCGAGCGTCTGTCGGATGTCATTCTGGATGCAGCGCGCGAACATCTGCGGACCGGTACATCGCCGGTCATTTTTGATTAGTGGGTCTTAACCAGAGAAAAGGTATTATTATCCGCGCCAGCTGCGGACATCACCGCAATCCATGTGCACAAAGTTCGAGCGGTTGTAACGACCGACGCCACCGGCACGGCACGCCAACGCTGCATTTGCCATTTGCGCCGTTGTGCGGCTGGTTAAGCGCAAGTCAGCGGCTTGGCCGCGCATATGAAGCGAATTGCGCGCGACACCGCGATTGTTCGAGCTGAGCATTTGGTTTGTACGTGGGGACCGATATCCTGACAGCAACAAGTAAGGTTCCGTCGTATCCATCAGGTTCAAAGCGGCGGACATAATGTCGATGGTCCGAAGATCCATCTGAACCGCCTCGCCAGTGCGCCAATCGCGCATGTGCATGTTAATTTCGCGGACCGCTTCGCCGATATATTCGCCTTCGATCCAATAAATTGTCTCAAGACGTTCGCCCGTTCGGCCAGAATGCATACCAATGCGGCGGATATCGCCAGCACCGCGCAAGAAACCTGCTGCATTTGAGTAGGTCGGTGCGGCGGCAACAGCAGTTGCAGCAAATGCGCCCAATAATCCACGTCTGGTTAACCCAGAGGAGTTCTTTTTTGTCATGTGCTTAGCGCCTGTCCCGTCGCCCAACTTATGCCGCTATCAGCGGCTTTTTGCCATCATCTCCCCAGATGTAGGGTGTATATGGCACATTTCGAATCGATGACCAAGACCTGTTTAGGCAATTTGCCTTAACAAGTGGGAAATTGGCGAGTTTTTGCGCAGATGTGACTTTGATGTTTTCTTGCCACATGCAAGTGGACGCATCCTTGCAACAGTTGTCGGTGACCATGCGGCCTCGCGCTTTTGTCAATAGACACGCTTTTTGGTAAGGATAAGCATACTCGCGACCATTATAAATCTGCCTTATGGTCGACGAACACTTTTGGAAGGGACCCAAGACGTGATGTCTTCGTATTTAGTTTTGCCGCGTCTGCGCACAGCGCTTTTTGCTGTGCTCATGACCGCTGTTGTTTTTGTGAGCGCATTTGCATCACCCGCGTCTGCGCAATCAACAGAATTTCGACAGGCGGTCGCGCAAGCTGCCGCAAATGATGCCGAGCTCGTTAACTTTTACCGCGAGCGTGGTTTTGAGGGGATTTGGAGCAAAAGCGGTGATCGCAATCGTCGCAATGCATTGTTAGCGGCGTTCAATGCGGCCGCTGATCATGGCTTGCCCGCTGATCAGTATGACGCCGAAGGTTTGATGGCACGTTTGCAAGCCGCCAGCACGCCACAAGAACAAGGCGCGTTAGAGGTCGAGATGTCGCGCCAGTTCTTGGATTATGCGCGCGATATTCAAACCGGTCTTTTGACGCCGTCACGCATCGATTCAGCAATCCACCGGCAAGTGCCGCTGCGGTCCCGTCTCGGCACTTTGCGTGCCTTCGCGCAATCGAACCCTGCAGCGTTCATTCGGTCCTTGCCGCCAAGTGCGCCCGAGTACACGCGATTGATGGCCGAAAAACTGCGGATGGAGCGTTTGCTGGCTGATGGTGGCTGGGGTGCAACCGTGCCCGGTCGCAAGCTTGAACGTGGGGCCACGGGTGCGGCTGTGATTGCGTTGCGGAACCGTCTGATCACGATGGGCTACATGGAGCGCAGCACAACCCAGACATATGATGACAGCATCTTTGCGGGTGTTCAGCGGTTCCAACAGGCCCACGGTTTGGGCATTGACGGCACTGCTGGTCCGGGGACGCTGGAAGAAATCAACAGATCCCCCGAAGAGCGTCTGCGGTCAATTATCGTCGCAATGGAGCGTGAACGTTGGATCAACCGCCCGCGCGGTGAGCGCCATGTCTGGGTCAACATTACAGATTTCACGGCCAAGATCATCGACAATGGTGTCGAGACGTTTTCGACCCGGTCTGTTGTGGGCGCGCGTGATCGCGAACGGGTGACGCCTGAATTTTCCGACGTCATGGAGTTCATGGTTATTAATCCAAGCTGGTACGTGCCACGCTCGATCATTACCAAAGAGTACTTGCCGCAATTGCAAAATAACCCAAGAGCGGTGCGTAATCTGCTGATCACCGACCGGAACGGGCGGGTTGT
Organism: uncultured Paracoccaceae bacterium; assembly: GCA_947488605.1. Classification (GTDB taxonomy): domain Bacteria; phylum Pseudomonadota; class Alphaproteobacteria; order Rhodobacterales; family Rhodobacteraceae; genus Yoonia. The sequence continues at coordinate 110,835 of CANKZJ010000006.1, read as the reverse complement.
TGACCGCAACACTGCTGACTTTAGCGGCTACTCGGCCACGAATTTCCCGTACTCCATGCGTGAACCCCCAAGTCAGGGCAATGCACTGGGTCTTGTGAAATTCATGTTCCCGAACCGCCACAACATCTATTTGCATGACACACCTGCCAAGAGCCTTTTTGGCCGTGAAGTACGTGCCTATAGCCATGGTTGTATCCGTTTGGCGGACCCGTTCGACTTTGCTTATGCGCTTTTGGCAAAGCAGGTCGGTAACCCCGAAGAAGTGTTCCAAGCACATCTCCGCACGGGTCGCGAACGGCGTGTTGATCTTGATGCGCCAGTTCCGGTGCACCTGATCTATCGCACAGCATTCGTGCCTGCCGATGGTCGCGTGCAGTTCCGCCGGGACGTTTATGGGCGTGACGGACGCATCTGGAATGCGCTGTCGCGCGAAGGGGTGGTCCTTCGGGCCGTTCGCGGGTAAATCTGACCTCGGAATTTACGTCCGGGGGCATGATGGCACATTCGCTTAAAGACATTGCAGCGGCGTTGGGGGCAGAAGCCTTCGGCGCCGTTGATCTTTTGGTTCACGGTGCTGCCGAACCAGCAGCGGCGGGGCCCGATGATCTCGCACTCGCAATGACACCTGCCTACGGGGATGCTCTGGCAAAAGGCAACGCCCGTGTGGCGGTTGTTTGGCCCGGTGCCGATTGGCAGGCAATGGGTCTTGAAGGTGTCATCATTGCACCAAGGGCGCGGTTGGCGATGTCCGGCCTGACGCAAATGCTGGATCCTGCCTTGCCCGGAAAAGGTATTTCAGCACATGCCGTCATCGACCCTTCGGCAACTATTGGCGAGAATGTCGTCGTCGGTGCCTTCACCGTAGTCGGGGCCGGAGCGATTATCGGTGATGAGTGCTGGATCGGTGATCATGTGAGCATTGCCGCAGGTGTTACTGTCGGGTCAGGCAGTACGTTGCACGCAGGTGTGCGATTGCAACGGCATGTGAGGCTTGGGCACGGTGTGCACCTGCATCCGAATGTTGTTATTGGCGGTGACGGTTTTTCTTTTGTCACAGCACAGCCTTCGAACGTGGAAAAGGCGCGCGAAACCTTGGGCGAAGGTGCTACCGCTGTCGTTGATGACCCAACCTGGTATCGCATCCATTCTTTGGGCGGTGTGGTGATCGGTGATGATGTGGAAATTGGTGCGAACTCTTGCGTGGATGCAGGAACCATCCGGGCAACGAAGGTTGGTGGGGGAACAAAGATCGATAGCCTCGTGCAGGTCGGTCACAATGTCATTGTCGGTGAAAACTGCCTGCTTTGTGCGCAAGCGGGTGTGGCTGGGTCGACCGTAATTGGCGACCGGGTTGTCGTCGGCGGCAAGGCAGGGATCGCGGATAATGTCACGGTGGGTGATGATGTGGTTCTGGGCGGTGGCAGCGTGGTTTTGTCGAATGTACCTGCGGGGCGGGTCATGATGGGCTATCCAGCAACCAAGATGCAGACCCATATCGACAGCTACAAAGCATTGCGGAGGCTGCCGCGGACGCTGCGTGATTTGGCAAAGCGTTAATCCACTGTTTCAAATCGCCGTCAGAGTGACTACATCCCTGCAAACAACATGGGCGTTATGAGATGAGCATCAAAGATCAGGTGATCGCGATTATTGCTGACCAAGCAATGTTGGACCCGTCGGACATCGCATTGGACAACACGCTGGAGGATATCGGAATTGATAGTCTTGGGTTGGTCGAGAGTATTTTTGCGATTGAAGAGACGTTTGATATCAACGTTCCGTTCAATGCCAATGATCCGACAGCTGGTGATTTTGATATCTCTTCAATTGCCGCGATTATTGCCGCAGTTGAAAAGCTGAAATTGGAACAGGCGACCTAAATGAACCGCGTTGTCATCACTGGGGCAGGGACGATTAACCCGCTTGGCGCGGATGTGTCTGCGACCTTTGCCGCGATGCGCGAGGGTCGTTGTGGGATTGGCCCGCTTGAAATCGAGGACGTTGACAGGCTGTCGATCCAAATTGGTGGACAGGTCAAAGACTATGACGAGACGACGCAATTCAACCGCCAGCAAATTGCTCTTTATGATCGGTTTACACAATTCACGCTTTTGGCCGCGCGTGAGGCAATTGGCCAATCAGGACTGACATTTTCGGGGGACTTGGCCGATCAGTCCGGCGTCGTGCTTGGCACGTCGGGCGGTGGTCTGAATACCCAGGATGAAAATTACCGGGCCGTCTATGAGGCGGGCAAAAACCGGGTGCATCCGTTCATTGTGCCAAAGTTGATGAACAATGCCGCCGCAAGCCACGTTTCAATGGAATGGAATTTACGCGGGCCGTCTTTCACGGTGGCAACGGCATGTGCGTCGTCCAATCATGCGATGGGGCAGGCGTTTAACATGGTTCGATGCGGCATGGCGAAAGTCATGGTGACAGGCGGATCAGAGGCCATGCTGTGCTTTGGCGGCATCAAGGCGTGGGAAGGACTGCGTGTGATGTCACGCGATGCCTGTCGTCCATTTTCAGCGACACGCAACGGGATGGTGCAAGGCGAGGGCGCCGGCGTCTTTGTGTTCGAGGATTACGCCTACGCCAAAGCACGTGGTGCTGAGATATTGTGCGAAGTGGCTGGTTTTGCGATGTCTTCAGATGCGTCCGACATCGTGATGCCGTCCAAGCAAGGGGCGGCGCGTGCAATCGCAGGTGCACTTAAAGATGGAAAAATCGCAAAAGAAGAGGTGGGCTATATCAATGCCCACGGCACAGGCACGGCTGCGAATGACAAGACGGAATGCGCTGCTGTGGCGGATGTCTTTGGCGCACATGCGGATCAATTAATGATCTCGTCCACGAAATCGATGCATGGGCACCTGATCGGTGGCACAGGCGCGGTCGAACTGCTGGCCTGCATTATGGCGCTGCGTGATGGCGTGATCGCACCGACGATTGGCTATGAAGAGCCTGATCCGGAGTGCGCGTTGGATGTCGTCCCGAATGTCGCGCGTGATGCGAATGTGGACGTAACCTTGTCCAATGCATTCGCGTTTGGCGGGCTGAATGCGGTGATTGCGCTGCGCAAGCACGCGCGGCCCGCAGGCCACTAGCGCTTGCAGCAACTTGCGTTTTTTTGTTTATTCTTCGTCGGGAAGTGCGGCTGAGCTGTCAAAAGCAGCGGTAAAACCGGTAAGCGACACGGTCAGAATGACTTCTTCCGTCGGCGCGGCTGCCGGCACCAAACGTACAGTTGCCGTGCCACCGCGTTTCATCTCATCAACTTCGGCTTGCGTGAATCCAAGCCGCGCCACACATCCTGCGCGGTTGCAAAACGTAAACGGATACCGCCGTGCGTTTTGGCCATCGACAGCTATTGTCAGTTGCTGGGTCAACAGCGTCTCGAGGGGTACAACGACCGTGGCACCCGCCGTAGCGCGCTGCCCTTCGGGCAATAGGAACATGTTGAATTCAGCAACAGCGACACCGTCATCGTTGCTGAGCAGTTGATAAAGGTTGCACGGATCGGGTGAGCCGTCAGGTGATTTGACACAGCGCAACGCCCAATCGCCAAAAGTCTCGCGCACATAAGGCTCGCCAACTTGCGGTCCAACCGGCTCTCCAAGGTTCAATTCATCAGCGGGTGCTGCCTCGGTTTCGTCGGCTGTTTCCTGGGCCAAAGATGGCCCTGCCTGCATCAGCAAGGCTACAAGAAAAACGGACTTTAAGATACTGCGCATAGGTCTTTTCCTTTTGCTTTTGCGAGGCGGCTTAACATGGCAGTTCATGGGTGTCAGCGTTAAAACGCGACCCGTCGGCTGGCTCTTGCTCACTTTTTCGAGGGGTCAAAAAAAGAAGGGCCCCGCAAAGGACCCTTCTCTTTATTCTCCCTGCCGGACTTGGCCGACTTATTGGATGGGAAGCTACGAAAAGCTCTTTCAGGCGTCAACCGAAATTATTTGACATCTTGGTGAAGGCGCTGCGTCGGCAGTCTGGTAGAAAAAAGCCGTGCCCGAAGGCACGGCAAGTCTAACAGGGAGGAAGTGACAATCCACGGCAACGCTGCGGAAGGCCACGCTTTGTTGTGGCACCAAATGCTTAACAATGTATTTTGACGGAAAATATTACAGGGAAGTGCGTGATGTCAGACAGTATTTTTATCGGCGGTGGTGGTGATGGCTACGGCGACCCACAGACGCTTTTGCTCGACAAATCCAATCGCCATGGGTTGATCGCGGGGGCAACGGGCACCGGTAAAACGGTGACGCTGCAAATCCTGGCCGAAGGGTTTTCTGCGGCTGGCGTTCCGGTCTTTTTGTCTGATGTGAAGGGTGATTTGTCGGGTTTGGCTGTCAGCGGGTCGGCTGATTTCAAATTGCATGCGCCATTTATGAGCCGCGCAGACACTATTGGACTAGATCTGCAATATGACAGCTTTCCGGTCACGTTCTGGGACCTTTTCGGCGAGAAAGGGCATCCTATTCGCGCCACCGTCGCCGAGATGGGCCCGCTTTTGTTGTCCCGCCTGATGGACCTGACGGACGTGCAAGAAGGCGTGCTGAATGTGGCGTTCCGCGTGGCCGACGAAGAGGGGTTGCCGCTTTTGGACCTCAAAGACCTGCAAGCCTTGCTTGTCTGGGTGGGCCAAAACGCCAAGGCGCTGTCATTGCGGTTTGGCAATGTGGCGTCCTCGTCCGTGGGGGCTATTCAGCGGCAATTACTGGTGCTCGAGAACCAAGGCGGTGCAGCGCTTTTTGGTGAACCGGCGCTGCATTTGGCTGACATGATGCGCACCCGTGATGGACGTGGCGAGATTAACATCTTGGCTGCTGACCAACTGATGGGCAGTCCGCGTCTTTATGCGACATTCCTTTTGTGGTTGTTGTCAGAGCTGTTTGAGGAACTGCCAGAGGTTGGCAACCCCGATAAGCCAAAACTGGTGTTCTTCTTTGATGAAGCACATTTGTTGTTTGACGACGCACCCAAAGCATTGGTCGACAAGGTGGAACAAGTGGCGCGTTTGATCCGGTCAAAAGGTGTCGGTGTTTATTTTGTAACGCAAAACCCCGGTGACATTCCTGACGATGTATTGGGGCAGTTGGGCAACCGCGTGCAACATGCGTTGCGTGCGTTTACGGCCAAGGACCGCAAGGAACTTAAGACCGCCGCAGAGACATACCGCGATAATCCAAGCTTTGATACCGCCGAAGCCATCCAACAGGTAGGCACCGGCGAGGCAGTGACGTCTTTCCTCGATGCCAAAGGTATCCCGATGGTTGTTGAGCGCACATTGATCCGGCCGCCGTCATCGCAATTGGGCCCGATTGATGGTCCGACGCGCAACGCGATCATGCAAAACTCGGATATGGCGGGGAAGTACGACCAATCCGTTGACCGTGAAAGTGCGTTTGAGATGCTCAGTAAACGTGCTGATGCCGCAGCCGAGGCGGCAGAAAAAGCCGAAGCGGAAGAAGAGCGCCTAGAGGCGAAAGAGCGCGAATTCAAAGCAGCAAGGCGCTACAATGGGGGGCAATCCGGGCGGTCAACATCGCGGCGGTCGTCTGGAACAAGCTTCGGTGGGGCCCTGGCATCTGTTGTCGCCAAAGAACTTAAAGGCACGACCGGACGCCGCATTGTGCGCGGCATCTTGGGCGGGCTTTTCAAGGGCCGCTAAAGTTTGCGGATCTTGAGCGTCGCCAAACGGTTTTCATCTTTTGACAGAACCTCAAAACGGAACCCGTGGAATGAAAAGACCTGGCTTTCCACGGGGATCATCTGCGCCTCGTGGATCACTAATCCGGCCACTGTGTTTGCCTCTTCATCAGGCAAATTCCAGTCGTGCGCGCGGTTCAGGTCGCGGATCGTCATTGCACCATCGACGATATAGGCACCATCCGATGTCGCCTCGATCTGTTCTTCTTCGTGGTCGTCGAATTCATCTGCGATTTCGCCCACGATCTCTTCGAGGATGTCCTCGAGCGTGATCAGGCCTTGCAGGCCACCATATTCGTCTACGACCAAGGCAAAATGTGTTTTGCGCTTAAGGAAGTTGCGCATCTGGTCGTCGAGTGTGGTTGTCTCGGGCACGAAATACGCAGGCATTGCCACTTTCATCACGTCAAAGGCAGCAAGGCCCTGTGCGTTCTCTTCGCCACCACCCATCAACTTGTGCATCGCGCGCAGAAGATCTTTGGCATGAATAATGCCAACGATGTTTTCCGGCTCATCGCGGTATAACGGCAGGCGCGTGCGCGGGCTTTGCAGGATTTGCGCAAGGATGTCTTGCGGTGGCAAAGACGCATCGACCATTTCGATTCCGGAGCGGTGCAGCATGATTTCTTCGACTGTGCGTTCGTTCAGGTCGAGCGCGCCAAGAATACGGTCGCGGTCCTCTTTTTGCACGATGCCTTCGGAGTGACCCAGTTGCAGCGCACCGGCGATTTCTTCGCGCACCGCTAGAATATTGCTGTCGGGGTCTGTTCGGACACCAAAAACAAATAAAACACCGCGCACCAGATAACGCACGGCGGAAACGATGGGTGAAAACACAAAGACGATCATCGCAATCGGACGCGCGACGCGTGCCGCAACAGCCTCGGGGTAGGTGATCGCGAAGGTCTTTGGTAGCACTTCGGCAAAGATCAAGACCAATAGGGTCATGATCAAGGTTGCCGCGGCGACACCGTTTTGCCCAAAAAGCTTGGTCAGGACAGCCGTCGCCAGCGAAGTCGCCAAGATGTTGACGACGTTGTTGCCAAGCAGAACAGATCCGATCAGTCGCTCGTTGTCTTCGGTAATAACTAGCGCCCGTTCGGCGCCTTTGGATCCTTTGTCAGCGGCGCTGCGCAACTTGCCGCGAGAGGCCGCTGTGAGTGCTGTTTCAGAACCAGAAAAGAAGCCCGAGAGCACAAGGAGGATCAAAATTGCGCCGGCAGTCACCCAGAATGCGGCGTCGAGAGGTACGGTTTCCATTAGGAACTTTCAAGAAATATCATAGGCGTTATGTAGGGTCTGTGTGTCAGCTTCAAGTCTTGGCCGTTTTGGAGAGCGGATGATGTTCTAGCACAAGCTCTTTGAGGCGTTCATCCAACACATGTGTGTATATTTCGGTTGTGGCCACATCGGCATGCCCCAGCATGGTCTGGATTGATAGCAAATCGGCCCCACCCGCAAGCAAATGCGTCGCAAAGGCGTGGCGTAACGTATGCGGCGTGACTTTGGCAGGGGACACGGCCCCGGCTACGGCAAATTCTTTGATCAACCCGAAAAAACGGTGGCGCGTCAGATGGCCTGACTTGCCGCGCGATGGAAACAGGAATTTGGATGCCGGTTTGCCATCTTTGCGCGCTGCATCTTCCACGTCGTCGCGGTGCGCAAGATACGCCGCCAACGCCACGCGTGCGGGCGGGGACAACGGCACAAGCCGTTCTTTTCCACCTTTGCCGCGCACCAGCAACATCCGGGGATCACCCCGCGCTGCCGAAACTGGCAAGCTGACCAACTCTGTCACCCGCATACCAGTGGCATAGAGCAGTTCCATTAAGCAAGCGTTGCGCAAGGCCTCGCGCGGGGTATTGCGGGCCGCTTCAAGCAGGCGGTCAACTTCGGCTACATCAAGTGTCTTGGGCAGGCGCTGTTCACGACCGGGGCCTTTGATCTGGATTGCAGGATTGTCCGCACGCCAGCCTTCTTCAAAAGCGAACCGGTAAATTTGTTTGATCGCTGACAAGCGTCGCGCGCGCGTGGATTTGGCAAGTCCTTCAGCCTCGCAATCGATCAGATAGCTTTCGACGTGATCGCGTGATGCGGTGGCAAAATGCAGTGATTTGTCCGCCAACCACGCGCTAAATCCTTGCAGATCGCGCGCATAGGCCAGTTGCGTGTTTGTGGCTGCGTCCAATTCGGCGGCTTGCGCTTCCAGAAACACTTGTATCCAGCGGGTCATCGGTTGATCCGATTGGGTCATGTCGCGCGATCCAAAAGCAGCAGCTGTAGCGATGCGCGCCGCGCGACGTCTTCAAGACCTACAAAGCGCAAAAGCGCCAGCGCATCGGTGACCGAGCGCAGGTCGCCTTCTGCCCCCGCTTCAAACAAAGCGAGCGCGCGCAAAAGCGCCTCACCGAGTTTGCCGTCTTGGACGAGCGTTGCAAGCTCGGTCCGCGGTGTTGCGCTGAGGAAGGCAGCTTGGACAGCACGTTCACGCGGGTTACTGGCGCGTGCCGTTTGCGGATTGCCCCGCGCAACGGCCGTCAGGAATGGATCAAAGTTTGCGTCAGCGTCCATTGCTGCGATCGCGACGCGTTCATAGGCCGGTGACAACAGACCAACTTCGAAAGCGATCACAGCGGCAGGTCCGGAAAGTGGTAACCCCTGCAAGGCGACGCCATAAAGCTTTGCAAATTGGATTTCGGCGCGCGCGTCCTGCATGGCCGACCATGCGTTCGGTAGCGTGCGGGCAACTGCAACAGGGTCATTTGCAGTGATCGCCACATCAAAGCGTTGGATTGCTTCGGCACGGTCCCATATTCCGCCGGATGCGGCAGGTGTGCGGGCGGTATAATGTTTCAACAGCACGTTTTCAGAGACGGCACCGTGACGTGCCAAGCGCTCTGACGCCTCGAGCTGTGATTTCCATGCGGTGGTCGAGCGTAAATCAGCATGCGAAAATGCAAGCGGCAGATTGGCGGTGATCAGAGGTTCACCAATCGCGCCGTGCATACGAAATGTCAGAGGGCTGACCCGCTGTGGTGGCGTCAGCGGTGGTTCACCCTCGTAGAGTTCAGGATCAAGGAAGCGGGACAAAAGCGCCTCTTCCTGGGGATTGATGTCACCAAGAACACGGTGCGTGTTGAGTGTGAGTGCTGCTGTCGCCCAATCGCCGTTGCGCGCCAGACAAAAAATGCGTGCAGGATAGGTGGGCGCGATTGACGGTGTGTCGCGCATCACTTCGCAGGCGTCATCCTCGGTGCCCGTTAGAAGGGCCACGTCAAACCAACGTCGAAACAGATCAGGCGTATCGGGTGCTGCCTGCTCAATCAGCGATTTGGCAGGTTCGAGCGCGCCAAGATCAAGAAGCTTGTCCACACGTGCAAGGAAAAGTGCGCCATTTGGGCCGGCATCGCGGGGCGCGTCAGCCTCGGCCAACATCAAAACTTTGAGGAATTCTTGCAAGGCGGGCAGGGTATCAACCCGTTCGGCGCGCACCAAATCCACCAAAGTGGATTCGTCGCTGGATGACCAGATATCAAAAGGCAGGCCTGTCACATCGGACGGCAGCAAACCAATCGGGTCCTTTGAAGGACGGTCCAAAGGGGTCACGGTCACGTCAGGCACATCCGCCGTGTTCGTCACCGGTGGCTCAAACAACGGCACTGTCTCGACGCTACGCGACAGCCACTCAATGGCTGACAATGGTTCGTTGTCTGTACCACTTTGCGCGGCAACGCCGGTCCCGAAAAGACAAAGCGCTGCCCCGAGGGCTTTAGTTTGTTTCCAGCGTAACAGGGCGTGTGACCTCTTGTGAGGGGGGAGCGAAATCAGATGGGAAAAACAATGGACCAACATAGGCATAGGCGACCAAACCCACACCCGAGACGATGATCAAAAATAAAAGTGCCTTAATAAGCCGCCACATAGCTTGCCCCAATCCGTCTTATCTGCCTGACATATGTGGGTTCTTGCCCACTTGTTGAAGGGATTATATATGGCCTTTCGCACAAGATCACGGCATTCATTCATTAATTTTTGTATTCGGCGTCTGACAGCCGAAAATTATAGGGTGCAAAGCATGTCCGACGGGCCGCAATACAAGCTGCAAAAAACGGTCGTGCTGGTGGGTATGATGGGTTCTGGTAAGACGGCGATTGGCCGCGCGCTTGCGGCTAAGCTGGGTGTGCCCTTTGTTGATAGTGATGCTGCCATCGAAGAAGCCGCCGCCGCAACCATCCCCGAAATATTCGCGCGTGATGGCGAACCTTTCTTTCGGTCGCGTGAAACCGAAGTGCTAAAGCGCTTGCTGGCAGGACCGCCTGGGATCGTGTCAACCGGTGGTGGCGCGTTTCTTGCGCAGGAAAACCGCGATGCGATTGAGAAGATGGGTGTCGCTGTCTGGCTTAATGCGGATCTGAATACATTGTGGGAGCGGGTACGCCACAAAGATACCCGGCCTTTGCTGCGCACCGATGACCCCAAAGCCACGCTCGGCAAGATATTTCAAGAACGGACACCGGTCTATCGGCGTGCCGGACTTGAGATTGATGTAAGTGAACGTGCAAGCATTGACGAGACAACCGCAACAGTCGTTGCAATACTTGCGTCACGTCCCGATATTCTGGAGACATTGAAATGACAACAACGGTTCATGTTGATCTGCCCGGCCGTGCCTATGACATTGCGATTGGCCCCGGTGTGTTGGATGAGGCTGGTGCACGTTTATCTGCGATGGGCGGGCGGCGACATATTTGCATTCTGACGGATGAAAATGTGGCAAAGCTGCATCTGGAACAGTTGCAGACATCTTTGAGCGCTGCCGGGTTCACATCACAAGCCTTGGCATTGCCGCCCGGTGAGGCCACGAAATGCTGGGATCAGCTGGAAAGGTCTGTCGAGTGGCTTTTGTCGCAAAAAGTCGAGCGCGGTGACCTCGTCGTGGCCTTTGGTGGTGGCGTGATTGGCGATTTAGCTGGCTTTGCGGCTGCGATTTTGCGACGCGGTGTACGTTTCGTGCAAATTCCAACCTCGCTGTTGGCACAGGTTGATAGCTCGGTTGGTGGCAAGACGGGCATCAATTCACCAAGCGGCAAGAACCTGATCGGGGCGTTTCATCAGCCCAGCCTTGTGTTGGCCGACACCGCATTACTGGGCACGCTGACATCGCGAGATTTTCTGGCGGGCTACGGGGAAGTGGTGAAATACGGGCTGCTTGGCGACGCTCACTTCTTTGACTGGCTGGAAGCTGAAGGGCCCGGAATGGCCGCGGGTGATATGGACGCGCGGGTGCGCGCCGTGACGCGGTCTTGCGAAATGAAAGCGGATATTGTTCAGCGCGACGAGACAGAGCAGGGGGACCGCGCACTTTTGAACCTCGGCCATACATTCTGTCATGCGCTTGAGGCAGCAACAGGCTATTCAGACGGGTTGCTGCATGGCGAAGGCGTCGCCATTGGTTGCGCTTTGGCGTTTGAGCTGTCGGCGCGCATGGGGCTTTGCAGCCAGGAAGACCCCAGCCGGGTGAGGGCGCATTTGCGTGCGATGGGGATGAAAGTGGATATCCGCGATATTTCCGGCGATCTACCTGATGCCGCAGGCCTGCTGGATTTGATGGGGCAGGACAAAAAGGTACTTGATGGTAAGCTCCGCTTTATTCTGGCACGCGGCATCGGTGATGCGTTCATCACGTCCGATGTGCCAAGAGGCATGGTTTTGGGTGTGTTAGAGGACGCATTAGCTGCTGTTCCCTCACAGCGCGGTTAAGGTCTGCGCAGCACCATTGCGGTTTTGTCTTCTTGGCTAAACCCAACGGCGGCATAGAAACCCTCTGCATCCCGTTTTTTGCCAGTCATCAGCATGATTTTGAACGCGTTTTGCGTCCATGCATGGTCAATGGCGAAACGCATTACGCGCTTGCCAATCCCGCGTTTTCGGTAGGCGCTGGTCGTGATGACATTTTCAATCAACGCATAGGGTCGCGCGTCCCATGTGACGTTCGGCAGCAAATGCAACGTGAGCATCGCGACTAGATGATCGCCTACAAATGCGCCGAATACGGTCGTTCCAGGATGGTCAATTACGGCCTTGAATGCAGTGCTTTGGGCCGTTTTGGGACCAAATGTGAGTTCATTATAGAGCGTTAGTGCCGCTGCCGCGTCACCTGAATGCAAGGCGCGAAGATTGACAGTCTGGGTCATTCGTCGTCGCGTCCATCCAAACGGATGCCGTGGGCTTTGGCAAAACGCAGGAACAGTGGAATTTCGAGCAACGCAAAACAAACGATAGTGAACATGAACCAGTTCGTCTCGAAGAACAGCAGGGTGAAAGTCACGCCTGTTCCCCAGAACCAAGCCCCAGCAACAACCAGCGCGACCGCCGTCAGCACGAAATCAATCGCCATCATCCGATTAAGCGTTTTTTGCTCGAGCGTCGGAAAAATACCAAGATAGGCCACGGCCAAGATAAGACCGTTGAGAACAAGAATTTGGACTTCTGGCGTGATCTGCACGGGTCTTTAGAACGGAATTTCGTCGTCCATGTCGCCACCGCCGCCGGACGGGCCACTGCCACCACCGCTACTGCCGCCGCCATATCCGCCGCCACCGCTGCTGCTGCCACCATAGCCGCCGTCATTGTTGCCACCGCTGTAACCACCACCACCGCCGCCGCCTTCACTGCGACCATCCAGCATCGTCAAAGTGCCGTCAAAACCGTTCAAGACAACTTCGGTTGAATAGCGGTCTTGGCCAGACTGGTCTTGCCATTTGCGGGTCTGAAGTTTGCCTTCAATGTAAACTTTGGAGCCTTTTTTGAGGTACTGCTCAGCGATGCGCACCAGACCTTCTTGGAAGATTGCCACAGTGTGCCATTCGGTTTTCTCCCGACGCTCGCCTGTGTTTTTGTCTTTCCAGTTTTCAGAGGTTGCGATGCGCAAGTTGCATACCTTGCCGCCGTTTTGAAATGTCCGTACTTCCGGGTCTGCACCCAGATTACCGATAAGGATAACTTTGTTCACTGATCCGGCCATAGTGGCACCCCCTCGCGATTCTGATTTGCCATGTCTTGGCGTTCAACACATGGCGTAACAAGGTTAACGGGGGGTTTCCAGAGGTTTGCCTTGGTCCATTGCCACAAAAAGACTAACTATGGCGTATCTCAGCAAAGAAGGTTCTCTGACGTGACATTTCGCATCGTCTCAATTGTTGCATCACTGATTTGTGCGGGTGCGCCGTCGCTGGCCGAAGAGCAGGTGTCGACGATGTCGCGGTCTGGACTTTTACAAAGCCAGACGTCGGTCCTTGATGGACGTGCGGCCCAGCAATATGAGCACTCCGCCCGGTTGTTGCCGCCACGCAGCGACGCTTTCACTTTGTTACCTGCCTATTTGGGCAATTACGACGGGCCGTATCTGGCATTGGCGCAAAGGGCTGCAACCCAGCACGGTGTTCCATTGGGATTATTTCTGCGTTTAATTGAGCAGGAAAGCGGTTGGAACGCGCAAGCCGTGTCGTCCAAAGGAGCTTTGGGATTGGCGCAGTTGATGCCGCAGACGGCAACGGCATTAGGAGTTGACCCTAGCGATCCTATGGAAAACCTAGAAGGTGGTGCACGATATCTGCGCACCCAGTTTGATGCGTTTGGCGATTGGCAACTGGCGTTGGCTGCGTACAACGCGGGTCCGGGCGCTGTCGCGCGATATGGTGGCATCCCGCCGTTTGATGAAACGCAGAATTATGTGCGTGTGATCTGGGGCGGTTGATGGTCTTCCGCCGGAAGACCATGCCTCCGGCGGGAGTATTTAGGGCAAGATGACGATCATTCTGCCGCGATTTGGATAACGGGTTCCATATCGGCCAGATCAGCGTCGCTGAGGTGGCATTTGATCTGATGATTTTCACCAACCATTCGGACGGACGGGACCTCTTTTTCGCAAAGGTTGTTAGGTACTTTTGATTTCCAATTGCAACGCGTTTGGAACGGGCACCCCGAGGGTGGGTTCATGGCAGACGGAATGTCGCCCTCAAGCACGATGTGCTTTTTCTTGACGCTTGTGTCCGCGATTGGGACCGCTGAAAGCAATGCCTCGGTGTAGGGGTGATAGGGCGGTGAGAACACCTGGTCGGTGCTACCGAGCTCGACCACATGGCCAAGATACATGACCATCACCCGGTCGCTGAGATAGCGCACGATCGATAGATCATGACTGATAAACAGCAGCGTTGTTTTATGTTCGCGTTGGATTTCCATCAGCAGGTCTGTGACCGCCGCTTGCACCGACACATCGAGTGCTGAGACAGGTTCATCCGCCACAACAATCCGTGCGTCGCCCGCAAAAGCACGTGCAATACCAACACGTTGCTTTTGACCCCCGGAGAGCTGCCGTGGCATCCGGTCGGCGAACGCCCGCGGCAGTTTCACCAGATCAAGCAGGTTGAGCATACGCTCGCGCCGCTCGGTGTCATTGTCGCCGATGCCGAAAATTTCCAGCGCCCGTATAATCTGACGGCCCACCGTCATTGACGGGTTCAGCGTATCAAACGGATTTTGAAAGACCATCTGAATGTCGGCGATGGTCTTGGTGTCGCGCTGCTCAATGGGTGTGTTTCCGATGGATTTATTGTCGAGAAGGATTTCACCCTCTGTGGCGGTTTCCAGCCCCATCAAGACCTTGGCAAAGGTCGACTTGCCGCAACCGGATTCGCCCACAATGGCCAGCGTTTCGCTTTCGCGCGCTTCAAAGCTGAGGGTTTCATTGGCTTTGACCACTTTTTTGTCACCACCACTAAAAAGAGCGTTGGCCGAGACTTCATAGTATTTCTTGAGGTTGTCCATTTTTAGGACGACCCGCCCCGGTTCAGGTTTTTCGGTTTGTGCGCCGATTTCAATGGGTGCCTGCCAATCAATTTCCTTGAACTTCAAGCACCGTGACTGGTGGCGGTCATTGCCGGGGACCGCCTCCATTGGGATGAACCCTGCGTCGCAACGCCCAGCTTCGAAATAATCGCAGCGTGGGCCGAAGTTGCAGCCATTGGGCCGCTCGTGTGGCAAGGGGAAGTTGCCGGGAATAGCGATCAAGGGCCGCGCGTTTTTGTCCGCGCCGGGCAGGGGGATCGAGCGGAATAGGGCTTGCGTATAGGGGTGCTGCATCTCGTCAAAGACGTCTTCGATGCTGCCGCGTTCCACCGCTTCGCCGGAGTACATCACGCAGATGCGGTCGCAGGTTTCCAGAACCAGCCCGAGGTTGTGGCTGATGAACAGCATGGATGTGCCATACTTCTTGCCGAGGTCTTTGACCAATTCGACCACTGCGGCCTCGACTGTTACGTCGAGCGCTGTTGTTGGTTCATCAAGGATCAATAACGACGGTTTGGACATCAATGCCATCGCGATAACGATACGCTGCTGCTGGCCGCCAGACAGTTGGTGCGGGTAGCTTTGCAGCATCCGTTCGGGGTCGGGCAGTTTCACGTCCGTCACCACTTCGAGCGCTCGCGCGTAGGCCTCTTTTTCTCCTACACCTTCGTGGATCATTGGCACTTCCATCAGCTGTCTGCCGATTTTCATGGCCGGGTTGAGCGATGCCATCGGTTCTTGGTAGATCATCGCGATCTCGGAGCCGCGAATGTCGCGTAACTCCTCCGGCGTCATCTCGCACAGATCACGGCCCTTGAACTTGATGGACCCGCCGACGATACGGCCGTTGACGCCAAGGTCTTGCATGACACCGAGTGCCACAGTGGATTTACCGCAGCCAGATTCGCCCACGAGGCCAAGGGCCTCGCCGGGCATCACGGTCGCGGAAAAATCCATCACGGCAGGGATTTCGCGCAGTCTGGTGAAGAAGGAAATCGAAAGCTTGTCGATCTCAAGGATGGGTTGGTCAGTCATGCGCTCATTCCTCCTGCAGCCACACTAGGTAAAGGTAACAGCAGAACATCTCGCGACTTAGTCTCCATCTGCTTCTGCCAATAGTCCCAATAGAGGCTGTCTCGAAAATGCGCGTGGGATAACCTTTCAAGCTCGTCGAAGTCTCGGGCGTATTCGGAGACAAATTTGGAAAATTGCTGAATTCCCAGCCTGTCAAATTGTAGACTAACGCCTACAACTTGTTTGAAGCCAATCATTTTGGGATCGTCTGTCGCGAAGATGCGATAAGGTTGATAGGTCATGTCATTAATCCTTCAAGCTTTCTTCACGCAGGCCGTCAGCCAGCAGATTGAGACCCAGAACCATGCTGAGCAAAGCGACCGCAGGTGGCAGGGCAGGGTGTGCGTAAATCAGCAAAAGCTTGCGGCCTTCGTTGATCGTGGAACCCCAGTCCGGGCTCTCGGATGAGAGACCCAAGCCAAAGAAGCCCAAGGTACCAAGCAGGATGGTTGTGTAGCCAATCCGCAGGCAGAAATCGACGATCAGCGGACCGCGCGCGTTGGGCAGAATTTCCCAAAGCATGATGTACCACGCACCCTCGCCGCGGGTTTGTGCAGCGGCAACATAATCGCGTGTTCGCAGATCAAGCGTCAGACCCCGCACAATACGGAAAACCGTGGGCGCGTTCACAAAGACCACTGATACAAAGACCACAAGGATCGAGATATCAAAGAGATCCATCCATTCAGGCAAGAAATCGATCACGGTGCCCTTTTGGTTGATGACTGACAAATAAAGCCAGCCAAGAATGCCAAGCACAGGCACGAGGATTGCCGTCCGTTTCGCTGGTTGGGTGTAATACCGTGAGTTCAGCAAAACGCCGAAAAAGATCAGCGGGAAGATGAACAGGAACGCGGCCATATACGATGGAATGCCTGTCTCCACGATCTCGGGTGTGACAAGCAGGTAGAACAGCAAGATCACCGGGAAGGCGAGGATCAGGTTTGCAACGAAAGACAAGAACGTGTCGAGTTTGCCGCCGTAGAAACCAGCTGGCAGACCCAATGTGATGCCAACCATAAAGGCAAAGATCGTCGCCAGTGGTGCGATCGCGATGACGAAGACCGAGCCTTGCACAACGCGGCTAAAGATATCGCGTGCAAGGTTGTCACCACCCAAAAGGTAGTGCGGAATATCGCCTGTTGTTCCTTCTGGCACCGGAACGCCGGGGACCTTGTTCTTAAGGCCAGACACCTGGCTGAGGTAGTCATGCGTGGCAATCATGTCGAAGATGCCGACATAGAAGGCCGTAAAGACCCAGAACATCACCAACCCAAAGCCGATCATGCCAACGGTGCTGTCGAACAACTTGCCATAAAGGCCAAGCTTGCGCTTGTAGACCATCGACAAAGTGTAGAGCGAGATCAGTGAAATCCAAACTGGCAAGAACCGTTTTGACATCTCGCCGACGATCCCGGCGGAGCCATAAGGCATCACCAGTGGGACCACGACATAAGCGATCACAACGATAAGTGTTCCAAGAAAGAGGTATTTTACCGCTGTCTCGGCCAAGCCCAATGCGCCACTGCGCGATTGCAATGTGCCGTCAGGGTTTGATTGCAGTGTCATCGCCGGGGCGAAAAAGCCCAAGACGATTTGTGCCACGATCGCAACAGCCAGCAAGCTGACCAAAATCGTGAAGGCGGGATTGAGGATGGTGCCGAGGCTACCTGTCCATGTCAAAGCTTCCATGTCCTGATCCTCCCTTTAAGAAATGCGAATGCGTGGGTTCAAGAAGACATAGCCGATGTCAGATATCAGCTGTGTGATCAGGACCACGAAGACGGAAACGATTGAGACACCAAGCAGAAGTTCGATGTCGTTATTGCCGGCGGCTTGCACCAGCACCCAGCCAAAACCTTTGTAGTTGAACAAGGTCTCGACGATCACAACGCCGTTCAGCAGCCAAGGGAACTGCAACATGATTACCGTGAACGGTGCGATCAAAGCGTTGCGCAGGGCATGTTTGAGAACGATCTTGGGGAAGCTCACACCTTTGAGGCGGGCTGTGCGAATATACTGCGCTGTCATGACTTCGGTCATCGAGGCGCGTGTCATCCGCGCGATGTAGCCCATGCCGTAAAGGGCAATGGTCATTACCGGTAAGAAGAAATTCTCAAACGTCGCGTCATCCATAGCTCCGGTTGCCGTACCCTTAAACCATTGCATCCCGAAGGTCGCGGTCGCAAAGACCGAGATGAAGACAACACCAGACACATATTCGGGCGTTGCCGTTGATACGATTGAGACTGTCGAGAGGCTGCGGTCTGTCCGTGATCCTTCACGCATGCCAGCGAGCACGCCGATAATCAACGCGCCGGGCACCATCACCATCATCACCCAGAACATCAGTTTGCCAGTCAGGCCCAGTCGGGTTGCGACAATTGAGCCGACATCATCCTTGAAGACTGTTGAATATCCCCAGTCGCCTTGCAGGATACCACAAAACGTCGATGCGTCCTCCAACTCAATCCCGGGCCCTGCGCAGCGTGCGCGGACCTCGCCATCGACGCCTTCAATGACATATCCGGGGAGAACCCCCAGCCATTGGCCGTATTTGATCGGCAAAGGTTGCGAATAGCCGCGATTATCAAGCCAAGACACAACAGCCTCGTCCGACATGCGGGCGTTGCCTTGCGTTTTTGCAAGCTTCTCTAGGTTCGGTGCGAGGTTGGTCAGCCAAAACACGATAAATGTCAGGCATAGAGCCGTGAGGATCATGACCCCAAGGCGGCGCAGAATAAACAGTCCCATTAAGGAAGGCCCCTGTTGGTGAGCAGCGTCAGGTCATTGCCTGACTTGAATTTTTGTTTGCAGCCCCGGTTTTCCGGTGGTCAGCAAAAATTACAAAAAAAGGCCGCCCCGGTGTTGGGGCGGCCTGATTTCGTTAGGCAGCGAAGCCGACTTTGTACATCTGGGGGAGGTATGCGATGTGCATGTCCCAACCCACAATGCCCGGCTTTGAGTGACGGTAGAGTGAGCGCCAGTAAGGCTGGATCGTCACACCTTCGTCCGTCATGATCGCCTGTAGCTTGGCCATCACTTCGCGACGCTCGTCTGCATTCGCCAGTGAGTTGGCTTCAGCCAGCAGTGCGTCAAACTCTGCATTTGCAAAGCCGCTTTCGTTCCAAGCTTCACCAGAACGGTACGCCAGACCCAAGATTTGGGTGTCCAGCGGACGGTGGTTCCAGTTGGTGGAAGAGAACGGATACTTCGTCCAGTCGTTCCAGAAGGTCGAGCCCGGAATGATTGTCCGCTTGATGTTGAAGCCCGCGTCACGCAACTGGGCTGCAACAGCGTCAGTTGTGTTCTTGCGCCAGTCATCATCGATGGACACGATTTCCATCTCGAAGTCAGCCATGCCTGCCTCTGTCAGCAGGGCAAGTGCGCCCTCTGGATCATGTGCCATGCCTGGAACATCTGCCCATGCAGGGTGCATTGGACCGACGTGCTGGTTACGGGCTGTGATGCCGAGGTTGGAATAACCAAGTTCAAGGCAAACCGCGTTATCAACTGCCATTGCAATCGCCTGACGGACGCGCTTGTCAGCATATGGCTTGATGCCATCAACTTCGGCAAGCTGGTTTGGACGGATCGCGATGGTCGCAGCAGATGCGATCTCGGAACGCTCCCAGCCGATACCTTCAACAATTTCGACAAAATCGCCGACTGTTTCATAGAACATGTCAACTTCGTCAGCGGCCGCAGCTGCAACCCAAGCGGATGGATCGGTGCCGTAGTCGATGTATTCGATCCGGTCGAGGAATGCGCCTTTGCCTTCGGCATAGCCCCACCATTCAAATCCTTCGTTACGGACCAGCACACCTTTGACGCCTACTTCGAGGCTCTCTGGCAGATATGGACCTGTACCGACGGGGTTGCCTGTCATGTTTTCTGCGTCAAAGTCAGCAGGCACAATCGCCGCTGGATAATCAGCCATACCCGCAATGAGCGAGATGTCAGAACCCGGCAGGTTCAAACGGACAGTCAGGTTGTCGACAACCTCGATACCACCTTCAACGGCTGTGCCTGTTGCTTCGTCGATCAGGATCGCGAAACGGCCAGCCATGGAATTGCCTTCCATGTTCTTGTCACACCAGCCGGCGATGTTGCGCGCAACATCTTCCGCGGTGAAGTCAGAACCGTCATTCCATTTCACGCCGGGACGGACGTTCAATGTGTATTGTGTCGCATCGTCGTTCACTTCCCAGCTGCTCAGCAGCATTGGCTGGAATGAACCGTCGTTATTGTACTCAACAAGGTACTCGAGCCAACCGTGTGAGAAGAACGCGATCTGCGTCCAGTCATAGGTGCGTGGATCTTTCAGTGCGCGCACTTCCATTTGCATACGGACTGTGCCGCCTTGCTGGATGTGGCCCGCAGCATGTGCAGGTGTCGCAGCGCCAATCAAGCCATAGGCCGTGGCCGCTGTCACACCAAGCGCAGTTGTACGTGTCAGGAATTCGCGGCGGTCGATTTTGCCCGCTTTGGCTTCCTGAGCGTACATCAACGCTGCTGGGTGGATTTTGTTTTTCAAGTGCGTCATTCGTTTCTCCCTGTGACACATTATTATTGCCGGGATAGTTGCTGTCACCGATAGTCGTCCGCTATCTTTGAAGCAACATCCCGCCCAGAAGCCATTCGGCACAATTTTTGAGCAGAGGTCAACCGAACGTTTCGAAATTTGGATAACAAATGCGACACAATACTATTCAAAAAACGACATTTTGGGGGTTGAACCCAAAGCGCTTTGATGCTGCATTGCGGCGTAAGAGATCGTTTAGCGGCGCGGCATCCGGGCATTCATACGCCGAAAATCAGAGGGCGTTTGGCCTGCCTTTTGCAAAAAGCTACGCGTGAAATAAGCCGAAGATTGAAAGCCGAGAGACTGTGCAATCTCTTGGATGGGCGTGCGCGTCTGCCTGAGCAGCTCGCACGCCTCAAAGTGGATGCGATCATTCAACAACGACAGGGCAGAGCGACCACAGGTCTTGCGGCAACTGCGGGTTAAATGCGTCGGCGTCACTTTGAGGGCTTCGGCGTAATCGGACACGCTGCGGTCAGAGTGGAAGTTATGCGCGATCATGGTCGTATAGCGTGCCACCAGTTTGCCAGCCGCCGAACCACGCCGCGCGTCAATCGTTGCCGGGTCGCGGTTGTTCAGCTGGCGCTCTACGAAAATGGTCAACAGCCCTAAGTGACATTTCGCCGCGCGTAAATCTCCGCTTGGTTGAAGTTCGCGCTCAATCGCCTCAATCAGCGAAACGAGTTCCTTTTGTGGGTCAACGTCCAAAAGACGCAGATGAAATGGCGTCGATGGCCAATCGGTGACATCCGGTAGCGTCAGGATTTGCCCAAAAACGGTTTGCCCAACCTCTAGACCATACATTGTGTGGGGCGGCACATAGATCACGTTATTTGGGCCATAGCCGTTTGTCAGGCCTGCCACGGTGATCCGGCCTTGCCCTTTGGTGATATGGATCAGGCGCCCGGATGCATGGCTGCGCATGGCTTCGGTGCGCCAGCGCGCAGCGGGTCCGCCATAGGTTAAAGGGGCCAGCGACAGGGCTGGTTGAACGGGGGTCATCATGGTCATCAACTTTGCCTCAATGTTGATTTTTCACAAGTCTGACCAGAAAGCCGTTTGGAATCAATCGCCTGAGTGCTACGCGAATCGCAGTGTTGCAGATAAGTCAGTGGCGTCCGCAGGGATCTGATGCCATGCCTTATGGCGCGACCGGAACCATGTGCGCTGCCGTTTGGCATATTGCCGTGTTGCAACGATCACGGCTTCGCGCGCTTGATCGAGGCTAAGCTCTCCGCGCAAATGCGCGATCAGTTCTGGGGCACCAATGGCCTTGGATGATTGATGCGCCGGGTTCCAAGTAGGCATCATCGCTTCGGCTTCTGCCAAAGCGCCTTGCGCCAGCATAATGTCAAAGCGTCGCGCGATCCGGTCGTTCAACCAGTCTTTGGGTGCATCCAGCGTCATGCAAACGGCGTCTGATTGCTGCAAAAGTGGTGGCGGCGTATCGTCTTGCCAGTCCGCGAGGGGCTTGCCGGTTGTCTCAAACACTTCCCACGCGCGTTGGACACGCATGCGGTTTTGGATATCGATCCGGGCGCGGGTGGTGTCGTCTAACGCGGCCAACAAATGGTCAAGCGGGATCGCGTTGCCCTTTTCGCGAATAGCTGGCGGGGTGGCGGGTATCTCCGCAAGCCCTTGGGTCAGGGCATTGAAATTCAGTCCCGTCCCGCCAACGATGATCGGACGGGTTGATCCGGTCAGATACGGCGTCACATCGCGCAGCCAATGACCCACTGAATAATCGGCATCGAAAGGGACATGGCCATAAAGCTGGTGTTGCGCCACTGCTAGGTCTGTATCGTCAGGCCGCGCGGTCAAAATCCGCCAGCCATCAAAAACTTGCAATGCATCAGCGTTCACAATGACACCGCCTTGAACACGCGCAATTTCAAGGGCAAGTGCCGATTTGCCAGAGGCTGTTGGCCCCGCAATCAGCACTGGTTGGTGAGGTTGGATTGGTATCATGCCCGCTTTCATGCCGTTTGTGACAATTATGGGCAAGCTGCCATTGAACCCGGACGTATTTTAAGACATTTTGCGCGCTAACATATCAGACAGTTGGGGGACGCCATGAGCGACACTGAGAAAACGGCATATAAACGTGTGATGCTCAAGATCTCGGGTGAGGCGCTGATGGGGGACACCTCATTTGGTTTACATCCGCCAACCGTGCAGCGGGTCGCCCGTGAAGTGAAATCAGTGCACGACCTCGGCGTCGAGATTTGCATGGTGATCGGGGGCGGCAATATTTTTCGCGGACTTCAAGGATCTGCCCAGGGGATGGAGCGCACGACAGCTGACTACATGGGTATGCTTGCCACGGTGATGAACGCGCTGGCGATGCAATCGGCATTGGAGGAATTGGGAATTCACACACGCGTCATCTCTGCGATTACGATGAACGAAGTGGCTGAACCCTACATTCGCCGCCGCGCCGTGCGCCACCTTGAGAAAAAGCGGGTTTGTATCTTTGCAGCCGGTACGGGAAACCCGTATTTTACGACAGATACGGCCGCGACCTTGCGCGCAAACGAGATGGCCTGTGAGGCCATCTTCAAAGGCACCAAGGTAGATGGCGTTTATGACAAAGACCCAGCCAAACATGACGATGCAGTACGCTATAACGAAGTGACATATGACGAGGTGTTGCAAAAGCATCTGGGCGTCATGGATGCCAGCGCGATTGCTTTGGCGCGCGACAATCACTTGCCAATTATCGTGTTTTCATTGGACGAACCCGGTGGCTTCCAAGGTATTTTGGCCGGCGAGGGCACATATACCATTGTGAAAGACTAAAGTGTCCGTGGGCTCAATTCTTTTCAGCAAAAGCGGCACAACTGCACACGAAGTGCACAAAAAGGTCAGATTTGCCTGACTATACAAGTCTATCTCTTTGGCCTAGAACGATGAAAACTTGACCAAGCGTCAAAGAAAATAAGAGCAATGAAGACATGTCTGACGATTTTGAACTTGATACCGATGATCTGACCCGCCGTATGGAAGGGGCGATCGCCAATTTGCGCGTAGAACTTGCGTCTTTGCGCACGGGCCGCGCCTCGGGGTCCATGCTGGAACCTGTTATGGTCGATGCTTATGGATCTATGACACCGATCAATCAGGTGGGTACGGTGAACGTGCCAGAGCCACGGATGGTCACGATCAACGTTTGGGACAAAGCGTTGGTAGGCAAAGTTGAAAAAGCCATTCGCGAGAGCGGCTTGGGGATCAATCCTCAACTGAACGGTACGATCATCATGCTGCCTATTCCAGAGCTTAACGAAGAGCGGCGCCGGGAGTTGGGCAAAGTCGCTGGCCACTACGGCGAAAGCGCCCGCGTATCGATCCGGAACTTGCGCCGCGATGGCATGGACCAGATCAAAAAGGCAAAGTCCGACGGGCTTGGCGAAGATGATCAGAAGTTCTGGGAAGCCGCCGTGCAAGAAATCACAGACGCGCATATCAAACTTGTCGATGAGACCATCGAAGCGAAACAAGCCGAAATCATGCAAGTTTAAGCCGCGATTTTTGGTCAAAAGGGGGCCTCAATGCCCAAGGATGCAGACGCGAATACAGCACCCGCTCATGTTGCGATTATCATGGATGGGAATGGCCGTTGGGCCGTGCAGCGTGGACGTCCACGCCTTTTTGGTCACCACGCCGGTGCACGACGTGTAAAAGAGATCGTAAAGGCTTGCCCTGATCTTGGCGTGAAATACCTGACGATATTTGCTTTTTCGACAGAAAACTGGAAACGCACACAAACCGAAGTCGCAGGCATCATGAGCCTGTTTCGCATCTACCTTGAGCGTGAAGCTGAAGAGCTATTCAAAAGTGGCGTTTGCGTCCGTTTTATCGGTGATCGTATTCGTCTTGACGACAAACTCGTAAGTTTGATGGACGAATTAGAGTTGCGCACAGCGCAGAACGACCGTGTTCATTTGACAGTGGCATTGAATTATGGCGGGCGGGATGAAGTGACCCGCGCCGCCAAACGTCTGGCCTACGAGGTCGAACAGGGGCGTTTGACGCACAATGATGTGGATGCGGAAACGCTCGCGCAGTTCCTTGATACGCATGTTTTGCCTGATCCTGATCTTGTGATCCGGACCAGTGGTGAAGCGCGGATTTCGAATTTCCTGCTTTGGCAGTCAGCTTACGCAGAATATGAATTTGTCGATACGCTTTGGCCCGATTTTACCCCGAACGAATTTGCCAAAGTCCTTCAGGGCTTTGGTAAGCGCGAACGCCGCTTTGGGGCTATCCGGGCCTAATTATGAGCGACGCACCGCCTCCAACGCCCGCAAAATGGGATGATCTGACAGTTCGTTTGATTTCAAGCGCCGCGATGGTCTTTGTTGGGGCGATTGGTGTTATTCTTGGTGGTGTTTGGTTTCAAATGCTTGTGGTGTTTGTCACGGGCGTCATGGTCTGGGAACTCTGGATGATGATCCGGCCAAAGGAGCCGACCAAGGGGATGCTTTTGGCAGCCCTTGTTGCGTCGATTATGTCGGGGCAACTGGCGGAAGGGACATTGTGGGGCATGCTTTTGTTCCTGTTTGTGCCCGTGATTGGTGCCACGCAGCTGAAGACGGAAGTGAAGACCTTTTTTGTTTTCGCATTGGGCATTCAACTGGCAGGTTGGGGCCTTGTGCATTTCCGCGAAGACTATGGTTTTACCTGGATTTTATGGCTGATGTCCGTTGTCATCGTGACGGATATTTTTGGATATTTCGCGGGAAAATCCTTTGGTGGCCCCAAATTCTGGCCCAAGATTAGCCCCAAGAAAACATGGAGCGGCACCGTCGCTGGTTGGATCGGTGCAGCGATTGTTGGCTTTATCTTTACGTTTTTCACGGACGCCGGGCTTTGGGTGATTGTGATCTCAATGGTGCTGAGTTTTGCAGGACAAATGGGCGATATAGCCGAAAGTGCGCTGAAACGCCGGATGGGTGTGAAAGACAGCTCAACTTTGATCCCTGGTCATGGTGGGCTGTTTGATCGGTTTGACGCGCTTTTGGGGGCATCACTGTTTTTGATCATTGTCGCCGACATCGTTGATGTGCCGGGAGTTGTCTTTTGAGGCGGATCACGGTGTTTGGTGCGACGGGGTCTGTTGGTCAAAGCGCGCTTGATTTGGTGGCCCGGGATGCTGCGAGTTATGATGTTGTTGCCCTGACGGGCGGACGGAATGTCGGCCAATTGGCCGCCGATGCGCGCAAGCTGAATGCGGATTTGGCGGTGACCTGCTATCCTGAATCTTACAACGAATTGAAAGACTTGCTGGCGGATACGGATGTCGAAGTCGCAGCTGGACCGTATGCGATTGCCCAAGCCGCCGCACGACCCGTTGATTGGGCACTATCGGCGATTGTGGGCGCTGCTGGTCTTGTTCCGGGTCTTGAGGCGTTGTCGCACGGCACGACTTTGGCGCTTGCAAACAAAGAATCGTTGGTGACCGCAGGACCGCTGTTATTGGGGCGGGCAAAGGCGCATGGCGCGACAGTTCTGCCCGTAGATAGCGAACACTCCGCCGTCTTTCAGGCGTTGGTTGGTGAACATATGGCCGCCGTAGAACGGGTCATTATCACCGCAAGCGGTGGTGCATTTCGCGATTGGCCGATTGAAAAACTGGCGACGGCCACCTTGGCCCAGGCGTCAAGCCATCCAAATTGGGACATGGGTCAGCGCATTACGATTGATAGCGCATCTATGTTTAATAAAGCGATGGAGCTTATTGAGACGAAAGAGTTCTTTAACGTCTCACCCGATATGATCGAGGTCTTGGTTCACCGTGAAAGTCTTATTCACGCAATGGTTGGCTTTAACGATGGTGCCCTTATGGCACATGTTGGGCCGCCTGATATGCGGCATGCGATTGGCTATGCTTTACACTGGCCGGAACGCAAACACTTGCCTGTTGAACGGCTCGATCTGGCAAAGATCGGTAGCCTGACGTTTGAGGCACCTGATGATGCGCGCTATCCTGCGTTAGGCATCGCGAAACGCGTGATGACAGAGGGCGGTTTGTCAGGTGCTGTGTTTAATGCCGCAAAAGAGCGGGCTTTGGATGGTTTCATTGCCGGTGACATTGGATTTTTAGACATGTCGCGCGTTGTTGATGTGACGCTCGACAAAATGTCATCTGGTGGTGGGCTGCAAAATGCCAGTATCACCCTAGATAATGTCTTAGAGACAGACAGGCTGGCCCGCATTTACGCAGGCGAAGCCATCAGCCAGTTGGGATAACACTTTGGATCTGATGCAATTTGTGCCGATGTTCGGTAACTTCGCCTTTATGATCGTCGCGTTTGTTGTCGCGTTGTCTGTCATCGTGGCGATCCACGAATACGGTCACTACATCGTCGGTCGCTGGTGCGGCATCCATGCTGAGGTTTTTTCACTTGGCTTTGGTCCGGTGATTTACAGCCGCGTCGATCAGCGCGGCACCACGTGGCAGGTCGCGGCCTTGCCTTTGGGCGGCTATGTCAAGTTTTTGGGTGATGCCAACGCCGCCAGTGTCGGTAGCGATGGATCGGTTAGTGAAGTTGACGCGCGTCGCACGATGCTTGGAGCACCACTTTGGGCACGCACGGCAACGGTTGCGGCGGGCCCGGTGTTCAACTTTGTCCTCGCAATTGCGATTTTTGCAGGCTCTATCATGTATCAAGGCCGCGCTGTTGATCCGCTCACATTTGGTGAGTTACGGCCACTGCCCCCCAGTTTTTCCACTGAACTGCGTGACGGCGATGTCATGATCGCTGCCGAAGATGAACTGTTTGACGATCCCAATGCGACTGAAAGCATGGCGGACCGTGTCGCGTTGAAAGAGCGTATCAACTATACCGTTCTGCGTGACGGCGACGAGATTGTCGTTGAGGGCCCGTATTATTTTCCAGCGTCGGTACAAAGCATTAGCCCAAGGTCAGCGGCTGACGATGCTGACCTGAAGGTTGATGACGTCATTACGGCCATTAACGGCGAACCGGTTTTTGCGTTTTCACAAGTACAGGAAGCCGTCCTTGCGGCAGATGGCGGTGCACTCGATTTCACGATCTGGCGTGACGGTCAGACGTTTGAGAAGACGATCGCGCCAAGGCGTGTCGATCTGCCAACCGCAGAAGGTGGTTTTGAGACGCGTTGGCTGGTTGGGATCACCGGGACAATTTTCTTTAATGAACGCACTGAAAATATCGGTCTTTGGGAAGCCACATCGCTTGGTGCGCAGGGACTTTGGAACACGGTGACAACATCGCTTTCGGCGATGCAGCACATTCTTTTCGGGCAGATTTCGACCTGTAACCTGTCCGGTCCGGTCGGCATTGCCGAAACCAGTGGGTCGATGGCAGAGCAGGGTGCGCAAAGCTTTATCTGGTTTATTGGCGCGTTATCTGCGGCTGTTGGATTGATCAACCTTTTCCCCATTCCGGTCCTTGATGGCGGGCACCTTGTTTTTTATGCCTATGAGGCCGTTGCGCGCCGCAAGCCGAGCGACCGTGCCGTGCAGGTCTTTATGTTTGTGGGCTTGGGCCTGATCTTGTCATTGATGTCATTTACCATCCTGAACGACACGATCCTGTGCCCTTGATTGAATGATCACAGAAGATGCCAAAATGACATGCTTGTCGTTTTGACATCCCATCTTATTGCCGCTACTCCGAAAGCAACTGGGAACTTTGCACAGGCGGTCGGAATGATGACAAGTGTGGGGCGCTTTGCAGCGCATGGTTTGGGCGCGTTGCGGTCGTTTTGGGTCGCGATTGCGATGACCATCTTAATGGCCGGTGGTGCACAGGCGCAAAACTTTGCTTTCAACGCATTTTCAATCGAAGGAAACCAACGTGTCGCAGACGGCACGATCCTTTCCTTTGGCGGTCTCGAAGCAGGCGCTGGTCTCTCAACGGATCAGTTGAACGCAGCCGGGCAAGATATTCGCGCATCGGGTCTTTTTGAAAGTGTCGAATTGATCCCTCAAGGCAATCAATTACTGATCCGCGTTGTGGAATACCCCACAATCAATCGCATCAACATCGAAGGCAATGAGCGCTTACGCGATAACGACTTGCTGCAACTGGTGCAGTCACAGCCGCGCCGTGTCTTTACGCCAACGCAAGCCGAGGCAGATACAGCCGCCATCACCGAAGCCTATGCCCGACAAGGGCGTATCAATGCGACGGTCACGCCCCGTATTATCCCGCAGTCCGAAAACCGCGTCGATCTGGTCTTTGAGGTGGTCGAATCAGCAATTACCGAGATTGAGCGGATTACATTCTTAGGCAATAGAACCTTCTCGGAAGGTCGCTTGCGGCGCGTGTTGGAAACGAAACAAGCAGGAATTTTCCGACTAATTGTTGGTCGTGACACGTTTTCGCCTGAACGCGTGGCGCGTGACCGCGAAGTTCTGACTGATTTCTACCGTTCGCGTGGATTTTTGGATTTTGTGATCCAGAACGTCGATGTGTCTTTGACCCGCGAACGCGATGCGTATCTGGTCACCTATAATTTGCGTGAAGGGCAGCAGTTTGCATTTGGCAACGTATCTGTTTCAAGCGAGATAAATGGCGTCAATGCCGCCGATTTTGAAGATTCCGTGCGCGTGCGCAGTGGTGCCACATATTCACCCGTGCCAATTGATTCCGACATCAATCGCATTGAGCGGCTGGCTGTTCAGCGCGGTATCAGCTTTTTGCAGGTCGATCCGCGTATCACACGCAACCCTCGCGATCTGACGGTTAACGTCGAATATGTATTAGTTTCCGGTCCGCGTGTGTTCATTGAACGTATCGATATCGAGGGGAATGGCACAACGCTTGACCGCGTGATCCGCAACCAGTTCCGCACTGTTGAAGGTGATCCACTGAACCCCCGAGAGATCGAAGAAAGTGCGCGGCGCATTCGCGCACTTGGCTTCTTCCAAGGTGTTGACGTCGACACGCGTGCGGGTTCGTCCGACAGTCAGGTTATTGTGGATGTCGATGTCCAGGAGGGACCGACTGGTACGCTGACGTTCGGTGCAAACTTCAACACCGATACCGGGCTTGGTCTGTTGGCGTCTTATCGTCAGGATAATTTTGGTGGACGTGGTCAGCGGCTCGATTTTGATATTTCCACCGCCGAGACCAACCGCCGCTTCAGCTTTGGTTTTACGGAGCCCCAGTTGCTTGGACGTGATTTGCGCGGCTCAATCGATGTGACTTACAGCACGACCGACAATGAGAACGCGCTTTATGATACCGAAACTTTCCGGATCACCCCAGCGATGAGCTTTCCCGTCAGCGAAGAGGGGCGGTTGTCGCTTTTCTATGCCTTGGAATACACCGATCTGACCGATGTCTCGCCCTTTGCAAGTGTCATCATTCAAAATGAAGGTGATCTTGGTGGGATTTGGACCAATGCGTTGGGCTATTCCTATAGCTTTGACAACCGCCGTACCGGTCTGAACCCCAACGCGGGAATAGTACTGCGGTTTGGGCAAGAGTTTGGTTTTGGCGATACGCAGTTTATCAAGACAACAGCATTGGCTGGTGCCGAGACGAAAATCCTGAACGAAGAGATCACGCTGCGTGCAACGCTTGAAGGTGGGTTGCTGAGCTATCAAGATGGCGACAGCCGGGTGACGGACAGGTTCTTCTTGGGCAGTCGTTTGATGCGTGGTTTTGAACCGGGCGGCATCGGGCCACGCGATGCGGCTACAGATGATGCTTTGGGCGGCAACGCGTTCTCCGTCTTGCGCCTTGAGACTGAATTTCCTTTGGGCCTGCCTAGCGAATATGGGATCACGGGTGGTGCATTTATCGACTACGGTTCTGTGTGGGATGTTGGCGAAACGTTCGGTCAAGATGTGATCTCGAACGACTTTGTTGGTCGCTCCGTTGCCGGTTTGTCGATCTTCTGGACAACTCCAATCGGTCCGTTGCGGTTTAACTTTACCGAGCCATTGGATGTGCAGGACGCGGACGAGACACGCAGCTTTGACGTGACAATCTCAACGAGATTCTGATGCGGGTCTTGCGGGCGCTTTTGGTATGGATGTTGCTGGCTTTGCCGGTGTCAGCGCAACAGACCTCTCCGCCTGTGCTGATCGTTGATAGCGAGCGTTTGTTCGTCGAGACACTTTATGGGCAACGGATCGCGCGGGACTTGGCGCAAATGGCTGAGGAGTTGCAGGCCGAGAATGATCGCATTGTCGAAACGCTGACCCTTGAAGAGCGCAGTTTGACCGTGCGTCGACCAGACATGCCAATCGAAGAATTCCGCATCGAATCCGAAGCTTTCGATCAAAAGGTACAAGAAGTCCGCCGGGTCCGCGACGCCAAGAACGTTGAATTGCAGGTCGCAACCGCTGAGGCGCGCTCGCAATTCGAGCAGCAGGTGCAAGGGATCGTCGCCAACATCATGCTTGAACGCGGTGCTACGATGGTGATGGAGCAGCGCAATGTCGTGCTCTCGGTGAGGGCTGCCAATATTACGGATGATGCGATTGTGCGCATTGATGCCCAATTGGGCGATGGGTCCCGGTAGCTGGTGCTTGCCGGGCCAGTGGCACATTGGTAGTCATACAGCAGCGGCGGCTTTGGCGCGCCAACAAAGATAAGGAGCGCCCGGAATGACCGAGCCAGTCACGACTGCCGATATTCAACTGATCCAGAAGATCCTGCCGCATCGATACCCGTTTTTACTGGTGGATAAGGTCCACAGCATCAATGGCACGACCTCAGCTGTTGGCATCAAGAACGTCACGATGAACGAGCCGCACTTCCAAGGGCATTTCCCCGGCAACCCTATTATGCCTGGCGTCACAATCGTCGAAGCGATGGCGCAAACGACTGCTGTGATGGTTGGCGCTTCTTTGGGTCTGACGGATGGCAACCTGCTCGTTTATTTCATGGCGATTGATGGCTGCAAATTCCGCCGCAAAGTCGTACCGGGTGATGTGCTGGAGATGCATGTTGAAACCACGCGCGGCAAACCGGGCGGCAAGGTCTGGCGCTTTAAGGGTGTTGCGACCGTCGATGGTGAGATGGCTGCCGAAGCAGAGTTCACTGCGATGATGGACATGCAAGGCTAATGGCAGGAATTCACCCCTCCGCCATTATTGCAGATGGTGCAAAGTTTGGTGCTGATTGCGAAATTGGTCCGTTTTGCGTGATTGGCGCGGATGTCGTTCTTGGTGACAGGGTTGTGTTGCATAGCCATGTTATCATCGATGGCGATACACATATTGGCGCTGATACGACTATTTTTCCGTTCGCGGTGATTGGGGCCATCCCGCAAGATCTTAAGTTTGATGGTGAGAAGACGCGGCTGCGCATTGGTGTGCGCAACCGCATCCGCGAGCATGTCACGATGAACCTTGGCACCGCAAAGGGCGGTGGTGAGACGCGGATCGGTGATGATGGACTGTTTATGGCCGGATGCCATGTGGCCCATGATGCGCAGATCGGGGATCGCGTGATCGTGGTGAATTCCTCTGCTGTCGCTGGTCATTGCATTATCGAGGATGATGTTATCATCGGTGGTTTGTCCGGCGTACATCAATGGGTACGGATCGGGCAGGGCGCGATCATCGGCGCCGTCACGATGGTGACCAAGGATGTCGTGCCACATGGACTTGTCCAGGCACCGCGCGGTGTGCTGGATGGCCTGAACCTTGTTGGTCTTAAACGCAAAGGTGTCAGCCGCTCGGATATCACCGCCTTGCGCGCCGCTTTTCAGATGCTCAAGGACGGCGAGGGTACATTCCACGAGCGTGCCCACCGTTTGGCGGACGAAAGCGACAGTGCCTATGTGCAGCAAATGGTCGATTTCATCCTTGGCGATACTGACCGTAATTTCCTGACGCCCGGCTGATGCTGGCGCTGATCGCAGGCACAGGTGATCTGCCCGTTGCTATCATGGCGCGATTGGCGACGCGTCCTTTGGTGTGTGCGATGGCGGGGTTTCGACCTGCAGTCACACCAGATGTGACCTTCCGGATTGAGCAATTGGGAAGCCTCCTAAGTGACCTCAAGTCGCGCGGTATCACCGAAGTCTGCATGGCCGGCGCAGTGCTGCGCCCGGCGATTGATCCAACTGCCATTGATCCGCTGACCAAGCCATTGGTGCCGAAGATCATGCATGCGATTGCACAAGGAGACGACGGTGCCTTGCGCGCGATCATCGCGATTTTCGAGGATGCCGGGATCAAAGTTCGTGCTGCACATGACATTGCGCCGGATTTGTTGCCCGCAGAAGGTGTTTTGGGACGTGCGCCAGTCACATTTGACATGCGACAGGATGCAGTCACGGCAGAACAAGCCGTGCGCGACATGGGCAAAGCGGATGTGGGGCAAGCATGCCTTGTCCGCAATGGCCGGGTCCTCGCGCGCGAAGATCAAGCGGGAACAGACGCAATGTTGGCCCGGTTTGCACCGGGCGATGATGATTTCTGGGCGCCGGTTGATGGGCTTGGCGCGGTTTTGGGCAGTGCTGCGGAATGGCTTAGCGGGTCTGAGGGTGAACCTGTTGATGCGCGTGGTGCAATACTGTTCAAAGCCCCAAAGCCGGATCAGGATCGCCGCGCGGATTTGCCGGTAATTGGACCAAAGACAGCCCAGCAGGCCGTCGCGATTGGCTTGGCCGGGATCGTGATTGAACATGGCGGTGTTATGGTGCTGAATGAAGCGGACGTGCGCGCAACTCTCGACGCGGCCGGCCTGGTGTTCTGGGTGCGTCCAAAGGGGGGTGCATGAAGGTCTTTTTGATCGCGGGCGAGGCGTCTGGCGATAAGCTGGGTGCGGCATTGATGGCGGGGCTCAAGACGTTGCAACCGGGCGTGATGTTCGATGGCGTCGGTGGACCTTTGATGCAGTCAGAAGGTCTGCAAAGCCGCTTTGCGATGGATGAACTCAGTGTGATGGGGCTTGCAGAAATCTTGCCCAAATATCGCGCCTTGAAGGCCCGGATCAGGCAAATGGCCGAGGCTATTATCGAAACCCAGCCTGATGTATTGATCACGATCGACAGCCCTGACTTTTGCCTGCGCGTCGCCCGCCTTGTGAAAGCTGCAAGTGAGACGCGCACCGTGCATTATGTGGCGCCAACAGTTTGGGCATGGCGGCCGAAACGGGCGCAAAAAATGGCGGCACATATTGATCATGTGTTGGCTCTTTTTCCGTTTGAACCTCCGTTGATGCAAGCCGCAGGGATGGAGTGCGACTTTGTCGGTCATCCCGTTGTCGCAGAGCCTGTCGCCACGCAGGCCGAGGCCGCGGCGCTGAATGCGGAAGGCACTGTCGTTTTAGTTTTGCCCGGCAGCCGAAAAGGCGAAGTATCGCGCCTGACAGATCGGTTTGGTGCGGCAGTGGCACAGGTGGCAGCCCAAATGCCGGATGCCCAATTTATAATTCCCACGACCGCTAGCGTGCATGCATTGGTGAAAGAGCGTGTTGCGGGATGGACAGTGCCCGTGACGGTACTTGACCCAGCGACGCGGGACAAAGCAGCGTGGTTTCGGCGTGCTGATGTCGCACTGGCGGCGTCTGGCACTGTGTCTTTGGAGTTGGCGGCAAGTGGGACACCGATGGTGATCGCTTATGACATGGCGTGGCTTAGCCGGATCATTATCAGCCGGATGTTGATGGTTGATACAGTTACACTTGTGAACCTCGTCTCGGACACGCGGACTGTGCCCGAGTTTATTGGGCATGCGTGTCAACCGGAACCCATTGCCGAGGCTCTAATCGACGCATTGGCGCATCCTGAAAAGCAACAAGCAGCGATGGCGCTGACGATGGAGCGTTTGGGGCAGGGGGGTGAAGCCCCGGCGTTACGTGCGGCGCGGGCGGTTCTGGCGCGCCTTAAATAACCGCCCATCAAGGATCAGCAAGCCGGTCGCAAGAATACCAAAGCCGATATAGGCCCGCAGTGGCAATGCTTCTGACAGCACGACAGCACCTAGCACAATCGCCACCGGGGCGACCAAAAGCGTACACAGCATCAGGTTGCCGCTGCCAGCCATCGCGAGAACGCGGTAGTACAGCATGTAGGCAATCGCGGTCGCGACAATCGCGTAATAGCTGATAGCGGCCCATGTCTGGGGTGCCAGATCAAAACGGATCGGGCCCTCGATGATCCAAGCGGCCGGGATCGTCATCACACTTGCACCCGCCAGCATGCCAGCTGCCGCGACCTGCGGTTTGAGATGGCCGAGCTTTTTGCGCGCCCAGACGCCGGCAAGCGCATAGCTCATCGTGCCAGCAATCACGGCCAGCTGACCCAAAGAGCGGATGTCGAATTCTTTGAATGCGGTGAGGCCAATCGCGGTTGAAACGCCTACGAAGCCCATCGCAACACCAATGGCTTTGCGTGCTGTTAAGCGCTCATCTGCGAAGAAGATAGCGGCAGCGATAACGCCAAACACGGCTGTTGATGCGTTGAGAATAGAAGTAAGGCCGGTTTCAATATGCAACTGACCCCACGCCATCAGGCTAAACGGAATGACGTTGTTTAGCAGGCCCATCACCAGAAATGCCCCCCAAACCCGTAGGTCCGTTGGGATAGTTAAGCGTCGGATCAGAACGTAGGTCCATAAGATAAGCATCGCCCAGCCGGTGCGGTGTGCTACGGCTGTCAGCGGACCGATTTCATCCAGTGCAATCCTGATCGACAGGAATGATGCACCCCAAATGAGGGAGAGCGCGAAGAGCTCTGCCCAAGCACGGGGCGAAATGGTTTTTTGAACGGCTGCCATGCGTGCGACATGATCTGTTCGGTGGGTCAGGTGCAACCCGGATCATGCGCGTGCGCAAAGAAAAAGCCCCGCGAGAGCGGGGCTTAGTCCAACTATGAAAATGGGCTCAGACTTTAGAAACTAAAGCCAACGTTGATCCCAACGCCGACAGCACTGTTATCAGCAAACTCTGTGCCAATGCTGTCCGTTGTGTCACCAACGACAGCATACTCAATACCGCCCGAAATCTCGATGTCGTCCATGGTATAGCTGCCACCAAGGCCATAGCTGGTTGATCCATCGGTTGGTGCCAAGCGGTTTGCAACTCCGCCATTGCCGTCTTCAAACGTTACCCGACCAAAGACTGAAACCTGATCATTGATCCGGCGACCCAGGCCTACGCGGTAGGTGAACACATCATCATCAAGACCGGTCACACGACCTCCGGTATCCGCCAGATACTCATCTGGACGTACTTCCCAAACAGACCACTCAGCCCAACGGACAGACCCAAAGAGCAGGGTGTCTGCTGCGATTCCTGACTGGAAGTCGAGGGTCACAGATTGAGGCAACTCGATATCCATTGTGTTGTCTTCGTCCAGGTTGAGACCGCCAACAAAGACTTCGTTCATATCAAAATCGTGCTCAACGCCGCTTTCGTAAGTCAGCGAAACGCGCAATGCAATTTCAGGCATTTCATACGCGGCACCCAAAAGGTAGCCAAACTGCGTGTTGCTGTCGGCTACGCCTGTGTAATTTGCTGGTGAACCACCAGCGCCTACAACCAGTGCCCCGGGAATTGCGATATCAGCTTCTGATTGAATTGCACGGAGACCACCGTAAACGGAGATTTCCTCATTCACTTGATACTTACCGACGACCGCGACCTGCGTGCTTTTCCAATCGGCTTCAAGCCCTGCGAAAGCACCCTGAGAGTACTCGGAACTGGCACCATATGGCTGGTTGATAAACAGGCCGAGATCAACTTGATCTGAAATGGCATACTTCAATGCTAAGCCAGCAGAGATGTAGTCATTTGCCATGTTTCCAGTAGAACCACCGCCAGCGATACCTGGATAGTCACCCGAGACATCGGGCATCGTTGAGGAAAACGACAACTGTACATAGTTGCCCTCTTCAAACAAAACCGAATATGCATTGCCGGACCGATCAAGTCCCCCCGCCGTTGCAATGCTTGTGGAAAGCAGTAACGCCGCCCCTGCTGATAGTGCGTTTTTCATGTCCTCATCCCTGTCATGAATAATATATGTGCAGTGAACTCTAAGGAATGCCCAAGCTTTACGTCAATTATTAACGCCACGTCATTTTTATGCCCGCGCCGCTGCGTCACAAAATTACAATAATGCCCGCGGCTTTGTAATTTTCATTGGGTTGGCCATGTTACGCCTTGTTTTGGCGCATTGCGAAGGTGATGTTGATGTAGTTGGCCACAAAGATCAGCGCGGCACCGACAAAGATAGCCACTTCCAAGGGCTCATCATAAAGCAACATGCCCACAACTGCGATTGTAGGTAGGCGCACAAAGTCGATAGGCATCACCACACTGGCCGGCGCGATGCTGAGCGCTTTAGTCAGGCAGAAATGTGCCAGTAGGCCTGCACACCCGATCCCGATGACCCAAGGCAGCGCCTGCGCCGATGGGGTCGCGATATCGCCATCGTAGCCTGCACAGATCAACCCAAAGACGGCTTGCATCACAGTCAGGTAGAATAAAATTGTCGTAATGGTCTCGGTCCGGGTCAGCATGCGGGTAAAAATCGCGGTGAGAGCAAAGAACACAGCGCAGCCAGCAGCCGCGATCAGGCCATAGCTGATGTTGGCGGCATCAGGTCGTGCGACGATCAGAATGCCAATGAACCCGATCAATGCACTGACCGCGCCCACAAATGTCATTTTTTCGCGCAGCAGAAGTGGTGATAGAAGGATCACCCAAATCGGCGTCGTGAATTCCAGTGCAAAGACTTGCGCGAGGGGGATCATCGTGATCGCATAAAACCACAGGTTTTGCCCCGCAAAGTGACAAATATTACGCGTTGCATGCAGCCCCAAGCGATTGCGCCGGATTTGTTGCAATGTGCCTGCGTAATAACCAACGCCCAGAACAATGATGATGCCTGTCAGGCTGCGGTAGAGCATGATCTCGAATGTGTCGAGTTCGATGCTTACTGTGCGCCCGGCGATGGCCATCAGCGTAAAAGAAGTGATTGCGCCGATCATCCAAAGGGCGGCTTGCAGTGTATTGCTCATCTGGGCAGTTGCCACTTTGGCTGAACGTTTTGCAACCCCTGTCAGAGTGTGATGGTGTAGCGGGATGACGAGGGGGGAAGCATATGCGATTGATCATAATGTTCATGATGTGGGCGGGTGCGCTGCATGCTGATCCAGTTGCCGGTGTTGCGGGAGCCGCGCGCGACGCCTTTGCGCGAATGCCGCAGGTTGTGGTCGTTGATCAGATTGCAGGGCTGTGCGGTGCCGATGACATGGTCAATGACCAGATTGCCTATTGC
Organism: uncultured Paracoccaceae bacterium; assembly: GCA_947488605.1. GTDB lineage: Bacteria > Pseudomonadota > Alphaproteobacteria > Rhodobacterales > Rhodobacteraceae > Yoonia. Next base: position 73,382 of record CANKZJ010000006.1, on the reverse strand, counting down.
ACGACCTCCCAACAAATCCTGATTGCAAACGGCGTTTATAACGCACCGCAAGCAGCCTATTTGGTGGCGCATGAATATGGGCATGCCGTTCAGGTGCAACATGGGGTCGCCGATTTTGCGTTGCGGCAAATCCGCAATCGTCGCTATGAAGAGGCGATGCTGCGCGGGCTTGTCGCACGGCAGGTTGATTGTATCGCGGGGTTCTTGATGGCCCGCGCGGGTTTGCCCAAGACCGACCTTGCGACATTATTTGATGAAGAACCGTTTACCGGCATTCATTGGGGCCGTGACCCATTGCGCTTGGGGCCAACGGTCGAAGTCGGTCTTGCTGCGCGCGCCGAGTGGTTTGCGATTGGGCAGTTGGGGGATCTCGCAGCTTGTGCGCCGGGCGAATTCACGTCCGACTTATTGGTTGCGGCACTGCGGTCCTAGCGGATTATTCCCATTCAATGGTGCCGGGTGGTTTGCTGGTGATATCGTAGGTCACCCGGTTGATGCCTTGCACCTCGTTGATGATCCGCGTGGCGGTCTCACCAAGGAACTCATGGCTGAAGGGATAGTAATCCGCGGTCATGCCATCGACAGATGTCACAGCGCGCAAGGCGCAGGCAAAATCATATGTGCGCCCGTCGCCCATGACGCCAACGGTGCGCACCGGCAAGATCGCAACAAAGGCTTGCCAGATATCATCATAAAGCCCGTGTTTGCGGATTTGGTCGATATAGACCGCATCAGCCTTGCGCAGAATTTCAAGTTTCTCGCGGGTAATCTCGCCGGGGCAACGAATGGCAAGACCGGGGCCGGGGAATGGGTGGCGACCGATGAACGATTTGGGTAGACCGAGTTCCACGCCCAAGGCGCGCACTTCGTCTTTGAAGAGTTCACGCAGCGGCTCAACCAGTTTCAGGCCCATCTTTTCTGGCAAACCGCCGACATTGTGGTGCGATTTGATTGTGACGGATGGACCACCAGAAAAGCTCACACTTTCAATGACATCGGGGTAAAGCGTGCCTTGGGCTAGGAAGGCCGCTCCCTCGATTTCATTGGCGTATTTCTGGAAGACATCAATAAACAGGCGTCCAATGATTTTGCGCTTGGTCTCAGGGTCGGATTGGCCTTCAAGTTCACCTAGGAACAGCGCACTTTCATCCGCATGAATGACTTTGAGGTTCATGTTGTCGCGGAACATGCCGACGACTTCTTCAGCCTCGTTTAAGCGCAGCAAGCCGTGGTCAACGAAAACACATGTGAGTTGGTCGCCAATCGCTTCATACAGCAAAGCCGCGGCGACCGATGAATCAACACCACCAGAAAGGGCGCAAATGACGTGCGCATCGCCGACCTGAGCCTTGATCGCGTCGATGGCTTGTTCGCGGTACGCACCCATCGTCCAATCGCCAGTAAATCCAGCGATACGGACGAAGTTTTCATATAGCTTGGCGCCATTGGGCGTGTGGTGGACTTCGGGGTGGAATTGCACGGCGTAAAAGTTGCGCGCGACGTCTGCAGTGATTGCAAAAGGTGCGTTTGGCGACGTGCCATAAACTGCAAAACCCGGAGCGATTTCAGAGACATGGTCACCGTGGCTCATCCAGACTTGTTCTTTATCGGTCAAGAACCAACCGTCCAGCAACGACAGCTTACCTTGCGGGGTCACATACGCGCGGCCAAACTCGGCGGTGCCATGACCGCTGGTTACTTTGCCGCCCAATTGCATCATCATCGTTTGCTGGCCATAGCAGATGCCAAGCACCGGAACACCGAGGTCAAAAACCGACTGTGGCGCGCGGGGTGATCCGTCGCGGGTCACGCTATCTGGCCCCCCCGACAAGATCACCGCTTTGGGCGCGAATTCGGCCAAAAACGCATCGGTGACGTTTTGATACGGGTGAATTTCGCAATAGACGCTGAGCTCACGCAAACGGCGCGCGATCAGTTGCGTCACTTGGCTGCCAAAATCAATGATGAGAAGACGTTCGTGGGTGCTGTTTTCCATGGCGCTGTCGGTAATGGCAGCGCCGGTCAAGTGCAAGAGGGGGCGACCAACTTTGAGCACGGCAACGCGCCCAATTTGTGCTATGCTGGGATCATTATAAAGGAGATTATTTATGCAAATATTTGAACATACGCTAGCGCGCGTTGCCGTATGGAACCTCGCGGGCTGGGGTGGCATTGATATTGACCGGATGAAACGACAGGCCGAAGGGCTTGCGTTGCTGGATGCAGAACTGGTCACATTGGTTGAGGTGAACCCGGTCAGCTACATTGATGCGCTGGCTGCTGAGATTGGTACGTACGGCCTGCATTATGACACGACAATCATCGCACAGCCGGGTGGGCTTCATATCGGGTTCTTGCACAAGAAGGGTGTCGAAGTTGAAAACGCCACATTAATACCCGGATCAGAGGGCGCATATGCCAATGGTCGCCGCGCGATCGCCGTAGACGTAAAAATGGGGAAATTTTCGGCGCATTTGTTGGGGGTCCACCTAAAGTCTGGACGCGATAAGCCTGAACAAAAGCTGCGCGATACGCAATGCATTGCTATCGGTAATTATCTGACCAACCTGCGCGATACCCCCGGATTTAAGCGCAAAACCTTGCTGCTGATGGGCGATTTCAACATGATCCCCGGCCAAGATGTCAGCAATTTCCATCATTTGGGCGGTGATGATCTGATGGATTTCGTCTCAAGCTGGGATTTGCAGGATCGCTTTAGCCATATCCTTGATAAAGGTCGCGCGAACCTCCTGGATGGATTTGCGGTGTCGCGCACATATGCCACTGACTATGTGCGTGGGTCTTTGCGTTTGTTCCCAATGCATTGGACGATGGACATGGGCCGCGAGCGGTTCAAGGACGAGGTGTCGGACCACCTGCCATTTGTTGCGAGTTTCAAAGTCTACTAAGAGCAATGTCGTTTTCGCACCTCAGGGGCCGCAAAATCAGTAAGGCGGCCCTTGCCGGAGTTGTATCAAGCGTCAACACAACAGCTTTTAGGGAGAATTCTCATGTCAGATGCACCAGCAAGAGCAGCACGCCGTGGGCGCGGCGGTGGTGGTGCAGCACGGCGCGCTGAGCGGACTGCCGTCAGTGTGGACACAGCCAAGTACATCGAGCGTAATGTTCCCAACTATGAAGTGCTGTCTGATGAAGCACTGGATCTGATCGAGGCGAATGCCGAAACGGTCTTGGCCGAAATCGGTGTGAATTTCGTCGATAACCCCGAAGCTTTGGAGCGTTGGAAATCCGTTGGTGCCGAAGTCGACGGCGAACGTGTCCGTATACCGCGCGGTTTGGCCCGCAAGCTTTGTGCGACAGCACCGTCTGAATACACGCAGCACGCCCGTAATCCTGACCGCAATGTTGTCGTTGGCGGCAAGAACCTCGTGCTTGCCCCTGTCTACGGCCCGCCATTTGTGCGCGACGCCGAAGGTGGTCGACGCTACGCCACGATGGCTGATTTTGAGAAATTTGTGAAACTTGGCTATATGTCCAAGTGGCTGCACCATTCGGGTGGCACAGTGTGCGAGCCAACAGATGTGCCTGTGAACAAGCGTCATCTGGATATGTTGCTGGCGCATATGGTTTACAGCGACAAACCGTTTATGGGCTCGGTAACAGAACCCAGCCGCGCACAAGACAGCATCGAGATGTGTGAAATTCTCTTTGGCAAGGACTTCGTGCGTGACAACACTGTCATGACGTCGCTGATCAACATCAACTCGCCGCTGACATTCGACAGCATCATGATGGGCGCGTTAGAGATCTTTGCCAAAAACAATCAAGCCTCGATTATCAGCCCGTTTATCGTGGGCGGGGCGATGGCACCTGTTTCTATCGCCGGGACATTGACGCAGGTCTTGGCCGAAGTTTTGGCAGGCGTCGCCTACAGCCAAATCATCCGGCCCGGATCACCTGTCATCATGGGGACATTCGTTACATCCATCGACATGAACTCTGGTGCGCCCACGTTTGGAACGCCAGAGGCCAGCCACATCACCTATGGGGCAGGGCAGTTGGCCCGTCGTTTGAATTTGCCCTACCGGTCTGCGGGATCGTTCTGTGGCTCTAAACTGCCTGACGCGCAAGCCGCCTATGAGACCGCGAATAGTCTCAATATTGGCCTGTTGTCGGGTGTGAACTTCATGCTGCACAGCTGCGGCTGGCTTGAAGGCGGGCTTGTTGCGTCGTTTGAGAAATTCGTGATGGACGCGGATATGCTCGGCACGTTGCACCATTTTGCCAAGGGCGTGGACATGTCCGAAAACGGCCAGGCAATGGGCGCGATTGCAGAGGTAGGGCCGGGTGGTCACTATCTTGGATGCGAACATACGCAAGCGAACTTCAAAGAAGCTTTCTGGCGCTCGGATCTGTTCGATTACAAACCGTTCGAGACATGGGACGAAGAGGGTGCGCGCGACACACAAACACTGGCAACCGCACGGGTTGCCAAGCTGCTTGAGACATATCAGCAACCCACCCTTGATCCAGAGATCGAGGCAAAGCTGCGGGCCTATGTTGCTGCGAAAAAAGAAAGCATGCCGGACGCGTTCACCTAAACGCCGCTAGACAAGATGCGGGGTGGTGGCGCGCAACAGGCGCGCCTCGCCGCAAATCGCGATCAGAACTTCAACATGATGTGCTGGCCTGTAGTTGCCGGAATGTGCCACGCGTAGCGCATCCATTTCTGCTTCGCGGTCCAACAGTTCTAGGATGGCGGGCCCATGTTTGGGCAATGCGTCACATTGCAAAATGCGGCGCAGATGAACCGACCTGCGATAGTCATCAACACCAAACCGGGCAGCGCGCGCCAGAAGCTGCGGGCGTTTGAGCGTGGCAATGCGCGTGTGTAGATCAAGCATGTGTAAATCATCCAATACAAGAGTTCTGTCGGTGCAATATGACACAACCCAAGCGGGTGTTGCGTATTGGCCATGAGTTAAGAACGCAGCCGTCAGACTTGTTTATCTTTTAGAAAGAATGGTTGACGGGCAATTTCGCGCACTAACACATTAGTAACCATACACGCTCAGATAGAATCTTTTTGCATCATTACGAATGCCCAAAAGAGGTCTGTTGCGTCTGACATTACGACAAAGGGATGAGTGATCATGACAGCACCTCAAGGGCGACATATGTCGTCTGATCTTCCCAAATGGGTTCCGGATGCAGCCCGCCATTACCTTGTACACACACAGGCTGGTCTTTCGATCCGTGCACTTGCGCGGGCCAGTGACTGTCATCCGTCAACAGTTCTTCGGCAGGTACGCCGTTTTGAAGGGCGCCGTGACGATCCGCTTATTGATGCGGCATTGCGGTCGCTTTCAGCGCAGGTGTCTGCGCGCGATATCTTGAAGAAAAGGAAAACGAATACGATGAAAATGGTGTGTTTGAAGAGTGAACCACAGCAGCCTATCGAACTGACACAGGCGCGTATCGACCAAGAAGCCAAGCGAATTTTGCGCAGATTGTGCGAACCTGGCGCCGTTCTTGCTGTTGCGCGTGAAATGGAAACGGCTGTCGTTGTCCGCGTGACGCCAGAAGGCGAACAAGTACGTACCGGCATTGTCGAGCGCGAGATTGCACAGGCAATGGCGCTGAAAGACTGGATCGCATGTCCCGACCCCGATGGCCGCATCGCGCGCTATTTTATCACCAACCTTGGCCGCGCATCGTTACGCAGGCTCACAGCCCAAGACGACAATCGTGCAAGCGGCTTTGCCGAGCAAGCAGTTGATCCCAATAGCGACGCAAGCTGGGATATCGCGGCTATTGAGGGTGTCACCCGCGCGCAATTTCGCGCCTATCCCGGCGAAAGCCCTCTGATTGGCTTGTCGCGCCGCAAAGATCGGGACGGAAAACCATTTCTGCCACGTGATCTGGTCGCAGTGGGTGAACGTTTGCGCGAAGACTATGAACTGGTCGAGGTCGGTATGGGCGGCAATCAAAGCTGGGACAGTTTCATGACGGGAGAGGCGCCCGACGCTGTCAAGGAAGGTCCAAAAGGCGCCATCGCCGCATATGGGCGGATCAAAGATGCGCTGGCTGAACTGGGTCCGGGCTTGGGAGATGTCGTGTTGCGCTGTTGTTGTTTTCTCGAAGGGCTTGAGCAAACAGAGAAAAAGATGGGGTGGTCCGCGCGCTCTGGCAAAATCGTGCTGCGGATCGCACTACAACGGCTCAAGCGGCACTACGAGGAAACCCAAGGACGTTACGGTCCTATGATTGGCTAGTAGGGCTGCCATGCACGCCGCGCAGTCCCGTCATGCGCGACACCTTGAACATTGGACTTTGCCCCTCGGCGACGTTAGGTAACTGGCAACAAGACCGGAGCCTGCTATGCCCACACGCGACCTGAAAATTCCAGCACAGCGCCATCCTGAAAAGCAGCGGCGTCCAGATGCACCCCAGCCCAAAAAGCCGGATTGGATCCGCGTCAAAGCACCTGTGTCCGAAGGATACAAAAAGACCCGCGATATCATGCGCGAGAATAAGCTGGTCACAGTTTGTGAAGAAGCAGGGTGTCCCAACGTCGGTGAATGCTGGAGCCAAGGCCACGCCACGATGATGATTATGGGCGAGGTGTGCACACGGGCCTGTACCTTCTGCAACATCGCGACAGGCAAACCACCTGAGGCATTAGATGTATTTGAGCCGGGCCGTGTGGCAGACGCTGTCAAGAAACTGGGCCTCAAGCACGTTGTTATCACATCTGTGGATCGCGACGATGTCGAAGATGGTGGCGCTGAACACTTTGCACAGACCATTCGTGCCGTGCGCAGGCAATCGCCCGACACGACTATCGAAATTCTGACACCTGATTTTATCCGCTGCGATCCCAAAGTGTTAGAGATCGTTGTTGAAGCGCGCCCTGACGTCTTTAACCACAACCTTGAGACGGTGCCCGGTCTTTATCCGCAAGTCCGTCCCGGCGCGCGCTACTTTCATTCTTTGCGTCTGTTGCAGCGGGTCAAGGAACTTGATCCCACAATGTTCACCAAATCGGGCATCATGGTTGGCTTGGGCGAGGACAAGCAGTCTGTCACTCAAGTGATGGAAGACATGCGTGCCGCTGACATTGATTTCCTGACAATCGGTCAATACCTGCAGCCAACACCAAAGCACCATAAGGTGGACCGCTTCGTGACACCGGAAGAATTCAAAAGCTACGAACAGGCAGCCTTCAACAAAGGTTTCTTGATGGTGTCTTCAACACCTCTCACACGCTCATCCTACCACGCCGGCGATCACTTCGCGCAACTGCGCGATGCACGCCAAAAGAAACTCGGGCTGGCCTAAGTCTATATCGGGCTTCGTTATTATTGGCCCAGAAATATCCTGGGGGAGGCCGCAGGCCGAGGGCAAAGCCCCTCTTACTCTGTGGGCTCATCTATAAACCGCACCTTGCCAATAAAGCCCAAATTGCGATTGCGCTGCGCAAAATCGATCCCGTACCCCACAACAAACTCATCAGGAATTTCAAAACCAACATAACTTGCCTTAAAGTCCACCTCGCGGCGTGCTTGTTTGTTCAGTAATGCGATGGTTTTCATGCGGGCCGGTTTGCGGGAGGCGAGGTACTTTGAAACATGCGCCAACGTGTGCCCAGTATCGACAATATCCTCGACGATCAGTACATCGCGACCTTCGATTTGACCGCGTAAGTCTTTGAGAATGCGCACTTCTCGCGTGCTTTCCATACCGTCCCCGTAGGATGACGCTTCAAGAAAATCAACTTCGACGGGCAGATCCAATTCGCGCACAAGATCGGCAATAAAAACGAATGATCCGCGCAGCAGACCGACAACAACAAGCTTGTCAGTGTCAGCAAACTCGGTTCGAATTTCGCGGGCCAATTCCTCGATCCGTGCGGCGATGGATTTGGCGCTGATCAGTTCGTCGATCACGTAGTCTTGGTGCGGCATAGGGGCCTCGATTTAGCGAAATGGGTTGCTTTTCAGCGCAGAGAATACGACATCGTGTGCCGAAGTCACCCGCGAAAGAGCCCGCATGCCAAGTCATTCTGAAACAAAGTTTCTGCCCTATACCGCGCAGCAGATGTATGACCTTGTCGCAGATGTGGCCAATTACCCCAAGTTTTTGCCCTGGACCGCGGCCGCCCGTGTGCGCAGCGTGACGCCGAAAGGCGACCACACAGTGATGCTTGCCGATCTGGTGATTTCCTTCAAAGTCTTCCGCGAAAAATTCGGCAGTCGCGTGACGCTTTGGCCTGATGCAATGAGGATTGACACTGAATACCTCGACGGCCCAATTCGGCATCTAGAGAGCCAATGGAACTTCAGGGATGTCGCGGGTGGTTGCGAAGTCTCATTCGAGGTTGATTTCGAATTCAAAAGCCGCTTGTTACAAGGTGCGGCAGGCATGTTCTTTAACGAGGCAATGCAGCGCGTGGTGCGGTCATTTGAGCGCCGCGCACATGAGCTTTACGATTAAGTGAAATCTGATTGGCTCAATTCAATACCGCAAAGTTGGAACGAACTTTTGAGAACACAGTACCACACCCGCATCGTCGGTCTTGATACGCATACGTGGGATGTGCATGGATTAGTGCAGCGCTCGAGAGGGCTGCCGGTCATCTCGGTTCCTTTGTCTGATATTGCCGAGATCAAAGAGCGGTGGTGGTATCAGGACGAAAGCGATGTCCCCACACCCCAATCAATAGCGGATCATATGGCTTTGGTTCAGCAAGCTGATCTGACGTACCCGATCATTTTGTGCAGCGATGGGCGTTTGATGGACGGGATGCACCGCGTGGTCAAAGCACTGTTGCAGGAACGCCAATCCATTGACGCGGTCAGGTTTGATCGCACACCTGATCCTGACCACATCAACGTTGATGTGGCAACGCTGCCTTACCCGGACATAGACATCTAAGATGACCAATGCGAAGAGCGCGCCCAATTGTGGGCGCGCTCGGTGCCTACTTCTTGCTGGGTTTAGCTGTTAAATTCATACGCCCGTTCACCGTGGACAGCCAAATCAAGCCCGTTCACTTCGGTTTCTTCATCAACGCGCAGCGGTGTGATTGCCTTGCAGATGAAAATCAAAACGACGGTGACGACAGCCGTATAGACACCAACAATCACAAGGCCGCCCAGTTGCGCGGCCCATGCGCCCGCGCCGAAAACAGCAATCATGATTGTACCAAAAATGCCGCCGACGCCGTGCACTGCGAACACATCCAGCGTGTCATCGATTTTGAATGTGTTGCGGATCAGATTAACGGCCTCTTGGCACAAGATACCGGCGACAGAACCGATCACCAACGCCTCGACAGGCCCGACAAAACCTGATGCCGGTGTGATAGACGCAAGGCCCGCGATGGTTCCGGTCACCATACCAACTAGGGACGCTTTGCCGAACTTCACGCGCTCCCACAAGGCCCATGTCAAAGACGCTGCAGCAGCCGATATATGTGTGACAGTGATCGCCATCGCGGCACCGCCGTCAGCCGCCAATTGCGATCCACCGTTGAAGCCAAACCAACCAACCCACAGCATCGCCGCGCCAATCATTACCATGCCAGGGTTATGTGGGGGTTTAGAGGGATCACGGCGTGACCCAAGGAAAATTGCAAGGATCAGCGCCGCCAAACCCGCTGTTTCATGCACGACGATCCCGCCCGCAAAATCACGCACACCGATCTCACCAAAGATGCCGCCGTCCGCCAGCATCCCGCCGCCCCAAACCCAATGCACGACAGGCGCATAACAAAGCAGCATCCAAAGCGATGAAAACAGCAGCACAAAGCCAAACCCGATCCGTTCAACATATGCGCCAACAATCAAAGCCGGTGTGATGATGGCAAAGGTCATCTGGAAGGCAAAGAACAAAACCTCGGGCAGGGTGCCCGAAAGAGTGTCGCTTGTGATCCCGGATAGGAACATTTTGTCCAAACCGCCCCAGAACCCGCTGGTGCCGGATCCGAAGGCGATCGAATATCCAAGCGCGAACCACAAAATGCTCATCAAGCAGGCGATGGCATAGCAATGCATAAAGACGCTCAAAACGTTGCGCGAGCGGACCAATCCGCCATAAAACAGCGCCAGCCCCGGCAATGTCATAAATAAAACAAGCGCCGTGGCCACGATGATCCACGCTGTATCGGCTCCGTTCATAGTCCCCTCCTTGAGAATCTTTGGGTCTTTTGTCGGGGTGCGTTAGGACGGATTTGAGGTGCCAATTAAATAAGCACTGTTGATTGAGAGAGCCTAATTATAATGCAATTCACATAATGATGAATAATTAGGCGCATGAAGCTATCGAAGTCGAAAAACTACGCTAAATTGAATCGACGACTTTCAGAAGGGAAGTCAGCCCGTGATCACGGGCAGCCAGACGCACTTTATCGCGCCCCAATGCCCCAAACTCGATGGTTTCACTGCTTGCACCGGTTTTTGTTGCGACACCAAAACAGACACGTCCTTCGGGTTTATGCTCGGACCCGCCGGGGCCTGCGATGCCTGTGATGGCGACGGTAATGTCCGCGTCCGAATGGTGCAGCGCGCCCAGAGCCATTTCAATTGCGACCTCTTCCGACACGGCCCCATGCGCGGTCAATGTTGCCTGTGATACGTCCAGCATCTGCATTTTTGCGGCATTCGTGTAGGTGACAAATGCGCGATCAAATATCGCAGAACTGCCGGGGATATCCGTGATTGCGGCACTCAACATGCCGCCGGTGCAGCTTTCCGCGGTTGCGAGGATCAAGCCTTTGGCCTTGGCGGCGTTGAGCAGCTCCAGCGCCTCCGTCATGCTGGGTTCACGTTGGCCACAAAGCCCGCATGTGCCAGCCACGCCAATCCCATGACGCCAAGTGCCGCAAAGATGCCTGCAATCACATCATCCAGCATCACGCCGGTTGGTCCTTCCATGCGATCTGCCCAACCGACGGGGCCAAGTTTCGTGATGTCAAAGAATCGAAATAGCACAAATGCAGCGACCCAGCCGGGCCAAAGGTCAGTGATCGCAGCGCCGGTATGGGCCGCGCCAAAGGCCACCGGCAAAAGGGCGATCCATTGGCCGCAAACTTCATCAATGACAATCTCGGACGGGTCGTGATTGTCTTTTCCCTTGGTCTCAATGGCCGTCGCCCAAACACCCAATGGGTACGAAAGAACTGCCCCCAAAAGCAGGCCCCAAGGACCAAGCAGCATGTAAATCACCAAACCAGTGGGCAGGGCGGCCAGTGACCCCCAGGTGCCGGGGGCAGGGCGCATGTGTCCTACATAGAAAAATGTGGCGATCAGATGTGTCATGTTTTGATCAAAGTCACTGTGGCAATTGATGCGATGCCTTCTTCGCGGCCGGTAAAGCCCAAGCGCTCGGATGTGGTGGCTTTGACGCTGATACGCCCGCTGTCCAGGCCCATATAGGCCGCCATCACCGCTTTCATCGCATCTTGGTGCGGGCCGATTTTGGGCTGTTCGCACACAAGCGTGCAATCCGCGTTGCCGATCTCAAAGCCCTCGGATTTGGCCAGTGCGACAGCATGCTTCAAAAAGATGTGGCTCGCGGCACCTTTCCATTGCGGATCGGAAGGCGGGAAGTGCTGGCCGATGTCACCCTTGCCCAGAGCGCCATAGATCGCGTCCGTGACCGCATGCATCCCGACATCAGCATCAGAATGGCCCTGCAAGCTGCGGGTATGTGGGACTTGCACACCGCACAGCCACACGTGATCTCCCGGTCCAAACCGGTGCACGTCATAGCCATTGCCTACGCGAATATCCATGTTTTGCCTCATCAATCGTTCGGCCCTGTCAAAGTCTTCGGGCGTTGTTATTTTTAGATTGTCTTCATCGCCTGCTACGATGGTGACGTCCAGTCCCGCCGCGCGGGCGACGGCGACATCGTCGGTTTCGTGCCCGGTGGCCGCGGCATGTGCTGCGCGCAGCGGTGCAAGCCGAAACCCTTGCGGCGTTTGGGCACGGAACAGGCCTGCGCGGTCTTGCACCCCTTGCACGGCACCGTCTGCACCTTGCCAAAGCGTATCCGTTACAGCGAGAGCGGGGGCAGCCCCGTCGCTTGTCTCGAGTGCTGCAAGAACGCGGTCAATCAGCGCGTCATTCACCAATGGCCGCGCGGCATCGTGGATCAGAACGGTTTCAATGTTGTCGCCAACGGCATCAAGCCCAGCGCGCACCGATGCGGCACGGGTCGCACCTCCCGCAACAACAGTCGCGTCAGGCTCGCGAGGCCAAGCCTGCGTTTCGATATCGTCGGCGTGAACGACAAGGATCAGCTGAGCGATCGCAGGATGTGACGCAAAACGCGACATTGCATAAGCGGCCACGGGGCGGCCACGCAAAATCCGCCACTGCTTTGGCAAGTCACCACCGGCGCGTGTTCCGCGCCCGGCTGCGACGATGATGGCGGCTGTTGTCATCTCAAATCCGTCTTTGCTGCACCACAGGTTTAGGCCGCTGACTAGCCTGACGCAATTCGTCAGTTTTTGCGGCTAACCGATTAATAATTAGGCATTTGCTGCTTTAGCGGGAGAAAGTGCGTCGAGTTTCGTTGAGAATTCAACAGTTTCGCCCTATCTCAAAGGCAATGCGTATCCTGTAAGCGAATGATTATCTCTTTGGCATATACCGAATCTTTGGTCTTGAATGATGTGGCTCTGACGCCGCCGGTTGCGCTTGCACCTTTGGCGGGGATTACTGATTTGCCGTTTCGGCAGCTGGTCGCGTCTTTTGGCGCCGGCTGGGTCGTAAGTGAGATGGTCGCCAGTCAGGAAATGGTTCAGGCCAAACCCGGCGTCAGAGAACGCGCAGAGCTGGGTTATGATCAAGCGGGCACAGCCGTACAGATCGCAGGGCGCGAGGCCTATTGGATGGCGGAAGCTGCCAAGATGGCGGCTGCCAACGGTGCGGCGATTATTGATATCAACATGGGCTGCCCGGCGAAAAAGGTGACAAACGGGTATTCCGGCTCTGCTTTATTGCGGACACCTGATCATGCACTCAGCCTGATCGAAGCGGTCGTGAATGCGGTTGATGTGCCCGTGACGCTGAAAACGCGGCTTGGTTGGGATGATGACAGCTTGAACGCGGCAGATGTGGCGCGGCGTGCGGAACAGGCGGGGATTAAGCTGGTGACAATTCACGGGCGCACCCGCTGTCAGTTTTATAAAGGCAACGCCGATTGGGCCGCGATCCGGCGCATCAAAGAGGCCGTCGATATTCCGGTCATTGCCAATGGCGATATTGTTGATGCGACGACGGCCCGCAAAGCGTTGGCATTGTCAGGCGCTGACGGCGTGATGATCGGGCGCGGTGCGCAAGGGCAGCCTTGGCTTTTGGCACAGGTGTCAGCCGCATTGCACGGCACACCGATGCCAGTTGTCCCGCAAGGGGCCGCGCTGATCGATATGGTGTGTGGTCACTACGAAGCAATGCTTTCGTTTTATGGGCACGACATGGGGCGCAAGGTCTCTCGTAAGCATTTGGGGTGGTACATGGACGACGCGGACACTGTGCCTGCTTTGCGTAAGGCCATTCTGACGCATGCTGATCCTCGGGATGTCTTGCGTGATTTGCCAGATGCTTTGACGATGGAGATCGCGGCATGATTTGGGACACGGCCCTTTGGCTCTCATTGCCGGTTCCCGCGATCATGGTCGATGCCGATGATGCAGTGATGTACGTCAATCCCGCCGCCGAGAGTTTCCTGAACATCTCAACCAAAGCGCTGACCGGTGAAAAGCTTTGGGACAAAGTGATGATCGATGCGCCACTTGAGGCGCCCTTTGCGCGTGCGCGTGAAAACAGCACCTCGCTTTTTGTCAATGACGTCGATGTGGGTAGCGGCGAGCGTGCACCGATGCTTTGTAACATTCAGTTCGCACCATTGCAGGGCAGCGAAGGCACGATGATCGTGATGATCAGCCCGCGCGAGATTGCCAGCCGGATCAATCAAAACCATTCGTCCGGCAAAGCCGCGAAATCAGCGATTGGCATGGCCGAGATGCTGGCGCATGAGATCAAGAACCCGTTGGCGGGGATCACAGGGGCGGCGCAATTGCTGTCCATGGGGTTAACCCCGGAAGATCAGGAAATGACTGATCTGATTGTCGAGGAAAGCCGCCGGATTGTGAAACTGCTTGAGCAGGTTGAGCAGTTTGGCAACTTGCGTCCGCCGGTTTTGAAACCCGTGAACATCCACGATGTGCTTGACCGTGCGCGGCAGTCAGCGGCTGTGGGTTTTGGCGCGCATATGCTATTTGTTGAGGAATACGACCCGTCATTGCCGCAAACTGTGGCAGATGGCGATCAACTTTTGCAGGTGTTTCTGAACCTTCTCAAGAACGCGTCAGAGGCGGGCGGAGAGGCGGGCACAATCAGACTGCATACGTTTTATGACACATCGTTGCGGGTTCACCGCTCGGATGGGACGCAAGCCCGTTTGCCACTGCAAGTCGAGATTATCGATGATGGGCCCGGTTTGCCGCGCGAGATTGCGGATGATATTTTTGAACCCTTCGTATCGGGCAAGGAAAACGGCACCGGGTTGGGGCTCGCATTGGTGTCGAAATTGATTGGTGATGCGGGTGGATGGATCTCCGTGGACAGCGTGCCCGGCCGCACTGTGTTTCGGATTTCACTGCCCGTTGTGCCCAAAGACTATGAAACAGGAGAAGACTAATGGATGGGACCGTTCTTGTCGCAGATGACGACCGCACGATCAGAACCGTGCTGACCCAAGCGCTGACACGTGCAGGGTGCAAGGTGCACGCGACCTCTTCTCTCGTCACGCTGATGCGGTGGGTGGACGAAGGCAAAGGCGATCTGGTGATCTCGGATGTGGTCATGCCAGATGGCAATGGTCTCGAGCAATTGCCCAAGATTGCTGCCGCACGCCCCGGTTTGCCGGTTATCGTGATTTCTGCCCAGAACACGATCATGACGGCGATCCAAGCCGCCGAGGCGGATGCCTATGACTATTTGCCCAAACCTTTTGATCTGCCCGACTTGATGAAACGTGCCGCGCGTGCGCTCGAAGTGAAACGCCGCGCGCCAGTGACCCGCGCGCCTGATGTGACCTCGACCGAACAGGGCGGTGATCTGCCGTTGGTCGGGCGCACGTCGGTGATGCAAGCGCTCTACCGGCTTGTGGCCAGGGTGATGAACACGCAATTGCCGGTGTTGATTACAGGCGAGAGCGGCACTGGCAAATCGCTGATCGCACGTGCTGTCCATGATTTCTCCGATCGTCGCAGCCTGCCGTTCGTTGTGGTCTCTGCGTCTGACCTGGAAGGGATGGATGGCCCGTCAACCATTCTGAGCCGTGCCAAAGGTGGGTCGATCCTTTTTGATGAAGTGAGCGATCTGTCCGAACCTGCGCAGGCCCGAATTGTGCGGATGTTGGACAGTCTGGGCGACAATGCCCCGCGGATCATGGCGACGTCGCAGTCGGATTTGATGGCACGTATGGAAGACGGGGAATTCCGCGAAGATCTGTTTTACCGACTTGGCGGTGTGACGGTCGATGTGCCGTCCTTGCGTGAGCGCGTTGATGATATCCCACTTCTGGCGGATCATTTTCTGGCCCGTGCCGAACGGGACGGCGCACCGTTGCGCCGTTTCGGGGATGCGGCTCTTGACTTGGTGCGTGCATACAGCTGGCCCGGCAATGTACGCCAATTGGAAAATGCGGTGCGCCGTTTGGTGTTCACCGCCGCTGAAGAGGAAATAACGCGGCCAGAGGTCGAACTGGTCTTGGGTAACCAACCCGCGATTGAGCCGTTGCGTTCGGGTGGTGAGGGCGAAAAGCTAAGCGCGAGTGTTGGGAAACACCTGCGTCGGTACTTTGATCTGCATGGTGGCGTGTTGCCGCCACCGGGTCTGTACAACCGAATCCTCAAAGAGGTTGAGGGGCCATTGATCGAGATTGCCCTGGATGCGACGGGCGGAAATCAGGCAAAATGTGCGGATTTACTCGGAATTAACCGAAATACCCTCCGTAAGAAGATCACAGACCTCGATATCCGCGTGACTCGGCGCCGTAAGTTGATGTAAAACCGCAACAGAACCGTGGCACTGGTACGTCAGCGTAGCAGAAAGACCACAGATTTGGCGGTACCGTGGGGGCGACCTCACCTTAACACAGGGCTTTGCGCGTGCGGCGTACCCTCATGGGTTTAGATATCACTCGGTTTAGTCGCTGGTTTCGCCAGCGGCGCGTCCAGAGTGCGCTCACGATGGGTCTCGTGGTGGCAGCACCTGTTCTGGCCGCGATGACCTATATCGTCGTGGGACCCTTGGGGAAGGGTGCGTCTTCGACGTCCCTGCGCCTGATCCTTTTGATCGATTTCGTTTATGTTTTGATTGTCGCCGCTTTGGTCATGCGCCAAGTCGCGCGGATGGTCGCGGCACGGCGCGCGCAGTCGGCGGGATCACTGCTCAGCATGCGGCTAACGGGTGTCTTCGCGCTTTCGGCATTGGTGCCAATCGTGCTGGTCGCGGTCTTTTCTGTGACGCTGATTTCGATCGCTTTGGACGGCTTGTTCTCGGAACCGGTCGGCAACGTTTTGCGGACATCGCTGACAACGGCGCAGGCCTACGAAGAGGAACACCGCCAAGGATTGACCCGCGACGGCGAAGGGTTGGCCGCATATTTGAACCGCGAGCGTCAAGCGAACCTGTTCATGGATGATGGCGAAGTGCGCCGCGCTTTGGGTGATGTTCAAGCGCAGATCGAGCGCGGCCTGACAGAAGCTTTCGTGATTGACGGTCTTGGCAATATCATGGCGCGCGGCGCGCGATCCTACGAATTTGGCTATGAACGGCCCACCGCCAACGATTTCCTGCGTGCTGAGGCCAATGGACTTGCCATCGTGCAGGACTTTGCCAATGACGAGTTTCGCGCATTGATCCCGCTGACCGCATTCCGTGATCGCTATCTTTATGTGACGCGGCCCGTCGATGGGACGGTGTTGTCACTGTTGGATGATACCACCGAAACCGTGGCCCAATACGAAGAACTGCAAAACGAGCGCGGGCAACTGCTGTTTCAATTTGGCCTGCTTTATCTGGGCTTTGCGGTCATCTTGATCCTTGGCGCGATCTGGGGCGGTCTTTGGTTTGCCGAGCGGCTATCACGGCCCGTGGGGCGGTTGGTATCGGCCTCGCAGCGTGTCGGTTCCGGCGATCTTGATGTACGGGTCATTGAGGATGATGGTGATGATGAGATTTCCCAATTGGGTCATTACTTTAACCAAATGACAAGCCGCCTGAAGGGGCAGCGCGATGAGCTGATTGAAACCAACAAGACAACGGAACGCCGCGGGCGTCTGTTTGATTCCGTGCTGCAATCCGTGACCTCTGGTGTGGTTGGGCTGGACGTAAGCGGGAACGTCAGCTTCGTGAACCCCTCGGCACGGCGTTTGCTGTCGGTCAGCGATAATCACGAAGAAACGGCACTTTCCGTTGCAATCCCGGAATTTGCAGACCTATTTGCGCAGGTCCACGATACCGACCGCGAAAACGTGCAAGAACAAGTCAATCTGATCCGCAAAGGCCAACAAGAAAGCTTGCTTGTCCGTATTGCACAACGCCGGAACGCGGACGGCGCACTTGAAGGCTATGTTGTGGCGTTTGATGATGTTACCGACCTTGTGAGCGCGCAGCGCATGGCAGCATGGGGTGATGTGGCCCAACGTATCGCACACGAGATCAAGAACCCGCTTACCCCGATCCAACTGTCCGCAGAGCGGATCAAGCGCAAGTTCCACAGCCAGGTGGGACACGATTCCGATAAACTGGAACAGATGACAGATGTGATTGTCAGGCAAACCAATGACTTGCGTCGCATTGTTGATGAGTTCGCGAAATTCGCCCGCATGCCAGAGCCGGATCTGCATCTCAATGACCTGACGCAATTGGTGCATGACTCGCTGTCGCTGCAAATTGTCGGACAGCCTGATGTCTTCTTCGCGGCCAGCATCCCCGAAGAGGTGGTTCTGATCGATATGGACGATACCATGATCGGACAGGCACTCACCAATCTTCTTAAGAACGCAGGCGAAGCAACCGCAACCTATTTGGAAAAACATGCGCCAAAAGACTACAGGCCTGAAATTCAGCTGCGCATGAGCTATGACAAGCACAACGTCACAATCAAAATATCAGACAACGGCGTTGGCTTGCCCGAAGACCGCGCGCGCCTGTTCGAGCCTTACGTGACGACACGGGGCGAAGGCACTGGCCTTGGTCTGCCGATTGTGAAGAAAATCATCGAAGAACATGGCGGAACGCTAACGCTTGCGGACGCCGAACCATTTGCAGGTAACGACCACTCAGGTGCCTGCGCCATTATTCAATTGCCCGCTGTATCTGCACAGGCGCGGGCACCAAAAATACCAGCATGAGGTAATCCATGGGCGATATTCTGATCACAGATGATGAACGCGATATCCGAGAGTTGATCTCAGAAATCCTAATTGATGAAGGCTACACAACCCGTCTTGCCGGGACGTCGGACGAATGTATGGCGCAGATCGCGGCTGAACAGCCTGCGTTGATGATCCTCGATATCTGGCTCAAAGACAGCAATATGGACGGGATCGACATTCTTAAGTCGGTAAAGCGTGACCATCCCGATGTGCCAATCGTGATTATTTCCGGTCACGGCAACATCGAAATTGCAGTCGCCGCGATCAAACAGGGCGCCTACGACTTTATTGAAAAGCCGTTCAACATCGACCAGTTGCTGGTGGTGATCCGCCGCGCGATGGAAACATCCCGTCTCCGCCGCGAAAACGTTGAACTGAAGCGCGGGGAAAGCCATAGCGCCGAGATGCTGGGCGATAGTGCCGCCTTCCGTATGCTCAAGTCGCAATTGGATAAGGTGACGAAATCCAATGGACGCGTGATGCTAACTGGCCCCGCCGGTGCCGGTAAGGAAATCGCAGCGCGTTATATTCACGCCAATTCCAACCGCGCCTCTGCACCTTTTGTGACGGTAAATTCCGCGTCAATTGAACCAGAGCGTATGGAAGAGGTGCTATTTGGACGCGAAGATAGCGGGCGCGGTATTGAGCCGGGTTTGCTGGAAGAGGCGAATGGTGGCGTCGTCTACTTCGACGAAATCGCTGATATGCCATTGGGAACACAGTCAAAAATCCTGCGCGTGTTGGTCGAGCAGCGGTTTCAGCGTGTCGGCGGTGGTGAGAAAGTACAGGTTGATCTGCGCGTTATCTCCAGCACCAACCGCGATTTGCCAGCCGCAATTGATGCAGGAACCTTCCGAGAAGAGCTTTATCATCGTTTGAACGTTGTCCCAATTGCGGTGCCATCCTTGGAAGAACGCCGCGAGGATATCCCACTTTTGGCCGAACACTTTATCGAGGCTTGCAACAAGGTACAGGGCCTGCCGCTGCGCAAGATTGCTGAAGATGCGCGCGCGTTGCTGCAAACGATGCTATGGCCCGGGAATGTGCGGCAGTTAAAGAACGTCGTGGAACGTGTTCTTATCCTTGGAGAAAGTAGCGGTGATATCAGCGCCAAAGAACTCCCAAGCAGTGAAGAAGGCGGCGGCGAAGAAGGTCGGATCGTGTTGGCCGGTGGTCTTGCCACATTGCCACTGCGTGAGGCGCGCGAGCTGTTTGAGCGCGAATATCTGCTGACGCAGATCAATCGGTTTGGTGGCAACATCAGCCGCACCGCGTCGTTTGTCGGAATGGAAAGATCCGCGCTGCACCGCAAGCTAAAGTCGCTGGGCGTTGTGACAACGAACAAAGCCGGGGGCCGCGTGGCCTATATCGAAGGCGATGAGGAATGAAAGTCATCATCTGTGGCGCAGGGCAGGTCGGGTGGCAAATTGCCCGCCATTTGTCGGGTGAAAACAACGATGTAACGGTCGTTGACAACAACCCTGAACTGGTGCGCCGCGCAACTGATACGCTTGATGTGCAAGGGATTGCAGGTTTTGCCAGCTACCCCGATGTGCTTGACCGTGCGGGTGCGTCAGATGCCGATATGATCATCGCGGCCACACATTCTGACGAGGTGAATATGGTCACGTGTCAGGTGGCGCATTCGGTTTTTTCGGTACAGCGCAAGATCGCGCGTTTGCGGGCGCAAAATTACCTTGATCCCGCGTATCAGGACCTCTACCGGCGCAACCATTTGCCGATTGACGTGGTCATTTCGCCAGAACGCGAAGTGGCCGAGGCAGCCTTGCAGCGGCTTTCTGCGCCAGCCGCGTTCGATACGGAAAGCTTCTTAGAGGGTCGCGCACAGCTGTTGGGGATCACGATTGACGATGATTGCCCTGTCATCAACACCCCGTTGCGACAATTGACGGATCTCTTTTCGACTTTGCGCGCAGTGGTCGTCGGGATCAGACGCGAGGGCACGTTGTTTGTTCCGTCCGCAGGCGATCAGATTTTCCCCGATGATGAGTGTTATATCTTTACCGAAACCGAAGATATGACGCGCACGTTGGAAATATTTGGAAAAACACAAGCAAAACAAGAACGTATCGTCATCATCGGTGGTGGTAATGTGGGTTTGGGTGTGGCGCTGGCACTTGAAGCACGAACCGAACGCGTCCGTGTGAAAATGATCGAAAACCGTCGCGAATGTGCGGAACGCGCGGCAGATGCACTGGACCGAACGATCGTGTTGCACGGTGACGGTTTGGATAGTTCTTTGTTGGAAGAAGCGAACATCGCGTCGGCGGACGCCGTCCTTGCCGTCACTGATGACGATAAAACAAACCTGCTTGCTGCCGTTCGCGCCAAAGAAATGGGCTGCCCGATGGCGATTTCATTGGTCAATGACCCGACCTTGGTGCCGCTCATGGGGCCGCTTGATATTGATGCCTACATCAACCCGCGTGCCACGACAGTCAGTTCGATCCTGCGTCATATCCGACATGGCCGGGTGCGCGGTGTTTATTCGATTGGCGACGCCGAAGCAGAAGTCATCGAGGCGCAAGTCCTCAGCACGTCGCCGATCGCAGGACAAAAGGTCAAGGACATTGATTTCCCGGAAGGCACGTTGATTGGTGCCATCATGAAACAAGGCAAGGTCGTGCGCCCATTGGGCGATACCCGCATCGAGGAAGGTGACGTCATTGCAATCTTTGCAATGAGCGATGATGTCCCCGAAGTCGAACGCCTGTTACAGGTCTCAATCGACTTCTTCTGATGGGTTGGATCGTCCGCCTGCCGTTCTTTGTGATCCTGATGGGTCTTGGTGCCATTTCGATGCTTGTGCCTGCGGTTCATGGTGCGGTCTTGGAAGACTTTACCACCATGCGGGTCTTCTTTTACGGGTTTATCCTGTTTTCGATCCTGACCATCATGATTGGACTGGCGACGGCAGGATATGCACCGCGCAGTGTGTCGCGCAGCCAGCTTGTAGGGCTTTTGGCGGCCTTTAGTGCCTTGCCGCTGATGTTCGCAGTCCCTTTTTACGAAGCCGTTGGGGATACAACATTTTTGAATGCCTGGTTCGAGATGGTCTCCAGCTTCACCACGACAGGGGCCACGGTCTACGATAGTTTAGGTAGGCTCACACCTTCACAGCATCTTTGGCGCGCACTTGTCGGGTGGATGGGCGGATTGTTGGTTTGGGTCACTGCCGTGTCCATTTTTGCCCCGATGAATTTGGGTGGTTTCGAGGTACGTTCGACCGGCAATGCCGGCAAGGGTGCCGGTTTTTCCTTTACGCAGATCGGTAAGATCGCCGACCCATCGGAGCGTTTGGTGCGCTATACGCTAACGCTGACCCCGATCTATGTGGGCCTGACTGCGGTACTGTGGATCGGCCTCGTGATTGCTGGTGAGTTCCCCTACATCGCCCTCATTCACGCGATGTCGACGCTCTCAACGTCGGGCATTTCGCCTATTGGTGGCTTATATCTGGCCTCATCCCAATTTTGGGGTGAACTTCTTATTTTGTGTTTCTTCGTTTTCGCGTTGTCACGATTGACGTTTAGCCGCGGCATGATCGGAGAGCGGGATCAGGGCCTGCGCCGCGACCCCGAGTTTATTACGGCCCTTGTTCTGATCGGGACTGTGACGATGCTGCTATTCCTGCGGCATTTCATTGGTGCGGCTGACGGCATGGAACCTGCCAACATACAAGAAATTGCGTCAGCTCTTTGGGGGGCGTTGTTCACTGTTACGTCCTTTTTGACGACCACTGGGTTTGAATCGCGCTATTGGGATGGGGCGACAACATGGTCGGGGCTTAGCACACCGGGGCTATTTTTGATCGGGATGGCCTTGATCGGAGGTGGCGTTGCGACGACAGCAGGTGGCGTCAAACTCTTGCGGATTTATGCGCTTTACCGTCATGGAGAGCGAGAGCAGGACCGGCTATTGCACCCGTCGTCCATTGGTGGCGGGGGCCGCGATGCGCGCCGGATCCGCAAGCAAGGGGCGTATATTTCATGGGTGTTTTTTATGCTTTTTGCGCTCAGTATTGCGGGCGTGATGTTAATGCTTTCATTAACGGGGGTCCAATTTGAGACCTCAATGGTGTTGGCGGTTTCGGCACTTTCCACAACCGGGCCACTGGCCGCCGTCGCAGCCGAGACACCGATTTCTTACGCGGGTATTCCCGATGCGGCCAAAATCATAATCGCATTTGCGATGGTTCTGGGGCGGCTTGAAACATTGGCGATTATTGCGCTGTTTAATCCCGAAATCTGGCAGCGCTAAGCACCTCTTTTAAATTGTGTTTTGGGGGTGGAAAGTCCGCTTTGCTCAATACATACTGTTTCCAAATACCAGGGGGGCCGTTGCGCGGCCGTAAGAAAAAAAACAAAAGGGTGTCGCAATGGCTGCCGATAAAGCAAATTTGCAAGATGCGTTTCTGAATCATGTTCGGAAAACGAAAGTTCCAGTGACAATTTTCTTGGTGAATGGCGTGAAGCTTCAGGGCGTGATCACGTGGTTTGACAGCTTTTGTGTGCTGTTGCGCCGTGATGGCCAATCGCAGCTTGTCTATAAAAGCGCTATTTCCACGATTATGCCAGCACAGCCAATCAGCCTATATGAAGGTGAAGAGTAGCATTGCTCGAACACGATCGCCCCATTACGCGGGCTTGGGTACTGCACCCTGATCTGAAATCTGACCAGACACGCCGTGCGGCTGAACCTGCGCTGCAAGAGGGATTGGCCTTGGCCGCCGCTTTGCCTGACTTGGACGTCGTCGGTGGGAATGTCGTGCGTTTGCCGCGTATTCATCCAGGTAAGCTGTTTGGTAAAGGCAAGATCGCCGAACTGAAAACGATGTTCCACGATGAAGAGATCGAGCTTGTCTTGATCGATGGTTCCGTCACACCTGTTCAGCAGCGCAATCTGGAGAAGGAGTGGGGTGTCAAACTCCTCGACCGAACCGGATTGATCCTCGAAATTTTCAGTGACCGCGCGCGCACATCCGAGGGTGTGTTGCAGGTCGAGATGGCGGCACTTTCCTATCAGCGCACGCGGCTGGTGCGCGCTTGGACCCACCTTGAACGCCAGCGTGGCGGTTTGGGTTTTGTCGGCGGTCCCGGCGAGACACAGATCGAGGCGGACCGCCGCGCGATTGACGATCAACTGAACCGCTTGCGCAAGCAATTGGCCAAGGTCGTCAAAACACGCGAATTACACCGCGCCGCGCGCGCCAAGGTGCCATTCCCGATTGTTGCATTGGTAGGATACACCAACGCAGGCAAATCCACGCTTTTCAACCGGCTAACGGGTGCACAGGTGTTTGCCAAAGACATGCTGTTCGCAACACTTGACCCGACGATGCGCAAGATTGTGCTGCCGACCGGAGACGAAGTGATCATGTCCGACACGGTGGGTTTTATCAGCGATTTGCCCACTGAACTGGTGGCGGCGTTCCGCGCGACCTTGGAAGAAGTGCTCGACGCGGATCTTATCCTGCATGTGCGCGACATCAGTCACGAGCAGACCGAGGAACAGGCACAAGACGTGCATGCGATCCTGACCAGCCTGGGCGTTGCAGAAGAGGCGCCAATTATCGAGGTTTGGAATAAAACCGATCTTTTGGAAGGTGACGCGCGCGATGCCATCCTGACGCAAGCGGCACGGACCGACGATCTTTTTGCGGTTTCTGCGATCACGGGTGAAGGGATGGAGCGGCTTTTGGCAGCTATCCCCGATAAGCTGAAAGACCCGCGTAGCGAAGAGACGCTGACACTGGCATTCAGCGAAGGACGTAAACGCGCGTGGTTGTTTGAGGCAGGCATTGTGACATCGGAAGTTCAGACCGAAACAGGCTATGACTTGAACGTTTTTTGGACTGAACTGCAAAAAGAACGGTTCGTCCGCCTTTAATCCCTATGCGGCCCTGACTTGATTTGAAGTCTCTGCGCATTCTAGACTTGACCGCATTGATGGGGGTCTTTGTTATGATTGTGCGTATTCTGCTTTCCTCGTTTTTGTTCGCAGCTGCATTTCCGGCTCAAGCAAATGATCCCTTAGGCGTGGCGGACACACTGATTTCCGACTGGGAAGACTGGATGGCAAAGCATGCGATCCCGGCAGGTTCAATCATCGTATCCCACAACGGCACAGTTATCGGCGAGGGCGGCATTGCCCGCAGCGTCGATGACCCCGCAAAAATCGCAAGTCTGTCAAAAGCCATAACGGCCGTTTGCGCATTGCGAGCGTTAGATCAGGCCGGCAAAGATGTGCAAACCCCATTGTCCGAAGCTATTCCTGCGGCTCTGGCCGAACATGCACCTCGCGATAACCGCTTCGCTGAAATCACGGTGGCGCAGTTGATCACCCATGCTAGCGGGATCGACACGGATTATCATCGCAATGAGTTGTCAAAATTGCGGACATTCAAAGTTGAAAATAAGCTTTGGCAGTTTTCCAAGATCGCAAATGAGAACCTTTCCGGCACACCTGCTTGGGCACCGTATCGCTATTCAAACGCCAACTATCTTGTGCTGGGTTTGGTAATCGAAGAACTGGCTGAAGAAAACTACGAGGCCTATTGCCGACGGGAGGTTTTGGTTCCGACTGGTGTCACGTCCGCGCAATTGAACCCGGACTGGCGTGTGATGACGTCTTGGGGTGGTTGGGAGATATCTGCGCGCGATTATCTGGCATTTGCTGAGCAGACCTTTACCGGCGAAAATAACCCGCTGCGTCCGGCAGGATTTTCTTTGCCTGCGTCCGATCTTGGGCGCGGTCGGGGCTATAGCGCTGGAATGATCTTTCGCCCCAGTAATGGCAGCTTCACCAGTTGGCATTTGGGATCATGGACAGGGGTTCGTGGACGGGTTGCCGATTCATTTGGCGCATATGTGGCGCTTTATGACAACGGATACGCTGTAATGACGAACTACGCGAATGATGCTTGGGAAAATGAGATAAACGGCGAATTAGACAGTTTGCTGTATAACGCGACACATCCATAAACATTCAATTGATCTTAACCGCATTGTTTCCCTCAAATACCAATTTCAGCTAAAGCGTGTGCATTTCTGCAACGTATTTTCTAAGGTTGTGTCTTCGTATCTTGCGCAGGCTAATTTGCTTTGGAAATTCTTTTGATCATTGGCGCCGTTGTCTTCTACGCGTTGAGCCTGAAAAAGAAGGTTCGACGTGTGCGTCGTGCATTTGTTCCTTATAGGGGGCGGAAAGTAGCGCCCAAAACGAGGCCGGTACAAAGGTCACGTTCGCAAAATAAAAGGCGCAGTCTACCGTCACCACCGCGACCGTTTGAACATAAGACTGCGACACCTTTAACGACAAGGGAGGAGATTTCCGGACCCGCTTACGTGATCGATGGTGATTCCATTGTCATTCGCAAGACGCAGGTGCGCTTGTTTGGTGTCGATGCGCCAGAGATGAACCATCCTTATGGTAAGAAGGCGAAATGGGCGCTGGTCTCTTTGTGCAAAGGTCAAACCGTGCGTGCGGTTATCTCTGAAAAAGACGCGTACGGCCGTACAGTTGCGCGTTGTTATCTTCCTGATGGGCGAGATTTGTCAGCCGAGATGGTAAAGCTGGGCCTCGCAATTGATTGGCCAAAGTTTTCGCGTGGTATTTACCGCGCCATGGAAGTGCCTGATGCCCGCAAAAAGATGTGGTTGGCCGATGCGCGCCAGAAGGGGCGCATGCACGTTTGGGAACAGTTCGATTACAATGAGATGCGCAAGAAGAAGGCGGGTTAATTTCCCTCGGGTCGCAACACCGTTACGCCCACTGCTGCTGCGCGCGCCAAATCAGGATCAAGCGACATTGGGATATACTCACCCCTCCGCCACAGCTCGCCCAGATTGTCATAGTGTCGCGACAGCGGATGCCCGGACTGGCCTGTTGATGTGATGAACACAGAACTGTCTGGATCGGCAAAGTCATAAACGCCGCGGTAGGCCCCAGCGTGCACGTTGTGGAACGGATGTGGGTCTTCTCCGGATGTTTTTGCCCTTTGCAGCGTGTGATCACCGCCGCTTGTCGATTGCCGGATGTTCACGACCCATTCAAGGATCGGAGTGCTGCCAAGGACAGGGTGGTCGTGGGTCGCCACATGGGCATCGCCCCAGCGGACGGCCTCGACGGCTTCGCCATGGTTTTCGGCGATCCACACCAAAGCATCATCCAGCGATTGCCGCGCGATATCAGTACAGGTTTCGACCGGGGCTGATTGTATGACGTCGCACCAGACACTCGCACCGTCGATGTCGCGAAAGACACGCTCAATGAAGACCGGCTCCACATGAGTGAATTCAGCGGCCAGCGGCCCCAATTCGTCCCGGATCAGCCGTTGTTGAAACGCGCGGATCCACGCCGAATAGATCAGTGGTTCGGGTAGGTGCTCGTTCATTTCGCCGTTCCAGGCGGACAACAGGTCGAGCGCGATCTGGCGGCGACGTTCTGGCGTGCCTTCGGGGGCGGTGTCACCAGTGAACCAAAGATCGGCACCCATGAGCGTCGAAAGCGTCCGTGCGGTAAAGCTGACGGTATCAAGCTGCGCTTCGATAAAGCTGTCGCGGGTGTGAACCTCGCGGGCTTGCATCAAAAGACGCCACCGGTTGATCCGCTGGGTGTCACCCCATTTATGCGTGACGTGGCGGGGGAAAGGCCGATCGACGGTCTTGTTGTTAGTATTGCCAAGTATGCCACCCGGTGGGTCGAGGAATTCTGGATTGTCAGCATAAGGAAAGCGCCCTTGCCAGCGGTTTTCCGGCAGATAGCCATAAGCGGGCAGGCGGCCTTGGCTTGTGCTATTGATGTCGCGTGCAGGAATTGCGCCCACGGTTTTCATCACGATGCGGTTGCGGTCTGCAAGGGTCAGGTTTTGGGCCGGCGCGATAAAATCTTCGCCTGCAGTGATGGCTTCTTCGACGGTGCGGGACTGGTTGATCTCAAACGCGGCCGACATTGTTGTGTCGCGGTCTGACAGCGCCGTCCACGAAATCGCTGTGACATGCCCTGGCGGGGTGATCGTGCCGAGGTCATATTTGTCGCGCGGCATCACGGGCCCATTCGCCGTCCAGCGCAGGCGCAGGGTAATGGCCGAGCCATCCTTTACGTTGATAATGCTGTCGCGCGTGCGGAACGGCACCCAGCCATTTGGGCTGCGGTACTCGTCAGGGTTATCGGGGTTCACCTCTTCGACCATCACGTCTTGGTCGTCGACCATCGCAGTGGTCAGACCCCACCCCAACGCATCGCTGCGCCCGCTGAGGACCAGCGGCATTCCGGGGATTGTGCCGCCGATGATGCCGCCGGTTTCAAGTTCTAGCCGGGCCAGATACCAGATCGACGGGGCGGTGAGCCCCAGATGCGGATCATTCGCCAGTAAGGTGGACCCGGTGGTAGAGCGCGATGCGCTTGCAGCCCAAGCGTTCGAGGCACCTGCGAGCGGCGCTGGTTTGATCGGTGACAGCGGATCATAAGCGAGGCGCATGTTTGGGGTGTAGGGTGCAACGCCGGGTATTAGGCTGGCATATTCAGGCAAGGCCGCGATGCCGCTGGTGGGATCATCGGGCAGAATGTCACTCAGACGGTCATTATCGAGCAAGAGCGAGGTGCGCGCGCGCAGCACTTCGGTTTCAAGATTTGATGTCAAATCAAGCGCCATCAGCTTAAGCACCGCAATAGAATCGGCGGGTTGCCAAGGGGCAACGGCATGATTGAACAACCACATTTCTGGCGCACCGCGACCCAACGCGCCTTTGTTGACCTCTGCCAGCCATGCGTTCACGCCGTTGGAATAGGCCCGAAGATAGGCTTTTGTTTCGTCCGTCTGCGCATTCACCGACGCCACGGACAGCGTATAGAGGTCAAAGCGACGCAGAACTTCGTCGATACCGACTGTGCGCTCACCGAACAGCTCTGACAGCCGTCCTTGTGCTGTGCGCCGCAGCATCGTCATCTGCCACAAACGATCCTGCGCATGGGCATAGCCGAGCGCGAAATAGACATCGTCATTTGTCTGCCCAAAGATATGCGGCACATTTGCGTTGTCGCGCACAATCTCGACCGGGGCGGAAATGCCAGCCACATCGCGCTCGGCGCTATAGTCAGGCAATGACCGTGACGCAAAGTAATAGGCCAGCGCGATGACCGCGACGCATAAGAAAATCAATGCAGAGGCAAGCCGGACAAGCCAGCGAAAAATGAGCGCCATGGGGTCCTCTGGGAAATGGATCTGCCCTGTTCTAGCAGGGCAGGCCGTAAGGACAAGTTAGCGTTCGGGGATCAGGCCGCGTGGGCTGAACCTGAGAACCAGCAACAAGACCAGACCCATCGTCAGCAAACGCATATGTGCTGCGGACTCGATCATCCAGTCCTTCAGCGGACTGCCATCTTCCAGACCGCTGCTGAGAATGCTCATCAGGCCAAGGCCAAGCGGTTCCACTTGCACCCAAAGCCACCAGATCAGCAGACCACCCAAAACCGCGCCAAAGTTATTGCCCGATCCACCAACGATCACCATCACCCAGATTAGAAAGGTGAAACGCAATGGTTGATACGTGCCCGGCGTCAGTTGCCCGTCAAGCGTGGTCATCATCGCACCTGCGATACCGCACACAGCAGAGCCCAGAATGAAGATTTGCAAGTGACGGCTTTTGACGTCTTTGCCCATCGCTTCGGCGGCTGTTTCATTGTCGCGGATCGCGCGCATCATGCGACCCCAAGGGCTGTTTAGCGCCTTTTGTGCCAGCCACAGTAGGATCAGCAGAACGATGGTGAATAGCACCGCGTAACCCATTTTGTTGTAAAGCGTTGAGCCAAGCACGGGATCAAGCCCCAAGCTTGCAGCACGCTCCACAAAGCTGGGGTCGTTTTGCAGCGTGACCGCATCGGGCACAGGGCTGTCCAAACCGGCGACGTTTTTTACACCGCGGGCAAGCCAGTCTTCGTTTTTCATCACGGCAATGATGATCTCGGCGATACCAAGCGTCGCAATGGCAAGGTAGTCAGACCGCAAACCAAGGGCTGTTTTACCAATCACCCAAGCGGCACCTGCGGCCAGTAATCCACCCACAGGCCAGCTGAGGATAATCGGCAGGTTCAAACCACCCAGATTACCTGTCAGGGCAGGATTTACGGCCTCGACGGCTTCTTTTCCACCATCAAACACGGCGCGATATAGGAAGAAACCGCCGACCAAGATGATCAATGTCGCGATTGTTTTTGTTCGGCCTTCAAGCCGTTTTTGCGCCATCACAGCGGCAATAACGGTCAGCGCACCCAATGCGAGGCCTGCAAAAATACGCAACCCACCCGCTTGCCATGCCTCTGGCACAGGTTCGGTCGATACCAGCACTGCGGCCAAACCACCCAAGGCCACAAAGCCCATAACACCAATATTAAACAGGCCCGCAAAGCCCCATTGCAGGTTTACACCCAACGCCATGATGGCCGATATCAGCCCCATATTCAGGATCAGCAATGCCGAGTTCCAGCCTTGGATCATGCCAGTCCCAATCAACAGGACGGCGACCAGACCGAAAAGGGCGGTGTCTCTGACTGCGGTACTCATACGGATTGCCCCTTGAACAGACCGGTCGGTTTGAACAGCAACACGATAATCAAGATCGCAAAGCTGACGGCGAATTTATAGTCGGTGGATAGCAGCTGGACGAGGCCATCCGGCTCTAGGCTTTCGGGCATCAAGTAGACCAGCACCTTTTTCCAAGCGTAGGTGATCGTGACTTCGCTAAACGCGATCACAAATCCACCCGCGATGGCACCTAATGGGTTGCCCAGCCCGCCGACGATTGCCGCCGCAAAAATGGGAAGCAGCAGTTGGAAGTAGGTGAATGCCTTGAATGACTTATCAAGACCGTAAAGCACGCCAGCAGTTGTAGCGAGGGCTGCAACGATCATCCAAGTGACCTTGACCACCCAGTCCGGGTTGATACCCGACAGCAGCGCGAGGTCTTCGTTGTCCGAGAACGCGCGCATGGATTTACCGGTGCGGGTTTTGTTCAGGAACCAGAACAGCAACGCCATCACGATAAACGCCACCACAACAGTAATCGCTTGGGTCGTCTTAATCGCTAAACCCTCGTTCAGGCCCGTCATTTCCTTGAATTCGCGTGCGGTGATGATGAAGCGCTCTCCATCGGCAAAGCGAATGTCACGCACGCCAATGATAAAACGGACCACGCCGTTCATCACGAACATCACACCCATTGAGACGATGACGAGGATGACGGGCGAGGCTTTCTGCTGGCGATAAAACTTGTAGACGGCCCAGTCTGTGCCGAGCAGCAGCAAAATAGTCGCACCAATCCCAAAGGGCAGGGCCAGCAAGGCGGTCGGTAGGGGCCCGAACGTGATCCCTATGCTGATAAAAGCCGTCGTAAACAGGATCGTGATCGCTGTTCCAAAGGCCATTGTGTCGCCGTGGGCGAAGTTGGAAAACCGCAGGATGCCGTAGATCATCGTGACACCCAAAGCGCCGATGGCCAGTTGCGCGCCATAGGCCAGACCCGGCACGAACACGAAATTCGCAAAAGCGACGAGGGCGTTCAGAAAATCCATTTAGAGACTATCCTTGGAATTCAGTGTGTTAAGTTTGTTCATTGCAGCACCTCACACGTGCCTGTCAGGCGTTCGCCGGCGCGGGTATCAGCGTAAACTGCGCTTCCGTCGCCTTGCATCACCATCATCACGTCAGATCCGGCAAGGCCTTCGGCCCAGAAACCGCGCACGTCACCCATCAAAATGGGTTCTGCGGGGAACTGCGCGTCGCCCATTTGCACGGTTGTAACGCGGCGGCGTTCGGGCTCGTTTTTGTCAATCGCCGGGGCAAATTGCGTGCGGTCGATCTCAAACCGGACAGGCACGCCGGACAAATCGCACGATATGACCTCGGCCATTGCGGGTCCTGCCATCGTGGCGCAAAGAAGGGCCTGCATTTTCATCCGCCCAAGAAGCTCCGCCGTACTTGTTCATCAGCGAGAAGTTCTTTGCCAGTGCCTGTGTGGGCGTTGCGGCCTTGCACAAGAACATAAGCTTTATCAGCAATTTCAAGCGCTTGACGCGCGTTTTGTTCGACCATCAAGATCGGGATGCCGGTGCGGGCGACCTCAATAATACGGTCAAACAACTCGTCCATCACGATTGGTGACACACCCGCTGTCGGCTCGTCCAACATCAACACCTTGGGCTGGGTCATAAGTGCCCGACCAACAGCAACCTGTTGACGCTGACCGCCCGAGAGCTCGCCAGCCGCTTGCATGCGTTTTTCTTTCAGGATCGGGAACAAGTCATAGACTTGCGTCATAGTATCCTTGAAATCGTCGCGGCGGATAAAGGCACCCATCTCGAGGTTCTCTTCCACTGTCATCGACGTGAAGATATTCGAGGTCTGCGGCACAAACCCCATACCTTTCACAACGCGTTCCTGCGGGGATAGTTTGGTGATGTCTTCGCCATCAAGGCGCACAGCACCTTCGTTGACGTTCAGCATGCCAAACACGGCCTTCATGGCAGTGGATTTGCCAGCCCCGTTGGGGCCAACAATGACTGCGATTTCGCCTTTTTCAGCGGCAATTGTACAGGAATGCAGGATATCGGGGCCTTTGCCATAACCACCGGTCATGGCATCCCCGATCAAGAAAGGATCACTCACGGATTAATGTACTCTTCGAGGAAGGGCGCATAGGTGGTCAGCGTATCGCGCATCAGCGCTTGCTCGGTCCCATCCGCGTGGTTGACGTAAATATAGTAAAAGGTCGCAGCAGAGCCGAGAACGGCCCCAAAAATAAGAATAATCAGCGTTTTCATGTCGCACTAACCTTGTCTTTGTTTTTCAACCCGGTGCCGAGATAGGCCTCGATCACCTGCTCATTGGCCTTGATCTCGTCCAAGGTCCCTTCGGCCAACACGTGGCCTTCCGCCATACAGATAACCGGGTCACACAGGCGGCCAATAAAATCCATGTCGTGTTCAATCACGACGAATGTGTAGTTGCGTTCTTTGTTCAAGCGAATGATTGCATCACCGATGGTGTTCAAAAGCGTGCGGTTCACGCCAGCGCCGACCTCATCCAGAAATACGATCTTTGCATCGACCATCATCGTGCGGCCAAGCTCAAGCAGCTTTTTCTGCCCGCCCGAAAGATTACCCGCTTTTTCTTCTTTGAGGTGGTCAATTGTCAGAAACTCAATGACTTCATCGGCTTTTGCCTGCAACGCCCGCTCTTCGTCAGCGATCCGCTTGCGGCCAAACCAAGTGTTCCAAAGCGCTTCACCCGATTGTCCACCGGGGACCATCATCAGGTTTTCGCGTACTGTCATAGAGGAAAATTCGTGTGCGATTTGGAAGGTTCGCAGTAAACCTTTGTGGAACAATTCGTGCGGCGGCAGGCCGGTGATATCCTCGCCTTTCATGGTCACGCGCCCGGATGTTGGTTTAAGAACACCTGCGATCACATTGAAAAGTGTGGTTTTTCCAGCGCCATTAGGGCCAATCAATCCGGTGATTGTGCCTTCTTCAATGGTCATGGTCGCCCCGTCTACGGCGCGAAAGCCACCAAAGGTCTTAACCACATCTTCAACGACGATCATTCAGCATCCCCTTGCACGCATGTTTCTGCGTATCTTGTTTTGCAAAACGGCGCGAGGACAAGCCCCGCGCCGTTGCTGTGTTAACCCTTTGGATTAACGGAAGTTGATTGTCGAGTAGACACCATCTGCAAATTCGATTTCCTGATAGTTACCAGCGGATTCGCCGGGTCCAATCAGTTCAACCGCGGACGCACCGACATAGTCGATGTCTTCGCCAGCCGCGAGCAGTTCAAGTCCGCGTGCCAAATCGCCTGGCATGATTTCAACGCCGGGTGCGTTTGCGACGTCAAAGACGTGGTCTTTGAAATCAGCGGAGTCAGCAGAACCAGCTGCCTGCATTGCCAACATGATCAGCGCAGCAGCGTCATAGCTCTCTGGTGAGAACGCGCCTGTGCCGTCAAAACCAGCAGCTTCTGCCAGTTCAACGAACATGCCCGCGCCTGCGTTGTCTGTACCTGGGTACGCGCCGTAAGAGCCGTTCAGTTCAGCACCGAAGTTGTCGTTCAGAACCGCACCAACCATGCCGTCTGGCAGGTAGAATGTGTCGAACGCGCCGCTGTCGAGTGATGAGCGGATGATGCCGGACCCACCTTGGTCAACGTAGCCTGCAACAACCAACACTTCGCCGCCAGCAGATGCCAGTGCGCCAACTTCGGCAGAATAGTCTGCTTTGCCGTCTTCGTGTGCTGCAGAAATTGTGACTGTGCCGCCAGCTGCCTCGAATTCAGCTTGGAATGCATCAGCAAGACCCTTGCCGTAGTCGTTGTTTGTATATGTCAAAGCGACTTCGCTGACGCCACGATCCTGAAGGATCTCTGTGATGATCACGCCTTGGCGTGCGTCAGATGGTGCCGTGCGGAAGAACAAACCGTCGTCTTCGGCAGATGACAGGCCGGGGGATGTCGCGGATGGCGAAATCATCACAACGCCGTTTGCGCGTGCAACGTTTTGCAAGATCGCACCGGTTACACCGGAACAGTCAGCGCCCATGATGGCATTGACGTTGTCGGATGTGACCAGACGTTCAGCTGCGGCTGTCGCCGCACCGGAATCGATACATGTGCTGTCGCCGCGGATTGACGTGACTTTTGCACCGCCCAGCAATGCGCCGGATTCTGTGACTTCGGCCATGGCCAATTCAGCACCGGCACCCATCGCAGGTGTGATGGATTCAAGTGGACCCGTGAAGCCCAAGATCACGCCGATCTTCACTTCTTCGGTGTGGCCGGCTGCGAATGCAGACCCTGCCATCATCGCGACGGCAGACGTCGCCATAAGTAGATTTTTCATTTTAGTCTCCCAAGTTGGATATTTTTACCCTGAGCGCGAATTTAGCAGGCTGTTTCCAAAAGGAAAGTCGGAACCAAAGGTCAATTGCCCTTTCGGACAGACCCAAGAAGGCAATTTGACTGTTTTGGACTGCATTGCGACCTAGATCCGCGCAATCGTCAGATCAATTTTGTCCCAGTCCTGTTTGCGCAGGGCGTCTTCCGAGATCCAGAATTGCACGACACCACCATCATCCCAGTCCCAATTGTGAAACTGGTCAGTGTGAAGCTGTAGCAGCAGATGATGATGTGTGTGGTCGGCCGCCGCAGTTTTGGATTGCGCACCAAGGCCAAACATCTGGTGCCAACGGTCCTTGGATGCCATCCGGTATTTTGTATCGATATCGTCACGCACGCGGCGTGGCAGGCAGGCGAAGACGTCGGGTGGGCCGTTGGCCGCGGCCATCAATGTGGCTTCGGTTGCTTCATAAAGGCCGGAAAGTTCGCCTGCGGTGCCGCTGTAGAACTGTCTGAAACGGGCCTTTTGTTTGCGCGTGTCTTTCACCTGCTCAAAGTGATAGGCCAGCATATGGGCATCTTGGATCGTCATCTGATCCCACGGCTCGTGTGACACGGCCCAAACACTGACCTCATCCACGAAGTTGGAGAATTCGACTTGGTCGTTCAAAAGAGCATCAAGTGCGGGCTGATGTTGTTCGCCATGTTCGTCGACCATGGTTTGCAGCAGTTTAGCCGTCTTGGGGAAATCCTCGCGGGCGATGCGCAGTGAATTTGCAACGCGATGTGCGGTGTCCCAAAACCAAGGTCTTGCAAAGTCGGGGAGTGCGTCGCGATAACTACTGGGCGTAAGCTCTGACGCCGACTGTTGTGGAAACAGGTCCGCAATAAAGTGACGCGCGTCACGGTCGTTATTGGGATTGGTCATCGGCAATGGGATCATTTCAACCGGCCACCGTGGGAACGTCATTGGCGCATCCTCGCGCGCGTGCCCCTTGATGAACTTACCCCAATGGGGCCCGTGATAGATCGGGTCCGCATTGTCTGGTGGTTCTGACGCAGTATCGCCAATTTCGGGAATATGGATGACGCGGGCGGGGTAGGGAAAGTCGTCCGATGTTGTCATGAAGAATGCAAGCGCACCGGTTTCAGGCAGCCCTTCGGGGCGTTTTGAGATGGGCAGGGTAGCCAGATCAATCTGTGCAAGGTGGTGCATGGCTTTGCCATTTTCATCGCGGGGCCAGTGCAAGTCACCCAAAGTCGGGGTGCCACCAAGCCAACTGGTCCCTGCATATTCAATATCGATGTCAGCCCGGACCTGCCGCGCAAATGCCACGCCGGGGGTCCGAATAAAGGACTGACCTCGCAGGTCTTTGGTGTCAATGAAATCCGCGAGCCGGTCAATTTCGCTGTCGCTCAGAGGCGTGAGATCGTGTTCTTCAATGATTTGGCTGGCACGGTCCCGAAATTGCGCCCCGGTTTTCACCCCATCAAGGCGCGCAAAGACCAGATAAAGCTCGTCTTCGGTGTCTGCGCCGTCGTCCACGATAATCTCGTCGGCAATTGTGCTAGGGCCAATTGGGTTGCGGTAGGCTTCCTGCGCCTGAAGTGCGCTGCGGTAGACTTCCATATCATTGGTGTCTTCGCCCAGCGATTCAAACATAACTGGTTTTGGCGTAAGACGGCGCAACACATACATGGCGGCCAGAAGAATGATGAAGACGATTAGAACCTGTTGAAGCAGCGTTTCGTTCCCGATGTTTTGCGCGTAGCCCGCAACACCGATGGCCAAAATAGCGACGCACCCAATCATCCATTTCAACGCTTTACGCACTCTTACACCCCACTAAACAGAAAGCCGTGCGGCATGGCTGCCGCGTTCCCTATATGGTGTTGTATCATAATGTGATCGATAGCATTTCGAAAAATGCGAAGGTGACGCGAACCCGCAGGCCAAGGCCACGTTGATCACTGTCATATCTGTTTGCATCAACAAGTTACGCGCCTTTTGCAAACGCAACTCCATGTAGTACCGTTTTGGACTACGCGACAGGTACCGTCGAAAGAGGCGCTCAAGCTGGCGTGTGGACATGCCGACGTCTTTTGCCAGCGTTGCAGGACTTATGGGTTCTTCGATGTTTTGTTCCATCATCTGAATAACGCGGCTGAGCTTTGGATGCCGCACGCCGATCCGCGTGGGGATTGATAGCCGCTGCGTGTCTTGGTCCGTCCGAATGGAGGAATAAATCAAGATGTCGGCGACGGCGTTGGCAAGGTCTTCGCCATGTTCATCCGCGATGATTTTGATCATCAGGTCAATCGACGCAGTGCCGCCAGCCGTGGTGATCCGGTTCCCATCAACAACGAAGACGGACTTCGTCAGATTAACATCTTCAAACTCCTCGGCAAAACTATCTTGGTTTTCCCAATGGATCGTTGCTTTTTTTCCGTCCAACAGACCGGCCTTGGCCATTGAATAGCCTGCCGTGCAAAGCCCTGCGATGGTCACACCGCGGCGCGCCTCACGGCGCAACCAATTCAAGATGCGTTTGGTGGTGGCTTTTTGAACATCCACACCGCCGCACAGCATAATCGTGTCGTCACGGTCCAGCTCGGTCAGGTCGTCCTCAACGCGGAAAGTACATCCGTTGGAACACCGCGCCTCTTCGCCATTTTCAGCAATTATTTTCCAAGTATACAGCTCTTTGCCGGCCGTTCTGTTGGCAATGCGTAGGCTTTCGAGTGCCGCGGCGAAGCACAGCATCGTAAAGTTTTCCATTAGCACAAAAACAAAGCGACGTGACTTGCCGACGTGGTCTACTTCGACGATTTGAGGTTCGATCGACATCGTGTTTGTCCTAAGGTCGCATCTTGTCGAAAGACCTCAACAGGTTTGACAGCCGCGTTCAAGAGGGAAAGTCATACATAGCACATGTAGCGGCGTATCCGGGTCATACTTCATTTTGGGATTGGCGCGGGCCAGCCTGCGCGTTATACGCAGCATCTGATACCGCTAACTGACCCCTTATTTGGAGTAGAACTATGACTGACTGGCAAAAATCTGACTGGCGCAAAAAGCCCCGGGTCCAGATGCCTGAGTATACCGACGCAGCTGCACTTGGTGCTGTTGAAGGTCGTCTTGCCAGTTATCCGCCATTGGTCTTTGCGGGTGAAGTGCGCAACCTCAAAGCCGAGCTTGGTGCCGTCAGCCGTGGTGAGGCGTTTTTGCTGCAAGGCGGCGACTGTGCCGAAAGCTTTGCGGAATTCGCTGCCGATAGCATTCGGGATACGTTCAAAGTAATGTTGCAGATGGCAATGGTGCTGACTTACGGCGCGAAAGTGCCTGTCGTCAAAGTGGGCCGCATGGCCGGTCAAATGGCCAAGCCACGTTCCGCCCCAACCGAGACGGTAAGCGGTGTTGAACTGCCAAGCTACCGTGGTGACATCATCAACGGTTTTGATTTCACACCCGAAAGCCGCATTCCTGATCCAGAGCGGATGTTGCAGGCTTATCTGCAGGCTGCTGCCACATTAAACCTGCTGCGCGCGTTCTCTACGGGTGGTTTTGCCAATGTCCACGAGGTCCACAAATGGACGCTTGGGTTCACTGACGGCAACGAAGTGCAAAAATACAGCGACATGGCGGCGCGTATCAGCGATACGCTCGACTTCATGGAAGCTGCCGGTTTGACGACTGAAACCAACCACGAATTGCAAACCGTTGATTTCTATACCAGCCACGAAGCACTGTTGCTTGAGTATGAAGAAGCGCTTTGCCGTTTGGATTCGACGTCAGGCAAATGGCTCGCAGGATCCGGTCACATGATCTGGATCGGTGATCGTACCCGCCAGCCTGATGGCGCGCATGTGGAATTCTGCAAAGGCGTCCAAAACCCAATTGGCCTGAAATGCGGTCCCAGCATGACGTCTGGGCACCTCAAGGCGCTGATGGCATCGCTAAATCCGGAAAACGAAGCAGGGCGTTTGACACTGATCGCACGCTTTGGTGCGGGTTCTGTTGGGGAACACCTGCCGCGTTTGATCAAAGCTGTCGAAGAAGAAGGGGCCAACGTTGTTTGGACCTGTGACGCGATGCATGGCAACACGATCAAATCATCGACTGGTTATAAAACCCGTCCATTTGAAAGCGTGCTGCGTGAGGTCAAGGAATTCTTTGCAATCCACAACGCCGAAGGCACGATCCCGGGCGGTGTGCATTTCGAGATGACCGGCAAGGACGTCACAGAGTGCACCGGCGGTGTTCGCGCCGTCACCGACGAGGACTTGTCCAGCCGGTATCACACGGCCTGTGATCCACGTCTGAATGCATCGCAGTCTTTGGAACTGGCATTCCTGGTCGCTGAGGAGCTTTCCGCGCGCCGCCAGACAATGCAGCACGCAAAGGCTGGCTAGTCAGCTATTATTGACAACAAGACGAAGAGCCGGGCGTGTTACGTCCGGCTTTTCTGTACCGGCCGACGCGTGCGGCATGATTTGTGTCGCGGCGATTTTCATGCCCAGAGGTTCATGCCGGATGGCGGAGTTCTGTGAGATGGTAAACCGTCGTGGACGGTTGCCATTATGTGGTGGTGTTACCAACGCACCCAAAAGGCGGGTTGTTGTGCCCTGGTGATCGCGCATTGGCAACAGCAGCATGCTGCCGTTAATTTCCGGCCTCAGAAGAGTGCCGGATGAATTCACAGACAAGCCGACAATTGCAGGCTCGGCAAAAGCTTGTTCCACAAGGTCCTGAATTTGGTCGCGAGATTGCGCCTCAAACAAGGTCGTGAAAGGCATGCCGCGTGCATCCATTTTCAAAAAACTATGCAGCTTTTGTCCCGCCACCCGAAAACGGGCAATACCGGGTGCGACGCGTTGTAGAATAAAGGCATAGGGCAGCACGTGGTCAATCTTGCTGGGCACAAGATCGTTGCGGGCAGGTATCCGCTGTGCGTGACGCAGTGTTTTCCAGTATTCTTCGAGCGCATGCAAGACGGGGTCATCCGCGCCGGGCAAATCGCTGCCGCGGCGCGAATGCAGGTGATCAATCGTATCCATTTGGTGACTGCCTTTCTTCTTTGCCGACTGCAAAAGCTGCTCGATGGCGTTCATATATTTTTAACAAAATTCTGACCTTCAAGCACTTAACAAAGTGTTAACAGGTTAACGCGGCGCAGCAGCGCGCCCTTGCCCCCGGTGTGGGTTTCCTTTTAGGTGCCTCAGTAAGTTCAAGAGGCGCGAAACGATGACTAATTCCATGACAGCATTCGCCAGCCGCACCGGTAATCACGGCGCGACATCATGGAGTTGGGAAATGCGCGGTGTAAATGCACGCGGGCTGGATCTGCGCATACGTATGCCCGAGGGTGCCGATGGGATTGAACCCGTGCTGCGAACCGCCCTGACGAAGGTGCTTGCCCGCGGCAATGTAACGGTCAATCTGCGCTTGCAGCGTGAGAACGCAGCAGGAGATGTCACCGTAGACGCGGCCCAACTTGATGGCATGCTCAAAGCGTTGGACATGGTGCAAGAACGTGCTTTTGCGATGGGCGTGACGCTTGGCCAGCCAACGGCAGCAGATGTATTGAACCAGCGTGGCGTGTTGATTGCCGGGACAAACGACGATGGCGCGGAGGCGGTGAAAGCCGCACTCACAGATGATATCGCGCCTTTGATGGCAGAATTCGTCGCGATGCGGGCGCATGAAGGGGCTGCTCTTGAAACTGTTATCGCTGATCAACTAGACCAGATTGCTGCGTTGACCGAAGCAGCCGCGGACGCGGCAAAAGCCCGGGCACCGCAAGTGCGCGACAATCTTAAGGATGCGTTGCGCCGCGTGATGGAAGATGCCGCCGACATGGATATGGGGCGGATTGCGCAGGAACTCGCTATTCTTGCGGTCAAATCTGACGTGACCGAAGAAATCGACCGGCTCAAGGCGCATGTGGTTGCCGCGCGGGGGTTGCTTGGCGGTGAAAAGCCAGCTGGGCGCAAGCTGGATTTTCTGGCGCAGGAATTTAACCGCGAGGCCAACACGCTTTGCGCCAAAGCGCAGGCAGCACCGTTGACGGCCATCGGATTGGACTTGAAAGCGGTGATCGACCAGATGCGTGAACAAATACAGAATGTGGAGTAAAAGAATGTCCCGGCGTGGCCTACTAATTATTCTGTCGTCGCCATCAGGTGCAGGAAAATCGACGTTGGCTGGCCGTTTGCGCGCCTGGGACGATACATTACGGTTCTCTGTTTCTGCGACCACGCGAGCGCCACGCACCGGTGAAGTGGACGGGAAGGACTATTACTTCGTGTCGGTCCCTGAATTTCAAAGCCAGGTCGAACAGGACGGTATGCTTGAACATGCGCGGGTGTTTGGTAACTACTACGGATCGCCCAAAGCGCCTGTCGAAGAGGCGATTGAGGGCGGGCGCGACGTGCTGTTCGACATTGATTGGCAAGGCGCGCAGCAGATCAGTAATTCGGCGCTCAAGGATCATGTGCTCTCGATCTTCATACTGCCACCGTCAATCACAGAATTGCATCGCAGATTGGTCAGCCGTGGCCAAGACAGCCCCGAAGTTATTGAAGGCCGGATGCAAAAGAGCTGGGACGAGATCAGCCATTGGGGTGGTTATGATTATGTTTTGGTCAACGATGATGTAGACGCCACAGAGGCGCAGCTTAAGACGATCATTTCGGCAGAACGCTTACGTAGGTCACAACAGCCGCAGTTGGTTGATCATGTCAGGAACCTGCAATCGCAATTTGGGGACCGCACATGAGTTTATATGCGCTAGGTGACATAAGTCCGCTGGTCGATGCCGAGGCTTGGGTCGCACCGGGATGTTATGTGATTGGGAATGTGGTGCTTGAGGCAAAGGCATCTGTTTGGTTTGGCTGCACGTTACGTGGTGATAATGAGCGGATCACAATTGGTGCAGGCAGCAACGTGCAGGAAAACTGCGTTCTACACACTGATGTGGGCTATCCGCTTACAATCGGTGCGGGCTGCACGATTGGCCATAAGGCGATGCTGCATGGGTGCACCATTGGTGAAAGCTCACTTGTGGGTATGGGCGCCACCATTTTGAATGGTGCAACCATCGGCAAGG
The DNA here is from genome assembly GCA_947488605.1 of uncultured Paracoccaceae bacterium. Taxonomy (GTDB): domain Bacteria; phylum Pseudomonadota; class Alphaproteobacteria; order Rhodobacterales; family Rhodobacteraceae; genus Yoonia. The sequence continues at coordinate 31,945 of CANKZJ010000006.1, read as the reverse complement.
ACTGCCTTATCGGGGCAGGGGCACTGATTACCGAAGGCAAGACAATACCCGACGGCTCTCTGGTCATAGGTGTTCCCGGAAAAGTTGTGCGACAACTCGACCAAGCGGCCATTGAAGGTTTGCGACTGTCGGCGCTGCATTATCAGGAAAACGCCAGACGCTTTCGTGCGGATTTGCGCGCCGTCTAGGTCAATCCGTTTATCATTTCGTTGGCACAACCAGTATATCAAAATCCAGCGCTGGTGCGATGTTTGCAACTTCGGCCTTGATCATGCCAGTATTTGGGAGCCGACCAGTAATCACGCGGTAGCGCCCCTCAAAATTCAGCATGTGCAAAGTCTGGGCAACATCGGACGCATCAAAGTTGTCCGCAAATAAGGGCGATAGTACGATTTGAGGTCTTATAGCGTTCAAAAATTCACCGGTAAGCGAAGCCAGTTCCGCAAAATAGAACTCATCAAGTTCATCCGTGAGGCGCCCTTCGGCTTGCCAGCGATCAAGACTGCCAACAATGAGCGTGTTGCTCTGTTGGGCAATCAAGTCGTCTACCGCCTGTATTTTTTCGCGACGTTGCGCTGAGCCTGTCATATTGTTTTCATTTTTATTCAGTTCGTTTATTTTTGTTGTGTCATTGAACTATGGTGCCCATAGGTTGTATTGCAACCGGCCTTTTGGAATAAATGCGACAAGGCCTAGGTCATTTTGTCTCAGGGTTTATTAATTACCTGAAAACGCTTAGTTAATTGTCATGAACGCAAAACGCACTGTTTCCGTCATTGACGCTTTCCCTCTGCCAGTCGTTCTGATTGGGCCGGATGATCGGGTACGCGCGGCAAATGGGGCGGTTGATGCGATCCTTGGCCCTGATTTGATGGGCAAACATTACATCACTGCGTTGCGCCAACCGGCAGTCATCGCAGCTATTGCAGAGGTCCGCGCATTGCGAGACCCGCGCACGATCCGTTTTACCGGGCGCGAAGGTGCACGCGATACTGTTTTTCGTGTCGCGGTGGCTGCGGCTGATGGTGACATTGTCCTGACGTTCGAGGACCGCACAGCAGCCGAAGATGCAGGACAGATGCGGCGTGATTTTGTGGCAAACGTCAGCCACGAACTGCGCACACCTTTGACCGCATTGCTGGGCTTTATCGAAACCCTTGGCGGGGCGGCCCGCGATGACCCCGAAGCCCGTGATCGTTTCTTGGATATCATGGCGAATGAGGCAAACCGCATGACGCGGTTGGTGGATGATCTTTTATCGCTCAGCCGTGTGGAAGAAGATGAACGCGTGCGGCCGCGCCAGCATGTCGATTTGAGTGCACTGCTGTCGTCGGTTATCAAAGGGTTGGAGCCGCAAGCGCAGCGCGCAGGTGTGACGGTTTCTTTGCTTCAACAGGATCTGGCTGAGAAAGTGCCTGGTGACGCAGGACAATTGGTGCAGGTTTTCACAAATCTGGTGGAGAATGCGATCAAATACGGGGCCTCTGGTGGTGATGTGACGGTAAGCGTGTCTGCACCCGAAATGCATCAACGTATAAGGTCCGAGGCCGTGCAGGTCAGCGTCATTGATAAGGGAGACGGCATCGCAGAACACCACATTGCGCGCCTGACGGAGCGATTCTACCGCGTGGACAATCACCGCTCGCGCGAAGTGGGCGGCACGGGACTGGGCCTTGCGATTGTGAAACACATCATAAACCGCCACCGCGGCCGCCTGTTGATCGAAAGTGAATTGGGAAAAGGCACAAAAATCTCTGTGTTTTTGCCAACTTCGTGACTGTCATAAAACTTTTACATAAGTGTCACAAAAGTTTCTGAACGGACGCATAAACCTGATCTTGAAGGTGGTGCGGCTCGCGCGCCATCTATGTTTGACTGACAGGAGTGATTTGATGTCGATCATGAAGCTGACCGCAACAACTGCGGCAATTGCCCTTACTGCCTCTACTTCTTTTGCCCGCGACAACGTGCAGATTGCCGGGTCTTCGACCGTGTTGCCCTATGCATCTATCGTGGCTGAAATTTTCGGCGAGAATTTTGACTACCCGACACCAGTTGTTGAATCTGGTGGCTCTTCCGCGGGCCTGAAGCGTTTTTGTGAAGGTGTTGGCGCAAATACAATCGACATCGCCAATGCATCGCGTCCAATCCGTGAGAGTGAAATTGCAGTCTGTGCCGATGCTGGTGTCACGGATATCATCGAAGTGCGCATTGGATATGACGGCATCGTTTTTGCCTCTGACATCAATGGCAACTCTTTCGAATTCACGCCGGTTGATTGGTACAAAGCGATTGCAAACGAACACTTCATCGACGGCGCGTTGGTTGCCAACACGTTTGAGACTTGGGACCAAGTGAATCCGGACTTCCCAGCGCAGCCAATCCAAGCGTTCATCCCCGGCACAAAGCACGGCACACGCGAAGTGTTCGAAGAAAAAGTCATCCTCGCTGGTTGCGAAGACGGCGGTTTCTTCCAGGCAATGCTGGACGCAGGTGTTGACGAAGACACAGCTGAGCAGAAATGCATGGCAATCCGCACCGATGGCAGGTCTGTCGACATTGATGGCGACTATACCGAAACACTGGCGCGCATCGAAGCCGACACAAACGGTATCGGCGTCTTTGGTCTGTCATTCTACGAGAACAACACGGATCGGTTGCAGGTCGCAACAATGTCGGGCGTCGTTCCAACAACCGAAAGCATTGCCGCTGGTGACTATCCAGTATCACGGCCTTTGTATTTCTACATCAAGGCCGCACATATCGACGTGATCCCGGGCCTTAAGGACTTCGCCGAGTTCTTCGTGTCGGACGATATCGCCGGTCCGGATGGCCCGTTGGCGGAATACGGTTTGGTCTCCGATCCTGAGCTGTTGGACGTTCAAGAAACAGTTTCTGGTGAAATAGTGATGGGCTCCGGCTCTTAATCACGACACAACGTTCTGGGGCGCTGATTTGCGCCCCAGACACGACCCAACAAATGGAAATACCCGATGCAATCCCTGACGACGCCGCTTCTTTTTGTTATTGCGCTGGCCGTCATCGGTTATTTTGTGGCGAAGTCGCGCGCAATGCAGGTCGCGGGCGGTGATATTCGCCTTCTGGTTTCTCTGCCAAGACAACATGCCTTAAGCACAACCCTTGCAACACTGGTCCCTGCGTGTGGCGCGGTTTTGTTGTTCGCGCTTTATAGCCGAATTGCAGGCACGACACCGGGATGGTTTTTGTCGCTGGTCATTCTGGGGCTTGGTGTCACAGGATTTGCGCTGTCTCTCATTGGTATCAAAATTGAGTCTCGCGCGCGCACCTATTCCGAGCGTTGGATTATGGCGTTGCTGATTTTTTCATCCACCATCGCGATTATGACGACCGTTGGCATCGTCTTTTCGATGCTGTTTGAGACCTTCAACTTCTTTGGCCAATACGACTGGCGCGATTTCTTTTTCTCGACAACATGGTCACCAAATTTCCGTGGTAACTCTGATCTGGGGATCATTCCGCTTTTGTGGGGTACACTCTATGTCAGCTTTATTGCACTGCTCTTTGCGGTGCCGATTGGCTTGTTCGCGGCGATCTACTTGTCCGAGTATGCAAGCCCGCGCATGCGGTCCGTGGCCAAGCCCGCGATTGAGATCCTCGCAGGTATCCCGACAATTGTTTACGGCTTGTTTGCCCTGATCACCGTAGGCCCGCTGCTGCGCGACTATTTTGCAGAACCGATGGGTTTTGGGCAAAGTGCATCATCGGTGATGACGGCGGGCTTGGTGATGGGGATCATGCTGATCCCGTTTGTGAGCTCGCTTTCAGACGATATTATCAACGCGGTCCCACAAGCGATGCGCGATGGTTCGCTGGGGCTGGGTGCCACACCGTCCGAGACGATCCGCCAAGTTGTCATTCCCGCTGCCTTGCCGGGTATCGTTGGTGCGATCTTGCTGGCGGCTTCGCGTGCGATTGGTGAGACGATGATCGTGGTGTTGGGGGCAGGAGCGGCAGCACGATTATCGCTGAACCCGTTTGAGGCAATGACGACCGTGACCGTCAAAATTGTCAGTCAGCTGACGGGCGATACTGACTTTGCCAGCCCAGAAACACTTGTCGCATTTGCCCTTGGTTTAACCCTGTTTGTCATCACCCTTGGTTTGAATGTGTTTGCCCTCTACATCGTGCGCAAATATCGGGAGCAGTACGAATGACCAACTCCCTTCTGCAAAGTGATGCGCGCACCAAAAAGCGCAATGCAGCCGAGGCGCGTTTCCGGGCTTACGGGTTTAGCGCGATCTGCGTTGCTATGTTCGCGCTTGTGATTTTGTTGACGTCAGTTTTGCTCAACGGCGTCAGCTCGTTCCAGCAAACCTTTGTCACTTTGCCTATTGAGCTGGTCGAAGAGCGTGTCGACAAGCAAGGTAACCGCGACCGCGCAGAGATGGCGAAGACGACCACCATTGGTTATGCGCCATTGTTGCGTGACGCGTTCGTGGCCGAAATCGAAAGCTTGGGAATTGAGACAGAACTGGGCGCGCGCGACCTGGCTGACATGATCTCAAAAGAGGCGGCAGCGACTGTGCGCAATCGCGTTTTGGCTGATCCAACGCTGGTTGGGCAAACCATTGAATTTGATCTGCTCGCATCTGGGCGCATTGATGCGTACTTCAAAGGTGATGTGACGATGGAAAGCGCCGCACTTGACGGCAACACCTCGCCCGAAGCTTTGATGGTTGCGCAGGCTTTGGCTGACGCAGGCATAATGGAGACCAAGTTTAACTGGGGTTTCTTTACCAGGCCGGACGCATCGGTGCAGCGCCCCGAGGCCGCAGGTCTGGGTGTCGCGATCCTTGGGTCGATCTACATGATGCTTGTGGTGCTGTTCCTTGCATTGCCGATCGGCGTGGCCTCATCGATTTATCTTGAGGAATTCGCGCCCAAGAACCGCATCACGGACATCATCGAGGTGAATATCTCCAACCTCGCTGCGGTGCCATCGATTGTTTATGGTATCTTGGGCCTAGCTATCTTTATCAACTTCATGGAATTCAACCAATCCTCCCCCTTGGTGGGTGGTTTGGTTCTGACGCTGATGACCTTGCCAACGATCATCATCTCAACCCGTGCGGCGCTCAAATCCGTGCCGCCATCCATCCGCGACGCGGCTTTGGGGGTGGGTGCCTCCAAGATGCAGTCGGTCTTTCACCATGTGTTGCCGTTGGCTGCACCGGGTATTCTGACAGGGACTATCATTGGTTTGGCGCAAGCCTTGGGTGAAACTGCGCCGCTCTTGCTGATCGGCATGGTGGCCTTTGTGCGCGAATACCCGGCGGCTTACACACCAGAGGCCGGTCTGTTCGGCGAGGCGTCAACAGCGCTGCCGGTGCAGGTGTTCAACTGGACACAGCGTTCTGATCCGGCCTTTGTGGAACGTGCGTCAGGGGCGATCATTACATTGTTGGTGTTTTTGTTGATAATGAATGCGGTTGCAATCTACCTGCGCCGCCGCTTCGAGCGCCGCTGGTAGGAGAGCTGACAATGGAAGATATGATACATATGGATCGTGCAATGAGTGCCCAACAAGACATCAAGATTTCCGCTAAGGGCGTGCAGGTCTATTATGGTGATAACCATGCCATCAAAGATGTGGACGTCGAGATTGAAGACAAAACAGTCACGGCATTCATCGGACCGTCAGGTTGCGGTAAATCGACTTTCCTGCGTTGTATCAACCGGATGAACGACACGATTGATGTGGCGCGTGTAACCGGCGATATCCGTATTGATGGCGAAGATATCTATGATCCCAAGGTTGATCCGGTGCAGTTGCGCGCCAAGGTGGGTATGGTATTCCAAAAACCAAACCCGTTCCCCAAGTCGATCTACGACAACGTGGCTTATGGCCCAAAGATTCACGGACTTGCGCGCAACAAGGCTGATCTGGACGAGATCGTTGAAAAATCGCTGCGCAAGGCAGCTCTTTGGAATGAAGCCAAGGACAGATTGGACTCGCCCGGAACCGGTCTTTCAGGTGGTCAGCAACAGCGTCTTTGCATTGCACGTGCGATTGCGACGGCCCCAGAGGTTTTGTTGATGGACGAGCCTTGTTCGGCCCTTGACCCTATTGCCACGGCACAGGTTGAGGAATTGATCGATGAGTTGCGCCAAAGCTATTCGGTGGTGATCGTCACGCACTCCATGCAGCAGGCGGCCCGCGTCAGCCAGCGCACCGCGTTTTTCCACCTCGGTAATCTTGTGGAATACGACACAACAGACAAAATATTTACCAACCCGCAAGATCCGCGCACGGAAAGCTATATTTCCGGCCGGATCGGGTAAGGAGCAGGTTTTATGAACGAACATATCTCGTCGGCGTATGACCGCGATCTCGAAGGTATCACCACCCTGATCATGAAAATGGGTGGCCTTGTCGAAGACGCGATCCTCAAGGCGGCCAAATCACTTGCCGACCGTGACGTGGAATTGGCCGAAGAGGTGCGCGCTGGTGACAAAGCGATTGATGCGCTGGAAATCCAGATCAATGAAGAGGCTGCGCGTACGATTGCGTTACGCGCCCCTGTGTCCAAAGACTTACGGTCCGTTCTTACAGTGCTTCGGCTTGCCGCATCGTTGGAACGCATCGGTGATTATGCCAAAAACATCGCCAAGCGCACCAGTGTTGTTGTCGAAATGAACCCCGTGAATGGATCAGACGCCGCGCTGCGCCGCATGGCGCGCGAAGTTGAGGGGATGTTGAAAGACACACTTGATGCCTATGTGCGCGGTGACGCGGAACTGGCCGAAGATGTGCGGCAACGCGATCAAGAAGTTGATCAGATGTATAACGCGCTGTTTCGCGAATTTCTGACCTTCATGATGGAGGACCCGCGGAACATTACCGCCTGCATGCACTTGCATTTCATGGCCAAGAATATTGAGCGAATGGGTGATCTGACGACGAACATGGCCGAACAGGTCATCTATCTGGTAACGGGTGAAATGCCTGATGAAGCCCGTCCAAAGGGTGACAAAACAGCTTATGTGACAGACCCGAGCTAATCCAATGGCACAACAACCCCATGTTCTGATTGTTGAAGATGAGGCCGCGCAACGTGAAGTTCTGGCCTATAACCTTGAGGCCGAAGGGTTTCGTGTGACCCGCGCTGACAATGGCGAGGAAGGCTTGCTTTGCGTCGAGGAAGATGCGCCGGATGTGATTGTGCTGGATTGGATGATGCCGAACTTGTCCGGCATTGAGGTCTGTCGCCGCCTGAAGGTGAAACCCGACACCCGCGCGATCCCTATCATCATGCTGTCCGCGCGGTCCGAGGAAGTGGACAAGGTCCGCGGACTTGAAACCGGCGCGGATGACTATGTGGTTAAGCCATATGCGGTCTCAGAGTTAATGGCGCGTGTGCGCACGCAGTTGCGGCGTGTGCGGCCGTCAACCGTGGGGCAGGTTCTGACATACGACGACATTGTGCTTGATGCCGAAACCCACAGGGTGACGCGAAACGATCATCCGTTAAAGCTGGGGCCCACGGAATTCCGGCTCTTGACCACTTTCATGGAAAAACCGGGGCGCGTTTGGTCACGCGATATGCTGCTTGACCGGGTTTGGGGGCGTGACATCTACGTCGACACCCGCACCGTTGACGTCCACGTGGGGCGCTTGCGCAAGGTCCTGACCCAAAACGGTGGCGATGATCCTGTGCGGACTGTGCGTGGTGCAGGCTACGCCTTGGGTTAAGACCCCCACGGTCCGTGATGTCCAGACCCGCCATCAACACGTTCAAAGCCGTGTGCACCAAAGAAATCGCGCTGGCCTTGGATCATATTCGCAGTGCCGCGTGCCGTGCGCATCGCATCGAAATATGCCAATCCCGATGACAGCGCTGGCAGAGGAAGGCCGTGTAATGCGGCATGGGCCACGACTTGACGCAATGCACCGTGGGTCTTTTTCAAGATGTCCGCAAAGTAGGGTGCCGTCATCAGATTACGATCAGGGTCTTCGCGCAATGCAGTCGCCATATCATCAAGCATTTCGGACCGGATAATACAGCCTTCGCGCCAAACTTCGGCAATCGCGGGCAAGGGCAGGGCCCATCCGAACTCTTTCGATGCTTTTTCGATCATACCAAAGCCTTGCGCATAGCACAGGATTTTGCCTGCGATCAGCGCTTCCTCCAGTGTTGCCAATGGCATCATATCATGGGCGAAACGGTGTGGTGCAGGGCCAAAGAGCGCTTCTCCGGCTGCCCGCGCGTCGCGCTGTGATGACAAGTTGCGCGCAACAACGGCGGCTTCAATGGCTGGGATCGGGGCCGCGAGGTGTTGTGCTTCGATAACTGTCCAGCGCCCTGTGCCTTTTTGGCCTGCGGCATCGACAATGACATCCAGCATTGGCTTGCCTGTTTTGGGATCTGTCGCTCCGGCGACTTTACCCGATATCTCAATCAAATAGCTGCGTAACGGCCCCTTATCCCAGGTGGCAAACGTGTCCGAGATGGCGGCAGTATCCATCAATAACCCGTCGCGCATGATCCCGTATATCTCGGCGATCATTTGCATGTCGGCGTATTCGATCCCGTTGTGCACGGCTTTGACGAAATGGCCGGCACCTTCTTCACCCATCCAAGTGGCGCAAGGTTCATCGTTATGTTTAGCTGAAATCGCTGTCATGATATGGGCCACACGGTCCCAATGCGCACGTTTGCCGCCACCCATGACAGAGGGGCCAAAACGCGCACCTTCTTCGCCACCAGATACGCCAATACCAAGGAATGGCAGATCACCGGCGTCTTGTGCACGGCGGTTGGTATCATGGAAATTTGCGTTCCCCGCATCGATGATCATATCGTCTTCGCCCAAAAGCGGGCGCAATGCCTTGATTTGATCATCGACCGCCTGACCTGCTGGTACCATCAAAATGATGGCGCGGGGTTCTTTGATTGCCGCAACAAGGCCTTCCAAGTCGTCGGTCGGCGTGATGCGCGCGGCCAAATCCCCGGCGTCTTTGTGAAACTGATGCGTTGTTGCAGTCGTTCTATTCCAGACCGCAATGTCAAAGCCATTGTCGGCAATATTCAAAGCAAGGGCCGCGCCCATTGTTCCAAGGCCAATGAGGCCGATTTCTGCGTTGCTCATGCGTGAAATCCTTACTTTTCTTGAGTTTTCGGACGTCAGGTCACCATCTGCGGCTGTAAGTACTGAACGGCGATAAACACGACGTAGGCAGCCATCATCACAATCCCCATCGGGCGCGTTAGCCTGCCCACCGTCAACATCCAAATTGCAAAAAGAACTGCGACAGCAACTGTCGCCCAAAGCTCCATTCCTAGAAGAACCGGGTCGACATCCAAAGGTGCGATAATCGCTGTCAGTGCAATGATCGACAGAATATTGAATGTGTTTGATCCGATGATATTGCCCAGGATCAAACCAACGGACTGTTTGCGCGCCGCAGCGATGCAAGTGGAAAGTTCGGGCAACGATGTTCCAAACGCCACGACAGTCATGCCAATGACCGCTTCTGGTACACCAATGGCGGTACCCGTTTGCACAGCACCTTTCACCAGAAGCTCTGATCCGACGGCGAGAGCTGCAAGGCCTCCAAGCAGCACGAGGGCCGCACCTTTCATGGTGCTGATGCCGGGGCCTGCATCATCATCGTCATCTTCTTCAAGTTCGATGCTGTCGGTCTTGTATTGATAGAAAACAAAGGTGGCCAAAATAGCGAACATGATCAGACCAAAGACCTGGCTAAAGCTACCAGACAGCATCCCGTAGACCATGATACCTGTCGCAAAAAGCATCATGGCAAGGTCTTTGATCAGGTGCTTTGGGCTGGCAGTCACCGAGAAAACAAAAGCCGTGGCACCCAAAACAAGCAGGATATTCGCGACGTTGGAGCCAAGCACATTGCCCAATGCAATGCCGGGGTAGCCAGAGAGGTTGGCGTTTACCGACGTGAAAAGTTCAGGAACAGACGTGCCGAATGATACGATAGTGGCACCAATGAAAAGTGGGGATAGCCCGGTTCGCTCGGCCATGAAAACGGCGGCATCGATGGTCCAATCACCACCTTTGATCAATAGGTAAAGCCCAAATGCCATCGCGCCAGCAGCAAGAACAAAGAGCTCGTAGGTGGTGAGTTCAATCAAAGTGTATTTCCCGATTGCCAGTCACTGGTGTTGGCGGTTCCGAATGCAGATAGCGCATTTCTTGACCGAGTGTAATAGCGTTTTGAAAGTGAAACCCTCTGTGGGCCAAAGACATCAAAATACCTTTGAAACCAATAAGCAAAGGGGAGCAACACTTGCGTGGCGCTCCCCTTCATAAAACTTGTCCGCTAAGGATTTATGTTGCGACTTTTGGTCGTGAGACTTGCGCAAAGAAGTAAAGTGCCACAGCACATCCAATCCCGATCAGGTCCGTGACCAAACCGCCAGCGATCATACAAAGTGCAGCAAACAGCAGTCCGATCCGGATTGGCCAAGCGGCGCGGTCACCGACCCACCAACCTTGTACACCCGACGACAACAAGAACACGCCAGCGACCGCCGTGACACCGGCGCGGATAATCTCGAACCATGTCCCGTCCATCAAGATCGCACCGTTGTAGAAGAACATGAAGGGCACGATAAAAGCCGAGATACCGATCTTGAAGGAGGCCACCGATGTGGCCATCGGGTTCGCCCCTGATATCCCCGCGGCGGCATAACTGGCCAAGGCCACAGGTGGCGTGATGGCTGAGACAACGGCAAAGTAGAAGACAAAGAAGTGTGCCGTCAAAAGCGGGATGCCAAGTTGCACAAGACCCGGAGCGACGACCGATGCGGCCACCGCGTACGCAGCCGTTGTCGGCATACCCATGCCCAGCAGAATGGCGATACACATCGCAAAGAACAATGCGAGCAGTTGGTTTGCCTCGGCGATGTTCAGCAGCACGGATGAGAACCGTGCGCCAACACCTGTCAGTGAAATCACACCCACGATGATACCGGCACACGCACAGACCGCGATGATCTGGATTGACATAATACCTGCCAACTCAAATGCTTTACTGACTGATTTGAGGCCCATGCGGTAAGGTGTAAACCAACTGACGACGGCAGCAGCGGCGGTGGCCAATGTACCTGCACGGATGACCGAATACCCCATGAACAAGGCTGCGATCAAAATGATGATCGGCAAGAACAAGAACACACGGCGGATCATGTCTTTGACCTTGGGCAACTCGTCTTCGCGCATCCCGCGCATGCCCAGTTTCGCCGCTTCAAAATCGACCATGAAGTAGATGGACACGAAATATAAGATCGCGGGAATGATCGCAGCAACGGCAATGTCGGTGTACGGAATACCCGTAATCTCGGCCATGATGAACGCGCCAGCGCCCATAATCGGCGGCATGATTTGACCACCGGTTGATGCAGCAGCTTCAACGGCACCCGCGGTCGTGGGTTTGTATCCGACCTTTTTCATCAATGGGATTGTCAGCGAACCAGTAGCCACAACATTACCTGCGGATGTACCGTTGATCATGCCCATCAGGCCGGATGCAAAAATCGCCACTTTTGCAGGACCACCGCGTGCGCGACCCGCGACTGCGAAGGCGAAGTTCACAAAGTAATCACCGACCTTTGATGCCTGTAAAAAGGCTGCAAAGATGATGAACAAGATGATGTAGGTTGATGACACGGCTGTGGTTGGCCCCAAGATACCTGCATCGGTGTAGACTTGGCTAAAAAAGCGCTCCCATGTGATGTCGGGTGCGTTCAGAAATCCGGGCAACATATCACCCACGAAGACATACACGAGAAACACACCTGCGATAATGATCAAGGCCATGCCCGCAACGCGGCGGGTCAGTTCCATGATCAAAGCGGTGCCTGCGACGGCGGCAAGGCTCATCCCGATTGGTGCGAATGGAGTTCCGGTAGAGTTCCGCATTAGCGTGCCAAAGATCGTGATGAGGTAGATTGCGACGGCGATAGCGCACATGCCAAGCACAAGATCAGGTGAAGCGATTTTGCCACGCACCCTTGGCTGAACCCAACCAAGCACGATGCCCAAAGCCGTTGCGACCAAAAGTGGTAGACCATAGTGGTAAATTTCGGCTGTGCGAATACCTTCGTCAATGCCGTTCCACATAACGCCGCCACGAATATCAAAGCCGAATGTGATCGCGGTATAGCTGGCGTACATAGCGGCAAACAGGGCAAGGTTGGACACGTAGAACAGCGGATCGCGCTTATCATTTTCGTCGTCAGGAAAGGCACGCGCGGAATATAGTAAAAAGCCTAAGATCAGCGCACCCGCAATATGCACGATCCGAAAATTCCAAGTCTCCATTGGGAAGACAGGCAAGAACGGGATGTCGACGCCAGTCCAGCCACGGATCGACCAACCGTTCAGGGCCGCCATATGAAACAAAGCATAAAAGCCCGAGATTGCAGCGATCGCGAGGTACTTGTTTCCCGTAAATATGCGGCGGTTATGTTCAACCGGTTCTTCGTCGACACCGTCAGCCAGAACAGGGCCTTCGGTTTGGTCGTCTAGTGTTTTGTCGGTTGTCATCGTGTGGTCCTCGCATGCGGATAGACTGCCCTGACGGACGTGCAGCCTGCATCAATCATGTCTGAAAAATCAAGGGGTCCGAGGCCGCATGCGAAACGCGGCCTCGGGGTGATCAAGGTTTAGTTCCCGAAGATCTGGTCAGCAGGGATGTCTGCGCCTGCGTTCTCGATGAACCACTCGGCTGCACCGGGGTGCCAAGGCAGAACGCCTGCGTTCTTTGTGTAGTTCTCTGGCAGTGTGGAACGGGCGGCACGGTGAATGTTCACCATACGCTCGTTGTCGGACATCACGACGTCCACGGCTGCTTTCACGAAGGACGCTGGCAGATCACAGTTTGCAATCGCAAAATTCCACATCGACACCGAACGCGCTGGCGCTTCCAATGTTGTGTATGTGTCCGCAGAGATTTCGAATGCCGCAACAGGGAAAGCGGCCTGAATTTGCGCCTGCTCTTCTTCGGTGAACTCAATGATGTTCACGTCAGTTTGCACTTCCAACTGGCTGACGGCTGGCACCGGAACACCGGCTGCGAATGCGATCACGTCCAAAAGACCATCCTGCAACTGACCACCAAGGTCAGACCAACCACCATTGCGACGCTCAAAGTTTACGCCCAGTTCTTCCATCATACGTGGAAAGTATGTGTCTGATGTGGACCCAGCAGGGCCAAAACCGATACGCGCGCCATCAGGGATATCCGCGATGGATGTAATGCCGGATGACGACAGTGCAGTCACCGAGAACGGTGTCTGGTACATTGGGAACATCGCACAGGCGTTGGTCATTTGCAGACCTGGTGCGATTGGGTTTGTTCCGGCAATGGATTCAGCCGCTGGACCCATTGTTGTCATACCGAACTGCGCGTCACCTGTGTGCACGAGCGCCATGTTCTGCATTGGTCCACCCGTGACTTCGCCGCCACCTGTCAGGCCCAGCTCTTCTGCGACCAGGTTCGCCCAGCCTGACCCGTATGCGAAATATGTACCGCCTTGGGATGCTGTGCCCACTGTAAAGCTGGTTGGCCAGTCGGCCGTATGGCCTTCTGCGAATGCTGTTGTCGCTGTCAAAGCTGTTGTCGCGATAAGCGCTGCAATTTTCATTTGTCGTTCCTCCACTAGAATTATCTGATCTCTCCCAGATCAGTTGGTGACTAGATCACTGTTGCGTGAATTAGCCCGCATGGAAAGGACGTCCATTATTTGGGCACATCAAAACAAGGCCTTGTTCACACTGTTTGCGATAACAGATCGGCGTTTGGCAAAATGATGGGTCGAAAAGGGGACAATTGCGCGAAAGCTTGGGTCACAAAGGGGACATACGTCGCTATGCGTCCGCGTCCGTTTTGGTGATCCCGTGCTTTTGCATCTTCTCGTAAAGCGCTTTTCGCGACAGCCCTAGCGCTTCATAGGTCTGTTTAAGGCTTCCATTTTGAGATGTTAACGCGGCCAAGATCAATGATTTCTCATGGGCGGCTATTTGGTCTGCAAGGCTGCTTGCACTTTGTGCGCTTGCTGCGATGGCAGGCTCAAGCCCCAAGACAAAACGATCTGCGGCATTGCGCAATTCCCGCACATTACCGGGCCAATCGCGTGTTGCCATTTGCGCCAGCACATCCGCAGGGACATCTGAAAGCTGCTTGGAATAACGCGCGGCTGCTTGTGCTGCAAGGTTCAAGAACAGCGATGGGATATCGTCGCGTCGCGCGTTGAGAGGTGGCACATTCAGCGTCACCACGTTGAGCCGGTAAAGCAGATCAGCACGGAAATCCCCCGCGGCCACCGCAACATCGAGGTCGGTTTTTGCGGCGGCAATGATGCGAATATCGAGTGCGACGGGATCATTTGCGCCCAGTCGCGTAATTTGGCGCTCTTGGATTGCGTGCAGCAGTTTGGCTTGGACAGTCACAGGCAAACTATCGATCTCGTCTAGAAAGACGGTGCCTTGGCGAGCAAATTCAAACTTACCAAAGCGGGCACGCATGGCACCGGGAAACGCGCCCGCCTCGTGCCCGAAAAGTTCGCTTTCAACCAGATCGACGGGCAGGGCGGCACAGTTGATGTGCACAAATGGATGCGGACCACGGGAGGAGAGATCATGCAAAGCATGTGCTGTGACGTCTTTGCCGACGCCCGTGTCGCCTGTAATCAGCACATCCGCGTCCGTCGCTGCAATCGTGCGGACCTCCTTGCGCAAGGCAACCATTGCATCCGAGCGCCCAATCAAACGTGCTTCCAGCTTATCACGGCCACCGACCTCGCGTTTCAGGGCGCGGTTCTCGATAGTGAGCCTTCGTTTTTCCAAGGCACGCTGAATTGTCGTGACCAACCGGGATGGGGCAAATGGTTTTTCAATGAAGTCGTAAGCACCCTCGCGCATCGATTGCACGGCAAGGTTCACATCGCCATGACCTGTCACTAGAATAACTGGGAATTCCGGGTCTATCTCTAGCACCTTACGCATCAGCCATAGTCCGTCGTTCCCGGGCATGCGAATGTCCGTGACTAGAACGCCATCAAAACCGCGACTGATCTGCGCCAGTGCGAGTTCAGCGCGATCAAGCACTTTGGCGGGTAGATCAGCCAGCATAAGCGTTTGATTGGTTGCGTTACGCAGTTCTTCTTCATCATCTACGAATAGAACGGTTTGTGTCATTGTGCGGCCACCTGATGCGGCGTGGCGGGCAGAAGCTGAACTGAAAAGATCGCACCGCCGTCGGGGTGGTTTGCGGCACTCAGCGTTCCGCCAAAATCGGACACGATGTTAAACGAGATCGACAGGCCAAGGCCTAATCCTTTGCCCGGCTCTTTGGTGGTAAAGAAAGGGTCAAAGATTTGCGCGACTGTTTCGGCTTCTATACCTGGGCCCGTGTCGCGCACATGAACGGTGGTTCCTTCAATACTCACTCTTACCACCGGGGATCGCTGTCCTTCCATCGCGTCGAATGCGTTGTTGATCAGATTGACGATGACCTGTTGTAGACGGACATGCCCACCAGTGACCCAAACCTCTGTTTGGGGGGGCATGTAATCCACCCGGCCACCTTCGGCTGCCAACCGCACATCGATGACCGCCAGCGCATCCTGCACGACAGTGTTCAATGAGAGTGGTCCGGTTGCCTGCTGTGGCCTGCGTGCGAAATTGCGCAAATGCGCCGAGATTGTCGCCATGCGGTCCGCCATCTTGGAAATACGCGTGATGTTGTCCTTGGCCTCGGGGATGCGATCACGCTCTAGAAACGCACTGGCGTTGTCAGCATAGGATTTGACAGCCGCTAAAGGTTGATTGAATTCATGGCTAAGCGCCGCTGACATTTGACCCAATGCAGACAGTTTGCCCGCCTGAATTAGATCGGTTTGGGTCTGTCGCAAATCGGCCAAAGCTGTTTGCAGGTCTGCGGTACGGATCGCAACTGTTTCCTCCAAAACGGCCTTGGCGCGCTGTTCTTGGGCCAATGCCTCGGCCTGTCGGGTCTGTCTTAGAAGGTAAGCAAGCAACGCCATCAGTCCCAAGGCGACCAGCAAACCTGCGATCAACAGGCTGCGAAATGCGCTAAGCGTGGCGGGGGCTGTGGGCGACAATGACGCCATTGTCCAATCCAGATCAGTCAAGCGTTGCGATGTCAGAATAAAACCCTCGCGCGTTTCGCCTTCGATATAGACGTGTTGCGCATCTTGCCCGAGCGGGGTCGTTGTGATCGGCAGCAAATCAATGCGGTCAATTGGATACTGCAGGTTTTGTGCGATTTGCCGGCGTGTGGCATCACTCAACGGACGGATCGCACGAAAGTGCCAATCAGGACGCGACGACATGAAAACGAAGTCATTGCGATCCGTGACCATGATATCGCTGTCCGCGCCGCGCCAGATGCTATCAAAAGCCGCAATATTGAATTTAATCGCGAGCACGCCAACAATACGTTCACCGTCTTCAACCGGGGCCGCATAGAAATAACCTCGTTCACCAGTCGTTGTGCCAAAGACAGAAAAACTGGACAGATCGCCATTAAGCGCTTGCGTGAAATAGCTTTGATAACTGAAGTTTCGATCCAGATAGCTGCCTTCGTCCCGGTAAGAGGCTGCTGCAACAGTGCGTCCGGAAATATCCATCAGATAAACGTCCGACGCTTTTACGGTCGCCGCCGTTTGACGCAAATCCTCGTTGACTGACGCGCGCAGCACCGGATCAGCCGCATTCTGCAATAATATCGTTAGTTGGGGGCGCTCTGCTATCAACGCGGGAAGGGGGGCGTAGCGATCAAGCGTGGCGCGCAGGCTTTCTACCGCAAGTTTGAGCGGCACGGCGTCCTGCATGGCTTGTTGGCGCATATAATGACGTTCAATCGTCGGGAATACGGCAGCACCCGCGAGCGCCAGTAAAAGGGCCACTGCGGCCACAAATCCAAAAATGCGGCGGCGCGAAAAGGTCATGACGCATTTATGGGGCAGGGCCCTGGGGTTTTACAATCGGAATAATTTCGCGGGGCACGTCCCTTTGCCCTGGGGTCAGGGAATTTACTGCAACCGGTTGCAAAAAAACGAATCGTAGTTACAGTGACCATTGCGACAGGGGGGATTTTATATCCAATGATGCCAATCGGCCTTAACCACATGACAGTGCCACGCAAAACTGCGCGTGATCTTCTTGATATCGCGGGTGCTGTTGATTGCGTAGGTGTCGAAGTCCGCAACGATTTGGATCGTGCATTGTTTGATGGCGAAAGCCCCGAAGCCTTTGGAAACAACGCACGTGATGCAGGCTTGCGGATTTTGGCGCTGGCAGAAGTGAAAGCATTTAACGCTGATCCGATGGCGTCCCGCGATGAAGCGATCGCTGTGATTGAGACAGCCGCGCGCTGTGGTGCCGAAGGTGTTGCGCTGATCCCGCTTGTGTCTGAACGGCATCTGCCACGGTCTGATCAACGCGCCGCCCTGCGTGCGGCATTGGATGTTTTGCAACCGATTTTACAAGATTATGGGATGCGCGGATTGATTGAACCGCTGGGGTTTGAACAAAGCAGCCTCCGTTTCAAGCAAGATGTCGTCACTGTTCTCGATGATATGAACAGGCCTGAATGCTTTGCTCTGATCCACGATACATTCCACCACCATCTCGCTTGCGAGAGTGCGATTTATCCAGAGCTGACGGCCATTGTGCACATCTCAGGCGTGACTGATCCGCGCCTGACGACTGACCGGATGACAGACGCGCACCGAGTTCTTGTGGATGCCAATGACCGTGTGAGCAACATCGCACAACTCAAAGCGTTTGCGCACGCAGGATACACCGGACCAGCCTCATTTGAGGCTTTCGCCCCCGAAATTCACGACATGAATGACCCAGCCGGTGCTCTGGCCGGGTCAATCGCATTCATTGCGTCCCAACTTGCCGATGTGACGGCAGGGGCAGCGTGATGAACCAATCGCCTCAGATAGAGGTCCCGGTATCAACAATGCGTGCGCCGGGCACGTTCCTTGGGAGGAAAACCATGAAAAAGATCCTATTGGCCGCTGGCCTTTCAACGCTCATGATGAGCACAGCTGCAATGGCAGAGTTGCAAATTGGTGTCTCTGTTGCGCGCTTTGACGACAACGGTCTGACTGTGATGCGCAACGGCATGACAGCGTTTGACGATGCTAACGACGACGTGAGCCTGCAAATGGAAGACGCAACCGATGATGTGGCCAAGCAACTTGACCAGATCAACAACTTCATCGCGTCCGGTGTTGATGCGATCATCGTAAACGCCGTTGACACAAACGCGACTGAGGCAATGTCGAATGCAGCCGCTGCTGCGGGTGTCCCTTTGGTTTACGTCAACCGTCAGCCAGTGAACATGGACACACTGCCAGAGGGTCAGGCGTTCGTTGCATCCAACGAGATCGAATCCGGTACATTGGCTGCATTCCAGATGTGTCGTCAGCTGCGCGCTGAAGGCAAAGCTGGTGGTGCACGTGCATATGTTCTGGTTGGTCAGCTGTCGAACCAAGCCGCCGTTCAGCGTACCAAAGATTTCCACGACGTTATCGGCATGGACATGTGTAACTTCATCACCATCATTGATGAGCAGACAGCCAACTGGTCGCGCGACGAAGCGAACGACCTGATGACAAACTGGTTGTCTTCCGGTGACGAATTCGACGCGGTCTTTGGCAACAATGACGAGATGGCACTGGGTGCTATTCAGGCAATGAAAGCGTCTGGCATTTCCATGGACGACGTTGTCGTTGGTGGTGTTGATGCGACATCTGACGCGTTGTTGGCAATGTCTGCTGGCGACATGGATGTGACAGTATTCCAAGACCTTGCAGGTCAGGGTGCTGGGTCTATTGAAACAGCAATGGCACTGGTGAAGGGCGAAGAAGTCGACAAGACAGTCTTCATCCCGTTCAAGCTGGTGACACCAGAGAACCTTGCTGACTTCCAGTAAGTCACTGACAAAAACTAAAGTTACGGGGCAGCCGCGGTTGCCCCGTTTCCCCCAATGCACCAAACAGGGAGCTGGCAGATGTCAGACGCAAGCGAAGGCACAGGCGGCCTTACATACGATAAATCAAAGCGAAGCTGGCCGAATGAGCTGAACGTCTTTGGCGCCCTCATCCTGATCATCATCATTTTTGAGATCCTTGGTGCAGTCTTCATGCAGCAAAGCTTGCTGTTTGATACCCGCGACCGTTTTGACAGTATCTTTAACGAAGCGCGTTTGCGGATCATTATTATTCAAGTCGCGATCATTGGCATCATTGCTCTTGGTGTGACCCAAGTCATCATCACCGCTGGCATTGATTTGTCATCAGGGTCTGTCGTGGGTGCGACCGCCATGATCGCGATGAGCTTTGCGCAAGTCGCCGAAGTGAATGGTGCGATGAACCCAAAGGCGATCTTTGGTCCCTCTTTTCTTGATCTACCGGTGGTTATCCCCGTTCTTGTCGGCCTCGCGGTTGGCACGTTGGCGGGATTCATCAACGGAGCACTCGTGGCCTACGCCCGCATCCCCCCGTTTATTGCAACACTTGGTATGATGCTGTTTGCGCGCGGTGTGGCGCAGTGGTGGTCATTGGGCAACCCAGTGTCTTTCCCCACGGAAGGCTATGCCAAGATCGGCGCAGGCATGATGCCTGTGATCATTTTCTTGTCACTGGCCGTGCTGTTCCACTTCATCATGAACTATACCGTCTACGGCAAACACACCTACGCCATCGGATCGAACGAGGCGGCAGCGCGGATGTCCGGCATCAACGTGCCGCGTCATCTGATGCTGGTTTATATGATCGCAGGGGGGCTAGCTGGTCTGGCCGCGGTGATCCTGACATCTAAGAACCTGACCGCGCAATCTGGCATGGGCTTGTCTTATGAGCTGGAAGCGATTGCGATGGCCGTGATCGGCGGCGTATCCCTTTTTGGTGGGCGCGGGTCTATTATCGGCACAGTCATTGGTGCACTGATTATCGGTGTGATTACCTCTGGCTTCACCTTCTTGCGCCTTGGTGCGTTCTATCAGGAAATGGTGCTGGGTATGATTATCGTCGGTGCGGTTGCACTGGATCAATGGCAACAACAACGTGCTGCGGCGCGGGCATAAGGGAGGACCTAATAGATGTCAGATATCATTCTGGAAACCAAAGGGCTGACCAAACACTACGGTGGTGTGCACGCTCTGGAAGGTGCAGATTTTCAACTGAAACGTGGTGAACACGTCGCGATCATGGGCGATAACGGCGCGGGCAAGTCTACCTTTGTGCGCCAGATTACGGGAGTAGAACAACGTACCCGTGGTGACGTGATCTTTGATGGTGAACATGTGTCGTTTGCGGGTCCGCTAGACGCGCGCGAAGCGGGCATTGAAACGGTGTTTCAGACATTGGCGTTGGCTGATGATCTGAACGTCCCGGACAACCTGTTTCTGGGCCGTGAAAAGACCAAATTCGATTGGCTGGGTCCATTTCGTCTATTGGACTACAAAGCGATGCGCGAAGACACGATGGCCGGGCTGGTCAAGACGGGTGTGAAAATCCCCAACATCAAAAACACAATTGCCAATATGTCAGGTGGCCAGCGCCAGTGTGTGGCGATTGCACGGACCGCGACATTTGCGTCAAAACTGACCATCATGGACGAACCTACGGCCGCACTTGGTGTGCAGGAAACCGCGCAGGTGGAAAACATCATCCGCACACTGAAATCGCAAGGTGAAAGCCTGATTCTTGTGTCGCACAACATGCGGCAGGTGTTTGATTTGGTGGACCGGATCATTGTGTTCCGTCGTGGCAGGATCGTCGCGAACCTGAACAAAGAAGACACGGACGGCAACGATGTGGTGTCATACATCACCGGGGCCAAAACGGGCGCGGAGTACGAAGGTGCCGCCTAACAAACCGCGACCTAAGCTCTTTGATCTGGAAGTTCCGTTCTTTTTGCCTGTCTATCGGCGCGTCTTGGCTGTTGTGGTGCCTATTTTATGGGCATTCTTCGAGTTCTCGAACAGCGCATACTTCTGGGGCTTGATCTTTATGGGCCTTGGCGGCATCGCTGCATGGCGGTTCAAGAATGCCGACTGGGAGGCCGTGGCCGCGCAAGCAGAAGAGGACGCCAAAGGAGGCAAATAGCGTGGCAGTGACGCTCAAAGAGGTTGCGGAACGTGCGGGTGTTTCTCGCTCTGCGGTGTCGCGCACGTATACCGAAGGTGCGTCGGTTTCTGAGAAAACCCGCGCCAAAGTGGAAAAGGCAGCAGATGCCTTGGGCTATAGCCCCAATGCCTTAGCGTCGTCATTGACCACCGGGCGGACCAAGCTGATTGGGTTGGTCTCCAACAACTTTCACAACCCGATTTTCCTGGAAGTTTTTGACCTCTTTACCAAGGGCTTGCAGGCACGTGGACTGCGCCCCTTGCTCGTGAACTTGACGGATGAAGTGAACCCTGAAAACTCCATTCGCATGTTACGCGCGTATTCCGTAGACGGCGTGATCGTTGCGTCATCGACCTTGCCTGCGACCTTTGCAGAAGGGTTCAAGGACGCGGGGGTTCCGGTTGTCCATTCGTTCGGCAGGCAATCGCCCAGCCCTAAGGTTAACGTGCTTGGCATTGATAATATTGAGGCAGGCCGCATGGCGGCCCAAACGCTGATTGATCGCGGATATAGGCGCGTCGCTTTCCTTGGTGGTCCGAAATCTGCGACCTCGACGCAGGACCGGTTTGCTGGGTTTGCCGAGGTGATGAATGCGTCGGGTGCTGATATGACCGTTAGCTACGCCAGCAACTATTCATTTGATGCGGGCCGCGAAGAGATGCAGCGCCTGCTGCAATCGGCCCCCGCAGAGGCATATTTTTGCGGTGATGATGTGCTGTCAATCGGCGTGCTGTCAGCGATCAAGGATGCGGGCCTGAGTGTCCCGCAAGATATTGGTATCATTGGTTTAAATGATATGGAAATGGCAGGTTGGGCCAATATCAACCTGACCACGATCCGCAATCCGATCAAACAAATCATCGCGTCGTCGATTGAACTGATCGAAGCATCCCTCAAAGACGACAGCCGCTACCCGGAGGCGCGGCTGTTCGCGTGTACAATTGTAGAGCGTGGCACCTTACGGCCGTTGCCTACCTGAACATCGGGGGACGCGCGTCCAGCCATTTGCCTTCGGCTTTGCCAGATGCGGCCACAGCATAAACCGCTGCCATCGACCGCAAACCATCTTCGGCACGCGGATAGAGGTTAGCTGCCGGGTCCATTTTTCGACCTTCTTTGCGCGCGTTTATCGCCTCAGCTAGATCGGTATAGATATTCGCAAATGCCAGCGGCATCCCCTCAGCATGACCAATGGTGACTCGGGTCGTCCGGTCGGCCTCGGGGGAAAGGTTCGCCTCGCCGCGTTCAATGATTTGCAAGCGCTCGCCAAGTGGCATGTAGTAAAGCTGGTTTGGGTGCTCTTGCGACCAGCGCAAACCACCTGTTTCACCAAACACCTGAATGCCCAAACCGTGCTGGCGCCCAATCGCGACGGAACTTGTCCAAAGCCGCCCAACGGCACCACCGTCCATGCGGAAGTTGACCATCGCGTCGTCTTCAAGCGTGCGCACATCAATGCAAGACACTGTATCTGCTGATAATTTCGTGACTTCCTGACCCGTGACAAAGCTTGCCATGTGCATCGCGTGGATACCGCAATCCGCGAATTGGGCGGACACGCCAGCCTGCGCGGGATCATAGCGCCAGCGGACGCGGGGGTTATCAGCGTCGGTCGCATCTGCGTGGTGACCGTGCGCGAATTCGGCATTAACCAAACGGACATTGCCGATGTCACCGCGGGCAATCATCGCCTTCATATGGCGCACCAAGGAATAGCCGGAATAGCCGTAGTTCACAGCACAGATATTGCCGGTTTTCTTCGCAATCTCTACGATCTGTTCGCCTTCCTCGACGGTCATCGTCATGGGCTTTTCACACAGCACGTGAAAGCCGTTTTCAAGGAACGCCTTGGTGATCGCAAAGTGCGTAGAATTGGGTGTCGCGACCGTGACCAGATCAACGCGGTCGTCGCGTTTCTTCTCGGCTTCGAGCATGTCTTCCCAGCCGCCATAGGCACGGTCGCCCAGACCCAGTCGCTGGCCATAATCGATGCCATACTCTGGCCGATGATCCAACGCGCCTGCGCTGAATTCAAACAAGCTATCGAGGCCTGCACCGAGCCTGTGTGCAGGTCCAATTTGGCTGCCTTCGCCGCCACCAATCATGCCCCATTTGAGTTTTGTCATGGTAATAGTCTTTCGATGGAAGGGCTTAGAAGCCGATTGATTCAAGGTACTTACGGTTGCTTTCGGCGTCCTCTAGCGGGGTGCCGGGCATGGATGGGTCGCAATCTTGTTCGACAGTGCACCAGCCTTCAAAGCCCGCGTCCAGTAGCACCTGGCGAACGGCTGGAAAATCGACGTCACCTTGGCCCAAGTTACAGAATATGCCTTGACCACATGCTTTGTAAAAATCGGTGCGCTTGGCAACGACGTCTGCTTTCACGACAGGGTCGATATCTTTGAAGTGCATGTAGCTGATGCGGTCGATGTGGCGTTTCATGAACGCCACTGGATCGTAGCCCGCGTAAGAATGGTGGCCGGTGTCAAAGCAGATTTTCAGGATGCTTTCATCGACTTCGTCCAAAAGCCGCTCCAACTCTGGCTCAAAGTCAATGAAACCTGCGGCATGGGCGTGCATGCCTACGGTCAGACCGTATTCCTCGGTTCCCATTTTCGCGATAGTTGCGATCCGGTCGCGGAAGGCGGTCCATTCTGCGGTGTCCATTTGCTCGGCTTCATCGGCACGGCCAGCTGTAGGCGCGCGGCGCGGCGAGATACTGTCGATCAACACAAGGTGCTGCGCACCATGCGCGACCAACGCCTCGCATGTACGTTTGGACGCATCCACGACCTCGTCCCATTTCGCGGCATCATGGAACGGGCGAAAGACAACGCCGCCGATGATGCTGAGGTCGTTCTTCGCGAGCTCATCTTTTAGGATCACGGGGTCTTCGGGCATATAGCCGATGGGGCCTAATTCGATGCCTTTATAGCCCGCACCAGCGCATTGGCTGAGGACCGATTGCCACGTAGGGTAGGCGGGGTCGGATGCGAATTCGATGCCCCATGAACAAGGCGCGTTACCGATTTTGATCGTCATGGAAGTGCTTTCTTTAAAAGTCAGAGATATTGCGCCAACTGCGCGCAGTGGATGAGGCGTGACAGGCGGCGACAATCTGGTTGACCTCCATCCCGTCGCGGAAGGTGGGCCAAATGTTCTGGCCGGTGTGGATAGCTGTCAGGAAATCCTTGGCTTCGATAATGATCTGATCCTGATAGCCTGTCCCGTGACCGGGCCCAAGGCAGAATGGTTTGTAATCAGGGTGTTCGGGACCTGTCAGAATTTTGGTGAAGCCGCGCTGCGCGGTTGGCCCAGCGATTTTGTAAAGGTGCACGGCGTTCTGATCTTCACCATCGAAATAGATCGCCCCTTTGGTGCCGGTGATCTCGTATTTGTAGCCCATCTTGCGCCCCGTCGCGACGCGGCTGACATAGATATTGCCCAACACACCCGAGGCAAAGCGGCACATGATCTGTGCATGATCGTCATTGGTCACGGTGCCACCGGGGCGTTCAGAGATCACAGTTTCGACTTCGGCAATCAGTTCGGTCATTGGACCCATCAGGCGTAGCGCACAGTTAATCGGATGCGGGGCCAGATCACCCATGCAGCCGTTGGCTTGGCCGTGGCTGCGCCACGTGGCGGGTTCAGATGGGTCGGCCATGAAATCTTCGGTGTGTTCGCCGCGAAATCCGGTAACCTCACCGATTTCGCCACCATCCAGCATTTGTTTGACGAATTGCGAGGCTGGTGTGCGGATATAATTAAAGCCGGACATGTTGATTTGACCGGACGCTTCTGCCGCTGCGACCATCGCACGGCTGTCGTCGACATCGACGCCCAAGGGTTTTTCGCAGAAGACAGGTTTGTTCCGCGCAAACGCGGCCTCAGCTATTTCACGGTGAGTGGATTGGGGTGAGGCGATGACAACGGCCTCGACCTTGGCGTCGTTCACAAGGTCACGCCAATTGGATGTTGCGCGCGCAAAACCGTATGCTTTGCGGTAGGTTTCAGCAGAGGAAGGGTTCGTGGCGCAGACCATTTCCAATCGCGGGCGCAGGTGCGTGTCGAAGATCGCCCCAACTGCGGAATGGGCGACGGCATGCGCTTTGCCCATGTACCCGCCACCTACAATACCGATGCCAATCTGTGTCATGCGGGCTCCTCCCAAAAACCAGTTGCAACCGGTTGCAATTTTGGTATCGTTCTTTTAGGTCGCAGGTCAATAACCAATCGTGACCAATGCACAATTCGTGCGTCTTGCCGGGGGGAATTATAATGGGTCAAGCCACGCAAACCGTGACGCTGACAACAGCGCAGGCGATTATTCGTTATCTGTCCAATCAATGGATTGTCGCCAACGGGGTTGAAACCCGGGTGTGTGGCGGTGGCTTTGGTATCTTTGGGCATGGCAATGTGACGTGTCTGGGGGAGGCGCTTTACGCGCACCGTGCCGAGCTGCCACTTTATCGCGGCCAGAATGAGCAGGGCATGGGGTTTGCAGCAGCAGCCTACGCCAAAGCCCATAAGCGCCAGCGCTTTATGCTGTGCACTGCCTCTGCGGGTCCCGGAACGGCGAACCTTTTGACGGCGGCGGCTTTGGCGCATGCGAACCGGTTGCCGATGTTGATGCTGTGTGGTGATGCGTTTTTGACCCGTCTGCCTGATCCAGTTTTGCAGCAGTTGGAGCATTTTGGAAACCCGACCTTTGGCGTGAATGATGCGTTTAAAGCCGTTAGTCGCTATTGGGACCGTATTACGCATCCCGCGCAGATTTTGCAGTCATTGCCTGCCGCCTTGGCGACAATGCTGGACCCTGCTGATTGTGGTCCGGCTTTTATCGGTTTGCCGCAGGACGTGCAGGGGTGGACGTTTGATTACCCTGTCAGCTTCTTTGAAAAGCGTGTGCACCGCGTGCGCCGTCAAGCGCCCGATGAGTACGAGATTGCACAAGCCGTGGAACTGCTTAAAGACGCCAAGCGCCCAATGATTATTGCGGGCGGTGGCGTGCAGTATTCTGGGGCAGTTGCTGAGCTGACTGCCTTTGCCGAGGCGACAGGTATTCCAGTGGTTGAGACCATCGCAGGACGTGCGAATATGGTGCATGACCATCCGCTGAATATCGGGCCGATTGGTGTGACAGGATCGGATTCGGCCAATACAATTGCGCAAGAATCTGACGTTATTTTGGCCGTTGGCACGCGTTTGCAGGACTTTACGACAGGATCTTGGACCGCCTTTGCGCATGATGCCAAAATCATTGGCTTGAATGCCGCGCGCCATGACGCGGCAAAGCATTTGTCGACAACGGTTGTAGGCGATGCGCGGTTGGGGCTGGTGGCGCTGACCGCCGATCTGGCAGGCCATCAAGCACCGGAAAGCTGGACAGCAAAGGCTCGGGATGAGCGGGCCAAGTGGGACGACTACGTCGCCGAAAATACGCGCGTTGGCAACGGACCTGCGTCTTATGCCCAGGCCATTGGCGAAGTGAATCGCTTGTGCGATCCGCGTGATCGCATCGTGGCGGCCGCGGGTGGGTTACCTGCGGAAGTCACTGCGAACTGGAAAACGCTGGATATCGGCACGGTGGATGTTGAGTTTGGATTTTCCTGCATGGGATACGAGATCGCCGGTGGCTGGGGTGCGCGCATCGCACAAGCGCAGATGGAACCTGAACAGGATACAATCGTCTTTACTGGTGATGGATCATATATGCTGATGAACTCTGACATATACTCTTCTGTTTTGACGGAAAAAAAGTTGATTGTTCTGGTGTTGGATAACGGCGGTTTTGCCGTCATCAACAAGCTGCAGAACAACACTGGCAATGAAAGCTTTAACAACCTGATTGCCGATACACCGACCGCCACTCGCAAGGTCAGTGTGGATTTTGAGGCGCACGCAAAGTCGATGGGTGCAGACGCGGAAACGGTCAGCTCTCCGACCGAGCTTGAGGCCGCTTTCGGGCGCGCCAAGGATGCCACCAATACTTACGTCATTTGCATGAAAGTTGACCCCTATGAGGGTTGGACGACAGAAGGTCACGCTTGGTGGGAAGTCGGCACACCGCATATCACGTCATCGGACAAGGTGCGTGATGCGCATGTTGATTGGGAAAGCAGCCGTGACAAACAGCGGAAGGGCGTCTGATGCTTAGGTTTACGCCTGACACAGTTGATCCTGACAAAATCGCGCATGAATTGATGCATGGCAAAGGGGCTGTGCTGTTGTCTGGGTTGTTCTCGGACGCGCAGATTGCCGAGGCACGCCAGATCATTCACCATCATTCGGCTGAAGCGGATACTGTCACCCATTTTCAAGGGCAGGCTGAAGAAGAGGGCGCGTTGCACTTGCAACGCCGCGTGTGGAACCTGCTGGCGAAAGGTGCGGTTTTTTCAGATATGGCTGCCCATCCGGTCATTATGAAAGTCCTGCGCAAGTTTTTGGGAACCGAGTTCATTATGGGTTCTATTGCTGCGAACCGCATTCTTCCCGGTGGGCCGGGTCAGGAGCCGCATGTCGATTACCCATATTGGGATATGTATAACGCCGAGACGCATCCCATCGGGTTGAACGCGTCATTTCCGATGAATGCGCAGGTGTCGATATTGCTGGACCCGTTTACCGAAGAAACAGGTGCCACTGCTTATATGCCTGGATCGCAGAAAGAATTGCGCTACCCCACGGAAGCCGATGATTTCTATGGCAAATGTGAGCGAATGCTAGGTGCGCCCGGTGACGTCGCTTTGTTCTTTGGCGCCGCGTGGCATTGTGCGATGCCCAATACATCACAGATCGACCGCAGTGCGGTTTTGATCAACTATGCCCCGAAATGGTTGACCCCGATCGAGGAGATGCATGCCGCATTGCCAGATGGGTTCTTTGATACGGCCTCTGATGATTTACGTCAGTTGATGGGGCTGAAATATCCGCACCCGCAGGCGTTTGACGAGGCCGAAGCCCAAAATACGATTGGCCGCAAATGAGCAAGTTACGAGACGGAATTAAAGCCAACACCTTTGTTGTCGTCGGGCGCGCGGGGATTGATCTTTATACTGATCCTGGTGTGGCGACCGAGGACGCAGAGACTGTGACCGTGGGGCTCGGTGGATCGTCTGCCAATATCGCTGCGGGAATTTGTAAGCTGGGCGGGCAAGCGTCATTGGTGACCCGCGTGTCTGATGACAGCATTGGCAGCTACTGTATCGGGCAGCTGAAGCGCTACGGTGTGGGGACAGAATACGTCACACCCGTGGGCGGTGAATACCGCAATTCGCTGGCGTTTTATGAAAGCCGCGTCGCGGGGCATCGCAACGTTATTTACCGCAATGCTGCTGCTGATTTTCAGATGGATGCAGGCAATGTGGCGGCTGTGGACTACGGCAGGTTTGGTGCCTTGATCACTGCTGGCACTGTGTTTGCTGCGGAACCTTCGCGCACCGCCACGTTTGATGCGTTTGACCGGGCCAAGGCCGCAGGTCTGCCGATTATCTTTGATGTGGATTACCGCCCGTATTCGTGGCCTTCGCCGGACGTTGCGGCAGATGTTCTCAGCCGGGCTGCGGCGCAGTCAGACATGATCGTCGGTAATGACGAAGAGTTCGGCTTTATGGCAGGCGGCATCGACAAGGGTCTCGCCAAAGCAAAAGCACTCGCCGAAGACACGGCCACTATTGTCGTTTATAAGATGGGCGAGAAGGGGGCTGTGACCTTTGCGGATGGCGCAGAAATTCATACGGGTATCTGGCCTGTTGAAGCGCTGAAACCCACAGGGGCAGGGGATAGCTTTATGGCGGGTATGGTGACCGGGCTGGCCGAAGGCCAAAGCTTGCATGACGCGATCCTGCGCGGCTCTGCCTGTGCATCCATCACCGTTTCACGTCCCGGCTGCGCACCTGCGATGGCCGACACGCCAACACTGACGAAATTTATGGCCGATCATCCCGGCCCGACAAGCGCTGAATAAGGAAAAACACATGCATATCGCTCCATTTGATAACCAAAATAAACCGATTGTGGATGTGGATGACCCGACCGTTCCGCTGAACTACTTCAACATCGTTAAACTGAAAAAGGGGCAGGCGTTTGAATATGCCGTGCCGGGGTATGAAACCTGCATCGCCCCGGCCACCGGGACAGTCGATATTGAGATTGAGGGGTTCAAAGCGGACGGTATTGGCCAGCGCGTCGAAGACGTTTGGGATGGCGAGCCAGAGGGTGTCTATGTGCCGGTCGGTGCGAAAGCCACAATGGTCTGCACCTCGGATGAGGCCGAAGTGTTTGTTTGCGGCGCGCGTTACGACAAGGTGCTGGATG
Source organism: uncultured Paracoccaceae bacterium (assembly GCA_947488605.1). GTDB lineage: Bacteria > Pseudomonadota > Alphaproteobacteria > Rhodobacterales > Rhodobacteraceae > Yoonia. The sequence goes on along the minus strand of CANKZJ010000006.1, from coordinate 2,438 downwards.
CATTTGCAGTTCGCGCGGATGAATTGGATTTGGTACAATACGGGTCGGACGACACAAAGACGCATCGCAAGATCAAGCATATCTTAGGCACGAAATACCACGATAAAGTCGGTCGTTTGCTGGTGTCTGAGCTGTTTACAGTGGGTGAGGGTGGTTGGTCTGGTTTTCCATCACACAAGCACGATACTGACCGTCTGCCGCTGGAAACGCGCCATGACGAGACGTATAATTTCCGGTTCAAGCCCAATCATGGATCTGGTGTGCAGATGTTGCAGCGCGAGGATGGCAAAGCGGGCGATGCGTATCACATTGTGGATGGGTCCACGATTTGCCTCGATAGCGGGTATCATCCTTGTGCCGTTCTGCCGGGCTATCAGATGTACTATTTCACCATTCTGGGTGGTTTGTCCCAGCGCAGCCTGATCCAGTATTTTCAGCCGTCACATGCCTACCAGATTGAGACGATCCCGGGCATCAAAGACATGATTGCCAAATTCAAATGACACTTGTGACGTTAAAAGACGTGTTGCAGCCCGCATTGCAGGGTGGCTACGCCGTTGGTGGTTTGGTTTGCTTGGGCTGGGAAGATATGCGTGCCTATGTGGCGGCAGCGGAGGCTGAAAACTGTGCGGTGATCTTACAAGCAGGGCCGGGGTGCCGTGCGCATACGCCGTTGCCGGTTCTAGGCAAAATGTTTCGGCATTTGGCAGAACAGGCATCCGTGCCAGTCGTGGCACATTTGGATCATGGCTATACCTATGACGAATGCTCCGAGGCGCTGGACTCGGGCTTTACCTCATTGATGTTTGATGGGTCACGCAAGCCGCTATCCGATAACATCAAGGAAACTCTGCAAATAGCTGAAATGGCGCATAATTCGGGTATTTCCTGCGAGGGCGAAATCGGGTTTGTGGGGTATTCTGGTGGTGAGGATTCCGCCGGTACAGATCCAGCGGAAGCCGCGCAATTCGCTTTGGAAACCGGTGTGGATGCGATGGCAATCTCTGTGGGGAACGTCCATTTGCAGCAGGACAAAGAGGGCGGGTTGGACGAGCCGCGCATTGCGGCCATTCAGGCAGCCACGTCTGTACCTTTGGTCATTCATGGTGGGTCAGGCGTGCCAACTGCACAACGTAACCATCTGGCAAAGAACACGAATATCTGCAAATTCAATATCGGAACAGAGCTGCGCATGGCCTTTGGTGCTGCGATGCGCGCGGCGGTAAATAGTGATCCTGACAGGTTTGACCGGGTTAGCATCCTGAAAGAAACACATGATCCTGTGATGGCTGCGGCCCGCACAGTGCTGCGCAACCTGAAAGGCTAGGGCATTGATTAACATTGGTATTTTGGGTTGTGGACGCATCGGCCAAGTGCATGGCGCCACGCTGCGCGGCATGACGAACGCCTGCGCTGCCGCTGTGGCGGACGCAATGCCTGCTGCGGCGCAAGCACTGGCGGCAAGCACAGGCGCGAAAGTCATGGATGCGGATGCTCTGATCAATGATCCGGGCATCGATGCCGTGATCATCGGCACGCCGACAACAACACACTATGACCTGATCCATGCGGCAGCGGCGGCTGGCAAGGCCATATTTTGCGAAAAGCCCATCGATCTTTCGGTCGCGCGTATTCACGATTGCCTTGCTGCGGTCGAGAAAGCAGGCGTGCCATTCATGACAGCGTTCAACCGGCGATTTGATCCAAATTTTGCGCATCTTCAACGACAAATCGCGGACCAAGTCATTGGAAACGTTGAACTTGTAACGATCCTATCGCGTGACCCGTCGCCACCGCCAATCGGTTATATCAAAACCTCAGGCGGGATCTTTCGCGATATGATGATCCATGATCTTGATATGGCGCGGTTTCTATTGGGTGAAGAGCCTGCGGAACTCACTGCAGCGGGATCATGTCTTGTTGATAAGGCAATAGGCGAGGCGGGTGATCTGGATACGGCCGTCGTGACGCTAAAGACGGCGAGCGGCAAGTTATGCCAGATTTCAAACTCGCGGCGTGCCACATACGGGTATGACCAGCGTATCGAAGTGCACGGCAGCACCGGAATGCTACGTGCGGACAACATGCTCGAAACTACGGTCGAGTTGTCAAATGCAAGTGGCATGTGCAAGTCACCGACGCAGCCATTCTTCCTCGAACGTTATGCCGCTGCGTACCGCGCAGAAATGGTGCATTTTGTTGAAGCACTTGAACAAGGCAAACCTGTGACACCGACGGGTTTAGACGGCCTAAAGGCACAATTATTGGCGGATGCAGCAGATGCCGCGGCGAGGGATGGTGAAAAGAAGCGTCTAAGCGTTTGATTATGTGCCGAAAGGCTGCTGTATCGGATTCTATCTATGTTGCAACCAAGTAGAAATGTCCCCCGATTTGCAAAGCAGAAGTGTCACCAAAAGCGCCGACGGTAGCAAAGCCTG
>CANKZJ010000005.1 GCA_947488605.1 uncultured Paracoccaceae bacterium | reverse complement strand
TTCGCCATGCTACTTCTCCTATTTGCAGTATAGGCCAAGCCTAACCTGCTGGGTGAAGCAGCCGGTACATCCCATTACTTACCGCGTAAAGCTGTCAAACTGGCGATACTGGAAACAATCTTGTATCAAGCGATGACCCACCTACCATTTAGTCAAAGGCTAGCCGTGCAAACCAAAGCGATTTTTGCGATTTTTGCAGGAGCTTTGCTTTCTGCTTGTTCAGACACATCGGGAATTCTTGGGACAGACGTTGGCCGCCAGATGGCTAATCTTGATGCACCCGGTTTGCTCTCGACTGAGGAAAGAGGCACACCTGAATTGATCTTGAGAGACGCGGTTTTCCTTCAAGTAAATGGTCAAGAAAAACGACAGGCAATTACAACCTTAGAAGACGACGGTGCTGTTTGTAGCGATACAGTTTGCAGTTGGTCTTTCGTCCATCGTGAAACTTGGTTTGACACTATGGGTGTTACAATGCCCGGGCCAAGGCGCACTTCAAAAAGAACTTGGATGGTCAGTTTCGTGAGCGACCGTATATTGAGCCAAAGTGATATCGTAACAGACTTTGAAGTCGAGTTCGTTCAGTAGAAACGTTGAACACCGAACGTCAACAAGGTCCCGCATAGCGGTCACTATCCAGTGTTACCCAATCATCATCAATGCGCCTCGGCCCAGTTTGCACCCTGCCCTGCATCTACTGCCAACTTGACGTCCAGCTTCACCGCAGGGTCGCTCGCGTTTTCCATCACATCACGCGCCGCTGTGATCAGATCATCAACAGCATTTTTTTCGACCTCGAAGATCAGTTCATCGTGCACTTGCAATAACATTTTGGCGGGAATGCCCTCAATCGCCGCAGGCATTCTGATCATTGCGCGCCGGATCACGTCAGCCGCCGTCCCTTGGATCGGTGCGTTGATTGCCGCGCGTTTGGCAAAGCCCGCTTGCGGGCCCTTGGCCCCAATCTCGGGTGTGTTGATCTTGCGACCAAATAGCGTCTGCACATAGCCATGCTCTTTGGCGAATGCGACAGTATCATCCATGTATGTTCTGATGCCCGGGAACCGTTCGAAATAGCGATCAATGAACCCCTGCGCCTCGCCCCGTGGAATACGCAGATTTCGCGCCAATCCAAAACCGGAGATGCCGTAAATCACACCAAAGTTAATCGCTTTGGCCTGACGGCGCACATCTGGTGTCATTTCATCCAAAGGCACATCAAACATCTCGGACGCGGTCATCGCGTGAATGTCTATGCCATCAAGGAACGCCTGTTTCAGCGCATCAATTCCCGCGACGTGCGCTAGAATACGTAACTCAATCTGGGAGTAATCGAGGCTGACAATCACCTTGCCCTCTTCGGCAATGAAGGCTTCGCGAATGCGCCGCCCTTCGTCAGATCGCACCGGAATATTTTGCAAATTCGGATCGGTCGATGCCAAACGCCCCGTGTTCGCCCCCGCGATCGAATAAGACGTATGAACACGCCCCGTATCGGGGTTGATATGCTCCTGCAGGGCGTCCGTATAAGTCGATTTCAGCTTGGACAGCTGCCGCCAATCCAATACGCGCGCTGGCAATTCATGTTCTGTGGCAAGGTCTTCGAGGATATCCGCGCCGGTCGCATAGGCCCCCGTCTTGCCCTTCTTGCCACCGGGTAATGACATTTCATCAAACAGGATTCCACCCAATTGCTTGGGCGAGCCTACGTTGAACGGACGCCCTGCCATTTCCTGAATTTCCGCCTCTAGCCCAGCCATCTTTTGGGCAAAAGCATTCGACATCCGGCTCAGCGTGTCACGGTCGACCTTAATGCCGTTCCGTTCCATCTGCGCCAACACCGGCACCAAGGGCCGTTCCATCGTTTCATAGACAGTTGTGACCTTGTTCATGTGCAATTGCGGTTTGAACTGCTGCCACAAGCGCAAGGTGATATCAGCATCCTCAGCGGCGTATTTCACCGCCTCGTCCACAGGGACGCGGTCAAACGTGATCGCTGATTTCCCGCTGCCCAACAATGGCTTAATCGGAATAGGCGTATGCCCCAAATACCGATCAGAAAGCGTATCCATACCGTGGTTATGCTTGCCTGCGTTCATTGCGTAAGACATCAGCATCGTGTCATCTATCGGGTCTACGTTGATGTCCAGACGTGCGAAAATCTTGGTATCGTACTTCATGTTCTGCCCGATTTTGATGACCGCAGGGTCCTCCAAAACTGGTTTAAGCATGGCCAGACATTCCGCGAAATCCATTTGCCCGTCGGCTAGATCATCAGAACCGAACAAATCATCGGACGCGGCCGATTTGTGGGTCAGCGGAATATAACAAGCCTGCCCCGCTTCAACACAAAGCGAAATGCCAACCAAATCAGCAGTCATGTCGTTCAGACCAGTTGTTTCGGTATCAACGGCCACACGGCCGCGTTCCCAGATCCGGTCGATCCACACCTGCAAGGCGGCGGCGTCACCCACACATTCATAAGCGTCAGGATCAAAGCCAACGACCTCTGGTGCTGCGACATCCGTAGCAGCCGGTGCCGCGACCTCGACCACGGGTGCCTCGACACCCAATTTATCAGCGATTCGCTTGGTCACAGTGCGGAATTCCATTTCCGCAAGGAATGCCAACAGAACCTCAGGATCAGGGTCGCGCACTTCAAGATCGTCAAGACCAAAGTCGAGCGACATCCCACAGTCCAACTGCACAAGCATCTTGGACAGCTCAATTTGCGCGCGATTATCAATCAGGGTTTCACGGCGCTTTGGCTGCTTAATCTCGCTTGCGCGGTCCAGCAGGCTTTCTAAATCACCGTACTCATTGATCAAAAGGGCTGCGGTTTTGATCCCGATCCCCGGCGCACCTGGGACGTTGTCAACGCTGTCACCGGCCAAGGCCTGCACGTCCACCACGCGCTCTGGTCCCACACCAAATTTCTCAATAACGCCATCACGGTCAATACGCTTGTTTTTCATAGGATCGAGCATATCCACCCCGTCACCGACCAACTGCATCAAGTCCTTATCAGATGACACAATCGTGACGCGGCCACCCGCATCACGGCCCTTATGGGCAAGGGTGGCGATAATATCGTCAGCCTCGAATCCCTCGACCTCTTCACAGGCGATGTTGAACGCCTTTGTCGCCGTGCGTGTCAGCGGAATTTGTGGGCGTAGATCCTCTGGCATCGCTTCGCGGTTGGCTTTGTAAAGGTCGTACATGTCGTTGCGAAACGTATGGCTGCCCTTGTCAAAGATCACGGCCACATGGGTTGCAGCGTCTGCCCCATTGTTCCCTTCGACATACCGCTGCAGCATGTTCACAAATCCGCTCACCGCACCGACAGGCAGGCCATCTGACTTGCGCGTTAGTGGCGGAAGCGCATGATAAGCGCGAAAGATGAACGCCGAGCCATCAATCAGATGCAGGTGACAGCCTTTGCCGAATTTCGTTTCCATCTAAAGTCATCCCCACATTGCTTACATAGGTTTTGCCATGATCCGATCCATCCTTCTAGTGACCATCTGCCTTGCAACACCTGTTGGCGCAGAAACCTGTGAGAATGTACCCTATAGCCAATCCAATTGCGTGCGCGTTCTGGCATGCATCGGCGACCAAGGGCTGCATTTTGATGGTGAGGCACGCGGTTGGGACGAAGGCCCCGTCGAAGGTATGATTTCAAATGGCGTCAGTTGCGCAGGCACTTGGACGGCTGATGGCCCATTTGGTGCAGGCATGGGCCGGATGAGTTGCGAAAACGGGATCGACATAGGCGTGATCTACCACACACAAGACAATGAAACCGGTACGGTCATTGGCAGCGGAAGCGATACGGCAGGGCAACCCGTTCAGGTTTGGTCTGGTCAGAATGTTCTTGATTTCCTGACACCCGAAGGGGACGTCAGCGCAAGCCTACCTTGCATGAGCGGGCCTATCCCGATGAGTTAATAGGACAACCAACAGAAAAACGCGCATTGCCGCACTCAAACCCTTGCGGAAGCTTCAGACTTTGCCTTCAAATTCCTTATGGACCAACTTTGCGTCGCAATAGGGGCATTCGATCCAACCCTGCTCCTGCGGTATTTGCAGCCATACGCGCGGATGACCCAGCGCGCCTTCGCCGCCGTCACAGGCCACGCGCCAATCATGAACAATCTTCGTCTCGGGTGCAGGTGTGGACATGATCGATCTCATCTGGTTGCCGCGGGACGCTGCCCGCATTAGGTGAGGCTGATATACCGCAGGCGCGGGCAATGGGAAAGACGGCATGACAGACAATGCGATAGAAATTCAGGGCCTGACAAAGACCTATGCCGCCACAGGCCGATCCCAAGCCAAAGACGCGCTGAAAGGCATTGATCTGAATATTCCACGCGGTTCGATTTTTGGGCTGCTAGGGCCGAACGGGGCAGGCAAATCGACCTTGATCAATATCCTTGCAGGTTTGGTCATCAAATCGGCGGGAACGGTGAAAATATGGGGTTTCGACCAAGACAAGAACCCAAGGCAATCGCGTGCGGCCATTGGCATCATGCCGCAAGAACCACATCTTGATCCTTTCTTCACGCCCGCTGGGTCGCTGGATGTGCAAGCCGGGCTCTACGGTGTTCCCAAATCACAACGCAAGACTGCGGAAATCCTTGAGCTGATCGGATTGACCGACAAAGCAAACGCTTACGCGCGCTCGCTTTCGGGCGGGATGCGGCGGCGCATGCTACTGGGCAAGGCCTTGGTACATTCCCCACAAATTCTCGTTCTGGATGAACCCACCGCGGGCGTGGACATCGAATTGCGCAATATGCTTTGGCAGAACGTGCGCAAGCTCAACAACGACGGCATGACGATTATTCTCACCACGCACTACCTCGAAGAAGCCGAAGAGATGTGCGACGATATTGCGATCATCAACCACGGCGAGGTGATCATTCGCGACAGCACTGCAAATCTGCTTGGCAGGCTCGACAGCAAAACACTTGTGATCACACCAGAAACAATGGCCGATCTTCCTGCGCTGCCTGATACGATCAGCGGTCAGAAACGCACAGATGGCACGCTTACCTTTACCTACCAAAGTGGTGTGACACCTGCCGACCAAATCCTGTCGCTGGTGCGCGACGCGGGGATCGTTATCAAAGACGTGACAACCCAAGAGGCTGATCTCGAAGACGTGTTCTTGTCCCTTACATCGTCACGTTCGCCACAAGCCTGACTAGTCAGACAGCATGCGACCCAACTGACGACCGCCCAGAATATGCATGTGGTAATGCGGCACGTCCTGAATGCCGTGCACCCGCGTATTTGAGATCCCGCGAAACCCTTCATCCACGCCCGTGATACGGCAAACTTCGGCAATTGCACGCATGAAGCCTGAATGCTCCTCTGCTGTGGCATCGCGCGCAAAGTGATCGAGGCTCATGTAAGGTCCCTTTGGGATCACCAGCACATGCACGGGGGCTTGGGGAGCGATATCTTCGAAAGCCAGCGCATGGTCATTTTCAAAGACCGTTTTATTGGGGATTTCACCGCGCAAAATTTTGGCAAAGATGTTTTGGTCGTCATAGTCAAAGGTCATGGAGGGTCCTCAATCAGCAAAAAGATAGGGGGTTTCAGCCAGGGTTTTCGCAACTTGGGGCGAGACACTTAAGAATTGACCAAGTGCGGCAGCATTTTCATCGTCACTTGCTGTTTCACGGATGCGCGTCGCATTGGCAAAGTTTGCATCCCGGATCGCATCACGCTCGTAGACCATGTCATGACGGATGGTAGGTAGCAGGCGGGATATCGTTTCGCGGCTGGTTTGTGCCCCTGCAAGCCCGACACGTTTGGCATGTCCGACAAGGTAGTCCTCGTCAAAACTGCATTCGATTTCGAGCAGTCGCACAGTTGCACGATCAGTGTAGAAATCCGCCATCAAGTCGAGGCTGGACGTATCAAGACAAATCACAAGCCGGTCGCTGTCATAATGATCAAGGAGCATGCGCATCAACGCCCTGCGATGGCGGCCACGTTTTGCCAGACTGGTTTCAATGCCGCCCAAATCAGGAAGCGGCGTGTCTTCTTCGTTAAACAGGTATTCGATTGCGGGTGTATTCGTATGGTGACTGATTGCGGCCACCAAACGTTTCGCCACATGCCACTTCTTACAAGCAATGATCAGCAACTCACGGCTTCGCCCCAACGTTGTTTCACTTTCCCAAAACCTTGGGGCAAAACGACGGCCGATCCGACCGCGACCGGTCAGGAATGAAAAGAGGTTGCGACCTTCATCCGAAATCACGAAGTCGGTACGATCACTCGCATATAGCTGACCCAGCCGCGCGCGCAGCTCAACCGCCTCTGTACTGATTTTGCGTGCAAAAATAGCATCTTGGCCCAGCAACAGATCAAAATGATCATTATAGAAATTGACTGGCATCCCGTAGTCGGAAAACAGCAGAAACGTCAGCGTGCGGTTTTCAATCTCGCGTGATGGCACCAGATGTCGGACGAGCGTTTGAAAAAATGTCTCGTCAGGGATCCATGTCGTGCGGAAAAACCGCAAGACATCGCGACGCGCATAGGCGAATTCCAATACTGCCTCGACGGTTTGGCGACGCAAACACCACCATTGGCTACCAATCATGATTTGCAGGTCTTTGGGTACTTTGCGTTCTATGCCAAGGCGTTTCTGAACCTCCAGCGACGTATAGAACCTGCGCTTTTGCGTGCGCTCATTGAAAAAGTGTCGGTAAACAAGTCGCTCTTCCCGGAACCCGGTTTTGATCCAATTGCTATCAAAGAAATCATGGCTTTCGATAAAATCAACATCATTCGCATCAAGCATCTGGTGCGCAAACTTCGCAGATTTGACCGGAGCGCAATCACCGGAAATCATGTAGAAATGCGTAGCGCGCGGAAAAGCGTCCAACGCTGCCTCCAGTGCATGTAGTGTCGCCTGCACCAAGCTCCACTCACCCCAGCCGCATTTTGCTCGGCGCTTGGAGAAGACGACGTTGGGGTTTGATCCAAGTGCTGATTGTAATGTGCGGTAGTCTTCGTCGCGGCTTGATGCATCGAGGTGGATTGCAATGTAATCACCAGCCGCAGTCAATTGTTCGGCTTGCTGTACTATAGCATCCGGGTTCTTATGACAAAGCAGGATGAAGGCGACTTTTGCCATTCAGTGAATTGATCCCAAGCATCTTATCGTTGCTACACGCTGTCATAACGCGAACAGATGTTGAAGTGACAGTGTTTCTTTGCTCTTAAAGGAACATACCAGTACGAGGAGCACTGTTGTGGCCAGCTTTCCGGGAACATGGATGACCACCAGCGAAAGCATGGTGTACCGCGTTGTTCCAAAATGCGCATGCTCGACCATCGGTCAGATCATGTACTATTCCGACCATGGGCAGTTCTTTGATGGTGACATCCATGACGCCAAAACCGGACTGCATAAATGGGCATTGGACGAAAGTAAGGGACCCATTCAAAGCAACGTAACCAACCACGAGAGCTTTTCGTTTACCTGCGTCCGCAATCCCTACACCCGTATTCTGTCGTCGTTCTTTGACAAAATCTGCGGCATCCAGCGCAATGGGAACTATTATCGCGGCAATCTAGTCCCACTACTTATTCAGAAATACGGCATTGATGTTGGCGACCCCGAGACTGGATTTGAATTCGACCAGATCGAAAGCTTCAGGCGGTTCCTGCTTTTTGCCCGTGACACTATCCGTTGGAGAAAACCGATGGATCCAGATATTCATTGGTCTGCCATGTCAGGCCACATCTCGACGTTCATTGTGAATGGCGGTCGCTATGACAAGATATTTTGGACCGAAAGCTTTAATGACGGCATGCAGGACGTCTTGGATGCCGTTGAAACAGAGCATCCGGTCGACCTTGCCGGTATCCCGCGTTTCAATGAAAGCGAAGGTCACGGACCGAAGCGATTGCATCCCGTGGAAGACTATTTTGACGATCTTTCGATGCATTTGATCTATGAAATCTACAAGAAAGACTTTCGGATCTTCAAATATGACTTTGAAAATCCCGCTAATAAGATGCCGATTGGCGAAATTGATCTTGATGAGGTCCATGCGAAATTGGGCCAGTAGCCGCACTGCGTTGACGACCGTTGCCAGGGGGCTGTCTGCCCCCTCGACCCCAAAAGGGTCTTACCCTCGAAGGTATTTTTGAACAGAAGAATTGGACAAGCTTTCTCGACCGGGCATTGGATTGCGCTATCTATTCACATGTTGAATGAGACGGGAAACAAGCGCTGTGAGTGTTGTTTTGATATTGGGCAGCGGTCCGAATGTTTTAAATTGCCGGGACTGGCCCCGCGATCCTTTTGATCGGATCGTGGCGATCAATAATGCATGGGCTGTGCGGCAGGATTGGGACGACTTGATCCATCCTGATGATTTCCCTGTGGCGCGCATGCCTGTTAATCTGACCGCTCATCAACGTGTGATCCGCGCAGCTGACTACGTGCCTTTGCAGAACATGCTGGGTGGGTTTGTTTACGCTGGCGGAACTATGGCGTTTACGGCAAGCTATTGGGCGCTGGCAGCGCTCAAACCACGCGTGATAGCTGTCTTAGGCTGTGACATGGTCTACGCTGATGCCGCCAAGACACATTTCTATGGCAAAGGCACTGCCGATCCACTGCGCGAGGACGTCACTTTGCGGTCTTTGGAGGCCAAATCTGCGCGGCTCATGGCGATGGCAGCAAGGCAAAACTGTGCAATGGTCAATTTGTCCTTGGATCAGAGCAGGCTTGTCTTTCCCCGCAGCACACCACAAGACACAGCACGCGTGACGCCCAATGCGATGGATCAAGACGCGATCAATGCCGCTTTGGCGGAAGAGACACGTTTGGGCTACTACGTCCCTTCAGGCAAATACTGGAAAGAAGAAACCCGTTTTAACAAAGACGCTATTGATGCGCTGGACGCGCTTTGGCTTAAAGCAGTCCTTGCGCCTTAAACAGTGCTTTCAAATCTGCTTCTGGCCTTGCGCCAATGTGGCTGATCACCTCTGACGCGGCCACATTGCCCATCTTGGCACAAGTTTGCAGATCATAACCGTTTGTCAGCGCCCATAAGAAAGCGCCTGCGAACAGATCCCCAGCGCCAGTCGCGTCGACAATATCAGTCGGGACAGCAGGCACATGCCAGCGCTGCCCATCTGACAGGATATGAACACCATGTTCGCTGTCAGTGCAGGCGACAATCGCGACTTCTGTAGCGGCCTGCGCAAGGGCTGCATCGAAATCGTCCGTTTGATACATTGAGCCCATTTCAGCCCGATTGCAGAACAACAAATCAACATGATCACGCACTATGTCGCGGAACGCATCACGGTGGCGTTCGATGCAAAATGGATCAGAGAGCGTGAGGGATACGCGGCCCTCTGCTCCTTTGCAGGCTGCCACAGCTTTTGCAAAAGCAGCGTGGCTATCGGGGCCGTCAAAGCGATACCCTTCGAGGTAAATCCATTCAGCTTCAGCCATCTGCGCTTCGTCGATATCGCTGGGTGACAGAAACTCGGTCACACCCAAATAGGTGTTCATCGACCGCTCGCCGTCCGGTGTCACGATTACAATGCAGCGACCTGTTTCGGCCTCTTCTGTTTTTGGTGCCATCGCAGTTTCATAACCTGCACCTTGTGCGCGCAGATCATGGGCAAAGATCGCACCAAGCTGGTCATCTTTTACCTTACCAACATAAGCCGTGCTACCGCCCAGATGCGCGATGCCTGCAATCGTGTTCGCCGCTGATCCACCGCTGATTTCTTTCGCAGGACCCACCCGGGAATAAAGATCAACAGCGCGGTCCATGTCGATCAGCTGCATAATGCCTTTTTCAACGCCAGCCTCGGCCAGAAACGCGTCTTCGGCCCGCGCCAATACATCGACCATCGCATTACCGATGCCCACGACTTGGTATTTTTTCATAAGTTCTTGTCCTCAAACATACACAGATCGCGGATCAAGCAAGCCGCGCATTTAGGTTTTCGTGCCACGCAGATGTAGCGGCCATGCAAAATCATCCAATGATGCGCATGAAGTTGGAAATCAGCGGGAATATGATCTTCGATCGCGCGCTCGACAGCATCGACGTCCTTGCCGGGGGCAACACCACTGCGATTGCCAAACCGGAAAATATGCGTGTCAACTGCCTGTGCCGGCTGCCCCCACCACATATTCAGCACCACATTAGCGGTCTTGCGCCCGACACCGGGTAATGATTGCAAGGCCGCGCGGGAGTTGGGAACCTCACCCCCGTAGTCATCAACCAGCATCTGGCTCATCTTGATGACGTTCTTGGCCTTGTTGCGATAAAGACCAATCGTCTTGATATGCTCGGTCACACCCTCAAGCCCCAGATCAAGCATCTTCTGCGGAGTATCCGCGATCTTGAACAGTTCGCGCGTCGCCTTGTTCACGCCAGCATCAGTTGCCTGCGCTGACAGAGCTACGGCAACCACCAGCGTATAGACGTTTACATGCTCAAGCTCGCCCTTGGGTTCTGCCTCGGCTGCGTGGAACCGTTCAAAAATCGCGCGTATCGTGTGGTAATCAAGTTGCTTGGCCATGCAGACCCGTATGCCTTGATGCCCCCAAAGGGGCAAGCGTCAGATGCGCAATATTCGGGTCGCACTGATTGCGGAATGTCCCTAATTTGATACTCATGGAACAGACAGAAACATATCACTATCAGGTCATGCGTCGCGCGATCGAAGCCATTGATGCTGCAGGCGATGAGCCGCAAACGTTGGCCGACCTCGCCGCCGACATGAACATGAGCCCCGCGCACTTCCAGCGGCTTTTTTCAACATGGGTCGGTGTGTCGCCCAAACGCTATCAGCAGTACCTAACTTTGGCGCACGCCAAGACCCTTCTGCGCGACAGGTTCACAACCTTGGAAACCGCCCATGCCGTCGGCTTGTCTGGCAGCGGGCGATTGCATGACCTTTTTGTGCGCTGGGAGGCAATGAGCCCCGGCGATTACGCCCGCGATGGTGCTGAACTCACCGTTTACTGGGGATGGTTTGAAAGCCATTTTGGCCCAGCCCTTGTGATGGGGACTGACCGTGGCATCTGCGGATTGGCGTTTGCCGCTGAATCAGGGCCAGAGCCCGCGATGGCAGACCTCAAGTCACGTTGGCCCAAAGCTACCTTTGTCGAAGACGCCAGTTTTCTACGCCCCTGGGCTACGGCGGCATTGGGTATGACTGGTGAAACACAACTGCATATGATCGGTGCACCCTTCCAGTTGAAAGTCTGGGAGGCGTTGCTCACGATCCCGTCGGGCCACGTCACGACTTATTCAGAAATCGCGCAGTCCATTGGAAACCCAAAAGCGGTGCGGGCCGTTGGCACAGCCGTCGGGCGAAACCCGGTCAGTTGGCTGATCCCGTGCCATCGCGCCTTGCGCAAATCCGGTGGTTTGGGTGGATATCATTGGGGCATTCCGGTCAAACGCGCCATGCTGGCATGGGAATCTGCGCGCGCCGACGCGCATGCAGAACAGGTGTAAAGTAAGCAAAACCTTGCTGGTGACTGCAGCGTTATTGGATATCATGGCGGAAATGGGCATAAGCACACCCATCAACCGCGCAATTTGCGCACCCAGATTAAATGGAACCATGACCATGACCTTTACGAAATTCCCACTCGTCCTCGCCGCAGCATCCCTGACATTTGTTGCCGCATGCGATCCCGCTGGCCCGAACCAAATGCAGAACACACAGCAAGGTGCCTTGATCGGTGCTGGTGCTGGTGCCGTACTTGGTGCGCTGACAAACAACGATGGCTCTATCCGCGAGCGCAATCAGGCAGCACTGATTGGTGCCGCATTGGGTGCAGGTGTCGGTGGCGGCATCGGAAACTCGCTTGACCGTCAGGCAGAAGAACTGCGCCGTGCGTTGCGCAACGATGTGGGCGTGTCCAACAACGGCAACAACCTTGTGGTTGTTCTCAGCCAAGACCTGTTGTTCGCGACAAACAGCACAACCGTTTCTGGCGCGTCCCAGAACGAATTGCGGATCGTTGCAAATTCTTTGAACCAATATCCGAACACAACTGTGAACGTCATCGGCCACACAGACAACGTAGGCGAGGCCAGCTTTAACCAAGGCCTGTCCGAGCGCCGCGCAGCGGCTGTTGCATCCATCCTTTTGGGTGGTGGTGTTTCACCAAACCGGATCCGGTCAATTGGTGCAGGCGAGAACAACCCGATTGCGTCAAACCTGAACGCTTCTGGTCGTCAAATGAACCGCCGGGTCGAAATTGTGATCACGCCAAACTAAGCGCAGATCATCCGTCACATGGGAAAGGGGTTGCAGCAATGCAGCCCCTTTCTTGTTGTGAAGGTCCCGGTTTGGTCATATCATTTGACCAATCCAATGAGGTTGACCAGATGCCTTTTGAACCGATTCAACAAGAAAAACTGTCTCATGGAGTTCTCCGCCAGATCGAAGGGTTGATCCTGCGTGGTATCTTGCGCCCCGGCGAGCGTTTGCCCTCCGAGCGCGAGTTGAGCGAGCGGATGAATGTGTCCCGGCCTTCGCTGCGTGAAGCGCTAGCAGACTTACAAGAGCGTGGCCTGCTGACGTCCAAGGCTGGCGCAGGTGTTTATGTAGCCGATGTCCTAGGCTCTGCCTTCGCACCTGCGTTGGTGAAGTTATTTGCTACCCATGACGAAGCTGTTTTTGACTATATCAGCTTTCGGCGTGACATGGAGGGGTTGGCGGCAGAGCGTGCTGCACGGCTTGCCAGCGATACCGACCTTAAGGTTGTCAATGCGATCTTTGAGAAGATGGAAGTCGCCCACCAAAGGCGTAATCCGGCCGACGAAGCCCATCTTGATGCGGATTTTCATCTTTCCATCATCGAGGCGAGCCATAACATCATCATGCTGCATATGATGCGATCCATGTACGAGTTGTTGCGCGAAGGTGTCTTCTACAACCGCACAATGATGTTCAAGCAACGCACGACACGTGACACCCTGCTTGAACAACACCGGGCGATCAATGCGGCGTTGCAAATGCGCGATCCACCTGCCGCGCGCAAAGCGGTTGAGGCCCATCTGAGCTTTGTTGAAGACGCCCTTTCCGATCAGCAAAAGTCGGAAAGAAACGAGGTCTTTGCACAAAAGCGACTTCAGCATGAGACCATGCGCTAAGGCAAACGAGTAATCTGCAAAAAAGAAAGCCCGACAGCGTCCACGCTATCGGGCTTTTGCATTCTTTTGGTCGAACGGCTTAATGCAGCTTGTCGCCAACCGTGGCAATTGAATCGTCGATCAACGCGCCAGCAGATTTCGCATCCATTTGCTTTGCAATCACATCCTTGGCAGCACCGACTGCGACTGCAATAGCTTGGTCGCGTACTTCTTTCACGGCGGATGCCTCAGCACTCGCAATCTGATCCTGCGCAGCGGCCAAGCGGCGCGTGATAGATGTTGCGATGTCAGCCTTGGCAGCGGCGGCAGCGTTTGTTGCCTCTTCCTTGGCAGCGGCAACAATGCGCGCTGACTGTTCTTGTACTTCTTTTTGCTTACGCTCGTAGCTGGCCAACAAAGACTGTGCTTCTTCGCGCAGCGCTTTGGCTTCGTCCAACTCGCTTTTGATGCTGGCCGCACGTTTGTCCAACATGCCACCGACAAGACCCGGCACCTTGAAGTAAACCAGAATGCCGATGAAGATAACGAATGCGATGACAACGACAAAATCAGTGTTCGCAAGCGAGAAGAACGGTTTGTCACCAGCAGCAAGCGCAGGGCTTGCGGCAAGGGCGAAAAGGGCGGTGAGTGTTAGTCTCATGTTCTACCCTTTCATCCGCGCTGTCACAGCGGCAGTGATTGTCTTTGCGTCAGCCGTGCCGCCCATCGCCGCAACCAATTCCTTGGCTGTGTCTTTGGCGACTGCTGTCACATTTTTCACCGCGTCTGCGCGAATGGCGTTAATCGCCGCTTCGCTCTCGGCGGTCTTTGCCGCAATCTGGGCGTCAGCTTTTTGAAGCTCAACATCCAGTTCGGCCTGAATTTCTGCTTTTGCGGCAGCAACGATCCCTTGTGCTTCTGCACGGGCATCCAAAAGAGCTTGATCATAAGCAGCTTCAGCTTCGGCTGCTTTGTTTTTCAACTCTTCAGCTGCGGCAATGTCGTTTGTGATCGTGCCAGACCGTTCCGCCAGAACCGCACCGATGCGGGGCAGCGCGATGCGGGACATCACAAAATAAATAGCGATCAGTGTGACCAACAACCAGAAAATCTGGTTCGGCATCCAATCTGCGCAAAGCTGCGGCATGCCAAGGGCAGAGCCCCCTGCATCAACGCAGACACCTGCGACGTCTGTAGTTTCTGTTGCCATGATGGCCCCCGGATACCTTGAATGTTTACTTGGTGGTCACGGGTACGCGACCACCAAGCCGTAAGGATATGGGTGTGTTCTTAGACTGCAAACATCAGCAGAAGTGCAACGAGGAACGCGAAGATCCCGAGCGCTTCGGCGAATGCCAAGCCGATGAACAATGTTGCTGTCTGACCAGCAGCAGCGGATGGGTTGCGCAATGCGCCTGCAAGATAGTTACCTGCAACTGTACCAACACCGATTGCGGCAGCGCCGGAACCGATTGCAGCCAGACCAGCGCCGATGTGTGCGAGTTCGCCTTCCATGAGTATTCTCCTTACGATTGGAAGTTAGATAGAGTGGCGGGACATCCCGCCGTTGTTAGTGTGCGGGGTGAAGCGCGTCCTTCAGATAGACGCACGTCAGAATTGTGAAAACATATGCTTGAATACCGCAGACCAAGACCTCAAGGCCGTAGATCGCCACGATACCGAAGATAGCGACAGGGCTGACCAGCGTCAGAGCCGCAAAGCCGGCAAACACTTTCAAAACGGCGTGACCGGCCATAATGTTGCCCGCCAAACGAATTGAATGACTGACCGGACGCACGAAATACGAGATGACTTCGATGATCGCAATGATAGGGCGCAGGATCGCAGGTGCGTCTGACATCCAGAAAAGACCGAGGAACGCAGGGCCATTCTTAACAAAACCAAGAATGGTCACAGCGAAGAAGACACCAAAACCAAGGATCGCTGTCACTGCGATCATGGAGGTTGGTGAATAGGACATCGGGATCAGCGCAAGGTAGTTCGAGAACAAAATGAACAAAAACAATGTCATGATGTAGGGGAAATACTTCACCCCGTCTTTGCCAGTCACATCTTCGACCATTTTGTAGATAAAGCCGTAAATCAGCTCACCGATGGATTGAAGCCGCGTTGGGATAACAGCGCGACCACGGCTGCCAAAAACAAACACAGCAACGATTGCAAGCAGCGCAATCGCCATCCACAACGTCAGGTTTGTTGGCGTATACCAATGAACGGGGCCGTCACCAAACAGTGGTTTGACGATAAACTGATCCAGCGGATGGAATACAAGACCACCTTCTTTTTCTTCAGCCACGTGCGTCACCCTTATCTTTTGCAGCTTCAAGCTGCTTACGTTGGACCTCTTTGGCGGATCGCATCATGGTGAGAACACCAGCCGCGAGGCCAAGAAATATAAACAGCACCAAGAAAATCGGGGTCGTGCCCAAAAGGGTATCAATCCCGTATCCGATGCCAAAGCCGATCCCAAGACCGGCTACAAGCTCTATCACCATCCGCCAAGCAAGCTGTGCCTGAGAATAATGTTCTTCCGAGTGGTGCTTCACGTCGTCCGGCTCTTTCAGCGCCGCGATTTTCGCTTCGAGTGCCTTAAGGCGGTCAGCGTCATGCGGTTCGGACATCAGTTTGCACCCATCAAAAGGTTGTCGATGGTTTATGATTAGCACCTATCAGAGTCAAGAGACACGATTCCTCATTTTAACTGTTATATTTCAGTATGTTAAATTGTGTTCGCAGTTGCAATTTCTCGTAGTTTTTCCCCAAAGTAGACATCTATGATATTCAACCAAATGGTTGACGTTTCCACGACAGCCCGTTTTATCACCATCATGACAGCCAAGCTCGATCAAGCCTTCTCGGCGCTTGCCGACCCGACCCGCCGCGCCATCCTTGCGATGTTGCTTGAGGACGACATGGCAGTCACAGACGTCGCTGAGCCCTTTGAGATGTCATTGGCGGCAGTTTCCAAGCACCTCGGCATCTTAACAACTGCCGGCCTGATCTCTCAGGAAAAGCGTGGTCGCGTGAAGTGGTGCAAGCTGGAACCTGACGCCCTGCGCGAAGCGTCCGTCTGGATGCAGGGCTTTGGGCAAATGGAGGCGATTGATCTGGATGCTTTTGAAAGCTTTTTGTCACAAGAGCTAAAGCCGTAAGGTGGTTCATAATCCACCTTACCCTATTCGTCGCGCAGCAGCATAAACAGGGCCACAACCGTCAAACCAATCCCTGCAAAGATTAACGCAGGCGGCGGTGCTCCGCCAAGAGCCAACTCCCAGACAATGACCCAAGACGGGGTCAGATAGGTATATGCCATCACTTTGGAACTGGGCAGACGCATAGCTGCGAATTGCAAAAGCGTAAAAGTAGCCGCACTTGCAAAAACCGCTGTGTAGATAATCGTGATCCAGACGATCTGCGGCAATGCGCCCCAATCTGTGCCAATGATCGCAGGCCACCCCCAAATCGTCAGCAACAAAGACCCTGCCAGCAATACACCGAAGCTGAACACCGTGGCACTCTCACCGCGATTGAACTTGCGTACCAGCGGCGTGTAAATCGCATGGGCTACGCAACCCACGAAGTAAATCAGCTCACCGCGTCCAATATCAAACTGTAGAAGCGCTGCGACGTCGGCACGAAAAATGACCCAAAGCGCGCCTGATGCCCCGATCGCCAAGGCGGTGGCCATGCGTGACGTCAAGACTTGGCGCAGCAAGATCCAACCGAAGAATGCAGTCAATATCGGGGTAAGCGTAAATACAGCTGCAGCACTCACCGGCGGCGCGGTTTTCAAACCCTCGAACATCAGCACGAAGTAGCTGCAAAAGAACGCCGCAAGCACCACATACCGCCACGGCGCGCGCAGTGCATCGCGTGGCACGCCGCCGCGCAAGAATACAGCTATCCCCATTATGATAGCAGCGATCCAAAAGCGGACAGCATTCAGCGCGCTTGGCGCAATTTCATTGGCGGCCAGTGCGCCAAGGGCGAATGATCCAGCCACAAGCATTGAGAACAAAAGCATCGCCAGATGCCCGGCGCGCGAAGCAGACATCAACAATCGAGCGTCTTGATGCGGTCTTTAAGGAAACGCAGGAACGATTGCACTTTGGTGGTCCGGTGCAGGTCAACATGCGTCACGATCCACAAGGGCGCAGACCATTCGTCGCGACGCGGAATAACTTCCGTCAGCTCTGGATGATGCGCAAGCTCTTGCGCAAGCACAAACCCAACGCCGGCACCTGCAATGATCGCATCCTGCATGTTCCGGTTTTCTGTTGCGCGGTAGGTAAACCGGTCTTCGGGCACCAATTCGCGTAGCCAACGCGTGAATGGCGCGCGGCTGTTGTCTTCATCATGGCTGACAAAATAATGGCTTCTTAGATCGTCTTCATCTTTGGGCATTCCGTGCCGCGCCGCATACGAATCCGATGCAACCAGCGCCATTTGTTGCTGCATAAACGGTTGCACTACATTATCGGGCTCTTCTGGCATCGATCCCGCCCGGATTGCTACATGCGCCTCTCCATACTCCAACCGAAATACCCGGTCACCGGTCCGGTAGCGCACACGCACTTCTGGATGTTCGGCCTGAAAATCCACCAAGATGGGCGTCAACATCCGCGATGCCATCCCCAAAGACGTGACAACAAGGTCGCCTGATACCCCCTCGCCCTGCCCTTTGATCCGACCTGCCAATTGGGTGAACTGATCATCCGTGGCCTGTGCAACTTGCAACAGGTCCTGCCCTGCCTCCGTTGCGGTATAACCACGTGCATGACGCTGAAAAAGCTTCACACCCAGGCGCTGCTCCAACGCGTCAATATGGCGGATGACGGTCGCATGATGAACGCCCAGCTTTTCCGCGGCGCCACTGACCGTACCACTGCGGGCAACTTGGAAGGCCGTCCTGATTTCGTCCCAGTTATCCATGTGTGAACCTGTGCGCTGACAAACATATAGTGTTGAAATTCGGCTATATCGTTCGTCAGCGCAAGGGAATACTTCCAAATCAACACGGCAAAAGGAACATTCCAATGACCACAGTTCTACACATCAGCGCCTCTGGCACACACAATGGGTCTATCAGCCGCGCAGCAACAGCGGCGCTCTTGGATGATCTGCAAGCAACACGCGTCATCGTCCGCGATTTAGCCAAAACACCCCTTCCGCAAGTGGACGAGACATGGATTACAACGCGCCTCATCCCCGAAGCTGATCTTACTGAAGAGAACCGCAAGGTGCTGGCGTTGTCGGACGACCTTATTGCGGAGATCCGAGCGGCGGATGTGATTTTGATTGGGATGCCGATGTATAACTTTGGCATGCCAGCCGCGCTCAAAGCATGGATTGACCTGATTGCCCGCCCCAAAGTGACCTTTGCATATACTGAAAACGGCCCTGTCGGTTTGCTGGACGGCAAACGCGCAGTCGTGGCCGTTGCATCCGGTGGCGTGCCTGTCGGGGCGCCGTTAGATTTTGCGACACCCCATCTTGCGCAAGTGCTCAGGTTCGTCGGGATCACCGACATAGATATCCACACGGCCAAAGACGTCGCCACAAAGAAGGCCGCTTAAGCTGGACATGACACACAGCGCACTATGTCCGAGGGGATGACAACAACATTCCCATTTATGACCATCCTGCGCGCGGCCCTGACGATTGCGTTCCTTTATTTCGGTTTGCGCAAGCTGGGCAGCTTCAGCACAGATGTCGCGATCTACGATGCTATCGGGTTTGGACAGTTTCCGCGTTACATCACTGGCTCGATTGAGGTGATTGGCGCTGGCCTGCTTTGGGTCCGCGGTTGGGAAGGTCTTGCTGGACTATTGCTGCTTGGCACAATGATCGTGGGACTGAGTGCGCTGCTGATCTGGGTCGGACCGCCGTATTGGCATATGCTGATGTTGATGGTCGGAACCGGCGCAGTTGCGTGGGGCTACCGCGATCAGATCTCAAGCTTGATCGCATAAAGGCACCGGCCTACACATTCCATATGAGAATTATCCGCAATACGCCTGAGCAGTTGATCATGAGATCGGTGCCTTGGGTGATCGCCATCATGCTAAGCGGAATGCTATTGGCGGTGATCAGCTTTGGGCTAAAAGCATTCTTTGAAGGGAACGGTGCAGACGCGTTCTGGGGTCTGCTGGCGATCCCGTTGTTCATTGTTATATTCATCGTCGTCTTCGTGCGCCGCGATGATCTGATCCTTGATCGCAGCCGCAATCTGTTGGAACTGCGGCACTCTACGTTTCGCGGACGCACAAGGGTTCAACACAGACTTGAGCATTTGGAACGCGCAAAGCTGCAAAGTAGTCGCAGCAGCAAAGGTGGGAAAACCTACCGTATTGCACTGGTGCTTGACGGTGGCATGGATGCTGGCACGCATCCGGTCACGCCGGTCTACGTCAGCGGCAATGGGGCGAAGCGTGGTGTCGCAGCAATCAACGCTTGGCTCGCCCAAGATGTTGACTCAGGCAACCGCCAAGCGTAAACGCCACCCAATACCCGGATAGCATCAGCTTTCCGGTCCCCGATATTCAGGGGATCGCCCTCCGTCAGCGCGTCGCGCCCACGGGGGCGTTACTGCTTTTCGCCGCGCGTACCTATATATGCAAGGCAATGATAACGACACGAGGGCCTTGGCCGATGTTTGAGAACCTATCCGAACGCCTCTCTGGCGTCTTTGACAAGCTGACCAAGCAAGGTGCGCTGTCAGACGATGACGTAAAAACTGCACTGCGTGAAGTGCGTGTGGCCTTGCTTGAGGCTGATGTCTCGCTGCCCGTTGCGCGTGATTTCATCAAAGCCGTCCAGGAAAAGGCCACAGGCCAAGCCGTCACCAAATCGATCACGCCCGGTCAGCAGGTCGTCAAGATCGTTCATGACGAACTGCAACACGTACTAACCGGTGACGAAGATCCCGGCGCGCTGAAAATCGATAACCCCCCTGCCCCGATCTTGATGGTCGGTCTGCAAGGGTCCGGTAAAACGACCACAACTGCGAAACTCGCAAAGCGTTTGAAAGAACGCGAAGGCAAGCGTGTGTTGATGGCATCGCTCGACACCAACCGCCCTGCGGCGATGGAACAGTTGGCAATCTTAGGTGGCCAAATCGGCGTCGACACATTGCCTATTGTCAAAGGCGAAGACCCTGTAGCCATTGCGAAACGCGCAAAGACACAAGCGAGCCTTGGCGGATACGACGTCTACATGCTCGACACAGCGGGTCGCTTGCACATCGACGAAGAATTGATCGCACAAGCCGCAGCCGTCCGTGATGTCGCGAAACCGCGCGAGACATTGTTGGTCGTGGACGGTCTGACCGGCCAAGACGCAGTGAACGTCGCACAAGAATTTGACGACAAGATCGGTGTAACAGGCGTCGTCCTCACCCGGATGGACGGCGACGGACGCGGCGGTGCGGCCCTTTCCATGCGCGCGATCACCGGCAAGCCTATCCGTTTTGTCGGCCTTGGCGAAAAGATGGACGCGATTGAAACGTTCGAGCCGGACCGCATCGCAGGCCGCATCCTTGGCATGGGCGATATCGTGGCCTTGGTCGAAAAAGCCCAGGAAACCATCGAGACCGAACAAGCCGAACGCATGATGAAGCGCTTCCAGAAGGGTCGCTTCAACATGAACGATCTGAAGATGCAGCTGGAACAGATGATGAAGATGGGCGGCATGGAAGGTATGATGGGCATGATGCCCGGTGCCGCAAAGATGGGAAAACAGATGGCTGCGGCGGGCATGGATGACAGCATCCTGAAACGGCAGGTCGCGCTGATCAATTCCATGACCAAGAAAGAGCGTGCCAATCCTGATCTGCTGGCGGCATCCCGCAAAAAGCGGATCGCCAAGGGTGCGGGCCTGGAAGTGTCTGAGCTCAATAAGCTGGTCAAACAGCACCGCCAGATGGCCGACATGATGAAGAAAATGGGCAAAGGCGGCATGCTGAAACAAGCCATGAAAGGCATGTTCGGCAAAGGTGGGCCCGAGGGCGGTATGCCAGATATGAACGACCCCAAGGCGATGGCCGAAGCCGCAAAAGCGCTGCAAGGCAAGATGCCAACGGGTATGCCCGGTCTGGGCGGCGGCGGCATGCAATTGCCGCCCGGTCTGTCAGGTTTCGGGAAAAAGAAGTAACGTATGACCCCCGCTCCCACACTTACCACAGCGCGGCTTGTCCTGCGCGGCCCGCAGAAACGGGACCTTGCGGCGTTCACCGCATGGGTCACTGGATCCGAGCGGATGGAAACGGTCGGTGGTGCAGGGTCTGAGCGGGACGCTTGGTACGGTTTCATCTCAGGCATCGGACATTGGAACTGGCACGGCTACGGCTTTTTCACTGTCACTGAACGTGACAGCGGCATCGCAGCGGGTCGTGTCGGGGTTATCAATCACGTAGGCTGGCCACAGCCCGAAATGGCGTGGCACATGTTTGACGGATACGAAGGGCGTTCTTATGCATTTGAAGCCGCCTGTGCCGTGCGCGACTGGGCAGGACGGACGTTGGGGTTGGAACCACTTATTTCGTTGATTGCACCAGACAACACACGTTCCCTCGCTCTGGCCACCCGGCTTGGCGCGATTGAAGAGCGTCGGGATGTGGTGGATGGCGAAAGATGCATCGTGTTCCGGCACCTGAGGTATGACGACAGTCGTGCGGTCACGCAGGCCGCAGGGGCCATCGCATGACGGGACATCTCACTAAAGTATCCGCACAAGGACATGCACAATGACCGACACCACAACCCGTGCCGCCGAGATCCTGAAAGGTCATCGCGAGAGCATTGACCGGCTTGATGCGATCCTCGTCTATACCTTGGGCGAGCGGTTTAAACACACTCAGGCCGTTGGTCAGTTGAAAGCTGAACACGACCTTCCCCCATCCGATCCTGCGCGTGAAGAGACACAAATCGCGCGGCTTACCGACCTTGCAAACCGGGCCGATCTCGATCCGGAATTTGCCAAGAAATTCCTCAATTTCATCATTGAGGAAGTCATCCAACACCACAAACAACACCAATCCTAGTGCGGGCTAACCCCTCACTAACAATCATCTTTAAGGAGAATATCTGATGGCTATGAAAATCCGTTTGGCCCGTGGCGGCTCTAAGAAACGTCCGTTTTATGCAATTGTGGCTGCTGACAGCCGCATGCCGCGCGACGGCCGTTTCATCGAAAAGCTGGGCACCTATAACCCAATGCTGCCGAAAGACAGCGAAGAGCGCGTCAAAATGAACATGGAGCGCATCAAGTACTGGTTGGGCGAAGGCGCACAGCCAACAGACCGTGTATCCCGCATGCTGGAAGCTGCTGGCGAATTGCCTAAGAAAGACCGCGCGAACCTCAAAAAGGGTACGCCGGGCAAAGCAGCGCAAGCACGTGCAGAAGAAAAAGCAGCCAAAGCAGCGGCGGCTGAAGAAGCTGCAAACGCACCTGTTGAAGAGGCGCCTGCCGCAGAAGCACCAGCAGAAGAAGCTGCTGCAACTGAGTAAATCTCTGATTGTCGCCCCGGTTCATACCGGGGCGACATCCCTTCCCCTTTGGGATACTTCCAATGTTCCGCTTGTTGCGCACGATCATTTTGGTGATGTTTGCTTTTGTAGCTGGCATGCTGTTTGAACGTGAAGGCAAGCAAGGTCGCTGTGAAAGCGGCGGCGGGCTATGGATCGAGAATATTTGCGTTGGATCGGAGCTTGATCAATGACAGATCGCGTCATCGTTGGTGCTATTGGCGGGTCCTTTGGGGTTCAGGGCGAAGTACGCCTAAAGTCCTTTTGTGCTGATCCCCAGGCCATCGCAGACTACACCCCGCTTTACACCGAAGACGGCCGCGCCTTTGCGCAGGTTGTTCTGACCGGCCAGCTTAAGAACGGGTTCACTGCCCGCATTGACGGCGTTGTCACCAAAGAAGACGCGGACGCCCTGCGCAATATCAGCCTTTACGCTGAGCGCGCGTTGATGCCGTCGCTTCCTGATGACGAATACTATTATGCCGACCTGATTGGGCTGACTGTTCTGGATACTGGTGGTGTCACACTGGGCACGGTCAAGAACGTGATGGATCATGGTGCGGGTGATTTGTTAGAGGTGATTGTGCCCATGCAAGCGGAGACGATATTATTGCCCTTTACACAAGCCGCGGTTCCCACGGTCGATCTTGCAGCGAAGCGCATTGTGGCCGATCCACCTGACGGGTTGTTCCCTTCCGATGACGCCTAAGACCCCGAAATCAGCGGGCCGCATTGCGGTGCGTCCGACGCTGAAACCGCGTGAATTGATGACGGACAGTCCCGACATTGCGGGATCTTGGACCGCACAGTTGATCACATTGTTCCCGCAAGCCTTTCCCGGCGTCTTGGGCGAGAGCTTGACTGGCAAAGCCCTGCAAGAGGGCTTGTGGCAACTGCAAACCTACAATTTGCGCGACTACGGCATTGGCAAACATCGCAACGTCGATGACACGCCTGCCGGTGGTGGTGCGGGCATGGTGCTGCGCGCAGATGTTCTCGAGAAAGCAATCAACGATGCACGCAGCGGCGCCAAAGGGATCATGCCGCTGGTATATCTATCCCCGCGCGGTCGCCGTTTTGATCAGGCAATGGCGCGCGACTGGGCACGCACCGACGGCGTCACAATGTTGTGCGGGCGCTTTGAGGGTGTGGACGAGCGCATCCTGCACCATTTTGGTATTCAAGAAGTGAGCCTGGGTGACTTTGTGATGACTGGCGGAGAGATCGCAGCACAGGCGATGATCGACGCCACTGTGCGCCTGTTGCCCGGCGTTTTGGGCAACGCAGATAGCGCTGTTGAGGAAAGCTTCTCGGCTGGACTGCTAGAGCATCCGCAGTTCACCAAACCCGCAGTGTGGCAGGGTCATGCAATCCCTGATGTTTTGATGTCCGGCAATCATGCCAAGATTGCTGAGTGGCGGCGTGAGATGTCCGAGAAAATTACACGCGACCGACGGCCGGATTTGTGGGAAACACTGTCCAAGAAGTAGGGGCGGCTGCCCCTCGGCTTCGCCTCACCCCGAAGTTTGATTGGACACAGAAAGTCATGCGCCGCACTGGCTGGATAAATCCGGCCAAACCCCTTGATCCGCTGGGCATGCCCGCTTATACGGCACCATTCCCGGTCGGCTTGCTGATTCCGGGCGTTGGTTTACGGAACCATCTGGAGCATGAGAGCACCTTCGTTGGTGCAGCCCTCACCAGACAGGCCGGACAGCCACAACAAAAAACGATGACGCACCTCTGGCGGGCAGGCAACTGGACCCGGTAACGACACAGAGCTCTGAGCCACGAAAGAAACATTGCGGATAACCGCAAGCATATTAAAGGAGCGTTTCAGATGAACCTGATCGCACAACTCGAAGCGGAACAAGTCGCCGCACTTGGGGCTACAATCCCAGACTTCAAAGCGGGTGACACCATCCGCGTTGGTTACAAAGTGACCGAAGGCACACGCAGCCGTGTGCAAAACTATGAAGGCGTGTGCATCGCCCGCAAGAACGGCAAAGGCATTGCCGGGTCTTTCACAGTACGCAAGATTTCTTTTGGCGAAGGTGTGGAGCGTGTTTTCCCGCTGCATTCCACAAACATCGACAGCATCACCGTGGTTCGCCGTGGTCGCGTGCGTCGCGCCAAGCTGTACTATCTGCGTTCGCGTCGCGGTAAGTCCGCTCGTATCGCTGAAGTCGCCAACTACAAAGCGCCTAAGAGCGCTGAAGCTTAAGGATTGTCATTATGAAAAAAGATACGCATCCCGATTATCACATCATCGACGTCAAAATGACCGATGGTACGATCATTCAGATGAAATCCACGTGGGGCAAAGAAGGCGACGTGATGTCGCTTGATATTGATCCATCCGTGCACCCCGCATGGAACGGTGGCTCGACCCGTCTTATGGACGCTGGTGGCCGTGTTTCCAAGTTTAAGAACAAATACGCCGGTCTTGGCTTTTAGTAAGACTGCTGGACTTCGCTGTCCCTTTGCAATTCAAACGCCGCTCCATATTGGGGCGGCGTTTTTGCTTCTTAGATGCCAGCGGAGCTGCCGTTGGCTGCAGCCAACGGCAGCTATACAGGCATTTCTTGATCGTGTAGAATAATCAGATGTTCGATGGATCAACTTCTGGCCGTGCGTTTGAGAGCCAGTTCGCCCCGTATGTTTTTGGCGTGATTGCTCTCGTTACAATCGTTCTTTGGCTTTGGTTTCACTTCGAAATCCGAAAGAATGAAGTTGAAAGCCAATCTGAAGATATTCAGGATGAGTGATATCTTAAAATTCGCTGGTCGCTTCTAGTGAACAATAGCTGACCTTCAACTTGCTTGCGGCATCCTTCACTCTAGGCTCTAAACCGCCATACACTCAAAACAAAAAAGCCACCTGAAGAGTCAGATGGCTTTTCGCAGTATTCATAGCTCGAGCGCTGTTTAAGCCGCTGACTGGCTCCGCGATCGGTTACCACCGCCGCCGCTGCGACGCCGACCCGCTGGCTTGCCTTGTCCACCGCCGGGTTTGCCGGCCGCGCGAGGGGCACCACTGCGGTTGCCACCGCCGCCCGCACCACGACGGCCACCGCCGCCACCGCCATTGGGCCGCTTTTTCTGACCCGGCTGGATTTCCCACTCGCGGCCTGATGCGACAGGAATGGTGTCCTTCATCGCTTTCTCAATGTCTTTCAACTCGATCATCTCATCAGGTGCCACCAAAGCAACGGCGGAACCGTCAGCGCCCGCACGCGCTGTCCGCCCGATACGGTGCACATAGTTTTCAGCGACATTTGGCAGATCGTAGTTGTAGACAAACCGCACGTCAGGAATATCCAGACCGCGTGCGGCCACATCAGTCGCCACCAAAACGCGGGTCTTGCCTGCTTTGAAGGCTTCCAGCGCGCGCTGACGTTGCCCCTGGGATTTGTTGCCGTGGATAGATGCGGCAGCGAAGCCCTTTTTCTCGAGCACTTTGTAAAGCTTCTCGCAGCCGTGCTTGGTCCGGCCAAACACAATTGCCAATTCATCACGGTGCTTATCAAGCAGTTCGATCAACAGGTCTGTTTTCGCAGCTTGCGCTACAAAATGCACTGACTGGTTGATCTTCTTCACGGCCTGCCCCGGTGGGTTCACTTGGACGCGTATAGCATCTGTCAGGTATGTGCCTGCAAGTTCGCCCATCAGCTTGGGCATTGTGGCCGAGAACATCATCGTTTGGCGATCCTTGGCCAGAAGTGGTGCGATCCGGCGCAATGCATGGATAAAGCCCATGTCGAGCATTTGGTCGGCCTCGTCGAGCACCAGATAGATCGTTTCGTCCAAACGGACGGCCCGACGATCTAGCAGGTCGATCAAACGACCGGGTGTGGCAACAAGAAGGTCAACACCGCCAGCAAGACGCTTGGTCTGTGCCACGATACCTGCACCACCAACCACAAGCGCCACTTTCAAGTGGGTGCCTTTGGTGTACGCAGTCAGGTTGTCGGCGATCTGTTTGGCCAACTCGCGTGTCGGCGCAAGGATCAGGCCGCGTGATGTCTTCGGGTTAGGTTTAACACCAGCCTTCAGCAGTGCGTGGATCATAGGCAGACCAAAGGCTGCGGTCTTACCGCTCCCTGTTTGGGCCAGGCCCATCACATCGCGGCCATTCATGGCGTGCGGGATAGCTTGGGTTTGAATTGGGGTGGGATCAGTGATCCCTTGTTCTTTGAGTACGTTTACTAGTCGGGGCGCAAGGCCCAGCATGTCGAAATCCATAAAGGAGTATCCTAATTTTTAGCGGGCCAGCAGCCCACGCATATCATTTGGCCCATCGCAACATGCGATGAACCCATAGCAAGGTTGCGCCAATATGCTGACTGCCGAGACCGCATTGTCCGGGCGCCGATGTGGCGCGGGACCCCTGCGTGATGTGGGAACCTGAAAGTTAATCGACGCCTTGCGGATGGACCGTCAGGTCTCGCTCTGCTCACGCGGCAGTTTGCGTCGGTTGGTCGTCACATGAGCCCTTCGCCGCGATCTGTCAAGGTATTTGGAAAAAGATGCAGTCGCATGTGCCATGTGCTTTCCCTCGCTACAACCACATCATATAGTTTCGAAAAGCTTTATTTGTGGGGAATCGTTCAGTGGCGCATATCATTGTGGTCGGCAACGAAAAGGGCGGTGCGGGTAAATCGACAGTGTCGATGCATGTCGCGACAGCTTTGGCGCGCATGGGGCATCAAGTGGGTTTGCTTGACCTCGACTTGCGGCAAAAAACGCTAGGCCGTTACATCCATAACCGACGCACATTCTTGGCGAAGAAAAACTTGGATTTGCCGACCCCCACGTATCACGAATTGCCAGAGATTGATCAGAGCACTCTAAAACCTGGGGAAAATGCGTTTGATCACCGCCTGTCGATGGCCGTCGCCAAGATGGAGGCTGACGCCGATTTCATCCTCATCGACTGCCCCGGTTCGCATACGCGACTAAGCCAAGTCGCCCATTCGCTTGCTGACACGTTGATCACACCGCTGAATGACAGTTTCATCGACTTTGACCTCCTTGCGCATGTCGATACCGATGGAGATGAGATTACAGGACCGTCTGTTTATTCGGAAATGGTGTGGAACGCTCGCCAATTGCGCAGTCAGGCCGGCCTGAAACCCATTGACTGGGTTGTTGTGCGCAATCGCATGGGTGCACAGGCGATGGTAAACAAAGAAAAGATGCAGCGCGCCATTGAAAAGCTGGCAAAACGGATCGGTTTTCGGACCGCGCCCGGGTTCAATGAACGCGTGATTTTCCGCGAATTATTCCCACGCGGTCTGACGCTTTTGGATCTACGCGATATCGGCGTGAAGGGGATGAACATCTCGAATGTTGCGGCACGTCAGGAATTGCGCGAGCTAATCAAAGCCCTTGATCTACCGGGTGTAACTGCGGATTTTTAAGGTCACACACGCAGTCTTGTGATCAAAGCCGCGCGAAATCAGCCTTTCGTTAATCAAATCAGCGGCCTAGTGTATCCATAATTTGGGAGGGTTCGTTGTGCGCAAATTAATCTCGTTGCAGCGCTATGCGACATTCGTTGTTGTCGCATTCTTGGCTTTGGCTTGCTTCATTCTGGGGTTTTGGTTCCCTTGGGTTTTCTTACTTTTCTTGGTCTTTGCAGCACTCACAGCGCTTGGCATCAGGGATATGAACCAGACCAGCCACGCCATTGTGCGAAACTATCCTGTGCTGGGGCATATTCGGTTTCTATTTGAAAAAATCCGCCCCGAAATTCGCCAGTACCTGATTGAAGGCGATCAAGAAGAACAACCTTTCAGCCGCGAACAGCGCTCGCTTGTTTATCAACGCTCCAAGGGGGCCGAGGACAAGCGCCCGTTCGGCAGCCATGAACGCGTCTATGATGCGGGCTATTCTTGGCTGACACATTCCGTTGAACCCACGCATTTTGAAGATACCGATTTTCGGGTCACTGTCGGCGGGAAAGACTGCAAACAGCCCTATAGTGCGTCGCTTTATAACATCTCGGCCATGAGCTTTGGATCATTGTCGGCCAATGCTATTTCCGCGCTGAACAAAGGTGCCAAAATCGGCGGCTTTGCGCATGATACCGGCGAAGGCGGCGTGAGCCGTTATCACCGCGAAGGCGGTGGTGATCTGATCTATGAAGTCGGGTCAGGCTATTTTGGCTGCCGGAACGATGACGGCACGTTCAACCCTGACAAGTTTGTAAAACAGGCCACGAATGATCAGGTCAAAATGATCGAAATTAAGCTGAGCCAAGGTGCGAAACCGGGTCACGGTGGGATGCTGCCAGCAGCCAAGATCACGCCAGAGATCGCAGAGGCCCGTGATATACCGATGGGTGTTGATTGCGTGTCTCCGGCGGGACATAGCGCCTTTTCAGGGCCGATGGAGCTTATGCAATTTGTAGGTCGCCTGCGTGATTTATCCGAAGGTAAACCTATTGGTTTCAAGCTGTGTATCGGGCACCGGCGCGAGTTTATGTGCATGGTCAAAGCAATGCTGGAAACAGGTATCATCCCTGATTTTATCGTCGTTGACGGCACCGAGGGCGGCACAGGTGCGGCCCCGCTGGAGTTTGCAAACCATGTCGGCATGCCAATGGTCGAAGGTCTGACCTTTGTGCACAACACGCTGCGCGGCGCCGGTATCCGTGATCAGGTCAAGATCGGCGCGGCCGGTAAAATCGTCAGTGCGTTTGATATCGCGCGGGCGCTGTCGCTGGGCGCGGACTGGTGCAATTCGGCACGCGGCTACATGTTCGCCATCGGCTGCATCCAAGCACAAGCCTGCCACACAAACCACTGCCCTGTTGGCGTCACAACACAAGATCCGGTGCGTCAGGCCGCGCTGGATGTGAATGACAAAAGCAAACGCGTGGCCCGGTTCCACGAGAACACACTCAAAGCATTGGGCGAGATGTCAGGCGCTGCCGGATTGGACGACCCGTGTGGGTTTCTTCCCTACCACTTTATGACCCGATCCGGTGACGGACAGATGAACGAAGCGGCGGACGTCTTTAGCTACCTCCGCGAGGGTTTTCTGCTGGATGATGGCGATGATAACCAGATTTACCGTGAGCGTTGGGCACGCGCAAACGCCAAGAGTTTCGCACCGCCTGATCCGATTTAAGGATCGTCCTGCCGCGGCGGCGTCTTGCCCGCGAACCGCATGAACAGCGACACACGTGGCGTCGTTGCAGTTTCACCACGTGAGCGGGTGCGCAAGACTGGCGTATTCTCGGAGGTGCCTCTGCTTTCACGCAAGACGATGTACATGCCGCTGGCAATGATAATACTTGCACCGATGGCTGTTGCCTGATCGATGGTTTCGCCAAAAAAGAAATAGCCAAAAATACTTGCCCAAATGATCTGGCTGTATTGCATGGGGGCGATAATCGCCGCCTCACCGGATTGGTAAGCTGCAATCACAAGACGGCTGGCGAACCATGCAAAGGTCGCGATGACGGCAAGCAAGCCAAGATGCTCAATCGGCATCGGCACATAAACAAACGGCAAGGCGCACGCCATCAGGACGAAATTTACCATCATCGGGTAGAGCAGCATAACAACCGGACGTTCCTCGTTCCCGATCTTGCGCACCACGATCGAGGCAAGTGACCCGCCGACGGCCGCAGCAAGCGCTGCCAAATGGCCCAGAGTGAGGTCCGTTGAACCGGGGCGCAAGACGACCAAAACCCCTGCAAGACCCACCAAAACCGCCATCCAGCGGCGCAAGCGCACGGTTTCGCCCAAGACGGGAATAGCAAGGATTGTGATGAGCAGTGGGGCCGCGAACAAAATCGCATAGACCTGCGCCAACGGCAGAACCGAGAACGCATAGAATGCGGAAACACCGGTCACAACAGCTGCCCCCGTCCGCAACGCCAGCCACCAGGGATGTCGTGGCACAAGGGTGCCGGGCTTGGCGTCGCGCATCATCATCACGGTCGCCAAAGGAAAGCTAAGGAGGACGCTGAAGAACACGATCTGAAAAGGCGAGTAAATCCCGCCCAACACCTTCACGACAACATCGTGGGTCGAAAAAATACCGAAGGCGAGCAACGCCAGCAGCGCACCTTTGGCATTTGGCGACATTACAGGCTCGCGTCGAGTGCTGCCAAAATCACGTCACCCATTTCACTGGTGCTAAGTGGCGTGCCGCCCTCGGGGCCCATCAGATCGGCCGTGCGTGCGCCATCGGCGAGCACTTTTTCAATCGCGGCTTCAAGGCGATCTGCCTCTGCGCCTTGATCGAATGAATACCGCAACGCCATCGCAAAGCTGAGGATACAAGCGATTGGGTTCGCTTTTGCTTGGCCAGTGATGTCAGGCGCAGACCCATGTACGGGCTCGTACATTGCCTTTGGGCGGCCATTGGCCATTGGCAGACCCAGCGACGCGGATGGCAACATGCCAAGCGAACCAGTCAGCATCGCAGCACAGTCGGACAGAATGTCACCAAAGAGGTTATCGGTCAGGATAACGTCGAACTGCTTGGGCGCGCGCACCAACTGCATCGCGCCATTATCGGCGTACATATGGCTTAGCTCAACATCTGCATAGTCGGCCTGATGGACCTCATTCACGACATCGCGCCATAGAATGCCGCTTTCCATCACGTTCGCTTTTTCCATCGAGCACACTTTGTTACCGCGCTTCTTGGCAAGCTCAAAAGCGGCACGCGCGGCGCGTTCAATCTCGGCTTCGGTATAGCGCTGGGTGTTGATGCCGACCCGCATGTTATTTTCGATGTGGATACCACGCGGTTCGCCGAAATAGACGCCTGAGGTCAATTCGCGCACGATCATAATGTCGAGGCCGGCAATCAGCTCTTTTTTCAACGATGAAAAATCGGCCAGCGCGTCAAAACACTGTGCCGGACGCAGGTTCGCAAACAGGTCCATCTCTTTGCGCAGGCGCAACAAGCCGCGCTCTGGCTTCACGCTGAAATCAAGATCATCGTATTTCGGCCCACCCACGGCACCAAGCAGAACCGCATCGACGTCTTGCGCTTTCGCCATCGTGTCATCATGCAACGGCACACCGTGCGCATCATAGGCAGCACCGCCAACAAGGTCTTCGGAGACATCAAAGGTCAGGTCGCGCTTATCGCCGAACCAGCCGATGATCCGCTTTACCTCGTCCATGACTTCGGGGCCGATGCCGTCACCGGCGAGGATCAAAAGGGATGGGTTTGCCATAGGTCAGGTCCTTGCTTGAATTGGTTGCAAAGGCCCTAGCGCGAAGGAACGCTGGGTTCAAGATACCAAGGGCTTTAGTCCTTCGGCCAAAAGGTCCCAAACACGCCGAATACGGGGCGTTTGGCGCATCGCCTCATGTGCTGTCAGCCAAATTGGAAGGGTCGGCAATGAAAAATCCAAATCGACCTCTGCGATTTGTGGGTCATTGTGACCAATATCAGCTTGCGCGAAACCGATGCCACAGCCCGCACGTACCAATTCCCAATAAGCGATATTGTCGTCGCAGCGCGTCTTGAAGAAATCGCGATCAACCACGACCCCTTCTTTCTTGAAACCATCAATGATCAACGTGCTGACGTCATATCCCACGAAATCATGCGCCAGAAGTTCCTGCTCGGTCGTGGGCATACCCCGTTCCGCCAGATACGATTTCGCGGCAAACACGCCAAGTGGAATTTCCCCGATATGTTGCGTCACAAGATCAAGCTGCGTTGGGCGATACATGCGGACAGCGATGTCGGCCTCGCGGTAAAGCAGGTTGCTGGTATCATCGCTTGGCACAAGCTCGATGGCGATCTGCGGCTCGACCCTGCGAATATGGGCGATAATCGCAGGCAAATGCATGGCTGATGTAGCCACACTTGCGGTGATGCGTACTGTTCCCTCAAGGCGCGCCTGTTGGCCGCCTGCCGTCAAAGCGATTTGATGCACTGCATCGCGCATTGCGTGCGCAGGGCCGACCAATTCAGACCCGGTCTGCGTCAATGCCAAACCACGCGGTTGGCGATGAAAAAGCTCGGCACCCAATTGCGCTTCCAGCGCTTTAACCTGACGCCCCAATGTCGGCTGGCTGAGGCCGAGAAAACGCGCCGCACCCGACAGGCTGCCGGTTTCTGCAACGGCCAAAAAAGCCTGTACCAACGACCAATCAATTTCCGATATCGCCTTATCCATTCAATAATGAATACATGATCTGCACAATCGGGCAATTTATTTTAAATATAACTTCGATCAATACTGCCCCTATCAGCAATGAGGTCTTAGTCAGATGAAGCAAACAGTACTTATTCTCGGAAGCTCCGGCAAAATCGGTAGTCGCGCGGCAGATGCGTTTTGGGATGCTGGATGGACGGTTCGCCGATACGATCGAACAACCGGTGATATGGTCAAAGCTGCGATGGGCGTTGATGTGATCGTGAACGGTCTGAACCCGCCAGCTTATCATGACTGGGAACGCACAATCCCTGAGATTACCAACCAAGTCATCGCCGCAGCATCTGCAAGTGGTGCGACCGTTATTCTACCGGGCAATGTCTATAACTTCGGTGACCAACCCGGCATCTTGGATGAAAACACACCGCACTCCCCTAATACGAAAAAAGGCCGGGTGCGCGTTGAGATGGAAGAAGCCTATCGCGTCTCAGGCGTTCAAACCATCGTACTGCGAGCAGGCAATTTTATCGATCCTGCCGGAAATGGCGACATCATGAGCATGTTGATCACGCGCAATATTGCCAAGGGCCAGATCACAGCGGCAGCTGATCCAGATACGCTGCAAGCCTATGCATATGTTCCTGATTGGGCACGGGCGGCCGTGCAACTCGCGGAAAAACGACGCGAGCTCGCGCAGTTTGAAGACATTCCATTTCCCGGCCACGCATTCACAACAAACGATTTGCATCGCTATTTGTCCAATAAGACGCAACGCCAATTGAAAATTAGCCAGTTTCCTTGGTGGCTTATGTCACTTCTCAGCCCATTTTGGGAGCTTGCCCGCGAAATGCGTGAAATGCGCTACCTCTATGCGATGAATCACCAGATCAGCTCACAGAAATTCGACCGTCTCTTGCCGGGTTTTGAACTGACCGATTTAGAACAGGTTATGCAGGCAGGCCTACCGCCCGATATCGACCCAAACGAGGTGGTGAGGGCCCGCCACGTCAGCCCCACCAGCACCTAGATCAGCAGATGGATCACCCTTCATCGGCCAAAAGACACCTGCGTCCCCAACGCGCCAATTCTTGTCAGGTAAGACGTAGCTGACACGCAAATCGCCGGGACCATTTTCACCCCAATCTGCCGTGCTGAGGTTGGGCAATGGATCCCGCAACCTCGGGTTTTTCAGGAAGTCCGCCATAGCGTCGGAGTAGCCATTGCCTTTTTGTGGGTCGAGATTTGCATTCCCAACCACAACAAAGTCAGTTGGCTCCGGCCCGTATTGACCTGCCAGCACTAGTTCCCAAAGCCGCAATTCGTCACGGTTGCGAAGACCATTGCGATCCTCGGGGCCATCAAACACCGGCGGCGTGGCAGAGAACACCATAAGGTGCACGGGTGGGCCATCGGGCAAAACCACGGGCACAATCCAATGGCCAGTAGAAGACAACCTTTGAACTGCCAGTACCTCTGGGCTCATGAATGGACGTCCGCCCTCTTGCGGTAAGGACGCACCGGGTAAGTCGTTCCATAAAAGCGTTGAGAAGTCTTTTACGTCTGCGGTAGCAATCGGAAATCGCGATAGTATCGCCATCCCCCCGTCACCAGCAAAGCGCCCATATCCTTGCGCATCGCGGGCATCCCCAAGCCTGCCATTGCGGTCCAAGTCCAACCCAGTCAAAAGACCTGCGTTTGGCTGCAAAGCGAAGGTATAGGCAAAGGGTGGTGAAGAGGCTGATGCAAAAGCAGTCAGCGCCAGTACGTCCATATCATAGTCAAAATCGGTCAGGACCAAGATGTCAGGTGCCACCTGATCGATGATATCCATTGTGGCCGCTATTTGTGGGTCATCACCCTTTTGGATGTCTCTAAGAAGTAGCCCGGGGCCATCCCGGCTTAGTGGCGCAGCAAATGTCGCGATTCGGTAACTTTCGGACCACGCCGCATCTGCGACGCAGAGCAGAATTAGCGCAACAAACCAGCGTTGCCTTCGCCATGCTCGTTCGCCTTGCTGCGTTGCAACTGAATCATCTGCGCAACCCGGCTGAGTGCGACGCCACGCATCAAGATACTTGCAGGCAAAAACGCCCATGCGGATACCGTCCAAATCAACGTTTGTGGGTTATCAAGGTTGATGGGCGTGCCGAATGTGGAAAACAGCTTGATAACCGCCGGAACCAAAAATGGCAGCAAGAACCCTAATATAATGTTAAGACGTCCGTCCCGTTGCAGTCGCTTCACGACGTCACCACCGGCGGTGGGGTCAAACGTTGGCAAATTGATCCATACGTTGAACGCACCATCCCGGCGCGGCCAACGGTATAGACGCAACAGGATCACAAACCAAATGACAGAGAATACGGACACAAGATAACTCAGCCCAGCCGCATCACGCAGACGCTGGATAATTGCCGGGCTGGTATCATCGGGCATCATCAGAACCATCAGCCGGACCGGGGAATAGGGAAAATCAATCGCAGCGCCAATCTGCGCACCGCTGTTCTGAAATTGCTCTGTCAGATATGAGGGGGCGGCTTCTCCACGAAAGATCACTGACAGGCACAAGACCGTCGCAAAAAGGGCAGAAAACCTGACGCGGTTAAATGGTGGGGCATCCCGAAATTCAACAAGACTTGGGGAATCTGCGCTATATTCTACGACCGTAAACAGCGCGCCAAAGATCGCGACCAACGCGATAATCTGCGTGTTGTCGGTTTCACTACTAGGCAGCAGTGCGTAGGGCATGACGATCAACATCACGACCAATGCGGCTCTTACCAGCGCTGCGGGCAATCGTGAAAGCACGACACGTTTTCCTCACTTAGATCATTGTGCGACTTTAAACGAACACATCGCAGCAATTTTTTGTTGTTGTTGTGTTCATCCAGAACAAATCCAAGCACCGCCAGCAACTCAGTGCTGGTCGAAATGACGTTTTCGCCGCATTTTCGCCACAAAGTGATGCGCGTTTGCAACCAACATGCATGGTTTTTGCGCCGCGTGATGTAGCAGATGCATCGATTTCGGCAGAACTCCAACCAGCAGGTCAACGAAAAAAGGCCGCCCGATAGGGCGGCCTTTTTCTAATACTTTTCAAGACTTAGACCCAAGGTCGCGCAGCACTGGCCTTTGCCTCGAAGGTGTCGATCGATGCCGCCTTTTCCATAGTGAGGCCAATATCGTCGAGGCCATTCATCAAGCAGTGCTTCTTGAATGCATCCACCTCAAAGCTGAATGTCTCACCATCGGAAGACGTGATCGTTTGTGCCTCTAGATCAACCTCGATCCGGGCGTTCGCGCCTTTTTCAGCATCTTTCATCAAGACATCAACCTGCTCTTGCGGCAGCGCAATTGGCAGGATGCCGTTCTTAAAGCAGTTGTTGTAGAAAATATCGGCATAGCTGGGCGCAATGACACAGGTGATCCCAAAATCGGCGATAGCCCAAGGTGCGTGCTCGCGAGAAGACCCACAGCCAAAGTTATCGCCAGCCACGATGATCTGCGCATCGCGGTATTGCGGTTTGTTCAGGACGAAATCAGGAATCTCGTTACGATCATCATCATAGCGCATCTCGTCAAACAAGTTCACGCCAAGACCAGAGCGCTTAATTGTTTTCAAGAACTGCTTGGGGATGATCATATCAGTGTCGATGTTGACCAATGGCATGGGTGCGGCGATGCCGCTGAGCTTTGTGAATTTTTGCATTACATCATCTCCCGCACGTCGGTCAGTTTGCCTGTGATGGCCGCCGCCGCCGCCATTTGAGGTGACATCAGGTGGGTACGTCCGCCCCTGCCCTGCCGTCCTTCAAAGTTACGGTTCGATGTCGCGGCACAGCGCTCGCCCGGTGCCAACTGATCTGGGTTCATCGCCAAACACATCGAACAACCCGCAAGACGCCATTCAAAGCCCGCGTCGATGAAAATCTGCGCAAGGCCCTCTTCTTCCGCTTGCGCACGCACCAGACCAGAACCCGGTACAACCATCGCCCGCAGACCGTCTTTCTTCTTTTTGCCCTTCAAGATCGCCGCAGCTGCGCGCAAGTCTTCAATCCGGCCATTGGTACAAGACCCGATAAACACAGTGTCGATTTCGATATCAGACAAAGGTGTGCCCGGTGTCAGCGCCATATAGTCAAGCGAACGTTGTGCAGCACCTACTTTACCGCCTTGAAAATCATCAGCCGCAGGCACGGTTGCCGTGATGGGCAACACGTCCTCAGGCGATGTGCCCCAAGTGACAACGGGTGCGATGTCTTCGCCTTTAAGCGTCACGACCTTGTCAAAATGCGCACCTTCATCTGTGTAGAGCGTCTTCCACCAAGCCAGCGCCGTTTCCCAAGCCGCACCTTTCGGTGCGTGTGGGCGACCCATGCAGTACTCATAAGTCTTTTCATCCGGTGCAATCAAACCGGCGCGTGCGCCGCCCTCAATCGCCATGTTACAGACCGTCATGCGGCCTTCCATCGACAGATCGCGGATTGCTTCGCCGCAATACTCGATCACATAGCCGGTGCCGCCAGCGGTCCCCGTCGCGCCGATGACAGACAACGTGATGTCCTTTGCCGTGACGCCCGGGCGCAGCTTGCCCGTGATCTCGACCTTCATGTTCTTGGATTTCTTCTGGATCAGCGTTTGCGTCGCCAGAACGTGCTCCACTTCAGATGTGCCGATACCATGCGCCAATGCGCCAAACGCACCGTGGGTTGCTGTGTGGCTGTCGCCACAAACGACGGTCATACCCGGCAGTGTCCAACCCTGCTCGGGTCCAACAATGTGCACGATACCCTGACGTACGTCAGAAACAGGATAGTAGTGAATGCCGAATTCCTTGGCA
This sequence comes from uncultured Paracoccaceae bacterium, assembly GCA_947488605.1. Lineage (GTDB taxonomy): Bacteria > Pseudomonadota > Alphaproteobacteria > Rhodobacterales > Rhodobacteraceae > Yoonia. Next base: position 302,559 of record CANKZJ010000005.1, on the reverse strand, counting down.
TTTGTATCGAGAGCAGCGACCTGAATAGCGCTATCCTCGGTCATGTTCTTGGGGTCATCGCGGCCCGGCGTTGTCGGTACATTGTGGTCCGGCACAGCGATTGTCTTTTCCGGTGCGCGCACTTTGCGGCCTGCCATGCGCAGCCCCTCAAAGGCCTGCGGGCTGGTCACTTCGTGTACCAGATGGCGGTCGATATAGAGCAAGCAGGTGCCGTCTTCAGCTTCATGCGCCAGATGGGCATCCCAGATTTTATCATAGAGCGTTTTGGGGGACATTGTCCTCTCCCGTATAAGAATGTCAGTGATCGTCAGGCGTGCGGAAATTGTCGAGATTAACCGCGGGCTAGGATTGTGCTGCGCGCACCAAAGAACCGCCAAGGCAGCCGTGCGCGATCATCCATATCAAAAACCTTTTTCATAAGGGACCAGATACACGTGCAGCCCACCGCTCGCAAGAGTGATCAGTTCTGCACCGCAGCCGCCATGACTGCATCAAAACACGAGACTGCGGCGAGGTGTATTTCGTGGTTAGGTGACAGGGCGGGCCGCGATCACATCAGCAAGCGTGCTTTCGGGATCAAAATAGTCAGCGCCATTCGTGAAGACAACTTCGATATCGGCCCCAACGATTGAGTCCATTAGCGCACCTCGCAAGAAAACCCCCGCGCTCTCGCTGCCTTCCACAGGATCTTCGCCTTCGGCAATCGTTGCCCTCACGAAAATGCCATTTACCGTCTGCGAGCCTTCCATGATCGTACGCTCTTCCAGCGTGAAGGTGACGTCCGGTGGGGTTTCTCCGTCTGCAAGGACACCATCAACCGTCAGCGTCAGGGTGTCTTCGTTCGGGTTGAATTCTGTAATCGTACCGCGTGTTGGAATCGCATCATCCTCGGCATTGGCGAAAATGAAAAAGTCCGTCTGACCACCAAACTCGTCGCTCAATGTACCCTGACCGGTCACGAGCACCAAATCGTCATCGCCCGTACCGCCTTCAGCTTCGCCACGCCCACCCCAGATAAACAAGGTGTCATCACCATCATCACCATCGACGTCATCACCACGCACTGTGTCCAAGATCAGTTCGCCATCGGGACCACGCACTGCTGGCGCGCCACCAAGAAGAATGTCGTTGCCTGGACCACCATCAATATCATCAGCGTTCCGGCCACCATCAATCCTGTCGATACCTTCGCCGCCCTGAATTCGGTCAGCTCCATTATCGCCATTGAGTGTGTCATCACCATCAAAACCATAAATAAAGTCGCGGCCATCACCGCCATTGACGGTGTCATTGCCCAAACCCGCCCTAACTGTGTCATTGCCGCCTTGCGCATTAATGGTGTCGTCCCCACGAAAACCAAAGATCAGATCAGCGCCTTCGGTGCCTTCAATTTCATCATCTTCAAAGGTTCCCCTGATTTCGTCTTGTTCTTCGTCGTCATCATCATCACCGCCCAAAAACGGGATGATCAATGCGCCGGATGCTAACAGCAACAAGATAATGGTAATGTCCATGACCCGGTTCTCTCTCTAATCTGGGTGTCAAAATGTTAACCCGTCTGCGGCAGCCTCACAAGGATACAAACGAAACCGGCAGGTCCCACCGATATTTGGCAGCGGATAAGCGCCGCTTGATTGCGCAGCGACCGCATGCAAACTTGGTCATGATATCCGTTGATTAGGACCAGAATGGCCCAGCACGACACACAAGCCCAAACACCACTTGCAAGCGACGGCTTTGAAGCGCCGCTTGAGGAGGTGCTTAGCATTGGCAGCGACCTATTGATGCAAGGTCAACTGTTCGTCGAAAACATGTTTCGGACGTGGAACCTTTATCAGCTTTTGATCGCAGTTGGGCTTTTTGCAGCCGCGCATGTGCTGCGAGCGATCTTGGGGCCACGCATCCGGGCCTGGATGGGGTCCCGCGAGAATTGGCCCAAATGGCGCATGCGTATTTTGGTGGTGGTCCATCAACGGCTGCGGGCGATCTTTTTTGTCCTGCTGATCTGGCTCGTGGTCTACATCATGCGCGAAGTCACGTGGCCAAGCCGCAGTTACTTATTGAGTGTAATCGGGACATTGGCGTTTGCATGGCTCTCAATCATGTTTGCCACGCGGCTGATCAAAAGCCCTACGCTGCGCAAATTTGTCCGTTACGGCGCTTGGACATGGGCGACCTTGCAGATTCTGGGGCTATTGGAGGTCTCGGAACGCTTGCTCGACAGCGTAGGCTTCAGCATGGGCGAGATGCGTTTCTCGGCGCTTTTGCTAATCCAGGGACTGGTCATCCTAGGCGTGCTGATCACTTTGGCGCGGTTTTTTACCACCACAACGACCAACCAGATCCGATCAAACGAAGACATCAGCCCATCCATGCAGGTGCTGATCGTAAAGGGCGTACAAATCGCGTTTTATGGTGCTGCCTTTTTCCTGGGGGTGCGTGCGCTGGGGATTGATCTGACGGGCCTTGCTGTGTTGTCGGGTGCCATTGGTGTTGGCCTTGGTTTCGGTTTGCAAAAGGTCGTCTCCAATCTCGTTTCGGGTGTGATCATCCTGCTGGATAAGTCGATCAAACCCGGCGACGTGATCAGCCTTGGCGATACCTTCGGGTGGATCAATTCATTGGGCGCACGCTATGTTTCTGTCGTTACGCGCGACGGGCGCGAATATCTGATCCCGAACGAGGACTTAATCACCGGGCAAGTGGTGAATTGGTCCCACTCAAATGACTTTGTCCGCCTTGATATCAACTTTGGCACCGCCTACCACGACAACCCACATGAGGTCCGCCGCATCGCGATTGAAGCCGCCCAAAGCGTCGACCGGGTGCTCAGCAACCGAAACACTGTTTGTCATATCGTGGGCTTTGGTGACAGTTCGGTTGATTATCTGTTGCGGTTCTGGATCAAGGACCCGACGGGCGGCCTGACCAACATTCGCGGCAACGTCTATCTCGCACTTTGGGATGCGTTTGCAGAGCATGGCATCAGTATTCCATTCCCACAGCGTGAAGTGAAATTACTAGAGAACGAACAGGCCAGCGTCAGGTTGGATCAGTCATGAACACCCCATTGAAAGGTTGGAACCATACGCCTCAAGTTCCAATAAGGGTCTCGCCTTTCTTCTCGTGGCCTTTGCAGCCCAAAGAGATGTTCAAATGGGTCTGGAATTCATGGTTCTTAATCACTGAAAAATTGATCATTGTGGGGTTCGCCTTCGCGTCATTCTGCTGGTTTCAGCCGCCGCTTGAGCAAACCAAAACCTTAGCCGTGGACTGGATTGCGCAGATGTACCTGCGCAACCTTTTGTTGATGTCCGCTGTTGCTGGCGGATTGCACCTTTACTTCTACACCCTCACCAAACAGGGCCAAAAGCTCAAGTTTGACCCCCGCCCTCTTATGAAGAATGGCAAGCAGTTCACATTGGGCGGTCAAATTCGGGACAACATGTTTTGGACCTTAGCCAGCGGCGTTACGATCTGGACCGCATACGAAGTCCTGATGTTCTGGGCGATGGCGAACGGATATGCACCAATGCTGACGTGGGCCGCCAATCCGGTCTGGTTTGTGGTGCTGTTCCTGCTAATCCCTGTTTGGGAAAGCTTCTATTTCTACTGGATCCACCGCCTGCTGCATGTGCCGTTTCTTTATAGACACGTGCATTCTTTGCATCATCGCAACATCAACGTGGGTCCCTGGTCAGGGCTGTCGATGCACCCGGTGGAGCATGTGATCTATCTTGGGACTGTGCTGATCCACTGGGTTGTCGCAGCACACCCTGTGCATATTCTGTTCCATCTTCAGTACTACACCCTCACCGCCGCCACGACGCATACGGGTTTCGAAGGGCTGGTCGTAAAGGATGAAAACCGGCTCAAGCTGGGCACCTTCCATCACCAGATGCATCACCGGTACTTTGAATGTAACTATGGTTCGCTCGAAATCCCGTGGGATAAACTGTTCGGATCATTCCACGATGGGACCGAAGCGGCGAATGAACGCATGAAAGAACGGCGCAAGCGGATCATGGGTTGATGCAGTTCTTGACGCGGTGACCCTCGCATCAAGAACGCAGCACTCTACCGCCAATAATGCGACTGTCCGGGAACATAGTGATCACGCAAGCTGATCAGATGTTCGGTGATAAGATCATCGTGCTGTACCGCCTTGCGATCATGATGTTCAGGAGTGATGAGCGGGGTCCAGAATGGGAAGACAAACATTTCCTACTCCTCCAAAAAGTATGAAAGCTGCTCGACGAAGCCGTATTTGCGCATGAACGCGTCCCCCTCGGGCGTGCGGCTTTCAGAGCGGACTTTGTCGATGTCTTTGACATCCCCCACGACAGCGACTTGATAAGGGTCATTCGGATCACGCAAGATCGCTGTGATCTTCATTGCATCCCCGAAAATCGCCGCATGCTCGGCGTGGTACACGTCAGATTGAATGGGGTTTTCTGTAGTCGAAACACGCGCAATTGAAACCATCATAGACATTTTACTTCTCTCCTCTTTGGTGTGTGGTCGCCCCTGATCGTTGGGCATAATCATTGATTGCAGAGAAGTGATTGCAAGATAACATGGGATATATTGCGATTATAATTCTATAGGATCGAACAATGATTGATCAGCTGCGCACTATGGCGATTTTCCAAACGGTGGCGGAGCTCGGATCGTTCCGTGCCGCTGCAAAAAAGTTGAAGCTATCGCCTTCTGTGATCAGCCATCATGTCACCCAGTTGGAAGGCCAGCTAGGCACGCCGCTACTGTATCGCTCCACCCGCCGTATTTCGCTGACAGATGCAGGTGCCGAACTACTTAGGGCATCGCAACGGATGTCGGCAGCCGCCCAAGAAGGCCTCGCCGCCGTCAATCGCCGCGTCGAACAACCGGTTGGACAGCTATCCATCACCATGAATACAGCCAGCGCAAGCCCTCCATTCTCTGCTATCTACACAGGATTTTCAAAGGCTTACCCAAAAATACAGCTTTCGTTACACGTCACCGACACAAGCATCAGCCTTGAAGGGTCTGCCTTTGACTTGGCCATTCGCGGCAGTGCCGATGGTTTAGATGACAGCACTTACAGAGCCAAGAAAATCGCCGAGATAGCCTTTGGCATCTTTGCATCGCCGGCGTATATCGCCACCCGCGACACGGTCAAAACAATTGATGATTTGGCAGATTGGGATCGCATTCAAGCGCCGCCAGTCCCTTGGATGGTCTTTGCCCGGTTGGCGGATGGCACTGTCCCGACAAAAGAACCCAAGTTCTTGATGTCGTGTGATAATTTTGAGATGGGACGGCAGTTTATGCTCAACGGTCTTGGCTTCATGATCGAGGCGACCGCTTCCTTTGCCGCTGACGTCAAGGCTGGGCGGGCTGTGCAAGTCTTGCCAGACAAAAAGCTGCGAAGACTACCGATTTATGCGATCTATCCAGCCAACGCACCGCTGGACAGCCCTGCCCGCCTGTTTGTGGAATTCATGATCGACAGTGAAGCCTGGGGGGACCCTTGGTTATTGGACGAAGGTCATGTTGTCATTGCCTAAGCCTGCAAAACAAAAAAAGCCGCGCAATTCTGCGCGGCTTTTTGGATTGCGTGTGGCGACGAATTAGCTTCGATTCATCCGGTTCTCGATCAGATCGTCGACCACCGACGGATCGGCCAACGTGGATGTATCGCCCAATGCACCAAAGTCATCCTCGGCGATCTTGCGCAAAATACGGCGCATGATTTTGCCAGAGCGGGTTTTGGGAAGACCCGGCGCCCATTGCAGCAAATCAGGCTTTGCAATTGGACCAATCTCGGACCGCACCCAAACTTCAAGTTCTTTGCGCAACGCGTCCGACGGCTCTTCCCCGTTCATCAAGGTGACATAGGCATAGATACCTTGGCCTTTGATGTCGTGTGGATAGCCGACCACCGCAGCTTCGGCGACTTTGGCATGTGCCACAAGCGCACTTTCGACTTCGGCCGTGCCCATGCGGTGACCTGATACGTTGATCACATCATCCACGCGGCCCGTGATCCAGTAGTACCCATCTTCGTCGCGCTTACAGCCGTCACCCGTGAAATAGTAATTCTTGTAGTCAGAGAAATAGGTCTTCTCGAACCGCTCATGGTCACCCCAGACGGTGCGCATTTGGGCAGGCCAGCTGTCTTTGATGCAAAGCACACCTTCGGCGGCCGTGTCATTGATTTCTTCACCGGATGTTGGCTCCAAAATCACTGGCTGGATACCGAAAAATGGCAAGGTAGCGGACCCAGGTTTCGTAGCTATCGCACCGGGCAACGGTGTCAGTAAATGACCACCAGTTTCCGTTTGCCACCACGTGTCGACGATAGGCGCTTTACCTTTGCCAACGACATCATTGTACCAGTTCCAAGCTTCGGGATTGATCGGTTCGCCCACAGTCCCAAGCACTTTGATATCGGACAGATCATATCCCTCAACAAAGCTATTGCCTTGCGCCATCAGCGCACGGATCGCGGTGGGCGCTGTGTAAAACTGGTTCACTTTGTGCTTTTCGCAAACGGCCCAGAAACGGCCCGCGTCAGGGTAGGTCGGAACACCTTCAAACATGATCGTCGTGGCACCATTGGCTAGCGGGCCATAGACGATATAGCTGTGCCCCGTGACCCAGCCTACATCAGCGGTACACCAGAAAATGTCACCGTCATGATAGTCAAACGTGTACTGCTGCGTCATGGCCGCATAGACCAGATAACCACCGCTGGAGTGCACAACACCCTTGGGCTGGCCGGTAGAACCTGATGTGTAGAGAATGAACAGCGGATCTTCTGCGTTCATTTCGGTCGGCGGACAGTCGACGCTAACCTTGCCTTCCATTTCGTGCAGCCAGTAATCCAGACCATCACGCCATGCGATTTGCTGACCCGTGCGCTTGACAACAAGGCATTTGACCTCGTCAAAGTCATTCAACAGCGCTTGGTTTACGCTGTCTTTCAGGTTCGTGACGCGGCCACCACGTGGCGCGCCATCAGACGTAATCACCACTTTGGCGTCGCAGGCGTTGACGCGTGCGCCCAGCGCCTCGGCTGAGAAACCGGCGAACACGATCGAATGGATCGCACCGATCCGCGCACAAGCGAGCATTGCATAGGCCGCTTCGGGGATCATTGGCAAATAAAGCACGACGCGGTCGCCTTTGCTGACGCCCATTTCCTTGAGGACATTCGCCATCAATGACGTTTTCTCGTGCAACATTTTGTAGGTAATGTGCAGCGCTTCATCATCAGGGCTATCAGGTTCCCAGATGATCGCCGTCTGATCGCCACGGGTCGCAAGGTGGCGGTCGATGCAGTTGGCGCTGACGTTCAGCGTGCCATCTTCATACCATTTGATGTCAACGCTGCCAGGGGCAAAGCTGGTATTTTTGACGCGCGTGTAGGGCTTGATCCAGTCGATCCGCTTGCCGTGCTCACCCCAGAACGCCTCTGGATCACTGATTGATGCTTCATACATCGCGTCATAGGTCGCTTTGTCAGCATGTGCGCCTGCGGCCATTTCGGCTGATGGCGCATAAGTTCCGGCTGGTTGATCGGTCATGGCATGTCCCCCCTGATCTCTTCTTTGCTACGGGACATTGCCCGCAGCCTCCTCGTTGCCGCATCATGGCGAAATTAAGTGCGAATCCAAGAGGTCGCAACGCGCGGGTCTTCAAATTGTAAATTTTTGGCATTTCCCGCACCAGCCGATTGTCAAATGTTTGACAAACTCAAAGCCCGCCAATCTCGTGTACCAGCTGACTGATCTCAGCAACGCCTTCACCATGCCGCAAGCTGGCAAAAACAACGGGCAGATCACCGCGCATGCGGGCCGCGTCGCGTGCCATTACATCAAGCGATGCACCAACGTGCGGCGCAAGATCGGTTTTGTTGATCACCAAAATATCGGACCGTGTGATAGCAGGGCCTCCCTTGCGCGGTATTTCCTCGCCCGCAGCGACGTCGATGACGTAAACGGTCACATCGGCAAGTTCGGGGCTAAACGTCGCCGAGAGATTATCACCACCACTTTCGATCAAAATAAGTGCCAGATCATCATGGCGCGCCCGCATTTCAGCCACAGCTGCCAGATTGATAGACGCATCCTCGCGAATTGCGGTGTGCGGACATCCCCCCGTTTCAACACCCATCACACGATCCGCTGGCAAAATCTGCATGCGCATAAGTGCCTCTGCATCTTCTTGCGTGTAGATATCATTGGTGATCACGGCGAGGCTAACTTGGTCTTTGAGCATCCGCGCCAGATTGGCGGTAAGCGTTGTTTTGCCAGCACCAACAGGGCCGCCAATTCCAACGCGCAATGGTCCGTGTGGTGACATCAGCTATCCTCCGAGCAGAATGATCAACAGCCCTGCGCCAATCGCAAAGCAAAGTGGCGCATAATAGCGCTGATCATAGGTGTTGAATGGTTCTTCGGGCGTCATAGACCGCCAAACCTTTGTATAGGCGATAGCACCGCGCGCGAAGAACACCACGGCTGCTGTCCAAAGGACAAACCGCGCCAGCGCCATATCACGCATCCAAAGGGCAACGATCGAAGCGGCAAATCCGGCGACGACAAGCATGCAAGGAATTGTACCGGGCATGCGGTCCACACCTTTGGCACCAACGACGGTACGGGCCAATTGCGCCTCATCGCGGATCGGGATCCATATTCGCATGCCCCACGCAAAGTGAACGGCAGCGATAAGACCCAAAACAAGTGTCAGCAAAATAGTCATGATCTGAATATACGCGAATATTGGCTTTCATGCTGCATTGATGCCGTATCAACGGTGAACGTCGCACTGCCAATGTCATCCAATGATGCTTTGCTCGCCGCGTCGCCAACCTGCTGGCAAACTGGCATCAGACCTAAAAGGACGCGTTGTCCGGCCGTTTGGCCAAGCGGCATAAGCCGCTGGGCGGCCTGCACCAGATTGCTTGCAAAGGACTGTAGCCAGACTTGCGCTGTGGGCACAACGGGCAAGCCAACCTGTTTGGCGGCAAAGCCGACAGCAACAGGATAAGCCATGTCTGGTACATCAATTTGCCAGACATCCCTTGTGACGGCCGCAAATGCAGCGCCTTGCTGCAACGTCTCCATCTTCCGTTCTTTTGATGGTGCAAGTGCCGCTGCCAACTCGGCGATTGGCGCAATATCATCCGCGGCGTAGGCGGCATAAAGCAAAATCGCATCAGACCGCCCTGCCCCATTCTGAAGAACGCCCGTCAGCCAGTCTTGCAAATCAGCTGGGGTCGCAACATCCCCGCGCGCGACTGCGCGCTCGAGGCCGTGCGACCATGCAAATGCGCCAATTGGATAGGCTGGCGACAGCCATTGCGTCAGCGTCAGCAGCTGGTCATCACGCATGGCTGTGACTATGGTCGTGCCCCATTGTACGCCCGTGACCATAAGCGCCGCCTTCTGGCGTAAACGGGCCGTCAAAGTCTGAAACGGTGGCGCCCAAATGCTCAAGCATCGCACGCATTACTTTCTCGCGCTGCACAATCAAACCATCGTCAGTGATCGCGCAGGGTGCATGCCGGTTGCCAATATGCCACGCCAATCGGACTGTGTCACCAGTGACACGCATCAAAGGCTCATCCGCGGCAATCACGTGAACTTGCCGTCCATCGTCCAAAACAAAAGCTTCGCCTGCATTCACGGAGGTAGTCTGCGCAAGATCAACAAGAAAATGCTCACCCTCTTGCGTCGTCAATCGCTTACGACGCAAAAGCCGCGCGTCATAAGCCAAGGACACTGTTGCATCCGCTTGGCCGGGATGATGCGTGACGTGGTGGGCGACGGCGCTCATGTCAGAGCACCGTCGCAAGACCCCATTAACCGTCGTGACGGAAGGTGCGGCTGATCAATTCGGCGCGGGTCATACCCGTTGCTGCCAACTTGTCGTCGGGGATTGCTGCGATCTCTTGTAGCGCTTGTGTGCGCGCATTGCTGATCGCAAAATTTTCCATAGCGCGACCGATTGCGCGTAGCGGTGTCAAAACCAGCTCGGTTAGCATTTCGCGGTTTGAAATCAATGTGTTGTCGGGACGAAGTGTCATAATGGACCTCTTGAATGCAGTTGTCTGTCCCCCCGCTACTGCAATTATGCTTGTGCCTCATCATCGACAACGTCCCTTTATGCAAACCCACCATGCAATTCCCGCAATGCTCAGAAAAGAAAATAGCGTTGCGCCATCGGCAACTCGGTTGCTGGCGCGCAGGTCAACAATTCGCCATCAGCGCGCACCTCGTAGGTTTCTGGGTTCACTTCAACATGCGGCATCGCGTCATTCAGCTTAAGATCAGCTTTGCCAATATTGCGTGTGTTCACGACGGGCAGCGTTTGTTTGGCCAGCCCCAGCGTTTCACGCAAACCCGCATCTTGTGCCGCAGCACTGACAAACGTCACGGCCGAGTTTTCCAGCGACCGCCCATAAGCGCCAAACATTGGCCGGGTATAGACCGGTTGTGGCGTGGGGATTGACGCATTCGGGTCACCCATTTGGGCGGCAACAATTGTCCCGCCCATCAAAATCATTTCTGGTTTCACGCCAAAGAACGCAGGATCCCACAGCACCAGATCCGCGCGCTTACCGACTTCAACTGATCCAACATGTGTCGAGATTCCATGCGCAATCGCCGGGTTGATTGTATATTTTGCAATATAGCGGCGAACGCGCAGATTGTCGTTGTCGCCGGTTTCCTCAGATAGCGGACCTCGCTGCACCTTCATCTTATGCGCAGTTTGCCACGTTCGGATGATCACTTCGCCCACGCGACCCATTGCCTGACTATCAGACGCGATGATCGAAAATGCGCCCATGTCATGCAGAATATCTTCGGCGGCAATCGTTTCGCGCCGGATACGGCTTTCTGCAAAGGCCACATCTTCGGGGATCGATTTATCGAGGTGATGACAGACCATCAGCATATCGAGATGCTCGTCCACCGTATTCACAGTGAAAGGCCGTGTCGGGTTCGTTGACGAGGGCAAAACATGCGCCTCGCCACAAATCTTGATGATGTCGGGGGCATGACCGCCACCTGCACCCTCAGTATGGAAAGCGTGGATCGTGCGGCCTTTCATGGCGCCGACCGTGTTTTCGACAAAGCCGCTTTCGTTTAGCGTGTCGGTGTGGATCATCACCTGCACATCCATCGCATCGGCAACGGACAAGCAGCAATCAATCGCTGCTGGGGTTGTGCCCCAATCCTCGTGAAGCTTAAGGCAAGACGCACCGGCGAGCACTTGTTCCTCTAGGGCGGCAGGCAATGACGCGTTTCCTTTACCGGCAAACGCGAGGTTCATCGGGAACGCATCGGCGGACTGCATCATCCGGCCAAGATGCCAAGGTCCCGGCGTACAGGTGGTCGCCAATGTTCCATGCGCCGGGCCGGTCCCACCACCAATCATGGTGGTCATCCCGGAATGCAGGGCATCTTCAATTTGTTGCGGGCAGATAAAATGGATGTGGCTATCAATGCCGCCTGCCGTCAGAATACGGCCTTCACCAGCGATCGCTTCTGTGCCCGGCCCAATGATAATGTCAACGCCCGGCTGGGTGTCTGGGTTGCCGGCTTTGCCAATCTTAACGATTTGCCCGCCTTTGAGGCCAACATCAGCCTTCACGATCCCTGTCCAATCAACGATCAGCGCATTGGTAATCACCGTGTCGACAGCGCCCTGGGCGCGCGTCATCTGAGATTGCCCCATGCCGTCGCGGATGACTTTGCCGCCACCGAATTTGACCTCTTCGCCGTAAAGCATCGCATTCTTGCCAACGCCATCTGACGTGGCAGCACCTGCCGCTTCGGCAGTCAGGTCACGCTCGACCTCAATGATCAGCTCGGTATCTGCCAATCTGACACGATCCCCCGTCGTGGGGCCAAACATTGCGGCATAATCCGCGCGCGAGATCGTAGCAGGCATATAGGTCTCCGGTTAGGTCTTGGGTGATGTCCCGGCCCAAGGCGCATCAGGCACGGTCACAGATTTTGCGCGAGCGGCTGATTTAGCTATGGGTGCGGTTGCAGGTTTTGTGGCTTTCTTGACAGCAACTGCTGGTTTTGCCTCTTGGGCTTTTGCGACGGGTGCCGCTTTTGGCTTTGCTGCAACTGCTGGCTTCGTTTTTGCGGCGACTGGTGTCTTTGGTTTGGCAGCTTCAACTGGCTTCTTCGCTGCTTTCTTCGCTTTTGGAGAAGCCTTCACAACCTTAAGCGCTGGTTTTGCTTGCTTGGGCGCGGATACGGCCGGCTTTGCAGTTTTCGGCGCTGTTTCGGCGGGCTTCACGACGTCCGCGACTGTTTTGGCAGCGACGGCTTTCTTTACTGGCTTCTTTGGTGCGGTTGCTTTTGCAACGGATTTCGCTGGCGCAGGTTTTGCCGCAACCTTCGCTGGTGCTGGCTTTGCAGGGGCAGCTTTCGGCGCAACGGCCTTCACTTCGGCCTTAGCAGCAGCGGTCTTTGCTTTTGGTGCTTCCTTGGAAACCACCGCCTTCAATTCAGGTGATTTTGCTGGCGCTACCTTTTTGGTAACGACCGCTTTGGCCGCCTTCTTCTTCGCAACGGTTGCTGCCTTTTTCTTAGGCACGTCGGTAGGCGACAGGTAAGGCGTCATCAAAGCGCGCTGCGCGACGACAGTTTGCTCGATCATCACATCAGCAAAACGCATCTGTTGTCCGATAACCGCGCTTGCGGCTTGCATTGCTTGGGCTGAAATTGAAAGTGTAAGTGCGGGTGTCATGCTGTTCCCCTTCGGGTTAAATAAAAATCCCCACTACTATAGACCAACTCATGCGGCAGTGCAGCATTTTTCTGCATTGCGGCATAGTTGAGCGATATCTCCCTCACAGATCACCCATCACATGCCCGTTGAACCCATAAATCCGGCGCGCGCCCGACATCGGGATCAATGTGACCTCACGGCGTTGACCGGGCTCAAATCGAACGGCCGTCCCTGCTGCGATATTCAACCGCTGCCCTCGTGCAAGCGTGCGGTCGAATGCAAGCGCGCTGTTGGTTTCCGCAAAATGAAAATGGGATCCGACCTGCACAGGGCGGTCCCCGGTATTCGCAACTTCCAAAACAGTCTCGGTCGCGCCTGTATTCAGCGTCAAGACGCCATCAGCTACAAGAATTTCACCCGGCTTCATATGAATACTCCTTTATTAGCAACGCAATAGCTGATCACCACGCGAGAATTCATCGGATCGGATCATGAACTGTGACCAGTTTGGTGCCGTCCGGGAATGTGGCCTCGACCTGCACTTCGTGGATCATCTCCGCGATGCCGTCCATGACCTGATCGCGCGTAATGACATGCGCACCTGCCTCCATCATGTCCGCTACCGACCGACCATCACGGGCGCCCTCAACAACGGCATCGGTGATCAATGCGATTGCTTCGGGATAGTTCAATTTCACACCACGCCCCAACCTTTTGCGGGCAACCTCCGCCGCCATCGCAATCAGCAGTTTGTCTTTTTCACGGGGGGTCAGTTGCATGTCTTATAGTCTCCAAACACGGGGCATCGGCGCAGTCGCAAGCGCCTCAACAACGGGAATCATTTGACGGCGCAGATCAAAACCGTCTTGCGCCAACAGCCGAACCAACAGCAAATCATCGGAAATCAAGCTGCAGCCGCTGTCCCCGCTCAATTCAAGATCGGCGGCACAAACTGCGGCTGACGGGCCAGCCAAAAGAATTGTCGCCACCGCGCCGGCACCTTTGCCAATGGCGCGGTGCATCATCTGCGCATGGGCATCACCCGTCATACGAATGGCATCGGCGAAGACAAGCGCGCCATCACGCCGGACATGCCAATGATCCATGAACTGCAATTCGCGCACGGTTTCACCCATCGCCACGCGCCCAAACACGACCGGCTCTACAAGCAAAGCTGTTCCATTGGCCGATAGGTTCACATCCAGTTTACGCCGGAGCGCGGCCTGATCAAACAGAATGGTTTCCTGTGGCAACCAATCAATGCGGCCATCTTGCGCAATGGTCAGTCGCACCTCAGATTTGGCAATCTGATCTGGCTGTGCGCGGTACGCTCGTTCAGCCGCCTGCGAGGAAACGATAACATGTGCGCCTTCTTGCGCTGTCATCGCCATCTGCATCCGGTCACCGCCCGTTAGACCGCCGGCCGTATTCAAAAAGACCACATCAAGGGCGTTGCCCCGTACCTTCGGGAAAAGCGCTTTCAGCGATCCTTCTTGGCGAAGTTCACGAATGACTGTTTCCGGGCCACGACGTTTAGCCACAAGCCGTAGCTTGCCTTGCGCGCGCGGCGCCAACAAGACGGCCCGATCAGGATGGATGTGAGCAGCGTAGGTAATGCGGCGTCCTCTGGCGTTTCAAATTCTTCCCGAAACTGCCAACAATCACCATCATTCCGCCAGAGCGAGCGATCAAAAATAACCCTCCCAAGGTCACTTTTGATAGAACTGCACAATTATCAGGCAACACCAGCGCGGAATCAAAAAGGGCGCCCCGAAGGACGCCCCTAAATCAGCTTTGCAGAGCAGCTTAATCCGTCTGGTCCATCCGGACCGCATAGCGAACAATCCCTTTGACCGGGCGGCTCCAATTCAAATGGAAATCGCGCATATCAACGCCTTGTTCGCCTTCGGACCACGGAAAATCATGAACGCGCAATGCGGCGGCATCCGTGATGGCCCCACTCGGAAGGACGCTTTCGACAGATAACGCATGTCCGGCAAACGGCAGCGCAGTCCCCGTCTCAATAACCCAAGTCGTAGCCTCGGTCTGTTGATCATGGTTTAGGTAGGCAGGATTTGAGACCGGTTCATTGACGTTGTGAAATGTATTGCCCGAGAACGTGAAATCGCGCGTCCTCCCATAGTCCAGATCAGCGAAGGTCGTATCGACATTCTCAACCCGGTCGATGCGGCCGTTCAGCGAGCGGAACACATTCCCCACGACAGAAAAGCCGTTGATGAAGTGCCCCGGACCGTAAGGTTTGATCACGATGAAATTGAACCAATCAGCGACGTCATTGGTTGTAAACATGTTGCCTGTAATCGTCAGACCACCAAACGAAAATTGCGCGCCAAGCGCGGGCGAACTGTCATGCTCGTTGGTCCATTCGATGAAGTTATTATCACAATAGTTTCCGGTAAAAATGCTCTTTGGATTGGGCAACGTCAGGATGACTCCGCCCATCCGCACGCCGTTGACTTCATCATCGCCGTGGAACCAATGATTGCCCGAAATCAAGTTGCCCGACCCAGCAAGAACACAAAAGTGCTTGAACTTACTGGTCCGGTTATCGCGGATTTTCACATCATTTGCGTTGGCGTTGAAACCAACACTTACCCGATTAGCCACGGCGACGTCCTGCTCGTCCGAGATGAACTGACAGCGATCAATCATCATGCCCTGACACCCCCGCCCGGGCGATGTCACACCACGATCCTTTGGTTTGTTCACAAAACAATCGCGCAGGTGAAAGGTAAATCCGTCCGGCGCCATCATGATACCGCTGGCCACACCGCGTCCCTGAAACTCGATATCATCCAAGATGAACTGGCTCAGTTTTTCGTAGCCTGAGAAATCCAGCATGTATTGGAAACGGGCAAACGTGAACTCTTGTACGCCTTCGGCATCAAAGAGCGGCATGCTAAGCTCAAGCGTCTGCGCGCTTTCATTCACCGATGTGACGTAGATTTCACGGCCCACACCGTTGCCTTGAACCAATGCACCAACGGGGATGTTGGCGATGTTCGCTACATTGGTCAGCCGCTTATCATCAGTCACAGAATAAGACGCTTGCGATGTAACCTCGACCGTATCCCAAGCCGGACCATCAGCGGGCTGGAACTGTCCGTTTCGGACGACGCGGCGGGTTTCAAACCGTGTCTTTGTAGGATCCGCCGCTTGCATATCGACAGGCGTTGTTAGCAAAATCCGCCTTCCACACAAATCAAGCGAATCGTGATCAGCAAAATTGATCAGGGCTTGGAAGGCCTTTTTGAAAGCGAGCTCCTCGTCCTGAAACGCCGCAAGATAGCTGTTATAGTCGTATTCCTTTTGCAGAATGAAACGGTGCTCGGGCTGTTGAATAATCCGACCTTCAAACCGGACACCGTTTTCCATCGTCACGTTGTCAGCCAAAAGATAATCACCGGCAGGCACTATGACAGTCCGCCCTTCTGCCGCTGTGTCCGCCGCATTGAACGCCGCACTGTCGTCCGTAACTCCGTCACCCTTTGCACCGTAATCACGAACATCGACCAAACCGACCAAATCGCGGGTAAAGACGGACGTGACATCAGTGATCGTGATATCGTCAACCCGGACCACACCGCCTGTGGGTCCGGTCAGATCAATACCAAAGTGCCCATATTCGGCACCCGTCCAAACCATATCGACGCCCGTGCGATCAGCGGTCGCAACGATCGCGGATATCTCGACGATCTCACCGTATGTGGTCAGTTGCACGGATGGTCCAGTCGCGGCCACACCTGCCAATTCAAGACCACCGGACAGACCAGCCCATCCGCTGATGCTGACAGCCGGGAGCGCACCGGCAACTGCCTTAACCCGCGCTTTGATCTGCAAATAACAACCGGCAAAAACAGGCGTTTGGCCCATGTAGCGCACGCGCGCAATCGGGTCCGTCTTCAGCACTTCCAAACATCCGGCGAAGTCTTGGTCCGCCGCGACAAAAACCCCCGACCCACTGATTGCATATGTATCCGAACCGGGCGTTCCTTCGCCGCTGGACCACAGCGCAAGCCCCGCAGAAAATGGCAGTGGATCAAATACGATACCGTCAGTAATTGCTTTGTTCATGAAAAGGCCCCTTTGGCTGTGAAACGCAAAAGGCCCGGCGCAAACCGGGCCACTGCCATCAGGGCTACCTTGGAGGTCTAAAGAGAGACTAAGCTGACCGTGACGTTCATGCGCGCAACGGCCTAAGCGCCAACGTCCGGCGATGGCAGCAATTGCACACCGTTGATTTGCCAGCCATCGGGCGTTTCGATCATTTGATAATCAAGGATATGCAGCCCGCCTTGGGCATCGCGCACCATGACCTTTTGCCACAGGTTCCCAGCCACATCGCGCAGTTCCAGAAACCGCACATCGTCATTGTCCCAGACCATCGGATAGCCTTGCTGGACCATCATTCCGAAATTTCCTGCAGACCCAAAAAGACGCTTGATATTGGGGCTGGCGTATTGCCATGCCTCGTCCACATTGCGGTCGTTGAATGCCTCGAGTTGGTTGCCGATGACACCTTCAATCGCGTCTGAGTTTTGTCCAAACGCGGATGTTGCTACCATCCAAAACCCAAACACTGCTGCCAAAATTCGCATTGTTACTCTCCGTACAAGACATCCATTCACGATGGATACGTATCAAAACGTCATTCAGTTCTTTTTCTTTGTAGGTTTTGATTTGAGCGTGCCTGCAAATTCCACCGACCTTGCAAACCAATTGGCGAGCAAGTCTTCCTGCTCCAGCAGCGCATCAGGTACCGCGACATAACCATTCATGACGCTGTTGTACCGCACCACAGGGTCATTTGAAAATTCAACGCCATAGCTTTTTATGTCCGCCTGAGAGAGACGAAGACACAGCTCTCCATCCGGCCCCACAAAACTGAACATGTTCCCATTCACAGCCGTGTAGGCAGTCGCCTTGCCCTTCCGGGCAAGGCCATCATGTCGCTCAATCAAACGGTCATAGAGCGCTAAAACTGCATCACGATCCATGCGCCATCATAACGCAAAAGTCTTTAGGACGCTAACTGTTGTTCGATCAGCGCGACGGTTTCATCTACACCGTACAGCGCTATGAAGCCGCCAAAGCGTGGGCCCTGTGACGCACCCAAGAGTACTTCGTAGAGCGCGGTGAACCAGGCTCTCAAAGGATCAAATGCGTGTTCTTTGCCCACTGCGAAAACCATAGTCTGCAGCTCTTCTGCGTCCAAACCGCCATCCCATGATTTCAGACGCTCGGCCAGATCGGTAAGCGCTGCGCGTTCTTGATCTGTTGGCGCGCGGTACACTTTCGTGGGTTTCACGAAGTCATTGTAATACTGAACGGCAAACCCTGCCGCCTGATCCATCTGCGGATTCTTATCGGCGGACGCATCAGGCGCATAGCGCTGGATAAAGGACCAAAGCGTGTCCTTGTCCTCGGCGCCTGATACGGACGCAAGGTTCAACAGCATCGCAAATGAAACCACCATATCAGACGACGGCACGTCATGGCCGTGGATATGGAACACAGGATTATTTGCGCGTCCCGCATCGTCTTGGGTCGCATAGGCTTTCAGTTGCTGGTGGTACTCATCAACTGCCTTCGGGATCACATCAAAATGCATACGCTTTGCTGTCTTGGGCTTGAGGTACATGAAGTAGCTCAGGCTTTCAGTGGACGCGTAGGTCAGCCATTCGTCAATCGAAATGCCGTTGCCTGACGACTTTGAAATCTTTTGACCGCTTTCATCAAGGAACAACTCGTAAGAGAAATGGTTGGGTTTACGCCCACCCAAAATCTCGCAGATCCGGTCGTAGATCGCCGTATTGGTAGCATGTTCTTTGCCATACATCTCAAAGTCGACATCTAGTGCGGCCCAACGCGCGCCAAAATCCGGCTTCCACTGCAATTTCACGTTGCCGCCGGTGACAGGCAGGGTCCACTCACGCCCATCAGGGTCGTCAAAGGTGACTTCACCCTTGTCAGCGTCCACATGCTTCATCGGCACATAAAGCACCCGGCCCGTTTCTGGATGAATGGGCAGGAAGATAGAATAAGTCTCGCGACGCTCTTCGCGCAAAGACTTTAACATCACGGCCATGATGTCGTCGTAACGCGCTGCTGCACGCAAGAGAATCTCGTCAAACTGGCCAGTTTGATAAAACTCACGCGCCGAATAGAATTCGTACTGGAACCCAAAGGTATCCAAAAACCGACGCAGCATTGCGTTGTTGTGGTCACCAAAGCTGTCATGCGTTCCGAATGGATCAGGTACAGACGTCAAAGGTTTGTGCATATGCGCAGCCAGCATTTCTTGCTGGGGCACGTTGCCCGGTATTTTGCGCATGCCATCCAAATCATCGGAAAAACATATCAATTTGGTTGGGATGTCAGAAATAACGTTGAACGCACGTAAAATCATTGTGGTACGCAAAACTTCACCAAACGTGCCAATATGCGGCAGTCCAGATGGACCATACCCTGTCTCGAACAAGACATAGCCTTTCTCAGGTGCCTTGTTTTCATACCGTTTGAGCAACGCGCGCGCCTCTACAAAGGGCCAAGCCTTCGAGTTCATTGCCGCTTCACGCATCGTGCTCATGGGGTATCTCACTTAAAAAGGGCCGTCATTGTGACTGCCGCCGCGCGCACTCCCTATTGCGAGACAGGCAAGGCGTCAATAAATGGGAGGCAGAAGCGAAGGAAATGATCATGCTCGAAGACGCCCCAATGACCGCGCAAGACGCGCTTGCCGCCCTGATGATCGCGATGTCTGCATCGGATGAACATATTCGCACAGCCGAACTTGTGAAAATGAGCAATTCAATCAATAACTTGCCTGTTTTTGCAGGCTACGACGCCGAACGACTGCCACGCATGTCCACAATGGTGTTTGATCTGTTAGAGCAAGAAGACGGGCTTGAGGCACTTTTTGGCCTAATCCGGGATGCATTGCCCGATCACCTTTATGAAACGGCCTATGCCTTGGCTTGCGATGTCGCAGCCGCAGATGGCCGCATCGTCGGTCCCGAGGCACGTATGCTGGAAGAAATTCGTGATGAGCTTGAGCTTGATCGTTTGCATGCCGCGGCGATTGAGCGGGGATCGCGCGCGCGGCACATGACGCTTTAGTCAGACGCGCGTCAACGCCAAATGCTTGAGAATATCCTGTTGTAGTCTGCGCGCGCGGCGGTTCCATGAGCGTGCACCCGGCGGGGACTCATCACCTTGCCGTTTGCCTTGCTCCCGCGCTTCGAGGTCGGACGAGAATATTGCAAACGCCAAATCGCGACCATCAACAGTGGAGACATACCCAGCGAGCGTTGACACAAAATTCAACGTCCCCGTCTTTGCTTTCACAGACATTGATGGCCGCTCGATCACTTGCTGATCTTCACCGACAAGCCGGATATCGCGCAAAATCGGCCCCAACGTGTCTTTCACCCCGGATGACGCCAGCATCGTCACCATATCCGACGGCGTGACCCGCGATTGATCACCCAAGCCGGAATGATCCACAAAATCAGGCGTGATCCCGTTGCAGCGATCATTTGCCCAGCGGGCCATACCAAATGCAGACGTTCGCAAACCACGCTTTTGCCCTGTTCGTGCCGCCGACGCAGCCAACCCGGCAGCTTCCGCGGTGATATTCGTCGAGAACCGCAGCATCCCGCGCATCATCTCGGACAATGGTGCGCTTTGATGTTCAGCAATAGGCGCGCCCGTTGGCTCTTCGGCAATCTCTTTGGCTGGCTTCAATACGATGCCGTGGCTTCTAGCGAAGGTTGCAAAAACCTCGCCTGCATAAATCGCAGGATGGCGAACCGGCAACCAGCGCGACCCTTCCTTGTTCAAGGCGCGCCTTGCAACTGTCCATTGATCAACGTCGCCGACATCATTGTAGGTAAAGACAGGGGACGGGCGATCAACCACACGAATTTGGGCAGCAGTCACAACAGGGCGATAGTTTGCGCTTCGCGCGTCCATCGCGGTGACATAATCTTCACCGTCCAGCTTCCACTCAAAATGGACCCGGTTAAAGTTCAGGTTCAGTCCGGCAATCGATGGATTGTATCCCAGATAGTCCAGTTGTTCGTCGTCAATTTCGTCCACATTGGTCAGGGCACTATCCCAAACAAAGAAGTCGCCCTTGACCTCTACCAGTCCGGTTTCTTTCAAGGTTTGCGCGAGTGCTGCAAGATCGTCAGTCACCAAATTTGGATTTCCGCCACCCGCCAAAATCAAATTACCATCTAAAATTCCATTTTTGAATTCACCATCAGCAAATATGCACGTCTTGAAGGCATGATCTACTCCAAGGCTTTCAATCGCGTAAAGAGCGGTAAATGCCTTTGTCACGCTTGCTGGTGGATGTGGAACCAGATCTTCAATCGCTTCCAACGGCAACCCCGTCTGCAGGTCCATAACAGCGACGCTGACGTCACCGGACAAGCCCGCCGCCTTGACCATTTTTGCAATAGCATCTTTGGCCGGAACACGCGCAATCGGTCGCGGGGAGGTCAATGGTGCCTGTGCCATCGACGTCGTCGCGAGTGTTGAAACAGCACCCACCAACATCGCCCGTCTGGACAGCCGCATCACCATTCACCCCGCGCCCGGATAGCACTCGACGACTGGTCAGACATGGGCAAATTGATGAACGACCACGCCGGGGCGTCAGCGTGCCCCAATATATGCGCAGCCCGGTTAGGAACACGTGCTTGGGCATAAACTTTAGCGGCCTTCGACGTCCGCGCCGAGATACGATCACCCGGCCGCGCCAAGACGCCGATTGGCACGTTCTCCATGATCCATCGCCAATCCTGCCAACGATGGAACTGCGCCAGATTGTCAGCACCCATCAGCCAAACAAACCGCACGCCGGGATAACGGCGTTGCAGTGCAACAATAGTTTGCGCCGTGTACCGCGTACCCAGACGAACTTCGATGTCAGTTACAGTCACTTTCGGGTGCTGCATTACCGCACGTGCGGCCTGCAGTCTTTCTGCCATCGGTGCCGGACCTTGGCTTTTCAGCGGGTTCGACGGCGAGACAAGCCACCATAAACGATCCAAACCAAACCGGCGCAGCGCCACCTTCGTGATATGCACGTGCCCGTCGTGGGCGGGATCAAATGATCCCCCCAAAAGCCCAACAATCTGGCCAGGCTTTGCAACAGGTGTCACGCTGCGCACTCCAACTGATTGAAGTTGCCGCAAAAAGGCGCGTGGAAATCATATGATCGTAGCTGTCTCATTGACTTCGTAATAGCCCCCGCAACGCAAAAGAAGTCAATCACTGCAGATCAAAGGACTGTGTAATTTCACGTGATATGCCGTCTGTCGTTTCTGTTACGTTGTAAATGCGCGCCCCGGCCAATAATCAAACTGGGAAAACTGCGCCTCGAGCGCCTGCCCAGTCAGATCATAGGCAACCATCCCTACAAATGCCCCAGTGAATGACGCATGCTCTCCGCGCCCTCCTTCGTCAGAGATAACCGACGCATCAAGGACAGGACCAAGCTTCTTCCAAGAATGACCTTGAGCATACCAAAACTGCTGTTTGGCGCCGTCGACGATAACCCGTAACTTAACCTCTCCCTCCGTTAGTGGCACTGGGTTTGCGGGAAAGTCTACTCTTTCGTCGGGCCAATCGCCGGGACAAGACATGATCGTCAAAGCACGCCCGATGCCGGGTTCAAAGGTTACAATGACTGCATGAAACTTATGGCGGTTATAATACGTCGTCAGCCCTGCGCCTTGCTGATATGTCGTTGGCGAAAATGACACTGCTGTTTCGGCTTTGTAGGACGCATGTTCTTGCCGCCGCGCAACCAAAGACTGCTCAAACCAGCTTCCAATGCTCTCCCGTCCAATCAAGCTCAGACCATTGTCATTCTCGCGAAAAATGCGATCGGTTTGTGGGGTACGGAGCCATTGAAACTCAGGTGGCAACGACCCTCGCAATGTGCGGTGAACACTGGCGGGCGGGCGCGCCGCGACCTTAGTAGGCGAAGGCAAAGTGTCCCGCGCAATCATTCCACCATGTTTAAGATAAAGCCAGTCATCGCGCCATTCGACTTCCTCAATGCCTGTTTCGCGCCCCATCGGGCAAAACGGACCCGGCTGCGGGCGACCCATCAAGAACGTGTGATAATGTGCACCCCAGTGAGTTTCAACGTATTGACCATGCCCGGTGCGCTGCACTGGGCCATCACTGCCTTCCGCACACATGACATGCAGATCAGGATGATCCTCGTAGGGTCCCCAAATGTCACGCGCACGCGCCAATGACACTGCATGAGCATACCCTGTGCCACCTTCAGCGGTCGTCAAATAATAGTATCCGTTGCGTCGAAACAGGTGAGGTGCCTCGGTCAGACCGCGTGTTGTGCCTGAATAGATGTTCTTGACCGGACCAAACAAACCCTGCGCAGGCGACCATTCTTGCAAGAGGATTCCATCAAACGCGTCGTGCGAAGCATTGACGCCCGTACCTGCACCGCGATGGTTCCATTGCATGTTCACAAACCATTTGCGCCCGTCCTCATCATGGAACAACGACGGATCAAACCCGGACGCATTCACAAACCACGGATCGCTCCATTCCCCGTCCATCGTCTCGCAGGTCGTGATGTAGTTTGGCGCATCCTTGAAAGCACCGTCCAGCCGCTTGACGTCCGTATAGACCAGCCAGAACTTGCCATCGGCATAAGACAAACAAGGCGCCCAGATGCCGCAACTGTCCGGGTTCCCGCGCATATCCAGCAACGACGCCCGGTTCAAAGGACGTGCCACCAAATCCCAATTCACAAGATCGCGCGAGTGGTGAATTTGCACGCCCGGATACCACTCGAATGTCGATGTCGCGATATAGTAATCTTCGCCGACCCGACAGATTGATGGGTCTGGATTGAACCCCGGTAGAATTGGGTTCTTGATCATTTTTCAAGCTCAGAAGAGGCCGCCCAAAGATTGATCTGCTCTTCATCCGCATATTGATCGATCAATGCCAACTCTTCTGCGGTAAAGGTCAGATTATTGATTGCACCCACACAATCCTCCACCTGAGACGGCTTGGATGCGCCAATCAAAGCCGTCGTAATTCCGCCATCACGCAGCACCCATGCAATCGCCATCTGCGCCAGCGTTTGCCCGCGGCTTTCTGCTATCTCGTCAAGCTTGCGAATATTGCCGATGACTTGCTCTGACAGCATCGAAGGAAACAACGATTTGTCCTGCGTGGCCCGACTGCCCTCCGGGACACCGTTGAGGTATTTTTTCGTCAACATCCCTTGTGCCAACGGCGTAAAGGCAATGGACCCAACTCCCAACTCTGCCAGCGTGTCCTTCAGGCCGTCACGTTCGACCCACCGGTTCAGCATGTTGTAAGATGGCTGGTGAATAACGCATGGCGTGCCCAGATCGTTGAGGATCGCAACTGCTTCGCGTGTCCGTTCCGAATTATACGACGAAATACCGGCGTATAACGCACGGCCTGACCGCACGATGTAATCAAGCGCACCCATCGTTTCTTCCAGCGGTGTGTCAGGATCAAACCTGTGCGAATAAAAGATATCGACATAGTCCAATCCCATCCGTTTCAGCGATTGATCACATGAGGCGATCAGATTCTTGCGGCTACCCCATTCGCCATAAGGTCCTGGCCACATCTCGTATCCGGCCTTTGAACTGATGATCAATTCATCACGGTGGTCTCTGAAATCCTCCGCAAGGATGGACCCAAACGCATGTTCCGCCGATCCCGGCGGCGGACCATAATTATTTGCCAAATCAAAATGGGTGATGCCTTGATCAAACGCCGTTCGACAAATGGCCTGTTTGGTTTCGTGCGGCGTGTCATGACCAAAATTATGCCAAAGACCCAGTGAAACGGCAGGCAGTTTGAGGCCCGACACACCGCACCTGCGATACACCATTTTCTCATACCGGTCTTCTGCGGGAATGTAGGTCATTGTGCGGCTCCTATAACGATTACGCAAAGCGACCATGACCAAGAAGCATTGTCAACGCGAAGAGGTCCGTAGCCGATACCGCGTTGTGGTCAGTCGATCCGACACAGCACTGGTTTTGCTATCGATAAATCCAAGGGCACGCATATGGGTTCTGATCATCGTATCACCCACCACAGCAGTCTTGCCTTTTTGGTGCACCATCCAAATATGTTTGTCCGGATGCGCAAGTGCGAGGTCTGAAGCTTTCTCCAACGCGTCAATCTGCAACAAGACCGCAACGATGAATGCCGCGTCGCCTACACTTTGCACGGTGCGTCCGGTCAATGCGGATGACAGCTCTACATCATCAAAATCCCCCATGACGAATGCCGGCGCCTCTGCCGAAATACCCAGCTTCTCGGCTAATGTCGGAGGTTTCTTCAGCAGCGCCTTTTGCCATTTCAAAGCATCCGACGTACCAAATTCCATCTCAAGATCAGGTCCATGGGTGCGGACAAGCAAACCACCTTTGACGATCTCGACGTCTCGAATCGCCGACCGTGGAATATCAAGGTGGATCTGACCGCGCAGCTGCAAAGCCTTGCTGTCCAAATGCAATTTCGCTTCGGCGACTTCGCCTTCCCAATGGCACACGGCAACGGCCTCACGTCCCATTCTCATCACTCCTTCACGATGTCTTTCCATCGTATCACAGTCATGCCAATGTTCAAAAATGACACATCTGACCACGCCAAACGGCACCGCCCTCTCACAGCTGACATTTGGCACCATGCAATTTGGCGGAACTGCCGATGCCGGTGAAAGTGCTGCGATGTTTGAAGCAGCGCGCGCAGCAGGCATCAACCATTTTGACACCGCAGTAGGCTATACAAATGGAGCATCGGAAAAAATCACTGGTGAACTCATTAAGTCCTGTCGCGACGACATCTATCTCGCAACAAAGGTTGGTTATGTTGGCGGGGCTTCGGCGGCCAACATAGCAAAGCACTTCAACACCTGCCGCAAGCAATTGCAGCAAGACAGCGTTGACTTGCTCTATATGCATCGCTTCGACGATGACACACCGCTAGAGGAAACTTTCACAGCTTTGGCAGACCTGCAATCACGCGGTGCCATTCGCCACATCGGCGTTTCAAACTACGCCGCATGGCAAGTAATGAAAGCCCAAACAGTTGCAAAGTCTCTGGGCACAAAAATTGACGCGATCCAACCCATGTACAGCCTCGTCAAACGCCAGTCAGAGGTCGAGATTTTCCCAATGGCCGTGGATCAAGACATCACCATCATTCCCTACTCACCACTCGGGGGTGGGTTGCTAACCGGCAAATATGCCAAGGGCGAAACCGGGCGCTTGACGGATGATGCGCGCTACAAGGCACGGTATGATCAGCACTGGATGCACGATGCCGCCGCCGGGTTGGCGCGCCTCGCGCAAGACATGGGCGTAGCACCAGCAACCCTCGCGGTGGCATGGGCCGCAAAACATCCCGCCAAACCATTGCCTATCATCTCGGCGCGGTCGGTCGTACAACTGAACCCGTCTCTTGCAGCGGAAACTTTTGAAATGTCTGATGCGCTTTATGACCAAATCACCGCCCTCAGCGTCACACCCGCACCCGCGACGGATCGGCTTGAAGAGGCATGATTGATTTCGTCGTCATTGGCGGCGGGATCGCTGGCGTTTCTGCGGCAGCCAGACTTTCAGAATTGGGCAGTGTAACTCTTCTGGAGGGCGAGGATGCGCTGGCCTATCACGCGTCTGGCCGCTCGGCGGCACTTTATGAACAAAACTACGGCAAGCCTGCAACAGTAGAATTGAACAAAGCCAGCCTTGCATTTCATCGCGGCGCAGACGTTCTCAGCCCACGTGGGTTGCTATTGATCGGCCGACCTGCGGAGCGCACGCTCTTCGAGGCGGATCAGGCAGACATGCAGCTTGCACCAGTTACCGTGGCCGAGGCCAAAGCGATGATCCCGATCCTTGACGATACGCAGGTGACAATGGCTGCATATGACGACGAGGCTTGGGATATTGATACCGACAAACTGGTCCAGACTTTTGCAAAGCAGGCGCGCCTAAACGGGGCTACGATCAAAACAAAAGCCAAGGTCACCGATATCACGCGCACAGCGCAAGGGTGGGACGTTCATGTCGGAACTGATGTCCTGACCGCCAAGAACATCGTGAACGCCGCCGGGGCTTGGGTCGATGAAATTGCCGTAATGTCAGGCATCGCACCCATTGGCTTCACACCCTTGCGTCGATCAATGGCACGCATTCCAGCTCCAGACGGGCATGATGTCAGCGCATGGCCAATGCTCTTTGGACCCGGCGAGGACTGGTATGCAAAACCTGATGCAGGCGCGCTGCTTGTCTCTCCCGCGGACGAAACTCTGGTCACGCCACATGACGCCTACGCCGACGACATGGACCTCGCCGAAGGATTGGCGCGCTATGAGGCGAATGTGACAACACCCGTGACACGCTTGCTAACATCATGGGCTGGGCTGCGGACTTTTGCGCCGGATCGTACTTTGGTGCTAGGCCCTGCCCCTCAAGATCCCAGTTTCATCTGGTGCGCCGGACAAGGCGGATATGGCATGCAGTCATCCCCCGCAGCCAGCCTCCTTTTGGCAGATGTCATTGCGGGACGACCGCCGCACCTCTCTCACGACATGGTCGCAGCACTATCGCCCGCAAGGTTCGCATGACGCAGCGGGTAAACAAACTGGGCCAGCCAATTGGCGAAACCGTTGCTGATTGGGTCGGCGCAAAAGAGGTGCCACATACGGCGATGCACGGGCGGACTTGTGATGTGGTACCACTCGCAAAGCATCACGCCACAGACCTGCATGCCGCATTCAGTGCCGATAAACCCGGCGCGCTCTGGACCTACATGCCGACCGGGCCATTCGCTGACGAGGCCCAGTATGCCGATTGGGTATCAAACGCCTGCCAAAGTCACGACCCTCTGTTTTTTGCGGTCATCGACAAAGCTGATGGGAATGCGGTTGGCGTCGCAAGCTTCCTGCGCATTCAACCGGCCCAAGGCGTTATCGAAGTCGGTTTCATCACCTTTTCACCGCGCCTCCAGCGCACACCGATGGCAACGGAGGCAATGTATCTGATGATGAAACGCGCGCTGGGCGAATTAGGCTATCGTCGCTACGAGTGGAAGTGTGACGCATTGAATGCACCATCAAGACGGGCAGCAGCGCGGCTTGGTTTTCAATACGATGGGCTATTCAAGCAAGCGCTGGTGTATAAAGGCCGCAACCGCGACACGGCTTGGTTTTCAATCCTCGATGGCGACTGGCCGCGCATCCGGGCCGGGTTTGAGGCTTGGATGGACCCCGCCAATTTTGACGTGCATGGAACACAAAAGACACCGCTGCGCATAAACGTGCCCAGCAAAAACTAGGCTTGATGAAACCTCAGCGGCTTGGTGGCTTCGCGAACAACGACACCCTTGGCTTCTAGATCAAGCTGGACGCATTTTTGCCACCAGCCGGATGTTGCTCCGCCAGGGAACAAGTCCTCAGGTAAATGCGCTTTAGCCGCTTCTTTGGCTTCTTTTGCTGTCATACCCGGTGCCGTCTTGGGCAACGTGGCCAACATCGCATCTTTCATGGCGATGTATTTGGCCTTGTCTACATTCGTCGTGCGTCCAGGCGTATTGATGTTTTCGACTGCAATTTTATCAGACATAGACGACCCTTTCTTTGACGTAAGGTGGGTTTAAACCCACCTTACTGGGCCGCATCTGTCAACCATCCACGCGGATCGTGGTATTCTTGGGGTCGTAGGGGCTGTCCTCGACAATCTCGGCATTCCAAAGCTGATCAAGCATCTTAACCTGTAGTTTTGTGCCCACTTCGGCCAGTTCCGGCTTCACGTACCCCATGCCAATCGATTTTTCAAAAGCCACAGAATATCCACCCGATGTCAAACGGCCCACACGCGCTCCATCCAAAGTATAAAGCGCCTCACGCCCCCAAGGATCAGCATCCTCAGGCCCATCAATCAACAAAGTGACGCACTTAGAGCGGATACCTTTCGCCTCCATCGCGGCCTTGCCGTTGAAATCTTTGGACAGATCAACAAAGCGCGGCAAATCGGCCTCCAGCGGCGTCGCATCACGACCCAATTCAGTACCAAACGCACGGTATGATTTCTCCTGCCGTAACCAGTTTTGCGCACGCGCACCCACTAGCTTCATGCCGTGCGGCTCACCCGCTTTTTCAAGCAGATCAAAAAGATAATTCTGCATCTCAATCGGGTGGTGCAACTCCCATCCTAGTTCGCCTGTATAGGCCACACGGATCGCATTGACCGGACACATGCCCAACTCAATCTGCTTTGCCGACAGCCAAGGGAACCTTTTATTTGAAAGGGCCGTTGCCCGGTCAGCATCTTTGATCACCGCATTCAAGACATCGCGGGATTTTGGCCCCGCAATCGCGAAAACACCCCACTGTGTCGTCACATCCTGTTCGTTGATCCGGCCAAACTCTGCCTCTTTCTCCATCACCGCTTTGTAAAGGAAATCTTGATCATAAGCGTGCCAACCGCCTGCAGAGACAAGATAGTAATCATCCTCAGCCAGGCGCACGATCGTAAATTCTGTACGGGTTGTGCCGTGATCTGTCAGCGCATAGGTCAGGTTGATCCGACCAACACGGGGCAGCTTATTGGTGGTAAACCACTCAAGGAAAGCCGTCGCACCCGGCCCGCTGATCCGATGTTTCGCAAAGGCCGTCGCATCAATCAGGCCAACACCTGTTCGGATCGCCTTGGCCTCTTCCACCGCATATTGCCACCAACCGCCACGACGGAATGATCGGCTATCATGGTCGTTGAAACCTTCTGGGGCATAATAGTTCGGGCGTTCCCAGCCATTCACAAAGCCAAACTGCGCACCGCGTTTGGCTTGGCGATCATAAGCAGGTGATGTGCGCAACGGACGACACGCCGGGCGCTCTTCGTCAGGGTGATGCAACACGTAGACGTGGTCGTAGCACTCCTCATTCTTACGCGCCGCAAACTCGGTCGTCATCCAGTCGCCATAGCGTTTGGGGTCAAGCGAGGCCATGTCGATCTCGGCCTCGCCCTCGACCATCATTTGCGCAAGGTAGTAGCCGGTGCCACCTGCTGCTGTGATCCCGAATGAGAACCCTTCAGCCAGCCACATGTTACGCAAACCGGGCGCTGGGCCAACCAATGGATTGCCGTCCGGCGTATAGCAGATCGGGCCATTGAAATCATCTTTCAAGCCGCTTTCCTCGCATGACGGCACGCGGTGGATCATCGCCATATACTGCTCTTCGATCCGCTCCAGATCGAGGGGAAACAAATCAGCGCGGAAACTCTCAGGCACGCCATGTTCAAAGACCGCAGGCGCACCTTTTTCATAGACACCCAAAATCCAGCCGCCACGCTCTTCACGCACATATGACTGCGCGTCGGCATCACGGATCACCGGATGCTCGACATTGCCTTCCTCACGGAACTTCACCAGCGCGGGGTCTTGGTCCATCACGATGAACTGATGTTCAACAGGGATCGCCGGCATCTTGATGCCCAGCTTCTTTGCAGTCGTCTGCGCATGGTTGCCCGATGCCGTCACAACGTGTTCCGCAGTAATCACAATCTGCTCGTCGGAAGGCACCAGGTTGCCGCCCTTCTCGACCATCTTGGTACACGTGACTTCCCATGCGTCACCGTTCCACTCAAACGCATCAGCCTGCCATTTCCGCTCGATCACTGCCCCATGCTGGCGGGCGCCCTTTGCCATCGCTTGGGTCACATCGGCAGGGTTAATATAGCCGTCCGTGTGATGATAAAGCGCGCCTTTCAGATCCTCTGTGCGGATCAGCGGCCACTTCGCCTTGATCTCATCGGGGGTCAGCCAAACGTAAGGCACATCGCAGGTCTCTGCGGTAGACGCGTAGAGCATATACTCATCCATCCGCTCTTGCGTCTGCGCCATGCGCAGGTTGCCGACGACAGCAAAGCCTGCGTTCAGTCCCGTCTCTTCTTCGAGTGATTTGTAAAAATCGACCGAGTATTTGTGGATATGTGTCGTCGCAAAAGACATGTTGAAAAGCGGCAGCAGACCTGCGGCATGCCATGTCGAACCAGAGGTCAATTCATCACGTTCCAGCAACATAACATCGTCCCACCCGGCCTTAGCCAGATGATAAGCGATAGATGTCCCGACCGCGCCGCCACCGACAACCAGTGCTTTGACTTGCGTTTTCATGATGACGACTCCTTTGGCACCTTTGGCGTTAATTTGCGCGAAACTGACGGACAGCGAAAGAACCAGCCGACTGCTTTATGTGCAAAACCGACAACACGGCCCAAAGCGGGGCGTGGAGTGAGGATTTCCAGACTAGCGACGTGCGGGAATTTATGTTCCCCTGCGTCAACAAAAGGATGACGCGACTATGATTTACAAACTAGCGCACGCCGCGACCTTAGCCGAAGCCTGCTACAGCGCGGAACGCATCGTCAAACCACCCGTCATCAAGTCGCTGAACCACAATGATGTCCAAGCGCATCTGCTCAAGGGGAATATCCTGCTTCTGCCCGGGTCAAATTCTGTGCGGGACTACGTAAAATTCAACCTGCGTCCCCTACGGTTGGGTAATCAACGCTTGGTGCTAAAGCACACGTCCGAAGCCGAAAAAGGGGCATCCGGCACCAAGTGGCATCAAGGGTTCTTGCGTTATTCGATCGAGATTTTTGACTGGCTCCAAAAAGAAGGCGTCCGTCCAAATTACATCATCGGTCATTCGCTTGGTGCGGCAGCTGCGCAAATCCTATCTAAGACGTATAACACACCGGCAATCGGCTTTGCAGCACCACGCCCCAAATGGAGCAAGCACGGTGTTATTCAAGACGGGCGATGTCTTCTTGTGAACCGCACAGATGACCCCGTGCCAAAACTTCCGTCAACTTATCACCACATGGGCAAAACGAAGTTGTTCCAGTCGGTCAAAAACAAAAGCCGATTTGCGCATTCAATGGATCACTATGTCAAAATTATCGAAGAAGATAATGAATTCAAAATCCTACCGAAGCAATGGGGTGGCTAAAGCATCGACGGCAGGACCAAGTCAGGCGGCCTGTGACCATCTGCAAAAGTCTTGATATTCACGATCACTTTCTCGCCCATCTCGATGCGCCCTTCGAGGGTCGCCGACCCCATATGCGGTAACAAAATCGCATTCGGCAGCGCTTGCAGGCGCGGATTAATCTCTGCCCCACGCTCAAATACATCCAAGCCGGCACCCGCAATTTCGCCCGCCCGTAACATCCTGGTAAGCGCGTTTTCATCGATCACTTCGCCCCGTGATGTATTCACAATCACAGCGTCAGGTTTCATCAACTTCAGCCGACGCGCGTTCATAAGGTGAAAGGTGGACGGTGTATGCGGGCAGTTGATCGATAAGATATCAACGCGGGCAACCATCTGATCAAGGCTTTCCCAATACGTAGCATCAAGCTCTTCTTCGGTTTCGGGGCGCAACCGTTTACGGTTGTGGTAATGCACCTGCATCCCAAAGGCGGCAGCACGCCGCGCAACCGCCTGCCCGATCCGGCCCATGCCAAGAATGCCCAAACGGCGCCCCTTTATCCGACCACCGAGCATTGCCGTCGGTGCCCAACCGCCCCAATTGTCAGATTGTGCCACGCGCAGACCTTCAGCCATGCGGCGGGTCACACCAAGGATCAACGCCATCACCATATCGGCGGTGTCTTCCGTCACCACACCCGGCGTATTGGACACATGAATGCCCCGCTGGCGTGCAGTGACGACATCAATATGGTCAACGCCCGAACCGAAATTTGCAATTAATTTCAATTGCTCACCGGCCTTACCCAAAAGCTTGGCATCAATCTGATCGGTGATCGTGCACACTAAAACATCGGCCCGACCCATTGCCTCGGCCAATTGCTCAGCTGTCATTGGCGTGTCGTCTTCGCGCAGTTCTACATCAAAAAGCTCTTTCAGCCGGGTTTCGACAACCTCGGGCAACCGTCGCGTCACGACAACACTTAGATGCTTACCTGGCATGCAATTCCCTCCCCCGGGTTTTCAAATCGGCCTTGTCGTGGCAGGTTGCGCGAAAGGGACGCGCAGCACAAGAACTGCGCGCCGCAAAATGAGCAGTTAAGGGCAAACAATGAGTGTATTCGCGCATTGGTTCCGCGCAATTCAGGCCGCAGTTTTGGCATTGGTCATTTGTGCAAGCACTGGGGTCGCGCAGCAAAGCGATACTGGACCAGCGATAGGTCCAGAAACAAACTTGCCTTTGCCGCGCTTTGTTTCATTGCGCGCAGGCGAAGCAAACGTACGGCGCGGGCCATCACTGTCCCACCGGATCGACTGGGTTTTTCAACGCCAGAACATGCCGCTGCAGGTCATTGCGGAATATGGCCATTGGCGGCGCGTGATTGACCGCGACGGCCAAGGTGGCTGGGTGCATTACCGCATGCTATCGGGCGCACGGACTGTCGTTATCGAGCAGCCGGAGACAGTCTTGCGCACACGCCCAGAACCCGACGCACTTGAAAACGCCATGCTGGAACCGGGCGTGGTCGCACGGCTTGGCGACTGCATCCCAGAATGGTGCCAGCTTACCGCAGGTGGCTACCGGGGATGGGCCCCAAAAACGGCCATCTGGGGTGTTGCTGACGCCGAAATCCGCGACTAGGCCGCTTTATCTAGCCCGCGGCCTTTCAATAATGCATCCACACCGGGCAAACGCCCTCTGAACGCTTTGTAGAGTTCCGCTGCATCAACAGACCCGCCAGAAGACAGCACTGTTTCTTCCAGACGCCTGGCCGTATCCGCGTCAAACGGATCACCGATCTCTTCAAATGCCGCAAAAGCATCTGCATCCATAACTTCGGACCACATGTAACTGTAGTACCCGCTGGAATATCCGTCACCCGCGAAGACATGCGCAAAATGCGGCGTTGCGTGACGCATGCGAATAGCGTGTGGCATCCCGATTTCTTCGAGTATTTCGGCTTGCCGCTGCATCGGATCAGCCGGGGCTGGACCATCATGAAAACTAAGATCAACCAGCGCTGAGGCGACATATTCGACCGTCTGAAACCCCATATCATAGGTTGCAGCCCCCAACATGCGATCAAGCAAGTCCTGCGGCATCGCCTCGCCCGTGTCGGCATGTGTCGCGAATTCTGCCAAGACTTCGGGCACTTCCAGCCAATGCTCATAAAGCTGACTTGGCAATTCAACAAAATCACGCGCAACAGAGGTGCCCGAGATGCTTTCGTAAGTCACATCTGACAGCATTTGATGAAGCGCATGACCGAACTCATGGAACAAAGTGCGCGCATCGTCGTAGGACAACAGCGCCGGTTTGCCCGCTTCCGGCTTTGCAAAATTACAGACGTTCACCACGTGGGGCCGCACATCTGCGCCCAGTCGGTGTTGCGACTGCATCGCCGAACACCAAGCGCCGGACCGTTTTGATCCACGTGCAAAATAATCGCCGATAAATACAGCGACATGCTCTCCACCACGGGTCACTTCCCACAGACGCACGTCGGGGTGGTAGACCGGACCATCAAGCGGCGCGAATTCAAGGCCAAACAGGCGATTTGCACAGGCGAATGCGGCTTCAATCATGCGCTCCAATTGCAAATACGGTTTCAGCTCCGCCTCATCGAGATCATGCAGTTGCTTGCGTCTCTTTTCCGAATAATAGCGCCAGTCCCACGCCTCCAATGGCCCATCAAAACCATCAGCATGCAACATCCGTTCCAATTCTGCAGCATCGGCCATTGCCGCCGCTTTTGCTGGCTCCCAGACCTGCATAAGCAAATCGCGCACTGCTCCCGGCGTGCCAGCCATTTCCGTTTCCAACTTATAGTCGGCAAAGGTTTCATATCCCAAAAGCTTGGCACGGCTTTCGCGCAGCTTAAGCGTTTCCGCAGCAATGGCACGGTTGTCAGTCTTTCCGCCATTTGCGCCGCGTGCGCCCCATGCCTCATAGGCCTTCTGACGCAGATCGCGCCGGTCCGAGAATTGCAAGAACGGCACGATCAAGGACCGTGACAGCGTCACGACAGGCCCACCTGCTTCCTTTTCGGCACCCGCAGCTTTGGCCGTTGCGATAACAAAGTCAGGCAGCCCAGCAAGATCATCTTTGCCCAATGCCATGAACCATTCGCGTTCATCCGCGAGCAGGTTTTGCATGAAATCGGTTCCAAGAACCGACAAACGCGATTTCACATCACGCAAACTGTCCGCAGCAGAACCCTCAAGCTGCGCACCAGCGCGCACAAACCCGCGACGCGTCAGCATCAACACGCGCTGCTGTTCCGATGTCAGATCCAAACTCTCACGCTTGGCCCAGACCGCTTCTACCCGCGCAAAAAGAGCCTTATTTTCAGATACTTCAGACCCATATGCACTCAACAATGGTGCAAACTCACGCTGCAAACCTTCGCGGGTCTTGTTGCTGTCCGCGCCAGCGACGTTATAGAACGCACCTAAGACACGGCCCAATTTTTCATCCGCACGTTCCAATGCCTCAATCGTATTTGCAAAATCTGGCGCTGCGGGATTTTCTGCTATCGCAGCGATGTTTGCACGCGATTCAGTCAAAGCCGCCTCAACGGCTGGCGCGTAATCGTCATCAGAAATCAAATCAAAGGGCGGCAACCCAAAGGGGGTTTCCCAAACGGCGAGCAGTGGGTTTGTCATGAAAGTTCTCCTTTAGCCTACAGGTAGGGCGTGATCGCCTCACTTGCCACCGCACACGGCACAATCATCGCGCCGCTTGACCGCAATCGTCCGGGTCTGCGCATAAAGTGCATCATAAATCAGCAGGCGTCCGCCCAGTCCTTCGCCCGCATCTGTGATGTGCTTAATGGCTTCCAAAGCCATCATCGCACCAACAACCCCGGGAAGTGGTCCAATAACACCCGCCTCGGCGCAGCTGGGAACAAGCGACGGGTCAGGTGCCTGCGGGAAAACGCAAGCGTAACATGGCGTGCCTTGTGCCGGGTCATAGACGCTGATCTGCCCTTCCCATTGGGTGAGGGCTGCTGCAACCAGTGGCTTTCCAGTTTCAACCGCCGTGCGATTGACCAAATACCGCGTCTCGAAATTATCGCTACCATCCAGAATAATATCATACTCAGCAAAAAGCTCTGTCGCGATCTCGTCTGTCAATCTGCGGTGATAGGGACGAACCTTCACAAATGGGTTTTGTGCAGTCATCGCCTCTTCGGCGGAATGCACTTTGGGGATGCCTATATTGCGATCAAGATGGATTACTTGCCTTTGAAGGTTTGCATTCTCAACAACGTCGTCATCAATGACGCCAATTGTGCCGACACCCGCCGCGGCTAAGTACTGCAACGCTGGCGCACCAAGCCCGCCTGCACCAACAACAAGAACACGCGCATCGCGAAGTGCCTTTTGACCGGGGCCGCCCACTTCGCGCAAAATGATATGCCTTGCATAACGGTCAAGTTCAGTTGGGGAAAAGCTGTCAGATTGGACGGGTGCTTCTTCTTTTTGGACAATACGGGCACGCAGCTTGCCAAGAAACTTGCGGTAGCCCCAAACAAGGACACCGAAGCCCATCAGAATAGCCCAAAGGCGCGCGTCGCCGCCTGTGGCCATCCGTAACGGATGACCGTTTGGCAAGATGACATGCACGACCATCACACCGACCAATAAGATGGCCATCATATTCCAGCGCACCGCCGAAGGCACCTTCATCGCCCAGCCAATCACCCAAAGGGTGACGGCCATTGTGCCAACCATAATCATGTACCGGTCGACCCAAATCCGCCTGCGCCACGCGCGGTCACACCCAATGCATCACTCAAGACAAACTCTGCCTGCACGACAGGTGCGACGACCATTTGCGCAATCCGCATTCCATGCGTGATTTCAAAGTCCACATCACCAAGGTTGATCATGATCACACCAACAGGCCCGCGATAGTCGCTGTCGATTGTTCCCGGCGCATTTGCAAGGGTCACACCATGCTTCAGTGCAAGACCAGATCGCGGCCTGATCTGCACCTCAAAACCCGCAGGTATTGCCATGCGCAGACCCGTTGGCACAAGAACGCGCGCGCCGGGCCGCATGACTAACGCAGCTTGATCAGGCAAATTTGCGCGTATGTCCGCACCAGCGGCACCCGCTGTTTCATAAGACGGCAAAGCAATCGACCGATCAGCGCCGTCGTCCCATTGAAAATAGATCATAACGCTCACGCAAGCGCCTCGGCGATACGTTGTGCAAGCTTTGCAGCAACGGCATCTTTATGCATTCGTGGCCAGCTGTCCGCACCTGCGTCAGAGATGAGGGTCACTGCATTCTCGCGGCCCCCCATGATCCCAGTTTCCGGAGACACATCATTGGCGACAATCCAATCACATTGCTTGCGCGCACGTTTCGCTGTCGCATTTGCGATCACATCATTAGTCTCGGCCGCGAACCCAACCACAAGCTTTGGGCGGTTTTTGGTCATCTGCGAAACAGTCGCCAGAATATCAGGATTCTCTGCGAAATGCAGTTCGGGCAAACCAGCACCGTCCTTTTTGATCTTGCTCTCACCCGCATTCACGACATGCCAATCTGCGACGGCTGCCGCAAAGACCGCCGCGTCAACGGTGCCTGCATTCATCACGGCCTCAAGCATCTCTTGCGCGGTCTGCACCTGAACCGCTTTGACACCGCTGGGCGGCGGCACATCCGCTGGCCCAGTGACAAAAGTCACGTCAGCGCCCAGCGCAGCAAGTGCTTTTGCAATCGCGGTGCCTTGGGCACCTGATGACCGGTTCGCAATATACCGCACCGGATCAATCGGTTCATGCGTTGGCCCGGACGTCACCAAAACATGCTTTCCTTTCAACGGACCATCCGCAAAAGCCGCATCAATTGCTAAAATTATTTCAGGTACTTCCGCCATCCGACCCGGACCGTATTCACCGCAGGCCATGTCACCTTCATTCGGGCCAACGACCAATATGCCATCGCCCTTCAATATCGACAGATTGCGCTGTGTCGCCGGATGCTCCCACATACGCACGTTCATTGAAGGTGCAATCAGAACGCGCTTATCGGTTGCTAACAACAATGTCGTTGCCAGATCACCGGCGAGACCGCCTGCCATCTTTGCCATCAAATCCGCCGTCGCAGGTGCGACAACGATCAAATCCGCGGCACGGGACAGCTCAATATGTCCCATCTCGGCTTCATCCGTCAGATCAAAGAGGTCTTGATAAACCTTGGACGCCGACAAAGCGGACAAACTTAAAGGGGTGACAAATTCAGCCCCAGCCTTGGTCAGCACAGGGGTAACTTTCGCGCCCTGCTCGCGCAAACGGCGCACAAGGTCCAACGATTTGAAGGCGGCAATGCCGCCTCCAACTATTAAGAGAATATGCTTATCTGCCAGCATCAATTGTCTCCGGTCGGGGTCAGCCGACACTAGGTCAGATCAGACCGGAAAGACAATGTCACGAATTAGCCAAAGAACGAATGCACCTCGGGGCTCTGCGCCTCGAGACTCTTGCGCATTTTGCCAAAAGCAGCCGCTTCCAACTGACGAACCCGCTCTTTTGACAACCCAAGTTCAGTACCAAGGCTTTCCAACGTGCGCGGCTCATCACGCAGTTTACGTTCGCGTACGATGAATTGTTCGCGGTCATTGAGGCTGGTCAAGGCAGTCAACAACCACTGGCGCAATGTATCATTGTCATGCGTATGCTCGACAGTCTCGGCTGCTTGCGGGCCATCATCCTCTAGCGCGTCAATCCATTCGCGCCCTTCGTCGTCAACAGATTGTGTCGCATTGAGAGAAAAATCAGAACCAGACAACCGGCCTTCCATCATCTCAACATCGTGCAGCGGCACGCCGACTTCGACGGAAATCAACTTGCGCATTTCATGCTTGTCGATTGTGCGCCCTTCAGCGGCAGCCTCGCGCTCGAGGCGGGCTTGTACACGGCGCATGTTGAAAAAAAGTGACTTCTGCGACGATGTCGATCCGGTCCGTACCATCGACCAATTCCGCATGACGTGGTCCTGAATAGATGCCTTGATCCACCAAACCGCGTAGGTTGAGAAACGCACGCCGCGATCGGGATCGAATTTATCAGCAGCTTTCATCAACCCGACAGACGCTTCCTGAATAAGGTCGTTCATCGGCGCGCCGTAACGTTTAAATTTGGACGCCATCGAAATCGCGAGCCGCATGTAAGCTGTGATTAGTCGGTGCAATGCCTGTTCGTCACGTTCGTCGCGCCAAGCGTATGCAAGCTTGAGCTCTGTTTCGGCATCAAGAAGTTCTGCCTTCATTGCGGTCCGTGACAAAGTTTGATCAGAAAAACCGGTAACACCCATGTTTATTCTCCCAGATAGCCGTGTGATGCATTAACTTTTTTGTTTAATTTAGTTACGCCGTGATGAACGACTTGGATCATAAAAAGTTTTGAATATGACATTGCCCTCGCTCACACTTGTATTAGGTGGCGCCGCCTCCGGAAAATCTACATTTGCGGAAAGCCTTGTTTTAAAGGTAGATCGTCCGCCCATCTACATTGCGACCGCACAAGTCTTTGACGATGAAATGGCGAAGAAAGTGTCCCGACATCGCGAAATGCGTGGGGCATCTTGGATAACGATCGAGGAACCTTTGGACCTTTCATCGGCCCTCAACACAGTCGCTGAAGGTCAGCCAGTCCTTATTGATTGCGCGACGCTTTGGCTCACAAATGTCATTCTTGGCGACCATGATGTGAAAGTGCAGAGTGCGGCACTCATGACAGCCATCTCGCGATGCGCGGGCCCGGTTGTTGTTGTGTCCAACGAGGTTGGTCAGGGGATTGTGCCCGACAACGCATTGTCGCGCCAGTTTCGCAATGCGCAAGGGCAGCTCAACCAAGATATCGCCGCGCAAGCCGAACTCGTTGTGGCTGTTATGGCTGGCTTGCCACTTGCCCTCAAGGGGCGCCTGCCTTGACCCGGCTTTGGATGGTGCGACACGGTCCGACCCACGCGAAAACAATGATTGGATGGTCAGATATTCCTGCCGACCTCTCCGACACGGCAAAGATCAACAGACTGCGCAGTGCGCTGCCCGATGCCCCAGTGGTATCATCCGATCTGATCCGGGCAACGGCCACAGCAGATTGCTTGCAGCCCGCGACGCGGTTGCCACATGATCAAAACTTACGCGAAATCAATTTTGGAAAATGGGAACAACGCAGCTTTGCAGACGTTGAAGCCGAAGATCCCGAGCACATACGCGCCTATTGGGAAAGCCCCGGTGATATCGCCCCGCCCAGCGGCGAAAGCTGGAATGCCGTAAGGCAGCGCGTCGATGCCGCCATCGATGGGTACATCGCGCAAAGCTACTCAGACTTGATCATTGTCGCCCATTTTGGGGTCATCCTGACACAGGTGCAACGCGTCTTGGGCATCGGCGCGTATGAAGCATTCAGCTACAAGATCGACAACTTGTCTGTGACCAACCTTTGCTTTGCGCAATCGGGGTGGACTGCGGTTAAGATTAATCACACACCGTGATGGGCCACGTCACAGAAGATCGTTGGATTTGAACGCTTCCTGAGCGCTAGAGTGCCCACTATGACATATCAACTCTATATCGGTGACCGCACCTTCAGTAGCTGGTCGCTCCGTGGCTGGCTGATGCTGGCAAAATTCAATATTCCCCATAAGATAAATATGGTGGGCCTGTACGCAGGCACCATGGCGCAAGACCTTGCGCATCTTACCCCGGCAAGGACGGTGCCAGTGATGCAAACGGCGCAAGGTCATGTATTAACTGACAGCTTGGCTATGGCTGAAACGCTTGTCGAAAATCACCCAGATGTCGATCTTTACCCCAAAGATCCCGCCGCACGTGCGTTAGCTAGGTCCATCACTGCCGAAATGCACAGCGGCTTTGGTGCTTTGCGCGACGCCTGTCCGATGATGTTGGCGTTTTGTTGGGACGGTTTCACACCATCTGAAGGGGTGAAGAAAGACCTGCGACGCATAGAAGAGCTGTGGACCTTGGCCCGCGAAAGGCACGGGCAGGATGGGCCTTGGCTATTTGGTACATACTCGTTGGCAGACGTATTTTATGCACCTGTCGCGATGCGGATCGCGGCATATCAATTGCCTGTTAGCGACGCAGCACAGGCTTATGTTCAAGCACACCTGACAGATCCAACATTTCTCGAATGGCGGGCACTTGCGATGCAAGAAGTTCATGAGCCTTGGCCCTACCCAATGACACACGCGCGAAAACCGTGGCCGGTTGATCTACGTTAACCTTTCTTAAACGACCACCCCCTACCCGTTAACCAAGAACGGGAGTGCGTTATGGTTGCGCTGGCATATACGGTAGCATTCGAGGGGATTGAGGCGCGCTTGGTCGAAGTCCAATGCGCGGTAACACCGGGCATTCCGGCATTTTCAATTGTCGGGCTTCCTGACAAAGCAGTATCAGAGGCCCGAGAGCGCGTGCGCGCGGCATTGACGGCGATGGCAATCGCACTGCCGTCCAAGCGGATCACCGTAAACCTTTCACCCGCAGATTTGCCCAAGGAAGGCTCGCACTTCGATCTGCCGATTGCATTCGCGCTATTGGCCGCTCTGGACATTATCCCCAAAGATGAGGCGGCTCAAACGGTGGCCTTGGGCGAACTTTCCCTCGATGGCACTCTTGTCCCCGTTGTCGGCGCGCTGCCCGCAGCAATGGCCGCCGCAGAAGCGGACCGCACGCTTTTATGCCCTCACGCATGCGGATCCGAGGCCGCTTGGGTAGGGGACGCAAAAGTCATCGCACCCCGAAGCCTCAGCGACGTTGTGCGCCACTTTACC
Source organism: uncultured Paracoccaceae bacterium (assembly GCA_947488605.1). Lineage (GTDB taxonomy): Bacteria > Pseudomonadota > Alphaproteobacteria > Rhodobacterales > Rhodobacteraceae > Yoonia. The sequence continues at coordinate 260,934 of CANKZJ010000005.1, read as the reverse complement.
GGGCAAAAAGTACTGCAACATGCCACGCCGGGCGAAGTTCTCGGTCAAACTGCAACCCGCGACTTATCTGAAGTCAAAGGGCAGGAACGCGCCAAACGCGCGCTCGAAATTGCAGCCGCTGGGCGTCACCATCTTCTGCTGGTCGGATCGCCCGGTTCTGGAAAGTCGATGCTGGCGGCACGCATCCCCGGCATCTTGCCGCCGCTGTCGCCTACCGAAGCACTTGAGACTTCAATGATCCATTCCCTATCAGGACTGCTCGACGAAGGCGGCATCAATCGCGAGCGTCCGTTTCGCGAACCGCACCACACGGCCTCAATGGCGGCAATTGTGGGCGGCGGACGCAATGCTAAACCCGGTGAAATCAGCCTCGCGCATAATGGCGTGCTGTTCATGGACGAATTTCCAGAGTTTTCGCGCACAGTGCTCGAAACACTCCGCCAACCCATTGAGACCGGTGAAGTTGTCGTCGCGCGCGCGAATGCGCATATCCGCTATCCCTGTCGGTTCATGTTGGTTGCGGCAGCTAACCCCTGCAAATGCGGCTACCTTGCAGACCCCGCGCGCGCCTGTGCCCGCGTGCCAATTTGTGGCGAAGACTACATGGGACGGATATCCGGGCCCCTTATGGATCGCTTTGATCTGCGGGTCGAAGTGCCGCCCGTCGCGTTCACAGACTTGGACCTTCCAAGTGATGGGGACACATCCAGCCAAGTCGCGGCACGCGTTGCCCAAGCCCGCACAATCCAGGATGCGCGCTATGCAGGTCACCCGAACGCACGTGTGAATGCGGATGCAGAGGGGCACTTGCTTGACGAGGTTGCGACACCCGACGACGAAGGGCGGGCGCTGCTGGTCAAAGTCGCGGAACGATTTGGGTTATCCGCGCGCGGCTATCACCGCGTGTTGCGCGTTGCGCGTACGATCGCCGATCTGGAAGGCGTGGAACACGTGCGCAAAATACATGTCGGCGAGGCAATCAGCTACCGACTCGCGATGGCAAAAGAGGTCTAGCGTTTCGCCTCGATAGCTTGCCAGATTTTCTCGGCGATGTTTACCCCGTCAAAGCGTTCCAGTTCTTGGATACCTGTGGGCGATGTCACGTTGATTTCAGTCAACCAATCACCAATCACATCGATGCCCACAAAAACCTGTCCCTTTTCGCGCAACAGCGGACCAATGCGCGCGCAAATCTCGCGATCACGGTCGGTCAGGTCAACTTTCTCGGGACGGCCTCCAACATGCATATTTGAGCGTGTCTCACCTGCGGCCGGCACGCGGTTAATCGCGCCAACTGGTTCGCCATCGACCAAGATCACCCGCTTGTCACCCTTGGACACGTCGGGCAGGAATTTCTGCATGATCAGTGGTTCGCGGTTAATCCCCGCGAAAAGCTCGTGCAAAGATGCAAGATTGCTATCGCCCGTCTTCAACTTGAAAACACCAGCGCCGCCATTCCCGTAAAGTGGCTTCAAAATGACGTCGCCATGGGTGGCGCGGAACGTCTTGAGCGTTTCAAGATCGCGGGCGATCATGGTTGGCGGTGTCAAATCCGGAAAATCCAAAACCAACAATTTCTCTGGGTAATTCCGCACCCAAAACGGATCGTTCACGACCAAAGTATCGGGATGGACCATATCAAGAATATGCGTGGTCGTAATGTAGCCCATGTCAAAAGGCGGATCCTGCCTCAGCCACACAACATCAAAATCGGCTAAGGTGACTGTTTGCTCTTCACCCAATCGAAAGTGATCACCTTTCACCCGCTGCACGGTCAAAGGCCAGCCTTTGGCTGTTACTTTACCTTGGTCATAAGCTAATTTGTCAGGCGTATAGTAGAACAGCTCATGTCCGCGCGCCTGCGCCTCTTCTGCGATCCGAAAGCTGCTATCAGCGTCAATATCGATGAGACCAATGGGGTCCATTTGGAATGCGATTTTGAGTGACATGTAGCAGCCTCATGAAGTCAGTTTATCCGTTCATGGCGCAGAGCCGCAGTTTGTGCAATGCCCTGCTATGCCTCCATGAATGCGTTCTCAATCACCTTCACGGCACCCACATCATTTACGACCGCAAGGTCAAACCGGACGTCAGTGAGTTGACCATGCGGTTCATTTGCCAAGAATTCGCCAGCGGACGCCACGATACGGTCCATTTGACGGCGCCCCAAACGTGCGGAGGCCATCGCAAAAGAGCGGCTTTTCTTCACTTCGACAAAAACAACCGTTTCACCGTCCCTTGCGATCAGATCAATCTCGCCTGATTTGCCGCGCCATCGACGCGCTGCAATATCATGGTCACGACGCACATAGTCATTGGCGACGACATCCTCTGCGACCCGTCCTGCATGATATCCCGTTGTTCCCGTCAATCTGTATCCTTCAATGTCAACGCCGCTTGATAGACCTGTTTGCGCGGTAATCCCAATGCCCCTGCGACAACCGTGGCCGCATCTTTGACGCGCATCGTTTGCATCGCCTCGCGAAGCGCTGCTGTTACATCAACCTCAGCCACCTCGGTCGCACCAGCCCGGCCAACCAACACCACAACTTCGCCTTTGACCTGACGGTCTGCAAACGCCTCTGCCAATTCGCCCAAAGGACCGCGCACGGTTTCTTCAAACTTTTTGGTCAGTTCTCTACAAACCACCCCTTCTCGCTCTGCCCCCAAGACATCGCGCAAATTAGCTAACATTTCCCCAACACGCTTAGGGCTTTCATAAAATACCAGCGTAAAGGGCACATCACGCAAGGCCGCAATTTCAGTCTCACGTTGCGTTTTGGCCGCCGGCAGAAACCCCACAAATGCAAAGCGATCCGTTGCGAGGCCTGAAACAGTCAATGCCGCAAGAACAGCCGATGCACCGGGTGCAGTAGTCACGGCCAGCCCGTGCGCAATGACAGCACGTCCCAATTCATAGCCCGGATCAGCGACCAAAGGCGTTCCTGCCTCGGACACATAAGCGACTGATTTTCCACCCTTTATATCTTCGACAAGGCGCGCAACCGCGCCTTCACCACTATGATCATGAAACGCCACGACTTTGCGTCCATTCAGCGGAACACCGTGAATTTCCATCAATTTTCGTGCGGTGCGCGTATCTTCTGCCGCGATTAAGTCTGCAGATGCCAAAATATCCAATCCGCGCAAAGTCATGTCACGCGCAGAGCCGATTGGCGTTGCCACAAAATACAGACCGGCAGAGAGTGGCTTGATTTGAAAATTCATCTCTGGACCCGACAGCCGCCTGCTTTATGATGTCCCAACAATATGATGTGAAAACCGGCAATTGCCCGTAAACGCGTCGCCCAAGCCAGGAGGGATACCACCCATGTTTGCCCGTTTCAGCAGCGCTCGCAAGCTCATTGCGCAAATTCTTGCAGTTACTGCCTTGCTTTGGCTTGCCGCATGCGATGTCACACTGGCGCCTGACGCCAACGTTGGTCAGAGCATTGATCCTACAGACCCGATCGAAGTCGCACTTCTCGTGCCCGGCGCGTCTGCGCAGGAAACTGACAATCAACTGGCACAGAACTTTGAAAATGCGGCGCGGCTTGCCATCGCTGATCTTCAGGGCGTGACGGTCAATTTGCGTGTCTACAACACTGCTGGTGGAAACCCGCAACAAGCAGCGGTTTCAGCGCGGCAAGCTGTTGATGACGGCGCAAAGATTATCATCGGGCCACTTTATGGCGAGGCCGCGAACGCCGCTGGTGTGGCAATTGCTGGTCGCGATGTGAACGTGCTGGCATTTTCGAATAACCAAGCTTTCGCGGGTGGCAACGTCTTCATACTTGGCTCCACATTTCAGAACACAGCCGACCGCCTTGTGCGCTATGCGAACCGCCAAGGCATCATCAGCTTCATGGTGCTTCATGGCGAAGATCTGCCCGGCCGCGTTGGGCGCGATGCCATTACGACTGCGGTACAATCCAACGGGCTGCAGGTCGCAGGGGTTGAAAGCTACCCGCTCTCCCAGCAGGGTATTTTCACTGCGACGCGCCGCATTGTCTCAAGTGTAAGCAATTCGGGCGCACAGGCCGTATTCACGACCGCTGGTGCAAACGCTGACCTGCCAATCATAGCCACTGCTTTGCCTGACGCCGGCATGGACACGGCCCGCAGCCGGTTCATTGGCCTGACCCGTTGGGATACATTGCCACAACTTGCAGCGCTGCCCGGGCTTGATGGTGGTCTCTTTGCGTTGCCCGACCCCGGCACGTCAGGTCTGTTTGCGAACCGCTATTCCGCAACTTACGGCTCAAATCCGCATCCGCTCGCAGGTCTGGCGTATGACGGGATTGCTGCAATCGGCGCACTTGCAGCGGCGGGCAATACGGATGCATTGACCAAGTCCGCACTAACGCAACCGCAAGGTTTTCGCGGAACGTCTGGCGTCTTTCGCCTTCTGCCAAACGGGCTAAACCAACGCGGCCTTGCCGTTGCTACATTCCAAAACAATCAGGTTGTGATCCTTGAACAAGCCCCAAGAAGCTTTGGTGGCGCCGGTCTCTGATCTCGCCGCAACAGCAGTACAGGATACGCCGGACGGTCTGATCTGTCCGGCGTCCGTCATTTTTGATATAGACACCGTACTAGGTGACGTACGTGATGCCGTTGCAGGCAAGGCGTCCGAAAAAGACATACGCAAGGCGACTGTCAGCATCTTGGCCGCTGCCAGCAAAGAGGGACGGCTACAAATTGCTTCCGCGTTTCGTGCGCAGCCTTTTGCATCGCGCCAGACCACACGGTCATATAGTTGGCTGACAGACCAGATTATTTCCATTGTCTTGGAAGTCGCCACCCAACATCTGCATCCTCTACCGAACCCGACAGAGGGCGAGCGGCTCTCACTAATTGCCGTGGGCGGTTACGGTCGCGGTGAGATGGCGCCGTTCTCTGACGTCGATCTGCTATTCCTCACGCCGTACAAAATCACGCCTTGGGCCGAGAGTGTCATTGAATCGATGCTTTACATGTTGTGGGATTTGAAACTGAAGGTCGGTCATGCAAGCCGCACCGTGAAAGACTGCCTGCGCCTTGCCAAGGAAGACTACACAATTCGCACGTCCTTGGTCGAATATCGCTATCTCGCGGGTGACCAGGACCTTGCCGAGGAGCTTGGGCAGCGGTTGTGGGAAGATCTGTTCAAAAGTACAGCGAGCGATTTCATCGAAGCCAAACTTGCCGAGCGCGAGACGCGCCATCGCAAACAAGGCGGCCAACGATACGTTGTTGAGCCTAACGTGAAAGAAGGCAAAGGCGGCTTGCGCGATTTGCAGTCTCTCTTTTGGATGAACAAATACGTGAATGGCGTCAAAGATGCCGCCGACCTTGTCAGCCTCAAGGTCTTTACCCAAGACGAGTTTGAGACGTTTGTGACCGCCGAAGACTTCCTTTGGGCGGTCAGGTGCCATTTGCATCTGATCTCAGGGCGCGCTGCGGATCAGCTGACCTTTGATATGCAAGTCGAAGTCGCGGCGGCGATGGGCTACAAAGATCACGGTGGTCGGCGCGGCGTCGAGCACTTTATGCAAGCGTATTTTCGGCAAGCCACGAATGTCGGCGAACTGACCCGAATTTTCCTAACGGCATTGGAAGCGAACCATACCAAGTCAGAACCTGTTTTGCTTAGGCTTTTCGGGCGTCGTAAACGCGCCAAGGCCCCCTACATGATCAAACAAAACAGACTAACCGTTGCCAATGAAAAGGCCTTCTTTGCGGACAAACTAAACCTACTGCGCATCTTTGAAGAGGCCTTGCGCACAGGCACATTGTTGCATCCAGATGCGATGCGTCTGGTGTCTGCAAATCTTGATCTGATTGATGCGGATATGCGCACGGACAAAGAGGCGCGGCGCATCTTCCTTGATCTTCTTCTCAAACACGGTAATCCCGAACGCGCACTGCGCCGAATGAATGAACTTGGCGTCTTGGCCGCATTCATTCCGGAATTTGCGCCCATTGTCGCGATGATGCAGTTCAATATGTATCACCACTACACCGTGGACGAACACACCATTCAGTGCATCAGCAATCTCGCGCAGATTGAGCGTAAGGAATTGATCGAAGAACTCCCGGTCGTATCAGGCATCTTGGAGCGCGGCGTAAACCGCAAGGTGCTCTATGTGGCGCTGTTGTTGCATGATATCGGCAAAGGCCGCGACGAGGATCACTCGGTGCTTGGCGCACAAATCGCACGTAAAGTGGCGCCGAAACTTGGCCTCAACAAGAAAGACAGCGAAACGGTTGAATGGCTGATCCGCTACCACCTACTGCTGTCCGACGTCGCCCAAAAACGCGACATCGCCGAGCCACGAACAGTGCGCGGCTTTGCAAAGGCGGTCAAATCGGTTGAGCGGCTCGATCTTCTGACGGCGCTGACCGTTTGCGATATTCGCGGCGTGGGGCCGGGCACGTGGAACAACTGGAAAGCGGTCTTGATCCGCAACCTCTATAAGGCGACGAAAGCAGCGCTTGAGACGGGCCTCGAAGACCTTAACCGCGAATCGCGCGAGGCTGAAGCCAAACGCGCCCTTCGCGCGGAACTTGCCGGTTGGGACAACAAAGCGCTCAAGACAGAGATTGGCCGCCATTACGGACCATATTGGCAAGGACTACCACTTTCCGCACAAGCTGTTTTTGCCAAGCTGTTGCGCGAAATTGCAGATGATCAGATCAAGATCGACCTGATGCCGGATGACGACCGCGATGCGACACGCGCTTGCTTTGCGATGGTTGACCATCCAGGGCTCTTTAGCCGGATGACGGGTGCTTTGGCACTTGTGGGGGCAAACATTGTCGATGCGCGCAGCTATACATCAAAAGACGGCTATGCCACCGCCGTATTCTGGGTGCAGGACAATGATGGCAACCCTTATGAGGCCGCAAGGCTACCGCGGTTGCGCAAGATGATCGAGCGCACGCTCAAAGGCGAAGTCGTCGCCCAAGAGGCGCTCAAAGACAAAGACAAGATCAAGAAACGCGAACGGGCTTTCCGTGTGCCAACGAACATCAGTTTCGACAACGAAGGTTCCGAAATCTATACCATCATCGAAGTCGATACCCGTGACCGCCCGGGCCTGCTTTATGACCTCACCCGCACGCTTGCTGCAAACCACGTCTATATCGCCTCTGCCGTGATCGCGACTTACGGCGAGCAAGTCGTCGATACCTTCTATGTCAAAGACATGGTTGGCCTCAAATACCACTCAGAGGCCAAGCGCGCAGGGCTTGAACGCAAGCTGCGCGAAGCAATTGCGCAAGGTGCGCAGCGGGCTGCATCAGAATGAAACCTATCCGGCTCATGGCGGGCTTCTTTACGGTCGGCATTTGGACGCTGCTGAGCCGCGTGATGGGCTTCGTGCGCGATATCCTCATCGCGGCCTACCTTGGCACCGGCCCCGTTGCCGAAGCATTCCTTGTCGCGTTTTCACTCCCGAACCTGTTCCGCCGTTTTTTCGCAGAAGGCGCGTTCAATATGGCCTTCGTGCCGATGTTCTCGAAGAAAGTGCAGGCCGAGGATGACGCGCATCGTTTTGCCCAAGATGCTTTTGTTGGGTTAGGCGGCATTTTGACGGTATTTACGGTGATCGGCGTGATCTTTATGCCCGCCCTCGTCACCATGATGGCCAGCGGGTTCTTGGGGACCGAGCGCTTCGATCTCGCGGTTTACTACGGTCGGATCGCCTTTCCCTACATCTTGTTCATTTCACTAACCGCCCTTTTATCGGGTGTGTTGAATGCGACAGGGCGTTTCACGGCGGCAGCCGCAGCGCCGATCTTGCTTAATATCATCTTCGTTATCGCCCTCGTCGGCGTTGGGCTGACTTGCGAGTGCACCGATGCGGCTGGTCAAACCAAGATTGGACAAGCGCTGGCAATTGCCGTTCCAATCGCAGGCATTGCGCAACTGATTGTTGTCTGGGTCGCGGCAAAGAAGGCCGGATATACATTGCGCATCGGCATGCCGCGCATGACACCCGAACTGAAACGGTTGGCTATAATTGCGGCCCCAGCTGCATTGGCCGGCGGTGTGGTTCAGATCAATCTGCTCGTTGGTCGTCAGGTTGCCAGCTTTTTCGATGGGGCAGTTGCATGGCTCAACTATGCGGATCGCCTGTATCAGCTGCCATTGGGCGTTGTGGGCATCGCGATTGGCGTTGTTCTGCTTCCTGATCTGTCACGCCGCTTGCGCGCGGGTGACGAGGCAGGCGGGCGCGACGCTTTCAACCGCGCATCCGAGATCAGCCTCGCATTGACGATCCCGGCATCCGTCGCACTAATGGTAATCCCTGTTCCATTGGTCAGCGTGCTGTTTGAACGCGGCGCCTTCACCAGTGATGATACTGCTGCCACGGCCATTGCCGTCGCCATTTATGGTTTGGGCCTGCCCGCCTTTGTCCTTCAAAAGACCTTGCAACCGCTGTTCTTTGCCCGCGAAGACACCAAGCGACCTTTCTATTACGCGCTGATGGCGATGGTATTGAACGCAGCACTCGCTGTTGGGCTATCGCCCGTCATAGGTTTTGCCGCAGCGGCGATCGGCACGTCGCTCACAGGGTGGGCAATGGTCGTCCTTTTGGTCAATGGCGCAAAATCGATGGGTGAGGCCGCTAAATTCGACGCACGTTTCAAAAAACGCCTTGGCCGCATCATCGTGGCAGCTATCGCGATGGGTATCATTTTGCTAATTGCCGCGACAACCATGCAACCGTTCTTTGGCATCGCAACGGTAAGGTACGTCGCTTTGCTGGCGCTCATCATCATTGGTGTCGTCAGCTATTTCGGGATCGGGCACATGATCGGGGCGTTCAAATTGTCCGAGTTCCGCAGGAATTTGCGCCGCTAAGAACGTTGGCGCATGCGTGCAAGCAACGCGCTCCACCCGCCGGGTGCCAGAATGATGGACAGAGTAAAGCCCGCAAAGAATCCGCTCAGCTCGGCAATCCATTGACTATTGCCGCCAAAGATAAGCCCGAAAAGAAGCTGGAGCAGCAATAGAAACCCGATCAAACGGAACGCCAAGAGCTGGTTCTCGCCGGACTGCCCAAGCCGGAGCCACAGCGCGTAGGTATACGCGCCGATCAAGCCATAGACGGGTGTAAATCCACCAATCAGTGGCAAGCGCCCTTCGACCGCCAAACCAAAGACGATTGCACCGACAATACTGGTCGCCACATAGACAAAGAGGACTTTGGCGGAACCATAGTATTCTGTCGTAAACTTGCCCAAAGCCAGCGTAAGTGCGGCACAAAAGGCGACTTGTGTCAGCTGCATATTAATAAACGGATAGGTCACAAAGCGCTTGAGCATATCGAATGAATAATCGCCATTGATCAAAATCCGATCAAGCACCACAGGCGAAAACCCGTATTCATTGACCGCCACAAGCCGCCAACCCACACCACGCGGACCACCGATAATCCCAGCATTGGCCAATTGAAACACGGCTTCGATCCCAAGGATCAACAGGGTTAATGCCACAATAACCGGTGGCAAAGCATTAAACGGGCTTTCGGGCTTCATCACTGTCTCTCTGGCGTGGTTTACGTTGACGGGTCAGTCTGGCATGGGTATGCGACCCCTGCCCCGAAATCCAGCCCGGACATTTGATCATGACACAGACCACCTTCACACCACGTGTTTTCTCAGGGATCAAACCCTCAGGTGGACTTACGCTGGGCAACTACCTTGGCGCGATCAAACGTTTCGTGGGCATGCAAGGGCAGATGGAAACGGTCTACTGCGTGGTTGATATGCACGCGATCACGGTTTGGCAGGACCCTAAAGAGCTTGCCAATATGACACGCGAGGTAGCCGCCGGTTATCTGGCGGCGGGTCTTGATCCCAGCCAATCGATCCTCTTCAATCAAAGCCAAGTGTCCGCGCATGCCGAACTTGGCTGGATCTTTAACTGTGTCGCGCGTGTTGGCTGGATGAACCGCATGACGCAGTTCAAAGACAAAGCCGGCAGCAATGCGGAAAAAGTCTCGCTGGGTCTTTATGCATACCCGGCGCTCATGGCTGCCGACATTCTACTTTACCATGCAACACACGTTCCGGTTGGCGAAGACCAAAAGCAGCATGTCGAATTGACGCGCGATATCGCCGCGAAATTCAATCACGATTTCAAGGTGGATTTCTTTCCAGCAACCGAGCCTGTGATCGATGGCCCAGCAACGCGTATCATGAACTTGCGTGACGGTACCAAGAAGATGTCAAAATCCGGTGAAAGCGACATGGAGCGCATCAACATGACCGATGATGCCGACAAGATCGCCAAGAAATTCCGCAAGGCCAAGACCGACCCGGAACCTTTGCCTGATACGGTTGACGGCCTCAAAGACCGCCCAGAAGCACGCAATCTGGTCGAGATTTATGCCGCTTTGAACGACATGACACCCGAAGCCGTAATTACCGAATACGCGGGCGCGCAGTGGGGGAAATTCAAACCTGCATTGGCCGATCTTGCGGTCGCGAAACTCGCCCCGATCTCGGATGAGATGGCACGCTTTATGGCTGACCCCGCTGAGATTGATCGCATCTTGGGCGAAGGTGCGGGCAAAGCACGTGCGATCGCAGAACCGATCCTGAGAGAGACATACGACATAGTCGGCATGCTGCGGTCATAGTTTTTCGATAAGTTGGCGGCGTCCACAATGCGGGTTGGACGTCGCGACCGTGTGGTGTTCGCTGACCAACACAACGGCGTCACAAAATTGAATCCCATTGCGACCACACTCAACATGCGCGGCATAGATTCGCTCTGCCAGCCCCGCCCTTGGTTGCAATGTTCGCCCCATTGATCCGCCTTGGGTCACTCAGGCGTCCGATGTTCCCCGGCATCGGACGCCACACCCACTTTACCTCGCATCTGACGCCGCCTACGCTCTGGCCAAAGAAGGGGATTTCTCATGGCGACAGGCAAGAATATTCGCACATATTTTGAAGGTACATGGCATGACGGCGATGTCCCGATTATGCGCGCGGCCGACCACGGATCATGGCTGGGTACCACAGTTTTTGATGGCGCGCGATGCGTGGACGGTTTGACCCCTGACCTTGATTTGCATTGCGCACGTGTCAATCGGTCGGCCGAAGCCTTGATGATTACCCCGACCGTTAGCACTCAAGACATGATTGCGATCACCAAGGAAGGATTAGCGCAATACCCCGCAGGCACTCCGGTCTATATTCGTCCAATGTATTGGGCGATCCACGGTGACCCGACTGCCATCGTACCAAGCCGCGAGGAAACCGGCTTTGCGATCTGCCTCGAAGAAATCCCCTTTGCGCCCGCAACGGCGTCAACCACGCTTGGGCTAACCAAATTCCGACGTCCCGTGATCGAGGATGCAGTGGTGAACGCCAAGGCCGGCTGTCTTTACCCTAACAATGCCAGAATGTTGGTCGAAGTACGCGGACGCGGGTTCGGGAACGCACTGGTGGCTGACGCGATGGGCAATGTCGCCGAAAGTGCCACTGCCAACGTCTTTATGGTAAAAGATGGCGAGGTGTTTACGCCTATTCCAAACGGCACTTTCTTGTCAGGCATCACACGTGCACGGCACATCGCAAACCTCAAAGCAGACGGCATTGCCGTCCATGAAACAGTTTTGACTTTTGATGATTTTCGCGGCGCAGACGAAGTGTTCCTGTCTGGCAATATGTCAAAGGTCACACCCGTCACTGCATTTGAGGACAGTCAGTATCAGATCGGCCCTGTGACACGGCAGGTCCGCGACATGTATTGGGATTGGGCAAAAAGCATCGGCTAATTGTTCCGTTGCCACGCCTGCAAGGATGGGCCACAATCGGGCCGAAGAAGGATGCCAAAATGCGTAAGTTTCTAGTCGTTCTGGATGATAGCCGCGAATGCCTCAACGCGATGCGGTTTGCAGCGATGCGTGCGGCGCACACCGGCGGTGGCGTAACGATCTTGTCCATTATCCCACCAGATGAGTTCAACCACTGGATCGGTGTTGGTGAAATCATGCGCGCAGAAGCCCGTGAGCGGATTGAAGTCCACTACGAAGTCTTCGCCAAATGGATGCGCGACAAGCAAAACGTGCATCCCGAGTTGGTGATCCGCGAAGGTGAACCCTTGGCCGAGATCATCGCGCATGTGAAAGAGGACCCCGACATAGGTGTTCTGATTCTCGGTGCAAATGACGACAACAAAGGTCCCGGTCCGCTTGTCACACATCTCAGCCGTCAGTCCGGCAGCCTGCCGATCCCGATCACGATCGTGCCGGGTGACATTTCCAAAGAACGGCTCGAAGCGATCACTTAGACGCGGTCACCGCCAGTTTAGAACCGTTCCAAACCTTGACAGAACGGCTTGTCAGTCTCATATGTAAAGCCTGACAAAAAAGGTTTGCCCTCATGTTCATCCAGACTGAATCAACACCTAATCCCGCAACGCTCAAGTTTCTGCCCGGTCAGAATGTACTTGAGGTTGGCACAGCAGATTTTCCATCGATCGAAGCTGCTGAAAACTCACCACTTGCAAAACGCATCTTTGCTGTCGGCGGCGTGACTGGTGTTTTCTTCGGCATTGATTTCGTAACGGTGACCAAGGCGGATGACGTCGAGTGGGACCACATCAAGCCGGGCATCCTCGGTGCGATCATGGAGCACTATCAGTCTGGCCAATCGGTGATGGCGGAAGATCATAAGCCCGCCAGTGGACATGCCGAACATACCGGCGAAGATGGTGAAATTGTAGGCCAGATCAAAGAGCTGCTCGACACACGCGTGCGCCCTGCTGTCGCCCAAGATGGTGGTGATATTACGTTCCACGGGTTTGAGCGCGGCATCGTTTATCTGCACATGCAAGGCGCGTGCGCCGGTTGTCCGTCATCCACATTGACGCTGAAAATGGGCATTGAAAACTTGCTGCGCCACTACATCCCCGAGGTGGTCGAGGTGCGGCCCGTTGCCGCCTAATCCAACACTGATCGCATTTGATACATCGGCGGCGCACTGCGCCGCCGCTTTGCTGTTGGACGACCGTGTCGTGACGCGGGTCGATGAAATGGCAAAGGGGCAAGCTGAACATCTGATGCCAATGCTCGAAGAGATGTTGGCGGCAGAAAACCTGACTTGGCAGCATCTTGACGGTATCGGCGTGGCCGTCGGACCCGGCAATTTCACCGGTATCCGTATATCGCTGTCAGCCGCTCGCGGCTTGGCTCTGGGCTTGGGAAAACCGGCTATTGGTGTGAATGGGTTTGATGCGCGTGTATTTGGCGAAGCCTTGCCATTCACAGCAACTATTCCGGCACCGCGCGATCAATCCTATGTTCAAGAATTCCGTGCCGGTGAAGCCACGAAACCTGTCCATGTCGCATCACCCGCTCTACCGCAAAAATCAGCGGCCGAGCTTATCTGCGCAGTTGCAAGAATTGCGGCATCGCGTTTGAGCGATAAGTTGGAACGCCCTGCCCCCCTCTATATCCGCAGCGCCGACGCTGCCCCGCCGCGCGACCCCGCACCCGTTCTGCTGCCATGACGCCGCAGGACCTTGCCAGACTTCATGCAGATGCCTTCAGCGCGACGCGTGCATGGTCTGCACCGGAAATTGCAGAGCTGCTGTCGCAACCCGGTGTGTTTGCCATCGCAGATACCAACAGCTTTTGTCTGATCCGGACCGTGCTTGATGAAGCTGAAGTTCTGACAATTGCAACTGCTGCGGCCATGCGTCGGCAAGGCTTGGCGCGGACGCTTCTGCAACGCGCCGAAACACAAGCGAAGGAGCGCGGCGCAGCCACAATCTTTCTGGAGGTGGCCGAAGACAATGTGGCCGCAATTACGCTTTATACATCATCCGGGTATAGCCAAATTGGGCGGCGTTCCGGGTATTATCTGCCCAAAGACGCAGCACCTATTGCCGCTTTGGTGCTGCGCAAGTCGCTCATCACAACCTAACCCTGCGTCAGGCTGTGGATAACACCTGTTTTTGAGGCATCTGCCTGTCAAATCTCCCAAAAAGCAGTTGATCTTCGCCCCAAGGCAAGGCCTTATCAGACGATGACCGACCTAAGATCGGCTCTGCCTTTAACTGAGGGGGTGCGTGGCGCCCGCAAAAGACCTCGCGTAACGACCTGGGAGAAATATCAATGACACTTATGCAAAAATTCCTTGGCGCATCTGCTGCACTGGCTTTGACAGCCGGAACTGCTGCGGCTGATCCTGCCATTCTGTTCGATCTTGGCGGCAAGTTCGACAAGTCCTTTAACGAAAGCGCCTACAACGGTGCCGAGCGTTGGGCGCAAGAAACTGGCGGCTCTTACGCCGAAGTTGAAATCCAATCCGACGCCCAGCGTGAACAGGCGATCCGCCGTTTCGCTGAATCCGGTGCAAACCCGATTGTCATGGCAGGCTTTTCTTGGGCCACACCATTGGCAGAGGTGGCAGCCGACTATCCAGACACAAAGTTCACAATCATCGACATGGTTGTTGACGCACCAAACGTCCGCTCTGTTGTCTTCAACGAACATGAGGGATCTTACCTTGTCGGCATGATGGCTGCGATGGCGTCTGAAACAGGCACCGTCTCATTCGTCGGCGGCATGGATATCCCGCTAATCCGTAAATTCGCTTGTGGCTACGCACAGGGTGCCAAGGCTGTTAACGCAGACATCAACGTGATTGCAAACATGACGGGTACAACACCAGCCGCTTGGAATGACCCGGTTAAGGGTTCCGAGTTGACACTGGCACAGATGAGCCAAGGGTCTGACGTGGTCTTCGCTGCCGCTGGCGGCACAGGCGTTGGCGTTCTACAGACAGCCGCTGATGAGGGCATGCTGTCAATCGGCGTTGACGCGAACCAAAACTATCTGCACCCCGGTCAGGTTTTGACATCCATGATGAAGCGCGTCGATAACGCGGTTTATGAGGCGATGCTGGCTGGTGAAGACCTTGAAACAGGCTTCAACGTCATGAGCGTTGCAAACCGCGGTGTTGGCTTCGCAATGGACGCGAATAACGAGCCCATCGTTTCCTATGAAATGCTGGAGGCCACATACGGTGCGGCTGCTGACATGGCATCGGGTGAGCTGATGGTGCACGACTACACATCCGACGAAAGCTGCCCAGCGCTCGACTTCTAAGTCAACGCTCAGGCCATAATATCAAGGCCGCGCTGAGAAATCTGCGCGGCCTTTTGCGTTTAAAGAACAGGTGCCAAGATGACCGACCAAGCCCCCGCAATTGAGCTCAAAGGCATCTCCAAAGCCTTTGGCCCTGTTCAAGCAAACAAAGAT
Source organism: uncultured Paracoccaceae bacterium (assembly GCA_947488605.1). Classification (GTDB taxonomy): domain Bacteria; phylum Pseudomonadota; class Alphaproteobacteria; order Rhodobacterales; family Rhodobacteraceae; genus Yoonia. The sequence goes on along the minus strand of CANKZJ010000005.1, from coordinate 245,662 downwards.
ATCTCGATTCGCGTGATGCCCGGTACGATCCACGGAATCATCGGAGAGAATGGCGCAGGCAAATCGACGCTGATGTCGATTTTATATGGGTTCTATAAGGCAGATGCGGGTGAAATCTTTATTTCTGGTCGGAAAACTGCAATTCCTGATAGCCAAGCTGCCATCGCCGCGGGGATCGGAATGGTGTTCCAGCACTTTAAACTGGTTGAGAATTTCACAGTTCTTGAGAACGTCGTTCTTGGTGCCGAAGACAGCGGGCTTTTGCGCCCGTCACTCGCCCGCGCCCGCCGCGAACTCAAAAGCCTTGCTGAAGAATACGAGCTTAATGTCGATCCTGATGCCCTGATCGAAGAGGTCGGCGTGGGCATGCAGCAGCGTGTTGAAATCCTCAAAGCGCTTTACCGCAAAGCCGATATTCTGATCCTTGATGAGCCGACCGGTGTGCTGACCCCCGCCGAGGCTGACCATCTGTTCCGCATCCTTGAGAACCTCAAACGCGAAGGCAAGACCATCATCCTGATCACGCACAAACTGCGCGAGATCATGGAAATCACCGACACCGTCAGCGTGATGCGCCGTGGCGAGATGACCGCGACAGTCAAGACATCCGAGACAAGCCCACCGGCATTGGCCGAACTGATGGTTGGTCGCAAAGTCCTGTTACAGGTCGACAAATCGCCTGCGCAAATCGGGCGCAAAATTCTTGAGGTCAAAGATCTGAACGTGACCGATGACAAAGGCGTGCACCGTGTCAAAGGCGTCAGTTTTGATGTCCACGCCGGTGAAATCCTTGGCATTGCTGGTGTTGCAGGCAACGGGCAGTCCGAATTGCTCGAAGTGTTGGGCGGCTATGAGAAGGGCACTGGCACAATCATAGTGAATGGCGAAGAGATCGATTTGACAGGTGCCAAATCAGACGGCCAAAGCCGCCGTGCCCGCGGAATCAGCCATGTGCCAGAAGATCGCCAACGCGAAGGTCTGATCATGGATTTTCACGCGTGGGAAAACACCGCCTTTGGTTACCACCACGACGCTGAATACCAACGCTCTAAGCTGTTCATGGACAACGCAGCGATCCGCAAAGACACCGAAGAGAAAATGGCACGTTTCGACGTGCGCCCCCCTGATCCAAGCCTTGCTGCCAAGAGCTTTTCAGGCGGAAACCAGCAAAAAATCGTCCTCGCGCGCGAGATCGAACAAAACCCTGATTTGCTACTGATCGGCCAACCGACACGCGGTGTGGACATTGGTGCGATCGAATTTATCCACCAACAGATTGTTGCACTTAGGGATCAGGGCAAAGCAATTTTGTTGGTTTCTGTAGAGTTAGAAGAGATTTTGTCGCTCTCTGATCGCATTGCCGTTATGTTTGACGGAAAAATAATGGGCGAGCGGATGCCTCAAGACACAGATGAAAAAGAACTCGGACTGCTGATGGCAGGCATGAGCGGGGAAGCAGCGTAATGGACGTCATGCCAAAGTGGGCTGATGTGATCTTGATCCCTTTGATCTCGATCCTTCTGGCCGCGATCCTTTCGGCACTTGTGATCCTTGCTATTGGGGAAAACCCATGGGAAGCGCTCAAGCTGATGGTCGATGGTGCGCTCGGCTCGACTTACGGCTGGGGCTACACGCTTTACTACGCAACCAATTTCATTTTCACAGGTTTGGCCGTTTCCATCGCATTCCATGCGCGCCTCTTCAACATCGGCGGCGAAGGCCAAGCGTTGATTGGCGGCCTCGGTGTCGCGATTATCTGCCTTTATATTCCGTGGCCGCATTGGTCATTGGCATTACTGGGCGCATCCATCGGTGCCGCCATCTTTGGTGCCGCTTGGGCCGCAATCCCTGCGTTTTTGCAGGCCAAACGCGGCAGCCACATCGTGATCACCACGATCATGTTCAACTTTATCGCGGCGGCTGTGCTGAATTATTTCCTGATCGGCGCTCTCAAAGCACCTGGCATGGAACCTGCGACGCCGAAGTTCCCCGAAGCCACGCATCTGCCGTCTTTCCAGGATATGTTCAACTTTGGTGAAACCACGTTCTTCCGTGGCGCGCCTGCAAACGTGACATTCTTCGTAGCCCTTGCCGCTTGCGTCGCCCTTTGGGCGCTGATCTGGAAAACACGCCTTGGCTATGAAATCCGGTCCTTTGGACATTCGGAATCTGCGGCGAAATACGCGGGCATCAGCCCGACAAAAATTATCATGGTGACCATGCTTATCTCAGGCGCTCTTGCCGGCATGATGGCCATCAACAACGTACAGGGCGAGGCCGAACGGCTGGTCCTGAACGCAGTGGAGGGGGCGGGCTTTATTGGCATCGCCGTCGCACTGATGGGGCGCAGCCATCCTTTCGGGGTATTGCTGGCGGCCCTTCTTTTCGGCTTTCTATATCAAGGCGGCGCAGAACTCGCCCTATGGACGTCGATCCCCCGTGAGTTGATCATCGTAATACAGGCATTGGTGATCCTCTTTACGGGCGCACTAGACAATATGGTGCGCATGCCGCTCGAGCGGCTATTCCTGGCAATGAGGAGAGCAAAAACATGACAGGACAATTCAAAATAGGTGTCGACGACGACACAGGAGCAGACTTGGGCTTCGTGCTCAGCTGTCTCGCACTTGGTATGATCACGATGGAAGAGCTTCACCAGTGGGTTCACTATGTGATCGACCAAACACCCGCAGCCGACGTACCGCCGCATCTTGTAGCGCTACTCGCTATGAAAAAACCAACAAGCGTTTTAATGCCCGCGAAGAACGTGATGCCACGCGTCCCACATGACCCGTTCATCACAGATGATCGGTTTGACGCTATGCTGGGCTTGCAGTTTTTCTTGCGCAATGATCGCACGCAGGCCGTGGATATCACCCAAGCAGAGGCCGAAGCGGCACTCAATCGCAATCCAGAGGTTGCAGACCGCTTCTTTAGTCTCTTCCCCTTCCTGATGGAGAAAGCTGCCTAAATGGACTTTGCGACCCTTTTGCAGATGCTGGACGCCACGTTGCGTCTGGCAACCCCGCTTCTTCTGGCTTGCCTCGCAGGTCTGTTTTCCGAGCGGGCCGGTATCTTTGATATCGGGCTAGAGGGTAAGATGCTGGCAGCCGCATTTCTATCTGCAGCCATTGCCGCCGTTTCCGGTAGCGTTTGGCTTGGGCTCTTGGCGGGTATTGGCGCGTCCATGCTGTTGTCGCTCATCCACGGGCTTGCCTCGATCACTTTCCGGGGCAACCAGTTGATTTCAGGCGTAGCGATTAACTTCCTCGCCGCAGGACTGACAGTGGTGATCGCGCAAAGCTGGTTCTCTCAAGGGGGACGCACACCGCAACTGACGGGTGACGCACGCTTTAACCCAATCGAGCTGCCTTTCGCAGAGGCACTTCAGAACGTGCCCATACTTGGGCCGATCTACTACGAACTCATCTCGGGCCATACGATCCTTGTGTATGTGGCCCTTGCGATGGTGCCGCTGACATGGTGGATCTTGTTCCGAACGCGCTTTGGCTTGCGCCTGCGCGCCGTGGGCGAAAACCCAGCTGCGGTTGATACCGCTGGCATTTCGGTCGTCTGGCTGCGCTTTGCAGCTGTCGGCATCTGCGGTATTCTTTGCGGTATTGCTGGCGCTTATCTCGCAACTGCACTCCAAGCGGGCTTTGTGAAAGACATGAGTGCCGGACGCGGGTTTATCGCTCTGGCTGCATTGATCTTCGCGAAATGGCGCCCTTGGTATGCACTCTACGCCTGTTTGCTTTTCGGCTTCCTGCAAGCGATGTCACTGCGCTCTGACGTCATTGAAAACGTGATCGGTTTCCAGGTGAACGGACAATTCCTCGACGTTCTTCCGTATATCTTAACAGTGGTCATTCTGGCTGGTTTTGTCGGCAAGGCGATCCCGCCACGTGCCGGAGGCGAGCCTTATGTCAAAGAACGCTAAAGACCTCGCCGCACAGATCAGGGCAACCGCAGGCGATGCACCGGTTCAGATTGGTCTGATCCTCGGCTCCGGCCTTGGACATATCGCCAACGAAGTGGATGGCGTCGCAATCCCTTACGGCGACCTGCCCGGCTTTCCCCATGCGGGCGTATCCGGGCACAACCCCAACCTCGTAGTTGGCGATCTTGAAGGCGTGCGCGTCGCCGTCTTCGGAGGACGCGCGCATTATTACGAAAGCGGGCGCGGCGACGCGATGCGGCTACCTTTAGAGGTGCTTAAAGAACTCGGCGCTGATACGATGATCGCGACCAATGCCGCTGGGTCGATGCGGGCTGATATGCCAACGGGGTCTATCATGTGCCTGTCTGATCATATCAACTTCTCCGGCTTGAACCCGCTGATTGGCGAGCAGACTGATGCGCGCTTCGTGCCAATGAAGGACGCCTATGACCCTAGGGTCCGCGAACGCCTTCATGCGGCAGCCCAAGCGACGGAAACAGAAATGTCCAAAGGCGTCTATGCTTGGTATTCAGGCCCATCCTTTGAAACTCCAGCCGAGATCAGGGCCATTGCGATGTTGGGTGCCGATGCCGTCGGCATGTCGACCGTCCCAGAAGTCATCCTTGCGCGTTTTCTTGGACTGAAAGCTGCAGCTATTTCCACCATCACCAATATGGCGGCCGGCATGAGCGATGAGAAAATCAGCCATGAGCACACCAAAGCGATGGCCCCGATTGGTGCAGCCAAGCTGGAAACGGTCCTTCGCCGCTTCTTGGCGGATTATTCCTAAGTCCAAAACACCCGCACCGATAAGTCCACGTGGCGGAAATGCTGCATTTGCATCATGAAATGCCTCGCAACATTTGACAGACTCGGTTGAAAGGTTTTTGGTGCCCCTACTGGCACAAGCGCCCCCGGATTAGTTCATGCAGATTTATCTTCCTATCGCCGAGGTTTCGGTGAACGCCTTCCTTTTACTTGGACTAGGCGGAATTGTGGGCGTTTTATCGGGCATGTTCGGTGTTGGTGGTGGTTTCCTGATGACGCCGCTGCTCTTCTTCATTGGCATTCCACCGGCGGTTGCCGTGGCTACTGAGGCCAACCAAATCGTTGCATCATCTTTCTCTGGCGTGCTTGCGCACCTCAAACGAAAGACGGTGGACCTCCGAATGGGGACGGTCCTGCTGATCGGGGGTCTGGTCGGCTCAGGCTTTGGTATTATTCTCTTCAACTACCTCAAGGCGCTTGGGCAGGTCGAACTTCTCGTACAGCTTTGCTACGTTGTTTTCCTTGGTATGATCGGCACCTTGATGTTCTTCGAGAGCCTCAAAGCTATCCGTAATGCCAACAAGACCGGTGGTGTCGCCGTGCCGAAGCGGCGCAAGCATAACTGGGTTCACAACCTGCCCTTCAAAATGAAATTCCGGGTTTCCGGCCTATATATCTCAGTCATTCCACCGATCTTGGTCGGCGTCTTGGTTGGTATTCTTGCCGCGATCATGGGTGTTGGTGGTGGCTTTATCATGGTGCCCGCCATGATTTATCTGCTCGGTATGCCCACAAAAGTGGTTGTCGGCACATCACTGTTCCAGATCATCTTCGTGACTGCCTTCACCACCATGTTGCACGCAACGACCAACTTCACCGTTGATGTCGTCCTCGCGGTTCTGCTGCTTGTCGGTGGTGTGATAGGCGCACAGATCGGCACACGGATCGGCGTGAAAATGAAGGCCGAGCAATTGCGCATCTGGCTGGCCATCATGGTACTGGCAGTTTGCGGCAAGCTCGCGTTTGACTTGCTGGTGATGCCATCCGAACTCTATTCGCTCGGGACAGGAGGTCATTCATGATCCGCCTGATCACGCTGCTGATGCTGCTTGCGGTGCCCGCGAAGGCCGAAGAAATTGTCCTGGGGCTAAGCCGGGATGAAGTTGCGATCACAGCAACCTTTGAAGGTTCCGAAATTCTGATCTTTGGCGCCATCAAACGTGATGGTCCGGTCGAAGCAGAAGGTGACCTTGGCGTCATCGTGACAATTGCGGGGCCTGATCGACCCGTGACAGTGCGCAAAAAGGACCGCCGGTTCGGGATTTGGGTGAACACTGAATCCGTTGATGTCGATGTCGCACCAACATTTTATGCTGTTGCTACCAACCGACCTCTTGAGGAAATCCTGACCTTCACCGAAGACCTAAACACCCGCATCAGCACACAGCGTGCAATCCGTTCCGTGGGCGCGACTGTTGAAAGTGCCGAAAGCTTTACGCAGGCACTGATCCGCATTCGGGCATCTCAAGGTCTTTACCAGACCATTCCAGAAGGTGTGTCCGTCGCAGAAGAGGCGCTGTTTCGCACGCTGATCCCGCTCCCAGCAAACCTGACCGAAGGTGACTACAAGGCCGAGATTTACCTGACCCGCGGTCGCGAAATCATCGATTTCTACGTCACAACCATACCGGTCAAAAAAGTCGGGCTCGAACGCTGGCTCTACAACCTCGCGCATGACAACCCGTTTCTCTACGGCCTGATGTCGCTTTCAATTGCGATTGCAGCAGGCTGGGGTGCATCTGCGATCTTCACGGTCCTGCGACGCTAACCGCGTCCGATATGCGGCATCTTTGTCGCCATCACCATCATGGATTGCACATTCGCTTCGGGCGGCAACGTCGCCATGTGAAAGACTGACCGGGCCACGTCGTCCACAGCCATGCTCGGCAGCGGCTCCAGACCTTTGGCCGCGCGCGTCTTCTCAAGGTTCAAAACCAAATCCGTCCGCGCATTGCCGATATCAATCTGACCGCAGGCAATATCAAAAGCGCGTCCATCCAAAGACAACGTCTTCGTAAGCCCGCTTACACCATGCTTTGTTGCAGTATAACAAATAGAGCCTTCACGCGGTGTATAGGCCGAGATTGAGCCGTTATTGATGATCCGGCCACCTCGGGGTGTCTGGTGGCGCATCTGGCGAAACGCAGCGCGCGCACTGAGGAACATCCCCGTCAAATTCACATCAACGACTTGTTTCCAATCGGACAAAGCAACCTGATCAATCGTCGTTTGTGGACCAAACATGCCAGCATTATTGAACAGCACGTCCAAATGCCCGAACGCCGCAAATGCGGCATCAACCGCCTCCTCGTCCGTAACATCGCATGGCAACAACACCGCATTGTAGTGGGTAATTTCAGCCAAAGCTTCGGCGCGTCGTGCAATCAGCCCAACACGCCAACCATGTGCTAGAAAGTGTTCAGCCGTCACGCGTCCGATACCGCTGCTGGCGCCTGTAATCATGATCGATTTCATATCTCGTCGCTCTTCAACTCTAATGTGGTGACAGGAACATCTAAATCATCAACCCGCAGGATACCCTGTGGGCGGGCCAACCGGTTTCGCACCACCCAGCGCAACTGGGTCTCGGCGCGCGTGATCGCGACATAGGCCAGACGTTTCCACAACGGTTGTCCTGCTTCGACGCGCCCCATGCGCGAAGCTGCATAAATGTCGGGGGCAAAGACCTGAACGGTATCCCACTGTGATCCTTGCGCTTTGTGGATCGTCACGGCAGCACCATGCAAAAACGTGGCCCCCATGCGGGCGGCAAAGGGGATGAACGGCTCTTCTTCACCTTCCTGTTCGATCTTTACGATGCTCGCGACGCCAACTCTGGGGTCTTCTGCGCCCATGACGTGCAGCTTTGAAAAACCGGGACGTCTGCCTGGCCCAAGGTAGATGACTTGCGCACCCTTGATCAGCCCTTTGGCCTCCAGATCAAGCCGCTTTTTGCGATGTTTGAGCGGCAACTCGATACCGTCGCAAATCAATGGCTCTCCCGCCAGCAACTCATCCGCTGGCGCATTAAACGCCGCGCGAAACGCATGGATCAGCCGAATGCGCGTGGCATTTCGCCAGACCAAACAAGGGGAGCGGGCCATCAAATCCGCCTCGACCCTTTGGGCCATGACAACACGTTCGTCTGTTTTTGATGCGTCCTCGACCATCTTTTCAAAGGCATAAAAATCCAACTGCGGATCAGCCAAAGCATGTGCCAGATCAAGGATTGGGTTGCCTGCGTCCTGCCGGTGAATACGGCTTAGCTTTAGAACCCGGGGCTCAGGCAATGTCTCAAAGACCATCCCGCCCGACGACTGCACAGGCGGCAACTGTGCCGGATCACCGAATAACAGCAGCGTTGGAAAAATCTCTTTGAGATCCTCAAACTGCTTGTCATCCAGCATCGAGCTTTCATCAACAAACCCAATATCCAGCGCCTCTTCACGGCGCTTCCAGCCAGTGATGAAATCGCTGCCACGCAGACCGGCAGCAGCCAACGCGGCAGGCACCGATTTGTTGATCTGGTAAGAGGCAAATGCGCGGTCCAACGCGACCTCTGTCAGCCCTTCGATGTCTGGTTTCTCGCCCTGCCCGGCCAACCATTCCGCGACTTTTTCATACTCAGGATCATAGACCGGGGTATAAAGGATGCGGTGAATAGTCGTCGCTGGGACACCGTGGTTGCGCAGCACACTCGCAGCTTTGTTTGTCGGCGCAAGGATCGCCAATGTGCGCCTGTCTTTGCGTTTACGCCCCTCCCAATCACCTGAAATGATGTCGACACCCGCCTCCTCTAGGGCGCGGTAAAGCTTGGCCAGCAGCATCGTTTTGCCCGACCCCGCCTTACCAATCACGGCCATCACAGAGCTTGTGTCAGACTGCGGTGGCTGCAGCAGACTATCATCAAGATCAATACCAGATTGGCGCAAGGCGGCAGCGACATTGTCCCATGCCTCGGCTTGATCGTCAGAGAAAGTAATTGAAGGCGCGTTCATGCAACAACTGTATCTGGCGCGCCAAGACGGTGCTAGCGCATTCGGTCACAAGAGGCGCTGCAGTCAAGATTGCCGCGGCTGTCCAAACTTGTCGGGACCGACAACGGGCGCCTCACAGTCCCGGTTTTGTCTGTGCTGTGGATCATCGCCAAGTGATGCAATTTCGACTTCGGCGACCAAACCTGCTTCTTCAAGCTGCTGATGTAATAGTGGCAAGTCGTTCTCACGCGCAAAACTGCGCAGATCGGCCAATACATCAATGATCCAATCGCGTCCCATAATGCACCGTCCTCGTATTTCGTTAATTATCGTTTAACAACTTTAGCGTGCATGCGGTGTTTTTTTCAAGAATGCTGGATTACGCAAGAGTTCGTAGACTCCGTTCAGCCGTCCCCAAAAAAAGAGCGCCGCTCTTTCGAACGACGCCCTGTTTGTGAAACTGGAAATGTTTAGCGGTTCTTGGACGCCTCAAGCGTGTCCGCAAAGGTACGCAAGCCCTTCTGAGGGGACTGCACCAAAACTGCCATATTACCCGGCTTGTGCTCGTTCTTGCGCATCTTGGTATGCGCATCAGGGATAGCACCCCAATCGAAACACTCCGACATGCACGGATCAAGCCGCTTTTCGAGCATCAGATTGTTCGCCGCGCTCGCTTGCTTGAGGTGCGCAAAATGGCTGCCCTGCAAACGCTTTTGGTGCATCCACATATAGCGGACGTCAAATGTGCAGTTAAAACCTGTCGTACCGGCGCAAATGACAACCATGCCGCCTTTTTTGCAAACCAATGATGATACGGGGAACGTCGCTTCGCCGGGGTGTTCGAACACCATATCAACGTTGACGCCTTTACCGGTGATTTCCCAGATCGCCTTGCCGAACTTGCGGGCTTCTTTAAGCCATGTGTTATACTCTGGCGTATTCACGGTCGGCAGTTGACCCCAGCAGTTAAAGTCGTTGCGGTTGATCACCCCTTTTGCTCCCAATGACATGACAAACTCGCGTTTGCTTTCATCGCTGATGACACCAATGGCGTTCGCACCTGCTGTGTTAATCAACTGAATCGCGTAAGAGCCAAGACCGCCTGACGCGCCCCAGACCAAAACGTTTTGACCAGGCTTCAGGTCGTGTGGCTCGTGACCAAACAGCATGCGATAGGCGGTTGCGAGCGTCAGAGTGTAGCATGCGCTTTCTTCCCAAGTCAGGTGCTGCGGGCGATGCATCAGCTGTTGAGACTGCACGCATGTGAACTGTGCAAACGACCCGTCAGGGGTCTCGTAACCCCAGATACGCTGGCTCTCTGAATACATTGGATCACCACCATTGCAGTGCTCGTCATCGCCGTCGTCTTGGTTGCAGTGGATGACGACCTCGTCACCAACTTTCCAACGCTTTACCTTGTCGCCAACAGCCCAAACGATGCCTGCAGCATCCGATCCAGCAATGTGGAATTCGGCCTTGTGCACGTCAAACGGGCTAATTGGGACGCCGAGACCGGCCCAGACACCGTTGTAATTCACGCCAGCGGCCATCACCAGAACCAGCACTTCATTACTATCAGGCTGCGGAACATCGACAACTTCCAATTGGAACGCCTTGTCGGGTTCACCATGACGTTCACGGCGGATCGTCCAAGCATGCATCTGACCAGGCACATAACCCAACGGCGGCATCTCACCGACTTCATACAGGTCTTTTTCGGGTGCGGTGTACGCAGTTTGGTCGAGGGCCATCTCAGTCTCCATCACTCAAGTTCCAGTGTTGCCGCACCGCAGAATCGATGCTGTTAAGGTTTGAATACGTCATCTAAAAGTAACTTTGCAACCCAAGTAAGTTCATTTTTGTAATTAAATTACTCTGCGACCGCAGAAATATCATCTGATTTTGCTGCAACTGCATCGAAGTGATGTGAAATGGAGTTCGCATAGAAGGTCAGAATGTCCTTTCCTTTTGCCGTAACAGTCACGCCATCTGGTGATTCCAAGATCAGATGCCGCGCCTCTAATCGGCTTAACGCGTCATGGACGACTTCGGCAGCTGCGCGATTAGGGCTGGGCAGGTTGCGGTCTTTCAAAAGCGTGAGTGATCGCGCCACGGAAGCCTCGAGATCCGCCACCTTGATTGGTGCGCCTTGCAGGATATGCCGCGAGACAAGCGGTACACCAACAACAGGGGTGACATCCGCAATCCGCTTCATCAATTCCGTTGCAATCTGTTCGGTCAGGTCGTGAGTGCCGTCCGCATGATATTTCGATAACTCCAGCGGCTCACCAAAACTGACCGACGCGACACCAAACCCACGAAAGCGCCGCGTCAGTCGTAAAACAATATGTCGCGCAACACGCGCAAACACACCAATCAGAGGCGGTTTGAATTTACGTGTCCCAGAGTTATTCGCCGCAATCAGGATGGTGTCTTCCAGCACACGATCATAGTTCACGGCCACAGGCACAAAGATCACTTCGCGCACGTCCGGGTCAAAGTCATCAACGATATAGTTCAGCAGCCCCATACGTGGCGGGGCGAGCAAACCGTTCAAACTCAACCCGCCTTCAGGGAACACAGCCTGACTAACACCGCCCCGCGTCGCCATCTGCACATAGCGCGCAAGCACCTTACGGTACAGCAAACCACGCGACCGCCGCCGGATAAAATAAGCACCCATAGCACGAATGACAGCAGACAGCGGCCAAACGCGCGCCCATTCACCAACCGCATAAGACAGCGCGCCTGCATTGGCCGCCAGATACGTCACAAGGACGTAGTCCATGTTGCTGCGATGGTTGATGACAAAGACCACGGCGGCATCAGGATCGATTTCCTCTAACCGCTTCCGGTCAAAAGTGCCCAGCTTGATCCGGTAAAGCGATTTCGAGAGCCAACGCGCCAACCTGATCCCAATGCTGAAATAGGCCGTTGCGGAAAACCCCGGCACGATCTCGCGCGCATAGCGGCGTGCCTGCTCAAAGGCGACGTTTTCGGGGATCTTTTCTTTGCGCGCATGCTCGACAATTGCTTTCGTGACCTCGGGGTCATAAATCAGGCGCTGGATCATGTCGTAGCGACGCGCAAGCTTGAATGGCTCGATCGGGCGCTGCAGCTTTTGATTCACCTTCGAGATGACGCGCTCTGCACGTTTACGAAAAAACCATCGCACAGATGGAAACAGAAAATGCGACGCAAACGTCACACCTGCAAAAAGCAAGATCAAGACAAACGCCCAAATGGGCAAAGAGATTGTTTGCGTCATACCCGGACCGTGACAGGGAACTACCGCAACGTAAATCCCGTCATGCCGCAACGCAGCGAATTGACAGCGCCATAAAATGTCCGATAAAGAGCAACTTGTGTAATTTAATTACGCATGCTGATTCAGGAGAGCCGTACATGTCGCAACCGCAGAAAGACCGCCCTTGGCTATTCCGGACGTACGCCGGTCACTCCACCGCAAAGGCATCTAACGCGCTTTATCGCGGCAACCTTGCCAAAGGTCAGACAGGTCTTTCAGTTGCGTTCGATTTGCCAACGCAGACAGGCTATGACAGCGATCATATTCTTGCCAAAGGTGAGGTCGGCAAAGTCGGCGTTCCTGTCAGCCACTTGGGCGATATGCGGGCTTTGTTTGACGATATTCCGCTGGATCAGATGAATACGTCGATGACGATCAATGCCACGGCCCCTTGGTTGCTCTCTTTGTATATCGCAGTGGCCGAAGAACAAGGCGTCGATGTCAGAGCGCTGCAAGGCACCGTGCAGAACGACATTATCAAAGAATATCTTTCCCGTGGCACCTACATCTGCCCGCCAGAACCGTCGATGCGGATGATTACCGATGTCGCAGCTTATACGCGCGAGCATCTGCCAAAATGGAACCCTATGAATGTATGTTCCTATCACCTGCAGGAGGCGGGTGCGACGCCAGAGGAAGAACTCTCGTTCGCGTTGGCGACTGCCACTGCCGTCTTGGATGATCTTAAGGGGAAAGTGCCCGCAGAACACTTCCCCGATATGGTGGGTCGCATATCGTTTTTCGTGAACGCCGGCATTCGTTTCGTCACCGAGCTTTGCAAAATGCGGGCCTTTGTCGAGCTTTGGGACGAAATCTGCGCGACCCGATACGGTGTCGAAGATGCGAAATACCGCCGTTTCCGTTATGGTGTACAGGTCAACTCACTTGGCCTGACGGAACAACAACCCGAAAATAATGTCTACCGAATTTTACTTGAAACGCTTGCAGTTACACTGTCCAAGAATGCCCGCGCCCGCGCCGTGCAATTGCCTGCATGGAACGAAGCGCTCGGTTTGCCGCGCCCGTGGGACCAGCAATGGTCCATACGGATACAACAGATTCTGGCCTACGAAACAGACTTGTTGGAATTTGACGATCTATTCGACGGCAACCCCGCAATTGATCGCAAAGTAAACGAACTCAAAGACGGCGCCCGCGCAGAGCTCGCGCAAATTGACGGCATGGGTGGCGCTGTTGGCGCGATTGCCTACATGAAATCACGGCTTGTCGAAAGTAATGCCGCACGCATTAGCGGCATCGAAAGTGGCGAAACGACCGTTGTCGGCGTCAACAGATGGCAGGCAGGGGAAATGTCGCCACTGATTGCAGGTGATGACGCGGTCATGGCGTCCGACCCCGCAGCAGAGGCAGATCAATTGGGCCGCCTCAGCACATGGAAATCCGAGCGTGACGACGAAGCCGTGAAGGAAGCACTCGACGCGCTGCGCGCCGCAGCAAAAGACGGCAGCAACATCATGCCGCCATCAATCGCTTGCGCGCGCGTCGGTGTCACAACTGGCGAATGGTCAGACGTTATTCGCAGCGTCTTTGGCCAATACCGGGCGCCCACAGGTGTCAGCAACAACCCGTCCAACCGGACCGAGGGACTTGAGGAATTGCGCGAGCAGGTCGATTTGGTAAGTGCGGCACTAGGACGTCGCCTCAAATTCCTTGTCGGCAAACCGGGGCTTGATGGCCACTCAAACGGGGCCGAACAAATAGCTGCGCGCGCACGCGATTGCGGCATGGATATTGAATACGAAGGCATTCGCCTAACGCCCGAAGAAATCGTAGCTGCCGCACAAAATAGCGATGTTCATGTCATTGGGCTGTCCATTCTATCTGGATCACATATCCCGCTTGTCAGCGATGTGATGAACAGGCTGCGCGCTGCCGGTATCACACATATCCCGGTTATTGCGGGCGGCATTATTCCCGAAGACGATGCAGCTAAATTGCGCGCAATGGGCGTCGCGCGTGTCTATACCCCCAAAGACTTTGAGTTAAATAAAATCATGGGCGATATCGTCACGCTTGTTGATCCTCGATCTGTTGCCGCCGAGTAATTGGCGAAAAATTGCGCTTTAGTATAATATTTTTGCGTTTGACCGTGTTGCTTCATGCATCGCATGCTATTGGCGTGCAAATGAACTGGAGTGGTAAATATGAAACCTGACCTCAAATCAATGACACGCAAAGAACTCGAGAAACTAAAAGCCAATATCGACAAAGCATTGGTCAAGCTCGCTGAAAAAGACAAGAAAGCTGCACTGGCCGCCGCCGAAAAAGCCGCAGCTGCGCATGGATTTTCTCTGGCCGAAATCACAGGTGACGCCCCTGCACGTAAAACGCGCAAGGCCAAAACCGGCCCCAAAAAGGTCTCGGTCCCAAAATACCAAAACCCTGCAGACAAAAGCCAAACCTGGACTGGCAAAGGCCGTCAGCCAGATTGGTTCAAATCAGCAATCGCAAGTGGCACGACACCGGACGCGATGGAAATCTGACTTTCCCCAATGCGCACCAACCTCTAAGCTGGACCTCAACACTGAAGGAGGCCTAGCATGACAATCCACATCGGCGCGGAAAAAGGCGACATTGCACCTACTGTCTTGATGCCCGGCGACCCCTACCGCGCCAAATGGGCCGCCGAGACTTTTCTGACCGACGCGCGCTGCATCAACGAAGTGCGCGGCATGTTGGGCTTCACTGGCACATGGCAAGGCCATCCCGTGACAATCCAGGGGTCGGGCATGGGCATGCCTTCATTGTCAATTTATGCCAATGAGTTGATCAAGGACTATGACGTACAAACGCTGATCCGCATTGGCTCCTGCGGCGGCATGCAAGACCATGTCGGGATACGTGATGTGATCCTGGCGATGACTGCATCGACCCTCTCGACACCATCGCGGGGCCTCTTCAAAGAACTGAACTTTGCCCCCTGCGCCGACTATGGATTGCTTGCAGCCGCACATGATGCCGCGAAAGACAAATCCGTGAAAACCCATGTCGGGGGCATTTATTCATCGGATGTCTTTTACGATGAACGCCCTGATCTGAACGAACAAATGATGCGCCACGGCATCCTCGGCGTCGAGATGGAAGCCGCCGAACTCTATATTCTTGCGGCGCGGTACGGTCGTCGCGCATTGGCGGTACTGACAGTCAGCGATCACCTGACCACACACGAAGCATTGCCCGCGGCAGACCGGGAACGATCCTTTGGAGACATGGTCGAGATCGCACTTACGGCAGCTTTCAAATGAGCCCAAGAACGTGACGCGTTAAGTCCACAATAAACAATGGGTCCGCCCCAAAAGACGAACCCATCCGGTCATTGCCTGCCACGGTCATCAGCGTCCCCGCCTGTACCGCATCAGATTCTTACAAAAACAGAGTCAATAATCCGCTATTATTGGCCCAAAAATATCCTCGGGGGCGCGAAGCGGGGGCAGACAGCCCCCTCAAGACCAGCCTATTGAGGGCAAGCCTCTTTCAGACGACCCGCTCGACCATCATGCCTTTGATATGCGCGATCGCCTTGGCAGGGTTTAAACCCTTCGGACATGTCTTTGCACAGTTCATGATCGTGTGACAACGGTAAAGCTTGAACGGATCTTCCAGCTCGTCCAACCGTTCGCCTGTTGCTTCATCACGGCTGTCGATGATCCAGCGATACGCATGCAATAACGCAGCTGGCCCCAGATACCGATCACCATTCCACCAGTAAGATGGGCAAGACGTCGAACAACACGCGCACATGACACACTCATAAAGCCCATCAAGCTTTTTGCGGTCATCCACAGACTGCTTCCACTCTTTTGCGGGGCGGTTTGTTTTCGTCTCTAGCCACGGCATAACCGACGCATGCTGCGCGTAGAAATGCGTCAGATCTGGGATCAGGTCTTTGATCACCGGCATATGCGGCAATGGGTAGATCTTCACATCGCCCTTGATTTCATCCATGCCATAAATGCAGGCCAGCGTGTTGATCCCGTCGATGTTCATCGCACAAGACCCACAAATGCCTTCGCGGCATGACCGGCGGAAGGTCAAGGTCGGGTCAATCTCGTTCTTGATCTTGATCAGCGCGTCCAGAACCATCGGACCGCAGCTATCCATATCAAGGAAATACGTGTCCAATTGCGGGTTTTCGCCGTCGTCGGGGTTCCAACGATAGACCTGCACCTTGCGCAAGTTCGTGGCACCGTCTGGCTTTGGCCATGTCTTACCCACCTTCATGCGGGAGTTTTTGGGAAGTGTCAGTTGTACCATTTTCTTCTCTCTTCTCGCTTGGCCGGGGCTTAGGCCCGCAACCTGACAGGCCGGATGGGTGGCTGACCCGTCAGGTCAATCACACAGCTTTCATAAACTTCAAGTGGATCGCGACCGCGCAGAAAATCTGTACTGAACCCGATACTGGCCGCCCCAAAAGGACCGGAATTGCTATTTGCGCCAATGCTTAATCCGACGTCTGGACCTTGCGCCGACCGCGCACGCTCTTCGCAACGGTCTGCTGCGCGTTCCGGCGTCATGGGCGTGCAGGCTGCGACAAAAACCGCGCCGATTATGAACGCCACGCGGATCATAAAACCAACCCACCCAAACCAAGCGAGTTATTCAACGCACAGCGCACAGTGTCAGGCCGCTGCGCAATATCAACGATCAAGTTGGTTGTGGTTTGTGTTGTCCCAACCAAGGCCGCCTCAGCGATTTGGAAAATCTCTGACGTCGACGCATTGTCGATAATGCAATCAGTATAGGGCCGCGCATCGACACCCGGGAACCGGGTTTGAACGACATTATTCACCACGCCCTTCGCAGCATCACGGGCCAAGGTATCACCAGCGGGACCAAGGTCCTGCATGCACCCTGCTAGCAGGGCCGACCCAACAGCAAGTGAAGCCAGAATACGCATCAGAATGTCCGTTCTTTCGGTGCAATTCTTGCCTCGGAAATGCCGCCCTCGGCTTCTGTCGTGAGGCCTTTGGTGATCACAGGGCGATAGCTTAGTTTCACTTTCGCCGCATCAATATGGCTGAGCGTATGTACGCGCCATTTCTCGTCATCACGCGTCGCATAGTCCTCATGCGCGTGCGCACCGCGGCTTTCTTTGCGCGCCTCGGCACCTACGATGGTCGCCAATGCATTTGGCATCAGGTTCGTCAGCTCCAGCGTTTCCATCAGGTCGCTGTTCCAAACAAGACTGCGGTCCGTGACAGAAATATCATCCATCTTTTCCGCGATAGCCGTCATCTTCGCGACACCTTCGCCAAGTGTTTTGTCGGTGCGGAACACAGCAGCATCTGCCTGCATCGCCTTTTGCATTTCCAATCGCAGCTCGGCAGTGCCAACGGTGCCTTTGGCATGGCGTAGCCCGTCAAAACGATCAAAACATGCATCCACAGACGCTTGGTTCAATGTCGGATTTGGTGCCGTACGGTCCACTACCTCACCTGCACGGATCGCGGCAGCGCGGCCAAAGACCACAAGGTCGATCAGGCTGTTTGACCCAAGACGGTTCGCACCATGCACAGACGCGCAACCAGCTTCACCGACGGCCATCAGACCCGGCACAACAGCGGTTGGGTCTTTCTTGGTGGGGTTCAGAACCTCACCGTAATAGTTCGTCGGAATACCGCCCATGTTATAGTGCACAGTCGGCAGAACAGGGATCGCTTCCTTGGTCACATCAACACCCGCAAAAATGCGTGCGCTTTCCGAAATGCCTGGCAGGCGTTCGGCCAAAGCTTCTTTGGGAAGGTGGTTGAGGTTGAGGTGAATATGATCACCCCCCGCACCCACACCGCGCCCTTCGCGGATTTCCATCGTCATACAGCGACTGACATAGTCGCGCGGTGCGAGGTCTTTATAGTTAGGCGCATAACGCTCCATAAATCGCTCACCCTCGGAGTTGGTCAAATAACCACCTTCACCGCGTGCGCCTTCGGTAATCAGGCAACCCGCACCATAAATGCCAGTTGGGTGGAATTGCACGAATTCCATATCCTGCAGCGGCAGACCCTGACGGGCCACCATACCGCCGCCGTCACCTGTGCAGGTGTGGGCAGATGTGGCGCTGAAATACGCACGGCCATAACCGCCCGTCGCCAGAACAACTGTCTTGGCATTGAACACGTGCATTGTGCCGTCATCAAGTTTCCAAGCGATGACACCCTGACAAATGCCATCGTCAGACATAATCAGATCAAGCGCGAAGTATTCGATATAAAATTCAGCCTGCTGTTTCAGCGACTGACCATAAAGCGTGTGCAGGATTGCGTGGCCGGTCCGGTCAGCAGCCGCACAGGTGCGCTGCACGGGTGGGCCTTCACCAAACTCGGTTGTGTGGCCACCAAAGGGCCGCTGATAAATCTTGCCTTCTTCGGTGCGCGAAAATGGCACGCCGTAGTGCTCAAGCTCATAAACCGCCTTAGGCGCCTCACGTGCCAGATACTCCATCGCGTCGGTATCACCCAACCAGTCAGAGCCTTTGACGGTGTCATACATATGCCACTGCCAGCTATCTGGACCCATGTTGCCCAAAGACGCGGCAATACCGCCCTGTGCTGCAACAGTGTGCGACCGGGTCGGGAAAACCTTTGTGATACAGGCCGTGCGCAAGCCTTGCTCGGCCAGACCCAAAGTCGCCCGCAGCCCAGCGCCGCCTGCCCCTACAACAATCGCGTCGTAGGTATGCGTTTCGTATTCATATGCAGCCATAAGTCAAAAGCTCCGGGGGAATTAAAGGGCGATGCGCACGATTGCGAAAACCGCAAACGCTGCGGCACCGTAGGACAGACAGATCATGCCAATAAGGAGCACCTTACGGGCGAACCCATGAACGTAGTCCTCGATCAAGGTTTGGACACCACCACGAAAGTGGAAAAAGCCAACCAGCATCGTCAACGCGGCGACAACAGCCGGGAACGGGCGCTGATAATAGGCGATAACTTCATCATACGACGATCCAAGGATCGATCCGAAAGTGAAGATAAAAAGAGGGACAAGAAACAACAGCGCCACGGAGGACACCATCATCTGCCAATGATGCTCGGTTCCGGTCTTGGCGGAACCCATGCCATTCGCGCGTTTGCGGTCGGTCAAAAAAGCCATGTTTGAAGTCCCCCTTACGTCGCGATGATCGTGAAGATCGTCAACAATACCGCCAGCACCATCATCATCTGCGCGGCCATCTCGGACTTGTCCACGTCAAGCATACGGCCACTGTCCCACACCAAATGGCGCAGGCCACCCAGCAGATGATACCACAGGGCTAACACCGAAAGTGTCATGATCAGATCCCCAAACCAGCTGGTCACAAAACCATTCGCAACGGCAAATGCCTCGGGTCCAGATGCGGCGGCAACAAACCACCAAACGATCATCAGGGCAGCCACGATCAACGCGTTACCCGTGATACGTACCAGAATTGATGAGATTGATGTCCACTGCGGACGATATATCGTCAGATGCGGCGACAAAGGGCGATTGCCCCGGTTTACGTCAGCCATGTCAGTTCCCTTCGTTGGCTAGCATCGCCGGCGAGACGACACCATTCGCACTCTTGTAGCACCATCATTTCACAAGAGTCACGCAGGCTGACCCCGCATGGGCGTGAAAAAAGGTCGCGATTTGAAATGTTTTGTTAATCTTGTGATCACACTTTTAAAAGGCGTGATCACAAATGCAAAGGACTAGGGATCAAGTACTGCAAGTGACTTGGTCAACTCGCGCAAAAGCTTGCGCGCGATTTCCTCTGGATACTCATCAAAGGTGTTGGCGGTTGCGGCAAAAGCACCCGGCCCTGTGATCACGTCAGTCTCAAAGTAACGCGTAAGTCCCGGTAAGCTGGCCTCGATCACGAGCGCATTCACAGTCACACCAGCGGCGCGCAACGCAGGCCAGACCGTTTGCGGCACCCGCCCCTCGTTACTGGGTCCATCACCCGAGATATCAATGACATGGCGATCGCACTCGGGCACTTGCGCGAAATAGGTCAGTGAAAGCGCCAAAGCCTCTCCAATAGCTGTCGAATAATTCCGCCAAAGGCGCGGCGTTGCGACTACCTTATTGGAAAATGCCAACACGTCAGCATCGTCCCTGATCGTGGTCCAACCGATCACGACCTCTTGCCGATTGGTCCCGGTCCATTGCATGAGGGCAAGCTTTGATTGCCCTCCCACCAGCGCTGCCGAAACGGAACCATCCAGCAACCCCGCCGCCAATCCTTCCATTTGTGTCCGATATTCTTGCGGATCAACCGACCCGGACACATCCACTGCCAGCATCAACGCCACTTCGCAGGCCTGCGCAGGGGCGGCAAAGGTCATGAAGCTGGCACAGAGTATTGTACGCATGACGCCACATTAGCGGGCAACTGTGCAAACTCAAATCAGATCTAGGATGTTAGACTGGCATCAATGCCCAGTAATCCAAATCAAGCAGCACGTCAGGATCGTATTTGCCATCTTCACCGCGCAGCACTCCCGGGGCCCCTTTGGTCGCAACCAGCCGAAGCCTGATCGCACCCACACCCGGTGCAGATGTTTGTGCAATATCCAACACTTCGGACCACGCACGCACGGTATCCCCTGCAAAACAAGGGTTCGCATGCGCGCCGCCATTCAGGGCAACAATCATCTGCACATTGGCGAGGCCATTGAACGACAGCGCACGTGCCAACGATATGACATGCCCACCATAGATCAGACGCTTGCCATCAGGCCTGTTGGTCGCATCAAAATGCACTTTGGCCGTATTCTGCCATAAGCGCGTCGCCAGCATGTGCTCGGCCTCTTCGATAGTCACGCCGTCGACGTGATCAATGATCTCACCTACGGCATAATCACCAAGGCGGTGAGGTTCGCCCGCAAGTGCGAAATCGTAGTTCGTAAAATCCAAACCCTGCGGGATCATAAGCTCATCGACCGCAACAACCGCAGCCAATTCAGGAATAACCGGTGTCGGCGCGTCACCCTCACCGCGTTTGCGCACCATGACCCAGCGCACATAAGACATCAGCACTTCATCATGCTGGTTGCGCCCCGTGGTGCGCACCCAAACAACACCGCTTTTGCCGTTCGAGTTCTGCTTCACCCCGATCACTTCAGAGGTCGCGGTAATCGTATCTCCGGGCCAAAGTGGCGTGATCCAACGCCCCTCGGCATAGCCAAGGTTCGCGACGGCGTTCAGCGACACATCCGGCACGGTTTTGCCAAAAACGGTGTGAAACGTGATCAAGTCATCCAAAGGGCTGAACGGCAGACCGCAGCTTTGGGCAAACTGATCTGACGAATGCAGCGCATGCCGGGCGGGGTAAAGCGCGTGATACAGCGCGCGCTCTCCCATTTTGATCGTGCGCGGCACCGCATGCGTGATCACATCACCGACGGCATAATCCTCAAAAAAGCGGCCCGCGTTTGTCTTTGTCATTGTTGACCCAATTTCATGTCAGCAGAATAGGGTTCGTCGATGTCTTTGGTCACCGCTTGGCCACAGCGCATAACGCCGTTGGCATGATCAAAGGCATAAGTGGGATCACCATAAAGCTCCCATCCTTTTGACAGGGCGTCAGACACCTTGTGGCAAAAGGCCGAGGTGTCATCTTCGGTCAGGAAGCGGTAGATTTTCATCGCGTTATCCCCAAGGTGTGACGCCCAGCGCATAGTGCACGCCCATCACGACAACGGTCACAACAACGGTCACGACGACCGCGACGATCTCTTTCTTGAACGGCGCGCGGGCCGGTCGTTGCCAAGGCCCTTCTTGCGCGTTGATCAAGAATATCTCGACAATGGCCCAGACGAGAAGTCCGCCAAACAGAATGAACGACGGTGTGTCACCATTCACCAGCAAATGCGCAAACGCCCAGATTGAGAAACCTGTCAGCTGCGGGTGGCGCACCTTTGTTCCAAGCCAGATTTTCGCGTCCTTCGCAGCACTGGCCGCGTAAAAGTAAAACGCCAAGATCATCAGCACGTTATTGATGCCGACCCACATAGGGTCACGACCCCAGAAAATCGCACCTTCTGCACCGCGGTAGCCCAGCACCATCAACACAACGCTCAGAATAATCGTCACGGCCATGATCGGATAGCCAGCGCCACCCAAAGATTGCCGAAGACCGGGTGCCAGTCGTTTGAACAAATGCGCCGCCCACCAAAGGACAACGCCAGCGATCAGTAAATTCATGTCGTCTCCAATGCAGCGATTGCCTCAGCCTTTGCCAACGTCGCCCGGGCTGTCACGATATGCAAGTTCTCGACAATGCGACCATCAACCACGGCAACGCCCTGCCCTTCGGCCTCAGCCGCTTCAAAGGCTGCGATCTGACGACGCGCCAAATCAATTTCAGCTCCGGTCGGGCCAAAGGCAGCATTGGCAATGGCGACCTGCGCGGGGTGGATCAGGGTCTTGCCATCAAACCCCATATCGCGGCCTTCTTCGCATTCTGCACGCAACCCGTCTTCGTCCTTGAACGCATTATAGACACCATCAAGCGCGATGATCCCGGCAGCCTTTGCTGCCAACATGCAGTGCTGAAGCGACATCATAAGAGCTGCGCGGCTACGCGAGTTGAGGTCTTTAGCAAGGTCATTCGTGCCCAACACAAAACCAGCGATGCGCGGATGTGCGGCAATACTCTGCGCATTCAGAATGCCTTGCGGTGTCTCCATCATCGCCCAAATCGGCAGATCAGGCACCAACGCGGCGAGCGCGTCCACGTCAGCAGGCCCATTCACCTTCGGCAATAAAATCGCATCGCAATTCATTGCAGAGACCGCAGCCGCATCAGCAGCACCCCATTCGGTATCAAGCCCATTGATACGGACAATGCGCAACCGGCTGCCATAACCATCGTCGGCAAGTGCCGCATAAAGCGTATCACGCGCCGACACTTTAGCATCAGGCGAAACCGCGTCTTCTAGGTCAAACAGGATCACATCGACCGGCAAACCACGTGCTTTCTCTAGCGCACGATCCTTCGAGCCGGGGATATACAGCGCCGAACGGTAAGGACGGTCATGCATTCGAATCTTCCTCGCAATATTGTTGCGCGAACAACGCCAGAAATGCGCAAATCATTCAAGGTATAAATGCCGCGATGCAGCACAAAGGCCATCGTTACGGTGTGTTAACCAATTTCCCTCAAGTTGACCTCAGAATTTATCCCACTTGGCAGGCCGCTCCATGACTGCGGTCGCTTCTCGCAGAAAGGGAATAAAATGAAACGAACACTATTCTTGATGTCCTTTGGGATCGGTGCCGCGCTAATCGGTGCCTATCCAGCAAATGCGCAAGGCAGCAATTGTGCCGATCATGCCCAAGTCGTGGAACGGCTTGGCGCGCATTTCGGCGAAAGCAGACAGTCCATCGGGCTTGGCGCAGACAATTCCGTGGTCGAGGTTTATGCCTCAATGGATACCGGATCCTGGACAATCACTGTCACGCAGCCAGGTGGTCTAACCTGCCTTGTCGCTGCAGGGCAAGCTTACCAATATGTCAACGAGCCACTGGCGAATTTCGACAGCCAAAGCTAACGGTCGGGGGTCGCTCCACGGGCGGCCCCTAGGCCAAAGCAATCCAAATCAAGCGGATACCCGTCAGTACGAGCAAAACATAGGTCAGCCCGAAGAAAAGCCTCTCAGGAACCAAATGATGCGCTTTCACGCCGATCCAAGCACCCAACAACGCGAAAGGCGCCAAAAGCAAACTGCCCATAATCGTGTCCCAGCTAAAGATGCCCAAGAACGCGTATGGCACCGCCTTCATCCAGTTGATCGCCCAAAAAACGACGACTGTTGTCGCCTGATAGGCTGTCTTTCTTAGCCCTTGCGACAACAAAAATACCGCAGATGGCGGTCCACCCGCGTGACTGACAAAGCTTGTAAATCCGCTCACCATTCCGGCAAGCCAAGCCAATGGCGCGGAAAACGGAACCTCCCTCACGGAAAGCCAACCCAACGCGCGGCTCAACTGGAAAGCGACAAACGCCAAACAAATCACGCCGATGAAAAGGCGGAAAAAGTCCCCGTCAACGATCGCATAAAGCGAGGCCGCGATCGTACAGCCCGGGACAGCGCCAATCATCAAATGCTTGGCCGACGGCCAATGCCATTTCCCCCAATAGGGTTTCAATGTCGCAGCATCCACCACCATGAAAAGCGGCAACACAATGCCTAAGGCCGCACCGGGCGGCACCACCAGCGCCAGAATCGCACCCGCAATGAACGAAGCGCCTGACCCGAATCCACCCTTGGAAATCCCGCCAAATATGATCGCAGGGATGCCAACCGCAAAAAATTGCCATCCAAACTCAATCACTTGGTGGTCCTAACTTATCGTTCATTCTGCATTGGTTAGCGGCTTGCTATTGGATTGACCACTCTCTTGGCGGCAATGCCGCGATGCAGCACTCTTGCGCAAACGCCGTCAAAAGCTTACCCAAACGCCGAAACCAAATCACCAAAGGACCTGTTTCAATGGCCAGACCCAAGATTGCCCTTATCGGCGCCGGACAAATCGGCGGCACGCTTGCGCACCTCGCAGCTGTCAAAGAACTCGGCGATGTAGTGCTCTTCGATATCGCCGAAGGCATCCCACAAGGTAAGGCGCTTGATATCGCCGAATCCGGCCCTGCTGCAAAATTCGATGGCAGCTTTAAAGGCGCTAACAGCTACGAAGACATTGCAGGTGCTGACGTCTGCATCGTCACAGCTGGCGTGGCCCGTAAGCCGGGCATGTCCCGCGATGACCTGTTGGGCATCAACCTCAAGGTCATGAAATCCGTTGGCGAAGGCATCGCCGCCCATGCGCCAAACGCATTTGTCATCTGTATCACAAACCCGCTTGATGCGATGGTTTGGGCACTGCGCGAATTTTCCGGCCTGCCACATCACATGGTTTGCGGCATGGCGGGTGTTCTGGACTCTGCGCGTTTCCGTCATTTCCTTGCAGAAGAATTCGAAGTCTCCATGCGCGACGTCACAGCATTTGTGCTCGGCGGCCACGGCGACACAATGGTGCCACTGACGCGCTATTCCACAGTTGCAGGTATCCCGTTGCCTGATCTGGTCGACATGGGCTGGACTACACAAGACAAACTGGACGCGATCGTTCAGCGTACACGCGATGGCGGTGCTGAAATCGTGGGCCTGCTCAAGACAGGGTCCGCGTTCTACGCACCAGCGACATCCGGTATCGAGATGGCCGAAGCCTACCTCAAAGACCAAAAGCGTCTGCTGCCATGTGCAGCCCACGTTGATGGTGCTTATGGCCTGAACGGTTTCTATGTTGGTGTGCCAACAGTGATCGGTGCAGGCGGCATCGAACGCGTCGTCGAGATCAAGATGAACAAAGACGAGCAAGCAATGTTCGACAAATCTGTCGACGCCGTCAAAGGCCTTGTTGAAGCATGCAAAGGCATCGACGACAGCCTCGTCTAACTAGATTTGAGAGGGGCGCCCACCCGGCGCCCTTCTTTTTATCCATTGACTGAACATTGTTCATGAATTATGTTCAGATTACTAGATAGGAGTTTCAACATGCGTATCCCCGCCGCTATCGCGTTGGCCAGCATCACGCTTGCCACAACCGCCAATGCCCAAACAGACTATTCTGCGATGATCGCACAAGACGGTCTTACAGCAACCGAAGCCAACCTTTCAGCGCTACCAAATCAAACACCGTCCGATATGTTTGTTTTGGGTGGCGTCCGCTTTTTGGGCGCAATCGAAGGTGCTTTGCAAACGCTCTACGCCACCCAAATCAATCGCGAAATGGCTGAAATGAGCGACCTGCCCTTTCTGCGCATACCGCTGCCACCCAACCCAAATGCTGCACCTTTCACGCCTGAAGTGATCGCTGATACATTCGCAAATGCGCTGCAAGAACTAGACGGCAGCCTGGTAGCACTCGACACGATTGCCGACACAGATAACGTTGCCGTCACTATCAATACCGCTGACCTTTGGTTCGATATCAACGCCAATGGCGCCCGCGACGCTGGCGAAGGCATGTTGGAAACGGCCGCCACACAAATGAACCGTGGCCTTGATGGCGCAGGCACACCGCCCGTCGTGCGATTTGATACCGCAGATGCTGCCTGGCTCTCGGCCTATGCCCATTTGCTGTCCGGTGTCAGCGAAACTGTCCTTGCTCTTGATCCAACATCAGCGATCCAGCGTGTGACTGAGAGCGCCGCCGCGATGGACGCCCTTAACGATGGTGGGCGGCAAATGGTCTTTATGCCCGACGAAGACACATGGGTCGACGTGCTAGCCATGTTCATTCACGCCATCGAAGGCCAACCGGATGTGGAACGGTCCCGCAACGCGCACGCGCACTTCCTAGGTATGATTGAAGACAATCAAACCTTCTGGTCCCGCGTCGCCACTGAAACTGACAACAAACTGGAATGGATCCCGAACCCCAATCAAACCAGCGCTCTGCCGCTCGATTTTCCTGCCGATGTCGGCAGCCAATGGCGGATGGTTTTGGCCGAAGCAGAAGCCGTCCTCAAGGGCGACTTGCTTATTCCGCATTGGCGACTTGGAAATGGTGCAGGCATCAATCTGGCAAGCATCATGCAAAACCCACCAGAGATTGACATCATCTCGATCATTCAAGGCGAAGGTGTCTTGCCCTACATCGAAGAAGGCACACGCATGTCCGGGCAAAGCCTGCGCCAATTTCAGCGGATGCTGGGCGGAGACGCTGCACTCTTTATGATCATCTTTAACTAGGGTCATGCCGCAGGAACGACATCACATCTGACTTCTCACGCTGCAACCAAGCATCAATTGCCTGCGGCGTGAGATCAATCGCCTGATCCGGAAACCAAGTCTCGATTGCAGATTGAATGTCGAATGGTGGCACAGCCCAAAGACCTCGCCGTTTCAGCCGATCGCGCAGTCTTTCATCCGGACACTTCAGACGGTCATGCAACGCAACTGCGCCATAAGGATCGTCTATCAGCAGATCCGCTTGCTTTCGACGGTGCGGCGACAGCGGCATCCCATCATCCATTGCAAAAGCGCGTGCCATGCGCGTCAATTTATAGGCCCAATGGGACGGGGTTAGCCCTTCGAAATGCAAGAGTTCAAGCGCTCCTGCATCAGCACGAACAAATCGAGGCTCACCAACACCCCGCTTCATCCGGGGACGATGAATGGAGAGTTTGAGCGGCCTATCCGTCTGCACGAAAGCCTTGCCCTGTGCATGCCCCGTCAATCCCCGATTGGTCAGCGCATAGTCAGCTCCGAAAAAGCGCAGTCCTTCCTCTTCGTTTCCCCTAAATGGTCGGCGGAACGCACCATCAAACAGTGTGGTACCGCGTGCATTCCCATCATAAACACGCTCAGCAACAGGGGTGATCAAAGCATCTGCATCACTGGAAACCGTGGCTAACACCTCACCAACGCCCCTGTCGCACCAAACAAATTCGTCAGCATCGATGTGCAAAACCCAGTCTGTTTCAGCCTTGGCATAAGCATCGCGGGCATTGCACACTTGGCGGACCTCATGGCGATGGGGGCGCTTTTTGTTGACCCGTTGCCAATGCAGATCATCGCACACAATGACGCTGACCTGCGGCAAGTGGGACAACATCTCTTGCACGGGATCATCAGGTTGATCGCAATAAAGTAAAATTCGCGCAGCACCCTGTGATAAATGCCAAGCCACAAACGCCTGCACCAATGCAGGCGGTTCATCCACTGTTGCAACCACGGCCCATGTTGGAATGTCATTCACCATCACAACTTTGCTAACATCATACCGAATCTTTAAAAACTGAATAAAGTTGATGAAAATCAAAGCATAGGTGAATTTGTGATCACACTAAAATTTCCTGTGATCACAAATGTGCGATTTTCCGGCTTTTTGGCGCTTTTCACTTAGAACCCCCGATTTTTCTATGTTTAGGTCGGGTAACCGTAGCCAAATTGGAATTGTCCCCATGAACATTCACGAATATCAGGCCAAAGCTTTGTTGCGCAACTATGGCGCCCCCGTCTCGGACGGACGCCCAGTCACCCGCGCCGAAGATGCCAAAACTGCCGCTGGCGAACTTGATGGCCCACTTTGGGTCGTCAAAGCGCAAATTCACGCTGGCGGACGCGGCAAGGGCAAATTCAAAGAGGCCGACGCGGGCGAAGCAGGCGGTGTACGTCTGGCCAAATCAGTCGAAGAAGCAGCCCAAGAAGCCAAAAAGATGCTGGGCCGCACATTGGTTACGCACCAAACCGGCCCCGCAGGCAAAGTCGTCAACCGCATCTATATCGAAGATGGCGCCGGTATTGAAACCGAACTCTACCTCGCTCTGCTAGTTGATCGTCAGACCAGCCGCATCGGTTTTGTCTGCTCCACCGAAGGCGGCATGGACATCGAAGAGGTCGCCGCTTCCACACCCGAAAAGATCGTCAACTTCACCGTTGATCCCGCAACAGGCTACCAGCCATTCCACGGTCGCCGGGTCGCTTTCGCACTTGGCCTCTCGGGCAATCAGGTCAAACAATGCGTGAAACTGATGGGCCAGCTGTACCAAGCCTTTGTCGAAAAAGACATGGAGATGCTTGAGATCAACCCGCTGATCGTAACTGACGGTGGCGACCTTAAAGTGCTCGACGCCAAGGTCGCTTTCGACGGCAACGCGGTCTACCGCCACGCCGATGTCGCCGCCCTGCGCGATGAAACCGAAGAAGACCCCAAAGAGCTTGCCGCGTCGAAATTCGACCTGAACTATATCGCGCTGGACGGTGAAATCGGCTGCATGGTCAACGGCGCAGGCCTCGCGATGGCGACGATGGACATCATCAAACTCTACGGTGCCGAACCCGCCAACTTCCTCGATGTAGGCGGTGGTGCAACCAAAGAAAAAGTCACCGAAGCCTTCAAGATCATCACCTCCGACCCACAGGTCAAAGGCATCCTCGTGAACATCTTCGGCGGCATCATGCGCTGCGACGTGATCGCCGAGGGCGTTGTATCCGCGGTGAAAGAAGTCGGCCTGCAAGTCCCACTCGTCGTTCGCCTCGAAGGCACGAACGTTGAAGAGGGCAAAAAGATCATCAATGAAAGCGACGTGGACGTGATCGCAGCTGACGATCTGAAAGACGGCGCTGAAAAGATCGTGAAAGCGGTGAAGGGATGAGGTTCTCATCTTTCGTCGCAATTGCCTTGGCCACAACTCTTGCCGGATGTGAGGCGCCATCAAACGGCGCATCCAGCTCTCAGAATGCATCCGGCGGTTCCCAGGTAATGGTGCTCACGGCTCAAACTGATGACGCAACGCTTGTTGATGCATGCTATCGCTTTATTGCTGAAGGCACACAGCTCGACCTAAGTGGGTTAGGCTATTCTCGGTCAGCGTTTGCCGCAGAGGTGTCTTACACAAAAGAGGTGCCCAACTCCTTCTTTGCGAGCTCTGATACCATCAGAAGGATTGAGATTGAATATATCACAAGCAGATTTGGTGGCCGAACTTGCCAATTGAAGCACTTTGGTGCCGGACGAGATTCAGGCGTTAGAGCGCTGTTAGATGATCTTGGCAATCGCCTACGGGCTGACGGATGGGTCGCATCAGGTCGCCGCGCGTTAAGCAAAGATGGCCGGACCATCACCCTAACTGGCCGAATTAGCACCCGTAACGGCGCGTCAAGCAGTCTGATCAGCGCCCGATTGCCCTCTTCATAAGGCTGTTCTTGCCCTGCAAGACCTAAACATATCAACGCATTCAGGAATAAACATGGCCATTCTCGTAAACGAAAACACCCGCGTCATCTGTCAGGGCCTCACCGGCTCGCAGGGGACATTCCACTCTGAACAAGCGATTGCTTACGGCACCAAAATGGTCGGCGGCGTGACCCCCGGCAAAGGTGGGCAGACGCATCTCGACCTGCCGATCTTCAACTCGGTGCATGAGGCGATGCATGTGACCGAGGCCAACGCCTCGGTTATCTACGTGCCCCCACCCTTCGCGGCGGACAGTATCCTCGAAGCGATCGACGCCGAGATGGAACTGATCATCTGCATCACCGAAGGCATCCCTGTCCTTGACATGATGCGCGTCAAGCGCGCGCTCGAAGGGTCCAAATCTCGCCTGATCGGGCCGAACTGCCCCGGTGTCATCACGCCGGATGCATGCAAAATCGGTATCATGCCCGGCCACATCCACAAGCGCGGATCGGTCGGCGTTGTGTCCCGGTCTGGCACGCTGACCTATGAAGCGGTCAAGCAAACATCCGACAGCGGTTTGGGCCAATCCACAGCCGTGGGTATCGGCGGCGACCCCATCAAAGGGACCGAGCATATCGACGTTTTGGACATGTTCCTCAACGATGACGAAACACATTCCATGATCATGATTGGCGAAATCGGCGGGTCCGCCGAAGAAGAAGCCGCCGAGTTCCTGACCGCTCAAAAGAAAAAGGGGCGCTGGAAGCCAACAGCAGGTTTCATCGCCGGGCGTACAGCGCCTCCGGGTCGCCGCATGGGCCACGCCGGTGCGATTGTGGCCGGCGGCAAAGGCGACGCGGAAAGCAAGATCGAAGCGATGAAATCCGCAGGGATCATCGTCGCAGACAGCCCCGCGACACTGGGCGAAGCTGTGCTGGAAGCGATTGGGTAAAACATGACTAAAACACAAACCTTCTTTTGCGTTGCGGGGCTTGCAGTTCTTGCGGCATGCGGCGGCACCGAAACGATCAACGGGTCTGTCAGTTATGACCCCGCCATTACGTCCTTTGCGGACATGACTGCCAAAGTGCAAAGTGGCAGTTTCTGTAATGGTTTGCCGTTGGTCAGCGTAGCAGAACAACCCGAATTACAACCCAATGGTGACAGCAAGATCACCTATGTTTGTTCAAACGCACAATAGAAATAGAACCCAAGTCACGCGTAACTCATGTGGCAACAGACTGGATAACTAAATGGGACCCGCGACAGCCATCAACATCGGCTTTGCCAAGTCTTTCCAATTTTCTGGGCGCGCCTCGCGGTCTGAATATTGGTGGTTCTTTCTCGCTACCTTTGTTCTGGCATTGCCGATGATGGGCATTGACCTCTATTTGCTCAACAAAGACATCGAAGAAGCGACGATCTCATTCTGGCCTGCGTCGGATACTTTCGCTATTCTATCAACAATTCCGCTAACAGCTGTTGGCGCGAAACGCCTTCAAGACATTTCGCTACCCGGTTGGCCAGCGATCTTAGCGGGCGCAACTTTCATCATTTGGATCACAACCGACTGGGGTAAATCATGGGACGAGCCCTTTTCCTACATAGGTATTCTATGCTCGGTTTTGTCCATCGCGCTCATCATCGCCGCCATTTTTCCATCTAAGTTCGGTACAAACAAATACGGCCCCAACCCTCACGAGGTCCCCTCATGAACGACCACTCCCCCAACGACGTCTTCCACGCCTCATCTTTCCTGCAAGGGCATAACGCGGAGTATGTGGAGCAGCTCTACGCCCGCTACGCTGACAACCCCGGTGCGGTGGATGAAAGCTGGCAGGCCTTCTTCCGGTCCTTGGGCGATGCCCCGGCTGATGCGAAATCCGAGGCCGCGGGCCCCTCTTGGGCACGCACCGATTGGCCCCCTGCCCCAACCGATGATCTGACCGCCGCCCTTGATGGTCAGTGGCCATCCGAGCCAGAGGCGGCAGGCAAAAAGATCAAAGAGAAAGCCGCTGAAAAAGGTGTCACACTCGACGAATCCCAAGTGCGATCCGCCGTCCTCGACAGTATCCGTGCGCTGATGATCATTCGCGCCTACCGTATTCGGGGTCATTTGATTGCAGACCTCGATCCACTCGGCATGCGCGACCAGAAACCGCATCCAGAGCTGGACCCGGCATCTTACGGTTTCACTGCGGCAGACATGGAACGTCCGATCTTTATCGACAACGTCCTCGGCCTTGAAGTGGCGACCATGAACGACATCATGGCCATCGTGCAACGCACCTATTGCGGCACGTTTGCGCTGCAATACATGCATATCTCAAACCCCGAAGAAGCGGGCTGGTTGAAAGAGCGGATCGAAGGCTACGGTAAAGAAATCGCTTTCACCAAGAACGGGCGCAAGGCGATCCTGAATTCATTGGTCCAAGCCGAGGGTTTTGAGAAATTCCTGCACGTCAAATACATGGGCACCAAGCGGTTCGGCCTTGATGGTGGCGAAAGCTTGATCCCTGCGATGGAGCAAATCATCAAACGTGGTGGTCAGTTGGGCATAGACGAGATTATCATTGGCATGCCGCACCGTGGTCGTTTGTCGGTTCTCGCAAACGTGATGGAAAAACCATACCGCGCGATCTTTAACGAATTCCAGGGCGGATCATTCAAACCCGAAGATGTGGATGGGTCTGGGGATGTGAAATACCACCTCGGCGCGTCCTCGGATCGCAGCTTTGATGACAACACGGTCCACCTATCCCTGACAGCGAATCCCAGCCACCTTGAGGCCGTGAACCCTGTTGTCATCGGCAAGGTCCGCGCCAAGCAAGACCAAAAGAACGACGCTGACCGCACGAAAGTCATGGCCATCCTGCTGCATGGCGACGCAGCCTTTGCAGGCCAAGGCGTTGTGGCAGAGGGCTTTGGCCTGTCTGGACTAAAGGGCCACAAGACCGGCGGCACGATGCATATCGTCGTGAACAACCAGATCGGGTTCACAACAGCCCCGCACTTTAGCCGCTCGAGCCCCTATCCCACAGATATTGCCCTGATGGTCGAAGCGCCCATTTTCCATGTCAACGGTGACGATCCAGAGGCGGTGGTGCACGCCGCACGTGTCGCCACAGAATTCCGTCAAAAGTTCCACAAAGACGTGGTGCTCGACATCATTTGCTACCGCCGCTTTGGTCACAATGAGGGCGACGAGCCGATGTTCACCAACCCGGTGATGTACAAGAAAATCAAAAAGCAAAAGACGACGCTGACGCTTTATACCGAACGTCTGGTGCAAGACGGGCTGATCCCCGAAGGCGAAATCGAAGACATGAAGGCCGCATTCCAAGCCTATCTGAATGAAGAATTCGAAGCGGGCAAATCCTACAAACCGAACAAAGCCGACTGGCTGGACGGCAAGTGGTCGCACCTGGATCGCAAAGACGAAGACTATCAACGCGGCGTCACAGCCATAGAAGAAGCCACCTTTAATGCGGTCGGCGAAGCACTATCAAAAGCCCCTGAAAACTTCCCGTTACATAAGACAATTGGCCGTCTGATCGAAAACAAAGCCAAGATGTTCGAGACCGGTGAAAACATCGACTGGGCCACCGGCGAGGCATTGGCTTTCGGATCTCTGCTAACCGAAGGCTATCCCGTCCGCCTGTCCGGCCAAGACTGTACGCGCGGCACATTCAGCCACCGGCACTCTGGCCTGATCAATCAGGAGAACGAAGATCGGTACTACCCGCTCAACAACATCCGCGAGGGGCAAGCACAGTATGAAGTCATCGACTCGATGCTGTCTGAATACGCGGTGCTGGGTTTTGAGTACGGCTATTCACTGGCAGAACCCAACGCACTAACCCTTTGGGAAGCCCAGTTCGGCGATTTCGCCAACGGCGCACAGATCATGTTCGACCAGTTCATCAGCTCGGGCGAAAGCAAATGGCTGCGGATGTCTGGCCTCGTGTGCTTGCTACCCCACGGGTACGAAGGACAGGGCCCCGAACACTCAAGCGCGCGTCTGGAACGGTTCCTGACCATGTGCGGCGGCGACAATTGGATCGTGGCCAACTGCACAACGCCTGCGAACTACTTCCACCTGCTGCGCCGTCAACTGCACCGAACCTTCCGCAAACCGCTGATCCTTATGACACCAAAATCGCTACTACGGCACAAAATGGCCGTGTCCAAACGCGAGGAATTTACTGTCGGGTCATCCTTCCACCGCGTGCTGTGGGATGACGCACAACACGGCAATTCAGACACCACACTTGCCGCCGACGACAAGATCAAACGCGTCGTGATGTGCTCGGGCAAAGTCTACTACGACCTGCTGGAAGAACGCGACGCACGCGGGATCAACGACGTCTACATCATGCGCTATGAACAGTTCTATCCGTTCCCGGCCCAATCGGCTGTCAAGGAACTCGAACGGTTCAAAAACGCTGAAATGGTCTGGTGTCAGGAAGAACCCCGCAACCAAGGTGCGTGGTCTTTCATGGAACCCAACATCGAATGGGTCCTCACCCGGATCAAAGCCAAACACACGCGGCCCGTCTATGCCGGACGCGCCGCCGCCGCCTCACCTGCAACAGGTCTGGCCAGCAAACACAAAGCAGAACAAGCAGCCCTCGTGAATGATGCGCTGACAGTCGAAGGAACAAAGTAATGAGCACCGAAGTCCGCGTCCCAACCCTTGGCGAATCCGTGACGGAGGCCACTGTCGCCACATGGTTCAAACAACCCGGCGATGCTGTTGCCATTGATGAAATGCTCTGCGAGCTGGAAACCGACAAAGTGACCGTCGAGGTGCCAAGCCCGATTGCGGGAACCTTGTCTGAAATCGTCGCAGCCGAAGGCGAAACCGTTGGTGTTGACGCGTTGCTGGCCCAAATCGCCGAAGGCGATGCAGCGCCGGCCCCCGCGGCCAAGAAAGAAGAACCCAAAGCGGAGGCAGCCCCTGCCCCAGCAGCAGCCAAAGATGTCGAAGACGCACCATCTGCCAAGAAACTGATGGCCGAAAACAACCTGCCCGACGTCGCAGGCACCGGCAAAGATGGCCGCGTGATGAAAGAGGACGTGTTAAACGCCCTCGCTTCCCCCGCACCTGCACCAGCCGCTGCACCCCGCGCACCAGTTGCCGCAGATCAGGCAGAACGCGAAGAGCGCGTGAAGATGACCCGCCTGCGCCAAACCATTGCGCGCCGCCTCAAAGACAGCCAAAACACCGCCGCCATGCTGACCACCTACAACGAGGTCGACATGACCGAGGTGATGGCCCTGCGCAACGAATACAAAGACCTGTTTTTAAAGAAACACGGCGTCAAGCTGGGCTTTATGTCCTTCTTTACCAAGGCCTGCGTGCACGCCCTGAACGAAGTGCCAGAGGTCAACGCCGAAATCGACGGCACCGATGTGGTCTATAAAAACTACGTCAACATGGGCATCGCCGCAGGCACGCCCACGGGCCTTGTGGTGCCAGTGATCAACGACGCGGACCAGATGTCTTTTGCCGCTATCGAAAAGGCCATCGCCGAAATGGGCGCCAAAGCGCGCGACGGCAAGCTGAGCATGGCGGAAATGCAAGGCGGCACCTTCACCATCTCCAACGGTGGCGTCTACGGCTCGCTCATGTCCTCGCCCATCCTGAACCCGCCACAGTCCGGCATCCTCGGCATGCACAAAATCCAAGACCGTCCAATGGCAATCAACGGACAAGTCGTGATCCGGCCCATGATGTATCTGGCCCTGTCCTACGATCACCGGATCGTGGATGGCAAAGGGGCGGTGACGTTCCTTGTGCGGGTGAAAGAAGCGCTTGAGGATCCACGTCGGTTGTTGATGGATTTGTAGTCCGCTTTACTTACTGAATCGTTGTCAATTCCATGAGGATAATCACATGCATCCTAATAAGTTCATTGCCATTGCATTTTCATGTCTTTCGACCTTTTCTTTTGCAGAAACAGTTGAACTGACTGACGGTCGCGTCGTAGTCCTGAATGAAGATGGTACGTATGAGTTTAGTGAGACAGTCTCTAGAACTACGCTTGACATAAATATTCTGGAACCGTTTTTCCAACATCACGCAGGTGAGTTTGATCAAAATTCAATGCGATTTATGCCAGTAATCCAGAATGCTACTGGAAAAGAAATCGTAGGATTTCAGTTTACCTCAACATTTTTGAGTGCTTTTGGCGACGAGGTATTTGCCTTCTCAGGCGAGTCGAGCGAGCGGATTGCAGAAGGTCAAACGTCTTCCTCGGATACGTTTTACCTATGGAAAGATAACCAGTTTATGGCTGGACAACCCTATGACAAACTAAAGATATTTGAATCAAGCGGGACGGGTAGTGTTCAGACCGATGTAACTGCTGTCGTGTTTGCAGATGGCTCACTATGGCGTGACGACAGCGAATGACCTCGTTTGCGAAATACCCATGACCCCCGAACTCACCGTCCTCGCCCTCGCGGCCCTTCTCCAAGCTGTCCAATTCGCCCTTATGGCGATCCCCACCAACATCGAAGTTGGTGTTGGCAAAACCCTGTCGCCACGTGACAGCAGCCGTCTTGGCAAGCCTCTCATCGAACAGGTCAGCGACAAAACCGGCCGCTTGATCCGCGCGATGAACAACCATTTCGAAGCACTCATCCTCTTCACCATCGCTGTCGTCGTCATCACCCTTGGCGACAAAGGCACCGGGTTCAGTGCGGTCTGCGCATGGACCTACCTCACAGCCCGCATCCTTTACATCCCCGCCTATTATTTCGGTCTGACCCCATGGCGGTCGCTGATCTGGTTTGTGGGGTTCCTCTCAACCATGCTGATGATACTGTCAGCCGTAATATGACAAACGTCTGCACAGGTTGTGTACAGCCTGTGTACGCTTTGAACACCACCAAGGAGACCCCATGTCCAGCTATGATGTCATCGTAATCGGCGCCGGCCCCGGCGGCTATGTCTGCGCTATTCGTTGCGCCCAACTGGGCATGAAAGTCGCTGTTGTCGAAGGGCGCGAAACCTTGGGCGGCACCTGCCTGAACGTCGGCTGCATCCCATCAAAAGCGATGCTGCACGCGACGCATATGCTGCATGAGGCAGAACATAATTTTGCATCCATGGGCCTGAAAGGCAAAGCACCGTCTGTCGACTGGAAACAGATGCTGACCTACAAGGACGAAACAATTGCCCAGAACACAGGCGGCATAGAATTTCTGTTCAAAAAGAACAAGATAGACTGGCTGAAAGGCTGGGGATCGGTCCCTGAGACGGGCAAAGTCAAGGTCGGCGATGAGGTCCACGAGGCCAAACATATCGTGATTGCATCAGGCTCTGAAGCATCATCCCTGCCCGGAGTAGAGGTTGACGAAAAGACAGTTGTCACCTCTACCGGTGCGCTGGAACTGGGCAAAATCCCCAAGAAACTAGTCGTGATCGGCGCTGGCGTTATCGGGCTTGAGCTCGGTTCGGTCTACGCCCGCCTTGGCGCGGACGTAGAAGTCGTTGAATTCCTTGATGCCATCACCCCCGGTATGGACAAAGAAATCGCCCGTCAATTCCAGAAGATGCTCACAAAGCAAGGACTTAAGTTCACGCTTGGCGCGGCTGTCCAAGGCGTTACAGTCAAGAACAACAAGGCGACAGTCACCTACAAACTGCGCAAAGACGACAGCGAACACACGCTTCAGGCGGATACGGTTCTGGTGGCCACAGGGCGCAAACCCTTCACAGATGGTCTTGGCCTTGATGCCCTTGGTGTTGAGATGTCAGAGCGGGGGCAGATCAAAACCAACGACCGCTATGCCACCAACGTCGCGGGCATCTATGCCATTGGCGACACAATCGCAGGCCCCATGCTGGCCCACAAAGCCGAAGACGAAGGCATGGCGGTCGCCGAAGGCATCGCAGGCCAACACCCGCATGTGAACTATGGCGTGATCCCCGGTGTCATCTATACGCACCCAGAGGTCGCGAACGTAGGCGAGACCGAAGAATCCCTGAAAGAACAAGGACGTACCTACAAGGTTGGCAAGTTCCCCTTTATGGGCAACGCCCGCGCCAAGGCGAATTTCGCAGGCGACGGTTTTGTCAAAATCCTTGTTGATGCCACGACAGATCGGGTCTTGGGCGCACATATCATTGGCCCGATGGCTGGCGATTTGATCCACGAGATTTGCGTCGCGATGGAATTCGGCGCCGCTGCCGAAGATCTCGCACGGACGTGTCATGCACACCCGACCTATTCAGAAGCCGTCCGCGAAGCGGCATTGGCCTGCGGAGACGGCGCCATTCACGCTTGATGGATTAGAAAATGCGACCTCAGTTTAGGCGCCACCGGATACGCATGCTGAGAAAGCGTGCGTATCACACCACACTGTGACAATATTGCTGCCGGACTTGCACAATAGCACTCACAATGTTGCGGGCGTTCGCCTATGCTTTGACGCAGTGACCGCTTTACGCGCGTCCACGTCACTAAAATCGCAAGACTAAAATATCCGAGAACCCGATGAAACGTTTCATAATCACCTTGTTCCTAAGTATGTGGCTTGGCGCCCCGGCATATGCATTTACTGCAGGTACGGGCAAGTTCACCGATTTTGAACTTGTCGCTGAAACGATGATTCCCGGTCCTGGTGGCACCACGATGTCACTGTGTTACCGCACCGAAGATTTGCGCGTTTTTGGCTACACGCTGACCAGCACCGTGAAAGGCTATGTCCTCTCAAGCGACGGTTGCCTTGTGGGTGCTGACCGTCCTTTTACGACCGCGCAGGTCGAAACCGCACAATCGCTGAACCTTTTGGATGCGTCGATCGCACCTGAAGCCACAAACAGCATGGAACGCAACCTGCGCAACTACGGCCTCTGGGTCGCCATCGGTTTGGCCCTCTTGGCCGTGATCATACGCCGTATCAAGTCACTGATGGGGTTCGATTTACGGGCCGGCATGCGCAAAAAAGCCGCTGACCGGATACTTACCGCGATGTGTTATGTCGGCAAATGCGACGGTATTGTTGCGTCTAACGAGATTGCGTTGATCAGCAATCAAGCAAGCCGCCTGACCAGAAGAAACTTTCAGCCCGCAGATATCATCAGGATCACGGATCACATCGATATGGACCTAAGTCTGCAGGATTATATCGATTTTGGCAGAGGTCTGCGCGATTCCGAGAAGGATATCATGATGCGCGGGGCATTCTATGTGGCACTGTCCAAAGGCCGCATCCTGCCGTCAGAATATGCGTTTATTTCCGAGCTTGCACACGGTCTTGGCATGCCGGGCAAAGACTTCCGCCGCGTGATGAATTTGGCCCTGAATGATCTGGACCTGTTCCCACCCGTGCGACGCTAGCGCCTACCCTTTCAACATCCGAAGACCTTGTGTGGCGTCGGCCCGCACAGCCAATCGCAAACCCGGTTCGTCCCCTGCTTTTAGCGCCGCCAAAATCAGTTTGTGATGGTATGGGGGCTCAGTTCGGTTCAACCGCCCATAAAGCGCACGCATCGTCGGTCCAAGCTGCAACCAGACGGTTTCTGTCATGGCAAGCATCGCGGGGGCCTGTGCGCGCAGGTATAGCGTTCGGTGGAACTCCAGGTTCATGCGTAAATACCCACTTGCATCATGGCGCGCGATCACTTGATTGACACCTTGGTTGATCGCCTCAAGCCGCTCAATCAATGCAAAGTGCGCACGTGGCAATGCGCGGGATGCCAGTTCAGGCTCTAGCAGCGCTCTGAGCGTAGCCAGCTCTTCGATACGCTCGTTCGATAAGGCGGGCGCAGACACCCGACCCGAGGATGACAAGAACAACGCCCCTTCTGCCGCAAGCCGCCGCACGGCTTCGCGTGCCGGGGTCATGGACACGTCAAAGGTCTTGCCAATTCCTCTGAGGGTCAAAGCATCGCCAGGTGCAATCTCACCATGCATGATGCGGGTGCGCAGCGCGCGGTAAACCCGTTCATGTGTGGGTGTTTTGCTATCAGGGGTGCGCGGTTGAAGCATCATGCGTCATTTGTGATCACATTCGGAGCCGGCGTCAATCGTCGAAAGAGACTTGATGCAATTGATCCCCGTTTTGCCTAAGCCAGCGCCGATGCACTTCGTAGTCCGGGCACACGCCGGCTACGACAGACCAAAACGCGGGCTGATGGTTCATCTCAACGAGATGCGCTACTTCATGGGCCGCCACATAGTCCAGCACGGCAGGCGGTGCCATAATAAGACGCCAAGAATACATCAAAGCCCCCTCCGCCGTGCAAGACCCCCAACGAGATCGCGTATCCCTGATCGTCAGCCGGGAGTACGTGCGGCCAACTGCGGAAGCGTACCTGTCTGACGCAGCAGCCAATGCATTGCGTGCCTGTTGTCGGAACAGACCTTTGATCTGCGCGCCAATGGGACGTGATGGGTGGACAAGAATACGGTTGCCATCGAACGCTGCTTTGCGCGATGAGCTTGGGATTATTGCGCACGGCTCGCCGCGAAAAAGAACCGTCTTTTCCAGCGCAAGCGACATGACCGGCTTTATGTCGGCAAGATGCCCGCGCAACCAAGCTTCTTTCTCACGCAGAAATGAAACACCCTCGCGCGCTGCGGCATGTTTTGGCAATGTCAGCGTTACACGACCGTCCAACCGAGACACCCGCAACGACAATCGCTTTGCGCGGGCAGAATGGCGCAAAGTGACCTCAATCGGGGGGTTGCCTTCAAGCGTATGACGGCCCATATCCAACTACTCATAATTCATGTGCCAAATGCTTTGACACGCTGCGCCGCTTATGGCAGTTGGCACCGATCACCCGCAAGGGAAGACTAAGTTTTTGAAGGGATAGCCTA
Source organism: uncultured Paracoccaceae bacterium (assembly GCA_947488605.1). Taxonomy (GTDB): domain Bacteria; phylum Pseudomonadota; class Alphaproteobacteria; order Rhodobacterales; family Rhodobacteraceae; genus Yoonia. Next base: position 205,093 of record CANKZJ010000005.1, on the reverse strand, counting down.
TGCCTAAGGAAGAGTGGGGCACGAAGCGCCTTTGCCCCGAAACCGGCAAACGCTTTTACGACCTGAACGCCACGCCAATCATCAGCCCTTATACCGGGAATGAAGTGGCCGTTGACACATCCAAGACCCGCACAATGGTTGCGGACGCTGAGGATGCGCAGACAACTAAAAGCAAAGAAAGCACCGACGAAGAAGAACTGGTGCTCGACGATGACGACGACACAGAAGACGATGTCGATCTTGGTGATGACGTGCTGGAAGACGATGACGATGATGACACCGTGTCATTGGACGAACTCGCCGACGTTCCAGCAAGCGACGACGACTAAACACAAATCCCGGGCGTGATTTTTGCTTGATCTCGCCCGGATCGCTGCATAGACAGCGGCTCACAGCGAAACGCTGTCAGGATGGGGCCTTAGCTCAGTTGGGAGAGCGCTTGCATGGCATGCAAGAGGTCAGGGGTTCGACTCCCCTAGGCTCCACCATCCACTCCTTAATCTATTCAGCATTGCTTTTCCTTTTGCTCAGCACCGTTTTCCCACTGTGGTGGTTTCGTGCAGATCGGACAAAGGTCGGGAATGGAAGCTCCGCTGCGAAATGATCAATGACTGCTATGCGTGACGAAGCGGTCAGTTGCCGTTTACGCTAAAATTTCTACTTTTCCATATTTTCAAACATGGAAGTGCGCCAATCGGACGTGCAAAGGACTAAGCAATTGATCGCGTAAATCGCTGAGCGTACCCGGCGACCTAATAAGTGATGCTCAGCCTTCCTAGCAACGCTTGGTCAGGTGAGGTCGATGAAGAAGGCCCTTCAGCTCGATCCAAGATGTGCTGCGGAACGACTTGCGAGCGCGCACAGGTTTGTTTCAAACGAGACGTCGGTTAACGATCGCCGTCACTGTCAACTGGCGTCACTCATCACATCTTGCTCTCAATGGGCGCCGCTATGAGCGTTCAATAAAAACTGCGCTCGGATCGGTCCGCAGGCGGCTCCGAGGGCGCGGGCGTTGCCGCCGATGCTTCCTGCCTCGATACGTGGCAACAGCAGGCCGCGCGAATCTTGTGTTGCCACATAGCGGCGTACGCGGCTGACCAGTTCTTCACGAATTTGCGCAGGGAAAGAGCCGTCAATCAAAATGGCCTCAAAATCAATCACCGCGCAGGTCGAAAGGGCAGCTTTGGCAAGTTCTTGTGCCGTCTGACCCAGCCACGGATCAATGTAGCGGGAGAGCCGCAACCAGCTATCAGGATCTTCCCAAAGCTGGCTGGCATCCAGATCAACCTCTCGCAGGCGCTCTTCAAGCAGGTGGATCGAAGCCATATCTATCAACTGCATGCTTTCGCCGTTGGGGCCGATACTGCGCAATGACCCCAGCGCGCCAGCATTCCCCTGGCGTCCACCAAAGACAGAGTTGTTCAAGACAATGCCACCGCCGACGAACGCACCGATAAAGAAATAGGCATAGTCGCGAAACTCTTTGCCACGCCCGTAGGTATGTTCCGCCTGACATGCGCCCGTAGCATCATTCATCACCATGACCGGCAAGTTGCTGAAACGCGCGATTTCGATACTGAAATCGATATCCTGCCACGACTGAAACGTCTTCGCATGCTCGCCATCAAGGTCATGCCAGTTCCAAAGCTCAAATGGAGCTGCAACGCCGATACCGCAAATGCGGGCAACCTCGCCGGGTGTCATGTCAGCGGTAAGCGTCGCCATCCCATCTGATAGAAATGCAAAAACCGCATCAGGTTGCGGGTAATCATACGTGATCTTCTTTTGTTCACGCACGTCACCACAGAAATCCATTAACAGCAAATCTGCGGAGCGACGCCCGATTTTGAGGCCAAACGAGTAGACGCCTGATGCCGCAAGACGCATCGGAATTGATGGTTTGCCGACTTTGCCACGCACCGGATCGCCCCGTTCAAGAAGGCCTTCTTCTTCAAGCCTGCGCAAGATACTGGATACTGTCGGCGGCGATAATCCCGCAAGGCGTGAAAGATCACTGCCAGGCAACGCACCGTGACGTTGAATCAATGAAAGCAGCAAACGCTCGTTGTGGTCGCGCACGCCCCGTTGGCTTAAGCCAACACTGATTGATCTGACGAGTCCATCATCCATTAACGGCAATCTAAGCGTCTCCTAACCAATAATATATAGCATAATGTATTAATAAAGAAAGTTAACTAATTAATTGACAGGTGCAGCCGAATCGTATTTTTTAGCGGCGAACGATAGGCAAATGCTGATCGTTGCATCGTCAGGGCAAGGTCCCTGCCAAATAATCGTCTGGGAGGACATCATGAGAAAACTGCTAATCGGAACTGCGCTTGCAGCTATCACAACCGCCGGGTCTGCAATGGCCGACGGCCACAGCGTTTCCGCGTGCCTGATCACCAAAACCGACACCAACCCGTTCTTCGTAAAGATGCGTGAAGGCGCCGAAGCTGCCGCCGCTGAAGCAGGGATCACGTTGCGGTCCTATGCGGGCAAGATCGACGGTGACCACGAAACACAAGTTGCCGCAATCGAGACCTGCATTGCCGACGGCGCATCAGGTATCTTGCTGACAGCGTCTGACACATCTTCGATTGTTGGTGCCGTGACGCAAGCCCGCGAAGCCGGGCTTTTGGTTATCGCTTTGGATACACCCCTTGATCCTGTTGATGCAGCGGATGCGACTTTCGCAACCGATAACTTTCTTGCAGGCGAACTGATCGGCAAGTGGGCGGCAGCGCAGCTTGGCGACGACGCCGCGAATGCGCGTATTGCTTTGCTTGACCTTGCAGTCAGCCAGCCAACCGTTGGCGTTTTGCGCGACCAAGGCTTTCTTCAGGGCTTTGGTATTGATCTGGCGGATCCAAACGTAAACGGCGACGAAGATGATCCGCGCATCGTGGGCAACGACATCACTGCAGGCAACGAAGAAGGTGGCCGCAAAGCGATGGAAAACCTCCTTGCTGTCGATCCAACAATCAACGTTGTTTACACAATTAACGAACCTGCCGCCGCTGGCGCCTATGAGGCACTGAAATCAATCGGTCGCGAAAATGACGTCTTGATCGTATCCGTCGATGGTGGCTGCCCCGGTATCCAGAACATCGCAGACGGTGTAATCGGCGCAACATCACAGCAGTATCCGCTGCGTATGGCATCCTTGGGCATCCAAGCAATTGCGGCCTACGCCGCGGACGGTTCACTGCCCGAAAACACACCTGGCAAGGACTTCTTTGACACAGGCGTTGCTCTTGTCACCGACCAGCCAGCAGAAGGTGTCGATAGCATTTCGGTCGCCGATGGCACTGATCTTTGCTGGGGCTAAACCTACGGCGTGTCTGAAATCAGGCGCGCATGATCGGGGCGGGTTTTTCCCGCCCCTTTTTACAAACTGGGGTATGCTTGCCCAAACAAAAAGGTTCATTCATGGAAGGGGCACCCAATGTCTGGCAACACAGATGACTATGAAGCTGTCGTAAGCTCAACAAAATCCGAAGTAGTCGCAACCTTCAAAGAGCGTCGCGGCATGCTGGCAGGGCTACAACATGCTTTGCACGTCAACCCCGCTCTGGTGCCCTTGTTCGTTCTCGTCGCCTCAATCGTCCTGTTTGGAGCATTGCTTGGCTCGAAGTTCTTCTCTCCGTTCGCGCTCACACTTATTCTGCAACAGGTGCAGATCGTGGGAATTGTGGCTGCGGCGCAAAGCCTTGTTATTCTGACCGCGGGCATCGACCTAAGCGTTGGTGCTATTGCAGTTTTGTCCAGCGTTATCATGGGGCAATTCACGTTCCGGTACGGCTTGCCGGTCGAAGTTGCGATCGCCTGCGGGCTTGCCGTCGGCACCATGATCGGTGCGATCAATGGCTGGTTGATTGCCGTGATGAAATTGCCGCCGTTCATTGTGACGCTTGGCATGTGGCAGATCGTGCTGGCCGCGAACTTCCTTTATTCGCAAAACGCGACAATTCGCAGTCAGGACATAGAGGAACAGGCCCCGCTGCTGCAGTTTCTTGGCACAACCTTCAAAATCGGCGCCGATGCGGACGGCCGCGGTGGCGCGACCTTTACTGTTGGTGTCATTGCGATGGTCGCGATCTTCTTATTTCTTGCCTATGTGCTGCGACACACTGCCTGGGGGCGTCACGTCTATGCCATTGGTGATGATCCCGAAGCGGCGCAATTGTCTGGTGTGAACGTGCGCGGCATGTTGATTTCTGTGTATGCTGTGACCGGCTTTATCTGTGCCATCGCGGGCTGGGCTTTGATCGGACGGATCGGCAGCGTCAGCCCGACTTCCGGCCAGCTCTTGAATATCGAAAGCATCACTGCCGTTGTAATTGGCGGGATCTCGCTATTTGGCGGGCGTGGTTCGATCTTGGGCGCGCTATTTGGCGCACTGATCGTGGGCGTTTTCACGCTTGGATTGCGGCTCGCCGGCGCGGACGCGCAGTGGACCTTCCTGCTTATTGGCGCGCTTATCATTGGCGCGGTGGCCGTTGACCAATGGATTAGAAAGGTATCGGCATGAACACTTCAACTGACACAACAGAGCCAATCCTGAAGGGACGCGGCCTTGTAAAACGCTACGGCAAAGTGACGGCGTTGGATAATTGCGACTTTGATCTGTACCCCGGTGAAATCCTTGCCGTCATTGGCGACAACGGCGCGGGCAAATCCTCTTTGATCAAGGCTGTGTCAGGTGCAATCATCCCTGACGAGGGGGAGGTGTTTCTTGAGGGCCGCAAGCTAAATTTCACATCGCCCACCGATGCGCGAAAAGAAGGGATCGAGACCGTTTACCAAACTCTCGCCATGTCGCCTGCCCTTTCGATCGCGGATAACATGTTCATGGGTCGTGAGCTGCGCAAACCCGGTTTTCGCGGCAAATGGTTGCGCCAACTTGACCGCGCGCGCATGGAACAAATGGCCCGTGATAAGCTGACCGAACTTGGGCTCATGACGATTCAAAATATCAACCAAGCCGTTGAAACACTCTCTGGTGGTCAAAGGCAGGGCGTAGCCGTGGCACGTGCGGCGGCCTTCGGGTCCAAAGTTATCATTCTGGACGAGCCAACAGCAGCACTGGGCGTCAAGGAATCTCGCCGTGTCTTGGAACTGATCCTGGATGTGAAGGCGCGCGGCATCCCGATCATTCTGATCAGCCACAACATGCCGCATGTTTTCGAAGTCGCCGACCGCATCCACGTGCATCGCCTTGGCAAACGCCTGTGTGTGATTGACCCAAAAGACTATACAATGTCCGATGCTGTTGCCTTCATGACCGGCGCGAAAGAGGCTCCGCAAATAGCAGCATAAGCGGTTCAGAATCAGATAGTTAATCTTATAAGAATGACCTTACTGTCGGAGGCGCAGCGCAATTTTAGCGTTCATCCGTGAATAAAGTTTAGGCCAAAACGTGCATTCGGGTTACGCTGGAACTTGGGTTGTGCTGCTGGCATGAAAAATACCGGCAACAACAGGGTGGAATTACTGTCTTTTAGGCATCCGTCTTTTGGCCCCAGACGGCTGTTGAAGAAGAGGAAGATCAAGAATGGTCAGTAAGATAATGGTACCTGTGCGTGGTGATGGTATGGCCGAAACGGTGCTTGGATATGCATCCACTCTCGCGCATCGCCATGACGCCCATATCGTGGTTGCCCATTGTCGTGCGCGCGCCGAGGATCTGATTCCCTATAGCACCCAACTGCTGTCCTTTGCCCGTGATACGATGACCGAACAGGCGCGTGTCCTTGCCGACCAACAAGAACAAGAAGTCAGAAAACAGCTCGACGAGCTTACCCCATCGCTGGGCCTTGAGACGACAGACACACCTGTTCCCGGCAAAGCATCAATACAGTTCGTTGAAGAATACGGTGCCATGGCCGACGTTATTAAGCACAACGGTCGGCTCGCTGATCTTGTGGTGGTCGCCAAGCCCGATAGGGACCGGAACCTTGGCACGAATGCGCTGAAGTCTGCGTTGTTTCGCACAGGCCGACCTGTCCTGATGTGCCCGCCAAAGCGTGAAACCCACGCAGATTTTGGTCGCCACCTTGCCATCGCATGGAACGGATCAATGGAAGCATCGCGCGCCGTTGCCATGACCCTGGATTTGGTGCGGGCGGCAGAGACCGTAACGATTCTATCCGGCGGCAAGGGTGAGCCACATGGCGCCACAGCCGAGGAATTAGTGGACTATTACCGGCTGCGCGGGGTGACGGCGCAAACCCACCGCTTTGAGTCGCGCAAACCCGGAAAAGCATTGCTCAAAAAAGCAGCAGAGGTCGGCGCATCAATGCTGATTATGGGGGCATACGGCCAAAACCACGAGCGCGAGACTCTTTTTGGTGGAAATACGCAGGCTGTTGTAGATAAAGCAGAAATCCCTGTCGTTTTTGTGCACTAAGGTATTCATTGCTTACGCAACAAAGTTTTACTTGAAAAGGGATTAGAACAAGATAGTTGTTTCTTCATAAACGGTAGTTAATTTTAAATGAACAGTCTCTGGTTGTGTGGCTATCACAACCCGGGTTTAAAAACCATCAAGGAGGAAATTTCATGAAGTTCACGAAACGCACAGTTATGGGTCTACTGGGGGCCACATTTCTAGCCACAGCACCGATGCAAGCGGTCGCGCAAGACTGGGAACCGCGCAAGCCAATTGACTTTGTCATCATGGCGGGTGCCGGTGGTGGCGCTGATCAGATTGCACGCTTTATTCAAGCTGTCGCCGAACAAAAGGACCTTGTGAACCGTCCGCTTGTTCCCAACAACAAAGGCGGCGGTTCTGGCGCAGAGGCGTTGATCCACGTGAGCGGCACGAATGACCCCGACCACACGATTCTCGTGACTTTGAACTCCTTCTTCACAACGCCGTTGCGTCAGGAAAATCTGGGCATCGACATTCAGACATTCACGCCAGTGGCCATGATGGGCGTCGATCCGTTCGTGCTTTGGGTCCACAAGGACAGCGGCATCACAACGTTTGAAGAGTACATTGAGACCGTTAAAGAAATGGGCGGCGAATATGTCATGGGCGGCACAGGTGCCGGTCAAGAAGACAGCATCGTGATTGCATTTATGTCTGGTGCGTATGACCTCGACATCAAGTACATCCCATATGATGGCGGCGGCGCGGTTGCCAAAGACCTCGCAGGTCAGCAGATCATGGCAAGCGTGAACAACCCGGCAGAAGCCAAAGGTTTCTATGAAGCTGGTGACTTTGTCCCACTTCTCGCATTCTCAGACGAGCGGATGCCAGCGTATCCTGATGTGCCGACGATCAAAGAAAAAGGTCATGACTTTTCCTACTATAACCAGCGTGCCGTTGTTGGCGCACCGGGCATGTCGGACGAGGCAGCAGCCTATTACCAAGATGTTTTTACGCAGATTTATAACAGTGAAGAATGGCAGGGCTACCTGACATCCGAAAGCCTCTCACCGCTCTGGATGGATGCAGCCGAGCAGCGTGATTACTGGGCGCTCCAGGTTGAGAACCACAAAACCTTGCTTTCTGCACTCGGCGAGTAAGACAACACTGAAGGCCCCCCGAAAGGGGGTTTGAATGAAGAAGGAGGGCCAGATGCGCGTTGGTGAGATCTTTACCGCCGGGATTCTGGCCCTTCTTTCCATCTACCTGATGTGGAAGAGCACCGAACTGCCAATCGGATACATTTCTGGCACGGGTCCTGGAGGCGGCGCGTGGCCATTTTGGCTGGCAGCCATCATGCTAGGCAGCTGCTGTTGGACCGCCGTCGACTGGTGGCGCGGCCGAACACCGGCATCCCGGTCAGACGACCCCGTTCTCGATAGCCATGGTTGGCGAACGCTGCTGTTTGTAGGTGGCGGAGTCATCGGCTTTGTTGCTTTGATCAGCATCATCTCAATGTACGGCGCGATTGCTGTCTTCTTGTTCTACTACCTTTGGTTTCTGGGTCGGCATAGCCTCTGGCTGAGCGTCACAATGTCATTGGTCGTACCCGTAGCGCTGTTCTTCTTTTTTGAAGGCGCCATGCGGATCACGATGCCGTCTGGCCTGCCGTTCACGGACCCTGTGTTCAATTTCCTCTACGACGTCATTTACTAAGGCCATGGCACGCCTGTTTGAAGAAAGCACCTGAGAATGGAAGTTCTTTCCCTCCTTGGCGATGGCATGCTCTTGTCGCTGCAACCTCTGAACCTGACAATGATCCTGATCGGCGTTACGATCGGATTGTTCATTGGCGCAATGCCGGGGTTGGGATCAGTCAATGGCGTGGCGATCTTGCTGCCGATTACGTTTCTTGTGCCGCCAAGTTCAGCAATTATCTTTCTTGCCGCGATCTATTATGGCGCGATGTATGGCGGCGCTGTTTCTTCTATCACGTTGGGCATTCCCGGCGCATCGACCGCAGTTGCAACGACCTTTGACGGCAGACCGTTAGCCAAACAAGGCAGGGCAAGCCTTGCCCTCGTGACAGCCGCACTTGCGTCTTTCGTTGGCGGCACCGTCGCGAACGTATTGTTCACGCTTTTTGCGCCGCTTTTGGCCTCTGTTGCACTGTCTTTCGGCCCGCCCGAGGTCTTCGCCCTGATGTTGTTGGCATTCGCCACATTCGTAGGTCTTGGCGGGGATGACATCCCAAAAACCATCTTCTCAATCTGCTTTGGTCTCGTCTTGGGCGCGGTTGGTTTTGATCAAATCTCGGGTGCGCCGCGTCTTGTCTTGTTTGAATACAACGGCTTCTTACAAGGAATCGGCTTCCTTGTGCTGGCGATCGGTGTCTACGGCATTGGCGAAATGCTTTGGACAATCGAGCAAACACGCGGCGACGTGACAGCAACAACGCCAAAAATGACGATCAAAGGTATGGCTTCGGACACCAAGGAAGCTGCCAAGAAGGGCTGGAAAGGCACCGCAATTGGGTCCTTCCTTGGGTTCTTTGTAGGTGTCTTGCCCGCTGCGGGGGCAACGCCGGGGTCATTGATGTCATACGGCGTGGCCAAGATGGTATCGCGCAACCCGGACGAATTCGGCAAAGGGTCCGTCGACGGCGTTGCAGCACCAGAGGCTGCAAATAACTCCGCTTCCACAGGGTCCATGCTGCCAATGCTGACTTTGGGCATTCCGGGTTCGCCTACCACCGCGATCTTGTTGGGTGGCATGGTCATCTGGGGCTTGGTGCCCGGACCACGCTTGTTTGTCGACGAGCAAGAATTCGTTTGGGGCCTGATCGGATCTTTCTACATCTCTAACGTGGCAGCCCTGCTGATCAACCTCGCGTTCATCCCGGTGTTCATCTGGATGCTGCGGATGCCTTTCACGATCCTCGCACCGATGATTTTCGTGTTGTCCATCGCAGGGGGCTATGCCGCGACGCGCGATATGTTCGACATCTGGCTGATGGTCGTCTTTGGTATCGGCGCGTTCTTCTTGCGCAAGTTTGACTATCCACTAGCACCTGCGGTTCTTGCCATCGTCTTGGGACCAATCGCAGAGCCTACATTGCGCCAGTCACTGCTACTATCCTCAGGTGATCCGTCCATCTTCTTTACGCGCCCAGTCGCCGGACCGATCACGATCATCGCATTGATCCTGATCTTTCTGCCGCTTCTCAAAGCCCTGCGCCGGATGCGCACCAGTGCAAAAAAGCCAGCGTCGTGACGCTGGCTTCTTGGGATTTTGCTAGATTTTTAGGGCGCTTATCAGCCGTATAGTCCGGCCACTTTACCGCGCAACTGCACCAGCGCCAGAACCGTATCGATGGTGGGTGTCGGTATGCCTGTCACACGGCCCAATTCCTGTACCGAACCAACCAGCGCATCAATTTCCATCGGTCGGTTCGCATCAAGGTCTTGCAACATGGACGTGCGGTGTGCACCTACGTCAGCGCCACCTTGGATGCGACGATCCACATCAATGGGGAATTTCACACCAAGCGTTTCGGCGACAGCCTGCGCCTCAAGCATCATATTGCGGGCCACTTCGCGCGTTCCGGGTTCGGTGCACAAGACATCCAATGTCGCATGCGTAAGCGCCGAAATTGGATTAAACGACAGGTTCCCCCAAAGTTTCACCCAAATCTCATCTCTGATCTTTGGACGCACAGGCGCTTTAAGACCCGCAGCACTGAGAGCTTTCGACAACGCCATCGCACGTTCTGATTTTTCGCCAGACGGCTCGCCCAATGAAAAGCGGTTGCCTTCGATATGTTTGATCACACCGGGCTCGATAACTTCTGCGGCGGGGTAAACCACGCAACCCAAGACGTTGTCAGGTCCAAAGCCGTCCCATTGCGCATTGCCCGGATCAACACTGGCCAGCCTCGTGCCTTCTAGATCAGTGCCAATCTTGTGGAAATACCACCACGGCACGCCGTTCACACCCGACACGATTGTTGTGTTGGGCCCGATCAATGGTTTCATCTTATCAACAACCGGCGGCACCGAATGCGCCTTGAGCGTCACGATGACATAGTCCTGCGGCCCCAGATCAGCAGGATTATCAGAGACTGTCACAGGCAGGTTCTTCGTGCCGCTTTCTTCAATCAATGTCAGGCCATTCGCCTGCATCGCCGCCAAATGCGGACCGCGGGCAACAAGGCTAACGTCCGCACCAGCCTCGGCCAATTTCGCACCCATATAGCCACCAATGGCGCCCGCACCAAAAATACAGATCTTCATGATGCGGCCGCATCAACAAGGCCCAGCTTTTCTGCCAGACCAATCCGCTGCATTTTACCTGTCGCCCCTTTCGGGATTTCATCCAGAATGATTACTTTGCGCGGCACTTTGAAATCAGCAAGCCGTTCTGTCGCAAAGGCGCGAATGTCACGGTCTGTGACCTCTTCGCCTTCCCGCAAGACAACAGCGGCGGCAACTTCCTCGCCCAACTTGGGATGCGGCAAAGCAAAGGTCACAACCTGCGCAACGGCAGGATGCGCGGACAACACACCGTCCACCTCAAGCGGACTGACCTTTTCACCACCTCGGTTGATGATTTCCTTCAAACGGCCCGTCAGGGACAGATACCCGTCTGCATCAAACATGCCTTGGTCTCCGGTGCGGAACCAGCGCTTGCCGTCCGCCTCAAAGAAGTTCTTGGCGTTGGCTTCGGGATTGCTCTCATAGCCTGGGGTCACGTTGGGACCGGAAATGACGATTTCGCCGACGGCTCCATCGGTCAGCAATGGCTCAATCTCATGGGCGATACGCACTTCGGGGCCGGCAGGTACGCCGACAGCACCGGGTTTTTGCGCGCCGGGTGCAAGCGGGTTGGAACACATCTGATGCGCGGCTTCTGTCATGCCGTAACCTTCGATCACAGGTGCGCCGAAGGTCTCGAACAGTTTTTCCATAACGGGACCGGGCAGAGACGCCGAGGATGACCGCAAGAAACGCAACCTTGCGGCTTCGATCACATCGGCATTGCGCCCAGCGCGTGACAGGATCGCCTGATGCATTGTCGGCACGGCAGTGTACCATGTCGGGTCGCAATCACGCAGCCATCCAAAGAACCGGAGTGCATCAAATCCAGGGGCACACCAGACCTGTCCACCGGTCGAAAGCGTCGCCGAAACCGCGGCCAACAATCCATGGATATGGAAGAGTGGCATAACATTCATGCAGCGATCATCCGCAGTCAGTGCCAGCGATTTCGCAATATTTTGTGCCGACGCTGCGACGTTCGATTGCAACAAAGGAACGATCTTAGGACGCGATGTCGTGCCAGATGTGTGCAGAATAAGTGCGACATCGCTGGCATCGGGTGCTGTCTCATCGCATGTTCCTGTGCTTTCGGTGTGTAATGTGAATTTCCCCGCTGGCTGTGCCTCGTCGAAGGCAAGCCGTAGGACAGTCACGCCAAGTCTCTTGGCCGCAGCGGACGCTGGCCCTTCGTCGCCTTCCATCAAGACGACGGCTTTGGCTTTCAGGTCATCAATGTAGAACGCGAACTCGTCTTCGCGGTAAGCGGGGTTCAACGGTGCTGTTACTGCGGTCTGTGCGACCGTGATAAACGCGGTAGCCATTTCAGGACCATTCGGCAAAACAATTGCGACCCGGTCGCCGCGCCCAATGCCAGCTTGGTGAAGCGCATCGGCAACCGAAGATGACAGCGCCCGAAGGCCCCCATAACTCAGCCATTCACGAGAAGGTGCGCCGATAGCAGGGGCGGTTTCCGGGTGACTTGCGATTAATTCTTTCAGCGTATCCGGCACAAAAATCTCCTTTGAATTCTGAAACGAACTGTAGCGCAGGTGCATTCGTTTTCAATGCAAAGTTGTCGAAACCGTCATTTGCTTTCTTACGCCTGATCCGGCCGATTTTCGCAAATAGCGGCCTCTTGCCCATACTGAACGATGTTTTTGACAAAAGCAGTGAGCCAAGAACCGTCCGCTTGCGGCGGTGCCCATGCTTTTCGGCCTATTGAACGCACACAACGGTAAAGCGAGCGAAGCCAAACAATGACATGCAAGACTTTGATGTGATACTTTCACCGCCCTGCCGCTAGGACGCGATCCGGCAAGCGGCGACCAATTCGCTTTCATTGAAACCATAGAAGAAGACAGTTTGGAACAAACCCGCGTCCTTGATCGTAAGCTCTGTCTGTCCTTCGCTTAGATCATGCGCGCCCATCGGTCGATCATCCAGATATATGTCGACGCGTTGCACATTCTTGGTCGTAATCACAACGATCATATTGTGCCCATGCCGATCCGCGACAACTGCTTTAAGGACATGCGGTTGCCGTTCGGCAAGCTTTGTCGCCGCAAACTCGATCAAATCTGCATTGCCGTTGATCAGATCGTTCTTAGTTACATTGTACTGGATATCGGGCTGCACGCCTAAGTCCTCCACCGGTGTACCCGCGCGCGGGCCTACACGTAGCGTCCGCCTGATCGCGACCCGCATATTAGCGCCATTTGGCAAGCTTGCGTAGGGGCCATCTTGACCTGCAATAAAATCCAACAATGAGTGGGTCCAAACATTTGCACCGCCAGCACCAGTGTTCCCGTCAACGCCTATAATCGGACCGATATCATGATCCTGAAATCCAGCAGCAAAGATATCCGTTGTTGAATAACACTTGGCATCGGTGATCAGGACTGCCGGTCCTTGATAGCGTTGGCCGATACTGTTGGCCCAATCCACGTCGGTGATCGGAAAACCACGTGAATAAACCGCACCAGTCGCAACCGATTCCTCCATGGATGCTCTCCATGGGCTAAGGTCCAGTTCCGGGTATTGGAGCGAGGGAGAGTTCGCCTGGACAATATCAAGGTTGAGGGACGAGTTGATAAATTGGGTACGCTGCGTTTCAATCCGCTTTGGCGTCAGCGTTTGCAGCAGGCACTCTCCGGCAAATACAAGCCCACCGCCGTTGCCCCGCACATCAAGGATCAAACCGCGTTGCGGCAGCTGCTCAACAAGCCGGATGAACTCGGCGACAAAGTCATCGGCATTATCCACACTAAAGGTGAAAATCCGGATATGACCAAAGTCGCCTTGCGCAGTCGACACGGTCTTGGCGTTAAACACTTGCGGCATGTCAGACGGAATGGTTTCGCCCGTTGCTAACTTCTTGCCTCTCGGGGCCGTCACGCCGCCTTTCACTGATGCTTCTGCGGCCACAACACGTGGCGCAAACAAGAACTTCTTAGCAATAGACGCCATCTGCGCGTCAATATCGATGCCAACAGCATAAGAGCCCGGCGCAAACCATCCCATGCTTTCACCCATTCCGTCTGCTTGATCAGGCGAGAACACTAACCAATCAAGACGGATTTCATGATCCACACCATCTGGCGTACGATAGCCGATAAGAACGAAATCCTCGTCTGGTGGCAAAGACTGCACGAGGGGTCGAATTGTCATACGCTCAATGCCGCGCGCGCGACGCGCTTCGGCATTTGATCCGGCAAAACGGAATGCATTCGCAGCAACCGCCAATTCAATCGGCGCACCATTCCAATAGGTAACCTCGACACCTGCCTCAAAGGGCGGCTGACTAAACCCCGCCAGCAGGTGCGCCACTAGATAGCGTCGTTTTCCATTCTCGAAGTACGTTTCCAGCAGGATCGGAACAAAAGCAGTCTTCGTATTGTAGGGTGCTGGAAGGAAGTAATTCGTATGCAAGTCACGTACTGAGGTAAAAATACTGATCATTCTGCCATGAAACTCTAGGTCAGACATCTCGCCTTCGGAGCTTTCCAATTTCTGCAATAGCAGGTTCAGTGCTTGGATCGGCCGGACGGCATGCATGTTCTGCTTGAGCGGGAGATGCACGTAATTGTCACGCATGAGAATGATGGCTTGCTCGACCAACCGCAGCTTGTCGTCTTTGTCGAGCGCGCTTTGTGACAGACGGAACTCCGGCAGGGTTTGTGTCGCCGCCATCACGGTCTTCACGGCCGAATGCGCATCAGCAAGAAACGGCGCCGCCAGTTGATCAGAGCCCTTCTGAGACGTCTTAGGCTTTTTCTGAGCCATCTTCTTACTCCGAGAGAATTTCAAATGGATTGTATGAAATGCGTTGAAACAGGAATCGTGTAAAATAAGGAGATTTAGAAATAGCAATAAAACAGTCGAACACCAAATCCGCGCGGTGGAGCGTCGCACCAAAGCCTTCTGGCGGAATGATTTCTACGGTTCACTGCCCAAGCAGGAACGCTTCGAGAAGCCTGCTTTGAGCGAAGTTATGAATCACTTGGATCGTCTGTTTGGCCGAGCGGGGCAAAATTAAGGCGGCCTAAAATGGCACAATTATGCGCAAATGCGTTGCTGGTATTGTTTCCAGTGCGCGGAAGTCTTCCAATATGCACCTGCCAAAACCATCAGATTTAGGGCCGCAGGCCACTGCCAGTCCAAAAGATTCAACACTTTAGAGCACGCAGCAGTCAAAAATCTTGCTGCCGAAAACGCCGCCGAACCACAGTTCACCAGTCTTCGGTCAGTCAAAAAAATCCTTAAAAAGAGTCATGTTTTGGACACAACTAAAGCCAATTTGACTGTTTTGTTTCCAAAATGAAGTTGGACAGTCATGAATCGTTCGTGGCGCTAAGGATTTGTTGGTTTTGAGTGACTCGTCCAATCGGCCTTTGAAATTAGATAGGAACAAGACTGTGGTTTACAATCTCAAGAAACAACTAAAAGCGTCTGCAGCCGGACTTGCTTTGGCGACGGGATTGGTTTTCCCTGCCACCGCTTTCGCCTCAGAAATTACTCTGAAATCAACAGATGGCACGATCAACGTGGCTGGCGAATTCATCGATTTTGTTGATGATACATATGTTATCCGGACAGCACTTGGCGATCTGCGTATCTCCGCAAGCAGCATGATCTGCGAAGGGGACGCCTGCCCAACATTTGAAAACGTGTCCGCTGACGTCGCAATCGTCGGCTCCGAAGCTATTGGCCTTGGCATGATGCCATTGTTGATGACAGGCTTCGCGTCATCACTTGATGCCGACGCAGAAATCACAAACACATCCGCTGGTGAAACTCTCGCAACCTTGGTTGGCGACGGTGGCTTTGGTGATGAGATCGGCTCTTACCTCGTTACGGCATCCGACGATGACGCAGCCTTTGAAGCACTGCTTGAAGGCACTGCAACGGTTGGTATGTCCTCACGCCGCATCACGGTCGACGAAGCACGCGCATTGCGCGACGCAGGCGCAGGCAGCATGGTTAGCCCCAACCAAGAGCGCATCGTTGCTGTTGATAGTATGGTTGTCGTCACGCACGCATCTAACCCAGTTGAGCAGCTCACTGAGGCTCAGCTTTCTGGAATCTTTGCGGGTCAGATTACAAACTGGTCCGAAGTTGGCGGCCCTGATCGCGATATCAACGTCGTGACACGCTATCCAGATACAGCAAGCTATGCGTTCTTCATGGATTACCTCTATGGCGAAGATCGCCCGAACTTCCGCCCTCAAGGCATCGCAGAAGACGACCAAGCGATGTCGAACGTCATGTTCCACGATCGCAACGCGATTGGGTATCTTGGTTATGCGTTCCAACGTGGCGCGAAACCAATGACACTGATCAACGAGTGTGGACTTGCAAGTACGCCAGACGCCTTTGCCGCGAAAACAGAGGAATATGAGCTTGCCCGCCGGATGTACCTCTACAACCGCGCAGACAACCTTGATGCGCCGAGCCAAGCGCTGCTTGACTTTGCAATCTCTGAAACTGCCGACGCTGTTATTGCGAAGTCTGGTTTCATCGACCTTGGCATCGAAACGCGTACGCAGGGTGCCAATGATCCCCGCCGCGCTGCGTTGATTTCCGAGTTGGCGCGTTATGACATCGGCTTTGAAGGCGAAGTCATGAACGAGATGCTCGCCGAGATGGACAACTATGACCGCCTCTCAACGACATTCCGCTTTCGGACAGGCTCTTCGCGCCTCGACGAGCGTGGCCGTTTGGACATGCAGCGTTTGATCTCACACCTTGAAAATGCGCCTGCCGGCACAACAGTGAACTTTGTCGGCTTTACCGATGATGTTGGTGCATTTGATGCGAACCGTAGGCTCGCGATTGAGCGCGCTCAAGCTGTCCGCGATGAGATGACTTCGATCGCTGGTGATAGACTTGCCAACATTCAGATGGCAACATCTGGTTACGGCGAAGTCGCGCCATCTGCATGTAACGTCTCCGATCGTGGTCGTTCCATCAACCGTCGTGTTGAAGTGTGGGTATCGAACTCTGTTGAGGGTTAAATAACGTGAGCGATGCGCGCCTCACAGTGCGCATCGTTCCGCCAAACACTCTCGATACTATTCACTCACAAGGCCTAACGCGCCTTCGGGTCAAATGACATCGTCGCTTACTCCGAGACAACGTCAAACCCAAACAAGAGCAATTCGCTATTGGCTACTGGTCACGAAGCGTCGCGTTAGAACCGCCATAGTCGTTGTTAAATTGTCACCGCTGTTAATCATTGAATTTATCCAAACGCACACCTCAAGATTGCGGTTTTGGATCAGACCAGGCGAACGTCTTGCTCACTTGATGACCTGACTACAGGTCCAAAAAATGGATTAAAGTAATGCGGAATCAAAACTACATACCTCCACTGCGAAAGCACTCTGCTTCATTCACGACGAGCATTCTCTCTAAGGCAGCTTTTTGCGCCGTATTGGGTCTTGCTCCAGCAACATTCACTTTCACAGCGACATCTGCACAAGCACAGCAACTCAGCGACGCCTCATATGATGGTGCCAAGGCGCGTGTGAACAGATCAGCAAGTTTGCGGTCATTGAGCGAAGCAGTTGCGGCAACCAGTTGCCAGATTAATGCGGGCATCGGGCTGGAAACAGCCGAAGCCGACCTTGCAATCTACCGCGAGGAATTCACAAGCATCTTGGCTGGCCTCGAAAATGGCAGCGACGTGCTTGGCATGCCCGGTGCGGAACCACGCGCACGGACACTCAAGTCAATCCAAGAACTGACCTCATTTTGGGCACCTTTGAATGAAGCTGCTGAAAACCTGTCGATTGGTCGGGGTACTGCTGCCGAAGCGAACACTATCAACGCGTCTTACGCTGCTCTATTTGATAAGACAGAAGGCTTAGCTGCAACGATCTCGGGTCAGTACTCTAACCCCCAGCAGCTTTTGCAAAGCGACGCGACTGTCTTGAACTTTGCAGTGAGACAGCGTGCGCTCGGCTACCGCATGGCACGCGTTATGTGTGAACTGGCCTCCGGTACCGGGGATGCGGATACGCAGGAAGAATTGGCAGAAACAGTCGATCTCTTCGAGAGAACGCTCGTCGCTTTGCGCGATGGATTCCCGGCTGCCGGTATCAACGCACCGCCAAATGACGCTGTCTCGTCGAGCCTCGTTGCGACTTATGATGTGTGGTTGGCCAATAGAAGCATGTTTGATCGTGCGCTCGCTGGCAACACACCATCTGCTGACGATGTCATCGCTGCGTCCGAGCTGTCCAAGAAGCTGTCACAAGGCATGAACAACTCGATCACGCTTTATCTGATCGCAACGCCCGGCCAAGACGGTGTTTACCGGGTCCCTCTCGAAGCTTATTCACGTAACGAGCTTGCGGGTTGGCTTGTCGAACCTGCTGTGATTGCAGCAATCAACGAACAAAACGCGCGCCATGCAGGCCTGACAGAAGACGAAGTTATCGCACTTGATCAGCAATGGCGTGCAGAGGCGGGTGAAGGTGGTGGACCACTGATCTCCAAACTGTTGGCAGATCCTGTCTCGCAATGGCTTCTAAGCCAGCAAACCGCGACAGCCGGCTTTGTGACCGAGGTATTCATCATGGATAACAAAGGTCTGAACGTCGCACAGAGCGTCGAAACCTCTGACTACTGGCAAGGTGACGAAGCAAAGTGGCAGGAAACCTATCAGGTTGGCCCCAACGCGCTGCATATCAGCGAAGTTGAGTTTGATGACAGTACGGGGTTCTACCAGTCGCAAGCATCACTTTCGATCAAAGACCCAGACACGGGCGAAGTGATTGGCGCTGTAACCTTTGGTATTAACGTCCAAAACCTGATGTAGGTTTCTTAAGAATTGCACAAACACAAAGAGCGCCATGCGAGTGGCGCTCTTTTTTCGTTTTATGAGGTGAGGCGCTGCGATCTAATCAATTGCTTTGCAAAGCTTCCGGGCTGCCCGTTTTCCGCTTTTGTAAGCGCCGCTGACAAGGGCCGAATATCCGCCACCCATCGCTTCGCCAGCAAAGAACAACCTGTCACCGACGGGGGCCTCCAGGATTTTGCGCACGCCGTGATGCCCCGGCTTCACGGCAGCATAAGCGCCCAAGCTCAAAGGGTCATTGGCCCAGTCGGTGCGGAAACCTTTGATGAAGTGCTTGCGAGCATCGGACCCGACGAGTTTCACCATCTCTTCAAGCGCAAAGTCGACCGTCACCTGACTGTCTTCCTGTGATAGATCCCAGCCAAGCTGTCCGCCGATGTTGCCAAAGAGGTAATCCTGCCCACATGGCCAAGCGATGAAGTAGCACGCTTTTGCGGGCATGTCGTTTGGCACCTGATAGGTCACCCAATGGTTCACCCCCAACCCGAGGCGCGCGCCATCAAACATCATCGGCACCTTGACCAACAAACCCATCGGTAGGTTATGCACAGCCTCCATTTTGGCGTGCGGAAGTTCCGGGGTGAACTGGATGCTCCCGGCGGCCAGCACGCCTGTTGAAACAGTAATGATGCACGCCTTTGCTTGCACGGTGCCTTGGTTCGTCTCGATACGGACGCCCTCACCGCTCCAATCAATGTGCGAGACAACCGTGTTCAATTGTATCGGTAACCCAGCGGCCTTGGTCGCGATCACAGCGCCCAAGCCTTCTTCGACAAAGTAGCTGGGTTGGTCACTTTCGCCGTGCCAGTCATCCATCGTGGAAATCTGGTCAAAATCGACACCGTAGTCCATCGGACCAAGCCACGATTGTTGTGCGCCTCCCCACGGCAAGTCGGTGGGAACGACATCTGCGGCTGGTACATCACGTCCCTTGCGCGCCGCCTTGTTCATTGCCTTTTGGATCGCCTTGCCGTCTTTGACATAATCAGCGTGGTCCTGAGCATCGGCGCGACTGCCGTCGAGCCGGAACAAGTCCGTTGGCGCATGCGTATGCTCTTGTAGGTGAAACCCGTTCTTAAGCGCCACTTTGGTAAAGGGATTATTATCCGCCCCCGAGACCCAAGACGCCCCCATATCGACAGGCACACCAAAGCTATCGGTTTGGGTCCATGCACGACCACCAACGCGGTTGGCGGCTTCCAGCACGACAACGGATTTGCCCTCTTTGATAAGACGATGCGCAGCACCAATTCCTGCAGCGCCAGCGCCGATCACGACAACATCGGGATTGGCGGGGATTGGTGCGGTGTTCGCTGGTTCAGCCATGAGGCGGCTCCTTCAAAAAAGAGGAAATTCGGTTAGTCTTCGTAATCAACGGCCGCAAAAAATTTGCGGATATAGTTTGGAATATGCCAACTGCACTGCGTTCCTTTGGGAACAAAAAATGCGTCGCCAGCCTTGAAGGTCTGGCTGATGCCGCCGGGTTCTTTGATTGTCACTTCGCCCGCAATCATTTGCACGAACTCATGCGCAGGAAAGGGTTCCATGTCACCTTCAGAGGCTTGGCAGTCCCATAATCCGACGGTCATTGTGCCATCGTCGCTGGTAAAGAATTCGCGCTCCCGCTCGACGGCGCTACCGGCCGCATCGTCCTCGGACGGCAAAATATCGTCATCGGTCAGCTCAAGGTCAGGGTCCAGAACGATTACACCACCTTCCGCAAATGCGATCTGGGGCGTCTTCGCTTGCGGATGTAAGACAGTGAGGTAAAACTTCTTGAGATACCCTTCCTGCTTCCAGCTGGCGGGAATACCGTTGCGAAACGCCACCAACTGCCCTTTTTCAGCAGGTACACCCTGCCCGTTTGCATCAAGCATCTCGAATTTTCCGTCCAGCACGACAATGAATTCATCACCCGGGTACGGACCAAATGCCTCTTGCATTGTCGTTGTGTCCCAAACGCCAACATTCAGGCCGCGTTCTGGGTCGCTATAGTAGACGTGGACGTTTTGCTCTGGCAGTGGCGATTGAAAGTCATCGGCGTCCAACGCCATCGGGGTAAGGCCGCTAGGCCCATTCTCGGTCATGCGAATGACGTGCGATGTTTGCGACATGTAGGTTCGTCCCCTTGGTTGCGGTGCACGCCCAGCCTTCGTCTGGCAGGCACTCTAAGCAGTGGTGATAGGATCGACGGTCGCTCTAAACTGCCGACGTTCTGGGCAACATTGGAGGATTCATTACCGAAGAGTCAACGACTGAATATATGTTCATTCGAATTCTTGGAGTCAACATATAGAGTTTGCGCTAATCGTACAATTTTCGCCCCAGAAAAGAGCTTTTCGAGATAGATTGAGAGTAAAACGAGCCGCCTCGGATGGGCGTCAAGCTACAACAAGGATCATCACTTCCCGCCATTTCAGCCGAGAAAGCAGTCTGAAATCCGCTGTCCGATGATAGCATTCAAATCAAAAATGCCTCAATTATGGGCCAATTATTACGTTTTTACCTGCTCCACGCTCAATAACGTTGGATTCCAAAAGAGTCTCTTGACTGCGGCATTGTGTTCGTTGAACTTAATGACTGAACACCCATTCAGTAGAATTCCTTGTCAGGGATAATCTACACCACGGCAAAAATTGTTTGAACAGCGCGCCCTACGGCGCGCGTCACTTGATCCGGAGGAATAAGATATGGACGTCATCGACCAACTTAACGCAGTGAAGCGCGGCAAACTCTCGCGCCGCGCATTCCAACAATCCCTTTTGGGGTTAGGCATTGGCGTTATGGCGACGCCGTTCATGCCCAGCCGCGCAATGGCACAAGGCGACCAAGGCACGCTGTTTACATGGGGTGGATATGATGTCCCCGATCTTTTCGGCGCATATGAGGCCAAGAATGGCGCCTTACCTAACTTTGCCGTCTTCGGCGGTGCCGAGGATGCCCTGACCCGCCTGCGCGGCGGCTTTGTCGCTGATGTCGTTCATCCTTGTAACGCCGACCTCATCCGCTGGGTCGACAGCGGCTATTTTCAGCCCATCGATACATCGCGGCTGTCTAACTGGGATGATGTCATGCCCGAGTTGGCTGCAATGGCGGGTAATAAATCCGAAACCGGCGCGCCCTGGATGGTCCCGTTTGATTGGGGCGGCACGTCGGTCACCTACCGGACCGACCTCGTTGAACTTGAGGGTGAGGAAAGCTGGGATATCCTGTGGGACGAACGCTATGCGGGTCAAATCGGCATGCTTGCCTCTGGCGGTGACGCATGGTGGTCCGCTGCGATCAAAGTAGGTGTGCCATTTGATCAGATCAATACCGACGACGCGTTCGAACGCATTTCAGCGGCACTGCGTGAGCAACGCCCGCTTGTGCGCGTCTATACGGACGATGTGACGACATTGGGCCAGGCTCTGTCATCTGGCGAACTGGTTGCAGCAATGACGTGGAACAGTACTGCGGTCGAATTGCAGTACGAAGAAATCCCCGTCCGGTTCGCACAGCCCAAAGAAGGTGCGCTGACATGGGTTTGTGGCCTGATGATGCATCGCGACGCACCAAACCCTGAACGCGCGTATGAGATTATCGACGCAATGCTGAGCGTTGAGGCTGGTGAATTCATGATTGGCGCATATGGCTACGGACACTCCAACCGCAAGTCATTCGAGACATTTACCGATGAGGAACTTCAAGGGCTTGGATTGAGCGCGAACCCAAAAGAAATCCTTGATGCGGGTCACTTCAGCATTCCACAAGGGCAGGAATGGGAAAGCCGCATGAATGAAACCTACGAGCTGATCAAAGCCGGTTTCTGATTTGATGATCGGGGATCATGAAAAAGCGACCGTGCGGTGGTGACGTCACCTGACATATTACCATCTGCACGCCGCAGCCGTCTGGCGTCGTGGTTTCGGCGCAGTGAGGCGGCGCAAGGCTATGCCTTGATGTCGCCGGCACTGGTGGTGTTGATCATTGGTATTCTGGTTCCCTTCATCATCCTGATCAGCCTCAGCATGTGGACCCGCGATGGGTTCGGCTTTGACATGACCCCGACGTTTGAGAACTATCAACGCGTCGGAACAGAGCCGATTTTCAGCACGTTGCTTGCGCGGTCATTCTGGATTTCGGGGATAGCGACGTTCTTCACGGTCTTACTATGCTACCCAATGGCCTACTACGTGGCGTTTCATGTGCATCGCAACAAGATGCTTTGGATCGTGCTGATGACGCTGCCGTTCTGGACAAGCTATCTGCTTCGCGTCTTCGCTTGGCGTGTCATCTTGGGGTATGAAGGCGTGATCAACTCTGCCTTTTTATCGATGGGTTGGATCCAAGCGCCATTAGAGTTTTTGCTCTATAGCCAGACTGCGGTCATCATCACGTTGGCGCATGCCTGGGCCGCGTTCGCAATTCTACCGCTTTATGTCTCGCTGGAAAAAATCGACAAGTCGTTGCTTGAAGCAGCAACCGACCTTGGTGATGGCCCTGTCAGACGTTTCCTTCGGATCACATTGCCGCTGTCATTGCCGGGCGTGATCTCGGCCTGTTTCTTGATCTTCATTCCAACGACTGGCGACTACATTACCCCTGCCCTGCTTGGTGGCCCCGACGGTGTGATGATCGGCAACCTGATCCAATTGCAATTTGGTCCTGTGAACAACTGGCCAATGGGTGCCGCACTATCAATTGTCCTGATGCTGTGGATCGGCGCACTGGCGCTGGTGTTCCTTTTCATCACGCGCAAGGCAAAGGATCGACTGGCATGAAGCAAAGCACCTATATCAAAAGGCCCAACCGCGCGTTGCAGATCTACGCGATTGTCTTTCTCATCGTGCTGTACCTACCGGTTCTCTTCATCCCACTATTCAGCTTTAACGATTCCATTTATGTGCGTTTTCCAATGCAGGGCTTCACCGTTGAATGGTACAAGGCCATGTGGACCCGCGACAGTGTTTGGGCTGCTCTGGGCAATAGCGTCACCGTTGGGTTTTGGGTGGCAATCATCTCGACCGCGCTTGGCGTTGTAGCGGCCCGCGCAATCACCCGCTACCGGATGCCGGGGCAAAACGCGCTGATCACTTTTGCCATGCTCCCGCTGGTGGTTCCGGGCGTGATTTTCGGCGTCGCACTTTTGGTATTGGTCAGCCGCCTAGGCATTCCACTGTCGCTCTACACCGTATCGCTGGGCCATCTGATCATTTGCCTACCATTCGCGATTGCCACGCTCTTGCCGCGCTTCGAAGGATTTGATCGGTCGATGGACGAAGCCTCGGCTGATCTTGGCGAAAACGGATGGTGGACGTTCTGGCGCGTTACGTTCCCAATGGTCGCACCGGGGGTCGTGGCTAGCCTGCTGCTTACGTTCACCATCTCTTTCGACGAATTCATCATGACGTTCTTTTTGTCCGGCACGGATACGACACTGCCGATTTACATCTGGACGCAACTGCGTTTTCCACGCGAATTCCCCACGGTGCTCGCGATGTCCACGCTTATCTTGGCATTGTCTTTTGTGATGGTCTTCATCGCACTTTGGATCGGTCGGTTGGGTATTGTGACCGACAACGCAGAAGATACCAAATAGGGACGACGATAGTATGAACAACAAAGATGCCTTTATCTCGATCCGCGACGTGGGAAAGTCCTTTGGGACCTTCCAGGCAATCGAGAACATCTCGATGGACATCCGCGAGGGAGAGTTTTTCTCGCTGCTGGGCGCATCTGGCTGTGGCAAGACGACCCTTTTGCGGATGTTGGCAGGATTTGAGAGCGTCTCAAAGGGTGAAATCCTGATCGATGGGCAGCCTATGTCCGACGTCCCACCCCATGAGCGGCCAGTGAATATGGTGTTTCAAAACTATGCGATTTTTCCCCATCTAAACGTCGCGCAAAACATCGGCTACGGTTTGCGCAAGCTCAAACTGCCCAAGGCCAAACAGAATGAAATGATCGAGGAGATGCTCGATCTGGTGCAACTGACCGGATACGGCACCCGCAAGGCTCACGAGCTGTCGGGCGGACAACGGCAACGCATTGCATTGGCGCGCGCACTTATCTTGCGGCCAAAGGTTTTGTTGCTGGACGAACCACTTGGTGCGTTGGACAAACAATTGCGCGAGCAAATGCAAATGGAGTTGCGCCGTCTGCAGCGGTCCATTGGGATCACCTTTGTCTTTGTGACCCACGATCAAGAAGAGGCCTTGACCCTATCCGACCGGATCGCGGTGATGGCCGGTGGTGAGGTGTTACAGGTCGACACCCCAGCAGCACTATACGAACAACCGCAGACACGTGAAGTGGCCAGTTTCATTGGCAATATGAATTTTTTGGACGCGCGCGTCACGGGCGATATTAATGGCTATGCTAGTCTTGACGTGCAGGGCATCGGCGCTTTGAACGTCCCTAGGTTGGGCAAGACACTCAGCAGTGGCGACACTGTCTGTGTCGCGGTCCGCCCGGAAAAGCTGATCTTGCATGATAAAGCGCCATCGGGGCCGGAAAAATCTATTCCCGGTACGATTGAATTAGTGACTTACCTCGGAGAGCGCAGCCACTATCATGTTCGCGTGCCGGGTTGCGACACCGCCATTGCAATCTCGTCGCAAAACAGCCGCATGAACCAACCCAAAGAGGTCCAAGAAGGGCGCTCGGTTTGGATGACATGGGCTCCTGATGCATTAATCGTGCTGGAAAGGTAAAACTCATGAGCATCATTACAAAACCTAAAGCCAAAGCAAAAACCAAGCGCCGCACAGCACCCAAAGAGGTACGTCGTCGGCAACTAATCGAGGCCACGATCGATTGCATCGCTGAGCGCGGTATTTCGGGCACGACGATGGCGGCTGTCACCGGGCGTGCGGGTCTTTCAATGGGGATCGTCAGTCTGCATTTTGAAAGCAAAGACAACTTGCTGAACGCGACATTGACGCATCTGTCACAAGAGGTGCGCAGTTCGTGGGCAGGCGTCATTAAGGACGACACCTTGCGACCCGCGCAGAAGCTGTGGGCCGTCGCTATGTCGAGTTTTGACCCAAATATTTTTAATCCCACCAAAGTAGCTGTTTGGTTCGCCTACTTTGGTGAAGCAAGGTACCGGGTCTTTTATCGCCAAATCGTCGAAGCCTTTGACGACGAACGCGAAGACGCGCTTGAAGCGCTGTGCGAGAGCCTTGCCCCTGAAGATGACGCAGATAATTTTGATGCTATGGCAACGACCGATGCTATCGAAGCGTTCGGTGACGGGCTGTGGCTCAATGCCATTCTTTACCCCGAAATCTACACCCGTGAGCATTGCATTGCGCAGATGGCGTCGTTCCTTTGCGCCACTTTCCCGCATCATTTCAAGCGTCCCAAGACCAAGAGCAAAGGATGAAACCAGTCCCGCCCTCTCGTCGTGGATTTCTGGCAGGCGCTGCAAGTGCCGTTTTACTGCCGTCAATTGCGCGGACCCAACCTACGGCTCCGGACGTTGTTGTGATTGGCGCAGGTGCGGCAGGCATCGCAGCCGCACGACGCGTCATTGCGGGCGGAAAAACTGTTGTCGTGATTGAAGCATCCGACCGCATTGGAGGGCGCGCTTACACAGAAAGCGAGACATTCGGATTGCCATTCGACCAAGGCTGCTCATGGCTACAAGGGCCGCGCTCTGGCGTGCCCCACGTAGATCTTGCCGAAGAATTGGGGTTCGGGCTGGTCAATCATAACAGTGCAAATGACGCATTCTATGTTGGCGACCGCCCCGCCACGCGGTCCGAACAAGCGGCCTATGATCGCGCCTTTGAGGAGATAAATTCTCGCGTTTATCGGCCCGGCGACGTCGCAGCTGCATCACGCTTGCCAGCCGATCTGAAATACTCCGCCGTTGCCCAAAGCTGGATCGGACCAATGGACTTTGGGGTCGACTTTGCCAACCTGTCGACGGGCGATATGAACTCATATGGCAGCTACGCCTACAACTATCTGGTCCGCGAAGGGCTAGGCACCCTTGTCGCAGCACATGGTCAAGGTTTGCCGATCCGTACTGGCGTGGCAGCAACGGCCATCGATTGGAGCGGCGACGGCGTCCGGGTCGAGACCACGGATGGCACGATCACCGCGCAAGCCTGCATTGTGACAGTATCAACAGGCGTCTTGGGCGCTGGCGCGATCAAATTCACGCCTGATATGCCCGTGGCCAAACAGGACGCTATCGCGGACGTTCCCATGGGTTTGCTTGCAAAGATCGCTTTGCAATTCGATGGGGAACGCTTTGGGCTGCGCGACAATGATTTCCTGACCTACGCGGTGCCAAATCAGGTTCCCGCAGAAGCTTGCTATTTCCTTACCTGGCCCACGGGGTTTGATATCGCAGTCGGCTACGTTGGCGGCCAGTTTGGCTGGGACCTTTCCAATGGGTCCGAGGCGGACGCCGTTGATTTCGCTTTGGGCAAATTCGCAAACATGATGGGCAGCAATAGCCGCAACCATTTTGTCAAAGGCATGATGACCGATTGGGCAACAAACCCGCTCACCCTCGGCGCTTATTCCGCTGCAGAACCCGGACGGTTTGAAGCGCGCAAAACTCTGGCAGAACCTCTGGGCGACCGTGTGTTCTTTGCCGGCGAAGCTGTCGCTGGACGCTACAAGGCGCTGATGTCCGGGGCGCATCTAAGCGGCCACGCGATAGGCGGTGAAGTTGTCGACGTCCTAGGCGGACCCGGTGTTTGCAGTTCATGCGAAGCAAGGGCCGAGCAGCGCCAGCGCATTCTGGAGGCTGTTGAAGATGACTGAGACGACAGCCTTTCGCATTCACGCACAACGCAGGTTTCTAATCCGCCAAATCCATTGATTTCATTCGAAAGGCAGCATGTTCCATGTCCCGCGACCCAAGATATGATATTCTATTTGAGCCTTTGAAAATTGGCCCCGTCACGACCAAAAACCGGTTCTATCAAGTACCTCATTGTACCGGGATGGGATACCTGCGGCCGAACACGCTGGCGCATATGCGCCGCATGAAGGCCGAAGGCGGGTGGGGCGTGATCTGCACTGAATATAACTCTATCCATCCAACATCAGATGACCTGCCGAATGTGTCTGCCTCTCTTTGGGATGACAGCGACATCCGGGCGCATTCCTTGATGACTGACATGGTGCACGAACATGGATCGCTTGCGGGCGCGGAGCTTTGGTATTCGGGGGCGCGATCCGCCAACCTTATGACGCGGTTGCCCGCAATGGATGTCACGTCCATGCCAAACCTTGAAGGGCAGCCGTTTCAGACAAAGCAAATGGATAAAACCGACATCAAGAACCTGCGCCGCTGGCATAAAAAGGCCGCACTGCGCGCCCGTGATGCTGGATTTGACGTTGTCTATGTTTACGCAACACACGGCTACATGCTGGCGAATTTTCTGGACCCAGCGATTAACACACGTTCCGACGAATATGGTGGCAGCCTGGAAAACCGTCTGCGGCTGACGCGCGAATTGATTGAGGAAACCAAAGATGCAGTCGGGGACCGTTGCGCTGTCGCCGTTCGGTTCAAGTCTGATGAAACCATCGGCGAAGATGGCCAGCCCGAGTATGGCGAACGCCGCGAAATGTTCGAACGACTTGCCGAACTGCCTGACCTTTGGGACATCAATATCGCTGATTACTCGCTGGAAATGGGGGTGTCCCGCTTTACCAAAGAAGGCGCGCTTGAGCCGTACATGGAATGGGTGAAATCGGTCACGACAAAACCTGTTGTGACCGTGGGCCGCTTTACCTCACCTGATACAATGGTCAGCCAGATCAAGCGCGGGATTACAGACTTGATTGGTGCTGCACGCCCATCAATTGCTGATCCATTCTTGCCCAAGAAGGTCGAAGAAGGCCGGTTTGAGGACATCCGCGAATGCATCGGGTGCAACATTTGCTATTCCGGCGACAGCACAGGCACACCGATCCGTTGCACTCAAAACCCAACAATGGGTGAAGAATGGCGCAAAGGCTGGCACCCGGAAAAAGCGACGCCTGCAACGTCCGACGCCAGCGTCTTGGTCGTCGGCGCGGGCCCTGCCGGACTGGAAGCTGCGCGCACACTAGGCCTGCGCGGCTACAACGTGATGCTCGCCGAAGCCACGCGTGAATTGGGCGGTCGCGTCACCAGCGAAGCCGCACTGCCCGGCATGAGCGAATATATCCGCGTGCGTGATTACCGCGAACAGCAGTTACTCAAACTCACCAATGTCGATGTTTTTCGCGAAAGCCGGATGACAGCAGAGGACGTGTTTGCCGTTGAAGCAGATCACGTCGCGATTGCGACAGGTGCAACCTGGAAACGCGAACGATTTGACGGCAAAGCATATCAGTCAGTGACCACAAATGGGGCTACGGTCTTTACCCCCGATGACATCATGGACGGACGCCTGCCCGATGGCCCGACTATCGTCTTTGACGGTGACAATTACTACATGGCCGGCGTGATCGCAGAGGCCGTGATCAAAGCAGGCCACCCTGTCACCTATGTCACGGAAAACGATAGCGTGTCTGCTTGGGCAGGTATGACATCAGAACGGTGGCGCATCCGCACACACCTGATGGAAATGGGCGTGAAAATCATCACGGCCCATGCGCTGACCAAGTTCGATGGCAGAACAGCGACACTCGCTTGCGAATACACAGGTCGCGAAGACACGCTTGAGACCGCCGCAGTCGTGATGGTGACACAGCGCACACAAAACAGCGCGCTTTATGATGAGTTACTGGCCTCAGTTGGCGGCGATGTCTCAAAGCTGCCCTTTAGCTTAAAACTTGTCGGCGATGCAGAAGCACCCGCGATTATTGCCGCAGCGGTCTATGCGGGTCACCGGTACGCCGCAGAAGTGGACGAGGTTGTCGATATCGACAGCCCTATGAAACATGATCGGCCTGATGTTCAGGCAAAGCATTCAAGGACCCCCCAATCGCTAGAACGTACAATACCTGACCGTAAAACAGTCGACGCCAAATACCTTGAGACATTGCAAACCTACTACGAAGAAGAAGTTGCAGGAGAGGCTTGGTTTCGCACTCTAGCAGACCTTTTTGAGGGGCCGCGGCGCGACAAAATGCTGCTGCTCGCTGAAGTGGAACGCCATACCGCCGAAATCGTCCGGCCTTTGATCGACGCATACGGGATCACGCCAAAATCTGTGGAATCGCTACGTACCGAGGGTCGTGAGCAAGCGCGCGAAAGCGCGCAGGATTGGAATGGTTTGCTTGACGAAATGCGCAAGGACTTCCCGCAATACGTTGCGGAATTCGAAGCCCTAGAAGCAATGGCACCTCAAGCAGATCGTGCCATTCTGAAACGTATGACCGAACACGAAGTCGTCGCGATCGCATTCCTTGAGCGCGAAGCCGCAGGCGACGCCGACAGCACCGCACCTTTGGATGCGTTTCTTGCGCACCCTGCCAAAGCAGCCTGAAAAGACGCCCGCCCATGGCGAATAATGAAACGGAGACAGTATAATGAATGCCTACAGCACAATCGCGGATCAACTTAAACTGCCAACGGGTATCTTTATCGATGGCGCCTACAAACCGGCCATAAGCGGCAAGACATTCGAAACCAAGAACCCGTTCAACGGCAATGTCATTGCTAACCTGCCTGCCTGTGATAGCGCAGATGTCGATGCGGCTGTCGCCTCGGCACGCGCGGCCTTTGAAAGCGGCGTTTGGTCTGCCCTACACCCCACCGAGCGCAAAACAGTTCTCACAAAGCTTGCAGATCTGATCATGGCAAACGTCGAGGAACTGGCCGTGATGGAAGCCCTTGATGCTGGCAAGCCCGTCACCGATTGCCTTGAAATCGATGTGCCGGAAACGGCGAACTGCATCCGTTGGCACGGCGAAGCGCAAGACAAGCTTTACGATCAAATAGCGCCCACATCGCCTGACGCGGTCGCGATGATCGTGCGAGAACCTGTTGGTGTCGTCGCCGCTGTTCTGCCGTGGAATTTTCCACTGCTGATGATGGCTTGGAAAATCGGACCTGCTTTGGCCACCGGCAATTCCGTTGTGGTCAAACCTGCCGAGGACACCAGCCTGACGGCACTGCGTCTTGCCGAACTGGCGATTGAGGCAGGCGTGCCGCCTGGTGTGATGAATGTGATCACCGGCATGGGCCCAGATGTGGGTGAACCGATGGGACGCCACATGGATGTGGATGCACTGACATTTACGGGGTCAACCGCGACTGGGCGACGGTTTCTTGAATATTCCGCGCAGAGCAACATGAAGGAGGTCTGTCTTGAGATGGGTGGAAAATCAGCGGCGCTCCTTTTCGGCGACGCCAAAGACATCGACCGTATCGCCGAAATTCAAGCCGCTGCGATCTTCTGGAACATGGGTGAAAACTGCACGGCAAACAGCCGGATCATCGCGCATAAAGATGTCTACGACGACTTTGTGATAGCGCTGGAAAAGCAAGTAGCAGACTGGCAGCTGGGCGACCAGCTTGACCCTGATACGCGCAATGGCCCCTTGGTCAGCGAGACGCATTACGCGAAAGTCTCGGGCCTTGTTGAAAGCGGCAAGGCACAAGGTGCGCGTGTGGTCACGGGCGGCGAAGGTGCAGGCGGGCTTATTTTTAAGCCCACAATTTTTGCTGATGTGCTGCCATCAATGGACATCTTCAACAAAGAGATTTTTGGGCCCGTTGTCGGCGTCACCCGCGCCGAAACCGATGATGAGGCTATCGCGCTGGCGAATGCGACCGAGTACGGGTTGGCCGCCACGCTCTATACGGCAGACATCGGCAAAGCGCACCGCTATGCGCGCAAGCTTAAAGCAGGAACTGTGGGCGTGAACGCCTACTCGGAAGGTGAGATTTCTACACCGTTTGGCGGCTTTAAGGCATCGGGCTTTGGTGGTCGTGACAATGGGATACATGCCCACGAACAATACACCGAACTGAAAACGATCTGGATCGATTTGACCGCCTGATCCGGGGGAAGGGAACGGTGGCGTGCCGGTTGCAGCCGACACGCCGTCGTTAGGTCATGAACTTTTGTAGAAGCGACACAACCAACGAAAAAGGGACTTAACATGAGAACAGTTTACGCGACAACCGCAGTGGCGGCCTCATTGGCATTTGCAATACCAACCGCATCAACCGCGCAGGACATTTCAGTTTTTGCGGGGATAGACGCCAGCAGCGCCTATGTCTCGCAGGGTTTGATCTTCAATGATGACATTTCCATCCTGACATATGTCGAAGCGTCAGTTAACGGCTTTTACTTTGGCGCGTATCATACACCAGTAGATCAGAACATTACGTTGGCCGACAATGAATCCGGCATCTATGCAGGATATCGTGGTGAAATTGGTCCGGTTTTCTACGACGCATCGGTGTTTTCCTATTCCTATGATGAACCATTCGCCGAGTTTGTTCCGGCCGATTGCACACCCGAGGAATGTCTCCCCGTGGAATACGAAGAGTATGTTGTCAGCGCCAGCATCGGTGCGACGGACGCAGTCTTTCTGACAGGTCGTGTCGCAGCCGCACCGGAATTTGAGCAAACGGATCTGTCGGTAATTGCCGATTACTATACGGACGCAGGACCCTCACTTTCGGCAACATATGGCAGCGTCAATGCGGACTTTGGCGACTGGACCTACTGGTCAGCGGGGGTCAGCGTGCCAATTAGCGGCGCGACCGCCTTGGACCTATTTTATCATGACACCGACGCAACAACGGACATCGGTACGCCAACGGATGGTACATTCGTGCTGACACTGTCAGTCGATTTAAGCGTGCTTTGACGCAGTCAATCACCACTCTATCAGAAAAGGAGAAACCAATGACGTTCAAAACCAAAGCAATGGCGACCGCATTCTTTGTCATGTTCGCCGGGACTGCATCCGCTGCTGAGCTTAGCGCGCAAGAGGTCCTTGATACGCATATCGGCAACTGCATGAGCTATAGCGGACCAACCACCGGAACGCAGTGTTACAGCGCGGATGGCACCACGACATATGACGATACAACCTACGGCACAGGTGCGGGGGTGTGGTCCATGCAGGGCAACAACATGTGCATCAAATACCCACGCGAACCCATCGATTGCGGCCCGATTAGCCGTGCGGCCGATGGCACATTCTCGGACGGGTCATATACGTGGACGATCAACTAAGTTGGGAAAACTGCGGGCGTTGTTTCAGGCGCCCGTAGCGCGGTCCGATCAGCAATGTTATGCCTGATAAGGTTCGATGCTATCTGCCGATAGCGCGTAACCAATCTCGGCCAACTGAGTTGAGATTGATGATACGCCAAACATCCCCGTCACAGTTACAGCCTCAAAAAGGCCATCGACCTCGTAAGGTTCCTCGGTCGTGACAAACACAAGTTGGTTTGCAGGTGGTGGCGGCACATGCACGCAAGCGCCCACGTAGGGGACCAAGATAAAGGCAACGACGCCAGTACCCTTATAATCAATTGGGACGATAAACCCGGGCAAGCGCACAATCTGCCCGTTCCAGTCCGACCTGACCCCGCTTGAGGCGGGCTGCTGGCTGGAAAGTGGCAGGTCGTCATGGTCGATCATACCCTGCAGCACATTGGGGATCACAACTTCACCTTCTGGCACCAGATAGCGCCATTTGAGGTCGATCACTTCATCCGCGTGGGCGGCTTTGGGCACCATTGTGCTCGCGGCAAGCCCGGCCAATAAAGCGCGTCTATCCATCTTTTGAACTACCATGTGAACAGCCATCTAAGTCACGATCTGATGATCATACCATCGGCCAATGACAGACGATAGGCACGAATGGCCGGAACACCGCTCACAATTGCGCCAGCAGCGATAACGCCCAAAACAACCCACACCTCGTAAAGGGTCGGGGCATCAATCGGCAGCCAGAGACCGTAGGCTGCGTCAAGAACAGGTTGGGCAACAACGAGGCCCAGGTAAAGCAATCCGATCCCCAAAAGAGCCCCGATTGCCGCCGTCAAACTTGCCTCAAGCACCAACAAGCCCAACACGATCGTAGGGCTTGCACCCATTGCCCGAAAGATCGCCATTTCTCGGCGTCTTTCGTTGAGACTGGAAAAAATTGTGGCCATCATGCCGATCAATGCTGTCACAACAACCATCGCCGACACAGCCAAAAGAGCGGTCTCAGCAATTCCGACGATGCCCCAAAGTTCTTGCAAGGCAACGCCCGGCAAAATCGCCAAAAGAGGTTCTTGCGGATAGGTGTTGATGGCGCGCTGCAAGGCAAATGTCTGTAACGGGCTTTCCACACCGATTAATGCAGCTGTCACTGCCTGCGGCGTCAGGTTCATTTGGCGTATTTCGTCACTTGGTGTCGCTTGTCCGGGGATCTGCGCACCGCTTTGCCAATCGACGTGGATGGCTTCGATCGCCTCAAGGCTGACTATAACCGTTCGGTCGACAGGTGTTCCTGTCTTTGCCAAAATTCCAGACACCTGAAAAGGTTGGTCACTATGTTCAACAAAAGACGCCAGTCCATGCGATACAACAATCGGATCACTAACGCGGTAGCCCAACGTCGCGGCCACATCCGCCCCGATGACCGTATCAAAGAGGTCATCCATAATGACGCCCTCCGCGACCTCCAAACCCCTGCCCTGTCTATATTTGTAATGCTCAAAGAAGGCATTTGTCGTCCCCATCACGCGGAATTGCCTGTGACTGTCACCCAGCGAAATCGGCACAATCCAGTCAACGTCATCGCGCGCGGCGATGTCTAGGTAGCTTTCCCATGTGACGTTGTTTGTCGCGTTGCCAATGCGAAAAACAGAGTAAAGCAGCAATTGCACAGAGCCCGAACGCGCACCCACAATCAAATCTGTACCCGAGATCGTATCAGCAAAACTCGCCTTCGCACCCGTCCGGATTTTTTCAACCCCGAGGAAAAGTGCTACCGACA
Source organism: uncultured Paracoccaceae bacterium (assembly GCA_947488605.1). GTDB lineage: Bacteria > Pseudomonadota > Alphaproteobacteria > Rhodobacterales > Rhodobacteraceae > Yoonia. The sequence goes on along the minus strand of CANKZJ010000005.1, from coordinate 170,643 downwards.
ATGCGATGGCAACGATGGTCATGCCCACTGTAAGGGCGCGTGCGAAAAGCGACGCAATGGCAAGGCGGATCAACATTATGCCACCCGATCGATTTGCGCGATGTCTGCCAAATGAACGACCCGATCAAACCGATCAGCCAATCGTGGATCATGGCTCACCATCAGCAATGATGCATGATGTGCAGCAGATTGCTGGAACAACAAATCAAGAAAAGCCGCCTGACTGTCTGCATCCAGCGCCGAAGTTGGCTCGTCCGCAACAATCAATGGAGGCTGGCCAATCATTGCACGCGCCACCGCAACGCGCTGTTGTTGACCAACACTCAAAGTGTTGGCTTTTGCGTGTATTAGGTCTTTTGGCAAACCAAGTGCCGCGCATAGTTCCATCGCAGCACGCTTAGGTTCACCAGCACGTTGTTGGCGCGCGCGCGCAAATCGCAAGGGGAGCAGAATATTATCTTGGACAGTACCGAAAGGCAGCAGGTTAAACTGCTGAAAGATCACGCCGATCTGTTCAGCACGGAACCTGTCACGTTGTCCGCCGGGCAAAGCGGCAAGATCGGTGCCTGCGACACGCACGACGCCATTATCCGGTATGACGGTGCCACAAATCAGTGAAAGCAACGTGGATTTGCCGGAACCACTTTCCCCCAGTAGCAAAACACTCTCGGCTTTTTGAACTTCGAATTTTGGAACGCTCAACGAAAAAGACGTGCGCCCAGGCCAGCGAAAACGGACGTCCGCGACCTGCAAGACCGGATCATCCAAATTAGAAAAGGCTCCGCAGGTCCAGTGTTGGTGCATCACGCACAACTTCAAATGCTTGCGCACCGGCACCGGTGACGACCTGAACTTCCACTTCAAGCGCGTTTTCGAATTCATCGAAATAGGCAAAATTAATCTCTGTCAAAGCTTCAGGTTGGGCGCAGTTCAGCGTGTAAGTGGCATGGAACTCGGAGTGCACCTTTTCATCCGCATGGTCATGATCATGGTCGTGACCATCATCACCTTCCAGAGCAGCACCCGCTTGCACCACTGAACATCCCGCCGCTTGCGGTAAGACAAACAGATCAAGCGGTCGTGCCAACGTCGCCACCGCGGCATCAACGGCAGCGCGGTCTTCGGCGCTGTTTGCCTTATATTCGAACCCGACGATGTCAGCCCCGGGTGCATGAAATTCCATTGCGACGATTGCGCCGTCAAATGCAATATCCAACTGCCCAACACCGTGTTCGTGGGCGTCAAGCTCGCGCGTATCATTCGCGGCCACCCCAGTGGCAGCCAAAAAACAAAGACAGGTGAGTAACTTTTTCATGATAATCTACGCCTAATGCTAGGGACAAATGCTTTGAGTATTCTGCGACTATCGCCACTCGAATAGTGTTATCTTATAACACACAGGCCATCAATACAGATAGTTCAAAAGAACTCAGGCAAGACGCCAGTATTGAGGGTAGTAGCGACAAGACGCATATGTCGATTTGTCGATAGAACTGCGCATGCAGAACTGCCGCTGCTGGTTTCATTGCAGTACCCAAAACTACCGTTGCGCAGATTACACCCATTAGTGGCAAGGAATTCGGTCCTCAACGGGCGAAAACCAGTATGTTTCGCGCCGATAAACAGAAATATTGTACAGTTGTGGTGCTATATGAGGATATCAATTCCCCAAAAGCGTCGTAATTGTTCGACGCAAGCGGCCCGATCAGATTCAGTTTTGCCAGCGATACGCTCAACACGAAAACCAAACCGCTCAAACCCGGCATTGTTTTGATGTGAGAAGATGATGACTTCACACTCTTTCTCAATCGCCAGTGCTGCGTAACGTGTCGCCATCAAATGAGCTTGCGCATCACTCAACCGTCGGTCCTCATCATCTAGCAGCACGCCTATGGCAGGACGATCCTTGCTTTCAAAAGATCGCATTACTGGCATCGCCTCAAGTGTTGGAAAGACGGCCGTGCCATGCTGTTTGCACGCGAGACCATTCGCATTTTCCAACAACTGATCAATGTCTATTGGACTGACTATTGATGCACGCACCATAATCGCAGCCCAGTCCTGTGCGTTTTGATCGGCCAGAAAGCTTTCGTCAGTGCGCCGTGAAGAGTGCATTACACGAACTCCAATATATGTTGTGATGCCGCAGTTGTGCCGGGCGCAGGAAGGTTCAAGCCACGTAAATTTCTACGCAAGGTCTCGCTTTTTCCAGCGAGGCATTCATCGATTTTTTGCGTCAAACTCAGCAGTTCCCAAGGTTCGACAAGTACTGCGATCTCGCGGTCCGCAGCCGCTTTGCCGCGTGCGCGTTGATCGTCCATAAAGCTGGCCATCTGCGGGATGAAAATGGTTGGGACCTGACCATAAATGGCCTCGTGGAACGAATTATATCCAACCGCCGATATGAATAGATCGGCGAGCGGGATCAATGCGCTCGCATGTACTGATTGAACGACACGGGTGTTCTTGTAGTGAAACCAGCCGGGATCAGTTGTCGCAGTTGGCCAGACAACCAACACATGCACAACGTCATCGCGCGCCTCTAGATGGGCACAAATAGCGTTGATCTGCGCGCGCCGGTCTGCGGCCACACCGCCACCCAGCATCGATACGACCAGAGTCTTACCTTCAAGACCAATTTCATGTTGCAGACTTTCTCGCAGCGTCTCGCGTTGCGACGTTTCCCAACTGTGGCATTGCACAATTGGACCAACCTGAAAGATGTGATCTGATGTCTCATTGGGTGCGTTCAGCTCGTCAAATGCCTCTGTGGGGACAACGATCCGCGAGAACGTTTTTTGTCGATCCAGCGCTACTTGATTATTTTGCCCATCCTGCCAAAGCCCACGGCGGATCCAGATGCTTGGGCGGTCATTATCTGCTGCCGCACGCATGACACTGTCAAAGACATAGCCGCCGTCAAAGACAGTCACAGCCGCATTCTGCGCCGCAGCCGACAGCCGTGAGAAATTGACAAGGTCGTTGTCGTGACTTGCGCGATGTCTAGTCCGACTAACCAAGGGCATTGTATCAAATCCAGACGCGGTCAACATGCCGATACAAGAGGGGAAGGCGGCAAATTGCGATCTTGTATCTTTGCGCATCGCGTCTGCGACAAGGCTACAACGCTTTGCATGTCCTAAGCCCACACCGTTCGTAGGCACAAAGAGAACGGATGGTTTTTCCGGTTTCTTATTGCGCCTGACTTTGGGCTGCATCGTTTGAAATTCTCGTAGAGTTTCTGGAAGTTTGAAACTCTCACAAATTGCCGAGATGCTTAAACTCTGTTTGATTTCAGTAAGGTTTGGAAGAATTGCCTCTTGTAACCAATCATTCAGATCAGACAGACGAGTGGGCCCAGAAATAACCTCTGAAATGCCATTCTGCCAAGAACGCCGGCTTGTCGCATCGACGCAAGCGGCCCCCTGCCCGACCAAATTTGCGAACAGCATTTGAAAACGCGGCCACGCAATCGGTTCGGAAAAGAAAACCGCTATATCAAACCGGGCCGCCAAGGCGCGAGGGAGCATCTCACCCAAATGCCAAACCGGGACATCATAGCCATCTAAATCGATCCAATTTTTCTTTTCCGTTCCATTGGTCACAATCTCCGTACTAAAGCGCCGACACAAACGAAGACGCTTAATTGATGCCCTCGCGTCAGGGCATGACAGATCTGGAAAGAATAGGCCTAAGGTTGGTTTTTCGCGAAGGTTCGCTCTGGGAGGAGCGCTGAAAATAGGCAGGTCGGCATTGGGAAAGTCAGAAATTTGGTTTGGCAATGCAATCACAGGTTTTTCATTCAGGGCATACGCCAGCCGCGATGCGACGCTAATTTCGGCCTGACGTGATGGGAAGACGCCAAACGCAGTGCTAGGCATAATTTTACCAGCGGCCAACTGCTGTAGATCATTTGCGCGTGGCTGATCTAGATCCTGCGCGCCCAACAAAATGATGCGGTCACCCTCTTCAGGGCCTTTGCTTGCAATGAAGGGCGCTGCATCAAATTGATGCGCCGCCCGAAGTCCAGGTGGAATGCTCCGTTCGCTGATGACAACGGGTAAGCCGTGCGCGCGCGCCTGTGACGCGAACACGGCCAGAGTGTCGAAATCGGACATTTCTGTTCCGCCCGTTTCACAAAAAAGCATAGAGTTTCTCCGATTCAGTTGGCAAATTTTTGAAAGGTTTCGTCTCTTTCACGAGACTTTGGAAACGATCCTGAAACGCCGTACCGCTGAATTTCGTCAGGGATTGTTGTCCCTTTTTGACTTGATCCTGGTACAGGGTCGGGTTGGCAACCATTCCACTAACAATTGCGTCAATCTCATGTGGCGCGGCAGTGATCACGCCCTCGCCAAAAGTCGCACCTGTTGCATCGTTGGTGATCACGACTTTCCCGGCAGCCATGGCTTCGGCAATGACCCTGCCAAAACTTTCCTGCCAAAATGGGTGTGTGTAGTAGATGAAAAAGTCGATAGTGCGCAGGAACGTCGCAACGTCCTCAGCACCGAACGGCAGCAATTGCCAATGCGCTGGATGCTGCCCAACCATCAGGCTATCGGCACCTAGAATACGGACTGTTTCGCAATGCTGCGGAAAACTAACCATCAAGTCGTATAGGGGTGGAAACTTCTCTGCGCCGGGCCGGGAATGCCGCCCCCTTCGATCACGCGGGTTAGTGATGGATGACACGTATTCAAAATCGCAAATGTTCGTCCAGTCAACAGGTGCAATAGCCCAAGTGCATGGGTTGTCTGACACCCAATCGTCAACGCATTTTCGATTCCACCCCGAAATTGGTGCAAGGAATTTTTGCCGGGCAAGGGTTTGCTGTGCGATCAACGACAGGCAATGCGCGACATCAAATCCTTCTGGCCCGTCAGGACGCAGAAAGTTCTCATGGCAGACCACAAATAACCGGTCGCAGACAAGACGTGTCGTCAGACGTTCGTCAAACTTTAAAAAACTTGGATTGTGCAGCGTAATCAATTCCGACGAAACAACGTCGGGATCCCAACACAATGGCGTATTCGTTTCGTCACATGCCTGCTGGATCAATGGATGTACGTTCTGCCCTTTGAACAACTTCGACGATATGGCAACCACTGACAGGTCGCATATCGGGGCGAGCGTATGGATTTCCATCGCAACAGCAGATGATGTTCCCCCGCTAAAGCGGGGGTCAATCACGAGGGTGAGTTTTGGTTGTTTTTGCTGGACCATTCTGGTCCTCCTCAGGGCTAGCCCAATTCATGGTGCCCGTTCATCACTTTCAACGATTTTTTGATTACTGGCCTGCCCCCAATTCAGGAAACAGGCGAAATCGTTCGCTTAGTACAAGGACGAATCCGTCTTTGTTTGTTCCACGATATCGCGCAATGCCTCTGGCATTGAGCTTTGGAAACCAAGGCTTACAAAGATCGTTTCTTCTGGGGGTGTTTGAATATATTCGCGCAACATGACGGCCAGAGGGCTACCATCCAAAACCGGTAGATTTTGTAGAAGGAATGCGCGCAAACCTTCATCATCACCGCTTTCAACATAGTTCCTAATTTGCTGCACATCTGTATTGCTCAGCGCAGATACAGGCCCCGAAAGTGTCCCGGAAATCGCCAGTGCTGCGAGAGCCAGAGACAGCTTTTTCATTTTAGTCATCATTATATCCTTCATCCAGTGCCACCACTTCTGACGTGAGGGATAAAGATGAAGGGTGAACCAACCGTTACCTGCGAAAAATTATTCTCCGCAAACGCAAAGCTTTGAAACCAATGGTTAATAAGACCTAAATCGCCGCGCGAAAATGCCACGCGCAGCGAACTAGGTCATTGGTATCCTTGCTTAAGCAGCGAGGTCTTTCGATACCTCGGGCGTAGGCACAGGCTCAGCGACCCACGTGAGATCACCTTTGTAGCGCGAAACCATCGCACCGTTGGCATCCAGTGCGAAAAGATGCAGCCATTTGTTATCAAACAATGCGCGTACATTGGGGTGTTTTTCAAGGATAGCTGTAATCGCTTCTTCGGGCGCTTCTACACACACTGACAGACGCAACGGATCGTGTGCGTATGTGTTTCCATCATGAACTGACTGCCAAGGCAAACCACCCCGCAATGCGCCTCCATTCCCTTCGACGACGCCAATACCGCCCGTGACATTATGCAAAAGCTTGTTGCCCGCCCCAAAGACCTGCGGTGCCACAACGGACCCGTAGTATTGCAGGCTGATCCAACTCGCGACAACAACAGGTGCGGTCAGGATCAGTTCAAGAACGCCAAATCCATCGTCTTTTTCCCAGTTGTAGTCATGCAAGAACGCGCGACCCTCAAGACCCTTGTTCTTGGTCCGCGACCGTGGTGCCGCGATGAAGGCTTTGCAGCCCGCAAGCGCCCATTCCGGCCGGGTTTCCGCCCAATCGCGACTACGGCTGGCAACATCACCACCATTTTCGGCCCGCGGCAAACGCAATGCACGTTCAGTCCGCGCAAGTCTGCCCGCAGATGACAACCAGCCCCGTGCCGTCGCCAGATGCGACTTGTGGCCGTGACCGGGGAAATCGGCGTCGTAGATCGTGACCTCGTCTTTTGTCGTGTCGTGCAAGCCACCGACAAAAAGCGTGTCATCAGGAATTGATATCCCGTTATCGACCAGTCCTTTGCGCACATCCTTATCGTTCAGAATGCCCGCCAATAGCCGCGCATTCACCTCACCCGTGTATCCCCCGCATGCCCCACAGTGCAGCGCGCTGGCGTGAGGATTGTTCACAACATTCGCACCATGTCCAAAGAGCAGTACGAGCGGCGCAAAATTATCCGTCAACGACATCGCACCCAAGATACCTGTCGCAGCACCAATCCGATCCGCTAATCCAAAGCTCTCGTCCAGAACGGGTGGCTGACTATCCGGTGCCTTTGCAGCATCCATGCCCAGCGCATCGCGCAACAGCTTGCCTACATAAATGGGGCCAGTGGCCTCAACAAATGCAAACGAAGATACTGCAGCCAGTTTAAAGCGGCCCCAAGCCCGACCAGCACGTGCAGCAAAGCGCGCGTTTTGATCAGCAGTCGCGTTGTTGCCTGCGACTTTGCTGGTCACACCGTGGTTCAGCAACACCGGCAAGCGCTTCTCATGGACATCAGACGCAAACCCCTGATGAGACGCCGTGAGGCCAAAGAATCCTGCAAAGCCAAGTGTTTGAATGCTTGGATCAACACTCTCAAGCGCGCGCCGGAACACTTCGGACCGCACATCAATGCAGAATGCGGCCTGCACCGCGGGTCTGGCATCTGTTGGCGTTTCAGACGGTGCACTCAATGTCGCGGCCAAGGTCCGTTGCCCGGCAAACTCCGCTGCTGCCTGCAAGGCTGCATCGATCAATTGATCCGTATTGGGGGCAACTGGTGCCTCATGCGCCTTGCGTACCTCTGCCCACTTCGCTTCGATCTCGGACGCATATTGCTGATAAAGCGCCTGCTCCCAAATCAGCCGAATTGTTAGGACATCCGTTAGTGTTACGTCGGTATCTTCTGCGAGTTCTGCTTGCCACAACCGGTATCTCGCAACCTGTGACCAACCACCAAGACCCAAAAGCAGCTGATGGAAATAGGTTTCGGATGCTTCCGCAGTCAATCCCAAGGCATCACTCGCCGCAATCAACGAACTGCGTGTTTGTGCAGGCGCACTTGCGACCAAAGCACCAAACCCGCTCAGCCCTGCAATCTCGGCCGTCAAATCTTGGCTTGCAAAATCCCGCCATGCCTCAAAGGCTTCACGCCCGGGTTTGTGCTGCCAGAGTGCTTGGCCCGCATCAAAGTAGCTTGCAGCCCAAACACCAAAACGCTCTTCGACGATCCCAGGCCAATCAATGCCTGATACGTCTGCGGCGAGATCAGCAACCGTTGGAAGTGCAACCGTCGCTGGCGTGTTACCTGTTGCGAGCGTCTTGAGCGCATTGGTGTTTTCGGCAGCTGCAGGAAACTCGGCTAGAGCGGCCTTCAGGTCAGCATCGGTAATCGTGCCGTCGCTGATTTTGTCGTTGTACCAACTGCGCGGCATCGTGACGGCGGTCCCGGCCACACGGTCAAGAAGTGCGGCAACTTGGGGCAAAGTCTGTTCGGTCTGTCCTAGAAACGGGTTCACTGCGACCGATGACGACAGTGGCCAAAGCGGTGGAATGGCGCGACCGGCTGCGTCGGCCTTAGCGATGATTTCCAAATGCACGCCTGCATAGCCAGAGAACATATCAGCCTTCATTGTGCCGCTCCTTTGTTGGATGGTTTGCGTGACCAGCCGCCCATCAGGCGGTCTGAAACTGCATTGATGTAAAGTCCGTTCGACAAGTGAACCCGGAGACCCTGTGCGGCGGGATGGTACGACCACAAAGGCAACGTGGCTTGCGCGAGGGCCACGAGGCCAAAGCTGATCAGCGCGAGGATAATCAAGGCCCATTCCAACGCGCCAGCCTCAGGTGTTGCAGGCAACGTGCCTGCGGTCAGCCATTCGGATGCGCGCTGTAGAACAAGGTAGCTGACCGTCACCGTGCCTGCGTAGGCCGCGGTCCGCTGCGTCAGCGCTTGTGGCGCTTCATCTGCAAAGCCTTGCGCCAAGAGGTAAGCCACACCGAAAATCAGGATCGCACCCAAGGCCACGGCTTGCGGCGACTTACCACCGAAATCAAAGCCCAGACCAAGGATCGCATAAACAATGCCGTAGATCGCGAGGGCCACAACAAATGCACGGGTAACGGCACGCATATCAGGCACAGCAACGGGCCCCGGCTTGCGGATGGCGACGATACGCTCGACAGCGCCGCCCGCCGATAAGAACGCATGCGCCTTATAAAGCGAGTGCGCCACGATGTGCAAAAGCGCCAGCGGGAACAGAGCCAAACCGCATTGCAAAATCATGAAACCCATCTGTGCGATGGTGGACCACGCAAGTGACGCTTTCACTGTCGGCTGGGTCAACATGACCAAGCCCGCAAAAAGCGCGGTAAACCCGCCCACCATCACAAGGATCGCCATAACCAGTGGCGACAGTAACATCACATCCGCAAAGCGGATCAAAGCAAACCCGCCCGCGTTCACAACACCCGCATGGAGCAGTGCAGACACAGGGGTCGGCGCCTCCATGACTTCGGTCAACCAACCGTGTGTCGGGAACTGTGCGGATTTCAAAATAGCAGCCAGCGCGATAAATCCGGCAGCCGCTAAGGCGAGGCCACCACCAACGCCCTGCGCGGCTTGATCCAACATCGCGGAAATCTGTGTCGTACCATAACTGGCAACAAGAAGAACGGCTGCACCGATCACGGCAACATCACCAATCCGGGCCATGATAAATTTCTTATGCGCGGCCCGCTGTGCAGCTACCCGGTCAGGATAAAAGAGCAATAACTTGTGCAGACACATGCTCGTGGCGATCCAAGCGCCGACAAATTGGGTGACGTTGCCCGACTGGATCAGCAACAAGACCGCTGAAAGCGTGGCAAGCAGCCAGAACGTGAACGCGTCTTGCCGGTCTTCACCATCAAGGTAGGTCCGCGCGTAACGGACCACGACCCAGCCAATGAAGGTGACCAAGAGCAACATCACGACGCTCACAATATCGAGCCGTACCGACAAACCAAACCCAAACAAGCCAATCAGAAAGCTATCACCACTGCCATTCACACCCAGAACGATGGCCGATAGAACAGCGACAGCTATCGTGCCCAAAGTTGCAAATTCGGCAAACTTCGCACCTTTCTGAACAGTGACACCTTCCATAAAGCGGGGTGCAAAGGCAGCCGCGAGTAGAATGAAGGGCGCCAGTAAAGGCAAAGCGTTGAGCAGCATGATGGTCTCCGTCGCATGGATTTCTTTGAAACGAGATAGCGTCACCCGTTCAAGATAAAAAATACATTGTTTGATACATATCGTTCACTTAAAACGAACGGTATGGCAGATATGAATTACAACCACCTGCGCTATTTCTGGGCCGTGGCCCATGACGGCAATCTGACGCGGACGGCGGGCAAGTTGAACTTGTCCCAATCCGCGCTCTCTGTGCAAATCCGAAAACTAGAGGATCGCTTGGGTCACGCGCTTTTTGAAAGGCGCGGACGGCAACTGCATCTGACAGAAGCCGGGCGGATCACGTTAGACTATGCCGATACGATTTTTGATGCAGGCAAAGATCTTCTTGGAACGCTCAGCCAACAGGGGCGACCAAGGCAGGTTTTGCGCGTAGGCGCGCTCGCCACGCTGTCGCGGAACTTCCAGATCGAATTCCTGCGTCCTTTGCTGGGCAAGCCCGATGTTGAGCTTGTCCTGAGGTCTGGCACTTTGGTTGAACTGCTGCAAAGCCTCGAGACACTCAGCCTCGATGTGATCTTGACCAACCGCGTGCCTGCGCATGATGCGATGTCGAACTTCACAGCACAGCCGATCTCGGAACAAACGGTCTCACTTGTTGGGACACCGCAAAGGTTAGCAGGTGAAAAAAATTTGGCGGCACTTTTGCGAGAAAACCCCATGATCGTTCCAACAGAAGACACGCCCGTGCGGGCCGGGTTTGACAGGCTTTGCGCCCGGCACAGCATTACGCCTACCATCGCCGCCGAGGTGGATGACATGGCTCTGATGCGGCTACTTGCACGCGAAGATATCGGATTGGCGGTGCTGCCGCCTATTGCTGTCCAAAACGAACTGCAAACGGGCATGCTTGTGGAATCACAACATCAACTGGGCCTCAGCGAGAGTTTTCACGCGGTTACCGCCGCTCGGAAATTCCCAAATCCGCTTCTTGGCACATTGCTCGACAGCTACCACTAACCCGGCAAATCGGCACCCACCTGCTGCACAATATCAGCAATTTGACGTAACTGCCCCGCCAACGGATTAGTTTTGCGCCAAATCATACCGACAGTGCGTTTGGGTTGTGGCTCTGCAAAGCGCCCCACACACACCGGCGCCGACCGAACCTCAACCTTCACGGCCATTTCGGGGATGAGGGTCACACCAATGCCCGCACCCACCATCTGCACCAATGTCGACAATGAACTGCCATCCAGCCCTTCGCGTGGCGAGGCTGATTGCAGGTTACAAAATGACAGGGCTTGATCGCGAAAGCAGTGCCCTTCCTCCAGCATCAACAAGCGCATATCGCGCAGCATATCCGGGCTTGGCACAGGGTGGTCCGCATCTTGCTGCGGGCGGACCAGCACGAGGCTTTCATCAAAAAGCGCAACTTCTTCAAACCCCGGTTCAAGCAGTGGCAACGCGACAATCGCCGTGTCTATCTGACCGTCGCGCAGTTCTTCGATCAACTTCGGGGTCACGGTCTCACGAATATGAACGTCCAACTCCGCATGCGCGCGCGCGAGGTGGCTAATCAGTCCGGGCAGCAAATAGGGTGCAATCGTCGGAATCACCCCGATCCGCAGGCGGCCAACCAATCCGATTTGTGCAGCACGCGCCATCTCGCCCAGCTCATCAACAGCGCGCAGAATATCACGGACACGCAAGGCCCAGTCTTCACCGAAAGCCGTCAGACGCACATGCCGCGGCCCGCGTTCAAACAACGGCGTACCAAGGCTCTGTTCCAACTCCTTAATTTGCACAGACAAGGCAGGTTGCGATATTGCACAGGCATCCGCTGCGCGGCCGAAATGACCATGACGCGCCAATGCTTCGAAATAACGTAACTGCTTCAGCGTAAGATTCTTCATAATTTGAAATTATGATACCCATCAAAAAATGCAACTTAAACCAATGATGAGACCATGCTAGAATGATTCTAAGCGCAACTTTTCTACAATAACGTCGCGCAAGTCACGCAACCAACATCGGAGAATACAAATGGACGGTAACGACGCCGGAAAATGCCCAGTCATGCATGGGGCAGCACTGCAAACAACACACAGCGTCCGCGGGAACAAAGATTGGTGGCCAAACCAGTTGAACCTGAAAATCCTACATCAGAACGCACCTGCATCTGATCCGATGGGCCTCGACTTTGACTATGCGGAAGAGTTCAAAAAGCTGGACCTCAAAGCGCTGAAAGCCGACTTGCATGCGCTGATGACCGACAGCCAGGATTGGTGGCCTGCGGATTACGGGCACTATGGCCCGTTTTTCATCCGCCTTGCATGGCACGCCGCAGGAACATACCGCACGGCAGATGGCCGTGGTGGTGCAGGCTCTGGTCAGCAGCGTTTCGCGCCACTCAACAGCTGGCCTGACAACGGAAACCTCGACAAAGGGCGTCGCCTGCTTTGGCCAATTAAGCAAAAATACGGCAACCAAATTTCTTGGGCTGACCTATTCGTTTTGTGCGGTAATTGCGCGATGGAATCCATGGGCCTTGAAATGTACGGCTTTGCCGGTGGCCGCGCCGATACGTGGGAACCAGAAGAAGACGTCTACTGGGGCCGCGAAGAAGAATGGCTTGCAACATCTGACAAACCAAACAGCCGCTATTCTGGCGACCGCGAGTTGGAAAACCCGCTTGCCGCTGTGCAGATGGGCCTGATCTACGTCAATCCAGAGGGGCCAAACGGCAACCCTGATCCGCTCGCATCAGCCCGCGACGTGCGTGAGACTTTTGCCCGTATGGCAATGAATGATGAAGAGACCGTGGCGTTGGTTGCCGGTGGTCACACATTCGGCAAAGCCCATGGCGCTGGCGATCCAAACCTAATGGGGCCTGAACCAGAAGCTGCACCAATTGAGCAAATGGGCCTTGGCTGGAAGAACGGCTTTGAGAGCGGCAAGGGCGTGCACACCACGACGAGCGGCATCGAAGGCGCTTGGACTTCAACACCAATCACGTGGGACATGAGCTATCTTGAGACGCTTTTGAACAACGACTGGGAGCTGGGCAAAAGCCCCGCAGGTGCCAACCAATGGCATCCCGCAGGTGGTGCCATGGGTGACGCTGTGCCAGACGCACACGATGCCTCCCGCGCCCATGCACCCATGATGACAACAGCAGACATGGCAATGAAGCTGGACCCAGAGTATGCACGGATTTCCAAGCATTATCTGGAAAACCCAGAGGTCTTTGCAGATGCCTATGCCCGCGCGTGGTTCAAACTGACCCACCGCGATATGGGACCAAAGGTTCTGTATTTGGGTGACGAAGTGCCCGCAGAAGACCTGATCTGGCAAGACCCGATCCCCGCCGTTGATCACGACCTGATCGATGATGCGGATATCGCAGCGCTCAAAGAAGAGATCTTGAACGCCGGTCTTGCAAATGCTGATCTGGTGTCTGTGGCGTGGGCGTCTGCCTCAACCTTCCGTGGGTCTGATAAGCGGGGCGGTGCCAATGGCGCGCGCATCCGTCTGGCCCCACAGAAGGATTGGGAGGTCAACGAGCCTGCGAAACTTGGCTTGGTTCTTTCGACACTGACCATGATCCAAACAGCATTCAACGAGGGTCAAACAGGGGCTAAGAAAGTATCGCTTGCTGATCTGATCGTGCTGGGTGGCTGTGCCGCGGTAGAAAAGGCGGCCAAGAACGGTGGTCACGATATCGACGTGCCATTCACGCCGGGTCGCATGGACGCGACAGAAGAGCAAACAGACGCCGAAAGCTTTGAGCCGCTAGAGCCAACGGCAGACGGTTTCCGCAACTACCTGCAGGCCGACTACACCGTGCCCGCTGAAAAGCTATTGGTTGACCGCGCACAATTGCTGACGCTTTCCGCGCCGGAAATGACTGTGCTGGTTGGTGGTCTGCGGATGCTGGGTGCCAATACTGACGGGTCCAAGCATGGTGTGTTCACCGACAAGAAGGACACATTGACCAACGATTTCTTCACGACTCTCGTCGATATGGGGATCGAGTGGACGCCAGCAAGCGACGACACCTATGAAGGTCGCGACCGCGCCACTGGCGAAGTCAAATATACCGGCACGCGGGTCGATCTTGTCTTTGGCTCCAACTCGCAATTGCGAGCGCTGGCAGAAGTCTATGCACAAAACGATGCTGGCGCGAAATTCACAAATGACTTCGTGGCAGCTTGGTCCAAGGTGATGGACCTTGATCGCTTTGATGTGAAGTAAAACACTTGGGCGCGGCCTACCCTTGGCTGCGCCCATCCTTTATGGCGGACTGAACCCAACACGATCGGTCGCCACATGCACACCCAAACATTGATCATTGGCGGCGGCTTGTCCGGCCTGTCACTTGCATACCGGCTAGCGCAGGCAGGGCACGACTATCAGCTAGTCGAGGCGCGCATGCGGCTCGGAGGTCGGATCAAATCACTTGATGTCGACAGCGCAAAATTTGATCTAGGCCCGTCATGGGTCTGGGACGGCCAGGACCGCGTGGCGCAACTCGTGTCTGACCTGAACCTGCATTTGTTTGAACAATGGAGTGTGGGCGACCAACTGTATGAACACCACACCGGTGAAGTTGCGCGCAACGCTGGGTTCATGTCGATGGCCGGTTCACTGCGCATCGCAGGTGGATCAAGCGCTTTGACGGATGCACTGGCTGCACGGCTCGACACCGCGAGAGTTCACACCGGCAATGCCGCCATATCTATCGAGGACACTCCCAAAGCCACGCTTGCTGATGGTCAAACGATCACAGCAGACCGGATCGTGCTTTGCTTACCGCCCCGCTTGATTACAGACATCAGCTTTACCCCCGCGCTGTCGAAAAACGCGCTGTCTGCGATGCAAGCGATCCCGACATGGATGGGCGCACATGCCAAATTCGTCGCGGTCTACCCCACACCATTCTGGCGCGATGATAAGCTATCAGGTGATGCCAGCAGCAGACGGGGGCCAATGGCGGAGATCCACGATGCAAGTCCCGAGGATGGAAGCTATGGCGCACTCTTTGGCTTTGTGGGGTTGCCCGCTGATGCGCGCGTGCAGGCTGGCGACGCGTTAGTGCCGGCAATGATTGACCAACTCGCTGGCCTCTTTGGACCCGCAGCGCGCAGGCCAATCGCAACAAAGCTAGAAGACGGGTCGCGAACACAACTGACTGCAACAAAAGCCGACGCGACGCCGCCACCCGGACACCCACCTTACATGATGCCGTCTGCCGTACGTGACATCTGGCAAGGCAAGCTGATGTTTGCTGTCACTGAAATGGCACCTGACAATGGCGGGTTGATTGAAGGTGCGCTCGCGGCCTCTGAACACGCCGCGGCACAAATCCTGACAGGCTAGCTTACTCCGCTGGAACGAGCCCCGGCCCGGTTTCAAACCGCTTCGCCCGACGCTCGCCCAACATCAACATTGCAGGCGTGACCAACAACGTAAGCACAGTGGCAACGACCAGCCCGCCTGCAATCGCGCTGGATAACTCCGTCCACCACTGGGTCGATGGGGCGCCATAGACGATCTCGCGTGTGAAAAAGTTGATGTTGAGGCCAATTACCATTGGCATCAAACCGAGCGCTGTCGTCACGGACGTAAGCACCACAGGACGCAGACGCTGTGCACCCGTCCGCAGCGCCGCTTCCAATGAAGACAGCCCGTCAGCTTTCAACTGATTGAAGGTATCGATTAAGACAATGTTGTTGTTGACCACGATACCCGCCAAAGCGATCACACCGATCCCACCCATAACCACACCAAAGGGGCGACCTGTTACCATCAGCCCCAGCAGAACACCTGCAACCGAAAATACAATCGCTGACATCACGATAAACGCCTGCCAGAAGCTGTTGAACTGCGTCAGTAGGATCACGAACATCAAACCGATGGCAGACAAAAAAGCACCAATCAAGAAGGCCATAGATTCCGCCTGATCTTCGGCTTCACCGCCAAATTCCACGCGAACACTGGCGGGCAGATCAAGGTTTTCTATTGCACTTTGCAACGCAATCGTTTGGTCATTCGCCAGCATGCCGGGCGCGACATCAGCGGAAATTGTGATGACCCGTTCTTGGTCAATCCGCGTGATCGTGCCGCTGCGGGGTGCTGGATTGAATGAGACAAAGTTCGAAATTGGCACAAGACCGGCACTTGTTGGCACGCGCAAAGCTTCCAATTCCGCCAGCGTGCGGTCTCCGGCCGGGAACCGCACCACGATGTCGACTTCGCCGTCGCCATCCTCGGGCCGGTAATCGGCAACGGTAATCCCGCGTGTCAGCAGCTGTACCGCTTGTCCCAGCAACGCCACGTTCGCACCGCTACGCGCCGCCTCAGATCGATCAACCGAGATTTGCCATTCCACACCGGGGCTCGCACGTGTGTCGACCATATCGATGAACCCGCCCAGGCGCGTCATCTCTGCGACAATCTGTTCAACTGCGACCTCTTGCTCTGCCGCTATATTGCCGACCACTTCAAGGTTGATCGGTTTGCCACCACCCGGTCCGCCGGAATCCGTTTGCACTTGGACATCGATGCCCGGGATTTGCGCCATATCAGCGCGAATATCCTCTGCGATCAAAGCGACAGGGCGGCGTGTATCCCACTCGGCCAATTCAAGCTGGATCGCGCCGATGACATCGCCACTATCGCTGGACCCACCTGATCGCGCGTAAATGCTCGCGATTTCATCATAATTGCTCAAACGCCGCTCAACTGCGCGGACCAAAGCGTCTTGCTCAAAGACCGAAAAGTTGTCTTTCGCCCGCACTTCGACCTGCGCATATTCAGGTTCGACCTCAGGAAAAAAGGTTAAACCATTGCCAAGGCTTCCATAGGCCACAAAAGACGCCACCAAGGCCATCACAGCGAAGCTAAGTGTCGTCCAAGGCCGCAGAATTGACCACTCCAAGACGCGCACATAACCGCCCATGAACCCTGTCATGTTGCGCGGATCACCATGTTCCGCAGCATAAAGCTGTGCTTTCGCCTTCGACGTTTGGGCTTGTCGTTTTCCGATCAAACCACCGACGACGGGAATAAACACCAGCGCCATGAACAGCGAAGCCGCCAGCGTGAAAATCACCGTAATCGGTAGGAACTTCATGAATTCGCCAACAACACCTGTCCAGAACAGAAGCGGGAAAAATACGCAAAGCGTTGTGGCCGTGGATGCGATGATCGGCCAAGCCATACGTTTGGCCGCACGCGCGTAGGCCTCTTTAGGTGGCTGGCCTTCGTGCAAATAGCGGTCCGCCAATTCCACGGTCACGATTGCTCCATCCACCAGCATCCCAACAACAAGGATAAGCGAGAACAGGACGACGATATTCATCGTATAGCCAAGGAAATAAAGCGCTGCGACGCCTGTCAAAAATGCACCGGGTATTGCAAGACCAACAAGCAAGGACGACCGAAGACCCAAAGCATACACAACAACGATCATCACCAAGATGATGGCCGCAATGACATTTGCCTCAAGATCAGAAAGCATCGTTTTGACAGTTTCGCTTTCATCCAGCGTGTAGCGGACTTGCACGCTTTCAGGCCATGCCGCTTGTGCGGTTTCAACAACAGCGCGCACTTCTTCCACGGTCTCGATGATATTTGCACCGACGCGTTTCTTGATTTCCAAGGCAAGAGCTGGCTGGCCATCAATCCGGGCAAAACCCGTTGGGTCTTCGAATGTCCGGCGGATCGTGGCGACATCCGCGAAGGTCACAACTGTTTGTCCACGCACCAGAACCGGCAGATCCATCACGTCTTCGAGGTTCTCAATCAGACCGGGGACCTTCAGGACCAACCGCCCTGCTTCGCTCTCAATCGCGCCTGCTGCGATAAGCTGGTTATTGTTGGTGATCGAAGAGATCAGTTCGTCGAAGGTAATATTATACGTTTCAAAGACGGTCGGATCGATCAGAACCTCAAGGAGTTCAGTGCGCTTACCGCCTACATCCACCTCAAGAACGCCACTCAGCGCTTCGATGTCATCTTGGAGGCTTTCGGCAAGACCGTTCAGCGTCCTCTCTGGCACTGGACCAGACAGAATGACCGTCAGGATCGGGAAGAGTGCGGTGTTGATTTCCGTGACGACAACCGTGGCATCCGAGGGCAGATCATTTTCAACCTTGTCCGCCCCTTCGCGAACTTTGTCCAAGGCTTCATCGGAGTCAAAGCCCGGTTCGAAATCAAGCTGAACACTGCCGCGCCCTTCACTTGCAGTCGCCGTCATCGTTTTCAAACCGGTCAACGAAGCGAACTCGGTCTCAAGCGGGCCTAGCAACACATCTTCTGAATCCTGCGGCGATATCCCATCAACAGAGGCTGACACATAGACAACAGGAATAGGGATTTCGGGGTTACTCTCTTTTGGGATCGAGATGTAGGACAACGTGCCGATCATCAGCAAGAAAACGAGCATAAGCTGGACAACTTTGCTGCGGTTGAATGCGGCGTCGATCAGCGCGTTCATTGTGACACATCCGCGACTTGCTCTGGCTCGACAACGCGCGGATCAACGATATCACCCGCATTCACGAACCCTTGCCCCACCGTGATGATGCTGGCCTTTTCAGGCAGTCCAGTGACCCATATGCCATCCGTTTGCGCGCGGACAATTGATACTGGTGCAAATGCAACAGTGTTGTCATCATTCACGGTTTTGATACCCAAATCACCGTTGGTCCCTAGCGACAGAATTGCCGGCGAAATAAAGTGACCGCGTGCATTACCGGTCGGCAATGTGACGCGTGCGCTCAGACCCGCTGGCATGACGCTTTCGGGATTATCGACAGAGATCTCGACGCGGAACGTTCGGGTCTGTTGATCCGCATTGCCACCTATGAATTTCACAACTCCGGTGTGTTGTTCTCCGGTAATGAACTGCACGTCAGCATATTGATCGGTCGTGATCCGTGACAGTGCTTGTTGCGGCACCTGAATGACGACAGTCAGCGGATCATTGTCGAGAACCTCGGCGACCACATCCCCAGCGTCGACAAATTCGCCTTCGTCCAATGTCAAATCATTCAACCGCCCCGCAAAAGGCGCACCGATAATCGTATTCTCAAGCTGCTCTTGCGCCGATGTAATGGCGGCATCGGCGGCCGCTTTGGCAGCCCGGGCTTGGCTCACGCGATCTTCGGTCGCGACACCGCGATTTTGCAAGGCAATCGCATTATTAAGGTCACGCGTCGCCTGTTCCTGCTGGGTTTTTGCCTGCAAGACTTGTGCTTCTAGTGTCGTAGCATCAAGGCGACCGATTTCCTGGCCTGCCGCGACAAGATCACCGCGTGCAACCAAGACAGATACTACCTGGCCAGACGCTTCGGCCTGAATGCCGGTCGCGCGATCAGGCTCAGACTGCCCCTCGGCACGCAGAACTAACTGCACGTCCTGTGCTTGCGAGGGCATCACCGCCACCACAACCGCACCGGACTGTTTTTCTTCTGCGACCTCATCTTCGGATGCTTCGGCGGGAATGATGTAACCGCTGCCCATCCAACCGATCAAGAGGAGCGCCAAAAGGCCCGCAATCCATTTCGAGCGCCCAGCACCTTTGTCGCCATCGAACGTGAGCTTGCCAGTCAAATCAGGGTCTTGGTCTTGTGTCATCGGACAGTCCTTCGCAACCATCAGCGGATGGGCCACGATGCGCCAAACCCGCGTCTTTCAACGGGTAAGTATGCCTGTCGTGTCAGGGTTACTAGACAAAGTTGGTCTAATTCTTGCAATTTCCAACATTGAGCAGGGTGCGCGTTTCACGCCAGCGGACCGGGATGCGGTTGCGAATTTGCCAAAAATCAGCCGGAATTCAAGAAATTAGCAGAATTGATCCGGTAACTGGATGGCCTACATCGATCAAACTATCAGTCGTTTAATGTCACCGTAAATGAGTCGATGATTTGCTTGGCTTCCGCGTTGCGGAATGCATCGTCCAACAAGACAGTTCCCAAACTGATCGCTTCTCGTGGCAATTCGATCATTGTCAAAAGCATCTCATATTCGTTGGACCCATTGTCTTGGGTTTGTTGCTTCACATGCATGCCCATCGTCGCTGCAGCGTATCCACCAACGTCATGCGCAAAGGGTGATGTCGTGACCCGCGTCCATTCTTTGCCAGTCCAACTCCCCAATCGGAACCAATCGGCACCCGAAAAGACCAAGGACATCGTGTTAAGTGCGGAAAGGGCCATATCATCCATCGGTTCTTGCATCGTCATAATCTGGACAACGGCATTTTCTGCACCTCCTGGCTGTGCAGGCGTGAGACCGATGATCATTTCATCCGCATTAAACTCATCGCCATCTTCCTCGATGATATTGCGTAACTCTTGGTCATCCATCACACGCCAATCCTCAGGCGCCATCACGGAAAATCCGTACTCCGGAAAATCATATTGCTGCAAAGGTGCCGAGTTTTCCAATGAAGCCGGCAGGTCTTGATCGACGCGCGAAGCCGTTGCCGTTCTGTCAGGCGTGTCCGCATCGTTTGATGGATAAAGGAACATGCCCGCCAGCAAGAAAGCAATCGCCGCTGTTACAGCGATCGCCAAGATACCGCGTATGATCATGATGTTTCCTTTTCGCCGTCCGGTGGTGCGTTTCTTAGCGCGCGACCATAAAGACAAGACGCATGCAGTGGCCCATGAATATGTCAGCGCTTATTATTGGGTATGTCCCTTATTGATATAATTAGACTAAATTAATATATTATCTGTTATCAAACTTGTGCTTATGGCATTCGCAAACCACCAAAGTTTTGGACGAACGAGCGTTAATGGGACTGCTATTTCTGTTTTTTGCGTAGTCGATTGATGGGGATTTGCCTCTGCGACACCTCAAAGCATATGCAGTCGGTTTTGTTTCAATAACGCGACAAGGGTCGATTTAGCTGCGTCTCGGTGCGCCTTGTGAATATCGCGCGCAGTTTCGGCATCGCCAGCGGAAATCGCATCAAGCACCTGCCGGTGATCTTCGTTGGACTTAACGGGAAGTGGGCGCAGATACAGCGTTATCGCCCGCGCACGCCGTACCTGATCAGCCATCAAAGCCACAATCGCAATCATCCGTGAATTGCCGCTCAGCCGCACCAATTCTGTATGAAAGCGATCATCAGCCTCTGCCCAATCCTCGCGATTTCCTTGATCAAGTGCTGTTTCCATATCGGCAATCGCCGCCTCAAGACCGGCGAGAGCACTATGATCGAGCCCGGCATTTGCTGCTTGGCCTGCCGCCATGCTCTCAAGTGCGGTCAAGACATCGTAAATTTCTTCCATGTCCTGCACAGACACGGGCAAAATCCGCACACCTTTGCGCGCACGCACTTCGAGCAAACCTTGTGCTTCCAGCATCAAAGCGGCCTCGCGCACAGGCGTGCGTGACATGCCCAGCCGAACGGCCAGTTCCGTTTCAAGATGGTTGGAGCCTGCAGGCAGTTCGCCGGAAAAGATCAGCCCGCGTAATTTCTCAACCGCAATTTCGGTGTTGTTCTTTGGCTTGGGTTGGTTGGAAGGCAGCATCTACAACTCCACCCTCTGGTGCGTTTGCGCCGACAGGTAGATTGCCTGCTCTATCGCAATGATATTGAGGTAGTCTTCGGCAAGGTTTTCAATCAGCAAGTCGCCCGTCATCGCCGCCACCACATGTTCTTGAAGCGCATGCGTACAATCACCGCCAAACCCCTCATGGGTATCGGGTTCCAGCAAGACCTGCTCCTTGGTCTCACCGAAGGCGCGGAATGAAACGGCACCGTCCCCGGTCAGCCGCAGCGTGCCTTTCGTGCCTTCGAACAACCCCTCGCCCATGGTTCTGCGGGTATTGTCAGCCGCATGATCAAGGCAGCGATTGCCGTCCAACACGGCACGCACACCAGTTTCATGTTGGAAATGCACAATGCCCGCATCTTCGCCCGCAATCACGGGGTTCTCTCGATGCAAATCAGCGTAGACATGGGTCGCTGCACCAAAGAGATAGCGGAACACATCAATGTAGTGGACACCCGTTTCATGGATCAGCAGCCTTGGCATTTCGCGAAAGTAGGGTTGGCGATCAAGGTACGCATCTGGCCCCTGCCCGTCACCGGGGCGCAATCGAAACGTCGCCTGCAAGACGCGGCCAATCCGCCCGTCGTCTAGCCGCGCTTTGATAAAACGATACCACGGCTGAAAGCGAAAATTTTCATGAATGATCAGGGTCACGCCAGCGTTCTTCGCAGCAACGGTCATTTCTTGTGCTTGCGCCATAGAGACACAAAACGGTTTCTGACAAATAACGGTGCTGACGTTTGCGGCAATTGCTACGTGGATAGCAGCCGCCTGCGCTTGCGGGGGCAGAATAATGTCCAACACGTCAGGCTGCACCGTTGCAAGCATCTTGCTAAGCTCATCAAAGGCTGGCGCGCCAGTGGCCTTCGCACGCCCGACATCCACATCGCAAACGCCAACGAGGTCTACCTGCGCGAGGCGTTTCCAGCTTCCAATATGGAATTGGCTGAAGAATCCGGCACCAACGCAGGCAACCCGCAAGCTCATAGGTCTAGTGCCGCTAACACGGCATCTGCTGTATCAATCGTACTTGCAGCGCCACCCAAGTCGGCCGTCACAGCAACACCGTCAGCCATGACCCGCTCGACCGCTTGCCGAATACGTTGCCCATCCGCCGCCAAAGACAGCATGTCATGCTTTACACCAAGCCATTCAAGCATCATCGCACCTGACAAAATCATCGCGATAGGGTTCGCTTTCCCTTGGCCCGCGATATCCGGGGCGGATCCGTGACACGGCTGAAACACCGCTTGTTCAAGCCCGATATCTGCAGAAGGGGCCACACCAAGTCCTCCCATCAGACCAGCACCAAGGTCAGACAGGATATCACCGAACATGTTTTCGGTCACCAAGACATCAAAATCCCAAGGTTTCTGCACCATCCAAAGTGCCGTTGCATCCACATAGGCATGATCCGCGACCACGTCCGGAAAGCGCTTTGCGGTTTCATCAAAGATGCTCCGAAAGAACGCAAACGCGCGAAAAACATTCGCCTTATCGACACAAGTGACGCGTCCGGGACCATTGCGCCGCACTTTGCGGTCTTGGGCTAGATTAAAGGCAAACTGGAACAATTTTTCCGAAACATCACGCGTGATCCGCAAGGTCTCGCGCGCTTCTGTTTCGCTCACCTCACCGCTGCCCTGCGTGTAAAAGAGACCCTCAGTGCTTTCCCTGATCAGCACAAAATCAATTTCGCGCCCTTTTGGTATTTTCAACGGAGAGTGCTGGCCATCAGCAACCCTGACCGGTCTTACACCTGCAAAGAGATTGAACGCTTTGCGCAGATCAATCTGCGGGGAAATCTCTGTCCCATCAGCATAGCGGACATCAGGCAGACCCATGGCCGAAAGCAAGATCGCGTCAGCCTGCCCCGCAGCATCAAGCGATGCCTGCGGCAAGCTTTCGCCTGATATGGCGTAATAGGCGGCCCCTGCAGGATGTGTTGTGAAAGACAGTGCATAGTCCGCCGATGCAGCAGCCATTTTCTTGAGGATATTGACGGTAGGCACCATAATTTCCGGACCAATGCCGTCACCCTCGAAAACCGCTATTTCAAATGTTTGCGCCATGCTCTGTCCTACCAAGTATTATTCTTGGCAACGTATACATTAACGTATACATAAATCCAGAGCCGATTTTCTTGGGTTGAATAGTGCCGTGCATTGCAAGCGTTGCAGCATTCGGTCAACCTAAGCTGAGCGATGCAAAAGGATGCGAGATGTATGCCGTCTGTGTGACATTCCAACTTCACCAAGACAGCTTGGCGGCTTTCATGCCGCTTATGCTGCGCAATGCGCAAACCTCTTTGAAAGATGAAGTGGGATGCCATCGGTTTGACGTCTTGACGAATAAAGACGCGTCAGACCGCGTGTTCCTCTATGAACTTTACACTGATCGCGCGGCATTCGACACACATCTGGCCGGTGACCACTTTAAGACTTTTGATGCCGCAGTGGCACCGATGATTGCACACAAAGACATCCAAACTTGGGATCAGGTAGCGCAATGAGCGATTGGGAAGTCCACGCTGTCAAATACGCGGACCGCAACGCGCGCAGCCGTGGCGATAGCTTTATTTTTGACGACAACCACGATGCGCCGCACCCTATGGACTACTTCATGTGGGTGTTACGGCGCGGCAAAGAGGTTATTTTGGTTGATAGCGGTTATGATGATGCAGAAGCAACCAACCGCGATCGCCCCATCCGCATGAACCCGGCCGAGGCCTTGGCACCACTTGGGCTGCGCCCCGAAGATATTACCACGTTGATCGTCACACATCTTCACTATGATCATGCTGGGGGTCTGCACCTCTTTCAAAATGCGACGCTCCATCTACAAGCCGCTGAAATGGCATTCGCGACGGGCCCTTGCATGTGCCATGACACACTTAAAATGCCCTTCACGGCCGAACATATCTGCGAAGCCGTCAAAAGGCTCTATTCCGGCAAGCTGGTGTTTCATGATGGCGATGGTGAGATCGCAGATGGCGTGACTGTGCACTGCATTGGCGGGCATTCGCGCGGGCTGCAATGCGTGCGTGTCCGTACCTCCGCCGGTTGGTTGGTTCTGGCCTCTGACGCAGCACATTACTACGAGAACTTTGAAGCCCGCAAACCCTTCCCAATCGTTGTTGATTTACAAAACATGCTTGATGGATTTGAGACACTGTATCATTTGGCATCGTTCCCGAGTTTGATCATTCCCGGACATGACCCGCTGGTGCGTCAGAACTTCCCGCAAGGCCAGGCCGCACATATCTCGCGCCTCGATCAAGGTCCGAAACCATGAAGATTGGTGTGATCGCGGATGACTTTACGGGTGCGTCGGACATTGCGCTGACGTTGGCCGAAGGTGGCATGCGGACGGCGCAATTCGTCGGTATCCCCGATCAGGCCGTTGATGTTGATGCAGGTGTCGTCGCGCTAAAATCACGGACTATTCCCGTGGATGAGGCCATCAAACAAAGCCTCGCAGCATGTGACTGGTTGCGCGCGCAGGGTGCCGAACAGATAATTTTCAAGGTTTGTTCAACCTTTGACAGCACAGATGCAGGTAACATTGGTCAAGTGACACAAGCGTTGGCAGACCGTCTGAACGCCAAACATGTGCTTGCCTGCCCCGCGTTCCCCGCAAACGGACGCAGCGTTTACATGGGGCATCTATTTGTTGGCGATGTGTTATTGAACGAATGTGGAATGCAGGACCATCCGCTCACACCAATGACAGACCCTGATTTACGCCGCGTTTTGGGCAGGCAAACGACTTGGCCCGTTGGACATATCGCCCATCCCATCGTCGCAAGAGGCGCTGATGCAGTAAAAGATGCGCTGCCCAAAAATCCCGCAATGATGATTATAGACGCCATTACCGACGCTGATCTTGCGACGATTGGGTTGGCAGCCCGTGGGCATACGCTCTTGACTGGTGGATCAGGCATCGCCCTTGGACTGCCCGCAAATTTTGGCGCGCGACCAGCAGTCCCTAAATGGGACGGGATCGCTGGTCCGGGTGCGATCCTATCAGGCTCTTGCAGCCGTGCCACGCGCGGCCAAGTCGCATATTACAAATCATTGGCACCCTCGGTAGAGGTCACTGCAGAAGGCGTGATTTCAGGGCAAATCACATCTGATGTCATTGCAGACTGGGTGATGTCACAAACGCACCCGCCATTGGTCTATTCATCCGCCGATCCCGCCATCGTGGCCCAAGCGCAATCGGACTTTGGCCGCGAGACAATCGCCGGAAAGATAGAAGGGTTCTTTTCGTCACTGGCAGCAACGCTGGCTGAACGTGGCCTCAAACGATTGGTCGTCGCTGGCGGGGAAACGTCTGGCGCGGTGGTGACAGGGCTGTCTGCGCAGGTCTTGCATATCGGTCCCAAACTTGCCGCGGGAGTACCTGCCGTGCGACATGGCGATATGGCGCTTGCACTTAAATCTGGAAACTTTGGCGGCGAAGACTTCTTCATCACAGCGCTGCGCGATATGGAGATCAGCACATGAGCGAAGAAAGCAAAGCCCGCGAAGACATCACACGCTTTGCAAAGTCGATCTTTGATCGCGGCCTGACGTGTGGATCGTCGGGCAACATCTCGGCGCGGCTAGCTGATGGCAGTATCTTGGTGACACCCACGGGAAGCTCGATGGGATTTTTGGACCCTGCCCAGATCAGCATGTTATCGGCACAGGGCAAGCATCTATCCGGGGACCTGCCGACGAAAGAAGTCAGTTTGCACACCGCATTCTACGACACACGCGCCGCGACAGGGGCGGTTGTCCACCTGCATCCGACACATTCAGTGGCGCTTTCGATGTTACCAGATATTGACCCCGATAACGTACTGCCACCGCTGACACCTTATACGATCATGCGCCTGGGCAAGGTGAAACTACTGCCGTTCTTCCTGCCCGGCGATCCTGGAATGGGGGACGCTGTGCGCGGCCTCGCAGGCAAACGCAGTGCTGTTCTATTGGCTAACCACGGACCTGTTGTGGCTGGTAAGACGCTGGATGCGACGGTCTATGCGATGGAAGAGTTGGAAGAAAATGCCAAGCTTGCCATTCTCACACGTAGCCTTGATGCGATTGGAATGACGAACGCCCAAGTTGCCCAGGTCGTCCGCCAATTCAATGTAGACTACGACTGATCAGCCTTCATCTGGCAACGAGAACTCCACACGGCGGTTCAGGGCGCGCCCGTCCGGGTTATCAGCACCCGCTTCTGTCAGGTTCGGTGCAATAGGGTCTGCCTCGCCGACACCACGCGCGGTTATCACATCGGCGGTCAGAACGGTGTTTGCGACGAGCCAATCGCGCACGGCATCCGCCCGGCGCTGACCAAGTGCAAGGTTATAGCCTTCGTCACCGATGGCATCCGTATGACCGGTGATTTCGATTGATGGGACGCCATCCAGTTTCTCTGCAACACCGGCAAGAACCTCTAGTGCGGCAGGTTCAAGCGATGCATCACCAAAACTAAAGAGCACATCTGACAGCATCACCATCGCGTCTACTTCGCCATCTTCATTCGTACGGACGTCCAAAGCTGGATCAGAGGCTGCGATATCTTCAAGGTTCGGAGTTTCCTCTTCCATAGCCTCATCCACCATGGCGTCTTCGGCCATATCAGCATCCATGGCGTCTTCGGTTACAACATCGTCAGACATGGCCTCTTCCGCCATCACTTCATCCGCCATCGTGTCGTCAGCCATCGTGTCGTCAGCCATCGCATCGTCGGCCATCGTATCGTCGGCCATGGCTTCTGCTTCCATCACCTCATCAGCCATTTCTTCCATGACCTCATTCGTCATCTCATCGACATCAGTGCTTTCTTCTTGTGCGAAAGCAGGTCCAGCCGCCAAAGTCAGCGCACAAAGTGCAGCAATATAGCTCGTTCGCATTTCGGTATCTCCATAATAATTGCGTTACCCCCTGCTAAGCGCTTCATTCCATTCAGGTAAAATGAACCTTGATCATTTCGGCGTCATGGATTGTTGCAGTCGCCCCAGTCTGGACATTTACCCAAGCTCTGTGCCCAAGATACGCAACACAAAGGGAGGTGCCGACATGCCAAAGCTCAAGACATCAGCAGCGGAAATGGTTGCCAGCGCACGCGCGCGGATCGAAGAAGTCGAAACCCATGATGCGATCACCATGCTGAAAGATTCCAATGTCACGTTTGTTGACCTGCGTGACATCCGAGAACGGAAGCGTAGCGGTTATATTCCCGGCAGCTTTCACTGCCCGCGCGGGATGGTTGAGTTTTGGGTCGATCCCGACAGCCCCTATTTCAAAGAAATCTTTGGCCAAGATCGCACCTTTGTCTTTCACTGTGCATCCGGCTGGCGCTCGGCGCTGACTGTGGCGACGCTGAACGACATGGGCTTCCCCGCAGCTCACCTCAAAGATGGCTTTTCGGGATGGTCGAAGGCGGACGGGCCCATCGACACTGCTGATCAGACGTCATAGCATCACGCGTCATGATCACACCCTTGCCTGATCCCGAGATTTTACCGTTGGGCGTGGATGGCGTCCTTGTGCGGTTTGCCCGCACGCTTTCGGAGGGCGCAAATGCCCGTGCTTTGGCATTCCGTGATCATGTGCAAGCAGCGCGCATTGCTGGTGTCATAGAGGCCGCTTCATCGCTTGTTTCAGTGCGTGTCGCTTTTGATCCTGAAAAGACAAACCGACATCAGATCAGTCTTGCGCTCGAAAAGCTGATCGCGGACGACACCAGTGCTGAAAGCGCGCCGAAACGTCTATGGCATATCCCGGCAGCCTTTGGGCCAGCGCACGCGCCGCAGCTTGCAGAAGCGGCATTGCTGGCTGGGCTGACACCCCAACAAGCTGTCGCAGATATTGAGGCCACAAAAGTGCGTGTCATTGCGATCGGTTTTGCACCGGGGCAGCCATATTTGGGTATGTTGCCGGGTCACTGGGATATCCCGCGCCAAGACGATCTCACTGAAAACCTGCCACAAGGGGCGCTGATCACAGCCGTGCGGCAACTGATCATCTGGGCCGCTGAAGCCCCAACGGGTTGGCGCCACATTGGCCAAACCGCGTTTCGAGTTTACCGCCCGGAAACACGGCAACCGTTCGCATTCGAACCCGGAGATTTGGTGCAATTTCGAGCTGTCTCGGACGCTGAATTTGAGGATATTCGACAAGACACGCACACAAACGGTGGCGCGATTTGCGAGGATCTTCGTTGATGCCGCAACTGACCGTCCATAGCGCGGGACCGGGCGTCACCGTACAAGACTTGGGTCGCCCCGGCTGGAAGGCGCAAGGGCTTTCAACCGGGGGTGCAGCAGACCCTTTGGCCGTGCTTGAGGCGGCTGCACTTCTGGGTGCAAACCCATCGGATGCCATCATCGAAATGATGGGTTTTGGCGGTGTCTTCAGTGTTGATCAAGGCGTTCGCATTGCTTTGACCGGCGCGCAGATGCAAGCCCGCATTGACGGCGAAAAGCTCAACCACAATACCTCGTATTTCTTACCAGCCGGAGCAAAACTGACAATTGGAGGTGCGCAAAAGGGTGTCTTTGGCTACCTTGCTATTGCTGGCGGCATCATGACCCAGCCAGTGATGGGCAGCCGTGCGACGCATCTTACCGCTGGTATAGGGAAAAGACTGGTAGCCGCGGATCATCTGCCAATTGGTCAAGACCCCAACCGCATGCATGCACCGATGAAACTGGTCACTGAAAACAGGTTTGACGGTGGCCTCATTCGGATCATGCCCGGACCACAGACAGACTTTTTCTCCACCCAAACTCGCGCCGCGTTTTGTGCGAAAGTCTTTCGTCGCAGTCCGCGCGGCAATCGCCAGGGGATCCGGCTGGATTATGATGGCGATGGCTTTGCCACGCAGGGAGGACTGACCCAAATGTCAGACCTGATTGTGCCCGGTGACATCCAAATGACCGGTCAAGGCGTCCCTTATGTCTTGCTGGCTGAATGCCAAACGATTGGTGGCTACCCCCGAATTGGTAGTGTGATCCCGGCCGACTTGCCCAAAATAGCCCAAGCCGCACCCGGCACGTCGCTGCAATTCAGATTTCTGACGGTGGAAGAAGCTGACGCGACGGCGCAATCAACCCAAACCATCCTTAAGAACCTCGCGGGTTTGTGCACGCCGTTGCTGCGCGATCCCCATGACATTGCGGACTTACTACGTTACCAATTGATCAGCGGCGCAACCCCCGGCGACGATCTTGAAAGGCCTTGAAATGACACGCAACGTCGACCTCAATTCTGACATGGGCGAAGGGTTTGGGCCATGGACGATGGGGGATGACGCTGCTCTGCTCGATATCGTCTCATCAGCAAACATCGCCTGCGGTTTTCATGCAGGCGACCCCGATGTGATGGCGCAAACCATGCAGCAAGCCGTGACAAGGGGCGTGGGCATTGGCGCACATCCCGGCTTTGCCGACCTCAAGGGCTTTGGCCGCAGACAGCTCCCCTTACCGCACGCAGAGATCGCAAATGCTGTCGCCTATCAATTGGGCGCGGCGCAAGCGATGGCCAAGCGCGCGGGCGGCCACGTGCGGCACCTCAAGTTGCATGGCGCGTTATCCAATATGGCGTCTGTGGATCATGCCTTAGCGCGCGCCTGCTATCAGGCCGCGTTAGACGTTGACCCAGATATCATCATCATGGTGCTGGCCGCTACGGCAATGGAAGACGTCGTGCGCGAAATGGACTGCAATTGGGCCGGAGAAATATTTGCTGACCGGGCCTATAACGACGATGCGACCTTGGTAGATCGCAGCTTACCCGGTGCCGTGCTGCATAACGCAGAGGTTGCTGCGGCACGTATCCTCAAGATGTTGGAAGCAGGCGCAATCATTGCTGAAACAGGGCATCATATCCCTTGCCAAATTGACACGATTTGCTTGCACGGTGACACACCCGGTGCCGTCGCGATGGCGCGCGGCATTCGTGAACGCTTGACTGATGCCGGCATCACAATCGCCCCACTTTGAGGACAGACAATGGAATTGCATGCAGACTTCACCCAGCGCGTACTGGTTCATTCGCAAGATCTGCCGTGGCAAGCATCACCGATGCCCGGCGTTGATCGGCGTATGTTGGACCGGATCGGTGACGAGGTCGCGCGCGCGACATCCATCGTCCGTTATGCACCGGGCAGTACGTTTTCAGCCCACACGCATACTGGCGGTGAAGAATTCATCGTGCTTGATGGTGTGTTCCAAGACGAGCATGGCGACTATCCAACGGGCACTTATGTGCGCAACCCACCGACGACATCCCACACGCCGGGGGCCGCTGAGGGCTGCACAATCTTTGTGAAACTCTGGCAATTTGACCCTGACGATCGCAATCAGTTTCGGCGGACTATGGATACGGATCTTCAAGGCATCTCTCAGGGGGTAAGCGCCCATATCCTGCATCAGGACATGCGCGAAACCGTTCGGTTCGTTGTACTGGACCCAAACACAACATTGGAAGAAAAGCCCGTTGGAGGCACCGAAATCCTCATGATCTGGGGTAACGCGCAGGAATCCGGTGAAACCTTATCTTCTGGCTCGTGGCTCAGACTACCAACGGAGGCCGCGCTCAGCATTACCGCAGGTGATCTTGGTGCTAAGTTCTGGATTAAAACCGGCCATTTACCGTTTGCGACCGCGCCAAGCGTTTGAACTTTCAAAGAAACCCGAAGGGACCTATGGGTGGGCTGTCCCTTCCCGCGGCCGACTGAGTGGGCATAGTGTGGCTTGAAGGAAATCAAAATGACCAAGACACCGTATTATGCGCCTACTGGCGGCCTGCCACCACAGACACAGCTTTTGACCGATCGCGCCGTCTTTACCGAGGCCTATGCCGTCATTCCCAAAGGCACGATGACCGACATCGTGACCAGCAACTTGCCATTCTGGGACAAGACGCGCGCGTGGGTACTTGCCCGCCCCCTCTCTGGATTTGCCGAAACATTCAGCCAATACATCATGGAAGTCAGCGCGGGTGGCGGAAGCGACCGACCCGAAACAGACCCCAAAGCACAGAGCATACTATTTGTTGTCGCAGGTGGCTTTACGCTGACGATCGCGGATGAGGCGCACCAGATGGTAGCAGGCAGCTATGCCTACCTGCCCGCTGGCACGCAGTGGTCCACAATCAACGCAACGGACACCGCCGCGCGTTTTCATTGGATACGCAAAACCTATCAGCCCGTTGACGGCATTGACCCACCCCCCGCGTTCGTCACACATGAGGACGCCGGAACGACCGTTTCCATGCCGGACACGGACGGGAAATGGGCAACAACGCGGTTTGTTGATCCCGCAGATATGCGCCACGATATGCACGTCAATATCGTCACCTTTCAGCCCGGCGGTGTGATCCCCTTTGCCGAAACCCATGTGATGGAACACGGATTGTATGTGCTTGAAGGCAAGGCAGTTTACCGGCTCAATCAAGACTGGGTCGAAGTAGAAGCCGGTGATTTCATGTGGCTACGCGCCTTTTGCCCACAAGCTTGCTACGCGGGCGGGCCGGGGCCCTTCCGGTATTTGCTTTATAAGGATGTGAACCGGCATATGCCGCTTTGAATTAGGCGCGAAAGCCTTCGGGTATCTGGTCTTTGCCCTCCAGCAGCAGATCGGCCATCACCTCCCCGACCTTCGGCGCCATGCCAAATCCTATCTTGAAGCCGCCGTTAGCGATAAACGCGCCTTCAAATGTTGGGTGTTTACCAAGAACGGGTGCGCGGCTTTTGCTGCGCGGTCGCACACCCGCCCAGCGCTCAAGAACCTCGGCACCCTCAACAACGGGAAATGCGGCATGGGCCCGCGCCAATACATCATCCAACGCGCTATCTGTTGTGAACGGATCATCAAATTCGCGCTCGGACGTCGACCCAATCGCGACTGTTCCATCATTATGAGGAATAATGTGCAGTGCATCAGCAAACAGCTGTGGCTGGCCACTTGCATCGTATTTGAGCAAAGCCGCCTGTCCTTTGACACCATTACCGCCAATTTCGACCATACCCGGCCAACCTGTTGCCCAGACCATTTGCCCCTGCGGTGCAGCATCTGCGCAGACTTCACCCCCCAAAGCTTGCACCGCCTCGGCCAGTGCGCGCGTGGCACGGCGTGGATGGATCAACGCTGAAAGGGTATCATGAACGACGAGCCCGCTGGGCGAAGGTGGCATCCAAGTTGCATTTCCATGGGGTAAAACCTCCCATGTCGCCCGCCCTTCCCAATGTGTCTTCGCTGTCAACGCACGCGCCTGCGCAAGCTCAACCGCGCGCGCATCCGCCAAAGGTTGCAAACGGCCGGACCGGACGTATCCAGCATCGGCACCTGTCAGATTTTCGACATCACGCCAGAACGCTTGCGCCATAATAAGGCTCTCAAATTGAAATGCCTTTTTCTCGTTCCAGTTCTCGGGCACATGAGGCGCCAAGGCACCGACCAAACCGCCACTTGAACCCGCTGCAACGCCGTGCGGATCGACCACGCGAACACGGGCCCCGCGCTGCGCACAGGCATAGGCAACAGACAAGCCAAAGACACCCGCCCCCATGACCGTGATATCAGCCGTTGCCATTCCGCATCCTTCCACTCAAACATGACGCAGTGGTAAGGCATGAGTGAATGACAGACCAGACAGCAAAACTCGACTGGCGCGATGGTGTGCCGATCGCAACCGCGTTTGATGATCCCTATTATTCGCTAGAGGATGGATTGGCTGAAACTGCCCATGTCTTTCTTGCAGGCAACGATCTGCCTGCGCGCTTTGGCGGCAACTTCCACATTGCTGAACTCGGGTTTGGAACCGGTTTGAGCCTTCTGGTCACTTGGGCCGCATGGGTGGACGCAGGGCGCCCTGGAACGCTGCAGTTCACCTCGTTCGAAGCGTTCCCTATGCGTAAAGCTGACATGAAGAATGCGCTCGAACACTTTCCTAGTCTGCGCAACTACGCAGAGGTGCTCTTGGATGTCTGGCACATTGAGGCAGGCGAATTTATACTGCCCAATGGTCCAACATTGAACGTGATCGCTGGCGATGCGCGCGAAACTGTGCCGCAATGGGATGACAGGGCGGATGCATGGTTTCTTGACGGCTTCTCACCTGCAAAAAACCCTGAACTTTGGCAAAGCGATTTGTTGAACGCTGTGGGCGCACACACCAAACCCGGCGGGACTGTCGCGACGTATTCGGCTGCTGGGCATATCCGGCGCGGGCTTGCGGAAGCAGGTTTTGATGTGACCCGTACGACGGGGTACGGGCGCAAACGGCATATGACCCGCGCAAGGATGCCTGATGGAGAATAATCCCCGCCTCGGCATCCTTTTGATGACCGCGACAACTTTTGTCTTTGCCGTGCAAGACGGTATTTCCCGGCATCTTGCAGAAAACTATAACGTCATCATGATCGTCATGATCCGCTATTGGTTCTTTGCCGCTTTCGTCATCACCATCGCGACAAAGCAGTCGGGATCAATCCGGGCCGCCGCCGCCACAAAGCAACCAATCCTGCAAATCACGCGCGGCACCCTGTTGGCGCTGGAAATCTGCGTGATGGTCAGCGCCTTTGTTCTGCTGGGTCTAGTGGAAAGCCACGCCATCTTCGCCTGCTATCCATTGTTGATCGCGGCATTGTCCGGCCCTGTGTTGGGCGAACAAGTCGGCTGGCGGCGCTGGGTTGCCATCGGGATCGGGTTCATCGGCGTTCTGGTGATCCTGCAACCCGGCTACACCGTATTCGCACCCGCGGCAGCTATTCCACTTGCGTCGGCCTTTATGTTCGCACTTTATGGATTGCTGACGCGCTATGCGGCCCGCAAAGATAGCACAACCACATCGTTTTTCTGGACCGGGACCTCTGGCGCGGTCGTCATGACCGTCGCGGGTGTTTGGTTCTGGGAACCGATGACAGCTCAAGATTGGCAATGGATGAGCGCACTTTGCATTACCGGCGCGTTGGGCCACTGGCTCTTGATCAAAACCTACGAGGTCGCCGAGGCAAGTGCGGTTCAGCCATTTGCATACCTGCAACTCGTCTTTGCCAGCATCATCGGTATTTTTCTGTTGGGCGAAACACTGCGGCCCAATGTGGCAGTCGGAGCGGCAATCGTGGTCGGCGCTGGGCTATTTACACTATGGCGCGCGCAGCGCAGGGCCTAAGGGCGCGCGATCGGACGGACGTCAGTCACCTGCGCTTGCTCTACCGGATCAGGGCGTGCAATCGGGCGGATGAGGGGCTTTGCGCCGACTAGCAAATCGGTAAACCGCACAGGACGCGCGACGCCTGACAAGCGTGCCTCGTAGATCGGCAAGCTTTCAGTCACGCGCATGACGTAATTCCGGGTTTCGCGAAACGGGATATGTTCGATCCAATCCACCACATCCATTTCGCCCAACCGAGGGTCGCCGCGTTCACTCATCCAGCGCTGTGGACGGCTTGGGCCCGCATTATATCCCGCAGCAATCATCACCGGGCTTTGGCCGAATTCGTCTTGCAAGAAGGCAAGATACTCTGCCCCCAAGATCGCATTGTAGCGCCAATCGGTTGTCAGTCGCCCCCGCGCATAAGGCAGACCCAGATTGCCTGCGACCTCCTCGGCTGTAGCGGGCATAAGCTGCATCAGCCCCAACGCACCAACCGGGCTGCCAATACCTATATTGAACTCGCTCTCACGTCGCGCAATCGACAATGACAGTGCAGGTGCGACAGGCAGATCCATCTGTGCCAAATCATGTAACGGAAAATAGATGGACGGCACCAGCATGCCGCGCCTGACAGCACTTTTCCCCAAAAGCACGGTGTAATATTGCTCGTCGATATGATTGAGATATGCACCCAATTGGGCCAGCTGTTGCGCATTCAATGTCTGACCTAGTGCTGCAAAAAACGTCACCGCCGCGCTGCGTTCTCCGGCGGCCAACAGCATTAATGCGGCTTGGGTGACCTCTTGCTCAAAAACCGGTGCGCCGCGCCAATCGACTTCTGGCACCGCAAGCATTGGATCAAGTGCGCGGCCGATCTTTTCCGATGCGAGCAATCCATAAAAACTGGTTTGATGGTCGGCTGCCGCTGCAAAAGCCTCGGCTGCCAATTCAGCATTCCCCTTCACCTCTTGTGCACGCCCGATCCAGTACTGCATCCGACCCACTGAAATGGGGCTGCTTGATACCCGCAAGGCATTTTCAAAATGCGCCAAGGCTTGCGTTGGGTTGCCCAAATAAATCAACGAAAGATAACCAGACAACCACTCAAGATCCGCATAAGACGCCCCGTCGGTCAGGTAATGGCGCGATGCCAAAACATAGGCTTGGTCGGCACGCCCTTCGCGCATTTCCCACCGTGCCAGCACCCGCCGCCAGCCAGACCACCGAAAGGGTTCAGCCAAAGCCGCACCACTGGTCGAGCGATCCAGCAATATCTTAACCGCATCGGTCCGCTCTCCTCGCCCAGCAAGCCACGCGTAGCGACTATAAGCCAACCCTGGATCCTCGCGGAGGTCTTTTGGAACGGCATTCACACGGGCCGGAAGGTTATTTGCGCTGGTAATATAGGCGATGCGCGCTGCGG
Organism: uncultured Paracoccaceae bacterium; assembly: GCA_947488605.1. Lineage (GTDB taxonomy): Bacteria > Pseudomonadota > Alphaproteobacteria > Rhodobacterales > Rhodobacteraceae > Yoonia. The sequence goes on along the minus strand of CANKZJ010000005.1, from coordinate 134,696 downwards.
CCAAAGCACTTTGATCAGGCTCCAGAAGCGGCAGCATTCTTGCCGCATCTTCCGCGCGACCACGCCATAACAAAGCATCAGTGCGGGCCGCATGAAAAGGTCTTAGCTGTGGGCCAAAGGCATCGTACATTGCCTTTTGCCCCTCATCAGATAGCCGCAATTCAACCCATGCCGTGCGCAAGACAGAACGGGCTTCTTCAGTTTGCTCCAACGCCAGATGTGCTTTGGCAAGAAGGACCGCACCTCGTCCCGTTCTGGGCGGTTCTGTAGCGAACCAAGCAACGATTTCTTCGGGGCTGTCTGTTTCGCCCACGGCACGCTCTGCTTGCGCACGCAAGCGCGACAAGCCCGGCCAATCGCTGTGGCTTTCAAAAAAGGCTTGAAATTCGGCAAACGTTCCGCTGCCTTCGCTCAGGCGAAGCCACGTCAGCACATCGTCTGTCAGTGGATCAGCAACTTGGGCAATTTGATAGGCAACGTCCCAATCGCTTTGCGCTGCCTTGATCGCGCCAACACTCTTTGGGTCAACGGTTTGCCCCGACGCAGGTAAGGCCGCAGCGCAGAGCGCCAAAATCAAAGTCGAAAATCGCATGAAAGTCACCGCCTGCCTTCTCTAGTGGTAAAGGTAACCCAGAAAGGCCCGATAACAACTCACAAACACGGCAGTCGGCAGAAAAGCGGCACTGCAGATCATGCAAACGGGGGCTTGTTTGATTTCGGTTCTCGCCCTAGGGTCCGCGCGATTTTACCCCGGCTCTCAAGAGCCATCAACAAGAAGGAAGCGTGCCATGTTTAGCGGATCACTCCCCGCCCTCGTCACGCCGTTTTTGAACGGCCAAGTTGACGTGGATGCGCTGAAAAAACTTGTGAACTGGCATGTTGAGCAAGGCTCAAACGGGTTGGTTCCAGTGGGCACCACTGGCGAAAGCCCAACACTGACCCATGCTGAACATGACCTTGTTGTGGAAACTGTCGTGTCCGAGGCCGCTGGCCGCATTCCTGTGATCGCAGGGGCCGGCTCCAACAACACGGCAGAAACCGTGCGTCTGGTCCAGGCCGCAAAGGCCGCTGGGGCGGATGCGGCACTGGTTGTCACACCCTATTATAATAAGCCGACCCAACGCGGGTTGGTGGCGCATTTTACTGCTGCGGCTGACTGTGGCCTGCCGATTGTGATCTACAACATCCCTCCGCGGTCCGTCGTCGATATGACGCCGGACACAATGGCGGAACTAGCAAAGCATGACATGATCGTAGGGGTCAAAGATGCGACCGCTGATCTGTCCCGTGTACCTGCAACACGGATGCGGTGTGGCAAAGACTTCATTCAGCTATCAGGCGAAGATGGCACTGCATTGGGCTTTAACGCCCATGGTGGTCGTGGATGTATTTCGGTCACGGCTAATATCGCACCAAAGCTGATCTCTGAATTCCAACAAAGCACTTTGGCAGGCGACTATGCCAAGGCATTGACGCAACTTGATCGTTTGATGCCACTGCACGAGGCCGTCTTTACAGAACCCGGTTTGGTTGGCGCGAAATACGGCATGTCGCTGCTGGGGATGTGCAGCGCAGAGGTGCGGTCTCCGCTAACGGAGCTTTCAGAACCAACAAAAGAGAAAATTCGTGCCGCAATGGTGCACGCCGGGCTGTTGAACTGAGGTAAGGTGGATTTCAATCCACCTTACATGATGCACGCTTCGGAAAATTCCAAACGGTCACATCCTCCAAATTGCGCGGCGCTTTCCAAAGTGGCGCGCATTTTCTCTACCCGACCTAACCCCATACGCACACCCGGTTCCGGCCAAAACGCCCGAACGGCAAGCACCCCGTTGTCGCGTTTCATATCGATACGCCCGATCAACTTGTCACCTTCCATGACGGGGAACACGTAGTAGCCATATTGCCGCTTGGGCGCAGGCACGAAAATTTCGATACGGTAGTAAAAACCAAATAGTCGCTCCGCCCGTTTGCGATCACGCAACGCAGGGTCAAACGGCGACAACACCCGTATGCGCGGTGACGGTGCGGGGGTATCCGCTTCCATAACGTCAGGGCGCGCAAAAGAACGACGTGGTTTGCCATCAGCACCAATTACGTCAATCTCAATGATCCGCCGATCCGCCAATGCAGCGCGGCACCAGTCTTTTGCCTCTGCAGGTGTCACATGGTCCCAAAAGGCTGCCAATTCACCGCTGGTCGCGAACCCCAAGCGGTCCAATGCGCCCGAACAACACCAATCGATCGTCTCGTCAGGGTGGTGACGCCGGTTCAAGTGTTCAGCAGGGATCACGCGTTCTGTCAGATCATAGACCTTTGTGAACCCGTCCCGCCGCACCACACTGAGCTGACCCGAGCGCCAAAGATATTCCAAAGCCGTCTTTGAAGGATGCCAATCCCACCATCCGCCCGACCCCCTGCTTTCGTCCTCACCCACTTGCCCCGAAGTGCACGCCCCATCGTCTGATATGCGCCGCAAGACTTCATCAATCTTGCTGTGAAAATCGTCGCGCCTATCATTCTGCCAACGGCCCGCCAGCCGCGCCTCGTCACGGGCAAAGCGCAGGCGCCAATGTGCGAAACTTTCAATCGGGATAATTGCGGCATCATGTGTCCAATGTTCAAACATCTGACGGTCACGCTGCAACAAATGCTGTAGAGCCTTGGGGCGATATTGCTGTTTGCGCGACCACAAAACCAAATCATGGGCGCGGGCAAACGTGTTCACACTGTCAAGCTGCACAAATCCCAGATCATCGATGAGGCTTTTCAGATCAGCGCCCTTGCCCGCCCCCGATGGGCGAGAACTCAATTCATGCTTGTGCAAGAACAGATGCCGCGCGGCGCGATTCGATAAGACCGGCACGTTCATGTGTCTTGTTCCATATTTGTGATTTGCTGCAACCGGAGCTGGCGCAGCACCTCGACCATCGCTGCGGTCACCAGCCCGATATTGAGAAGCCCGTTTAAAGCAGCCATCCCGCCCAACAGCCGCCACTCCATAGGCAACAAAATATCGCCAAAACCCAAAGTCGTGAAGGCCACCAGGGAGAAGTAAACAGACACTTCAAGCTCATCAAAAATGCCCAGCGCCAACATCGTCAACGCCCAAGCCCAAACGGCCATCGTCATTTGCAAAAGCACCCAGAGTGCCGTTGCACAAAGCACCAACATAAGCTTGGGGCGATGCGGCGCACGTGTCAGCCAAGGCCGCAACAATGTAAGGCGCCATTCCAGCACCCAAAAGCTGATCCCCGCAATCATCACTGAAAACATCAGCAAGACGCTGCCAATGGCTATTTGTATCAACATTACGCGCCTCCGCATCCCTGATCGGCAGACCGCGCTTGTACCACAGCCGACCATCGCCTATTTGATGCCAACTATGGCCAAGAAACCAGAAAACAAAAACTACAAAGTCATCGCCGAGAACCGGCGTGCCCGATATGATTTTGCCATCGAAGAAGATATCGAAGTCGGCATCATTCTGACCGGCTCAGAGGTCAAGTCGCTGCGCATCGGCCAATCAAATATCGCGGATAGCTATGCCAGTGTTGACGATGGGGAACTGTGGCTCACCAACGCCTATATCGCTCCTTATGATCGCGCGATGTTCAGCCATGAAGAGCGCCGCAAGCGCAAGCTGCTGGTCAGCCGTAAGCAATTGGCAAAACTTTGGAATGCCACCAAGCGCGAAGGGATGACGCTGGTCCCTCTTGTGATGTATTTCAATGACCGGGGGCTGGTGAAACTCAAGATCGCCACCGCAAAGGGCAAAAAGAACCACGACAAGCGCGCGACAGAGGCCAAACGCGACTGGGGCCGTCAAAAGCAGCGTCTGTTGCGGCACGGCGACTAACCATCGGCAACCGTTGCTGCCTTTGTCTGCCTCCGGCGGGGATATTTTTGGCCAATAATAACAAGGGTTCGGTGCGCAGGGTGACTTGTCTTGCACCGCGCTGCACGATAGGTCTGACGCCGTAGTCGTACAAGGGATGCAAGATGACACCAACTACGTCTGATGACCCAAAAACGCTGGTCAGTACGCAGTGGCTGGCGGCACATCTTAAAGACCCGGACCTGCGGATATTTGATGCGTCTTGGTATTTGCCGGATATGGGACGTGATCAGAAAGCCGAATTTGCTGCAGCTCACATTCCCGGTGCGCGCTTTTTTGATATCGACGACGTCAGTGACGCCCGCTCAGAACTTCCGCATATGGCCCCTCCAGTTGAAAAATTCATGTCCCGTATGCGCGCAATGGGTGTCGGTGACGGCCATCAGGTCGTTGTCTATGACGGCATGGGCATTTTCTCGGCTGCGCGCGTCTGGTGGTTGTTTCGCCTAATGGGCCAGAAAAATATCGCGGTTCTTGACGGTGGGCTGCCCAAATGGGTGACCGACGGGCACAAGATCACGGCGGCTGCCCCCACCATTCGCGATCGCCACATGACGGTGAAGATGGAACCGCAGCGCGTCCGCGATGTCACCGATGTGGCCCGCGCGGCGAAATTGGGTGACCACAGCATTATTGATGCGCGCGCGCCTGGACGTTTCAAAGGCGAACAACCTGAACCCCGCGAAGGTATGCGATCTGGCCATATTCCGGGATCGCGCAATGTATTTTATCAGGACCTTCTGAATGCGGATGGCACAATGAAGCCACCCGCAGCATTGCGCACCGTTTTCAATGACGCGGGCGTTGATTTGCAGAAACCTGCGATCACCACCTGTGGATCGGGTGTCACTGCCGCGATCCTGTCACTTGCACTTGAACGGATCGGCAAGACCGATCACGCCCTTTATGATGGGTCATGGTCCGAATGGGGCATGTACGCCGACCTTCCAATCGCCACTGGAGCTGCCTAATGCTGGAAAACCTCACCGCACAACCTGCTGATAAAATTCTTGCCCTTGTTGCCAAATTCAAGGCTGATCCGCGCACCGATAAGGTTGATCTGGGCGTTGGTGTTTACAAGGACGCGACAGGCAACACACCTGTCATGCGCGCCGTGAAAGAGGCCGAGCGCCGTATTCTGGCAGATCAATCCACCAAAGCCTACACCGGTTTGGCAGGCGACCCCGCGTTCAGTGCTGTGATGAAAGACCTGGTGCTAGGGGACAGTGTGCCGAGTGAGCGCGTCGCGGCCGTCGCCACGCCCGGTGGTACAGGTGCCATTCGCCAAGCCCTCGAATTGATCCGCATTGCGGCACCCAAAGCCACCGTTTGGCTGTCCAATCCCACATGGCCAAACCACCCGTCGATCATCAAGTACCTTGGGATGAGCATGGCCGAGTACCGTTATTTCGATAGTGAGACACGCGGTGTTGATTTTGAAGGTATGATGGCTGACTTGCAGAAGGTCGCACCGGGCGATGTCGTCTTGCTGCATGGCTGCTGCCACAACCCGACAGGCGCTAACCTGACTTATGAGCAAATGTCACAGGTTATCGGCCTGATGCAAAACAAGGGTGCGGTGCCTTTCGTCGATATCGCGTACCAAGGGTTCGGCGATGGATTGGCCGACGACGCAAAAGCAACCCGCCAGATTGCCAGCAGCTTCGAGAACTGCCTGATCGCGGCGAGTTGCTCCAAGAACTTTGGTATTTACCGTGAGCGCACGGGCATCTTGATGGCGGTCTGCGAGGACGCTGACCAACAGGCGCTGACGCAACAAAACTTGGCATTCCTGAACCGTCAGAACTATTCTTTTCCACCGGACCACGGTGCGCGTGTTGTGACAACGATCCTGCAAGATGCAGATTTACGCGCCGATTGGGAGGCCGAGCTGGAAGAGACCCGCAACGGCATGCTTGGATTGCGCCAACAACTGGCTGATGAGTTAAAGCGTCTGACCAATAGTGATCGTTTTGATTTTCTTGCACATCACCGGGGCATGTTCAGTCGTTTGGGCACCACACCAGAAATGGTCGAGAAATTGCGCGCGGATCATGGGATTTACATGGTCGGCGATAGCCGGATGAATATTGCCGGACTGAATGCACAAACTGTGCCGGTGTTGGCCAAGGCCATTATTGACGCTGGTATCTAATACGATCGGCCATTTTGCGCCGCAGCATTTGATTGCTGCGGTTGCAAATTCACCTTGTGAGGGTGCGCGCAATAATATACCGATCCACTGAATAATTACGTAATTAAAATACGCCAAGGATCACCCATGTCATTCCGCCTACAACCCACACCGCCTGCCCGCCCAAACCGCTGCCAACTCTTTGGTCCTGGCTCAAACACCAAATTGTTTGAAAAGATGGCGGCGAGTGCGGCGGACGTGATCAACCTTGATCTTGAGGACAGCGTATCACCGTCCGACAAAGACACTGCCCGCGCCAACGTCATTCAAGCGATCAACGATGTCGATTGGAACTCCAAATACCTCAGTGTCCGGATCAACGGATTGGATACGCCATATTGGTACAAGGACGTAGTTGATGTGCTGGAACAGGCAGGCGACCGGCTTGACCAAATCATGATTCCAAAGGTGGGTTGTGCCGCAGACGTCTATGCCGTCGATGCGCTGGTGACCGCGATTGAAACCGCTAAAGGCCGCGCCAAGCCGATCAGCTTTGAGGTCATCATAGAATCTGCGGCTGGCATTGCCCATGTCGAAGAAATCGCCGCCAGTTCGCCGCGTATGGCCGCGATGAGCCTTGGTGCCGCTGATTTTGCAGCCTCAATGGGGATGCAAACGACTGGCATCGGCGGCACACAGGAAAACTACTACATGCTGCATGGCGACACACGCCACTACTCTGACCCTTGGCATTGGGCACAAACGGCGATTGTTGCCGCATGCCGCACGCATGGCGTTTTGCCGGTCGACGGACCTTTTGGTGATTTCAGCGATGATGAAGGCTACCGCGCGCAAGCGAAACGGTCAGCCACGCTCGGCATGGTCGGCAAATGGGCGATCCACCCCAAGCAGATCGCACTGGCCAACGAAGTGTTCACACCATCCGATGAAGCCGTGACAGAGGCACGCGAAATCCTTGCCGCCATGGAAGACGCCAAGGCACGCGGCGAAGGAGCGACCGTCTACAAAGGTCGCCTCGTTGATATTGCGTCAATTAAGCAAGCCGAAGTGATTGTGCGTCAGTCCGAGATGATCGCGGGCTAACGCATCGGCGCCTATTGCCCAGCAAGCTTTAGGAGGCCCGCCGCAAACGCGTCCCTGCAATCAGTGGCATCGCGCATGATATCGTCTTGGAGTAACGGCGTCGTGGTCATGCCGGGACCTGCAAAACGCATATCGTCACACTCACCATCGTTCGCCCATTCGCTGCTGTCATCGCCAAAATTGATAGATTGGGCGAATACGGGGCTCGCAAAACCAAGCGCAAGAGCGGCGGTGATCGCGATAATACGCATTGAATTTTCCCTTGCTGCGACAATTTGGCAAGAGCCTCGCGTGTGTGCAGCGTCAATGCAAATGGCAATAATGTGGCAAAGTGCTGGCGTTGCACTTGGTTGAACCATACGCCATATATCTATGAACGCATGCATAAGGTCCGCAGCACATGACCCAGTACCTCGACTTTGAAAAACCGCTCGCTGAAATCGAAGGCAAAGCTGAAGAGCTGCGCGCGATGGCGCGTGAGAACGACGAGATGGATATTTCAAAGGAAGCGACTGCCCTTGATAAAAAGGCGGCGGACCTGCTGAAATCGCTTTATGCGGACCTTACACCGTGGCGGAAATGTCAGGTTGCCCGGCACCCGCAACGCCCGCATTGCAAAGACTACATTGAGGCGCTTTTTACAGAGTACACGCCGCTTGCAGGGGACCGAAACTTTGCGGATGATTTGTCGGTTATGGGCGGGCTTGCACGGCTTGACGGTATCCCGGTTATGATCATCGGCCATGAAAAAGGCGACGATACCAAATCCCGGATCGAGCGTAATTTTGGCATGGCGCGCCCCGAAGGGTACCGCAAGGCTATTCGCCTGATGGAACTCGCGAACCGTTTCGGCATCCCCGTCGTTACTTTGGTCGACACACCCGGCGCCTACCCCGGCAAGGGTGCCGAAGAGCGTGGCCAGTCCGAGGCTATCGCCCGGTCCACTGAAAAATGCCTGGAGCTTGGCGTGCCTTTGATCAGTGTCGTGATCGGCGAAGGCGGATCAGGCGGTGCCGTCGCATTTGCCTCGGCCAACCGTGTCGCGATGCTAGAGCATTCGATCTATTCAGTGATCAGCCCGGAGGGGTGTGCATCAATCCTTTGGAAGGACGCAGAGAAAATGCGAGAGTCTGCCGAGGCGCTGCGCCTAACATCCAAGGATCTGACCGAATTGGGTGTTTGTGATCGCATTATTCCCGAACCCCAAGGCGGCGCGCATCGTCACCGTGATGAGGCAATCGCATCTGTCGGTGAGGCGTTGATTACGATGCTCAACGAATTGCGTGATCTTTCGCCCGAAAAACTGCGCGCAGATCGTCGTGCGAAATACCTTGATCTGGGGTCCAAAGGCCTCGCGGCATAGACTTGCGATTGGTCAAAGGGCATCGGCAGCTTCTCTTGCTGACAGCTGCAGTTTTTGCGCTTTGGCAAACCCCTTTCGTTATCCCGCTTAAAATCCTCATCGTATTTTTCCATGAGGTTTCTCATGCCATTGCGACTGTCTTGACGGGCGGTGATGTCGTTCGTCTTTCCATTTCTGCGGACCAGGGCGGCCTTGTCCTAAGCCGGGGCGGAAACCGCTTTACCACGTTGAGTGCAGGATATCTTGGATCACTGCTCATTGGCATTGGGCTGCTGCTTGCCGCAGCGCGCAGCAATGCGGATCGGGCCATCATGGCTGGTTGTGGGATTGTGACACTTGTGATCGCAGGGCTTTATGTCCGCGAATTATTTGCATTGACGTTCACAATTGGTGCGGGCGTCGTCATGCTACTGATTGCACGTTTCTTAGGTCACGCTGCCAATGACATGGTGCTTCGTGTCATTGGCCTGACAAGCGTCATATACGTCCCCTTCGACATTTTCAGCGATACGATTGCCCGTTCGGAACTGCGGTCCGACGCGAGGATGCTGGCCGAAGAATTTGGCGGTACAACGATCATGTGGGGGAGCATATGGCTGGTGATCAGCCTGATCGTGATTGGCTGGTGTTTGCGCTACGGCCTAGGGCGCAGTAGCAACATCAAGCTGCGCTAACTACCACATGGTCTGGTCAGCGCGTTCCGCCCATGCGGCATCATAGGCCTCACCGTCAAAACCGGTTTCCTGCTCGGCCAACAGATCCCCAATCGATGGAAGTTGCGCGCTTTCGTCTTCAGAAGTCCACGTCTTCGCCCGCATCAAGGCCCTAGCGCACTGACTGTAGATTTCATCAATCGAGATGATGATAACGCTTCTAGGCTGTCGTCCGCGTTGGTCAAAGCGGCCAAGCAGATCAGGCGATATGGAAACAACAGCATGCCCATTCACGCGAACGACATTGTTTGACCCCGGCACCAGAAACATCAAACTGATGCGTCCGTCAGCGACAATGTTGCGCAATGTGTCGATACGGTTATTGCCGCGCCAATCGGGCAGCAACAGGGTTTTGGCATCCAGTACCTGCACGACCGGACCATCGTCGCCGCGCGGGCTGCCGTCTGTGCCTTCTGGCCCAACAGTGGACACGATGCACAACCGCGAAGCCATGATCCACTTGGCATAGAGCGGCGTCAGATGATCTGCGACCTTGATCAAAGAGGCTTTGCCCGGTTTGTCATAGATGGCTTCAAGTGCGGCGATACTGTCAATCACGTGCTCAGCCATAAAAGCCAGCCTCGCGGTTAAGGCGATCAGAAGCCGCCTCTATATCGGTCTCAAGGCGGTCCATGAATTCATCAACGGCAAGGCCCGGCTCGATCCTTGGCAGAAACTCGAACACGGCAGTGCCGGGCTTTCGCAAAATACCGCGCTTGGGCCAAAACACACCCACGTTCGTTGCCACAGGCACGACCGGCTGATTAAGCTCGCGGTAAAGCGCACCAGTGCCAATTTTATAAGGTGCCTTCACTCCGGGTGCGATACGTGTGCCTTGCGGATAGATGATCAACTGACCCGGAACGGCGCGGCCTGCTTTGACATCAGCCACCATTTTCTTGATCGCCTGACCACGCTTACCGCGGTCCACAGGAATACAGCCAATGCGCAAACCGAACTGACCAATGATGGGTGCGTATTTCAAAATAGCTTTGAAGATGAACTTGCCTCTTGGGATCGCGCCAAAAATTATCAAAACATCAAGAAACGACTGGTGCTTGGGCGCGACCATCACTTCGTCTGTTGGCGGCTCACCACGAATTTCACATTTGAGGCCGATGATCCAGGATGCGCTCCACCTGATATAGCGACAGTAGGCATGGCACCCAGCAAGAGCCCCGTTGGCCGAAATAATTGCAGCGGGAAGGTACAAAATACCCACGACCAGCATTGCCACATACATTTGCGCATTAAAGATGAGCGACCGAACCCATTGAATTGCAGTGCTCATGTTTGTTCCTTCAATCTGCGCAGCGCTGCAGCACGGGTCGCAAAAAATGCAACAATGGCAGTCAACAATGGCAGAAGAATAACCCACAGCCACTCTGTGCCTTCAACCCCCACGTTCATCAGCAGACTGCCGACGGTGTCAGTGTTGGGCATCAACTGTAAGACAACGACACCAATGATGGTGCCAACCAGCGCGCCAAGACCGGCGCGCAACGTGTAACGCCGCACGAACGCGCGCGCGATGTAGAGATCCGTCGCGCCGACCAAACGCAGCACCCGGATCACCTGCACATTGGCTGCTAGTGACGCTTGGGCGGCAAGCGTGATCATCGCACCGACAGTGGCGGCAATAAGGATCAAGACAAAAGCGCCAATCATCCGCAAACGTCCCGCAGCATCCAGCAATGGTTCACGCCAGGCGGTATGGTCATCCAGTACCGCACCGGGCACTTGCGCTGTCAGCCGTGCACGCAGCCCATCGGCGTCATAACCATCACCATCAGCCACGATTTCTATCAATTGCGGGACTGGCAAATCCTCAAGCGGCAAGTCAGGTCCAAACCAAGGCTCAAGCAACGCTTGTTGTTCGGACGTCGATAGCGCGCGCACCCTGCTTACGCCCGGTGTTGTTTCAAGCACATCTAATGCAGACAACAAAAGCGCATCCGCTTGCACAGGATCAGCGGGCAATCGCAGCGTCGCTGACTGCGCCAGGTCCTGCGCCCAAGTGTCTGCAAGGCGCGTCGTGGTGAAAGACACAGACAGCGCAATCACTGCCAAGAACGCCATCACAGCCGCCACAAAAACAGTAAGCCGCGCCGTCATACCGTTCGGTGGAACCGCTCGGTCCGCCTGCGCATCACCTACAATAAGATCCAAGAGCGCTTTCAAAGTTCCGCCCCCGCCTGCAACAACTGGCCATCCTTCAACCGCAAGACACGCGCACTTACGTCGGCCTTCATTGACCTGATCATTGCAAGATCATGGGTCGCAATCAGGATCGTCTTACCCATCTTGTTTAATTCGACCAACAACGCCAGCAACCGCTGGGACATTTCCCAGTCGACATTACCGGTCGGCTCATCGGCAATAATAATCTCGGGTGATACGATCACGGCCCGCGCCAGTGCTGCGCGCTGGCGCTCACCACCCGATAACTCCGGCGGGCGCTGACCGGCTTGCGCATCAAGACCAACCCAATTCAACAACTCCTGCAGATTTGCCGATGCCTCGGCGGCCCGATCGGACACTGTCAACGGAAGTGCTATATTCTCTGCGATGCTCAGATGATCAAGGAATTGGCAGTCTTGGTGCACCACGCCGATACGTCGGCGGGACATCGCCACCTCATCGCGATCCAAAGCAGCCGCATCTTGCCCAAACAAACGGACTTTTCCGGCTGTCGCACGCAAATCTGCATAGCAAAGGCGCAAGAGTGTCGTTTTTCCCGCACCGGAGGGTCCGGTTAGAAAATGGAATGATCCGGGAGCAAGTGTCAGTGATAATTGTGAAAAAAGCGCCGTATCGCCATATCCATAAGACACTTTATCAAGTTCAATCACGGTTTTTCCCCTGCCCTACACCGCTCTTCTGCCTAAAACTGCAACAGGTTTCAATGACTGCGCACGTTTGGACTGCAAATCCTTTGCGTTTAGCGCTAGCATTGCTAAATTGAGGACGGCAAAAACAACACGGCTGCAAAAGCGTCGGGCAGAAGGAACAAGAAATATGAGACTCATTTGCCCCAATTGCGAGGCTCAGTACAACGTCGGCGACGACGCGATCCCCGAGGGCGGTCGCGATGTGCAGTGCTCAAACTGCCAGCAGACGTGGTTTCAGATGGAAAAGCCGGTTGTCGAAGGTCGCGGCAACTCTGAGGCGCTCTCCCGTCCTCTTCCGAAGGTCGAAGTGGCTGAAGCATCATCCTCTGATACCTCAAGCATAATTTCCGAAATGATGGCAAGCGATGTCGCCGAAGACAAAGCAGACGTCAATGATGATGAAGTTTCCCAAACGTCTGACGCGCCACAGCGCAAGCCGCTGGATTCGGCTGTTGCGGATATCCTGCGCGAAGAAGCCGCACGCGAAGATAGCATTCCAAATCCATTGCCAGGCAGCGGACCAGCGCCACCGCCCCTGACGCAAACCGAGACTCGGATCGAAACTGTTGATGCGGATGAAACACGCAAACGCATCGCGCAAATGACCGAAGAAGAAGGTGGTGTCCGGACCGGGGAGGCGCCTGCCTATGAGGACAAGCGAAGCGCTATTCCAGACATTAATGAGATCAACGCTGCCTTGCGCGCGCGTGCCGAGGCAAGCGACGTGTCCGGCCTCACCGAAGCTGAAAAGCTGGCAGCGGTCCAGCGTCGTGGCTTTCGTGGTGGTTTCTTGATGATATTGGTCTTGCTTGCGATCCTTATCGGACCTTACTTCTTCGCGGACCAGATTACCGAGAACCTTCCACAAACACGTGGATTTATGGCGGAATACACGACAACCATTGATCAGCTCCGTGTGCGATTGAATGATATGGTTGGCGGATTCTTCGAGTAACGCTTCAACCCTGACGAACAGTGATGGACGTGCTTAGCGCGCGGTTGCTAGAATTGATCTAGAAGCCTGCGCAGATAATCCCGCTCAATTTCTGGGCGGTTCTGCTGCGCAGATCTACGGCGAATTTCATCAAGCAGCTCTTCTGCACGCCGGTTGATATCTTCACCACCCAGCAGTTGCTGATCTGTGCCAAGCTGCCCGGTGTTGCCCATCTCGCGGCCCAATGGGTCACGCTGACCGGGCACGGGTCTGCCAGATGCTTCGCCCTGCTCGGAACCCTGCCCGGGTTCTGCGTTTTGATTTTCGGCCAAAGCCTGCCCTAATTCGCGCATCCCGTTGCGCAGTGCATCCATTGCCTCGGCTTGCCGGTCAATTGCTTCGGCCAGATCACCATCACGCAAAGCGTCTTCGGCACCTTCCATCGCACCTTCTGCCCGTTCCAAAGACCGACGCGCTGTTTCACCAGATTCGCCGCCAAGGTTGGGCAGCCCATCGCGCTGGCGCTGCAATTCTTCACGCAAAGCTTGCTGACGCTGCGCGAGACTACGCTGATCGCCTTCGCCACCCGCACCATTGCCGCGCTGCAACCCATCTTGTGCATCATCGCCAACACCTTGACCTTGGCCTTGCCGGCCACCTTGCCCGGGGTTGTTCTGCCCACTTTGGCCTTGTTGACCCTGCTGGCCTTGCTCGCCCTGGCCTTGCTCGCCCTGTTGACCTTGGCCTTGCTGACCGGGTTCACCTTGACCGGGCTGCTGTTGCTCGCCTTGCTGGCCGGGGCTGAATTGTTCCTGCAAGTCGCTGAAACTATCGTCTGAAAGTTCTTCTTGTTCGCGCAATGTATCGGCGAGGTCCTGCATGGATTGCTCGCCCTCGGTCTGGGGCCCGTCGCCACCTTCACCTTGCGTGACGCGCAGGTTCTCCATCATCTGGTTAAGCTGCTCCATCAACGCCTGCGCCTCGGCCATGCGACCTTCTTGCATCAACTCTTCGATACGGTCCATCAGCGCTTGCAGCTCATCCATGCCCATCGCTTCGCCTTGCTGACCGCTATCAGCCTGATCAGTGCCATCTGAAGGTTCAGCCTCTTCTGCCAGCATGCGCAGATAATCATCTGTCGCTTCGCGCAGCTCTTGCATCAGCTCTGCGATTTCCTCGTCAGACGCACCATCTCGCATCGCTTCGGCCAGACGCTCTTGTGCGCGGCGTAAACGTTCGCGAGCATCGGCAAGGCGGCCATCCTCAAGCTGGATCGCAAGGTCCCATAATGCCTCGACGATCTCGGCCTGCCCTTCATCGGTCATACCCAACGCGGCCATATTATCCATGCGCCGAATAATCGTGCTTAGGCGCAGATAGGTGGTCTCGTTGGAAAAAAGCCCTTCGGGACGGTTTGAAACAGCGCGCAAAATTTGGTTCACGCGGCGCGCATTCGCCTTTGACCACATCAGATCACGGCGCTGTTCAATCACCGCCTTAGCAAATGGTTGAAAAAATCGCCGCCCCGGCAAAATCATCGGTTCTGCTGGTGACGCGCCAACTTGTTCCGCCGCATCGGTGACTTCCAACTGCAAGGTGACTGGAAGGTTTGCCAGCGGGTGTTCACTCAGGTTATCAATCAGGAATTCTTCGAAATCAGATCGATCCCCGGTGAACGGCATCGGTAAGTCCAACACCAGCGGATCAATTGGGTCAGGATCAATGGTCAAACCATGCACCCGTTCAACAGCCGCCAGATCGAGAGTGATCGTGGCTGTACCAAACTCTACCCCGTAATCGTCAAAAGCGCTGAAGGGTTGCGACAACTCGCCCATCGCATCGGATTCGATTGGCCCCGTCAGATCAATTGTAGGTGCGGCGTCTTCGATAGCGGTGATATCCCACGTGGTTTCGGTTTCACCGCCAATTGTCAGCGTCCCCGATTGGGTCACATCAAACTGCTGTTGCGCCTCCGAGGCAGAGCCGAGGTCTTCGACGCGACCGGAAACGGTTTCCGCAACGGTCAGCGCGCCAACTTCGCCATAAAGGCGTAAAGTAATCTGACTGCCCTCGGGTACGCGAAGACTGCCAGCGGGCACATCATTGAGGTAAATTGAGGGTTTGCCCGTATATGCTGGTGGTTCAACCCAACCCTCCCAAACGGGTCCAGTTGCCAGCGTTTGCGCGCCACCTGATACGATCTCGCCGACTGACGTGACGCGGAAGAGGGATCCAAACATCAAGGCTGCGACAAAGAACAGCAAAGCAACGAACCGAAGCCCGTAAGGGTCGCGGTCAGAAATACGCAAATCAGGTTCGACCGGACGCGCCTGCTTGGTGCGCTCTTCCATGCGCGCCATATGCGCTTTCCAGACTGCCTCTGACGCCGCATCACCTGCACCGATTGCTTGACTGTCAGCGACCGCTGCGATCGGGCGGCCCGGTAATGACGCATCAACGCGGGCCACAGCCTCGGACACTGTGGGCATCTGGAATTTGCGGATACCCCAAACAAGCGCCGCAAAGAATGCGAGAATGGAAACAACAGCCGCAGCCCAAAACGCCTCAAGCGATAGCAGGTCGTGCCAACCCATCATCAGCGGTGCAAGGACCGCAAAAATTACCGTCCAAAATGGCCAAAAGGCGCGCACAACCTGTTCGGCGACCATACCCACGCGGGTGGCCGTCACCGGGAAGCGCAAATGGCTCATTTGGTCGTGCTGAGGTTTCAGCGGGCCTCTCCCTTGTTGCGCGATAGTGGGCCGGGTGGTCGGGGTATGTTTACTCTAACCACTCTGGGATCGTATCGCGCGCAATCATTTCTTCATAGGTAGGGCGTGCGCGGATAACTGCAAATTGATCGCCATCAACAAGCACTTCTGGGATCATAGGGCGTGAATTGTATTCTGACGCCATAACCGCGCCATATGCACCCGCTGAGCGGAACGCGACAAGGTCATCTGCGGCTACTTTGGGCATTTCACGGCCCTTTGCAAAAGTATCCCCACTTTCGCAAACCGGTCCGACAATGTCGTACTTTGCTGGCTCGGCACCGGGTACGGGTTCAACCACGGGTACAATGTCGTGCCAAGCCTCGTACATGGCAGGCCGGATGAGATCGTTCATCGCACCATCAATGATCAAAAACTCGCGGTCCTCACCGGATTTCACATAGATAACTTTGGAGACCATCAGACCGGCATTGCCCGAAATCAAACGCCCAGGCTCAATTTCAATCTCGCAGCCAAGATGACCAACGGTGCGCTGGATCAAAGCGCCATAATCCGTGGGCAACGGTGGGGCCTCGTTCGATCGCGCATAAGGGATACCCAATCCGCCGCCCAAGTCGAGCCGCTTGATCTCATGACCGTCAGCGCGCAGTTGCTCTGTCAGTTCGGCCACTTTGTTATAAGCCGCCTCAAAAGGTGCCAACTCGGTCAACTGCGACCCGATATGAACGTCAATCCCAATAACTTTCAGACCCGGCATCGCCGCTGCCATCGCGTAAACCTCGCGCGCGCGGCTGATCGGAATACCAAATTTGTTCTCGGACTTTCCCGTCGCGATCTTTGCGTGGGTCTTGGCATCGACATCGGGGTTCACACGGATCGTGATCGGCACGACAGCATCAAGCGACTGCGCGACACGGTCCAAGACAACCATTTCGGGTTCACTTTCAACATTGAACTGGCGGATACCACCTTCAATCGCGAGGCGCATTTCATCGGCGGTTTTACCTACACCTGAAAACACAATCCGGTCGCCGGGCACACCAGCCGCCTTGGCGCGCATATACTCACCGCCCGACACCACATCCATGCCAGCACCGGAATCACCCAAAAGCTTGATGACAGCCTGATTGGATAGCGATTTCATCGCGAAACAAACCAGATGATCGGTCCAGCCCAAAGCCTCGTCAAATAGCGTAAAGTGACGTTTCAAAGTCGCCGTTGAATAGACATAGAAAGGCGTACCAACCTGCGCGGCAATTTCGGCCACCGGCACATCCTCGGCGTAAAGCGCGCCGTCACGATAGAGAAAATGATCCAAGTCTGCGATCCTTGTCTGAAACCAGACTTGGACATATCAGATCACAGGCAAAGACCAACCCTGATTTGCAGACCTTAGACGCGCACCGTACCGACTTGCGGAATATACATGACACGGCTGCGTAGGTAGAGATAAAGCGGCAAGCCACAGCTGACGCCAATACAAAAAGTAGCCGGGATCGCAATAAGGCTGAGCCAGTTGCGGTTCTTGATGGCCTCGACCAAAATCCAGATCGTCAGGGTGACCGCGGCAATCGTAAGATCCCAAACCAAACCACTGGTCGCGGCATTCACATGCCAAGCGTCGACCATCGCCATGATGTCCCAGCCTTCGGCCTGAAACCACGAGATGAAATAATACATCGGGTGGATCGTGCCCCAAACGGCAAGAAGCAAGAAGACATTACGCATCACAAACCGACCCCGAAGGACACCGTCCCGTTGGACGCGCCAACACTGGCACCTGTGCTAACACCGTTGGACCCCACACTCAGACCGACATTGGCCGAAGGTGTAAACGGTGCGCCATCTGCGCCACATGAGGCCAATGCTGCCACGGCCAAAATCAATGCAATTCGCTTCATTTCAGAACCTCTTTCCAATGCGCCACTTGAGCGCGGACTTGCGACGGTGCCGTCCCACCAAAACTAGTGCGGGACGCTACTGAATTTTCCACCCCAAGCACATCAAACACATCCGCACGGATGCCACCGTGAACGGTTTGCATATCGGCCAGCGTCAGGTCAGGTAGATCACAATTCTTGCCTTCCGCCATCGCCACCAATGATCCCGTCACATGATGCGCCTCCCTGAAAGGTAGCCCAAGTTCGCGCACCAGCCAATCGGCCAAATCGGTCGCGGTCGAAAACCCGCCAGAGGCCGCCGCTTTCAGGTTCTCACGCTCGGCGGTCATGTCAGCGGCCATCCCGGTCATCGCAGCCAAGGCCAGCATCAGGTTATCGGCGGCATCAAAGGTTTGTTCCTTATCTTCCTGCATGTCCTTGGAATAGGTCAGCGGAAGCCCTTTCATCACCGTCATCAACGCGACATTGGCTCCGAATATTCGACCAATCTTGGCGCGAATCAATTCCGCTGCATCAGGGTTACGCTTTTGCGGCATGATGGATGAACCCGTCGACCACTTATCCGACATCTTTACAAACCGGAACTGGGCCGAGGACCAGATCACCAGCTCTTCGGCCAAACGGCTGAGGTGCATCGCACAAATGCTGGCAGAGGCCAGAAACTCCAATGCAAAGTCACGATCCGCGACTGCATCCAGTGAATTGGACATCGGGCGATCGAAGCCTAGCGCGTCTGCCGTCATTTGGCGATCAATCGGGAAAGACGTACCTGCAAGCGCCGCAGCGCCCAAGGGTGATGTGTTCATCCGGCGACGGGCATCCGCAAACCGGGACCGGTCGCGTGCAAACATTTCAACATAGGCCAACATATGATGACCCCACGTCACAGGTTGCGCTGTCTGCAAATGTGTAAACCCAGGCATCACCCAATCGGCGCCTGCCTCAGCTTGGCCCAGTAGCGCAGACTGCAATGCGGCCAATGCCTCATCCGCCTGATCGCATTGATCACGGACCCAAAGCCGGAAATCGACAGCCACCTGATCGTTGCGGGACCGCGCGGTATGCAAACGACCTGCAGGTTCACCGATCAAATCGCGTAAACGGGCTTCGACATTCATGTGAATATCTTCCAAAGCGGTCGAAAATGGAAAAACGCCCGTTTCAATCTCTGACAATACGGTGAGCAGGCCTTCCCGGATGGCGCTTGCATCGTTATCCGTAATGATGCCTGTGGCGGCCAACATGGCGGCATGGGCGCGTGAACCTGCGATGTCCTGTGGTGCAAGACGGCGGTCATACCCGATTGAGGCATTAATCGCCTCCATAATCGCGTCTGGTCCGGCGGCAAAACGCCCGCCCCACATTGTGTTTGCAGATTTGGTCATAAAGGAAGTCGCCCGTGCGAAAGTTACTCTCAGCCCTGCTTTATACGGCCCTTGTGGGTCTTGCAAATACTGGCCACACCGATGTGGCCGCAGCAGAAGCAATGCGGGAAGGCGACATGCGCAAACTGATCTTCCATAGCGAGGCAATGGACAGTTCCGATGTGGCATTCACAAGCGAAGACGGCCAGGAAATGACGCTCGCTGACTATCAAGGTAAGCACATCGTCCTAAACTTCTGGGCGACATGGTGCGCGCCGTGCAGACACGAGATGCCACACCTGTCAGCCTTGCAAGACGCCTTGGGCGGCGACCAAATGGAAGTTGTGACTATCGCCACCGGACGCAACCCACTCCCCGGCATGCAGCGCTTCTTTGCGGAGATCGAGGTAGATAACCTTCCGCTCCACACTGATCCACGCCAAAGCCTTGCGCGCGCAATGGGGGTGTTAGGCCTGCCTGTGACAGTCATCCTTGATCCCGAAGGCCGCGAGATCGCCCGCATGCAAGGCGATGCCGATTGGTCAAACGAGAATGCTATGGCGATTATGCAAACGTTGATTGGGGCTGAGAGTTAAGGCGACTAGTTGAGACTTTTGGCGAGATCTAGAAAATATATTTAGGCACAGACTAATCTCATCGCTCAGCGCTATGCTTGCCGTTCGGTAACAAAGCGGACAAAGCTGCAGTTGAAGTTGAAGTTGAAGTTTTTTGTCTGATAGACTTATCGTTGATGCAAAGAGTTAGGACTAGTGATTTGCCACATCAGACCCCGAAAAGCATGGCCGACGAACTTGGAGCGTGGAATAACGGTGCCGGGGTACCGCTTGAAACTTGGGCGGAGTGCGAAGGCAACTACAAGCTGGCAGTCGGTTACGCCGCACTTCTGTGGCCAAGATTTGAGGCTGTCGGCAAGTACATACTTGTTGAGGGAGAGGGAACAGAAAACATAGAAGGCTTTGAAAACCAAGCAGGCTCTACGCCAAAGGGGGTTGAGTGGGTTCTCAACCATTGGCATTTGGCCGATCTACACATGCATGATGTTGAGAGCCTGTCCGCAGACAAGCTGCTTTTCGTGGGGAACATCGTAAAGGAAATGTGGGATGCAAAGCTCCGAACCCAGTTTCCAGACCGACCATGCACAGTTGAATTTTACGTTCCAGAAGACCCCGAAGAGTTGTGGGATTATCAGGTTTCCTTTTGGCAGAATGCTTGGGACGCCGAGGAAGAAGAGTAGGTTTGGGCTCTAAACAGTTATTCCCCCCTCGCGCGCACTAAGCCCGCCCAGCCGTTGCGGACAGCAACAACGGATCAACGCCCAGCAGCTTTAGCGCCGCCGCCCACTTGCCATCATTGTCCGGCCCAAACAAAATCTCATCACTCGGGGGGCTGGTCAGCCAACCATTCTGGCCAATCTCATATTCCAATTGCCCCGGACCCCAGCCCGCATAGCCCAGCGCCATCATGGAAACATCGGGCCCTTCACCTTTGGCGATGTCTTCGAGCACCTGCAGTGTCGCCGTCATCCGAAAATCATCGTCCACATCAAGGGTGCCATTGTCAGAGGCATAGTCATTCGAATGCAGCACAAACCCGCGCTGCTGTTCCACTGGACCACCGTAATGCACCCGCACGTCACGGGCGCTTGCGGTAACGGGAATCTCCATTTGTTCTAATAGTTTGGCAAATTTTATCTCGGGCTGCGGCTTGTTCACAATCAAACCCATGCCGCCCTCTTCGGAATGGGCGCACATGTAGACCACAGTCTTGGCAAAACGGGGATCGGACATATCGGGCATCGCGATCAACAGTTTCCCGACAAGGTTCGAATCTGAGACAGTCATATGCCCAAGATGGGAAACCCGCGAATGGGACGCAAGCACCAACGTTGCAAAGCCTGTCGCAAACGTGACTTCCCATTGCAGCCTTGATGAATAAATAAGAGATATGCGCAAGAACCTGCTGATCCCGCTCGCCCTGATGGCCCTTCCGACCTTTGCGGTCGCTCAAGATTATAGTGATCTTGCGCAATTCGAAGTGCTGTCTGGATGGCGCAACGCCGATGGCACACACACAGCGGCGGTCAAAATCACGCTCGAACCCGGCTGGATCACCTATTGGCGCGCACCCGGTGAGGCAGGTATTCCACCGCAATTCAGCTTCTCCGGCTCAAGCGACATTGCGAGCATCACACCGCATTGGCCTGTGCCTGATGTCTTCGATGATGCCGGGCTCCGCTCCATTGGGTATTACGACGGCGTGGTCTTCCCTCTGACAGTCGATGCAACGGGTGTGAGCGGAGACATCCCTGTTTCTGGCGAACTTACTATCGGCGTCTGCGACGAAATCTGCATTCCGGTGACATTTTCTTTCGACACTTTGCTGCCCGCTACGGGCCAAGCAGATGCCGCTATCACAGCTGCATTTGCTGACCATGCATTGACAAAACAAGAGGCAAACGTCGGCCAAGTGATCTGCAAAATCGAACCGATCAGCGACGGTTTGCGTCTCACGGCAGCCATTGATGTCGCCCAAAAGAACACGTCAGAATTTGTCGTCGTCGAACCCGCCGATCCCCGGATATGGGTGTCGCAAGCCGATGTTAGCCGCATCGGTGATACGCTGAGCGCCACAGTGGAACTGGTGCATCCAAGCGGCGAACCGTTTGCCTTTGATCGCTCTGGCGTACGAATCACGGTTCTTGGAAATGACGGTTATGCCGTTGATCTGCGCGGCTGCAGCGCAGGTTAACTGCGGGCGCGGCGCAGGCCTTGGCCAAGCAACGCGATGACATAGATCGCTAACAAAAGCACCATCAGTCCTGCGACAAACAGGCCAAACGCAGCAGCCATCCCGCCATTCAGCATCGGCAAAACGGTGGCGACAGCGGGTAACGGCGCACCCGTCAACACGATCGGTCCAACGGTCGATGCAAACAACACCAATGCACCCAAAGCACCTAAACCCGCAGGGACAAACATCGCCAGTCTACGCCCGCGCAACGCCCGCTTTGCGGACTGCACCTGCCGGTACACGTCCGCCTGCATGGCCATAACGGACGGCACAATCAGCAACACCAGCACCATGCCAAAGGCTAATCCAAAGACCAGAGTCACCACGGTTGGTTTGAGAAACTCAGCCTGATTAGACCCTTCATAGAGCAGCGGTGTCAGGCCCAGCACAGTCGTCAATGTTGTCAGCATCACAGGGCGCAAACGGTCAACGGTGCCATCAATAATTGCGGGCACTAAACCACGATCCTCGGCATATTCATCGACCGTCGTCACAAGTACGATACTGTCGTTGATGATAATGCCCACCATGCCGATCAGGCCAACGACCGTAAACATGCTCATTGGGATACCCCAAACATGGTGACCGTAAATCGTGCCTACCAATGCGAACGGTATGATCGACATCACGACAACGGGCCGGGTCCAGCTACTGAAAATCCATGACAGTGTCAGGTAAATCCCCAAAAGCACCAGAATCAGGCCTGTCCGCGCATCATTCAAGAACCGCTGCTCTTGCTCGCTTTGGCCCGACAGCATCGTTTCAATCCCGAAATCACTCTCGACGCGCGGCAGAATATCATCACTGATAATTTGCTGAATTTCCGTCGCGCGGGCCGCATCTTCATCATCCAGATCACCAATAACCGAGATAAGCTGAATGCCATTCTCGCGGCGCACAGTCGAAAAGCCAGTGCGGCTTTGAACGGTGACGACATCCGCCAATGGAACATAAATACCCTCAGGTGTTCGTATCTGCGTCAGGTCAAGGAAATCTGCCGACAACTCCGACGCTGGCAGTTCCACCCTGATCGTGGCTGACCGCGCACCATCGGGGAAACTTGCCGCTTCCAACCCGCCCAGCCGATTACGCAGAACGCGACCCAATCCATCAATGCTCAGGCCCAACGCATCACCCTGCGGGGTCAATTCCAAGATCAGCTCTTCTTTGTCGTAGGCAAGCGTATCTTCCAGACCAGAAATCTCGGGGAACTGCGCCAACGCAGTCTTGAGCCCTTCGGCGGCCGCTTTCAGCGTATCGCTGTCAGCGCCAAACATCTGCACATCCAGACTGTCGGCGCCAGGACCAGAGCCCCACCGCCGGAAGCTGACCGTTTCGGCCATCGGGTGCTGCACAACGCTTTCCTGCAACGCCGCCACAAACGCAAAGCTTGTGTAGGGGCGGCTATCGGCATCAATCAATTCAATCGTGATCGACCCCAATTGATCGGCGTCCTTGGTATCGGACCCGGCAATTGCACGACCGGAGTTGCCACCCACTTCTGCCACAACGAATTGTAGCGGGTTCACGCCATGCTCGGCCTCGTATTCAGCGCCCAAGGCTTCTGTTGCGCGCTGCATTTCGCGCATCATCTCAATGGTGTCGTCGCGCGTCGCACCGGGCAGCATTGCGAAATTGCCGGTGACTTGGCTTTGCTCGGGTGAATTAAAAAACCGCCAGCTTACGTCGCCTTTGATGAAAAGGCTTATTTGACTGGCAAGCAGAACAAGCGCCATCGCAAAGACCGGATAACGCGCCTTGATCACATAGCCCATGAACGGGCGAAACAGCGTTTCCTTGAACCAATCAAAACCACGGTTCACGGTGCGTGACGGCCAGTCATACCAATGCTCCTTGGCCGAATGGGCCATAGAATGTGCAAGGTGGTTTGGCAGGATCAAGAAGCATTCGATCAGACTGGCGATCAACACCACAATCACGGTGAACGGAATGTCGGATATCAAATCGCCAAAACGGCCACCGATCACGACCAAGCCAAAGAACGCAATGATCGTTGTTATCGTCGCTGAAAAGACCGGGCTGAACATCCGTTTCGCGGCTTTTTCAGCGGCAACTTTGGGATCCTCTCCCAAATGCCTGACCCTAAAATCAGCATGTTCGCCCACAACGATCGCGTCATCCACCACGATGCCTAACGTGATGATCAGCGCAAAAAGCGAGATCATATTGATCGTGATGCCAACGGCATACATCAGCGCAATTGCTGCCAGCATCGCAACCGGAATGCCAAAGGCGACCCAGAACGCGGTGCGGGCATTCAGGAACAAGAACAGCAAGGCCACAACTAACATCAATCCGGTAAGGCCGTTATCAAGCAAGATATCCAAGCGCGCGGTAATCAGTTCGGCACGGCCATTGGTCAGTTCAATAGACACACCATTGGGCAGCGACGCTGTCAGCTCGTTCGCGACCTGCTCGACCGTGGTCTGCATGCCAATCGCGTCGCCCTGCGCAGATCGCAGGACACGTATCTTAATTGCAGGGTTTTCGCCGACAAAGTAAGCGCGCTCGCGGTCTGCACCTTCGACACGCACGGTTGCGACATCATCAATCGTCAGCTGCGATCCATCGGGGTTTGAGCGCAAAACAATCGCGCCGATGTCTTCTGCACTTCGCTTGGCCACGCCCGTCCGCACGCGGGCATTGGCCGAGACATCGCCAGCGGGGTCCGCCTCTGCCTCTTCGGCGATGCGTTGGGATATGTCAGATAATCCGATGTCGTGTTGCACAAGCGAAAGCGATGGCACCTCGACAATCGTCGAAGGCGCTGCAACGCCTTGCACAATCACTTGCGTCACACCTGCTGCAAACAGGCGCGTCGAAAGCTCGTCGGCAAAACGGCCTAATTGGTCAACGCCAACTGGTCCGGTGATGACAACATCTGTGACACGATCAGACCAGCCGCCGCGGCGTACAGTTGGGTCCTCGGCATCGGCAGGGAGGTTGGTTGCACTATCGACTGCTAATTGCACATCTTCGGCAGCGCGGTCGATGTCATAGCCGGGGTCGAATTCGATCCGAATAGACGCACTCCCCTCGCGGGACGTCGATGACGATGACGTCACCCCTTCGACACCCAAAAGCACTGGTTCCAAGACCTGCACAATGGCGGCATCGACATCTTCGGCACCGGCACCATCCCATGCGACAGAAACGGTCAGATCATCGACAACCACATCGGGAAAGAATTGCGCGCGCATGTTGGGAAAGGCAAAAAGCCCAGCCGTCAGCATCAAAACCAGCAACAGGTTCGCTGCCGTGCGATGCCGCGTGAAATAGGACAGGATACCGCCCGCGCCCGCGTTGAGCTTCTCGCCGCCCGTGACCATCAGCTGCCCATCCGGCGCTCAAGGCGCGTTACTGTCTCCGAGGACACTTCGTCCTCTTCCAGTTGCCCAATGATCCGCGCTTTGACATCATCTGGCATGCGGCCTTCGCTGACAAACGCGATCAGCTTTGCGCGCCGCGCATCATCAAGTGCTATCATTTCTGGCACGGCGTCTTCTTCGGCAACACCGGGTTGGATCGGACGGACCTTGATCCCTGCCCCCAACAAAGGCGAACGTTCTGCGACAATCGTAGCCCCCGCCACATTGTCAACCGAGATGATCACATCATCTCCCTGACGGCGCAGCAAAGTTACGTCAGCCGCGCTAAGGCGATCTTCTTCACCGACCACCAGAACTGTCTGATCAGCCGCCACCGCCGTGGCTGGCACACGTGCAACACCATCCAACGCAGGCTCATTGATCCGCACGGTCACGAAATCACCGGGACGAAACCCTGGGGCCGCGTCAAGTTGCGCAAACAGCAGTCGGCCTGTTTGGCCGGCACCAACCGTCGCGCCCTCACGCGTGATTTGGCCTTCGGCACGTAAATTCACCCCCGAGACATCCAGCGTGACAGTAATCGGTGCTTTGATCAGGCTGCCTGCGTCGTCCAAAAGCCGCGCATATTGTGATGTGGATACCCGAAACGACACCTCTAGGCGTGTTGGATCAACAAGCTGCGCAAAGCGTTCATTTGCCGTCACGCGGCCTCCGGGGCTGATTGTCACATCTGCCAGGGTTCCGTCGAAAGCGGCAAAAACCTCCGTATCTGCAACGGCGCGTTCGGCTTCGCCTACGCCAATTTCGGCACGCGCCAGCCGGGTTGTCGCCTGATCGATCCGGGCTTGCGCAGATGCGACGGCCTGCCTGCGCGTCAAAACAGATGCTTGTGCGGATGATGCTGCAAGTTCCGCCGTTTCAACCGCTGCGGCCGTACCAACCCCGCGTGTTTCCAAATCTTTGGCGCGGGAGAGCGCTTGCTCGCGCAACGTGGCTTGTGCTCTTGCCGCGACCAACTCGTCCTCGGCCAAGATCAAGGCGCGTTCTGCATCGCGTAATTCGGCCTGCCCATCTTGCAGATCTGCGCGTGCACGGTCTAGCGCCGCTTGCGCCTCAACGGGGTTAATGCGCAGCAACAACTGCCCAGCCTCGACTGTACCACCTTCAACCAATGCATCTGCGGCAGATAAAACCGTACCACCCGTGGCACTGCGCAAATCAAGCGTGCGTTGGCTGCGCAACTCGCCAAAGACAACAAGTTCAGGAACAATCGTTTCCGGCGTCAGCGTCACAACGTTCACCGCCAAGACACGTTCTCTTTGTGGAAAACTACGCGGCTCTTCGTTCATGCGCTCGGTGACAGCGCCGCGCACCATGCCACCCGCCCACGCGATCAGCGCCAGCGTGACCGCCAGCAAGAAAACACCCGTCAAACTTCGACGTAGAAACCGCATTATAATTATCCTTGGCCTGCCATTTGAACTTAGGCGAACGGCCCGCGCTTTCCAGTGATACGCACGCAGGCGTTATTTCCGTCGCAAATGTTCGTCCAAACGCGGCATTATTTCTACAAAATTACAGGGTCGGTGACGATAATCGAGCTGTTTGAGCAAAATTTCGTCCCATGCGTCCTTGCAAGCCCCCGGCGATCCGGGCAGCGCGAAAAGATAAGTACCTTGCGCCACACCCGCCGTTGCACGGCTTTGGACAGCGCTTGTGCCAATCTTTTGCATGCTGACGATGGTGAAGACCGTGCCAAACGCATCAATCTCTTTTTCATAGACATCGCGGTGCGCCTCGACAGTAACATCGCGACCAGTCAGCCCCGTCCCACCCGTTGAAATCACGACATCGATAGCATCGTCCACACACCATGCACGCAGTTGGTCCGCTATCTGGTCCCGCTCATCCGCTATTATCTTGCGATCAGCCAAAGTGTGTCCCGCCGCCACGATACGATCAGCTAGCGTCTGACCCGATTTGTCATCTGCAATCTGGCGCGTATCACTGACCGTCAGGACAGCAATGCGGATAGGGACAAAATCCTTGGTTTCATCAATACGGCTCATCCGACCCTCACAAACACGGGTTCGCAACCGGCAAACGGGGTGTAGACATCATGCCGTTGACCTCAGCCTCACCTTCGGCCGAGAAAACACGATCTGCAAGCGTCGTTATTAAATCAAGATTAGAACAGAAGGGCCGCGCGCCTTCGATTTGCGACGAGACGAGCGCGTTGTAGCGTTCCTCTACCACATCAAACGATGCCTGCGGCACCACGTTTTGCGCATAGAACGTCAGTGCTTGAGTAAGGTAGGTCCGTTGCGTTTCCGCCTGCTCTTGCGGCAACTCCGCCTCGCATGCCTGCATCGCGCTTTCTATTGTCGCCAAGATGCTCACGAAACAACCCATCGCGCCCTGACCGCCTTCATCAAGGCCGGTATAGCCGCGCGGCAAACTCTCATCACGGATAAGCGTCACGTCACCAATCCGCAAAAGCGACCGCATCTCCGAGACATCTTCGACATCTGAAGCGCTCTGGTCAAACAGCGCTTCATAGTCAATCAAATCCAACGGATCAGCCGCCAACGGCCCTGCACAGAGCGCCGCTATCATCGCAAGTCGTTTCATCAAAAACCCTTCTCAGTCCCGCAAACGGGCGTTCAATTCCAACAAATCCGCCCAAGCCTCACGCTTGGCAGCCGGATTGCGCAACAAATAGGCCGGGTGGAACATCGGCAAGCAGGGCTTGCCCAGCACTTCAACCCAGGTGCCCCGCATGCGGGTAATCCCAGTACGGCCTAGCAAAGCCTGACACGGCGTGTTGCCCATCAAGACGACAATATCGGGATTGGCGAGGGCAATATGGCGCTCAACGAACGGCAACATCATCGCGATTTCAGATGCGTCCGGTGTCCGGTTTGATGGCGGACGCCACGGCAAGACGTTGGTGATATAGACCGCACGCGCGGCATCCTCTGCATTGCGTCCCATCTTGATCGCATCCAGCATCCGATCAAGCAATTGCCCTGCACGCCCCACAAAAGGCCTTCCCGCGCGGTCCTCTTCACGTCCCGGCGCCTCACCGATAATCATAACACGCGCCGATGGTTGTCCGTCCGAAAACACAAAACTCCGCGCGCCGCGTTTCAGCTCGCAATGCTCAAATGCCTGCATGGCCGCGGCGAGTGCATCCAGATCAGAGGCCGTAGCTGCCGCTGTTCTTGCCGATCCGACCGCATCAACTTCGGCGGCTTGCGGGATCGGGGGTGGCGTATTTTGGGGCTTGTCTGGTGCCGCGGCCTTTGGCGCAGGCTTCGCTGCTTCCAAAGCATAACGGTCCACTGGCGCGTCCAGAATAGCATCTGTCGCCCCTAATTCGACCTGCCACTCTAGCAGTGCGCGGTCGTTCCAATATGTCTCGCTCGAATCCATCGCCCCTACGTTATGACGGATCGGCACGGATGTGCAGTGCTTGTGGCATTGATGCAGGCACGCGACGCGCCTATAAGACCTCGAACTGCTGATATGAGGGTCCCATGACATTCCGCGCCAAGCATCTTTTGGGCATCGAACCTCTTCACCCTACCGAAATCACCACGCTTCTTGATCTGGCCGACAGCTACGCCGATCATAACCGGCGCGGCATCGCCCACCGCGATGTGCTGGCCGGGCTGACGCAGATCAACATGTTCTTTGAAAACTCGACCCGCACGCAGGCCAGTTTTGAGTTGGCAGGCAAACGGCTGGGGGCCGATGTCATGAACATGGGTATGCAAGCGTCGTCCATCAAAAAGGGCGAAACGCTGATTGACACGGCACTAACGCTGAACGCCATGCGGCCGGATCTGCTGGTCGTGCGGCACCCGCATTCCGGCGCTGTCGATCTGCTGGCGCAAAAAGTAAACTGCGCAGTTCTAAACGCAGGCGACGGCAAGCACGAACATCCGACCCAAGCGTTGCTGGACGCTTTGACAATCCGCCGCGCCAAAGGCCGCCTGCATCGCCTTTCCATCGCGATTTGTGGCGATATTGCGCATAGTCGCGTCGCGCGGTCCAACATCATGCTTCTGGGAAAAATGGAAAACCGGATCAGGCTGATCGCACCGCCCACGCTAATGCCATCAGGCGTTGCCGACTTTGGCTGCGAGGTGTTTGAAAACATGGAAGAAGGCCTTAAAGACGTCGATGTCGTGATGATGCTCCGCCTGCAAAAGGAACGCATGGACGGCGGGTTTATCCCGTCTGAGCGGGAATATTTTCACCGTTACGGACTGGACGCGGCAAAGCTCACCCATGCCAAACCCGACGCCATCGTCATGCATCCCGGTCCGATGAACCGCGGCGTGGAAATTGACGGGACAATCGCCGACGACATCAACCGGTCTGTCATCCAAGAACAGGTCGAAATGGGCGTCGCTGTCCGCATGGCCGCAATGGATCTGCTGGCGCAAAACATGCGCGCAAACCGCGGTCCACAAGAGGTGATGGTGTGAGCGAGACATTCCACGTCACAGCAACCGAACGCGGTGTCATCCGCATTTTCATCGCCAATCTGACGACCGAACAAGCCGCCAGTTTTACCGAAAGCCCGGATGAGAACACGCCAGCGCCGATCAATCGCGCGTTAGGTGTCACCTACCTCGACAGCGACTTTGTCGAACTATTCCCGCTCAGCAATCTCGAAGGTGTTGGCCTTGCAGGTTATCTGACTGAAGGTTTGGGCGTCGCCGCAGCGGACGTAAAGCCGCATGCGTCACGCCTCAACGCGATGAGCGGTCATGTGTTGATCGTGCTCTCGTCGGCCTTTGGCGGCCATGAGGCAACCATCACACCAACAGCCCCGCTGAAATGGATCGGCACCTACACCGAAGAAGGTGCGAGTGTGAAATTCGAACCTCTCCCTTCGGACGGGGCGAAAGGGTCGCAAGACGCACCTATCGGCAAACCGCCCAAGTCTGATGCACGCGTCGGCGGCATGATTGCGATGTACGCGTTGATTGCCATGTTTGCATTTGTGGGCCTCATTATCTGGGTGGGCGGATGACGCTGGCACTGAACACAAACGATCATATCGATCAAAACAGTGTTTCTGACACGGACGAGACAGTTCTTTGGCGTGGACGACCCGATAGGGCAATCCGCTTCCAGAAATCAAAGATCAAAGACGTCATTTTTGGCCTCGTGATCGTAACGATAGGGTGCGCCGCTTTCGTCACCGGCTATCGAGTTGGCGATCCGGGTACAGTGATCGGGGTTCTCTTCATATTAGCCGGTATTTGGAAGGCGTTTGGATGGGTCTTGAGGCCAATGATAACGCAAGGTCGGACCGAATATTTTGTGACGCGATCACGGGCTTGCAAGAGATATCGCACTTTGTTTGGTAAGGTCCGTCTGTCTTGCATTCCAATGACCCAAAGAACCGCTATCGAAGTTGAAGATGGCGAGCCCCCCAGCATCATCCTCCGCAACACAGATGCCGAAAAACTCGTCTTTCAGGACATCTATGAAGCACATCAAATTGTGGTCGAAATACGAAGAATTCAGAAAGATGTCTTATGACTGAAACCTTTTTCGCTAACGCGCGCCTGATTGACCCTGTCGCCCTGACCGACGGGATAGGCGCTATCTTGGTGAGCGACGGGATTATTCAAGACGTCTTTGAGCAAGGCGCGAAACCCCCAAAGTTGGCCAATGTGGTCGATTGCGGCGGCCATTGCCTCGCCCCCGGCATCATCGACATTGGCGTGAAAGTCTCTGAACCCGGAGAGAGGCACAAGGAAAGCTTCCGTTCTGCCGGACGCGCAGCAGCGGCTGGCGGCGTGACCACGATCGTGACCCGTCCCGATACGCTGCCCGCAATCGACACGCCTGAAACGCTGGAATTCGTTGAACGCCGCGCACAAGAAGACGCGCCCGTGCACGTCCTGCCTATGGCCGCCTTAACAAAAGGCCGCGACGGGCGTGAAATGACCGAGATCGGTTTTTTGCAAGACGCAGGTGCTGTCGCTTTCACCGATTGCGACCGGGTTGTCATGAATACCAAGGTGTTCAGCCGCGCCCTGACCTACGCCCGCTCTCTGGACGCACTTGTTATCGGACACGTGCAAGAACCGGGCCTGTCCCAAGGTGCCGCCGTGACGTCCGGCAAATTCGCATCCTTGCGCGGCCTGCCAGGTGTCACTCCGATGGCTGAACGCATGGCGCTGGACCGTGACATCAGTTTGATTGAGATGACCGGTGCACGGTACCACATCGACCAAATCACGACAGCACGCGCACTGCCCGCGCTGGAACGCGCCAAACGTAATGGATTACAGATCACCGCAGGTGTCGGTGTCCACCATCTGACGCTGAACGAATTGGACGTCGCTGACTACCGCACGTTCTTTAAGCTCAAACCGCCTTTGCGCAGTGAAGAAGACCGCGTTGCCGTGGTGCAAGCCGTCGCGGAAGGGCTGATCGACATCATCTGTTCGATGCACACACCGCAAGACGAAGAAAGCAAACGCCTGCCTTATGAAGAAGCTGCGAGTGGTGCTGTTGGTTTAGAGACATTGCTGCCTGCTGCATTGCGCCTTTACCACGCCGAGATGATTGATCTGCCACGCCTGATGCGTGCGATGTCGTTGAATCCTGCGCATCTGATGGGGCTACCCGCCGGTAGGTTGCAAGCTGACGCGCCAGCCGATCTCATTCTCTTCGACCCTGATGCGCCATTTCAACTGGATCGTAGTAAAATGCTCTCAAAATCCAAGAACACGCCGTTTGATGGTGCCCGGATGCAGGGTCGTGTCCTTGGCACTTGGGTCGATGGCAAACGCATTTGGGAGGCATCATAATGCCGCTTATTGAAACAGCGCTTCCGGTTCTCATCCTTTGGGGCGCCATCGGCTACCTGTTTGGGTCGGTGCCCAGCGGAATGATCCTTGCCAAAGCCATGAACCTTGGCAACTTGCGTGACATCGGGTCGGGAAATATCGGCGCCACAAATGTTTTGCGGACCGGCAACAAGAAAGCCGCAGCTCTTACATTGCTGTTTGATGCTGCTAAAGGCGCAATTGTTGTCTTAGCGGCTCGCCTTCTTGCCGCAGAGGACGCGGCCCAAATCGGTGCGCTCATGGCCTTTGTCGGACATTGCTTTCCGGTTTGGTTGCGGTTCAAGGGTGGCAAAGGTGTCGCGACCTATCTGGGCATCTTGTGGGCTTTGTCTTGGCCGATGGGGCTTGCGGCATGTGCACTATGGCTCGTGATTGCCGCAATCTTTCGCTACTCGTCGCTGGCCGCTTTGGTCGTTGCCGGATGGATGCCGGTCATCGCAGGCTTTGCGGGCCGTGGCGAAATTGTCATCCTGTGTCTTGTGTTATGCATCCTGATCTACAACAGACATTGGGGCAATATCGCGCGTCTACGTAAAGGCACAGAAACCAAAATCGGCGCAAAGGCGAAAGCCTAGTAGCTATATTCGCTGTAAATCCGCTTGAGATCGCCGTTCCAATCACCGTGGTAGTGATCAAGCAACTCATCAGCAGGCGTTTTACCACTTTCAATAGTTTCATGCAGCGCATTCAGGAAATGCGTCTCATCTGGCACCAAACCGCCAGCGCCCGGCATCGCGCGCGCTTTCAATCCTGCCTGCGAGATCGCAACAACTTCGCGGGCCAGTTCATGCATATTAATGCCGTCTACTTTCGCTTGCAGCCCATCAACCGAGGCGGCAACACGCAACGCGTCACGTTGTTCGGCAGTCCAATGCTTGCAAAGATCCCATGCTGCATCCAACGCAGTTTGGTCATACATCAAACCAACCCAGAACGCGGGCAGCGCACAAAGCCTGCGCCAAGGGCCACCGTCTGCGCCGCGCATCTCAATAAACTGTTTGACCCGTGCTTCGGGGAAAACCGTGGTCAGGTGATCGGCCCAATCTGACAACAGCGGTTTTTCACCCGGCAGTGCAGGCAATTCGCCCTTCAGGAAGTCCCGAAATGACATGCCCAGCGCATCAATATATTTTCCATCGCGGTAGACAAAATACATCGGCACATCGAGCACCCATTGGGTCCAAGCTTCAAACCCGAAACCTTCATCGAACACGAACGGCACCATGCCGGTGCGGTCAGCATCCAGATCACGCCAAATGCGCGAACGCCATGATTTATGGCCGTTGATCTTGCCTTCAAAGAATGGGGAATTCGCGAATAAAGCAGCGGCAACTGGCTGCAGCGCAATCGCCACACGCATCTTTTGCACCATGTCTGCCTCGGACCCGAAGTCGAGATTGACCTGCACGGTACACGTCCGGCGCATCATCGCCGTGCCCATCGTGCCAACCTTTTCCATGTAGTTGTTCATCAGCTTATAGCGGCCCTTGGGCATCAAGGGCATCTGATCGTGCGTCCACTCTGGTGCAGCACCCAGACCGATGAATTTCACGCCAATTTCGTCTGATACAGCTTTCACCTCGGCCAAATGGACATTCACTTCGTCGCAGGTCTGGTGGATCGTCTCAAGCGGTGCGCCGGATAGTTCCAATGCGCCACCTGGCTCCAAACTGACGTTGGCTCCGTCCTTGGTTAGGCCAATAATATTGCCTTCTTCCTCAACACGGTCCCAGCCAAAACGCCCTTCCAGACCTTCGAGCACAGCCTTGATCGACCGCTCTCCCTCATAGGGAAGTGGCTTGAGCGTATCCGCGCAAAACCCAAATTTCTCGTGCTCCGTGCCTATGCGCCAATCCGCTTTGGGCTTGCAGCCTTTTGCCAAGGTTTCTGCCAGCTGATCGTGATGTTCGATCGGGCCACCGCCGGATTGAGGAATAGACATGGGCGACGCGCTCCGTAGTTGGTTAGGCTTTATCGGTGACGTGCCCGATGGTTGGTGTCAATGCAAGAGCGGCTTCACACGCGTCCATACGGTCACCCGCGCATCAGGTGTGCGTGACAGCACGTCCAACACCGTGTTCGTCTTGATGTCGGGAAGCCCGGCAAAGACATCAAACAAATCCTCAGCACCCGCAGCATTGATCGGGATCGCGATCACTTGGCCGTCAATACCCGTCAGAACCCAGCTTGGCTCCGGATGGCTAGTCGGGTCTATTTCCAGTTTGGCGAGGTCTTCAACATCAATGACGCCTCCGTCCAGTGGACCAAAATAAGCCAACCGGCGCTCGCGAATTTGCACGACACCTGGACCATCGCCGTCTTGGGCAAACCGGGCGCGTTGCGCGCCTGCAATGCCCCAACCAATGCCAATTGCACAAAAGATGTAGCCAAGCCAAAGGTTGATCCCCACGCCCGTCAATGCCCACCAAAGACCCAGCAAGAAGACCACGCCAGCCAACAATACTTCGCGCCAGCGCCAGAAGAAGGCGCGCACTTCGGGACGGAAAAAATCATTCATTCACGACCTGCCTTTTCCAATCGGCTCATGTCCAATCTCCCAAGGCTTGTTGCCAAACCGTCATCGCCGCAACCGCTGCAGTATCAGCACGCAGGATACGGGGGCCAAGGCTGACGGGATGGGCATAATGCAAACCACGTAGCCGCGTCCGCTCGGCGGACGAAAACCCACCTTCTGGACCGATTAAGATAGCCCATGGCCCATCCACAGCAGGCAAGGCGATCGGGTCACCGATCAAAACTTCGTCACAAAACATCAGCTGTCTATCAGCGGGCCAGTCCGCCAAAATGCGATCTAATTTGCCCAATTCATCGACGTTAGGCACAAAAGTTCCACCGCATTGCTCGGCGGCTTCGACGCAATGTGCTTGCAGTTTATCTTGGCGAATACGGTTCGCACTTTGGGTGAAATCAGTTTGCACCGGGCAAATACGTGCAGCCCCCATTTCTACTGCTTTTTCCACGATAAACGCTGTTCTCTCTTTGCGAATAGGCGCAAAAAGCAACCATAGATCAGGCGGCATTTGCAATGGCCGCGTCTGCGCCAAACACGACAGCACACCAGCTTTTTTACCGGCTTTCAAAACCTCAGCGTCCCACTCGCCGTCTGCACCGTTGATAAGCGAAATGACTGCACCTTCGGACAGTCGCATCACGCCAAAAAGGTAATGCGCCTGCTCACGGGTCAGCGGAACTGATTGCCCTACCCCCAACGGGTGATCTACATAAAGTCGAACCTTGGATGCCATAAGCGGGACCATATGACCGAAGACCCCCAGACGCCAGATGTGAACGGAACGGTTGCGGACGCCGTAAAAGACAATTGGGTTGACCGGTTTGCGCCAAAGGTCAGCCGACCGTTCCTGCGGCTAAGTCGTGCAGACCGTCCTATCGGTACATGGCTGCTTTATGTGCCATGCTTGTGGGGGCTGGCTTTGGCCGTCCTTGCGACCGACAGCTACAGTGAACATGATATCTGGACGATTGTCGGTTGTGGCTTTGGCGCATTCTTGATGCGGGGTGCGGGGTGCACCTGGAACGATGTCGCAGACCGCGACATTGATGGATCGGTGGCACGTACACGGTCGCGCCCCATTCCATCAGGTCAGGTTTCGGTGAAAGGCGCATTGATCTGGATGATCTTGCAAGCGCTGCTCGCCTTCTTCATTCTCATATCCTTCTACCCTACGGCCGTCATCCTAGGCATCGTCGCACTTGCACCCGTTGCAATCTATCCGTTCGCCAAGCGTTTCACGTGGTGGCCGCAGGTCTTCTTGGGGCTGGCCTTCAACTGGGGCGCTCTGCTGGCATGGGCCGCACACACCAACAGCATCGGCCCCGTTCCAATCGTGCTTTACTTGGCAGGTATCGCTTGGACACTGTTTTACGATACGATTTACGCGCACCAAGATGCAGAAGATGATGCGCTCATCGGCGTGAAATCCACGGCACTTCTCTTTGGCGAAAACAGCCGCAAATGGCTGCGGCTCTTTATGACACTCACCATCGTCCTCTTTGGTTTGGCCGTCGTATTGGCAACCTCCGATCGATCAATGCTCTCTCTTGTCATCGCCATCGGCGGGCCTTGGGCGCTTGGGTGGCATCTGACATGGCAGTTGAGCCGCTTTGACCCTGACGATACCGACGGATTGCTCCGCGTCTTTCGTTCAAACAGAGACGCCGGGTTGATCCCTTTGCCATTTTTCGCTCTTGCACTCTTGGTGTGATTGAACACCGCCGCACGTGGCCCTATGCAGTGGCCAAAGCTATCATCGGAATACTATGCGTCTTTCAGCTCTTCTCACGCGTTTGATCGTTTTTGCCGCCGCCGGTTTTTTGTCGGTCGCGGCTGCACGCTCGACCGTTGCTATTGTCGAGGAACGTTCGGTTATCGCAGTGCAGGAAACACTTGTAGATCAAGGCTATGAATGGGCTTCTGTTCTGGGCGATGGACTGCAAGTGATCCTCGAAGGCGATGCCCCGTCAGAGGCCGTTCGCTTCCGCGCGATTTCGGCTGCCGGTGGAATGGTTGATGCAAGCCGGGTCATCGACAATCTGTCGATCATTGATTCGGAAGAAATTGCCCCCCCACAATTCGCGATCGAGATTTTGCGCAACAATGCCGGTGTCTCGTTGATCGGGTTAATCCCCGCGTCAACCGATAGGGACGGATTGGCCGCAAGGATAACGGACATTGCGGACGGTCAACCCGTCACCGACTTGCTTGAAGTGGCCGACTACCCTACGCCACCAACATGGCCGGACGCAGTGACGTACGCGATACGCGCGCTAGAGATGCTGAGCAAATCCAAGATTTCTGTGAACGCAGACCGTGTGCTTGTGAACGCCATCTCAGATAGCCCCGAAGAAAAACGCGAGCTGGAAATTGCCCTTGCGCGCAACACCCCCGACGGTGTGCGTCTTGCCATCGATATCAGCGCACCACGCCCAGTCATTTCGCCGTTCACGACCCGGTTTATCCTTGATCAGGCAGGTGCCCGGTTTGATGCGTGCACCGCCGATACACAAGAAGCCGTCAGCGAAATCCTGACTGCCGCATCTCAGGCCGGGTTCCAACAGCGCGCAAACTGCATCCTCGCGCTTGGCGCTCCGTCACGAACATGGGGTGAGGCGGTCGCCCAAGCGATTACCGCGGTGGACAACATGGGTGGCGGGACAGTCACAATTGCCGACACTGATGTGACGCTCATCGCGCCGGTAGGCACCGGGCAAGCGACCTTCGATAACATCGTTGGCCGCTTGGAAAACTCGCTGCCCGATGCGTTTGCGCTCACCGCCGAACTGCAAGAAGCGCCGCAAGAGACAAGTGACGAAATCCCACAATTCACCGCCACCTTAAGCCCAGAGGGTGCGGTTCAACTGCGCGGGCGTGTCCCTGATGAGATCACCAATACGCTTGCCGAAAACTTTGCCAACGCACGTTTTGGACAACGACAGATCACGATGGGCACACGCATTTCAGAGGGCCTACCCAACGGTTGGGCCGTTCGTATTCTTGCAGGAATCGAAGCGCTCTCTGAGTTGTCCAATGGTGCGGTCATCGTGAATCCAGATAAATTGCAGGTCCGCGGCAATACAGGCAATGAGGATGCGAGTGCTGCCATTTCAAGATTGCTGATCGAAAAGCTGGGGAAGACTTCTGATTTTGAGATCGATGTCACCTATGTGGAAGAGTTGGATCCAATTGCCAGCCAACCCACCCCAGAGGAATGCCTTGCACAGATCAATGCGGCAACCGAAGGCCGCAAGATCACATTCGACCCCAGCTCCGCTGATTTGACCGCGGCGACGCAACCGGTTGTCGACGATATTGCTGCGATCCTTAAGGAATGTGGTGATCTGCGTATTCGCGTCTCGGGCTTCACGGATAGCCAAGGTCGCGAAGTGATGAACCAACAATTATCGCAAGATCGCGCTGATGCTGTTCTGACAGCCCTGCGCGCACGGCGCGTCCCTGTATCCACGTTCGAATCTGTTGGCTTTGGCGAAGATAACCCGATCGCGTCAAACGAAACCGAAGATGGGCGGGAAAGAAACCGCCGCATCGAATTTAGCCTCATTCAGTCTGACACAAACCCAGAAGAGACCTCGGCCCTTGATGCTTTGGCGGACGAAACACCCGCCGAAGATGCGCCGCAGGAAGAAAGCGAATAGACTAGGCCCATGAACAGAACCGAATTCATCATCGCGACCGCAGGCATCCTCTTTGTGGCTTTCATGCTGGGCTGGTTTGCAAGCTGGCTTGTCAACCGCTTTACACGGGTCACAAAGGCCGAAGTGGGCGAGCTTGACAAGATGGCGCAAGCGCTGCACGAGGCGGAAGAAACCCGCGATCAGGCGATCACGTATCTACAACAGCGCGAAGCCGAGATCACCAATCAACTGAGCCAGACCGAAGCAGAACTTCGTGCTGCAATGGACGGCTTGCGCGAAGCACGGCGCGAGGCGGAAGAATTGCGCGGATATATCGAGCGTCAAAACGCCGGATAAGCCTAGCGCGGTGCAGCCGCGCGCTTGAGCCGATCATTGATCGCCCGGCCCAACCCATGATCCGGGATGGGGGATACAGCGATCCGTTCTGCGCCCATCGTATCCAAGGCGTGTAAACAAGCAAACAAGCGGGCTGCGGCCTCAGTCAGATCGCCGGCAGACGAAAGGTTCAGCGCCGCATCAACGGGACCGAACCCAAGCAGCACCTCGTCCTTTTCAGCGTAAGGTGCGTTTAAACGCACCTTACCTCGTGGCGCATAATGTGACGCTAGCTGCCCCGGCGCTGTCGGCAAATCCGGGTCCTGCCCTTGGACCAATGCTTGACCTAAACACGCTTCCAGAGCCTCCGCAGGAATGCCACCCGCACGCAGCAATGCGGGCGCGCCTATGCAGCTCACGATGGTCGATTCAACACCGACGCTACAATCGCCTCCATCAACGACAGCATCAATTTTTCCACCCAGTCCGGCAATAACATGCGCGGCTGTGGTGGGACTGACCCGACCGGAAGGGTTCGCTGAAGGGGCCGCAATAGGACCACCAAAGGCAGCCAGAAGGCCGCTGGCAACCGGATGATCCGGCACGCGCACGGCCAAAGAGTTCAAACCAGCAGTGACCAGTTTTGAAACCCCAGCATCTGCCTTCAATGGCAACACCAACGTCAAGGCTCCCGGCCAAAACGCAGCTGCCAACCGACAAGCAGTATCATTCATTTCGCAATAATTGGCGACCGCCGTGACATCAGCCAGATGCACAATCAACGGATTAAAACTGGGCCGTCCTTTTGCCGCATAAATCCCCGCAACTGCCGCATCGTTGCGTGCGTCCGCTCCTAGCCCATATACCGTTTCGGTTGGAAATGAGACCAATCCACCCGCGTTCAGAAGCGATGCAGCTTTTTCCAATCCGGCAACATCCGGCTGTAGCATCAGCAATTGTTCATCATTCATGACGTGGCGTTTTGGTTGATGGGGGGCCGCGCTGCGATAGGTTGGCCGAATGAGGGGATGCATA
Source organism: uncultured Paracoccaceae bacterium (assembly GCA_947488605.1). Lineage (GTDB taxonomy): Bacteria > Pseudomonadota > Alphaproteobacteria > Rhodobacterales > Rhodobacteraceae > Yoonia. Next base: position 95,078 of record CANKZJ010000005.1, on the reverse strand, counting down.
GCCCTCGTGCTCGCTTTTGCCAAGCGACTGTATATTTTGGAGACAGACCAATGCCTTATCGCGCGCCAGTCAGCGATTTTCGTTTTTTGATGGACCATATCGTCGGCTTTGATGAGGTCGCGGCAACAGACCATTTTGCCGACGCGACCCCGGATATGACCCAAGCGATCCTTACCGAGGGCGCTAAGATGTGCGAAGAAATCCTCGCTCCACTCAACCGTGCAGGCGATCTGCATCCCGCATATCTGGAAAACGGCATTATCCGCACCTCGCCGGGGTTTGCGGGCGGCTATAATGCCATTGCCGAAGGCGGTTGGATCGGTATGTCCGCCAGCCAAGAGGTCGGCGGCCTTGGCCTGCCTATGACCTTGACCACGACAGTTAATGAAATGATCGCCAGCGCCTGCCTCGCGATCCAACTCAGCCCATTAATGACCCAAGGCCAGATCGAAGCACTCGAACACCACGCATCCGACGCAATCAAAGAGCTGTATATTCCCAAGCTGATTTCAGGCGAATGGAACGGCACCATGAACCTGACCGAACCGCAAGCCGGATCAGATGTCGGCGCGCTGCGCACCAAGGCCGAACCCAACGGCGATGGCACCTATGCGATCACCGGCCAAAAAATCTATATCAGCTGGGCGGACAACGATTTCACGCAAAACGTTTGCCACCTTGTCCTTGCCCGCTTGCCCGACGGCGTATCAGGCACCAAAGGCATCAGCCTCTTTATGGTACCCAAACTGATCCCCGATGTAGACGGCACGCCGGGTGAAAAGAACGATCTGCGTGTGGTCAGTCTTGAGCATAAAATGGGCCTGCACGGTTCACCGACAGCCGTGATGGAATATTCTGGTGCAACCGGCTGGCTGATTGGCCGCGAACACGGCGGCATGGCGGCCATGTTCACCATGATGAATAACGCGCGCCTTGGTGTCGCGACACAAGGCGTCGGCATCGCCGAAGCAGCACTTCAACACGCATTCGCCTACGCGAAAGATCGCAAGCAAGGCAAAGCGCCCGGGAAAGGCGCCATCATTGAACACGCAGACGTGCGCCGCATGCTGACAACAATGAAGGCTGACACTTACGCCGCGCGCGCAATTACACTGATGAATGCAGTCGCCATCGACATGGCGCTCGCCACAGGCGACGCAGGCTGGCAAGCACGTGCGGCAATCCTAACACCTATTGGCAAAGCGTTCGGTTCTGACGTTGGCTGCGAAGTCTCGGCCACAGGCATTCAAGTGCATGGCGGCATGGGCTTTATCGAAGAAACAGGTGCCGCCCAATACGCCCGCGACGTGCGGGTTGCGACGATCTATGAAGGTACCAATGGCATTCAGGCGATGGACCTTGTGGCGCGCAAATTGATGGACGGTGGCGAGGCCGCTTTCCGCATCTTAGAGGAAATCGAACAAGGGGCAGAGGCTGCCAAGGCCACGCACCCTGACCTTGCAGAAGCCGTTTGGCAATCAGCAGAAAGCTTGCGTGAAACGACTGAATGGCTTGTCGCCCAAGACGACCTGAACGACCGTTTCGCTGGCGCTGTGCCATATTTGCGGGCCTTTGCCCGCGTGCTGGGTGCGCATGTCCATCTGGCAAGCGCGATCAAAGGCGACGCCGCCCGCGCGCGCCTTGCAACCTTTTACATCAAGCGTATGTTGCCCGAACATGTGGGCCTTCTGGCACACGCACGTGAAGGGGCAAGTGATCTTATGGCCATATCCGCAGACGACCTCGCCGCCTGATGCCCGACGACCAAAGCGGCATCCGCTATCCCTATCCGGACGCCCCCCAAGAGGGCGAAGCAATCACTGTCGCACCCGGTGTTTTGTGGATACGGCTGCCCCTGCCTATGGCACTGGATCATGTCAACATCTACGCGCTGGATGATGGCGATAGCTGGACCATCATCGACACGGGCTTTGCCTCCAAGCGGGGACGCGCGATCTGGCGCAAATTGCTGGACGGGCCGCTGGCCGGCAAACCCGTGTCCCGTGTTGTCGTTACCCATCACCACCCTGATCACGTCGGTTTGGCCGCATGGTTCATGGAAAATGGCGCGACACTTGCGATGCCACGCACCGGTTGGTTAATGGCACGAATGCTGACGCTAGACGTGCAGGACACGCCCAACGCAGAGGCAGTCACGTTCTACACGCGCGCAGGCATGGCACCCGAGGAACTGGAGCGCCGCAAAACCGAGCGCCCTTTCAACTTTGCCGATTGTGTTGCGCCCCTGCCGCTTGGCTACTCCCGATTGGTCGAAGGCGGCACGATCACAATGGGCGGGCGCACATGGGACATCCGCATGGGCGACGGACACGCACCTGAGCATGCAACATTCTGGAGCCGGGACGACAATCTTGTCATCGGTGGCGATCAATTGCTGCCATCCATCAGTCCTAACCTGGGTGTTTACCCGACGGAACCCGATGCAGATCCCGTCACCGACTGGCTGCGCGCGTGCGAAAAATTCCTAGCTTTTGCGACACCGGATCAACTGGTCTTGGGCGGGCACAAATTGCCCTTCACGGGTCTGCCAACACGGCTGACCCAACTTATCGACAATCACCATGGCGCGCTGAAACGGCTGTTGGCACATTTGATTGAGCCCCACAGCGCGGGCGAATGCTTCATGCCGCTATTCAAGCGCAATATCAGCGGCGGCGAATACGGGCTTGCGCTGGTTGAATCAGTCGCCCACCTCAACCACTTGCATCAATCCGGTCAGGCCACGCGCACACTGCGCGGTGATGGTGCTTGGGTCTTTCAAGCGGTTTAAGCTGCGATCACTTCTTTAAAGGGCGTCATCGTCAACCCATCAGCGGTTAACGCGCAAATCGTATCTGTCGGAATTTCTGTCCAACGTGCTGCAACACCGCACAACGGCTCTGACGCCAATGACCGCCCGCCGTTATCCAGTGTGCCAGACGCATAAAGCGACGGCGCTTGCCCGATTGAGGCATAGCGGAAGGCATAAAGCGCCTGCCCATCTGAGAACACGCAAGTCAGCTTAATGGGGGCGCCCACACCCGCAGGCCCGATCTGGTCCAGCGTGGCGCGCATTGCAGTAATGGGTTCATTCTCTAACCCATTCGCCAATAACGTCAGAAAAATCATCTCACTGTCGGTCGTGCCTTGCATTGCCTCAAACAATTCATCCGGCAAAGCCGCTAACATACGGCGACGGATCGCTTTGAAATGCGGAATCTGGCCATTATGACAGAACGACCATTTGCCAAACTTGAAGGGATGGCAATTCGCGCGGCTTGTCTCGCCCATCGTGGATGCACGCACATGCGCTATGAAAAGATGCGACCGCACCATGCGGCACAGATTTGTCAGGTTATCATCGGCCCAGGCGGGCAGAACATCACAGTAAAGGCCGGGGGTTTCATCCGCGCCATACCAACTGATCCCGAAACCATCACCATTCACGGCCAGCTTGGCCTCTGACGCATGCTGGCTTTGCTCCAGCAATGAATGGGCGGGACGGACAATAATGTTCTCTAGCGGGATTTCAGGGCCGGTATAGGCCGCAATACGGCACATTTAATGGCGGCTCTCGATCCGGGTATGCAGACGTTTGAGGATACGGCTCGCTGTGGTTTCACAAAGTGCAGGAATGAACGCATGAACCAAAGCCGCAAGGGCCGCAGCACCCAGCCAAAACGCAAAGCTGAACGCAAAGCGCATATGCTGAAAATAGGTCTCATCCACGGTTGCAGGATGATCCAGAAACAGCGTTGCAATCGGATTCTTACGTGGTGTGGTGTGTGATGCATCAGACATTTTGGCGTTCCCTTGTGAGCTTTTTTACAAACTACCCAAGAACCTATGCGCATTAGTCCCAATTATCACTGTCCAATAATGTCTTCTTGGGATAGTATCCTAAAAATGCCACATGAACTCGACCATATAGACCGCGATATACTGCGGAACCTGCAAAAAGATGCCACGCTTTCCGTCGATGACATCAGCACCGCTGTGAACCTGTCGCGCAATGCATGTTGGCGGCGGATCAAAGTGATGGAGGACATGGGCGTCATCAAAGGGCGCGTCGCATTGGTCGACCCTGCCCTTGTCGGTGTCCCGCTGACTGTCATGGTTCTGATCAAGACAAATGCCCATGACACAAACTGGCTCAAGCAATTCCAAGCAACCCTGCAAAGCTTTCCAGAAATCGTTGGCGCATACCGCATGACAGGTGATCTTGATTACGTGCTGCGCGTGCGTGTCGCAGACGTACCCGCCTACGATGCCTTCTACAAAAGGCTTACATCACGCATTTCTGTATCGGATATTTCTGCAAGTTTCGTTATGGAGGAAATCAAGGAAACAACCGCGGTGCCGCTATGACCAAGACAACGATGCAGATTGATACCTCGGCCGAGCTGCTGGAAAATGATATCCTGCCCAAATGCCGCGAGATCCACACCAACCCCGAAACGCAGGCGGCGGGACAAATCATTCCCAAAGCACTGCAAGAACCGGTGACCAAGAAAAGCCCCGCACAATGGGCCTATGAGCGGATCATCATGTACATCCAGAACTTTGAAAAGCAGCTCGATAACGACCACGAAGTAGGTCTGGGCCTTGCCGGTGGCATGACCGGCGTGATCAAGATCGAAGGCTTGGGGTACTACGACCCCGATATCGTGACCTACTACGGCATGAACGAAAGTGGCGCGCGCACCCAACTGATCCAACACGTGAGCCAGATGAATGTGACATTGGTGGCTAGCCCCAAGCACATCGATCAGCCCGAACCTAACCGGATCGGTTTCCAATTGGCCACAGCCTTGGATGGCGACGAAGATGTGACCACCTGACCGCGTGACACGATCAAATGAATCGTCTATGCGAGTATCAAATCAGATGACGAAAGGGCCCGACAATGGCTGAACATAAGCACGGCGAAATGGACACATCGGTTCAGGAAAAAACCTTTAATGGTTTTATGAGCATGACAACAAAAGCATCCATCGGGATTATCATTTTCCTGATCTTCCTTGCATTGGTTGCCATCTAAATTCGCATGGATCGACGCAGTTTTCTGATTGGCCTGCCTCTGGCCCTATCGGCCTGTTCGGCAACTGAGGTTTGGGCGCCAGAGGATGTGGTGGCCCGTGCTATCCACCGCGAACCCGGGCGGTCCTACATCACACTTTACACAATGAAGAACGTGGGATCTGGCAACGGCGCCCATTCTTCTTTGTTGATCAACGCAAGTCAGCGTGTGCTCTTTGATCCAGCAGGATCATTCAAACAAGAGGTTATGCCAGAACGCAACGATGTGCTCTTTGGCGTGACACCACGGCTCGAGAAGTTTTATGTCAGCTTCCATGCCCGGTCGACCTATTACGTTGTCGGGCAAACTGTTGAGGTATCACCTCCAGTTGCAGAGCAAGCACTTGGTCTGGCGTTGGTCTCAGGTCCTGTCGCACAAGCCAATTGTGCACGCGTCACATCGCGTATCTTGCGGCAATTGCCGGGGTTTGAGAGGGTCCGCCAGACGTGGGGACCAGGTCGCATTCTTGAAGACTTCGCAACGCTACCGGGTGTCACCACACTCGAATACCGCGAAGATGACGCGGATGACAAAACGCTCGCCTTAGCAGAAATCTCGGCGATCCTCAGAGAAGGGCAGTGATCCCCATCGCGGCGTAAAGCGTCGCGGCACCACCCAAGATCGCCCATAACACATTGCGCGTCCAAATTCCGATCAGCACCGTCGCAATTGCGGCCAGCATACGCACCGGATCAAACTGCCCATCTGTCGCCGCAGGCCACAGCACCAAAGGGGCGACCATCCCGGGCAGAACAGCTACAGGCGTATAGCGCAACAGGCGCAATATGAACGCAGGCATAGGCCGATCACCAATCAACCCCAGAAACGAAAACCGGATCAAGAACGTGCCAACGCCCATGATGATGATAATTGTCCAGATTTCGGCGCTGGAATAGGTCATCGGGCGCGCCTTTCCATCCAAACCTCAACCAAAGCACCTGTCAGCATCGCCGACGCCGCTGCAATCAATAACCCTGTTCCGGCAGGCATGCCCACCAACAACAACCCAACGGAAACCGACATGGCCGCAGCCGCGACATGCGCCAGCGATTTGACCATCGGGGCAACCATCGCAAGAAACATAATCGGCATGATGAAGTCCAACGCCCATGCGTCGGGAATGGCCTGCCCCGCCACAATCCCCACAAAGGTCATGCCAAACCAAAACGGGGTAATTGGTGTCGCAACTCCCAGAAAGTAGGCCACACGGTCGCCAACAGTCATCTCAGGCCGGGCCTCATAGCGGGCGATAGAGGTGATATACGTTTGGTCAAAGTTCAAATAGGCGACACACACCCTCTGCCACAAAGGGGCAGCACCCAGATAGGGCACCAAAGACGCCGAATACATTGCCATACGCAGGTTCACAGCCAAAGCGGCCAATAACACAAATGCAATGCTAGCATTCTCAACCATCAATTGCAGGGCTGCGAACTGTGCTGCCCCCGCGATAACAAGGACGGTAAAACCCATCGCCTGCGCCAAAGTCAGGCCCGCATCAGTCGCAATAACGCCAAAGAGCGTAGCAAAGGGCACGGCCATCAAAATGAAAGGTGCACCATCACGCACGCCTGCCCAATAGGCAGATTTATTGCGTGTTTTCTCGGTAGAAGTCGGCATGGCTTTGCCCTAGCTTGGCGGCGTTGCAACAGCCTTTACCGACGCAGACAGGAAATGACAATTGGCGCGTATCGACGATACCTCTGGCTACCTGATCGCCCCTGATCCCACTGCCGCGCGGTTGACCCGTGGCGTGACCGGCACCGACCAAAATGGGGACATCACAACTCTGCACGTTGTTGAAGAACGCCCACTGACAATCTTCCTCAACGCCCAGGAAATCGTCACCGCCATGACCATCGGGGACTACCCTGCATATCTCGCGCTTGGCTTTTTGCGCAACCAAGGAATGCTGCATGCGGGTGACGTCATAAAGGGCGTGGACTATGACGAAGAACTTGAAACGGTTGTTGTGCGCACCGAGGCACAAACGACCTACGAGGATAAACTCAAAAAGAAAACCCGCACCAGCGGCTGCGCTGTCGGCACGGTCTTTGGCGACATGATGGAAGGGCTCGAGGGGGTCACGCTACCTGACGTCCAAGTTCGCACATCCGACCTTTACATGCTGGCCGCCACGATCAACCGCACACCTTCGCTCTACCTTCAAGCAGGTGCTATTCACGGCACAGTACTGTGCCAAGCAAACCGCCCGCTGGTCTACATGGAGGACGTCGGCCGCCACAATGCCGTCGACAAAATCGCTGGCTGGATGCTGTCGGAAGAGGTCAGTGCAGGCAATAAGACTCTCTACACCACAGGGCGTCTCACCTCCGAAATGGTGATCAAAACTGCCATGATGGGCATCCCTGTCCTCGCGTCCCGCTCCGGTTTCACCGCTTGGGGTGTCGAAATCGCCCAGCAGGTCGGCCTTACCTTGATCGGGCGTATGAAAGGGCAACGCTTCGTCTGTCTCGCGGGCGAAGAGCGCCTGATCCGTGACGCAGATCCCACCAAAATCGCCGACGAGCCGCGTAAATCCGGTCGCAAAGGGTCTGCATGATGCGCTTATCATCTTGCCAAAAATACTCCCGCCGGAGGCTCCTGCATCCGCGCCAAACACAGGTACCACTATGAAAGCGCCCCTCGGTGTCATCCTTGCAGGTGGCCAAGCCACCCGCATGGGCGGTGGTGATAAAGGGTTGCTGCCTTTGGGCAGCGGTACGATCCTTTCACATGTCATTGACCGTTTGGACCCACAGGTTGCCAGCCTCGCCCTGAACGCCAACGGTGATCCCAGACGCTTTGCCAACCTCAATCTGCCCATCATTTCCGACAGTATCGACGGCTTTGCAGGGCCTCTCTCTGGCGTACTCGCAGGCCTTGACTGGGGCGCGAACCAAGGGGCCAGCCATATCGTCACTGCCGCCGCCGACACACCGTTCTTCCCATGCGATCTCGTCCCGTGCCTTCTGCAGGCCGCAGAGGACGCGAACACCCAAATCGCCCTTGCCAGCACGCCGGGCGGGCGGCACCCGACCTTTGGCCTTTGGCCTACCGCATTGCGCGACGACTTGCGCGCCGCACTCACTGGCGGCCTACGCAAAGTCGTGCTTTGGACCGACAAACATGGGGCGGCCACCGCGCATTTCTCTGACGACGCGGCCTTCTTTAACGTCAACACCCCCGAAGACCTCACCAAAGCGGAAACCATGCTATGAAAATCTATGGGGTCGTTGGGTACAAAAATGCGGGCAAGACGGGTTTGATGGAACGGCTGGTTACGGAAATCACCGGGCGCGGCTTCACTGTCTCAACCCTGAAACACGCGCATCACACCTTCGATGTCGACCACCCCGGCAAAGACAGCTATCGGCACCGGCAGGCGGGCGCGCACCAAGTCCTATTATCATCGCGCACGCGGTGGGCATTGATGACAGAATTACGCGAAAATGAAGAAGCCCCGCTGTCTGAATTGCTCAAACAGCTTGATCCGGTCGATTTGATCCTTGTGGAGGGGTATAAACGTGACACGCACCCCAAAATCGAAGCCTACCGCGCCGAAACCAACCACCATATTTTGGCAAAGGACGATCCAACTATTCATGCGCTCGCCACCGATACGGTGCTTGATGTGCGTCAGCCGATTTTTGACCTGAACGACACCAAAGCCATCGCTGATTTCATCCTGCAAGAGGTCGGACTTTGAGATTTGACAGCGTCTTGATGGTGGATTGGTCGGGCGGGAACGACCGTGGCAAGACACCCAAAAAGGATGCCATTTGGCTTTGTGTCGGGCGCGGTGGGGTCACTGACGACCCGATCTACATGCGCAACAGACAAGACGCCGAACGCTGGATCACCGATTTCCTGATAGATGAACAAGCTGCGGGTCGCAGCACACTGGCCGGTTTTGACTTTGCTTTTGGCTATCCCCCCGGCTTCGGCACGGCACTGACAGGCAGCGATGATCCTTTTGCGATCTGGGAGTGGTTCGCCGATAGGGTCGAGGACGCGCCCAATCGCAACAATCGCTTTGATCTGGCTGGGCAGATCAATGCGCTTTTCCCCGGGATCGGCCCGTTTTGGGGCAACGGTTTGAATCGGGATATTCCGAATTTGCCGCGCAAGGGTTTGGACCGTCGTGATCATGGCCTACCCGAAAAGCGCGCGGCAGAACAGCATGCTAAGGGCGCGTTCCCGGTGTGGCAACTATCCGGTGCAGGTGCTGTGGGCAGTCAGGTCATCATGGGCGTGCCGCTGCTGTCGCGTCTGCGCAAAACCTTCAGTGACGATATCGCTGTTTGGCCATTTCAGACTCTCACGAAATCAATTGCTATTGTCGAAATCTGGCCCTCCTTGATCGCAAAGAAAGTCAGCCAAACCCAACCTCAGGGTCAGATCAAGGACGCGCATCAAGTCCAGGTCCTTGCCGAAATCCTGTCTGGCCTACCGGCAGCAACGCTCAAGACGTTGCTTGATGTGCCACACAATAACGAAGGTTGGATACTGGGTTTGGGACAGGAAGAGCTATTGGAGAGTACCGTCCAATTGTCGCCCCCACCGCTTAGAAACGATTGCTTTGCGATGCCGCAGGGTGCTGATTGGACGCCGGTCGATACAGCATTGGCGCATCTGCAAGATAACCTCCGTTGCGTTAGACCGGCTGAGAACTTGCCGGTCGCGTCGGCGTTTGGCCGATTCCTCGCACAAGATGTCACTGCCGTGCGGGCGCACCCGCCTGCACCCAATTCCGCAGTTGATGGCTACGGGTTCGCGGGCCCAGCCCCCGAAGGGATCATGCGGCTTGCGCTTGTCGCGGGTCGCGCGGCAGCTGGAGCGCCTTATGAAGAATCCGTCCCCGCAAACCACGCCATCCGCATTCTGACCGGGGCAAACCTGCCGCAAGGCGTCGACACTGTTGTTCTTCAAGAGGACGTAAGCGCCAACGATACCGAAGTCAGCTTTCACGGTCCGCTCAAGCGCGGAGCGAACGCGCGTGATGCGGGCGAGGATATGACGGTGGGGCAAACGATTCTGCCCGCAGGCCGCAAAATCACGCCAGCCGATCTTGGTATGATGGCAGCGGCTGGTGTGGGGTCGGTCGACGTGCGGAAAACCCTGCGTGTTGGTATTTTGTCGACAGGGGACGAATTGCGCGACGCAGGTGACACGGCCGACGCGGGCCAAATCTATGACGCCAATCGTCCAATGCTGTGTGCGCTGGCGGCAAGTTGGGGCTATGATGTGATTGATCTGGGTCGTGGCCCCGATGATCGCGCAACGTTGGCGGGGATGCTTGATGAAGGTGCCGCGAAATGCGATGTGATCCTGACATCCGGCGGCGCATCTGCGGGCGACGAAGACCATATGTCGGCACTGCTACAAGACACGGGGTCACTGGCGCTTTGGCGCATCGCGGTGAAACCGGGGCGCCCACTGGCACTAGGACTTTGGCAAAAAACACCTGTCTTTGGACTTCCTGGTAATCCTGTCGCGGCCATGGTTTGTGCGCTTGTCTTTGCGCAGCCCGCATTGCGGCTGATGGCTGGTGGGGGCTGGGTGGAAACACCACGTTACCTGTTGCCTGCGGGGTTCAAGAAATCCAAAAAAGAGGGGCGGCGTGAATACTTGCGCGCCAGGATCGAAGATGACCGCGTCATGATTTTCCCGTCGGAAGGATCAGGTCGGGTCTCTGGCCTCAGCTGGGCAACAGGGCTTGTCGAACTCGACGACGCGGCACAATCGATCGCTGTTGGCGATCTCGTTACGTACATGCCATTTGGCACCTTCGCACCATGAAGATCACGACGGGCATCCCCCCAGAAAACCGCGATGAAGCAGCGGCCCTTTATTGGGAGGCTTTTGGCGAAAAACTTGGTCTCATCTTGGGACCCAAAGATCGCGCGCTGGCCTTCGTGAACTCCGTGTTGCGCCCCGATCATGGCATTTGCGCGCACGATGAAACCGGGCAGCTGCTTGGGATCGCTGGATTCAAGACAGCAAAGGGCGCCTTGGTGGGTGGAGAGTTTCGCGATTTGGTCCGCATTTACGGCTGGATCAGCGCTCTTGTCCGCAGCTTGCTGCTTGCCGCACTGGAGCGCGATGTCGAAAACGAGCGTTTCTTGTTGGATGGTATCTTTGTCGCCAAGGCCGCACGCGGGCAGGGTGTTGGAACGGCGCTACTCGATGCAGTCGCGGCAGAAGCCAAGAGCCGGGGATATACCCAAGTTCGCCTTGACGTTGTTGATACGAACCCACGCGCCAAAGCCTTGTACCGACATGTTGGGTTCAAAGAGGTCAAGACCGTCAAAACAGGTCTGTTCAAGTATATCGTAAGGTTTGGCGCTGCCACAACGATGGTTCGCGATCTCTAATTCAGGATGAGACGTTTGTCCTGTGATGCCGCAGCATCATCTCGTCATACCTCAGACAAAGACTTGCCTTTTCCAAGCAGGTTTGGCTGGTCTCTAAGTCTTATGATTAGGGCATCGGGACAGGTGAAAGCGGAAAAATGAACCGATCAGTTCACTTTTCTGTTGCAAACTAAACTGAACAGTTTAGTTATTCCTTCATGAACTGAAATTCCAAGAAGGAACCACCTTATGTCTCGTATCTTCTTTGCCCTGTCTGCCGCGGCATTCATGACCATGGCCGTACCTGCTTCCGCTCTCTCCGTTCAGGTTGATCTTCCGAACCTGACTTACCCACCACTCCCCAGCCCGGACGCAAGCCAAGGGTGTTCTGACCTGACCAAACTGTCTGGCGAAACTTGCATCGTAACGAGCAAGTGACGCCACTTTGGCGATGGGACCCCTCATCCCCCTCGGGTCTCATCGCCGCTATCTCCTTGCTGAAAATGAACTGATCAGTTTATGATAGTGTTCTGTAAGGAGCGCCAAATATGCCTGATGGCACTATCGAACCCAAAAAAGGACGCAAATTTGATCAGGTGCTAGAAGGTGCCCGACAAGTTTTCTTGTCTGATGGATTTGAAGGCGCATCCGTCGATGACATCGCCAAGGCTGCAGGCGTCTCCAAGGCCACTCTCTACAGCTATTTCCCCGACAAACGATTTTTGTTCATGCAAGTCGCAAAAACGGAATGTGCACGCCAAGCCGATCATGCGATTGAGTCGATCGACATGAATGCGCCGGTCCGACAAGTTTTGCATGATATTGCGATTCAAATGGTTGATTTCATCACCTCGCAGTTTGGCAAACGCATCTTTCGGATCTGTGTCGGCGAGAGTGATCGCTTTCCTGAATTGGGGCGCGAATTCTACGAAAGCGGGCCAATGCTGATCCGCAACCGCTTGATGGAATTCTTTCAAGAGGCCGTTGAGAAGCGCGAGTTACAAATCGATGATTTTGCACTGGCCGCTGAACAGTTCCATGAGCTGTGCAAAGCCGACCTTTTCCCGCGCATGGTGTTCAACATGACAGATGAGTTTACACTGGCCGAAAAGATGCGTGTCGTTGATGGCGCGGTCGATATGTTCATGGCAAGGTACGGCGTCTAACCCCCCGTAGCAGGTTTTCTTTCGATCTTGCTTTCGCGCGAAATGCGCCGACAATGGCAGCATGAAACGTATCATCATTCTCCTGATCCTCGCAGGCTGTACGGCAACGCCACCTCAGCTGCCACCGCAAACCGCAGATACATGCAATGCGGCCAGTTATGAGACCCTTTTGGGGCAAGATGCTACCGCGCTTGAAACAACACTGCTTTTGGGAAAAGTGCGCGTTATTCGCCCTGGCGATGCGGTCACAATGGATTTCCTTGCGGATCGGATCAACTTCATGATCGACGACAACGGACGCATCGCGACAATCAGCTGCGGCTAGAAATTTGGGAAAACGAAATTCCCCGATGTCGCGAACTGGGTGGGGGCTATTGACCGCAACATCGGGGTAGCATTTCGCTATGCCGTCACTATTGCGCCCACTTGTGTTCCCAGTTGGCTACCGCTTGGACTTTCGCGTGTTTATTTTGAGGCAGAACAAAGGCAATCGCCCGAGCACCCTTGATTTAGCAGGGGTTTGGGGCAAGTCTTGGGAATGACGTTTCAACAGACCCCGCATTTCCATGCACCCGAGCAAGTGGCTTTTCACCGGACAGAATTGAATGTGATTCTCAGCCTCTATGGCCGGATGGTTGCGGCAGGGGAATGGCGTGACTACGGCATGTCACACTTGCGGGAGGTTGCTGTTTTCTCTGTTTTTCGTCGCACTGCCGAACATCCGCTCTACAAGATCGAGAAGCGCCCGAAACTGCGCCTCAAACAAGGGCAGTATTCCGTTGTCGGGATGGACGGCCAGATCCTGAAACGCGGGAACGACCTGAGGCAGGTCCTGCGCGTGTTGGAACGCAAGCTTATCCGCGCTGTCGAGTAGCAATTCCTCAGAGACGTTTACGCGCCGTAACCTGACCACCACCTTGCGCTTCAATCCGCAAGATCGCCCGCGAGATCGGCTCATAGACCGTCGCCATATGATGCGCATTTGCATGTATCAGCGTATCTTCATCGACCATCATACCAACATGGCCCTGCCAAAAGACCAGATCACCCCGTTGAAAACCCCCCTCAAAAGACGTCCCAAGAGCCGCGCTTTGTAAATCGCTATCAGCGGGACATGCGGCACCACAGGCCGACAGGCTGGCAGCGATGAGCCCGGAACAGTCGATCCCACACGTTGAGTTCCCGCCCCACAGATACGGCACACCAAAATGCAGCTGTGCGACCGTCGCGGGATCACCAAAGGGGCGGTCCAAACCGCGCAAATGGCTCTTTGGCACAAATCCAACGTTCGTCTCATAGAAACGACGACGTTCATCCAAAACTGTGACACGTGCGCCAAAGGGCAGGCTTTGCAGATCGGGCGACTTCATGTCTTCGGCTGCGTAGCTATGGGTACCAACAGTGGCTACGAAATGCGTCGCGGCAACAACGTCAGACAAAGCATCGCTTCTGACATACCCAACATAGCCATCGATCGATTGAACAAAGCACCATCCATCAAGGTCTTCGAACACTGTAACGACAGCACCTATCAGCAATTGCCGATCCCGCGCACCATCGGGGCCGACACATAGATCGACAACAGGGTTGCAAACCATCTTTGCCCAGCCTTCAAGATAGGCGTCGGCCTCAACCTGTCCTGCCAAATGAAGCGCCGCAACACGCCCATTGGCTGGTGTCAGGCGACGATCACTCACAGCTCTAGAAGTTCTGGCAGCGCTTCAAGAATAGCGCGGGCACCCATGCCAACGCCACCTTTGGGTCGCGACGGCGCGGCATTCGGTTGCCAGCCATAAATATCAAAATGCATGTATGGGCTTTCGACAAAGCGACGCAGGAAAAGGGCTGCGGTGATGCTCCCAGCCATGCCACCCTTGGGCGCATTGTCGAGGTCAGCCACATCTGGCTCAATCATTGGCTCGTAAGGCTCATAGAACGGCATCCGCCAAACCGGGTCAGCCACTTGTTTGCCCGCTTTGGCTATTGCGGCTGCATGCGTATCGTTATCCGTGTAGAAAGGCGAAATATCAGCGCCAACTGCGACCCGTGCCGCCCCTGTCAATGTCGCCATTGAAATTACCAAATCAGGTTCATCCTCGTCTGAAAGGGTCAATGCATCTGCCAAGACCAGACGCCCTTCCGCGTCGGTATTGTTAATCTCAACCGTCAAACCCTTGCGCGACGTGAGGACATCCTGAGGTCGAAACGCGTTGCCATCGATACTGTTTTCAACCGCTGGTATCAGGACGCGCAATCGAAGCGGCATCTCTAACGCCATAATCATATGCGCAAGGCCAAGCACAGTTGCCGCACCGCCCATATCCTTTTTCATCAACCCCATCGATCCACCGGGTTTGATGTTCAAACCACCAGTATCGAAACACACACCTTTGCCAACCAAAGTGATCAACGGCCCTGCACGACCCCAGCGCATATCGACAAGCCGCGGCAAACGCACCGACGCACGGCCCACGGCGTGAATCATCGGGAAATTCGCCATAATCAGGTCGTCACCACAGATAACATTGATACTTGCATCATTTTCAGAGGCCAGCGCACGGCAGGCTTCCTCAAGATCATCCGGACCCATGTCCGACGCAGGTGTGTTGATAAGTTCGCGGGTCAGCGCTTCGCCATTCGCGATGATCGCAATCCGCGCAGCATCAATGCTGCTCGGCGCAATAAGGCCCGCTATGGGTGTCGATGGTTTGCGATACCGGTCATACTTGTATCCCGCCAGCAACCACGCAAGCGCGGCTTCCTCCAGCGCTGCACCTTCTAGCCCACTTGCAATTTCATAGGTGCCCTTCGGCAGCTTCTTTGCTACCGCGCCCATGTGAAACCGTCCCCGGGCCCGTTGTGCAGCTTTGCCATAACCAACAAGAACCTGTGCTATACCACCTGCTTTGTCTGGCAGGGTGACAACCTGCCCCAAGGCGGCCGTAAATCCTTGTGTTTGTGCCCATGCGCGAGATTGACCCGGTAAACCTGAGAGTGCTTCCTCTAAGCCGTCGGCATCAACAACATGAACGGGAACAGGGGTTTGCGTCGGTTCGGCAAAGGCGAGCGGCATGGCGTATCCTTCTAGATATATTCATGCATCAACCTAACGGGCTGATAAGGAGCCGCAAGTGCCGCTAGCCCACCTCGCCATTAATCTCTGAAATTCCAAACCTCATTCACCGCGATGTCGAAACCGCGTTCAAGCCGGGCCATCGTTGCATCAAGGGCAACACCATCTTGTTGGATAAGGCAGCTGCGGACATGAGTGGCCGCAACCCCCACTTCGACCAATCCGATTTGACCCGCCACAAACATGATGTGTTGCACAGGTTTCAACATCTTCTGAAAATCATGGCCCGCCAAGCCAAGTTGAAGCAAATCAAGACGCAGCGCGATATCTTCCAATGTGCGGCAAAGAATTTCCTCGGCTTCATGGAAATCCTGACGTTCAAAAAGACGTGTCAGCGGCGCTGGGTCAAACTGTGAGTGACGCGCACAAGACAATACAACCACATCAAAGGAACCAACGGATACGGGGCTTGGGAATTGTGTTACATTCGTCATGACCGTGCTTTTAAACAAACAAGGTTCTCAGAAGGTTGAGACGAATGTGAAAAATCGCTCGAAATTCTTGAAAATGCGACGTATCTCTGCGGAATAATCGAAAGAGACGACAATGCAATACGCCCGCCCCCTGCCCGCTTATCTGGTCAACCGCTATCAAGGTTGGAAAGCGACTGTCTATACTGAAAACCGGGGGTGGTACCGCAGGTTGGCGGAAGACGGACAGCACCCGCGCTCGATGGTCATTTCATGTTGTGACAGCCGTGTGCATGTCACGTCCATTTTTGGCGCCGATCAGGGTGAATTCTTCATACACCGCAACATCGCCAACTTGGTCCCGCCGTTTAATCCAGACGGTCACCACCACGGCACATCGGCAGCAGTCGAATATGCGATTACGGGCCTTAAGGTCGCGCACCTTATTGTCCTTGGCCACTCTGGCTGTGGCGGTGTTGAGGGGTGCTATAACATGTGCTCGGGCAATGCCCCTGAATTGGAAGAGGCCAGCAGCTTTGTTGGACGGTGGATGGAAATCCTCAGGCCCGGTTTTACCGACCTGCCCGAGGGCGATGATGAAACCCGCAAACGTGCGCTTGAAAAGGCGTCTGTTGTGATCTCGCTTGAAAACCTGATGACCTTTCCCTTCGTGAAAGAGGCCGTCGAAAATGATCGTCTGTCGGTCCACGGTCTTTGGAATGATATCGGCGAAGGTGGGCTAGAAGCTTACGATCCGAAAACCAACACTTTCAAAGCGATCTAACGGGCCCACTCCGCCGATTGCATTTCACGCAGACGGCTTGCCGTGCGCTCAAACTCGAATGTGCCTGTGCCTTCGACATAAAGCATCTCTGGCGCTGCGGCGGCCGAGCAAATCAACTGCACCTTCGCTTCATACAAAGCATCTATCAGGGTGACGAACCTTTTCGCCTCGTTGAAATTATGCCGGGACAGGCTGGGGATATCCTCAAGGATCAAAACACGCACTGCGGCGGCCAAGGCAAGATAGTCACCAGCGCCCAATGGCTTGCCGCAGAGGTCAAAAAACTTCACCTTTGCCGTGCCATTGTGGAAATTCTCTAATGCGACTTGTCGTCCTTTGACATGCAGAACAAGCGTTTCTGATTGCCCATTGCTTAGCCGTGCCCAAATATCCGCAATCTCTTGTCTCGCGGCTGCATCATTGGGGGTGAAATAGCTGGGTGATCCGGCAAGGCGATCCTGCCGGTAATCTGTCGGACTTGCCAATTCATGCACAACCATCTGGTCTTTGAGAAGTGCGATGAAAGGCGTGAACAGCTGACGGTTCAAGCCATCCTTATACAGATCATCCGGTGGCCTGTTCGATGTCGTCACAACAACCACACCGCGCGAAAATAGAGCCTCAAACAACCGCCCAACAATCATCGCGTCCGTGATATCGGTGATCTGCATTTCGTCAAACGCAAGAAAGCGCACTTCATCTGCGAGTTTTGCCGCCACCGGCGCGATCGCATCATCGACGCCGGACTTGCGAGCTTCGGTCATTTCAGTGTGGACCCATTGCATGAATGCGTGAAAATGTCGGCGCCGCTTGGGCGCATCGACCTGTTCATAGAGCAAGTCCATCAACATCGACTTACCGCGCCCAACACCGCCCCACATATATAAACCGGGAGTTGCAGCTGTCGCTTTGCGAAAGAAGCCGCGTTTCACCGGCTCTGCAAGAGCGCCGCGCACGCGTTCAAGTTCTGGCAACACGGCCAATTGCGCTGCGTCTTCATGCAAAGTGCCTGCTGCGACGGCAGCCTGATAAGCTTGTTGAACTGTCATATCAAAGGGATAACGCCGCGCTTAGAGATTGAAAAGCGAACCTATCAATCGCGCAATGCCGTGCGCAGTGCTGCAATCATCTGTTCGCCATGTGTGTAGGGCAATGCGTGGTCAGCATCGTCCACCACTTCTTGATGAACGTCCCTGTTCCATTGCGCCAAAAGGCCAATCGCGCGTAGCGGAATAATCGGATCTTTGCCTGCCCAAATTGCTGTAACGGGAATGCCTTGGCGGCCAATTTTGCGGTGATCCTGCTCTTGATCTTCGGCCAAAATCCCGCGGCGACTTGCCAGAATGGCAGGCAAATAGCCACGGCGTTGCAACTCTCGCCTTTGGGCGCGGTAAATTCGTTCAATCTCTCTCGTCTCGCCCCGCTCCGGTATCGTTTTTGCAATACGGCGGTGCGCGAACATCGCATGTGCCCAGGTTCCCAAAAGTGGCACACGCCTGCAAAAACGCGAAAACCTACTCTCATTGGTGATGACGCCGGAACTGGCTAAAAGAATAATCCGCTTGACGCTATGGGGGTAGCGTACGGCAAAGGCGGTCGCGATCCCACCGCCCATTGAATACCCAACGATTGTAAGGTCTTCGTTCAACCCATGATAGGCACAGAGGTCAGCCAATTGCCGTAGAAAAAAAGCGCGGTCTTGCTTTCCTTTAGGTGCATCAGACAACCCACGTCCATAAAGGTCGTACATCAACACCCGGTACCCCAGATCGCCCAACCCTTTGGCGACAGCCTCCATGGAGACCATCGGCGATGCAACACCGTGAACGACAATGGCCACTGGACCACGTGCAGAGCCCGCCCAACGGCAATGCGTCACACCTTGTGATAGTTGGATGAACTGCCCGTCTGATTCGTCGCGTTCCTCCAGCCCAACGGGTGGACGGCGGCGTTCAATATAGAACGGACGTACTGCGAGGTATGCCACGCAAACAGCTGCCAAAAACCCGACAAACCAGACCAAAACTGCGCCTTTCAGTAACAAATCCACGCGGCGTTTAACCGGACGCCGACCAGGCTTCCAGTATGTATCGGCTTGTCATCAAATCCAGATGCGCGCCACCACCGTTCTTAAACAACGTAATCTCGGCGTCATTAAGGCGCTCAAATTTGGTCAATTCATAATAATCTGCAACGATATCTTCGATTGCAATAGCACCTGCGGCAATCGGGATTTTTAGCTCACCAATATGCCCAACGGTCGTCTCGCGGCTGTCCACGAATATCCGTGCCTTTTGCAAAGCAAGATCATCCACTTCGCGCATATCGGGCCGGTACGCACCGATCAAGTCAATGTGCTGACCCGGTTGCAGCCATGCGCCTTGAATAACCGGATCGGTCGACATGGTTGCAGACGTCACAATATCCGCATCGCGCACCGCTGTTTCCAAGTCATCCGCAATCGCAACATCGGGGAAGGCTGTTTGAAACGTCACCGCTGCGTCTGGCGACCTGTTCCACACAGTGAATTCTGCCTCAGGGAATGCTGCGCCGTATGCTTCGCGCAATGAATGCCCGACAGTTCCCGCACCAACGATCAGGATTTTCCGGCTATCTGGGCGGGCCAGACGGCGTGCGGCCAAAAGACTGTCCCCTGCGGTTTTCCATTTCGTCACCAACGCAAAATCAAGAATGGCCTCCAACGCGCCATCTTGACCCGAAAAGAGGTTCACAGCACCGCCAATGGCGGGCTTACCCGCAGCTTTGTTGGCCGGAAAGATCGTTGCGCATTTTACCGCAAGTCCCAAACCAGCGATCCATGCAGAACGGTTGAGCAGGGTGTTATCGCCTTCATAAAGAAACACATCTGCCACATCCGCTTTTGGTCCGTCATGGCCTGCTGCCAAAGCATCCGTAAGTGCAAGCCAATCAAGGCGCTTTTGGCCTTCCTCAAAGGGGATCATCACCGTCATTTCGCCGCTTCCTTCGTTAACAAACCTTCGGCGACAAGCCGGTCCGCCCAACCCTGAGGCCCTTCAAAGAGGTGCGTTTTCCATCCACGCGCAGTTGCGACATTGATATTATCAATACGATCATCCGCGAACAAAAGTGCTGCAGGTGCCACCCCGCAATCCGCCTCCACCATCTCATAAATTGAATGATCAGGTTTAATCACGCCCATATGTCCCGAAATATAGCGCCGGTCGAATTCGCCCAAGAACGGATAGACTGGTTCTGCAATTTCAAAAGTCTGAATGCCAAAATTCGTCAACGCAAAGACAGGCACGCCTTGTCCCCGCAAAGCACGCAGCAATCGCACGGAATGATCTATTGCGGGGGCCGCCATTTCGATCCAGCGATCATGCCACATCATGACTTCGACATGCCATTCAGGATTTGCCTTGGCCGCAGCAACGATTGTGTCGTGAAAATTCCCGCCGCGATCAACTTCGTCGTTGATGCCGTGCAGATCGATTGCCGCAAACATGGCCTTGCGTCGGTCCGCACCAATTACACTATCGAAAAATCGCTCTGGTTGCCATTCGATCAGCACATTGCCGATATCGAATACCACTGCTTTAACCTGCGTCATACCTGCTCCGGGTTGTTGAAATACAACCTAACGCCGCAATGGCCGCTGTAAAGTAACTGGTTTTGTGCGGGCTTCGCGCCAGACCGTGAAAAGACCGGCACCGAGGATCAACGCCATGCCGAAATAATCCCAGCCATCAGGGAATTCCGCGAAAAATACCATACCCCAGCCCACCGACATCGGCAGCGCAAGATATTCAAATGGCGCGATAAATGATGCCTCGGCCACGCGGTAGGCTTGCGAAATCAAATAGCCCGCTACCGCGATCCCAATGCCAATAAGTATGAAAATCGGATAGTCCGCAGGCAGCGGCCAAGTCCACGCACGGAACAAGAACGCTAGCGACGCGTCAGATTGATTACCAAACCGGCCATCCCCCACGATCAGGCCAAACAGGATACCCACAACAATGAACATGATCTGGATATAGAAAGCCATCGTCGCAGCACTCTCGGTGCCGCCAATCCTGCGGGTGATGATGTGGATACCGGCGTAGCAAAACGCAGCAGCCAATGGCAGCAAAGACGCAAGCTGAAATGCCTCCGTACCGGGCCGCATCATGACCAAAACGCCGACCAGTCCAACTGCAATCGCCGCCCAACGACGCGGCCCCACGACCTCACCCAAAAAGAGGACCGAGAACAGCGTGATAATCAGTGGGCTGACAAAGAATATTGCGACCGCATCGGCCAAAGGCATCGCAGCGAGCCCCAAGAAGAACGTCATGTTGGCAAAGACGACGCAAAGCCCGCGCAGCATGTGCATCTTTAATCGCTTCGTACGGGCAAGCGCCCGACCAGTCGTCAAGGGTGCGATAAAGATCACGATGATCAGCAGTCCGATCACTGACCGGATCAGCACCACTTGATGCAATGCATAACCGCCACTCAGGAATTTGATCGCCACGTCGTTGATGGAAAAGAAGACAACCGAAATCGCCGCACAAAGCGCACCAAGCTTGGCTGGCGACATTTGCGTCACGGCTTAGCCGCCGCACGCACAGCGCGTTCTAACCCGTCCAGGAAACGCGCGCGGTCCGCTTTGCTGAACGGTTTGCCGCCGCCTTGGCGAAATGGATCAGCTGCACGCATATCTGTCATCAAATCACGCGTCGCCAGTACATTGCCGATATTGGCCTGTGTCAGCGGCTCGCCGTTATGCTTTAACACCAAAGCACCGTTCTCGATGCATCTTGCTGCCAACGGAATGTCCCCGGTCACGACGACATCGCCCTTTGTCGCGCGATCCGCGATCCACATATCGGCGACGTCAGGTCCATCAGGAACCACAACAGTTTCGACAAATGGGTTGGGTGAAGGGCGAATGCCCCCGTTCGAGACCACAAACATGCGCAGCTTGTGGCGTGTGCCGACACGTTCGACCTCGGCTTTCACCGGGCAAGCATCGGCATCAACGTAAATCATCGATAGAGCGCCTCTGCGTGGAATGCGACGTGGTCTTCCATGAAGGTTGAGATGAAGAAGTAGGAATGATCATAGCCCTTCTGCAGCCTGATCTGCCCTTCTTGACGCTTTGCAGCCATCGCTTGCGCCAGATGTTCAGTTCCTAACAAATCACCAAACTGATCATCGGTGCCTGTATCAATCAATACTGGTCCATCAAATCCGCCGCCTTGCATCAGCAGGGTCGCATCATGTGGGCCCCAGTTTGCCTCATCACCCCAATAGGCTGCGAACTGCTTGCGGCCCCAATCGCTTTGGGTTGGATGACAAATCGGCGCAAAGGCCGACACTGACCGGAACCTGCCGGGCAAAGCCATCGCCATCGTCAGCGCACCATGCCCGCCCATCGAATGACCGGTGATCGCCTGCCGCTCCATATCCAGCGGGAAGTTGTCGGCGACAAGAGCAGATAATTCCCGCGTCACATAAGTCCACATTTTGAAATGCTTGTCCCAAGGCGCTTGCGTCGCATCGATGTAGAAACCAGCACCCTGCCCCAGATCATACGCCTCATCATTCGGGACATCATCGCCGCGCGGCGAGGTGTCGGGAAAGATCAATGCGATGCCCTGCTCCGCGGCCCATGCCTGCGCGCCCGCTTTCACCATTGCGTTTTCATGTGTGCAGGTCAGACCGGACAAGAACCAAAGTACCGGCACTGGGCCTGCTGCGGCTTCTTCGGGCAAAAATACCGCGAAGGTCATGTCGCAAGAACAAGCTTCCGATGTGTGGGAATAGACGCCTTGGATGCCACCAAAGCTGCGATTTTCCGAGAGTGTTTCCATGACGCGCCCTTTCATTTGCCCAAGGGCTAACGCAGGTTCAGAAGGTTGTCACCCATCCAATGACCAGCGAGACGGTCACGATACTCGCTGCTGTCGAGATCAGGATTGACGCTGACACCCGCGTCGGGGCCACGCCATAATGCTGGGCAATGATATAGACATTGCCAGCAACAGGCAGTGCGGCGGCGGCGATCATGACACCCGCCGCGTAGGGATCAACGTCAAAGATAAAGAGGGCGGCCACTGCAACAGCCGCTGGATGCAGCACCAATTTGCAAAATGAAAGCCAACCGGCGATCCCGACACGTTCGGCCGATTTGCTGGCCAAAGACGCGCCAATTGCAAACAACGCACCGGGGGTCGCGGCAGCACCAAGGAGGAGTAGGAAGTCATTGATCGGTAGTGGAATGGCCACATTGTTGGCCGACACCAATAACCCCAAAGAGATAGAGACGATCATCGGGTTCTTGATCAGGCCAACCGCAACAGTCCACAGGATTTTCGGCGACATCCGCCCATCGCGTGACCCGGTGATCAAAATGACAATCAAGCTGCCAAAGACAATCAGATCGACGGCTAGCACCATCATAACCGGACCAACGGCACCCTCTCCCAGCAATAGAACCAGCATCGGTATGCCCAAAAAGCCCACGTTGCCTATCACTGCACATTGCGCCTCGACCGCCGCCTCGGTCACTGGCACCATCCGGCGCATCGCAGCGCGTGTTGCAATGATGTAGACAACCGTGGTCGCACTCAAGTACGCCATCACAAATTGCCAATCGAGGATCTCGCTCAGCGACAGGTTGGCCGAAAAGCGGAACAGCATTGCAGATAGGGCGAAGTAGAAAACGAACTTTGTCAGATAGGCTGTAGCGGCTTCGGAAAAGAAATTCGTCCGGCCAGAGCCGTAGCCAAGCGCGATCACCATAAAGAACGGCAGCGTTTGAAGGAAAATATCCCACATACAGGCTAGTCAAACGTTCCGCTGGAGCGTGCCAATAGCATAAAAGCACGCGACGTCCGCGTTTCAGCAAGCTCAAGGAGGTCGGTATCCGTAGCGGCGTCCTCGAACGTTACCAGCATTTCATCGAAACGCCGCAAGAAGTGATGCACGGCATCGCGGAAAATCGTGTCTTCGCGCATGCGGCGGCTCACCGACGACAGATAGGACTGATCACTGATCCCGCCCAGCTGGCTGAGGGTCTTACCGCGTTCGCCCTTGGCAAACCGTCGCCACAGGTCTGCACCTACAGGGTCTGGACGCAGATCATCCATGTAGATGCCGTCTTGTGACAACAACGTCAGCACATCCTGACTGGCTTGTACCAATCGGCGCGCGCCCCGATCACGCAACGCGCGGCGCAGCGCGGCAAACCCGTCGGTATCATTTTCGTCGTCAGGAAAATTCAGCGCATTGATCAGATCGGGCCGTTCAATTGGCGGGTTGGCGGCCTCGGGTGGTGTTTCCAAAGCTAAAGCAGGCTGATCCGCAGGCATTTGTGGCGCAGCCCGCGGCACGATCAAACGCGACACTTCCCGGCGTGATGCAAACCGTGAGGCAGGCACGTCCTGTGCAATTCCAGTTTGTGGCTCTGTCATGACAGCAGGCTGGGGAGGGGCTTGCGGGACGGCGACCTGAGGTGGCGCTTGCGGGACAGCGGCCCTTTGCGCGGCTTGCTCACGCTGCAATCGCTCCAAGGCGGCCCGCGTATGTGCCAAATCTTCGCGCAAATAACGCACGGCACGCGACGATGCTGACGCCACCCAGATCAAACCTACGGGCGCAAAAATCGCAATGAACATCAATATCCAACGCTCTGCGGCAGCGCCATCATTGGTTGGGTCTGTCGGCTGCAACGACCAGAAGAATATCCCGACCACAACCATCCAAGCGACGGCAATCGCTATTGCGATTGCCTCACCTTGCGTTAGCCCTTCGGCTTCGCGGGCTCTCTGAGAGGCGGGTTGTCGGGCCATGTCGCGCGGGCTTTCTACTTGTAAGTGATCGACAAAATTTCATAACTACGCACGCCACCCGGTGTGCGCACCTCAACACTGTCGCCTTCGTCCTTGCCGATCAAGGCCCGTGACAAAGGTGATTTCATGTTCAGCTTGCCTGCTTCGATATCAGCCTCGTACTCACCGACAACCTGATAGGTTTTTTCCTCGTCGGTTTCTTCATCGACCAGTGCGACAGTCGCGCCGAACTTGATCGTACCAGACAACTTGGCGACGTCGATCACGTCAGCCAATGAAATCACACCTTCAAGCTCTTTCACGCGGCCCTCAATGAAAGACTGCTTTTCCTTTGCGGAATGATACTCAGCGTTCTCGGACAGGTCGCCATGCTCGCGCGCCTCGGAAATTGCGCGAATAATGGACGGGCGTTCTACAGTCTTGAGGTGCTTTAGCTCTGCATCCAGCTTATCAAAGCCGGCGCGTGTCAGTGGTATCTTTTCCATCAGGTCTCCCCTCCCGGGGCAAAAAATGTCAATCGAACGTTCATAGCCTATTTCAGTTGCTTAGAGTCAAGGCTTTGTCATGAATGGGTGTCGCACAATGTCTTTTTGACGTCGTGTCTTAATTGCCCATCTAGCATCCTTGAGGTAACCGTTGCCAAAGCTAAATAAAAGGGCAGGAGCCCAAGAGTTTAAAGGATTTGCCAATGGCCGAGATTGAACGCGAAGCTATGGAATACGATGTGGTAATCGTGGGCGCCGGCCCTGCCGGTCTATCTGCGGCGATCCGGCTTAAGCAACTTGATGCCGATCTGAATGTTGTTGTTCTTGAAAAAGGGTCCGAAGTGGGAGCGCATATCCTGTCTGGCGCGGTTCTCGATCCCGTCGGCCTGAACAAACTGATGCCTGATTGGAAAGACAAAGGCGCGCCGCTGAACGTGCCCGTGAAAGAAGATAACTTTTATATGTTGGGTGAGGCCGGTCAGCTGCGCATCCCCAATATGCTGATGCCACCGCTGATGAACAACCACGGCAACTATATCGTCTCAATGGGCAACGTCTGCCGCTGGATGGCCGAACAAGCGGAAGAAATGGGCGTCGAGATTTTCCCCGGCATGGCGTGCTCTGAAATCGTCTATGGCGAAAACGGCGAAGTCAAAGGCGTTGTTGCCGGTGAA
Source organism: uncultured Paracoccaceae bacterium (assembly GCA_947488605.1). GTDB lineage: Bacteria > Pseudomonadota > Alphaproteobacteria > Rhodobacterales > Rhodobacteraceae > Yoonia. The sequence continues at coordinate 69,170 of CANKZJ010000005.1, read as the reverse complement.
TTCGGCAAGAACCCCGATGGAACCCCCGGTCCATCCTATGAACCGGGTATGGAGTTGCACGGTAAGTACGTCTTCTTGGGCGAAGGTGTACGCGGGTCGCTGTCTAAGCAGGTGATTGCCAAATACGACCTCGCGGCGAAATCTGACGTACAGAAATACGGCCTCGGCATGAAAGAAATCTGGGAAATTGATCCCGAAAAGCACAGCGAAGGCACAGTGACCCACACAATGGGGTGGCCACTGGAAGGCAACGCCGGTGGCGGTTCCTTCATCTACCACCTCGAAAACAACCAAGTTTACGTCGGTTTCGTTGTTCACCTGAACTACAAAAATCCGCACATCTTCCCATACATGGAATTTCAGCGGTTCAAGCATCACCCAAAGGTCGCCGAGCTTCTCAAAGGCGGCAAGCGGGTCGCTTACGGCGCACGCGCCATTACTGAGGGCGGCTACCAATCGATGCCGCAGCTTGAATTCCCCGGCGGCGCGCTCTTGGGCTGTGCTGCGGGCATGGTCAACGTACCGCGGATCAAGGGCAACCATAACGCGATGCTCTCTGGCATCGAAGCAGCAGAGGTCGCGGTTGAGGCAATCAAAGCGGGTCGCAGCGGCGATATGCTGGACGGGTACGATAAGGCTGTACGCAAAGGCGAGATCGGCCAAGACCTCAAGAAGGTGCGCAACGTCAAACCGCTCTGGTCCAAATACGGCCTGCTTGCCTCGCTTGGCATAGGCGGCATGGATATGTGGATGAACACATTCGGGATCGGGTTCTTGGGGACACTGTCGCACGGTAAATCAGATGCCGACGCAACCGAAGAGGCCAGCAAGCACAAAGTGATCGACTATCCCAAGCCGGATGGCACATTGTCGTTTGATCGCCTAACCAACGTATCGTTCAGCTTTACCAACCACGAGGAAAGCCAGCCTGCACACTTGCACCTGACCGACCCCGATGTGCCGGTCAGCGTGAACCTGGCGAAATATGCAGGGCCGTCCGCACGTTACTGTCCGGCGGGTGTTTACGAATTCGTTGGTGAAGGCGCCGAGACGAAGTTCCAGATCAATTTCCAGAACTGTGTGCATTGCAAAACTTGCGATATCAAAGACCCAAGCCAGAACATCACGTGGACTGTGCCGCAAGGTGGCGATGGGCCAAACTACCCCAATATGTGATCAACGAAAGCCCTCCGCGAGGGGGGCTTTCGGTAGTTCGTAATGCAAGCAGCACTCATCGTCATCAGCCTGATTGCCTGCGCTGGCCTTGTCGTCTTCTTGGCCAATCGCTGGCGCTTGCCACGCTTTGGAGCCGTCTCGCCAACTGGTTACACCGGTGCATTGCAAGACGCATCAAGCGCGCTCTCAATCCTGACGTGGAATATTGGATATGCTGGCCTTGGACGCGAGGCTGATTTCTTTGCCGACAAAGGCAAATCTATCCGTGCAATGCACCGCGATGAAATCCAGCGTGCGGCACATGACATCGCAGGGATCTTGACGCGCAAAGACTATGACGTCATCTGCCTGCAAGAGAACGCCGCTGCAGGGTTCTTGACACGCGGCGTCCCTGTTCGTGGCATCATTGACCGCGCGCTTTCGAGAATGCGGCTGTTCTATTGGGCTGACCTCAAAACCGTTCTTTTGCCGCCGTCCATGCGTTTTGATCATGGCATGTCTACCTACACGGCGCTGCAAGAGGCCGGATGTCACATTCTGGAACTCCCCCAAAGCAAGGCGTTCTATGTCGGGTTCCTCAAGAAGTTTTATGTTGGCCAGGTCACGCGCATTCCGATTGCGGAACTTGGGAAAGACTGGATCATCATCAACATCCATCTGTCGGCCTTTGATGAAGGCGGGCTCGTGCGCACCGCACAACTGAAAAAGGCGCTCGATTACGCCGAACGTGAATTTGTTAGTGGTCACTACGTGGTTTTCGGCGGAGATTGGAATATGCGGCTTTGCACAACCGAATTTAGCCACACTACCGAGCCGGAATACCTCGAATGGCTGGTCGAATTTCCGATGCACGCCTTGCCAGAAGGATGGCAGATCGCGGCCGACCCAGACATCCCAACAATGCGGTCGCTACAATCGCCGTACCGCCAAGGGCATAACTTCACATCAATCGTTGATGGTTTCATCGCGTCACCCAATGTACGCGTTAACCACGTAGAGGCCCTCGACCTTGGATTTGAAGTGACCGACCATCATCCTGTGTGGGCAACTTTTACAGCTATTGCAGAAAACTAGAAAACCCAGACACAGCGCCTACTGTTCGGCCAATCGACGCTCTCGGTCCTTGCGCATGACGGCGCGTTTTGTTGTCAACGATGCGGCGAAGGTGCCGATCGTGACGATACCGATAAGGATCGTCGACAGCGCATTAATCTCGGGGCTTACGCCCAATCGGATCGAACTGAACACCTTAATGGGCAGCGTCGTGGCAGACGGCCCTGCAACAAATGACGCGATCACCAGATCATCCAGCGAAAGCGTCAACGCCAAAAGCCAGCCAGAAATGACGGCAGGAGCGATGATGGGTAAGGTCACAAGACGGAACGCCTCGAAGGGGGTGCAGCCCAGATCGAGTGCGGCTTCCTCGACCGACCGATCGAAACTGACCAAACGCGAGCTGACGACGACCGAAACATAGCACATCGAGAACGTCGCATGGGCGAGGATGATCGTGAATAACCCCCGGTCCAGCCCGATGGAAATGAAGAGCAACAAGAGCGACAATCCGGTGATGACTTCTGGCATCACCAACGGCGCGTAGATCATGCCCGAAAACAATGTACGACCAAAGAAACGCCCACCGCGCACCAAGACATAGGCACCCATCGTGCCCAGAATGGTTGCAATGATCGAGGACACCAGCCCCACCTTGAAAGTTACCCAAGCCGCATCAAGGAAAGCCTCGTTTTGCAAAAGTTCCCCGTACCATTTGGTCGAGAAACCACCCCAGACGGTGACAAGGCGGCTTTCATTAAAGCTGTAGACGATCACGATAATCATCGGAATATAAAGAAACGCAAAGCCCAGCGTGAGCGATGTTGCGTTGAACCACGTCAGCCGTCTCATTTCTCGGCCTCCATGATCTTTTGCTCGTTACGTTGATAAAGCACGATTGGCACGATCAAAATCAGCAGCAAGATCACGGCTACGGCACCGGCCACTGGCCAATCACGGTTGGCAAAGAATTCCTCGTACAGGACCTTACCGATCATCAACGTGTCCGATCCGCCCAATAATGACGGGATCACAAATTCGCCCAGCGCCGGGATGAAAACAAGGAAACAGCCCGCAATAATTCCCGCCTTGGACAGCGGTACCGTGATGCGCCAGAATGCCTCGGTCCGCGAACAACCCAAGTCTTCTGCCGCCTCAAGGAGTGATCCATCAAGCTTAATCAACGTCGCGTAGATTGGCAGGATCATAAACGGACAGTAGGTGTAAACGATGCCGATATAGACCGCGATATTGGTGTTCAGGATCGTGAGCGGTTCACCAATCAGACCAATCCACATCAAGAACTGATTGAGCATGCCCTCTTGGCTTAAGATGCCAATCAGGGAATAGACGCGAATTAGAAAACTGGTCCAGAATGGCAAGATCACCAGCAACATCAGCGTCGGCTGCCACTCCTTAGGTGCGTTCGCCATCCCGTAGGCAATAGGAAAGCCCACCAACAGGCAGATGAAAGTCGAAATGAACGCGATCTTCAAGCTAGACAAATAGCTCTTCCAGTAAAGATCATCTGTGGCAAGGAACTCGAAGTTCTCAAAATCGAGCTGCGAGAAAAAGCTGCGCACTTCAGTCCAGCCGCCAGAGATATCCAAGGTCGGCGTATAGGGTGGGATCGCCAGCGCGATGTCCGAAAGCGATATCTTAAAGACTATCAGGAACGGCACCATAAATAGCGCCAGAAGCCAAAGATACGGAACCGAAATCAGCGCGATACGACGAATATTCATCTAGCTATCCAAGACGATACCGGCCGTATCGGTCCATGAAAGCCATACTTCATCGTCCCAGGTAAAGGGGCGTCTGGCGCGTCTACGAGAGTTTGCTGTTTGCGCTTTGATCGTGATGCCACCCGGCAATGCGACGTGGTAGGTCGACAAATTCCCCAAATACGCAATGTCGAGGATCTTACCTTGCACAACATTGTTCAGGTCTTTTGGTTTCTCGGCGCTGATCGCCACTTTCTCGGGGCGAATTGCAAAACTGACTTTGCCCGCCATTCCCGGTCTTGTCGGCGTGCCAATAATGCTGGGTTGCCCTTCTGCCCAAGCGATTGCGACGGTATCACCTTGCGTCGTTGCATGACCTTCGATGATATTCACGTCGCCAATAAAATCGGCGACATAGGTGCTGTTGGGCGCCTCATAAATCTGGTCGGGTGTATCGACTTGCTTTAGCTTACCGTGGTCCATAACGGCCACGCGGCTCGCAACGGTCATCGCCTCTTCTTGGTCATGGGTCACCACAACAAAGGTCGTTCCTGTCTTTTCCTGAATATCCATCAATTCAAACTGCGTCTCTTGTCGCAGCTTTTTGTCGAGCGCAGAGAGAGGTTCGTCCAAGAGCAGCAACTTTGGTGCCTTCGCCAGAGCTCGCGCCAAAGCAACACGCTGGCGTTGACCACCGGAAATCTGCTCTGGTTTGCGGTTGCCAAATTTCTCGATCTGCACCAGGCGCAGCATCTCTTTGACCCGCGCATCAATCTCGTCTTTGGGCATTTTGGACCGCTTTAGCCCGAATGCGATATTGTCGTAGACCGTCAGATGCGGGAACAGCGCATAAGACTGGAACATCATGTTCACGCTACGCTTGTTGGGCGGAATAGGAGAAATGTCCTTTCCATCCAACATGATCGTCCCAGATGTCGGTGTCTCGAAACCGGCAAGCATCCGCATCATGGTCGTCTTGCCGCAGCCGGATGGCCCTAATAGCGCAAAGAACTCTTTTTCGAAAATATCGATGCTCAGATCGTCAATTGCTACGAAGTCGCCAAATCGCTTGGTGACATTTCGGAATTGGATCAGAGGCTTTGCTGATGGGTCTTTCCAAGGCTCAAACGCGGTTTCGGGCATAGGTTTTGGGCCTCAAGGTCAGCGTTAGTCGAATTGCCCCGGCCTACGCATGTAAGCCGGGGCAATGGCGATTAGGTGCCAGATTTGATGCGGGTCCACATCCGGGTGACGAAACGCTGTGCGCGGGCGTCATAGGGCGTGGTTGTATACAGCGTCTCAAGCGTTGCTTCATCAGGGTAGATCGCCAAATCGCCAATCACGTCTTCAACCAACAATGGCTGCGAGGCCAAATTGCCGTTTGCGTAATAGACATAGTTTGATGCAGTGGCCGCAACCTCTGCATCCAAGATGAAATCAAGGAATGCGTGCGCGCCTTCTGGGTTCGGTGCATCAACCGGAATGGCCATTTGGTCAAACCACATCAGCGCGCCTTCGACAGGTGCGTTATAGGCGATCTCCACACCATTGTCCGCCTCGGCAGCGCGGTCACGCGATTGCAGGATATCACCGGACCAACCAAAGGCCACACAGATGTCACCGTTGGCAAGCGCCGAGATATATTCGGAGCTGTGATACTTTTGTACATAAGGACGCACGGCTGTCAGGATCGGCTCTGCCAGTGCAAGAACGTCTTCGTCTTTGCTGTCGGGGTCTTCGCCAATGTACTGAAGTGCCGCAGGAATCAATTCTGTCGGCGCATCAAGGAAATGCACACCGCATTCAGCCAGCTTTGCCATGTTCTCTGGATTGAAAATCAAATCAAGTGATCCGATGGGCGCATCCTCACCCAAAATCTCTGTGACTCTACCAACATTCACACCAATGCCCGTGGTACCCCACATGTAGTTGATGGAGTATTCACCACCGGGGTCATAAGTTTCGGTTCTGGCTTCAACGACGTCCCAAAGGTTGCCGATATTGCTGAGCTTGGATTTATCAAGCTTCTGGAACGCGCCTGCTGAAATCTGACGCTGCAGAAAAGTCGCGGATGGCACGACAACATCGTACCCGGATCCACCAGCAAGCAGTTTTGTCTCAAGCACTTCGTTGCTGTCGAAAACATCATAGATAAGCTCGAGACCTGTTTCTTCTTCGAACTGCGCCAGCAGGTCTTCATCGATGTAGTCCGACCAATTATAAACGCGCACTTCTTGGGCCCAACCTGCCTGTGCGGTGAGCACGACAGCGGCTAGAAAGGTACAGGATTTTGTTCTGAGCATTGAAACCTCCGTGGGGATTTTTTGACATTTGCACTAGCTTTGATCAAATCTTGTGCGTTTGCAATCCTGTTGTATAAATTTGATAGGTTTTGACAACCGGTGGGCTATATGGAATCTAAAGTGCCCGTCAGGAAGGCAAAACGATGAACCAGTTGGTCACTAAAAAGCCGGAACACGAAACGATCTACCTGCGAGTCAGAGATATGATTCTCTTTGGCGAGGTCGTTCCCGGCCAACCTGTGACCATCCATGGCCTTGCCCAAGCAATAGGGACCGGGGTCACACCCGCACGTGAGGCCATCAGGCGACTAACAGCAGCTGGCGCTTTGGTCAGCCGCGAGAACCGACGCATCGAAGTGCCTGACATGACAGCGCACCGCCTTGAGCAGATAGAACTAGTCCGGCTTACCGTGGAACCTGCGCTGGCAGAAGCGGCCGCCAAGCGCTGCAAACCTCATGATATTAAAGAGCTTGAACGGCTTGATGCGCTTGTGGATGAAGCAATAAAAGTAGGCGACATCCGCGGCTATCTTGAGGCCAACTATCATTTTCATTTCTATCTATACGGCCTCGCCGATGCACAAATATTGCACCGCATTGCCGAAACTTTGTGGCTGCGCATTGGCCCATCGCTTCGGGTTGTTTGCGGTCGCTATGGCACGGCAAATCTTGTCGATCATCATCGCAAAGCGACAGAAGCCTTGTGGGCCAATGACCCGCAAAAAACCAAAGAAGCAATTGCACAAGATATTCGCCAAGGAATGGATTTCGTCCGCCAAACGTCCGCCGATTAGGCAAAACGAAGATTCCTGCGACAGGTCGTCATTGCAGCAATTGACTATCAGATAACTTTTGATCAAATTATTGAAATACGGCTATTTTGAACCAAAGTCGCGCCGAGGAGGCATTCATGTCGTCAGGAAACAACCAAAGCTGGCAGAACAGTCTATCAGACGAATTCATGGCCTATGCCGAAGGGCAAAAGATCGATGGTGTCGAATGCATCGTACCCGATCTGGTTGGCACGTCGCGTGGTAAGACGATGCCGACGATAAAATTCAAGCCAGACCTTGAGATGGCACTGCCCATTTCACTCTTTTATCAGACGATTTCTGGCGAATACGTTGATATGGACATCGAAAATCAGTGGCTTGAAAAAGATGTGGTTCTGAAAGCCGATATGAATACCGCCTGCGCAATCCCCTGGGCTGATGACGTTTCTCTTCAGGTGATCTGCGATATGTTCAACCGCGATGGCTCACCTCTAGCGATTGCCCCGCGCACGATTTTGCAGAACGTCCTGAAGGCATACGCCGCCAAAGGGTGGAAACCGGTCATCGCACCCGAGCTTGAGTTTTATCTGACAACGCCGAATCTCGACCCCAACGACCCGATTGAAACCCCCGTCGGACGCACGGGCCGCAAGGTGCCAAGTCGTCAGGTCTATTCGATGGTTGCCGTGGATGAGTACGGGCCCGTCATTGATACGATCTACGATTATGCCGAACACCAAGGGCTGGCTATCGACACGCTTATTCAAGAGGGCGGCGCAGGCCAGATCGAGATTAATCTGATGCATGGCGACCCTCTGCATCTGGCGGATCAGGTTTTCTACTTTAAACGCACCATTCGCGAGGCCGCGCTCAAGAACAACGTCTTTGCGACATTCATGGCAAAACCAAAACGCGATGAACCCGGCAGTGCGATGCATGTGCACCAAAGCATCATCGATATTGAGACAGGGCAAAATATCTTCTCTGCACCGGACGGATCAGCGACCGATTTGTTTCGCTGGTTCATCGGCGGGTCACAAAAGTACCTGATGCAGATCATCCCTTTGCTGGCGCCTTACGTGAATTCCTACCGTCGCATCACAGTCGACGGGCAAAGCGCGCCCGCCAATCTGGAATGGGCCACCGATAACCGAACCACCGGGCTGCGTGTTCCCCACTCTGACCCTGCGGCGCGGCGATTGGAAAACCGTGTCATTGGGATGGACTGCAATCCATACATTGCCATCGCAGCATCCTTGGCGTGTGGCTACTTGGGGATGTTGAACAAGATTGAGCCCCGCGCTGAGGCCACCAAAGAGGTATGGGAAGCCGATGTGCCGTTGCCAGCCAGCCTGCGTGAGGCGCTTGAATACTTCGAGGAAGCAACCGAAATTCGAGCCTTTCTTGGCGAAGAATTTTGCAGTCTCTACGAGCAAATCAAGCAAGCCGAAAACGAAGAATACCAGCGCGAAATCTCGCCTTGGGAACGCCGTCACCTTCTTTTGAATGTTTAATCAGAGGTCATCATGAACGTACTTGCCAATTACCCCCCGACCGATGAACTACAAGCATTGGACGCGGCGCACCACTTGCATCCATTCACCCACGCAAATGGCTTGGCGGCCAAAGGCGCGCGCGTCATCACATCCGCCAAGGGCGTCTGGCTGAAAGACAGCGATGGCGAAGAAATCATCGACGGTATGGCGGGGCTTTGGTGCGTCAACATCGGTTATGGCCGTGATGAACTGGCAGAGGCCGCCGCCCGCCAGATGAAGGAATTGCCCTATTACAACACCTTCTTTCAAACGACACATGTCCCCGCCTTGATGTTGGCGAAAAAGCTGGCTGAGCTTGCCCCCGGCGACCTGAACCATGTGTTCTTTGCCAGTGGTGGATCAGACGCAAACGACACAAACATCCGCCTTGTGCGCACCTATTGGGCCGAGAAAGGCCAGCCGGAACGCGACGTGATCATTTCGCGTTGGAATGCCTATCATGGCTCTACGATTGGTGGCACGTCTTTGGGCGGCATGAAGGGTATGCACGGCCAAGGCAGTCTGCCCATTCCCGGCATTGAATTCATCGATCAACCACATTGGTGGGCCGAAGGCGGCGATATGACGCCTGCGGAATTCGGTCTGGAACGCGCGCGGCAGCTGGAAGAAAGGATCAAAGAGATTGGTCCAGAAAAAGTCGGCGCATTCATCGCTGAACCCATTCAAGGTGCAGGCGGCGTCATCGTCCCACCGGAAACTTACTGGCCTGAAATCCAGCGTATCGTCAAAAAATACGGCATTTTGTTGATCGCAGACGAGGTCATCTGCGGTTTTGGTCGGACCGGCAATTGGTTCGGCTCGCAAACTGTCGGCATTGAACCCGATATCATGACCGTCGCCAAAGGCCTGAGCTCTGGCTACATTCCCATCGGCGCATCGATCATCTCTGATGGTGTTGCCGACGTCTTGCGCGAGACAGAATTCAACCACGGTTACACCTACTCCGGCCACCCGGTTGCCTGTGCTGTCGCACTCGAAAACCTGCGGATCCTCGAAGAAGAAGGCATCGTCGATAATGTGCGCGAGGTAACTGCACCCTACCTGCGTGAAAAATGGGAAGCCTTGGCCGATCATCCGCTGGTGGGTGAGGCCAAGATCGTTGGCATGATGGCCTCGATTGCATTGACCCCTGAGAAAGCGAGCCGCGCTGTATTTGCGGCTGATGCCGGAACAGTGGGCTACATCTGCCGTGACCGATGCTTTGCCAACAACATCATTATGCGCAGCGTAGGTGATCGCATGATCATCTCGCCGCCTTTGTCGATGACGTGCGATGAGATCGACATTTTGATCGCGCGGGCACGTAAATCACTTGATGAATGCTACGAAAAACTTAAGGTCGATGATCTGCTCAAGGCGGGCTAGATGGATCTTCTAAACATCAACGATAAGGATGGCGAATACCCGCCTTCGTATTACGCTGCGACGGCCGAACACCTTGATCGGTTTCCTGCGGCAAAGGGTGATATCGCCTGTGACGTTTGTGTCGTCGGGGCCGGATTCACAGGGCTTTCGACGGCGTATCATCTTGCCCAGCGCGGCTATAAGGTGGTGGTTCTTGACGCACAACGCGTGGGGTTCGGCGCATCGGGCCGCAATGGCGGTCAGGTCAGTATGGGCCAGCGTCGCGATCAAGAAGAACTCGAAGGGATGCTTGGTGATGATCATGCCCGGCAATTGTGGAATATTGGTGCACAAGCTGTCGATTTGGTACGTGATCTTTGCCAAAAACCTGAGGTCCGCACGGATTTTCACGACGGAATTATTCATACGGCCCATCGCAAGAGATACCACCAAGAACACTATGGATACGTCGCACACATGGCCGACAAATACGGCTATGACAAAGTACGGGTCTTAGAGCCGGACGAATGCAAGCACCTTGTGAATTCACCGGCTTATCACGGTGGCACGCTTGATATGGGATCGGGCCACGTCAACCCGCTTGAATTGGTCTTTGGTCTCGCACGTCTGGCAACAAACGCAGGCGCGCGCATCTTTGAGCAATCCAAAGTCACGGGAATTGCAGAAGGTGATTCTGCGACGGTGACCACCGCGAACGCAACCGTAAAGGCCAGCTTCGTTGTCCTTGGGTGCAACGGCTATCTTGGGAAAATTCAACCACATGTAGCCCAGCGCGTTATGCCGATCAATAACTTTGTGGTCTCGACGGCCCCTATGGATCCTGCGGAGCAAGAAAAGATCATCCGCAACAATCACGCAGTTGCTGATAGCAAGTTTGTCGTAAATTATTTCAGGTTCTCGGACGACCATCGGCTGCTTTTCGGCGGCACGGAAACCTACCGCTATAAGTTCCCAAAAGATATCGCCACAGCGGTCCGCAAACCACTGATCGAGATTTTTCCGCAGTTGAAGGACATCAAGATTGATCATGCCTGGGGTGGCACCCTTGGGATTACGATGAACCGAATGCCACACTACGAGCGGATCAGCGCGAATATCTTATCGCTATCAGGCTTCTCTGGATCGGGTGTCGCGATGGGTACACTGTCGGGGCAAATAGCGGCTGAAGCCATCGCCGGACAGGCGGAACGTTTCGACGTGATGGCCAACGTCCCAACGATACCTTTCCCCGGAGGTCCGGCATTGCGGTCGCCGCTACTGATTCTCGCAATGCTCTGGTACAGTTTCCGAGATAAACTGTAGTCATTATCACTTTGCTAACCATCATTGAGAATGAAGCTTGCACTTTAACAAGGGTGCGGCTTCAATGTCGCGGGCCGGGGTTCACCGCGATTTTTGTATTGGTGACCACGTCAAAAGGTGGGATAAGGCCCCACAGCGCCGATTTTTGAGAATGCTTTGCATTTTATCCAATCTCAATTTTCAGCCAATGTTTGGCCGCAATTTCACCCAGATGCTTCATTATTCAGCATCTACGGTAGTGTGAAAGGTAAACGCGTATGAAGAATATTAATGAATCCATGTCTCCTAGTGATGCCGCTCAAGCCTTCTTTGGGCAAGACGATGCCACTTTCTCGGAAATGATTGCAAAGCTTACAGCGAATGATCCGCGTCTCGCAGCTGTCTTTCAAGGAACCCGCAAGCGATTCCTCGAGTCTAAAGAGGCCTGAAATACGCCTCTTCTCCGCTCCATTTGATTGCCGCAACGACAAGCAGGGATCATCTAGTAGCTCACATCTGCTTCAAAGCGTCTAAAACCCCCTAAAACAGCTTGACCTTTCGGCCCCTGACAGGTTGAACAACCACCAGACTTTTCTAAGGAATGTGGGTGTTTTTCAGATGGACGACCAGAATAAGAACCTCATCATGGCGACGGTACTTAGCTTTGCCGTAATCGTCGCTTGGACGACGCTCTTTCCACCAGAGGACCTTCCCATTGATCCGGCGACCGAGGCAGCTCAGATAGCTGAGGATCCTACGTTGCCAGCGGCCGACCCGGTCGCCCCCGCAGCAACAACACCCACTGAGGCGGCGGAACCCGCAGCAGAAGCGCCACGTGTTGCGATTGAAACAGGTGAGTTCAGCGGGTCTATCTCTCTCTTGGGTGGTCGGATCGACGATCTTGCGCTGACCAACTACCGCGAGACCATTGACGAAGATGCAGCTATTGTTCGTTTACTTAAGCCCGTGGGCGAACCCGGCGCGTACTTTGCCTCCTTTGGTTGGACCGCGACCGACGGTGTTGACGCGTCAGCTGTACCCGGGCCTGACACGCTTTGGGCGCTTGAAAGCGGCGATACGCTGACGACAAGCTCTCCGGTTACTTTGTCATGGGACAACGGCGCAGGTCAGATTTTCCGCACCGAGATTTCCGTTGATGACGCCTTTATGTTCACCTTCGCGCAAAGCGTCGAAAACGCGACAAGCACCACGATTTCAGCACGCCCCTACGGTCTGCTGCGGCGGCATGGTGAGCCAGAAGACCTCAAGAACTTCTTTATTCTGCACGAAGGTATGGTGCGGATGACGGATGGCGAGCTGGAAGAAACCGGCTATGACGACATCACAGAATACGCTGTCGACCCGCGTGAACGCACACAGGCCGAGCGTTTGGATGTCACGACCTCTGGCTGGATCGGTTATACTGACCACTATTGGATGACCACGCTTATCCCCGAACAAAACACGCCGTTTCGTTCCACATCAAAGTACTTCGATAGCCGCGACTTGTTTCAGGCCGAAGCGGTCATGCCAATCGAGACTGTTGGTGCGGGCGAAACTGCGACCGTGACAACACGCTTGTTTGCCGGTGCCAAAGAATGGGAAGCGATCAAACGCTACGAAGACGACGAAGGCGTTGGTGGCTTCCTTGATAGCATCGACTGGGGTTGGTTCTTTTTCCTAACCAAACCGATCTTTGCGCTACTGCATTACCTCAACATCTTTATCGGCAACATGGGCTGGTCGATCCTGATGCTGACCGTGATCTTGAAGATCATCGTGCTGCCACTGGCCTATAAGTCCTATGTGTCGATGGCCAAGATGAAAGAGCTGCAGCCAGAGATGGAAAAGCTCAAAGAGAAAACAGGCGAAGACAAGCAGGCCATGCAGCAAGGCATGATGAAGCTTTACAAGGACAACAAGGTGAACCCCGCTGCCGGTTGTTTACCGATCCTGTTGCAGATCCCGATCTTCTTCTCGCTTTATAAAGTGATCTTCGTGACGATCGAACTGCGGCACGCGCCTTGGATCGGTTGGATCGATGATCTTAGCGCACCTGATCCGTCATCAATGTTCAACCTGTTTGGTTTGCTTCCCTACGCAAGCCCGGAGCCCGGTTCGATCCTTGCACTGATCTTTATCGGTATCCTGCCAATCTGCTTGGGCGTTTCAATGTGGTTGCAGCAAAAACTGAACCCAGCCCCAACAGATGCCACGCAACAGATGATCTTTGCGTGGATGCCGTGGGTCTTTATGTTCATGCTCGGATCGTTCGCGTCTGGTCTTGTGCTTTACTGGATCGCAAACAACATCATCACATTCATCCAGCAGTATGCGATTATGCGTAGTCATGGTGCCAAACCGGATGTGTTCGGCAATATCAAAGCAAGCATCAAAAAGAAAACAGCAGCAGAGCCTGATAAAAAAGAGGGCAAGTAAATGGTCAATGTCGCCGCGTTGTGGCGGCATCCGATCAAAAGCCATGGCCGCGAAGCGCTAACACAAGTGATGCTCTCGCCCGGACAAACCATGCCTTGGGATCGCACTTGGGCCATCACACATGAGCGGTCTAAATTCGACCATGATGCGCCCAAATGGGAAAGCTGCCGCAACTTCATGATCGGCGCGAGTACACCCAGCCTTGCGGGTATCTGGGCGCAGTTTGACGAGGTCTCTGGCCTGATGACGCTGAGGCACGATGCCATTGGTGAGATCAGTTTCGACCCGGACAATGCGGCGGATGTGCCGCGCTTTCTGGAATGGGTCAGCTCGCTATGCCCACCCGAAAAATTGCGTCCCACTGGCATCGTCAAAGCGCCGGATCGCGGCATGACGGACACTGACTATCCGACCATATCCGTAATGACGGCGGCCAGCCATGAAGCGGTTGCAGCGCGCCTTGGCAAACCGCTCGAAAAAGAGCGCTGGCGCGGGAACATCTGGCTTGATGGTACCGCACCTTGGGAAGAACTTCATTGGTTGGGCAGACATGTCCAAATCGGTGACGCTGTGCTAGAGATCATCGCCCCGGTCGAGCGCTGCAAACACACGATGGCAAACCCGCAAACCGGCGAGCGCGACATAGACACACTTGCGGCACTACGGGATGGCTGGAACCATCAAGATTTTGGCGTCTATGCCAAGGTGATCAAGGGCGGTAAGATCGCCCTCAATGACAATGCGAAAGTGATCTAAAATGGAAATGCGTTTCCCAGAAGTGGAATTGCCTGACGCGCCTTCGCTCGAAAAAGGTCGTCTCTTGTTTGCCGGCGAGACCGACTTTGTAAAAGGTGTCGTCGCGATGGACGGGCTTCCGCCTGCTGACCGGATCGAGGTTTGTTTTGCAGGCCGCTCGAACGTGGGCAAATCATCGTTAATCAATGCCCTGACAGGACGCAAAGGGCTTGCGCGCGCATCGAACACGCCCGGGCGCACACAGGAAATCAATTACTTCACCGCAGGCGATATCTATGTGGTCGACCTACCCGGTTATGGCTATGCCAACGCGCCAGTCGCAGTCGTGGAAAAGTGGCAGCGCCTGCTCAAGCAATACCTGCAAGGGCGCCAAACCCTGCGCCGGGTCTTCGTGTTGATTGACGCACGTCACGGGGCAAAAGCCGTTGACGAAGAAATCATGTCACTGCTCGATAGCTCTGCGGTGACATTCCAGGTGGTGATGACCAAAGTTGATAAGCTAAAGGGTGACGCCCTACAGGCATCGCTTGATAAGACACGCGCCGCTTTGACAAAACATCCCGCGGCTTTCCCCGAACTGATCCTGTCGTCTTCCGAGAAGGGACAAGGTATTGAGACCCTCAGGGCTGTCATCGCGGGCATAGAATGAAGACAAGGACGCAAGACATGAACCGTGATTGGATCGCCACCGCACGCACCTTAAGCGAAGCACTGCCCAACATGCAGCGCTATGCTGGCGCGACGATCGTGATCAAACTGGGCGGTCACGCGATGGGTAGCGCTGAGGCCATGCGTGGCTTTGCGCGCGATGTCGTGTTGATGCGCCAGGTCGGCTTGAACCCGGTTGTCGTGCACGGCGGCGGGCCGATGATTAACGCCATGCTGGGCAAGCTTGATATCCAATCCGAATTTGTGAACGGCAAGCGCGTCACTGATCAAGCGACAATGGACGTAGTCGAGATGGTTTTGTCCGGCCAAGTGAATAACCGTCTTGTACAAGCGATCTGTGCCGAAGGCGGCAAGGCTGTTGGTCTTTCCGGAAAAGACGCAAGCCTGATTATCTGCGAGAAAACCCATGATGATCTTGGCTTCGTCGGCACACCCGTTGCTGTCGATCCCGAAATTCTGCGCGACCTTCATGCCGCAAGCGCCATTCCGGTGATTGCCCCACTGGGCATGGGTCGCAATGGAGAGACGTTTAACATCAACGGCGATACTGCCGCAGGTGCCATTGCAGGTGCGCTCAAGGCAGATCGCCTTTTGTTGCTGACAGATGTTGAAGGTGTCAAAGACAAATCCGGCGAAGTCCTGACCGAAATTGACCCAAAGATCATTCCAGACCTTATCGCCGATGGCACAATCGCGGGCGGAATGATCCCCAAGACTGAAACTGCGCTGGCCGCAATGAATGAAGGCGTGCGTGCAGTCGTAATCCTTGATGGGCGTGCGCCGAATGCGTGTTTGCTGGAACTCTTCACCGATCACGGTGCAGGGTCTTTGATCCGCAGACCTCGCAGCTAAGCATGAACATTTGCACCAGATCGCAAAGCCGCTAGGCTGTTTGTATGATTGCTGATGCTCTCTTTCCGTTCGGTCTACGCACCTTGGGCGATTGCCCGGATGGGGATACCACGATCACTTTGATCGGTCCTGACGAGCCGCGTTTTTGGGACATCTTTTGCGCAAGTCCCGAATTTAACGATAGCGCCGGTGCACCACTGGATCGTTGGTCCAAGCGGGTGATAACAGACATTGCTGTCGCCCATGATGCCGAGCCGCTGTTCCCATTTGGTGGCCCACCATTTGAACCGTTCTTTACTTGGGCCAAACAAACAGGCAGGTTCTGGGCCTCACCAATCGGGTTCTTGGTCCATGATGAGGCCGGGCTATTCGTGTCTTTCCGCGGTGCTATTCGCCGGAAAACGGCTGCTATCATCGGCACCTCAGAACAACCCTGCCTTTCATGCGAAGGTCAGCCCTGCGCGACCGCCTGCCCTGTTGGTGCCTTCGACGATGGCTATGACGTAGCCGCGTGCAAGGCACATGTGATTTCAGACGCTGGCCGCGACTGCCGCACCAACGGCTGCCTTGCACGCCGTGCCTGCCCAGTAGGCCAAGGCACCCGCCTGCCCGCGCAAGCCGCTTTTCATATGGAGGCCTTCCTTTGACCCACCGGCTGATCCTGATCCGACATGCGAAATCCAGTTGGGACGATCCCTTTGGCGACGACCACGAAAGGGTCTTGAACACACGTGGTCAGGCATCTGCCAAAGCGGTTGGTGCATGGATGATGGCGCAAGGCTACGTGCCTGACGCTATCGTCAGCTCGGACGCGGCGCGCGCCCAAGAGACCACGGAGCGGGTGATGGCGGAACTTGAGCCAGAGCCGAAACTGCGCCTGTCCGGCAGGCTATATCATGCGGCCCCTGATACGATCATGGATCTGATCCAATCAGAAACAGCACAAACGCTGGCTGTAGTAGGGCACAATCCGGGCATAGGCATGCTTGCCAATATGCTTGTTCAAAAGCCGCCAAAGCACGCGCGCTTTAGCGACTATCCAACCTGCGGCACAACCGTGATCAATTTCGCCATCGAAAGCTGGCGTGACTTGCGCCCTAACATGGGCGAATGCGGGGCATTCGTGGTGCCCCGTGACCTGATTGGAACCGCCAGCTACGATATCGAATAAGTGTGCGAGAAGGATGCTTTTTGGTCGCTCAAAGCGTAAGCCGCAACCTTAGTAGATGGCCCTAATCGCGGCCGCCTCTGGCGATAAAGACGCCCGACAGCTCAAGTTCGTTTGGCGCATTCAACCCAAACACACCGCCCACTTCCGTTGCTTCTGGTCCAAAAAACTGCCCTGCGTTCACTTGCGTCCCGCCGCCAGTGTAGGCCAAATCATCCCCGGTGGTGCTGAACGTCCCGCCTGAGAAGCTGGTTCCATTTAGCGTTGCATCAGTGATTGTGATCGTGCCTACATCTTGCACGTTTACGCCCGGGCCGACGCCATCATTCCTGACACCATCCAAGTCGTCAAAGACTGAATCAACGTCGTTGACGGCATCCCACGCGACAGTGATCATTGCGTCGCCGGTTAGCGCAAATGTTGCATTGCCATTGTCGGCCTGCAATTCCACCGTACCGTTAAAGGTCGATGAGCCAGCGTCAGGCACATCATCTAGATTAGTATATTGCCCCACAACGCCAAAAAGATCGTTTGGCAATCCACTGGTACTGAACAGGCGCGCATGCAAGTTATTCGCTGGATTGCTCAGATCTGCAGTCTCTCCACCTGAAAGCGTGACACGTGTGCGGCTGTTGTTGATCGCACCAACCAGCAACCCACCGTTCACCGTTCCACCATCGTGATCAAGCATACCTGCGTAACCGGATGACGTCCTGTTCACGTTATTAATCGCCACATAACCGAGTGGTGTCTCACCCGTCGATGATGTGTTGGACAACCGAATATAGTCATCACTGGTTGGCACCTGGACCTGCACTTCGTTGGCACCTCCACCACCGCCGCCGCCGCCACAAGCGGCTAATAAGGAACAAGTCGCCAAGAACGCGAATGATTTTGCAGAGAACCATCCTGCACGGAGGAATGTCATTGTCATATTCATCATACCAAGAAATCGTTTTGCGAAAGATCGTCTGCGTCAAGGCCGTAGAATATGATGACCGTCCCTCCATCCGAGAACTGCGCATGGCCATTTACGTCGCTGACGTTGCCGAATGCCTCTGCCCTGCTGGCAAAGTTGAAGGCACTCAAATCGATCACGTCAACACCACTTTCAAAGTCTACGCCGATCGCAGACGTGTTGTTCGAGTTGGTGCCCGAGATGCTTAGCTCGGCAATCGTGTTGGTCCCCTCGCCGGGGCGAAATACAAACCTATCAGATCCGCCGCCACCTTCGAGAAAGTCGTTACCTCTCCCTGCGATTAAGACATCATCGCCGTGAAAGAAGCTGCTTTGTGGATCACCACGTAGCGTATCATTCCCATCGCCACCATTGAGTGTGTCATCGCCCTTGCCGCCAATGAGAATATCATTTCCGGCGCCGCCATGTGCGATTGTTGTGCCCGCGCCACCGACGACAACATCGTTGTCATCACCGGCATCAATCGTATTGCGGCCCAATGTATCGAAGACCATGTCGTTACCATCGCTGGCATCAATATCATCATCGCCCGCACCGCCATAAATCATGTCGGCCATGTCGGTTGCCACGATGGTGTCATTGCCACCGTTTGCCTCAACCGTTTGACCGACTTGAACATACTTTAAAAAGACATTCTCGGCGTCATCAGTCCACTCACGCTCGCCGAATCTGGCGACGATATCGGCAATGTCGCGATCATATATGCCTTCTTGGCGAAAAATAATTGGGTTCATCAACTGTAGGCTACCCTCGGTGTGCGAAAGCCCAAGGGCATGCCCAATCTCATGCGCGGCGACCAGAAAATAGTTCCTGTTGCCACTATTGGGTTGCCAAGTTTCTGCGGCATCCTGCCACGCAAATCGCCCACCATTTCTAGAGCCACCAACACCAATGGTACCCCCCGGTGATCCCCACCCATCGAAGTTTGAATATGCATCACTATCGCTTGTCACGACATCAATATGGCTGAAGCCTGAGGCGCTGTCGTCTTCGCGAAAATCAATGTTCGCGACGGACGACCATGTTGCAAATGCTTCCCGAACGGACTGCTCAAAATCGGCCAACACATAATTCGACGTGTTAAACCTTGTGAGGGTCAGGTCCATCGAGAAAGTAAAACCGATGGCTGCGGCGCGAACGACAAATCCATCATCGCCGCTGTTTGCATGACTTCCACAGGCTGAACATGCGCAACAAGCAGCGTGGGTTACAGTTTCAATATTCAATGTTATCGCCTTCGTCCGTGATGCATTATTCAAGCCGCATGACGGGTCATGCTTCTATCAATTGTGCAGGGAAACCATGTCGCAATTACTAACGTTGCTGCAGCATCTTCGTCACAGGCCCCCGCCGTTCACGAATTGAAGTCTCACTTGGGGCCTAAATAGCGTCCCCTGCGTATTGGCACAGTGGTAGCGGAATGTGGCGCAAATGTGTTGAACCCTCTGAAAGCCTTATACTTTTTCATCATTCCGATCGCTCACCAACTGAATGCGCCGTCGGCTCGGAACGAATTTGTCGAGGCGAGAGTATTTATTTTTATCGGATAACCGTATCTGGGACGCCTTTGCCGTTGTTCACGACCCATGACGCGGTTAAGCAAAATTTGCTACAAACAGGCCTTTTAGACAAAAAAAGCCCCGGTCGAATGCCGGGGCTCTTTCTTAAAGTCACGTCAGTCTTAGTGACCCAAAATCTGGCTCAGGAACAGTTGTGTCCGCTCTGATTTCGGGTTCAAGAAGAACTCCTCTGGCTCGTTTTGTTCCACGATCTGACCTTGGTCCATAAAGATCACGCGGTTGGCGACCTGACGGGCAAAGCCCATCTCGTGGGTCACGCAAAGCATGGTCATGCCTTCCTCTGCGAGCGAGATCATGGTGTCGAGCACCTCTTTGATCATCTCTGGGTCAAGCGCAGACGTTGGTTCGTCAAACAGCATGATGCGCGGTTTCATGCACAGCGAACGGGCAATCGCCACACGCTGTTGCTGACCACCAGAAAGCTGACCGGGGTATTTGTCGGCCTGCTCGGGGATCTTAACCTTCTCAAGGAAGTGCATCGCCGTTTCTTCGGCTTCCTTCTTGGGTGTTTTACGCACCCAGATCGGGGCCAGAGTGCAGTTCTCAAGGATCGTCAGATGTGGGAACAGGTTGAAGTGCTGAAAGCACATGCCAACCTCTGACCGGATCTTGTCGATGTTCTTAAGGTCCGAGGACAGCAACGTGCCATCCACGACGATCCTGCCTTGCTGGTGTTCTTCCAATGCGTTGATGCAGCGGATGAGCGTGGATTTACCCGACCCCGACGGGCCACAGATAACGATCCGCTCGCCCTGGTTAACAGTCAGATCAATATCACGCAGAACATGGAACGTGCCGTACCATTTGTTCATGTTCTCGATTGTGATCGCAACCTCGTCAGAGACTTGCATTTTTGGTGTTGCTTCGGCCATTTGATCAGCCTCCTTTAACGATGGTCGGTTGCGAGCCTACGCTCCAACCATTGTGAGTATTGTGAAATGCCGTAGCACACGACGAAGAACAGAACCGAGGCTGCCATGAACAGTTCCCAGTAGACGCCGTTCCAGTCGGTTGACGACAGAATTGGACCGCGGATCATGCCGAGCAGATCGAACATCGAAATGACCGAAACCAGCACGGTGTCTTTGAAAAGACCCACCGCGACGTTCACGATGCCGGGGATCGAGATCTTAAGCGCCTGTGGCAGAATGATCAGACGCATCGATTGCGCATAATCCAACCCAAGGCTGTCACCTGCCTCGTACTGACCCTTTGGCAAAGCGGCCAAACCACCGCGGATCACTTCGGCGATATAGGCCGCTGAGAACATTGTGATCATGATGATCACCCGCAAGATCAGGTCAAACGTCGTGCCGGGCGGCAAGAAGTAAGCCAAGACCACGTTTGCGACGAACAGCAATGTGATCAGTGGCACGCCGCGGATGAATTCGATGAAGATCACGCAAATCCATTTGATAATCGGCATGTCCGACTGACGGCCCAGCGCCAAAACGATACCCAAAGGCACCGATAATGACACGCAGACCACACCGAGTGTCATGTTCAGCATAAAGCCACCCATGTCACGCGACTGCACTGCCTCTAGGAAAGGGGCTGCAGGGGCAATGGCGTCCGTGATGTAGCCACCAATGATCCACGTGATCATCGCCGCAATCACACCACCGAAAAAGCCCATCGCAAAGCTCTGTTTTACATAGCGTGCATAAACGATGTAGCCGACGACAAAGCCAACCATAGCAAAGATCGGGGTATAAATAGTGCCACCCCAAATCAGCCAAAAGGCGATGAACGGATAGACGGCCGTAAAGAGCAACAGCTTCCGCGGCAGGTCAAAGAACATCACCGGAGCAGCGGCCGCAAAGAGCATTATGAATGCTAAACCGGGGCGCCAATAGTGCTCGACCGGATAACTAAAACCGAACAATAGTTGGTTCCAACGTTCACTTAGAACCGAGAAGCAAGCGCCGACTTGACCCTGCAAAGCGTCACGACACTCTGCAAGTGAATCTGTATTCCAGATACCGTTGGCGAACCACGGAAACACGGATGTGACCAATGTGTAGATCACATACAACGAGACCAACGTCAGAATGGTGCTTGGGATACTGGAAAACAGGTTATCCCGCATCCACTTGACGATCCCTGCCTGGCTGGCCGGTGGGGGCAGTTGCGGCAGGGTTTCTGTGCGCACAAAGGCGACTGAGTCTGCATTTGACATATCAGCGCTCCTTAAGCTTAACAGAGTTGTTGTAGAAGTTCATGATCCCGGAGATCAGCAGCGAGATCGTGAGATAGAACAACATCAGCAAAAGGATGGCTTCGATCGCACGACCCGTTTGGTTCAATGTAATCCCGCCCAGTGTCGACGTCACATCCATGTAGCCCACGGCAATCGCCAGTGAGCTGTTTTTGGTGATGTTCAGGTACTGCGAAATCAGCGGCGGAATGATGACCCGCAAAGCCTGCGGCAGAACCACAAGGTTCATGATCCGACCGGGGCGCAGACCCAGCGATGCCGCGGCCTCTGTCTGTCCTTTGGAGATCGCCTGAATACCGGCACGGACGTTCTCCGCGATGAAAGCACCAGTATAGATTGCCAAGGCAAACCAGAGCGCGATCAAGGATCCGCGCAGATGCAAACCACCCTGAAAGTTGAAGCCTTGCAGCGACGGGTAATCCAATGTGATCGGACGCCCGAGGATGAAGTACACTAGAATTGCAGGAACAAAAAACAGTGCCACAGAAGGCCAAAGCATCGGCAAAAGCTGGCCCGTGTCGTAGAGCTTTTTAGTGGCAAATCGGCGGTATACAAAAATACCAATGATTGACGCAATAAAGACCCCGATCACAATCCAGCCACTTACGCCGTCAACGACCGGTGCTGGTGAATACACCCCACGGTTGGTGAAAGCGAAAGCATCAAACAGCATACTGGATGATGCGTCGTCACCCCGGAACGCCCGCGGCGCCGGCATACTTACGGTCATGACCGCGAAGATGATGAGGATCCAGATCAAAACAGGAATGTTCCGGAAAATCTCGACGTAGACCGCCATTAATTTCCGGACGACCCAATTGCTGGACAGGCGCAAGACACCTGCAACAACGCCAAAGATGGTCGCGGTAATACATGCAAGGACCGCAACAATCAGGGTGTTGAGAATGCCCACCATTGCAGCGCGCAGATGCGAGGATTGGCTGTCATATTCGATTGGACGTTGGTTGATGTCGTAACCGGCAGGATCGCCAAGGAAACCAAACGAAATGTTTAATCCGGCAGCAGCAAGGTTACGGACAAGGTTCACACCAAGATAGGACATGAACGCGATAAGCGCTGCGAGCGCTATGAATTGGAAAGTGTAGGATCGATAGCGCGTGTCGTTGATAAGCATCGACAGGCGGAATGACCCCTGTGGTGGGTCTGTAACCGACGTCATTAGATATTCCCCGTTGTTACGACGCTGTGATTTGGCTGCTTTTGCAGCTCGTTAACGTCGATTTTTCTGATCGTCTTAGTGAAAGGGCGCGGTGTGAACCGCGCCCTTTGATCGTGTAAGCCTATCCTAGCGGAAAGGTGGAGAGTAGATCAGACCACCTTCGGTCCACTGCGCGTTCAAACCACGTGCAAGGCCGATTGGTGTGTTCTCACCGATGTTACGCTCGAACACTTCGCCGTAGTTACCACCGGCAGCGATTGCGTTCTTCGCCCAGTCTGCGGACAGACCCAGCATTGCGCCCAACTCACCTTCGGTGCCCAGAAGACGGTTTACTTCAGGGTTACCTGTTGGTGCAGCTGCCAGCTCTTCGATGTTGGCAGACGTGACGCCCAGCTCTTCAGCTGTGATCAGTGCGTTCAATGTCCAGCGAACGATGTCCGCCCACTCATTGTCGCCGTGACGTACCAATGGGCCAAGCGGCTCTTTGGAGACGATTTCTGGCAGAACAACGTGATCACCTGGTGCTTCGAATGCGGCACGTGTCGCAGCCAACGCAGATGCGTCAGTTGTGTAAACGTCGCATGCGCCAGCAAGGTACTGCTGCTGTGCTTCAGCGTTTGTTTCAATTGGCACCGGCTCATAGCTGATGTTGTTGGAACGGAAGTAATCCGCCAAGTTCAGCTCTGTTGTTGTACCAGTCTGGATGCAGACAGTTGCGCCATCGAGTTCTTTTGCAGACGAAACGCCCAGATCACGTGGAACCATGAAGCCCTGACCGTCGTAGTAGTTTACGCCAGTAAATTCGAACTTCAGGTCGACGTCGCGGCTGAATGTCCATGTTGTGTTACGTGCCAACATATCGATCTCACCGGAAGCCAGCGCAGTAAAGCGTGTCTTACCTGTTGTTGGAACGAATTCAACAGCGTCGCTATCGCCGAAGACCGCAGCAGCAACCGCACGGCATACGCCAACGTCGAAACCTTCCCAAACGCCTTCAGCGTTGGGTGTCGCGAACCCTGGAACACCAGTGGTCACACCACAGTTCACAACGCCACGTGCTTGCACATCGTCAAGCGTCGCAGCTGATGCGATGCTGCCAGCCATGCCAGCAACAGTCAGTGCGCCGATAAATACGGATGTTTTCATTTTTACCTCTTCCTGAATTTCCGCTCCATTTTGGAGCAGCCAATTTTTATCCCGTCCCGATAGACAGTCATGATGAATGAGAAGGGAGTTCCCAACTCAATGTTACAAGACTTTGATTATTCCTTGATAGAGTCAAGGGTGACTCGCGCAAACTTCTGTGCAAATGGCGCGAAAACAGGCAAAATTTCTATAATTTGCCATAATTAGGACGGTTTCTTCAGGACGCAGAAAGCCGGTAGAAGCGGGCCGCATCAAGAAACGCCGACCGCTTGACTGATTCAGCCTCGGCAGCTTCTTCATCCTCGCCCCATTGTTCAATTTGCCAATGCTCATCAATGCGCGACAGGCCCCAAGCATCTTCAACCGAAATACCGTTTTTTGTAATTGCCAATGCGAGGATCAAAGACCCAGAAAGACTTATTAAATCATGGACGCCAGCAAGCGCAAAATCATCAAATGCTGCGACTTCTTGATACAGTTTCGCCAATGCCTGTGGTTGTTGCTCGACATGCATGACGCCTTCGCCAACACGCAGTCGCACACCCAACTCTGCATCCGCCCAAGCCAGCATGGGATCCCAGCCGTCTGCTTGTCTTTTGATCAATTCTTCCGGTCCGGCAGCGCGGTAACATAGCAGGTCACTATCGCCATACTCGGCCAAAAGACCGATCACTTCATGACGTTGCGTCCGCACCTTATCGATTGTGGCATTCGCACCGCGCGTGACGGGCATTGTGCCGGGATCAATCTTGTCTTCTTGCGCATCCCACTCTGCCGCAATCGCCTGCGCCATCGCCATCGTCGGTACTGTCAGCGCCGATTTAGCAGGTGTGCGCACAGATCGTTTATCCAACAAGACGGTAAATCCGCCCTCGCAAGCCGTTGCTGTCGCGGTCTTCCAAAACCGTTTGGGTTGCCAATCGCTCATCTCTTAAGACCCTATCAGTTGGTCAACAGCACCAGCGAGCGCCGCAAAATCGTCAATCATTGCATCTGGATGCAGGGTATCTGCCGGGTGGTAGCCCCACGTCACGCCAATTTTCTTGATGCCTGCTGCGCGCGCCATATCCATGTCATAGGTCGTATCACCCAACATGACGGCGTTTTGCTGCAAGACGCCCGTTTCATTCAATGCTGTCAGGATCATCGAAGGGTTCGGCTTTGAGGGGTGATGATCCGCCACCTGTTCAGAGTGAAACACGCCGGTCAGCCCATGACGTTCCAGAACCTTGTCTAGGCCGCGCCGCGACTTGCCCGTCGCCACCGCCAGCAAAGTGTGATCCTGCCCGCGCAAGACATCCAGCGCGTTCATCGCACCGGGAAACAAGGGGCCCATTTCTTGATTTTCGGTGCGCAGCTGCATGAAAGCACCCTTGTAGGCTTCAACCAAGCGGTCGCGCTGCATTTCATCCGCGTCGGGGCACAGCACCGCGAATGCCTCCGCCAACGACAGCCCCACAATTGACAAAACGGTCGCACGGTCCGGCAGCGATAAGCCTTCGGATTGAAAAGCCAACGCCATCGCGGCCATAATCTCGGCCTGACTATCAACGAGCGTGCCGTCGACGTCGAAAATCACCAGTCGCAGATCAGGCATCGGGCATATTGAACGGATCGACCGGGGCGTGGCCAACGACCCAGCCCACAAAGTCCCATGTGTTTTGCATATGCTCTGGCAAAGCCGCTGTCAGGTGCAGGGTTTTTCCAGTCGCTGGATGCTCGATCGTCAGGCTGCGTGCATGCAAATGCATTTTGCGCCCAATCTCGCTGCCCATGCCGGACCCCCAACCGTCGCCAAGGTTTTCCTGACTCGATCCGCCATATTTACCATCGCCGATAATCGGATGCCCGATCTCGGCCATATGGGCGCGTAACTGATGCGTGCGGCCTGTAATCGGCACCAAAGCACACCACGACGCGCGGCTGGCAAGCGTATCCATCACTGCATAATCCGAAGTAGCACGTTTGGCGCCCTCGGTGCTGTCCACTTCGCGCGGATGCACGCAGCGCATCTTTTCGTTCTCGCCGCCTTTGCCATGACCGCCTGACTTGACCAAACCGTACTTAATGGTTGCCGCGCGCGGATGCGGGACACCCGCGACCGCCGCCCAGTAAATCTTACGCGTCTCGCGGTGCTTGAGGTTCTCAGTCAATTGCTTGGCCATCATGCGGGTCCGCGCCAACAACAAAACACCTGACGTATCTTTATCGAGGCGATGCACCAAACGTGGCTTTTCATCATAATCAAACATCAACGCCTCGGCGAGGCCATCAACATGGCGGGTCGTGTTCGTACCACCTTGCGTGGCCAAACCATGCGGTTTGTTGATCGCGATGATATGGTCGTCTTTATAAATCACACAAGACTGGATCAGCTTGGCATCCGCCTTCGTCACACCATGCTTGGCCAGCGATGCCGCAGCTGCCGCTTCTTCCTCGGTTGGCAATGGTGGAATGCGCACCTTTTGCCCGACCTCAACTCGCGCGTTCGACTTCACGCGGCCACCGTCAACGCGGACCTCGCCCTTGCGGCACATCTTCTCGATCCGGCCTTGGGTGACATGCGGAAACAGCCGCCGCAAATAGCGGTCAAGGCGCTGGTCGCCATCATCGGGGCCAATAACTCGGGTTTGCACGCCGCTCATGTTGTTATTCCTCTTGCGATCCAAAGGCCTGCTGCACAGGCAATGATCGACAGTATCAAAGAGGCTAAGACATAGCCCCCCGCAGCCGTCACACGGCCTTCTTCCACCAGACGTAGTACATCCAAAGTAAATGCGGAAAACGTCGTGAATCCACCTAAGACGCCGGTCATCAAGAACGGCATCCAATGCTGCAATCCGCGATCCGCCAGATGGACCCAGAGCAGTCCAATAGCGAACGACCCGATCACGTTCACCGCCAGCGTGCCCAAGGGGAATGCCACGACCAAACCCACGAGGTATCGCAAAACAGAACCAATCGCCCCACCAAGGGCTACAGAGATTACAGGTGTCATCATGCGGGTGCTGTGGCGGTTCGCTGGGGCATTGTCAATTCTTGCCGCGCTTGGCACGCAAGCCCGCAAAGAAATCAACGCGCTTTTTCAGTTCGCGCTCAAAGCCACGGTCAACCGGGATGTAATAGATGCCACGTTTCATTGTCTCAGGGAAATAGTTCTGACCGCTGAACCCGTCCTCAGCGTCGTGATCATAGTT
The DNA here is from genome assembly GCA_947488605.1 of uncultured Paracoccaceae bacterium. Taxonomy (GTDB): domain Bacteria; phylum Pseudomonadota; class Alphaproteobacteria; order Rhodobacterales; family Rhodobacteraceae; genus Yoonia. Next base: position 41,755 of record CANKZJ010000005.1, on the reverse strand, counting down.
ATATCCAGCCCCAAACCCCTGCTCTTTCATCAGCGTGGTTGGTGCGTTCAGGATATGCGCTGGCGGCGGCTCTGAACCGGTCTGTTTGGCCGCAGCAACAGCGCCTTTATAGGCTACATAAGTTGCATTCGATTTCGGTGCGAGTGCCAGATACGTCACCGCCTGCGCCAGAGCCAGTTCACCTTCCGGGCTTCCAAGGCGCTCATACGTTTCCCACGATTGCAAACACACAGATTGCGCCTGCGGATCGGCCAAGCCGATATCCTCTACCGCCATGCGTGTAATGCGACGGGCCAGAAAACGCGGATCTTCGCCGCCCGCCAACATGCGCGCGAACCAATACAGTGCCGCATCAGGATCAGACCCGCGCACCGACTTATGCAAGGCGCTGATCAGGTTGTAATGCTCATCGCCCGATTTATCGTATTTCACCGCACGCTTCATCAAACGCTTCGTCAGATCGTCGACGCCCAGTTTGGTATCTGTCTTCCATGCTGCGACCTGCTCGATCAAATTCAATAACGCACGGCCATCGCCATCGGCCATCTCTAGCAATGCCTCGCGTGCTGGACCGTCCAAGGGAAGCGCCTTGCCCAAGTCTTTCTCAGCCCGCTGCGCGAGCAATTCAAGGTCTTTGAGGTCAAGCCGCGTCAGGATCAACACTTGGCTGCGACTTAGAACAGCAGCGTTCAATTCAAAACTTGGGTTCTCGGTTGTGGCACCGACCAACAGGATCGTGCCGTCTTCCATGTACGGTAAAAACCCATCTTGCTGTGCCTTATTGAAACGGTGAATCTCATCGACAAACAGCAACGTGCCTTTCCCGTTCTGACGACGCATCTTGGCCGCTTCAAATACCTTACGCAGGTCTGGAACGCCCGTGAAAATCGCACTGATCTGGACGAAGTGCAGATCAGTCTCATCTGCCAGCAGCCGGGCAATTGTCGTCTTGCCAACGCCGGGCGGACCCCAGAAGATCAGGGAGGAGAGCGACCCCGAGGCCAGCATCGTGCCTAACGGCGCATCTGGTCCCAATACCTGTTGTTGGCCAATGACCTCTGACAAAGCCTTTGGGCGCAAGCGGTCCGCCAAAGGGCGCGGGCCTAGTGGTGTGTCTGAAGGTGTGCTGTCAAAAAGATCGGCCAAGCGCTTAATCCAATGGGGCGTGCAGTTTGGTCTGCGCCGTCACAATACCACCCCGGTTGCCAATCTCAATCGATCCATAGCGTTGTTTGAAGCATACAGGCAACGCGCGATCACCCGGCAAAGATAACCAAAGCCGCAACAGATGGCGACGTTTGTCTGGATCGGGCCAATCCACAAAGCCGGTACGGTCATGCAGTTGGGAATGGTTGTAGACAAACTGCATGTCACCGGGCCGCAAGCGCATGCCAAAATGCAGGTCGGGATCATTGGCGAGCGCATCAAACATATCCAGTGCTTCGATATGCGCGGGCGTCAGCTTTAGCACCCCATCAAACCGTTGTGCGCTGTCGATGTATTGGCGCTGATAAAACACCGTCAGCTTGCCGTCATGCCAACTCAGCGGCGGAATTTCGATGTATGGCTTGGCCCCTTCTGGCACCTCGCCACGTCGATCGGTCGCGATCGGGTCAAACAGTCTTTCCAGCAGGTCCGGGCGTTCGGTCCGCATGCGATTATAGATTGAAACAGCACTGACCAACAGCGAAAGACCGCCCTCTTGCGCATCCTGCAAGCAGATCAGGCCAACGACATCGGCGCTATCAGTATGAAAGGTTTGGCGCTGCGATGTTTGATAAATGCGGGTGTTTGTATCTTTGGCATCCGCCCCGATATCACGAACATGACCCAGAATATGACCCGCGGCATTTTGTGACCGGGCGCTGCCCAAGTGTGCGCCGATACCGCAAAAAATGGTTGCGGCCATTTGGCGAGATATGCCGGCAACATCCAAGCCGCGCAGAACCTCGACACCGGTGCCATCGATCAGCCGTGTCCGTAGCCCTGCCAAATGAGAGGCAAAGCCTGCCAGCGGAAAATCAGCAGCGGTGATTTCGCCAATATCTTTTCCAAGGCTTAGAAAATGGGCCGCCGCCTGATGCAGGTCAGCCAATGCATCGGGCGACAGATCAACGAGCCACTTGTCAGGACGACCTGCCATATCGGACCCAACCCAAGCGGACGGGCCATCAATTCGTTCCGGGATCGCATCTAATACCGACATCATTTCTCTTTCTTAGCTGCTTGAAGGTGCGACAGTCGCATTCGTTCAGCAACCCATCAAAAGCGCCCAAAGAAAAAGCCCCCCGCAGCTTACGCAACGAGGGGCCCTATTCTTTGCAGTGCTGGAAGACTTACTCTTCTACAGCCTCATACTCGGCCAAACGTGCCTTATCAGCCGCGCCTTTGGCATCGACGTCGCGGTCGACGAATTCGATGATCGCCATTGGCGCCATGTCACCGTAGCGGAAGCCCGCCTTGATGATACGGACGTAGCCACCCTGACGCTCTTTGTAGCGTGGGCCGATAACGTCGAACAATTTCGCTGTGTGCATTTCTTGCTTCAGCTGTGCATTGGCCTGACGACGTGCGTGCAGATCGCCGCGCTTGCCAAGAGTGACAAGCTTTTCGACGATGCGGCGCAGTTCTTTCGCCTTTGGCAATGTTGTTTTGATTTGCTCATGTTCGATGAGCGAGCCTGCCATATTCGCGAACAGCGCTTTGCGGTGTTCATGTGTGCGGTTTAGGCGGCGGTAACCTCTTGCGTGACGCATGTGATAGTCTCCATTTTGTTTTATCGATGGGCCTATGCGATGCGTGTCGCTGGCTCCGTTAGTGGGGCGGTATTGCCCAGGATGTTCCCCGCCATTGCGGGCATTTTGTGCAAGGCGGGGAGAACCCCGCCCTACGGTATTTATGTCGGTCGGGGTTTACCCCGACGCGCCATTAGAACTGGTCTTCGAACTTCTTGGCCAGATCTTCGATGTTGTCTGGTGGCCAGTCCTCAACGTCCATGCCCAGGTGCAGACCCATGCCTGACAGCACTTCTTTGATCTCGTTCAAAGATTTGCGGCCAAAGTTCGGTGTGCGCAGCATTTCTGCTTCGGTTTTCTGGATCAGATCGCCGATGTACACGATGTTGTCGTTCTTGAGGCAGTTTGCCGAACGTACAGACAGTTCCAGCTCGTCCACTTTCTTGAGCAGAAGCGGGTTGAACTCAAGACCGTCATCATCAGCACCAGCCTGCGCTGATTCTGGCTCGTCGAAGTTGACGAAGATCGACAGCTGGTCCTGCAAAATGCGGGCTGCATACGCAACCGCATCATCAGGTGTCAGCGAACCGTCGGTTTCAACTTTCATGGTTAGCTTATCGTAGTCCAGAACCTGACCTTCGCGGGTCGGCTGCACGTCATAGCTGACTTTTTTGACAGGCGAATAGATCGCATCAACGGCCATCATGCCAATGGGTGCATCTTCTGGCTTGTTCTTATCTGCAGCCACATAGCCCTTACCGGTGTTGACGGTCAGTTCCATGTAGAGATCAGCGCCATCGTCTAGGTGGCAAAGAACGTGATCCTTGTTGAGGATCTCGATGCCTGCTGTCTCGCTGATATCCGCAGCGGTCACAACGCCCGGGCCTTTGGCCTGAACGGACAAACGCTTAGGACCTTCGACTTCCATACGGATCGCGACACCTTTGAGGTTCAGCACGATGTCAGTGACGTCTTCACGTACACCAGACACGGATGAAAACTCGTGCAGGACGTTGTCGATCTGAACGGCAGTGATGGCAGCACCCTGAAGGGAGCTCATCAAAATACGGCGCAAGGCGTTGCCCAATGTCAAACCAAAGCCACGCTCAAGTGGTTCTGCAATGACGGTTGCCTGACGCGCGGGGTCGTTACCCGGCTTAACTTCCAATTGAGTTGGTTTAATCAACTCAGCCCAGTTTTTGTGGATCATATGTCCCTCCATACTAGTCTGCCTTCATGTCCAAAAAGGCAAACGCCCGAGGTTAAAATGACGGATTGGGGCCGTGCAATTACTGCAAAAAATCTTTGCAGCTGCACGGGCCCCAAGGCGTTTGGATTGTCTTAGACGCGGCGACGCTTTGGTGGGCGGCAGCCGTTGTGCGCCATTGGTGTCACGTCACGGATCGATGTGATGTTGAAACCAGCAGCGGCCAATGCGCGTAGCGCAGATTCACGACCAGAACCCGGACCCTGCACTTCAACCTCAAGCGTTTTCACGCCGTGATCTTGTGCTTTTTTGCCCGCATCCTCAGCAGCCATCTGGGCGGCATAAGGTGTTGATTTACGCGAACCCTTGAAACCCATTGTGCCAGCAGACGACCATGAAATGGCGTTGCCCTGCACATCAGAAATCAGGATCTTTGTGTTGTTGAAAGAAGAGTTCACATGCGCAACACCAGCTGCGATGTTCTTGGAAACCTTCTTTTTGGTGCGTTTTGTATCACGTGCCATTGATCAAGCCTCCCTTATTTCTTCTTACCAGCAATGGCCTTTGCAGGGCCCTTGCGTGTACGTGCGTTGGTGGATGTACGCTGACCACGGACAGGCAGGTTACGACGGTGGCGCAGGCCACGGTAGCAACCAAGGTCCATCAAACGCTTGATGTTCATCTGTGTCTCACGACGCAGGTCACCTTCAACTGTCAGATTGGCGTCGATGTATTCACGGATCGACAGCACTTCTGCATCAGAGAGCTGGTTAACACGGCGTGCGCGGTCAATGTTGACCGCTTCGCAGATTTCTTCGGCTTTGGTAGACCCAATTCCGGTGATGTAGGTAAGGGCGATTGGAACCCGCTTCGCAGTCGGGATGTTTACGCCGGCAATACGTGCCACGTGTGCAATTCCTTTTCGTTGCGGGTCCGTCATTCCAGACCCTTTTTTCACAACGGAAGCCCGAACCATGAAGGTGTCGGGCTGCGTCATATCGAGGTGTTTCGTGATATCAGGGGGCGACCCTTAACCACAAATTGATTCCCATGCGGGATGGCGCTGTTTAGGAGTGTTGGGTTAGGGCGTCAAGCCCTAGTCTATGAGGACTCATCGCAGTGCTGGATACGGCCCCGTCCATCGGTGAAATACTCTGACCCATGGAAAACCAACGCACCATTGCTTTGGCGCATCATGATGCCGTCATATTCACGTTTTGGCCAATCTGCCTTTGGGAATTCGTCCGACCATTCAGGCCGAACTGTATTAAAGACAACAACCCCCAACAGGCCATCATCAACATCAATCCAATCGCCAACGGCGAATTTTTGAACCCTAGACAGCTCCACTAGTCCAAGGCTTTGGAAATGCTCGCCGCAACATCATCCATGCTGGCCAAGCCATCCACGGATTTCAAATCGCCCTTGGCATAGTAGTAACCAATCAACGGGCTGGTCTGTTTGTAGTAGGCCAACAGGCGGGTGCGCAGGCTTTCTTCGTTGTCATCAGCGCGGCGCTGGAAGTCAGATGCTCCACAGTTCGTGCATTTCCCATCCGCCGGGATCGGCTTGTTATTGTCGTTGTAGACTTCGCCGCACGCGCCGCAGGTTGAGCGCGCTGTGATACGATCAACAAGCGCGTCATCGTCGACTTGCATTTCAATCACGCAATCGAGATTTTCACCCATATCGACCATCAAACGACCAAGAGCGTCTGCTTGTGCCAATGTGCGCGGGAAGCCGTCAAAGATATAACCGCCGCCAGCGTTGTCACTTTCTAGTTGCTCGCGGATTAAGCCGATAACAATCTCGTCTGTGACCAAGTCACCGCGGTCCATGACCGCCGCAACCATTTTGCCCATTTCAGTTCCACTGGTGCGCGCAGCCCGCAACATATCGCCAGTGCTCAATTGCACCATGTTGCGTTCATCCACAAGCTTGCGTGCTTGTGTGCCCTTACCCGCCCCCGGCGGTCCCAGCAGAATAATGTTCATTTGCGCGACGGCCCTTTGCGTTTGCTACGTTTGCCACGCAATTGAGACTTCTCAATCAGGCCTTCGTATTGATGTGCCACCAGATGAGACTGGATTTGTTGGATGGTGTCCATACCAACCGACACAATAATCAGGATTGACGTACCGCCGAAGTAGAACGGAATGGCTAACTCCGCGCGAATAATCTCGGGCAGGAGCGCCACCAAAGCAAGGTAGCCAGAGCCAAGAACCAGAATACGCGTGACCACATAATCAAGGTATTCTTCGGTCTTCTTACCTGGACGGATACCGGGCACGAAACCATTCTGGTTCTTCAGGTTTTCAGCAACATCTTCAGTCTTGAAAGCAACTTCGCGCGTATAGAAATACGTGAAGAAAATGATCATGCCACCAAAGAACAGCAGGTAAAGCGGCTGTCCAGGACCAAAGAGTGCGAGGATCGTGGACATCAGCGGCCCGGACGATCCGCCGCTAAATGTACTGATCGTTGTCGGAAGCAGCAGCAACGCAGATGCAAAGATCGCAGGGATAACGCCAGCAGGGTTTACCTTGATCGGCAAGTGGCTGGTGGACCCGTCATAGACTTTCATGCCGCGCTGTTGACGCGGATATTGGATATGGATCTTGCGCAGACTGCGCTCCATAAAGACCACAAAGGTCAGCACGACAATCAACATCAAGATAATGCCAATCACGACAGCAGGACTGATCGCGCCGGACCGGCCTTGTGACAGGAACTGTGCCAAAGCGGCTGGAATTTCTGCGATGATCCCCACGAAGATGATCAAGGAAATACCATTGCCGATACCGCGTGCAGTGATCTGCTCGCCCAGCCACATCAGGAACATACAGCCACCAACAATCGTAATGACGGTTGAGGCTTGGAAGAATAGACCGGGATCAGCAGCCAGACCGCCTGCTTCAAGGCTGATCGCAAGACCATAAGCCTGTGCCGTCGCCAGCACCACCGTACCGTAACGGGTATATTGGTTCAGCTTGCGGCGGCCCTGCTCACCCTCTTTCTTGAGGTTCTTGAGCGGCTCCCACATGGAACCCAAAAGCTGCATCACGATGGAGGCAGAGATGTAGGGCATGATACCAAGGGTAAAGATCGCCATCCGCGACAACGCACCGCCGGTGAACATCGACAAGATGCCGCCGATGCCAGACTGGGCGTCTTCCATGAACTGCTGCAAGGCGATGCCGTCGATGCCGGGGACCGGAATAAACGTACCAAGGCGGTAGATGATCAACAAACCAAGCGTAAACATGATCCGCTGACGCAATTCAGTTGCTTTGCCGAAGGCGCTCCAACTGACGTTGGCTGCCATTTGCTCTGCTGCAGAAGCCATATGGGTCTCTTTTCAATAGAAACGCCGCGACACCGTTCCCCGGTTCGCGGCGTTTGGGAAAACTTGAAGAGGTATGTAAGCGACCATAGGGTCGCTCACAAGGTCTTACTCAGCCGCTGCCGGTGTTGTGACAGTCAGTGAACCGCCAGCTTTCTCGACAGCTTCAACAGCACCCTTTGAGGCACCAGTGACTGTGATCTTCGCTTTGGCTTTGAAATCGCCCTTGGCAAGAACGCGGATACCGTCCTTTTTGCGACGCACGAGACCGGACGCGATCAATGCATCCTCGGTGATGTCTGCTTTGACGTCGATCTTGCCTTCGTCGATGAATTTCTGGATCAGGCCCAAGTTTACAACGGCAAACGCTTTGCGGTTCGGCTTGTTAAAGCCGCGCTTTGGCAGACGCTGGTAGAGTGGCATCTGGCCGCCCTCGTAGCCTTTAATGGCTACACCGGAACGTGATTTTTGACCTTTGATACCACGGCCACCGGTCTTACCCATGCCGGAACCTGCACCACGGCCAACGCGTTTGGCGGGTTTGGTTGCACCTGGATTGTCGGAAAGTTCATTCAGTTTCATGTCGCTTCTCCTTTTGCCGGAATTGGCCCCCAGCGACGGGAGCGGCCAAACACGGCGTTACATCTGAGTCGGGGGCGACCGCCCGCCGACTGGTGGCGTATAGACGGATGGCGAGGGTGGATCAAGTGGGTGGTGCAACGGACGGCGGGGTGTTTTGGCGGATTCGGCGCATTTGGCCAGATTTGTGGTTAATCGGCATAAAAGGCGGGGGTTTGGGGCGTGCAGATTGCGTATGTAAAGCGGACAGAAGCTGTACGTACAGATGTACATATTTTACTGGGTTAACACTGCGCACTGTAGGATGGATTAATGCGGCGTTAGTGATTGGCGGAACCGGAGGGCCGCGCCCGGACCTCGGGGTGGGCATCGGGACGGTGCTGAATGGCGAGGCCCTGAAACCATCGCTGACCTAGGCGCGGATTAAGACGTTGCAAAAGCGCCCTCCCCATGGGGGAGGTCCGGGCGCTGCCCGGGCAAGCCGGGCGACCAGTTGGATAAGTCAGATAGCGTCATCAAACTCAATATCAGCTATGCGGACGGAGCGGCCTTCGCTTGTTGCAAAAACGCATTCAAAGTGTACGTCTTGTCAGATCAGCTGATGTACCCTTTTGGCTCATGTATTCGCACTAAGAATGGAAACTGAAAATTGATACAGCTTGTTGCGGTCTTTTCCGGCTCTTTGGTGTTTTCAACGATGCTTTCTTGGAGCGCGCATCGGCAAGTTGATGCTAAATGGTGGAAGGGCCCATCTGAGGCAACTTTCCTTTTCATTGTAGGGTTAATGGTCATGCTTGTAACGGTTTATCAAGATCGACCTAGCCCGAACCATCTCATTGTAACTTTATCAAGGACTGCATTTATTTGGTCCATCGCAACGCTAATCGGATCGCTTCTGGCTCTATCTCTTCGTCGTTATCTCAGCCGTAGAACGATCACTGCGGGGATATTGATTGGCGGCTTCACACTTACCTGCTTCTTACTATCTCACGTCGACTTCACTTGAACTGAACAGAACATATGGGCTCGTAGCGAACGTTGCTTGCCTACGAAACATAACCACCTCAATCGAAAAACGCCCCGCAGTTTCCTGCGAGGCGCTTATTCCATCAAACCGTAGGTCGGGGTTCACCCCGACGTCGGCTTAACCCTTTTCTTCGATGATCTCGACCATGTGGCTGATCGAATTGACCATACCGCGCACGGAAGGTGTGTCTTCCAGCTCTTTGGTGCGGTTCATTTTGTTCAGGCCCAGGCCGATCAGCGTGGCACGCTGTTTGGCGGGGCGGCGGATCGGGGAACCGATCTGCTTGACGACGATTGTTTTACCCATCTGTCAGATCTCCTTACGCGTCAGCTTCAGCAGGTGCTTCAGCCGCTGGGGCCTCGTCACGCTTGGGCAGAATATCAGCAACCTTTTTGCCACGGCGCTGTGCGACGTTGCGTGGGGATTGCTCTTTGCTCAGGCCATTCATGGTAGCGCGGATCATGTTGTAGGGGTTCTGGGAACCGATGGACTTGGACACAACGTCCTGTACACCCAACATTTCAAACACGGCACGCATTGGACCACCGGCGATGATACCAGTACCAACTGGGGCTGTGCGCATGACCACTTTACCAGCGCCGTGACGGCCTTCGACATCGTGGTGCAGCGTACGGCCGTCGCGCAATGCAACGCGGATCATCTGGCGCTTAGCTTGTTCAGTGGCTTTGCGGATCGCTTCAGGAACTTCCTTCGCTTTACCCTTACCAAAACCAACGCGGCCTTTTTGGTCGCCAACAACGACGAGCGCTGCGAAACCAAAGCGCTTACCGCCTTTTACTGTCTTGGAAACACGGTTGATTGCGACCAGACGGTCTGCAAACTCTGGTGTTTCATCACGGCGGCCACGGCCACCTCGGTTGTTATCACGTTCTGCCATAGTGGCGTCCTTTATTTCATGCCCGAAGGCTTTGTCCAATCACGGGTCGCTTAAAGCGCCGGATCATCGAAGATGGGTCGCCCCATCTTGCAAGTGGAAGCCGGGGAGAACCCCGGCCTACGTAGGTCGGGGTTCTCCCCGACGTGTCGCTTAGATTTTCAAACCACCTTCACGGGCAGCGTCGGCCAGAGCCTTCACTTTACCATGAAAGAGGAAACCACCACGGTCGAAGTAAGCAACTTCTACGCCGGCTTTTTTCGCGCGCTCTGCAATTGCAGCACCCACTTTAGTAGCCGCTTCGATGTTGTTCTTGCCAACCATGCCCAGATCCTTTTCGAGCGACGAAGCGGACGCGAGTGTCACGCCGTTGACGTCGTCGATCAGCTGGGCGCTGATGTTCTTGTTTGAGCGGTGGACCGAAAGACGTACACGTCCTTGGTTGGCTGTTACGCCCCGCAGTTTGTTCCGAACGCGCATGCGGCGCTTCAGAAACAGAGTTCTTTTGCTGTTTGCCATTTTTGCGTTCCTTACTTCTTCTTGCCTTCTTTGCGGAAGATGTATTCGCCTTTGTACTTAATACCTTTGCCCTTGTAGGGCTCGGGCTTACGCCAAGCGCGAATATTCGCCGCAACCTGTCCAACCTGCTGCTCGTCGATACCTTCGACAAGAATTTCAGTCGGCTTTGCAGATGTCACAGTGACACCCTCAGGCACTTCAAAGTTAACATCGTGGCTGTAGCCCAATGACAGCTTCAGGGTATTGCCCTGCATCTGTGCACGGTAACCAACACCCGACAGCTCAAGCTCTTTCTTGAAGCCCTCCGATACGCCAATCGCAAGGTTTGCAACCATTGTGCGGCTCATGCCCCACTGCTGGCGTGCGCGCTTGGATTTGCCACGTGGTTCTACAGTAACAACATTACCCTCAACCGAGAAAGTAACGTCGTCGGTGCCTTTAAAGGTCCGGGTCCCCTTGGGGCCTTTCACTTCAACGGTTTGACCTGACACGGATGCAGTAACACCTGATGGCAGCTCAACCGGTTTTTTACCAATACGAGACATTTTATCCCCTTAGAATACAGTGCAGAGCACTTCGCCGCCAATATTGGCGCTGCGTGCTTTTGCATCCGACATCACACCTTGTGAGGTGGAGACAATCGACACACCCAAGCCCTGACGGACTGTTGGGATGTCATTAGCGCCCAGGTAAACGCGACGACCAGGTTTGGAAACCCGCTTCACTTCACGAATGACTGGGTCACCCTCGTAGTACTTTAGCTCGATGCTGAAAGCAGGATGGCCATCTTTGCCGTCCTTCTTCTCATAGCCGCGGATGTAGCCCTCGTCGGAAAGCACATCCAGAACCCAACCACGAAGCTTGGACGCTGGTGTTTCCACCACTGCCTTGCCGCGCATTTGGCCGTTACGGATACGTGTGAGCATATCACCGATAGGATCGTTCATAATATGTGCTCCTTACCAGCTTGACTTGACCATACCGGGAATTTCGCCATTGGAACCGAGGTCCCGCAGCGCGATCCGGCTGATCTTGAGTTTGCGGTAATAGGCGTGTGGACGCCCGGTGAGCTGGCAACGGTTATGCAAACGGGTCGCAGAAGAGTTCCGTGGCAGTTTCGCGAGTTCAAGAGTTGCCTTGAACCGGTCTTCTACGGGCTTTTCTTTGTCGTTGATAATCGCCTTCAAGGCAGCACGCTTTGCAGCATACTGCTTGACCAGCTTTTCACGCTTCACTTCGCGTGCGATCATGGATTTCTTAGCCATTTCTAATTCTCCCTACCGCTTAGCTGTTGAAAGGCATGTTGAAAGCTTTCAACAGTGCCTTTGCTTCAGCGTCGGTGTCAGCGGTGGTGCAGATTACGATGTCCATGCCCCAGTTCTCATCGATCTTGTCGAAGTTGATCTCGGGGAACACCAGATGCTCTTTGAGGCCGGTGGCGTAGTTGCCGCGACCGTCGAAGGATTTGCCAGATACGCCGCGAAAGTCGCGGATACGTGGCATCGCAACAGTGATCAGACGGTCGAGGAATTCGTACATCTTATCGCCGCGCAAAGTCACCTTTGCACCAAGTGGCATGTCTTCACGCACCCGGAAACCCGCGATGGATTTCTTGGCGCGCGTTGTCATCGCCTTTTGACCAGCAATCGTTGTCAGGTCTTCCTGAGCGGACTTGGCTTTCTTGCTGTCACGAACAGCTTCTGCGCCACAGCCGATGTTCAGGACGATTTTGTCCAGACGCGGGATCTGCATGTCGTTTTTATAGCCGAACTCTTCTTTCATCGCCGCACGAACCGTGGTGGCGTAGGAAGCTTTCAAGCGTGGGGTATAGTTTGCGGTATCAAGCATTAGATCGCATCCCCTGTTGTCTTGGCGAAACGCACCTTGTTGTCGCCATCCATGCGGAAGCCGACGCGGGTTGCTTTGCCGTTGCTGTCAACGATTGCCAGGTTGGACAGTTGGATCGGCATCGCCTTTGGCGTGCGGCCACCCTGTGTTGCCTGAGATTGCTTTGTGTGACGGATCGCAATGTTCAGACCGTCCACAATGGCTTTGCCGGATTTTGGGTCAATGCTGGTGATCGCACCAGTTTTGCCTTTGTCCTTGCCAGTCAGAACGACGACATTGTCACCTTTACGGAGCTTAGCAGCCATCACAGCACCTCCGGAGCAAGCGAGATGATTTTCATGAAGTTCTTGGCGCGCAGCTCGCGAACAACTGGTCCAAAGATACGTGTACCCATTGGCTCGTTGTTGTTGTTGAGGATGACAGCAGCATTGCTGTCAAAGCGGATGGCTGTGCCATCGTCGCGGCGAACTTCTTTGGCGGTGCGTACGACGACGGCCTTACGGACGTCACCTTTCTTTACGCGACCGCGTGGAATGGCTTCCTTCACCGAAACAACAATGATGTCTCCAACACTGGCGTAACGACGGTGAGAACCACCCAGAACCTTGATGCACTGAACACGGCGCGCGCCGCTGTTGTCAGCAACATCCAGATTGGTCTGCATCTGGATCATTTGGTTTCCTTTTCCGACCTATGAGCAAGTCCCGATTTCTGTCCGGGGGCCCAGGGTTTCGATTGAACCGGGTGTTACTGCCTTAAGAGGCAATAACCTCCCAGCGTTTTGTTTTCGACTTTGGTGCACATTCCTGGATACGGACCTGGTCACCAACGTTGAATGCGTTTTGTTCATCGTGAGCGCGATATTTCTTCGACTTACGAATAGTTTTCTGAAGCAGCGGGTGCTTATAGCGACGCTCAACCGATACTGTGACGGTCTGAGCATTTTGGTTGCTTGTGACAACCCCGGCTAGGATACGCTTAGGCATAGATTAAGCCTCCGACTTGTTATTGGCGGACGCATCGTCCGACGCAGCAGCAGCCGCTTTTTCGTTCAGAATTGTCTTGACCTTCGCGGCATTGCGACGTGCGGCGCGAATACCCGATGTGTTTTCAAGCTGACCAGTGGCCTGCTGAAAACGCAGATTGAAAGATTCTTTTTTCAGGTTCACCAGCTCTTCACGGAGCTGATCGGGCGTTTTATCCCGCAGTTCATTGGCGTTCATGCCATTTCCTTTTGTCAACATCATCGGTGGGCCGTGAAACACGTCACCCGATTCCCGATGGAGTGGGGGTAGAAGTGGGCCGTATAGGGGGGTTGGACGTGTGTGGCAAGGGGTTTTGAACACACGCGTCACAATAGGGACGATTGCTATTCTTCACCCACTACCCACGATGACGCAGGCAAGAACCGCGTTGTTTCTTCAAAGCAGGTTGGAACCCGAATCTTTGCATCCTCAGCACTGCAGTCGGCAGAAAAGAGAAACAGTTCTTCGCTGAAAAAAACATCCCTGCCATCACCAAGGCTCACCATCTGACCGTAGCTATCCCAATCCCAGAAACCGACCGACAGTGGAGTATATAGGTAGTTCGTAAAATGGATTGGTTTATCGCCGATGCAAACGTGTCCTCTCCACACGCTCAGATCTATTTCATTAGCAGGAACACAGTCTTCGTCCGACGCAGCGGCAAAGGTTGTCGCAGGCACCGCGAAGACCGACTCATACTTTAGAATCTCACGTGGTTGGAGCAGAAGTGGTAGCTCCGCGTTCTGCGCTAGCACGGCCTCCGGAAGCCTATCACTAATTCGTGGAATGATGCCGCGTCTCCAATCCTCCCTAAAGAGTAGCGCACCAAAGCGGCGGCGATCAATTAGCACAGGTCCATACTTATCGATAGAAATGCTAGCCTCGGTGTTATTGTTAAGGCGGCATGTTATTGGAAATCCGATGCTGGGTTCAGAACCGTCCAAGAACATCGCTTCGTCCGGGTTAGGCTCAGAGCAATTCAAGCTAATGTGCTGGCGGTCTTCCTCCCAAATTTCCTTCAATTCAGTGTATCCGGGTACAAAGTGAAGAATAATGGTAGCGGCCAGAGCGAGCCAGCCAACGGGTTCTTTCAGGATATTTTTTAATATTGCCAAGCCATTACCTCCTAAAAGACTGCGCTAGACATATGGGGATCAACGGAGCAATTTCAAATTGGGTATCATTTTGAATTTCTGCCATAACATGAAGAAGACAATGGGGCGTTAGATGCGGTCCGCTCTATACGTAGTCGCCACGGGCCGATATCAACATAGCATGACCCAAATCAAATCCCTCTTCGCGACCCGCCTTTATCACGCCAAACTCTCTGAGTTGGGCAAACCCATCAATGCATCTGAGCTTGAAAACTCCTGCCTTGTCATCGCCGATGAAGATGAAGCGGGGCAGAACTGGTGTGAAGAAAACGGCTTTCCGGGCTACACCTCTTATGCCTCACTCAGCGACCTGCCCTGGCGGTTCCCGATCTTCAAGGACCTCGTCGCGGTCCTCGATGCCCATGTCGCGGCGTTTGCCGAGGACCTCCAATTCGACTTGGGCGATAAGAAGCTGCAACTCGAAGACATCTGGATCAACATTCTGCCCGAAGGCGGCATCCACACCAGCCACATCCACCCGCATTCAGTGATAAGCGGCACAACCTACGTGGCCATGCCCGTCGGGGCGAGTGCGATCAAATTCGAAGACCCGCGATTAGCGATGATGATGGCAGCGCCCACGCGGGTGAATGATGTGCGCGACGAGTTGCGCACCTTCTATTATGCAAAACCTGCGGTAAGCGATGTGCTGCTATGGGAAAGCTGGCTGCGGCACGAGGTGCCGATGAATATGAGCGAGGAAGAGCGGATCTCGGTGAGTTTTAACTATAGTTGGGGGTGAACCAATGAACGATATCGATCACGCATTTAGGCGACTAGAACGGCTGGACCTTACCTCTATCGAAAGCTCTGGCGAATGGGGGCTGGGGCGGATGTTCAGCCACCTTGCTCAAGGTGTTGAATTCTCAATGAATGGCTATCCGATCCAAAAGCCCAAGTTGTTTCAGGCAACAGTCGGGACGTTGGCGTTCAAAGTCTTTGCCGCGACAGGAAAGATGTCGCACGGCCTAAACGAGCCCATCCCCGGCGAGGTCGTCAGCGAGGTTAGTGCGGATGCTGGGCTGGGGCAGCTATGGACATCGCTTGAGACGTTCCGCGGCTTTGAAGGGTCTCTAAAGCCGCATTTCGCCTACGGGAACTTGAACAAGGTGCAGTTCGGAAAAGCGCATCTGCTCCATATTGAAAACCACCTGCAAGAGGTTGCGTAGCGGACGCTGAATGCGACGTTCACCAGCGCCCAAGTCCCCCCACCCATTTGCTTGGGCAGGGGCACTTCTTGATCGCAGAGGCCGACTAACCAAACCAGCCTTTGACACGACCCCAAGCTGATTTTGGCGGCTCTGACTTGGCGACTGCTGCCGTCTGGACCACATCAACACCTTTGATTTCGGGCAATGGCTCGGCTTCAAAGTGCTCCTCATCAGGCTGCACTTGTGCCTGCTGGATCACCGTAGGTGTAATAACCGCTACAAACGCATCAAGCTTTGCCAGTGTTGAAGGCCCGGCCATACCGTCCTCAGCCAACCCATAGGATGCTTGGAACTTCTTAACCGTCGCTTCGGTGCCGGATCCAAAGATACCATCAGCATCGATACCCATGCCTTGCTGCATCTGCTTGACCTGTTCGCCACGAGATCCTTTGCGCAGCAAAATCAGCTCGGGCAGGCCAATGGCAGCAAAGGTGTCAGGACCCGCGATCCCATCTGCCACCAGCCCATTTGCCGCTTGCCATTCCTTCAAAGCACGTTCGGTGCCCGGACCAAAGTCGCCGTCATCTGTAACACCGAGTTTCTTTTGCAGGCGCTTGACAGGCGCGCCTTTGAGGCCGCGTTTAAGGATAGACATGATGGGTTCCCTTTCGTTTTTTCAGCAAAAGAATAGAAGGTATTGAGATGTAGCGCGAGGGGGAAAGGTGGCGCAAGTCACTCACAACTTATCTGCGCTGTTCATCCCAATTCTCGGAGTCTGTGGCGACCTGTGCAGCTTCATCCGGACATTCAATGGCCAGCTGGTCTCTGACCTGTGTCAAAATTTGACCGAGGAGGTTCTGACCTGGCCAAAGTGCAGGATCGGTTATTTCTGCCGTGTTTATGTCCAAGCCAATACCCCAAATCGTATCGAGTGGGCTTGCCTCGACAAGCTTCTTTTCACCGGTCTGAAACAGCTTACGGCGTAGGCCCTTGTTCTGACTAAACTTGGCATAGTTGATCCTTCGCACAATCTCATACTTCTGTGCATCCCAGACCCCCTCATCGAAATTCTTTACGCGCCGGCCAAGCGCTTTTTGTTTCCCGGGGTCAGCACTCAGCAGAATTGCCTCGGCAATTTCCACATCACCAAAAAGCAAAGCCTTTTGATGCATCATTGCCTGCTCCGCAGTTACAAACTGGACATTATCCAAATCGAACTCTGCGTGCTGCCACTGGCTAAAAGGGCCATTCCAATAAAAGTGATATCCAACAGAATTCTGAACCATGTCGATCTATAGCATTGACTGGTCAAACAAAAAGCCCCCGCCGATCACTCGGCAGGGGCTTTCATATTTTCACGTAGGTCGGGGCTTGCCCCGACTCACACTTACCAATCTTCGCGAACAACCGTCCGTGTTTTGATCGGCAGCTTCATCGCGGCAAGGCGCAGGGCCTCGCGTGCGATTGTCTCGTTCACGCCGTCGATTTCGAACATCACGCGGCCGGGTTTGACCTTGCATGCCCAAAAATCGATGGAACCCTTACCCTTACCCATACGCACCTCGACGGGCTTGGATGTCACAGGTGTGTCTGGAAAAATACGGATCCAGACACGGCCCTGACGCTTCATGTGACGCGTCATAGCACGACGTGCAGCTTCGATTTGACGGGCTGTGATCCGCTCTGGCTCAATGGCTTTGAGGCCATATGTACCAAAGTTCAGATCAGAGCCGCCTTTGGCTTCACCACGGATACGGCCTTTGTGCAGTTTCCGGTGTTTTGTACGCTTTGGCTGTAGCATTTATTCTGCTCCCTTAGCGACGTGGGCCGCGAGGGACAGCGCCCTCTTGCAGCTCAGCATGTTTACGGTCGTGCGCTGATGGATCGTGCTCCATGATCTCACCTTTGTAGATGAAGACCTTGATGCCGATGATCCCATAAGGCGTCATCGCCTCATACAGTGCATAGTCGATGTCGGCGCGCAGTGTGTGCAGCGGGACGCGACCTTCGCGGTACCATTCAGTACGGGCAATTTCAGCACCGCCCAAACGACCCGCAAGGTTCACCCGGATACCCAAGGCACCCATGCGCATTGCGTTCTGAACCGAGCGCTTCATCGCGCGACGGAAAGACACACGACGCTCAAGCTGCTGACCAATGCTTTCGGCAACCAAGGCTGCGTCAAGTTCTGGCTTGCGGACTTCAACGATGTTCAGGTGCAGTTCAGATGCAGTCAGTGCAGCAAGTTTCTGACGCAGACCTTCGATGTCTGCACCTTTCTTGCCGATGATCACACCGGGACGGGCTGCGTGGATCGTGACCCGGCACTTTTTGTGCGGACGCTCGATGATCACGCGGCTGACGCCGGACTGTACGCATTCTTTCTTGATGAAAGCCTTGATCTTGAGGTCTTCCAACAGAAGGTCGCCATAGTCTTTGGTATCTGCATACCAGCGGCTATCCCAGGTACGGTTGACCTGAAGACGCATGCCGATTGGGTTTACTTTGTTACCCATTATGATTGCTCCTCAACTTGACGCACCAGAATTGTGATTTCAGCGAATGGCTTGATGATCTTACCGAAACGACCGCGTGCCCGTGGGCGCCCGCGCTTCATGATCAGGTTCTTACCAACATACGCTTCGGCCACGACCAATTCGTCGACGTCCAAATTGTGGTTGTTCTCTGCGTTGGCTATGGCCGACTGAAGACATTTCTTCACGTCGTCCGAAATCCGCTTTTTGGAGAAAGTCAGGTCAGTCAGAGCCTGCTCGACTTTCTTGCCGCGGATCAGGCCAGCAACGAGGTTCAGCTTTTGCGGGGACGTGCGAAGCATGCGCAGTTTTGCCATTGCTTCGTTATCGGCCACGCGGCGGGGATTCTTATCCTTGCTCATGGCTTATTTCCGCTTCGCTTTTTTGTCAGCGGCGTGACCATAGTAGGTCCGTGTTGGTGAATATTCACCAAACTTCTGACCGATCATGTCTTCACTGACGTTGACAGGGATGTGCTTCTTGCCGTTGTACACACCAAAGGTGAGGCCAACGAACTGAGGCAGGATTGTAGAACGACGTGACCAGATCTTGATCACTTCGTTGCGGCCGCTTTCGCGAGATGCTTCTGCCTTTTTCAAGACATAGGCGTCGACGAACGGGCCTTTCCAGACGGAACGAGCCATAATTAACGACCCTTTTTCTTGGCATGACGCGAACGCACGATAAGGCGCTGCGATGCTTTGTTTTTGTTACGGGTGCGCTTGCCCTTGGTGTCTTTACCCCAAGGTGTCACAGGCGTCCGACCACCAGATGTCCGGCCTTCACCACCACCGTGCGGGTGGTCGATCGGGTTCATGGCAACACCGCGGACACTTGGGCGGATGCCCTTATGACGCATACGGCCCGCTTTACCGAAGTTCTGGTTGGAATGGTCAGAGTTTGACACAGCACCAACAGTGGCCATGCATTCCTGACGGATCAGGCGCAATTCACCGGACGACAGGCGAACCTGCGCGTAGCCACCATCACGACCAACGAACTGGGCGTAAGTCCCGGCTGCACGGGCGATCTGGCCGCCTTTGCCTGGCTTCATTTCGATGTTGTGAATGATCGTACCGATTGGCATGCCCGAGAAAGGCATTGCGTTGCCGGGCTTAATGTCAGCCTTGGCAGATGCGATCACCTTGTCACCAACAGCCAAACGCTGTGGGGCAAGGATGTAATTCTGTGTACCGTCTTCGTACTGGATCAGCGCGATAAATGCGGTGCGGTTCGGGTCATATTCGATCCGTGCGACAACGGCTGGCATGTCCAGCTTGTTGCGCTTGAAATCGACGATGCGGTAAAGACGCTTTGCGCCCCCACCAATACGACGCATAGTGATCCGTCCGGTGTTGTTCCGGCCGCCCGATTTCGTAAGACCCTCAGTGAGAGACTTAACAGGACGTCCTTTCCAAAGCTCCGAACGGTCGATCAGCACCAGCCCACGCTGGCCCGGCGTCGTCGGTTTGTACGACTTGAGTGCCATGTTAGCTTCTTCCGTTTGCTTGGCGGGCCTCGCGGGGAGACCCTGATGTTATAGGCCCCCGTAGGTGCCCGGTTGGATGTGTCGGGGAGAACCCCGACCTACGTTGGCCGAAGTTTCCTCCGGCTTTTCGCATAACACAAAGACCCCGGAACGAATCCGAGGCCAAGCGATTGCGGGGATGTAGCAGGGAGGGGGTGGGGTGGCAAGGGGGTCGCAGCAAGCAAATCGAGACAATCTGGAAGCGCCAGTTACCAGTAATCGAGCAAGTAGGAGCGCTGACCGATACGTTGTTGACAGCGTTCTATCGTGTTTTACTAAAAGGAGAACCAGACCCATTGTCGATCAACCACAATTTGAAAGCTACTCATTGGACCTATTCAGAGATATATATGACTCGATTTCCCAGCGGCTACGATCACCATTTTGGGGATACATACTTGTTTCATTCATATTCTTGAATTGGAAACCCCTGTACTTTCTGTTCTTTGCAGATGTGAGTGTTCTGGAGAAGTTTAGCTACTTTGATGAAACAGCAAGTTATGCCTCCCTGTTTGCCCTACCAGTTCTACTGGGGGTTGCCGTCGCATTGTTAGCGCCATATGTCTCGAATTTTGGTTCTTGGTGGGCGCAAGAGCCGACGGCAAAACGCAGGCTCAGGGAAATTGATCTAGCTCACCAATTGGCAAGTAAGAAAGGCGAACTTCTTGCAGAGAGAGACAAGCAACGACACATCGTGGAGCGAGCACTTTTGGAAGGAGCTCAGTTAGATCAGGAGGCGAAGAGCCTAGATGATGATGTCAGAGAAGAACTACAATCTAAGATTGGCCAAGTGCGCGAAGAGTTTTACGACAGCATAGGCGCGCTTGACGATGCTTCTCCGGTTGACCCTCATGGATCTCCAAACCAACTCAGTGACGTTGTGGCACAAGTAAATGCTAATTGGGAATCCCTTTTACATACTAGATTGTCTCAAGATGGTCGCCAAGGTCGAACTTTTGGCTTCATAAAAACGCATCACGAAGAGCTGCCAGATGTGATGCGCTCAATTCGTCAAAACTATCTTTTCGCCGAAGCTGACGGTCAGAAAAGAGAGACTGAAGGTAAACTAATTCGAGTAGTTCGTCCCGGAGATTTGGTGTTTGTCTCCCCGAAAGTAGACATTCTCAAGCCCTCGCTTGATAAACTTAAGGAACGCGGAGCCACCGTCATCCGCCTATCATAATCATTCGCAAACTGAAGTAGGTCCAAAATCAAGCCGCAACCACCGGGCCAGCGACGGCCCGTCCGGCGGGCTGGCGCTTTGCTAGCGTCACGCGCATCGCGATGTTACGGCATGGGTGGCTAGCATAAATTGCGCGACAGCGACGTGGCCGATGCCAACCCACGGGCCGTCGCTGGCCCTTTCGTTTGGGGCAAGTGTTGGATCGCCGGGGAGAACCCCGGCCTACGTAGGTCAGAGCTCTCCCCGACGTGACCGCTCTTTAATCCCGCAGCGCCAGTTCCTGCACTTTCGCGATCGGTTGCCAGATGTATTCCAGCACCGTCCGTTTGCCTGACAACACATCCACCGTCGCAGTCATGCCGGGGATGAATGTCACCGGGACCTCGTCCACCAGCAACTCTCCCTCAATCGCCACATCGATGGTGTAATAACTTGCGCCGCCGCGTGTCTCATCCACCACCGCATCGGGGCTGATCCGCAGGACGCGCCCGTCGACGGTGCCGAATTTTGATGAATCGTAGGCCGACAGGCGGATGCGCACGGCATCATCGGTCAGAATATTCGAGATATCTTTGGGCTGAATTTGCGCCTCAATCACCAATGCCTCGCCGGTTGGGACCAGTTCCAGCACCACATCACCGGTGTTCACAAAACCTCCCGGCGTGCGGAAGTTCAGCTGATTGACGATCCCCTCCATCGGCGCGCGGATCACCGTCCGGCTGACGCGCTCCTCCAGTCGCGGCAAAGTCGTGCGCAGCTCGCTTTGTTCGGCGACCACAGCGTTCAGTTCGTCCATTGAATTCAGCGTGTAACTGGCCGTCGCGTTGGCGATCTCGGTCTCTAGCTCACTAATACCAGAGCGGGCCCGCAGGATACCGACGGCTGCCGCTTCGCCTTCACCGCGGATTTGTTCAAGCTGCCGCTGTAGTTCCAAAAGCCGCGTCGCAGGGGCGATGTTTTCGCGCACCAAAGGGGCCACAACTTCGATTTCTTCTTCAAGCAGCGCAACCGTGCGTTCCGCGGTGCCGACCAGTGCCTCAGACGCGCGCAGGTCTTGCTGGCGCTGTTGCAGACGCTGCTCAAGAACCGCCAGCATGCCAGAAAGCTCCGCCTTGCGCGCAGCGAACAAGCTTTGCTCTGTCAAAGCCACCAATGGCGATAGTGCATTCAGTTCAGTTGGAAGTCGAAACTCCTCACTGGTAATTTCGGACCGCAAACGCAGTTCTTTGATGTCGAGCGCTGTCAGGCGCTGGCTGAGCCGGTTGAATTCACTGCTGGCGTCGACCGGATCAATCTCGAACAGGATCTCACCTTCTTCGACGGTCGTGTTTTCGGACACATAGCGTCGCAAGATCACGCCGCCTTCGGCGGCTTGCACCAGTTGGTTTTGCACCGATGACACGATCCGGCCTTCGCCACGGATCACATTGTCCAGCTCCGCCTGACTTGCCCAATAAAAAATAGCAGCAACCAGGATAATGATCGTAAGCAGGATCGCCGATCCTCCGATCCCATCGCGGCCTGCCATTTGGCGGGAGAGTGTTTTGAAATCAACTTCAGACATGTTTGTTTCTCACCGTCCGGCCTTGAGTTTCTCGGGCGTTGTATCCGCCAGCACACCACCTTCATCAATGACAAGCACCCGGTCCGCGAGGTCCAGCAGCGTATTGCGGTGCGTGATCATGATCATTGTGCGCGGGCCGGCCCATGCCTTGAGGCGCGCAAGCACGTTCTTTTCCGTCGTTGTATCCATCGAACTCGTCGGCTCATCAAGGATCAAGAGGTTCGGGTCATGCAACATGGTGCGCGCAAGGTTAATGGATTGCCGCTGCCCGCCTGATAAGCCTTCGCCCCTTTCCTTCAAAAGCATATCGTAGCCTTCGGGGTGCGTTCCGACGAAATCATCCACACCGGAAATTTTGGCGATATTCAAAAGCCGCGCGTCATCATACTCAAAGAACCCCATTTGCAGGTTCTCTTTGACAGTCCCCGAGAATAGCCACGTCTCTTGCAGCATCACACCGATATTGCGGCGCAGGTCCGACTTGTCGATCTGCCGAATATCAACACCATCGATCATCACCGCACCCTCGGAGGGTTCAATCAAACCTGCCATCAAGCGCGCCAGTGTCGACTTGCCAGACCCCATGCGCCCGACGATTGCCACCTTTTGCCCTGCTGGAATCTTAAGTGACAGGTTACGAATGATCGGGGAATTCGCGCCGGGGAACGTATAGCTGAGGTTCTTAAGCTCAACGTTGCCGTCAAGCCGAGGCCGACTTAGGCGGGACCGCGTCATATCCTCGTCGGCACTGTCATCATTCATCACGGACGACAAAGACCGGTAGGCTTGAAGTGCGCCGTTCGCGCGCGACATCGCCGAGGCAAGCTGCGAAAGCGGCGCAAGCGTCCGCCCGCCCAAGATCACGGCGGCAATCATCGCGCCCATTGTGATGGTACCATCCTGGATCAGGAACACCCCATAGAAGATCGTCGCAATCTGGGCAAACTGCTGTACGGACGCGGCCGAGTTTATTGCGAATTGCGACAGCATGCGGTTTTTCAGGCCAAGGTCAGACTGCGCATCAGACGCTTGTTCAAACCGCCTGCGCATCAGCCGTCCTGATCCGGTTGCCTGCACCGTCTCAAGCCCGTTGAGCGTTTCAACCAAGACGGCCTGCTTGGACATGTTGCTTTGCATCGATCCTTCGGCGATGCGCGCCAAGAAGGGCTGAATGATCAGACCTGCAAAGATAACAATCGGCACCGCGATCAGGGGAATAAGCGCGAGCGGACCCGCAATCAGATTGATCACCCAGATAAAGAAAAAGATGAAAGGCAGATCGACAACAGCGATCAACGTGGCCGAGGTGAAGAATTCGCGCAACGTATCGAATTCACGCACGATACTGGCCATCGCGCCAGATTTTCGCGTGCGTTTATCCAACTGCATGTTCAAAATTTTATCAAAGATCAGCCGTGACATCCGTAAATCGGCACGCTTTCCCGCGCGATCCACAAACTGGCCGCGCAATGTCTTGATGATAAAATCAAAGCCCAGCGCAATCAGGACACCAATTGTCAGGGCAATCAGCGACTCGATTGCTTCGTTTGGGACGACGCGGTCATAGACCACCATGATGAAAAGCGACGTGGATAGGCCAAGGAAACTGGTAATCGCGGCAGCCGTGATCACCTGAAAATAAAGCCATTTGCTTTGCGCAAAAGAACCCCAGAACCAATCGTTCTTACCTTTGGGTTTCGCAGCATCATGCTGTTTGCGCGATAAGATGAAATAGGGGAGCAACTCACGGGCTAAGTCAGCTTTCGCGATATGTCGAATGTCCGGTTCACCGTCGAAACTGCGAATAGTGGCCTGACCTTTTTCGTCGATGTCTTCGATGACGACCGCGATTTTGTCTTGGGTGAAAGCTATCAGCGGGCAATGCGCCGGTTTGATCTTCTTGACCTTCTGTTCGCCATAGCTGGCGTCAAAGTTCACGTGGCGCAACGCGGACACGGCGGCCATCGGATCAAATTGATCTGTATTCAACTCTGGCAGATCACGCACGGCACCTTCGGAGAACGCAATACCGTTCATTTCCAGAATATGCTGCACCGCAAGGATCAAGCTCTGCTCGGTCAAAGGTACAGCCGTTTGATCCGTCGCAAGACCAACAACCTCCGTTGGCCCGGAGGCGTCAGGCAAAGCCGGTGCATCCTGCGGATGCGGATCATCTGCCTGAAGGTTTCCTTGGGCCGTGAGTTCAGAGTTCGTCATACTTTTCCTTACGCACAATAGATTAAGGCGTTGTGCGTTTCACTATGGCTCAAGCCCAATCACTTCGCTTAAGTAGCCGGATCTTGCCGCAATCGTCAGCTGCAACAGGTACTGTTCACCCTGTAACTGGCGGCGGTCATCAAGCGCGCGGTAGCTCTCAATCTCGGCCGAGATTAACTGGCGCAGGTTTGCTTGCCCAGTCGTGATTTGTGACCGGGCGATATCGGCCTCGGATGATGATAGGCGTATCTTTTGGTTCAATAGCGTCATCGATTGGTCAAGAGCCGCAAGCCGCGCAAGACTGGTGCTGATTTCCGCTTCGGTCGCAAGTTGTCCAGAGGTCAAACCAGCCTCCAACGCGGCTACACGCTTGGTTGCTGCTTCCAGAAGGGCCTTTCTACGGCCACCGTCTGCAAACACGTATTGGACAAAGACACCACCGTTCAGATCGGTCGTATCGTCTTCATCCATCGGTGAAGTCACACCAGCGCGCAAACTGACTGTTGGCCGAAATGCCGAACGCGCCTCTTGCTCGGCGCGTTGGGCCGCGATCAATTCCGCCGCCGCGCGCTGCAATGCTGGTGCTGTCTTCCAATCCGCACTACGCGCCCTGATAGCCTCATTGCTCAGAAGCTGCGCCGGTGCGCCAACCTCACTTCGCGCCGATTGAAAGAACTGTGAAAACCGCACACGCGCGTCAGCTTGGCTGGCTTCAAGGCTATTTTGTTCCAATTGGATATCCAGAACCTGACGTTTGGCGTTCTCGACAGATGCGCGGTCAATCAAACCATTCGCCGCCATACGGTCCATTTGATCCATCAATTCGCCCAAACTGCCGGTTCGGCTGCGCAGCAATGCAAGCCGATTGGACGCTAACCATAAATCAACCCACGCGCGCGCGGCCTCGAGCGCAATCAGGTTGCCGCGGTCTAGCCGCCCGGCCTGTGCTGCCAAAGCCGTCGCAGTGGCACGATTGATCGCTTCGCGCGATGCGCCACCATCATAAAGGACCTGTGACACAGATAAATCTGTCGCGAGGCCTGTTGTTGTCTCGTCTATAGGATCGCCTTCGCGCATCGCACCTAATGTTCCGCTGGCACTGAACTGAGGACGCCGCACGCTTTGTGCCACATCCACATTGGCAAAGGCTTCTTGCTCGAATGCCTGTGCTGCCAAATAGCCGTCATTCGCCAAAACTGCCGTGCGCAATGCCACCGCAAAGCCTTGGGACAGGATCACGTCGCTGCGACCTGGTGCGGCTAACGCGGCGTCCGGCCCTAGCGCAAGTCGCGTACCGATTGAAGCCTCCATATCCGTCGCCGACATGGTGTCACCTGTACAGCCAACGAACAGGGCAAAACCGCCTATCGCAAAAGATCGGATGATCGACTTATTCATTCGTCTTTGGCTCCAGCGGCGTTCTCGGTCGCATCAATTTTCTCAAGTTCGGCTTTTAGACCTCTGACGTATGTGGCTTTGGCAGTCTCAAAGACAGCTATTTCTTTACGTAGCTTCAACATCTGCCCTTCAAGAAACTGAAGGTTCGCAAGCTGTGCGCGGCCCTCCTCGCTGAGGTCCTCAGTGTGGTAGTCAATGCCATCTACTGTGAATTTGGGCATATCGCCTTACTCCGCATCAAAAAACGTTGAAAAATCAACGCCGGATTTCTTCTGCACCACTTCCGCCTTGAGGTCATCAATATAGGCATTCTTGGCGCGGGTCAGCGTCGCATGTTGATTATTCAGTTCTTGCAGCCTTGATTGCACGAAAGTGAGCCTGTCTAACAGGTCTTTGCCAACAGGCGTCAGGATTTCGGCGTCGTATTCCACGCCATCCATCTGAAAACTCCGCGTCATTTCAAAAACACCTCTTCAAATGCGTGATGATCGGCGCATGCATAAAGCGGGCGCGCCATCTGGCCAACAAATTTCGGCGTGGGCGTATCAATAGCCGTCAAACATGGCTCTAATGTGAAAGAAGCGGCGGAGACCGCCGCTTCTTTATAATCTGTCGAAAACAATTGCGTCAGGATCAGACGGGCAAGACCGCGCCGAGGATCTCCAGATCCGAAGCGGAAAAGTCTGTGATCGCCGTGATGCCGTCGTCACCATAAAAAGTACCGATCGTCAGCGCAGCGTTGCCACCATCACCATCTGCATCAAAGCTTAGCTCACCAGAAGTATCGTCAAAGATGAACGTCGCACCCGCAGCCGATGGCGTTTCACCAGCAAGCGTAAAGCCGACGGAACCGTCACCAAAGAAGATACCGTCAATCCCTTGATAGGACACGAAGCCTGCAACATCTGTCAGATCACTTGAAGAGAACTGAAGCGTGTCCGCACCCTGAACAACCTCGGCAGCATCAGTGCTGGTTGTGAAGTTAAAGAACCGATCAAGGCCGTTGTTCTCAATGTCGGAGACAACAAATGTATCGTTCCCAAGACCACCGTCCAAAGTATCAACGTCTGTAAGCGCCAGGGTCGCTTCGCCGCCGGAGATAATATCATCACCAGCAGATCCTACGATGAAATCGTCACCTGCAAGTCCGTTGATCACAAGGTCGTTCACTGTCGTTCCGACGGCTGCCATATTCATCGTCTCACCGCCGTTACTGCCGATCGCGGTCACGGTACCCGTTGCGGTCTGGAAGATGACGGACTCGGTCGAGGCAAGCGATTGGATCGCACTGAATTCATCCGTGATTGAGTCGGCAAGAACAGTACCCGTTGTTGCACCACCGATGTCCGTCAGATCACCAACAATCGCATCCCCGGTCAACACAACATTCACATCGCTTGCTGTCGTAATACCGGTTGAGCCCGAACCAATCACCGCTGCAGCGTCAGCCGCCGAACCGGTGATGTCGGTGATCGCTGTGGCATCCACTGTACCTGTAGTGTCACCGTCTATGATCACAAGATCAGCAGCATCTGCCGTTCCCGCATCAAGTGTGACGTCGTAGGTGCCATTCAGATCAATACCTTCTGACGCAGCAGCTATCGCAACATCTTCGGCTTCGCCGGTAATTGTCGTTGCCGCTGTCGCATCGATCAACACACTTGTCGTTGCGTCTAGGGTATTCAGGTCGGCAGCTGCCAGAGATGCTGGTGTTGCGACCGTGATCGTCAAGGCGTTCACGCCGTTACCGTCACTCAACGCGAGCAAATCGTCCATGAACGTCTCGGTGATCGTCGCCGTGATAACACCCGTCGTCACCGCATTCAGGGCCGTTACGTCTGCAACAGCAGTGTTCCCTGAAAGTTCAGCGTCGTAGTTATCATCAGTTGTGATGCCACCTTCAACAAGAACCGCATCCACCTCGGCGTATGTGCCAGTCAATGTCGTAACCGCTGACGCCTCTACGGAAGTAACGTTCCCTTCGGCAAGAAGCGCGGTCAGATCAGCAGCGGCTTCTGTACCTTCGCTGATCGTCGCAGTCATTGTCGTGGGGTTCATGATACCCCCCTCGTCCAGAACCGCATCAATCTCGGCAACGGTACCCGTCAGCGTGGTCACCAAAGTCGCATCTACCCCGGTCACATTCGTCTGACCAAGAAGGGCGGTAAGGTTTGCCGCAGCTTCTGTGCCAGCCGATATCGTAGCCGTCATCATTGTCGGGTTCCCAATACCGTCGTCGGTCAAGACCGCATCGATCTGCGCAAATGTACCCGTCAGTGTGGTCACCGCGGTCGCGTCGACAGATGTCACAATTTCCTGCTCAAGCAGTGCTGTTAGATCAGCAGCTGCTTCTGTTCCGACAGTGATCGTCGCAGTCATCGTCGTCGGGTTCATGATAGCGCCCGCCGTCAACACTGCATTGATTTCAGCGACTGTGCCAGTCAACGAAGTCACCGCAGACGCATCAATGGAGGTAATGCTTCCGTCCGCAAGTAGGGCCGTCAGGTTGGCTGCCGCCTCTGTTCCGGCATCTAGGGTGACTGTCGCTGTCGTTGGGTCAATAATGTTCACTTCGGCCAATAGCGCCAGCACTTCAGTCGCTGTTCCGGTCAGGCTTGTGACAGCCGTCGCATCAACAGACGTGACGTTGCCTTGAGCAAGAAGCGCGGTCAGATCAGCGGCTTCTTCCGCACCTTCAGAAATCGTCGCCGACATGGTTGCCGGGTTCGTGATATCACCTTCGGTCAAAACCGCATCAATCTCAGCATAAGTACCGGTCAGTGTCGTCACTGCATTGGCATTCACTACGTTGACGTTGTCTTGGTCCAACAGCGCGGTCAGGTCTGCTGCCGCCTCTGTACCAACCGCTATCGTCGCGGACATCTCAGTTGGGTTTGTGATACCCTCTTCTGTCAGGACTGCATTGATCGCCGCAACTGTACCAGTCAAATTGGTGACGGCGGATGCATCAACAGACGATACATTCCCCTCGCCCAGCAAGGCCGTCAGATCAGTCGCCGCTTCTGTCCCAACAGAGATCGTCGCTGCCATCGTGCCCGGGTTGGTGATGTCACCCTCGACCAAGACCGCGTTGATCTCTGCTACTGTTCCAGTGAGTGTCGTGACCGCAGATGCTTCCACCAACGTGACGCTACCGTCCGTAAGCAAGGCGGTAAGTCCGGCGGCGGATTCTGTGCCTTCACTGACGATGGCAGTCATAGCCGTTGGGTCTGTAATCCCCACCTCGCCCAAAACAGCGTTGATCTCAGTGACCGTACCAGTCAGCGCCGTGACCAATGTGGCATCCACAGTCGTGATGCCTCCGTCCGCAAACAAAAGTGTCAGATCAGACGCAGCTTCCGTTCCTGCGGCCAAGGTCGCCGTAGCGGCTGTTGGGTCCGTGATGCTGCCTTCTGACAAAACCGCAAGCACTTGCGTTGCTGTGCCCGTGAGTTCTGTCACAGCACTTGCGTCAACTGATGTCACATTGTCTTCCGCAAGAAGCGTCGTCAGGTTAGACGCTGCCTCTGTACCTGCGCTAACCGTGACCGCTGTTTCTGTTGGATTTGTAATGCCAACTTCGGTCAGCACTGCGTTGATTTGCGCAACTGAACCAGTCAGCGTGGTCACTGCTGATGCGTCAACGCCTGTGACGTTTCCTTCTGCAAGAAGCCTCGTCAGATCAGCTGCAGCTTCAGTCCCAGCACTAATAACCGCAGTCATTGTCGTTGGGTTTGCGATGCCTACCTCGGTCAACACAGCGTTGATCTCGGCAACTGTCCCAGTCAGCGTAGTCACCGCAGACGCATCCACAGCCGTAATGCTTGTGTCGTTGAACAGGCTGGTCAAGTCAGCAGCAGCTTCGGAACCCGCATCAAGCGTCACTGTCGCAGCGGTTGGATCGGTGATGTTTGCCTCTGACAAGATCGCAAGAACTTCTGTTGCAGTACCGTTCAGCACAGTGACCGCGGTCGCATTCACGACCGATACATTGTCCAGTGCCAGAAGGTCCGACAGGTCTGTCGCGTCCTCTGTGCCAGCGACAAGTGTTGCCGTCATGGTCGTTGGGTTTGAAATACCCTCGGCATCCAGCACCGCATTAATCTGCGCAACAGAACCTGACAAATCTGTCACAGCCGTTGCATCAATCGTAACGGTTGTCTGACCGTCCAATGTGGTCAACTGCGTCGCAACAACACTTGCATCCGTGACCGTAATTGTCAGCGCAGAGTTGTCGTTGTTATCGGTGATCATCAACAACGTGGCCATGTCTTCGTCAGAGATCGTCGCTGTGATAATGCCGGTTGTGTCAGCATCAAGTTCGTTGAATTCCGCGACAGTCATCGGACCTTCTACAGTGATCGTGTAGTTATCTGAGATGTTTGCGCCCAATTCCAGCTTGGCATCCCTGATATCTTCGTAGGTGCCGTTCAGTGCTGTGATCAGCGACCCATCAATGACGCCATCAGGACCACCCAGGTCGTCGCCATTTACCAAAGCGATCGCGAGGATATCTGCGGCTTCTGCAACCGTCGCACCAAGGTCCGTGTTGAAGAGGTCTGGATCCGTGTCCAAGCTCTCAAGCGCTGCGACAACTTCATCCGCCGCACCGTTGATTGCTGTCAGAGCCGATCCAACAATATCGCCAGTACCACTGACCGCTTGAATGGCATTGATGTCAGAAGCATCCGCCTCGCCAGCGTTCAGCACAAATATGATGTTTACGCCATCGAAGTCACCAATCGGGTCAATGGTCGCCAGATTTGCAGCAGAACCGAAAAGCGAACCGTTGATCGTACCTGTCGTGCCAGCAATGACCGCATCAAGATTGGCAGTGTCATCGGGTGTAACGCCGACTTCCACCGTGAAGTTCACGTCTATGTCAGCGGCAAGCATCACTTGGTCAGAATTGAACACCGCGGCTAGATCTTCGAGGTTCCCGTTAATTGTAACGGCATCGCTGGTGATTGTGCCCGCAGTAAAGCCATCAAAAAGCACAATGTTTGCGGCTTCGATCACACCACCATCAGCCTCGACCATCAAGTCATAATCCTGGCTGGTCTGGATGACGTTATCACCAACCTCTTCATAAAACGCGAGGAGTTCCGCCTCGGTTCCGGTAATATCTTCTGCCGCAGTGACAGAGATTTGACCCGTCGTCCGACCCGAACCAATACCGCTCAAAGCCGTGATTTCAGCCGCATCAACAGCGTCATCAGTGATCGTAATATCATAGCCAGAAATTGCAGTTACTTCTGATGCAGCAATCGCAGATTGCAAATCTTGGATATCAGAAACGCCACCGGTAAAGGTTTCTACGTTGTCCACCGTATTGACGACACCAGTCGTGGCCCCGTTCACAGTGTTCACATCTGCTGCCGCCGCTGTGTCTGACGTAACGGTAACAGCCTCATCACCAAGGTCCGAGAAGTCCTCTGTGTTGGTATAAAGCGCCGCAAGATCCGCTGCATCGCCTGTGATCTCTGTCAGTGCCAGAGTGGCAATGTTGCCAGCCGCATCCAGAGCATCCGCAATCGTGTTCAGGTCAGCGGCGTCAGCCGTTGTGCCTGTGATCGTAATAATATCATCATCGCCAAGTTCCGAGAAACCATCCGAGCTGTAAATCGCGGCAACGTCGCTTGCGCTACCGCTGATACCATCGATCGCATCCGCGTCGACTGTGCCTTCTGTGTTGTCATCCAAAGTCTGAAGCGATCCGGCATCGATCAAAACGTCATCACCATCAATCGTCACATCAACATCACCAAGACCTGTGACGCTTGTATCTTCCAGAACGATGTTAATTTCGGCGACATCGCCTGTCAGCGTCTCGACCGCAGAAGCATCGACTGATGCGACCAAGCCGGCGAGCGTGGACAAACC
This sequence comes from uncultured Paracoccaceae bacterium, assembly GCA_947488605.1. Taxonomy (GTDB): domain Bacteria; phylum Pseudomonadota; class Alphaproteobacteria; order Rhodobacterales; family Rhodobacteraceae; genus Yoonia. The sequence goes on along the minus strand of CANKZJ010000005.1, from coordinate 9,965 downwards.
CGCCGCGTCTTCTGTTGTGCCGGTCAGTTCGGCAACGACATTGTCGTTCTTTGTGATGGCACCATTGTTCATCACAGCCGTAATCTCAGCCACTGTCCCAGTCAGCGTCGTTACTGTCGACGCGTCAACCGCATCCACTTCGCTGCCCAGCAGATCGCTAAGATCTGTGGCATCGTCCGTGGTGTCGGAAACAACTGCCGTCACACCTGATAGACCGCTGACATTTCCGGCATCTAGGACGACTTGGATCTCTTCAGTTGTGCCTGTCAGTTCGTCGAGGTTGCCCGCAACAACTGTTGGTACATCGCCCGCCAAACCAGTGACGTCAGAAGCCGCCTCGGACGGACCAGACAGCGTTGCTGTGGTCACCGAAAGGTTTGCGATACCTGTGTCTTCAAGAGCCGCGGAGATTTCCGCGACAGAACCTGTGATATCAGTGACCGAAGCCGCATCCAAAGGCACAGATGTCAGGTCAGCAAGCGTCGTAAGATCAACAGCGGAAGCTGATGTATCAGCGATTGAGAATGACAGGGCGTTGTTGCCGTTTGCATCAGGCAGGTTCAACAGTGCCGCAACAGACGTATCAGATACATCTGCTGTGATGACGCCCGTTGTCGCTGCATCAAGGTCAATAAGGTCAGCAATAGAAGCTTGGCCATCGTCAATTGTAATGTCGAAATTGCCCGGAACACTCGCATCCATGTTAATACCAGTGGCAGCAAGCACAGCGTCGACATCAGCGACAGATCCGGTCAATTCAGTTACAGCCGTCGCATTGATCAAGCCACTTGTATCGCCATCAATCGCGAGCAAATCAGTGGCCGAAGCCGTTGCCGCATCAAGCGTCACGGTATAATCGTCGTCTGTTACCACGCCATCGGACGTCACTGCCTGTTCTACTTCGGCTGCTGTTCCGTTGATATCCGTGGAGTTGGTGATCGTGATCGTGCCGCTCGTTGCAGCGTCAAGCGAATTGACCTCTGCCGCGTCCACAAAGACATCCGTGATCGTCACTTCAACGGTCTCGGACAAATCTACGCCACCCGAGAAGAACAGCGACTGCACATCATCCATGCCACCGGTCAGGTCCGTGACCGCTGTCGCATCAACGACAACTGACGTGACACCGTTTACCGTTGTCAGGTCCGCAGCCAATGCTTCGGTGTCAGTCACTGTAATCGTCAGAACGCTGTTCGCGTTCAGTGCTGTCAACGTGGTCAATGTTGCAAGGTCACCTTCGGTGATAATTGCGGTGATGACGCCAGATGTGACCAGATCAATGGTGTTATGTTGTGCGACCGTCGCCTGCCCGACAGTGACGTTCACGTCATAGTCAGCGTCAACTGTGATGCCATCTGCTTGTGCAACCAAGATGATGTTGGCGGCGGATCCTTCAATGGTATCCATCGCAAGCGCATCAACGGCGATTGACGTTTTTCCATCGAGAACAAGCAAATCAGCAGCAAGGTTGGTTGTGCTTGTGACCGTGACGTCAATTGCGTCAGTCGGCGCTGTGTCCAGAAGTGCAAGATTGGGCAGCAAATCTTCAAGCGTTGCAGATACGATGCCATCCGTCGCAAAGGCCACGGCATTCAAATTGGCAATGTCAGTCCCGTCAAGAACGTCATCTGTCACCTCGACAGCAACATCGCCGTCTTTCGCCGCAACTTTATCAAGGTCAGCAGTAATCCCACCCGGTGCAAGGTTCGCCAGCGTGTCAACAATACCCGCCGCAGAAAAATCAACCGTGGCTTCATCTGTTGCATCAGCAATCGCAGCACCTTCGGCTGCGGTAGCGGCGTCATTGACCACAATTGTCAGCGCGCTGATACCATCATCCCCAGCAGTCGCGGTCAATTCCGATAGCTCTTCGGCGTCTCCATCAATTGTAGCCGTGACCGTACCGGCGGTACCCGCCAGCAGCGCATTGATGTCGGTTACATCTTGTGCCGAAGCATCATCAATTGCTGGTGCGATGCTGACGTTGACATCGGCATCTTTCGCAACAGCATCTGAAACATCCGGGTTAACAACACCCGGCGTAGACACCAAGTTTCCAAGCGTATCTGTGATGCCACCGGCAGAAAAATCAACCGTCGGCGCGCTTGTCGCCGCCGCAATATCAGCTGCTTGTGCGGCCGTTGCAGTGTCAGTGACAGTCAGCGTCAGCGCCTGATCCGCATCGGTGTCGGCGTTCGCAGTGATGCCCACCAAAAGCGCGGCTCCGCCTGTCATTGTGCCTGTGACGGCACCTTCGGTCCCTTCAACCACAACATTGAGGTCGGCAATATCTTGGGCCGTGGCAACTGTCACTTCGTCAAAGGATACTGCGACATCATCAGCCAGCAAAACACCGGAAGCCGGGTCAAACAGCGCGGCCAATTCGGCCAAAGTACCGGTGACAGAAGTCACCGCAGCAGCATCAACATCAACACTTGTGATACCATCAACAGTGTTCAAATCGCCCGCGTCCGCAGGGCCTGCAGCGACCGTAATCGTAAAGGCATTGTTGCCGCTGCCATCGACCAGCGTCACAAGTGCTGCAAGGTCGTCTTCGGTGATTGTCGCTGTGATAATTCCGGTTGTGTCAGCTTCGATCAAAAGTGCCGTTGCAATGGTCGTGTCGCCAGAAATTGCGACATCGTAATCAGTCGAAGTCTGGATGCCCGGCGCAAGGATCGCGGCCAGCACGTCGGCGGCTGTGCCAGTAATGCTGTCAACGGCGGTCGCATCAATGGCGAGGCTTGTTGCGCCATCTACAATGATCAAATCTGTCGCAGCTGCTGCTGTATCGGTTACGGTGATTGTAAGTTCGTTGTTGTTGTTCAGGTTCGTCAGGTTAACGAGCGCTGAAAGTGCGCCCTCCGCGATCGTCTCAATAATAACGCCCGGAGTGCTTGCATCTAATGCGTTCAACTCGGCCACCGAGATAGCAACAACAGTGTCGGAATCGCCACCACCACCGCCACAAGCTGCCAGTGGCAGAAGCAACAATGGCATGATGCCCTTCTTGTTCTTCTTCGCGGCCTTCTTGGCCCACTCGGCGATAAATCGCGCGCGTTCTGCCGGTGTATTAGGAAGCGCGATTGCCTCCACGCCGCCATCCGCTGCGGCCGCATAGCTTTCCAATGCGTCGTCGTCTGCTGCAACCCGAACCGAAGGTGCTGCTTCGCCTTCAAAGTTTGCGGCGTGCATTTTGATCGGCAAGACATCCAGTGTCTCGCCTGTCACGATGTAAGCTGTGGTAGAAGATGTCCCCGCGACAGCGTCGATAGCGATTGGTGCGTCGTCAGTCCCGTTGTATCCAAAAAACGTGCTGTTGCTCTTAAAATCATTCATTTTTCCGGGACCTATTCAAAATAGTTAATATCAGTTTAAACACAAAGGCTTTTGGGAACTTTTTGTCAACTTGATTTGGATCGGTAAAATGCCGCCAGAAATGCTCTAAGTTCCGTAGCGTCAAATTCACGTCATGCTGTTGTCATGATCTCTCTGCCAGGGTGCCGAAATTTCTGTGATTTTTCCGCGTTTTTTAGTCAAAAGTGGCAACTTCGCCTTATTTGAGCACCCAACGCCTATGAAATGAGACATTAACTATCATTGTAATTTTCTGAAAATCAGAATGATATATTTCAACAATCGAGCCTAAAAACCATTTAGTGTGTCATTTTTGTAAACTATCTTGATTTGGTAGCGTCAGCCCAACCTGCCCTGCATAGACCTTTGCAACGGCCGCATCATCCTCATGACCAAGTCCGATTTTGGCAGCCTCCTGAAACTGCGCCAAGGCTGCTTGGGTGAGTGGTGCGACGAAGCCAGATTGCTGCGCTATCTCCAACACGATGCCCAAATCCTTGGGCCAGATATTTACAGAACTACGCGGCGTGTAATCCCCCGCCACGATATGCGGCGCGCGGTTTTCCAGCATCCAACTTGTGCCGGCGCATTCAGGGATGACTTCGACGAACTTCTCAGGGCTCACACCTTGGGTCATGCCGAATGTTATTGCCTCTGCCATCGCGGCGATATGCACCCCCGCCAGCAATTGGTTCACCGCCTTCATGGCCGATCCTGCGCCCGCAGCATCGCCCAAGACAAAAACCTTTTCCGACATTGCATCCAACAAAGGACGCGCGGCAATAAATGCAGCAGGCGTACCAGATGCCATAATCGACAATTGTCCTTGTGCTGCCTTTGCCGCACCGCCAGAAATCGGCGCATCCAGATAGTGGACACTATGAGCCAAGCAGCGCGCTTCCATATCGCGGGCAAAGGCGGGCGGAACGGTCGCGCAGGCCAGCACAACACTGCCTGCTTTCATGTTGGGAACGACACCGTCTTCGCCGAACAAGACGCTTTCGGTCTGCGCCGCATTCAGGACAACCACCACGACGGCATCGACATGCAGGGCGACAGCTGTCAGCGCACCCGGAGCGCCACCATCAGCCAAAAAGCGGGCCATCTGTGCGGGCGCTACGTCAAAGCCATGGGTCGTGTGACCGGCGGCGATAAGGGACTTCGCCATGCCGTACCCCATCGAACCCAAGCCGATGACGGCCACTTCCATTGCATTACTCATGTCGCCTACTCCCCCATTGTCATGTGTTTGAGGATACGAAGTAGCGGGGTCTCTGCACAACCTTTGTCGTAATTTCAGCCACGAAAACGCAAAAAGCCCCCGCTTTCGCGAGGGCCTCTCTGTTTTCTGCAACGTCTGATCAGAGACCAGTGGATACGTCGATTGTGTTGCCTTCTTCGAGCGTCACATAGGCTTTTTTCACGTCCTTACGTGTGCCCAATGATCCGCGGAAGCGCTTCACCTTACCTTTGGTGATCGATGTGTTGACCGCTTTGACCTTTACACCAAAGAGGCTTTCGACAGCTTCTTTGATCATCGGTTTGTTGGCGTCGATTGCCACTTCGAAAACAACGGCATTAGCTTCAGAAGCCATTGTTGCTTTTTCCGTGATGATCGGCTTGCGGATCACATCGTAATGTTCTGCTTTAGCGTTCATGACAAACGAGCCTCCAGAGCTTCGACACCTGCTTTGGTCAGGACAAGTGTGTCTGACTTCAGGATGTCGTACACGTTCGCGCCTTGGCTTGGGAGAACGTTGATTGTTGTGATGTTCGCAGATGCACGCATGAAGTCAGCGTTGACCTCTGCACCGTCGATTATCAGCGCACGCTTCCAACCCAGTGAACCGACCATTTTGGCCAGCGCAGATGTTTTGGCGTCTTTGACATTGATATCATCAACGATCACCAGCTCGCCTGCGGCCACTTTCGCGGACAGAGCGTGCTTAAGACCAAGCTTGCGGAACTTCTTAGGAAGATCATGCGCGTGGCTACGTGGGGTTGGGCCCTTGTAGATACCACCGGACCGGAAAATCGGCGCACCGCGCGAGCCGTGACGTGCGCCACCTGTGCCCTTTTGGCGATAGATCTTCTTGGTGGAATAGCTCACTTCGGAACGACCAAGCACATCGTGTGTACCCGCCATTGCCTTGTTACGCTGCCAGCGAACGACGCGGTGCAAGATGTCCTTGCGCGGCTCAAGACCGAAGATTTCGTCGTTCAATTCGACGGAACCAGCTTTCTTGCCGTCCAGTTTGATTGCATCAGCCTTCATTATTTATCACCTTCTTGTGGCGCGGCATCATCTGCCGAGGCTTCAGTTGTGGGCTCTGCTTCAGCAGCTTCCAATGCGGCCTGTTCTGCTTCAGCAGCTGCCTTTGCGGCGGCTTCTTCTTCAGCGGCAGCAGCGGCGGCAGCTTCAGCGGCAAGACGCTCTGCTTCTTCGGCCATAGATTTCAGACCAGCAGGGTAAATCACGTTCTCAGGTGTCGGCTTTTTGACCGCATCCTTGATTGTGACCCAACCGCCCTTAGAGCCGGGAACAGCGCCTTTCACCATGATTACGCCACGGTCAGCATCTGTCTTAACGACTTGCAGGTTTTGTGTGGTCACGCGGGCAGAACCCATGTGGCCGGCCATCTTCTTGCCTTTGAAAACCTTGCCCGGATCCTGACACTGGCCAGTAGAACCGTGCGAACGGTGCGATACGGACACACCGTGTGTCGCGCGCAAACCGCCGAAGTTGTGACGCTTCATGGCACCTTGGAAACCTTTACCAATCGATGTGCCGCATACGTCAACGTATTGGCCTTCGAAGTAATGGTTTGCAGTGAGGGTTTCGCCAACATTGATCATGTTCTCAGGGGCCACGCGAAACTCAGCGACTTTGCGCTTGGGTTCTACTTTGGCCTTTGCGAAGTGACCGCGCATCGCTTGTGACGTGCGCTTTGCTTTGGCATTGCCTGCACCCAGCTGAACAGCTGTGTAGCCGTTGGTGTCAGCAGTACGCTGTGCAACAACCTGCAGGTTTTCGAGCGAAAGAACGGTCACAGGGATCTGCTTGCCGTCTTCCATGAAAAGCCGGGTCATGCCGACTTTCTTTGCGATAAGTCCTGTACGGAGCATCAATTCTACTCCTTACACGGAAATCTGAACGTCAACACCGGCAGCCAGGTCGAGCTTCATCAGCGCGTCTACTGTTTGTGGTGTTGGGTCGATGATGTCGAGCAGACGCTTGTGCGTACGGATCTCGAACTGATCGCGAGATTTCTTGTCAACGTGGGGGCCACGCAGAACAGTGAACTTTTCGATCTTGTTTGGAAGTGGGATCGGTCCACGCACAGACGCGCCAGTGCGCTTTGCTGTGCTTACGATTTCGGCGGTGCTTGCATCAAGTACGCGGAAATCAAACGCCTTAAGGCGGATACGGATGTTTTGGCTAGCTGCCATGTCATCACCCTTTGATTAGGGCCTAGATCGGAGAGGAGGACCATAGCTCATCCAGAGCCCTCATCGCGTCTTTATGACCAACTTAAAAAGGGCACGCGTGGCGCACCCTTGTTGGATTGGGGTGCTATAGGGGGAGTCGGGGGGTGTGTAAAGGGGGTAGGCTTAATCAGCGACGATCTCGGATAGAGCGAGCAGACTACCCAGAGATCGATGACCGCTTTGCGCCCACAGCGACCATTCGACAAACTGGAGTGTGTGATTTTGACACCAAGCGTATGTCTGCTCCGTTGGGATTTGCAATATCCAGATCGAGAGGTAAAATCTGAGCTTAATGGAGCTCCAAACTTGATTGCAAAACCTGAACCACTCCAATGAACCTTGACTCTAGATCAGGTTGAAAATTCGCTTGGTCCAAGTTCGAAGGTGAGTCCGAAGTTTTCGGCCGTCAGTCGACATATTGCCAAGTTCTATCTTTTGAGAAATTTCCATTCAGTCGGCAACAAACATGACGACCACGGAGGATGTGCCATCAGCGCTGATGATTACACCCCCAACCTCATCGGGTATCTGATTGTCGTCATCAAAACCAAAAAAGTGACCATTAGCGCTCTCGATCGCTCCTGGTCCTACAGTATCTACGACTTCGCCGTCTAAGAACATAGTCAATTCGCCACCAGAAAAGCCGTTCCCATCAATTAACATTCCTTGCACCACTAATGCGTCGATTGGAGGTGCCATCAGATCACCAGAAATGGCTGATATTCCTGAATGGTTGATTTCAACATCAACTACACTTTCTGCAGATCGTGCCACCACGGTCGACTGTGCATCTGGAAGGACAACAGAATTACTACCATCATTGACATTTTCCATTACAATGCTTGCGTTGCCAAGATAACGCGCAAAGCCCTGCGTTGGCACGTCCGCCAGCTGAGTCCCAAAACCAAAAACGCCGACCGAATTGCTCAATGATGTGATCGCATCGTCTTCGAGTTGGAAGATAAATACGTATTCATTGTCTTCGGCGATGTTCATTTCAAACGGATTGTTCGTGCGCCCCAGGACGAGCGTAACTTCTCCATCTGTGAGTTCACCCCATGAGTTAGGCCCGTCGACATCGGTCAATGTGCTAAACGCATCTGAGATAGAGAATTCCAAAGTCTCTGATGTGCCTGAAGTTACAAGTGTTACGGTCCCAGATATGTCCACTGCTTGCCGGCCAAATGCACCAGTTTGAGAGCGGGCAGCAGAGCCAACAAGCGTAGCTGTTTGGCGAACATCCTCTTCTGGGGTCATACTCTCATTACCACCCGAGCCGCTGCAGCCCATGAGAGCGAGGGCACAAAACGAAACTGCTATGGCTTTGGAAATTGGGTGCATTACAGCTTTCAGAATCTATCTTGATTGACACCGTGTTAGGGTACTTGGCTTCCCACTTGCAACCCTTGAGTGTTGTTCTGCATTCTACATCTGTGGGCATTGTCGCGTTTAGACTTCTGCATACGAGGTAGATGCTGCTGGTGCGCCAGAAAACAAAGCAGTGCACCATAGGAGCTGAGTGCTTTCGCGGGATAGGAAGCCACTTAGCAAGGCTGAACGAGGTTCTAATGCTAGCGCAATGCTTAGCGCCCGTTTCGTCACGCATAACAGAAGTCCAAACGGCTCAGGCCACCTCACTTAAGCTTCCGCCAAACCGTGCGCCCGGTGCCGGACGCCCACTCCACTTCATAGAAGCCATTAAACAGGAAATTCTTACCTTGCGCGTGTTCTTGATACTGTTGGTTGTTCCAGTGGGCGATCTTGGAACTCGAAGTCTTGAAGTACTCAGAGTCCCAGAAATCTTCGTGCGTCAGGTACCAATCAATATGCGTGGCGTCGTAAGGTTGATAGACACGTAGCCCCGCCTTTAATCGCTGAAAACGGCTCCCTGCGCGGTGAATAGCAAACGTCGTGTCGAACGCCGCCGGTAAGCAAGGCACGCGTTTGCCACCGCATCTAAGCCAAATCGGTTTATGCTGCCAAAACTGGTCAATATGGCGGTTCATGACTTGTTCAAACAGCGGGTACTCTGCCGGAATGTCCGCAATCCTCAGCATTGGCCCGGCACATTCCATGCGCGGAAACCTGTCCAATAATGCCTCATAGACATCGATGCTATCTGAAGATGACTTGTCGAACCAAATATCACAGTCGCTGACGGCATAGCGTCCATCATATCCCGTGCGGGTCATGTAGTCCTGAACCGTATCGTCGACCTTGTTCAGATCATCTGCCGTTTCAATCTTTTCGCGGCGATAGATCGTGATGCCGGACGCTTCAAGTTCACTCAAAATTTGCAACGTCGCCGGATCATCACTTCCGAAATCGTTGACAACAATCTCGACAGCACGGTCCTGATGATCAAGCAATGCGATGCTCTTTTGCAGGACCTCCCCGCGATTAAACGAAATGAGGAAGATCGGGAGAGGCCGGTCTTGCGACCTTGCGCGACCCTCAATCGGACGCATCTGATCAAGGCGCAATTTGGCCCTGAGCATTGCTTTGCGCCACCTGGCTCTAAGCTTTTTTCGCATTTGTCTCAGAGCGGTTCTCACATTCAGTCCTCAACAGATCAGTATCGCGTTTGTGGAGCGCCGCAAAGAGGGACGTATCTGACTTGTTTTGCGAACCTTTGGCTTGTGTTTATTGCAATGCAAAAGGCCGCCTCGTTTCGGAGGCGGCCTTTGGTTTGTTTCGCCTTTGTGCGTTCTCGGCGATTGCTAGGGCAATCACCTGCCACCCACTAGCTGCGTTTCACTGCGCGAAGCCGCAGCTTACTCGACGATCTTCGATACAACGCCGGCGCCAACAGTGCGGCCGCCTTCGCGGATCGCAAAGCGCAGGCCGTCTTCCATCGCGATCGGTGCGATCAGCTCGACGTTGAACTTCAGGTTGTCGCCCGGCATCACCATTTCTGTGCCCGCTGGAAGCTCAACTGTGCCCGTCACGTCAGTTGTACGGAAGTAGAACTGGGGACGGTAGTTGGCAAAGAACGGCGTGTGACGACCACCCTCTTCCTTGGTCAGGATATAGGCTTCTGCTTCGAACTTTGTGTGTGGCAGAACAGAACCCGGCTTACACAGGATCTGGCCACGCTCAACGCCCTCACGGTCAACACC
>CANKZJ010000004.1 GCA_947488605.1 uncultured Paracoccaceae bacterium | reverse complement strand
TGTTTGCAGTGATCGCGATCTCGCTGTTGCTGTCATGGTTTGTCGCCGTGACGGTGACGCCGCTGTTGGGTCACTATTTGTTCAAAACGGGCGGTCTGGTCGGTGATGATACCGGCTACGACGGCCCTGTATTTCGCGCCTATGGCGGCGTCGTACGTTGGGCGCTCAAGCTGCGATGGTTGGTTATCGCAGGGTTGATCGGCACGACTGTCGCCTGCATCATGGCCTTTGCGCAGGTTAAGCAGCAGTTCTTCCCGCCCGCTACGACGCCGTTGTTTTACTTTGAATACAAGGCTGCCCAAGGCACCGCGATTGGCGAAGTCTCAAACGATTTGAAGATCATCGAAGACTGGCTTTTGGCCCGCGATGATGTTGCAGCTGTAACGGCAACCGTTGGCCAAGGTCTGACGCGGTTTATCCTCACCTATAACCCGGCGCGTCGCGACAGCTCTTACGGGCAACTGGTGATCCGCGCCACATCGCCAGAGGCAATCCCCGCGTTACGCGCAGAGCTAGACCAGTTCGGGATCGAAGCGCTGCCCTGGGCGGAACTGCAAACGAAACGTATCATCTATGGCCCGCCCGTCAGTTCCGACATTGAAGCGCGCTTTTCAGGTCCCGACCCCGACGTGTTGCGCCAACTCGCAGCGCAAGCGACCGATATCCTGCGTGATGCCACGCCGCTTTTACATAGTGAACACAGTGACTGGCGCGAACGCGAAATCGTCACGCGCCCTATCTATGCCGAAGACCGCGCACAGGCCGCAGGGATAGCCCGTAGCGACGTGGCAAATGCCATAGCGCTAGCCACAAACGGGATACCCGCAGGCACTTACCGCGAACGAGACCGCCTGATCGACATTATCGTGCGCACACCTCGCGCGGAAACGGTACGTGACGGGCAACTTCTGGACCAGATCGTGTATTCGAACGCGATCGGAGGCTATTTGCCGTTAAGCCAAGTGATCGACGGGTTTGCAGTGGTGGCTGAAAACCCGGTGATTGAGCGACGCAACCGTGTCCCGACAATCACAGTGCAAGCGAACGTCATTGACGGGCTGACACCACCCACCGTTTTTGGTGAAATCCGCCCCCTGATCGAAGCGATTGATCTGCCCGTTGGCTACCGCCTTGAATGGGGTGGCGAGTTTGAGAGCGCTGGCGAGGCACAAGCATCACTGGGCCGTCAAATGCCGCTGGCCTTTGGAACGATGCTGCTTATCACCGTCCTCTTGTTTGGCAAACTGCGCCAAACGGCGGTCATCTGGACAATCGTGCCGATGGCGATCAACGGCGTGGCGCTTGGTCTGCTCTATGCTAACCTCGCGTTCAGCTTTACCGCGATGCTGGGACTGTTGTCCTTGTCTGGTATGTTGATCAAAAATGCGATTGTGCTGGTTGAGGAGATCGACGCTCAGAAAGCAGAAGGGTTGCCGCAAGACAAGGCGATCATTACTGCAAGTGTAAGTCGATTGCGACCCGTTGTGCTGGCTGCCGGGACGACGATCCTTGGGATGCTGCCGCTATTGGCGGATGGTTTCTTTGCAGCGATGGCGGTGACGATCATGGGCGGTCTAGGCTTTGCGTCTATCCTGACGCTGATCGGCGTGCCGGTGCTCTACCACACATATCTGCGCAAAGAACGACGCGCCGACAAACGTGCCGCCAGCGCATTGGCAGTGGCGTAATGGCCGGAATCCCGACAGAGCGTTTTGAGAAGGTGCAGGTTAGCTCCGTTGCAGAGCTACGCGATTGGCTCACCGCGCATCACACTCAGCCGGAAAACGTCTGGCTGGTGACGTTTAAGAAAAGCGTGCCTGACAAGTATGTGTCCACACAGGACATCTTGGATGAAGTTATTGCATTTGGATGGATCGACGGCATTCGCCGCAAATTGGATGATGACCGAACCATGCAAATCATTGGACCACGACAGACCCAAGCTTGGGCCAAAAGCTATAAAGATCGTGCTGCGCAGCTGATTGCGGATGGGCGAATGACAGATGCCGGGTTGAAATCAATTGCAGCGTCCAAGGGAAACGGACTTTGGGATTATTGGGCGGATGTGGATGCCCTGATCGTGCCTGAAGACTTGCGCGCAGCACTTGATGGCACACCAATTGCGGCGCAGAACTTCGATCAAAGCGCTCCGTCTTACAGGCGTAATCTGCTGCGCTGGGTGAAGCTGGCCAAAACACCACAAACAAGGACCAAGCGGATTGCACAAATCGTTGACCACGCGGCGCGGGACGAGAAAATTCCGCAGATGTAGTGTCATCCGCAGATTTCTAGTTTTTCTAGCACTCCAATGAGGCGATAGACTACGGTAGTCGGAAGCGCATTTGATTTGTTGTTCATGCCTAAGCCGACATTCATGCACACTGCGGCATCGGTCATTGTGGGCTCAAAGCCGCCGACTGAACATGCAGCATTGACGCCGTTAGCCGGCTCCCAAGGACTGCCCTTGCAACGGATGATACAATCCAGCCGCCAGCGCGGTGCTGGTGCTTGGGTTTGGAGGGCGGATCGGAGGGCATATCATGCCAAGAGTCCAACTTCCCGCAACAACCCCGAAACGAAGAGCCTGGAATAAGGGTAGGATCATCGGTCAAAAACGGCCTTTGCTGCCAAAACAGGTCTGGGCGATCCGGGCACGGCTTGAGCTGGCGGGCTGTCTTCGTGATCTGGCTTTGTTCAACGTCGCCATCGATAGCAGGTTGCGCGGCTGTGATCTTGTCAGATTGGCCGTGTCTGACCTGGTAAAAAATGATCGCGTGCGAGAACGCGTTTCGGTCATCCAGAGCAAGACCAAGCGACCAGTGCAGTTTGAATTGACCGAAAACACACGCGATACCGTCCTAGCGTGGGTCAAATCGCCAGAGATGTTTGCCTGCCGATTTATGTTCCCGAGCCGATTTCATGACCGCCCACACATCTCAACCCGGCAGTATGGACGACTTGTCCGCGATTGGGTGACGGCGATTGGCCTAGAGCCAAGTGGATATGGCACTCATTCGTTGCGCCGGACCAAAGCGGCGGAAATCTATCGAAAGACCGGCAATCTCCGTGCCGTTCAGCTGTTGCTTGGTCACACCAAGGTCGACAGCACAGTGCGTTACCTTGGCGTGGAATTAGAGGACGCCCTGAGCATCGCTGAGCGCATTGATATTTGAGACATCTTGGCGAACGGTCCTGCCGTCCGCCATCTCAAAGCGCCTGTCGCTCCCTCATGCGGCATAGGTCGGTGCTGAGCTCATACCTACAATTTTCTGTAGCGCAGCGAAGGTCGGCTATTATTAAATGGATCCACTGGATTTGTGTCACGTACCGAAAACGTGATGATAGTCGACATGGCGATCTGGATGCTCTCGAAGCGGTGATGACAAATCGTTTGACCCTCCACCTACGGGAAGGCTTAGCAATATTCAAAAAGACGCAAAGGTCAGTGCATTCAATGAAATCGATAAACGCAATTGCCGCTATTCTGGTTGCGGGTGGCGTGGGCTACGCGATGTGGCCCGCAGCACCAAAAACCGCCGCTTCTGACACCGTTGTCAGCATGGAGGGCGGAGCCTTGGCCAATGTGCTGTTACCCGAAACGTTGTCGCAGAACGCCCAGATCGGGAAGCTCGGCTTTGAAGCCAAGTGCGCAGCTTGCCATGGAGTAAATGCGGCCGGCCAAGATGGCGTAGCGCCGCCACTGGTCCATGTCATTTATGAGCCAAGCCACCACGGTGATGAAGCGTTCCAACGGGCAGCCGCAACGGGCGTACGCGCGCATCACTGGCCGTTTGGTGACATGCCGCCTGTTGAGGGTATAACACGGGGTGATGTCACGATGATTATCGCCTACATTCGAGAACTGCAGCGTGCCAACGGGATCAACTAATCCCTTACCACAAGACTGGAAACAACAATGAAGACTTTTCTACTCGCAGGGATGATCGGAATTTTGGCAACGGGTGCGATGGCACATTCGCCCCTCGATGCGACGACACCTGCCAATGAGGCCATTGTTACGGAGATGCCGACCCAAGTCTTGATGGACTTCAAAGGTGACATCCGTCTGACACGGGTCGCTATCACACATGCCGACACACACAGCATGGACATGGACCTTGGCGAGCAAACAGCGTTCATGCAGGAATTTGCGTTGCCGATGCACGATATGGGTGCGGGTGTTTACGTCGTTGAATGGCGAGGGCTTGGGGCTGATGGCCATGCGCTGAACGGCACCTTTACCTTCACTGTGGAATAACGATGCCTGATATATTCGGGCTGACCGCCATCGTCACCAAGTTTGCGCTTTATCTTGGTGTGATGACTGCGTCTGGCACAGTTATGGCCACGCTGATGTTTCGGCTGGATCGCACTCGTGGTTTGGCCGTGGCATTCGCTATTCTTGGCGTGGCGGCAACGATCCTCGCCTTTTCACTGCGGGGTGCAAATCTGACAGGCGATATCAGCGGCATGACTGACCCCGAGATGCTGGGCCTGCTTTGGTCTACACCTGTTGGCACGGCTTTGCTGTTGCGGTTGGTCGGTCTTGGTCTGCAGATCGTCGGGCTGTTTTTGGGCCGTGTTGGGAAATGGGTCTCGGTCGTAGGCGGTGTCCTAGCGATCTGGTCGTTTGATCACGTCGGACACGTCTCTGGCCGCGATACAACACTGCTCGACATCGCTTTGACGTTGCATTTGCTAGCCGTTGCCCTGTGGATCGGGGTTCTGACGCCGTTGAAACGCTTGGCATCATCGTCAGCCACCTTTGCGTCGGCTGCTGACGTGGGCCATCGGTTTGGAGTTGTCGCCTCGGTGACAGTTCCTGTGTTGATCATCGCGGGGGGGTACATGGGCTATGCGTTGGCCGGTTCGCTCGAAGCGCTTATTAGCACAGGATACGGGCAGGCATTGATCATTAAGGTGCTGCTGGTCGGTTTACTTTTGGGGCCGGCCGCCGCCAATAAGCTTCGATTCATCCCGGCGCTGCGCTCAGGCGATCCAGCTGCCGCAGGCCATCTTACAAAATCCATATCAGTCGAATGGCTGGTCATCCTTGCGGTGCTTGGAACAACTGCTGTTCTGACAACAAACCTGACTTTGCCAACATGAGGTATCTATGTGCGAGCTCATAAACGAACGTGGCATTAGATGGCTTGTCATTGTCTTGTCGTCATTGGCCTCTACCGCCGCGGCTGATCACAACTGGGACTATCGCGACATCGTTGCGGGTCAAAACCTATACGCTAACAACTGCGCATCGTGCCACGGCTTAAACCTTGAGGGGCAACCGAACTGGCAATCCCCGAACGACGATGGTGTGCTTCCAGCCCCGCCGCATGACGGGACAGGTCACACTTGGCATCACGGTGACGACTTGCTGTTTGAGTATACCAAGTTTGGTGGCGCTGCTGCATTGGAAATCAGGGGTGTGACTGGGTTCAACAGCGGGATGCCCGCTTTTGATGAATCGCTCACTGATGACGAGATATGGGATATCCTCGCCTACATCAGATCAACTTGGTCGGAACGGGAACGCGAAATCCAAGCCAGCAAGAACTCACCGCACTAGATTCACAACGCCTCGAAAGGCGTTGGACACTATGACACTTTATATTTCCCGCGACCAACGCGAACCATGCGACCGTCGTCACATAGCCCCCGCAATGCGCGATAACAGGCTTCATGGCTAAGATTGATGCGGGTCGCCAACTCGGTCACTGTTGCATCGAAGTAACCAGCCTGAAATGCCGCCAATATGCGTTCCTTGACTGACGGGATTGCCAGTATCTCAATATGCGAGCGATATTGCTGAACCTGAACAGCAAGCAACCTTGTGAAGCCTTCAGAGAACGCTGGATTGGACTGCATCGTTGCAACGACATCTGCCTTTGCGATCTTCATGACGCTTCCAGCTTCAGTGCAAATCGCATCGCAATGGTAGGTCGCTGAAAAGATTGATGCTTCAGCAAACAGCCCACCAGACACTGCCCTGTGCAAGGTCAAAGTGTCGCCGCTCAGCCCTGTCCGTTGCAGTGTCACGCATCCAGATACAACACGGTAAAGCCCCGATGTGATCTGGCTCTGGCGGAACAGCATGTCACCCTTTTGCATGTCTATCTTGCGACAAGCAGTAGCGGGCAAATAAGAAAAGGGATCATGATACATATGATCCAAATCATAAAGTGTCGAACTGAAGTTGGATAGGGTCATCAAGAAATAGGAGTGTTCAATGAAACTAGGTCTTTTATCAGCAGCCATGATGTTCGTCGCATCGCACGCAATGGCACAACATGCACATACGTCGGGGTCGCCCGTTGAAACAGGACAATCCCAGTTCGCAGCGATTGCCGAGATCGTCACAGTGCTGCGCGACGATCCAGACACGGATTGGGCGCTAGTCGATATCAAAGCTCTACGCGATCACCTCGTTGATATGGACAACGTCACGACGAGGGCGTCGGTTGAGCGGACAGTCAATGGGATGGGTGCAACATTCGTGGTCACGGGCGATGACGTGGTTGCAGCATCCATCAGGCGCATGGTATTGGCACACAGACCGATGCTACAGGGATCATCAGATTGGACCGTCATCGCGGATGAAACCGAAGGCGGTGCATCGATGTTGGTTCAGGTCGGGTCAGACGAAGAGTTGAACCAAGTGCTGGGATTGGGGTTTTTTGGATTGATGACAATCGGTGCGCATCACCAAATGCACCACCTTATGATCGCGACAGGACGATCGCCGCATTGAACAATTTTAAGAAGCAGACCTTCACACACAGATTCGGAACGGCAGCTCCGTCCCGCGTCTGGTTAGTTGGAACGACGTGCGGCGAAGGGGCGGTCTGGGTTTAGGCAAATTTGGTACCTGTGAATGACCGCTTTGACGACGCTGCCGCACTGCAAAAAAAACGGTGCTGCGGGTGCGAACGAATGCTGCGTCAGCAATAGCCGCGACTGCGCAAGGCCGCTTTGTCCCGCGATGTGTAAGTTAGCCGCCTCCAAGATTTCGCGGTTGCGGCGAAAGTCCGGTCTGACGGGCCGCACCGCGGCATACCGGTCGGTGGGGGAATGTCCGCAAAGGGCCGGGCGTGATGGGGACTGGCGCTGTGATTTGGCAGATGCTGCGCCGCCTCCGAGGTCTGCTTAGAGCCCTTTTCCCCCTTTACCACCAAGGTTGAAATGCTAAAGGTAACGTTGTGGACCAAGTGGCCCGATGTCGTGCATGGCCTTCGAGAGTGCAACGCTTTGAAAACATTCAGTAGCAGCACAATACACTGGGGCCTTGCGCTGTTTTTGGCGGCGGCACAGAACGCCGTCGCGGTTTTTGCGGTGTACTCGTCTGGTCAAGACCGCCTGTCTGACGGCGCATGTATCGGCGGCGTCTTTGGATCGCTGGCGAATATGTTCATCCTGGCCGTCGTCATGATCTGGGCGATCGTTCTTGCAGTAAAATCCCGCAAAAGGGCGACGTGGCACGATGGCCTCAAACCCCTCGGATTCGTGGTTGTATCCAGCATTTTGGCCATATTCATTGGACTTAACGCGGCGCTTGGTTGCACGGTCTAGGTGAAGCATGCGCAGTGGGCTGCGGGTTTGAGCCTCTTACCTACTGTTCGTCCGATCATGCGTGAAATACTGGACGGTTCAAACGCGTGACCGCCGAAGGTAGGGAAGTCAGTTGGATGGTCAAATCTGAAGGGACTTTGGGGAAAGCTGCTCTGCTCCGCCGATTGTTGCTTCGATTTTTGACTTATGTTGGCGCCTATCTGTTGGGGATCGTGACTTGCATTGCCTTTACACATGTCGAGATCGTTCTGGCGGGCAAGTCATTGTTGGACGTGTATCCGTGGTTCAGCCTTCTTGGCTTCGCACTCTTTTTCTTCAGCCGTGACACTGCGGATTTGTGGCATGTCGGGTTGACGGGCCTCGGGATCATGACACTCGGAATTGCGACTTTCTTTCTAAAGTGGCCACGGCTTCTCGCGCTCCGACCATGGCTTCTTGCGTTTCCGGTTGGGTTCGTCGGGGCGACGGGTGCCTACTACATCATCGCCGGGTCCATCTAGAGCACGTGTTCCAGTTGTTCAGCGTGGGAATGTGAGAACCTGTGAATGATTTCCAAGACTTGAACGGCAGCATTGTCCCACGATGTGGGAGTTCAAGCGTCTCCAGTTTTTGCGCGTGCGGCGAATGACCGCAAAGCGGGCTGCGACTGCAGCATCTAGACGAACTGGTGGACGGCAGGTTTGGGCCGGACTGTCACTGGTTCCGCCGATATGTGATCAAATGCTGCGCCGCATCCGATGGCCGCGAAGAGCCCATACTCACCAATGCCGCACCTTGGACCAAGGTCAGCTTTCGGTCGCGAGACGCTCGATAAAGCTCCTAACAGCCTGCAGGGCTTCGTCAGGTTTGTCTGAGATAACGCCGTGCCCACAATCTGCAAAGCGATGATAAGTCAATTGGCTCTTGAGCAGACTGTCGGAGATAACCTCCGAAAACACCGGCGGCGTAATTGGATCTTCTTCACCGACCATAAGAAGAACTGGGCAGGCAATCCGATGCAGGTCTCCTCGGAAATCCATCTGCCCGTGCTCTGCGTGCGGACCATTGAAATGCAACGCCGTTTCGTTCCGCCAAAGGATGCGGGACAGCCAGTCCGTTGATGCAGATGGGTTGCGCTGATACAGCGGGGTGCAGCGATCTCGGTAAAGCGCTCTGCCCTCGTCCGTCGGATTGTCCCAATAGTCCTGCGCGATTTTTGCGATCTCAGGACCTCCAAGGCGTTCGAAAGCTTGGTAGACTTCCTGAAAATCGACCTTGGCTGCGGTAGAGATCAACACGAGACCCGCGGCATGGTCGGGGTGTCGGGTTGCATAGGCCAGTGACACGAAGCCGCCAAAAGAAGTCCCGATGACAATCGGGCGCTCGATCCCTAAAGCGTCGGACAGGCCGCGTAAATCATCGCCCCATTGTGCGAGGTTCCAGTCCTTGGGATCATCCCCGGAACTGCGCCCATTCCCACGATGATCATAGAAAACCACCTGTGCGATATCCGTGAGCTGACTAAAATATGGCTTTGAAACGGTATGATCTGCGCCTGGGCCGCCATGAACCATGACAACGGTTGGTTTCTCCCGCATCACTGCTCCGTCGGGTGCTAGCCCTTCGCCATCGACGTCGAAATAGATGCGTGCTCCGTTGACGGTTGTGTACATGCCTGCCTCCTGTGCATCGAAGGAGATCACAATGACGCTGGATGCACCACCCTTGAAAACCAGACACTGGCGCACCCGCAGCGAAAGGCAACTCCGTCCCGCACTCTGTGAGTTCACCATACCAGAGATTTTGCGGGTGCAGCGAACGGCAGGTTCGAAGGGCCGCACCGCAGCATCCCTAACTGGCGGTTAAGGTCGGCTCTGGGCCGAGTGCATCCAAATCAGCTTGTGTTCGAGGCGTGCACGTCCATATTTAGGAATGTCTCATCCAATCTCAAACATAATGCTCAGAGTGCCCATTTTTGCCAATGAAACATGAATTTGATGCCGCTGATTGGGAGCAAAGGCTATCCAAGGCTTTAAAGCGACTTGCAAAGGCACAAGAGAAGTATTTGCAAGATTACTGGAGCGTCAATGGTTCTCCGACGCAATACTCGTTTAACGGAAAGGACGAAACACCATTTCCAGGTGACGATTATTGCTGGGTCTACAACGACGCGCTAGTTGCAAAGAGCGCCGAAGAAAGAGAGTACTACAAACCGCTCATTGAAGCACTTGCGCCTGTCAGATCCCTTCTTAGAGCCCATCCCGGATTGGCTTCCGTTCTCAGAATGGCGCTTGGCACCGAGGCTGTCCAAGTAGGAGTAGTTAACGGCGAGACCTTTACAGGCCTGGCGCAGATAATTTCGGGTTTAATGGCCCGGCAATACTACCGGCCGGAAAAGAAGTTTCTCTGGACAGCAGGTGAGTTGAGCTCGCTGCTGTTGCTCTCTTCATAGCATAGGGTTTCGCCCCTGACGAACGACTTGGATCTCGGGTTAGACGTCGATCTCTTTTATGGAGTTAGAGTCGCCGAAAAGTACGATCTGGGAGGTGGCTACTTCATTGCCCCATTCGACGAATTTTGCGATTACATTGAACCACGCTGGTTTAAAGATCGCGCGCCAGATCAAGTAAAAGCGCGTGATCTAGAGTTGTTTTTTGGCATTGCGGCTCCGTTCCGTTGGAAGCCAGAACTCCGCCATGTACATGCCCCTCTTCGGGACAGACGCCCGAGAGGCGTACCTTTGTTGTTTCACCGCGTCGCTGCAGAGTTCGCCGAGCTTTTGTCTGTCGTGCTGGAATGCCCAATAACGTGGGTGTATGACTTTCCGTGTGTTGTCTCAAAAACAAGCCTTCAACTCTTGGGGCAACACCACGGCCCCGGGTCGGCAAGAGCTGGTGAGTTTGTTGGCAATTTCCGCGACCCGTTCCGGAAGCAAAGTCCCGCAAGCCCAGATCGTGTTCGACATGCAGTGGAACTGTTCTCAAAAAAAAGCAAAACAAACTACGCGACGATAGCCCCATTGATTCACCGACTCGCTGAGGCCCAAAGGACATTTGGCAGGTTTGCTAAGGAAGATCGCATCCTTGATCTTGCAATCATCTTCGAACGCTACTTTCCAGAAGAGAAGACATACAAGAAGGAGCTGAGCCGCAACGTTTCTAGCCTCTTGGGTGCGAGCAACGAAGAGAATGCTCAGATCGGTGAGGACATCGATCGCTTTTACAGAACCCGCAATGCAATCGTTCACGGAGGTAAGAGCAAGGGAGATGCGGAACTGCTGAAGGAAATTGACCAAGCATTGGAAAACGGCTTCAAGTACGCTCGTGCCTTGCTTCTGAACTCAATCTCCTGAAATCAGTTTAGAGCCGAACACTCACTCCTTCCAGGATGTCTGCTTTCGGCACGCTGCGCAGTGGCCTAGGGGTCGGAAATCAAGGTCCGCAACGGGCCGAGAACATCGCTTTGCAGAACCCTGCTCTGAGGTGCGACACTTCAGAGGTTCGCGGACATGAGCGCGAAATTCCTCAGTCTCGCAAATGACCGGTTCGCAGCATCAGGTTACCCATGTCGAAGGCTATGGGCAGAAAAAGTCGCCCCATTCTGCTGCACACTTTGCTGCACAAATAGCAACTCTCGGAAATCCTAACCCCAACAAAAACAAATACTTAAGCGACTGATATAAAACAACTTTCGGACTTCGTCTCCGCCATAAACCCAAAACTACTATTTCAAGGCACGTGCCAAGAACGCTTGGGTTTCTGGGTGTTTCGGCGTGCCAAAAAGCTGGTCAGGCGCGCCTTCTTCGACAATGCGGCCATCTTTCAGGAAACACACTTTGTCCGCAGCTTCGCGGGCAAATCCCATTTCATGGGTGGCAAGGACCATTGTCATACCTTGCTTTTTTAGCATGAGCAGGACGTCCAAGACTTCGCCAACCAGCTGAGGGTCAAGCGCAGACGTGATCTCATCGAACAACATGACTTCGGGGCGCATCGCCAGTGCTCGGACAATGGCAACACGTTGCTGTTGACCACCCGAGAGCTGATCAGGGTAATTTCCCATCCTGTCGGCCAAGCCAAAACGCTCGAACAACGCTTCAATATCTGGCTGCAGGTCAACCCTTGCTTTGCCATGAACGCGTCTGGGAGCCAGCATCGCATTCTCGAGCGCCGTCATATGTGGAAAGAGATTGAAGCTTTGAAAAACCATTCCGATCCGCGCCCGCACTCCTTGCGGATTTAAACCTGGTTCTGCGATATCTTCACCATCTAAAAAGATTTCGCCGTCATCAATCGGCTCAAGCAGGTTGATACACCGCAGCAGGGTAGATTTTCCGGCACCGGACGCACCAATCAGACAGACCATCTGGCCTTCTGCGACATCCAGATTGATCCCATTGCAGACCGTTGTGTTACCGAACCGTTTGACGACTTCCCTCAGTTCAAGTTTCGCCATCAACTACGGTCCCGCATCTGGCGCGCCATCAGGTAATCGGCATAACGCGTAGCCGGGATGGTCACGATCAAGAAGATAATTGCAGCGCCAACATAAGGCGTAAAATTTGCCAACAACGATTTGAATACACCGGCTTGACGAAAAATCTCGACCGGGCCGATGAAGCTCAGCAGCGACACATCCTTTTGCAAAGCAATCAACATGTTCATCTGGGATGGAACGACGTTGCGGATTGCCTGCGGCAACACAACATCCCGCATCACTTGCCGTTCCGACAGCCCCAGGGATAGGGCCGCTGACCGCTGGCTATGATGCACACTGTCGATGCCGGAACGGAAAATCTCGGCCACATAGGCCGAATAGGTCAGGATCAGCGCCAATGACCCCCAAATGTAGGGCGAATTCCAAGGGCGTGGGAGGCCAAGACCGGGGATGCCAAAACCGATCAGATAAACGGTCAAAATAACCGGCACACCACGAAAAATATCCGTAAACGCTGCGCCAAAAATCCGCAGCGGGAACAGTGCCGGTGATCGCGCATCCCGCGCGAGTGCGATCAAAAGCCCCAGAATTGCGATAGCCGGGGCCGACCACGCAAAGATCATCATGTTGACAGTGAAAGCTTCCAACAGTTTTGGGAACGAACGTGCGAGGACATCGCCATTGAAAAAGCTCTGCTGGACCTTCGCCCAGCCCGGTGCCATCGGCACAAAAATGATGATTGCAGCGAGGACAATAACAGTACTTGTCGCCGCGATAATGAGAGAGCGGCGACGCTGTTGCGCCTCATAGCGTGCGCGGCGGGTCAAACCCGCCACTTTCTCATGCGCCATTTATTCGATCAGCGGAACACCGGTGGTGTCCTGAAGCCACTTTGCCTCGATCGCAGCCAATTCACCACTTTCTTTCATCGCGGCCAAAGCCTCGTCGACGCAGGCTTTGAGGGGATTTCCTTCCTCCATCAACATGCCGAATTGATCAGGATTGTCGCTTGCATCAGGTGCGAATTGACCGATGACTTTCGACCCTTCGATCATCACCGCACTGAGGAAAAGCGCTGTTGGAAGGTCAAAGAGAGCTGCGTCAATCTGATTGGCCGTCATCGCCGCATTCACGTCCGCGTTGTCGCCATAAAGCAGTGGATCATCGTTTGGTTGGATAATCGCCGCGAGCTTTGGCACAGCCGTCGTTGACCCAACAGCGCCCCATTTTAGCGCGCGGAGAGCCTCGATTGTGGGGGCGGTATCAACTGCATTCGCGCTGACCAAGACGGCCATCGGTGCGGTGTAATAGGGTGCTGAGAAATCAACAACTTGGTCGCGCTCTGGCGTGATCGAATACTGTTGAATGTTAATATCGAAGTTCTTTGCACCCGGCTGAATAGCCTCGTCAAAAGACGACCGTACCCAAAGCACATCTTCGGCTGCAAAACCCATCTCGGTGGCCAGTGCAAAAGCAACGGCGGCCTCAAACCCTTCTCCGCTTTCGGGTGCATCATCAAGGACCCACGGATAGTATGCTGGATTACCGGTCGCGATCGTCAGCGTGCCTTCGGTCAATGTTTTACCAGCAGCACAGTGGCCACCAGCAAATGCTGTGGTTGTCATCAGTGCGACTGAAATCGCCGCGAGAGAGAGCGTCTTTGACATATCTAGAACCTTCTGTTGAACCCATTTGCGCAAAGGGTAATTCCGCGCATCAGACGAGTCCAGCATGATACGACGCCCTCGTCGGTGAATGCCATAACTCAACCAATTGCGCCCTATTGCAGCATCGCGTCACTCCAAGCGCGCAAAAATGCGCCACGGTTGAGTTTGTCCAGATAGACCAAAAGCGCCGGACCAAGACGGATCGGACCATAAGCACGCGCCTCGGGTTGATTTGCAGCACCCAGCGGCGGCAAATCCCATGTTTCAGGCGTGTCGCGCATCCCTTCCTCTAGCAAACGATCCAGAAACAAGGCCGCGCTTTGCTCGTCATTTGCGGTAGCCGGGATCAAGGCCGTGCGCAGCATGACTGTCGCGTAGTCTTCAAGCTCCAATATCTCAAGCCGGTCATCGCGCGCGATACGTTCCGTCGCATAAGACCCCAAGACGTTGTACGCTAAGGCAAGGCGACCCGACCCCACATCGTCAATCATTTGCGCAGAACAACAATAAAGGGCCGCCCCCTGCCCGCCCATCAATTCAGACAGCCGCCAAAATGTATCAGAGTTGCGCGCTTCTTGCGTCGCGAACAGATACCCCAACCCGCTGATACGCACGTCATAGGTCCCAATGGCATTTTGAAAGACTTCAGGGTTTTGGCGTAATAACGCGATCAACTCCTGACGCGTCTTGGGGCGATCCAAGCCCGCGAAACGTTCTCGTGAAATAACGGTGACCGCCGGTTCTGCGGTGAATGCAAACACCTGATCGCGCCAGCGTGCCCAGACAGGCAGACGTTGCGTCGTTGGCGACGAATAGGCCTGTGCGGCACCGTCATTCGCCAGTTGAAACTGAAGATCCATCGCAGATGAGATCGCCAGATCAAATGCCGCCCCATCCCTTATCGCCTTGTGCACCTCGGTGCTGGAAGCCACCTGATAGTCTATCCCAATGTCCGGCTGTTCGATTTGAAATTGCAAAATGAACGGCTCGAAAACAGCCAGATCGGCTGTCGATAAAACGCTGATCACCCGATCACCTGTTCCACGGTAAAGCTTCCGGTCTTCAATTTCGAGCGCGGCTACAGCGCTGCCAGACAGCAATAAGAGCAACGCAACCGCTAGGCTGCGGGCAATATGAGTGAAACGCATGCGCCAGCTCCGTCCTGAGGGTTTGACAGTTCAAGGCGACCGCCGTGCGCTTGCAGAACTTCTTCGGCGATTGTCAGACCAAGCCCGGAACCCACGACCTTTTCGACATTCGTTCCGCGTTTGAAGCGCGCGGTCAACTCCGGCAAGGAATCCGCAGAAAAGCCACGGCCATGATCACGAATAGTAATCCGCCAATGGGTTGCATCATCCTTCGACAACTTGATCATCACCTCGGTTTCAGCGGGCGAATACTTCACTGAATTATCAAGTACGTTGCGCAGCGCACTTTCCAACAAAATAGTATCTCCGCGCACATCAGCTGGACCCTCGGCATCCAAATGCAGCGCGATGTCCTTCATCTCGGCAGTTGGCTCCAACCCCTCGGTCACTTTTGCTGCAAGCTCGGCTAAATCAACGCGGTCTTGTGCCAATGCATCGGCTCGAAAACTAACCGTCGCATGATCCAGCAACTGGCTCGCAGATCGCGAACTTTCATCAACCGCCCTGATCATGCGGCGCAACATCTGCTTTTCGTTGTCTTTCTCGACAGTATGCAAGGCAAGTTCAGCCTGCGCTCTAACGGTTGCAAGCGGGGTCCGCACGCGATGTGCTGCCTCGGCGATAAATTCTTCTGAGCGGCGGATAGATTGCCCCAATCGCTCCATCAGACGATTAAGCGCGATCAGCAATGGTGACAATTCGTCCGGCACTCTGCGCCTTAGTGGGCGCAAATCAGACGGACCGCGCCTTGTGACAGCTTGTGCGAAACTGTTGAGAGGTTGCAAAGAACTGGTCGTCGCAAAGGCCCCTAGCCCAACGGCCAACAAGAAAAATGCTACCGACAAAACTGCTGCCGTGCGTGAAAGGCCAGTTCCAATTGCCTCTACTCCCGTGCGGGTTTGGGCAACGCTGACAAGAACAGAAACAGGCTGTTGTCCTGCAAGAACAGTCCTTTGGATAGTAACCATCCGCACCAAATCGCCACGGAAACTGAGCGTCCTGACTGCAACGTCGCCCGGTCTGTCAGGGGGATTGATCGGCACGAGGTCCTCATACCCAGTCAGGGTTTCGCCGTCTGCGGCCACCCGGTAGAACACCCGATCCTCACCAATCGCATCCAACATTGCGAAAGCCGAATAGGGTAATTCCAAAAGGATCGTACCCTGCTCACTGCGCAATGCCTCGGCGATAGATGTGGCAGACGCGACAAGCACATTGTCTTGGGTGCGCTCTGCTGCCTCGCGCGCAAAGCTTGTCACCATCCACCACGACAAGATCGCCAGCACAGCCGCAATCACGGCCAATAGAATTGTCAGACGTTGCCCAATTGAACGCCACCAAAAAGGACGTGATGCTGCCGCACTCATGGAGCGACCATTCTATATCCGACACCGCGCACAGTCTCGATCTGAACACCGGCATCTTGCAGTCGCTTCCTCAGGCGACCAACATAGACCTCAATCGCATTTTCGGTCACTTCTGCATCTTGTGAAAAGAGCCGGTCCAACAGTTGGGATTTCGACAGTATCTGGCCTTTGTTACGGGCAAATACCTCAAGCAGTCTTAATTCGCGATTGCGCAATGGGTGGCTGACACCATCTTGCGTCAAAGTGCCTGACGAAGGATCAAAAAGCGCTGATCCCAAAGGAACGAGGACCGGCATAGGCGTCCCACGCCTGCGCAGTACCGCGCGACAACGCGCTTCTAGTTCACCGAAATCAAAGGGCTTTGTGAGGTAGTCATCCGCACCGAGATCAAGTGTATCTACACGATCCGATATTTGACTGCGCGCAGTCAAAACGATCACGGGCAAGCGTTCCGCGGTCCGCGTCTTACGTAGGAATTCCCGCCCATCACCGTCTGGTAGCATCACATCAAGCAGCATCAGATCGTACTCGGCCACTGCAAGCCATTCGTCCGCTTCTGCCAGCGTTTTGGCGTGGTCGACAGCATGGCCATCTAACGACAGACGCGCGACCACGGCCTCCGCCAATTCTATATTATCCTCAACGAGCAAGAAGCGCATTGATCCGTGTCCCCTTCGTCCATACCATCGCGTTCGCGCCCGTGTCAGGCTTGTGTCAGCTTGGCATGCGGTAGTGAAGCATGGGCGGGGAATCTCCGCCTGTCAAATGGGAGGAATACCGATGACAATGAACATGACCCGCCGGGTTGTGATGGCCGCTGCTGCCGTCACGCTGGCATTTACGAACCCCGCCGCGGCGGATGGCCATCAGGTGATGGACGAGATTAACTTTCTAATTCCCGGCGGCGCTGGTGGTGGCTGGGACGGTACAGCACGCGGCACGGGCGAAGCACTGATGGGCGCGGGCCTTATTGGCAACGCATCTTACGAGAACATGTCCGGCGGCGGCGGCGGTGTGGCGATTGCCCACCTGATCGAGAACGCAGATTCGCTGCAGAACACAATGATGGTGAACTCTACGCCGATCGTGATCCGCTCGCTGACGGGCGTTTTCCCGCAAAGCTTCCGTGATCTGACATTGGTCGCAGGTACAATCGGCGACTATGCTGCAATTGTTGTGAACACTGACAGCGACATCATGTCGATGGATGATCTACTCGCTGCATACCGTGCCGATGGCATGGCATTTGCCGTGGGTGGTGGTTCGGTTCCGGGCGGTCTTGACCACCTTGTTGCGGCATCCGTGATGCAGGCTGCGGGCGAAGATCCAACCGCATTCAACTACATCCCTTATGATGCAGGTGGTGCTGCGATGGCTGGTTTGCTGTCTGGCGAAATCCGCGCACTTTCCACTGGTTTCTCTGAGGCGGTTGTTTTGGCCGAGCAAGGTGAAGTCCGCATTCTTGGCGTGACCTCACCAGAGCGTGTACCAGCATTTGCTGATGCACCAACCATGATGGAGCAGGGTCTTGATACAACATTCGTCAACTGGCGCGGCTTCTTTGCGGCACCGGGCTTGCCTGATGACAAGCTGGCGATGATGCAAGATGCGATTGCGAAAATGTACGACACCCCCGAGTGGGAAGAAGTGCGTGCCCGCAACGGTTGGGTCAACATCTACAACAATGGCGACGATTTCCGCGCATTCCTTGAAGCACAGGAAACAGAAATTGGTGACCTGATGAAGACACTCGGCTTCCTGTAAGCCTACGTCTAAGGACCGTCCCGCGCAGTCGCGGGGCGGTCACAACATAAGAATTTTCGGGGAGGGAAGTTCATGGCGCTTGATCGTTGGATCGCGCTGATCTTTGTCACTTTTTGCTGCGTTTACGGATATGCTGCATTTTTCACGATGGATCAGCTTCTACCCCCATTTATGCAACGTAACCCCGTTTGGCCGTCGACCTTTCCCAAGGTGCTGTCGGTTCTGGGGCTGATCGTTGGATTAATCGTTCTCTTCGGTGTCGAAAAAGTCGATGATCCGGATGGAGAACCAGACGCAACCGAGATTAACTACCGCCGTTTGGATGAATACAAGACCGGTCAAGCGGCGATGTTGCTGGGCCTGATGGTGCTTTACGCGCTGATGCTGCGGCCTGCGGGTTTCTTGATTTCTACCACCGTATTCTTGGTGGCAGGGAGTGCGATTTTGGGCGAGCGCAAGTTCCACATCATGATCCCGGTCGCGATGCTGGCCACCGGCTTTGTCTGGTATCTGGTGCAAGAGGTGCTTGGCATCTTCTTGCGTCCTTTTCCGTTCTTTATGGGGATGTGATTCATGCTTGAAGGTATATTCATCGGGCTTGAGGCCGCATTCTCAGTCAAGAACATCCTCATGGTTGTCGCCGGTTGTTTGATCGGCACGTTCATCGGCATGTTGCCCGGTTTGGGGCCAATGTCGATCATCGCAATTATGATCCCTGTGGCGATCACCTTGGGTGATCCTGCGGCGGCTTTGATCCTGCTTGCGGGTGTCTACTACGGTGCGATCTTTGGTGGGTCGACCTCATCTATTTTACTGAACGCGCCGGGGGTTGCCGGTACGGTTGCCACCAGTTTTGATGGCTATCCAATGGCCCGTAAAGGGCAAGCAGGTAAGGCGCTGACGATTGCCGCCGTGGCGAGTTTCGCTGGCGGTACCATCGGTGCGATCCTGCTGATGATCTTTGCACCTGCATTGTCGTCAGTCGCGCTGTTGTTTCATTCAGCAGAATACTTCGCCCTGATGGTCGTTGGCCTATCCGCAATTGCAGCATTTGCAGGGACCGGCCAGGTGGCCAAGGCCTTGATGATGACGATCCTTGGCTTGATCCTAGCGACTGTCGGTGAAGGTGCTTTGTTCAACATGCCCCGTTTCACAATGGGCATGATGGACCTGCAGTCAGGCATCAGCTTTATCACCCTTGCAATGGCGATGTTTGCCTTGCCCGAGGCGCTGTTTCTTGTGTTGAACCCCGCGCGCGGGGCCAGCAATGCCGAAGGTGGCAGCAACAAAATCACGAACCTGCGGTTCTCACGCGCAGAAGGCCGCGCGATGTTACCCGTTATTGGTCGTCAATCAGTCCAGGGTTTCTTTATCGGTGTCTTGCCGGGTGCGGGTGCGACGATTGCGTCCTTCCTTGGCTACGCGGTAGAGCGGAACCTGGCCAAAGGCGAAGAACAAGCTGAGTTTGGCAAAGGTTCTGTCAAAGGTCTTGCCGCCCCTGAGACCGCGAACAACGCGGCGTGCACCGGGTCATTCGTACCGCTGCTAACGCTCGGTATTCCCGGGTCTGGCACGACGGCGATTTTGCTGGGTGCGTTGATTGCATTGAATGTCACCCCCGGTCCACGCTTGATGACCGACACGCCGGAAATCTTCTGGGCAGTTATTATCTCGATGTTCATCGGTAACCTTGTGCTGTTGGTCCTGAACCTGCCGCTGATCCCTTATATCGCCAAGATCCTATCGATACCGCGCAACTACCTGATCCCTTTCATTTTGTTCTTCACATTGATGGGTGCATATATCGGGCAAAACAACGCGACCGAGTTATTGATGCTTGTAGGGCTTGGTATCATGGCGACCATCTTCCGCTTTGCGGACTACCCACTGGCACCGCTTTTGATCGGGTTCATTCTTGGCACCATGCTGGAAGACAACTTTGCCCGGTCCATGCAGCTGTACCGTGGCCTTGATTTCATCTTGCAAAGACCGATGACACTCGGCCTGCTGATCCTCGCTGCATTTCTGGTCTTGTTGCCAAGCTACCGGGCACGCCGCGCCCGCAAGCGGGCCGAGGGCGTGGCTGACGGAGACTGACTTGCATGGCTGAAACGCCATCCTTAGCCGGGGTACGTGTGCTTGATCTGACGAATGTGTTGGCAGGGCCTTTTGCCTGCCATCAACTCGCCCATCTGGGCGCAGAGGTCATCAAGGTCGAGGCCGTCGGTCGCGGTGATCTTGCACGGAACCTTGGTGCCGATCCGGCACTTTCGGCCAAAGGTATGGGGGTCAGCTTTCTGGCGCAGAATGCGGGTAAACGCTCGATCGCGCTGAACCTCAAGTACCCCGATGGCGTTGCAGCCTTTATGAGGCTTCTGGAAACCGCAGATGTGTTGGTTGAGAACTTCCGCCCAGGCGTGATGGCGCGGCTTGGGCTGGATTACGACACACTGCGCAAAACGCAACCAAAGCTGATTTACTGCGCGATCTCCGGTTATGGACAAACAGGGCCATGGGTTGATCGCCCCGCCTATGACCAGATTATCCAAGGCGCATCGGGCGTTATGTCGATCACTGGCAATGAGGTCAGCGGCCCTTTGCGCGTTGGTTATCCGCTGGCTGACACAGTCGGGGGGCTTACGGCCGCAATGGCGATCTGTGCGGCACTGAATGCACCAACGCGAGGACAATTCATCGATGTCTCTATGCTGG
Organism: uncultured Paracoccaceae bacterium; assembly: GCA_947488605.1. GTDB lineage: Bacteria > Pseudomonadota > Alphaproteobacteria > Rhodobacterales > Rhodobacteraceae > Yoonia. Next base: position 383,531 of record CANKZJ010000004.1, on the reverse strand, counting down.
AAGCCGTGCTGGCCACAATGGGCTGGGTGGTGTCGAACCATCTCATCGCGGGTGCCACGCCTGCAGCACTTGGTAATGAGAACCCCACTTCTGCCCCTTCAGGTGCGTTCCAGTGCGCAGACGGGCTGTTGAACATTGCGGCCAACAAAGATGAACAGTGGGTCCTGCTCGCCAAGCATCTTGCGCGCGACGATCTTTTGGAAAACCCGGACTACGCAACACGCGAAGATCGCAAACGAAACCGTCTACGCCTGAAAGCCGAACTTGAGACTGTCTTAACAACGCGGCCTGCCGACGATTGGGCAGAACATCTGAACGTAATTGGTGTCCCTTCAGGCGCTGTGTTGCAGGTGCCGGAAATCCTTGGTCATCCGCAAGTCGCAGGGCGCGAATTCCTGTCCCATTTCGACACGGTGCCCGGCGTCGGTCGCCCTATCGATCTTGCTCGGACGGGCTTCATGATTGATGGCGAACGCCCTGAAGTTGACGCACCACCACCGATGCTGGGCGATGCCACGGATGCACTCTTGGCGGAACTGGGCTACACCACGCAAGAGATCGCACAGTTGAAACAAGATGGAGCCGCACAATGACGGATGACAATGACGTCTCTGATTGGTGGCAAACCGCGATCATTGACATGGAACCGGGCAAAATTGCATTTCGCGGGCGGCTAATCCAAGATTTGATTGGCACGACAAGTTTTCCCCAAATGATCTGGTGGATGGTGATGGGTGAAGACATCACAGCGGCCAATGCGAAACTCTTGGAGGCCGCGCTGGTGGCAGCCGTTGACCACGGCCCGCAAGCGCCGTCCATTGCCGCCGCGCGGATGGCTGCGACTTGCGGTGTGGGGTTGAACAATGCGATGGCGACCGGCCTTAATATGCTGGGCGATGTGCATGGTGGTGCGGGCGAACAGGCCGTCGGACTTTATCAGACGCTGGCCAAGGCTGCACCACAGGCGCTGCCTGACATTCTAGATGACTGGCGCGCGCAGAATGGTCGCTATATTCCCGGCTTTGGCCACCGTTTCCACAAACCGGTTGATCCGCGCGCACCGCGCTTGCTGGCACTTGTCGATGAGGCCGCGATAGGTGGCCATGTATCGGGTGCCTTCGCGCAAATTGGCCGCGCTGTTGAGGCGCATCTTGCAGCGGAACGCGGCGCACCTATCCCGATGAACATCGATGGCGCGACGGCCGTTATTTTTGCCGAACTCGGATGTCCGCCGCCATTAGCACGCGGGTTGTTCTGCCTGTCCCGTTCTGTCGGTATTCTGGCACATGCATGGGAACAGACCGAACAAGGAGGGCGCAACAAAGGACCCACCCCACCACATTATCGCTGGACCTATCGTGCAACAAAGTGAAACCCGCTGGCGTGATGCTGCCCTTACGCTCGTCATTGGCGTGTCCGGTGCTGCCGTATTCTGGTTGATCAGCTTTCCAATGCCATTCCTGACCGGACCCGCCACTGCGGTGAGTACAGCGGCACTCTTTGGTGTCCCGGTCGGCATTCCCGCGACTTTGCGAAACATTGGGTTTTTACTGATTGGTTTGAACATTGGTGCCAGCGTGACGCCAGACGTGATCGCAACGGCGGGTGAATGGCCCATTTCACTGCTCTTGCTCGCCGTCTTGCTGGTGATCAGCATGAAGCTTTGTACGTGGTTGCTGGTCCACGGTTTCGGCTTTGACAGGACGGCCGCATTTCTTGCGGCAACACCGGGCCACCTTAGCTACGTGCTTAGCCTTTCCGCGGACCGCAATTTGCCAATAGATCGCATTGCCATCGTACAGAGCATCCGTGTTTTGTTGCTGTCTATCCTTCTGCCGCTTGCTTTGGTTGTCGCTGGGTTTGACGTGGGTGTGACCATTTTGGCAGAGACAGAGATGTCTGTGATCCACTTGGCAATTCTGTTGGTCTTGTCCTTCTTGGTTGGCCTGATCTTTCTGAAATTGAAGGTGCCAGCCGCGCTCTTGCTGTCTGCGATGATCGTATCGGCGATTGGACATGGCAGCGGCATTACACCCGGCGCGCCCACGCCGGTCCTGACCACAGGTGCATTCGTCATCATGGGTAGCCTGATCGGAAGCCGGTTTCGCGGGATCACTTTATCTGAACTAAGAAACTACGCGCTCGCAGGTGCCAGTGTAACAGCGCTTGCGTCACTCATTATGCTGATCGGCGCGATTGGACTTGGTATGATCGCCGGGTTCGATCCGCTTTTGTTATTCGTGGCCTACGCCCCCGGTGGGGTCGAGACGATGGCCGCGATTTCGGTCCAGCTTAATCTGGCGGCCGCTGTCGTTGCAGCGCATCACGTGGTGCGGCTGCTGTTGCTATCTGTGCTTGTGCCAATCTTGATGCCACGGGATTAACCGTGCAGAGCGGCGACTGTCTTTAGTACGGAAAACCCGTAAAGCGCCTCGAACCCTTTTTCGCGCCCGTGGCCTGACAATCCGGTTCCGCCTAAGGGTAGCTCAACGCCACCGCCCGCTCCGTAGTTATTGATGAACACCTGCCCTGCACGCAAGGCCCGTGCCATCCGCATCTGCCGCGCCCCGTTTTCGGTCCAACACGAGGCGACCAATCCATAAGCCGTGCCATTGGCGATGGTGATGGCTTCAGCCTCATCTTCAAACGGGATAATGACTTGGACCGGACCAAAGATTTCGTCCTGCGCGAGGGTGTGATCCGGCGACACATCAGCAAAAAGCATCGGTGTCACGTAAGCCCCGCCTTTTGGTGCGCTGGCGATAACTTGACCCTGTGCCGCGACCCGCAGATCGGACCCTTTTGCAATAAAACCTGCGACGATCTCTTTTTGACGCATGGACACCAATGGCCCCACATCAAGATCGTCAACGGCAGGACCAGCGCGCAAAGCTTGATAGCGCGCGGCCATACCTGCGACAACTTCATCATAGACGCCGCGCTGCACCAAAATACGTGATGATGCCGAACAGGTCTGCCCCGCATTCTGGATGCCTGCGTTTACTAGAAACGGGAGGGCCGCATCAATATCCGCGTCATCGAAGACAACTTGCGGGGATTTACCACCAAGCTCCAACGTGACCGGCACAACATTCGCGCCAGCCGCCTGCTGGATCAGCTTTCCGACACCAACGGAGCCGGTAAATGAAATATGATGGACGCCCGAATGCCCCGACAAGGCAACACCTGCCTCGGCCCCCAGACCCGGTACCACATTCAGTGCGCCATCTGGCAGACCTGCTTGTCGTGCAATCTCCGCAAAGGCTAATGCGGTGAGGCAGGCCTCTTCTGCTGGCTTCAACACACATGCATTGCCCATCGCCAAAGCAGCGCCGACAGAACGCCCGATAATCTGCATTGGATAATTCCACGGGATGATGTGCCCGGTTACCCCATGCGGTTCGCGCAGCGTGTAGACCGTATAGCCATCTAAATAGGGAATTGTTTCGCCGTGAACCTTGTCAGCGGCACCACCGTAGAATTCCATGTAGCGCGCGAGTGCAAGCACGTCCGCGCGCGCCTGTTTCAGCGGTTTGCCAACCTCCATAGCCTCAAGTGCGGCAAGTTCGTCAACATGCGTGAGCACAGCAAGGCCGATCTTGGCCAAAACGCGCCCGCGTTCGGCCGCGGTTGCACGGCCCCATTCACCGCCAAGCGCTGCATCGGCTGCGGCAACGGCTGCATCGACGTCAGCACTTTGGCCACGGGCGATTTCACAAATGGTACTGCCATCTGACGGGTTGGTCAAAGGCATTGTCTGCCCGCCCAAACTATCAACCCAAGCACCTGCTATGAAGCATTTGCTTGGGTCAATATTGAGGGGTCTCACAGACATCTGTTACCCTAGTTTCCGTAAGCCACCGAAGGCAGCCAAGTAACTAACCAAGGGAACTCGAACACGATGAAGAGGCCCAAGAGCTGCAACATCACGAACGGGATCACCCCTTTGTAGATGTCACCGATGGTCACACCGGGAGGGCACACGCCCTTGAGATAGAACAGCGCAAATCCAACCGGCGGGGTCAGGAACGAGGTTTGCAAGGTCACCGCCACAAGGATCGCGAACCAAGTGATGACAGGTGCTGCGACCTGACCATATCCGGGAATATCCGCTTCGATCCCAAGCCCCTGAATAATTGGCAACATCAGTGGCATGATGATGATTGTGATCTCGATCCAATCCAGCAGGAAACCCAACAGGAATACGATAAACAAGATAAACAGGATGATCATGTAAGGATCGTCAAAGACGGAAAGTACAAGGCCCTCAATGATCTCGTCCCCGCCGTAGCGGCGCAGGATGAAGGCAAAGAAGTTTGCGGCAAGGAAGATACCAACAATGTAACCCGATGTGTTCAATGTGGACCGGCTTACTTCACGCAGGACCTTCATGTTCAAACGACCATTAAAAAGCGCAAGGAATGTGGCACCAAGTGCGCCCAAACCCGATGCTTCTGTCGGTGTCGCGATACCGGCAAAGATCGACCCCAAAACCAGCAAGATCAAGATCATTGGCGGGATCACGGCAAGCAGCACTTCTTTGATGACAGGCCAACCGATTTCTTCTGTCTTTTCTGGAACAGGCATCGCGTCAGGCTTGATCAGGCCATAGATCACGATGAATGTGATATAGAGCCCGCCGAGGATCAGGCCGGGAAACAACGCACCCATAAACAAATCGCCCAAGCTGATGGCCAGCTGGTCAGACATGATTACCAACATAATGGATGGCGGGATCAAGATGCCCAAGGTTCCGGCAGAAGCGATCGTGCCTGTTGCGATGGTTTTCGAGTACTTCTGTTCCATCATCGCAGGCAATGCCATGACGCCCAGCAGCGTGACTGACGCGCCAATGACACCTGTTGAGGCGGCAAGGATAATCCCGATCAACAAAACAGTCAGTGACAGACCGCCGCGCAAGCTGCCAAACAGCTTTTGCATTGAATACATCATCCGTTGCGCCACACCGGATTGATCCAGCATAAGCCCCATGAAGATAAACATCGGCAAGGCGACAAGAACGGGGTTGTTGACCGTACTACCAAAGATGCGGCTCGAAAGTGCACCTAGGCGTTGGTAGTCAATTCCCGTGCGATCAAATTCGATGATATCGCGAAAGAAACCGCGGTTGGGATCAAGGAATACTTCCGCGATCAATACAAAAACAAGGCTTACGCCGACCAAAGCCATCGCAACCGGGATGCCGCGGAATAGCATCCAGATAAACGTCAGGAACATGGCGATAACCGCCACTTCGTTCAGGGTCAGGAATTGTCCGATAAATGACAGCATGGATTACGCTCCGCTCTTGCGTGATGGGTCCATGAAGCGCAGGACAAGGACAAGAACCGGCGTCACGATAAGTGCCGCGATGACCGTGTAGGTCAGTTCATAATTACCGAACTCAAGTGAACCAAAACCGGGCCCGCGTGAGATATCGCGTGACGTTGCACCTTCTTCGGCGAGCAATGACATGATCCCGTAGAGGCCATAGTAAATTGTCAAATTGATCAGCAGGAAGGTGCCGGGGAACGTGGCCCAAAGCTGGCGCCAAAGTGTCGGTTTGTGCAACCGGCTAAGGTTTCGCACAACCGCAGCCCAGCAAGCGATTGCAACAAATACGAACGAGAAGTTCATAAAGACTTTGATGATCCAAAGGTTGTGCAAACCATTGGGACTGCTTGACCCTTCATCCGCGCGCAATGACCCAAGCGCGTAGTCAAAAGTCACGTCCCAAGACAGAACGATAAACGGCAGGAACAGCCACCCTATCGCAAAAATATTGACCCGGGTTTTTTTCTCTACAGGGAAGTTGTCGTATAAAATATCGACGCGGACATGGCTATCCGTTGTCACAGCGTATCCGACGCCCATCAATACAGCAGCACCGTAAAGCCACCACTGGAGGTCGTCGAGCCATGCTTGGTTCATACCGGAATTGCGCAAGATGACTTGCGCCGTGATCGCCAGCATCAAAATCGGAAACAGCCAGGCCGCAATGTTGGACAAATGCACAACGAAACGGTCTCCGCGATTGTGTTCTTCGCGTCCCACCTCGCCGGGATCTGATACGGCGACAATCTCTTCTGGTGTATCCATGACGCGGGTCCCTTCCCAATAGCGTGCAGCATTCGGGCAAAGGGGCGGGTTCACGCCCGCCCCTTTGCAATTCTTACATCAATTGGAGATTAGTTCCGTGGACGTGGCAGATAGATGTTGTTGACCCACGTTTTGTAGCCAGTGCGGAATTCCTGAAGGTCATCCCATACCAGCTTGAAGTACTCGTCCTCTGCTGCCAGTTCGACGGCAACTTCGTTCCAGGTGGATTCGAACGTCGCAAGCATTTCGTCAGGCCACTGACGGATCGTCACGCCATTTTCTTCGACGTTGGCAATCATAGCTGCAAAGTTCTTGGCTTCGCCTTCAGCATAGTTGGTGGTGATGTTGGCGAGACACGCAACCTCGATCTGGTTTTGTGACAGCTCGTCAAGGTCATCCCACCGGTCTTTGTTGATCAAAAGCTCGAACATCGTCGCAGGCTGGTGCCAGCCGGGGAAGTAGTTGTTGGACGCGATGTTATAGAAGCCCAAACGCTGGTCAATCAGCGGCATTGAGAATTCTGTCGCATCAATCGCACCACGCTCGAGCGCTGGGAAAATGTCGCCCGCAGCAAGCAAGGATGTGGATACGCCCAAACGCTGCATGACTTCAGCACCCAGACCAAAGAAGCGCATGTTCAGACCTTCAAGGTCAGCGATGCTTTCAATTGGCTCTTTGAACCAACCGGATGTTTCTGGTGCGATGATGCCGCAAGGCATGACCTTCACGTTATAGCCGTTCTCGTCATACATACGCTGGAACAGTTCTGCGCCATCGTCATAAAGCATCCATGCAAGGAATTCGCCGGCTTCTGGACCGAATGGCACAGCCGCGAAAAGCGAAGCAGACGTGATCTTACCCTGCCAATAGCCGGCGGTTGTATAGGCTGCGTCAACGGAGCCGCTTGATACAGCATCAAGTGCTTCGAGTGTTGGCACCAACTCACCGGGATCAAAGTGCTCAAACTCAACTTCTGTTGAGATGCTGTTGATCTTATCAACAAAGTCCACGCCAGCCGTACCCAGAATTGGCAAGTTGCGTGAAAACGCAGATGTCATTTCGATGACTTCCTGCGCTTGTGCCGCACCACCAGTTGCCATGACTGCGGCTACGCCGACTGCGATTGCTTTATTCTTCATCGTATTCCTCCCAGAATAACGCCCCATGAACAGGGGCTGTTGGTCATTGTTTCACTTCAGCAGCATGTGACCACGACGCCGCCGTTTGATTACCCTATGGGGCTTCGCCATGAGGCTATGCGAGACGGTGCCGCGATTTGTTGATCTGCATCAACGGTTAGGTGAAGACTTTGGCGCGCCTCCCAACACCACCATTTCTTCACCGCAAATCGCTATTCCCCTCACGATATGAAAAGTTAGTATTCACGACTTTTTCACATCTGCTAAGCCCGATTCCGCAAAATTTCATTCAGAAAATCTTATTGACTATTAAGGAAAACTGGCAAAATATCATTTTTGCAATACTGAGGCGGCTTTCGAGATGGCAGACATCAACTTAAAATTGTTGCAGTCGTTCCTTTTGGTGGCCCGACTGGGAAGCTTTCGCAAGGCAGCCGAGGCAGCCCGCCGCACAACATCTGCGATCAGCATGCAAATCAAAGAGTTAGAAGACCAAGTCGGTATGCGTCTTTTTGTTAGAAAGGCGAAGCAAGTCATTCTTACACCCAACGGCCAGATGCTCTTTGAAAAAACCGATAAAGCGATGCGAACGATCGATGATGGGTTCAGCTTTCTGTCTGATGTCGCCGATATGCGGCAGTCCACCGTGACATTTGCTTGCGCTTCGACTTTGGCATCCAAAAGGATTGGCGGCGTACTGACAAAGTTCCGCAGAAGATTTCCTGACAGCCGTGTGCGCTTGATCGAAGCCCCTCCTGTAACTGCACTCGAAATCCTGGATAGGCAGATCGCAGAGTTTTACGTCGGCCCAGCCGTGTCAGACCTGCGCACATTCACTTTTGAAAAACTTGTCGATGAACCACTCTTGGCCTGTATGCCGCCGGAGTTTGACACGGGCAAAGCCGTCATTCAGTTTGAGGACCTTGTTGATGTCCCAATCATCATGCTCGATCAGCCAACTGCGATCAGGACTTTGATTGACGACATCCTGCATCGCAAGAACCTGACATATAATGTTGCCTACGAATTGCAGAACGCCTTTACCGCACTGAGCTTTGCGTCGGCTGGTCTTGGCGTCGCGCTCTTACCTGAAATCGCTATCGAAATGGCAGAATTCGACGGGTTTCGTGTCGTTCCCTTCGCGGAACCTGAGGCGGTTCGATCGATTGGAATAATAGCCGAAAAAGGGTACGTGCAGCACAATTACTCAGAGCAGCTTATGCGGTTGATCAGGGCCGCATTTGCAAATCAAGAGTAAGTTTTGATGAGATCGGTAGACATGCCAAAGCCATTAAGCGTCAGTCGCCGAAAAAATTTCATCGATACTTCCAGCGCCGCCACCCTTAGTATAAATCAGCCACATTCTCTTTGCCCCCTGCTATCTCGTGATAGTGCCGTTTGAATGGACTAATCCTTATGATCCCGACCTGGAAAATTAAGCGTGAACTTGGACGTGTCAAACAACAGTTCATCAACTTGCCCGGCAAGACGGCTACGTACTTTTTCGGCGCGCGGTACTATGATCTTGTACTTGCTAAGAAGCGGAGGCTTGTTGACGGCCAGATCGAAAGATCCGCTAAAAGGGCCGTCTATTTGATCTACCCGGCCAACGGGCTGCTGAAATCCCATTTGCGAACACTCAAGTTCCTTGCTGACAATTCTATCAGCACGACAGTCGTCTCAAACCTCCCGTTAAGCGCCGAGGACGAGGCCGAAGTTCTCAAACATTGCCATGTCTATATCGAGAGAGCGAACTTCGGTTACGATTTCGGAGGCTACCGCGACGGAGTTTTGTCTATGAAGGATGAGCTTGCGCAAACCAAACAGCTTATTCTCATGAACGATTCCGTTTGGTTTCCACTCTACCCCGATACCGATTGGCTCGAGCAGATCGACGCGTTGGGTGTCGACTACGCCAGTTCAGTCTCAAGTGAAAACAAATCAAACATACCCAAACTGGACAACTCAAAATTCAATCAAGGCTACCGCCCTCACGACAAGCTTTTTCACTATGGTTCATTCTCTTTGGCTATCGGGCCAAAGATCCTCGCCCATCCGGGTTTTTTGCAGTTTTGGAAAAGTTTCCCACTCAGCAATAAAAAGAAAGCGACAATCCTGCGCGGCGAGATCGGCTTGACGACGTGGGTACGCGAAAATGGTTTCACCCACGATGAGACTTTTGGCGTCAAGCAATTTGATGAAATACTCGATGATCTCAGCAACGAAAAACTGGTCGAGATTGCGTCCCACATGATCATTGACATTCCGGGAGAGTGGAGAGATCTGATCGGCACAATCGATCAGGACATGACCCAAGTATCCAAAAGCGATCTGCTGAGATACATCAGAACTATCGTTGACCGGAAAGGCGCGGGATACTCTCTGGCTTACTACCTCGTTTTAGAGCGCAAACACCCATTTCTGAAAAAATCCCCAGTTGTTTGGGCCGATGTCGCCTCTAAGACGACGTTGAAAATTCTTGAAAATGTCGGAACAGATGCCGCCGCTGAAGCACTTGAAGAAGCGTTAGTGGCGAAGTCAAAGCAAGAAGGCACTTAGCAAACGACTAAGTTGATTGTGGTGCCCGCGGCCGGACTCGAACCGGCACGGCCTTACGGCCAAGAGATTTTAAGTCTCCAGTGTCTACCATTCCACCACGCGGGCACGAGAGTATTCCTATGCGTCCTCGCGCGCGTCGGCAAGATGTGATCAGAGGTCTGTGCCAATCGGTTCTATCAACAAGGCACGCTCTTGCAGCCAAGGGTTCATTTCAACTGCCGAACGCAGCACGTCCTGCGCTTCTTCGTGGCGTCCCAGCCCCATTAGTGTCAGCGCGCGTCCCGAAAGTGCCGCGATATGATTAGGCACCAGCTCCAGCGTCCGATCAAGATCGACCAGTGCCGCCTCAAAATCCTGGCTCAGGTAGCTGGCAAAGGCGCGTTGATTATAACCTTCGGCATAGTCTGGGCAATATTCGACCAACCGACCCAATACAGTGCGCGCGCCCAGAAAATCAAAGCTGGAACGCCGGGACATGCCTTCATCAAGCATCGCTTGCGCCAAATCGTCCGGCGCATCCGTCCAAAGCGACCAGAGTTCCTGCGTCAAGACGCGGGCGTCGCCTTCACCACGCGCCAATCCAAGTTCGGTTACGATTTCCGACAATCGTTCGGTGTGGTCGGTCACGGGCGGGCAGACATCCGCGATAGCTGGCGCCGCGATAATACAAAGGGGAAAAATCCATTTCATGATGCATTATTTGAGGTAGATGTCTTCACGGTCAAGTCACATCCCAGCGGAGGGAGAGACCGGCGACAGCCCTTCTTCTTTGACGGCCTGCATCGCCACGTACGTGGACGTGTTCGAGACATGTGGCAATGTCGATATTTTCTCAGCTAAAACAGCGCGGTAGCCAGTCATACCTGCTGTACGGACTTTCAATAGATAATCAAATGCTCCTGCGATTAAATGACACTGTTCGATTTCAGGCACCCTGATCACTGCGGCATTGAAAGCTGCCAAAGCCGCTTCACGTGTGTCCGATAGCTTTACTTCGACAAACGCAACATGGTCCCGCCCCAGCCGGATGGGATCGTACAACGCGCGATATCCACGTATCACGCCCGTCTCTTCCAACCGTTTCAGCCGCGCTTGGGTCGGGGACTTGGACAGCCCTATGCGCCGCGCGAGTTCGGTGACACTCACGCGGCCTTCGACTGCCAGAATGTCAAGAATCTTACGGTCGAACTGGTCGAGCTCTGAAAACTGTTCTGTCATTCCTACCCTCAATAAATAGTCAATTAGACCGCTCTTGATCCTAAATGCAGTCGAACAGACCTCCATTTTGAGGATATACTAATCGAAAGTATATCGGAGTCCACCATGCCCTACGACGATGCAGAAGACTTGCGCCGCCAAATTGACCTTATGATGTATCAGGATGAGGCTGACGCCGTGACGCAACTTGTCGCTGCCGCAGGTCTGACAAGTGAAGATCGCGGACGGATATCCACAGGTGCCGCCGACTTGGTGCGCCAAATCCGCAATAGTGCGGAACCCGGATTGATGGAGGTCTTTCTGGCAGAATACGGCCTGTCAACGGATGAAGGTATCGCGCTGATGTGTCTGGCCGAAGCACTGCTGCGGGTCCCTGACGCAGAGACGATGGACGAACTGATTGAGGACAAGATCGCACCTTCGGATTGGGGCAAGCATCTGGGGCACTCAGCGTCGTCGCTTGTGAATGCGTCAACTTGGGCGTTGATGCTGACCGGGCGCGTTCTCGACGATGAAAAACCCGGCATTACGCGTCACCTGCGCAGTGCCGTTAAACGACTGGGCGAACCTGTGATCCGCACAGCGGTTGCACGTGCGATGCGGGAAATGGGACGTCAGTTCGTGTTGGGCGAAGATATTGGCAAAGCCATGAAACGCGCCGAAGGCATGCAAGCAAAGGGGTTTACCTACAGCTACGACATGCTTGGAGAAGCGGCACGGACGGACGCTGATGCGCGCGGCTACCACCTTGCGTATTCACGCGCGATCAGTGTGATTGCTGATCATTGTACGCACGACAGTGTCGCACAAAACCCCGGTATCTCAGTCAAGCTTTCGGCGCTACATCCTCGTTATGAAGTCGCACAAGCCCCGCGCGTCATGGCGGAATTGGTGCCGCGCGTGCGCGCGTTGGCAATGCTCGCGAAATCTGCTGGCATGGGTTTCAACATTGACGCCGAAGAAGCGGACCGCCTTTCGCTCTCGCTCGATGTGATCGAGGCCGTTTTGTCCGAACCTGCGCTGGCAGGTTGGGATGGATTTGGCGTCGTGGTTCAGGCTTACGGGCAACGCGCACCGCTGGTCATCGATTATTTGAATGATTTGGCCGTCAGACTTGATCGCAAGATCATGGTGCGTTTGGTCAAAGGCGCCTATTGGGATGCGGAGATCAAACGCGCCCAAGTCGAAGGCATCGACGGCTTTCCGGTTTTCACGGCCAAACAACACACCGATGTCAGCTACATCAGCAATGCGCGCAAACTGCTGAGCATGTGCGACCGGATTTACCCGCAGTTTGCGACGCATAACGCACATACGGTTGCTGCGGTCTTGGATATCGCTTCTCAGCTTGGGTGCGGGCCAGATGATTATGAATTCCAGCGGCTACATGGCATGGGTGAGACGCTGCATACCATCGTGCTGCAAGCAAATCAGACGCGGTGCCGGATTTATGCCCCCGTAGGCGCACATGAGGACTTGCTGGCCTATTTGGTCCGTCGGTTGCTGGAAAATGGCGCGAATTCAAGTTTCGTAAATCAGATCGTTGATGAAGACGTTCCTGCTGAAGTCGTCGCCGCCTGCCCGTTTCATAGCATCGGACAAGGTCCGGCACTGGCCACCGGTCCCGATCTTTTTCAGCCAGAGCGGGTCAATTCCAAAGGCTGGGATTTGACGCATGCAGGCACGATCAAGACCATCGAAGAAGGTCGCGCCCCGTGGCAACACGCACAATGGCGCGCCCACGCTTTGACTGCTGCCGCCCCGACATATCCACGAAATGATCTGTTAGATCCAGTCCCTGTCATCAATCCCGCAAATGCCGATGATACCGTTGGGCAAGTACAACCTGCCACGCCTTCAGACATTGCGAACGCCTTGCGTGATGCGGCACCGTGGCAAGCACCTGTCGACGTCAGGGCAGCAGCGTTAGATGCCGCAGCTGACGCCTATGAGGCGCATGCAGAAGAACTCTTTGCGATCCTCGCACGTGAAGCAGGCAAAACTCTACCTGATGCCGTTGCCGAATTACGCGAAGCCGTTGATTTCCTGCGCTATTATGCAGCACAGGCAACAATCCGGCCCAATCAGACGCCGTGCGGCGTTTGGACGTGTATTAGCCCGTGGAACTTTCCTCTAGCAATTTTCACAGGTCAGATTGCAGCGGCCGTTGCTGCCGGCAATGCGGTCCTTGCAAAACCCGCCGAACAAACACCTTTGATCGCAACCCGGGCCATCGCTTTGATGCATGCAGCGGGTGTGCCGGTGGCGGCGCTGCAACTTCTTCCCGGTGGTGGCGCAATCGGTGCGGCTCTGACGGCTGACGCGCGGATCAATGGTGTGGCATTCACTGGCTCGACAGCAACAGCCATGAAAATCCGCGCCAATATGGCGGCACATTGCGCACCCGGCACACCACTGATCGCCGAAACGGGCGGATTGAATGCAATGATCGTCGACAGCACAGCTCTCCCTGAACATGCGGTCCGTGATATATTGAACGCAGCATTCCAGTCGGCAGGACAACGCTGCTCGGCATTGCGCTGTCTTTACGTGCAAGAAGACATCGCTGACGCACTGTTGGCCATGCTCAAAGGTGCGATGGATGAACTGACGCTGGGTGATCCGTGGCAACTGTCCACCGATATCGGTCCGGTCATTGATCAATTGGCGCACAAAGGCATCGCGGATCATATTGAAATGGCGCGCGCAGATGGACGTATCTTGCATGAAACCAAGACACCTTCGGAGGGTCATTTCATTGCGCCCACGGCGATAGCGGTAAAAGGCATAGCAGACCTTCAGAAGGAAATCTTCGGGCCAGTGCTGCACATCGCAACATTCAAGGCATCAGAATTGAACGACGTGATCGAAGCCATCAATGCAACCGGCTACGGTCTGACGTTCGGCCTGCACACGCGTATCGACGACCGCGTGCAAACGATGATTGAGGCGGTGAAAGCAGGCAACATCTACGTCAACCGTGACCAGATCGGTGCAGTGGTCGGTAGCCAACCCTTTGGTGGTGAAGGGCTGTCAGGCACTGGCCCCAAGGCAGGTGGGCCGCATTATCTGCCGCGCTTTCTGTCCAATCCGGCCCCGCAACACGATGGGTTTTGGGCCGGTGCCGCTGACCTCAAAGCGCTCGAAGGGCGCATGGCAGTGCATGATTTGCCAACCGCCCCGGCACCCGTCGACCTGCCCGGTCCAACAGGCGAATCCAATCGACATAGCGTGCATCCGCGCGGCCCGGTATTATGCATGGGACCGGGCGCTAAGGCTGCGCAAGACCAGATCGCCGCCGTCAGGGCACTGGGCGGCGTCGGGATCAGCACAGAGGGTGATCTTAGGCCGCAACAGCTGCAATCGCTCCCAAATCTGGCGGCAGTCATCTGGTGGGGCGACCCAGAAACGGGCCGCGCTATTGAGAACGCGCTGAGCAATCGCGCAGGCCCCATCATCGCTTTGATCACCGGTTTGCCGGACGCAGCACATGTCTTGCACGAACGCCATGTTTGCATTGATACGACAGCGGCAGGCGGAAACGCCGCACTGCTGGCAGAGGTCGCAGGTCCAGCTTCCACTTGACCCGTGGCAGAACTTGGGGAACGGTCGCGAGATGATACCGATCCGCGATCACAACCCGTCTGAACGCACGCCTTACGTGACGCTTTGCCTGATCGCGTTAAACATCGCGATTTATCTGGCGGGATTGGCCTTGTTTCAGGACCAACGTGCGCTGTCGCAATTGTATTACGACTACGCGCTCTTGCCTGTACGTCTGTCAGACGGCGAAAACCATGTCGCGCTTGTCACATCGATTTTCCTGCACGGTGGCTTTATGCACCTTGCCGGTAACATGCTGTTTTTATGGATTTTCGGAGACAACCTCGAAGATGAAATGGGCCATATCCCCTTTCTGATCTTCTACTTGGCATGTGGCATTGGCGCGAGCCTTGCCCAGTATGTGACCGACCCCACATCAACAATCCCGACGGTCGGTGCATCCGGTGCGATTGCAGGTGTGATGGGCGGTTATCTGTTGCTTTATCCCAAAGCGCGGGTGGATATCTTCATTTTCTTCATCGTGTTTTTTCGGATATTGCCGATCCCGGCTTGGATTATGCTGGGTCTGTGGTTCGCACTACAACTCTTTAGCGGCGTCAGCGTCGATACATCCGCAGGCGGCGTCGCCTATTGGGCACATGCAGGCGGTTTCATCATCGGGTTTTTATTCACACTACCACTTTGGTTCAAGCGAGGTGGCACCTTGTTTTGGCGTCAAACTCACGGGCATCCTCCGCACCCCGAGGCGCGATATACCCGCAGCAGTATCCCCATTGTTCGACGCTAGGTGTTGCGAATAACTTTCGCGAATGTCTCGAAAATCGGCTCGTTTGCGCAGATCAACTGACCATCAAGAATATCATCGTTCGGTGTAAGAGGCTCAAGGATACCACCGGCTTCTCGCACAATAACGATACCGGCTGCGATGTCCCAAGCATGCAAACCACGCTCCCAAAATCCATCATAGCGGCCAGCCGCGACATAAGCCAAATCAAGCGCCGCCGCACCAAACCTGCGGACACCTGCGCAGGCCGGCAGGATACGCGCAAGATCTTGGATCGTTTCCGGCAAATCGGCCCGCCCAGCAAATGGCAAACCTGTCGCAAAGATGCTCTCAATCATCCGGTGACGGCCAGATACACGCAGACGGCTTTCGTTCAACCAAGCGCCTCCACCTTTTTCCGCGTAGAACATTTCGTCCTTGACCGGATCATAGATGACGCCCGCTACAATCTGACCTTTGTGTTCCAATGCGATTGATACGGCCCAATGCGGCAGTCCATGCAGAAAGTTTGTTGTGCCATCAAGTGGGTCGACGATCCAGCGACGGGTCGGGTCTTCGCCATCGATCTCCTTACCCTCTTCGCCGAAAAAGCCGTAGCTTGGGCGCGCATGCATCAACTCTTCTTTGATCATCGCCTCGGCGGCTTTGTCAGCGCGGCTCACGAAGTCACCAGGACCCTTTGTGCTGACTTGAAGGTTTTCAACTTCACCGAAGTCTTTCAGCAAACCACGCCCCGCCTTGCGGGCGGTTTTCATCATCACGTTCAGGTTTGCGCTACCAGCCATCTGCTCGGTCCTTGGTTGGGGATTAAGCGCGGCGTATAGGCCCAAGCGATGCGCGTAACAAGAGGCAAGACTGACTTAACCAACTCAGCAATTTCTCAGTTGGCTTAACGGCTTGTTTGCCTCCGTCGCCCATACCGTGTTCGCAGGTAATGGAGACGACATGCGGCGGCACCTCATCGACCACTTTCTGCATCAATCACAGATTGCAGGCCATATATCCGGACGTGATGTCCCCAAACGGGTCGCGACAGCCGTCTTGATGGTTGGCATGTGTCATTTGGCAGGATTCACCTTGCAGGGTGCCATTGTTGGCTGCTGCATTCTCATACTGGAACTGGTGTCCTATCCGCTCAATCAGCGCGCATCACGGTTTGAAAACCCTCTGACGTTTCCTGCGGCTGTTGCCGTTTTTGGCGTCAACTGGGTCGCCATGTTTCCGTTCTTGGCCTTTGCGGTCATTCTCGCTCAAAGCGACAATTTACCATTTCTGCTGACAGGGTTTTTTCTTGTCTTTGGAATTTCCGTCCATGTCAGCAACACCTTCGGTTTGCTGCCGCTCTATAACTGGAGCCAAATGACGCTCGCGTTTGGAACCGTTTTTCTTATGTTATGGAGCGCTTCTCAAAACCAGACCTATGTATCAAAGCCCATTGAATGGATCATCGCCATGACCATGGTATTTGTGTATATTTTCAACACATTTGATACCATGAATTTGCAAAAAGACACACATCGGGCGCTAGAGCGCGCCCGAAAAGAGTCCAATGCGAGGCTTGTTGATCTTGAGCGTTTGTCGCGCAGTGACAGTCTAACGGGTTTGATGAACAGGCGTGCCTTTGATGAAGTCGTGCAAAGTATGATGCATCAACATGCCAACAAGCAGGGCGTGACAGTCTTCTTGATTGATCTGGATGGTTTCAAGCCGATTAACGACAGCTACGGCCATGAAGCCGGTGACGCCGTCCTATGTGCAGTTGCTGCAAGGCTCGAAAGACTTGCAGCAGGCGGTGATAGGGTCGCTCGCGTGGGAGGTGATGAATTCGCAGTGCTGACAGCCAATGCAACCTCGGCTGATCGCGCGCGCGCATTCGCGCAAAATATCATCACACATCTAAGAGAGACGATCCCATTTGAGCAAAAGCAGCTCGATGTCGGCGTGAGTGTCGGCATTGCAAGGCAAGGTCCCGATGCATCTACACCGCCTGAACTGCTCTCGGGTGCTGATCAAGCCATGTATTTGGCCAAGCAAGACTCTGAAACCAAGGTGAAGATTTATGACAAGAACGCTTTTCCTGTGCGACCCACACTGGAAGATCGCAAAATGCTATTGGACGCAATGGAAACTGGTCAAATCGTGCCGCACTACCAACCAAAAGTTCGCCTCGACACCGGTGAAATCATAGGGTTTGAAGCCCTTTCGCGGTGGCATCATCCATCCCGCGGACTACTGTCGCCGTCACATTTTTTGCCAATGATTAACGAGTTGGCACTGCAGGGCGTCTTCATGGCGCACACCGCTGAAATGGTGATGCAGAACCTTGCTGAGATGATAAATGATGGGCTGGATCCCGGCCAAGTTTCAATCAACATGTCAGAGGTGACACTTGCCACACTCTTGGGTCGCAAAGAGCTCTTTGAGATTATCGACCGTTATCCCAAGTTGCGCCACCACCTAACCTTTGAGATCACAGAAGACATCTTTATTGCCCGATCAAGTGAACTTATTCGCCGCTCTATCACCATGTTCCGCCGGGCAGGTGTGCGCATTTCGCTGGATGATTTCGGCACGGGCTATGCGTCGCTTCAGCATCTCAAGGAGTTGGAATTCGATGAACTGAAGCTCGACACCGGCTTCGTCCGTGATCTTGGCATTGATCCCGCAGCAAAGGTGCTGGTCGAAGGTTTGGTAACCATCAGCAAAGGTCTTCAGGTCGATCTTATCGCCGAAGGTGTCGAAACCGAACAGCAACGCGATATGCTGCGTGAAATGGGCTGCAAGTACGTCCAAGGCTATTACTATGGTGCTGCAATTCCATTCGAAGAAACCTGCCTCCGCCTTGTTGCAGAAAAGCCCATTCAATTCCTAAACCGCGAAAACAGATCGATCGCATAGTCAGCAGCCCTGACTAAGCGCGCTGCAGCTTCACTGCCTCTTGTCGCGCAAGGCGGATTAAATGCGCCATGTAGGGGCGGCTGGTATCCTCAGCGCGCGTCGCAGCATAAAGCCGCCGCGTGATACCATCCTTGGTCAAAGGGCGGGTGATATAATCCGAGCTGTAACGCACCTGTTGAACCACCCAATCCGGCAAAACCGCGACACCGCGATTTGATGCGACCAAAAGCAAAATGACAGCTGTCAACTCGACCTGCCTCACGTTTGCGGGTTCCACCTTCGCGGGGGTCAGAAGCTGTGAAAAGACATCAAGTCGCGCACGATCAACGGGGTAGGTGATCAAGGTTTCACCGCGAAAATCCTCGGCCTCAATCACATCTTTTTGTGCCAATGGGTGCGAAGCAGCGGCGACAAAGACCGGCTCATAGTCAAACAAAGGTGTGAAATCAGTCTCGGTTATCTCTTCGGGGTCTGATGACACGACCAGATCAACCTCTTCTTTGCGCAATGCAGGCAGCGCATCAAAGGCAAGACCCGGTCGAATATCAACATCGACATCGGGCCAAGCTTTGCGAAACTGCTCCAACACAGGGAACAGCCATTCGAAACATGCATGACATTCAATCGCGATATGCAATCGCCCCGATTTCCCCGCAACAAGACCTGAAAATTCCTGTTCCAGCGCTGCGACTTGCGGCAAGATGGTTTCAGCCGCTGCCAACATACGCATACCCGCCGCAGAGAGCTTTAGCGGCTTTGACCGCCGCACAAAAAGTTCGACGCCTGCCTGGTCCTCAATCCCCTTGATCTGATGAGACAATGCGGACTGTGTGATATTCAATTGATCCGCCGCGCGCGCCAAGCCACCCGTATCGTGGATCGCTTTTATGGTGCGCAGATGCCGAAACTCGATATGCATATATGAGCCACTTTCATTAATTTAGTGAACTTTATGAATTTGCTTCAGCTTAATAGAGATGGAACAAATCCATGGCAAGCAAGAGGTATGCACCATGACCGCCCCATCCGTTTCATTTGAATTCTTCCCGCCCAAGTCGATTGAAGGCTCTTTCCGTTTGTGGGACTGCGTGAACACATTGGCGCATTTTGATCCCTCATTCGTCTCTGTCACTTATGGTGCCGGGGGTACGACACGGCAACTGACGCACGAAGCAGTGTGTGCCATCCACAACACCAGCGGTCTGAAAGTCGCGGCGCATCTAACTTGCGTGGACGCGACAAAGCCCCAGACGCTGGCCATTGCACAAAGCTACGCAGACGCGGGCGTTCGCGACATCGTAGCGCTGCGCGGTGATCCCCCAAAAGGGTCAGGCAAGTTCAAAGCACACACCCAGGGGTTTGATAATTCAGTCGCCCTCATCGCTGCTTTGGCTGAAACCGGTTTATTCAATATACGCGTTGGCGCTTATCCTGAAAAGCATCCCGAGGCCGCAGATCATGCAGCAGATGTGACATACCTCAAACGCAAGATCGACGCCGGAGCGACATCAGCCATCACGCAGTTCTTCTTTGAGGCAGAAACGTTTTTCCGGTTTCGTGATGACTGTGTCAAAGCTGGCATTACCGCGCCCATCATCCCAGGCATCCTGCCCATTGCCAATTGGACCGGGACGCAGCGCATTGCCAAGCAGTGTGGTGCCCATATCCCGCAAGTGATTGCAGATGGTTTTCGGCATGCGACCCACGAGGGCACAACTGACCTGCTGGCCACTGCGATTGCGACTGAGCTTTGCGATGATCTGTTGCAGGGCGGCGTTGAGCATTTGCATTTCTACACGCTCAATCGTCCTGAACTGACCCGCGATGTCTGCCATGCTCTTGGTTTATCGCCAAAAGGGCAGTTGCAAAAAGTAGCCTAAGCCGCCAGCCTTGGGCAAACATCACCCGAGGCCCTATGTTCACTGCAACAACCCCCGACCAAATGCCTGATCTTGAGACAACGCTGTCAATGTCGGGTCTGGAATTCATGCAAGCGATGCAAGACGGCAAAGTCTCGCGCCCGCCGATATCTGCGATCATGGATTATTCGCTTGAGGAACTTGAAGCAGGCAAGGTCGTGTTTCGCGGAAAACCCACATTCCACCACACCAATCCAGCGGGTGGCGTGCATGGCGGATGGTACGGCACATTGCTAGACAGCTGCATGTCATGCGCTGTTATGACGATGACCCCAAAGGGGTCTGTCTACACAACACTTGAGTACAAGGTGAACCTGCTGGGCACGATCCCAGTAGGCGCAGACGTTCTGGCAACGGGTGAAATTGATCATGCCGGTCGCACAACCGGTGTCGCACGCGGCAAGATCACCGATGCTGTGAGCGGCAAGCTTTATGCGACGGGTTCAGCCACTTGTCTGATTATGAAGCTGCGGGGCGACTGAAACGTCGGGTTCTTCACCTGTGACGCTCTCGTGAATACGTTCTGACGGGTCTTTGCCGACGATCCGCTTGCGGCGAGACAGGAAAACCTTTGCCCATCCATACCAACGGCCCATCGATGGAGCATTGGCATCTTGCGGAAAACGCGCTTGCCAACCATCAGGAAGCGGAACACCACACGCCGACAACCGTCCCAACATCCAGACCAGCGGTATATTCGCCAAAGGCCGCGCTTGTGGAAAATCAAGGATCTGCCCGCCGACATCCCCATGGGTGCCACGAAACCAGACCTGCTCAATATGGCCTTTCCATTCCGGTGGCGGTGTCCACATCACAGGCGCATAAGCTTCGCGTTGCTCGTCAAGGGCAAGCGCATGAAAACCGTTACGGATGTGGTCCCCTAAAGCATGGTTGTGATAATCATGCTGTGGTTGCGCCCAGCGCCAAACGATAGGCAATCGCATCCCCAATGCCTTGACCGTGTCCCAAACGGCGACGGCTTCAACATCGACGGACGGGTGGCAGTAATGGTCGCGAAACGCCTGTGCGGCCTCGCTGCGTGCGCCAACCCTGTAGTGACGGTAGGCTTGTCTGACCATGCGCACCGTCGCGCAGTCAGATTTCACCAACCCGACCATATCGATAACCCCCGCCAAGGACCTGACCGCATAGGCCCCGCGCGAATAGCCAACCAAGATGATCTCGTCACCGTCGCGGTAGCGCGATGCAAGGACACCATACGCACGTTCAATCTGGCGGTTAATTCCTTTGCCGGTCATCACACCCCATGTGCCAGACCAATCTCGCCATTGGATACCTGCTTCGTAGTAGACGGTAAGGTTGGCTGTTTTACTGACTTCGCTAAGGAGTTTGAAGGTTAGTCCTGCGTTCGTTTCGCATCCCGGCTGAAGCGACGACATCGTGCCATCCAAAATAACGACATGCGTGGCGGGCCCCCGCCTGCGTATCCCACCTTCTTCGGTGCGGGCACGGCGGCCAAATAGCCCAAAGAACCAATCACGCAGCGGCACTGTCATCCTTTGCTTTCTCGATCAGTTGCCAGATGCGATGCGGAGTGAATGGCATTTCAACTTCGCGCACGCCGACATCCCAAAGCGCATCGATGACCGCGTTCGTGACGGCGGCCAATGCACCGACAGTACCAGCCTCGCCACAGCCTTTCATACCCATCGGGTTATAAAGCGATGGTGTGCATTCCGTTGAAAAACCAATCATGGGGACATCATCCGCACGCGGCATGCCGTAGTCCATAAAACTCGCCGTGAGCAATTGGCCGTCTTCATCAAAGACAACCCGCTCTGTCAGGGCCTGCCCAATGCCTTGGGCAACACCACCGTGGACTTGTCCCTCGGCCAGCATCGGATTGATAAGATTGCCAAAATCATCCACCACCGTGTAGCGATCTACCGTGACGACGCCGGTCTCTGGATCAATCTCGACCTCTGTAACATGTGCGCCATTTGGGAAACTGCGATTGTCCAATGTGATCCGCGCAGTATGGCTCAGAAGGTCCTCACGCCCAGCCGCGCGCGCCATGTCCGCCACCTCAAGCATCGTCGGCGTCAAATTCGATCCTGCAATCCGAAAGCGTTCATCATCAAAGCTGACAGCACTGGCATCGACCCCTTCGGCGTCCGCCAGAAAGGCCGCAAAGCTGTCCTTCATAACATCGACGGTCGCCAAGGTCGCCGTGTTCTGCACGGTCACAGATCGGGACCCGCCTGTACCACCACCCGTCGCGATCTGGTCGCTGTCGCCTTGCACCACTGTGACTTGATCGGCAGGGATACCTGTTTGATCCGATAAGAACTGCGCATAGAC
This sequence comes from uncultured Paracoccaceae bacterium, assembly GCA_947488605.1. Taxonomy (GTDB): domain Bacteria; phylum Pseudomonadota; class Alphaproteobacteria; order Rhodobacterales; family Rhodobacteraceae; genus Yoonia. Next base: position 361,029 of record CANKZJ010000004.1, on the reverse strand, counting down.
CGTCTCATGGCCTTGCCCGTTTGACTGCGTACCGACAAATATCGTGGCACCTTCATCCGTGAATGCAACCGAAGTCGTCTCGGACGGGTTACCTAGGATGCTCTCAATGTAATAACACAGGCCCTGCCCGCGCAGTTTACCCTGCGCTGCTGAGGCTGTCTTGCGCGCGGCAAAACCCGCTCGATCAGCCTCGCGGCCCGCACTTGCCAGAACCATCGCAAAATCACCAACGTCATAAGTGACGCCACTCACAGTCGTGTAAGGAAACTGGGCCGGCACGATAAAGTTCTTTTCCCGCAGGACCCACGGATCAACGCCAAGCTGTCGCGCCGCTTCATCCATGATCCGCTCCAAGACAAAAATCGCTTCGGGGCGACCTGCACCGCGATAGGCGTCAATGGGCGTGGTATTTGTGTAAATGCCGCGCGTCCGCATATACGCAGTCTGGACGTCATAGGTGCCCATCAGCACTTTTGAAAAAAGGTCGGTCTGGATCGGTTGCGCAAACTGCGAATTATAAGCGCCCATATTTGCAACTGTATCAATATGATACGCAGTGATCCGATAGTTAGCATCAAAGGCAAGTGTTGCAGCCGTCGTCAAATCACGCCCGGCAGTGTCGGACAACATTGCCTCTGTCCGCTCAGACATCCAACGGATCGGGCGTCCAAGAACGCGCGCGGCATGGGCGGCACAAAATGGTTCAGGATAACGCATGGCTTTCATGCCAAAGCCGCCCCCAACATCGGGGTTGGTCACGCGGATATCGGCGGCATCAAGATCGAAGTGATGCGCAAGATCAGCTTTCGTGACCCAGACACCTTGGCCGTTGAACGCAACATGCAACCGGCCGTCAACGACCTCGGCATAGCAACCGCGCGGCTCCATTGCGTTTACGATGACACGGTTGTCCAAGACTTGGGCGGTGACGACGTGGGCGGCCTTTTCGATTTCGGCCTTGGTTGCCGCCTCATTGCCCAAACCCCAATCGAATGCCTGATTTTCCGGGGCCTCGGGGTGGATGGCCTCGCCGCCAATGGCCAAGTCCACGTGAACTGGTAGGTCATCAATGTCCAAAAGGATCGATTCAGCGGCGTCTTTGGCCTCCGTCATGCTTTCGGCAACGATCATTGCCACAGCTTCACCGACATGGCGCACGCGTCCTTTTGCCAACATCGGACGCAAAGGTGCGGCACCGCGTGTGCCATCACGGTTCTTGACCGTTGTCCCGGCCAAGCCAAGTTTCACACCTGCGGCAACCAGATCATCGGCTGTGACAATCAAATGCACGCCCGGCATTTCGCGCGCATCGGCCACATCAAGCTCGGTAATTTCACCATGCGCGACAGTAGAGCGGAGAAAATAAGCGTAAAACGCGCCTTCGGGCGCAATGTCATCAACATAGCGCCCGTGCCCAGTTAGAAAGCGCACGTCTTCGACACGTGTCACCGACTGGCTTTTGCCAAACTTTTCCATCATTCCCTCATCGTCTTTTCCGACTAAACCCTAGCGGTCGTTTTGCCCGTGTCCAGCACGATCGCGCTACGGCCCTGACAAAGGTCGGTGTCAAACAAGACATGTCGCAATTCATTGCCCAAACTGCGAAAAACAGCTGAGGGAGATCAGTCATTTGGACCAAGTAAAATTCACTGCCATGAAAGATGGCGACAAAGAGGATTACGATTTCCTGACCGAACACGAGGTGGCGTACACCAAAGGCACGGCCGGACGTCTTCTTTCAGCGATGGTTAGCCTCGATGAAGGTTTGTCAGGCTACCAGATCACCCGCCTTGGACATTCATTGCAGTCCGCGACACGCGCCGAACGTGATGGCGCTGACACTGATTGGATTGTCGCGGCTTTGTTGCATGACATCGGTGATATTTACGCGCCTTATAATCACGACGAATACGCAGCCAGTATTCTGCGCCCGTTTGTGCGCGAGCAAGTCACTTGGGTCGTTGAAAAACACGGTGATTTTCAACTTATCTATTACGGCGAACATGTCGGCGCGAACCCCGAAAAGCGTGAAACCTATCGCGATAGCCCTTACTTTGACGACTGTGCAGTCTTTTGTGAACGCTGGGATCAAAGCTCTTTTGATCCGGCCTATGACACCCTGCCACTGTCGCATTTCGCGCCCCGCGTCGAAGAGGTTTTTGCCCGCACACCCTATGATAGTGATGTGATCCAAACGGGCGTGCGCGTGCCTTTGACGGCGCAAGGCTAGACTGGCCCCTTTTCCTTACCCGCGCATATCCGTAAAGAGAGGCCAAGTGGTCCGAGGATATGCAAGATGGCAATGGAAAAGACATTTAACGCAAGCGAAGCAGAAGCCCGCATTTACGAGATGTGGGAAGAAAGCGGTGCGTTCAAAGCAGGTGCAAACGCATCGCGCGAAGAGACGTTTTGCATCATGCTGCCGCCGCCCAATGTGACGGGTTCTTTGCACGTCGGCCACGCGTTCAACCATACGATCATGGACATGCTGACCCGCTGGAAGCGGATGCAGGGCTATGACACGCTGTGGCAGCCGGGGCTGGATCACGCAGGCATCGCCACCCAACTGATGGTCGAAAAAGATCTTGCCGAGACCCAACAGCCCAAGCGCACTGAGTTGGGACGTGAGAAGTTTCTTGAAAAAGTCTGGGAATGGAAAGCCGCCAAAGGTGGCACGATTGAACAGCAGGCGCGACGCTTGGGCGACAGCATGGATTGGTCCCGCTCGGCCTTTACCATGTCAGGTGCGGAAAGCGCGCCTGAAGGCGAAAAGCCCGGCAATTTTCATGACGCGGTGCTTAAAGTCTTCGTCAAAATGTACAACGACGGTCTGATCTATCGCGGCAAGCGTCTGGTCAACTGGGACCCGCATTTTGAGACTGCCATTTCCGACCTCGAGGTCGAAAACATCGAAGTCGACGGCCACATGTGGCACTTCAAATACCCGCTGGCGGGCGGCGAGACCTATGAATACGTCGAGAAGGATGAAGACGGCAACGTCACGCTGCGCGAGACACGTGACTACATTTCCATTGCGACAACCCGCCCCGAAACCATGCTGGGTGACGGTGCGGTGGCCGTGCACAAAGACGACGAACGCTATGCGCCTATCGTCGGCAAGCTGTGCGAAATTCCTGTTGGGCCGAAAGACCAGCGTCGTCTGATCCCGATTATTACAGACCCCTACCCTGATATGGACTTCGGGTCTGGTGCGGTGAAAATCACCGGCGCGCATGACTTCAACGACTACGAAGTCGCCAAGCGTGGCGGCATCCCGATGTACAACCTGATGGACACCAAAGGGGCGATGCGCGCTGATGGGAAGCCATATGTTGAAGAGGCCGCGACGGCCCAAGCGATTGCGAACGGCGAACAAGACTTCGACGAGGCGATGATCGCCGCGATGAACATGGTCCCCGAGGAATACCGCGGGCTGGACCGGTTCGAGGCGCGCAAACGCGTGGTGGCGGATATCACGGCTGAGGGTAACGCGGTGATGACCACGCAGATGGTCAAGGACGACGAGGGCGAAGAGGTTGAAACGACCGTGCCCTACGTCGAAGCCAAAAAGATCATGCAGCCTTTTGGCGACCGCTCAAAGGTCGTCATCGAACCGATGCTGACCGACCAATGGTTCGTCGACACGGCCCAGATCGTTGGCCCCGCGCTGGATGCGGTCAAGGAAGGCCGCACAAAGATCATGCCGGAAAGCGGCGAGAAGGTGTATTACCACTGGCTGGAGAATATCGAGCCGTGGTGTATCTCACGCCAACTGTGGTGGGGGCATCAGATTCCGGTTTGGTATGGGCCCTCAAAGTCAAATGACCTGCTCCTGAGTGACGACAACCTTTCAGAGTTAAACTTCGAAAAGAGGAAAGCCTTTTGCGCCGAGGATAAAGCCGCCGCTGAAACTTTGGCTTCAGAGTATTATGGATCGGCTTTTGCTGTGTCGGCTATAGACAGTGACTCGTTTGTAGCAAACACCGGACAACGAAAAGAGGCCCACCCGATTGGCGTTGCTGCTGGGTTAACTGGCGATAAGCAAAGAATTGTTATTTCCCGCGACCCTGACGTCCTCGACACATGGTTCTCCTCTGGCCTCTGGCCGTTCGGCACTCTCGGCTGGCCTGCTGAGGACGAGGCGATGAAATACTTCCCCGGCGACGTCCTTGTTACCGGCCAAGACATCCTGTTCTTTTGGGTCGCCCGCATGATGATGATGTCCCAAGCCGTGCTGGAACAAGACCCGTTCCACACTGTCTATCTGCACCAATTGGTCCGCGACGCCAAAGGCGAAAAGATGTCCAAGACCAAGGGCAACGTCATCGACCCGCTGGATATGATCGACGCTTACGGCGCTGACGCCCTGCGCTTTTCCAACGCGCAGATGGCGGCCTTGGGTGGTGTGCTGAAAATCTCTGAGGATCGGATCAAAGGCTACCGCAACTTCGGCACGAAGCTGTGGAACGCGTTCAGCTTTGCCGAACATTACGAAATCGCCTACCCCGGCGACGCGGTGCGGCCAAAGGCAACACAGACGCTGAATAAATGGATCATCGGCGAGACAGGCAAGGTCCGCGAAACAGTCGATGCGGCGATGGAGGCGTACCGTTTCAACGACGCCGCCGACGCGCTTTATGCCTTTACATGGGGCAAGGTCTGCGACTGGTATCTGGAGTTTTCAAAACCCATCCTGCAAGGCGATGATGCAGCGGCGAAGGCTGAGACAGAGCAGACCCTGCGCTGGGTGCTGGACCAATGCCTGATCCTGCTGCACCCGATCATGCCATTCATTACCGAAGAATTATGGGGGCTCGCTGCCAACCGCGCCAAAATGCTCGTCCACGCCGATTGGCCGACCTACACCGCCAGCGAACTGGTGGACGCAGACGCAGATCGCGAAATGAATTGGGTCATTGACCTGATTGACAACGTCCGCTCGGCGCGTGCTCAGGTGCATGTGCCCGCGGGGGCAAAAGTGCCGCTGTTGGTCAGTGGTCTGGATGCCAAGGGACAATCTGCATGGGACAACAACCATGTCCTGATCCAACGCCTTGCGCGGATCGAAAGCCTTGCCCATGTCGATGATTTCCCCAAAGGCTGCGTCACCATCCCGATGTCGGGTGGCACCTTTGGTATTCCATTGGCCGACCTAATCGACGTCGCTGAAGAAATCGCGCGTTTGGAAAAGACCATGCAGAAGCTGGGTAAAGAGCTTGGTGGTCTGCGCGGACGCCTGAACAACCCCAAATTCGTGGCGTCTGCCCCAGATGAGGTTGTGGCGGAAGCGAAAGCAAACCTTGCACTACGTGAGAACGAAGAGGCGCAGCTGAAGGCAGCAATCGCACGGTTGGAAGAGATTGGGTGATATTGGGGCGGTCCGCGGACCGCCCTTAAGGCACAACCCGGTCAATCGCGCGCATCATGCCCAGCGCTTTGTCATAGACTAGCGTTAATATCCGTCGTCCACCGACCTTGCTGGCAACCTGTGGCACGGATCGCACGGCAAGGGCGGCCCCGGTACTTGCTAAAAATCCGCGTCTACTCATTTTCATCGGGGCCATCCTTTATTGCGAACGATTCTCATATATGAACGGTTGCGCAAAATTCAAGCACCCGGTTATCTGGGCGCATGAGAAAACCTGAATTGACCGCCCTCGCCCAATCATTGCCTGCCTCTGTTCCTTTCGTCGGCCCAGAGACCCAAGAACGCCAGATGGGCCACGGCTTTGCAGCCCGCCTTGGTGCGAATGAAAGCGCCTTTGGCCCCTCGCCCAACGCGATTGCGGCCATGGAAAAGGCGGCATCCGAGGTTTGGATGTACGGTGACCCTGAAAGTTATGATCTGCGCCACGCCTTGGCATTACATCATGGTGTTTCCGCGGATAACATCATGATTGGCGAAGGCATCGACACGCTATTGGGGCTTTTGGTGCGTCTTTACGTGGGCCAAGGCGATGCTGTGGTGACATCAGCGGGCGCTTATCCAACGTTCAACTATCACGTCGCGGGCTTTGGTGGCGATCTTCATATGGTGCCTTACCAGGGTGATCACGAAGATCCCGATGCGCTGATTGCAAAGGCGGCTGAGGTTTCAGCAAAGCTGATCTATCTTGCAAATCCGGACAATCCGATGGGAAGCTGGCATCAAGCCGACATCATCCAGAGCATGATTGACCGCTTGCCTGAGGGTTGCATGCTGGTCCTTGACGAAGCCTATATTGATCTCGCACCCGACGGCACGGCGCCTGCGATCGATACGGGTGCGGCAAATGTCATCCGCATGCGCACGTTTTCAAAGGCGCATGGCATGGCTGGCGCGCGTGTCGGCTACGCCATAGGCCACCCAGACGTCATCAGTGCGTTCAACAAGGTCCGCAATCATTTTGGCATGTCACGCATTGCGCAAACAGGGGCCTTGGCTGCTTTGCAAGATACCGCTTGGCTCAGCCACATTCAGAGCGAAATTAAAGCCGCGCGACAACGAATTGGAAAGATAGCGCATGCCAACGGGCTTACACCATTGCCCTCTGCGACGAACTTTGTAACCATCGATTGCGGGCAATCCGGTGATTTTGCCCGCGCAGTCTTGGCCCATCTTGTTGCAAACGGGATATTCGTGCGGATGCCATTTGTTGCACCACAAGACCGCTGTATTCGCGTCAGTTGCGGCACTTCTGCACAATTAGACGCCTTTGAAGCGGCCCTACCTGCTGCAATCACCGACGCGCACGAAAAATTCGGGTGATTTTTACGCAGACCTGAGTATCATTTCCAAGATGCCGAAAGGGACTGCATGTCGAACCAGCCGATCCAAGCCGTAGAAGACTATACAGACGCGTTCTTAGGTACACTTTGGGTGTTCCTGTTCATGGGTTTTTGGGTGATCGCCGCAGCATTTGGCTACTTATGGGTTGTGGCAACGGCTTATGGTTTGCACCGCTTCTTTCGCTGGATCGGCAATTTCACGTCCACCTAAGCACGCATCGCAAGCGCGGAAGCCGCCGCTGAAAGTGCGCCGTTGCCATGCGGTATGTCGAGCGCTTTCAACCCAGCATCAATCGTCCCCAACGCCCCCATGATCATATGCGCGTTGACGTGGCCCATATGACCGATGCGAAAGTAAGCATCCGCAGGCGAACGCCCCAAACCAATGCCAAGCGTCAAGCCACATTGATGCTCGCACCATTTGCGCAAGGCGTCTCCGTTCGGTGATCCGATCTCAACCGACGTAACCGCATGACTGCGGGCGGCCGGGTCAGCAATGTTCAGCCGCATCGGGCCATGCGTCGACCATTGCTCAAACGCGGCCCAGATGACTTGCGCAAGTTTCTCATGCCGCGCGAACACGTGATCGAGACCTTCTGCTTTGATCATATCGAGCGCGGTACGTAACCCATAAAGGTGGTGGGTCGGAGCGGTACCATCAAAATACTGAAAATATATCTCCGGTGACACTCTTGGGCGCCAATCCCAATAGCTGGTAACGCAATCGCCGCGTGCTGCGTTCGCTTTGTCATTGAACCAGACAAAACTAACGCCCGCTGGTGTCATCAGCCCTTTTTGGCAGCCAGACACCATCACATCGACACCCCAAGCGTCCATCTCAAAACGGTCACACCCCAAGGACGCGATGCAATCTGCCATAAGTAACGCAGGGTGTCCGACCTGATCAATGACACCGCGCAATCCTGCGATGTCGTTTTTCACGCTGGTAGAGGTATCGACATGGACGGCAAGGATCGCCTTGATCCGCCCGTCTTTGTCATTTGCCAACACCTCTTCTACCTCTGCCAGATCGATGGGTGCTTCGTCGCCATAGTCTATCGTCTCAACCAAAGCGCCCATACCGGCGGCCATTTCGCCCCAGCCAACGCAGAACCGCCCGGTTGCCAGCACCAGAACTGTGTCCCCTTTGGACAGGACGTTCGACAGGGCTGCTTCCCAAGCCGCATGACCATTTCCGATATAGATCGCCACGTCCGCATCTGTCATCGCAACATGCTTGAGGTCTGGCACAAGGCTATGGGTTAGATCGTGCAATTCGCCTTCGTAGATATTGGGTGATGCGCGGTGCATCGCCTGCAAAACGGCATCAGGCATGACCGAGGGGCCGGGGATCGCCAAATAGGCACGACCTTGTGACAATGACATGGATTAACTTTCATCTGTGCTTTTAGGTGGACACTAACGTTGGCGAATGTGGCGTCAACCTTGCCCAGCTTGCCCTGCAACCCCATTTACGATTAGACCGTTGCAAGCACTCAAACCAAAAGGCCATTGATGCCCCCGCCCGTCGCACCTTCTGATAAATCGCAACAGCAATCTGCATTCACTTTGTTCTGGTGGCTGTGGCGTGATTACCTGCGCCATCGCAAGTGGCTCCTCGTTGCGGCTATCGCTTTGATGATGGTCGAAGGATCGATGCTGGCGCTTATCAGCCGCATGATTCAGCCTATGTTTGATGATGTATTTGGTGCTGGCGATACTGACGCCCTTTATTTCGTGGGCTTCGTGATCATGGGGATCTTCTTTGTCCGCGCGATCACGTCCTCTGGTCAACGCATCTTGATGTCACTGATCAAGCAACTTACCGCGGCAGCAATGCGCAAGCATTTGCTACGGCATCTGATGCAATTGGATAGCGGGTTCTTTCAGGTGCATCCGCCCGGCCAGTTGATTGAACGCGTTCAAGGTGATGTCAGTGTCATCAACGGCGTTTGGAGTAGTTTACTGACAGCAGTTGCGCGCGATCTTGTATCGTTAGTCGGGCTTCTTGCGGTCGCGATCTGGATCGATTGGGCATGGACATTAATTGCCGTCGTCGGCATCCCTTTGCTGATCCTGCCATCACTTATGGTGCAAGCCTACATCCGCCGCCGTTCGCGCAATTCGCGCGAAATTGCCGGACGTATCTCGACCCGTTTGGACGAGGTGTTTCATGGGATCAACCCGATCAAACTAAATGCATTGGAATCCTATCAAGCCGGTCGTTACGACCAGCTCATCGGCGAGGGCGTTGACGCTGGCGTGCGTACGTCAGTTGGACAGGCCGCGGTTCCAGCCTTGATCGATATCATGACCGGCATCGGCTTCTTGGGCGTCATGATTTATGGCGGTTCCGAAATTATTTCCGGCGAAAAGACCAACGGGGAATTCATGGCTTTCTTTACTGCCATGTCGCTGGCATTTGACCCTCTGCGTAGGCTTGGGTTGATGAGCGGTCAATGGCAAATGGCTGCGGCCAGTGTCGAGCGGCTCCAGTACATTTTTAACCTCAAACCGACCATACTATCGCCTACGATTGTTCAACCACTACCCTCCGGCTCCCCTAGGATCGCAATGGATGACGTGCATCTTCACTATGATGATTTGCCTGTCTTGCGCGGGGCAAGTTTTGTGGCTGAGGCTGGTAAGACGACGGCTTTGGTCGGCGCATCGGGCGCTGGCAAAAGCACCGTTTTCAATGTTCTCACGCGCTTAATAGAACCAAGCCATGGACGGGTAAGTGTTGGCGACAAAGCCATTGACGCGTATCAATTGACTGATCTGCGTGGGTTATTCTCGGTTGTGACGCAGGATTCCGCTCTATTTGATGAAACGCTACGCGACAACATTCTGCTTGGGCGCGAAGATGTCAGCGAAGAGCATCTCAAATCCGTCCTGGACGCAGCATACGTCAGCGACTTTCTACCTTCCCTACCAAACGGGCTTGATAGCCCTGCAGGACCGCGCGGCACCAATCTATCCGGCGGGCAGCGCCAACGTGTCGCAATCGCCCGCGCGCTATTGCGCAACACGCCGATCCTATTGCTGGATGAAGCGACCAGCGCGCTTGATACCAAATCTGAAGCCGTCGTACAGGCCGCCCTTGAGAAGCTTTCGTCGGGACGCACGACGCTGGTGATTGCGCACCGCCTTTCAACCATTCGCAATGCCGACAGCATTGTCGTGATGGACCAAGGGCGTGTCGTTGACCAAGGTGATCACGAGACGCTGATTGCGAAAGGTGGAATTTATGCAGACCTACACCGGCTGCAATTCTCTCAATCAGAAAGCCAAGATGATGCCTGAACGGACAGTCATAGCCATCTCGGGCGACGACCGAACGTCGTTCTTGCAAGGCTTGGTGACAAATGACGTGGAAAAAGCCAGGGACGGGATCATCTATACGGCGCTATTGACGCCACAAGGCAAGTTCATAGCAGACTTCTTTGTCATCGGTGAGCCAGATCGCTTCCTGATCGATGTGGCAACGTCGCATGCGCAACTATTGGGACAGCGCCTGATGATGTACCGCCTCAGGGCCGCGGTCACGATTGAACAAACTGACCTAGTCGTATCGCGCGGCACTGGAGAGGCGCCAGACGGATCATTCCCCGACCCAAGGCATAGCGCACTGGGATGGCGCGCTTACGGCCCAACAGATATCAGCGATCAAACGGATTGGGATGCCATCCGCGTTGCCCACGTTATTCCTAAGACGGGTGTTGAATTGAACGACGACACCTACGTTCTTGAGGCAGGGTTTGAAGCGATCAACGGCGTCGACTTCAAAAAGGGATGCTTCGTCGGCCAAGAGATCGTCGCGCGGATGAAGCATAAGACCGTGCTGAAAAAAGGCTTGGCGAAAGTGGCTCTCAACGGACACGCAATTCCCGGTGACCCAATCACAGCAAACGGCAAACCTGTCGGCACGCTACACACGGTTTCCGGAAACACGGCACTCGCATTCTTACGGTTCGATCGCGCCACAGGCGAGATGCAGGCAGGCGACGCGACATTGACCAGATTAGACGACGCTTAGGCGCGTTCGGCGTACTCGAATGTTTCAGTGTTCACGACGATATCTTCGTCCTGCCCCACGAACGGCGGGATCATGACACGCACACCATTGTCGAGCGTCGCAGGCTTAAAGCTGTTTGCCGCGGTCTGACCTTTCACAACGGGTTCGGTCTCGACTACTTTGCAGGTGACCTTTTGCGGCAAGCTGACGTTTAGCGCTTCTTCACCGTAGTATTCGATTTTGACTGTCATGCCGTCCTGCAAGAATGGCCGGCGATCACCAAGGATATCGGCAGGCAACGCAATTTGCTCGTAGGTTTCGCTATCCATAAAGGTCAGCATGTCGCCATCCTCGAACAGAAACTGCTGGTCTTTTTGATCAAGGCGCACACGCTCGACCTTATCGGCAGACCGGAAGCGCTCGTTCAGTTTGCGGCCATCGCGCAGGTTCTTAAGTTCAACCTGTGCAAACGCGCCGCCCTTGCCGGGCTTGACGTGATCCACTTTGACAGCGGCCCAAAGCCCGCCTTCATGTTCCAGAGTATTGCCGGGACGAATTTCGTTACCGTTGATTTTGGGCATGTGACAAAGCGCCTTAGGTTATTAACAAAGGTTGAATGGTTTCGACCGCAGCCTATATCTGGCGGGTGGGGGCCTGACAAGATCAACAGCCTAGTGATATGTCGGACGGAAGAGCCATGCACAAAACGCATGGCTGCCATTCCAAAAGAGCGCCCCCGAATCGCGTTAGAACGGGCATAAAGGCCCGCACGCGGGGACTACAAGAGCAAAAAGAAGGAAGCATGATGAGAGATTTCGTCGACGGTACAGCCTTTAACAATGAACAAGGCAACCGTGCTCGTAAGCTTTTCGCAGCTGTCGTATTGGCAGCCTTGGATGATGCGATTGCTGATGACAAGAAATACGGAAACGGACCAGAGCAGATTGCACGTTGGGCAAGGTCCCGTGATGGCCGCGAAGTTCTGTCTTGTGCTGGTATCGACCCGAACGAACGGGTTGTTGGTGGCTTGATGGAGTTTGTGGGCAAGGGTGTGCGGACTTCCGTTGCACTGTCACGCGAAGAAAGCGAACGCCGCAATGCGGCAGAGCAAGAGGCGCGCGCTGCTTAAGTAAAAGCGCGACGCTATGCTAAAAACGCGGCCCGGTGGGCCGCGTTTTTCGTTTCAGGGTCCTGCGAACATGAATGCAAAGAGAACAAAAGGCGCGAATTCCGCGAGACCAAGGGCGACAATCAATCCGCGCATCCACGGGCCTTTGAAGCGCACCCAAAGAATACCGCAACACAGCATCGAGACTGTAACCTCGGCCGCGCCAACAATCGTCCCATAGTGATCAGGGTCCCAATAGCTGACCGGACTTTGAAAAATCCAATTTGTCAGCGGCCAGAAGTGCGCACGCCCATCGTCATTATGAAACAGAAAATCCAGCCCAAGATGCATAAGTGCGGCACCACATAGTGCTACACCAATGGCGGTTTTATACATCGCCGCTATCGCAAATCCGATCCCCCATAAGATAATCGAGTTATCGATCCGAAAGATACTTTGCCATGCGTCGGAAAAATAGAGTTCGCCAAAAACAACCGATGGCGATGTGCCTAGGATCAACAAATGCCATCCTGAAAGCAGATAAAGGCTCAGGTCCGGGATCAATGCGCCCGCCAAAGCCGCAGCCGTGATTGCCGGTCGTCCAACTTTACCAAAAGCAGCCAGACCGAAAATAAGATGCGCCGGTGTGTTCATAGTCTTTCCCCGCGCGTCTTGCGCCCCTATCAAGCTAGTTGAAAGGATGCGGAATGACCAAGGCCATCATGATCCAAGGCGCAGGCTCGAACGTGGGCAAATCGATGCTTGTGGCAGGCATTGCGCGCGCTTGCGTCAGACGCGGCCTTTCGGTTGCACCATTCAAGCCACAGAACATGTCGAATAATGCTGCCGTCACAACAGACGGTGGGGAAATCGGCCGCGCGCAGGCGCTACAGGCATTGGCCTGTGGGTTAGACCCAGTTGTTGATATGAACCCTGTGCTGCTGAAACCAGAAACAGACATCGGCGCACAAGTGATCGTGCAAGGCAAACGCTTTGCCACGATGAAGGCCCGCGACTATGGCAAGCAAAAAGCTAAGCTGTTGCCGCCAGTGTTGGAGAGCTTTGATCGCATCGGCAGGGACCGTGATCTGGTGATTGTCGAGGGCGCTGGTAGCCCCGCAGAGGTTAATCTTCGGGCGGGTGATATAGCCAACATGGGCTTTGCCGCCGCGGCCAATGTGCCTGTCATTTTGGTCGGTGATATCGACCGGGGCGGTGTCATCGCACAGCTTGTTGGTACGCATGCCGTGCTACCGCCAGAGGACGAGCGCTTGATCAAAGGGTTTGCGATCAACAAATTTCGCGGTGATCCGACGCTCTTTGCCGACGGTATGGACATCATTGCCGCACGCACAAACTGGGCGCCGCTTGGGATTATCCCGTGGTTTGCCGATGCTTGGAAACTTCCGGCCGAAGACGTCATGGACATTGCCAGTCGTAAAGGCGGTGCGATCAAAATCGCAGTGCCCCGCCTGAACCGTATTGCGAATTTTGACGACCTTGATCCGTTGACCGCAACGCCCGATGTCAGCGTCGAGATCATCGATGCCGGACGCCCCCTGCCCGGCGATGCCGACCTGATTATCATTCCGGGATCGAAATCTACCATCGCAGACCTTGCGCACTTCAAGGCGCAGGGTTGGGACGTCGACCTGCAAGCGCATTTGCGGCGGGGCGGGCATGTCTTGGGGATCTGTGGTGGTTATCAGATGCTGGGCGCGGAGATCATTGATGATGATGGCATAGAAGGCCCGCCTTCGCGTGTCGCCGGTTTGGGCTTGCTAGATGTACGCACTATCATGGTGCCACAAAAACGACTGGCGCTGTCCAACGCGACTTATATCCCTACAAACGATGCGGTCACCGGCTACGAGATTCACATCGGACAGACCGAGGGGCCCGATTGCGACAGGGCTTGGTTGTCACTTGACGGGCGTGGTGAGGGTGCGACCTCACCAGATGGGCGCGTTATGGGCTGTTATTTGCACGGACTCTTTAGCGCCGACGCCTTTAGATCAGCATTTCTTCGCAATCTTGGCAAAACCGTCACGCAGCATGACTATGCCGCAGGCGTCGAAACCACTTTAGATGCACTGGCTGATCACCTCGAGAGCCATATGGATATCGACCAACTGCTGCGGTTGGCAGACTAACTTAGACCCATCTCTCGGCTGGCAAGCACCCGGTTAATCTCGCGCCGCACAAGTTTGCGCACATTGCGTGTGATCCGCTCACCAAGTTCACCGCCGAGTTCGTCTTGAACGATAGCAAGCACAAGCGCGCGGATCGCTTCTTCGTCTAAGCTTTCTTGGATATCCGCAGCGGCCAGTGTCTCTGGTTCAGGGTCGGCTTCGGGTTCAGAATGAAAAACGGTGGGAGGCTCATCTGCGTCCAGATCAGTTTCGATCGTTGCTTCGGCGAGTTCTTGCCGCTCAACGTCCGCAGTTTCAACCTCTTTCGGCGAATCGATATCGGATGATGGGAACGCGCTTTCAGCCCAGGCTGATTGTTCAAAAGTCTCGCCTTCGTCAGGTTCCCAATCGTCTGATTGTGCTGTGACAGCCGCTTCCAGTTCAGCAATCGTCGCTTCTAAATTGACCGGTTCAGGCTTCTTTTTTGTGTCCAATACCAAGACATTGCTAGGCTCTATTGGGTCACTTTCCTCAATAAAGACTGGTTCCTCAACCGGCTCTTCTTCCACGATAAGCTGCTCCGCCGTCAGGACAAGACGGTCGGTAGTTTTGGCTTTACGCGAGCGTTGCGGCTCTTTGTGCGACACAAAATCCCGGACAGATGACACGAGCTCATCTATCTCATCTGGTTGTGCTGTCTTGGACATCCTGCTCATCCCAATTTTGCACCCACAACCAGTAGCTTACCGGATGTTGGACGTTCAAACAACTGGGACGTGTTCATTCGACAATCTTAAAGGGCTATTCTTTCCCAATCGCCTCAAGCACACGATCAAGCGCCTGACCTTGTCGTGAAATCGCGACAGGGGCGTTTTGGACAAGGTTGTAATACGCGGCAGGATCATACTGCTGCACCGGCAAATTCAAATGATCCGCGGTGAGCAGGCCCATAGCCGATAAGAGTGCATAAGACGCAACGGCTTCATCTGACTGTGCGGCAATGCGATTAGCCTGCGCATCCAGCAGCTCTTGTTCAGCGTTCAAGACATCCAGTGTTGTACGCGACCCCAATGCTGCTTCCTGGCGAACGCCGTCAAACGCAGCGCGTGCAGCACTAATTTGCTGGCTAGATGACTGTCGTAGCGCTTGCGCTGCCTGCAAAGAAGCGAAGGCATTTCCGACCTCTTGCTCAACCCCCAGCATTGTCAAATGGAGGCCTGAACGGGCAGCATCGCGGTTTGCGCGGGTTTGGCGCACTTGGCTTGAAATCAGCCCACCATTGTAGATCGGCCCACCAATGGTCACACCAAGTTGCGCGGTTTCGTTAGAGTCCTGATCGGTGCTGACAAAACCGTTGAGCGAAACACGCGGCTGCACTGAAGCCTCGGCACGCAGGATGTTCAACTCGGCGGCGGCAACCGAATGCTGCGCCTCTAGGATGCTGGGGTGATTGCGCACGGCAAAGGCCTTGGCATCGCTCATGCTGCGTGAAACAGGCGCAGCGCTGACTGTTACAGCACCTGAAGGCGTGCGACCCACGGCCACCGCATATTCCTCAACCGCACGCGCAAGATCACCTTGCGCTACCGCAAGCAGGCTCCTTGCAGAGGCCAATCGTGCCTCTGCCAGTGCAATATCGGTCCGCGTCACTTCGCCGACGTTAAACCGCTCTTGCGCTGCACGAAATTCCTGTGTCAGCACACGCACGTTGTTTTGGCGCAGCTGCACAAATTCGCGGGTACTTCGCACGTTCACGTAGGCCTGCACTGCGCGCAGCAAGATATTTTGTTCGACACCACGCAGCGCTTGCCGGGTTCCCAAGACAACCTCTTTTTGTGCATCAATAGCGAATTGGTTCGCGCCACCACTATAAAGTACCAGATCCGCGCTGATACGCGCCAAAGCCGAATTCGATGTCGCGGTGATGGGAGATTCTACGCGGGTACGGTCGGCGGACAAAGACCAATTGATCACGGGCAGTGTTGCCGCAACAGATTGCGCTACGCCTTCGTCCGCAGCACGCAACAACGCCCGATTTTGCTCGAGCAGGCCTGAGTTATTGTAGGCCGATGCCAGCGCTTCTGCGAGAGTGTCTGCTTTCGCTGCGGGTGCCGCGACGAGTGATACACAAAGTGCAACAAGAGCCAATTTACTACGTTTGATCATGCGATACCCTTACTTACCTATCTTTGGTACGCGACACGCCGCGTAGTCGATCACCTACAGTGCAAAAACAGCAGGTTTTTCAAAGCCGTTCAGCACAGGTGCACTTGCGTTAAAGGCGAAGCGCCAGTTCACAATGCCGTCGATCTTGTGCCCCACGCGCACCACGCCAAGGCTTCCTTCAAGAAAAAGACATGCGATGCGCCCGCCCTCGTTCAACTGATCCGTCAAATCCGAAGGTACTTGCTCCACACCACCCTGCACCGCGATAATGTCGTAAGGGCCCGATTTCTCTGATCCGGCGGCAAGCGGTCCGGTCATCACGGCGGCATTGTCGACACCACGTTCAGAAAGAATGCTCTGCGCCTCTTGCGAACGCGCCTCGTCATCTTCGACAGCCACGACGAAGTCGCAGAGCTGCGCAAGGACTGCGGTGGAATATCCAAGCCCACAAGCCACATCGAGTGCGACATGTGACGGCTGCACATCCAAAACCTCAAGCATTTTTGCCAAAGTGCGCGGCTCTAGCATCACGCGACCACCACCAATGTCGAGGTTTTCGCCAACATAGGCCGCTTCGCGTAGACCATCGGGCACATAGGCTTCGCGCGGTACAGAAAGCATCGCATCAATGATCGGAAACTTTGTCACGTCAGACGGACGCACCTGTGTGTCGACCATCATCGTACGGCGGGCAGTGTAGTCAGTCACGCGCTAAACTCTTTCGTTCAGTTGCTTTCCTGCTTGATGCCATAGATGCGATGAAGCGGCAACAATCATCATGCAATTCTGAGAACTCATTGGCCAGCGCATCTTCGAAGGCAAAATGCGCAAATCGCTGAAACGCACGTCAGCGACGTTCACGAAAGCAGCGCATCATTTGCCAGCAGTGAGAGCAACGCGTGAAATGGAGGCGAGTACCGGAATCGAACCGGTCTAGACGGATTTGCAATCCGCTGCATAACCTACCTGCCCACTCGCCTCGTGAGCACACCAAGTAAGGAGCAGCCGAGAGGAGGTCAAGTCGATATCAGACTTCCTTTTCGCAGGAACCGCGAATTATCAACACTGCACAAAGACGAAAAATCCACTGCCCGTTCCCTTTCTCAAATGGGAGGGGTAGTCTGACAGCCAACATCAAGATCGGCGCAGCTGATCCTCTCTTCTTTTGGAATGGCCATGTCGCGCTCAATTCTCTTTGTTACCGGAACGCGCGCCGATTTTGGCAAGCTTGAACCACTTGCGCTGGCGGCACGCGATGCTGGTTTTGTTGTCTCGTTCTTTGTCACAGGCATGCACATGCTGGCCCGATATGGTCTGACCAAGCTGGAAGTGCACCGCACGCCAGGTGTCGGGGTTCATGAGTTCCTCAATCAACGGCCGGGTGATCCACAAGACATGGTTCTCGCGAAAACAGTCTCTGGTTTTTCCGATTTCATTAAAGAACATGGCCCTGATCTGGTCGTCATTCATGGTGACAGGGTCGAAGCGCTAGCCTGCGCTTTGGTCTGTGCGACCAACTATATCCGCTGCGCGCATATCGAAGGTGGTGAGGTGTCGGGCACCATCGACGAGATTTACCGTCATTGTAATAGCAAGTTGGCCAGCCATCATTTTGTATCTTCTGAAGATGCAGGACGGCGCGTGATGGCATTGGGTGAAGATGCCCAGAATATCTATGCGATCGGCTCACCCGAGCTTGATTTTCATGCAGGGCCTTCGGGTGTGAGCCTTGAAGAGGTCAAATCGCGGTATGATCTGGCTTTTGATGCGTATGGTATCTGCGTTTTTCACCCGGTAACGTCCGAGGCAGACACAATGGCCGAGCAAGCGAAGACGCTTTTTGCAGCGCTGAACCAAAGCGGAAAGAATTACGTGGTGATCGCGCCAAACAACGATCCTGGCTCTGCCGCGATCTTTGCCGCGATTGCGCAACTGCCCGAAGCCCGCTTTCGCGTGTTGCCTTCAATGCGCTTTGCGCATTTTTCTGAGTTGATGAAAAACGCCAGCGCCATGATCGGGAATTCATCGGCTGGCGTGCGCGAGGCACCGTTTATCGGGCTACCGTCATTGGATATTGGAACACGGCAAACCAATCGCGCAAAATCGCCTTCCGTTTTCTTTGCTGATGCCACCGACGACACCGCGATTGCACAGTTCTTGGACGCGCAATGGGGCAAAACCTATCCGCGCCATGATGCCTTTGGCGGCGGCAGTGCATCACAAAGGTTTGCCACGGTTCTGCAGTCGGACGCATTCTGGCAAAGCTCGCTACAAAAAACATTCCATGACAACGCCGACTGACATGCGCCGCGGGATCGCATTGCGCGCATATTTGGGGCTAAGCTATCTATTCGCGTTGATCGCACGGCCCATCCTGCGTCGCCGTCTTGCACGCGGAAAAGAAGATCCAGAACGCTGGCAGGAAAAATGCGGTGTGACCCTTGTCAGTCGTCCACAAGGCACCGTCATTTGGCTCCATGCGGTCGGGTTAGGGGAGGTCTTATCGTTGCGTGGTTTGATTGACAGGCTCAGCATGCAACGCCCTGATCTGTCATTTCTAGTCACCTCCACCACGCGCACGTCGGCAGAGGTTTTTGCCAAAAATATGCCTCCACGCACGGTTCATCAGTTTTTGCCAATTGATGCGCCACAGTTCCGCAGGCGTTTTCTTGATCATTTTCAGCCGGATTTGTGCGTATGGGTCGAACAAGACCTATGGCCTGGTTTCGTCAGCGATATTGCCACGCGTGGTATCCCACAATGCATGGTCGCCGCGCGGATGAACGCAAAATCTGCAAAATCGCATCAACGTGCGCGATCCCTCTATCGCGACCTGTATCAAGCGATGGCTTTGGTCACCGCCCAAGATACGGACACGGCACAGCATTTGACGCGATTGGGCGCGAAAACAGACGTTACCGGGTCATTGAAGCCTGCAGCCCCCGCCCTTGCAGCAGATGCCGCCTTAGTCAGCCAGTTGCGGAAACAAACCGCCGGTCGGTTTGTCTGGGCTGCGGCCCCCGCGCATCCTGATGACATTGCAATTGCGCAAGCCGCCCATCAGGCCTTGCGCATGACTGACCCAACCGCGCTGCTGATCATCGCCCCGCGATTTCCCGAAAGCTTGGCGGAATTATCCGGCCCTCGATGGTCAAAAGCCCAAATGCCGCACGCGTCAGATACTGTCTGGCTATGTGATACGCTGGGCGACTTGGGGCTGGTTTACCGCACTGCAAAAGCAGTCTTAATCGGCGGTACTTTCGATGACATTGAGGGGCACAACCCGTGGGAGGCCGCAGTATTGAAATGTGCCACCCTGCACGGCCCGCGCACGGCAAATTTTCGTAGCGATTTTTCAATGCTGGACAATGCAAATGCTAGCATCTTAGTGATAAATAACGCTGAAGTTACCGCTGCATTGGCCCAGACTGATCTGGCCAAGATCGTGCACAACGCCAACCAATGTATCGATGCGGCAAGCCTGCGTACCAATACGCTGGCGACAAGGCTGATTGACCTGCTAGACAACTCGAATGGTTGATAGTTTCCCTCCCCGAAAGCTGCGCATCGCGCTGATCGCATACAGCGTCTTATGGTGGGTTATGCTGCCTGTCGTTCTGTACTACCTGATCAAACGAAGCCTGAAAGACCCGTTCTACCGCAAACACATCGGCGAGCGATTTGGGCGCTACAACAGATCACTGCATCAGCCCGTTTGGGTGCATGCCGTGTCGCTAGGCGAAATGCGCTCGGCTACGCCGTTGATCCGCGCGCTTCTGGCCGAAGGTGAGACGATCGTCACAACACATTTCACGCCGGCTGGCAGACGCGAAGCCGAACGCGAATTCGCGGATGAGATCGCTGCGGGACAAGTGCAGTCGATTTGGGTGCCGTTCGAATACGGCTTTTCTTATGCCCGTTTCCTAAAGACCTTTGCGCCGAAATACGGGTTGGTGATGGAAATCGAAATCTGGCCGCGCATGATCATGGCCTGCCGGAAACACGGTGTGCCTTTGTTCATGTGCAATGCCCAATACCCTCAAAAAAGCTTTGTCAAAGATCAAAAGGGGCTTGGCCTGCGAGCGGCGTTGGTCGGCGGTTTTGCAGGCGGGTTTGTGAAATCGTCCGGCCAAATGAAGAAATTTGCGCAAGCGGGCCTGCCCAATATTCACGTGACCGGCGAACTGCGGTTCGATCAACCAATCCCGCGGCACCATTTGGAAGCCGCTGCAAACTGCCGTGACGCACTTACCAAAGGGCGGCCAAGCTTTACGTTAACAAGCGTAGTGGAAGGCGAGGATGCGCTCTACATTGATATGATGTGTCAGACTGATGGCGTGTTCTTTACCTATGTCCCACGCGCGCCTGAACGTTTCGATGAGGTGGCGCAAATTCTGACGATGGCGGGGCGACGCTTTGCGCGGCGCTCTGAACTTTTCGATGACGCTCTGCAACTCAACGACCCTGCACCCGATATCGATGTCTTACTGGGCGACAGCATGGGCGAGATGTATTTCTATCTTGGCCTGTGTGATCGCGCAGTTATCGGCGGTGGCTTTGTCAAAAAAGGAGCACATAACATCATCGAACCTTTGGCGCTCAAAAAGCCGGTCATTGTCGGGCCGCACATCTGGACGATTGAATACCCTGCGACCGAAGCCATTGCAGCGGGTGTGTGTCAGAATGTGCAAACGCCAGAAGATTTATTGGCTGCGATCATGACACCTGTTGATGTCGCACCAGATCAGATCACCGCGTTCTACGGCGAACATGCGGGCGGCGTCGAACGCACACTGGCCGCGATACCACGCGCGCTAAAAGCCTAGCTTCCGACGTCTTGCGGGCCAACGGCGGTTGCTTTGATGATAGCGAATATGTTCTGCCCAACAGCCAATGCCATGCGGTCCGCACTTCGCCGTGTGACCCGCGCCAATAAGGGATCTTCTCCGGCTTTCAGCCCGACAATCACGCCCGGTCCACGTCCCTGCTCAAGTCGCGTAATCTCGACCGGGAGCACATTTAGCGCGCTAATGCCGTTCGGGGCCTCGCGTGCGAGGATGACATCTTGTGCTGGAATGCGTATCCGTACCGTTTGACCCAGCACGCCCAGATTTCCCGGCAGGATCAGACGCCCGCCCGAGAATACAAGTTCAGTCAGACCATCATCAAGTAACCGGCCTGCGACTTTCGTCGTCAATACGGCACCTGCGGCACGCACGCCCAACAATGGCACCAACTCTGGCTGCGACAACACTTTGCCAACAGGGCCCGCAGTCGCAACCTTGCCTGCGTCAATGATAACCAATGTTGTGGCTAGTCTGGCCACTTCGGACACGTCATGTGTCACGTAGAGGATCGGGATCTGAACCTCATCGCGGAGACGCTCAATATAAGGTAAAATCTCGGCCTTGCGCGGGGCATCAAGGGCCGCAAGGGGTTCATCCATCAACAACATTTTTGGATCACACATCAGCGCGCGGCCCAACGCCACCCTTTGCCGTTCGCCCCCCGATAGGCCAGCGGGCATCCGGTCGCGCAACCCGTCTAGACCCAGCAAGTCAATAATCCGCGCAGCATCATGTGATCCACCGTAGTGCAGATTGCGCTCGACACTCATATGCGGGAACAGGCGCGCATCTTGAAACACATACCCAATGCGGCGGCGCTGCGGTGCCAGATCGACACGATTTGCCGCGTCAAACAGCACCGTGTCATCAACGCTGACGCGTCCTGCATCGGGGCGCATTAATCCTGCGAAGGCATTTACGACAGATGTCTTACCTGACCCGGAAGGGCCAAATATTGCTGTCACGCCAGCCGGAGCGTCGAAGGCCACATCAAGGCGAAAATCACCCAAGCGCTTCTGAATTGCGACACTGATCATGCGCGCCCCAATCGTTTTGCCATACGGCGGGCCAACCATTCAGACACCAGTAAGGCACCCATCGCAAGAACAACTGAAACGATCACAAGGCCCAACACCGCCGGTTCACTGCCCGGTACTTGGAGCAAGCCGTAAATCGCCGTTGGGATCGTCTGCGTCTCGCCGGGGATTGCTGCAACAAACGTGATGGTGGCACCAAATTCGCCCAGTGCTTTGGCGAAACCCAAAACGGCACCTGCCAAAACACCCGGAGCAATGAGAGGCAATGTTACCGTGCACCAAATCCGCCATCGCGGCGCGCCCAACGTCGCGGCGGCATCCTCTAACCCCGGGTCGACCGCTTCAAAACCAAGCCGGATCGCCCGCACCATCAATGGAAAGGCCATGATCGCAGCGGCAAGTGCAGCCCCGGTCCACCGAAACGCGAGTGATATGCCAAACGTCTGTTGCAGGAATCCACCGATCGGCCCCTGTTGTCCGAACAGCACCAAGAGCAGATATCCGGTTACAACGGGCGGCAAGACCAATGGAAGGTGCACCAGACCATTCAAAATTTGCCTGCCGGGAAATGTTTTGCGCGCAAGAATGTAGGCGATCCAAATTGCGACCGGTAACGCGGCAATCGTCGCAACCAGTGCGACGCGTAGAGACAGAAAAATTGCCGTCCATTCCTGAGGGCCAAAAACATCAGTCATTGCGCGATCTCGACAGGCGGTAAGAACCCGGCTTCGGCCAGGATCGCCTGACCCTCTGACCCAGTCACGTAATCCAAAAATGCGGCAGCTTTTGTCTTTTCATGATCGGTCAACGCGCCAATATACCTGATAGGTAGATGGCTTTCTGCGGGGAACGCCGCAAGCGTCACCACCGCGTCGCTGATCCGTACATCCGTAGCATAGACGATCCCGAGAGGTGTTTGCCGGCGAATGACCAAAGCCAGCGCAGACCGCACACTATCGACCTCGGCCAATCGGTCCTTGGTTGCATCCCATAGCCCCAAAGATTGCAAGGCTGCTTTGGCGTAGATGCCAGCGGGAACAGCCTCGGTCAGGCCGACGGCCATGCGACCATCGCCTAGCGCCCGAACAAGTGCATCCTGCTCAAGCTGGAGCGGCGCCGTGCCATCGGCACCGATAAGGACAAGCGCGTTGCTTGCAAAATCCGCAACAGTTTCAGGCGACACATGCGCGCCTTCAACGAGAGTGTCCATCCAAGTTAAATTGGCCAAAAGAACAACATCCGCAGGTGCACCAAGGCTGATCTGACGCGCCAACGTACCGCTGCCACCGTATGAAACGACAACACCCTCAAATTCCGCAGCCATACGGTCAAGCGGCTCTTTGAGGCTGGCTGCGGCAAAGACCAAGACTTCAGCGCGAACCGCGGGTGCGGCAAGGCCTAGAATGACAGCAAGAAAGGTGGCGCATCGCAACATGGGGGGACTATCGGGGCGTTGTCACAGGCATGCAAGCTTAGACCCAAACAGCGCTTCGCCGTGCCAGCAAAGCAGCGCGTTCCCGCACATCAGCATGGATCGGGCCATACCGTGGCGCGTCGCGCAAAGTGTTGATCCAATGCGGCTTGGGTTGGTGCTGTTTCACGAGGCCGTGCCAGGACAAAGCACCAAGCACACTTTGCGCAGCAGGCGGCAAGTGATCTGGAATTTCATAGTCATTCAACGCAGCCCAAACACCTGTCCAAAGCCTACCAACAGACCAAGGGTTATAGCCCCCACCACCAAGAACTAGGTAACGGGGCGCCAATGGTTTAAGTGCGGCAACAATCGCCCAATGTGCATTATTTGAAAGCGTCAACCGTGATTGCGGGTCTTCGGTGACGGCATCAGCACCACACTGCAAGACAATCGCATCAGGTTTGAAATGCGCAACAAGTGGTAAAATCAACTGGTCGCGGATCAAGGCCATATCATCATCATTCAGCCCTGCTGGCACAGGCAGGTTATAGACCTGCCCAATGCCCACATTCGTGATCTGGCCCGTGCGCGGCCAGCGGTTTTCCTCATGTACAGAGATTTGCAGCGTATCAGGGTCATCGGCAAAGGCATGTTCAACCCCGTCGGGGTGGTGCGCATCAATATCGATATAGGCGATGCGGGTCGCACCGTTGCGACGAAGGGACTGAATGGCGAGGACCGGATCGTTGAGATAACAAAACCCATTGGCGCGGTCCGGCATGCCGTGATGGGTGCCGCCCGCAGGTGTGTAAATGATCCCACCGTGTTTGAGCAGCTCTCCCGCCAGCAAGGATGCTCCTGCCGACGTTGCGGGGCGGCGGTACATTTCCGCGAAGACAGGATTGGATGGCGTGCCAAGTCCGTGACGTTCTCGCACCGCATCGCTGACTGACTGCGCAGCCTCAGCAGCTTGCAAAGCTGCCAAATATTGCGGCGTGTGGTAACTTGTCAGGGCAGATGGTTTTGCCCGCGGACTGTTGATGAATTGAGCTGGTGTCAACCAACCCAGCGCACGCGAAAGGTCCATCACCGTTGAAACACGCGGGACACGCAACGGATGCCACGACCCGTAGCTGGAATGGCGATAAATCTCTGATCCGATAAATCGGGGGAAAGGGGTTGCCCGTCCAACCTTGCTCTGCGTAACGTTTGCCATAGGCCGGATGTAACCCAAAATCAGATCGGGACCATGACGAAACTAGTCGCAAGACAGCTTCCACTCAAGCTGCGCACCGGCGGAAAAACTGATGTGCGCGCACAGTTTGCGGCACTTTGTTGGCGGGTGAAGAACAATAAGGTGCAAGTTTGCCTTGTCACTAGCCGTGCCCGCAAGCGCTGGATCATTCCCAAGGGCTGGCCGATGCATAAACAAACACCCGCCGATGCCGCAGCAACAGAAGCCTTCGAAGAAGCCGGTGTCAGTGGCGAAGCGGTCGACATCTGCCTTGGCGTTTACAGCTATGCCAAACCACAAAAGGTCGACAATGCGCCGATCATTACGATGGTTTATCCGCTTCAGGTCACGCATATCCATAGCAAATGGCCCGAAAAGAAAGAGCGCCGGCGCAAATGGTTCAGCCTGCGTAAAGCAGCCAAGAAACTAAGCGAGCCGGAACTGAAGCAGATCGTCGCAAACTTCAATCCCAAAAGGATCGGCAGGTAACCTGCACTTGCAAGCCACCATAGAAAGCTTACTTCCGGTACATCCAATAATGACGGGCAAAGATGATCAAATTTCACCTCAAATGTGCGCAAGACCACGAGTTTGAAAGCTGGTTTCAATCTGGTGATGCGTTTGACAAGCTGGTCGCGGCCAAGATGATCAGCTGCACGGCCTGCGGTTCGCCTGATGTGAAGAAAACCGTTATGGCGCCCGCGGTCAGCACATCCAATGCGATCAGCGTCCCAAAACCAGCAGAAGCGGCACTTGCCGCCATGCGGGACAAGGTTGAGAAGGAATCCGATTATGTCGGTGACGCTTTTGCAAAGGAAGCGCGTGATATGCACGACGGTGTCGTCCCGGAGCGGTCGATTTACGGTCAAGCCAATCTGGCCGAGGCTAAAAAGCTGGTAGATGACGGTATCCCGGTGGTGCCCCTGCCCTTCATGCCGCGCAAAAAAACAAATTAGGGGTTCCAAATGACGATTCTGATCACTGGTGCCAATCGCGGCATCGGCAATGCGCTTTTTGAAAGTTACACCACTAAGGGGCACACCGTCTTAGGGACCCATCGTGCGGCGGATGCGGGGAACATGCGTCAGTTGGATGTGACCGATCCTGCATCACAAGAAGCGCTCGCTGGCAGGCTTGGCGATACTGCGCTAGACCTTCTGGTGTGCAACGCTGGCGTTTTTCTTGACCGCGGTGAAAACCTAAACGACGGCTATCCTGCGCAGATGTGGGCCGACACGTTCGCTGCCAATGTCACTGGTGTGTTTCTAACAATCCAGAACATGCTGCCGCTGCTTAGGCGCGCGCGCCACGCAAAAATTGCGATTGTCTCGTCACAGATGGCGTCCCACACCCATGCATCGGGTCACAGCTATATCTACCGTGCCAGCAAGGCCGCAGCCCTCAACTTGGGCCGTAACCTTGCGACCGACCTGAAACCCGAAGGCATTGCAGTGGGCATTTATCATCCCGGCTGGGTCCGCACGGACATGGGCGGCGGAAGCGCTAGCTTAAGCGTCGAAGAGAGCGCCGCGGGCCTGATTGATCGCTTTACCGCCCTCAACCTTGAAACAACTGGTTGTTTCGAGACATGGGACGGGCGGGCGCACGCCTACTAAATGTTTGCCCTTCCTCTACGTGGGCCTTAAAGGAAGCGCTAATCAAAGATGCATCTGTAGGAAGACCCATGCCAACGCTCGTGATGAAATTTGGCGGCACGTCCGTGGCCAATCTCGACCGCATTGCGCGCGCCGCAAAGCGCGTCGCCTTAGAGGTTGCCAATGGCTACGATGTGATCGTCATTGTGTCGGCCATGTCAGGGAAAACCAACGAACTGGTTGGCTGGGTGAATGAGACATCACCTCTTTATGATGCGCGCGAATACGATGCGATTGTGTCCTCGGGCGAGAATGTCACGGCGGGTCTGATGGCACTGCGTCTACAGGAAATGGATATTCCGGCGCGCAGTTGGCAAGGCTGGCAAGTCCCCGTCATGACAACATCAGCGCATTCCAGCGCGCGGATTGAGGAAATTCCTTCCGCCAACATCACCGCTAAATTCGGCGAGGGCATGAAGGTCGCGGTTGTCGCAGGCTTTCAGGGTGTCAGCCCGGAGGGACGCATCACAACGCTGGGACGTGGTGGGTCAGACACCACAGCGGTCGCTTTTGCCGCAGCTTTTGAGGCGGAACGCTGCGATATTTATACCGACGTTGACGGTGTCTATACAACCGATCCCCGCATTACGAACAAAGCACGTAAACTCGACAAAATTTCGTACGAAGAAATGCTTGAACTCGCATCACTTGGTGCAAAGGTCTTGCAAACCCGTTCTGTCGAATTGGCAATGCGGTACAAAGTACGTCTGCGCGTGCTTTCATCATTTGAAGAACCATCGACCAGCGCTGGAACACTGGTCTGCGATGAGGAGGAAATCATGGAATCCAATGTTGTGGCCGGAGTGGCCTATTCCCGCGACGAAGCGAAAATGACCCTCATCTCGGTTGCGGACCGTCCGGGTATTGCTGCGGCAATATTTGGTCCCTTGTCTGATGCGGGCGTGAACGTGGATATGATCGTGCAGAACATCTCGGAGGAAGGACGCACCGACATGACGTTCTCTTGCCCGACAGATCAGGTGATGCGTGCCGAGAAGGCGATGCAGGCAGCCAAAGACAGCGGCGACATCAACTATCACGATCTGGTAGCCGACGAAGGCGTCGCAAAGGTCAGTGTTGTCGGGATCGGCATGCGCAGCCACACAGGTGTTGCCGCAAAAATGTTCCGTGTTCTTTCCGCTGAAGGTGTGAACATTAAGGTCATCACAACCTCAGAGATCAAGATTTCCGTGTTGATTGACAGAAAATACATGGAACTTGCCGTTCAGGCCCTGCATGATGCCTTTGAATTGGAAGAAGCAGGCTGATCGTGACTGACGATCGCCTGCTATAGCGGGGGTCCATGCCACATCGGCTAGAAAGCGAAAGTCGAAAGCTCCTTGGGCGTCTGCGCGAGGCTTTGGCTGCTGACAACGAAGGTCAGGCACGGCTCGATTCCGTTGTGACATTGATCGCGGATTCGATGCGCACAGAAGTATGCTCGATTTACCTGTTCCGCGATGCAGAAACGCTGGAACTTTGCGCGACCAAGGGCTTGCAGGAAGAGGCTGTCCACCAGACCCGTATGCGACTGGGCGAAGGTCTTGTAGGCCGCACAGCCAAAAGCCGGTCGGTGATCAATACCGCCGATGCGCCATCCTCCAAAGGATTTCGGTACATGCCAGAGACAGGCGAGGAGCGGTTCTCGTCCTTCTGCGGCGTTCCGATCCAGCGTTTGGGTGATGTATCAGGTGTGCTTGTCGTGCAATCGAAAGACGCGCGCGAGTATACGCCTGACGAAATATACGCGTTGGAAATCGTTGCAATGGTCATCGCCGAGATGACTGAATTGGGCGCGTTTGTTGGCGAAGGTGCAGCGCTATCAGCACGCCACCAGCAGCCTGTCATGCTGCGTGGTTCCGTCGCCCAAGAGGGCGCGACAGAAGGCGTCGTTTACCTGCACGAGCCGCGGGTCGTTGTCACAAATCCAATCTCCGAAGACCCCGAAACCGAATTGACCCGCTTGCGTGAAAGTATCGATGAATTGCGCGCTGGCGTCGATGACATGCTTATCAGCGCCAACTCGGCAGATGCCGATCAGATGCAGGTCATTGAGGCATACCGGATGTTTGCCAACTCAAGCAGCTGGCTCAAACGGATGGAAGAAGATGTGAAAAACGGCCTATCTGCCGAGGCCGCTGTCGAAAAAGAACAATCCTTTTCGCGCGCCCGGATGTCCAAGGCGACCGATCCATACTTGCGCGAACGGTTGCATGATCTTGATGATCTATCGAACCGCCTTTTGCGCATTCTTACCGGTCAAGGGGCAGAAGCCCGTGCCGACATGCCCGACAACCCGATCCTTGTAGCCCGCAATATCGGGCCAGGCGAATTGCTGGAATATGGCAAAAAAATCAAAGGTATCGTGCTTGAAGAAGGCTCTGTCGGCAGCCACGCGACGATCGTGGCGCGCGCTTGGGCGATCCCCTTGATCATCAATGCCAAAGGCGTAACCCGCGAAGCTTTGAACGGCGATCCAATCCTGGTCGATGGCGAACAGGGCATCGCCCACCTGCGGCCCGATGAAACTGTTCAGGCTGCGTTTCGTGACAAGATCGAGATGCAAACGCGCGCGCAAGAACGCTACGCATCGATCCGCGATCTACCTGCCGCCACAAAATGTGGTAACTTGATTTCCTTACAAATGAATGCTGGATTAATCGCAGACCTGCCGTCACTCGAAGGCTCTGGCGCTGAAGGCGTAGGCTTGTTCCGGACCGAACTGCAATTCCTCATTCGCAACCAAATGCCACGCCGCGCAGAGCTTTCCGCGCTTTATTCGCGCGTCCTGAATGCCGCAAACGGCCGGCGCGTCGCTTTCAGAACGCTCGACATCGGGTCCGACAAAGTTCTGACCTATATGAAGCCAAACGATGAACCCAACCCAGCAATGGGTTGGCGTGCAATTCGCGTGGGCCTTGATAAACCCGGTGTCTTGCGGATGCAGTTGCAGGCACTTTTGCGGGCAGCGAACGGGCGACCGCTTGCCGTCATGTTCCCTTTCGTTACTCAAATCGGCGAATTCCGTGCGGCGCGCAACGAGATGGACAAAGCCATCGCGCGCGAAACCAAGCTTGGTCATGCATTGCCCGAAAAGCTTGAAGTCGGTGCAATGTTGGAAACGCCGTCGCTGGCCTATGCGCCTGACACGTTCTTTGAGGAGGTCGATTTCATTTCCATCGGCGGTAACGATCTCAAACAGTTCTTTTTTGCCGCTGACCGTGAAAATGAACGCGTACGCAAACGTTATGATACGCTCGACACCAGCTTTCTGGCGTTCCTCAAACATGTCATTGCACGTTGCGAAGCGACAGGCACGCCCGTTTCATTCTGCGGCGAGGATGCCGGGCGCCCTGTCGAAGCGCTTTGTTTTGCGGCCTTGGGACTGCGGACATTGTCGATGCGCCCTGCCTCTGTCGGCCCGGTGAAGCACCTTTTGAGGCGCGTCGATCTGAACGAGGTCAGAGACGTGATGGATGCAGCGATTGCCAAAGGCGATCAATCCGTCCGCCGGGCTGTCGCTGATTGGTTGGTTTATCAGGTCTGAGGCGTCAGAGCGCCCGCCAGAACTTTGTGGAAATGTGCCGTAACAGCATCTTCGCCGTAGATCCGTGCCAACTGGCGTAGCCCAAAATGCACATGCGCCATTTGGACATAGTAATCAACAAAGGCGTAATTGGTGCCAGCTCCAGCTGCTGCACCCAAAACAGGTACGGCCTGAGACGCAAGTTTCTGCGACAACACGGCTGCAAATCGTGGGGCTACTTTGCTGATCAAGCCATTCACCGCAGCACCCGAAATACTCAACCGCGCCCCGATGAAGGCCGTATCGACGCCGTCATCCTGCGTTCCGGGACCACCCGCACCAAAGACGGCCAAACACTCTAGTTTGGTTTCCTCGGCATCCGGGTCTTCGCCGCACTCGACTGCAACGTGATGCACGGCCCGAAAGATCACTGTCGTCGCAACGGGCAATTCTGCTATCGCGGTCGGCAGTCCACCTAACCCGCCGACAGCACCTGATAACGTTCCCAACAGTTTGTGGATGCGATCTGATCCGATATTGCGCCCCATGCCAGTGCGCGACTTACTCGCCACATCAAAGCTTTGGCGCAGTGCTACGCGCGCGATCTCGTCAATCTGCTCGCGTGTCCCGGCGGGCAATAGTTTGAGCCCATCTTCGACCTGCCCGCCAACAAAATTAATCGCTGACATCAACACACCATTTGCTTTGCGTTGGCGTATCGCAAGGGCGGCAATCCGGTCACGTGCGTCGTCGGTGAGCGGCGCGGGCGGATTTGCCGGGTTGATCTCTTTCATGGTGATATCTGGTTCCGTCATATGCTTGAAGTGGGGGCCTTTCCCAAGGATTTCAATCGCGCGCAGGTCTCACATCGCCTTTGACCTTGTCCCAACTGCCCTGTTGCAGCGCCAAACCAAGGACGCGTTCGGGATTTGTGGGCGGTGGCATATGGACATCGACCAACGGGACAAACCCAAACCGTTTGTAGTAAGGCGCATCGCCCACCAGCATCATGCGCGCCCAACCGGCCTCCCGGGCCAAGCGAATGCAGTCTTGCATCATAAGGGCCGCAGCCCCCTCGCCCTGCCGTGTCGGATGCACAGCAATCGGCCCCAACAATACGGCAGCAGCATCACCGATACGCACTGGCCAGTTCCGCACTGCACCCGCCAGAATACCGTCGTTATCGCGCGCCGTGATGCAAAGATCGGCCAAGGGGGCAACACCTTCGCGCAGGCGGTAGGACGACAGCGCAGAACGCCCCGGCGCAAAGCAAAGGTCATAAAGCGCCTCTACCTCCCACCAATCATCTGGGGTTTCCTGGGCCAGTGTGATCGCCGTTTGCTGCATGTGTCTTTCATCTGGCCAAGGTCTTTGCCGCAAGCTACCTGTTGGAAAACTGAACGAAAAGGTCGCAAGATGTTCTACGAGCCCAAAAATGGCCACGGCCTGCCACATAACCCCTTTAACGCCATCGTATCGCCCCGGCCGATCGGCTGGATCGCGACGCGGGGTGCCGATGGGCGTGATAACCTCGCGCCCTATTCCTTCTTCAACGCAGTCGCTTACGTGCCGCCACAGGTGATGTTTTCATCAACGAGCACCAAAGCTGATCGCGACGGCACGAAAGATTCAGTTGCGAACATCAGAGAAACTGGCGTGTTTGCCGTGAACATCGTTGAATTTGCAGCCCGCGATATCATGAACAAAACATCAGGTACGTGGGACCGCGAGATTGATGAATTCGCGCTCGCAGATATCGAAAAAGCGCAGTGCGAGACGATTGCCTGTGCCCGCGTCGCCAACGCGCCCGCGACGCTGGAATGTACATTGACCAAAATAGTAGAGTTGCCCGGTGAGGCAAACTTTGCCGTCTTTGGCGAAGTGACAGGCGTGCATATGCGCGACAATTGTCTTGTCGATGGCATGTTTGATGTGCGCAGGTTCAACCCGCTCACACGCCTCGGCTACCGCGATTATTCTGTTATCCGCGAAGTCTTCAGCCTTGAGCGTCCAGACGACTAATGACCGCCAATGATCCCTGTCTTGACGCTGTAATCGACCGCCAGAGCATAGTCAGGATCATCATCACTATCGACCATCAAGTGGCCGGCCTTTGACAACAGTTCATGACAATCACGGCTGAGGTGGCGTAACTGAATGACCTTGCCTGCGTCGACGTATTTCTGCGCCAATGCCTCAATGGCCTGCAAAGCCGACTGGTCCGCGACGCGGCTACCAGCAAAGTCGACAATCACAACGTCAGGATCGTTGTCGATATCGAAGATCTCCATGAACCCATCGGCAGAGCCAAAGAACAGCGGCCCTTGGATTTCATAGACCTGCGCGCCAGCCTCGGTACGGCTTTCGCGCTTGATGGCGTGAATACGGGTTGCGTTGCTCCAAGCATAGGCAAGCGCCGAGACGATCACGCCAACGACAACAGCCGTCGCAAGATCAGTCGCGACTGTCACGATTGTTACAAGGATCGTCACGAATGCATCTGTGCGCGGCACTTTGCGCAAGATCCGCAAGGAGTTCCACGCAAAGGTGCCGATCACGACCATGAACATCACGCCGACCAAAGCAGCCAGTGGGATTTGTTCGATCAGACCGCTGGCGAACAAGATAAACGCCAGCAAGAACAAGGCCGCAGCAATGCCTGCAATGCGCGTCCGGCCGCCTGATTTTACGTTGATCATCGACTGACCGATCATCGCACAACCGCCCATGCCGCCAAAGAAACCGGTGACTGTGTTTGCTGCACCTTGGGCCAAACATTCTTGGCTCGCACCGCCGCGCTTGCCGGTCATTTCGCCCACGAGGTTCAGTGTCAGCAAGCTTTCGATCAGACCAATAGCCGCAAGGATCAGCGCGTAGGGCAGAATAATCTCAAACGTTTCCCACGTCAGCGGCACCATCGGAATATGGAAAGGCGGCAATCCACCTTCGATACTGGCCAAATCACCAACCAAAGGCACATCAAGGCCAAACCCGATGACGATGGCCGCGACAATACCGATGCCGGCAAGTGGTGCAGGCACAGCCATCGTGATCTTAGGCATCACCCAAATGATCGCCATCGTCAGGGCAACAAGGCCCAACATCAGATACATTGGTGCGCCGGAAAGCCATTCACCGTTGGCCATACCGTGACCACCGCCCTCTGCGGAGCCCGGCACTTGGAATTGGCCTAGTTGTGCGAGGAAAATCACAATCGCCAGACCGTTCACAAAGCCAAGCATCACGGGATGTGGGACAAGGCGAATGAACTTACCCCATCGCATGATGCCCACGAAAATCTGGATCAACCCCATCAAAACGACCGTCGCGAACAGATATTCAACGCCGTGCAACGCGACAAGGCTGACCATAACAACAGCTAGCGCACCCGTCGCACCTGAAATCATCCCCGGGCGGCCACCAAACACAGCCGTGATAATGCCTACGATGAAAGCCGCATAAAGACCGACAAGCGGCTCGACACCCGCAACAAACGCGAACGCAACCGCCTCTGGCACCAAAGCCAGCGCTACGGTCAATCCCGACAGGATTTCAATCCGCAATTGGCGCGGGTTCAGTGGCGCATCGGGGTCACGAAGCGAAAGGCTGTCAGCGAAACTCGCCAAGAGGGCGCGGGCCATAGAGATATCCTGTCTAAGGGGAACTTGAACGCCCACTAACCGAGCATCTGCCGCTTGTCACCCCTCTTGATTGCCCGAATTGGCGATGTTGCCGCATTGGCACTGAACGAAGCCTTCACTTTTACAAGAAACCGTTTCAGTGTCGGCGTTGGAGATTTGACGAGGCAGACCATGCATACAAAGATTGGGATCATCGGCGGATCCGGCATTTATAATATGGATGGGTTGGAAAACCCCGCTTGGGTTTCAGTTGAAAGCCCGTGGGGCGAACCGTCGGATGACATTCTGACCGGACGCCTAGATGGGGTCGAGATGGCGTTTCTGCCGCGTCATGGTCGCGGCCACAGACATTCCCCGACGACGGTACCCTACCGTGCGAACATAGACGCACTTAAACGCATGGGCGTTACCGACGTAAACAGCGTCAGCGCCTGCGGGTCATTCCGCGAGGAGATGGCGCCGGGCGATTTCGTTATCGTTGACCAGTTCATCGACCGGACCTTTGCACGCGAGAAATCATTTTTCGGGACCGGCTGTGTCGCGCATGTCAGTGTCGCACATCCAACCTGCGCGCGCCTTTCTGATGCCTGCGAAACAGCGGGACAAGCTGCGGGTATCACGGTACATCGCGGCGGCACCTATCTTGCAATGGAAGGGCCGCAGTTCTCATCGATGGCCGAAAGTAAGCTTTACCGCGCATGGGGCTGTCACGTCATCGGAATGACCAACATGCCAGAAGCGAAACTCGCCCGTGAAGCTGAGATTTGCTACGCCTCCATCGCGATGGTCACCGATTATGACAGCTGGCACCCCGACCACGGTGCGGTTGATGTCAGCGACGTGATCAAGACACTGCAAGGCAATGGGACCAAGGCCCAAGACCTTGTCAGCCGCCTGCCCGCTTTATTAGGCATTGACCGGCAACCTTGCCCACATGGCTGCGACCGTGCACTTGAATATGCGGTCATGACAGCCCCCGACCAACGCGATCCTGCATTGGTCGCAAAACTCGACGCCGTTGCTGGCCGTGTCCTTTAGAAAGCCCCCCGAATGAAAACTGTCCAAGACTACATCCGCACGATCCCTGATTTTCCGCATGAAGGGATCATGTTCCGCGATGTCA
Organism: uncultured Paracoccaceae bacterium; assembly: GCA_947488605.1. GTDB lineage: Bacteria > Pseudomonadota > Alphaproteobacteria > Rhodobacterales > Rhodobacteraceae > Yoonia. Next base: position 326,360 of record CANKZJ010000004.1, on the reverse strand, counting down.
CGACCCTCTTTACCGATGCGCGCGGATTTCGCATGGCGATTGATCAGCTTTTGCATCCCTACGCGGGGCTCGCGATTGATAAGGTCGTGGGGCTAGAGGCGCGCGGTTTCATCTTGGGCGGTGCCATTGCCCATCAGCTTTCCTTGGGCTTTGTGCCAATCCGTAAGAAAGGCAAACTGCCCGGCAAAACGATCGAGCAGGATTACACGCTGGAATACGGCACCGCCACGATGGAAGTGCATGATGATGCACTGCAACCCGGCGAAAAGGTCTTGCTTGTGGATGATTTGCTCGCAACGGGGGGCACCGCCGAAGCCGGGATCAAACTGATCGAACGTATGGGCGCAGAAGTCATCGGTTGCGCATTTGTCATTGACCTGCCCGATATCGGCGGACGCACCAAGCTTGAGGCGTTGGGCATGAATGTGCATGCGCTGTGCAGCTTTGAGGGAGACTAGAAAAGGGTCGGAAAGCTGCCCGCGTAAGCCGCAAGGATTGGCGCAACCAAAGCGAAGCCCGCTTTCAAGAAATCGGTAGGGTCAGCGTGCAGGCCACGGGATTTCAACCATTCTTCGCGGTCTTTGTGTTCCGTGAGCGTGTCATGCCCAGCCGCCATTTCAGCCAAGGCTTTCTTGCGACTATCAAGAATGATGGCAACAGGCAGGTAAAAGCTGAGTATGAGAAGAGAGAAATACAGCCCCGTATAGAGCAGCGACGCCGCTATGACAGCGTCGTAAGCATCACTTGCATCCCCCACGACCATCGGCAAAGGCCAGCGCATCCAGGTGGTGGCAAAGAAAATACCCACTGACAGAACCAAACCTGACAAATAAAGTTGCCGGCGCATGCGCAAAACATTGCGCTCAAGCTGCACGGCCTTGGCCTCCAGTTTTGTGTCAGCGCACTCTTGCAAACAAAGGATCATACCGACGATCAGCCCGCCAACACCAAGACCCGCAAAGACATTGGTGACATCCATCATCCTGTTCAAAAGCGAAATCACAGGCACATCACCGCAAACCCCCAATAGCCAACGATCTGTTGGCACAGTGCAGCCGGGCAATGTTCCTTGACCCAATGCCGCCTCAAAAAGATCCCCACCTAGTTTGTGATAATTGCGCAGCGCGTCGGGTTCTTGCATGTAATTAATGGTTGGTGAAATCGCGAGCAGGAAGATCACGAGCAAAACAAGCGCACCCGCCAGCCGGGTTTCTTTGCGCAAAGGCTGGCAAAGATCACGCACGGCAAGCGCGAAAACCAATCCCGCGAGGGCCGCAAAAAACCATGTCGCACCTAAGAAACGGAACCGCCCCGCAGTTTCGAGTATGATGCGATCTTCTTGCAGGATGCCGACAGGCACCTGCAAATCAGCAGACAGGAATTGACCCGAAATTACGGCCTCTTGCGCAAAAATAATAATCGGCACGATCGCGATGAGAAAAAACCGCGCCGGAACAAACCGCGTTTCCACTGGTTGAGCCCCCTTCTAAAATGACCTTCAGGATACAATTCAAGGGCCTAAAAAGATAGGCGAAGCTTCTCAGGTTATGGGCGTTGTGACAAAACAGCCCCGGGGTTCATAATACCCTTGGGGTCAAGTGCATCCTTAATGGCGCGCAGCATTGCGAGCTTTGCTGGATCGCCGTATTTTTCCAGATCGGCCACTTTCAAACGCCCAATCCCATGTTCCGCACTGACGGACCCTTCCATCTCATGAACCAAATCATGGACAACGCGTTTAACCTGCGGGCGTTCCACCTCATAGTCCGCACGATTGTGGCCTTGCATGGGAAAAACATTGTAATGCAGGTTCCCGTCGCCCAGGTGGCCAAAGCAATTGATCCTAAATTCACCTACTTCGGCTAACGCCTGTTTGCCACGGGCGATAAACGCAGCGGCGGCGCTCAGCGGCACCGAGATATCATGTGAGCTGATTGATCCGATCCGGCGGTTGGCCTCGGGGATGCTTTCCCGGATATGCCAAAACGCATCCCTTTGGGCGTGGCTTTGCGCGATGACACCGTCTGTCACGAGACCCGCATCGAATGCCGCTTCAAAGAGGCCCTCCAAGGCGTTCTGAGGGTCCAGTCCGGCGGGAAGCCCCACATCAATCAAGACACACCATTCTGGTATCTCGCCAAATGGTTGTTTTATGTCTGGCCCAACTTCGGCCAGAAAATCGAAACCCGCGCGATGCATGATCTCGAATGCAGAAATGCTTTCGCCGACACGTTCACCTGCCATAGCAAGCAATTTCAATGCAGCCGATGGTGAACTCACCGCCATCATTGCCGCCCCGATGCCAACAGGGCGCGGTGCAAGTTTCAGCGCAGCCGCTGTGATAATGCCCAAAGTCCCTTCCGCTCCAATCATCAGATTGCGCAGATCGTATCCTGTATTATCTTTGCGCAACCGCGTCAGCCCATGCCAGATTGATCCGTCAGGTCGCACGACCTCCAGCCCCAAACACTGTGCCCGCGCGTTGCCATAGCGCAGCACGTTCACGCCACCCGCGTTCGTTGACAGCAGCCCACCGATCCGCGCCGACCCTTCCGAGGCAAGCGATAACGGGAACAATCGGCCCACGTCTTCGGCCGCCTTATGAATATCGGCAAGGATCACGCCTGCGTCGCAGACCAATACGTTTTCGGACGCATAGACAGCGCGGATTTTGTTCATCCGCTCCAGCGAGAGCACAACAGGAGTTGGCCCTTCTTGCATGAGTTGGCCACCGACAAGACCCGTGCCGCCGCTATATGGCACAATTCCAACAGATGCATCGGCACAAGCCTTCACCACTTCTGCGACCTCTTCAGTGCTACCCGGAGCAACTACAAGTCCCTGTCCTGCCCAGCGCCCACGCGGTTCAGACAGATAAGGTACAGTGTCGTCTTTGAATGCCGCTTCAGGCAATAACTGCCGCAGTTTTTCTTCAAAAGCAGGCGTCACAGAGTTGAGCATGAGGCATTCCTTTTCTCACCACGCTACATGGTTCAAATCAGCCCGGAGTCCAACTGGTTTAGCTGGCCCGTGCAGCCCCTTCGGCCAGCGCACCCAATTTCGCATAGGCGATTTCAGGATCAACCGCGCCGAAGCCCGCGAAAGTACCAAATCCGCAATCAGATCCAGCAATGACGCGGTCTGCACCAACGATATTCACAAAACGCCCGACCCGTTCGGCAACAAGATCAGGATGTTCCACGAAATTGGTTGTCGTATCGACAACGCCGGGTACTAACACCTTGTTATCAGGGATATCTTTCGCGCGGTCACGAAAAACAGACCATTCGTGCCCATGACGCGGGTTTGATGTTTCAAACAACACATACTGCGATTTGGTGGACATTAATGTATCAAACATCTTCGACATCGGAATGTCGCAGACGTGTGGACCCTCATAATTACCCCAGCAGATATGGACGCGTACTTTTTCGGCGGGCACATCGGATAACGCGTGGTTCAGCGCCTCGACATGGCTCGCTGCGATTTTTAGGAATTCATCATCTGACAAATCGTTAAACAACATATGACGCGACAGCGCGAGGTCTGGGCAATCAAGTTGGAGATCAAGGCCAGAGGCCACAATTGTCTCGTATTCGGTCTTCATGGTATCGGCCAATGCGGCCAGATACGCTTCGCGGGATTTGTAGTAATCGTTCTGCAAAAACAACGAGATAACGCCAGGTGAGGCGGCATTCATGAAACCCTGTTCAGCGCCATGTTCAGCCATTGCTGCCTTAAGGTTCGCGATGTCTTTTTCCAACTCACCCTGCCCTTTGGACTTCACCTCGCCTACGCACATCGGGCGGGCGTATTGGGGCGTGCCGCCGTCATCCGCCAAGCGTTTGAGAAAGCTGGGAAATTGCTTAAGGTCAGCAGGTGCATTGCGCGGGCTATCCCCGTCGAAACCAGTGTAGCGGTCTTTGACATAAGTGGCGTAGCTGATCTTGGACGTCTCGCCGTCGCTGACAATGTCGATGCCTGCATCTACTTGTTTTCGCACGGTTTCTGAAACCGCCGCTGTCATCGCAGCATCAAAAGCATCCGCGTCATAGGCCGTGCCGTTTTCGCGGGCAAAGATGAAATCCACGACTTCTTGTGTGCGTGGCAAAGAGCCCACATGGGTTGTTAAGACTTTCGACATTTCATCTTCCTTTTCTTCGTATGCTTTGCGTACACACCCTGTGCACATGCTGTATGTACGGCTGTCTTACGTCGTGTGGTTAACCTTTCCAGGTAGCGCCTGCAGGATCACCCGTTGCGACGATGTGGTAAAGGCTGGCTTCTCCCGTCATCGACGGCACGACGCTGTGGTCCAGATTTTCAGGAACCGACATTGTGTCACCGGGTGCCAGCGTTGCAGCACCGCCTTCCCACGTCACTTTCCAATGCCCGCGCATGGGCATCAAGACGGATGGGTTTGGGTGGCTGTGTTTGCTGTCCGTCGACGAGCCACGCGTGACGAAATCCACCTCGAACCCCGGTTTGTCACGCAGAATGCCATTTTCACCGATCACCTTGGCGGGCGTCTTATCCGCCAGTGCATAAAGGTCCCAATAACGCGCGACGTGATTGGGCAGAACTTCGGCGGTGCTTGGCTCCGGGCGCTTGGCCAGTTCAGCTTCGGACATCAAGGGCATGGGCGCTATGCCATCTGGTAATTCTTGCTGACGTTTTGTGTCGTAAAGCTTGCCATCTTCGCCCAAGATCAACCCATGCTCGGCCGCGTCTTCAATGACTTGAGGTGCCCACATCACACCGCCGCCTGCGTCATCGCCACCAAGCACTGCCATGATCATCCCGTAATCGGTGCCAATGTTCTCGAACCCGCGGAAGATACCTGTTGGAATGTTGATGATGTCGCCTTCTTGCAGCACGACTTCGCCGGCGTCCCCCCAACGCCCCCAAAAGAACCGCCATGTGCCGGAGAGGACAAAAAACACCTCTGCTGTGTGATGATCGTGCAAAGAATTGCGCACGCGCGGAGGTTGCCCGGCGGCCCCGATGTTGAACCCATGCGGGATGGCGATATGGACGTGCTGGTCGGGACTTTCAGAGACCCCGCCCCCGATGATCGTAAAGTTTTCCTTTTGATCGGAGCCGGGTGTGTGGGCGTCGATGAACGCAGTCTTGCAAGGTTGCAGATTACCATAGCGGACGATGCGGTTTTCCATCTCAAGTGGGGTCATCAAGTCGTTCCTCTTTTGGCAATGATGCGGAGTTCGCAGATCGTACCGGGGGTGACGAAGCCCGCCACTTCGATTGCCGTCCATGCTGGATAAGGTTCGCCTACAAACGCGTCCCGAATTCGGCGAAACTCGGTAATATGATCGCGAATGCCAACGTGATAGCTGGTCATTTCCACGACGTCGGCAAAGCTTAAACCAGCATGTTCTAAGACGCTGTTCGCACGGCTGAAGGCTAGCCTGATTTGGGTTTCCGCGTCAGGGTCAACTGTGCCGTCAGGTCCTGCTCCGGTCATGCCAGTCAAGAACAGAAAATCACCGGAAAAGATCCCTGGCGACATCTTCCAGTCATCAACGTAGCTTTCCATGCCGGGCGGTATGATGCCGCGATTTTTCATGGGTTAGCCCTGCGCCATCAAAATCTGTTTCCAGATCGCGATTTCATCGTAGAGCGCGAATTCGCGGCGCAGTCCGACACCGTCAGGGCCGTAGGGTCCGAACTCTGCGTGGCACATGCCCATGATGTGTACATCAGCTCCGGTCGGTTCACCGAAGCTGCCCCAGCCTTCGTGCTTGCCATCCAGCGACCAGCGGATCGCGGCACGCGGTGACAGCATGTCGGCGTCCATGCCGATCTGGTGGTGGATCTTGAACTCTGCGTGCGGGAAGGATGACCGCAGGCCCACCCAGAATTCAAGGATACCATCCCAACCCACTGCCCGTTTCGCGCCAGCGTATTCGCCGATGCACGCCCGGTCATAGCTGTCGCGGATATGTGTGAAATCGTCGTGCATAATGCGCGTGAGTGTGTCGGCGTAGCGTTGCCCCCACGGGTTGTCATTTCCCGTCCCATGATAGCCGCCGTCGACATCAATCGCGGGCGTGAAGGGTTTGTTCGCTTGTTCGGGACCGCCTTCGCGTGCAATCAAGTCGGCCGCGTAATCGCGCGGGTCCATCCCCAATTGCCGCACAATGCCGCCGTAGTCGCGGACCAGCCATTCATCGTAGATTGTGTCTTCCTTGGCAGCACAATCAGCGATCACGTAGACCTGCCAGTGTTTGCCTGTCGCGGGCCCGAATTGTCCGTCACGCGTGTGGGTAGCTTTGGTCAATAAGCGGTGAGATGATAGGTACCCGGTGTTTTCATCACCCGACCAGATCACATCTTCACCCAAGAGTTCACGGTCCGGGAATTCGTTGATTGTGGCCATGGTCGCGGCGATCACATCTTGATTGCCCATGCTGATCCCCATCGGCGAACGCACGGGGATGTCTGGTGCGTAATAGTGGTTCAGCGTGCCGACGCCCCGGTCCTCCCAAATCTCTTTGGTAATCCCGATGATGTAGTCGGGGAAATCTTTCCAGCGGTTGGAAAAGCCCTTCATGTCGTTGGTCCTTTGGTGGTGCCGCGCTGGATCAGCGGGCTGTCTATTTCAATCAGTTGTGCGGGCAGTGTCGGGTCGTCGATGCGGCTGACAAGCGCATCAACCGTCGCTTCGACCATGCGGTTGACTGGTTGACGCATGGTTGTCAGGTTGTAAGCCGGCCATGCGGCGAGCGGGACATCATCATAGCCCACGATCGCCACATCGTCTGGTACGCTCAGCCCCATTTCCTGGCGCAGCGTATCCAGTACGGCAAAGGCCATGTGGTCATTGCCAACAAAGATAGCATCGGGTGGTGTGCTGCTATCCATCATGGACTGCGCGGCGGCGGCGGCAGTTTCGCGTTCATACATACCATCGATGATCTGAGGTGTGATCCCATGCTGGGCGAGGACCTCGCAGAACCCTGCCTGCCGGTCGCGCCCGGTCGAAGATCCAGTCCAGCCGCTGATATGTCCGATGGACGTGTGCCCGCAAGACAACAGGAATTCCGCAACCTCTCGCCCGCCTTTGACGTTGGCAGACGTGACCGATGAGATGGCCTCGCCTTCTTGTCCGCGGTTGAACATCACGACAGGGATGCCAGCGGCGGCGCAGCGTTGGGTCAGGTCATTCGTCATGCCCACCGAGGCGGTGATGATCCCGTCGACTTGGTAGTCGAGCAGTTCCTGCATCACCTCTTCGGACGCGCCTTGGCTGTTGGAGGCGGTGAAGACAAGGATATGATAGCCTTTTTCCTGCAAGGCATTGGATAGCAGTTGCAGCGCCAGCGGGTAGAATTGGTTGTCCAGATAGGCCACGACCAACCCGATGATGCGGCTTTTGCCAGTGATCATCGCGCGCGCCATCATATTGGGGCGATAGCCCAGCTCAGCCGCAGCTTTGCGCACCTTTTCGATGGTCTTGGCGCTGGCCGATGCACCGGGTGTAAACACCCGGCTGACCGCTGATTGGCTCACGCCCGCACGTTCTGCGACTTGGAGAGAAGTGATTTTGACCATCAGTCTGCTGTCCAGCCTCCGTCGATGATCATATGCGTACCGGTCATCAAGGCGGATGCGTCGGAGGCGAGGTAAACCACGGGGCCCATCATGTCGGTCACTTCGCCGACGCGGCCCAGTTTGATCTTATCCATGATCCACGCGACCCGCTTAGGATTGTTGAAGGTTTGTTCGGTAAGCGGCGTGCGGATGAAGGTGGGGCAGATCGTATTAACCCGGATAGCCTGCTTGCCCCATTCGATTGCCATCGCTTTGGTAAAGCCTTCGACGGCGAATTTCGTGCCACAATAGACCGCACGATCAATGCCGCCGACATGGGCCATTTGGCTGGTAATGTTGATCAGACTGCCGGGTTTATTGGCGGCGAGCAAACCCTTGGCGACAGCACGCGTGAGGAAATACGCGCCTTTGAAATTGATGTCCGAGACCGCATCGAAATCGGCTTCTTGCGTCTCGATTGCTGGCGCATGGATGGCAAGGCCCGCAGAGTTGACAAGCACGTCGAAGGGGCCGTGTTCGGCGACGATGGTTTCCGTTGCAGCAATGTTGGTGACGTCCATTTGGATGGCATTGGCGCGGAAGCCCGCGGCGCGCATGTCTTGCACAACGGCCTCTAGTTTGGCGGCGTTGCGGGCAGAGAGTGTGACGTCGGCCCCGGCTTCGGCCAATGCGACCGCACACGCCAGTCCGATCCCCGATGAACCACCAGCGATAAGCGCCCGTTTGCCGTCAAGGCGGAAGGAAGGGGTTTTTGGAAGTGTCATAGTCTGCGCCCAGCTGGATAAGTGATGCCCCGAAAGGGTGGAAAGTCTGCATAACGGGCAGCGCGCGCTGTGTCATCCTCTGCCGGATTTTCGCCCACACCCTGGAGTGTACCTTTCGGGGCTACATAGCTGTGGATGGTGCGGTCCGGGTCTTCGCGCCATGTCAGGTTGAAGGCTGCGAGTTTGGGAAAGAAATACATTGCGTGGTACGGCAGATGATCGTGGATCCACCATGCCAGATCGCGCCAGTCGCGGCCCTGATCGAACTGATCAGCGAACCATGGCACGACGATGCTGGCGCAAGCACCCATGCGACCCTTGCTGTCACGAATGTCCCAGATATGGCCTGCATAGTTCGCCTCATTGCGCGCGCAGCGTTGGGGTTTTGCTTGTGTGGCACCAAAGTGGTTCAGCGATGGTGAGCGGTAGGCGGAGCGTACAGCGACGGGACCGAAGGTTTCGGTCAATGGATCCAGCAGTTCCTGACAGAGTTTTTCGCCAGCCATGATCGCCAAAGTCGGGTCTTCGGGAATATTTGGGATGCCGTGGAAATTGCCGATCTCGGAATAGAGGAAATCCCGCATGAAGAAATGCTGCGACAGACGGATCCGCCCAAGGTCTTCGAGGCCACTGTAGCTTTGTGGTTTGCGTCTTTTTGGGCGGGTGGTTTGCATATCAGACGGCGCCTACGCCAGAGAATTGGGGAGCCTCCGGCGGCAGTTTATTGGGCAAGATGATGCTTGTGCGGGTCATTCAGCTGCTGTGCCGTAGCCCACGTTTTTGCCACCGTAACGCCGGACACGGATGTTACATTGCTCAGCATGTCCGACAAAGCCTTCGAGCATGCAAAGGCGCGAGCCGTATTCGCCAACCAATGTTGCCGCTTCGTTTGTGAGAATCTTTTGGTAGCTGTGGGTTTTAAGGAATTTACCAACCCAAAGGCCGCCAGTGTAGCGTCCAGCCTTTTTGGTGGGCAGGGTATGGTTCGTTCCGATGACTTTATCGCCGTTTGCTACGTTCGTGCGTGGTCCAAGGAAGAGCGCGCCGTAGCAGGTCATGTTTTCCAAAAACCAGTCGTCACGGTCGGTCATAACTTGGACGTGCTCGGACGCGATGTCGTCTGCGACAGCGAGCATTTCATCGTAGGTGTCGCAGAGAATGACTTCGCCGTAGTCCTGCCATGAGGTCCGCGCGGTTTCAGCGGTAGGCAAGATTTCGAGGATGCGGTCGATTTCAGCCAGCGTTTCTTTGGCAAGTTTTTCGGAGTTGGTGAGCAGAACAGCCGGGGAGTTGTAGCCATGTTCAGCCTGACCCAGCAGGTCGGTGGCGCAGAGTTCAGCGTCGACTGTGTTATCAGCAATCACCATCGTCTCGGTCGGCCCTGCGAAAAGGTCGATCCCGACGCGCCCGAAAAGCTGTCGCTTCGCTTCAGCGACAAAAGCGTTGCCGGGGCCGACGATCATATGCACGGGGTCGACCGTTTGGGTACCCAGTGCCATCGCGCCCACTGCCTGCATACCGCCAAGGACATAGATTTCATGTGCGCCGCCCATGTGCATTGCGGCCACAATGGCCGGATGTGGTGCGCCGTTTTGCGGCGGCGCAGAGGCCACGATGCGGGGGACTTTGGCGACCGACGCAGTGAGAACTGACATATGCGCGGAGGCGACCATTGGAAACTTGCCGCCTGGCACGTAGCAACCGACCGATTGTACGGGGATGTTTTTGTGCCCCAAGATGACGCCAGGCATGGTTTCGACTTCGATATCCGTCATTGATGCGCGCTGCGCCTGGGCGAAATTGCGGATTTGGTCTTGGGCGAATTTGATGTCTTCCATGTCGCGGGGTGCGACTTTGGACATGGCTGCTTCGATCTCGGACGGGCTTAGACGGAAATTTGGCGGCGAATACTTGTCGAACTTTTCGGACAGATCACGAACCGCTGCGTCGCCGCGCTTTTCGATATCGCCCAACGTGGCTTCAACAATGCCCCGGACTTTGGCGTCGTCTTGGGCGCGTTCCGCTTCGGGCTTGCCGGATTTGAGGTACGTGATTGCCATTCTTCAGTACCCTTCCGGTTTGGGCGGTTCGGCCTCGCCGCTATCGTATTTTTCCCAGCCTTCGCCACCGAACACATCGACGCCCAGTTGCATCATGACAGATGCGAAATCGACCGAGACAGGGTTGTCTGCGATACGTCCGTCCTCAATACGCCAAAAATCCATATAGGGGATTTTGACCCGCTTTCCGGTGGCGGCGATGCCCATGAAAGTACCGCTGTGCGTGCCTTCGATGTGACCGAAACAGGCGGCCCATTCACCGTCCGCGAGAAACTGATCTGTTTTGTAGTCCCGGTCGGTAAAGGCCGCGCGCAAGGGCCATTGCCAGTTACGTTGAAAAGCCTGAACGCCGTTTTTGGTGCCGCAGCCTTGATTGCCGCGCCATGTGAAGCTTTCGGTGAAATACTTCAGCATATCCATTTCGTTGTTGGCCAGGCCTTGCTCCATTGCCTTAACGGCGTCCAGAGAGGCTTGTGATGTTGCGTCGCGCGTCATGCGGCGTCCTTTGCGATGCTTCGCCCGGCAAGATGAACGATCATCATGAAGGGCGCGTTGGCGTGGGTGGGTTCATATGTTGCGCTGCTGGCCATGTTTTAGATGCGCTCGCCTGTTTTGAGATCGAACAGATGGCAGATGCTGGCGGGGATACTGGCGTGGACCGGATCGCCTATTTCAACCCGGTACTCTTTGCTGGATTTGACCGACACGATTGTGCCGCCTACGCGCATCGTAACCATTGTCGCCTCACCCAAGAGTTCGAGCGAATAGACGGTTGAGTTCAGTTCGGCATGCCCTGCGGCAACGCTGGCATCTTCGGCGCGAAAACCCAGCGTGACGGGGCCATTATGCGATGTTGGAAGGCCACTGATTGACAGATCTTTTGCGGTAAACGTGCCGTCTGCGATTTCACCGTCAACAAGGTTCATGGCCGGGGAGCCGATGAAACCCGCGACAAAAGTATTAGCCGGATTATCGTAAATTTCTGTGGGCGTTCCAACCTGCTGGACCACACCTTTGCTCATGACAACGACACGGTCGGCAAGTGTCATCGCCTCAATCTGGTCGTGGGTGACGTAGATCGTTGTAACCTTGAGTTCGTGGCTCAGGTTTTTGATCTGTGCGCGGGTGGACACGCGCAACTTGGCATCAAGGTTCGACAGCGGCTCGTCCATCAAGAACACATTGGGCTCGCGGACGATCGCGCGGGCAAGTGCCACACGCTGGCGTTGCCCGCCCGAGAGTTCGGCAGGTTTGCGGTGCAGAAATTCATCTAACTCCACCATGGCAGAGGCACGCATGACGCGCTCATCATGTTCAGCTTGTGGAATTCCGCGGACTTTTAATGGAAAGCGGATGTTCTCGTAGACGTTAAGGTTTGGGTAAAGCGCGTAGCTTTGAAACACCATCGCCACGTCACGATCTTTGGGTTCGAGGTCGTTGATCCGTTTGCCGTCCACCAAGATATCGCCGTCCGTGACATCCTCAAGACCTGCGATCATCCGCATGGTCGTGGTCTTGCCGCAGCCAGATGGTCCCAACAAAACGAGAAACTCTTGATCGGCAATTGTCAGATCAAAGCTTTGAACGCCAACAAACGATCCCCACCGTTTGGATACACTGCGAAGCTGAATTTCGGCCATGATGCGCCCCTTGCATACGTTTGCAAAAACACTGGAGCGATTCCGGAAATCTGGCAAGACCTAATCCGAAAGATGTTAACTTCTTGTTCTTTTGCCACGCAAAATGCTTGCGTGAACATGGCCTTTGCAGGTTAACTTGCAAACGTATGCAAAGCGAAAACGATTCGCGCACAAAATCGAAAATCCGGACAAATCCGGGACAAGGGAACAACTGGGAGATTCTTATCAAAATGAAAATTTGGAAAAATGTTATGCTCGGCACCGCAGTTGCGGCGCTTACTGCAACTGGCGCTTTGGCATGTGAAGCTGACGGTCGTGTCAGCATCATCGGCAACGAATTCCCCGCAATCCAAACTGTCGCCGCAGCAGCTGGCGCATGTAAAGGCATCGATTTCTCGTCCAACCTGACGGCAGACCACCAGACGCTGAACGTCGCGGGCATGTCCGGCAACCCCGCCGAGTACACAACCGCGATTGTTGCGAACTCTTCTATCGTTGCGCTGATCAACGAAGACGTGATCCGTCCGCTGGATGACCTGGTTGCTGAATACGGTCAGGACATCCCACAACAGCAATTGATTACTGTTGATGGGCAGGTCATGGCTGTTGCCTTCATGGCGAACGCACAGCACCTCGTCTATCGTCGCGATGTGCTTGAGCAGGTCGGTCTGGATGTACCGACGTCCTACGAAGAAGTGCTTGCAGCAGCCGAAGCAATTCGTGCCGCTGGTATCATGGAAAACCCCGTGGGCGGTGCCTATGCGGCTGGATGGAACCTCGCGCAGGAATTCACCAACATGTACATCGGTACAGGCGGCGAGTTCTTTAAGCCCGGCACAGCCGAGGTTAGCATCAATAACGCCCAAGGTGTTGAAGCGCTCGAAATGATGAAGGCGTTGACTGCTTATATGAACCCTGACTTCCTGACCCACGACAGCAACGCAACATCTGCTGAGTGGGAAGCGGGCAACGTCGCATTGATGAATATGTGGGGCAGCCGCACCGGTGTTTTGATGGACGATGAAGGTGCTGCACCTGAAGTCTATGAAAACACAATGGTTTCTGGCCCGTTGACCGTTGGCGGCAGCGGCACACCGGCAACCACATTGTGGTGGGACGGCTGGACCGTGGCCAAGAACGTCAGCGACGCAGATGCCGCAGCAACATTCCAAGCGATGGCTGCAGGTGTATCGTCCGACATCTTGAATGACGAGACCATGAGCCAAGCCGTTTGGTTGATGGACGGTTTCGAGGCGGCCCCGGTCAACGAAGGCGTTCTGGCGTCTGTTGCGGCCAGATCCCAGCCTTACCCAATGCGTCCATTCCAGGGCCTGCTGCACACAGCGCTGGGCGATAACATCGCAGACTTTTTGCAAGGCAACGAGAGTGCCGAGCAGACTTTAGCAGATATTGAGGCCGCATATACGGCTGCTGCGACTGAAAAAGGCTTCCTTCAGTAAGAAGCAATGAGGGAAGGCGCGCTCATCCGCGCCTTCCCGGTTTTTCGATCTTGGGGCAAAGCACATGAAACACTCATCTTTCTTTTGGTTTGTCCTACCCTCGTCATTGATGATGCTGCTTTTTATCGCCTTTCCGATTGTGTCGGTGGTGACCCAATCGCTGTATCAGGCCCATGATCAAGTCATTATCGAAGTAGAGAATTGCGGCCCCTTTGGTTGCACCACCGATACCTCTGTCGATAGCGAAGCCACGGTCGCCTTGCGCGAGGCCGAACCGCTGGGCCAGTTCGCCGGTCTGGATATCTACAAAGATCGCAACCACCTTGCCTTTTCCGAAGTCGGCGAGGCCTGGGCCAGTTCCGTCAGTATGCGCGACTTTGCAGGATCGTTGATGAACCTGCCCTTCTACGACGCGATGGCATTTACCCTGACCTACACCGCTGTCGTCACGCCGCTGACGATCATCCTTGGCTTTTTCATTGCAATCGGCGTCAATGCGGTGGCGCGTGCGATGCGCGGTCCGACAATCTTCCTGTCGCTTTTGCCGATGATCGTCACGCCGATCGTAGGCGCGCTCGTCCTGTTCTGGATGGTTGATGCCCGTGGGGTGCTTGGCACCGCTCTGCAATGGCTGGCTGATGATCCGAACCTGTCGGTCAAAGCTTCGACCCCGCTGATGTGGATTATGTTGATGGTTTACGGCATCTGGTCGTCCGCGCCATTTGCATTCATCGTCTATTACGCTGGCTTGCAGACCGTGAACACTGACACGCTTGAAGCGGCCATGATCGACGGTGCCACCCGTGCCCAGCGCATTCGCTATGTGATCATCCCGCATCTGGTGCCGCTGACTACGTTTATCGCTCTGATCCAGCTGATGGACAATTTCCGCGTCTTTGAACCCATCGTCAGCTTTAGCGCACAGGCGCATGCGACCTCATTGTCTTATGCGATCTTTAACGATCTTGGTGGTGAGACGCGCTTGTTGTCCTCTGCTGCGGCCACGTCTGTCTTGACGATCATTGGCGTTGCGATCCTGTTGTCCCCCGTCCTTGTGCGCACTTGGCGCGACTTTGGCGCACCGAGGTAGTCACATGTCAAAAGCCACGCGCCTTTCACCCCCCGCCCAAGTCGTCGCCTATAGTTTCTTGGCGATCTGGCTGATCATGGCAGCTTTTCCGTTCATTTGGACCCTTTGGGGATCGTTCAAAGTTGAAGGCGATTTCTTTTCCAAGGCCGACTGGGCAAATTCCATCTTTGGCACGCTGACCACCATTGAAACCGGCGGGAGCTTTACCGGTGACGGGTACTATGGTGCATGGATCCAAGAAGAGTTCTGGCGAGCGGCCCTGAACACCTTAATCGTGTGTGTCTGTGTCGTGACAATTTCGCTGACCTGCGGCACGCTTGGCGGCTACGCGCTGTCGCGATCCACTTACCGCTATGCGTTTTGGTTCTTGCTGTTCGCGCTGATGTTCCGTGCAATGCCGCCAATCACGCTAGTCTCTGGCTACTTGCTGCCATTCTTTGAATGGAACCTTTGGGGGCATCTCAGCACCACGATCATCGTGCTGGTTGCTATCAACCAACCCTTCACGCTGTGGATGCTGCACGCTTTCTTCAAGAACATCCCCAAGGATCTGGACGAAAGCGCCATGGTTGACGGCTGTACCCGCTTTCAGGCCTTCCGGCATGTCATTATTCCCGTCATGTGGCCGGGTGTGATTACGACGGGGCTGTTTAGCTTTCTGCTGGCCTACAACGACTTTGCGGTAACCACGCTGCTACTGAGCAAGGAAAATCAAACGATGGTACCAAAACTTGTCAGCTTCCTTGGAACCACCCAAACTAAGGGTAACGTGATGTTTGCAGTTGCGGCTGTTGTCTCTGTCACAGCGCCGCTTTTCGTGATGATTATTTTCTTCCAAAAACAGATCGTATCCGGTCTGACCGCTGGTGCTGTGAAAGGCTAATACTTGAGTTTTCAATCTGAAAAAGCGCTGGTGCGCGCCCATTATGATGCATTGGCCAAAGCCACTCCTGCGACGGTGGCAAGTGTTCTGGCCGAACGCACAAGCCCCGATTGGCATTGGCGCGGCATGCATCCGTTTTATGAACAGCGCGGGGCCGCTGCTGTAGCGGAAAGCTTTTGGGCACCGCTCCTGACATCCATGACGAAGGTGCAGCGCAGGCAAGACATCTTTATCGCAGGTCGCAATGAGATTGATGATTTTCAGTCGGTCTGGGTCATCTCTATGGGTCATCTGCTGGGGCTTTTCGATGCGCCATTCCTTGGCATCAAACCCAACCGCCGCATCGCAATGCTGCGCTATGCCGAATTCAACAAAGTCGTGGACGGTAAGATCGTTGAAACGGCGATGTTCTGCGATCTGATCCACCTGATGAACCAGGCGGGCCAATACCCCCTACCCCCACAAACCGGCATGCATTTGGTCCAGCCGGGACCCGCGACCCATGATGGATTGCTGTTTGACGATGCTGATCCGGCCGAGAGCGACAAAACGCTGGCTAACATCAATGCGATGATCGGTGACATCAACGCCCATCAAAAATATGCGACCCCGCAAGAAGAACTGGCCCGGTGCTGGCATGATGACATGCTGTGGTGGGGTCCGGATGGCATTGGCGCGACATATACAATTGATCGCTATGTGGAGCAGCATCAGCGGCCTTTCCGCACCCAGATCAAGGATCGCGTTTACAACGGTCACGTCTGTCGCTTGGCCGAAGGAAACTTTGGCGGGTTCTTTGGCTGGGCAAACCTAAGTGTGACAAATGCTGGCGGCTATCTGGGTATGCCGACAGGTGGTCGGACAGAGATGCGTGTGGTCGATATGTATCGACGCGACGGTGATAAACTGGCCGAGAATTGGATATTCATCGACATCCTGCATTTCCTGCATTTGCAGGGCTTGGACGTATTAGGACGGATGAAAGCCATTGACGGACAATGACGGCAACGCGCCCGAGACTCTAGATTTCGGCGCCGCAGCCAATGGCCGCTATTCAGCGGTCGTTGACTCTACTCTCTTGCGTGCTTTATGGCCTGTGACATGATGAAAGCGCGCGTCACATCTCAGGACTATTATCCTCGGCTTAGATAGCTGCGGATTACTCATCATTGGTTTTCCGCTGCCCTGACAGCGGTCAATCTACAGACGACCTTATGCCGGGTGGCAAATTTAAAGGTCGGTAAAATGAACAACAACAGCAGAAGTCAGACCAACTCACTAGGCATCATAGGGTTCGGTGCGTTCGGGCAACTTGCAGCCCTTCATCTCGGTGAGCACTTCGAAATATCAGCGTATGATCCATCGCCCGGCCTCGCTAAGGTCGCACAGCAACTCGGGGTGACACTCTCATCGTTTCACTCGGTATCGCAGGCAGATGTGATCCTTATTGCGGCACCTGTGTCCTCCTTTGAGCAGGTTGTCAGCGAAATCGCTGTCGCATGCAATCCTGGCGCGCTGATCGTCGATGTCGGCTCAGTCAAAGTAAATCCCACGGAAATCATGCGGCGACTGCTACCGAACAATGTAGGCATCGTGGCAACTCACCCGTTGTTTGGCCCTCAAAGTGCCGGACGGGGAATTGAGGGTCTGAAAGTTGCGGTCTGCCCCGTTCGGGGGAAACGGCATGCGCAGGTGGCTGCGTTCCTACGCAAGTCTCTTGGTCTGACCGTCATTCTGACAACACCAGAGGATCATGACAAGGAAGCTGCGGTTGTCCAAGGGCTCACGCACCTCATCGCTAAAGTACTACTGAAAATGGGGCCGTTGCCAACGCGCATGACAACAAAGAGTTTTGACTTGTTATCTGAGGCGATTTCCATGGTTCAGTACGATGCGCCGGAGGTATTTGAAGCGATTGAGAAGGCCAACCCCTACGCCGAGACCGTACGACGACAGTTTTTCGATATAGCTGCCAGTTTGAGTGCCGAACTCGAGGCAGCCTCGACGACAAAGCCACACAACGAAAACGGACACTGATGGAGCGGCACTCAAGGGCAGCTCTGCCCGCCAACTTCACCTTTACCCAGCGTCGGTTTTGCCGCGTCGGTCGTTGCGCAAGTTGGCGTAGAGCACATGATTGCGCCAGCGCCCGTTGATTTGCAGGTAACTTTGGGCGACGCCCTCGTATTTGTAACCGCATTGTTCAAGTAACCGCCGAGATGCGTTGTTTTCTGGCAGGCATCCAGCCTCGATCCGACTAAGATCCAGCACCGTGAAGGCGTGGTGCACCACGGCTTGGATCGCCTCACGCATAAAGCCTTGCCGCGCGAAGGGCTCTCCGATCCAGTATCCGGTAATCCCGGACTGTGAAGGCCCGCGCTTGATGTGGTCCAGCGTGATTGCGCCCAAAAGGCCATTGTCAGATCGCCGCACCAGAAACAGCGGCATGGCCGTGCCGTTGGTGATTGAGCGCTGTGCCCAATAAACGCGGTTCGTAAACGCCTTGCGCGATAAATGGTCTGATGCCCAAGTCGGCTCCCACGGTTTGAGGAAGTCTTCGCTGTCGCGCCGCAGCGCTGCCCAAGCGCGAAAATCGCTATGGATCGGCGGGCGCAATGTCAGCCGTTCAGTCTCGATCCGGACCTTTTTCTTGGCCCCAAGCATTAGGCCGCCAAGCGCGCTTTCATCGCATCCAGCGTTGGTGCTGCTTCCGCAGGGCCGTAAAGTGCAAGTGCTGTACCCGCCTGCCCTGCCATTTGCCCGGCGAATGCTTTCACGTCGCCCGTCGTTACGTCGTCAATCCGTTCAATCGTTTCATCAATGCTGGGGATGCGTCCCCAGATTGACAAAAGCCGCGCGAGGCGTTCGGCGCGGTTAGAGGGGCTTTCCAGCCCCATCAACAGGCCCGCTTTCATCTGTGATCGTGCGCGGGCAACTTCCGCCGCGCTCATGTCGTCAGCAGCGCGTTTCATCTCGTCAATCGTGATATTTGCCAGTTCGCCGATTTGTTCCGCACTGGTGCCCGCGTAAATGGTGGTCAGGCCAGTGTCCTCATAGGCCCCGGCTTGCGCGAAGATCGTATAGCAAAGGCCGCGCTTTTCGCGAACCTCTTGAAACAGGCGCGAGGACATGCCGCCACCCATCGCGTTTGCGTAGATTTGCGCGGTGTAAATCGCAGGATCAAGGTAGGTTGGGCCTTCGAGGGCAAGTGCGAAATGGACCTGTTCGAGATCCTTATTCTCGCGCCGCTCGCCGCCACCAAAGGCGGCTGGTTGCATCAATTCCGGTGCACGTGCGACTGCTGGCAGATGGCCAAAGAGTGCTTCGGCTTGGGCCACGATTGCATCGTGGTCGATGGCCCCCGCTGCGGACAGGATCATTTGATTAGGACCGTAGTGTTCGCCCACAAACCCTTGCAGGTCATCTCGGTTAAAGCTGCTTACCCGCTCGGTCGGGCCAAGGATCGTGCGGCCCAGCGCTTGATCAGGATAAGCCACCTCTTGCAGCCAGTCGAAAATAATGTCGTCCGGGGTGTCGCACGCCTGACCAATCTCTTGCAGGATCACACCGCGCTCGACCTCAATCTCGGCAGGATCGAAAACGGGGTTCAGCAGAATGTCGGAAATCACATCAAGGCCGAGGGCCACGTCATCTTCGAGGACACGCGCATAGTACGCGGTCATCTCGCGACTGGTGTAGGCGTTGATATAGCCACCCACGTCTTCGATGCTTTCAGCGATCTGGAGTGCGCTGCGGGTCTTGGTGCCTTTGAACGCCATATGCTCGAGGAAGTGCGCGATGCCGTTCTGTTCGATCCGTTCGTGACGCCCGCCGGCTTGCACCCAGATGCCGATGCTGGTGGATTTCAGCCCCGGCATATCCTCGGTAACGATACGAAAGCCGTTAGACAGCGTGTGCAGTTGGATGGTCAATTCTGGATCCGTTCTTTGATCACGGCTTGAAGTGCGGCCAAGTCGTTCTTTACACGCGTCACGCGCTCGGGTCGGTCATACAGGTCAGCCATGCGCGGGGGAAGAGGTGCGGCGACACCTGAGGCCGCTTTCACGGCGTCTGGGAATTTTGCGGGGTGTGCAGTGGCGAGTGTGATCATCGGCGTGGTGCCAAGATGCTGTTCTGCCACATGAACGCCAACGGCCGTATGCGGGCAAAGCAGTTCGCCGTGCTGCGCAAGGTAGGTTTTGATGGCGGTGTGGGTTTCGTCTTCGGATGCGCGGCCAGATTTGAATGTGTCTTTGAGCATCTGATACGCGCCTTGGCTGATCTGGAAACCGCCTTTTTTCAAATCTTCCATTTGCCCTGCGACTGCTGCCCCATCCCGATCATAAGCATAGAAGAGTGCCCGCTCGAAGTTTGAGCTGACTTGGATATCCATTGACGGGCTGATTGTGGGCTCGACCCCTTCTTTGGTGTAAGCTCCCGTCTCCAGCGTGCGGTGCAAGATGTCGTTGCGGTTGGTTGCGACAACAAGATCGGCAATCGGCAGGCCCATCTTTTTGGCGATGTAGCCTGCGAAGATGTCGCCGAAGTTGCCCGTTGGCACGGTAAAACTGACCTCTCGGTGCGGTGCGCCCAGCGAGACTGCGGCAGTGAAGTAGTAAACAACCTGCGCCAAGACGCGGCCCCAATTGATCGAGTTGACGCCCGCGAGTTTCACGTCTTCGCGAAAGGCGAAGTCGTTGAACATGTCTTTCACTGCGGCTTGGCAATCGTCAAAGTCGCCATCAACTGCAAGCGCATGCACGTTGCTTTCAGTCGGTGTCGTCATCTGGCGGCGCTGCACTTCGGACACGCGGCCATGCGGGTACATGATGAAGACGTCAACGGCTTTAAGCCCACGAAATGCTTCGATCGCAGCAGAACCTGTGTCGCCTGATGTAGCCCCTACGATTGTCACGCGGTCACCGGACCGGGTAAGGGCGGCTTGGAACATTTGCCCGATCAATTGCATGGCGAAATCTTTGAACGCCAATGTCGGGCCGTGGAACAGCTCTAACAGGTAGTGGTTGCTATCGAGTTGTACCAAAGGCGCGCGCGCGGCGTGGCCGAAGCCTGCGTAGGCTTGTTTGATCAGGCCGCGAAATTCATCATCGGTGAAGGTGTCCCCGATGAATGGGCGCATCACGTCATAGGCGACGTCCTCGTAGGATTTACCTGCCATTGCGGCGATCTGCGCATGGGTCAGCGTCGGCACGTCTTCGGGCACATAAAGGCCGCCATCGCGGGCAAGCCCAGTCAGCATCGCTTCTTCAAAACTCAACGTGGGCGCTGTGCCACGGGTCGAGATATAGCGCATCAGTTTCAGGCGTCCTTTGGGCGCAAGGTGCGGAGTATCAGGTACAGGCTCATAATCGCCCAGACGAACGCCAGCAAGAACCATGTGACAGCATATTCGAAATGGTCATTCTTGATGGTCGCGGTATTGACTGGCAACGGCGTCAGGCGCGGGTCCGCTGGTGTGGCCGCTGTGATGACAACCATTAAGCTTTCGGTTTCCAACGCAGCTGACATGGTCGCAATATTGCGGGCGAACCAGATGTTCGCGGCCAAGTCCGGTCTTGGTGTGTTGGCGTTTTGGTCATCGGGCCAAAGCAGTGTGCCTGTGATCTCCATCGGTGTGATCAAGGGCGCTGCATCTTTGTTGTCGAGCGCAAGCAGACCTTGATCAACAAGGATTGCGCCTAAGCTGGTGTCCATCTTTGAGATGACCCGGTAGCCCGTACCCGCCTCCGTGCCCGACACAAGCACGTGGAATTCGTCGCCAGTTGGCGTGCCTGTTAGTGTGACGCGGGTGTATTCATGGGTTTCCTCGGTAACATCGAGCGACAGTGGAACGGGATCAGCTTGCAAGCGGCTGTCGATCTCTGAAAGGATCGCTTGCTTCCACGCAAGCCGTTCGACCTGCCAGGTGCCCAAGCTGATCAGCACACCGCATCCGGCCAAACCGAGGATCAATGGAAAGAGTATCTTACGCAGCATTTTGCGCCTTTGATGGTAAAAACGCGCGAGATTGCCCTCGCGCGTTTGTTTAGGTGGTGGCTGTTGATCCACCTCACGTGATGAGTGTTTAGATGCCCCAGATGTAGACGGCAAAGAACAAAAACAGCCAAACCACATCAACAAAGTGCCAGTACCAAGCTGCAGCCTCGAAGCCCACGTGCCGTTCCGGAGTGAAGTGCCCAGCGCGCGCCCTCATATAGCAGACAAAGAGGAATATCGTACCGATCACCACGTGAAAACCGTGGAAGCCAGTAGCCATAAAGAAGTTGGAAAAGAACTTGTCGCCGCCAAACGTCCAGTCCTGCTGCACAAGCAGATACCAGTATTCATAGGCTTGCAAGCCCGTGAAGAGGATACCAAGGACAACGGCCAGCAAAAGGCCATGCTCAAGGTCCTTGCGGTTATTTTCGTGCACCAGTGCGTGGTGCGCCCATGTCACGGCCATACCAGAACACAGCAACACAAGCGTGTTGATCAGCGGCAGGTGGAAGGCGTCAACCTGATAGAACTCTGGCGCGACATAGGTCGTACCGACATATTCGTTCATTGGGTAGATGGTGTGTTTGAAGAAGGACCAGAACCACGCCGCGAAAAACATGACCTCGGACATGATGAACATGATGAAACCATAGCGCAGGCCAATCCGCACAACGGGCGTGTGATCACCAACATTACTTTCGGTAACAACTTCGGCCCACCATGCGAACATGACATAGAGCACGGCAGCAAGGCCAATCAGGAACATATAAGGTCCAGAGTCGTGCATCCAAAGCACTGCGCCAAACAGCATCGTAAATGCGCCCAGCCCACCCAAGAGCGGCCAGATCGATGGTGGCAGAATGTGAAAATCGTGGTTCTTAGCGTGCGCCATGTGGTGCGTTCCCTATCGGCTGGTCTTTAGTAATTTTGTATGGCGTCTTGTGACGTCGGTGTCAAAGTGTCTGGTGCAAGCGAGGCCTGCACCGCGTCTTCTGGAAGGTCTATTTCGTAGAAGGTGTAGCTGAGCGTGATTGTGTGAACAAACTTGCCTTCGCGGTCATCGACGATGGCCGGGTCCACAAAGAAGCTCACCGGCATCATGACGGTTTCGCCCGGCATCAGCACCTGTTCAACGAAACAGAAGCATTCGATCTTATCAAAGAATGCACCGGCCTCGTAAGGTGTGACGTTGTAGGCCGCCTGCCCCGCAATTGGCACATCCAGCGGGTTGTGCGCCTCGTAGAAGGCCAGCCCGGTCTCACCGATGCGGATTTCCATTTCGCGGACTTCAGGTTTGAATGTCCACGGCATGTCACGCTCAAGCGACGCATCAAAACGCACCTTGATGGTTTGATCCAAGATCACATCGCTGCCGGATTCCGCAACATTCGTCGCACCACCAAATCCGGTCACGCGGCAGAACCAATCGTAGAATGGCACCGAAGCCCAAGCGAGGCCTCCCATCAGGAACACCACAGAAACTGTCTGAACGACGGTCCGTTTAGGGCCTTGGAGGTTTGGGAAAAGTGTCATTCGCCTGCCCCCTCTTGTGGGATCAACTGTGGGCGGGCCACATGATCGAATTTTTCGAATTGGGCAGCGTCACCCAGCTGCAAGACTTTGACAACGGTCAAACCAAAAATGATCGCGATGAAGCCTGCAAGGATAAGTCCGAGCCCATAGTTGCGGCCCTTGCGACGCTCGTGCAGTTCGTGTTCGACACGCATCGCCATTACCAGCCCCCTACGCCATAAAGCCGCAACGCCGCTTCGACCAAAAGTGCGCCGAAATGTGCAAAGAGGTAATAGAGCGAAACTTTGAAAACTTTGATCTCGACCCGGTGTTTGTCCGCCTCGCAGGCCGCATCATCACGACGCCAGATATCAAACGCCCCTTTGAGGAACCAAGCGTTCATGAAAATCGCAACCGCGAGGTAGAATGGCCCACCAATAGATGTGAAACCAAGCCCAAGCGCGACTGGGACCAACAGCAAAGTGTAGATGATCACGTGTTTGCGGGTCGCGTCGCGGCCATGCGTTTCAGTCAACATCGGTACACCGGCATTGCCGTAGTCAGACTTTACAAAAAGCGCCAATGCCCAGAAGTGTGGCGGCGTCCACATAAAGATCAGTGCAAACATCAGCACGCTTTCAATGCTGACGCTTCCGGTCGCGACAGCCCAACCGATCATTGGTGGAAACGCACCCGCAGCCCCGCCTATGACGATGTTTTGAGGCGTCGCGCGCTTGAGCCACATGGAGTAGATCACGGCGTAAAAGAAGATTGTAAATGCAAGCAGGAATGCGGCGAGAAAATTCGTAGCCAAGGCCAGCAACACAATCGAAAAGCCAGCGAGTGCGAGACCAATACCCAGTGCTTCGCCCGGTTCAACCCGCCCTGACGGGATCGGTCGTCCGGCCGTCCGCTTCATCCGGGCGTCAATGTCGGCGTCCCACCACATATTGAGTGCGCCAGATGCGCCCGCGCCAACCGCAATGCACAGGATTGCGACGAAACCGATAAAAGGATGCACCGGAACCGGAGAGACCAACAGGCCGACGAGTGCTGTGAAAACAACAAGCGACATCACACGCGGTTTGAGCAAGGCAAAATAGTCGCCCATGCTGGCCTCGTAGGTGCTGTCTGATGCGCTGATATCGCTCATGCCGGGCCTTCAAAAAGGGGTGGGTTTGCGGCCCACTTTACAAGATTGAACCTTAGTAGAAGGTAAGGCGGGTCTTGACCCGCCCTACGTTATTAGGAAGTGCCAGTCGCTTCGGCCAACCACTTGTCGTAGGTTTCTTGGCTCACAACTTTGACGGTGATCGGCATGTAGGCGTGGTCTTTGCCGCAAAGCTCAGAGCATTGGCCAAAGTAGATACCTTCACGTTCTGCGGCGAACCAAAGTTCTGCAAGACGACCAGGAACGGCGTCTTGTTTCACGCCAAACGCCGGGATGGTCCAAGAGTGGATCACATCAGCGGCGGTCACCTGCATCACAATGGTCGCCCCAATTGGCACAATCACTGCTGTGTCAGTGGCCAAAAGATACTCTGCTTGGCTGTAGCCATTCTCTTCTAGCTCGTCGCGCGCCAGCATGTAGCTTTCAAATTCTACACCGTGGTCAACATACTCGTAGCCCCAATACCATTGGTATCCTGTGACTTTAATGGTGATGTCGGCCTCTGGAATTTCCTGCTGTTTGAACAGAACTGGCAACGAGAACGCGCCAATAAACACCAAGATAATAACCGGAACAACAGTCCAAGCCACCTCGAGCGGCGAATTATGGGTAAATGTCGCAGGCTCCGGATTGCGTTTATGGTTGTAGCGGATTGCGACCCACGCCAGCAGCGCTGTCACAAACAGCGTGATGACCGTACACATAATCAACAGCCAATGGTCGAGCCAGACGACATCGCGTGCCAATTCTGTCGCGGACGGCTGAAAACCCGTGCCACGGTCGACCGGACGGCCAACAATTTCAAGCTCTTGATCGATCTGCTGTGCCGTAGCGGCAGTGCCTGCCATCAGTAGACCGGCTGTCGTCCACAATGACGTCGCGAAGGTGTTCAAACGCATATCGTACCCTATCTTCATCGCACCATGTTGGTGCATATCCCTGGTTATCCCGTTCGGGCTGCGGACGGAATCCCATTGTATTCGGGCCATCGTGTCCCATATCCTGAAGCACAACTCAAGAACTCCTATTGCGTCATACGGACGCTTCCGTGACAATTTTTATCCCACTTAAGGAAAATCCCAATGTCCGCAGACCCGTTTCGCCCGTTTGAGACCAATCTCGATCAGGACACTGCCCTAAATTTGCTGCGCGAAGCGACAGCAGGCGCTGATGACGGTGAGCTTTTCCTGGAACGCCGTAGATCGGAAGTGATTTCTTTTGATGATGGTCGAATCAAAACCGCAAGCTTTGATGCATCCGAGGGTTTTGGTTTACGTGCCGTGCGCGGTGAAACTGCAGGCTATGCCCATTCAACAACGATCGACGAACATGCGTTGAAACGGGCGGTATCGACCGCGCGATTGGCTGTCGGCGATGGCGGCGGCACAATGGCCGATGGGCCTGCGGGCACGAACCGCAAGCTTTACTCAGATGATGACCCGATGTTGCAGGCGACGTTCCCTGCGAAAATTGACTTGCTGCGCGAAATTGATGAATTTGCGCGCGCTCTGGACCCGCGTGTCGTGCAGGTGTCGGCGACCATTGCCGCCTCCCATCAAGAGGTGTTGATCCTGCGCCCCGAAGGTACGCTTGTGACCGATACGCGCCCGATGTCGCGTCTGAATATCAGTGTGATTGTCGAAGAAAACGGACGCCGCGAAAGCGGCGGTACCGGCGGCGGTGGTCGCGCTGGGTTGATCGGGCTGATCGGGCGCGACAACTGGGAACCAGTGACGCGCGAGGCTTTGCGCATCGCATTGGTGAACTTGGACGCAGAACCTGCGCCGGCCGGTGTCATGGACGTCGTGCTTGGGCCGGGTTGGCCGGGAATTTTGCTGCATGAGGCGATTGGTCATGGGCTTGAAGGTGATTTTAACCGCAAAGGATCGAGTGCGTTTGCTGGACTGATGGGCGAACAGATTGCCGCGAAAGGTGTGACGGTGCTGGATGATGGCACGATCCCTGATCGCCGTGGATCCATCACCGTTGATGATGAAGGCACACCCAGCGCCAAGAACACCTTGATCGAAGACGGTGTGCTGGTCGGCTATATGCAAGACAGGCAAAACGCGCGGTTGATGGGCGTTGCCCCAACCGGAAATGGTCGCCGCGAAAGCTTTGCGCATGCGCCAATGCCGCGGATGACGAACACTTATATGCTTTCTGGTGATGCGGAACCCGAGGCGCTTGTTGCCGACCTTAAGGATGGTATTTACGCCGTCGGCTTTGGCGGCGGTCAGGTTGACATCACCAATGGCAAATTCGTGTTTAGCTGCACCGAGGCGTACCGCGTCAAGAACGGTGTCGTTGGTGCGCCCGTCAAAGGTGCGACGCTGATTGGCGATGGGGCCACGGCCCTCAAGCAGATTAGAGGCATCGGCAATGATCTCGCACTTGATCCGGGTATTGGAAACTGCGGCAAAGCCGGCCAATGGGTGCCTGTTGGCGTGGGCCAACCAAGTCTGATGATTGGTGGGCTTACAGTCGGGGGTGCGGCTGCCTAGAGGTTTCTGGGACAACCGGCGGCTGTTCAGATTCAATGCAAAAACAATAAAAATTGATTCAGAACTCGTTAACTTCCTGCCTTTAGGTATCAAAGGGCAACATGGCGGAGTTAACGGGATGACCGGAAAATACCTATCTTCCACTCACCCCCCACTCCACCCCACCACGGAAGAGGATACGTTCAACCGTCTCCGCCTGTTGCGTTCACGCAGGGTTGGTGCGGTGACATATCATCGCCTTATCGCAGAGCATGGTAATGCCGCGAACGCACTGCTGGCTGTACCTCAGGTCGCAAGGGCCGCAGGCGTCACAGATTATCAGATTTGTCCCGAAGGCGTGATTCATGCCGAACTACGGGCAGGGAAAGCGGCTGGTGCGCGGCTTTTGATCGCGGGCACGCCTGCCTATCCAGCCGCACTTGCCGATATCGATGATGCACCACCACTTCTGTGGGCCCTTGGAAACATTGAACTTTTGCACAAGCCAATGATTGCACTTGTGGGGGCAAGAAACGCGTCATCTCTTGGGACGCGTATGGCAAAACGGCTGGGCGAAGAGTTGGCCGCGCAGGGGTATGCTGTTGTCTCCGGGCTGGCGCGCGGCATTGATGCAGCGGCACATCTGGGCGCGCTGAAAGGCGGCACTGTTGCCGTTCAAGCTGGCGGCGTTGATGTCATATACCCTGCTGAAAACACCACCTTGGCGCATGATATTGCTAAGTCGGGGCTGCGTTTATCTGAAATGCCGATGGGATTGCAGCCGCAAGCGCGCCATTTCCCCAGACGCAACCGGGTCATATCGGGACTTTCACAGGCCGTCGTCGTTGTCGAAGCGGCAGCAAAATCCGGCAGTTTGATCACCGCGCGCAATGCGCTTGACCAAGGGCGCGATGTTTTTGCGGTGCCCGGGCACCCCTTTGATGCGCGCGCCTGGGGTTGCAACATGCTGATCCGCGATGGTGCGACTTTGGTCCGCAGTGCAGATGACGTGTTCGAGGCGTTGGCACCTATTGCATCGCCTGAAGCGGAACTGCCGCTTGCGGCGCCACCCACAAAACAGCGCACGCTGCGGGATACGGCAGCTTTGCATTCAGAAATACTTTCGCGTTTGGGACCTGCACCCATCGCAGAGGATCAGTTGTTGCGCGACATTGGGCGCCATGCAACAGAAGCCGCCCCTGTTCTTGTCGACCTTGAACTTGATGGGAAGATAACGCGCCATTCCGGTGGATTGCTGGCGCGTGTGGTCTGAGGAAGGCAGAAAAATTCGCAAAGATTTTTCCCCTCATTGACATTCGGCAAACAGACAACACATCTTGCCCGCTCAAAGGAACCGTATTTTCAGTGAAGGATTCTCATGCCCGTTGTCGTTGTCGAATCCCCCGCTAAAGCGAAGAAAATAAACGGTTATCTGGGGAGTGATTATACCGTTCTTGCGTCTTATGGCCACGTTCGGGACCTACCACCCAAGGACGGTTCTGTTCTGCCCGACGAAGATTTCGACATGAAATGGGAGATCGCGTCAGACAGCAAAAAGCACATTAAGGCGATTGTTGACGCGCTCAAGAATGACAATGAACTGATCCTCGCGACCGACCCCGACCGCGAAGGTGAAGCAATTTCATGGCACCTGACCGAGGCGTTGCTGGCGAAAAAAGCGATCAAGAAAGACACCCCCATTAGTCGCGTTGTTTTCAACGCAATCACCAAATCCGCAGTGACCGAGGCGATGGCGAACCCCCGTCAAGTCGATGAACCGCTGGTGGAGGCATATTTGGCCCGTCGGGCGCTGGACTATTTGGTTGGTTTCAATCTGTCTCCTGTTTTATGGCGCAAACTGCCGGGTGCAAAATCGGCCGGACGCGTGCAATCCGTTTGTCTGCGCATCATCGTCGAGCGTGAGATGGAAATCGAAGCGTTCCGCAATCAAGAATACTGGACCGTAAAGGCACTGTTGCAATCTGCACGCGGCCAGACGTTTGAGGCCCGCCTCACGACACTTGCTGGCAAGAAGCTCGACAAGTTCGATCTTGGCAACGCGACACAGGCCGAATTGGCGGTTCAAGCGATTAACTCGCGCGATCTGGTCGTGAAATCGGTTGAAGCAAAGCCCGCAACACGCAACCCGTCCCCGCCATTTATGACCTCGACCCTGCAACAAGAGGCCAGCCGCAAATTTGGCATGGGCGCACGGCAAACGATGAGCGTCGCACAACGTCTCTATGAGGCTGGATTAATCACCTACATGCGGACCGATGGCATCGATATGGCACCTGAAGCGGTGACCGGTACGCGTGATGCGATCAAGGCGAAGTTTGGCGCGGACTACCTGCCCGATCAACCGCGCATCTATAAAAATAAGGCCAAGAACGCACAAGAAGCGCACGAATGTATTCGCCCAACGGAGATGGACGTCAGCACCGAAGACGCGAAGATCGCGGATTCGGATCAGCGCAAGCTTTATGATCTGATCTACAAACGCACGATGGCCAGCCAAATGGCTGCCGCTCGGCTAGAGCGGACGGTTGTCGATATTACCAGTGCCGACGAACAAGTCATTTTGCGTGCCAACGGACAGGTTATGATCTTTGACGGCTTCATTGCGATCTATGAAGAGGGCAAGGATGACAGCGTTGTCGATGACGATGACAAACGCCTGCCGCAGCTGGCAGAGGGCGAAAAAGCCGACAAGAAATCTGTCGATCCTGAGCAGCATTTCACCCAACCACCGCCCCGTTATACCGAGGCAACCTTGGTTAAGCGGATGGAGGAGCTGGGTATTGGTCGGCCGTCGACATATGCGTCGATCGTCACAACCATTCAGGATCGTGGCTACGTTGAAAAAGAAAAGAACCGCCTGTTCCCGCAAGATAAGGGACGGCTGGTCACCGCCTTTTTGACGAATTACTTCCGCAAATACATCGGCTACGACTTTACCGCTGATCTGGAAAACCAGCTCGACGAGGTGAGTGCCGGCAATGCCGATTATAAGAAAGTGCTCAGCCAATTCTGGCGCGATTTCTCGGCTGCGATTGCTGAAACGGCCGATTTGCGCATCACCGAAGTGTTGGAAAAGATCAATGAGGTCTTAGAGCCACATCTGTTCCCACCAACAGAAGACGGCGGTGATCCGCGCCTTTGCCCCAACTGTGGGGCTGGCCGTTTGTCGATGCGCACGGCGCGATCCGGCGGCGCGTTCATTGGCTGTTCGAATTATCCTGAATGCCGCTATACCCGCGCATTTGGCCCACCAAACCCCGAGGCCGAAGCCTCAGCTATTCCGCCAGAAGGCAAGTTGCTTGGCACTGATGAGGGCGACGAAATTCGCATCTTTAAGGGTCGATTTGGCCCCTACGCCCAGCGCGGCGAAGTGACCGAAGAAAACAAAAAGCCGCCACGCCAAGGTATCCCTGAAGGCTGGGAGCCGGAAGACGTGACGCTGGATCAAGCATTGATGCTGCTATCGCTGCCGCGTGAGTTGGGGCCGCATCCTGAGGATGGCGTCACTGTTTGGGCCAACCTTGGGCGCTATGGTCCGTACCTTAAACATGCTGAAAGCACGTCGCACCGCGGTGGCACGAATGCCAATCTCGAGAGTATCGATGAGGTCTGGACCGTTGGAATGAACCGCGCTGTTCAGCTGCTTGCAGAAAAAGTGGCGTCTCGTGGTGCGCGCGGGAAAGCCGCCGTGCCTATCCACGAGCTTGGTGAGCATCCAGAAGCGGGTGGTCCGGTGAATATCTTTGACGGCAAATACGGGCCTTACGTGAAATGGGAGAAGATCAACGCAACGATCCCTGACACGATTGAGCCAGCCGAATTGACGATGGCGCAAGCCGTGCACTTGATTGACGAACGTGCAGAGAAAGCGGGCAAGAAGAAGCCAGCCCGCAAGAAAGCACCCGCAAAGAAGAAACCTGCCGCCAAGAAGAAAACCGCAGCGAAGAAGGCATAGGTCCAACTTCGCAAGTCTTACGGTAGATTTGGCAATGGTTGCTGCATCGCGGCAATTTATTGACTCTGCTTTTGTAGATCGGCACAACACGTCCAAATAACGCTGGAGACTTTGCGCATGAAGAAGATCTATCCCAACGCAGCGGCGGCCCTTGATGGCCTGCTTCACGACGGCATGTTCATTGCTGCGGGTGGTTTTGGCCTTTGTGGCATTCCTGAACTTCTGCTTAATGCAATCAAAGACGCAGGCACCAAGGATCTGACGTTTGCGTCAAACAACGCTGGTGTGGATGACTTTGGTATCGGGATTTTGCTGCAAACCCGGCAGGTCAAAAAGATGATCAGCTCTTATGTGGGTGAAAATGCCGAGTTTATGCGTCAGTATTTGTCTGGTGAATTAGAGCTGGAGTTCAATCCGCAGGGGACTTTAGCAGAACGGATGCGCGCCGGTGGCTGTGGCATTCCGGGCTTCTATACAAAGACTGGCGTTGGTACTGTCATCGCTGATGGTAAAGAGCACAAAGACTTCAACGGTGAGACCTACATCATGGAAGAAGGTATCTTTGCCGATCTTGCCATTGTGAAAGCTTGGAAAGCGGATGCGACCGGCAATTTGGTTTTCCGAAAGACAGCACGGAACTTTAACCCACCAGCAGCGATGTGCGGCAAGACATGTGTTGTGGAAGTCGAAGAGATTGTTCCAACGGGGTCGCTGGACCCTGATAGCATTCATTTGCCGGGGATTTATGTGCACCGTTTGATCCAAGGCGATCATGAAAAGCGGATTGAGCAACGCACAGTGAGGAGCGCATAAGATGTGGGATCGCAATCAAATGGCCGCACGCGCCGCGCAAGAGCTTCAGGATGGCTGGTACGTCAACCTAGGCATCGGCATTCCGACCTTGGTGTCGAACTATATTCCAGAGGGCATTGAAGTCACGCTTCAGTCCGAGAACGGTATGTTGGGCATGGGCCCTTTCCCGATTGAGGGCGAAGAAGACGCCGACCTGATCAACGCGGGTAAGCAAACGATCACCGAACTGCCGCAGACGGCATACTTTGATAGTGCGCAGTCTTTTGGCATGATCCGTGGCGGCAAGATCGCAATGGCGATTCTTGGTGCGATGGAAGTTGCCGAAAACGGTGATCTGGCAAATTGGATGATCCCTGGGAAACTGGTCAAAGGCATGGGGGGTGCTATGGATCTGGTTGCTGGCGTTGGCCGTGTTGTCGTCGTGATGGATCACACGAACAAACATGGCGTCAGCAAAGTTCTGAAAGAATGCACCCTACCACTGACCGGCCAAGCAGTCGTGGACCGGATTATTACAAACCTTGGTGTGCTTGATGTTGTCGACGGCGGCCTGAAGATCGTTGAAACCGCAGATGGCGTGACAGAAGAAGAGCTGCGCGCAGCGACCGAGGCCACGATTGTCTGATCTGAGTGTGATGCACGAAGAAAACGGGTCTAAGGGTCGCTATTATATAGTGCATGCCTCAGGGCAGAGTGAGCTGACCTATTCTGTCATGTCGCCGAAGATCAAGATTGCAGATCACACGCAGGTTGCCAGCGGGCATGAAGGCGAAGGGATTGGCCTGATGATGCTGAAAGAAATGATCGCAGACGCCAGAAGCAAGGGATTCCAGATCGTCCCCTTATGCCCATTTGTAAACGCACAGCGTCGCAAGCATCCTGAATGGGCCGATGCTTTTTCGGTCTAGATGCCGTTTACGTTAAAAACACAAGCGTCGGTTATCAATTCGGGTGGTGTCTGGCAAAGCCCTTTGGCAACTTGCCATGCGGCCAAGACTTTGGGCACATAAGCACGTGTTTCTGCAAATGGCGGAACCCCATCATAACGCCGCACATTACCTTCGCCTGCGTTATAGCCAGCCAACGCCAACAAGGGGTCACCATCAAAGTGGTTAAGAAGCCAGCCAAGGTACGCAACGCCGCCCTTGATGTTTTCAGCTGGAACCATGCTGTCCGTCACGCCAAAACGGTTGGCTGTTGCAGGCATAAGCTGCATGAGCCCCTGCGCCCCTGCTGAACTGACCGCGTCAGTTCGACCAGCGCTTTCAACCGCGATGACCGCTAGAACGAGTGCAGGCGAGATATTCGTGCCGACAGTTTCTCGCAGGATATTGAGGCCTTGCGCTGTCGCGATGTTTTGAAGTGACTGCAGCCTCGGCGCCGCGATACCTTGTCCAGCCGGCGGATTGTTAATCTTACTCATGGCTAGTTCGAGACGCGCCGGGCTTGCGCCAGCTAAATCCGGTGACACTGCGGTCCAAAACCAAGCCAACGCCGTCGATTGCCGTGGCGCTACTGGCGCCGTTGTGACGGTGACCTCCGGTTCGGGATCAGCGTAGATTGGACCCAAGCGTGGTGCTTCGGGGTCAATCTGGACAGTGATCCGCCCACTAGAACTGGCTGATGGCAGCGGAATCCGCTTGAAAGTAAAATCAGGTTGCAACCGTTCCACCTCTGCAGTTGCAGCAGATGCGCACAGGGCAACTGCAAGTATTGCCCCCCATAAGGTCAGGTGATTCATTTTTTGAGCCTGCTCGCCATGCTTTGTTAATTTAAAGATGGCAGGAAACGGTCACGATTCCAAACTTTGGCGAACAATTGAGCCGGATTCGAGGGTATTGCGGGCATTTTGGCAACGCAAAACGCTGAACATTAACAAAGGGTGAATAATTCTTTGTTTTAAATTCAGATACTTACCCAAAGTACCGTCCAACATTCATCTAAAATTCAAAAAATGTCATGGACGCCAAACTCCCGCCCCATTCAAATAGCTATATAGAGCCATCCAAGTCGGAGATTGCGTTGCACTGAAGTAACCCAAGACTTTGACGCGGAACGAAACAAACTCTGCTAAAACCCTGAGGAGGGAATACAATGCTTAACTTTATTAAAAACTTCCGCAACGACGAAGACGGTGCTGTCACTGTTGACTTCGTTGTTCTGACAGCTGCAATCGTACTTCTCGGCCTGGCCGTGGGTGCAGCAATCAGCGCCGGTGCTGAAGGCCTTGCCAACGACATCGAGAACGCACTGAACAACCAGGACGTAGAGCCCTAGGCCCTGACTGATTATGGCGCGTCGCTCACAGACCTTCGGTCATAAAGAGCAACAAGCTTGAAAATTGTTTGCGCAGCCAAGGTTGCGCAAACAAAGTGAATGATGAGTATTGCGCGACATAACCACGGTTATGCATCGGCTAGGTAGGCGTAGAACGTGCCTCGGTTATCCTAAGAAGCACGGTTCGACTAAAAAACCTGTCACAAGGACACAATCATGTTTAGCAGACTTGCTCATTTTTGCCGCGAAGAAGACGGTGCCGTTACAGTTGACTTCGTCGTACTGACCGCGGCTATCTGTCTGCTTGGTGTGACCGTCGTCACCATTTTCCAGCCTGGCGCTACGAATTTGGCAAATGCGGTTGAAAACCAGTTGGGCAACCAAGGTGTCGACTTTGTCGAACAAGCCGCCCAATACTGATTAACCAGATTTTACCTCCCCTAAACTCTCTAGCAGTATAGATCGTCGCAGGCCTCTTTTCAGAGGTTAGGATTGCTTGATCTGAAAAATCGATATAGTTACTTTTTCGAGCGACGCTGCTGATGAACTTTGCCATATTTTCGCCCATGATACCGGCTAGTTAAATCGGCGATACGTTGTTGTACGCCACCTTGAGCCCACGTTTGTGGGACACATATTCTTGCTAGAGGTTAAATCATGCGCTTAGTTTTCGGGTTGGTCCTTTTGGTAGGTATGGGACTGGCTGGTTTTGCTGTTTACTTGGTCAACCAGCAATTTGCATCGCAAGAGTCAGCACTCGAGCGTGAGCGGCAGCGTTCAGCGAATATCGTATCAACCGTTGAGATTTATGCACCCTCACGCGATCTGACATTTGGCGATCTGCTGACTGCGGACGACGTAAAACGCATCCAATATGTGCGCGATGACCTTCCTGAGGGGGTTTTTCGCGACGAAGAAGACCTCTTCCCTGAAGGATTAGATACGCCGCGCGTCGTACGTTTTCCGATGTTTGCTGACGAACCAATTCTGGAAGGTAAAGTCACCGAAGCTGGCGCACCGCAGGGTATTACTGCGTTGCTTGATCCCGGCATGCGCGCCTTTCCTCTTCCGAATTCACTGACATCCGCATTTGGTGGCGATCTACGGCCAGGCGAAGTTATCGACCTTTACTGGATTGGTCGTGTTGGCAACGGGCCAAGAACCTCCCGTCTGGTAAAAAGTCGGTTGGAAATTCTGGCAACAAACGCAACCGGATCAAATGGCCGTGGTGTGATGCTGCAAGTCACTCAGGAAGATTTCGCTGATTTACAGGTCCTTCGTTCAGCTGGCTCTTTATCGCTCACACCTGTAGGACGTGATGATCTTGAAGAGGGTGACCTCACCATTGAGACCGATATTCGCGACGTCCTTGGTATTGAAGAAACATTCGTAGCCCCCGAGGTCGAAGAGGAGCGTTGCTTCGTTACGCAGCGCACCGGCACCCAACGTACACAGGTAGAAGTTGAGTGCGCTGACTAGACTCGCGCGCCCCTAACGGCACCAATAAACATCCGCATCATTGCTGTCAAAATGGTGCGGATGACATCGCTACAACACAAGTGTTGCGATTTACCCACATACGCTTTGCCCTTCAACACCTTGATTATTGCAATAAATGTCCAAGTGCCGCATGGTTCTGACATCTGGGGCGTTAAGACCCATTAAATGAGGCGTGATCGGAGAGGCAGGTCACTTATGAAGTATGACAGATTTCTAAAGGCAGCTATTGCTGGCTTAACGTTGTCGCTAACCGCGGCAGCACCAACATTTGCACCGGCCGAAACGTTGCGCGTATTGCGCGGCGCGGCATCCAGTGCACTCAGCGTTCCGATGAACCGGGCCGTTGTCGTGGAGAGCGATGTGCCCTTCACGGAACTATCTATTGCGAACCCGGGCATTGCCGACATTTCGTCGCTTTCTGACCGGACGATCTATGTTCTGGGTAAAGAGCCTGGGCGGACTACTCTAACCCTATTGGGTGCAGATGGCCGTTTAATTACGAACGTAGAAGTGCATGTTTCCCCTGATATGGCGGAATTCAAAGAGCGTTTGACCCAGATTATTCCTGGTGAAAACATTGAGGTTCGCACAGCGAACAACGGTATCGTTCTTTCCGGCACTGTAAGCTCAATTGCCCGGCTCGACCGCGCAATGGCACTTGCAGAGCGTTATGCACCTGACCGTGTGACGAACCTTATGGTTGTCGGCGGTACACAGCAGGTCATGTTGAAAGTACGCTTTGCAGAGATGCAACGTTCTGTCAGCAAAGCGCTGTCTTCATCGATCCGTTTCAGCGGCGATGTGGGGAGCACAGGCCTTTTGGGCGGATCTGGAACAGGTGGTGTTAGTACGCTTCCGGCTCCCGGTGGCGGTGTCTTCGAAGTGCCAAATGCGCTACCTTCTGGTGCAGATAGCACAGGTGCTGCACTATTCAGCTTTGGCGCAGGTGGGCTTGAAGTAGGTATCCTGCTCGAAGCTCTCGAAAGCCGCGGTGTCGTAAGATCACTTGCAGAACCAAACCTGACCGCGCTGAGTGGACAAGAAGCAACGTTCTTGGCCGGCGGCGAGTATCCAGTGCCGGTTTCTGACGAAGACGGCGGTGTTTCGGTTGAATTCAAGCCATTCGGTGTTGAATTGAACTTTATCCCGACAGTTGTGGATCAAGACATCATCAACCTTGAACTGGTTGCAGCGGTTTCCGCAATCGATTCTGCAAACGGCTTCCAAGCTGGTGGCTTCTCGATTGACGCATTCAGCCGTCGCGAAACATCGACAACAGTTGAGATGCGGGATGGCGAAAGCTTTGCTATCGCAGGTCTGCTATCTGACGACTTTACAGACGTCAGCGGGCAGGTGCCTTGGATTGGTGACATTCCTGTTCTTGGCGCACTCTTCCGGAGTGCCGAGTATGCTCGTCGACAAACTGAACTCGTTATCATTGTGACTCCACACTTGGTGTCTCCGACACGTGGTGAAGCGCTTGCGCTTCCGACGGATCGGGTTCGCCCACCAACCGAGCAGGATTTGTTCTTGTTTGGTCGTGTAGCACGCACTGGCGCACCATCAAGCGGTGGCGCAGGTGAAGTAGCCCGTCAGGACTTTAGCGGTTCTTACGGCTATGTCCTTGACGAATGATTGGAGCATAAGTCGATGAAATATTTACTCACAACGGCACTCGCTGCCGCCACTCTCGCCGGATGTTCAGCAACCGATCGCAGTGCAGCTACACAATCTTTCTTCGCCGAAGCAGGCGCACAGTTAGATACAGGTGATTTTGGCGACGCAACGATGAACAACAGGCTGGTTCAGACTGGACAGCAAGACTACACCGTCAATCTGGCACGTCGTTTTGCATCCGATGTGAACTCTACTGTGAACTTCGCATTCAATTCGACAACTCTTGACGCAGATGCGCGTAATACGCTGACACGTCAGGCAGATTGGATCCGTCAGTTCCCAGAAGTGCGCTTCAAAGTCTACGGCCACACCGACCTCGTCGGAAGCCAAGGCTATAACCGGACACTTGGTCTGCGCCGCGCCCAAGCTGTCGTCTCGTTCTTGACGACACAAGGGATCGATCGCAGCCGTCTGGAAGCAGTCGCATCGTTCGGTGAAACTCAGCCACTTGTTGTGACTGAGGGCCGCGAGCGCCGCAACAGACGTACGGTGACAGAAGTATCAGGTTTCGTTGAAACCAATCCACTTGTCCTGAATGGCAAGTATGCCGAAGTCATCTTCCGCAACTATGTGAATAGCGCGGCTCCGTCGGGTACTGCGAGTGGCACAACTATCACTGGCGGCTAACTTCCGCTTAACAATTTGGCGCCGGGTTTCATATCCGGCGTCAACACTTCCCGAGATTCGACCGCATCGTTGCAATATTCCGCACAATTACGATCTTTTGGTCCTAATCTCGACAAGATTCCCAGAAATAAATAGAACAACGCGCGCAGCTTGACGCTGACTGGTAGGCAATCCTATCTGTTGTGGTAGGCTGCCTGGTGTGAATAGTTTTAAATGAGTTTTATCAGACTGATGGGGACACCAACAAAATGAGCACTAGCCCGGTCGTCCAGAATGACCAACCACCAATCGTTGCGTGCACAATCAGCAGGGATGTTCAAAACTTCGACCTTTTGATCGAAGATATGGAATCTGCTCTTGGCGATTCTTGGGGTGACCTAAGTTTCGAAGATGCGCCTGCTTTTTTGTCTCAGCCTGATGCAAGCGGCTTGCAGTTTGTCACCATTGCGATGGACGTCGAGGACGAAGACAATCTTCCGGCCATTTCTGAAGTGATTGCAGTTGCCAAAGCTGCCAACATCAAGGTCATCCTTATTGCCGAAGACGTAAGCCCCTCGGCCCTACACCAGCTCTTGCGCGAGGGCGGCGATGAATTTGTCCCCTACCCGCTTCCGGAAAACGAACTTGCGCGTGCAATTGAGCGTGTCTTGACCGTCAAAGAAACGCCGGTCGAAGAAAATGGTAAGAAATTCAAGGCGTCAGGCGATAAGTCCGGCGTGATTATCCCGGTACACGGCATTGCTGGCGGTACTGGTGCGACTATGCTTGCTGTGAACTTAGCATGGGAGCTTGCCAATATCGACAAAGAAGACCCGCCAAAGGTCTGCTTGCTTGATCTTGATTTCCAATTTGGTTCAACGTCCACATATCTTGATCTGCCGCGTCGCGAAGCCGTTTTAGAGATGCTGACTGATACAGAATCGATGGATAGCGAAGCATTCACCCAATCCATGCTGACTTTTGAAGACAGGCTGCATGTATTGACGGCCCCGACCGATATGATCCCGCTTGATATGATCTCTCCCGAGGACGTGTCCCGGGTGATCGAAATGGCGAGCCGGAACTTCGACTATGTCGTTATTGATATGCCATCAACAATGGTGGAATGGTCGCAAACAGTGCTTGAAATGGCACATGTTTACTTCGCCCTTATTGAACTTGATATGCGGTCAGCGCAGAATACGCTGCGCCTTAAGCGTGCGCTACAATCCGAAGATTTGCCGTTCGAAAAGATTAGATTTATTCTTAATCGCGCTCCTGGCTTTACAGATCTGAATGGCAAAAGCCGCGTAAAGCGGCTTGCGGATAGTCTGGGCATTTCGATCGACGTATTGCTACCGGATGGCGGTAAACCTGTCATGCAAAGCGTGGATCAAGGTGCACCAATGGCGCATACCATCGGAAAAAACGCCCTTCGCAAGGAAATTGTTAAGCTTGCGAAATCTATTCATGATGTCAATCAAAGTGATGCAACCGCAGCGAAAGCCTAAGAGGTAACGCCATGTTTTCAAAGTATAAAAAACCGAATGCCCCGAAAGACGCCGCCACCAAGACGACTGCGGCCTCAAATCCGAAGGTTAACGTGACGTCTGTGGCGACCACGGCTCAACCCGAGGCGCGCAGCTCGATGATGAAGCCTAAGCCGACCGGCCGCTCTGGCGAGCCAGTCCCGATGGACAAGGAAAAGCGGCGCAAGGAACGTCTTGGTGAGATCAAACTTGAGCTTCACAAAGCGCTTTTGGATAACTTGAACCTTGCGGCTCTTGATAATGCGTCCGAACAAGAATTGCGGACAGAAATTAATGCGATCGCCACTGAAACGCTTGAGGACATGGGAATTGTTCTTAACCGTGACGAACGCCAATCCCTAAGCCAGGACCTGTTCTTTGAAGTTACAGGACTAGGTCCACTTGAGACCCTGCTGAAAGACGATACGGTCAACGACATCCTGGTGAACGGTCCACAACAGATCTTTGTGGAACGTGACGGCAAGCTTCAATTGACGGACGTCACCTTCAAAGACGAACGGCACCTGCTGCGTATCATCGACAAGATCGTTTCTGCTGTTGGCCGTCGCGTCGACGAATCCAACCCATATGTTGACGCGCGTCTTGCAGATGGTTCTCGCTTCAACGCTATGGTGCCACCAATTGCTGTTGACGGGTCTTTGGTCTCTATTCGTAAGTTTAAGAAAGATAAGCTCGGCATCGAAGAGCTTGTCGATTTTGGTGCTTTCACGGAAGAAATGGCCGCTTATTTGCAGGCCGCCGTGTCAACACGACTGAATGTTATCGTCTCAGGCGGTACGGGTTCTGGTAAAACAACCACGTTGAACGCCCTTTCAGGCTTCATTGATGACGCCGAACGCATCCTGACGATTGAGGATACGGCGGAACTTCAACTGCAACAGACACATGTCGGTCGGATGGAAAGCCGCCCGCCAAACGTCGAAGGCAAAGGCGGCGTTTCACAGCGTGACTGTTTGAAAAACGCCCTGCGTATGCGCCCAGATCGCATTATTGTGGGTGAGACGCGCGGCGAAGAAGTTATCGACATGTTGCAAGCCATGAACACCGGCCACGACGGTTCCATGACCACAATCCACGCCAACAGCGCACGTGATGCGGTATCGCGTCTGGAAAATATGATCGCAATGGCGGGTATCGAGATGCCGATCAAGGCAATGCGGAGCCAGATTTCATCTGCGGTGAACCTGATCGTTCAGGCCTCGCGCTTGCAGGATGGCTCGCGCCGGATGGTATCAATCACCGAAGTGACAGGTATGGAAGGCGACGTTATCTCGATGCAAGAGATTTTCCGCTATCAGCGCGTTGGTCTGACACCCGAGAACAAGATTATTGGCCACTTCACCGCAACAGGTGTGCGGAGCCATTATTCAGATCGCTTTAAGCTTTGGGGCTACGATCTGCCTGCTGCAATCTTTGAACCGATGGTCGCGGAGTAACATCGCATGATTTCTGCAGAACCAGTCATTTATGTTCTTATCTTTATTGCCGTATTGGCGCTCGTTCAGGGTGCCTATTTGGTGATCTTTGGTAAGTCGATCAGTATGGACGGCAAGGTAAACCGCCGTCTTGATATGTTGGACAAAGGCGGCAGCCGCGAACAGGTCTTGGATCAACTCCGCAAAGAGATGACCCAACACATGCGGTCGCAAAGCATTCCGATTTATGCCTTGCTTGCCGACAAGGCTCAGAAAGCCAATATTGCGTTCACACCTAGTCAATTGATGCTCCTTATGGTCGTGTTGTCTGGTGTTTCGTTTATGTTGCTGACCGCGATGACCAGTGTCGATGTGTCTGTGCGGATATTGGTTGCCGTCTTGATGGGCGTTGGTGGCGTCTATGTTTGGGTCAGCGGTAAAGCCAAGAAACGTATGGCGATGATTGCCGAGCAACTGCCAGAAGCCGTTGAATTAATGGTTCGCTCATTGCGGGTCGGACACCCCTTTTCATCTGCGGTTTCAATCGTTGCGCGCGAAGTCGCTGATCCGTTGGGTACTGAAATGGGCATGATCTCTGATGAAGCAGCTTACGGTCGTGACATGGGCGAGACATTGAAAGCGATGGCAGAACGCCTCGACAACCAAGACATGCGATTTTTGGCGGTGGCTGTGACGATCCAGCAGACATCGGGTGGTAACTTGGCTGAAATCCTTGACGGTTTGGCCAAGGTGATCCGTGCTCGTTTCCGATTGTTCCGCCGCGTAGCCGCGATTACCGCGGAAGCAAAATTCTCGGGCAACCTGCTGTCGGCATTCCCTATTATCGCACTGATCGGTATCAACCTTGTAAAACCCGATTATTTTGACGAAGTTATGGAAAGCCCGCTTTTCATCCCGGCAGTGTTTGTCGTTGTTGCGTTTCTCGTTGTGAATCTCATCGTGATGCGCGCTTTGGTCAACATTAAGGTCTAAGGAAAACCCATGGAAAACATTCAAACCATGATTACAGATCAGCTTGGCCCATCGGGGCCATTGATGATCGTCGGTCTGTTGGGGGTCTTTTTGATCCTTATCACTTTGCCTGTTCTTTTGAAAAAGCGTGTCGATCCGCTGGATAAGCTTAAGGCTGCGGGCCGCGCGAGCGAGATGAAGAACGCAAAGGGTGAGAGACTTCGCTCACCCAGCGGCAAGGATAAGCTCGAAAAATACGCCAGCTTCCTAGAACCACAGAATGCCGAAGAGTATTCAGCTTCGAAGCTTAAGCTGTTGCAGGCCGGATATCGAAGCGCGAATTCTGTCCGTATCTATAACTTTGCGCAGTTCGCATTAGGTATCTTTGGTTTGATCTGTGGTGGTATCTACACACTCATCCAGATGCAGCAACCTGATGCAACTATTACATCCCAGAACCTGGCCATGTGGATCTTGATCCCCGGTGGTATTGGCTATGTCCTGCCAAAATATTGGGTGACACGTCGCTTGCAGATGCGCCAAGAAGCAATCACCAATGGTTTCCCCGACAGCCTCGATATGATGTTGGTTTGTGTTGAAGCGGGCCAGTCCCTTGACCAATCAATCATCCGCGTTGCCGCCGAACTGAAATCTGGCTTTCCAGACCTGGCTGATGAATTCGAAATGGTGAGCCAAGAGGTCAAGGCCGGTAAAGACAAAAACACCGTGCTTAAGGACATGTCTGATCGCTGCGGTGTGAATGACATTACCAGCTTTGTGACAGTTTTGGTGCAATCAGCCCAGTTTGGTACGTCTATCGCCGACGCGCTTCGCGTTTACGCAGCCGAGATGCGCGACAAGCGCGTTATGCGTGCTGAAGAACAAGCCAACAAGCTGCCAACAAAGATGACGCTTGCCACGATGATGCTAACCGTTCCACCGCTGATGGCGATGTTGATCGGCCCTTCCATCTACTCCATTGCAGTTAACTTGGGTGGCTAGACACGCATGATGGTCAGGCCGTTTATAGTTGGCCTCTTGATGCTTTTTTTGGCCGCCTGCGCAACAGGCGGCCTTAATCGTTCATCAGATGGCGTTTTTGCCCCCGGTATATCCGGAATGAGCAGCATTGATGGTCTGGTCGTTGGCCACCGCCTTATGGACGCCGGCGAATATGAACTCGCACTGAAGTCGTATAATCGCGCCGCGGCCCAACAGGGTCTTAACGTCGACACGATGTCGGCTATTGGCTCTGCTAATCTGAACCTCGGGCGCTTGGGCCAAGCCGAAAGATGGCTTCGCCGCGCGGTGGAAGAAGACCCGACCTTTCCGCCTGCGTGGAACAATCTTGGTGTTATCTTGATGGAAAAGGGCGAAGTTGCCGAAGCAAGCGAAGTATTTCGACGCGCTTTTGCCGCAGATAACGGAAATTCGGACGAAATTCGTGACAATTTGCGCTTAGCACTCGCAAATTTAGAAAATCCCAGCAATAATGCGTTACAAGAAAATCAGAACTTTAATCTGATCCGGCGCGGTGCAGGCGACTTCGTACTATCGTCGGACTTATAGGCAAGAGCAGCAAAAAGGACGCAGAAACATGCGCCACCATATCTTAATGACGCTTTGCGCGGCAGCCATAGGCTTGGCTGGTTGCGAAGAACCTACCGGTGAGGCGCAAGTTGAACGCGCGCTCAAGGATCTGAACGTTGTAGATGAAAACAATCTCAATGATGTAATGCTCACTGTGGGGGATCCCAACGAGGCCGTCCGTTACTTCGCAGGTGCCAACGCGAGTGATCCCGGCCGCATCGATTTGCAACGTGGGCTCGCGAAATCATTGGTACGCGCACGGCGAAATACGGAAGCTATCGCTGCTTGGCAGCAAGTTGTCGCGAACGAAGAAGCACAAGAGATTGATAGTGTTGATCTGGCGGATGCCTATGTGCGCAACAACCAGTGGGACGAAGCAGCCGCAACGCTGAACACCGTTCCGCCTACCTATGAGACATTCAAGCGCTACCGTCTTGAAGCAATGGTCGCAGACAGCCGCCAGCAATGGGACAAAGCTGACAGCTTTTACCAAACTGCGTCAGAGCTCACGACCCGACCGGCGACAGTCTACAACAACTGGGGTTTTTCAAAGCTGACACGCGGTGACTACAGCGACGCCGAGCGTTTGTTCTTGGATGCGCTCAGGTTCAACGGCACCATGTTTACGGCCAAAAATAACCTCGTCCTGGCGCGTGGTGCACAGCGCAACTACACCATTCCTGTAGTGCCAATGACGCAAACAGAACGTGCGCGTCTGATGCACACTATGGCGCTGGCCGCGATCAAACAGAACGATGTTACAATCGGTAAATCACTGCTGAATGACGCGATCAACACACACCCGCAATATTTTGAAGAAGCCGTCCTAGCGTTGGAAGCTCTTGAAAACAACGTCACAAACTAAACTACTATGGGGATGACAGCACAGGCAGCATTCTGGTTCTTGCCTGCCGTCATCCCCATCGCGATTTTCATTTCATGGAACGACATGCGTTCGATGAAAATCACCAATTTTTCGGTTATCGTTCTGATTGCTGCCTATGCTTTGCTTGGGCCGTTTGCATTCGGATTTGAGATGTATTTGTGGCAATGGCTACACTTCCCTATCGTTTTGGTCGTGTGCGTGGGGCTGTGGATGTTGCGCCTGATGGGCGGTGGTGATGCAAAGATGATCGCTGCGATGGCACCATTCTTTGTCGTGGCCGACTTGGAACTGATTCTGCGGCTGTTTGCGGCCTGCCTGATTAGTGCGCTTATCGTCCATTCTCTGTTTCGTTATACATCATTGAAGAAGCCCGTCGCCGAATGGCAAAGCTGGAATGCTGGGCGCTATTTTCCCAAGGGCTTCCCATTGAGCATGACTCTCCTACTCTATCTTGTGTTTGCGGCGGTTTATCGCTGATCAGGAACAAAGATTGCCTTGGACTGGCACATCTTTGTTCACTATTTCGCCATAAAGCACTGTAAAGTAGGGGTAAGCTGCCTCAAGTTAGGCGATATGTGTTTTCTTTGTGATAAGCGGGACCCGATATGAACGTGCAAGCAACCAGTGTGATGGCACCACCAGCGCCGCGTAGCCTTGAGGCGATGCAGCTACCGATGGCCATGATGCGAGATATTCTTATCAAGACGATGTTCCGCATGAACCTCGACTTGGTGTCTACCATCAGTCGCGCCATTTGCCTGCCAATTCCTGTAACCCAAGAGCTAGCCGATATGGCGCGTGGTCAGTTGCTGCTTGAAGCAACAGGTACGCTTAGCGCCAATAGTGGCAATGAGATGGGCTATCAGCTGACCGACGCCGGTCGCGCACGGGCGCTCGATGCTTTGGGGCAATCTGAGTACTATGGCGCGATGCCTGTTCCATTGGATATTTACCGCCAACAAATTCAGCGCCAATCAATCCGCAACATTCAGAT
Organism: uncultured Paracoccaceae bacterium; assembly: GCA_947488605.1. GTDB lineage: Bacteria > Pseudomonadota > Alphaproteobacteria > Rhodobacterales > Rhodobacteraceae > Yoonia. The sequence goes on along the minus strand of CANKZJ010000004.1, from coordinate 281,472 downwards.
TACCCGCGATCAGTTGCAAACTGCGATGGGTCACTTGGTGCTACCAGAAGATATGCTATCGAACCTTGGCCCTGCCGTCAGTGCCGGTCGTTCGATTCTGATGTACGGCCCTCCGGGTAACGGTAAATCATCAATCTCGAATGGTATTCGCGACGCGCTTGGTGACAAGATTTATGTCCCGCGTGCTATCGAATATTCGGGCCAGGTTATCACGGTCTATGACCCTATTGTGCATAGCGCTGCTGAAGATGACGTTGACGATCCAAACAGCCTGCGCCGGACCTCTGGCCGTTTCGACACCCGCTATGTGCGGTGCGAACGCCCAACTGTTATTACCGGTGGTGAATTGTCACTCTCTATGCTGGACCTTGTCTACAACCCGACAGCGCGCACTTATCAAGCACCTTTGCAGCTAAAATCCACTGGCGGCATCTTTATCGTGGACGACCTAGGCCGACAGGCTGAACCTCCACAGACCCTTGTGAACCGCTGGATTGTCCCACTGGAAGAAAACAAGGATATCTTGGCCCTGCAATCAGGTGAAAAGTTCGAAGTCCCGTTTGACACGCTCGTCGTATTCTCAACCAACTTCCACCCGAACGCGATCTTCGACAAAGCGGCGTTGCGTCGTATTTTCTACAAGATCAAGATTGATGGCCCCAATCAGGAAGATTTCCTAAAAATCTTTGCCATGGTTGCCCGCAAGCGGAAGATGCCACTCGATGAGGATACGCTCGTTCATCTGTTGAACGTCCGCTACCCGGAGATTGATAATGTCTACGCGAACTATCAGCCGATCTTCTTGATCGATCAGATGATTTCGATCTGCGAATTCGAGGGCATCCCATACCAGATGTCCCCCGATTTGATTGACCGCGCATGGGCGAACATGTTCGTCAAAGACGAAGAGATCGTGCGCTAGCACCTTTCCACATTCCAAACTGATTGGCTTCCCTCTAGTCTGAGGGGAGCCTTTTTGTTTTGGGGGATTGATGTCGGATGTAATTGGTGTCGCTGGCTGTGGCCGGATGGGCATGGGAATGCTGAAGAACTTGCAGCAAGCAGGATTTGAGGCGCGTGGGTTTGACGTGCGACCCTTGCCCGGTGTGCACAATGATATCTGGTCTTTTGCCGACGGACTGCAAACACTTCTGACAGTTGTACGGGACACGAATGAGACAGACGCCATTCTGTTTAACGATCAAAAGGTGATCTCTTGTGCACCAAACCTGACGAAGATCATCATCTGCTCAACGCTTTCTCCACGGTATGTCAAAGACTTACGCGACCGCGTGCCCAAACACATCACCTTGATTGATGCCCCCATGTCAGGTGCGCAGGTTAGGGCAGACGCCGGTACTCTCACATTCATGACGGGCGGTCCGGCCAAAGATATCGCCCCGCTTTTGCATGCAATGGGGCAGGAAATTCATGACATGGGTGCTTACGGTGCAGGGATGACTGCGAAGGTGCTCAACAACCTCTTGGCTGCATCGAACACTGCGATGACCCGGCTCGTTCTAGACTGGGCGGATACGGCGGGGGTAGACGAAGACCAGCTTCTCCAACTGATCCATACTGCATCAGGGCAGAACTGGCTGGCCTCAGGGTTCAATGAGATTGAATTCGCGCGGGACGGATTTGCGCCAGGCAATACCATCGGCATCTTGGCCAAAGATGTCGCATCTGCCTTGGATATTGCACCAGATAGTGACACTGCATTGCCGGTCGCAGTCCAAACCGCCATTCGCGGTTTGCAGCCACGGCGCAAAGCATCAGGTGCGTCTTGACGCACCCTGCCTCAAGGCCACATCTGATATGATGACACCCCTCCCCTCTTCTTTCAAAGACTGGTTCTCGCGGCGCGGCTGGCACATCCACCCGCATCAGCAAGCCATGCTGGACAAAGCATCAGAGCCCGCATTGATGCTGATCGCACCGACTGGCGGCGGCAAGACCCTTGCCGGTTTCTTGCCATCCTTGATTGAGCTCAGCGGTGGCACACATGACGGCCTGCACACGCTTTATGTGTCACCACTCAAGGCTTTGGCGGCTGACATAAAGCGGAACCTCAGAACACCAGTTGAGGAAATGGGACTTCCCATCCGGATCGAGGACAGAACCGGCGATACGTCCTATACCCAAAAGCGCAGGCAACGCGCGGACCCGCCTCATATCCTGCTGACAACCCCTGAATCCCTCGCATTGCTGACCAGCTACGAAGATGCACCCCGCATTTTCAAAGGCCTACAAAGGGTCATCGTGGACGAGATACACGCGCTTGCGGAAAGTAAACGCGGCGACCAGCTTATGCTCGCACTGAGCCGCCTGCAAACTCTGGCACCTGGTTTGCGGCGCGTTGGGCTGTCGGCAACGGTTGAAGACCCCAAGGCAATCGCCGACGAGTTGGCGGCGCATCCGGACCCCTGTACCATCATCAACGCGGACCCCGGACCCGACCCCGACATTTCAATGCTCGTCACCAATGAAAAACCACCTTGGACAGGTGGTGGGGCAAAATATGCCATTCCCGCAGTTCTGGCACAGGTCAAAAAGCACAAAACGACCTTGATCTTCCACAATACGCGCGCGCAGGCAGAGATTTTTTTCCACAATCTTTGGCTGGAAAATACGGACGACCTGCCCATCGGTATTCACCACGGCAGCCTGTCGCGCGAGCAACGCGAGAAAGTAGAAGGTGCTATGGTTGCCGGTGACTTGCGAGCAATCGTCTGCACCGGATCACTTGATCTGGGTATCGATTGGGGTGACGTCGATCTGGTGATCCAGGTCGGCGCGCCGAAGAACGTCAAACGGCTTGTGCAACGGATCGGCCGCGCAAATCACCGCTACAATGCCCCGTCAAAAGCGCTGCTCGTCCCGGCGAACCGTTTTGAGGTGGTCGAGTGTGTTGCGGCGCTTGAAGCCGTCAAAGCCCACGATCTTGATGGTGATCCAAAGGGCCCCGGCCCGCGCGACGTGCTTTGCCAACACATCCTGATCCGCGCCTGCGCCGGGCCGTTCGACGCAGATACACTCTTTAATGAAATCAAAAGCGTTGGTAGTTACACAGGCCTTTCACGCGCAGGTTTTGACGATTGTCTCGATTTTTGCGCGACAGGTGGCTATGCGCTGCGCGCCTACGATAAGTGGAAACGTCTGTTGCAAACCGCAGATGGCAACTGGCAATTACGCGACCCGCGTGCCGCACAGCGCATCCGCATGAACATCGGCACCATCCAAGACACTGATACGCTCAAAGTTCGGCTTAAAGGGAATTTCAAACCGCTTGGTGAAGTCGAAGAGGCATTTGCCGCGACGCTCACGCCGGGGGATACTTTTCTCATTGGCGGTAAAATCGTACGCTACGAAAACCTTAAAGAAATGACTGTCGAAGTCACGCGGCGCGCCGATAAGGCACCAAAAATCGCAACATTCATGGGAACGAAGTTCGCGAATTCGACACAGCTGTCGCAACGTATATTGCGCTTGTTCGATCAACCCGATTGGCCAAACTTGCCCGGTCACACGGCTGAATGGTTGGAGTTACAACGCAAGTTTTCCAAGCTTCCAGAGGCAGATCGCATTCTTGTCGAAAGCTTTCCACATGAAGGTCGTCATCATCTTTGTGCTTACGGCTTTGCCGGTCGCAACGCGATGCAAACACTGGGTATGCTGATGACCCAACGGATGGAGGATCTCGGACTGCAACCGCTTGGCTTTGTCGCAACCGATTACGCGACGCTTGTGTGGGGGTTGGAGCAGGTCCATGATCCCACACCACTGTTTCAGGCCGAACACATTCGCGACGACTTTGAAACCTGGTTGTCGGGAAATGCCGTGATGAAGAAAACATTCCGCGGTGCGGCTACGATTGCCGGGTTGATAGAACGCAATCTGCCACAAGCGCGCAAAAGCGGACGGCAAGCTACTTTTTCATCCGATATCCTTTACGACACCCTGTCGAAATACGATCCTGATCACCTGATGTTGCGCATTACCCGCGAAGAGGCGATGCGCGGCTTGGTTGACTTTGGCCGCATCGAGGAAATGCTGGCGCGCACTGCTGGCCGTATTGATCATGTCGCCCTTGACCGTGTGACACCACTATCTTTGCCCATGTTCCTTGAACGCGGACGCATCGCGGTGGCTGGTGCGGGCCAAGACCGTATTATTGAAGAAGAAGCGGCGCGCTTGATGCAAGAGGCAGGCGTCGATGTGCTTTGACGCTTGATCATCGCAGCTGACTACCCATAAGACCAAAGCATGAACGGTTATGAATTCACATTCTGTACGATGCGCTGCATGGCAATGCCATCAGGCGCGCTGTTTCTTCCCGACTTGGACTTGCTTTGCGTTTCTGATTTGCATTTGGGCAAATCGGATCGGATCGCACGTCGCAGCGGTGTGATGCTCCCGCCCTACGAGGTCCGTGAAACCCTGCAAAAGCTCGACACTGATCTTGGGATAACTTCTGCCACGACCGTGATCTGCCTTGGGGATAGTTTCGACGATCTGGACGCCGCGGCAGGCTTGCGCGACGAAATGCGGCTTTGGTTGACAAAACTGCAAGCCGGAAAACGTTGGATTTGGATCGAAGGAAACCACGATCCCGGCCCGATTGATCTGGGTGGCACGCATATGCAAGACGCGACCTTCGGCACACTTAGCTTTCGACATATCGCCACCTCAGCAAGCAGCGAAGTGTCAGGCCACTACCATCCAAAGCACCGCATCGCTGGCCGCAGTCGTCCTGCTTTTCTATACGATCAAGAGCGGCTGATCATGCCAGCCTATGGCGCCTACACCGGCGGTCTTGCCAGCCATGCGCCGGTTTTGCGCAAGCTGTTTCAAAGGCAGCCCATCGCTATCATGACGGGGCATAAAGCGATCCCTGTCCCGCTACCGAATTAGACTAGGCTGTGAGACCCTCGGGTTCCGCCACTCCATTTGCACGGCAACAAGCCGTCAACGTGTTTGCAAGCAAACAAGCAATCGTCATCGGACCAACGCCACCGGGTACTGGCGTGATTGCACCCGCAACTTCTGCGCAGCTGTCATAATCCACATCACCGACAAGCCGCGTGCCGCCCTCAGGCTTTTCAATGCGGTTGATACCAACATCAATAATTGTCGCACCCGGTTTGATCCAGTCACCGGTTACCATCTTAGGACGGCCAACGGCCGCCACCACGATATCGGCTTGGCGCACAACAGCAGCCAAATCCTTTGTCCGACTATGGGCGATGGTCACCGTACAGCTATCGCCCAGCAACAACTGTGCCATTGGTTTTCCGACAATGTTCGAGCGGCCAATCACAACTGCATTCATCCCTGAAAGCGAACCGTGATGGTCACGCAGCATCATCAAGCTGCCCAAAGGCGTGCAAGGCACCATACTCTTCTGTCCTGTGCCAAGCAGGCCAACGTTAGAGATATGAAACCCGTCGACATCCTTGGCGGGATCAATGCTGTTGATGACCAGGTCACTATCAATATGCGCGGGCAACGGCAGCTGCACCAAGATACCATGCACACCAAGGTCATTGTTCAACTGATCAATCAGGGCAAGTAGATCCGCTTCAGACGTCTCAACATCCAGTTTATGCTCGATTGAGGACATGCCAACCTCAACTGTCATCTTACCCTTTGAACGCACATAAACTTGGCTGGCGGGATCTTCACCGACCAACACAACGGCCAAACCCGGTGTGATCCCATGATCCGCCTTTACCCGCGCAACACCCTCGCCCACCAGTCCACGTACCTTTGCGGCAAAGGCTTTTCCGTCAATCACAGTCGCTGTCATATCAATCTTCTTCTGTTCATAAATACCTCCGCCGGAGGCAAATCTTGGGGATGGTGGGGCGGGGCGTCGACGCAGTCGCGCGTCGCCCCGCCTGATGAGCCTAGAACAAGCCTTCGATTTCACCTGCATCGTTAAGCATAATCTGCTCTGCTGACGGCACGCGCGGCAGGCCCGGCATTGTCATGATCTCACCACAAATCGCGACGATGAACCCGGCACCTGCGCTCAAACGCACTTCGCGCACTGGCACAGAATGCCCTGTGGGCGCACCGCGCAATGTCGGATCAGTCGAGAAACTATACTGCGTTTTCGCCATACAGACCGGCAAGTCCCCATAGCCCTGCTCTTCCCACTTTTTGAGCTGGTCCCGGATCTTGCTGTCCGCGATCACTTCATCTGCGCGGTAGATACGCTTTGCGATTGTATCAATCTTATCAAAAAGGCTCATATCATCAGGATAGATCGGTGCGAAATTCGCCTGATCTGCATCTGCAATCTCAGCCACACGTGTCGCCAGTTCTGTTGTGCCTTCCGACCCCAGCGCCCAATGCTTGCACAAGATCGCTTCTGATCCTTGCGTCTCGACGTATGCTTTCACCGCAGCAACTTCTGCATCTGTATCAGTCACAAAGTGGTTGATCCCGACGACCACTGGTACCCCGAAGGATTTCACATTCTCGATATGGCGCCCAAGGTTCGCGCAACCAGCCTGTACGGCATCAACGTTCTCGGCGCCCAAGTCAGCTTTTGCGACACCACCGTTCATTTTCATGGCACGCACTGTTGCAACCAAAACAACACAAGACGGTGCAAGACCCGCCTTGCGGCATTTGATATTCATGAACTTTTCTGCGCCCAGATCAGCACCAAAGCCAGCCTCGGTCACCACATAATCTGCCAGCTTCAGGGCAGTCGTTGTGGCCGTTACAGAGTTACAGCCGTGGGCAATGTTCGCGAACGGACCGCCGTGCACGAACGCCGGGTTGTTTTCCAAAGTCTGAACAAGGTTTGGCTGCATCGCGTCTTTCAACAGCACCGTCATCGCACCATCAGCCTTGATGTCGCGGCAGTAAACAGGACTGCGATCGCGGCGATAAGCGACGATGATATCGCCGAGGCGTTTTTCAAGGTCTTTGAGGTTACGCGCCAAACACAAAATCGCCATGACTTCGGACGCCACTGTGATGTCAAATCCTGCTTCGCGTGGAAAGCCGTTGGCCACACCGCCCAAAGACGCAGTAATCTGGCGCAAAGCACGATCGTTCATATCCAGAACCCGGCGCCAAACGACGCGGCGAATATCGATCTCTAGCCCATTACCCCAGTAAATATGGTTGTCGATCATCGCTGACAGCAAGTTATGCGCCGACGTAATCGCATGAAAATCACCCGTAAAGTGAAGGTTCATATCTTCCATCGGGACAACTTGCGCATAGCCGCCACCTGCAGCGCCACCCTTCATGCCAAAACACGGGCCAAGAGATGCTTCGCGAATACAAATCGCTGCTTTCTTACCAATTGCGTTCAGGCCATCACCCAAACCAACGGTCGTTGTCGTCTTACCTTCGCCCGCTGGCGTTGGATTAATCGCTGTGACCAAGATCAGTTTGCCGTCTGGGCGGTCTTGCACACTGTCGATCAGGCGTTGGCTGACCTTTGCTTTGTCGTGGCCGTATGGCAGCAGATCATCACTATCGATGCCTAATTTAGCGCCAATTTCCTGGATCGGCTGCTTTTGTGCGCCGCGTGCAATCTCGATATCAGACTTATATTCCATGAAAACTTCCCTGAGCCTTGGCGGATGCCATTATTGTTCACATTCGCTTCTAGCGGTTGGATACCGCCGCATGCACCGTGATTGCGACATTTTCACCACCGGAATCGTCGACTTGCGCCAAACCTGTTTCGGATGGGAAACCTACGGGGTCCACGCGCGCTGATCCGGAATGTGCAATCGCACCGGATCTCCGATGCGAACCTGGCCTTCGCGTTCAACCCATGCCGTGACACCACGCTTGCCTTTGGCGGCAACCTTGAACTTATCGCCAGCCCCCGGCTGATCTGCGTTGATGACCTTGGCAGGCAGATGGCAAGGGCGGTTTTCCATATCGATGACAAGGGTTGCGCCGTCCGGCAGTTGCAAACGCGACGACGGCGGCAGGTGCGTAAAATCTGGGATGCCTTTGATGACCAGCGACGCCCCCGTGTAGACTGGATCAAGCTGATCTAAGCCGCAGTCGGCAGCGATTTCGGCTAATTCTTCTTCTGAAACAATTGCGAGCTGGCGCACATTGCGAATTTCTGTGCCCTTGGCATGCTGGCTCACAACACGCGAACACGATGCCCGCGTTAGCCCGCCATGTGCTTCGCTGGGGATGCCAGCATAAGTCAGAGCAGCTTTTGATAGGGCTTGCGATTTTAGCGATGCATCCCGATCTGGCACGTGGCCAATCCATACAACTTCGCCGACAATATCGGTAGGTTTCAAAGCCGGCATATTGAGAACTCCTACGGTCATTTTGTTCATGCATGCCTTAGAGCGACGCGCTCTTCAACTTGATTACCGCGCAGCACAAAGAAAAACGCCGCCCCGGAGGGCGGCGTTTTCTGTAAGCTTAAGTCGAGGGTTCCGGCTCCATACCACCATCGGGCGCGCGCGGTTTTTTCGGCTTTGTCTTCGGAATAGCCGTGACCGATGGCGTACCACCGGACGGTGGCGCATCATCTGCATCATCATTGGCATGCGGTGGCTCACCCGCCATCACGCGCTTGATCTCGTCACCGGTAAGTGTCTCATACTCCAATAGGCCTTGCGCCAGACGATCAAACTCATCGTATTTCTCGGTAATGATCTTGAACGCTAGGTCATAGCCTTGCTGGATAAAGTCACGTACTTCGCCCTCAATCAGCTCTTTGGTATTGGCCGAAACGGACAGGCCCGCTGTGTTACCAGAGTAACCCTCGTGCGCCTCTGCATAGTCGATATTGCCAACTTTATCCGACATGCCCCAACGCAGGATCATCGCACGCGCCAATTGGCTGGCTTGTTGGATGTCACCAGCTGGGCCGTTGCTGACCTGATCCGCACCATATTTGATGGTTTCAGCCGCCTTACCGGCCATCGTCATCGCAAGACGCTGGTGGCATTCGTCACGGAACATATTGAGACGGTCCATTTCCGGCAGGCTCATCACCATACCCAAAGCACCACCGCGTGGAATGATCGTGGCTTTGTAAACCGGATCACATTTTGGCAGGCTGATACCTACAATAGCGTGACCCGCTTCGTGGTAAGCTGTCATCTCTTTTTGTTCAGCCGTCATCACCATCGAGCGACGCTCGGCGCCCATCATGACCTTGTCTTTCGCGCTTTCGAAATCAAGCATCGTGACAAAGCGGCGACCGATCCGGGCAGCCATCAACGCGGCCTCGTTCACAAGGTTCGCCAAGTCAGCACCCGAAAACCCGGGCGAGCCACGTGCGATGATCCGAAGATCAACGTCAGGACCAAGTGGAATTTTACGCGAATGAACGCCCAAAATCTTTTCACGCCCTTTGATATCGGGATTTGGCACGGTGACCTGACGGTCAAAACGACCCGGACGCAACAACGCAGGGTCAAGCACGTCGCGGCGGTTGGTCGCCGCAACAATGATCACACCTTCATTCGCTTCAAAGCCATCCATTTCGACCAGCAATTGGTTCAATGTCTGTTCGCGCTCATCGTTGCCGCCACCGATGCCGACGCCACGGGACCGACCAACGGCATCAATCTCGTCGATAAACACGATGCAAGGCGCGTTCTTTTTCGCCTGCTCGAACATGTCGCGCACACGCGACGCACCCACACCAACGAACATTTCAACAAAATCAGAACCTGAAATCGTGAAGAATGGCACGCCAGCTTCGCCTGCAATGGCGCGTGCTAGCAGCGTCTTACCAGTACCGGGAGGACCAACAAGCAAAGCCCCTTTTGGAATTTTACCACCGAGTCGCGAGAATTTCTGCGGGTTGCGCAGGAACTCTACGATCTCCTCCAACTCTTCCTTGGCTTCATCAATACCGGCGACATCATCAAATGTGACGCGTCCATGCTTTTCGGTCAGCAGTTTTGCCCGCGATTTGCCAAAGCCCATCGCGCCGCCTTTGCCGCCCCCTTGCATCCGGTTCATGAAATAAACCCAGACACCGATCAAAAGCAGGAACGGCAGCAAGCTGAGCAAGAATGACTGGAATGCTGATGTTTCTTGGCTGCGCGCCTCAACAGGCACACCAGCTTCGATCAAAAGTCCTGTAATTTCAGCATCTTGCGGCATAATAGTCGTATAACTACGGCCACCTTCCGCAAAGCGGATGCTCTCACCATCGATGACGACATCAGTGACCCGTCCACCTTCGACGGCCTCTACAAACGCAGAGTAGCTGCGCGACTCACTGTTTGTCGCACCCGGAGGGCTGCTGAAAAGATTGAAGAGCGCCAGCACCATAAGGAACAAGACGACCCAAAAGACCATGTTACGCGCGTTGCCCAAGGGGAACTCCTTTGAAATCGGGAAGTGCGGCGACAGAGTCGCTCGCAAGCGTTTCCTCTAAAATAGACGTTAAACCTTAATCTTCAATGGCAAACGCCGAGGAATGGAAATCCGCGACAATCCGCGCCGACCAGCCTTGCGATAAACCAGCTAAAGGTGCTGCAATCAGCACATCACCTTGCCAGACAGATGGCGATGCCAAGAGCGAAACACGTGGCGTTCCGGCCTCGCGCCAATCAGGGCAAAACTTGATGCCTTCGCCAAGCGCCTTGAAGACCTGCCCGTGCGCAAGCGGCCCTTCCAGAAACCAGCGCTGGTCCCAGAAGACACCGGTGACATGATTTTCATCTTCTTTATCACGAAGCACCGGTCTGGTGGCAGCCGCCTCGCGGGACAGCCGCACGCCGCCGTCTGGTCCCGGTGTCAGGATGCAACCACCCAATGTCACCGTCTGCCCGCCGCGTGATTTTTCAACCACCTCCAGCATTTGCTCAAATCTGGGGCGGTACGTGCGGTTACCGACCCACCCAAACCCGGCGGCCATCACCCGACGCGGGGCGTCGGCTTTCTCAAGATCAAGCGCCTCGGGAGCAAAAATAAGATCACCCGCATCCTGCCGGACATAGTCTTTCGCAAAACTCTTTGCTGCCTCTTGCAAGGTAAGATGTGCCGCCTGCATATGATCGACCGTCTGCAGAAGCCGCTTTTTTGTCAGTCCCAGATCTTCAAGCTGCGTAAACATTTGGCGCGCCCGAACGCGATCAAATCGCGGATCATCGTTGCTTGGATCGTCGCACCAAGCAATCCCTCGGTTCTTAAGCCACGCCCGCAGATCGTCACGCGCACAACCAAGCAAGGGCCGAAAAAGCCGCAATCCATGCCGGTGCGCGACAGGATACATCGCCGTCAAGCCATCAATACCCGATCCACGCGCCAACCGCATCAGAATCGTCTCGACCTGATCATCTTCGGTATGCCCCAGCCAAACAGTCTTGATGTTATACGCCAATGACCAAGCACGTATCGCATTCCAGCGCCCGTCGCGTGCAGCGGCTTGCAGATTACCTTGCTGGTTCCACTCCCACTTTACGACCTCGTGGCGCAAACCAAGCATGCCTGCATGTTCGGCGACAAGAGCAATTTCATCCACCGCCTCGGGCCGAAGTCCGTGATCAACGGTGATAACATGCAGATTTTTTGCGCTGATCGTCTGAGCCGCAAGGTGCAGCAAGGCGATCGAGTCCCCACCGCCAGAAACGGACAGGCCAATTTGCCCTTCGGTGGTTTTAGGATGCGCCGCAAGCGCCTTAGCGAAACGGCTTTGAACGTCTTTCGCGGGCTGCTCTACTGGCATCCCAAGGCTTGCATTTGCGCTTGCGCATCCAAGACGGTGGGATTGCCGGGAAAGCGCACGCTGACTTCTGCCAATGTCAGGCAGGCATCTTGTGTCTGACCAATCAAACCAAGCGAAGAGCCCAATTTGAACAAGGCATCAGGCGCCTTGGCCCCCGTGGGATCATCTGAAAATGCAGCAAGATAAGCACGCGCAGCGTCTGTCGTTTCTCCCAATGCCTCAAGCGCTTCGCCCTTGAGATAATTGGCGTCTGCCGTCAGCGGACTGCCGGGATAATTCGCCACGAACACTGTAAGCTGGTCAACCGCACCACGGTAGTCGCCCGCCATAAGGGCCGATTGCGCCTGCTCTAGATCAGTCTGTTCGCCAATCGCAAGTGCTGGACCACCTTGCGTACCTTCAGGCAAGGTGGTTGGTACGTTTTCAAGCTCAAGCCCGCCAAGCGGTGTGTCATCCAAAAGTCCGATATCACAGTCCGCTTCAAGTTCGCACAGGCGGAAGTTCAGATCGCCGATCCGGTTGTCCGCATCGGCGGTAATCCGGTTGATGCGGAACTCTTGCTGTTCTGCATTCGATGTCAGGCGCTGCAACTCCGCCTCAATGGCGTTCAGGCGATCAAGCGGCGTGCTACCCGCAATACCGGAATTCAAACCGCCTGTTGTGGATAGCTCTCTTTTCAGACGCTGGACGTCCATGAAAAGCACCGTCAACTGTTGTCGGATATCCGCCAACGTTTCTTCCTGCGCGATGGCAGGAAGGGGCGTAAACAAGAGAGCACAAACAACAGCGAGACGATGCATCATGACTTCAGTCCTTTGGTCTGGATCAGCTCGTGATCGCTGAGAATGAAAGCACAGTCACAGCACGACGGTTCTGCGAATAGCAAGATTCGTTCGAACACACGGCAATCGGGCGTTCTTTGCCGTAGCTTGTGACTTCGAGACGTCCGGCAGGCACACCGCGCGACACGAGATATTCACGCACAGCGTTTGCGCGACGGAAACCAAGTGCGAGGTTATATTCGCGCGTGCCTTGCTCGTCTGCGTGGCCCTCAACAACGGCGCGGTAGTCTGCGTTTGTCAGCAGCCATTGCGCTTGGCCATCAAGGATCGCTTGCCCGGCAGGTGTTAGCGTGGACTGGTCCACAACGAACAAGACGCGATCGCCAATTGTCTGGTTAAAGAACAACGGGCTTGCAGGGTCGCTTGCCGATCCTGCGGCCCCCGCACCAATTCCTGCGCCCGCACCATCAGCGCCCGCGCCACCTGCGCCGCCGCCAAATCGATCTGGATTTGTACAGGCAGCCGTTGCCAGTACCAAAAGCAAAACCGCCGCTTTTTTAAAGAGTGTCATAGGTTTTCATCCTGTTTTTTAACTGCTCTATTTTTATTACTGCCACCATAGCACGCCTTTTGGCATAGGGGAATCATGGTTGTAGCGGTCCCCAAGACGGATCAGACGCGCCGCCTTGGACCGGAACCGCCTTTAGATTGCGACCTGAAATATCAACTGAGTACATAGATGATGTCCCACCTGCACCTTGGGTCTCGCGGCTGAACATGATCACACGCCCGTTTGGCGACCATGTTGGGCCCTCATCCAAGAATGATGACGTCAAAAGACGCTCCTCACTGCCATCCAAGCGCATTACACCGATATGAAAACGGCCCGCGTTTTGTTTAGTGAATGCTACCAAATCGCCGCGCGGCGACCAAACTGGTGTGCCGTAACGCCCTTCCCCAAAGGAAATCCTGCGCGCTTCGCCGCCGTTTGCAGACATGACATAGAGTTGCTGATTACCAGAACGGTCACTCTCGAAAACAATCTGGCTTCCATCAGGTGACAAGCTGGGGGCGGTCTCGATCGAGGGTGCCGATGTCAAACGAACATGCTGACCGGTCCCAAGGTTGGTGCGGTAGATGTCGGTATTGCCACCATTTGAAAGGCTGTAGATCACCTGCGCGCCGTCCCGCGAAAACCGTGGGCTGAACGCCATTTCACCCGGTGCTGTCTGCAATTGCTGACGGCCCACGGTGGCTACGTTGATCACGTTGATGCGCGGAAAGCCGGATTCAAAGCTTGTATAAAGAACCCGGTCACCGTTGGGGGAAAACCGTGGCGCAAGCACGATGCTGCTGCTGTCGGTCAGGAACTGAACATTCGCGCCATCAAAATCCATAATGCCCAAACGCTTTTGACGGTTATCTTTTGGTCCACTTTCCGAAACAAAGACAACACGGCTGTCAAAGTACCCGCCTTCACCGGTGATCCGGCTGTAAACCGCGTCAGCCACCTTGTGACCCATGCGCCGCCAACCTGCTGTAGTACCCGCAAATTGAAGACCCTGACCAAGTTCTTGGCCCGAGAAAACATCATAGAGGCGGAATTTGACGGCCAGCTGGTCGCCATTGACCGTGACAGCGCCAACCACCAAAGCCTGCGAATTGATCGCTCGCCAATCGGCAAATGCGACAGGCTGTGCAAACGAGCTTACTTGAGAAATAAACGCCGTTGCCGGAACTTCGCGGAACAATCCGGTTCCAGCCAAGTCCTGCACGACCAGTCTGGAAATATCAGACGCGACCTGTTGTGCCGCCGCTGTCTCGGCCTCGAACGATGGTACCGCAAAGGTTATCGGTTCAATCACACCGTCCGTAATCGTCAGTCTTAACGGCCCGTTTTGCGCCAGGACTGGTCCGGCGAGCATGAGCGCCACCAAAAGTGTCAAAAATCGTTTCATCATCTTCGCCTCACTCCGCATTGCGGGGGTTCGTCCCCATCTTGCTCTTTCTTGTGTCCTTGTAGCAGGGGGAAAAAATCATTTCACCTCACCTACGCGTGTCTTTGCCTATCTCAGTCGCATTCCGCTGGGATCAAAGGTGATCACCACATCGCGCCATTGGTCGTATTTATCTGCTGGCAGCTGATAGCCGCCGGACTGACAGCGCAAGATCGCGCGTCGCGCGGCCTCAAACGCTGTATTGGTTGCACTCTGATCGCCATCGGACGACAGGAGCTGCACTTCGTTGCCCTCGACACGGCCAGAACGGTCAAGGCTAAAGCCGACCTCTACCGTAACCCTTGCCGCGACCGAGCCGGGGTCGACGTTCCAACAGCGGTTCACTGAAACGCGGAAGCTGTCACGCTCGGCACCGGTCATCGGCGGACCTGCTGCGATGGCAGGTGCGTCTGCCGCACCAAGTGCAGCTTCAAGTGCAGCGGACACATCTTCCTCATTCGCCTGAGGTTCCGTCGTCGTGGTTGGCGTGTCCTGCTGTGCGGTCTGCGTAGGCTCTGGTGGTGTTGGGCGGCTGGGGCGTGTTGAAGGACGCACTGATGTAGACGGCGCCAAATCCTCGATCACGATAGCTGTCGTGGTCTCTTCAGGTGCTGTGGCTTCTTGTTCTTCGGCAATTACCTCTGCATCCGCACTGTCATCAGGGACGACTTCTTCGCGCACAATATCATCAACCCGCGCATCCGGTGCCGGAGGTTCCGAGATCGTTGATGCAACAGTTGGTGCCTGTGGTGGCGTTGGTGTTTCGCTCACCTCAACATCAGGTGTTGGTGGAGGTGCGACGGGCGGCGCAGGTTCCACAGGTGGCGCAACCGTCACTTCGGTTTCGGGCAATGCGGGCGGCGCCTCGGGTGGTGGCGCTTCTTCCACCGGTGGCTCTACTGGTTCTGGCGGAGACGCTACTTGCGGTGGGTCTTCTTCTGCGGGGGGCGGTGGCGGTGCTTCATCGACAATAGGTGGCACAGGCGCTGTCGGCTCTGCCGTGCCCGGTTCAGGTGTGGTGCGCGCGCGCATCTGCTCGAACTCTTCACCAGAGATGACAGACACATCCATCGTCTGAATTTGTAGCGGCTCAGATGTCAGGCCCCAGCCGACAATCAGCCAGCCGATCAGCCCGACATGACCAATCCCAGAAATGATTGTGCCCGGCGTTGCCATGATCTAACCGTCAGCGCCGCCTGCGGTGGGCGGTGCGATATCAGTCACAAGACCAATATCCGAGAACCCACCGGCATTGAGCAAACCCATGATTTGCGCCACACGGTTCCAATCATTGCGGCCATCCGCACGCAGGAATATCTTGTCGCTGGTGCGTTCTGCGGCAATGGCACTAAGGCGGGTTACCAATTCGGCCTCTGTGGTATCCGTCTCTTGGATCATGACGCGACCATCGTTTGTGATTGTCACGGTCAACGGTTCTTCATCGTCACCCGGAAGGGCAGTCGCAGAAGTTTCGGGTAGCTCGACCGGCACACCAACCACAGAAAGCGGGGCTGCGACCATAAAGATGATCAACAGCACCATCATCACGTCCACGAAAGGTGTGACATTAATCTCTGACATTGGCTGACCGCGGCGCGACTTGCGACGGCGGCGTCTGCCCCCGTCATCGCCAGATTTCATGACACCTGCGCTCATCTTAGCTATCCAACTGTCTGCTTAGGATCGTTGCGAACTCATCGGCGAATGCCTCGTAGCCGCTCACGATCTGGTCGCTATCAGACGAGAACTTGTTATAGTATATCACGGCCGGAATAGCGGCCAGAAGGCCAAGACCGGTGGCGAGCAAAGCCTCGGCAATACCGGGTGCTACGACTGCGAGGTTCGTCGTTTGTGCTTCGGCGATTTCAATAAAGGCATTCATGATACCCCAGACCGTACCAAACAGCCCCACAAAGGGTGCGGTTGATCCAACCGTCGCCAAAATGGGCAACCCTTTTTGAAGACGCGACGCCTCTTTCGCGATGGCCACATCCATTGACCTGTCGATCCGTGACGTGGCACCCGCGATCAAGCCACCGTCCTGCCGGTGCGACCTTCGCCATTCCAACATACCGGATGCAAAAATCTTTTCGGACTGACCTTCAGGGTCCGCACCTATCTGATCAAAAAGCGTATCCAGCGGCTCTCCCGACCAGAAAGCACGGTCAAAGACATCTGCCTCAGCGCGCGCTTTGCGATATTGAATGGTCTTGTCGATGATCACGGCCCAGCACCAAACAGATGCCGCGATTAACATGACCATGACGATTTTAACGGTAATTGTTGCGCGCGCGAACAACGCCCACATTGTGAATTCGTGTGCTGCTTCCATGTGCCTGCTCTGCCTATAGGCCCGATTTTGGGCTCTGATTAAGGAGTAGCGTAGCCTATCAAGGTTAGGAAATCCAACCAAACTGGCATCACAACTGCGAAAACCACGCGTTTTTAGTGCACGGAGCGGCGGATCACTGCCGGAAGGCGGGCAACTCCGCCGGTTTCATTCATGCAAATAATGGTCACAATCGCGGAAAACAGGATTTCTCCTTGTCGTTTCACATCTTGTTTCACGACCAACCGCACACCTGAACCGGGTTCCATTGTGGTCTCGACCACCAACTCATCATCATAACGGGCAGGAGCAAGGTAATCCGCCTCAACCCGGCGCACAGCAAAGACGACACCCTCGGCCTTCATCTGCACCTGATCTACGCCAAGCTCGCGGACCCACTCGCTGCGGGCGCGCTCGATGAATTTCAGGTAGTTGGCATAGTAGACGATACCCGCAAGATCAGTGTCTTCGTAGTATACGCGGATGGGAAAAGAATGGCTCATGACAGCGGCGTCAATCTGGCAGCCATACGCAGTGCATGGCTGGGGTCTTGCGCCATTGCGGGCATGATCGGATCATAGGCGGCCCGGATCACATCAGCGATTTCGGGTCGTAAGACGGCGTTGCCTTCGATCATCGCCAAAGGCGACTGGCCGTCGAACGCGGTATCGGACCATAGCAAAATTGTTTGAACGGCCTGGCTAAGCGCTAACGTATCCGCCGAGACGGCTTCCATATGCGCATCCATCCGCAAGAACACAAAGGCGGCTTGGATTGCGCCGGCTTCATCAAATCGGAATATGCGGTATTGGTTTGCATCGGCTTTCTGAAGCTTTGCAACCAATGGTCCAAGGTCCGGCACCAACTGATCCAAATTTGGCACCTCTGGCAGTTCCGCCCATTCGCGGCAGAAAAACACCATGAGGTTTGCGCCCAATTCAGGATCAGTCTCGGCCATTTTATGACTGGCGAGTGTTACGACAGCTTCAATAGCGCCTTTGAAGACGGCCAATGATGCATCATCTACACCGAACACGATCGGCACGATGGGACGCCCCCAGCGGGCAAACAGATAAGAGCCGTCAGCACGTGTGAAGAGTTTCTCAATTTTCGTGTTGTCAGTGACCATTCAAAATTCCGCTACAGATAGCGTCTCTCTAACCAAACAAATCCGTTTGCGATTTGGGTGCATCCAGCCCCAAATGCGTCCATGACGCCTGCGCCAACATGCGACCACGTGGCGTGCGCTGGATCAAACCCTTTTGCAGCAAATAGGGCTCGATCACATCTTCCAAGCTGTCCCGGCTTTCCGACAGGGCGGCTGAAAGGGTTTCAACCCCGACTGGACCACCACCATAACTTTCGGCAATCAAACGCAAATAGCGTCGGTCGGCATTATCAAGACCCAAGTGATCCACACCAAGCCGCGTCAAAGCACGATCGGCGATTTCCTTGGTGACGGTGCCATCACCTTCGACAATCGCGAAATCCACCACACGGCGCAGCAAGCGGCCAGCAATCCGTGGCGTGCCGCGGGCACGGCGGGCGATTTCACGGGCACCATCGGCAGCGGCAGGTGCGCCTAGCAATCTGGCACCGCGCGTCACGATTTCATGCAGTTCATCTTCCGTGTAGAATTCCAACCGTGTCGGAATACCAAAACGGTCGCGCAAAGGTGTTGTCAGCAAACCCATGCGTGTTGTCGCACCAACCAGCGTAAAGGGCTGCAATTCGATACGCACGGTGCGCGCAGCCGGGCCTTCGCCAATCACCAAATCAAGTTCAAAATCCTCAAGCGCAGGGTAAAGCACCTCTTCGACGGCGGGGTTGAGCCGGTGAATTTCATCAATAAACAAGACATCGCGGGCCTCGAGGTTCGTAAGGATCGCTGCAAGATCACCTGCCTTGGCCAACACCGGGCCAGAGGTCATCCGGAAATTGACACCCAATTCACGTGCCATGATCTGCGCAAGTGTGGTTTTGCCCAAACCGGGCGGGCCGTGAAACAGGGTGTGATCCATCGCCTCGCCCCGGCGACGCGCGCTTTCAATAAACACCGAAAGGTTTGCGCGGGCGGCCTGTTGCCCGATGAACGCATCAAGCGTCTGCGGACGCAAAGCGCGATCGGCATCTTCGGGCTGCGGTTCTGGGCGCAAGGTGGGGTCGGGCTGGTCCATCGGTTACGCCTACCCTTTTGGGGCCAATAACTTCAAGGCGGCACGGATCAATGCAGAGGTATCCGCATCAGGTGTGGCACCCGCAGCCTCGGCCACAGCACCTGCCGCTTCTCCCGGGGCATATCCAAGATTGCCCAGCGCAGAGAGCGCTTCGGCAGAGGCGGCATTGTTTAGCGTTTGCATGACAGGCGGTGTGGGGGCTGCTGTTTCCGTTTCAAACACGGCGTCACCCTGCGCTTGCGCCATGGTGCCACCCATTGCCATCACGCTGGGCGCTTTGTCTTTCAATTCGATTGTCACACGTTGTGCCGTCTTAGGGCCTACGCCTTTTGCTTTCGCAAGGGCGTTCCAATCACCCAAAGCAATTGCGCGGCTCACACCATCAGCACCCAGTGTTCCCAAAATGGCCATCGACGCCTTCGCCCCGATCCCTTGGACAGACATCAACAGGCGATGCCATTCTTTTTCAACCAAGGTCGTGAAGCCAAAAAGCTGCAAATTATCTTCGCGAACCAGCAGATCGGTAAACAGCGCGACGGCTTCCCCGTTGCTGGGCAGACCTGCCATAACGCGGTCAGAGACATAGACGATATACCCGATCCCGCGCACATCAATCAGCACGTGGTCTGCGCTGCGATATTCCAGACGGCCTGCGATTTTTCCGATCATGCTGTGGCCTTTGCCAGCGCTTTGGCCAAGCTTCCGGCCGATTGTGCATGGAACGAGTGGCAAATGGCGATTGCTAGCGCATCAGCAGCGTCTGGTCCTGCAAGCTGAACCCCCGGCAACTGCACTTTGACCATATGAGCGACTTGGTTCTTGTCGGCATGCCCGACCCCCACAACCGCCTTTTTCACTGCATTCGGCGCATATTCTCCGACGGGTAGACCTGCTTGCGCTGGCACCAACATTGCAATGCCGCGCGCTTGACCAAGCTTGAGCGTACCAGCGCCGTCCTTATTGACGAAAGTCTGCTCAACAGCGGCGGTATCGGGCCGATAGGTTTCGAACACTGCGGTCAGTTGACGGTGCAAAGACAGCAAACGGGTCGCAAGCTCCTCACCTTCTGACCGGCAAACGCCATTGGCAACATGGCTGATCCGAGATCCAGCAACCTCTATCACGCCCCAGCCCATATTTCGTAAACCCGGGTCGATCCCTAAAACACGCATTATTTGCCTCGTTTTTCTTGCTCGCAAAATAGCGGTAGCACAAAACGCGAACAAACACCAAGCACATTGGTTTACCAAGAATAAAGCCCGCCAAGCACGAAACGATCCAGATACGTCGTTCACTAGCAAAAAAGCGACGCCGTTAACCCTATGTAAATAAATGATTTGTGTCGAAATGCGCACATAAATGAGGCATGCTGAGAACGCATATCCCCCATGTCAAAATGGCACTAGTCAATGTACGAATTCCCTCCTAGATGCCATTCATCAGATTAACGCTGCCAAGCAGCAAAAAACTAAGGAATATGGCCATGGCCTCTTTTGACACCACCCGCCCCGTCGCTGGCCTCTCCGTAGGCAAAGTCTCTGCATTCTTCGTCAACCTGCGTAGCGCAGTTGCGACATGGAACGATGCGCGCATTACACGCAAATCCCTGTCTAAGCTTTCCGCACGTGAGCTTGACGATATCGGCCTTTCATACGGCGACATCGAAGCAATCGTAGCGCGCACTGCACGCTAAAGAAGACACTTTCCAAAACCGAAAGGCCGCGCCCATTACGAGCGCGGCCTTTTCGTTTTCAACAACAGTTTTTTACTGTGGAAGAACCAATGAAATCCCTTGCGCAGCAAATGCTGTGACAGGGTCGGGTTGCATGACCCATGCGCCAACTTGCTCCATTGTAGAGCCGCCCTGAAGAGATGCAACGCGTTCAGCATACCCGTCGTCGCCCAGATAGGCGAGCAAGAAGCCCTTGAACAAAAAGCCAAGGAACAACACAGCGAGCAAACCTTTGAGAGGGAAACGCGGCCGATACAGACGTGGCTTTGCGACAATCAGACCATCGGCATTGACGCTGCGAACAGCACCAGTCGTCGTGATCTTTTCGTGACGTCGCACAATGCGCTTCAGTCGTTTGTCAAATGGGACGTGGGCCTGTGTCATTACAGTCTCCGAGGGTATGCTAATTAAAATACATTGCTAAGATCGCGGATCATGAACACCCAAACAAGGAAATTCTGGCAGGACCCGCCGTTATTCGCCCAAAGTTGTCACTTTTTTGCTTAAAGTTAGCGTCGTCCAGTCAACAATCACCCGCTTTTGGACTAGATTGAAGCCATTCCGAGCGTAAACGGTCAAAACCTCATCCGCTTGTTCGTTCAAGATTCCGGACAGAATCACGTGCCCATTCGTGGCTGTATTGCGGCTCATCTCTGGTGCCAAACCAATCAATGGACCCTTCAGAATATTTGCGAAAATCAAGTCATAAGGTCCATTAACTTCAAGCTCTGAAGCACCAAAACCTGCCGCAGTGACGCATGTAACTTGGTCGTTAAGGCCGTTGCCCAAAACGTTGGATTTGGCCACTTCAACTGCGACCGGATCGATGTCACTGGCGATAATTGAATGCGGCAAAACTTTGGCTGCAGCCATCGCGAGAACTGCCGTTCCGCAGCCGATATCGAGGATGCGTCGACCCTCAAAACCTTGCAGCATCAGCGCGTCAAAAGCCTCCAAACATCCTTTGGTCGTGCCGTGATGTCCGGTTCCAAATGCCATCGCCGCATCAATAAGCAACGGGATACAATCGTCGGGGACCTTATCCGCGTCATGCGAGCCATAAACAAAGTACCGCCCTGCCGAAACCGGAGCCAATTCACGTTGAACCTTCGAGACCCAGTCTTGGTCGGGAATCTCCGAGATATTGAATGGCTTGGCACCATGCAGAGCCGACAGAACCGCCAAGGCACCTGCGTCCGGCCATTCCAAGAAGTAGGCCGCAACTTCCCAAAGCTTTGATCCGTCTTCGACTTCAAAAACACCAACACCCGTTGGTTCGGGGTCTAGATGTTCTAGCGCATCGGACAGCCTATATGCGGCGTCCTCGCCGAAAATGGTCGTGAGTGCTGAGTAGGTTAACATCGTCTTGCCCTCGCGCGAATTTACACCCCGTTATGGCGTGGGCTCTGCCCCGTCAAGCATTTCACCATCTGCCCTGATCAGTGCTGAAACCTCATCAGCCCAAGCGCTGTAGACCGTGGCATCGGGATGAAAACCATCCTCTGACATATTGGATTCGTCCAACCCAAGATCGATACGTACCGCCACGCAGTCAGGGCGGCTTTCGACCAACTGGTGCAGGTATCTGTCAAATCTCGCCGCCTGACGGCCCAGCACCCAGCGTAGCGGATGCGGCAAGACCGGGAATTGCCCAACCGGAGGCAAGCCCGACACAATAACGCATCGCACGCCATACTTCGCGACAAGTCGATCAAAGAGAGTGTTTTGTTGATGCAGCCACCTGCGCAGTGAGACACCTTTGGTGACATCATTCACCCCCAGCCCCGTCACGACGTAGTCATATTGCTGATCTGGGAGTGTATCGAGCCAGCTGAGCGCAGCGCTTGTTTTGGCACCGGTTTTTGCAATGAGATCGAATGTCACCGTGGCGTTGATTGCCAGTCGCTGCGTCACCTGCCCTAACAAGGCATCAGCTTGTGATGACACCCCGACGCCAGCCGCTGAAGAGTCGCCCAAAATCAATAACCGGAGTTCGGGACCCTGTCCGACCGTTCCACTGCGCGCGCCTTCCGGTTCGGGCAGGCAGGGTACATTCATGCGTAGGTAAATTGCCTGTCCTAATAGGACAGGCAAAAGTAACGCACGTGCCGCGATATCAAGTAGCATTAGCCTAGGGTCAAGCGCCCACGCCAATCGGGCAAGTCACGCCCGTGCCGCCAATACCGCAATAGCCGCTTGGGTTCTTTGCGAGGTATTGTTGGTGGTATTCCTCAGCAAAATAGAAGGTTGGCGCGTCAATGATCTCGGTCGTGATCGCCCCATAGCCTGCCTCTGAAAGGCGCGGCGCAAAAGCGGCTTTTGCGGCTTCTGCTGCCGCTTTTTGTGCTGGCGAGTAAGTGTAAACCCCAGAGCGGTACTGTGTTCCAGCGTCATTGCCCTGTCGCATCCCTTGGGTCGGATCGTGCCCTTCCCAAAATGTTTGGAGCAACTGATCATACGAAATCTTGGCAGGGTCATAGACCACACGGACAACTTCATTATGGCCGGTCTTGCCAGAACACACCTCTTCATAGGTTGGATTCTGGGTGTAACCCGCAGCATAGCCCACCATTGTCGAATAGACGCCATCAAGCTTCCAGAACATACGCTCTACGCCCCAAAAGCATCCCATTCCGAACATGGCTTCTTCCATGCCTTCGGGCACATCAGCTGTCAGTGGGTTCGCAAGAACGAAATGCGTTTGCGCGGTTGGAATTGGCGCTGATCTTCCGGGCAATGCGGCCTCTTTCGCCACCATCTGCGACTTTGAACGGTTCATGAAAAACATTTAGGCCTCCTATCTGGTTCTTGAAAGATATAGGGCTGCAGCGCTGATTTGCTACTCTGCGGCCGCCAGTAAGCGATGCTGAAACACGGTCTCGTGACCGGGCGCCGGATGACGCGGGATCAAAAGTGACAGCAACAGCGACATGATCGCCATGACTGCCGCCATCAAAAACACCAATCCGGGCGACTGTAGCCAGACATAACCCAAGAGCGCTGGCAAGAAGACCGCAGCGATATGGTTGATGGTGAACGCAACCGCTGCTGTTGGTGCGATATCTTGAGGGTCCGCAATCTTTTGGAAGTACGTCTTGATGGCCAAAGCGAGGCTAAAAAATAGATGGTTCACAATATAAAGACCGGTTGCCAAAGCGACCCCCCAGCCAAAATAGTAAATGCCGCCATACGCAAAGAACACCAAACATAGCCCCACATATTCAAAGATCAGCGCGCGCCGCTCTCCGAAGACTTGCACAACCTTGCCGAGCAAAGGAGCGGCGAGCATGTTGATCAGCAAGGTCACCATAAAGAGCTTGGTGATGTCATCGACGGCGAAACCGAACTGTTCGACCATCATGAAGCCAGCAAAGACCACAAATATCTGCCGCCGCGCACCCGACATGAATTGCAATGCATAATAGAGCCAGTACCGCTTGCGCAGGATCATTTTCTTTATCTGCGGATGAGGCGATTCAAACTGCGGATAGGCTAGCAGGCAGATTGTAGCTACGACGGCCGTAAAGCCACCCGAAAGCCAATAAACGATGCTATAGGTCAGCCCAAATCGTTCCCAGCTGATCACAATCAAAAGGTAGACCACAAGTGTCGCCGCCGACCCCGCCGAAAGAATCCAGCCCAGCGTTTGCGGTGCCTTCTTCTTGTCGATCCATTGCAATTGCAGGGACTGGTTGACTGTCTCGTAATAGTGGAAGCCGATTGAAGACAGCATTGTCACGGCCAAGATGCCACCCATTTGCGGGAATTGCGCTGTCACCGCCGTAGCCGCACCCAGCATAATCAGGGCGACAAGACCCAACACCTGCTCTCGAATGAACATGATCAGGGCAATCACGCCGATGGCAAAAAATCCTGGGATCTCACGCACTGTGTGCAGCCAGCCAATGTCCGAGCCATCAAAACCCGCGACCTCAATCACAAAATTGTTCAGCAGCGCTGACCATGTCGCAAAGGCAATCGGCATCGCCATTGCCATAACAAACAACAACGAAGTCGGCCTGCGCCATAGCGGCAACGCATGGGCATCTTGGAGGCGGACGATTTTCATGGGATTAGGCTTACGCCCGCCTGCTTGGAAAAGCGAGTGGGTTAATCGTAAGCCGCATCAACGATAAATTCGACCTTCAGTTCTGGCCGCGCCAGTTTCGCTTCGCCGCAGGCACGGGCCGGCGCATGACCTTCAGGCACCCACGCATTCCAGACCTCGTTCAGCCCAGCAAAGTCCTGCATGTCAGCCAACCATATTGTGACCCGCAGCATTTTTTCACGCGATGATCCCGCCTGCACCAGCAGTGCGTCGACTTTATCAAGGCACACCTGCACCTGCTCTTGGATGGTCGCACCTTCGGCCACTTGCCCGGTCAGATAGGCAACGCCGTTGTGTTTTACTATTTTCGAAGACCGTGTGCCCGGCTCAATACGTTCAATCATCATTTTTCCTTTGGTTTTGTCACCTTATGCATGCGCGCTTGATCCACATCAAAGTGTTTTATGCTGACCCCACTAAGAACGATCATAGCGAACAGAAACTGATTTCAGGCCAGACCTATGTCTTCAACAGATCCACAGCCGCTTTATGCCCCGCGTGAGCCGATTTTTCCGCGGCGCGTCAAAGGATTCTATCGCAACCTGAAGTGGTGGGTGATGGCTGTGACGTTGGGCATTTACTATCTGACCCCGTGGATCAGATGGGACCGTGGCCCGAACCTGCCTGATCAGGCCGTTTTGATGGATATGGCGCATCGGCGCTTTTATTTTTTCTGGATCGAAATTTGGCCGCATGAATTTTATTTCGTCGCGGGTCTATTAATCATGGCGGGCCTTGGTCTTTTCCTGTTCACCTCGGCGTTGGGGCGCGTCTGGTGCGGGTATACTTGCCCGCAAACCGTCTGGACCGATCTCTTTATCCTTGTGGAACGCTGGATTGAGGGCGACCGCAATGCGCGGGTACGTCTGTGGAACGCTGATTGGAGTTTCCACAAAGCCCGCCTTCGCGTCACAAAATGGACAGTTTGGCTTCTGATTTCGGTAGCAACGGGCGGTGCATGGGTTTTCTATTTTGCCGACGCACCAACTTTGGCCGTCAGCCTGGCGACGTTTAGCGCGCCACCCATCGCTTGGGCTACCATTGGCATTTTGACAGCTACCACTTTCATTTTTGGTGGCTTCATGCGCGAGCAGGTCTGCAATTACATGTGCCCTTGGCCACGCATTCAGGCTGCCATGATGGACCCTGAAACGCTGACCGTTGCCTACCGCGAATGGCGTGGCGAGCCGCGCGGCAAGCAACGTGTTGAGGGCGCGGGTGATTGCATCGACTGTATGGCCTGCGTGAACGTATGCCCGGCGGGCATTGATATTCGTGAAGGTCAGCAGATGGAGTGTATCACTTGCGCGCTTTGCATCGATGCCTGCGATGACATCATGGACAAGATAGGCAAGCCGCGAGGGTTGATCGACTATCTGGCATTGTCCGATCAAGAAGAAGAGGCAAAAGGCAAACCTGCCAAAAAGCTATGGCAACACGTCTTTCGCGTGCGCACGATCCTTTACACATCAATGTGGGCTGCTATCGGTATTGGCCTCGTCTTTGCGCTGTTTATCCGCGCGGACATTGAAATGACCGTTGCCGCAATTCGCAATCCGACCTTTGTGACGCTGTCTGATGGCACTGTCCGCAATATCTACGATATACGATTGCTGAACAAACATGGTGAAGACCGCGAGTTCCATCTGTCACTGACTTCGGACGAAGTTCTGCGTATCGATCTTGAGGGCACAGCCCAGCGCAGCATTACAGTGCCTGCAAACGAAACCTTCTTACAGCGCGTCTACGTCTCTGCCCGCCCAATTGATCCCGCATCCTCGACCGACCGTGTGGATTTGCGTTTCTGGGTAGAGGATCTGATCTCGGGCGAACGCGCGCACAAAGACGCAATCTTTAATGGGAGAGTCCAATAATGACACGTGAATTTACCGGATGGCACATGCTTGGCCTCATGCTGGGCGGATTTGGGATCATCATTACAGTCAACCTGACACTGGCATGGAACGCAGTGGCAACTTTTCCGGGCCTCGAAGCGCGCAATTCGTATGAGGTCAGTCAATCTTTCCAGGCTGATCGCGCGGCACAGAACGCACTGCGTTGGAACGCCAGTGCCGCGATCGAAGATGGACTGCTTACCGTCACCGTTCTTGATCATCGCGGTGATCCTGTGCAGGCCGAAGTTATCCGCGCCATCCTTGGGCGCGCCACGAATACAAGCCAAGACAGCACGCCAGCGTTTACCTGGAATGGCACATCGCTCGTCGCCCCAGTTGCCATGCACGACGGCTATTGGAACCTGCGTCTGGAGATGATTGCACCGGATGGTACACAGTTCCGCCGCCGCTTTCCGCTGAACGCAAAATGAGCGATGCCGCTTTCTGTCCGGCCTGTGTTGGCCTGCCAGAGCGGCAGCTTGAAAAAGCGGCGTCGAATGGCACCAACCAAATCATATTGTCCTTGCCCGGCATTCACTGCGTTGCCTGCATAAACGGGGTGGAGCGCAGTTTGCGTGGCATCGACGGTGTGGTCAACGCGCGCGTGAACCTTTCCATGAAGCGTGTGACGGTTGGCACGACCCAACCAATTGCTGCCGAAGCCCTTATCGATACGCTTGAAATGGCCGGATTTGAGGCGCGTGTTCTCGACACCAGCCTGTTGGGGTCTGATGTCGATGACTATGGGCGCGGTTTGATGACCCGGCTTGCCGTGTCCGGTTTTGCCAATATGAACATCATGCTGCTGTCGGTCGCCATCTGGTCAGGCGCCATTGGTGCGACGATGCATCTGTTCCACTGGATCACGGCCACTATTGCGATCCCGACATTGATCTATGCAGCACAGCCCTTCTTTGACAGCGGTTGGCGGTCGCTGAAGGCCGGCCGGTTGAACATGGATGTGCCGATATCCTTGGCTATCATTCTTGCCTCGGGCATCTCGCTCTATGAGACGCTCTACGGTGGGCATCACTCTTATTTTGACGCGGCGGTCACGCTGACGTTCTTCCTGCTGATTGGCCGCTATCTCGATCACCGCAGTCGCAAAGCTGCGGCCTCTGCTGCTGCACAACTCTCTGCCCTAGAAGTTCCCCGCGTCATGCGCTTGCGCGACGGTGTGCGGCAGATGGTGGATTTTGCCGAACTCGCGATTGGTGATTTGGTCCAAGTATTGCCCGGCGGACGTATTCCCGTTGACGGTACGATCACTGAGGGCACCAGTGAAATTGACCGCTCGCTCCTAACTGGTGAAAGCCGAATGACCGTGGCCAGCGTTGGTGCCGCCGTAACGGCAGGCGAAGTCAATATGACCGGGCCACTGACAATCCGCGCGACAACTGTGGGCGCGGACACCACCTTGCGTAAAATGGTGACAATGGTCGATGAGGCCGAGGCCGTGCGCAATCGCTACACCGCCGTTGCCGATAAAGCGGCTGCACTCTATGCGCCCGTTGTACATCTGTTGGCGCTCGCTGCTTTTGGTGGCTGGATGCTTTATTCCGGCGATCTTCGTTTGTCGCTGAATATCGCTGTTGCCGTGCTGATCATCACCTGCCCTTGTGCGATGGGTCTGGCGGTTCCCGCCGTTTCAACCACTGCTGCGGGTCGTTTGTTCCGTGCCGGTTTGTTGGTCAAGGATGGCACCGCCCTTGAACGATTGGCCGAAGTCGACACTGTCGTGTTCGACAAGACCGGCACACTTACCATGCCAGCGGCTGCCCGTGACGCGCTCGACCCGCAGACGCAAAGCATTGCGCTGGCTTTAACACAGAACGCCAATCACCCAATTTCGCAAGCCATCGCCGCAGCATTCGCAAACATCGCGCCAGCTGTTGTCACAGACCAGCAAGAACATGCAGGCCTTGGTCTTAGTGCTACTTATGATGACCAAACTGTTCGTCTGGGGTCTGGTGCATGGCTGGGTGCAGGTTCTGGCACATTCATCCAGATTGGCGATGCTAAGCCACAAAAGATAGCCCTGCAATCGCAGTTGCGCGAAGGGGCGGCAGAGCTTGTCCCCGCATGGCAAAATCTGGGTTTGAACATCCATCTTGTGTCTGGTGATGATGCAGACGAGACAGCACGCGTAGCCAAAGAATTGAAGATCGACGCTTGGCAAGCCCAGACCAAACCAGCCGATAAAGTCGCCTACATCGAAGCCTTGGCTGCTGGTGGCGCCAAAGTCCTTATGGTTGGTGACGGACTGAATGATACTGGCGCGCTGGCGGCAGCATATGCTTCCGTTTCACCCGCAACGGCCGCTGATGCGTCGCGCGCCGCGTCAGACATCGTGTTACTCAACGACAGTCTGGAACCATTGATCGAACTGCCTTTGGTCGCGAAAGCCGCACTGGCACGGATCAAAGAGAATTTCACGATTTCGACAATTTACAATGTCATTGCGGTCCCAATTGCCTTAGCGGGTTTTGCAACGCCTCTCATTGCGTCAATCGCAATGTCGGCATCATCAATAACTGTGCTTCTTAACGCTTTGCGGTTAAAAGGACGGGTATGAATATACTTGTGATCCTGATCCCCGTGTCCCTTATTTTGGGCGGTCTTGGCCTCGCGGCTTTCCTGTGGAGCTTGCGCAGCAATCAATACGACGACCTTGAAGGGGACGCTTGGCGGATCTTGTCAGACGACGACATCGGCCCAAGCGAGCGCGATTAAGCGCCTTCCATTCAAAGCCTACCAGCTTTTCACTTTCTTCCCACAGGCGGTGCGCGGACAGACGGTACATCACCCGAGCTAGGTGCTCAACTCACAAGGCCGGTGCATGCTTTGTGTCAAGACCCTTGCAAGCCGCTTGCTTTTACAAAATTAGAAAAATGAAAATTGCTGCCATCGCCCTGTTGACTCACCCATCTGTGATCCCTAACTACGCTGCGTTATCACTCGACACTGTTGAGTGCTAACATGGGAGAAACACGAACTGGAGAAGTTCTGAAATGGCATTTAAACCACTTCACGACCGCGTATTGGTCCGTCGCCTTGAAAGCGACGAAAAGACAGCAGGCGGTCTCATCATTCCTGAGAACGCAAAAGAGAAGCCAGCAGAAGGCGAAATCGTCAGCGTTGGTGAAGGTGCTCGCAAAGACAGCGGTGAGCTGATCGCGATGGCCGTCAAAGCAGGCGACAAGGTCCTGTTCGGCAAATGGTCCGGCACTGAGGTCAAGATCGACGGCGAAGAGCTTTTGATCATGAAAGAAAGCGATGTACTCGGCATTTTGTAAGCCGAAGCGATCGACCTCATATTTACCTAATTCAAGGAGCACATGAAAATGGCTGCTAAAGAAGTCAAATTCGATACCGATGCACGCAATCGCATGCTGGCCGGTGTCAACATCCTCGCCAATGCGGTGAAGGTTACACTCGGCCCCAAAGGCCGCAACGTGGTTCTGGACAAATCGTTCGGCGCACCACGCATCACCAAAGACGGTGTATCTGTTGCCAAAGAGATCGAGCTTGAAGACAAGTTCGAGAACATGGGCGCACAGATGGTCAAAGAAGTTGCATCGCGCACCAACGACGAAGCTGGTGACGGTACAACAACAGCCACAGTTCTGGCCCAAGCGATTGTTCGCGAAGGCATGAAGTCTGTTGCTGCTGGCATGAACCCAATGGATCTGAAGCGCGGCATCGATCTTGCTACGTTGAAAGTCGTGGAAGCGATCAAAGCAGCATCACGCCCAGTGTCCGACAGCGACGAAGTTGCACAGGTCGGCACGATCTCTGCAAACGGCGAAGCTGACATTGGTCAGCAAATTGCTGACGCGATGCAGAAAGTCGGCAACGAAGGCGTTATCACCGTTGAAGAGAACAAAGGCCTCGAGACTGAGACTGATGTTGTCGAAGGCATGCAGTTCGACCGCGGCTACCTGTCCCCTTATTTTGTCACTAACCCTGACAAAATGACGACAGAGCTGGAAGATGCGATCATCTTGCTGCACGAAAAGAAGCTTTCTTCGCTTCAGCCAATGGTTCCACTGCTTGAATCAGTGATCCAGTCCGGCAAGCCCCTTTTGATCATCGCAGAAGATGTTGAAGGCGAAGCCTTGGCCACACTCGTTGTGAACAAGCTACGTGGCGGTCTGAAAATTGCTGCCGTTAAGGCACCAGGTTTCGGCGATCGTCGTAAAGCAATGCTGCAGGACATCGCGATCCTGACAGGTGGTCAGGTCATCTCTGACGATTTGGGCATGAAGCTTGAGAACGTCACAATCGACATGCTGGGCACAGCCAAGCGCGTTTCCATCACCAAAGATGAGACAACAATCGTTGACGGTGGCGGCGACAAAGCCGAAATCGAAGCTCGCGTCACACAAATCCGTGGCCAGGTTGACGAAACAGCATCCGACTACGACCGTGAGAAGCTGCAAGAACGCGTTGCCAAATTGGCTGGCGGTGTTGCTGTTATTCGCGTCGGTGGCATGTCCGAAGTGGAAGTCAAAGAGCGTAAAGACCGCGTTGACGATGCACTGAACGCGACACGCGCTGCGGTTCAAGAAGGTATCGTTGTTGGTGGTGGTGTTGCTCTGGTTCAGGCCGGCAAAACACTCGACGGTCTTGAGGGTGCAAACTCTGACCAAAACGTTGGTATCTCGATCATCCGCAAGGCGCTTGAAGCACCTCTACGTCAGATCGCTGAAAACTCCGGCGTTGACGGTTCTGTTGTTGCAGGCAAAATCCGCGACAGCGACGACAAGGCATTCGGCTTCAACGCACAAACAGAAGAATATGGCGACATGTTCAAGTTTGGCGTCATCGATCCAGCCAAAGTTGTACGTACAGCATTGCAAGATGCAGCATCCGTTGCAGGCCTTCTGATCACAACCGAAGCTATGGTTGCAGACAAGCCATCCAAAGACGGCGCCGCCGGTGGCGGCATGCCTGACATGGGCGGCATGGGCGGCATGATGTAAAATGCGACTTGGGCTTTGCCCGAACGCATTTGCCGAAGATAACAGAGGGGCGGTTCCATTCGGAGCCGCCCTTTTTCGTTGGTTTTTGATGGTGGCCAAAGCAGACCAAACCTATCTCGTTTGAAAGACACCATCAGACCAGATATCGTATGAATATCCCTAATAATGCGCGCTCTCGCGCTTTCTTTCAAAGGTGGGAACCCGATATGGACCCTGTCCTATTCCTTGCTTTTCTGACGACGACGCTGATGTTCGTCGCGGTCCCCGGACCGTCTGTTGCGTTTGCGACCGCGCAGGCTCTCCGCTCCGGTCCGCGCTGCCTATATTGCTGTTGCGGGTGATGCACTGGGAACGATGGTCCATGTGGCCGTAGCCGTCGGCGGATTGACCATCTTGATCGCTTTGTCTGAACAGATCCTGCCAATCCTTCAGATAGCTGGCGGTTGCTTCATCCTGTTCATGGCATGGCAAAGCTTCAAACATGTAGCGCACCCCAAAGGGCCTGCCCCACTCAAATCCGATGCGGGTACATTCTGGGCCGGTTTCTTTGCCTGTGTCACCAACCCAAAAGCGATTGTCTTCTTCGTGGCGTTGTTTCCCGCCTTCATCTCCGCCCAGCATAACGTTCTATTGCAAGGGGTTGTCTATGGGGCGGCATTTATCATTCTGGACGCAGTTTCGATCCTCGCATACGCGCTTTTGACACGCGCAGCTGTAAAACGCGCCGCATCGCGGTGGTTAAACGTCGACTTCCTGAGCGGTCTTGGCCTCTTGGGTGTTGGTATCGCAATGATCGTGAAGGGATACCGCGCGATTCCTTCAGATTAGCGATCAGTTCAAATTAATGGGAAGACCTTCCCATTCTTACCTAACCAGTATCAACTCAACCTTGCAAATCAGGAGATAGATGCATGGAATGCACCGATGTCATAACACTTTGCCGCATCGGCAGCGACGACCCGACAGCCCTGATCTTTGATGCTGGCGCACGTGGTTAAGCCGTTGAATTTCCTTAAATGAGGCTCTTCGTTCTCGTCGCAATAACGATGTGCGCCTTCGCCGCCAACTCTGTGCTAAACAGGATTGGCGTTGCGATCCAAGGTATGGACCCGATGGATTTTGCAACTGTCCGCACCGGCGCTGGTGCTGTGATGTTGTGGATATTGGTCGCCTTGCGAAACGCGCCGCGTCCGGCCGTCTTCACAATGAGCCGCCTATACGGGGCCACGGCATTGGCCATCTACATGGTTGGGTTTTCACTGGCCTATATTACGCTGGATGCGGGTCTGGGCGCGCTCATCCTTTTTGGTGTCTTGCAGATCGTTGTCTTTACATGGGCGGTGATCGAGGGGGGAACAATTCCCTTTTTGCGCTGGCTCGGCGCAGCCATCGCATTGACAGGGCTTGGTGTTTTGCTTTGGCCCAGCGGTGAGACCCCCGTCCCATTCAGCGGGGCCCTTGCCATGACCATCGCGGGCGCAAGCTGGGCCGCTTATACGCTTCTTGGTCGGGCCGAGGCGGACCCGCTTGGTGCGACAGCCAGCAACTTTCTACTGTGCCTGCCGTTGGTCGCCGCCGCGATGCTTTGGGTCGGTCACAGCCCTATGCCCCTCCCCGGGATCATCACGGCGGTCATTGCGGGCGCGCTTACGTCAGGGGTTGGCTACGCGATGTGGTATCGCGCATTGCCATCCCTGCCGACAACGGTCGCTGGCATTGCACAACTCAGCGTACCGGTGATCGCGGTCATCGCCGGAGTAGTCTTTCTGAGCGAACCTTTGACGCTGCGTCTGCTTATCGCGGGAACACTTGTTCTAGGCGGGATCGCGGTATCGTTAACAGCGCGACGCTAGGTTTCTTGTCCGAGGGGGTTTTGTAGGCGCTGCGAGATGCTACTTTAAGTCTATGAAACTTCTCTGGGCGACACTTTTTGGTATTTTCACGGCTGGCACAGCTGCGGCACAGGACTGTGTCGTGCTTTTACACGGTCTTGCGCGAACCGAGATTTCACTCACACCAATGCAGCTCGCGCTCGAAGATCAAGGCTACAAGGTTGTAAACCGCGGTTATCCTTCCACAACTGCGGACATCCAAACGCTTGTCGACGAACACCTCTCTGAAGATGTCGCAGCTTGCGGCGACACCACGGTGCATTTTGTGACGCATTCTATGGGCGGTATCCTTGCCCGCGCATGGCTTGCCAACAACCGCCCCGAAAAGATGGGGCGTGTTGTGATGTTAGGCCCACCCAATGGCGGCTCGGAACTTGTTGATATTTTCGGCGACTTTGAGCCGTTTCAGTGGGTGAACGGTCCTGCCGGACTTCAATTGGGAACGGATGAAGACAGCCTTCCCAACTCAATTGAATTGCTACCCTATGAAATCGGGATCATCGCGGGCAATCGTACCCTCAATCCGGTTTATTCGGCACTGATCGATGGACCAGACGACGGCAAAGTCTCGGTCGCGTCAACAGCGCTTGCCGAGATGAAAGATCAACTGGTTTTGCCGGTCACCCATACATTTATGATGAACAACCCCTTAGTTATTGAAGAGGTGCTCGTCTTTCTGGAAAAAGGACTTTTCGACCGCAGCCTGAGCCTTACGGGTATCATCTTCGGTACGGACTAAACTGGTCGTTTAAGTGTTCGATCTCACAACGCGGTTAACGTGACCCATCTTGCGGCCTGCTTTGACCTCGGCTTTGCCGTAAAGATGGATGGCCGCATCGGTCTTCGCCAAGTCAGGAACACGCGCCATGTCTTCGCCGATAAGGTTTTCCATCACCACATCGGAATGACGTGAGCCATCACCCAAAGGCCAACCTGCGACAGCACGGATATGTTGTTCAAACTGGCAGATCGCGCAGCCGTTTTGTGTCCAATGCCCTGAATTATGCACACGCGGGGCAATCTCGTTCACGATCAAGCCCCGAGGTGTCACAAAAAGCTCAACCCCCATGACGCCGACATAGTCCAAGGCATTGAGGATACGCGCCGCGATCAGTACGGCATCGGTCCGCTGACCAGATGTCAACTTTGCAGGCACAGTTGTCGTGCTTAAGATACCGTCCACGTGGACGTTCTCGCCGGGATCATAGCATGCGACGGCGCCATCGGGGCTGCGCGCGCCAATGACAGAAACTTCGTGACTGAAATTCACGAACCCTTCCAATATAGCAGGCGCTCCCGCCATATCGCTAAGCGCTTGATCTGCGTCGTCCGCTGACATGACACGCGCCTGTCCTTTGCCATCATAGCCAAGGCGGCGTGTCTTCAATATTGCGGGCGCGCCGATCTTAGTCATAGCAGCCGACATGTCCTGCGCATTCGCGACATCGGCAAAGGGTGCAGTTTGCAAACCGAGGTCTTGCAAGAACGCCTTCTCAATCAAGCGATCCTGACTGGTTGCCAATGCTTGGCGGCCAGG
Source organism: uncultured Paracoccaceae bacterium (assembly GCA_947488605.1). Taxonomy (GTDB): domain Bacteria; phylum Pseudomonadota; class Alphaproteobacteria; order Rhodobacterales; family Rhodobacteraceae; genus Yoonia. The sequence goes on along the minus strand of CANKZJ010000004.1, from coordinate 246,343 downwards.
ATGGATAGGTGCCAGCTTCTCCAACAGATCTAGTGCACTGGTGGGGATGTTTTCGAACTCGTATGTGATGACATCGACGGCGTTTCCAAAGGTGGTCAGCGCTTGCGCGTCATCATAGGCGGCAGTCGTCACAGCCGCGGCGACATCACCTGCAGGTGGGTTTGCACCGGGTTCAAAGATATGCGTTTTCAGGCCCAAACGCGCAGCCGCGACTGCCAGCATCCGACCAAGCTGACCACCGCCCAAAATACCAATCGTAGCCCCGACGGGAAGCGGGTTAGTCATCGACAGGTTCGTCCGGGATCGACGCACTGAGGGCTGCACGCCATGCATCAAGGCGCTTCGCAAGTTCAGGATCGTGCATTGCAAGAATTCCAGCCGTCATAAGGCCGCCATTCTTGGCCCCAGCCGCACCAATCGCCATTGTAGCGACAGGATAGCCGCGCGGCATTTGCAGAATAGAATATAGGCTATCCACCCCGGAAAGCGCATTGGTCTGCACCGGAATACCGATGACTGGCACACGGGTCTTGGATGCCATCATTCCTGGCAAATGTGCTGCACCCCCTGCGCCCGCAATGATGACTTGCAAACCACGATCTACGGCTGTTTTGCCATAATCCCATAAGCGATCAGGTGTTCTGTGCGCTGAAACGATCTTGGTCTCGTAAGACACGCCAAGTTCATCCAGCACGTCAGCGGCCTCCTTCATTGTGGGCCAGTCGGATTGGCTACCCATAATGATGCCGACAAGGGGTTTGGTCATGTCATGATCTCGCACAAAAGAATGAAGCGGCACTATAGCCACACAAGGCCGCGCGGCAATGCATCAGGCAATAATATCGGGCAGAATGCGGTCCTGAAGTTGGGTGATTTTATCTTTCAGCGCCAGCTTTTGCTTCTTGAGGCGTTTGAGCGTCAGCATATCGGCCGACCCACGCGCATGAAGCGCGTCAATCGCTGCGTCCAAGTCACGATGCTCGTATCGCAAGACTTCAAGCTTGACCCGCAGGACCTCGCCTTCTTCCATTTTCGCGGAGGTATTCATAAATGCCAGACTCGATTCAGATGCAGGAAGTTTAATGTTAATATCTTAGCCGTGAAGAACCTAACACTTCCTCTTGATCAAAGCACCTCTGACCCCCATATTTTTAGCAATGGTCGCCATAACGGGGCCAACTTCTGACAGTCGCTTAGCAAAAGGGCATGTCTTATGACAAAATTGGCTTTGGGAACGCATCCGTTCCTGCTTGGATTTGAACAGCTGGAACGGCTGGTCGAACGCACCGCAAAAAGCGGAAATGACGGCTATCCACCGTACAACATCGAACAAACCTCGGACCAGTCTTACCGGATCACGCTGGCGGTTGCCGGTTTCGCCGAAGACGATCTTGCGATCACGGTCGAAGACAATTCCTTGGTGATCCGAGGGCGACAGTCCGATGACAGTGAAGGGCGCATCTTCCTGCACCGCGGTATCGCCGCGCGGCAATTTCAGCGCTCGTTCGTTCTGGCAGACGGCGTTGATGTCGGAGAGGCCATTATGGAAAACGGTCTGCTGCATGTTGATCTGTCCCGGGCCGAACCTGAGCGGATCATTCAGACGATCAACATCAAGAAAGGGTAGCACATGGATACGAAATTTGACCTCGCCACCATTGGACAGAACATTGTCTATGTGAAACCTATTTCAGTGCAGGATCTTCCAGCCGACATGCAAAGCAAAGTCGGGGATCTGGAAAACGTCTTTGCCGTTCATAATGCAGCGGGCGAGCAATTGGCGTTAGTGGCCAACCGCGAGTTGGCTTTCGATCTGGCACGGCAAAACCAGATGAATCCAGTGACGCTTCATTGATTTCGGTAAGGTGGATCTTGGTCCACCTTACGCCTTTATCAAACCGAGGCTTTCAAGTTTCAACAGGACTTGATGGGCGCAGTTATCAACAGGAATACTTTCAGTCTCTAGGCGCACTTCCGGTTGTTCAGGAATATCATAGGGATCTGATATCCCGGTGAATTCCTTAATCTTCCCTGCGCGGGCGAGCTTATAAAGCCCCTTGCGATCACGGCGTTCGCATTCCTCGATAGAGGTCGCGACATGCACCTCAACAAATGCGCCAAATTGCTCAATCTCTTCACGCACCGCTTGGCGCGTCAGGGCATATGGGGCGATTGGTGCACAAATCGCGATGCCCCCGTTCTTGGTAATTTCAGAAGCGACATAACCAATACGACGGATATTGAGATCGCGATGCTCTTTACTAAAGCCAAGCTCTGAAGACAGGTTCTTGCGGACAATATCGCCGTCCAGCAACGTAACCGGTCGACCGCCCATTTCCATCAGCTTGACCATCAAGGCATTGGCGACCGTAGATTTTCCTGAACCTGAATAACCCGTGAAGAACACGGTGAACCCTTGCTCGGCACGCGGTGGACGTGTCTTTCGCAGTTCCGCAACCACCGCTGGAAAAGAGAACCACTCGGGGATTTCGAGGCCTTCGGACAAACGACGTCTTAACTCAGTACCCGAGATATTGAGGACAGTGACTTTGTCTTTGTCCTCAATCTCGTTAGCCGGTTCGTATTGTGCCCGATCTTGCACATACACCATGTGCTGAAAATCGACCATCTCGATGCCCATTTCATCTTGATGCGTGCGAAAAAGGTCTTGCGCCTCATAAGGCCCATAGAAATCTTCGCCTTGGCGGTTTTGCCCCGGTCCTGCGTGATCACGGCCAACAATGAAATGCGTGCAGCCGTGGTTTTTGCGGATCAATCCATGCCACATCGCTTCGCGTGGTCCGGCCATACGCATTGCGAGGTTCAGCAATGACATCGTCGTCGTGGCAGACGGATATTGATCCAGAACCGCCTCGTAACACCGCACCCGCGTGAAGTGATCGATGTCCCCGGGTTTTGTCATGCCCACGACGGGATGTAGTAACAGGTTCGCTTGCGCTTCTTTGGCTGCACGAAAAGTGAGTTCTTGGTGCGCGCGGTGCAGCGGGTTGCGCGTTTGGAAGGCGACCACTTTGCGCCAGCCCAATTTGCGGAAATAGGCGCGCAACTCGTTTGGCGTATCTCGGCGTCCGCGGAAATCATAGTGAACAGGTTGCTGAATGCCGATGACAGGGCCGCCCAGATAGACCTCCCCGGCCTGATTATGCAGATAGTTCACGGCAGGATGGGCAGTATCATCAGCGCCGAAAACTTGCTCTGCTTCATGCGCTTTGTTCGGCACCCATTTATCAGTGACTGTCATCGTAGCAAGGATGACGCCTTCGAGGTCGCGCAGAGCGATATCTTGGCCAAGCTCGACAGTTTCGGCAAAGCTCGCTGACACATCTAGCGTAACCGGTATAGGCCACAACCTGCCGTCAGCAAGGCGCATGGTATCGACAACGCTTTCGTAATCAACTTGCGGCAAGAACCCTTTGAGCGGATTGAACCCGCCATTCATCAGCAGTTCCAGATCGCAAATTTGACGTGGTGTCAGGTCATGGCTGGTCAGCTCGGCAGCGTCCAGTTTCATCTTCTGCGCGCTCTCGTAGGATACGTAGAGTTCGGGGATCGGGGCCAAGTCTGGTGACATTTGTTTCTCGATTTCGACCTATAACAGTTGCGCGAGGCATAAACTTGCTACCACCGGATTGTCCAGCAAACAAAGGCGATAAGTCCAGCGTTCTCTTTGGGCGGCTGACAAAGAACCAGCGCATTCAATCCCGCGAAAATACGCAACAATGGCCTACGTGATTGGTGTTTGGCGCAATGACATCGGGGCGGGTTTGATACCGCGCCCTGAACACCTACTCCGCTGCAGCGACTGCTCCGGCGTCTTCCATCTCGGCAATGTATTTTTCCGCATCCAAAGCCGCCATGCAGCCCATCCCGGCAGATGTTACCGCTTGACGGTACACATGGTCTGTCAGGTCGCCGGCCGCAAACACGCCCGGAATTTCCGTCTTTGTCGTCCCGGCAGTTACTTTGACATAGCCACCATTGTGGGTTTCCAACTGGTCTTTCACCAGCTCAGTGGCGGGTGCATGACCGATGGCGACAAAGACGCCCTTTGCAGCAATTTCAGTCAACGCGCCTGTTTGGGTATGCTTCACCCGCACACCCTCAACACCCAAGGGGTTATCAGCGCCGTAGACTTCTTCGACTTCATGGAACCAGAGCGTTTCAATCTTAGGATGGTTGAACAAACGGTTCTGGAGAATTTTCTCGGCCCGCAGCTCATCACGTCTGTGCACCAGGGTTACTTTGGCCGCAAAGTTCGTCAAGAACAGCGCTTCTTCCACGGCGGTATTTCCGCCACCAACAACAACGATCTCTTGGCCCCGGTAAAAGAAACCGTCACATGTTGCACATGCACTGACGCCGAATCCTTTGAACTTTTCCTCCGAAGGGAGCCCCAGCCATTTGGCCCGTGCGCCTGTGCACAAGATAATCGCGTCTGCAGTGTAGACCGCACCACTGTCGCAAGTCGCTGTAAACGGGCGATTTTGTAAATCAAGCGTTGTCACAATATCACCGACGATCTCGCAACCCATTGCGCGGGCATGGGCCTCCATGCGGATCATCAAATCAGGACCCTGCACTTCGGTATCACCCGGCCAGTTTTCAACCTCGGTCGTTGTGGTCAATTGGCCACCCGGCTCGATCCCTTGGATCAATACTGGCTCTAACATCGCGCGGGCCGCGTAGACACCAGCCGTGTAGCCTGCTGGCCCAGAGCCAATAATCAGAACTTTGATGTGTCGCGTGTCGGTCATGGCAGCCTCATGTCAGATGTTCGCTTGATATAACCGTCACTGCGGCATCTTAAAAGGCCAACAAAGCCATTCTCTCATACGATCTTTTCTTGCGGCACCTTGAAATATTGTTGCGCCGTCGCCCACATGTGCGTAGTATTTGTAAAAATATCAGGGAACACCCGATGCCAGGGACGAAACTAGACGAAATTGACCGGATGATTCTGGCCGAGCTTCAAGCTGATGGGCGCATGACCAATGTCGAGCTTGCCAAACGCGTTGGAATCTCTGCGCCACCCTGCTTGCGCCGCGTGCGCACACTTGAGGAACAAGGGTTCATCCTTGGCTATCATGCTGACGTAAATTCCCGTGAGTTAGGGTTCGAAGTGCAGGTGTTTGCGATGGTCGGTTTGGTCAGCCAGGCCGAGGCAGACCTAAGCGCTTTCGAGAAGCGTTGCAAAGGATGGCCGTTGGTCCGTGAATGCCACATGCTGAACGGTGAGGTGGATTTCATCCTTAAATGCGTCGCACCCGATCTGCGCACATTCCAAAGGTTCCTGACCGAGGAATTGACGAGCGCTGAGAACGTCGCATCCGTAAAAACATCGCTGGTTATACGCGGCGCGAAAGATGAACCCGGTGTGCCGTTTGATGTGCTTGAGGCGCGGCTGGCCCAACAGGCCTGATGAAATGGCTAGTTTGAACGCAAATTAACTGCATTTTTTTCTACATGCGCACGTTGGAATTTCGAAAACGGATCTGTGCTATTTATCTTTATGCGCAGAAGCCATCGAATTCAGAAGTTCTACAGAAACGATCCTGCCAAAGTCGAGTTTGATTGCTTTTACACTACAATTCAGGAGACTAGGTTGGCCAGAAATGACGACGACAAGCGCGCGGGAATCTGACCTCTAGCACTACGACGAACACGCCGGTCCACCCAAAATAGAGAAAAGGCGCCCGCAGATGCGAGCGCCTTTTCCTTTACTTGTTTCCAAACCTATGCGCGAACAGACGGTTAAGAACAAGTAATGCCTATTCGCCCCCACCCAATTGGTGCACATAGGCAGTCACGGCCTTCACTTCGGCCTCGGTCAAACGCGACCCCCAAGGCGGCATGACACCAAAGCGGGCATAGCGAACGGTCTCTTCGAGGCTTTCCATATCACCACCATAGAGCCAGATCGCATCTGTCAGATTAGGTGCACCTAGATCGCGGTTACCCATCCCGTTGTCGCCATGACACGCTGCACAGTTGTCCATGAACAGCTCGGTTCCTGCTTCTGCCAAAGTCGCGTCGTGCTCTTGTCCGGAAATCTGACGGACATAGTGAACTGCCGCATCTACTTCTTCATTGGTGAAAATCTCGTCATAGGCGGTCATTTCAGAATACCGGGCATCCCAGTCTTCTTCATTCCGAATTCCGTGACGGATGGTGTATTCGATATTCTCGAAGTCACCGCCCCAAAGCCAGTCATCATCCAGCAAATTCGGATAGCCTGTGAATCCAGCCGCGCCAGACCCGTGACACTGCGAACAGTTGTTGCGGAATACCGCACCACCAGCAGAAGTAGCAAAGCGCGCCAGAGTTTCATTCTCAAGCAATGTGTTCAGATCGGCGGAGGCCAGTTGCGCCGAAATCTCGGCATTGGCGTCTTCGAACCGCGCGATCTCTTGGGCAACTTCGGCACGTGTTGAATAGCCTAGCATACCCGCGGTCGCACTGCTGACCAACGGCCAAGCAGGATATGCGATCGTATAGGCGATGCCCCAAACAATAGTGATGTAGAAGCTCCACAGCCACCAACGCGGCAATGGGTTGTTGAGTTCTTTGATCCCGTCCCAGTCGTGACCTGTGGTGTCAGTTCCTGTGACTTCATCAATGTCTTTGTGATCATTGCTGCTCATGATTGCAGCTCCTCAGTCTTGGATGATGCCTTGCCGTCTTCACCGACAGGGAAATCGTCGTTACGGAAAGGGATATTGGCTGTTTCCTTATGCACTGCGCGACTTCCCGGACGGAACGCCCAAAGGATCGCACCAACAAACAAGGTGAACATCGCCAGGAGCATCCAGTTATCTGCCACTTCGCTTAGAAAAGATGATGATTCCATTGTCAGTCCTCCTTAGCGGCTTGCGTCTGGGGTGAAGGTCGAGAAGTCGACAGTCGTACCCAGCATTTGCAGATAAGCGATCAGCGCATCCATCTCGGACACACCTGGTTCGCCGTCAAAGTTGCGGATTTGCGCACCCGGATACCGTTCCAGAAGATCGTCATAGGCATCCGTATCCGGATCAGCCTGTGCCAACACATCTGCGGCTGCCACTTCGATCATCTCGTCGGTGTAAGGCACACCCACAAAGCGATGCGTGGATACCAGATCAGCAGTGTATTCCGCGTTCACCTGTGTATCGAGCAGGTAGGCATAACCCGGCATGATCGATTCTGGCACCACGGACGTCGGCGCGATCAGGTGATCGAGATGCCATGCATCCGAATACTTGCCGCCAACCCGGGCCAAGTCTGGCCCGGTCCGCTTTGACCCCCATTGGAACGGGTGATCATACATCGATTCCGCTGCCAGCGAGTAGTGACCGTAACGTTCAACCTCGTCGCGCATTGGGCGGATCATCTGGCTGTGGCACAGATAGCACCCTTCGCGGATGTAGATATCCCGTCCCGCCAATTCGAGCGGGGAATAGGGGCGCACGCCTTCGACCTCTTCGATGGTGCCTTCAAGATAGAAGAGAGGTGCGATCTCCACGATGCCGCCCACCGCTACCACCAACAGGGAGGAAACGAGGAGTAACGTTGGGCTGCGCTCGAGGAAAGCGTGTTTGCCTAGGATGCCTTTGGCTGGAGCGTCGTTTGGTGTTGTATCAGACATGTCTCAGCCTCCTTATTCAGCTGGCACGCCAACCGGTGCGGTGACTTTCGCCCCACCCCGGATGGTCATGAAGATGTTCCAGGACATGATCAGCGCTCCGGCAAGGTAAAGAACCCCACCAAGGCCACGGACCACATACATTGGGAACTTCGCGGAAACGGTGTCGGCAAAGCTGTTCACAAGGAACCCGTTTGCGTCGACTTCGCGCCACATCAGGCCTTCCATGATCCCCGTGACCCACATCGAGGCCGCGTAAAGGATGATGCCGATTGTCGCCAACCAGAAGTGCCAGTTGATCGCAGACATCGAATACATCTGTGCCCGGCCCCACAATTTTGGTGTGAGGAAGTAGAGAGCGGCAAATGTAATCATACCGTTCCAGCCAAGTGCGCCAGAGTGTACGTGACCAATGGTCCAGTCTGTGTAGTGCGACAGGCTGTTAACGGCTTTGATGGACATCATCGGGCCCTCGAATGTGGACATGCCGTAGAAGGCAAGGCTGATCACCATCATCCGAATGATCGGATCAGTGCGCAGCTTGTCCCAAGCGCCTTGCAGCGTCATCAGGCCGTTGATCATGCCCCCCCAGCTTGGCATCCAAAGGATGATCGAGAAGACCATACCAAGGGTAGATGCCCAATCAGGCAGTGCTGTGTAGTGCAAGTGGTGTGGACCCGCCCAGATATAGAGGAAGATCAGCGCCCAGAAGTGGATGATGGACAGCTTGTAGGAAAACACCGGACGTCCTGCCTGCTTTGGCACGAAGTAGTACATCATGCCAAGGAAGCCCGCAGTCAGGAAGAAGCCCACCGCGTTATGGCCGTACCACCACTGTACCATCGCATCCTGCACGCCGCTAAAGACCTGCACAGACTTGCTGCCCCAGATGCTGACGGGGATCGAGATGTTGTTCACGATATGCAGCATCGCAACGGTCACGATAAAGGCCAGAAGGAACCAGTTCGCAACGTAGATGTGCCGTTCTTTGCGCTTAAACAGCGTGCCAAGGAACACCACCAAGAAGGCGACCCAGACGATGGTCAGCCAAATGTCCACGTACCACTCTGGCTCTGCGTATTCTTTGGACTGTGTGGCCCCCAAAAGGTAGCCAGTCGCGGCCAAAACGATAAACAAGTTGTAGCCCCAAAAAACGAACCATCCCAAGTTTCCGCCCCAAAGCCGCGCGCCGCATGTGCGTTGCACGATATAGAACGACGACATGATCAGGGCATTGCCACCAAACGCAAAAATCACCGCGCTGGTGTGCAGTGGGCGCAGTCGTCCAAAGTTGCCGTAAGGTTGGAGAACCTCGAAGTTGAGAACCGGAAAAGCAAGTTGGAAGGCGATTACCACCCCAACCAGCATACCGATGACACCCCAGAAACTGGTGGCAATCACGCCCGCACGGACGACATCATCCATATAGCCCTCTGGCGTTGCCTGAACCGGCTCATCGATGCGCCGCAGCACACGTATGAACAAATAACCCGAAACGCCAAGAATGATCATTGCATGCAAAATGTATGCGGTATCACGCCCCCAGTTTGCGGCGATAGCTGCAAAGAGTGCGGTGCACCCTAGCGCTATCAGCTTTAGATAGTTCCCCATAAGAGATCCCCTTCTTTCGCCGGAACGCAAATGGGCCCGACAGACTAATCTTGATTTTGCTTATGGGTTCTTGGAGAGCCTTTCGCCTTGATGTGGATCAATGGCCGAGTTGACATGGATCAAGACAACGCTTTTCAAGGTTTGGCATAATCCTGAGTAATAAGTGGCTTTGCGCGAAAAGCCGTCCTCAAGTTCACCCCATTTTTGGGAAGGCCGCACCAATGTCATACAAGATCATCGCGACGATTCTTTCGGATACGGATCAGGCTACAGAAGGGCTTGATGCCGCTATTTCTATGGCGGACCGGATGGATGCCCACTTGGACGTCTATATTGTCACGATCAGCCATTCTGAGAATAACAACTATTACATTGGCGCCGAGGCGCTGATGCTGGCCGAACAAACCCGTGACGCGATTGAGCAGCGTCAAAAGCTCGAAGTTTGGCTTAAAGACCGCATGCATGGTGAAATGACCCGTTGGACAATGCATGCAGCAACGGTGCAAGGTCCGGCACTTACCGACTACCTTGCCCGCAAATTACGTTTTTCTGATCTTGTCGTTCTCCCTCGACCGTATCAGGACAACCCGGAGGCCGCGACTTTGGTCGAGGCGTGCCTTTTCGCTGCCGAGCGTCCGGTTTTGATGATCCCCAAAGGCTGCAAAGCGCCCGAAATCGGTGGCCATGTGCTGATGGGATGGAATGATGGAGCCGAAGCTTTGGCAGCCGCACGTGCCGCCTTGCCCTTCCTTGAGCAGGCTGAGGTTGCAGACATCTGCATTATTGACCCGCCAAACCACGCGCCTGATCGCTCTGATCCGGGTGGCGCTATGGCGCAATATCTTATGCGGCATGGGACACGATCAGAAGTGGCCGTCTTGGCAAAAACCGAACAACAGATCGGCGGTATCCTCTTGCGGCGCGCCAAAGAGGTTGGCGCCCAAATGATTGTGAGTGGAGCTTATGGGCACTCACGACTGCGCGAAGCGGTCTTTGGTGGTGCCACGCGCAATTTGCTAGAGAAAGCTGATCTTCCGATCTTGATGGCCAGATAGACCGATACTTTTCTTGACACGTAGGCTCATTTGTCTAGGCCCGAGGGATGTCTAGCCCAGAAGCCGCCCACAAAGATCCCGCTCCAATGCTGCAAGGCCTATGGCATGAAATTGGAAGGCTAAGCGCACTAGGTTTTCCGATTGTAATCTCGCTTGCAGCGGCGACACTGATAGGGGTTGTCGACACGATCATGATTGCACCTTTGGGCACTGTGCCATTGGCCGCGGCTTCCATCACGAATTCCATCATCATTGTCTTCTATTCGGGTCTCTACGGTTTCATTGCCGCTATCGGGGTGCGTATGGCAAATGCCGTTGGTGCCAATGATCCCGACGAAATATCCAGCACGACCCGGTCCGGCATTCTTGTTGCCGTGATCGTCAGCGTTGTCGGTGCCGCCGCGATGATACTCTTTCGTCCAGTCCTCGAACTGATTGGCCAACCACCGGAGGTTTTGGAGTTACTAGGGGGGTATTGGACGGCAATGAGCCTGCTGCTCATTCCATTTACGATCTTCTATGCTCTCAAGAGCCTCTTTGATGCGATGAACGCCGCCTGGATTGGTGTTGGAATTGCTTTCGCCGCTGTCTTTGTGAATATTCCCGCGAACTGGATCTTAATCCACGGGTTCGGCGATTGGGCCGGCCTTGGTCTCGTTGGCGCAGGCTTAGCTAGTCTTTTGTCACAAAGTGTGGCGCTCATCATCGCGTTGATCATTTGGCGCAAGGCGGCATGGACCAAGAAAACCCGCCGCAAAGCCCCGCAACGCATTGCAGAACTGCGGTCACAAATCACGCAAGGTGGCACAATTGCTATCGGCTACATCGGCGAAGGCGGCGCATATGCTGTTGCTGGCCTCATGATCGGCTGGTTTGGTGCGGTCGCTTTGGCGGCTAATCAAATCGTCGCGGCAATCGGCGATGTGCTTTATATGGTGCCTCTTGGCATTGCGATTGCGGTCTCGATCCGGATTGGGCAGGCGATTGGAGCAGACGAAAAAGATCGGTTGATCAAAATAGGGCTTGCCGCGTTGGCCGTTATTATCAGCTGGATGGCTTTCGTCATGGTCGGACTGTTTTGGTCACGCGATTGGTTGGCGCAGGCATTCTCGGACGATCCGGAGGTGATCACCCTCGCCACCAGTTTGTTTATCGTGATCGCTGCCATGCAGATTGTAGACGGTGTGCAAGGCACGATGCTGGGAGCTGCGCGCGGGATGATGGATAACTTGGTGCCCGTCGGCATTACAATGTTCAGCTATTGGATCATCGCCCTCCCCATTGCGTATTATTTGGGGTTTGTACTGAATTGGGGCCCTGAGGGTGTTTGGATTGGGTACGGAATTGGCCTTAGTCTTGCTGCAATCGCTGTAACGGCACGGTTCTTCATAAAAGCGCGGCGCTAGTAGACTTCTTCGCCAGTCTCGGCTTTCAAATGCTCAAGGTCAGGCACTCGAATGTCGCGACGCTCGTCAAACGCAATCACGCCCTCTTTTTTGAGTGCCGACATTTGGCGGCTGACGGTCTCAATCGTGAGGCCCAGATAATTCGCCATCGTTTCGCGTGTAATCGGCAGCGTAAAGGTTGTTTCTGCTGTTTCTCCCGGCTTCAGCGACGCCATGCGGGACGCAATCATATGCAAGAGCGACGCAATCTTTTCGCGAGCGGTCTTGCGGCCAAGAACCAGCATCCACTCGCGTGCGGCATCCAACTCGTCCAAAGTCATCTCTAGCAAGCGCTGCCCAACATGAGGCGTTTCTTCGATTAGCTTCTCGAACGGTTTGCGGCGGAAACAGCACAGCATCACATCGGTTTCAGCAATCACATCACAATCGATTGTCGACCGATTGGGACGGCCCATGAAATCACCGGGTAGTAGCAAGCCAACCATTTGCACCCGTCCATCAGGCAACGTGCGTGTCAGGCTTGAAACACCCGATACAACCGATCCTACAAACTCCAACGGATCACCACCAAAGAAAATAGTCTGCCCAGCCGCATAGGAGCGATAGTACTTTACATCTTCGAGCTGGGTTAATTCATCAGGATCACATTTCGAACAAACCGCATTATAGCGAATTGGACAGTCCGCGCAGGAGCGTAGTTTAGGGACGGCGAGTGTCATCAATTTTATCCCTGAATTGTCAAACTTCGGTCAGTATGCCGCAGACCGTACTGCTTCGCCAACGGGTTATTCTGACGCAGCGCGGTGTCCATCCAAATTTACAGCTATTTTCGGAAGCACTCAGCCAAAAAGGTAGGGGCTAACGCCCCACTATCGCCGCAAGTTCAGTGGCTGCCGACTGAAGCGGAGGAAGATACGCAATCAAATCCGGGACATGGCTGCGTTGTTCCGGCGCGTGGATGGATAAGGTTGACAAAAGCCGACCACGGTTATCAAGAATTGGAACAGCAATTGCAGTCATCCCGGTCATGAATTCTTCATTGTCAGTGGCGTAGCCACGCTCACGCGTGGTATCCAACTCCGCCTTCAATTTCCGTGGGTCCGTAATGGTTTTGTCGGTTTGTTTTTCTAACGCATAATTTCTCAAGAAACGCTCAAGATAATCCGGGCGAAGGGTCGACAGATACATCTTACCGCTGGCCGTACAATGAAACGGCACTTGCGTGCCAACCGGCAACTGGATGCGCAATGGCCAATGGGTCTCGACCCGGTCAAGGTAAAACATGCCATCGCGCTCTGGAATTGCAAGATTGCAAGTCTCACCCACCGCGACGGCCAGAGATTTTAGAATGGCAAGGCGCACCGTGCGTACGCGTTCAGATGACAACGTGTTGATAGATAATAGGCGCATGCGCCGCCCCGGACTATAGGACCGTCCATCAACGTCTCGCTGCAAAAAGCCCTCAGCCTCGGCGGTCGCAAACAACCGGTGGATCGTTGGCTTTGGAAGCTTCAGCGTCTCGTTCACCACCGAAGGGGTAACGGGAACACCGACCTTCGCGACCTCCTCCAGCAGCAATAGCAGCCGGAGGTTGGTCGGAATTTGGCCGGAGTTCTCCTCGTTTATGTCGTCAGCCATCGCCACATTAACGGTCCGGTAGGATCATCAATGCAGTTTCCGGAACCAACGCTACGAAGAACCAGACGCTGATCAGCGCGATCAGGTAAGGAATGATGTAGCGTAGCAGACGGAAGTAGGGCACGCCGGTCACACCCGAGGCCACGTATAGGTTAAGCCCATAAGGCGGTGTCACAAAGCCAATCGATGCACCCACAAGGAACACGACCGCAAAGTGGATCGGATCAATACCGACCGACGCCGCGATTGGGGCCAGGATTGGCGCAAGAATGATTGTAACCGGCAGGGATTCAAGGATCATCCCAGTTACAAACACAATAGCCATCGATGTGAACAGAACCGCATAGTAGCCACCCATACCGGTCACGAATTCACCGATAAAGTCTTTCGCGCCAAGCGAGGACATGACCTGCTGCATCGCAACCGATACTGCAATCAACGGCACCAAGATGCCCGAGATCTGTGCAGACCGCGAAACAATCGCCGGGATCTGTGGAACGGTGAAGCCTTCGACAACAAACATGGATCCAAAGCTCTTCTGTTCGACAGGAAGATCAGAAGAACTACCCATGATCTTGTTCAACGGATAGGACACCAAGCCGATAAACACACAGAAACCAACGGTCACGCCAGCCGCCTCAGTTGGTGAGAAGCGACCTGTGTAGATGCCCCAAAGCACCAGACCGATAGCAAAGAAACCCAACCATGCGCCAATGCCTGTTTTGATCATCCGCGAAATGGACAGACCAATCAGAACGCCCCAGCCATTGACCGTACAAACGATAAACGCTGCAGTCATCATACCCAGAACCATCAATGAGCCGGGAATGATACCCGCCACGAACAGGTCAGAGATCGGCAAGTTCATCAAGAAGCCGTAAACGATGAAGATGATCGATGGCGGGATAATGATACCCACCGTACCGCCCGCAGCAGCAGTCGCAGCTGAGAAGCGTTCATCATAGTTACCCTTCACCATTTCAGGATGCAGCATGGAGCCAATCGTCGCTGTCGTCGCTGAGTTGGACCCAGAGATCGCAGCAAACAGACCACAGGCAGCGATAGACGCCATCGCCAAACCGCCACGCAACCAACCCAAACACGAATAGGCGAAATCCGATAATCGTCGGGCAATACCAGACTGGTTGATCAGGTCCCCTGTCAGAATAAAGAGCGGCATCGCAAGCAAGGCAAAGCCTTTACTGAACACGTTGATCAGCTCGTTGCCTGTGTTTGCCAATGGCAGGTCGATCACAAAGCTGATGCCAACGACCCAATAAAAGATGATCAGCAAAACAGGTGTGCCGAGCATGAAGAAGACCGTCACGCCCAATGAGATAAGTGTAATCCAAGTACTATCGGCCATTAGACGTCACCTCCGATAACAGCTTGTTTGATGATCTGGTCACCAGATTTATAGTTTGTCCAGTCCTCTACCCAGTTGCCGATCACACGACCGGACATAAAGGTAAACGCGATTGGAACTGTGATGTAGAACCACCACTTCATCACGTCATCCACACCGTCAACCAATTGGAAGTTGTCGGCAGAGAGTGCTGTGAACCGCAGCGATGTCGTGATCGCAATCCAGCAAAAGCCAAACCAAAGGACCGCATCCAAAGTGAGCGTTGCCATCTGACCCGTTGGTGCCATCTTCGAGCGGAATTCGCTAAAGCTTAGGTGCGTGCGCAACTTGACGTTATAGGAACACGCGAACCACGCCATGACCATAAACAGGAATGGCGGAATCGTCGTTGAACCCGACCATTGGTTTGAAAACACAAACCTGTCGATCACGCCCCAACAGATGATGCCAGCGATAATCAGGTACATCACAACCGCAATGGTGCGCTCTAAATGGCGCTCCATGAACGGGAAAAATTTGTAAAAGTAGTATGCAGCCAGGCCACCAACAAACGTAAAGACAAAACAGAATAGCCACATGCCATCCGCGTCAAACGCTTGTCGCTTCTCCCAAGAACTGCCCGAGAACAAGGCTGGGATAACAGCCACCGCTTCTGCGAGTATCGACATCTAGGTCTCCCCCCTAATGTGTCAGATTGCCGCTACTATGGAGCGGTCTTTTTGAGATGAAAAGGGCCGACCGAACTCCCATTCGGCCGGCCCCAATCTCTTGGTTAGCAAAAGGCTATATTAGCCCTTCCACCAACGACGTGGCTCAACGTTCTCTGGCAGAGTATCGCCAGGAATTGTGCGAACTTCGTCATAGATTTCCTGGTATGTGTCCAGACCACCGGACCACCCGTTAAGGCGCTCGCGCCACTCTTCCCAGAGTGCTGGCTGGTACTCAGGTGAGCACATTTCTTCAGCTTTCTTGATCTCTGCTTCGGACAAGAATGCGTTACGCACATTGTTCTGGGCAAAGATTGTGTTTGGAAGCTGTGGATCAGATTGGCCAACAGTGTTGATCAGAGCAACTTCGTTTGCTGCCTGAACATGTGTCTGCGCCCAATAGGCTGATTCCATAACTGCGTCCTGCAGGTAACCTTCAAGACCGTCAAAGACTGACGCCTTCATTGATGTGGCCTCTGTACCGCAGAAGAAGTTCAGGTGAACAGACTGGGACACAACTGGCGCCATGTTCGCGTATGCAACAGCAGACGCCCATGTTTCCGCACCATCGATCAAGCCCTGCTTCAGACCATCGAGTGTTTCTTCCCATGCAACTGGAACTGGGTTCAGGTTCAAAGCTTCCATCGCGATGCGACCAAGCTGTGTACCTGTGACACGGTTCTTTGTGCCGGCCAGATCTTCAACAGACGTGACAAGTGGCTTGTCTTCAAAGTTCAGACCCATCTGCAGGCCGCGCAATTCAGCGTGGCTGAAGAGGAACTTCAGACCGTGACGCTTCTCGTATGGATCACGCAGCAAACGCTGGGATGCTGGTGAATACAAGAAATGGTACTGGTCCGCACGGTTACGGAACATATACGCGTAGTCCAGAACGTTCAGGTAAGGTGCACCACCGGCAGAGTTCTGTGTGGAAGCCGCATAGATATCAACGATACCCTGCTGTGTCTTCTCAACGCAGGACGTCTGACCACAGATTTGGTTGTCGCCAATGAATTCGATGCGAATCTCGCCGTCTGTACGTGCCTCCAGATCACGTGCAAACTCTAACGCGCCAGCGCGTTCGATCAGCAAGTTGCGTGCGTTAAAGCCGGACGCGCCAAATTTCAGATTATATTTCGCTTCTTTTGCAAAACGACGCTCGTAGGTCGATTCCGCCGCTGAAGCTAGATTTGCAAGGCTCATGGCACCACCGAATGTACCCGCCGCCAGAAGCGTCGAACTCATCCCGTATTGCCCTGCTACCTTGAACAGATCCCGCCGCGAAATGCGACCTAGCTTATCTCCAATCATCATGTTTCCTCCCATGTTGTCGATTATTGAGACTTATAGTTTCAAAAAAGCCTAGTATAGTCTGACCGTTCTGCATAGAGTTTTTTCAAGTAAATGGAGAAAATGCAGTGGAAGCCGATTTTATTGTCGTTGGTGCAGGGTCCGCCGGATGTGTTCTGGCCAATCGTTTAAGCGCAAACCCAGCCCATAAAGTCATACTTCTTGAGGCCGGTGGTCGTGATCTGAACCCATGGATCCACATTCCAGTGGGTTACTTCAAGACAATTCATAACCCCAAGGTAGATTGGTGTTACAAAACCGAGCCTGATCCAGGTCTAAACGGGCGTTCTATCGAATGGCCCCGCGGAAAGGTTCTCGGTGGGTCTTCTTCTCTGAACGGTCTTCTATATGTGCGTGGTCAGCCTCAAGATTATGACCGGTGGCGTCAAATGGGTAATACCGGATGGGGCTGGGACGATGTATTGCCCCTGTTTAAGCGTGCCGAAAAGAACGAGCGTGGCGCCGATGAATTCCACGGGGATCAAGGCCCACTTTCCGTATCCAACATGCGTATCCAGCGCCCGATCACTGACGCATGGGTCGCCGCGGCCCAAGCGGCAGGTTACAAATTCAACCCTGATTATAACGGCGCTGATCAAGAAGGTGTCGGCTTTTTCCAACTCACCGCACGCAATGGTCGGCGTTGCAGCTCTGCCGTGGCCTACCTTAATCCGGTCAAGTCGCGTGAGAATTTGCAGATCATCACGCATGCTCAAGTTGAGAAGGTGATTATCGAAGGCAAACGCGCCACGGGCGTTACCTACACCGATCGCAGCGGTAACTTGCAAACAGTCAAAGCACGCAAAGAAATCGTACTATCGGGTGGCGCAATCAATTCGCCGCAACTGCTTATGCTTTCAGGCATCGGCGAAGCAGCGCAACTGACTGAAAATGGCATCGATACCGTGCAAGACTTGCCCGGCGTTGGCAAAAACATGCAAGACCACCTGCAAGCGCGCCTGGTGTATAAGTGTAACGAGCCGACGCTGAACGATGAGGTCAGTTCCCTCTTTGGTCAAGCCAAGATTGGCCTCAAGTATTTGATGTTCCGCGCGGGCCCTATGACGATGGCTGCGAGCCTTGCTACCGGATTTATGAAAACACGCGAGGACATGGAAACGCCCGATATCCAGTTCCACGTTCAACCGCTGTCTGCGGAAAACCCGGGCAAAGGGGCTGACAAGTTCTCGGCTTTCACAATGTCGGTGTGTCAGCTGCGTCCTGAGAGTAAGGGCGAAATACGTTTGCAAGGGAAGGATCCAAAGTCCTACCCCAAGATTATCCCGAATTACCTATCCACAGAAACCGACTGCCGCACCGTTGTTGCAGGCGTAAACATCGCCCGCAAAATCGCAAGACATGCCCCACTCACATCAAAGATCAGCGAAGAGTACCGCCCGCACGCGGACCTGCCGATGGACAACTACGATGCGACACTTGATTGGGCGCGCAACAACACCGCATCAATCTATCACCCCACGGGGACGTGCAAAATGGGTAACGGCAAAGATGCGGTTGTCGATGCAAGGCTACGGGTCCACGGGATCGAAGGGTTACGTGTTGCCGATTGTTCGATCATGCCAGAAATTGTATCAGGGAATACCAATGCGCCGGCCATAATGATCGGGGAAAAAGCATCTGATTTGATCTTGGAGGATGCATAAAAGACGACCTGTGATCCGCAGGCGATCTTTTTCAGGAGGGGCCAACACATGAGAGAACGACAAAAGATGCAAACCTTCGACTGGTTCAACTGGGCCGGTCTTTTTGTAATTGGCGTGCTCCTCGGCTTGGTTATCGACGGTATGGTCGATCTTGCGAGCACCGGATCATGGCGCAGTATCATTGTCATAATAGTCCTGTTTGGTGGTTGGTTTATTTTCTATTTGTTGATGGAGCGGGTGTTTAACCTTTTCTCTATCGGAAGATGGTCAGCGCCCAGACAGCTCCAAAAACCACGCAAGCCGCTCGCCCTTCATTTTGCCCTGCCCATTGGTATCGCCATCGGTGTGATCGGCGCACAGTTTGGTTTGGCGGATATGATTGCCTAGGTCCTTTGAAGAAAAGGCCTCATATCAACTCACCACCATCTGCAACGCTTGACACCACGTACTGTCAACTTGGCGCTTGACCCTCCGCTCGGAATCGCAAAAGATATTTGTGATGGTTCTCAGTCGCCGAAAATGCGTCTGGGATGAAAAGGGAATACGGTGAGGAAGAGCCAAAGCGCGCCAAACCCGTAACTGCCCCCGCAACTGTGAGCGGCGAGCGACCCCGATGATCACCACTGAACGTGCGCGTTCGGGAAGGATCGGGCAAGCTGAGACCCGCGAAGTCAGGAGACCTGCCATCAAACGGTACAGAAATGTGCCAACTGAAACTCAAACCGGGCGGGGTGTCCGGAGCGGAGATTATGATGGCATCACGGCAAAGCCCGCGCGTATCCTTATGTCCCCACCTGCCCCCGCATCATCGCGGAGGGCGACATGGACCGGACGACACAACACAGAATTACTGTTTGCACATCGTGCAGACATAAGGGGACGGATTGCCGCCCCGGATATGAACTGATCGAGAAGCTGCGCAAAGCGATTGCGGCAGCTGGAGATGCTATATCCGAAGACTTTGCGATCTCGGGTGTTGCTTGCATGGCTGGCTGCGATCGACCTTGCACGGTGGCCTTTCATGGCACGCAAAAGGCGACGTATCTCTTTGGGGATATGACGCCCGAGGATGACATCGACGACTTGGTAGACTTTGCCAAGCAATATGCCGTTTTGCATGATGGATGGTGTTCATCCGTCGACCGCCCCGGCAAATTGCGCAAGTCAACTTTGGCGCGCGTTCCAGCCGCGATGATCGCACTCGAAGATAGCAAGGCATTGGCATCATGAGTGGTGTGGCAATTTCAGTTGAGAACGTAAGTTGGCGCCCGCATCGGCGTAGCCCTCTGGTTCTGCATCCGACCAGCTTTGAGGTGCGCGCAGGCCGCGTACTTGGTGTTGTCGGCCCGAACGGTGCCGGAAAGTCGACGCTTTTGCGGCTGCTTTACCGTTTTCAGACACCTTTAACCGGGCAAGTAAAAATCGGCGGACAAGACATTTGGGACATGCCTGCGCGCAACGCCGCCTGCATTGTCGCCGCAGTATTGCAGGAACAAGCCGCAGCATTTGGTCTTAGCGTGCGCGAAATCGTATCACTTGGTCGGACGCCACATCAGCATGGTTTTGCAGGTGTCGGTGTGCGTGATGCACAAGTCATCGGGCGCGTGCTAGACTTGCTTGATCTGAAGCATCTGGAACACCGCGATTTCGGCACGCTTTCTGGTGGTGAACGCCAGCGTGTGATGGTGGCGCGTGCCTTGGCGCAAGAGCCACAAATTTTGATCTTGGATGAACCGACGAACCACCTTGATATCCGTCACCAGCTTGAGGTTCTGGCCCTGATCCGAACGCTGGATTTGACAATCGTCGTGTCGCTGCACGACCTCAATATGGCTGCAGACATCTGCGACGATATTTTGGTTCTTGAGGATGGTCACCCACGCGGATTTGGCTCCCCTGATGCGTTGCTCACCGAGGCTCTCGTGTCTGACACGTTCCGCGTGAATGCGCGGCGCGAAATCCTTGCACCAAGCGACACCAACCACCTTTCCTTTCATCTACCTAATTAGAGAGCCGATCTTATGAAATTGATCGCAACAACCGCAGTATTCACCCTTCTCGCGGGCACGACGCTCGCGCAGACCACCGTACAAAGCTGCGAGCGCCAACTGACGTTTGAAGCGCCGCCGCAGGCTGCGGTCTCGAACGACATTAATCTGACGGAAATGATGCTCGTGCTAGGTTTGACCGATCACATGGTTGGCTATACTGGCATTTCCGGCTGGAACAAACTCGACGCGGAAATGCGCGCAGGCGTTGAGGCACTGCCCGAACTGTCGGAGAAATACCCATCCAAAGAAGTTTTGATCGGTGCCGATGCTGACTTCTTCTTCGCCGGATGGAACTACGGCATGCGCGTCGGTGGCGAGGTAACGCCTGAGACGTTGGAGCCTTTTGGTATTCAGGTTTATGAATTGACCGAAAGCTGCATCCACATTGGCGAAAAAGGCCCCGCCGCCATGGATGACATGTACAATGATCTGCGCAACTTGGGTGCGATTTTTGGAGTAAGCGACCGCGCTGAGGCTCTTGTTGCCAGCTATGAAGCTGATCTTGCGGACTTCTTAGCCACCCAGCCGGATTTGCCGCAGGCCCCTCGCGTGTTTGTCTATGACAGCGGGGAGGACGCGCCCTTTACGGCTGGACGCTATGCGATGCCAAACGCCTTGATTGAGGCGGCGGGCGGCACAAACATCATGAACGATTTTGAGAAAAGCTGGGCCACGGTAGGGTGGGAAGCCGTCGTAGACCGCAATCCCGAGATCATCATCGTAAACTACGGCGAAGTGACCGCGGACCAAAAGCGCGAGTTTATGCTATCAAACCCCGCCTTCGCTGACATCGACGCCGTAAAGAATGACCGCTTTGTTGTGCTGGAATATGTCGAAGCAACACCGGGGCCCCGCAACATCGAGGCTGTCAAAACGCTCGCCGCTGCGTTCCGCGCAGAGTAGGTTGGCATGTCTATCGCTGACAGAACCCGTGTGACGGTCCACCCTTTCAAAGCAAGGCTTCGGCTGACCTTTGTCATTGGGCTGATTGCGCTGTTCTTGTCTTTGACAGTTGCGGTAAGTGTCGGCGCCGTATCTGTCCCCTTCCCAACGGTCTGGGGCATTGTGATCAACAAGCTGGCACCGGGGTTTGTCACGCCTGACTGGTCGGCGGGGCGCGAAGCAATTGTCTGGGATATTCGTTTTCCGCGCGCGATCCTTGCATGCTTTGTCGGGGCCGGGTTGGCGATCGTTGGGGCAAGCTTGCAGGCTGTGACGCGCAATTCACTCGCTGATCCTCATCTCTTGGGCATCTCTGCGGGCGGCGCTTTTGGTGCGATCTTAGCGTTGCTTCATACTGGGTTGTTTATCGGCCTTCTGACCGTGCCGTTGATGGCATTTCTAGGTGCGTTAGGTGCAACGCTGATCGTGCTTGGCGTGTCGCAATTCGCAACGGCAACCAGCGCAGACAGACTTGTGTTAGCTGGGGTGGCAGTGTCTTTCATCGTGATGTCAGCGGCAAATGTCTTGATCTTTCTCGGTGATCCACGTGCCGTTCACACGGTCGTCTTTTGGATGCTTGGCGGTCTCGGCCTCGCGCAATGGAACCAGCTGATCTACCCGCTCGCGATCCTTATACTTTGCGGCGCGTACCTTTGGGGCAACGCGCGCAATCTCAATGCGATGACAGTTGGCGATGAAACGGCCGCTACCCTTGGCATAGCCGTCAAACGGTTCCGCCTGACTGTATTTGTTATTGGCGCGATGATCACTGGTGTGATGGTCGCCTTTTCCGGAATCATCGGATTTGTGGGCCTTATGATCCCGCATATCGTGCGGTTGATCGTGGGTGGCGACTATACGCGCGTGATCCCCGTATCGGCACTCTTGGGTGCGATTTTTCTGGTTTGGGCTGACATTTTAGCGCGCACCGTTATGGCCCCTGATGACATCCCGATTGGGATCATCACAGGGCTTATTGGTGGCGTATTCTTTGTCTGGTTACTGCGCAGAAATCCCGGCTAGCCGCACTTGGAATAACCGCACGATCCGCAAGTCATGCAGCCTTCGACCATCCGCAATTCGTAGGAGCCACACGACGAACAAGCCTTGCCGCGCGGTGCGCCATTGATCGCGACGACATCAGCTTGTGGATCAGCCTTAAGGCCCATCCCTTCGCCCGCCAAGAACCCGGTTGAGATCATGTGCTTCTCGATCACGCCGCCAATCGCGGCCAGGATCGACGGCACGTATTTGCCCTGCATCCAAGCACCACCGCGCGGATCAAAGACCGCTTTCAGTTCTTCGACCACGAATGACACATCGCCACCACGCCGGAACACGGCAGAGATCATACGCGTCAGTGCGACGGTCCACGCAAAATGCTCCATGTTCTTGGAGTTGATGAACACCTCGAACGGACGGCGATGCCCGGCAATCACCAAATCATTTACCGTGATGTAGATCGCATGTTCGCTATCCGGCCACTTGAGTTTGTATGTCGCACCATCCAGTTCTTGGGGGCGGTCAAGTGGCTCGGACATGTAGACAACCTCTGCGCCCTCGTCACTCGCGGTAAACTGCGCTGGTACTTCGGACGGGGCTGCTTCTTCGGAGACCGATAAGACAGAGCCTGTGACATCGTTGGGACGATACGTCGTGCACCCTTTGCAGCCTTGATCCCATGCCGCCATGTAAACTTCCTTGAAAGCATCAAAGCTGATGTCCTCGGGGCAGTTGATGGTCTTGGAAATAGAGCTATCGATCCATTTTTGAGCCGCTGCCTGCATGCGCACGTGGTCCAGCGGGGCCAGCGTTTGGGCATTCACAAAATAATCGGGCAAGGGCGCGTCACCTTTCAGTTCACGCCAAAGCTGAACCGCATAATCAACAACTTCTTCTTGCGTACGTGACCCATCTTTTTGCAAGACCTTGCGGGTGTAGGCGTATGCAAAGACAGGTTCGATCCCGGACGACACGTTGCCCGCATAAAGGCTGATCGTACCCGTCGGCGCGATAGACGTCAGAAGCGCGTTACGGATACCGTGGGCGGCAATTGCTTCGCGGACATCATCATCCATGTCTTGCATTGCACCACTGGCAAGGAACTGATCGGCATCAAAAAGCGGGAACGCCCCTTTCTCTTTTGCCAGATCAACGGACGCTAAATATGCAGCCCGCGCGATCTGATGCATCCACTTATCAGTCTGTGCGGCTGCCTCTTCCGATCCATAGCGAAGACCCACCATCAAAAGCGCATCTGCCAAACCGGTCACACCAAGGCCAATCCGGCGTTTGGCTTTCGCCTCTGCGCGTTGGGCCTCAAGCGGGAAGCGCGACGCGTCAACGACGTTATCCATCATCCGCACTGCTGTCGCGACAAGATCGATAAGTGCGTCCTCGTCGAGGGTCGCTGCATCCTCAAACGGATCAGACACCAAACGCGCCATGTTGATCGACCCAAGCAGGCAAGCGCCATAAGGGGGCAACGGCTGCTCTCCGCAAGGGTTCGTCGCTGCAATCGTCTCGCAGTAATTGAGGTTATTCATCTGATTGATACGGTCGATGAAAATCACACCGGGCTCCGCATAATCATAGGTTGACCGCATGATCGCATTCCACAGATCACGCGCCTGCACGTTCCGGTAGACCTCACCATCAAAGACCAGATCCCATGTGCCGCCCGTTTTCACGGCATCCATGAATGGGTCGGTGATGAGGACGGACATGTTGAACATGCGCAGGCGCGCCGCATCTGATTTCGCAGTGATGAAGTCTTCGACATCGGGGTGATCGCAGCGCATCGTCGCCATCATTGCACCACGGCGTGATCCCGCAGACATGATCGTGCGACACATCGCGTCCCACACATCCATAAACGACAGCGGTCCCGAGGCATCAGCTGCCACGCCCTTCACATCCGCGCCTTTGGGGCGAATGGTGGAAAAATCATATCCGATGCCGCCACCTTGCTGCATCGTCAGTGCGGCCTCTTTGAGCATGTCAAAAATGCCACCCATGCTGTCGGGCACAGTGCCCATGACAAAGCAGTTGAACAGTGTCACCGAACGTGCGGTGCCTGCGCCTGCTGTAATGCGACCAGCGGGCAAATACTTGAAGTCGGCCAATGCGTCGTAAAACTTGTCTTCCCACGCTTTTGGGTCATCCTCGACGACGGCCAAAGCACCTGCAATCCGGCGCCATGTGTCTTCGACGCTGTCATCAATCGGCGTACCATCTGCGTCTTTGAACCTGTACTTCATGTCCCAGATTTGTTCAGCGATAGGGGCAGTGAAACGGGTCATGATTGGGAATCTCCTGTTGGGGTCGCGCGCGAGCGCTCATCTTACGGGGATCGCAAAGCGATGGAAACGGGCAATTCGACGCAAATCAATTTACTACATATAGTAGTTGAATTCAACATGGACACCACATAAGACTTTCTTTGCCGTACCATTGATAACATCATGGCACGCCTTACCTTACAGTTATCCCGGGGGGGATTGATGTCGAAAACCGTTCACATGCTGAAACTATCCGTCGGCACCGAAGACGTCGCCGGACTGGAAGCGTGGCAGTCGACAAAGCGCGCGCAAACCGATGACGGCTTGCCGCGCCATGTCACCCGGATGTGGCCCAAGCGGGGCGATGAAATCCTGAATGGTGGGTCGATTTTTTGGGTGATCAAAGGTGTTATTTTATGCCGCCAACCCATTCTACGCCTTGATGAATACCTGAGCGCTGATGGAATCCGTCGCTGCGCGATCGTGTGCCAAACCGGTTTGATTCGGGTCGAGGCAACACCAAAGCGCGCCTTTCAAGGATGGCGTTACTTGCCGACAGGCGATGCACCCCGCGACCTTCCTGCGGGCCGTCAGTCAGAAGAGGCCTTGCCGCCTGAACTGTCAAAAGCGCTTGCTGCTATCGGTGTGCGCTAGGCAGACGCAAAACCCTGTGGCATGGTCGCTCTGCGGAGGATGCCATTATGACAATTTTTACCAGCCCCTATCCAGACCTAGCAACGTTGGATTTGTCCATTACCGAACGCGTGTTCCAAGGACTGGAAAGCCTCCCTGACGAGATCGTTCTGACGGATGGTCCAACCGGGCGAACCATGACTGCGGCGGCGTTTATGGAGCAAGTCAAACAGATGGCTGGCGGGCTTAGCGCTGCGGGTTTTGGCGCGGGCCATACCGTGGCAATCATGGCCCCAAACCTCCCTGAGTACTGTGTTATTTTTCATGCTGTTGCATGGGGTGGCGGGACAATTACAACGCTGAACCCGACCTATACCGCCCATGAAGTCGCCCACCAGATAGCTGATTCCGGGGCAGAACTTCTGATCACGATCCCAGACTTCATGGATGTAGCCAAGGACGGCGCGAAAGACACGCCTGTTATCGCAATTGGCTCGCCTGAATACGCTGCACTTTTTGGCGAAGCGATCCAATCTCAGGTGCCCGTCGACCTCGATGCCTTCACGGTCGTGCTGCCTTATTCGTCCGGCACAACTGGCCTGCCAAAAGGGGTTATGCTGTCGCACCGCAATCTTGTGATTAACGTGGATCAGTCCATTGTAGCCGCAGATTTTCAACCCGGTGAAGTGACTGCAGCCTTTCTGCCATTCTTTCATATCTACGGCATGACTGTGCTGATGAATATCCACCTCGCAGGGGGCGGCGCATTGGTGACAATGCCACGTTTTGATCTGCCAATGTTTTTGCAGATCAGCCAAGACTACAAAGCGCCGCGGATGTGGGTGGTGCCACCTGTCGCGCTGGCTTTGGCCAACCACCCGTTGATTGACGACTACGACCTCTCTGCGCTCCAAGAGGTGTTCATAGCAGCAGCACCTTCTGGCCCCGAACTCTCAGATGCCATCGCACAGCGTCTCGATTGCAAGTCACTTCAAGGATACGGCATGACAGAGCTGAGCCCCGTCTCGCATGTTGTGCCAAGAGACGCGCCTTTGTCGGGTGCGGCGGGTCTGCTGGTCCCTAATACGGCTTGCCGCGTCGTCCATATTGAGACAGGCGCGGATCTGGCGGCAGGAGAAGAAGGCGAGCTTTGGATCAAAGGCCCGCAGGTCATGCAAGGCTACCTCAACAATGCCAAAGCGACGACAGACACGATGGCACATGATGATTGGTTGCGGACAGGCGACATCGGCAAGGTCGACGAAAACGGGTACTTATTCATCACGGACCGCCTGAAAGAACTGATCAAATACAAAGGCTTCCAGGTGGCTCCCGCCGAATTGGAAGCAACTCTGGTCGCAATGGAGGGGATCACGGATGCCGCCGTAATCGGGCAACCCGATGATGAGGCAGGCGAGTTGCCGATTGCCTTCGTTGTGACTGCCGATCCAGCGCCAGACGAAGTTGCAATCAAAGCGCATCTCGGCGAACAATTGTCGCACTACAAACAGGTACATGAAATCCATTATGTCGATGAAATCCCAAAATCCGCGTCGGGTAAGATCCTCAGGCGCTTCTTGCGCGACGGTTTGAACGCCTGAACACTGGACGGCCAAAACCGAACATCTATATTGAAACGATATTCAGCGTGTGTCCGTGATGGCATCACGGAAAAAGGCTGCACCCAATGAAACCCACATCCCCTAGAGCCGCGCGGCGATTGGCCAAGAAGGCGGATAAATCTGCCGGACCCTCTTTGCCCGATCTTGCGACGCGGGTGGCCCGCGCCAAGGTCAAAGGGGTTGATAAGACGCTCGAAGACCGCGCGAAACGTATCCTGACATCCTACTTACAGACCGCCGAAAGCTACGTGATGCCGGTCAAAGACGTCGTTGCCGAGATGGCAAGCGGTCAGGCTGCATGGCGATTGGGCAGCGCTTTACGAGATGAAATTCTCAAGACACCTCCGGATGCGGTGCGCAAGGCCGCTTGCCAGCAAGGCTGCGCATTTTGCTGTATCCTTAAAGGTGGTGAAGGTGGTGTCATCACCTCTTTTGAAGCGACGCAATTGCATGATGCCTTAAGCCCGCTGCTAGGGCAGCCCGATGGACGCGAGTGGCATCCGGATGCTTGTCCCGCGCTCGACCCGCAAACGCAAAACTGCCGTGTCTATGACGCGCGACCCATGATTTGTCGGTCATTCGTGTCAACGGATGCAGAGGCCTGCCGCATCAATTCGGAGGGTGGCGAAGAACAAGGGGCTGGCCTTTTGGGCAGTCATTTGGACTACCTGATTGTTCATGCAATCTGTCGGCAAGCCCTTAAAGGCATTACGCAAGTACACACCTACAGCATGGCTGCAACGGCACAGGGCGCAGTCAGCGGCGGTGGCACAGATGCAACCCTCGCGGATGCGCGCCATAAGCCAAGTGCATTGGATAGTGCGTGCCGGGACGGTGCGAAGGCCGCACATATTTGATCCAGTGGGCGTCAGTCAGCCTCGGCGCTTAGATATCGAGAACGCGCATCAAGACCTTCAGCGTCTCGCGTTGTTGATCGGTCCAATCTCGACGACGGCCTCGGAACAATGTCGCTTGCGAGGCATGGATCAGCCCATCATCCAGTATCTTCAGCCCGTTCGCGCGGAGTGTTTCGCCAGTTGACGTTATGTCGGCAATAGCCTCGGCTGTTTCGTTCTTTACGGTGCCCTCTGTCGCACCTTGGCTGTCGATCAGCTGATAGTCCGCGACGCCTTGCTCGCGCAAGAATTCACGCACCAGACGGTGGTACTTGGTCGCGATACGCAAACGAAAACCGTGCGTGCGCCGAAATGCGGCAGCGGCGGCATCCAAATCATCAAGGGTGGCGACATCCACCCAGGCCTGCGGCACAGCGATAATGAGATCCGCCCCGCCAAATCCCATCGGCGCAAGTTCAGCGACCCGCGCATCCCAATTGGCAAGCTTTTCGCGCACAAGGTCCGAACCAGTAACACCTAAGTGGATATTGCCTGCCGCCAATTCACGCGGAATTTCCCCCGCGGACAGCAACACCAGTTCAACCCTATCAATCCCATCAACAGCACCGGCATATTCACGATCAGACCCGGACTTGCGCAGCCCAACGCCGCGCGCACCGAACCAGTCAAAGGTCTTTTCCATCAACCGGCCTTTTGAGGGCACACCCAGCTTCAACATATGCGTAACCCCAAGGCCAGATCGGGGCGGATCACACCACCCACAGCAGGCACCGCACGGCCCTGCCCGAGTTGCGCAGTCAGTGCATCATAACGTCCGCCGGTGGCAACAGGCGGCAAGTCCGGTCTATCGATTGCATAAAACCCAAAAACAAAACCGTCATAGTATTCAAGCGACGTGCGCCCATAACTGCCTTCGAATTCAAGCGTATCGACATCAATGCCGCGCTTTGAAAGTGCCGCCATACGCGCATCCATACCGACCACTGCATCACCAATTGCTGGCATATCGACTGCGATATCACGCAGTGCACTCAGGACATTTGTCGCGGTCTCACGCAATCCAAGGATCGCGTCGATCAGTGCAATCTCCTCGGCTGCGATGGGCGCGACCGCAGCATCTGCGCGCAATGCATCAATGCGCGCCTGCACCTCGGCGCGGGTCCGTAGCCCGATATCGGGACCACTGCCTGCGAAAGGATCGGTGCTTGCCAGCAAAGCCGCACGCGCTGTAGGCACCTTGCCAGACCCGAACCGCTTCAACAGCGCCCGAAATCGCCCCGGTCGCCAGATATGGCGCAACAAAGCCGCCTTGCGCGCGTCAGTTGTGCGCAAACCGCGCACCGCCGCCATCAACACACCAATGTCGCCAGTCGCTGCGCGCACAGGCAAACCAGCCAACCCGTCTGCAATTGCCGCAAATACTTCGGCATCAGCACTCGAGGGGTCTTGGCCGTCAAATACCTCGTAGCCTACTTGAACATACTCGTTCGCACGGGTCTCATCGCTTTCTTGCTTGCGAAAAACCTTGCCTGCATAGGTATAACGCGCCGGATCAGCGCGACTTTCCATATGCATCTGTACGACAGGCACCGTAAAATCCGGACGCAGCACCATTTCACCGCGCAACGGATCAGACGTGAGGTAGGACCGCGCGCGGATATCTTCACCGTAGAGGTCCAAGAGCGTTTCGGCCGGTTGCAGCACATCTGCCTTGATGACTTGCGCGCCCAATGCCGCGAAACCATCGCGCAAGCGGCGCGCTTCGTTACGAGTTTGCGACGTTGTTGGCATCAGCTTTGGCTATCCAGAATTTCACGCACCTTCGCGATCATTTGATCGCGCGGCACTTCATACTGGCTAGGCCGGTCTTTCCATTCTTCAAGCGTGGCATTCTTGGCGATCTCGGCGCCAAGGATCAGGTCCTTGATTTGCACGATCCCCGCGTCGAATTCATCACTCCCCGCGATGATCGCGACTGGTGAGTTGCGTTTGTCCGCATACTTCAGTTGATTGCCAAAGTTCTTGGGGTTGCCCAGATAAACCTCGGCGCGAATACCTGCATTGCGCAACTCTGCGACCATGGTTTGGTAATCCGACATACGGTCGCGATCCATGACGGTAACAACGACTGGCCCGACGGCAGACTGCTGCATCTGACCCTTGGCGCGCAGGGCAGCAAGCAAACGGTCCACACCGATTGAGACACCCGTTGCGGGTACTTCCTGCCCAGTGAAGCGCTTGACGAGATCGTCATAGCGACCACCGCCAGCAACGGAGCCGAAGTTGCGAGGGCGGCCCTTTTCATCGGTGATTTCGAATGTGAGTTCAGCTTCGTAGACAGGGCCGGTGTAGTAGCCGAGGCCACGTACGACGGATGGATCGATGATAATGCGATCAGGGCCGTAACCCTGAGCGCTAAGTAGAGATGAGATTGTCTCTAACTCAGCGATGCCATCCCCCCCTATTTCGCTATCGCCAATTATAACTTTCAATACTTCGACGGCAGTCTCGTTCCACGCTGATCCTGCTGCGGCCTGAAGCGAAGTAAGGTAGTGAGGTTCCATAAGATCATGCTCGGCCCAAGCTTCAGCATATTGTTTCAATCGAATTGCGATCGACTTTGTCGCACTAGCGAAACTCATTACTATCTCAATTTGGTCCGGCTCTAGCCCAGCGCCATCGGTGAAATCGCCGCTGGCATCTTTACGGCCTTCCCCCAATAGCGCACGTACACCGTCTTCTCCAAGCCGATCAAGCTTATCAATCGCGCGCAGAACGATCCCACGCTCGGCTTCCTTGTCGTCACCGACAAGCCCTGCAACTTCCATCACACCGTTCAAAACCTTGCGGTTGTTCACCCGGATGACATAGTCACCGCGCTCAATCCCTACGGCCTCCAACGTATCCGACAACATCGCGCAAATCTCGGCATCTGCCGCAACGCTGGACGCGCCTACCGTATCCGCATCGCATTGATAGAACTGACGAAAGCGGCCCGGTCCGGGCTTTTCATTGCGCCAGACGGGACCCATCGCATAGCGACGGTAAGGCGTCGGCAGATCATTGCGGAACTGCGCATAAACACGCGCCAAAGGTGCTGTCAGATCATAGCGCAGGGCAAGCCAATCACTGTCCTCCTCCCACGCAAACACACCCTCGTTGGGGCGATCCACGTCGGGCAGGAACTTGCCCAGCGCCTCAACCGTTTCGACGGCCGAAGTCTCAAGCGCGTCAAACCCATAACGATGGTAGACACCCGCGATCGTGTTCAGCATTTCGGCGCGTGCGGTCACATCCGCGCCAAAATAATCCTGAAATCCCTTGGGCGTCTGAGCCTTGGGGCGCGGTTGCTTCTTTATCTTGGCCATCGGGTTGGTCCTGCCGGTCATATGCGTTCACGCGCCGTTTAACCCGCCAATGTCACAGGGGCAATGCAGTCGTGTCTTTCCCCGATGATGCAATTGCGCTAATGCCTGCGCATGGCTGACGTGACACACCTTGAAGAACAAATCGCCCACCTCACCCGCACGGTTGAGGAGCTGTCCGATATTGTCGCCCGCCAAGAGACAGAACTGGCGGTCGTCACACGCCGGTTGGCCATGTTGATGGAGCGCGAAGCGGGACGTGAAATGGAAGCTGGCGGTTCAGTTCCATTGGCAGATCAGCGTCCACCGCATTGGTAAGTCTACGTTAGGCGTCTTCCACCTCAATCACTCCACCCAACGACCGCAAAGCACCTTTGATCTGTGGGTTGACCGGGAATTCTTCGCCCAAATCCAGCTCAACTTCGCCCGGCAAATCATCGCTCATCAGGCAAAAGTAAACCGGGCCGCGCCCAGCGCGCACGCCACCACCAGCTGCATTTGCCAAGACAGAGGCCACCGAGGCAATCACCTCTGGCCCATCAATGAACACCCGCAGGCCGGCGCCGCCGGCATCAGCAACAACCGCATCAATCGGAGACACCGACCGCCCCAAGAGTTTGAGTTGATCCGCCTCCATCGTTGCTTCGCATTGCAACACGACCTGACTGCCCGTTTCCAGATAAGCGCGCGATGCCTCTAACGTGTCCGAGAACATTGTCACTTCGTATTGTCCCGTCGGATCAGACAACTGCACGAAGGCAAAGCGATTGCCTCTTGCAGATTTCCGCTCTTGGCGGCCCGATATTGTGCCTGCCATTTTGACAATCGCCGCACCCTTTGCAGCGCGGATCATAACGTCATCCAGCGTCAAAACCTGCTTGCGTTTCAATGGCCCCATATAGTCATCCAATGGATGTCCCGAGAGATAAAACCCAATCGCCTTGAATTCCTCTGCCAACCTTTCGGCAGGCAACCAATCATCCCCGCCGATCAAGCGCGGTTCTTGTAGATCGTCGCCAGCATCACCAAACAGCGAGACTTGATTAGATGATTTCTGATCATGGATGGCCGCCGAATAGGCTGTGAGCGCATCCAAACTCATCATGACGCGGCGGCGGTTCGGATCCAGAACATCGAACGCACCGGCGCGCGCCAGCATCTCAAGCGGACGCTTACTAATCCGTTTGAGGTCACAGCGACGCGCAAAATCAAACAGGTTCACGAACTCTTTCTCGCCCCGTCCTTCGACGATCAGTTTCATCGCTTCGACGCCGACGTTCTTCAACGCGCCCAGCGCATAAACCAACTTTTGATCCTTCACATCAAACGTCGCCATAGAGCGGTTCACACATGGTGGTGTATATTCAATTCCGAGGCCCTTTTTCACCTCTTGGAAATAGACGCCTAGTTTGTCCGTCAGATGAATATCGCAGTTCATCACACCTGCCATAAACTCAACCGGGTGATTGGCCTTCAGCCATGCCGTTTGATAGCTGACCACGGCATACGCCGCTGCGTGGGATTTGTTGAAACCGTAGTTGGCGAACTTCTCCAAGAGGTCGAAAACGTCGCGGGCTTTCTTGGGCTCTACACCGTTGGCCTTGGCCCCCGCCTCGAACTTTGGGCGTTCTTTGGCCATTTCTTCGGCGATCTTTTTGCCCATCGCGCGGCGCAGCAAATCCGCACCGCCAAGGCTATAGCCCGCCATGACCTGCGCGATCTCCATCACCTGTTCCTGGTAGACGATGATGCCTTGGGTTTCTTTGAGGATGTGATCAATCGACGGGTGAATGGATTCCAGATCTTTTTGTCCATTCTTCACTTCGCAATAGGCCGGAATATTCTCCATCGGACCGGGACGATACAGCGCCACCAAGGCCACGATATCTTCAATACAGGTCGGTTTCATGCGCTTGAGCGCATCCATCATACCGCTGGATTCCACCTGAAACACCGCAGTGGTCTTCGCGCTCGAATAAAGCGCATAGGACTTTTCATCATCCAGCGGGATCGCACCAATGTCATACTCGAAACCCTCAAGCACATCATAAAGCTTGGTGCCATCAGCCGCTTCGTTCAGCGGGCGCCCCGCTTTCTTGATCAATTCAACGGCGTTCTGGATCACGGTAAGCGTCTTGAGGCCCAGGAAGTCGAACTTCACGAGCCCGGCCTGTTCCACCCATTTCATATTGAATTGGGTTGCAGGCATGTCTGAGCGCGGGTCTTGATAAAGCGGGACCAATTCATCCAACGGGCGGTCGCCAATCACAACGCCCGCTGCGTGGGTCGACGCATTACGCAGCAACCCCTCAACCTGTTGTGCGTAAGTCAGCAGACGGTCGACTACCTCTTCGTTCTTGGCTTCTTCGCGCAAGCGCGGTTCATCAGCGAGCGCCTTCTCGATTGAGACCGGTTTGACCCCCTCCACAGGGATCATCTTCGAGAGCCTGTCAACTTGCCCGTAAGGCATTTGCAGAACACGACCGACGTCGCGGACGGCGGCTTTGGACAAAAGTGCGCCAAAGGTAATGATCTGGCCGACTTTATCGCGCCCATATTTGTCCTGCACATAGCGGATCACTTCTTCGCGGCGATCCATGCAAAAATCGATGTCGAAGTCCGGCATCGAGACGCGTTCGGGGTTCAAGAACCGCTCAAACAGCAGCGAATAGCGTAAGGGATCGAGGTCGGTGATCAGGAGGGCGTATGCAACTAATGATCCGGCACCAGAACCACGTCCCGGCCCTACTGGAATGCCCTCATCCTTTGCCCATTTGATAAAATCGGCAACAATCAAGAAATACCCGGGAAAACCCATGCCTTCGATAATGCCCAACTCAAACTCAAGCCGCTTCTCGTATTCTGCCACATCAGCAGCGTGCGGAATGACGGCCAATCGGTCCTTTAGTCCTTGTTCGGCCTGTCGCCGCAATTCGGCGACCTCATCATTGGCGAACTTTGGCAAAATGGGATCACGTTTGAAGGCTTTGAACGCGCAGCGCTTTGCGATTTCAATCGTATTCTCAATCGCCTCCGGCAAGTCGGCGAACAATGCCACCATTTCCTGCGGCGACTTCAAATAATGCTGCGGGGTCAATCTGCGGCGCGGCTCTTGCTGATCCACGTAAGCGCCGTCGGCGATACAGATCAACGCGTCATGCGCCTCGTAAAGTTCTGTCTTGGGAAAATAAACGTCGTTTGTAGCCACCAGAGGCAAGCCTTTGGCGTAAGCCATTTCGATATGGCCGCGCTCGGACAACCGCTCGGCCTCGGGCAAGCCCTCCCCCGGATGCCGTTGCAATTCCACATAAAGACGATCAGGGAAAATTCCGGCCAAACGGTCCATCAATAGTTCAGCTTTGGGGCGCTGGCCTTGGCGCAACAGGCGTCCAATAGGGCCATCGGGGCCACCAGACAAACAGATCAAACCGTCATGATGTGTCGCCAATTCTTCCACCGAGACCTGCGGCAGCTGTCCGCCAGCATCCAGATATGCGCAAGAATTCAGCTTCATCAGGTTTTTATACCCGGCCTCTGACTGTGCCAGCAGAACAATAGGTGCTGGTTCTTCTTGGCGCTTTCCGGGCTCGGCCACCATGAACGTCAGGTCAATCTGGCACCCGACAATCGGCTGAATGCCCGCCTTGGACACCCCTTCGGAAAACTCCAACGCGCAGAACATATTGTTGGTGTCTGTCACCGCGACCGCAGGCATGCCCATGTCGGCGATCAGACCGGGTAGCTTCTTGACCGGGATCGCACCCTCTAGCAAAGAATACTCGGTGTGCAGGCGCAGGTGAATGAATCGCGGATCAGTTTTCATCTGCTCAACCTAGCCAACAAGCGCCGACGCGCAAGCATCCGATCGCAGATGCATTGACTCCCTTGTGGATCTGCGAAACTTAGCGCTATGGCTCACCATCTCGATCTCTTTTTTGGCGCAATGTCAGATCAAACCCGGCGCAGTGTGATTGAACGGCTGGCAGCGGGTCCTGCGACGGTCAGCGAATTACATGCACCACATGCGATGGCATTGCCCACGTTCATGCGTCACCTCAAGGTACTTGAAGACACAGGGATCGTAAGGTCTGTTAAGAAAGGCCGTGTGCGGACGTGCTTTATCGAAGTGGGCCCATTGATTGAGGTGCAAGGCTGGCTCGCCTGGCAGCGCGAAATTTGGGAAAATCGCAAAGATTACATGACCTGACTTGCCGCCCAATCTTTGTGCATATGCAAAGACGCTACACATCTGACAGCGACATATCTCTTGCAAATCTCTGCGCGTGCCGCTTTCATGTATGTACACGAGGCAGGTGTCTACGTCGCATCGACATCTGATCCACCTCGCAAAGCTTGGGTAAGGCGACAGGTTTTACAGTATGGATGTCACGTTTCTTCTCAACGGGGAAACCGTGCAGGTTGATGCGGATCCAACCCGCACCCTGCTAGATTGGTTGCGCGAAGATCGCGCGCTTTGCGGAACTAAGGAAGGCTGCAACGAAGGCGACTGTGGTGCTTGCACGGTGCTTGTGACCGATGACGACGGTGTCAAATCACTGAACGCCTGTATTTTGTTCTTGCCGCAACTCCATGGCCGGGCCGTGCGCACAATCGAAGGTATCGGCGGCCCTGACGGCGCTTTGCATCCCGTGCAGCAGGCCATGGTGGATCATCACGGATCACAATGCGGGTTTTGCACACCGGGCTTTGTTGCCGCAATGGCTGCTGGTCATATGCGGGGGCGGACAGATCATGATGATGTCCTTGCTGGCAATTTGTGTCGTTGTACGGGATATGCGCCGATTATTCGCGCCGCCGAGGCAGCGCAATCACAACCCGTCCCGGACTGGATGATCGATACGCCGCCAAAGGTAGGCCCAGCGGTATTTGCACCCGAAAACCTTGATGCACTCGCAAAGTGGTATGCTGCCCATCCTGATGCAACCTTGGTCGCTGGTGCGACAGACGTTGGGCTTTGGGTCACGAAACAATTACGAGATCTATCCGACGTCGTATTTCTAAACCGCTGCAAAGAGCTGCTTGAGGTCAAAGAAGACGCGCAAACGCTGTATTTCGGCGCAGCTGTCACCATGACTACGGTTTTGGAAAAAGTTGCGGCATTCCATCCCTCCTACGCCGAGATGATCCGGCGCTATGGTTCAGAGCATGTGCGCAATGCGGCAACGATTGGCGGCAACATCGCAAATGGATCTCCCATCGGGGATAACCCGCCTGCGTTGATTGCCTTAGGGGCCACGCTGCATTTGCGCCACGACAGTAAGACCCGAGAATTACCGCTGGAAGAGTTCTTTATTGATTATGGATCGCAAGACCGCGGGCCCGGAGAGCTGGTCACGGGTGTAACGCTTCCAAAATCCGCACCAGACCTGCGGTGCTACAAAATATCGAAACGATTTGATCAAGATATCTCGGCAGTGTGCGGTTGCTTTAACATCACCGTGACGGACGGCTTGATCACTGAAGCACGCATTGCATTTGGCGGCATGGCGGGCACACCGTTAAGAGCAAAAGCCGTCGAAGCATTGCTTGTCGGCAAGCCTTGGTCGCAAGAAACAATCACACAAGCTGCTGCCGGTTTTGCGGTGGATTATGCACCCATGAGCGATATGCGTGCCTCGGCAGAGTATCGGTTGCACGTGGCGCAAAACCTGTTGCACCGCTATTTTGGTGAGCGTGAAGGCCACGCGACCAATGTGTTGGAGGTCACGTCATGAGCGTTGCTAAGCCTCTGCCCCATGATGCCGCTGCGCTTCATGTCACTGGTGCAGCCCGTTACATCGATGATATTCCGACGCCTGCGGGGACGCTGCATCTGGCTTTTGGTACATCTGAGATTGCCAAAGGTACGGTTGAGCACCTTGATCTTGGGCCGGTCCGTGATTGCGCCGATGTGGTTGCCGTTCTGAGAGCAGAAGACTTGCCGTTTTCCAACGATGTTTCACCTTCCATCCATGATGAGC
This sequence comes from uncultured Paracoccaceae bacterium, assembly GCA_947488605.1. Taxonomy (GTDB): domain Bacteria; phylum Pseudomonadota; class Alphaproteobacteria; order Rhodobacterales; family Rhodobacteraceae; genus Yoonia. The sequence continues at coordinate 209,175 of CANKZJ010000004.1, read as the reverse complement.
CGCTCTTGGCGACAGGCGAGGTTCACTATCTGGGGCAACCGCTTTTCTTGGTGATTGCCAAATCTCATCTTGCGGCGCGCAAGGCCGCCGGTGCCGCCAAAGTTATCTATGCCGAAGAGACACCAATTCTGACAATTGAAGATGCGCTCGCCAAAGAGAGCCGATTTGAAGATGGTCCGCGCATTTGGGCCAAGGGTGACGTTGATGACGCGTTAGGTAGAGCCGCCCATCGCCTGCAAGACGAGATCAACATGGGCGGGCAAGAGCATTTCTACCTTGAAGGCCAAGCAGCACTCGCCCTACCGCAAGAGGGCGGTGATATGGTCGTGCACAGCTCGACCCAGCACCCAACGGAAATCCAACACAAGGTCGCCGACGCGCTCGGCCTACCGATGCACAGCGTGCGGTGCGAAGTGCGCCGGATGGGAGGCGGCTTTGGCGGAAAAGAAAGCCAAGGGAATGCTTTGGCCGTTGGTTGTGCCGTTGCCGCACGGTTGACGGGCAAGCCCTGCAAAATGCGATACGACCGTGACGATGACATGATGATCACCGGGAAACGGCATGATTTCCGCATCAGTTATGACGTGGGTTTCGATGCTAGTGGGCGGATTGACGGTATCACATTCACGCAAATGACGCGCTGCGGTTGGGCGCTGGATCTGTCTTTGCCTGTTGCTGACCGCGCAATGCTTCATGCGGACAATGCCTATCATTTGCCAGCGGTCCGGATCACCTCGCATCGGCTCAAGACGAACACGCAGTCTGCGACAGCGTTTCGTGGATTTGGTGGACCGCAGGGCGTCTTGGGGATCGAGCGGGTGATGGATCATATCGCGGCCGATCTAGGGTTAGATCCGGTCGTTGTTCGCCAGCGGAATTATTATGATGAGATGGAGGGAGGGGGGCTGTCTGCTTCCCACGCTTCGCGTCCCCTCGAAGGTATTTCAGAACAGAAGAAGCCGGGAACGGGAACGCGGTTTGGCGGTCAGCATTCGCCCAAACCTTTGATACAGACGACGCCATATCATATGCCGGTCAAGGATTTCATTCTGCATGGTATGACCGATGCGTTGTTGAAATCGTCTGACTACGATGAACGCCGCCGCACAATTGCGGCATGGAATTCTGAACAAAGCATATTGAAGAAAGGGATCGCGTTCAGCCCAGTCAAATTCGGGATTTCCTTTACGCTGACCCATCTTAATCAGGCGGGCGCGCTGGTGCATGTATACCAAGATGGATCAGTGCATATGAACCATGGTGGCACGGAGATGGGCCAGGGTCTTTTTCAGAAAATCGCGCAAGTGGCCGCCCATCGGTTCGGGATTGATGCCACACAGGTCAAGATCACGGCAACTGATACCGGCAAGGTACCAAATACGTCGGCAACGGCGGCATCTTCAGGTACTGATTTGAACGGCATGGCCGTGGCGAATGCTTGCGATGTTATCCGCGACCGCATTGCAGCTTGTTTGGCGGAATTACACCAAACGACTGTGGAAGACGTCCGCTTTGACGAAGGAAAAGTGTTTGTGGGTGCCGCTGAGATGTCTTTTGCTGAGGCTGCCCAGACGGCATATTTGAACCGCGTCAGCCTCTCTGCAACTGGATTTTACAAAACACCCGACCTTGCATGGGACCGGATCAAAGGGGAAGGCACGCCCTTCTTTTACTTTGCGCAAGGGGTAGCTGTCACCGAAGTTGTCATCGATACGCTAACGGGCGAGAACCGCATTCTGCGCACTGACGTTTTGCATGATGCAGGTGCGTCATTGAACGAGGCCATCGACGTGGGGCAAATCGAAGGTGGGTACGTGCAGGGTGCCGGTTGGCTGACCACCGAAGAACTGGTTTGGGATGACAAAGGACGGCTTCGCACGCATGCGCCTGCCACTTACAAAATCCCCGCTTGCTCGGATCGGCCAGATATTTTCAACGTCTCTCTCTGGGACGCCCCTAACCCCGCGCACACGATCTATCGATCCAAAGCCGTTGGCGAGCCACCGTTCATGTTGGGAATATCTGCCTTTCTGGCACTTTCAGACGCTGTTTCAGCTTGCGGACCAAACTACCCTGACCTGCAAGCGCCGGCGACCGCAGAAGAAGTTCTGCGCGCGGTTGGGCGGGCCCGTGCATGAGTAAGGCGATCCGCATCACTGTAACAACGACCGCTGGGTCAGTTCCCCGCGAGGCAGGCACGCAGATGCTGGTTTGGCGCGACAAGACCGAGGGCACAATTGGCGGCGGGGCACTGGAATGGGACGCAATGGCCGAAGCGCGCCGCATGCTGAGCGATGGCCGAAGCCACCACAGCGCACAAATTCCTCTCGGACCTGCGTTAGGGCAATGTTGTGGTGGAGCAGTCAGCCTTTTATGGGAAGAAGCAGATGCGCTCGATGCACCGAAATCTCGCCCGCTTTGGGTATTTGGTGCCGGCCATGTTGGCCGCGAAATCGTGAATATAATGAAGACCCTGCCAGGGTTCGAAATCACGTGGGTGGATACACACGCCGATCGTTTTCCTAAAACGAATGTCACAACTTTGATCGCAACTGACCCCACATTGCTGATCAAACATGCCCCGAAAGACGCGGATCATCTGATTCTCACCTATAGCCATGAAATCGACCTCGCCCTTTGCCATGCATTGCTTCTGCACGACTTTCACGGTGCAGGTTTGATTGGTTCAGCGACCAAATGGGCACGATTTAGATCACGGCTCGCGGCATTGGGGCACACGCCCGCCCAGATATCGCGCATCGCGTGTCCAATCGGTGATCCATCCTTAGGAAAACACCCAGCGGCGATTGCGCTTGGCGTCGCAACTGCGATGATAAAGCCTGACAACCGCCGCGCAAAGGATCGCACTGCATGACCGAACCGCTGTTGCGCCTGAACGGACTGACCAAAGCCTATCCCGGTGTTGTCGCCAATAAGGATGTATCATTTGAGATTGGGCGCGGCGAAGTACATGCTTTGCTTGGTGAAAACGGCGCGGGCAAATCGACCTTGGTGAAGACGATTTACGGTCTAGTGAAACCCGATAGCGGCACAATGATGCTTGAAGGCAAAAGCTTTCAACCGCCCGAACCGCGTGCTGCACGCGCTGCTGGTGTCGCGATGGTCTTTCAACACTTTTCGCTTTTTGATGCGATGAATGTCGCTGAAAATATAGCACTTGGCATGGAAAACCCGCCACCGCAGGCCGAGATTGCGGCACAGGTACGCGCTGTTTCTGATCAATATGGCTTGCCATTAGATCCTGACCGCATTGTTGGCGAACTCTCGGCTGGGGAGCGTCAACGTGTCGAGATCATCCGCTGTTTGCTGCAAGATCCGAAACTGCTCATCATGGATGAACCCACGTCAGTCTTGACGCCGCAAGAGGTGGCGATCCTGTTCGAGACGCTGCGCCAACTGAGTAGCGAAGGCACGGCAATTCTCTATATTTCACACAAGCTGGAAGAAATTCGCGCGCTTTGTGACAACGCCACTGTGCTGCGACTTGGTGAGGTGGTGGGTACCTGCGATCCACGCGCGACCTCTGCCAGAGACATGGCTGAATTGATGGTTGGCAGTATCCTGCATGTGCCCGAAAAAGCCGATAAACCGGCAGGTGACGTGGTCCTTTCCCTTAGTGAATTGAGCGCCCCGGCGCCGCATCGATTTGGCACGCCGCTTCGTGCAATCAACCTTGAGGTTCGCAAAGGGGAGGTCTTGGGGATCGGCGGCGTTGCTGGAAACGGTCAGGATGAATTGGTCGCTGCCCTCTCAGGTGAAATGAAGACCGCCAAAGCAATGGTCGCTTACAAAGGCGAGAGTATCGGTCACCTGCACCCGAATGCGCGGCGTAAGATCGGTCTTTTGGCTGCACCAGAAGAACGCATGGGCCATGCCGCAGCGCCTGACATGAGCCTGACGGAGAATGCCATCCTGACAGCCGCAACACGTGAGGGCTTTACCACCAAGGGTTTCTTGCATTGGGGCAAGGCACGCCATTTCGCCGAAGGTGTGATCGCTGCTTTTGATGTCCGCACACCGGGGCCGCAGAACGCCGCGCGGTCGCTATCGGGCGGAAACTTGCAGAAATTCGTGATCGGACGCGAGATCATGCAGGCCCCCGAAGTTCTCGTTGTGAACCAACCGACATGGGGTGTTGATGCATCTGCTGCTGCTGCTATTCGACAGGCCTTGCTTGATCTGGCGGCGAAAGGCACGGCAGTGATTGTGATCAGCCAAGACCTTGATGAATTAATGGAAATATCCGACCGGTTTGCTGCACTGAATGAAGGCAGGCTGTCAAACCCGAGGTCCGCCAAAGGCCTAACCGTAGATGAAATCGGTCTTATGCTGGGCGGCGCGCATGACATGGAGGTGGCACATGTTGATGCTTGAAAAGCGCCCACAGCCATCGCGGCTTTGGACATTTGCAACGCCTGTTTTGGCCGTCGTTCTTACTATGTTTTGTGGCGGACTGCTGTTTGCTGCGTTGGGCCAAGATCCCTTCGAGACGATCCGCACGATTTTTCTGGATCCGCTATTTTCAGAGTTTGCATGGTTCTACCGCCCTCAATTGCTGATCAAAGGTGCCCCGCTGGTCTTGATCGCTATCGGCTTGTCTTTTGGCTTTCGTGCCGGGATCTGGAACATTGGCGCAGAGGGGCAATACATCGTCGGTGCCATCTGCGGCGCGGCTGTCGGGCTTGCGTTCTTTCCGATGGAAAGCTTCATTATCCTGCCACTGATGGTCCTTGCAGGCGCATTGGGTGGCATTTTGTGGGCAATGATCCCCGGTTTGCTGCGGGTGCGATTTGGCACCAATGAAATCCTCGTGTCGTTAATGCTGGTCTATGTCGCAGAGCAATTACTGGCATCAATGGCCCTCGGCGCGCTGCGAAACCCCGATGGTATGGGTTTTCCGGGCAGCCGCAATCTGGCGCAGTACCCTTCTGCGACGACTTGGATCAATCAAACGATTGGCATGCACTGGGGCGTCGTTACCGCGTTCATTGCTGTGATCTTCGCCTATATCGCCCTGTCACGTCACATCTTTGGCTTTAATGTCCGCCTATCCGGACAAAGCCCCCGCGCCGCACGGTTTGCGGGTGTGAACCCCAGCGCGCTTGTACTGATCTGCATGGGAATTTCAGGTGGCTTGGCAGGTCTCGCTGGCTTGTTTGAGGTCGCAGGACCCGCCGGACAGGTCAGCATTGATTTCAACGTCGGCTACGGCTTCACAGCGATCATCGTGGCCTTCTTGGGCCGATTGCATCCGGTGGGCATTTTGCTCGCTGGTGGCCTGATGGCGCTGACGTATATTGGCGGTGAAATCGCGCAATCCAATCTAGGATTGCCAGTCGCTGCGATCCAGTTGTTACAAGGCATGTTGCTCTTCTTCCTTCTCGCCGTTGATGTGCTGACCAATTACCGCCTGCGGTTTGGAACGAAGGAAATCACATGAGCAGCGAACCTACCCCCAGTATCGATTGGATAAATGCGATCTTTGGACCTGTTATTGGTTTTTTGATCGGCATGGCCTTGGGTTATGCTCTCCAGCTGGCAGCCGTCACAACTTGGTGGATTGCACTGATTTATGTGGTCATTCTGGGCTTGGCCGCGCTCATCATTCTAATAACTGATCACGTATTTGACCGCGGGTTCGATGCGATCCTGAACAAAGTTGGACTAGGGTCCGGGATCAAGGCATCGTCGGTGCCGCATAAACCGCATTGGTTCAATCGCTATGGTTGGATGATTGCCCTGCCACTTGGCGGGCTTGCTGTTTTCGTTTTGCCTGAAAGTGTTCTGGCATGGCTTTGAGGCGTGCGAAGAGGATGAATAAATAATGGACCTGTCTTCAATCAACCCGATCCTGTTGCTGGCATCACTGATGGTTGCCGCGACCCCCATTATGCTTGCGGCTATCGGCGAGCTGGTCGTGGAACGGGCCGGGGTGCTGAACCTCGGTGTGGAAGGCATGATGATCACTGGTGCGGTCTGCGGATTTGTCGTGGCGGTAAATACCGGGTCAGCTTGGGTTGGCTTTTTGGGTGCCGCGGTCGGTGGTGCGCTTTTGTCGGTTATTTTCGGGTTTCTTACGCAGTTCTTGCTGTCTAATCAGGTGGCCACCGGGCTGGCCCTCACGCTATTTGGCCTCGGTCTGTCGGCATTGATGGGACAGGGGTATATCGGTGTGAAAGCCCCCGGTTTTCCAGATTGGGACATTCCAATCCTTGGGGATATTCCCTTCATCGGACCGATCATCTTTCAACATGACCCGATGGTCTATGTCGGCTTAGCGATTGTTGTTGCCGTTTGGGCGTTCTTGAAATTTTCGCGTGCAGGTCTCATCCTGCGTGCCGTTGGCGAGAACCATGAAGCCGCACATGCTTTGGGCTATCACGTTGTCCGGGTTCGGATGCTGGCCATCATGTTCGGCGGTGCCTGCGCGGGGCTTGGCGGGGCGTATTTGTCGCTTGTGCGCGTCCCACAGTGGACCGAAGGCATGACGGCAGGTGCTGGCTGGATCGCCCTCGCAATCGTCGTTTTTGCAAGCTGGCGACCGGGCCGGCTTTTGCTGGGTGCTTATTTGTTTGGCGGTGTGACTGTGTTGCAGCTCAACCTCCAAGCAGCGGGTGCTGCTATCGGAGTGGAGTATCTTTCTATGGCCCCCTATCTGGCAACCATCGCAGTTCTGGTTATTATGCGGGCTGGACGCGCGCCCGGGTCACTGGGCCAATCTTTCCATGCCTCACGCTGAGGCGATACTTAAGACCACCAAGGGGATGACAATGACAATGAAAACAATTTTAGCCGGGGCGGTACTCGCACTTGGCATGGCCACTGGGGCCGCGGCCGACGGTCACGAGCCAACGACAGTTGGTTTCGTCTACGTCGGGCCAATCGGCGACGGCGGTTGGACTTATGAGCACGACAAGGGCCGTTTGGCTGTTGAAGAAGCATTCGGCGACAAAGTTGAAACAGTGTTCGTTGAAAGCGTGCCAGAAGGCCCAGACGCCGAGCGTGTGATGACACAGATGGCGCTGCAAGGCGCTGACCTGATCTTCACAACGTCGTTCGGCTATATGGATCAAACAATCAACGTGGCTGCCCAATTCCCGGACGTAAAGTTCGAGCATGCAACGGGCTATAAGCGCGCCGATAACGTCTCTACATACTCGGCTCGTTTCTACGAAGGCCGTGCCGTGCAGGGCCACATCGCCGGTCAAATGACTGAGAGCAACATCATCGGTTACATCGCGTCCTTCCCAATTCCGGAAGTTATCCGCGGCATCAACTCTGCGTTTATCCACGCACGCGAAGTGAACCCAGACGTCGAGTTCAAGATCGTTTGGGCCTACACATGGTTTGACCCTGCAAAAGAAGCTGAAGCTGCCACCGTTTTGATTGAACAAGGCGCTGACGTCATCTTGCAGCACACCGACTCGACAGCACCACAAGCTGCGGCTCAGGCTGCGGGTAACGTCGTAACCTTTGGCCAAGCCTCAGACATGGCAGAGTTCGGTCCATTCCCACGCGTATCGTCCATCATCGACGATTGGGCCCCTTACTACATCGCCCGCACACAAGCGGTCATGGATGGCACATGGGAAAGCAAAGACACGTGGGACGGCATCGGCCCAGGCATGGTTGCAATCGGTGAAATCAGTGACGCGGTTCCCGCAGAAATCAAAGCCTCTGCCGAGGATATGATAGAGCGTCTGCGCACTGGTGAGTACCACGCCTTCACTGGTCCGATTAATCGCCAAGACGGCACAGCTTGGTTGGCTGACGGCGAAATTGCGGATGATGGTACATTGGCTGGCATGAACTTCTATGTTGAAGGTCTGGACGCGGAAATTCCGCAGTAACCCGCGAAACGAATCTGATGAAAAGGCCCCGTTACGGCGGGGCCTTTTTTTTGCTCTCCTCCTAAATCGGCGCAATCTCGCTTATAAGGCTGTAATTAATATACTTTTGGGTAGGTTCTCACGCTTTTTCGTACAATCACTGGGCGTGTTGTAGTATTTATGAACACGCCTGAGGCAGTACGCCGCAGGCGCTGGCTTTTTTGTCCGGCTGAGTGGCGGTGTTGGCTTTCAAGCCCAGCACTAGTGAAATGTTAACGAGAAACGGCTGTTGCCGAAATACTAAAGGATTTTCCCAAAATGCAAAACGATCAGACCAGCTTTGGCTGGGTGAAATTGGCGCGCGCTCTGCGGGCCACTATGATTGCTGCGGCAGTGGCTCTTACGTCAGCCCCAGCAACCGCACAAAACCTCGAAGACATTGGCGGCAGCCAACGGATTGACCTTTCTGGTAAACTCAGAATGCTGAGCCAACGGGTTCCAGCTGCCGCATGCTATACCCAACTCGGCGTAGATACTGCTGACACTTCCGCGTTGCTGACTGCTGCAGCCGCTGAATTCGAGATGATCACCGCGGCACTTGAGTTTGGCAATCCGGATCTTGGCATCATAGGTGTTGAAGAGCGGCGCAAGACACAAGTCGGTATCGGCAAACTAAATGATCTTTGGGCGCCAATCGCTGAACTGGCGCAGCCTGCTGCAAACGGCGACGCGAGCCTAGAAGACATTGCTATGATTGCAGAACAATCTGCTCCACTTTTGGAAATGGCAAAAGTCATGGTCACTGTGATTGTCGGGCAATACGCACACCCCGCTGCCGTCCTACAAGCAGATGCTATGCTGATCGACATCGCGGGCCGCCAACGAATGCTCGCACAACGCATGTCCAAGAATGTTTGCCTGATTGCAGCTGGCATTAACGTAGAAACCGCGATGGCCGAATTGAAAACGACTAGCGAGACTTTTGATGCATCGCTTTCAGCACTACGCTTTGGTATGACGGAGGCAGGCATCAATCCCCCGCCAAATGACGCGATTGCGTCAGGTCTTGATGGTGTTCTTGAGACGTGGAGCCAAGTGCGTCCGATTGTCGACGCAGCGCTGGCCGAACAAACGCTTGATGCCGAACACCTGTCGATCATGTTCCATAAAGCGAACGCTCTGACCGGAGGAATGAACGCGACTGTTGGTCTTTATTCCGAGGCCTCAAAACTGGGGTTGTGACCGCCCTCGCCAAGCGCCAGTATTATTGGGTTTGGCGTGGCGCTTGGTCGGAGGCATGGGATGTCAGATAGTCTTGCTCTGATGGGCGTTAAAGGCGGGCCTGCAATTAGGCCCGGCTCCAACATGCCGACATCAATGCTGTTGCGGCTTGGTGGCAAAACGATCTTGGTCGATGCAGGTCTGGGGGCCACGCGCGGTATCTGCGATCAAGGCGTCGCGCTGACTGACATAGACTTGATCGTGATCACCCACCTGCATTCAGATCACTATCTTGAACTGGGACCATTCTTTCACACAGCGTGGACGGCTGGCCTGAACCGTACAATCCCTGTCATCGGTCCAAAGGGCTTGGATGCTTATTGGGCAGGTTTCCAAAATAGCATGCGTTTTGACATCGACCTGCGCATCCGCGACGAAGGGCGGTGCGATTTCAATAGCCTCGCAGATATCCAAGTGATCAAAGACGAGATGACCTTCGATGCCGTCACCCTGCGCACGATGCGCAACATCCACCCCCCTATCACAGACACATTCGCCCTGCGGTTTGAAGCATCTGGCAAATCAGTCGTCCTTTCGGGTGACACCGCTTACATGGACGAAATGGCACCATTCGCCAAAGGGGCCGACTTACTGGTTCATGAAGCCATGTTGCGCGAAGGCGTTGAAGCACTCTGTGCCCGCATGACCAACGGCGATGAACGGCTGCGCACACATATCCTGCGCAGTCATACTGACGCCGTTGATGTTGGACGCATCGCGCGCGATGCAGGTGTCAAACAACTCGCCCTGAACCACATGGTACCTGACGGCGACCCTGACTTCACCGATCAGCATTGGGAGACGGCCGCACGCGAACATTGGGACGGGCCTTTTTTGCTAGGCAAAGATGGTATGGTAATCGTGTTCTAACAGTAACCTGAAAATCACTTTGACGGGAGACAAGAATGATCAATGTACTGGGCATAGGCGGCATCTTCTTTCGGGCAAAAGACCCCGAAGCGCTCGGCCGTTGGTATGAGGAGACATTCGGAATTAATCAGGTAACGGATAGCTACGATGATCCAGCTTGGACACAAGAGAGTGGAACGACGGTTTTTGCACCTTTCAAAGAAGACACCATTTATTTCGGAAACCTAGACCAGCAGTGGATGATAAATTTTCGCGTCGCTGACCTCGATGTTGCAGTCGCGGCACTGAACGACGCAGGCATCGCAGTCGAGGTCGCACCGGAGCGCTACCCTAACGGACGATTTGCCCGCCTGAGTGATCCAGAAGGCAATCCAATCCAGCTTTGGCAGGAAATGTCCCCGCCGTAGTGGCGAATTCCCTGCCCACAACGCATTGCCCCTGCCCCGCACCATCGCTATCTAGGGCAAAACCCTGATCTTATCGGAGCGTCCCCCAATGGCTGCCAATCAATTCGTCTACTTCATGGACGGCGTGTCCAAAACCTATCCTGGTGGGAAAAAGGTATTTGAAAACATCCGGCTGAACTTCCTGCCCGGTGTCAAAATCGGCGTCGTTGGCGTGAACGGCACGGGTAAATCGACACTGATGCGGATTATGGCGGGTCAGGACAAAGACTTCGCAGGCGAAGCATGGGCCGCTGAAGGTGCGCGCGTCGGCTATCTGCCGCAAGAGCCCGAACTCGATGCCAACCTAACTGTGCGCGAGAATGTAATGCTGGGAGTCGCTGACAAGAAGGCGATCCTTGATCGCTACAACGAAGTTGCGATGAACTACTCTGAGGAAACCGCCGATGAAATGGCGCAGCTTCAGGATCAAATCGATGCCGCCAACCTCTGGGATCTCGACGCACAAATCGACATCTCGATGGAGGCGTTGCGTTGCCCGCCAGACGACGCTGACGTGACAACACTTTCAGGTGGTGAAAAGCGCCGTGTGGCCTTGTGTCAGCTTTTGCTGGATGCGCCCGACATGTTGCTGCTAGACGAACCGACCAACCACTTGGACGCAGAAACCATTGCTTGGCTGCAACAGCACCTGATTGATTACAAAGGGACAATTCTGATCGTGACCCACGATCGTTACTTCCTAGATGCGATCACGGGTTGGATTTTGGAACTGGACCGCGGTTCGGGCATTCCGCATGAAGGAAACTACTCTAGCTGGCTAGAGGCCAAGGCTAAGCGGCTTGAGCGTGAAGCAAAAGACGACAAATCCAAACAACGCACGCTGCAACGCGAGCTTGAATGGATGCAGCAAGGCGCAAAGGCGCGGCAGGCCAAATCCAAGGCGCGGATCAGCGCCTACAATGATTTGGCCAACCAGTCTGAAAAAGAGAAGATGGGCCGCGCCCAGATCATTATTCCCAACGGTCCACGGCTTGGGTCTAAGGTAATTGAAGTTGATGGCCTGAAAAAAGCTATGGGCGACAAACTATTGATCGAAGACCTGACATTCGATCTGCCTCCCGGCGGCATCGTTGGTGTTATTGGGCCTAATGGCGCGGGTAAATCCACGCTGTTTTCGATGCTCACTGGTCAAGCAGAACCTGATGAAGGCAGTGTTGAATACGGCGACACAGTCAAACTCTCTTACGTTGACCAATCACGCGACGCACTTTCTGCAGACGCTACGGTGTGGGAAGAAATCACAGGTGGCGCTGAAATAATTCCATTGGGTGATGCGCAGATGAATAGCCGCGCCTATTGCTCGGCGTTCAACTTTAAAGGTGGGGATCAACAGAAAAAGGTTGGCTTGTTGTCGGGTGGTGAACGTAACCGCGTGCATATGGCGAAATTGCTGAAATCTGGTGGCAACGTTCTGCTACTCGACGAACCGACCAACGACCTTGATGTTGAAACTCTGCGCGCCCTTGAAGATGCGCTCGTTAGTTTTGCTGGCTGCGCTGTCGTCATCAGCCACGACCGGTTCTTCCTCGACCGGATTTGCACACACATCCTCGCCTTTGAGGGCGACGCGCACGTCGAATGGTTCCAAGGCGCGTTTACAGATTACGAAGAAGACAAGAAATCACGGCTTGGCGCAGACGCGTTGGAGCCTAAGCGGATGAAGCATAAGAAGTTCGTGCGTTAGAATAGGTGCCAATGAATGCGAAGTCCGCCACTAACATGGCGGCTTCGTTTTTCCTTAGCGCACGCGGACGAAGGTTATGCCATTGATGACCGTTTCAAAATCAACGATTTCGAGGTTCGGGTTCAGATCAACAAGCTCGGGCAAAGTGATCCTGCGCTGCAAATTGTTGAGAAAATCCCATACGTTCGTGCTTGAGAAAACCGCGGTGCAAACGATGCCGTTCTCCGTGAGAAAATCAGCGTCGTTGTTGCAATCTTCGTTCCCATAAACCGTTGCCCCAAAAGCGGCTACATGGTTTTCAGCAATGACAGGCGAAGCCAATAAGGCGAAAGTTATGAAGGCAGAACTCAACGCGGTGGAATAGTTCATTCTGGATCCTTGTACCATGCGCCCCGCTAGTCGAAGCTAGTCTAACTTCTTGTTTCTCACAAGAGTTATGCAGATCGGCGAAATCTTGCCAATAAAATAAGCGCAGACTTCGCGGAAATGCAAGTCTTTGGGTGGTGTTATAAAAATTTCACTTGAATTTTTGAGGCCAAAGGCCCACATGACTGGTGCAGACGTTATCCAACTCGACCACTGTTTTCCCTTTCGGCTACAGTCTCTCGATCTTGACACTGACTAAGCCAAGCTGTCGCACTTTCGCGGACAGCATTGATACTAAAGGAAAAACACGATGGCTACTGGCACCGTGAAATGGTTTAACACAACTAAAGGCTTCGGCTTTATCGCTCCCGATGGCGGCGCGAAGGACGTATTCGTTCATATCTCCGCAGTCGAGCGTTCCGGCCTTACAGGCCTGCAGGATGATCAAAAAGTAACTTTTGACATCGAAGCTGGCCGTGATGGCCGCGAATCTGCGGTAAACCTCGCTCTCGCGTAAGCGATAGTTTCTAAAATCGTGGCGTGCGGCATCCGCGCGCCACTGCACATTCACTGCCGAGCAGTGATTGCACCCCGCCCCCCAAACCTTGAAAATTATCGCTTGCCGTGCCATAATGTCGCGGCAACGTTAACTAATCGACCACTGTCTCCTCTATCGGCCCAGTCTCTCGATCACGTTTGACCGAGCCATACCGCTGCACTTCCGCGAGCGGACTAGATAAGGAAACAAGGACATGGCTTCAGGCACTGTCAAATGGTTCAACACCACTAAAGGGTATGGCTTTATTGCACCCGATGGTGGCGCTAAGGACGTTTTCGTCCATATCTCAGCAGTCGAGCGCTCCGGTCTTACCGGCCTCAAGGATGACCAAAAAGTCAACTTTGACATCGAAGCTGGTCGTGATGGACGCGAAAGCGCGATTAACCTGACACTTGCTGACTAAAAGGCATTTGCCGTCTCACTTTTCGAGAATGGGCGCTTTTTATAGCGCCCATTTTTTGTTTAACCTTCAAGAATGAACGTAACTTTCATCACGACGCGATACTCTTGGATCTTGCCGTCTTTGACCGTGACTTTCTGATCCGCCACCCAGGCACCCGTTATCCCCTTAAGCGTCTTCGACGCCCGCTTGATCCCGTTCTCGACGGCATCATCAAAAGATTTTGACGATGACGAAATGATCTCTGTAACCTTCGCAACTGACATGATGTCTCCCTTCAAGTTGTAAGGCGGCAAACCTAACCTGACACGCAAAGACAGTCTACCGGAACCGCTTTTTCAGTGCAGAACGGGCGTGTTTTTACTAAGCGAGACTACTCAACCGTTGCGATCAACTCCAATACGGCCGGCCCCATTGCGGCGACGATGACGGACACGCCTTCCGGGTTCGGATGAATTCCATCACCTTGCAAAAACTCTGACATTCCCTCCTGCATGCCTGCCGCTGCGCGTAACCCCGCAGCAAAATCAGCATAGAGCGGCACATCATATTTCTTGGCAAGCTCAGCATACATCCCTTCGAATTCTTGCTTATAATCGAGCCCATAATTTGACCCGACTGACAGCCCCACCAAAAGCATTTCGACACCAGTCTCTTGCCCCGCTGCCAGAATACGGTCGAGGTTTGCCCGGCTGACTTCAGGGTCCAATCCGCGCAAATAATCGTTCCCTCCGAGTGAAATAATCATCGCATCAACATCTGGTGTCAGGGTCCAAGCAACGCGGCTTAGCCCGCCAGCTGTCGTGTCCCCGGACACACCCGCATTCAGCACGGCAACATCAGCCCCTTGTTCGTGCAGCCATGATTGAAGTTGCGGCACAAAACCATCTGCCTGCGCCAGCCCATATCCGGCCGTCAGGCTATCACCAAGCGCCGCTATAGTGACAGTTTCCGCTTGCGCCATGACTGTGGTCAGCAAAAGCGCGGCAACAAGGTTGCTGGTGCGCGAAATGGCCCCATATGCAAAGGAAGAGACGTGACCCGAGGCAGACCTGATGACCGACCCCGTACTATCAATCTCAAACGCTAATCTATCGCTTGATGGTAATGCAGGGCGCGTGGACATCTTGCACGACATCTCCATCACGGTCTCTTCTGGGGAAACATTGGGCCTCGTTGGACCAAGTGGATCGGGCAAATCATCACTCCTTATGCTGATGGGCGGGCTGGAACAGGCAACGTCAGGCACCATTATGGCCTTGGGCCAAGATATGACTGCGATGAACGAAGACCAGCTTGCCCTCTTACGCAGGGACAATATGGGGGTCGTGTTCCAATCTTTCCACCTCATCCCGACCATGACAGCGCTTGAGAATGTTGCAACACCACTAGAGTTGGCCGGTGCTAAGGATGCATTCGACCGGGCAGAGGCAGAGCTCAAGGCCGTAGGACTTGCAGACCGGATCGATCATTATCCCAGCCAGATGTCGGGAGGCGAGCAGCAACGGGTTGCATTGGCGCGGGCGTCGGCACCTCGTCCGCGCATTCTTTTGGCTGATGAGCCTACGGGTAATCTGGACGAAACCAACGGGCAGGCGATTATCGACTTGCTGTTTGATCTGCGCGACCGACACGGCGCGACGTTGATCATGGTCACCCATTCCAACGAATTGGCAAACCGCTGTGACAGAGTAGTGCGTCTGCGCGATGGTCGCATTGATGCACCGTTGTCCAAGGCCGCAGAATGAGTTTAGCTATAGCGTCCCGTTTTGCTGCGCGTGAATTGCGCGGTGGCCTGCGTGGTTTTCGCGTCTTTCTTGCCTGTTTGGCATTGGGGGTCGCGGCCATTGCCGCCGTTGGCACTGTCCGCGCCGGGATAGAAGCCGGGTTAAAGCGCGATGGCGCTGCCCTGCTGGGCGGCGATGCCGAAGTTGAATTCACTTACCGCTTTGCCCGTGAGGCAGAGCTTGTGTGGTTGCGCGAAATCTCTGAACAAGTCTCCGAGACGGTCGACTTTCGGTCAATGGTTGTTGTTGACCGCAATGGTGAAACAGAGCGCGGTTTGACCCAAATTCGCGCTGTCGATGATCTTTACCCGCTGATCGGCAATGTTGTTTTGGACCCAGCTATTCCTCTACGGCAAGCCCTTTCCGACAAAGGCGGCGTCATGGAGCGTGTCTTGGCCGATAGGCTTGCACTGTCGCCGGGTGACACATTTCGGCTTGGCGAACAGAGCTTTACGCTAAGGGCTATTCTGGATCGCTACCCTGATAATGCGGCGGGTGGTTTTGGTCTTGGGCCACGGACGATTGTGCTAACAGACGACCTTACCAGCTCAGGATTGATCACCGAGGGGACACTGTTTTCGACGCAGTATCGCTTAGACTTGGCCGCTGACGCCGATTTGCAGAGCCTCGAACAGCAAGCAGATGACCAGTTCAGCGACAGCGGGCTACGCTGGCGCGACAGTCGCCGTGGCGCGGGCGGCATCGAAGAATTTGTTGACAGGATTGGCGCGTTCTTGATCCTTGTTGGCCTGTCAGGGCTGGCCGTGGGCGGTGTTGGTGTCTCTGCCGCAGTACGCGCGTATCTGGCAGGCAAGACCAGCGTCATAGCAACGCTTAAGACATTGGGGGCGACGCGCGCGATCATCTTTCAGACCTACTTTATCCAAATTGGCATCCTTACGCTGGTTGGTGTTCTGATCGGTTTGGTGCTTGGTGCTGGCTTGCCAGTGCTGTTCGCCCCTTTGATTGAGGCGCAGTTGCCCATTCCTGCCGTCTTTACTATCTATCCAGCGCCATTGTTCGAAGCGGCTGTTTACGGCCTGCTGGCAGCGATGGTGTTTACGCTTTGGCCCTTGGCAAAAACGGAAGATATCCGCGCTGCCACACTCTTTCGCGATGCATTCGCCACCTCAAACGCTTTGCCAAGCGCGCGATATTTGGTTGCTATCGCATTGTTACTCGCAGCGCTTCTTGGGGCGGCTATCTGGTTTTCCGGCACTGTGTTCCTGACGCTCTGGACAGCTGGCGGGATCGCCGGCGCTCTCGGCATCCTTGTCATCGCAGCCATTGGTATTCGCTGGGTCGCGCGCCGTTTCCGCAAACCTGCGCGCGGCAGGCCCGCCTTGCGACTGGCATTTGGATCTATCGGAGCGCGCGGCGGAGAATCTACATCTGTTGTGCTATCCTTGGGGCTCGGACTGACGGTCCTTGCGGCCGTTGGGCAAATCGACGGCAACCTGCGCAATTCGTTTTCAAATGACCTGCCAGCCATCGCACCAAGCTACTTCTTTGTTGATATCCAACCTGACCAGATCGCAGGCTTTCAAGAACGGCTAGACGGTGACGACGCCGTGAGCCGTGTTGATACAGCACCAATGTTGCGCGGGATTATTACCCAGATCAACGGGCGACCCGCCGACGAAGTTGCCGGAGGCCATTGGGTCGTTCAAGGTGACCGTGGGATCACCTATGCCGATGCCCAGCCTAAGGGAACTGAAGTGACTGCGGGTGAATGGTGGCCGGAGAATTACGCGGGGCCACCTCAGATTAGTTTTGCGGCCGAGGAAGCTGCCGAGATGGGCTTGCTTTTGGGTGACATGATGACTGTCAACGTCCTTGGTCGCGACATCACCGCAGAAGTGACCAGCTTTCGTGACGTGAGCTGGGAAGACGCAGGTATCGGATTTGTGTTGGCAATGAACCAAGGGGCTTTGGCGGGTGCACCCCATAGCTGGATTTCCACGGTCTATGCCGCGCCCGAAGCTGAGGCCGCGATCCTGCGCGATCTGGCGACAGCCTATCCAAACATCACTGCGATCCGTATTCGCGATGCGATTGATCAGGTGATCGAACTGGTGGGCGGTATCTCGGCGGCGACACGCTATGGCGCTTTGATCACGCTTTTTACCGGGTTCCTTGTGTTAATCGGTGCCGCCGCTGCGGGTGAGCGTGCGCGCACGTTTGAAGCTGCCGTTCTAAAGACACTGGGTGCGCCGCGTCGCCGCATCATCCAAAGCTTTGCCCTGCGCGCGGCCATTCTGGGATTGGCGGCAGGCATCGTCGCGCTTGGTGCGGGGATTTTGGGTGGCTGGGCTGTGTCCACTTTTGTAATGGACACGACCTACACGGTGATCTGGTCCAATGCCTTAATGATCATTGGCGGCGGTGTGTTGGCGTCGCTTCTGGCCGGACTTGCATTTGCATGGCGTCCGCTCTCAGCAAAACCAGCACAAGTCCTCAGAGCACGTGAATGACCGATCCTGCATTCTTTGGCTATGGCAGCTTGGTGAACCTATCCACACACGACTATGACGATCCGCGCCCTGCCTCGTTAAAGGACTGGCGCCGGATATGGCGGCGCACAACTCTGCGAAAGGCAGCATATCTGTCTGTGACGCCCGCTCAAGGCGAAACCTTGCAAGGCATCGTCGCACGGGTGCCCGGCGCAGATTGGTCTACACTGGATAAACGCGAGGCGGCATATCAGCGGCAAGATATCAGCGAGACGGTACAACACGCTGGGCCGATGTCGCCAACGGCCGTCTATCAGGTGAGCACTGATCATTTATGTGAGACAAGCGATCATCCCATTCTTCTCAGCTATCTCGATGTCGTGGTCCAAGGCTACCTGCAGATTTATGGTGCCGATGGCGTCGCGCACTTCTTTGAGACCACAGATGGCTGGAACGCGCAAATTCTTGATGACCGCGCAAACCCGATCTATCCACGCCACCAAATCCTGACACGCCAAGAACGCACGCTTGTTGACCAACACCTAGCGACGGTGATGCAGCAAGCTGAATAGACGCGCTTGGCGCGCAAAGGGTTCTTGGTCCTGCGTCTTTGTTCTTTCCTTGGCCATCACACGCAAGGCAAGAATAATCGCCACCACTGCAAAGACAGCGCCACCAAGATACTGACCGATCATGATGCCCGGTGCGCCGTACCATGCTCCACCGAGCAGAACGAATGGGATAGTCCCAAACGTGTGTCTCCCCCAGTTTACAATCGTTGAATAGAATGGATGCCCGAGGTTATTGAACGCCGCGTTTGCAACGAAGATCACGCCGTTAAAAAAGAACATAAGCGACAGCGGTCCGGCAAACAGGAAAACCAGTGTGAGTGCAACTCCATCCTCAAGCTGGAACAGCATTTGAATGCCAGGACGGGCCAAGAAGAAAAGCCCCGATACGACAACAACAACGATCGCCGTGAACAAAAGGCCATCCTTAAAGGCACCACGGACACGGCCGTCCAGTCCTGCACCAGCATTTTGACCGATAATCGGCCCAATCGCACCCGAAAGCGCAAAGATAATCCCAAAGCCCACCGGCGTCATGCGGGCTACAATCGCCATGCCGGCCACGGCTTCTTCGCCAAACTCTGCCATCGCACGTGTCACATAGGCCTGCCCGATAGGTGTCGCCAGTTGCGTCAGGATCGCAGGCACCGCAATGGCAAGGATCGGCCGCATATCAATCGTAAGGCTGCTGGTCGTCGGCCTGTCAAAACCACCATAATGCCGGATCAGCGGAAGCAGCGCTGTTACAGCAATCACAATGCGTGCCGCAACGCTCGCCAGTGCGGCCCCTGTCAGTTCAAGATCCAAGCCGAAGATCAAAATCGGGTCAAGCACGGCATTCACAAGGCCACCCCAAATTGTCGCCATCATCGCCCGCCGCGCATCACCATGCGCGCGCAAAATCGCACCACCGATCATACCGACCATCAGGAATGGCAGCGATGGCACGATGATCTGCAAATAATGCACCGCAAGCTCAAGCGTTGCACCCGTTGCACCAAGCAGCCCAGCAAGGAAGGCAAGGTTGAACCAGACGGTTGCGGCAAAGATTGCCCCAAAAATGACGCCATAGATAAGTGCGTTCGTGGCCCGCCGCCGCGCTTCTTCTGGTCGCCCTGCCCCCAATGCACGAGCGACCAAAGCACCTGCAGCAATCGCCATCCCGATGCCAAATGAGGTCGTGAAAAACAAAATGGCACCTGCATAGCCAACAGCCGCCGCCAACTCTGCTTTACCAAGCATCGAGATGAAAATCATGTCGACGAAATCGACAAGGAACACTGCCATAAGACCCACGGACGCGGTCAATGACATCACCGAGATATGGCCGAACAAGTTCCCTCGCGTGAACTTCGCCTGCGCCTCGGGTGCGGCTTGTTCTGCCTTGTCTTGGGTGTCGTTCATGATTGTGATGCACCTTCATGCCGGGTTGCGTTATCCAAAGGAGCGCAGGACATGAGGGTGAGTTCAAGCATTTTTACGCGGGCAGCCGCCGTTCACCGCACAAAAGTGAGATCACTCAATCGTTGGACGCGCCTGCAAAAGCGGCATGACATCAGCCATTTCCGGGCCACGTTCGCGCCCCGTGACAGCTTTGCGCAATGGCATGAAGAGACCCTTACCTTTGCGGCCAGTCGCTTCTTTTACGGCTGTCGTCCAAGTGGACCACGTGGTTTGGTCGTAAGGCAAAGCTGGTAGCATGCTGAATGCCTGCGCTACGAATTCGAGATCTTCGTCTGCCACCAAAGGTGTGGCACCGTCACGAAACAGCAGCCACCATGCGGCGACTTCATCCAAAGTAGTGATGTTATCTCGGACGACTTTCCAGAACGGATCGGCCAGATCGGCAGGAACACCTGCCGATGTAAGAACATCGGCCACGTCATTACTCTCAAGCGTTGCCAAATGGCGGGCTGTAAGCGGCATCAAGTCGTCTGCATCAAACTTTGTTGGCGCAGACCCGAATTTCGACAAATCAAACCCAGCAACAACTTCTGCAATATTTGCACGCAGTTCTACAGCATCAGAAGAACCAAGCCGCGCCATCAGTGACAAGATCGCTTGCGGCGCGATCCCTTGCTTGCGCAAGTCGCGCAGCGCCAACGTGCCGAGACGTTTTGAAAGTGCCTCGCCTTGCGGACCCGTCAGGAGTGAGTGATGTGCGAAACGTGGCACAGTACCGCCCAGCGCTTCGATCATTTGGATTTGTGTGGCTGTGTTGGTCACATGGTCGGAACCGCGCACCACATCCGTGATACCCATTTCGGTATCATCAACGACCGAAGCTAAAGTATAGAGAATTTGTCCATCGTTCTTGAACAACACGGGGTCACTGACAGATGCCGCATCAATGGAAATGTCACCAATGATACCGTCGGTCCATTCGATCCGTTTATGCGCAAGCTTAAACCGCCAATGCGAACCACGTTCGGCACGCAAGGTGTTCTTTTCATCATCAGACAGTGCAAGTGCTGCGCGGTCATAGACCGGCGGCTTGCCCATATTCAGTTGCTTCTTGCGCTTGAGGTCCAGCTCGACAGGTGTCTCAAAACACTCGTAGAGCAGACCCATATCAATCAGCTTCTGCTTGGCAGCTAAATAGTTATCCATGCGCGCCGACTGATGTTCAATACGGTCCCAAGTAAAGCCGAGCCATGTCAGGTCTTCTTTGACGCCCTCAATGTATTCGTCTTTGGAGCGCTCTGCATCGGTATCATCGATACGCAGTACGAAGGTGCCGCCATTTTGACGCGCGATTGCATAATTGAAGAGTGCAGCCCGCAGGTTGCCGATATGCAGCCAGCCAGTGGGTGATGGGGCGAATCTTGTGGTGATCATGGAAGCGTCTCCTGTTGCGGGGCTTTGAGCATGACCCGCACAGGATGTCCAGTTTTGCGCAGCGGCTTAGGTCGGCGTCACAGGCCAGCGCGTTGCCAGATCATCAATGCCCGCGCGGATAATCTCCGCGACGACATCCAAATCAACATCAGTGAGTTTGTTGATATAGAGACAAGATTTACCCGTCTTGTGCTTGCCTAGGCGATCGAGAATAGATTGAAAATCGGCATAGCCAGGCATGATATATAGCGACAGGTTAGCCTTGCGCGGGCTAAATCCAGTCGCAAGAAAATCGCCGCTGCGACCGCTTTCGTAGGTATAGTGATATTGGCCATAGCCAATAATCGTTGGACCCCACATTTGCGGCGACCAGCCCGTTATCTCGCGGAACATGCGGTCCAACGTTTCGGCATCAGCACGACGTGTCGGGTGTTCGACTGCTGCAATGAAGTCACTGACGCTTTGCGCCGTCGCTTGTGTCTTATTCTCGGCCATGCTCCAAGCTAGCAGAGAACGTCGCAAAATCAAAAACCCGGTTATGTCGCTACTTCGATCATATGCAGGCCGCGGGGCATCATCTTTGGAACAGACGCGAGGTCTAACCTCGACGCCAACGCCACCCCTATGCAAATTCAGGTTTAGCTTTCATCGCGCCATCGGTTTACGATTGGATAGCGACGGTCAAGCCAGAATGCGCGGTCCGACAAGCGTGGGCCGGGCGCAGACTGGAACCGTTTGTACTCGCTAATGTAGATCAGGTGTTCGACGCGTTTGACTGTGTCGCGATCATAGCCGGCCGCAACACAATCCGCGACGGATGCCTCTTGGTCGACCAGCATATCGAGAATGCCGTCAAGAACGTCATAAGGCGGCAGGCTGTCTTCGTCTTTTTGGTCAGGCCGCAACTCTGCCGAGGGTGGTTTATCGATGATGGCAACAGGGATCACCTCACCGCTGGGTCCGTTCATCCAAGGACGGTGATTGGCATTGCGCCAGCGTGCGGCATCAAAAACACGGGTCTTATACATGTCTTTGATAGGGTTATAGCCGCCCGCCATATCGCCATAGATGGTCGCATAACCCACCGCCACTTCGGACTTATTGCCAGTCGTCAAAAGCATCTCACCAAATTTGTTTGACTGCGCCATCAGCAACAATCCACGGATGCGGGACTGGATGTTTTCTTCGGTCAAGTCAGCAGCCAGACCATCAAAAAGCGGCGCAAGCGCCTCTGTCACCGCCGCACGAGGCCCAGCGATATTAACAGTGTCATACGCACAGCCCAGCGCATTAGCCGCCGCAGCCGCGTCATCCAGCGACGCTTGAGACGTGTACTCAGACGGTAGCATCACACAGCGGACATTTTCCGCGCCCAACGCATCCACAGCAATTGCCGCAACAATGGCGCTATCAATGCCGCCCGACAATCCAAGCAGAACTTTCTTGAAACCTGTCTTGCGCATGTAGTCGCGTAGCGCTTCCACCATCACGCGATAGTCTTGCTCCATCACATCGGGCAGGAGCGCCTTTTCGCCATCCAACGCCTCCCAGCCATCATCGGTCAGTTGAAAATCGACATGGGAAACGGTCGTTTCCATAATTGGAAGTTGCACGGCAAGTTTTCCGCCGCGATTCAACACGAACGATCCGCCATCGAACATCTGGTCATCTTGCCCGCCAACCATGTTGATATAGACCATCGGAACATTGTTCTCGATCACCCGGCTGATCATTGTATTCATGCGGATCGGGAATTTTTCCCGGAAATAAGGTGAACCGTTGGGCACGACTAATATCTCGGCGCCGCTTTCAACCATCGCTTCACATACATCAGGATACCAAGCGTCCTCGCAGATCGGGTTTCCGATACGTGCGCCATTGTTCATGGCATAGGGCCCCGCAATGTCCGCGCCTTTAAAAAGTCTCACTTCGTCAAAGACATTGAAGTTCGGCAGGAAGTGTTTGCGTGCCTGAGCAATAATTTGCCCACCGCGCAGAGTAAAATACGCGTTGTAAAGTCGCTCTTCATCGACAACCGGACCACCGATAGAAAGGGCTGGACCATCCGCACAATCAGCAGCCAAGACCATCAGGTGGCGCATGGCATCAGCGACAAAAGCTGGTTTCGCAACAAGGTCTTGCGTCTGGTAGCCGACCAAAAACATCTCGGGCAGCGCGACCAAGTCGGCGCCTGCTGCTTTGCCCTCAGCCCAAGCCTTGCGTGCCTGATCGGCGTTTCCAGCTATGTCGCCAACTGTCGGATTTAGTTGCGCGATCGAAAGTCGAAAGGTTTTTGTCATAGTTTCGTCCCAAACTCCATGCATGCATGTAGCAGAAAGATACGCGGGGGAAAGCCGTTTGCAGCTATCAGCTGTTAGCCGTTGTCAGGTGACAACTCCTCCCATAAGCTGCGGCACGATGAAGCGAACGGAGAAACCGATGACTATGTTTGGATTACCAAAAGGCCTGGCAATCGCCGCACTTATGGCGGGAATGGCAACCAGTGCTTCCGCGCAAGAAGTCCAGACAAAGCAATACGATGACGGTGGTATCTATGAAGGTACCTTTGTCGATGGCAAGCAGGATGGCACGGGCACTTACCGCCTCCCCAACGGTTACGAATACACGGGCCAGTGGGTTGAAGGCGAAATCCGCGGCGAAGGCATTGCACGTTTCCCGAATGGATCAGTCTATGAAGGATCCTTTGTTGCAGGCAAACCAGAGGGCCAAGGCCGAATCACATTTGTAGATGGCGGCACATTTGAAGGCGAATGGGTCGACGGCAATATCACCGGCCAAGGCATCGCCCAATACGCGAACGGTGTTGTCTATGAGGGTGAATTCCGCAACGCGATGCACAATGGCGTTGGGACAATGACCAGCCCCGGTGGCTACGTTTATGACGGAACATGGGTCAACGGCGAAAAAGAGGGCGAAGGCACGATCACTTATCCTGATGGTGCGATCTACGTCGGTACGTTGAAAGCTGGCGAACGTGATGGCACCGGCACGCTGACAATGGCCGATGGGCTTATCTACAGTGGTGAATGGGTCGATGGGCAAATCCAAGGCACAGGAACTCTGACACAGCCAAATGGTGATGTGTATCAAGGTGCATTAGTTGATGGCCGCCGTGAAGGTGAAGGCTCTGTAGTTTATGCCAATGGCGATAGCTACGAAGGCACATTCTTGAACGACCGCCGCCATGGCAACGGTACTTTCAAAGGCACCGACGGTTATGTCTACGTCGGCGCATGGGCCGAAGGCCAGATCGAAGGCGAAGGTGAAGTGACCTATCCTGATGGCTCGGTCTACGTGGGCAGCTTCAATGATGACCTCGCAGATGGCGTGGGCAAAATCACTTACCCTGACGGTTCGACCTACGAAGGGGCATGGGAAGCCGGCGTCATTAACGGTGTCGGTATCGCAACTTATGTGAACGGCTTGGTCTATGAAGGTGAGTTTTTGAATGCCAAGAACCACGGCCAAGGCAAGATGACTTATGCCGATGGCTATGTTTATGAGGGTCGCTGGTCCGAAGGGCAGCGCAATGGTTTGGGCCGTGCAACCTATGCAGATGGCACGGTTTATGTTGGCGAGTTCCTGAACGGACAGCGCAATGGCACTGGTGAAATCACACTTCCTGACGGGTTCAATTATAACGGCCAATGGCAAGACGGCGAGATCAGCGGCACAGGCGTCGCCTCCTACGCTAATGGCGATGTCTACGAGGGCAGCTTTGTGCGCGGACGCCGCGAAGGTGAAGGCACGATGCGCTATGCCACGGGGCAAGAAAGTATTGGTATTTGGTCAGATGGCGCTTTGGTCTCGGAGAATTCCGCCAGCGAGTAAGATCGCTTCGACTGCTTGAATTCAAAAGGGCTGGTCAATTGACCGGCCCTTTTACTTTTTACACCTGTTCACCCGCATCCATTTTGTCCAGGAACTGCCGCGCCTCTCGCAATACGGTTTCGCGGCGATCCTCATCCATCCGGTCCCACACGCGGTACATATTGCCCATACGTGGGTTGCCGGAAAAGCGCGCGCGGTGATTATCTAAGAAGTGCCAGTATAACAAGTTGAACGGGCAAGCTTTTTCACCTGTCTTGTCCTGAACTCGGTAGGCACATGAGCCACAATAATCCGACATCTTATGAATGTAGTTGCCCGACGATATATATGGTTTTGACGCAATGATCCCATCATCTGCAAACTGACTCATACCAATGACGTTGGGCGCTTCTACCCATTCATAAGCATCCGCATACACGGCCAAATACCATTCATGCACTTCGTGAGGGTCGACACCGGCCAGCAACGCGAAATTCCCGGTCACCATAAGGCGCTGGATATGATGCGCGTAAGCCTCTGTCCGGGTCTGGTCGACTGACTTTGCCATGCAGTTCATGCGCGTTTTACCACCCCAATACATCGCAGGCAGTTTGCGCTTATGACCCAAAGCATTGCGCGATGTGTAGTCAGGCCCTTCTCGGAAATAGATGCCGCGCACATATTCGCGCCACCCGATGATCTGGCGAATGAACCCCTCGACTGCGTTCAACGGTGCATCACCGGATCGGTATACTGCCTCGGCTTGCTGGCAAACCTCGAGCGGGTCAAGAAGACCCGCATTGATGTAGAAGCTGATCAGCGAGTGATAAAGAAAGCGATTATCATTGAGCATCGCATCCTGAAAGTCCCCAAACTTTGGCAATCCACCTTTCAGCCAATGGGTCAGCTGCGCTTGCGCGGCATCACCGTCAGTCGCGAACCAGAACGGGCGCAGGTCACCAAAGTTATCGGGAAACTTTGCTTCCACAAGGTCCAGCACCTCTTCATCCGCTTCAAAACGCAATGGGCCGTCAAAGTCGACTTGGTCGGGTGCGGGTTTGCGATTGTCGTGGTCGTAGTTCCACTTGCCACCTTCCGGTTTGTCACCATCCATGAGCAGACCGGTTTTGCGCCGCATATCGCGATAGAAATATTCCATGCGCAATTGCTTGCGGCCTTCGGCCCAATCGTCAAATTCCTGATGTGAGGCGATAAAACGGGTGTCCGGCAAGGAATGCGATTTCAGCGGCATTTCACCCAGAGCATTGATCAGCCGCCATTCGCCCGGTTCGGTATAAACCACGCCAGTTGCATCGTATTCTGCAGCTCGGCGGATCAACTCGCCCGTGATCGAACCCGCGTTGTCGGCGTCATCAAGCTTTGTGTAAGCAACCGTCCAACCCGCCGCGCGCAGTTTTTCGGCAAACTTACGCATCGCCATGAAGATAAAGGCGATCTTTTTGGGATGATGCGGAACATACGCGGCCTCTCCCATGACCTCGGCCATAACAACAACATCTTTGGCCTTGTCTGTTTTGGCGAGAGCCGAGAGGTTGAGGGACAGTTGATCGCCCAATACTAACACAAGCCTCACCAGACGATCTCCTGCCCGGCATAGTCATAAAAGCCGCCAGTCTGTTGGGGCGTTAAACCTGTGATGACCTTTATCAGGTTGTTCGCGGCCTCATCTGGCGCAACGGTCTTGTGGCGTCCCGCATAGTTGGCGGTGAACGGTGTTGCGACAGTACCGGGGTGGAGTGACACGCAAATCGATTGCTTATGCGAACGACCCAGCTCGATCGCGGCGCCGCGTACAATTTGGTTCAACGCCGCCTTGGAGGCACGATAGGAATACCACCCCCCAATTTGATTATCGCCGATGGAGCCGACCCGCGCCGACAGTATAGCCACAACACCCCGCCCATCTTTGGGCAACAGGCGCGCGGCATGCCGCAAAATTAAAGCAGGCCCAATCGTATTTACCGCAAAAACGCGTGTCATATCGTCCGGTTTAATCGCTGTAAGGTTCTTTTCCGGGGCACCCCAAAGCGGTGCGAGAATGCCAACAGCGACAAAGATCAAATCAAAGGTTCCTGTCAGTCTTTCCATCCCGCGTTCGATAGAAGCGGCATTTCCCATATCGAAACCATCAATCGACCGGGAAAGCCCCGTCACATCCCAACCCTCGCGCTCTAATTGATTGAAAATTGCGGAGCCAATTCCGCCACTGGCGCCGATCACTAGTGCACGCATTCATTCACTCCTTTGACCTCAGAGCAGGTAGCGCCGCCTCAACAGCGGGCAAGGAGAATGACATATGCCGTCCTGTCTTAATCCGAAACCAGTCTTCGCTGACGACCCGACAATTTGATGGGTTTTGCGGCCTTTGGACCAAAAAACTCTCTTGGGCAGCGCAATAAAGACTTTTCAACATCATCGTCATGGCTATAGTCGCGCCCATGATGAACCGCGCACATATCACAAGCTTAGCCTCCAAGGGGCTGCTTTCGCGCGACATCCTACTCCTTAGCTGCCTCTGAGCGTGCCTGTCGGCGCGACCGCTCAGAGGGTGAAACGCGCCAAGACAAGCTAAGGACTAAAGGAATACTGGAAATGACTAAGATGAGCGAAGTGTTGATTTTCGACACAACCCTGCGCGACGGTGAGCAATCCCCGGGTGCGACTATGACCCACGACGAGAAACTGGAAATCGCTGAGATGTTGGACGACATGGGTGTCGACATCATCGAAGCCGGTTTTCCAATCGCATCCGAAGGTGACTTTCAGGCAGTGAGCGAGATCGCTAAACTGGCGAAATCGGCAACGATTTGTGGTCTGTCACGCGCAAACTACAAAGATATCGACCGTTGCTGGGAAGCCGTGAAGCACGCCAAGTCGCCGCGCATTCACACCTTTATTGGAACATCGCCCCTGCACCGCGCGATCCCGAACCTAGATATGGATGAGATGGCCGAGCGTATCCA
The DNA here is from genome assembly GCA_947488605.1 of uncultured Paracoccaceae bacterium. Taxonomy (GTDB): domain Bacteria; phylum Pseudomonadota; class Alphaproteobacteria; order Rhodobacterales; family Rhodobacteraceae; genus Yoonia. The sequence continues at coordinate 181,236 of CANKZJ010000004.1, read as the reverse complement.
CGACACCGTCACCCATGCCCGCAACCTATGCGAAAACGTGCAATGGTCGCCGATGGATGCGACGCGGACCGAATGGGATTACCTGTGTCGTGTCGTTGAGATTGCGATCAAAGCCGGTGCGACCACAATCAACATTCCTGACACGGTGGGCTATACAGCCCCGGTTGAAAGTGCCGATCTGATCCGCAATCTGATCTCCTCCGTGCCGGGTGCAGATGATGTGATCTTTGCGACCCACTGCCATAACGACCTTGGCATGGCGACAGCAAACTCCTTGGCCGCGGTTGAGGGTGGTGCACGTCAGATCGAGTGCACGATCAACGGGCTGGGCGAACGTGCTGGGAATACTGCACTGGAAGAAGTTGTCATGGCGCTGAAAGTGCGTGGCGACATCATGCCTTACACGACCAAAATCGATACGCGTAAGATAATGAACATCTCGCGCCGGGTCGCGACGGTGTCAGGCTTTGCCGTGCAGTTCAATAAAGCGATTGTTGGCAAGAACGCCTTTGCACATGAAAGCGGCATTCACCAAGACGGTATGTTGAAGAACCGCGAAACGTTTGAGGTGATGCGACCAGAGGATGTGGGGTTAGCGGGCACATCCCTGCCCTTGGGCAAACACTCTGGCCGGGCAGCGTTGCGTGCGAAACTGAACGAGCTGGGATTTGATCTGGCCGATAACCAACTCAAAGATGTCTTCGTCCGGTTCAAGGATCTGGCTGATCGTAAGAAAGAAGTTTTTGACGACGACCTGCTGGCGCTGGTGACACAGAATGACGCCGAGGATGATCGTCTGAAACTGAAATCCTTGCGGGTTGTTTGCGGCACAGATGGCCCTCAAAAGGCGGATATGGTGCTGGAGGTTGACGGTGCCGATGTTGAAACATCGGCCACGGGCGATGGACCGGTGGACGCTACATTCAACGCAGTGAAGACGATTTTTCCGCATAGCGCACGCTTGCAACTTTATCAGGTCAGTGCCGTGACAGAGGGTACTGACGCGCAAGCAACAGTGTCCGTCCGTATGGAAGAAGACGGGCGTATCGCGACCGGGCAATCTGCCGATACCGATACGGTCGTGGCCAGCGCTAAAGCCTACATCAATGCACTAAACCGGCTGCTGGTACGGCGTGAACAATCAGAGCCCGGCTATGATGTTAAAGGTGTGAGTTATAAGGACTCGTAACGTCCGACACACGACTCAGCATTCTTAGGGCTGCCCATTCTCTTGCGCAGCCCTTCTCTATTTTGCGGCTGCTTACGGCATACTAATAGGTGAGAAAGAAAGCAAAATAGTTGAAAAAGTATAATTACGACTTCGAAATCACAAATAATGACTCAAAAAATTATCGCAAAATCATAACCAGCAGATTGCCGCTGCGTTCTTACATTGTAGGGGTTCTATCCCCTCGCCACTCACTTTATAACCAATGCATGCCCGTCATGTCGCACATCTCGGGAAAGACACACTGGGTATGGGAAGGCCACTAGAATGGCAGGTTTCGGCGGATTGTTTTCTTCGGATATGGCGATTGATTTAGGGACGGCAAACACGCTGGTCTATGTCAAAGGCAAAGGCATCATTTTGTCAGAGCCGTCGGTGGTTGCGTACCACGTCAAAGACGGTGTTAAGAAAGTCTTGGCAGTTGGTGAAGACGCCAAGCTGATGCTTGGTCGGACCCCCGGCAGCATCGAGGCGATCCGTCCCATGCGTGATGGTGTGATCGCCGACTTTGATACCGCCGAAGAGATGATCAAGCACTTCATCCGAAAAGTGCACCGTCGTTCAACTTTCTCAAAACCCAAGATCATCGTGTGTGTTCCACACGGGGCAACTCCGGTCGAGAAGCGCGCGATCCGTCAGTCCGTGCTTTCAGCTGGCGCACGACGTGCGGGTTTGATCGCAGAACCCATAGCTGCCGCAATCGGTGCCGGCATGCCGATCACCGACCCAACCGGCAACATGGTTGTCGACATCGGTGGCGGCACAACCGAGGTCGCGGTTCTTTCACTTGGCGATATCGTATATGCCCGTTCCGTCCGCGTCGGTGGTGACCGTATGGACGAAGCGATCATCAATTACCTACGCCGCCAGCATAACCTTCTGATCGGTGAAAGCACGGCGGAACGGATCAAGACATCAATCGGCACAGCACGCATGCCTGACGATGGACGCGGCCAGTCGATGCATATCCGTGGTCGTGATCTGCTGAACGGTGTGCCCAAGGAAACTGAGATCAGTCAGGCGCAAGTCGCCGAGGCCCTTGCAGAACCCGTGCAACAGATTTGCGAAGCGGTGATGACAGCGTTGGAAGCGACCCCACCAGACCTTGCCGCTGACATCGTTGACCGGGGCGTGATGCTGACGGGCGGTGGCGCGTTGCTGGGTCAACTTGATCTTGCGCTGCGTGAACAGACAGGTTTGGCGATCTCGGTTGCTGACGAGTCACTCAATTGTGTGGCGCTCGGTACTGGTCGCGCACTGGAATATGAAAAACAACTGCGGCATGTGATAGACTACGACAGTTAAACCACACGAGGGACAAACCACCCTTGGCAAGTGACAAGAACAACGACGACTATATCGGGCCGATCCGCAGATTGCTGGTGGGTGTTTTGGTGCTTGCGCTTATTGGTCTTTTCCTTGTGTGGCGCATCGATAGCCCGCGTGTGGAGCGTCTTCGTGCGGCGGTCATTGATACCGTGGTGCCTTCCTTCGATTGGGCGATGGCGCCGATCACAGGCACGGCCAACCTGATCAGCGATTATCAAAGCTATCAGCAATTGCGCGAACAAAACCAAGACCTGCGTCGCGAACTGCAGCAGATGAAAGCGTGGCGAGAAGCAGCCCTGCAACTTGAGCAAGAGAATGCAAAGCTACTGGACCTCAACAACGTGAGCCTTGATCCTCAGCTGACATTCGTCACAGGTGTTGTGATCACAGACAGTGGATCCCCGTTCCGGCAATCGGTTCTGGTGAATGTTGGCGCGCGCGATGGCATCATTGATGGCTGGCCGACAATGGATGGGATCGGTTTGGTAGGCCGCATTGCTGGTGTTGGACAAGAAACGAGCCGCGTGATGCTTTTGACAGATACATCCAGTCGCATTCCTGTGACGATCCAACCTTCGGGACAACGCGCCATTCTTGCTGGCGATAACTCGCTGAACCCGCCGCTTGATTTCCTCGAGGACGATGCGTTGGTCCGCCCCGGTGACCGCGTCGTGTCTTCGGGGGATGGCGGCGTATTTCCGGCTGACTTGCTTGTCGGGCAGGTTGCATTGGGAACGGATGGACGGTTGCGGGTGAGACTGTCGGCTGACTACCAGCGTCTTGAATTTCTGCGTGTTTTGCGCGCGCAGCCGCACGAGCAAATACCGGACCCAGATAACCTGCTTACACCCGAGGCCGAATTCTTTGGCCCTGCAGCGATCAACCCAGCACCAGTAAGTGCCGTGGAGGTCGGAGATGGCTGAGCGTGTCGATAGTGGAACGTGGATAAAGAGGGGCGTTTTCCTTGGCGTGGCTTTCTTAATCATCGTGGCGGATCTTGTCCCGCTTGATATGCGCCCTGACGCGTGGGCAGCGCCTGACCTTTTGTTGCTGGCAGCCCTGGCATGGGTCGTGCGTAAACCGAACTATGCCCCTGTCTTAGTCATCGCTGCGGTCTTTTTGCTAGCTGATCTGCTGTTCTTGCGGCCTCCGGGGTTATGGGCCGCGCTGGTCGTCATTTTGTCAGAAACGATCCGACGTCAAAACAGAGAGTTCCGTGATATGCCACTTTTGGTAGAATGGGGAACGATCGCGGCGGGCATCGTCGCGATTACTCTGATCAACCGACTAGTTCTCGCGATTGTTGTATCGCCTCAAGCACCACTTGGACTGACACTCATTGAAATGATCGCAACCATTTTAGCCTATCCAGTGGTTGTGTTAGTCGCGCATTTCATATTCGGCGTATCACGCGTCGCCCCCGGTGAAGTCGGCAGCAAAGGGCAATTGCTATGAAACGACAGGCAAAGGACGTTCTAGAAAGCGCGCGCATTGTCAGCAGGCGTGCGTTGGTGATGGGCGGGGTGCAGCTTGGCGTGATTGGCGCGCTTGGCTGGCGTTTGCAGTCCATGCAGGTTGAACAGGCTGACCAATTCCGCCTTTTGGCCGAAGAGAACCGGATCAATATTCGCTTGTTGCCACCCGCGCGCGGGTTGGTTTTTGACCGCAATGGGATTGCGATTGCCGATAATGAGCAAAACTACCGAGTGGTGATGGTCCGCGAAGATGCAGGCGATGTGGGTGAAGTGCTCGCGAAGCTGACTGAAATTGTTGATATTGATCCCAATGATCTGGCCCGCGCGATGCAAGAGATGCGCCGCAGGTCCCCGTTTGTGCCTGTTACGATTGCAGACAGGCTGAGCTGGGAAGATGTAGCCCAGATCAACCTTAACACACCCGCGCTGCCCGGCATTCAAGCCGAGGTCGGATTGAGCCGCGTTTATCCGTGGGGCGCAGATCTGGCACATGTTGTAGGCTACGTTGGTCCGGTCAGTGACTATGATCTCAGCCGGATTGATGATCCTGACCCCTTACTACAAATCCCCAAGTTTCAGATCGGAAAGACGGGGGCCGAGAATAAGCTTGAAAAGACTTTGCGCGGCAGTGCCGGCACCCGGCGTATCGAAGTGAACGCAGCGGGTCGCATTATGCGCGAATTGGACCGGCAAGAAGGCGAGCCCGGCAAAGACATCCAACTTACCCTTGATAGTCGCCTGCAAAGCTATGTGCAGGCACGGATGGACGGCGAATCCGCCGGTGCTGTCGTGATCGATCTTGAGAATGGCGATTTGCGTGCAATTGCATCTGCGCCGGCATTTGACCCGAACCTTTTTGTGCGCGGCATCTCCGTTCCGGATTGGAATGCGCTAAACGCTGACAAATACCGCCCGCTTGCGGCCAAGGCTGTGCAGGGCACATACCCGCCCGGATCGACCTTCAAAATGGTCACGCTTATGGCGGCAATGGAAGCGGGCTTCGTGACAGCGGACGAGACCGTTTATTGTCCCGGTTTTACGGATGTCTTCAATATTAGATTCCACTGCTGGAAGCGCGGTGGGCATGGCAACATCAACCTGCACGAGAGCCTCAAGCAGAGTTGCGATTGCTATTACTACGAAATCTCTCAACGCGTTGGCATCGACAAAATGGCCGAGATGGCGCGCAAGCTGGGCCTTGGTGTACGCCATGATCTGCCATTGTCTGCGGTGGCGGAAGGTCTGGCCCCCGACAAAGAATGGAAATCCCGTGTGCGCGGCGAAGAATGGCGCATCGGCGACACTGTTAACGCATCTATTGGCCAAGGGTATGTCTTAACATCGCCTTTGCAACTGGCTGTTATGACGGCGCGGATCGCGACGGGGCGCGAAGTGACGCCACGGTTGATCCGACTGGTCGACGGGGTCGAACAACCATCGGGTCTGGGCGAAAGTCTTGGGTTGAACGAAAACACGTTGCGACGCATTCGCGCGTCGATGGAAGACGTCTGCAACCATCGTCGCGGCACTGCTTACCGGTCTCGGATTATTGATGAGACCCATAAAATGGCAGGCAAGACCGGAACCAGTCAGGTGCGCCGGATTACACCCGAGGAACGCGCCGCGGGTGTCACCAAGAACGAGGATCTCCCGTGGGAACGCCGCGACCATGCGCTGTTTGTGGGTTACGCGCCGTATGACAACCCACGTTATGCTGTCTCTGTCGTCGTCGAACATGGCGGTGGCGGGTCTGCCGCCGCGGCACCTATTGCCCGTGATATCCTGCTACAGGCGCAATACGGCGGGCCACCCCCGCTAGAAGCCTATCCATCGGGTGTGCGTGACCAGATCGCCGAACAGCAACGCCGGATCGCAGCGCGCGTGCCTCCGGGCGCCAAGGGACAAAGCCGCGCATGAGCTATCTTGAGTATAACACCAAATATGTCCCATCTGGACTGCGCAAGATCTTGCACCTTCATTGGCCAATCATCCTGCTTTTGATCGCTGTCGCTAACGCGGGCTTCTTGATGCTGTACTCAGTGGCCGGTGGCTCGATGACGCCGTGGGTAGAGCCGCAAATGGAGCGTTTCGCGCTTGGCATGGTGTTGATGATCATCGTCGCCATGGTGCCAATCTGGTTTTGGCGCAACATGGCTTTCCTCGCCTATGGCGGCTCGATTGTTCTGCTCTTGGGCGTGGAGTTCTTTGGCGAAGTCCGTATGGGTGCCCAGCGCTGGATTGATGTCGGTTTTATGCGGTTGCAACCGTCGGAGTTGACGAAAATCACGCTCGTGATGTTCTTGGCCGCCTATTACGATTGGCTACCAAACAAGAAAACATCGCACCCTTTGTGGGTTGTTTTGCCAGTTTTATTTATCCTGTTGCCAACAATGCTGGTGCTCAATCAACCTGACCTTGGCACGGCCTTGCTTTTGCTGATGGGCGGGGCAACGGTCATGTTCCTCGCGGGTGTTCATTGGGCCTATTTTGCGACCGTATTGGGCGGCGGCTTTGCGGCTTTGGCTGCGGTGTTCCAAAGCCGTGGCGCAACCTGGCAACTGCTAAAGGATTATCAGTACAGGCGGATCGATACATTTCTTGATCCATCCAATGATCCGCTGGGCGCAGGTTACCACATCACGCAAGCCAAGATCGCACTTGGCTCTGGCGGATGGACGGGCCGTGGTTTTATGCAAGGCACGCAGTCACGGCTAAATTTTTTGCCCGAAAAACACACCGACTTTATTTTCACCACTCTGGCAGAGGAGTTCGGCTTTATCGGTGCGTTCACCCTTCTTGTCCTCTACCTTTTGATCGTGATCTTCTGCATCATTTCTGCGATGGGCAACCGGGACCGTTTTGCTTCATTGCTGACGCTTGGCATTGCCATGACTTTCTTTTTGTTCTTTGCCGTGAACATGGCCATGGTCACAGGACTTGCCCCTGTTGTTGGTGTCCCACTACCTTTGGTCAGCTACGGTGGGTCTGCGATGCTCGTTCTCTTGGTCGCCTTTGGTCTTGTTCAAAGTGCGCATATTCATAGGCCCCGTTGATGCTCAATGTTCTTTTTTCTGCAAAGCCTGACGCTTGGGCAGAATACGAAAAACCCCTAAATGCGGCTTTTGAAGAGGCTGGGATTACCGCAAATCTGGCGCTGTCGCATGCGCCAGAAGACGTGGATTACATCATTTTCACACCGAGCGGCCCGGTGACTGACTTTCGCCCCTACATCAAGACGAAAGCCGTAATGGGTCTTTGGGCTGGGGTTGAGGCAATCGTCGGGAATGAAACCCTCACACAACCGCTTTGCCGCTTGGTCGATGAAAGCCTGACGAATGGTATGGTGGAATGGGTCACGGGGCATACGCTGCGGCATCATCTTGGCATGGATACGCATATTCTGGGTCAGGATGGCGTTTGGCGTGATGACAGCTTTCCACCTGTCGCGGCGAACCGTCCTGTCACGATCCTCGGCATAGGTGCCTTGGGTGCGGCTTGCGGGCAAGCATTGCACGCTTTGGGCTTTCCTGTGACCGGTTGGGGCAGGTCATCCAAGGATATCCCCAACATCCGATGCCTGCACGGGGATGAAGGGCTGACAGACGCACTCGCAGATGCGCAGATCGTTATTCTTTTGTTACCGCAAACCCCAGAGACGACAAATATTCTAAACGCCCGGACACTGGGTTTGATGGCGCAAGGCAGCTTCGTAATTAATCCTGGTCGCGGGCCATTGATCGACGATGAAGCCCTGATCAACGCACTGGATAGCGGCCAAATCGCCCATGCAACCCTTGACGTTTTCCGCAAGGAACCTTTGGACCCGGACCATCCCTTTTGGCATCATCAGGGCGTCACAGTCACCCCGCATATCGCCTCCACCACCAGGCCTGAAACTGCGGCAGGTGTCATCGTCGGGAATATCGCGCGCGCAGAGGCGGGGTTGCCGTTTCAATTCTTGGTCGATCGCAGCTTAGGCTACTGATTTACTTAAGTTTTGGTGGCTTTTGAGGGTCCATGCCAGGTGCCGCGGGTGCCTGCGGTTCTTCTAGCTGCGGTAAATCAAACCGCAACCCGACCTTCGCAAGGTGGGCAGCCAGCGGATCGCTGGCGCGGACGAACAGCACATCCATCACGCCTGCTTCGATACCTGAAAATGTCAGCGCCTCGCCTGCGGCAGAGGCCAGCGCTTTCTCTGCGCCCTCAATAGCATCAACAAAAGCAAGCACGTGACCTTGCGCGCCGTCCTCGTAAGTTGCGGCAGCAAGGTAGGCAAACCGCGCAAGCCCGGCGGCAATTGCAAGCTTGCGATCCAAACCTGATACGACAGCTTCGGGCAACCCACCGGGCGCTGAAACCTCTGTTAGCCGCGCCTCGGTCTCATCGGGGCCATGCGAAAGTGTGGCAACCAGCCAGTCAACGGCCTCTGCGGGGATCAGCATGGCAGACGGCGCAACCTCAAGGTTCAACGCAAGTCCAATCCCCTGCCCTGCCAGCATCCCCGACAATGCGCGTCCGGGCAAACCGGCATAGGGTGCAGCACGCCCGACGAACTGCGACAACCGTTCTTCTCGGTCAAAAACCAGGGCGAAACGTTGGTCTTCGATTTCAAAAAGCTCAGGGGTGATCTGATCGCCTGCAGCTTCTTCACCCAAAAGCACAAAGAGTTCCGTATCCGCCAACCGTTCGTAAAACCGAAGGCGGGCCGCATCATCGTCCGGAGCGGCCTCCATTATGGCATGCGCTTGGTCAAGATCGGTCATTTCAGCACTTCTTTCACGGCAGTACGGAGTTCGGGAAGCAGGTCATCCTCGAACCAAGGGTTTTTCTTGAGCCATCCGGTATTGCGCCAAGACGGATGAGGCAAGGGGAAGACACGCGGTGCAAGGTCGCGCCAATTCTTCACGGTGGCAGTTACGCTATCCTGACGCCCAAGATGCCAGCGATGCGCGTAACCACCGACAAAAACGGTCAAGGGGACTTCTCCCAATTCTGCCATCACTTTCTTATGCCACGTCGCCGCACAAATCTTTGGTGGCGGCAGATCGGATCCTTTTGCATCATATCCCGGAAAACAAAATGCCATCGGAACAATTGAGACATGCTGTTTGTCATAAAACGTCGTTGAATCGAGTCCGAGCCAATCTCGCAAACGGTCACCGGACCTATCATTGAACGGAATGCCCGTTTCATGCACGCGCACCCCCGGTGCTTGCCCCGCGATCAATATCCGCGCAGGTCCATCAAACCATACCACAGGACGCGGCCTGTGCCGTGTTGCAGTCACTGCAAAGCGATCAGTGCACAGCGTGCATGCCGAAATCTGATCCTGAAGGTCCATATACGTGATCTCTGTAAAATGTGTCTCACCGATGTAGCCCAGCTTATACGAAGCCAAAACTGATCTTTGCCAGTTACACCACCCAATCACACGATTGTCGCTGTATTCATGCCGCAATATCGCGTTATGGAAACCCGTATGGGCATGTTAATGTCCGTATCATCACATGAGTTCGGCGTTGAACGGACTTAAACGGGATCAAGATGTTAGAGTTTGCGGAAGTCAGCAAATCGTTTTGGACAGGTACACAGCGCAAGGTGATCCTTGATCGTGCATCGTTTCGCGTGGAGCTGGGAAATTCGCTTGGTATTCTGGCCCCGAACGGGACCGGCAAGACGACACTGATCAACATGATGTCCGGGTTAGAGAAACCAGACGAAGGCACCATCACCCGCACATGCCGTATTTCATTCCCCTTGGGGTTTATGGGCGGCACAGAAGCAAATTTATCCGCGATGGAAAACAGCCGCTTTATTGCGCGCCTCTATGGTCTCGATCCTGATTATGTCGAAGCATTCTGCCGCTGGCTGTGCGGCTTGGAGGAATACTTTGACATGCCGCTGGGCACTTACTCATCAGGGATGAAAGCACGTTTTTCCTTTGCCCTTTTGTTGGCATTGGACTTTGACATATACCTTATTGACGAGGGGATGCCTGCGTCGGCTGATGTCGAGTTCAATCGTAAGGCAGGTGAAATCCTACGCGAGCGACTTGAGAAAGCCACAGTGATCATTGTATCGCATCAGCCAGCAACGCTAGAACGCATGGCAAAATCAGCAGCTGTCCTTAAGAATGGCCAGCTTCATATGTTTGAAACCTTGGAAGAGGCACGATTGCTTTATGACTACCAATCCCAAGGTTAAGAAATTCCGCATTCGTCGCAAAACCGGCGAGGCGCAAGCCGAGGCAATCGCTGTCCCGGATCATGGTGATGCGCCAAACAAGCCATCGCACGCTGAGCAAATCGCGGCGATCAGCAAAGAAGGCCTGACTGGTCGGCAGCTGCGAATGGCGCGCCGTGTCGCGATGAAGAACGGCTTTCAGGCATCGTCAGACTACGATGCCGTGCGGCAACTGCGCGATGCAGGTATTGACCCGTTTCAGCGGAATTCTGTCTTGGAGCTGATAAAGCCAGACACAACCAAAGTTCCCGGCAAAGGCGGTCGCATTCAGCTACCCGACACAACACCCGAGGACGGCATCACGCTGCCTGCGACCAATAATCAAGTAGCATTGAACCGGAACGCGTCAGAAATTCTACAGATCCAACGTGATATCGCACGTCGCAGACAGCGCAAGCTGGTCCTGCTATTCACGCGTCTGGCGTTTTTTATCTTCCTGCCAACTTTTATGGTCGGGTGGTACTTCTATAATTTGGCCACCCCAATGTACGCCACGAACTCGGAAATCGTGATCCAGCAAGCCACACCGCAAGGTGGCGGCCCAACAGGTTTGGCAACCATGTTTCAAGGAACATCAATGGCCACACAGCAAGATAGCATCACTGTGCAATCCTATCTGGCCTCAAGAGAGGCGATGCTGAGGCTTGATAGTGATCATGGGTTCAAAGAACACTTCAGCGATCCAAGCATCGATTCAATTCAGCGGCTCGACCCTGATACGACAAACGAACAGGCCTTTGGACTTTACGCCAACCACGTCAAGATCAGCTATGATCCAACCGAAGGGTTGATCCGCATGGAGGTCATCGCCGCAGATCCCGTCAAAAGCTATGAGTTTTCCGAAGCACTGATCGGTTACGCAGAGGAACAAGTTGATCAGCTGACCAGCCGTTTGCGCGAAGATCAGATGCGCGGCGCACTGCAAAGCTATGAAGAGGCCGAACAGCGTCGTGCCGCAGCGCTCGCGACATGGTTGGGCATTCAGGAAAGTGTTCAGCAGATTGACCCCACAAGCGAAACGGCCGCGCGCATGAGCCAAATCAACGTTCTGGAAAGCGAAAAACAGCGACTTGAAATTCTGTTGCAATCACGCCTTAACGTCGATCGCCCGAGCGAAGTACAAGTCCAATCCCTGCGTGATCAGATTAGCATTATCGATCAAACAATCCTTGATCTACGAGATCAGCTTGTCGGTGTTTCAGGTGGACAAGTATCACTTGCAGCGCGGAACACCGAATTGCGCACAGCCGAGGAAAACTATGCTTTTCAAACGGCAATGGTGCAGCAGGCGCTGACACAAATGGAAACGGCACGCATTGAAGCCAACCGTCAGGTCCGCTACCTGTCACAAAGCGTGCGCCCCATTGTGCCTGATGAGGCAACTTATCCACGTGCTTTTGAAAACACGATTCTGGCGTTTTTGATCTTCTCCGGCATTTACTTGATGGTATCGATCACCGCCTCAATCCTCCGCGAACAAGTGAGTTCTTGATGCATACTGTTGATATTGGCGACCTTATGGTCAGTAACGACCTTCCCCTGCTTGTGATTGCAGGTCCATGCCAACTTGAAGGCATCGATCATGCACAGATGATCGCCGGACAGATGGCCGAAATCTGTGCTGCACATGGCGCTCAATTCGTTTTCAAAGGTTCCTACGACAAAGCCAACCGCACGTCACTCAGCGGCAAACGCGGGCTGGGGATGGATGAAGGTTTGAAGGTAATGCAATCGGTCAAAGACAGTATCGGCTGTCCAGTTCTGACGGATATCCATGCCCCAGAACACTGCTCCACAGTTGCGGCAACCTGCGACATCATGCAAATTCCAGCATTTCTTTGCCGTCAAACTGATCTGTTGTTGGCTGCCGGCGAAACTGGCGCAGTCATCAATGTGAAGAAGGGGCAATTTCTTGCCCCGTGGGACATGCCGAACGTGGTGTCTAAAATCGAAAGTACTGGCAACAAGCGTATCCTGCTCACAGAGCGGGGCTCGTCTTTTGGCTACAACACTTTGGTGGCTGACATGCGCTCTCTGCCGACAATGGCGCGCACGGGCTATCCAGTCGTGATGGATGCGACCCACTCGGTGCAGCAACCCGGCGGCATGGGTGGGTCATCCGGCGGACAGCGAGAATTCGCACCTGTTATGGCGCGCGCCGCAGTCTCGCTTGGGATAGCTGCAGTGTTTATCGAAACACATGAAGACCCAGACAACGCACCCTCTGATGGCCCAAATATGATCCCGATTGATCAGATGGACAAAGTCGTCAAAAGCCTCATGGCATTCGATCAACTGGCCAAGGCTGATCCGCTTCGTGTGTGACAGCAGGATTTTCGCTGTTATGGTCCGGTCATAATTGAACGGACCAATATGATGCGCCTATTTTTACTGCTCTGCCTATTTCTTAGTCTCGCGGCGCCCAGCTTTGCGCAAGAGGCGTCAGGGCCGATCACAACCGAAAACTCTGCGCAGCAAGATGCAGCAATTGCCTTGCGAATCCGTGAAATCCTTGGCGAGCTGGGCAACTACGATGATGTCACAGTGATCGTGAATGAAGGGGTCGTCACGCTTCGCGGCACGACCACATCTGCTATAGAAGCTATTGAGTTGGACACACTTGCCGCCCGTGTCGAAGGGGTCGTGGCGGTCCGGAACCAAGTCACCGAAACAACGGACATTGCACGCAGGCTTGACCCCGCGATCGAGCGTTTTCGCGCACGGATTGATCAATTCATCGTCCTGTTGCCACTCGCCCTGATTGCTGGCTTTGCCTTTGCGCTGGTGGTTTTCGTTGGGTTCGCAATCGCACGCATGCGCAATCCTTGGGAAAAACTGGCCCCCAACAAGTTCATCGCCGAAATATACCGACAACTCTTGCGCATTGCCTTCGTCATTTTCGGCATCGTTATTGCGCTGGATATCCTGAATGCCACTGCACTGCTCAGCACGATCTTGGGTGCTGCTGGTATCATTGGTCTCGCTTTGGGTTTTGCCGTGCGCGACACGGTCGAGAATTTCATTGCCTCGGTCATGCTGTCTTTCCGCCAGCCTTTTAGGCCAAACGACACGGTCGAGATCAACGGTGACGTAGGCAAAGTCATTCGCCTCACCAGCCGTGCGACAATTCTGCTGTCGTTCGATGGGAACCATATCCGTATTCCAAACGCGACAGTATTCAAAAGCCGCATCATCAACTTCAGCCAAAACGCCGAGCGGCGTTTCATGTTCCATATCACCGTTGAGCGGGAAGCCGACCTACAAGAAACACGCGCCCTGATCGAGGAAACGGTACAAAACCTACCCTTCATCCTCACAGAACCTGCAGCACAAACTTGGATCGAAGCGCTCCATCCTGCTGGCGTCGAACTGGTCGTCACAGGTTGGGTTGACCAAAATGAGACCTCCATCGTGCGCGCAAAAGGCGAAGCACTGCGGCAGGTCAAGCTGGCCGTTCAAGCAGCCGGTATAGTTATTCCCGATGCAACACAGGCGATTGAGCTCAAACAAGAACCGACAGCGGCAACCGCGGACTTGCACGAGAGCACAAAAGTCGAGCCTGTTTCAGCGAGCGAAGACGCTGCACTTGCCCGGATTGTGGACGCCGAACGCGACCTTGAAATCACCGAAGATTTGCTGCGTCAGGACAGCCTTCAGGAATAGGCGCATTTCTTTGAAAACGGGGCTTGAACCGCTGGCCCCTTCGCAGTATCTAGCCCCTCGCTGATGGGGTGTAGCCAAGTGGTAAGGCAACGCTTTTTGGTAGCGTGTACCGTAGGTTCGAATCCTACCACCCCAGCCAGCGTTTTCCCCTAAACTAGACAGTTCGCAGTTACTGTTGTTTCGCGCCGCCAGTTGAAAGGCCTGTGCGAGATGTCGGTCGGCGCAGACTGGACAGAGAGTCAATTTCAGCCCTCAGATATCTTGTCTCTGACCCGCTCGGCTGTGACCTCCCGCGCGAACTGCGCAAAGCTCAGCAGCATGTTGGATGTTCTTGGAAGGGAGCTTTGGGCGAGTGGATAGCGGTTTTGCCGCCTACTCTGTTTTGGTATCTGTCAATTCGCTGGTCATGTGTGTCTGCTGTTATTTTCTCAGGAACCAGACCGGTCCCACTACTGAGCGGAGCCTGGCGATCCAGGCACACACCGCAATTGCCATCGATGCGTGTGGACAGTACCGCTTCTTTGGCGCGTGAAGTCCGTCGTTTTGTAAGGATAGTGTAGTGCTTCGCAAATGCAGAAATGCGTCGTGAAGGGCGGAAAGCAGTCTTTTGCTGGGTCTGCAAAATGCCACGGCCATTCTTCTGGTAGCGGACCTGAAATATCACCAAGTTGTGGAAGCGCATAACATCATCTATCGTTTGAGAAATCCAGAAGGAATTGATTGGCGGATAAACACGAGGAGACGTTCGAGGTGAGTGCGAGTGTTGTGGGTCTAGTTGGTATGCTTCAAAGACGGTTCTTACTGCATGGACCGTTTCTGAAAATGGGTTTCTCAACGCGTATTCGGACTTTTCTTTTGGTTTTGATTACTTCGCTAAGCGCCTCAATCGCGGTTGCCGAGCAACGGCTGGCCTTGGTTGTCGGAATCGATACATATGAAAATGTGGCAGATCTGCTTAAGGCCGGGAATGATGCAAACGCAGTGTCGGATGTGCTTGGGGATGTTGGCTTTAGCGTCACAAAACTGATTGATCCTAATCGTCGGACGCTCAACCGGGAAATAGCTCGCTTTGCAGCATCTATCCGTCCGGGAGACATCGTCGTATTTTTCTTCGCCGGACATGGGATCGAGATTGATGGGCGTAACTACCTTTTACCTTCAGATGTCCCTGCCGCCCAAGCGGGCGACGAACAATTCGTTGCTTCCGAAAGTATTGCTGCGGATCAGTTGTCTTCAGTGTTTCAGTCCCAAGGGGCGCGGGTGACGTTCCTGATCCTAGACGCATGCCGCAACAATCCTTTCCCGTCGGCGGGCACCCGATCAATGGGTGGACAACGAGGTCTGGCACGTATGGACCCCGCCGAGGGGGCATTTGTTCTGTTTTCCGCAGGGACGGGACAAACTGCCCTAGACCGGCTTTCGAACAGTGACCCCGACCCAAATTCCGTCTTCACTCGCGCTCTTCTACCAAGGTTGCGGCAACCCGGTTTAACTGTACTTGATCTGGTACAGGAAGTTCGACTGGACGTCCGATCTTTGGCGAGTTCAGTTAATCATAACCAGTTTCCGGCTTATTATGATCAGCTTTCGGGATCGTTTACGTTCAATCCTGAGCCTACCGAGCAAAGCCAGTCGCAGGCAATACAAACCACACCCGTAGTCGTCGCCCCGGCCCGCTCAACTTGCGATACGGCACGAGAGGATTGGGCAGTTCTGCAGAACACACAGAGTCTTCAAGCGCTCGAACAGTTTTCGGAAACCTATAGGGAATGTGCAATTTATGTTGCAGCAGCTCAAGATCGGCTCGCATCGCTCGCAACCCCGCAAGTTCTGGAGCCACGGTCGCAATCAAGTCCGGTATCAAGCGCAAATAGTTGCGAAGAACTTTGGTATGCACGAAATCTGATCTTCCACGAAAAAGGCTTCTGCTTTCAAACCGGGCGTGCGCAAGCCGCCTTTGACACAAGCAATTGCTCGACACGATCACCGACACTGACAACCGCAGAGAAAAGCGAAGTTGATCGGATACTTGCCTTAGAAAGGGCAAGTGGGTGCTGATTTCGCGTTTAATGGCTATTTCTCTGGCCATAGGGCTCTTGCCGGAAAGTGGGCAAGCGGCCTGCGAAGCACGCGATTTCCTTGCACTGCCTCTGCCTCTCACATCTGACCGACCCGCCTTGTCGGAGGCGCTGGAAATTGCTTATCCCGGTGTGACTGTTGACGATACGGCTGGAACGCTGACCATCGACGGAACCACCCTCCCTCTCGGTGCGGATGATGACCGGTCCATGCATGCCCGGATAGCTGATGCATCTATCCGGGACCAATTCGCCATCGTTTACCCGCTTGAATTCGACCTGACCTTGCGCAGCACACCGTGGTTTGACCCAGGACGCGTCAGGAACGATGCGATGTTTCGCGCACTTTATGGTGAAACAGAGCGCGCGGTCGCTGCGTCACTGGTGCGGTCAGTCTATCGTGGCACCTCAAAGAATACGTCCTTTGCCGTGACCAGCGCATACTGCGTCGCGCAACAATTGCAGGCGGCGCTCACTGAAATTGCAAAAGATAAGCGTGAGATGGACAAGTATTTCGCAAGCGTCGGCGGCAGCTTTAACTGGCGGGTCATTGCAGGAACGCAAAGACTAAGTGCTCACAGCTTTGGCATCGCTGTAGACTTTAACACCAGTCTTGGGGGATATTGGCGTTGGGCTGGTGCTACTGAGGGCGAGGTTGGTGGATATGAAAACCGCTATCCGGAAAGTCTGGTGCGAAATATGGAGCGTTTTGGGTTTATTTGGGGAGGTAAATGGCATCACTTCGACGGCATGCACTTCGAATACCGGCCTGAATTGATCCTATATGCCCGACAGGTTAAGCAAGCAGGCAGCCGGTAAAACGACTGAAGTGTTCCGTTGGTAACGAGGATGTTTAGAATGAACCAGATTAAACTAAATTTGTTAGCTTTATCGGTCGCATTTGTGAGTAGCGGAACACCTGTTCTTGGCGATTGTGGATTTTGCGCGCGGGAAGTGACGCTGTCTGAGACGTTGGCGCAGTGTTATCTTGAGCGCTTCGCCGGCGAACTTGATCAGGTACGTGCAGAAGGGATTGAGGTACATCTCGTCGAGCTTGGTGCCTGTTTAGGTGGCCGGGGTGGCAGCCCGATGCCCGAACCTACAGTGCAACGAAATAGCGACGCAGACATTGAGGTCGACGAGTCATTCTTGATACCTGTGGCCGCCATGGAATGCCTTGCTAATGCTTTGCAGCAGGCGGACTTCGATAGCGCAGTCGCAATTAGTATTGAGGTCCGCAGTGAGTGCTAGGCCGCCCCAAAAGAAGCGCGCTGCCTCAGATGGTGGCGACGACCTGCAAATTGGCACAAATGAGATAGACGCCACTGGCGTACTTGAAGCGTCCACAGACCCCGTTGAGAAACTAGAAAATTTTGAAGGCGCCGCAGGACGACAAAATGCAGCGGTCGAGCCAACAAAGCTGGCAATGTCGCGGCTGCAGAGAATTGAAAGCGTTTTTCGTATAGGCTCACTTGCTGCCATTTCCGCATCCGCAGTCCTCGCTGCTTTTCAATTCTATCAAGAGCGGTTGGACACTAGAAAAGAGCGATCCACTGACTTGATGTCGGTGTGGCAAAGCGGGGATGCACGCGATGCGTATGCGCGCCTCAGAGGTGCGGTTGAGATTGCATTGACGGAGCAAGGCCCCATCCCGGCGAATATCCCAATAACAGCCTTCGACGATATCAAGTACAATATCGGGCAGACACTTATTACCAATTGGCAGGGCGGCGCAGACGGTGAGTTTGCTAGGTGGTCAAACGATGTCGACAAGGTCTACGAATTCTATACCGAAGTGGAGTTTTGCATTCGGGCCGAGCTCTGCGAAGAAACCCTACTCAAGGCGTATTTCGCAGAAGAAGTAGCCAGCTTCTGGGATTATTTTGAGTATTTCGCTGACTTTCAACGTGAAGGGCTCTATCCAAACTATGGCGCATCGGTTGAAAAACTTGTCACTGTTTTTAACGACGGGATGAGCACAGCTTCCGCTCCAAACTGACGACCGTCGCGAGTTGGGTTTGCTGTGATCCACCGGAAATGTGAATTAGTAGCGGTAGCGATGGTCCGCTCTTTAACAGGCGGTCAAATAAGAGAATGGCTACAGCAATCAAAATCGACTCCGCCCTCTGGAAATGATTAGCGAATAGTTGTGATAAGGCCCAGAGGTCGATCAGGAGCGCCTTGATCTTGGTGATTTCACCGATGTGTGCTCTAGTACTGCAATAAACACCAAATTCTTTGCAAGTAATTTGATTGAGGTCTTTCATGCATTTTGATTTTGGGTCTGCTTTTCTGGCGATAGCATTACTTGTTGTCATAGTTCTTGCTGTATTCAAATTCTTACGCCGATACTTCAAGCCAAGGAATGCAGGGTTCGTCCTGGTCGCGATGTTTGCTTTGATCGTTGGGATCGGTGCCGTGGTTCATTCTGAACGTGAACGCCTCGCATTTCTTCGGGATCAGAATATGCAAAACAGTGTGGTTCGCCCTCCTACCTTTGATCCGGATATCGAACTCTTGACGCAAACTGAGACTTTCGAGTGGCGGGTATCTTGCGTTGGAGATGTATGCACACCGGTCCAGGAACCTGTCGTCTATCAACTGCCAAACTGCGCCGAACTTGGAATGCTGGGTGACTGCGTTGATAAAGAGGCTATTCTGGCGACATTGAAGACGGCAAGTTACAGGTTCAATCGCGTTGGGCCGATCAAACTTGGAGAACCGCAGACAATTGCAGTCGTCTTGAACACATCTGACTCCACCGATTTTGATAAAGAGCTAAATAATTTGCCGGGAGCACGGTCAACAGGAACCACGTCAATTTCCATGCAGATGGAAGCTGAACTTGTGGGTTCTGCGTTTTCAATTGAACCACAAGGAAGGCAACGTCGCGAGATCAGCACTCTCAATCCAACAAGATGGGAATGGGAGCTGACGCCCGAGAGAGGGGGCCTTCAGCATTTAGAGGTTGCTGTATATGTCATTCTGACAAGAAATGGCGAAAAGATTGGGGAGGACAAACCCGTGTCCGCAGTGCAAGGTGTTGAGGTGACGGTGTCCCCACTGGATGCGATCATCGCCTTTACCAAAAGGACCGATCCGTTGCGTGCATCTATTTTTGCGTTTGTCGCTGGTTTGGCCGGGATCATGGCTTGGTTTGGTATTAAGGGGTCGAAGGACTTTTTCAGAACTGAACCAACAGAGGAAAAAACTCAAACTATCGAGTTGATAATAAAAGATGGCGCGGGGACAACGCAGAAGAACGAGGCTAGTAAGTAAAGCTGGAAGCAAACTTATCTTCAGTCCTTGACCACCGCGTCGGACACAAGAGCTTTTGGAAAGACTGAGGTTCAGATGCACGTACCAAGACGACCAAGATGTGTCTTAGAAGCGGACATTCGGGTTCGTCCAGCGAAAGCTCGCTTTGTCCCGCACAACAGACCTCGGTGCTCTGCGCAGTGAATGACTGCTTTCTACGCTAATGTCCTAGTGCCGTACTTCCATTGTATAGCTTCTTCGTCGGACCCGCGGCCAACCTAGTAGGTGACATCCTCCGGCAATCGGCAAATATGAACCCATGTGCAAGATGTTGCGCTAAGAATATGCTGCGGATTTTGGATCCCAGAGCATGCGGTTTTGAAAACTTGTGCGCGCGGTGCAGCCCTATTCTAGCAGCGCTTTTTCTAGTGCTTTGATGCGGTCTTTCAGTTTTGCACGTTCGTCGCGTAGCAGTGCTGTCGCATCCTTTTCAGTGCTCAGTTCTAAACGACAATGGTCAAGGTTTTGTCGCCAGAAACTGACTTTGCTGTTCAGCGAGGACAACTCGTCTTCCGCATCGTTGTCATAACACCAGATCAGCCAGCCAAGCAGCAGACCGAGGCCGAGGCTGAACAGCATAAACCCAAAGAGCAGAAACATAAATGACATATCAGGCTTTCCTTACTCTTCTACAGTTTCAGATGCATCATCATCATCTTGCGAAGCGTCTTCAGTCGTCTCTCCTTCGGGGATCGTCAACTCATCTTCGCGGGGCTGCCAGTCAAATGTAATGCGGCGGTTTGCAGCGCGTCCAGCGACCGTTGTGTTGTCAGCGATCGGCTGGGTCTCGCCAAATCCAACGGCCCGCAGATCCGTAGGCAAAAGGCCGTTGCCAATCATAAAGTCCAGCACAGCCTGCGCGCGCAGTTCACTAATGATCTGGTTACTGTCTTCTTCACCTTGGCTGTCCGTGTGACCTCCGACTTCAATGATCAGATCTTCGTTCTGACAACCAATTGCTAGATCGCGCAGGCGTTCAAGTGTCTCGATTGAACTTGCGTTGATAGTTGTTGTACCGGTGGCAAAGGTAATCTGGGACAATTCGAGAATTGCGTTTGCCCGTGCAACGCATGTCTCGGCCAGATCAGCCGCCGAAACCTGCGTGTCGCCCAATCCAAGGCGAAGTGTGTCGATTGTTGTGGTTTGCGCGGCCATTGTGTCGTTCAACTGTGCAACTTGCGCTTCCATATCGGCGATCTGCGCATTCAACGCTTCGGTATCGCCGGATGCTACACTGTCGGCCTGATCCGCCGTGAGATCCGCAATGGTAGCATCCCGCTCTTGTAGAGCAGCGGTCAGCGCCGCGATTTCAGAAGTGCTGACTTCACCGGTGGTAGCCAGGTCCGCCAATTGCGTTTCAAGCGCCGCAATGCGTGAATCGCGCTGCGCAATATCTGCGGTCAGCGCGTCAACCTGCGACGTGTCGACCGTTGGCTGGCCTTCAAGTTCCGCCGTGGTTTGTGTTGCCGCCTCTAGGCTTGCAGTCAGCTCGGCGACTTCGTCTGTCAGTGTTTCAAGGCTGGCATCACGCTCGGCAATTTGGGTTTGCAGAAGGGCCACCTCAGCGTCGGATGCATTGGGGTTGGCTGCGGCATCAGGTGTTTGGCTTTCCAATTCGACAATGCGCGCAGCAGCACTTTCGGCCTCTTGCTGCAAGGCGATCATTTGCGTGGCCAGAGCTTCTGCATTTATGCGATTTGATGCGATTGTATCGTTCAAAGTTGCGATTGTTGTATCGGCATCAGCCAGCCGTGCGTCCAGTTCGGCAATTTGTGCCGCGCTTTCGCTCAGCTCGGTCGATTGCATAGTGAATGCGTCAGTCGTCGCAGCAAGCTCTGCCGTTGCCCGGGCCAATGCATCTGCGAGATCGTCGCGCTCCAACGCCAGATCCTCTGACGGTTGGGTCAACAGGTTTATTTCGGCCTGATGCGCCAAAATCACCGCCTTGAGGTCTGATATCTCTGACGCCGTGCTGTTTCGAAGCTCTGAAAGCTGAGCGCCAAGCGCGTCTGCTATCACCTGATCGGTCGGTTGACCGGAATTGATCGGCGCGAGGCGCGAGGCCGCGAAGAACGTGATTGCCGTAAAGCACACCACTGCTGTGATAAGAAAAGCTTTCATTTGATTTCAACTCTGCAATCTAGTTTTCGGGAGGGAGGGCCGCAGGCCCAACGGTCGTCATCGGTATATTATGCGTTTGATCGATTTCTGCGTCTATGATGGGGGACAACCATCACCATTGCAGACAAAGTCTCTTGAAACACGTAGGGCACCCAGCGCGTCAACCTCTAAGAAATAAGCGTCTTCATCAAGACCGGTTAAGGTGCCTTCGATGGTTATCGCCCCACTTGCCAAAACGACTGGACCGCCGAATTCGAATACTGGCTGATCATCAAGACAGGCTTCGCCCGCACAGTTCACGTCACTGACATTCAAGCGCAATTCCCCAGCTTCGGTCGCAAGGATATACTGGTCATCGACTATGTCCAGCAGGTAGCCCAACAGTTGGGAGGAACCGTCACGTGCAGAAAGCACGACCACAGGCAGATCCTCGATGTTTTGGCGGGCGGCGCCGGGACATGCAGCTCCTGTGCAGGTTGTACCTGACAGCGGTAGGGTGACGGACCCTACAGTTGTCTGTAGCTGTATTTCATCGTCTGTCACTTCAATCACTTCTCCAGTGATCCCATCGCCGTCACCAAATCTGATGGTGACGGTATTGGCCGATTGGGCGAAGACCGGCAAACTGCAAATGGCAAAAAGCCCGGCGAGAAATGCGGAACGCGGCAAAATGTAATTCGTTGAAACGATAGTTCTTAGAAAATTCATTTTTAGTCTCTTTCTCTAACCAAAGACTTGTTCTGGTTGGACTGAACAAGAGGCGCATTCATAGCGCCAACAGGTCTTTGGAGATGGAATTGAAAGCGAAAACCGCCGAACTACTTAAGGTCGCCAAAACTCGTTGCGCTTAATTCACTCGAAACCTAACGATGAAAAACCGTCAGCAGCATTAAGTCGCTGATGTCTGACAACAATGTGGCAGCAACAGTCCAATAATTGGGCACTCGTGCTTATCGAGACTTTGTTCGCTCAGTTGATCTTGGTGCATTGTGCAGCGAAAGTCCGCAATGAGTGGCCTTATGTATCAAACGCACCAACAACGTACCCTATGAAAACGAGGCAGTGAATCCATAATGCGGGTATGCAGAACACAATACACGGACTGATTAAGAAGTGCGGCGAGATAGCAGGCCAGCACAAGTCGCGCTAAAGGCCGCTAATGTCCTCAAGCACGATCTCCGCGCGCTTGTGCTGTGTGACTATCGGGAAGACCCTAGGGGCATAGCGCCACGCGGCAAGTACAAACAGCTAGGCAAAGTAATTTAGAAGAGCGCGGACCGACAGGGCATTTATTAACCGACCACTCAGCCAAATTGCACGAAACTGAGTGACCAACAACGGCTTGATCGCATTGCGACGCTTATGATTGGCTTTTTTTGGGTGCGGCGGCCAATGCACGCATCTGGGCGTTATAAGTCTTGCATAGACATTGTTGTCGTGCGCGATAACGCCGGCACCGGCCCCAAACATCAAATCCTTGCTGCAGAAGATGATGACCTCTGAGCCACTGCTGTTCTAATCAGCGCATTCGCGCACAAACAGTCATCACGAACCGATCAGTCTTGCCGTTCCGATAGATGCTTCTTGTGATGGCGTACTTTGTGGCGTAACCCCAAGCACCCTCGCCCGGATAGCTGTCCATACCGGATTGCTTGCGCCACCTCCCGCTGTGTAAAGCTGCCCAAGCTTTGGCCCGCCGTGGGCTTGGATCGCTTCATATCCAGCACGCTCAATCCGCGCTATGCTTTCCAAAATACCATGCAGGAAATCCGCATCGCTTTCTGGCCTTGGTGAAAGCCGAGGTGCGAGCGTCGGATCATTTACTGGAAATCGCTCCCCCGGTTTTATCAGAGGGTAGTAATCAAGCGTGCTTGAAACGGTAGGGTCAATCTGGCCGGACAAGGCCACCAACGCATCTGGATCAAACAGTTTCGCCAGAACTCCACCCCCGGTATTCGAGGCACCACCGACCAACCATGCATCACCCACTTTATGGGAATAAAGGCCCATGTTGGGAACATCTATTCTGTTCCGGGACAGGATTTTGATCGCCAATGTCGTTCCGAGCGATGTAACAGCATTGCCGACTTCTAATGGGGAGGCCGCCAAAAATGCAGCGATGCTATCAGTTGTGCCCGCATGAACGGTGACCTGAGCACTCAGCCCTAGCTCTGCCGCAACAGCGGACGATACCTGCCCCAAGGGCGCACCTGCGGGCACGACTTTAGGCAAGATCGGCATGCGCAGGCTTGTCTTTTCAAACCAGTCCGGCCAGTCGCCTAACTCAGGATCAAACCCCAGCTTGAGCGTGTTATTTTCATCGCTCACCCCACCAACTCCACGTAAATGCGCGATAATCAAATCCGCTTGGTGCAACAAATGGACGGCCGCGTTCTCAATATCAAAAGCCTGCAACCGCAACGCACGGGCAAGCGCAGAATTCGTCCCTTGGGTGATATGAACCTGTGGTGCGTGCTTTTCAATTTCGGCGGCTTCGGCGAAGAAGCCCGCGCTGTCATACATCAATGCAGGCGTGACAGGTCGCAATGCGGCGTCGGTCAGAACTATCGTCCCAGATGTGCCGTCAACGCCGACGCGTTCGACCGCCCGAATATCGAGACCCATCTCGGCCAAAGCTCGGCCTTGCAAAATGATGCAGTTCTTGACGGCCGTCCACCATTTGCTTGCGTCGATATTATCGGTATCTTGCGGCAAATGCGCAGTTTTGGCGGAACTTAGCACAATGCCGTCTGGATCAAGCACGGCCGTGCGTACGCCAGATGTGCCTAAATCAATCCCGAGAGACAGACCCGTCATGCGCGCGCGGCCAAAGCTTGGCGGTATTTCTCTGCATCCCAATTCAGTAATTCAGCTTCTGCATCTGCACCGATCGCTGCGACTTGCCAAGCGGTTGGCAAACGCGACAGACAATCCGACAAGCATTTGATCATGGCACGTTGAGAAGATGTCGCCCCATCGCGCAAATACACACCTTCACCGGGGATCAATATGACAGGTGGGTTGCCGTCATGATCAGACTGCGGCAACGCCGGCCCTAAGAATACGACGTGATCGGGGTAGTATGATCCGGAAAGTGCCAGTTCGCAGGCGCGCGGATCATGCGCAATCCAGCTTTCTGCCAGTAACTTAAACCCTTCCAGCACGGGGCCGTTGACCTGCTCAGGGACGATGTTGGTGGGCAGCTTCAATCGGCGTTCCACCTCGTCCATGATCGCAGCGACCTCTTCGACGCTGGCACCGCAACAAATCAGACCATGGTTTTCAAGCACGACAATTTGGGTCTCTGCGGTGGCACGTGCCAGAATTTCGCGGGTCAGTGGCAAGCCGGGTTTTGCATAAGGCACAAAGATCGCAGGCAGATCAGCGAGCTTTGCCGCGGCCTCTTTGCGGCCCTCGGGACTGATTGCATGCACCAAAGTCGCGATCGAATGGGTGTGCGCCACCACTGGCCAATCAAGGGCTGCGTGGAATGTTGTTTCGATTGACGGGCGCAGCGTATTTGCGGGGTCAAGCACGGTCGCTTTGCATGTGCCGTCGCCAGCGCCCGCCGCCTCTTCCTTGGCCGCATGGCGATCAACAGCCACAAAAATCGGCTGCGTTTCAGCATCCGCAAGCTCTGTCCCGGATGCTTTGATCCACATGACATGATCAGATTTGATCGAGGTGTTGCCGCCCGGACCTTGCACCCGCAGAGGGTCTTGGCCAAGGCGCGCAGATAAGGCGCGGAAAGCAGGGCTGAGCAGGTCATCCATAGGGTTACCTCAAATCGGAAAGTGAAAAATCAGGGGCGGGCATGGCATTGGCCAACGCGAGTGCGTTGACATCAGCGGCGATGCTATTTTCGTCTATATCGGGCGCATGGATGCCACAGCGGATCAACAAACTGGCCCACCCCGCCGTTTGTGCGCCCGCAATATCGTGATGCATGCTGTCACCCACCATTAAGATCCGCGGGGCCGCACACCCAAGCACCGTTTGCATGGACGCAAAGATAGGCAGATGCGGTTTGCCGTATAGATGTACGGTGCCACCCATTTTCGCATAGCGATCCGCTAACGCGCCCGGTGACATCACATAAGTGCCACCACCACGCGGCGAGCTGAAATCCGGATTGGAACAGTAAAGCGGTAGTTGTCCCGCAAGCGCAGTCTGCAACAGCACATCATAAGCGTCTGGTGGCGTGCCGTCAGGCAGCCCCATCAACAAAATGGCTTCGGCTTTCATTGGGTCGTTGGTCATTGTGACTGGCAAACCCTGTGCCCAATGCTCAGCATCCCCTGCTTTGCCTTCAATCGCAAAAAGAGTCTTTGCAGTTTCCGCACCGGTCGCAAAACTGCGCCAAAGCGCTTCACCCGATGTCATGACACAATCAAACACAGTCGCATCAAAGCCCATCGCGGCAATGCGGTCCGCATTCGGTGCGGCTCGTTTGCCCGAATTGGACAACACGCCCAGTTTGACAGAACATGCGGCAAGAGCTTCAAGCGCGTCCAAGGCAGCGGGATAAGGCGCACTGCCATCGTGCAGCACACCCCATTGGTCCAGAACAATCGCGTCGAACTGATCAGCGATCTGGCCGATACTGTCGACCAGTTGTGTCACGGGTCAGGTGTTGGCGGAACAAGGGCTGCGATATACGCGTCGGCCTCGTCTTTGGTCAACGCCGGTGCCGCTTTGTCGACCGCACCTGCGGGCATATCGCCGAAATAGAACTGATAGCCGGGGATCACCTGACGGCGCTTGCGCAAAGGCATGCCTTCATAAGGGAAGACGTCTGACCGCGCATTGGCCACTTTGTCATGGCACGCAAGAATATAGTCAGCACGCTTGTCGAGCTCTTCAACAGATTTCCAGCCCTCAAATGAATTTACAAAGCGGGCGGGTACCCAATAGCGCCATTTCTCATCTGGGTTGGGTTCCATGTTGCGCTCTTGAAAGATTGCATCACCCGCGACAACGATATCGCCTGCGGAGGTCGCAACCGTCACGGCCATGTGCCCGACCGAATGTCCGGGTGTATGGAACATTGTGATGCCAGGCAGAACCTCGCATTCGTCCTCGACCGCTTCAAACACACAACCGGCATAGGCGGGTTCAATGTCGAGGATGCCGCATTCATATGTGCGGTAGTAAAGAGGCAGCGGGTTGTAGGCCATCTCGATTTCAGCCTTTGGCGCAATGTAGCGTGCGTTTTTGAACTGCTTCATGTTCTGCACGTGGTCCCAGTGCAGATGAGTGAACACGATAGCATCAATCTCATCAGGGTGAACGCCCAGCTTTTGCTCAAGATGTTCGTGCACTTGCAGGCATCCGCGCTTATCGCATTTATGGTGGTACATTGTGGCGCGTTCTTCGTCACACAGACCAGTATCGATCAGGATTTTATGTGTTCCAGTGTCGACATAATGGCAATAAACTGGATTCCAGATTTTCTTGCCCGCCGGCCCTTTCCAGAAAATATAAGTGCCTAGATCGGCTTCCAGCCAACCAGTGTTGATCGGATAAATCTTGGTCTCAGCAACGCCCATGGGGTCCTCCAAATACGAGTCCTCATATTTGTATACAAAAATTTACGAGTGTCTACACTTGACGGTGAATTTTCCGCAACAGCATGCAAGGGTTTAGCTGTTTACCGCCAGAACACGCATAAAGCTTTCGGTCATGTGTTCACGCATACCGTCAACGGCGACCTGACTGTCGCCAGAAAAAATCTTAGCCAACAGCACCTCGTGATTTTGAACCGAGGCCAGCAGATCTGCTTGTGTCTCAAGCTTCTTGGCGCGAAATGGACCCGTCTTGCGGCGAAAGCCAGAGGCCAGGTCAAAGATGTATTGGTTATCCGTTGCGCGGTAGATGGAAAGATGTAGGGCTTCATTTGCACGGATGTAGGCGATGCGATCATTGGCCTTAGCTGCGGCTTTGCACTCGGCCTGTGCTGTTTCAATTTCTGATCGCGCCAGCAGCGTAAGCCTTTGATTTGCAAGGCGTGCGCAAACGCTTTCTATCTCTTGCATAGCTTCAAACATCTGCGCTAATTCTTCGCGGGAATACTGCGCGACGCGCACACCACGTTTTTCGCCGGTTACCAGAACACCTTGAGCGGTCAGCCGACTGAGCGCCTCACGCACTGGCGTTCGCGATACCCCAAACCGCTCAGCCAACTTTGTCTCGTCAAGGCGTTCACCGGGTTGCAGCGATCCACCAGCGATATCATCAAGCAAAACGCTTTCAATTCTTTGCCATGTAGATTCCCGGGCCAAAGGGTTTGGACGGTCCATTTCGCACTCCTATTTTAGCGTGTGCTTCGCTTGGCTAGCATGTTTTCACCCTCCAAACCACCAAAAGTGACATCTCTGGATATTTTTGGTTGCTTTTGTATACAAAGTAATATTCCTTCGGCTACGACGAGGGGGAGATTCCGGCGCATGCCAGAAATACGACTGCAGAATTTGCGAAAAGACTATGGCGCGGTGAACGTGATCGAAAATCTCAATCTAGAGATGGCTGATGGCGAGTTTACCGTTCTGGTTGGACCTTCGGGGTGCGGTAAGTCGACAACCCTGCGGATGATTGCCGGACTTGAAAGTGTGACTGGTGGCGAGATTATGATCGGCGATCGTGATGTGTCGCAGTTGGAGCCCAAAGAACGTGACCTAGCGATGGTGTTCCAAGACTACGCGCTTTACCCACATATGAACGTTGCCAAAAACATGTCGTTTGCCCTGCGCCTTGCGCGCATGAACAAGTCCGACATTGAAACGCGCGTCAAAGAAGTTGCGGCAACGCTGGACCTGACCGCGTATTTGGATCGCAAACCAGCGGAGTTGTCCGGTGGACAGCGTCAACGTGTTGCGATGGGCCGTGCGTTAGTCCGTGATGCGGGCACATTCTTGTTTGATGAACCGCTGTCAAACCTTGATGCGAAGCTCCGTGGACAGATGCGCGCAGAACTGGCGCTGATGTCGCAACGCATCAAAAAGAACATGATCTACGTGACCCATGATCAGGTCGAAGCGATGACTTTGGGCGACAAGATTGTCGTGATGAAGTTTGGTGAGATTATGCAGGCGGGCACGCCTGAGGAACTGTACCGCAGCCCCGCAAACAAGTTTGTAGCGGGCTTTATCGGGTCACCAACTATGAATTTCCTGAACGCAGAGTTGTCGGACGAAGACGGCGTTATCATGGCCCGCGGTGATGGGTTTGCAATTCCATTGCCTGACAGTCGCAAAGGCGCCTTGCAGGCCCACAAGGGTCGCAACATTCATTTGGGCATCCGTCCATCAGGCTTTGCTGAAGGGCCCGGTGGTCTGAAGATGCCTGTCATATTATCCGAATATATCGGTGCGCAATCCGTCTTGATTTCCAAACTCGGCGAACAACAGATTGCTATCGAAGTGAACAGCGTCGCGCCCATCCGGGTCGGCGAAGAGCGTGAATTCACGGTGCAAGGTGATGAAGTCCATCTCTTTGATCCACAAACTGAGGCCGCCCTCTAGGGCAGTCTGAATGAGGGGTCGTAACGGCGGCCCACAACCATCTGGGAGGATGAAATGAAGATAACGACGAACAAAGTTTGGTCTGCTGCTATTGCAGTGACGATGACTTACACGGGTGCTGCATACGCCGACGGCCATACGGCTGACGTCTATGCGCCGTACGAGGGCACGACACTGGTCGTGAACTTTCCTGCGCACCCGCACTACAACGCGGTCTTGGAAGTTCTGCCCGAGTTTACAGAGCAGACAGGCATCGAAGTCGAGGTTGATCAGCTTCAGTACCTCAAAATGCGCGAGCGTCAGACGCTCGAGCTGACGAAAGACGAAGGCGACTATGACTTGATCGCCTACGTTGTTTTCTCAAAGGCTGATTATGTCTTTGCAGACCAGCTGGAAAACCTTGCCAAGTATTTCATGAATCCGCGCCTTGCTGATCCAAACTATGACGCGAGCGACTTGATTGACGGCTATGTGGCGAACATTGGCGTTGCCGGTGGCGAAAAGGGTTATCTGCCCGGTCAAACTGGTTCGCTTTTCGGTATCCCGTTCGGTGCTGAAACATCCGTCTTGGCCTACCGCAAAGACATTTTTGAAAAGCACGGCATCGATGTGCCAACCAACTATGATCAGCTGCTAGAAGTGGCATGCCAAATTCCTGAGCTAGAGCCAGGTATGGGCGGCATGGCATCCCGTGCGGCATCTGGCCACCAAGCCAGCCACGCGTTCTTGCTTCACCTCGCCCCATTGGGCGGTCGCGTCTTTGACGCTGAATGGAACCCGATCATCAATAGCCCCGAAGGTGTTGCAGCTGCAAACGCGCTGAAAACCATCGTGGATTGTGGTCCTGAAGGTGGCACAACATTCGGCCCAGCCGAAGCTGCCGCTGCATTCCAGCAAGGTAACGCTGCGATGTTCATGGACTCGATTGCTTTTGCAGCAGGCTTTGAAGATCCAAGCCGGTCCACAGTTGTGGGTAACGTAGGCTACGCGATGCACCCCGAAGGTGTGCGCCGTGGTTCGCAAACAGGTGGTTTCGGCATCGGCATTCCATCAAACGCGCAAAACAAAGAAGCAGCGTTCCTGCTGATGCAGTGGCTGACCAGCAAAGAACAAGACCTTGCCATCGCAATGGAAGGCGGCAACCCGTCACGCTTCTCGACCTACCAAGATGCGGCCTTGAACGAAAAGTATCCATACTCGGCTACATTTGGTGAAGCACTGCAATACGCTGACCCAGACTGGCGTCCGATCATCCCAACTTGGGGTACAATCAATGCGGACATCGGCACGACCATGAGCCAGGTTCTGACCGAAGGTCTGGATCCACAAGAAGCGCTTGATGGTGTGGCAGAGCGAGCACGCGCCACAATGGAAGAAGCCGGCTACTACACTTGGCAGTAACCTCCCTGATTGGGCTGGCGCATTGACTTGCGCTGGCCCAATTGCCCTTCCCCAACGACCATAAAAGGCCCGCGTTCATGAGCATCGCCAGCACGAACCGCATGACCCCATACCTGTTTCTGGCGCCCGCCGGATTGGTCTTGGCCTTCGCGCTGTTCTATCCGATTTGCTACATGATTTACGCCAGCTTTCTAGACTGGAACCCCAGTCAACGGATCGGCGAAGCGGATTTTGTGGGTCTGCGGAACTACTTCAAATTATTCGGTGATCCGGCCTTCCGCGAGAGCCTTGGCGTCACTCTGAAATTCGCAGCCGTTGTTGTGACGGTGGAAATGTTCTTGGGCGTCGGTTTGGCGTTGCTGCTTGATCGCAACATCCGGGGCATGTCTGTGCTGCGGACCCTGTTCATCCTACCCATGATGATCGCGCCCATCGTTGTGGGTCTGATGTGGCGCTACATGTACCACCCGACTGTTGGCATCTTTAACAAGACGCTCAAATCTTGGGGCTTTGACGGTGTGCCGTGGTTGTCCGACGGTGATTGGGCCTTTGCATCTGTGGTCATCGCAGATGTGTGGCAATGGACGCCCTTTATTTTCATTTTGTCTTTGGCCGCTCTTCAGTCGCTTCCTCAGTCGGCTATCGAGGCGAGCAAGATCGATGGTGCCACCGGGTGGCAGCAGATCATCTATATCAAGCTGCCGCTGATGTTGCCTGTCTTGATCGTGACTCTGCTATTGCGCCTGATCGACAGCTTCAAAGTGCTTGAGGTGATCTTAGTCATGACCAACGGCGGTCCGGGTCTTTCAACCGAAATCCTGTCGCTGCGCATCAACCGCACCGCGTCGGAATTTCGCGAATTGGGCGAAGCGGCGGCCATGTCGAACCTGTTGTTGATCGTCTTGCTGATCCTGACCTTCACCATGTTCATCTACAACAAAGCGCAAGACGCCCGTGCAGCCCGCCTGCGCCGGGTGGAGGAAGAGGCATGAGCACGCAAACATACGACCGCCAAAACCCGGCCTTTTACGTTCTGCTGATCTGCCTTGTGGTGATGGCCATTGGCCCGATCTATCTGATGCTGGTCACGTCGCTGAAACTGAATGTCGATATCATGTCTGACAGCTCTAGCCTGTTGTTCATGCCGACACTGCGGAATTATGAAACCGCACTGTGCGATTTCCTATGGTACGAGCCTGAACACCTGCGCCGCTGTGACCCAACCTTTGGGCGCGCGCTGATGAACTCGTTGATCATCGGGTTGGTTTCAACTGCGATCACACTGATTATTGGCACAATGGCGGCCTACGCGCTGGTCCGGTTCCGGTTCATGGGCCGCGACGTCGTCTCGATGTGGACGCTGATGATGCGTATGGTCCCACCAGCGGTCCTGTTGGTGCCTGTCTTTGGCATCTGGACATTCCAGTTCGGCATCGATGGATCACGGGGCGGGATCATTTTGGTCTATGTCGCCCTGAACCTGCCATTTGTGATCTGGATTTTGCAAAGCTTCATCGTCCAAGTGCCAATCCAACTGGAAGAAGCCGCGCGCATGGATGGCGCAGGCCCGTTCCAAGTGTTTTTCCTTGTGGTGTTACCGCTGATCAAACCGGGCATTGCTGCGGCGTCGATCTTTACCTTCCGCGTGGCGTGGAATGAGTTCCTACTGGCCAACGCTTTATCAGATCGCAATAGTCGGACTGTGCCAGTAACAATCGTGAACAGCTTGACCGAATTCGACATCGACTGGGGCGTGATCATGGCCACCGGCATGTTGTTGGCTGTGCCGCCGATTATCTTTACCTTCGTCGCAAGCCGTCAAATCATCACGGGTATGACAGCGGGGGCCGTGAAGGGGTAATGAGCGTCCTACTGCTAGCCACTTACGATACAAAGCAGGAAGAGGCCGATTATCTAATCACCGCCCTAACAGCACTTGGCGTCCCGGTGGAGACTTGCGATATCTCGCTGCACGCAGGTGGCGCGCAATGGGCGCCAGACGCCAAGATTGCGGGCATGGTAAAGGCTACGGAACGCGCCATTGCCGAGATTTCCCAAAAACCCCAAACGGGTAGACGAATGGTTGTTGCCATTGGGGGCGGCACGGGCGGGCAAATTGCTTTGCGTGTGCTGAAATCCCTTCCCCTGGCGATGCCAAAAGTGTTGGTCACCACACTGCCATTTGACCCCCGTTATATTATGGCTGATAGCGCCATTGTCTTGGTGCCAACTGTCGCTGATCTGTGCGGTTTGAACGCAACGACACGGGCTGCTTTAGATCAGGCTGCGGCGATCACAGGCGGGCTATATCACGCGACCTTGCCGACCGGACCGGCCTCATTGTCTCCATCGATTGGAGTGACGTCGCTGGGCGTGACAGGTCCGGGCACGGATGCGCTTTGTGCACGCTTGCGGCAGACCGGCAATGAGGTGACCGTTTTCCATGCCAATGGCTTTGGCGGCGCTGCCTTTGCCCGCTGGGCCACGAATGGCGCATTCAAATCGGTCATCGACTATACACCGCATGAATTAACCCGATGCTATATCGCTGGTATCAATGCCAACATGCCGGGGCGGTTCACCAGTATGGGGCATTTGCCACGTGTGGTCTTGCCGGGAGGCGTGAATTTCATCGGGATGGGCGAGCCTGCCTTGATGCCCGAAACCTACCGGGCGCGCCCGCACTATGCGCATTCGCCGTTGTTCACCCATGTGCAATGCACCCAAGATGAGATGGTCAAGTGCGCCAATATTCTGGGTGAGGCCTTGAACCAGGCAACCGCCCCTGTGCGGGTCTTAATCCCTATGGGTGGCTTTTCGTCCGAAGACCGCACTGGCGGCGCGATTGAAAGCGAAGCCTTGCGCCATGCCTTTGCTGACACCTTGGAAACGCACATTCCACTGACCCGTTTGCCTGGACACATCAATGACAGCGCCACGGCCGATGCTGCCGTTGACGCACTAGACGCCATAACAAAGGAAACACCCCATGCTTGACCCGTCCGACATCGAAGCCAAAAAAGACGCCCTGATCTGGTCTGCGCGGCGCTGCTTTGACCTAGGGCTGCAAACCAATGCGGGTGGGAACCTTTCGGTTCGTTTATCCAGTGCAGACGCTATCGTGATCAAACCGTCCGGCGTTGGCTTTGCCGAATGTACCCGTGACAATCTGCAAGTGGTGCATCTGGACGGAACGATTGAGCAAACGCAGTTCAAGCCATCCAAGGACATGGACTTCCACCTTGATCTTTACCGCATTCGCCCTGACATCAACGCAATCGTACATTGCCACAGCCCTTGGGCAACAGGCTTTGCCAGTGCCGGGATCGAGATCCCTTGCTTGACTGTGCAAACAATCGAAAAAATTGGGCGTATGCCGTTGATCCCCCTGTCTGAAAACGGGGGTCCACAAACCGAGGTCGAAATCAGTCCGGTGTTCAAAGACCCTTCCATTCGCGCCGCTGTGCTTGCCAATCATGGCACAATCGGCGTCGGAAAAACGCTGATAGCGGCGCAGTATTTAGCCGAGATCATCGAAGAAACAGCCCACATCGCCTTTGTTCGCGACACGTTGATGGCGGCACACGGTAAGACGGCTGCGGATTTACCAGTCTATGGAACCGCGAAAGAGGCGCGTGGCGAATAGCCTGCGCTGTTAGGCACTGACGCGTGCAAGCCCGCCCATATTCTGTTTCGCCACACCGTTTGCCACAAACAACGCAATAATCCAGCCACTTGTGACAGCCGTGGCGATACCAAACCAAACACCCCAAACGTCAAAATCAAACACCCCAATAAATATCCAAATGAAGAACGCGACGCCGAAACCTTGGCGGTAAATACTGATCCAAAGGGTCCAGATCGGACGCTGCAACGCTTGTAGAAGCGAATTGATCGAAAAGAGCATCATGTAGATCGGAAACAAGAAACCATCGACGCGCAAGTAGCTTACTCCAACGGCAATCACGTCAGGATCGTCGGTGAATAACCGCATGGCAACACCACCGCCAAACCAAAGTGTAGGGGTCGCGACAAGCGTCATCGCAAAGCCAAGTTTCCAGCAAAAGAACAACGCCTCGCGGACGCGGTCGAATTGTTCGGCCCCGAAATTCTGACCCGCAATTGGCAACAGTGCACCGGTCATTCCCAGAACGGGCAGCAGCAAAATCTGTTCAATGCGCAATGCGACGCCGTATGCGGCGATCGCGCTGCCGCCAAAATCCTTCAAAGCGAATTGTACAACAAAGCCCGAAATGAACATGACAAACATTGCGGTGCTCGCTGGTAAAAGCTGGCCAATAATCGCGCGGTAGCTCGCCCAATCAGGCTTCAAATCAGACAACTGGACGCCGGTCATTATCTCCAGTTTCAGCACGCGGCTGAGAATGAAGAACATGACACCGGTTTGGCTTAGGATGGTCGCAACGGCGATACCGTTGAAACCCATGCCGTCCCACAAGCCGGGAATGCCGAACATCATCAAAGGGTTCAGTCCGATGTTGGCGAAAAAAGCGACCATCATCGCACGTTGCATCGACAAACTGTCGCCATGCGCCTGCAAAATACCATTACCGCCATAGGCCAGAAAAAAACCGGGCAAGGCAAAGATCAGCCAATTGAAGTAACCTTGTGCAGCATCGCGGTAACCACCCGGCTCGGACACCAGCGCAATAAGGTGCGGCCCGGCAATCGCACCGACCAACATCAGCGTAAGCGTGGCGAGAATGCCAAAGCTCAGACCTTGCGCGGCAAGTGCGCGCGTTCCAGAACTGTCCTTGCGCCCTTTCGCGTTACTGACAAGCGCGCTGAGAGCTGAACCAAGTCCAAACCCCACGGCCATAAGGATGAAGAACGCTTGGAATCCGATCGCCAAGCCAGCCTGTGCTTCGGTCGACAACTGCCCTGCGTAATAAACATCGACCACATTATAGAGCGTCGTGAACAGCATCCCCAAAGCGGCGGGGATCGCGAGGTTCTTGAAGTGAAGGATCATCGGGCCTGTGGTCAGGTCATCTTTGGCCACGCTCTAGGCCTCGCTGCTATTCATGCGGCGTTCAAGCCACCTGACACCGGCAGAAACGATCAAGATCAGCACGAGATATTCTAGCACCAATATCGTGTAGATTTCCAAAGGCCTGTATTCAGTGACAACAAGTTCGTTGGCTTTGCGGGTCAATTCCTGCATCCCGATTACCGACACCAGCGATGACATCTTCAACATATAGACAAGTTGGTTGCCCAGCGCGGGTAGAATGCGGCGGATCGCTTGGGGTAGGATAATATAGCGCATCGTATCGCGGTAGTTCAGCGAGATGGATTGCGCGGCCTCGTATTGCCCCTTGCCAATCGATTGAATGCCTCCCCGAAAGATTTCGGCCTGGAAGGCGCTGTCAGATAGCGCCAGTGCCAGCACGCCAGCCCAAAACACATTAAGGGTAATGCCGCTCAGTTGCGGCAAGCCGTAGTATACCCACAACAGCAGAACGAGGATCGGGACGGAACGGACAATTTCGACGTAAGTGCGGTTAATCGCACGCCACCCACGTTTCTTTGACAAGCCCGGCAAGGCAATCAACAAGCCCACGACAACAGAAATACAGATTGCCGTGACCGACATCAGGATCGTGTAATAGGCCCCACTGATCATAAAGCGCAGGTTTGAAGCCCCATTCGTAGTGGTAGGGTCAACGACGTACCAGCCCCAGTTGCCAGAACAACCAGACAGCAGAAATAGAAGCGGGATCAGAATAAGAATGCGTTTCATATCAGCGGCCTAGTGGTTGATGATTTGCTGCAGGAACGTCGCAAAACGCTTTGATTTAGGTGCTGTAAAGACATCCTCAGGCGCGCCAATTTCGACAATTTCACCTTTGTCCATAAAGACCATTTTGTTGGCGACACGCCGGGCAAATCCCATCTCGTGGGTGACGACAATCATCGTCATCCCGCTTGCTGCCAGCTCGGTCATGACTTCAAGAACTTCTGCAATCATCTCAGGATCAAGCGCCGACGTCGGCTCGTCAAACAAAAGGATGCGTGGCTCCATACACAAACTGCGGGCAATCGCGACGCGCTGTTGTTGGCCGCCCGAAAGCTGCCGTGGGAATTTGTCGGCTTGATCAGGGATCTGCACGCGTTCCAAGTACTTCATTGCGCGTGCTTTTGCCTCTTCATCAGACAATCCCAGCACACGGCGCGGACCAAGCGTCAGGTTGTCGATGACCGTCAGATGCGGAAACAGGTTGAACTGCTGGAACACCATTCCGACATTCCCGCGAATTTGTTCCAGACTCTCGGGGGTGTCGGTCAAAGTCACGCCATCAACGATGATGTCACCACTTTCATGCGCCTCTAGCCGATTGATGCACCGGATCAAAGTCGACTTGCCCGATCCGGAAGGACCACAAATGACGACGCGTTCGCCCAGTGCCACATCCAATGACACCTCTTTAAGTGCCTGAAAGTCATCAAAATACTTCGATACATTGTGCATTTCGATAAGCGTGGCATCAGCTGTCATGGGGGCTGCATCTTTCTGGTGATTACGAACGTGTGAACAATTGGTCGCGGGCAATTCAGCTTTGAACACTTTGCATTCCCCTTTCTGTCAGGCAAATAGAGAACAAAGATAGATCAAACGAGGGAAAATGATGAAATTATTGAAAATTGTTGCCGCAACGGTTGTTTTGGCCGTGAGCGGCGTGCAGGCGACTGCGCAATCTGCATTGAACGACATTCTCAGCAGCGGCGTTTTGAAGGTTGGTACAACGGGTGACTGGAACCCAATGTCCATGCGCAACATCACGACAAACGACTACGAAGGCTACGACATCGACGTGATGACGGAACTGGCGACTGATCTGGGCGTTGAAGTGGAATTCGTCCCAACAGATTGGAAAACGCTCGTGGCTGGCGTGACGTCTGGTCAGTATCACATCACAGGGTCTGCATCTGTTTCGCCCGCACGCGCGAAAGCAGCCGGTTATTCGATCAGCTACTTTTCTTTGGCGACGGTCCCATTGACCTTGAAGGAAAACGCCGATCGCTTCAGCACTTGGGAAGATCTGAACAATGCTGATGTCTCTGTGGCAGCAACATTGGGTACGACCCAAGAGACACAAGTGAAGGAATATTTCCCCGATGCGGTACACCGCATTGTCGAAGCACCTGCACGTGACTTCCAAGAGGTCCTGTCGGGTCGCGCAGATGCGAACATCACCTCAAACGTTGAAGCCAACAAACTGGTCGCGCAATACGACCAACTGATGATCGTGCCTGTCTCTGAGGGCCGCTCACCGACTCCAATCGCGATGTTGATGCCACAAGCCGATCAGGTCTGGATCAATTACGTGAACACTTGGATCACGCTTAAGCAAGAGCAGGGTTTCTTTGACGAGCTTGGCACGAAATGGCAGCTTTTGGCCGAGTAGCCGCCATAAGATTTTTGGGGCCAGCTGCACGTGCAGCTGGCCCTTTTTTATTGATAAAGGGACATGCCCATGTTGACGATCTATTCCGTTCCCGTTGCCACTTACTGCGCCAAACTGCGTGTGATGATGCGTCACAAGGGAATTTCTTGGGAAGAACTGCCCCCACCGGGCGGGTATGGGTCTGATGAATATCGCGCGATCGTGCCGTCAGGGAATTTGCCTGCGATGATTCACGATGGTTTTCAACTTGGCGACTCAGAGGCAATAGCGGAGTATTTGAACGAAGCGTTCCCCGACATCCCGATGTTGCCTGACGACATGCGACCGCGTGCGAAAGCCCGCGAAAAAGGCCGGTTTCACGACACACGGTTAGAACCAGCAGTGCGGGCGTTTTATCCGCAAGTGGCTCACGAGACACGCGATCCTGCCGTCGTAGCCTCATCTGGAGAAGCCCTGTCGCGACACCTATCTGCTCTGGATTTGCTGTTGTCGCACGCGACTTTGGACGAGGACAAGCTTTGGCTTTGTGACTGCGGCTTCGCCGTGACTTTTGCTTGGATCAGAGCGTTCGAGGCCGCCTGCGGCTTACAAATCAAATGGCCCGAAACTGTTTTGGCCTATGACGCCCGTCTGCACCGGTTTGCCGCAGTTCGAGACGAGCTGGCCGCTTATAAGCCAGCTATGGACGCGTATTTGCAGAAAGCGAAACCAAATACCTAGTGCTGTGTTTGAGTTCCATTGACGTGATTGGATTGAATGATCACTTGTCACCGTGATAAGCTTGTCGCTAACGCTAGCCAAAGTGATGCAATTCACGGTGAATTACCTCATTTCTCGATAGGTTGCTTTCGAGGCCGTCTAAAATGACAGTAACGGATCGGAACGACCATGACATCAGCTGCCCTTGCGACTGAAGATTGGCAATTGCCAGACTTTGCCACAAATATCTTGGCGCCCAAATCGCATAACTATGTGCTTATCATCCCGGTGATGAACGAGGGCACGCGTATTCAACGCCAATTGCAATGTTTGAAAGACTGCCGCTATCCCATCGATATTGTTGTTGCAGATGGAGGGTCTACAGACGGATCTTTGGATCCCGACTTCATCTCGA
The DNA here is from genome assembly GCA_947488605.1 of uncultured Paracoccaceae bacterium. Classification (GTDB taxonomy): domain Bacteria; phylum Pseudomonadota; class Alphaproteobacteria; order Rhodobacterales; family Rhodobacteraceae; genus Yoonia. Next base: position 142,316 of record CANKZJ010000004.1, on the reverse strand, counting down.
CCATGCCTGTGCGTGCGGTGCTGACCAAGGTCGGACCGGGGAGACTGAGCGCGCAGTTACGCATGGCCTATAGTTGGGCCTTGCTGGAGGGCTATGCTGGGATTGTCACGATTGATGGTAACGGCAAGGATGGACTGGACGGCATCGCTGAAATGATTGCAGAGCTCGAAGCGGGCTGTGACTATGTGCAAGGGTCGCGTTATCTACCAGGCGGAGTTGCGGAAAACACGCCTTTTGAACGTATAGTGGGCAATCGACTGATACACGCCCCGATGCTCAGCTTTGCTGGCCGGCATTGGTTCAAAGACACAACCAACGGGTTTCGGGCATATTCTGCCAAGTATCTTTGCGATCCTAGGGTTAAGCCGTTCCGCGATACATTCATGAACTACGAATTGCCGTTTTATTTGACGACCCGCGCTGGCCAACTTGGCCTGAAAGTCGGGCAAGTGCCGGTTGAACGCCGCTATCCTGCGAACGAAAAAATACCAACCAAGATCACAGGTCAACGGGCCAAGCTAGAACTTCTGGGGCAAGCTGTCAGCGCAGCCACAGGCGGATATGTCCCGGACGAGGCGGCCCGATTGCGTTGGCCCCGTCTAGCAGCGACAGTCACCCTGATCATCATTGCAGCATGGTTCCTCAGTCGACTAGGCAAACCGCGCTACTCACCAGACAGTTGGGCCTATTTCGAACTTTCACAAACTTTCTTTGGTGACTTCTATAGGTTCAGCCACTTCCGCGCCTTTTGGACCGATTCAGAGTTTTCATCTTCTTTCCCACCGCTCTACCCAGCACTTATCGCTGGGTTTGACGCATTGCTGGGCACGGGTGCACGTGGCGGATACGTTATCGCATTCTTGGCGTTCCTTGCTTTCGCATTCCTATCCGAGCGTGTCGCAAGAAAGTATTTAGCTGCACCATTGGTCGGTTATGCAGCAGCCTTGGCGCTTTTGATAAATCCAAGCATGTTACTCGGCGAGTTGCTTGGTGGGCGCGCTATCCCACTGCAGTTGGTTATTTTCGTGCTTGTCCTGATAGCACTTATGCACTTCCAACAGCTCAAGGTTGGAACAGCCTTTCTCCTTGGATTAGTCGCGGGGCTGGCAGTTCTGAACCGATTTGACGCCATATTCCTACCGCCATTGCTTGCACTGGTGGTGTTAATCCTGACAAGGCGACCAGCATTGGCCGCGTCATTGCTTGCCGGAGCATGCGTGGCGGCATCACCTTGGGTCTGGTACTCTTTTAGCCATTTTGGCGTACCGTTCGTCTCTGACAACACCAGTGTTGCACGCTCACCTGATCTTGCTGCATTTGTTACCGACTGGTGGCCCGTCGCACAGCCGACACTGCATGATGACTTTGGCGGTTGGATCGCAAAACTTGCAAGCAATACAGTAGGATTATTAAAGGTTATAACGCTCGAGCTTTTGACCCCAATGAGCTTGATCGTCTTATTCAGCGCTGCCTGTTTGGCATCCTTTATAGGGTTGGTGCGCGTTGCCAGTAGCGGGATCAATGCTAAGAGATCCGCAACCAGTCTACGCCACCAAAAGGTTGTTGCCTTCTTTGCCTTCGTAATGCTTCTGCTCTTGGTTCCGCAAATCCTGACGGGCTACTTTGATCAACGGTACTTTTCTGCCAGTGCTTGGTCGTTGATATTGCTGCTCGGCGCTAGCTTGACCATTCAGGGAACATCCAAGCAGCAACGTTTTTTCTTTGGCAGCTGTTTCTTTGCTTTGATTGCAGTTGTGAATTTGGGTAACGCAATTCATGCAGCTTCGCGTTCGATTGAAAGGAACGGAATACTTAAACAGGCGCGCTGGCAGGAATTCGATGCGCCCGCACTAGGTACTCAACTGGAAACATGCCTTTCAGGTCAGACCGATAGCCGGGTGCTTGTGCTGGGGAATGATACGCTTGTCGCACAACTAGGCGCACAGAATGGTTTGAGAACACTCATGGAGCCGCGGAACATGGCATCAGGCCGACTTGGTGAAGATGGCAGCCGAGCGTTCATAGAGGAATGGGGCGTGCGCTACGTGTTTGTCGCAAATGAGGAGCGGGCTGGCTTTGCAATGTCGACGTTCGATTTGTCGCCAGTCGCCAATTGCACTGTCCGCTTATTCCGTGTTGCTGACTAATCCTGTTCTTAGCGATCTGGGGCCGCTTAAGTCAAAACTGAGACACTGGAATGCTACCCTTGGGAATGCGTGCGCCAAAATGCTGGATCACTTCACCCGACAGTTTTTGGCCACACCCAATAGCGTCGCCAACGGTCCGCCCCGTCAAACGCGCCGCAAGGTAGCCGGCATTGAATGCATCACCTGCGCCGGATGTGTCCCGAATATCCGCAATGGTAGGTGTCTCAAGGATGAATTCATCAGTGGTATTCCGCATGAAAGTCGGACCTGCGCCATTCTTGACGACAACTTCTGAAACGCCTGCTGAGGTTATTCTGCCAATTGTCACCGCTGGCGATGCATCGCCCCAAAGGGTTTGCTCGTCGTCAAAGCTCGGCAACGCGATGTCGGTCAATTTGAGAAAATCAGAGACCGTTGAACGCGTTTCATCCACAGATGCCCAAAGCATCGGCCGGATATTTGGATCAAATGAAACCCGCGCACCGGTGCTGCGTGCCTTCTTCAAAGCGTCAAGCAATCTTGTCCGCGCGTCGGCTGAAAGAATGGCAAGAGTAATTCCAGAGATATGGATCAGCCCGGCACCCTCAATCGCGGCATCGAGCCATTCTTGATCATCGGCCAAGAGTTTTGCTGCGGAGGCGTTGCGCCAATAATGAAAGCTGCGCTCAACACCGTCGAGTTCAATCAGGTAAAGACCCATGTTGCGATCGGCAACACAGCGAACACCCGATGTCGCAAGCCCATCATCTTTCAATTGCGCAACGAAACGGTCAGACACTGTATCAGTACCGACGCAGGTAACGAAAGCCACCTGTGCCGTTTCCCCCAGAACTTGCGCCATGTGCCATGCCGTATTGAAGGTATCACCTGCAAAACTGCGACGGTATTGGTTTTCACCAACCACCGCCATTTCGATCATCGCTTCGCCAATGGCCGCAACTTTTGGGGATTTAAAGGTCAACACTACGCGCCTGCCTTGCCTTCTAGATCGTATACGCCACCTGTCAGCCACGCAGGCCAATCACGTTCAAAAAAGGCTTTGTCGGCTTCATCAAAAGACCGGTTTTCGCGGGTAGTCATGACCATTTTCTCGCCATCTAACCTGACAATGATTTGTTGCTCTTTGTCTGCCGCCCGTTCGGTACGGAAGCGTACATCCGCGAGCGGTCCCCGGGATGACATCGGTATCGCGTCCCCCTCAGGGTCGCAGACCACGCGTGCGCCACGGCTACCACCACCGTTCGCGATGTAACTATCAAGTGCAGCCAGAACAGCCTCGGAGGCAAGCGCCATTTGTTGCCATTGCAGTACCCGCGCCACCTCGTTTGGGCGGCTAAATGCGATACCACTAGCGCGGATTGCGGCACTTAGCGCGGTCGCAGCTGCACGCCCCTCAGACACGCCATTAGGGGTGCAAAGAATCCCTGCTTGATCGCTCATCCGTGCCTGCACATCTTCCCGGATGTGCGCGACCGTCAGGTCACTATCAGGCACAAGAACCGCCTCTATCTGCGCGATGGCACGCGTCGCCTGATCGAGAGCGTCGATATCAACTGCCTTCATTGCCTGCCGGTTTGCGGCGATGTGTTCGGCAACACGTGTGCCAAAAACCTGTCCTGCATTCAGTGCCGATCCACCCGGCCGTGTCGCACCATGCGTACCTGCGGCCTCGCCGATCGCATAAATGCCACTGATGTTTGTCCGGCCCCATGTGTCGACAGCAATACCACCATTCATGTGCTGATTATTGACGGCGAATTCCAATGGGTCTTTTGTGATGTCCACTTTGTAGCGCTTATAAAGCTCTATCGCGAGCGGATTCATGTGCCGCAGTCGGTCAATCGGCGCATCATGGGACGCCCCTGCTGTCTGCAGATAACTAAGCACATCTGTGTCTAACCGGTCGAGACTGAATGGCTGATCGCCGGGCACCTGAAGCGGGTTTCGGTTGAAGTCCATAAAGACGCGTCGGCCCTTTTGACCCTCGCGGTAGATCGCCAGATCGACAAGGCTTGATTGAAAATCCAACATCCGCGACGCATGGAAAGGCCATTGATAGCCTTTGCGAAAAACATTCGACGCCAGTTCTTGCGTGGTGCGATAATAGTCGGCCAAAAAATGATGTTCTATGCCTTCGTCATCAATCGAATAAATATGCGGGATCACCTGAACGTAGGTCCCCGATAGATTCCAAGGGAACCCTTCGCGGCGTGTGCCAATGCCAAACTGACTTTCGGTAATGTTGACCAGCTCCAACCCCGCTTCGAGTGCCAAACCAAGCGTGCCAAAGCATCCGTTTGGAAACACGCTGTCACGGTAAAGCTCGCCCGGGCCGCCTGCGGCGATTACAAGTGCTGCGCATTGGAAAAGCGTCAGGCCATAAGGGTTTGTGTCGGACTTATCCTTGGGTCGAATGGCCAATAGTCCGACGACCCGACGGGTATCGCCAGCGCCGTCTGTTAAGACTTTCACTGCAGTCGTCTGGTTCAAGAAGGGGATATCAAGGTGCAAGGCCTCGGTGGCCAAAACCTTGACCATCAGGCGTGACGTGCGTGGCCCGCAACTTGTCGCGCGGCCAACTTCGTCATGATCTGTCTTGTAGCGCAGCGTGCCGCCAAGACTGTCCTGTGGCAACGGAAGCCCCATAAATTGCAAGGATGCCATCGCGCGGGTCGACCCCACGGCTTCGATATAGGCTGTATCTTCGTCCATCGCGCCGCCCGCCCGGATCGACCGCGCCATATCTTTGAAATTATCACCTTGATCGGCAGTATTGGCGGTGTGCAGCGTTTGTTTGTCCGACCCTGAACAAGCCGACGTACCACCCCAAGCACTTTGGCTGATGATCGTCACATCTGCACCACGTCGTCTGGCTTCTACGGCTGCACGCAATCCTGCCGCACCACTGCCCACAATCAAGCACCCGCACCGATGCACGGGAACATCATACCCAGCAATCAATGCATGATCATTGAATTCAGGATCTGGGCGCAGGCGCGGCATCTCGACGTCAGTCAATGCATCAAGGGTCGATTGAGGAACACGTGTCGTCACGGGCAGCTCGCTTTCTTTGTTCAGTCGATATCGACCCAGCGTTCCAGGCGCGACGATGCCATGCAGGCATCGACGATCTGGCAAATATGATGGCCTGTCTCGAACGTGGGCCACATGGGTTGATTGGTGGTGATGGAACGCACAACCTCTGCCGCCTCGATGATTTTGCTTTCATTATAGCCAAGTCCGAAATTCGGCAGCGGCAAGAAGGCTTTGTAGGTCTCATGTTCGGGACCCACATCAATCGCGCGATAACCGCGCCGACCAACCTTGTCATCGTTGGAATAGAACCGAAGGCGGCTGACCTCGTCATAGGTGTAAGAAAGGCTGCCTTTGGTGCCGTAGATTTCATAGGTCTGCATGAATTTGCGGCCCGTTGCGACACGGCTAAAATCGACCAGTCCGCGCGCACCATTTGCAAAGGTGCATAAGATATTGGAACCGTCTGGATTGGTAACATCGGCCCAATCTTCATCCCCCGTCAGAGTATTATCATCGCCAAAAGCGGCCCCCGCAACAACAGGGCGCTTGTCCGTCACGACAAAACTGTCTGCGATTAGTGAGCTAACCCGACCAACCAGAAATTCCATGAAACTAAAGACGTGGCTTCCGGTATCGCCCACGATACCCGTGGGCGCGAGATCACCGTTTGCCCGCCACATATACGGGGCAAGTGGGTCGCCAAACATATCAACATGCTGGCAGCCTTTGAACATCTTGATCTCACCGATTTCACCGTTGTCGATGATCTCCTTGGCCAGATCATGAACCGGATTGCGCGGGAAGGCATGGCCGACGCGCGTGATAACGCCCATCTGAGTGGCAATCTCGACCAGTTCTTTTGCCTGTTCTGCTGTGTCAGCCAATGGCTTTTCGCAAAACACATGCTTGCCCGCAAGCAAGGCTGCTTTCGCGACATCGTAGTGCATGTTGTCTGGCAAGCAGATGTCGATCAAATCGACCTCTGGGTCAGATATGGCCTGCTGCCAATCTTTCAGGATTTTTGCGCCCGGCGCGCGGAACGCCAATTCCTGTTCGGCCTCAGGATCGCGTGACACCAAAGCGACAACCCGCGCTGTGCCGCCGCCCTCCCCAAAAAAATGTGGGAACGTCTGGAAGGCCATTGTGTGAGTTTTGCCCATCCAGCCTGACGCACCTAAAATAGCGACTTTGACTTCGGTCATTTCAGCGATCTCCACATTTTTGGAACGTTCCAAACATTGAATGATAACTACCTATGATGGACCTTCTCGTCAAGTTTTACGCTTGACCGCTTGAGGCCCGGATTACCAACTCAACATCAGAACGTTGCTGATCAGGAGGGCACACCCCGTCGTTGATCCAGGACAAAATCTGCGCTGCGGTGGTCTTTGCAAAATCGGGAATATGACAACTGACTGACGACATGGCCGGAAAGCTGTCTTGGCAGTCTTCAATGTCGTCAAATCCGACGACCCGCAGGTCACGTCCAACCCGAATGCCAAGTTCGACACAAGCGGATAGAACACCCAAGCCGACAAGGTCATTAAAGCAGATCACGCCGTCTACGTCAGGGTGATCGGCGGCCAGCTTATCCACCATCTTTTTGCCAAATTGGCGCGTTGCTTCACCAGTTAAGACAACAGGTTCTTGGTTGTTCCGCGCAATGACATCCAAGTATCCACTCATGCGTTCTTGGGTGACAGGGCGCCCGTTGAGACCACCTAAAAAGGCGATACGCTTGCAGCCCATTTCCAACAAATGCTCTGTCGCACGCGTGCCACCAAGCTTGTAGTCAGGGGCGACAAAGGGAAAACGATTGTCTCCTTGGGAAAGTGACCGGAAGACCTGCAACGCAGGCACACCTGCCGCCTCGATTACCGCAAGCGTGTCTTCTTCTTGCCCGTAAGACGGCGATATCACAAACCCGGACACGCCGTGTTCAATCAAAGATGAAATCATCCGTGATTGCAGCAGCGGGTCTTCATCCGTATTTGCCAAAACCGTTGCGAACCCATTTTGCGCCAATTCCATTTGAAATGAAGTTGCAAATTCAGCAAAAAATGGATTGCGCAGGTCATTGATCACCAATCCAATCAACCCTGAACAAGACGACCGCAGTGTTGCAGCAGAGCGGTTATAGACATATCCGATATCCGCCATCGCCTGACGCACGGCCACGCGGGTAGACTCTTTGACAGCAGAATTTTTCTGCAAAACAAGGCTGACCGTCGATTTCGACACGCCAGCCTTTTTGGCTACATCAAGTATTGTCGGTCTTTGCCCCATTCAGTCTTCTTTACCCCTTGTCATCTGCGTCATACGTCCAGATCAAGCACCAAAATGCCACCAATCCCACCTACCGCATTCGCGACAAGCTGACCACCAAGCATCTGATGTGTCGGGTTATCTGCATAGTTTTGCAGCGCGTCCCAGCTGTCGAAATCGATGACAAAGCCATGCATGTAGCCACGCTCGATTTGTTCGGGACTCTCAGAACGGCCACCGGTGAAGTTCTGAGCACCCGGCAGTTCCTGCGCAAGCGCTGACAATCCAGCGTAGATTTCAGAAATCGTCGCTTCGGCAGTCTCAGGCTTGAATTTTGTCAGGACAATGTGGCGGATCATATGGCTATTCCTTGATCTTGTTTCATCATATCAGCTGCTTTTTCCCCAATCATGATGGAGGGTGCATTAGTATTCGAAGAATTCACCTGCGGCATGACAGAAGCGTCGGCAACCCGCAGACCTTCAATCCCGTTAAACCGCAAACGCGGATCTAGCACAGCCGCAGCGTCACTGCCCATCCGACAAGTGCCAGCGCAATGGTGCGAGGTCTTTGAATGCACGCAGATGAAGTTGAAGTAGTCCTCGTCCGTCCGCACGTCTGGGCCGGGCAAACGCTCTGCCATGATGAAAGGCTTCAGCGCATCTTGAGACAGGATGTTCTGTACCAATTTCAGACCACGGATCGACATCTCGCGATCATAAGGATCAGATAAATAGTTTGGGTCAATCAGCGGCATATCGGCTGGATTATCGCTTTGCAGACGCACAGTCCCGCGTGATCTTGGACGCAGGTGGCACGCATTCAGCGTCACACCGCCGTTGGGCATCGATTCTACCCCGGCCTCAATCCCGGTACCCAGTCCCAAGTGCATCTGGATATCAGGCGACCGCGCGTTCTCATCCGCATACCAAAAACCACCCGTTTCAAACAAGCTGGAGGCCACAGGTCCTTTGCGCTGAAACAAATATTGCAAGCCGGCGAGCGCGGAGAGATGCAATTTCGCAAAGCGGTCATAGGTATGCGGGCCCGTGACTTCGCAGATAGCGTAGAGATCCAGATGATCTTGCAGATTTGCACCCACGCTCGGTTGATCAAAGACCACGTTAATCCCAAGCCCTTTCAGGTGATCCGCCGGACCAATGCCCGAAAGCTGCAACAAGCGTGGGGAGCCAATAGCCCCCGACGATAAGACAACTTCACGATCTGCGGTGATGCGGCGACCGTCGGCCATCTCGACGCCTGTCGCTGTTCCATTTTCCACAGTAATGCGGCGCACCTGCGCTTGCATCTGGATTGTCAGATTTGGCCGCCCCTTGTTGGGCGCAAGAAACGCCATCGCCGCAGAAGACCGCCGTGCGTTGCGCTGGGTCAGTTGGTAATAACCCGCACCATCCTGTTTGGTGCCATTCACATCTTTGGTTTCGGGAATACCTACCTGCCCCGCAGCCGCGATAAACGCATCACAGATCGGCAGCGGTGCAGACGGCATTGACACCCCCATCGGACCGCCTTTGCCGTGGAATTCACCTGCGTAAGTGTCGTTGTCTTCCGACTTCTTGAAGTAGGGTAGCACGTCAGCATAGCTCCACCCTTCGCAACCCAATTGGCGCCATTCATCATAATCCTGTGCTGCCCCACGCGTATAAATCTGTGCATTGATCGCGGACCCCCCGCCAATCACCTTGGCTTGGGTGTAGTTGAACACCTTGTTCTGCATCGCGCGCTGCGGCGTGGTGGACCAACCCCAGGACCCGATGCCTTTGGTCATCTTCGCAAAACCGGCAGGGAGGTGGAAAAACGGATGACGGTCGCTGCCACCGGCCTCAAGCAGCAAAACCTGCACCGCAGGGTCTTCGCTCAGGCGTGCAGCGATAACGGAACCGGCAGAGCCCCCACCGATCACGATGAAATCATAGCCTGTGGCAGTCATGCGGCGAACTCCGTCCGGGCGATATGGCGACCTGCCCGCAACGCGAGTGCCGCGATGGTCAAGGCCGGGTTCACGGCCGCCGATGTCGGCAGAACCGAGGCATCGACGATAAAGAGGTTCTTGTGATCATGGCTCCGGCAGAACGTGTCGACAACACTGGTCTTTGGATCTGCGCCCATCCGCGCTGTACCACATTGGTGCGACGGTGTGCGGCGATCAAAAGCACGCGACAAAACGATAGGGAATCCAGCACGCTTCAGGGCGCTTTTTAAGCTACGAACCAATTGCAAATGCGCGTCCCAGTTTGAACGCCTCCAATCCAACTTTATCTGGCCGTCCTGCAATGTCACCCGACTGTCGGGGTTGGGCAAATCCTCGGACATGGCGTAAAAGTCAAAACTGCGCGCCGCGATCAGACCTGCTCCCCATGCAGGCAGTTTCGTTTGAGCCGCCAGAATTGGACCGGTAATCTTGCCCAGCATCTGCACATTCCCCAATGGTGGATCTTGGTAGAAGTCGTTCAACATCAACGTCTTTTGATAGATTGCACGATTGCGCCGCAGCGGATGCAGCGCCAAAACAGCTGAACAGTTGTGGTTCATGAAGTTGCGGCCCACTTGATCAGAGTGGTTCGCAAGCCCCGTGGGACAATTGTCATTTGCGGAGGCTAACAACAGCGCCGCAGATTGAACTGCGCCCGCAGCTAAGACAATAATCGGGGCCGTGAGACTGGCCCCCTGCCCGTCCATTTCATAGCGCAGACCTGTGATCCGCCCACTGGCATCACTGACCAGCCTATTCACAAGACAGCCAGTTTTCAGAGTGACGTTGTCATATGCCAATGCTGTGGCCAAACCACAGCTCTCAGCGTCCATTTTGCCACCGCAAGTGTTGGGATACGCATCCCACGTCGTTTGCCCTGCCATCAGCCAACGGTCCAAATCAACGCCAAGCGGGATCGTGCAGGGTCGTAGCCCTGCCTGTGTTAGCCGCGCTCGTAGATCGGCAATATCAGCCTCATCGGGGACCGGACCGTGTGGATAGTCGGCAGCATGAGGCGGCTCTGTCGGATCCTCACCCAATGTGCCGCGCACAGCATAAAGCGCCTCTGCCGCCTGATAGTCATCGGCGAGGTCATCATAACTGATCGGCCAACCAGGTGTTGTTCCGCCTTGATGGACGATTGGGTCAAAGTCCGCAGCGCGGTAGCGGATCAGAGCCGCGCCGTAGAACTTCGAATTGCCGCCCACATTGTAGTAATTGCCCGGATTGAAGGAGACGTCCTGACCATCCAGCCACTGTTCATTTGGTCGAAAAGCACCATCACCAAAGATCGCTTGCGCATCTCGGTCACGCGGCGAGGGTTGCAAGTGCTCTCCCCGCTCCAAGATCAAAATACGTCGCCCCGTCGGGGCCAGTGCCGCGGCCAGCGTGGCCCCTCCCATGCCAGAGCCGATGATGACAACATCGGGCTGCATCACGGCACAATGCGGGTTTCTGTTTCAGGATCAAAGGCGACAGCTTTTTCCATATTCACAGCAAAGCTAAAGTCCGCGCCGGCCTGCACTTCGGCATCCGACCGCATCCGCGCGATCACATCCTTGCCGCCCATTTCCATAGTGACAAACGTGTCTGATCCCGCAGGCTCCGTCACAATGATCCGGTTCGTCATATGCGCGATATTGGTTGATTTGCGATCTGCTGCATCTTCGTCCGTGATCGTCTCAGGGCGAATGCCCAGCAAGATGTCCTTGCCTGCCCAATCAGCCATATTGTCCTGACTGAAAGGCAGCGATGTCAGCGACCCGTCATGCAGGGCGACTTGTGCTGTAGGCTTGCCGTTCTCTATCGCCACCTTTGCAGGCAACACGTTCATCGCAGGCGATCCCATAAAGGTCGCCACAAAGATATTCGCGGGTGTGTCGTAGATTTCTTGCGGGGTGCCCAACTGCTGAACATAGCCGCCATTCATCACAGCGATACGAGTGGACAGGGTCATCGCCTCGATCTGGTCATGGGTCACGTAAACGATGGTTGTACCCAACTTTTGGTGCAGCTTCTTGATCTCGGTGCGCATATCGACACGCAACTTGGCATCAAGGTTCGACAGTGGTTCGTCAAACAAGAACACATCAGGATTACGGACCAGTGCGCGGCCCATTGCGACGCGCTGGCGTTGACCACCGGACAATGCGCCCGGCTTGCGATCTAGCAATTGCTCAATCTGCAAAAGCTTGGCGACATCGTTCATCGCGTTGTCGCGCTCTGGTTTAGGCACGCCGTGCATCTCAAGCCCGAAGGTGATGTTCTTGCCCACGGTCATGTTGGGGTAAAGCGCGTAAGACTGGAACACCATTGCGATGTTGCGCTTGGACGCGTGCACCCCGTTCATCGTGGCATCCTTGATGCGGATTTCACCACTGGTGATTTCCTCTAGCCCCGCGATCATATTCAGCAGCGTCGATTTTCCGCAACCGGACGGGCCGACCAGCACAAGAAACTCGCCCTCTTCCACGGAAATGTCGATCTTATGGAGAACCTCTACGGCGCCATAGGACTTGGTTGTGTTGTCAATATCGAGAAAGCCCATGGTGTTAGCCCTTTACGCTGCCAGCCATCAAACCGCGCACAAAATAGCGGCCCGCGACGATGTATACGAGGAGTGTGGGAAGTGCGGCCAAGATCGCGCCAGCAAAGTGAACATTGTATTCTTTCACGCCGTGGCTGGCCTGAACGAGATTGTTTAAGGCGACCGTCATTGGTTGGCTGTCTGCGCCCGCAAAGGACGCGCCAAACAAGAAATCGTTCCAGATGTTAGTGAATTGCCAGATGATAGAGACGACGGCAATTGGCCCCGATGAGGGCAGCAGGATGCGCCAGAATATCTGAAAGAACCCGGCCCCGTCGATTTGTGCGGCCCGCACCAGTTCAGTTGGGAAAACGGCATAGTAGTTGCGGAAATAGAGAGTCGTGAACCCGATCCCGTAAACCACATGGACCAGAACCAGCCCGCTTGTTGACCCTGCCATACCCATCAAACCCAGCATCCGCGCCATTGGGATCAGCACGATCTGGAATGGGATAAAGCAGGCAAAGAGCATCAGACCGAACAGGATCGTGTCATACTTGAACCGCCATTTTGTGAGCACGTAGCCGTTCAGCGCACCCAGAACGGTCGAGATCGCAACCGCGGGCACCACCATCTTGATTGAATTCCAGAAATATGGCGACAGGCCCGTCGGCTCGACCCCAATCTGGGCGGATGACCAAGCTTTGAGCCATGGCTCAAACGTCCAGACTTGTGGCAAGTTCATCATGCCGCCCCCGGTGATTTCATCCAGCGGTTTGACCGAGTTCACAACCATCACATAAAGCGGCAGCATGTAAAACAGAGCGAACAGCAGCAGTACAAGATAGATCAAGGTGCGCACGACGCGCCCGGTGCGAATGGCAGTATCTTGGGTTGCGACAGACATTATTTTTTCTCCCGCAATTCAGCATAAAGATATGGGATCATGATTGCCGCGATCGTCATCAACATGATCGTCGCCGAGGCCGCGCCGATGCCCATCTGATTGCGGCTGAAGGTGTAGGAATACATGAAGGTCGCAGGCAATTCTGTCGCCCGACCCGGCCCGCCACCTGTCAGGGCGATGACAAGATCGAACGTCTTAATCGCAAGGTGGCTAAGGATCACAAAGGCGGACAGAAACGCGGGGCGAAGCTGCGGAATAATGATCCGGCGATACAGGTTCCAATTCGAGGCCCCATCCATCTGGGCGGCCTTCAGAATTTCATTGTCGATCCCGCGCAATCCCGCAAGAAACATCGCCATAACAAACCCACTGGTTTGCCAAACAGCGGCGAGGACAACTGTGTAAATTGCGAAATCGCTATTCTTGATCCAGTCAAATTCAAAACTGGTCCAACCCCAGCTTTGCATCACGTTCTCTAGGCCGATGCCAGGATCAAGAAACCACTTCCAAGCGGTGCCTGTGACAATGAAACTCAGCGCCATAGGATAAAGGTAGATTGTACGCAGCACCCCTTCAGCGCGGATTTTTTGATCCAGAAAGATCGCTAAACTCAGGCCGAGAACTGTGCAAATTCCGATGTAGAGAAAGGCAAAAATGCCCATGTTCGTGATAGAGGTTTCCCAATGGCTCAGCCGCCAAAGCTTGGAATAATTCTCCAGTCCGACCCAGCCATAGGACGGCAATAGGCGGCTGTCAGTGAATGACAGGTACACCGAAAAGATGATGAACCCGTAGACGAACACCACCATCAAAGCGACCGAGGGCGACAAGACAAGCTTGGGCAACCAAATCTGAAGCTTTGTTTTGAAATCGGCGTTGGCTTGCATGGCCATCACGCCACCTCCTCACTTTGAAGTGGTTGCATTATCAGAACCGGCGGGCCGACGACATGCGTCGCCTCGCCGGGGCCGGAGTGGTGGTTACTTTGCGATAGAAACCGCATCCACAAGCTCTGCGGCTGCGGTTGCACTGTCGTATTCACCGTTGAAGTGCGCGGTGACGACATCGAAGATCGCATTCTTTACCGATGCTGGGTTCGCGTGACCGTGGGCCACGGAGCCTACAAGGTTGTCTGAGGCTGCCGCAGCAGCCAAATCGGCCATGCCCTGCTTACCGCAAGCATCAAAGGCTTCGTCTGACACATCTGTACGTGCCGGAACGGATCCTTTGACCACATTGAACGCAGACTGGAACGACGGTGACAGAATGGCAGAGGCCAATGCTGCTTGCTCGGGTGAGACTTCACCGCTTTGGTCAAACATCATGAACTGGTCGGCGTTGAACGTCACTTGCTCCTGTGTGCCCGGGAAACGGAAGCAAAGGAAGTCTTCGCCTGGCACTTTGCCTGCGTTCAGGAATTCGCCCTTCGCCCAGTCGCCCATCATCTGAAAACCAGCTTCGCCGTTGATGACCATTGCCGTTGCAAGGTTCCAGTCACGACCAGAGAAGTTGTCGTCAACATTGGCTCGGATCACAGCCATACGGTCAAACGCTTCGACCATTTCATCGCCACCAAGCACACTTTCATCAAGATCAATGAAAGCAGACCGGTAGCCGTCAATCCCCAGAACAGACATCGCAACAGCATCGAATACTGTTGTGTCCTGCCAAGCCTGACCACCGTGCGCAATTGGCGTAATTCCAGCGGCCTTTAGCGTATCAAGTGCGGCTGTGAATTCTTCCCAAGTTGTTGGCGCTGCAATGCCGTTGGCATCCAAGACCTGCTTGTTCGCCCAAACCCAGTTCGTCGAGTGAACGTTGACAGGGGCAGAAACCCATGCGCCATCAACCTTTGCAAACTGCTGCAAAGCTGCCGGAACAACAGCGTCCCAGCCTTCAGCGGCGGCAACGTCATTCAGGTTCGCGAGCGAGCCTTGGTTTGCCCAGTCAATGATATCAAAGCCAAGACCCTGAACCGCTGTGGGCGCATTGCCAGCTGTGACGCGAGCGCGCAGCACGGTCATCGCCTGCTCACCACCGCCACCAGCGACGGGCATGTCTGTCCAGCCGATGCCTTGCCCTTCAAGATCATCCTTTAGAACGTTCAGCGCGGCGGCTTCACCACCCGAAGTCCACCAGTGCAGGACCTCGACATCTTCGGCGTGTGCAGTTGTGGCACCGACGGTCAACGCCAGTGCAATGGCAGTCTTTGTATTTAGAAACGAACGCATAGGTTTCCTCCCAGTTTGCGTTAAGTATTGACCAGCCCGTTTTAGGTGCCAGCCTGAACCCAAGGTGTCCGGCTGCGCCCGACGCGCATCACCAGTGATTTCACCTCAAGAAATTCGTCAAATCCGTAAGATCCGATTTCGCGGCCTTGGCCCGATTGTTTGACCCCTCCAAACGCAAGCTCGGGATAGCCATCCATCCATGTGTTTGCCCAAACCGTGCCTGCTTGCGCTCTGCGACCAAATTCAAGGCAGGTGTGAACATCCTCGCTCCACACACCTGCGGACAGGCCAAAATCGCTATCGTTGGTGATGGCTATCGCTTCATCGAGCGTGCGGAATGTCAGGACGGTAAGGACCGGGCCAAAGACCTCTTCTTGTGCAATTGCCATGCCGGGGCTGACATTTGTGACGATCGTAGGCTGATAGAATTGATCGCCGAGACCCGCGACTTGCATAACACCACCACCCAGCGCAAGCGTGGCTCCTTCGGCAACCGCGGCCTGCACATAGCTATCGATCTTTGCATTGTGTTCCGGCGTGACGATGGCCCCGACTTGCGTGTCAGGATCCATAGGATCACCAAACTTCACCAGTTTGGAAAGCGCCACAACGCGTGCGACAAAATCCTCGGCGATGTCTTCATGGACAATGATCCGGCTGGAAGAGTTACAGCATTGGCCCACGTTGAAGTAGACGCCAAACGTGACAGCATCTGCTGCATCATCCAGATCAGCATCGGGAAAAATCACTTGTGGGTTCTTACCACCCAGTTCCAATGCGACCTTCTTGAGTGTCCCAGATGCAGCCTGCGTGATTAGCTTACCCACCGCAGTGGAGCCTGTGAACGTGACCACATGGACGTCTTCGTGCGACGACATCAAGCTGCCAACTGGATCGCCGTAACCGAGTACGATGTTGCACACGCCTGCGGGCAATCCAGCCTCAAGCAGTAATTCACCCATCATGACGGTCGACGATGGCGTCATCTCGGACGGTTTCACAACAACTGTGCAACCTGCGGCTAACGCAAAAGGTAGCTTTTGGCTCAAAATCCAAAATGGAAAATTCCAAGGCGTGATGACCGACACCACCCCGATTGGTTCCTTCAAAACGACGCCCAGCATATCTTCGCCCAACGTGTTGTGGCTGTCACCGTGCGACGTCCGCGCAAGCGATGCCGCATAGCGCCACAGATCAGCCGCGCCGCCAACTTCACCGCGCGATTGGCCAATCGGCTTTCCGCTTTCGAGCGTTTCCAAGAGTGCGATCCGCTCAACATTGGCCTCGATCAGATCTGCGACTTTCAACAATATAGTCGCGCGGGCTTTGCCTGAAATACGGCTCCAGATACCTGCATCAAATGCGCGACGTGCGGCCGCGATGGCGGCGTTGGTTTCCGCCTCGCCGCCGCGCGCCGACGTACTGACCACCGTCCCGTGGGAGGGAGAGATGCGGTCAAACCTGTCTGAGCTTTCGACCCATGTGCCATCAATCAGGTGCCGACCCTCGAAAACGGGCGGCAACTCAAAATCGATAGCCGTGTTGATAGTGAGATCTTTCATTCGTTCAGTGTCCATCAAATTCTGGTTTACGTTTTTCAAGGAAAGCCTGCACACCCTCATTGCGATCTGAACTTGCAGCCGCAGCAGCACTGCCTAATGCCTCGATCGCGGCGCTGCGGTCCTCTCCGACGGCACCGTGGATCATTGCTTTGGCGATTTCATTGGCGCGGGGTGAGACCGCGCCAAGTGATGCAGCAATATCGTGGGCTGAGGTCATAGTGTCATCGGAGAGGTCGTTCACAAAGCCAAGTTGCAAGGCGCGTTCTGCGCTAATCTGGCGACCAAAGAGCGCCATTTCCTTAAGCACAGGCTCGGGGATCAAGCGGGCAAGTCGTTGTGTTCCTGACCAACCAGGCACGATGCCAACCTTGGCTTCAGGCAACGCAAGCCGCGCATTATCGGCAAAAATGCGGATATCACAACACGCTGCCAGCTCTAGGCCGCCACCAAATGCATGACCATTAATCGCACCTATGGTCGGTTTGCTGAACCGGGCGAGGCGATCAAAGACACGGTGGCCATCGCGCACCCAAGTCCTGGCAAATTCAGCAGGACCAAGCGCGCCCCATTCCGCGATATCCGCGCCACAACAAAACGCCTTGGAACCCGCACCGGTCAAGATGACACAGCGCACTTGAGAGCGATGCTCGATCTCGGCGAGGTAGCTTTCGAGCTGACGCAGCATGCCTGCGGTCAACGCGTTCAACTTGCCCTCATTATGCAAAGTCAGGACGGCGGCGTTGCCTTCATATGTGCGAATGACCTCGCTCATAATACCAACCCCATTGGCGCTTTACCCAGAAGGGTCTTAGACATTTGAACGGCGTTTTCGGCGATCTGAACACGGCCCGCCGAAGGGCCTACAATATGCGCCTGTGGATCAATGCCGGGCATGATCTCTGTTGCAATCAGCCCTTTGTCGGTTGCGCGGATCACACAACGCTCGGTGACATAGATGACGTTCTGGCCCTGTTCTCGGGCACGACGGCCGGAGAAGGTCACATGTTCGACCTCATCAACCATCTTTGTGAATTTGCCGGGCGCTGTCACTTTGATCCCGTTCTCGTCCATGTCGATTTTTGCACCAGCTTCAAACCAACCTGAGAAAACAATGTTCTTTGCGCTGGATGTAATATCGACAAACCCACCACACCCCGCAGTGAGATATGGCTTCTTGCCTAACTTAGAGACATTCACATTGCCTTGGACGTCGACTTCCATGAAGGACAAGAATGACACGTCAAACCCACCACCTTGAAAGTAAATGAACTGCTGTGGGGCTGGCACAAACGCATCGGCGTTTGACGCGCACCCAAAGGCGAAACCAGTCAATGGGACGCCGCCAACGGCGCCTTGTTCAATGGCCCACGTCACTGCATCGCGGTGACCTTCTTCTAACAGTATGCGGGGTACCATAGCGCTGATACCAAAGCCCAAATTCGCAGTCATGCCTTGGCGCAACTCCTGTGCGGCACGGCGTGCGATGACCTTTTCGATACCATGTTCCGCATGGTTAAAGCTGTCCCAAGGACGCATCACTTGGCCAGAAATAGCGGGGTCATAGTCGGTCTGGGTCGTTTGTTTCTGGTCCGGGTCAACCACCACGCAGTCAACAAGATGCCCCGGCACACGTACATCGTGAGGGCGCAAACTGCCGTTGGCTGTGATACGTTTAACCTGCGCGATCACGATCCCGCCGTTGTTACGCACACAGATCGCCTGTTCAAGGCCACCCAGATAAGCACCTTCGTGCTCATAAGTGAGGTTGCCGCGTTCGTCGGCGGTGGTAGCACGGATAATTGCAACATTGGGGACCACATTTGGAAAATGGAGCCACGTGTCATCTGCGAACGATACACGGGTGACGATGGGCGCTGCTGCGCCTTTGTCATTCATTGCGCAGCCTTGGCGCTGCGGATCAACGAATGTATCCAACCCAACCTTGGTCAAAACACCGGGCCTGCGCGCTGCGGCCTCTCTGTGCATATCAAACATAATGCCTGAAGGAACGTTGTAGGCCGCCACGCGGTTTTCAACGATCATCTTCCAGATTTCAGGCATCTCAACGCTGGATGGGCCTGACGGGTAGGAACCTGCTAGAATACGGGCCAGCAACCCGTCCTTGGCGATATGATCCATGCCTTTGACGCCATAAACATCGCCAGCGGCAATTGGGTGCAACGAGGTGATACCCCGAGGATGGCCTTCGACCTCAAACCGGTCGCCGATCGCCTTTAGGACAGCATCTGGACACCCAAGCGTAGAGGATGAAGACACCGAAACAATCGCGTCATCTGGAATACGGCTGACGGCCTGACCGACATCAAAAACCTTGTTCATGCGACCGCTTTGCAGTCGGCGCAGATGCTTTGTAGCTGTCGCACCGCGAACATGCGGGCAGTCACGAAAATCCTAAACATGGCTTCCCTTATCCATAAATATGGAACGTTCCACATTTATTATTGGAACGTTCCACAATTTGCAAGCCAATACTGCGACTGCTTATGTCAGGGTCTATTTTTCCGTTGGGCGGATCTCGTAAAGCTCGAGCGGTAACCCGTCAGGGTCAGCAAAAAAGGTAAACCGTGCGCCGGTCAGCGCATCAACGCGCACGTCCTCTACAAAGACGCCATGCAACTTCAACTGTGCAATAGTCGCATTCAGGTCTGAAACGCGAAATGCGAGATGACGCAGCCCACACGCCTCAGGGCGCGACGGACGCTCTGTAGGATTAGGAAATGAGAACAACTCAAGCTGCCCGCCACCCGGCACTTGCAAATCAAGCTTCCAAGACGCGCGTTCTTTGCGATAGGTCTCAGCAATGATGTTGAGGCCAAGCACCTTTGTGTAGAACCGTTTGGATACTTCGTAGTCACTGACGATCAAAGCAACGTGGTGAAACCCGTCTAACATCTAGCTATTCCTGACTACAGAGAAGTATTTGCGGCCAGAGAGACGCAATAGGGACCGGTAGGCCAAACTCAAGACTCTCATATTATCGGTCGCATCCATCTCATCGGCAGTAACATGCGGATCGGTCTACGCCATTGAGTAATGAGTATTGAAGCATTGGGACATGATCCGTTGAAGCCACTTTGACGTTTCTACCTCTGATAAGGAACCGCGACAGCCAGAGCCTCATAGCCGCGAATAAGCCCGACCGGCGGGTCACCTTCATGGCACAGCCGCGGCATCGTCACGTTGGCGAAATGGTCCGCAGAAATACCTGGCCAATTCAGCTGCTGTCGCCGCAGTATTTGTGCAGCCTCATCTGTGCGGCCGACTTTGTGCAACAGCATGGCGTGCCCTACAAACGTGTATGGTGTCTCAAAGATGAGCGCAGCGCTTTGCTTGGCCTCAAGGGCACCTGCGATGTCTCCGTTATTGAGCTTCAACCACGCAACCCACGTCAGCGTAATCCACCGAATAGGATTGTCAGGAGCCAATGATTGATCAAACGCAGTGGCTTCGGCCACTAACCCATTCGGGGGGACAGCGCATGTGTACGGAATGACCTTTGATAGGAACCTCGCCAAGTCGTGGCCTGGATCAAGGTCAATCACTCTTTGCATCGCAGCATGGCTTTGCTGCATCCTGCCCGAATGCCAGTACGATTGTGCTATGTTGAACATGACGTCAGGGTGAAGAGGTGCGAGGTCTTTGGCGCGACCAATATGCATCGCCACCTGATTGCGCACGTCCTCTGTGTCGAATGATGGATAGAAATTCGCCATTTGCGCAAGCTTGTCAGCCATCACGGAATGGGATGTTCCAAGATCAGGGTTTCTGTCCAGTGCCAACCGCATTAACTCAATGCGCCGCTGTTCCCATTCAAAGGAGTTTGCGGCGGTCGGGCCGGGAACCCATGTCGCCATTAAGAATAGCTGCTCGTCGTTCAAGGTTAATGGGTCGCGTCCTTCAAGGACTTCTTTTGATGCACCCAATAGCCGCAAGACCAATTCATTACCTATGACCTCGGATACCTGGGCGTCAAAGTCCTCTTGCTCAGAGACGCTCAGCGACTTTGTCCAGACGATGCGATTGGTATGTACATTCAATAGTTCAATGCTGATGCGCTGCTCAGTCTCGTTGAGATCACTGACCAACCCTCGCAACGAAAAATCGGCAATTCCAATCCCGGGCAGGCCTTGGGTGAAGATGGCGATAGACCTGTTGCGTGCGAGGCTCTGGCGCAATGCGGTTTCAACCCGTGAGGTAGCAGATTGCGGTCCGTCGAAAGATGCCATTGCCACGCGCACACCGCTTTCGTTCAAACCCCCGACCTCTTCCTCGCGTGGCCATAGATAGAGAGCCATGAGCGAAAGGCAGGCCACAACAGCTAAAGACATGAATGCGGCCGTTAACCTACCGCTAGAAGGGAACGCCGTTACCTTTTCCGCGTTTCGCGCGGTCGCGGTGGATCGTGCATGTACATTGGGACGGTAACTCCCGACAGGGATTTCAACGGCGATCTCGCAGGTGGCATTTGCACTGCTCTCGAAACTGGCCAACGCTGTCCTTAGCCGACCCATTTCGACGCGCACGCTGCTGTCGAGAGCAGGGTCGAAGTCATCTGGGCGGTTCAGGACATCAATGCCGATCGAATAGGCCTTCAGACTTTCGCCCTCGCCGTTCAGTTCCTTGCGAATAATATATTCAAGCAAGTTCAGGCGGCGCTCGCTCTTACCCAGCACCTGCGACGCGGCAACGCTTTGGAGATATTCTGCAATTTGTTGGTCTGAACGCATTTAGGGCAATCGCAAATCTAAGTTAATAAAATCTATCGTTTTGAACTGGCTTCAATGTGCGGCGCGCAAGGAAATTGCTGGTTCTCGCACCGCACTTGGGAGGTCATTCATCATCGAATTAGGGCTACATGCTACAAAAAAGAAAACTCCTTTCGCGGATCAACGCCATTGGAGCCATTCATATTTACAATTATTTTCAATAATTTAGCACGTTCTGTCACCTGTGACTCACCCTCCGTAACCTGACAGAACGACATCATTAACCGTAGTTAACAAATATACCGAGCCAAGGGTCAATGACCCATCTTCCAGATCACACGTCAGACTTGGCCATCGTTTGTTAACAAGGAAAAGAACTTATGAACAATATCGCTACATTACAGATTAACCGATCAACACGTCTGACCGGGACCGTAAAATGGTTCGACATGGGCAAGGGTTTTGGCTTTGTCGTTGTTTCGGGGATCGAAATTGATTTCCTGCTGCACAAGAACGTCTTGCTTAAGACAGGCGTCGCAAGCATCGCGGACGGATCGGTCATTGAATTTGATTTCGTGCCAACAGCGAACGGGTTTAAGATCACCGAGGTCTTCTATGCCCAACCCGCAGATGAGGTAGAGGGTGAAGTCTCCGACAAGGCGCCGGATCACATTTTTGATGCGCGTATGCCTGCAAGGGTGAAATGGTTTGATCCAAAAAAAGGGTATGGTTTTGTCCATACATTCGGAAGCACCGAAGATGTTTTTGTGGGCGTGGGTGTATTGCGTAAGGCGATGCTCGGTGGCCTTGAAACCGGTGAAGCGGTTTCAGTACAGGTTGCAGAAACGGATGGCCGCAAGAGCGTTTACCGCATCTTCGATTGGTGCTGAGTTTCTTGGCCGCTGTTCCGCTCGCTTAAACGGCGCGGAATGCATCAGGAAGCAAATGGGTCATTGCTTCTTCGCGCACAAGTTCACCTAGTCTTCGCAAAATCTCGCTCGATTGCGTGCTCGACTGCCAATGCAGCGAAATGTTGATCCGCTTGTCGGGCACCAGTTCAATGAGCTTACCAGTCTTCAAATGCGGCTCACCAGCGTTACCCGGGACAATACCCCAGCCCGTCCCATTGAGACAGCACGCGACATAGCCCTCATATGAGGGCACCATATGTGTGAAGACCTTCGCGGGCGCGCCAAAACAAAGCGTCATCCATTGATCTTGAATTGTGTCTTTCCGGTCGAATGCCAAGCAACGTGTGCCCTTGATCGTCTCTAGCGATACACCTTGCGAAAAGTGCTCTGCATAGAACTCGGCAGACGCAACCGCGATGTACTCCATCGCGCCCAGCGATATGCGCCGGCATCCTTGCACAGGCTTTTCGAGCGTCGTTACAACCGCAAGCGAATTTCCCGATTTCAGGCTTTTTTCTGTATGCTCTTGGTCATCAGGGATGATCTCGAGTTGAACATTTAAGTCCTGCGCTGCGCGCTTCATCACATTTGGGAACCAAGACGCAATGCTGTCGTTGTTCACGGCAATCCGTATGGTCGCGGCTTTGTCGGTTTGGCCATCAATCAATGAACTGATCTGATCGTTCAATTCATGTTGAAGTAAAGTCACCTGTTCGACATGGCGACAGAGCTGAAGTCCAAGCTCTGTAGGAACACATGGCCGCCCTCGAATAATCAAGATTGCGCCGACTTTATCTTCGAGTTGCTTGATTCGCTGACTGACCGCAGATTGTGTCACATCAAGCGATTTTGCCGCGGCATCAAAGCCCCCTTCTCGGATAACTGCCGCAAGAGAGACCAAAGAATCGTAATCGTAATCCATCTTGCACTAGTCTCAGAATTAGCTGTCCTAATGCAACAGTAGATTTTCTTGAGCAATAACGTCGATCATTCGGCAGTTTGGGCCACATCGTCAATTTTCCCATAAGAATGGCTGATTTAGGCCCAATGCCGACGCAGGCCATGTGCAAAAAAATGCCTTTCTACAAAGGGTTAGAAAGGTCATTATTGTTTCTTTGACAGCGCAAGAGGGCAAAATGACAGGGCAAGAACTCCGGCAGAAATTTATGCGGCAGTTTGTCGGCATGAAGAAATACTCGCAAAGACAGGCATGGCTTATCGTCAGTTTTTACCTGGTGCAGATTGGCGCCGGCGTGGTGGCGGGCGGCTATCTTTTAAGCCTGACGCTGTCATGGCTCACCGTTTCTATGATGATCATTCTTTCGATCTTTATCGGAACGCGGCTGCGCGGGCTAAACAACATCGTACATGAATGCTCGCACTCCACATTTTGCGAAGAACGTGAAGACAACGTCACCTTGGGTCGACTGTGCGCATCTTTGTTGCTTGGGTGCTTCAAGGAATACAAACACGATCATCTGTCTCATCACGCGCATTTGGGCGACTACGGCCAAGACCGTGAAATGGGCCCGATCGAGCTGTTTGGTCTGCACGACGAAGTATCGGCCAAAACGATCTTTCGCTATATCAGCATCCCCCTGACCGGCCGTCACCTTAAGGTGTATTCTGGCATCAACTTATCGGGAAGTGACGGTGCGCTGTATCTGGGACTGAAAGCCGCGATCCTGATCGCCATGGCGGGCCTGACAATCGCGCAGCCCTACGCGGCAATCTTATTTGTTCTAGTGCCGATGTTCTACATTCTGCCCACCATCAATTTCTGGACGGATTGTCTCGATCATGCCGGCATCGTGGCCGAGGACGATGAACTAAAGGCCACGCGCAATGTTCTCGCGCCGACGCCGGTCAAGCTTTTGTTCTTTCCAAGAAACGATTGCTACCACCTTGTGCATCACTTGTTCCCTCAGGTCCCCGCAAGGCACCTCGAAACAGCACACAAAGAACTGTCAAAAGAGGTGGCGTATAAAGAGCGCGCAGAAGCAATAAAGCCAACGCACCAATCAATCACGCAATTCGCTGTCAGGGCGAGTTAGTGACCGCCGGAGTTTGGCCCCATTACTCGTAGGTTCAACGTCAGATCAACGAACGGGACGAAAACAGACTTAAGGTAACCTTAAAAGCCGAAGTGGCTGCGCCCAACAAGAGCGCAGCCACTTCAAAAAACTAAAACTCGTTGACCAGGTTACACCTTCCGTTTGATATATTTACATTACTAATGCATCATAAGCAATGCTACTTTTGTGGATTTCCGAAAATTTGTTTCACTATCTACGCAGAATTTCAGGCGACAGGAATGCTGCTTACCACCCAGCTTTTTATGGTGAAGACGATGTTATCGCGGTGGTGTCGCGAATCCCTCAGGGTTGTAGCCAGTCCATGACGAGCACCTGAATCGCAGCGCCGAGGACAAGTAATTAGTCCTAAACATATAGCTAACATACTGAAACAAATGGCTAATTAGCATTCGTTTCGGTATTGATAGGTGTCTAATTTAATTGACAGTTGCTTTTGTAATGCTGAAATGACACATTCAGAAGTAGATGCGTCAAAACGACGCGTCTTAGTGGGCGCATGGACTTGATCGCAAGAGAATTCGGTTTGGCTCTGCTCCCCAGCGACCAACCAAGGAGGAATCGGAGATGTCCGACGATCAAGATAAGGTTTGGCCTACAGGCTTAACTCTCAAAGAAGCCGAGGAAGTGCATAGCTACCTCATCGATGGCACACGTGTGTTTGGTGCAATCGCGTTGATTGCGCATATGCTGGTGGCGATTTCTACGCCGTGGCTCGGATAGAAAGGAAAAGTCATGAATAATGCAAAAATGTGGCTTGTTGTCTCCCCTTCAGTAGGGGTTCCCGTATTTCTAGGCGCAGTCGCCCTTGGATCATTCGCTGTGCATGTTGCAGTGGTAAGCAATACAACTTGGGTTGCTGATTTCCTGTCAGGTCAAGAACTCGGCGCAGGCGCACAAGCTTCAGCAACAATGCTAGAGACAGACATGGACACTGCAAATGCGGCCTATGTCATTGATACGCCTCAGCACGGTAGCGAAGTAACTGTCATCTTGTCGGATGGGACGGTCACCAAAGCAATCTTACAGACACAAGAAGTTCTTGCGTCGGCCTCAGCAGAAGCCCCGCCGTTGCTGATCAATAACTAGATCAAAAACACATTGAGTGCCGCAAGGCGCTCAACGCTCTTCTCGTGATTTCCGGTGGTTGCCCTTGTTTTGGGCAGTCCCGGAACGCGTGACTTGGGGACAATTGATGGCAAGCTTTCGTGACATTGCACTGTACCGTTTGGCGACGATCACGCCAAAATATCTGCCGTTTGCAGATGTTGCGACGGACGATGTGCCTTTGTCGCGCCTGTTGCGGCTGTCACTCTTCCAAGTAACCGTCGGAATGGCCTTGGTGCTGCTGGTCGGCACTCTGAACCGGGTTATGATTGTTGAACTCTCCGTCCCTGCAACACTTGTCGCGGGGATGTTGGCCCTTCCTCTTCTATTTGCACCATTCCGCACTTTGATCGGCTTTAAATCCGATACCCATCGTTCGGCTCTGGGTTGGCGGCGTGCCCCATATATTTGGAAAGGCACGCTTTATCAGTTTGGTGGTTTTGCCATCATGCCTTTCGCACTGCTTGTTTTATCCGGCTACGGAGAGGCCATTGATGCCCCCCGCTGGATTGGACTGTCTGCGGCGGCCCTGTCATTTCTGCTCGTTGGTGCAGGCGTACATATGGTTCAGACGGTTGGCTTGGCGCTGGCAACTGACCTAGTCGCAGAAAAAGACCATCCCAAGGTCGTAGGGCTTATGTATGTCATGCTGCTGATCGGTATGGTGATCAGCGCCTTGATCTACGGCGCACTATTAACGAACTATACGCCTGGACGGTTGATCCAAGTTATCCAAGGGTCGGCTGTTGTCACCGTGGTATTGAACCTCACAGCCTTATGGAAACAAGAGGCGCGCGACCGTAACCGAGCCCGCGAGATGGAAACTGCCCAATACGAAAAATTCTCTGTTGCTTGGCGGGAACTCACAAAACGCCCAGGTGCGGTGCGTTTGCTGGTCCTTATCGGCATGGGCACGTTTGGGTTCGGTATGGCAGATGTTCTACTAGAACCATATGGCGGTCAGGCTCTCGGGTTTTCTGTCGCTCAGACGACGATGCTGACCGCGATCCTTGCCACTGGCACACTGATTGGCTTTGGTTTCGCGTCTCGTGCACTTTCAACCGGCAGACCACCTATTCCTCTTGCTGCAATCGGTGCAGCAATTGGCATTCCCGGATTTGCCGGCATCATTCTATCGTCGACGATTGTGGGCGCGCCACTGTTTGTCTCAGGCATATTTGCTTGCGGTCTTGGCGCTGGTCTTTTTGGCCATGCTACACTGACTGCGACAATTCAAAATTCGCCTGCGGCACGCATTGGTCTCTCTCTTGGCGCTTGGGGTGCTGTTCAGGCAACTTGTGCCGGGCTCGGCGTTCTGCTCGCCGGTATCGTGCGAGATGTCATCGTCGGCAAGTCATCAACGACGGGACTTAATGTCCAACTGCCCTATAATATAGTGTTCGGTATCGAGATTGCCTTTTTGGTTGTGGCCATCATCGTGGCCCTGCCATTGCTCACCAATTCGAGCATGCGCCTGAAAGGTCAACGCGACACCGCACCGCAAAACAACCCAGTGGAGGTTTCATGACACAGATTATCACGCGATACTTTGAGAGCGCTCAACAGGCGCATGAAGCACGATCTGAACTGGTCCGGATCAACCGGCTCTCTCCGAGCATTCTGGATGTCTATGAACAGGCTGACGGTCTTTTTGAGGCACTGGTCGCACAAAGCGTCCGAGATGACACCGCCCGCGCCTATCAGGCACGTATAGCAAACGGTGGTGCGGTCATGCTGGTGCGTGCCGGGTTCAAGCCGTTGGGCGTTGCAAAGATTACGCGCGAACTGACAGCAGCAATGGGTGCAGTCGATCTGGATCCGCTAGTCGAAGAGGTCTACGTCAAAGATGCGCCAAAACTTGGCGTCAGCATCTTGGAGGGTCACCCGCATATCCTCAAGGTTCGCAGAGAACCCGGAACCACCAATTTTCATATGGCCGACTGGCCTATCCCGCTGATCAGCCGCAGAAAACCTGCCGCCAATTCGCTCACCTCCCGCACGTTTCACCTCACAGAGTTTGCCTTTCCGCTGATCGACAGACGCAAGCCATTTACCGGGTCGATCTTCCCTCCTCATGCCCGGATGGCAAACTTTCCCATCCCTCTGATCAGCCGCAGAAAACCTTTCACAGGATCGATTTTCCCACGTCATGCGCGGATGGCAAATTTTCCTATTCGTTTGATCAGCCGTCGCAAGCCGTTCACGGGATCGCTGATCCCACGTCATGGCCGGATGGCAACTGTGCCATTCCCGCTTCTCATCAACGGGAAGCAGGGAACCAACGCTTTGATCCCCGGCGCGCCGCGGATGGCCAACTTTCCGATCCCCCTGCTAAGCAAGCGCAAACCATTCACCGGATCGATTTTCCCGCGGCATGCGCGCATGGCAAACTTCCCACTCGGTTTGATCAGCAAGCGCAAACCATTCACCGGGTCAATCTTCCCGCGGCATGCGCGCATGGCTAATCTGTTTCTGCCATTGACCATTCGCCGCGAAGATATGGTGTCGCAAGACGGCAAAGACGGGTTTTCGTTCTCGAAGTGGTTAGGCATCCCGACTTTGATCCGCAAAAAGGCGGGCTGATTTAACCATCTATCCGTCTTAGGTTTGGCGGCCGTCACAATACCGGACGGCCCTCAAATGCCCGCCTATAGCAGAGCTACTGCGACCCTGACTTGCCCAATGTATTCAAAATCGGGCAATCGGGTCGGTCATCGCCCGCGCAGGTCTGAACAAGGTTTGACAGCGTGTCGCGCATGCTTTGCAAATCGGCAATTTTGACCTCAATCTGTTCAAGGTGTTCCTTTGCGATCTTGCGCACATCAGCGCTGGCGCGATCAGTGTCTTCCCACAGCGCCAACAGAACCCGGCAATCCTCAATCGTGAAACCCAAGGCGCGTGCGCGGGCCAGAAAGGTCAGCTTGTGAACATCGCTATCACGAAA
Source organism: uncultured Paracoccaceae bacterium (assembly GCA_947488605.1). GTDB lineage: Bacteria > Pseudomonadota > Alphaproteobacteria > Rhodobacterales > Rhodobacteraceae > Yoonia. The sequence continues at coordinate 113,866 of CANKZJ010000004.1, read as the reverse complement.
GGCGCGGTAGCCATTCGTATCGCGCATGGGATTTACCAAACCAATGTCTTCGTAATACCGGATTGTCTTTGCAGGCAGCCCAGCTTTCTTCGCAGCTTCGCCAATGTTCATGCGCTTACCTCATGTTGGGCCAGTCCAGCCGTTATGGCGGGCGTTCTTTTCGCCAAGGGCTGAACCCAGCGCAGACGCAATGCGTTTGACAGGACAAAGACGCTCGATAACGCCATCGCCCCCGCAGCCAGCATTGGCGACAGCAAAGGACCCCCAAAAAGATACAAAAGTCCCGCCGCTACAGGGATCAGGGCGGTGTTATAAGCAAATGCCCAAAACAAGTTCTGCTTGATGTTCCGCATGGTTCGGTGGCTCATCTCAAAGGCACTTGTCACACCGCCTAGGTCACCAGACATCAACACGACGTCTGCACTCTCAATCGCAATATCCGTTCCAGTGCCTATCGCAATACCAACATCTGCGGCCGCCAAGGCTGGCGCGTCATTGATCCCGTCACCGACGAACGCGACCTTTCGCCCATTGGCGCGCAATTCCTCTAACGCGGCCACTTTGCCCGCGGGCAATACTTCGGCCACAACGTGATCAATCCCCAACTTTGCGGCAATTGCCCGCGCGGTCACTGCATTGTCGCCGGTGATCATCGCTACTTTCAGGCCCTTCTCGTGAAGGTTCTCAACGACTGCCAAGCTATCGGATTTGATTGGGTCAGAGACGCCGATTAATGCGGCCAGTTCCCCATCTATGGCGACATAAAGCGGCGTCTGCCCCTCCAAAGAGATACGTTCGGCTTCAGTGCTATAACCCGCCAATGTGATCCCTTCGCGCATCATCATCCGGTCAGCGCCGATAAGCAAACGTTGACCTGCGACTGTCGCCGCGACACCAAACCCGGTATCCGACGTAAAATCTGAAGGGTCTGACAACGCGATCCCACGCGTCTGCGCAGCGTTCACGATTGCCCGTGCAATCGGATGCTCAGAGAGCGCTTCAACACTTGCAACGCTGCGCAAGACATCGTCCTGTGCAAACCCGTCAGCGACAGATAAATACGTCAGGGCGGGGCGACCCATTGTCAAAGTGCCCGTTTTATCGAACGCGACAATGCGCACATCTTGCAGCGCTTGCAGCGCATCACCCTTGCGAAACAAAACACCCAATTCGGCGGCCCGGCCAGTCCCGACCATTATCGACGTCGGTGTCGCCAATCCCATTGCACAAGGGCATGCCACGATCAGAACGGCCACGCCTGCAACCAACGCGAAACTCAAAGCGGGCTCTGGACCAAATGCCAGCCAACCGAGAACCGTCAAAAGAGCCACACCCAAAACGGCTGGAACGAACCACATTGTGATTTTGTTCACCAGCGCCTGAATCGGTAGCTTCGCGCCCTGCGCATCTTCAACCATCTGAATGATCTGCGCCAGAACCGTGTCTGCCCCAACTTTATCAACCGTGAAAGTCAGACTGCCCGCACCATTAATGGTGCCGCCAGTCACCCGGTCGCCGACGGACTTCCCGACGGCGATAGGCTCGCCCGTAATCATGCTTTCATCAACAAAGCTGTCACCACCGCTGACGACACCGTCCAAAGCGATGCGTTCACCGGGGTTCACACGCAGCGTTGCACCCACTTGGATTTGTGTAATTGGGACTAAAGCGGCCATGCCGTCGCGCAGGATCGTCGCTGTTTGCGGCTGCAATCCAATAAGTTTGCGAATAGCTTCGCCGGTGCGGCCTTTGGCACGCCCCTCAAGAAAGCGACCCAACAAGATCAATGTGACGATCACCGCCGCCGCTTCGAAATAGACGGCACGCGTGCCCGGCGGCAAAAGCGACGGCAAGAATGTCGCGATAGTCGAAAAGCTCCACGCAGCACCAGTCCCGATTGCGACCAAAGCGTTCATGTCAGGCGCGCCCCTCATCAACCCCGGAAGGCCTTTGGTAAAGAAGACGCGCCCGGGCCACGCCAAGACCAATGTGACGAGTATGAACTGCAGAACCCAATTGGTTTGCATGCCAATCATGGAATGAATGAGGTGATGAACACCGGGTACAAAATGGCTGCCCATCTCCAACGCAAACACTGGCGCAGTCAGTACGGCCGCAATGGCAAGATCTCGTTTGAGGTGTTGCGTCTCAACTTCCTTGCGCGCGCTTGGATCACCCGCATCGGTTCGGACCTGTGCCACATAGCCAGCTTTTGTTGCAATCTCTACCAATGCTTGCGGCGTGGATGCACCGGCCAGGTAAGTTACCGTTGCTGTCTCAGACGTAAGGTTCACAGCGATATCAACGACACCGGTGGCAGCAAGCAGGGCTTTTTCGACGCGACCAACACATGATCCACAATGCATGCCAGTCACATCCAGCACTACCTGAGAGGTTTGCACAGGGTATCCGGCGGCGTCTAAAGCGCCCACCAGCTGATCCACTGGCGTCGCGGTTTCATATGTCACAGCGGCACTCTGCGTCGCGAGGTTGACGGATGCATCCGACACGCCCGGCACGGCTAACAGAGCTTTTTCAGCACGCCCAACGCATGATCCACAAGATAATCCTGAAAGTTGAAAACTTATCCGCTCCATAGCCAATGCCGCACCTTTATGGTTTCAGCATTGATATGGGGGTTCCACTCACTGGAAGGTCAAGTGATTTATCGCGATTACTCTAGTTGGCGCGCCGCTTCGACATAACCTTGCAAGTCGGCAAGAGGTATCGCGCCCGGCACCAAAGCGTCACCGATCACGAATGCTGGCGTCCCTGTAAAGCCAAGACTTTGCGCCAACCCGCGTGATGCGTTTAAATGAGCGTTCACGCCATCGCTGTTCATATCGACGATAAGCTGGTCCATGTTCAGGCCCAGATCGCGCGCTATTGCGAGTACTGATGCCTCTTCTGCCCGACCTTGCATTTGCATCAGCGCGTTATGCATCGCCTCATATTGCCCTTGCTCCCGTGCGGCCAAGGCAGCGCGTGCTGCAAAGACCGATCCTTCGCCCAAGATAGGCCATTCGCGGTAAACGACGCGGACGTTGCCATCCGACGCCAAGAGCTCTTTGACGTCACCTGCCGCCCTTTTGCAGTACGGGCAGTTGTAGTCGAAGAACTCAACGATCACAGCATCACCCTCAACATTGCCACCAACCGGGGCATTGGGATCGTTCTCAAGCAAATCGCGTTGCTGTTGCAAGGCAGCCGCCTGCGCAACCGACTGTTCTGCTTTGCGTTGCTCATCCAGCAAAGCGACAGCGTCCATGATAATCTGTGGGTTCTCCAAGATAGCTTCGAGTGCCAATTGCTTGATCTCCTCTTCTGTCAGCGACTGAGCTGCTGCTGAAAGCGGAAAGAGCAAAACCGCTAGGATAGTAAGAAAGGCACGCATGTTTGATCCTGTGGGTTGTTCGGAATTTATGCGCCAGACACAAACATGAATCGCAAGCATGCGCTACACACATCTGCGTAATATCGCTTCAAGATATCGGAAGATGCCGCACCTGAGTGGCTTGCCCCGATGCGCCCTTGGGATTAGTTGCGTCACATGGAACAACCGCGACCACAGCCAAAGATAACCCGATCTGCCTTGAGCACAGGTTTTGGGGTCGTTGCCGTGTTCGTCACGATGATTTGCATTATCCCTTATGTGGGTGTTTTTGCAGCAGCTGTTTCTGGTTCGCTCGACACACTCAGCCATCTCGCTGAAACTGTCTTGGGCCGCTATACCGCGACAACGATCATATTGGTCGTGCTGGTCATGGCAGGCAGTGCATTCATTGGTGCGGGGGCGGCATGGCTTGTTACCATGACTGATTTCCCCGGTCGGCGCTGGATGGAAATTGCATTGGCCATTCCGTTGGCCTTTCCCGCATATGTGTTGGCCTATGGCTATACTCATGTCCTGGATCACCCCGGCATAGTGCAGACGACATTGCGTGATCTGACTGGCTGGGGCCCACGCGACTATTGGTTCCCCGAGATCAGGTCACTGGGCGGTGCTGCACTTATGCTCACGCTGGTGCTTTATCCGTATGTCTACCTGCTAGCGCGCGCTGCGTTCTCCTCGCAAGGATCAAGTACATTTCTCGCGGCACGGGTATTGGGGCAATCACCTTTCCGCGCATTCATGCATGTGTCACTTCCGATGGCGCGCCCGGCGGTCGCATCAGGCGTTATGCTGGTCGCGATGGAAACGATCGCCGACTTCGGCACTGTCGCCTACTTTGGCGTCCAAACTTTTGCCGTCGGCATTTATACCAGTTGGTTTACAATGGCGGACCGTGCTGCGGCCGCACAACTTGCCCTTGGATTACTAAGCTTCGCGCTGTTGCTTGCCATGCTGGAACGTTCAAGCCGGGGTGGTGCGAAATACGCAAATGGACGCCGCAATGCACCGATGCAGCGCCTCACACTCAGCAAAGGCCAGCAGACCGCTGCGATAATCTTTTGCCTGACACCCGTTTTATTGGGGGTGGTCTTGCCCATCTTCGCGCTCACCATCATGGCGATGGGATCAGAGCAGGACTTGCTTAGCCCACGCTATCTTGGCTTTATTCAAAACTCATTGACCCTCGCGAGCATTGCCGCCGTGCTGACAGTCCTTGCAGCCCTCACCTTAGGGACACTTCACCGCGTTGGGGCAAATCGCTTTACGGGAACATCCCTTTACTTAGCGCGCATCGGTTACGCCGTGCCGGGCGGCGTCATTGCGGTTGGCTTGCTGGTGCCGTTCGCGGCTTTTGACAATGCGCTTGACGCGTGGATGCGCGCAACGTTTGATGTCTCGACCGGGCTACTCTTCACCGGTTCGATCTGGCTGCTGATTTCGGCATATCTGATCCGGTTCCTTGCTGCAGCCATCGGCGCATATGAAGGCGGCATCGCAACAATCGGGCCGAACATGGACGCCGCAGCCCGCACCTTGGGCCAAGACATGCCCGGTCTTGTGCGCCATGTGCATGTACCCCTTTTGCGCACCAGCCTGCTGACGGCAGGGCTCATCGTTTTTGTTGATGTCATGAAAGAACTGCCCGCCACATTGATCATGCGCCCCTTCAACTATGATACGCTCGCAGTGCAGGCCTACAGGTTAGCCTCGGATGAACGTCTCGAGGGTGCAGCTGTGCCCAGCCTTGTGATCGTGGCGATTGGTCTGATCCCCGTCATCCTGCTTTGCCGCAGGATCGGCGCTGGCCGCGCATAGAGGTTACTTACCTTTCCAAACAGGGTCACGTTTTTCAGCAAATGCCCGCGCGCCCTCTAGCTGATCTTCGGAACGATAAAGTGTCTCAACAGTACCAAACTGGCTTTTGGTGATCCGGTTCATGGCATCTTGGAACTTCATATCTTCCGCCTCGCGCACAACCTCTTTGAGCGCCGCATAAACCAGTGGTGGACCGGATGCGATCAGCTCAGCCATTTTGCGCGCTTCGATCATCAGCTGGTCGGCAGGTACAACGCGGTTGATCAGCCCCCAACGCGCCGCCTCTTGTGCGTTCAACCAGCGCCCCGTCAAAAGCATTTCCATCGCGATGTGGTAAGGGATACGCTTGGGGAGTTTTACCGACGCCGCGTCAGCGACGGTGCCAGAGCGAATTTCAGGCAAGGCAAAACTGGCATGTTCTGCCGCCAGCAGAATGTCACCTGAAAGGGCCAATTCCAGCCCGCCACCGCAGCAAATCCCGTTGATTGCCATGATCACCGGCTTGTTCATGCGCGGCAACTCTTGCAAGCCGCCAAAGCCACCCTGCCCGTAATCGCCATCAACCGCATCACCATCAGCGGCGGCCTTGAGATCCCATCCCGGACAAAAAAACTTGTCCCCAGCACCAGTCACAATCGCCACGCGCAAGTCCGGGTCATCACGGAAGTCAGCGAAGACGTCCCCCATGATCCGGCTCGTCTGCAAGTCGATAGCGTTGGCTTTGGGGCGATCCAATGTAACCTCTAGGATATGGCCGCTTCGTTTCGTCTTGATAGGGCCTTCAGTCATCGTATCCTCCGGTTTTGATAAGTGCGTCGACTGCAATCGCCCGGTCAGGGCCACAGAGCAGCGGATTAATCTCTACTTCGTAAGGCGCACAATCCATCACGTAGGATTGCACGGCCATCACGGTTTGAATGATAGCTTCCTTGTTTGCAGGACGCCCACCACGATATCCACCGATCAAGGCTGATATCCGCAGTTTATCCAGCTTCTTTTCAATCGTTTCCGCGTCTGCAGGAACAATCATACTTACACTATCTTGCAACATTTCGGTCAGCGTCCCGCCTGCGGCGAGCGTCAAGACATAACCATGCGCCGGGTCCAAAACGACGCCCACCAACAATTCAACTGTGGCGTCCGAGACCATTTCTTCGACCAGAAAGCGCGTGGTTGGCATGTTGGCACCAGCAGCTAGCAGCGCTTTTTCATCTTTCAGACCAACCTTAACAGCACCTGCCTCGGTCTTATGCGCGATGCCTTCGCCTTTGAGAACCAAAGGGTAGCCGATCTTCGCGCCGACAAGTCCAAGTTCTTGCACCGATTTGACCTGCAAGGCGCGGGGTATTTCCACACCGTATTTTGACAATGCACGCTTGGCTTCGGCTTCTGTAAGGGTCTTTCCCACGGTCATTTCGGGTGGCAAGAACACATCGGAATTGGGGCTGACGTACTGCCCGATTGCTGCGGCAACGCTGATCGCCTCAATCGCCTCTCGGAGCCCGCAAAACGGCATGATGCCCTGAGCCACCAGTTTGTGCGCAACATCTTCGGGTAAGTTCTCGACCAATGAACTCAGAACAGCAATCGGACGCCCGGTATCTTTTTGGGCCTGCGCAATCGCGCTCAAGACAAGATCCCAAGCGGGCGCGGTGCAACGATCAGGCCGCGGGAAATCCAACACCACAAGACCCAAGGCCACTGCCGGATTGCTCATCGCAGCAAATGTCGCGGTCATTGCCGCCTCATTGCCCCAGATGAAAGTGTGGTAGTCCAATGGATTGGAAAGCGCAGGGATGGGCCCAAGGATTTCACGCAACCTGACTTCTTGTTCAGTCGTCAGCGGTGGAAAAGTCAGAGGCGAACCATGCGCCATATCAGCAATCAAGCTGGCCTCACCACCCGAGCATGACATCGACGCCGCTTTGGTGGATGAAAGCGGTCCGACAACATGCAAAAGCTTAAGCGTCTCAAGGAATGCCGAGAGCGAAGTAACACGACCGATCCCCAGCCGCTCAAACAGTGCTGCCGCCCCTGCATCGCTTCCCGCCAACGACGCTGTGTGCGAAATCGCGGCCTTCTGAGCCTGTTCGGATTTCCCGACTTTCAACGCAACAATCGGCTTGCCGAGCCGCTTTGCCGTCTTGCTCAGGGCCACCAATGCGCCAAGATCGTCGATACCTTCGATATACAATCCAAGGGCCGTCACCCTAGGGTCGGCCAAAAGCGACTGACCAATCTGCGACAAGCCCGTTTGCGCCTGATTACCCACCGTTACGACATAACCCACCGGCAAGCCGCGCGCCTGCATCGTCAGGTTGATCGCGATATTTGATGACTGCGCAATAATCGCAACACCGCTTTTGGTGGCCAGCCCACCATGCTGATCAGGCCAGAGCGTCACGCCATCGAGATAGTTAAGAAACCCATAGCAATTTGGGCCAATCACCGGCATGTCTCCTGCCGCCGCGATCAACGCCGCTTGCAGATCAGCGCCGTCCGACACTTCATGTGCGGCTTCGCTGAACCCTGACGCAAAGCAAATCGCGCCGCCCGCGTCCATCGCGGCCAAGTCCTTTACCACCGAAATGGTCGTTTGCCTGTTCACACCGATGAAGACAGCATCAGGCGCATGCGGAAGGTCAGTAACCGCGCGAAAAGGCGTCAGGCCAGCAAATTCGCCCTTGTTTGGGTGCACTGCCCATATCTGGCCAGCGAACCCAATCTTTTGGCACTGCACAATGACCTCATGACACCATGCGCCTCCGCCAATCACCGCAATCGACTTTGGCCGGAAAAGCCTTTCAAGCCGATCCATCAGGCACCTAAAGGGCGCAGCAGATCACGACTAATGATGTGGCGCTGTATCTCGGACGTGCCATCCCAGATGCGTTCAACACGGGCATCGCGCCAGAAGCGCTCGATTGGGAAGTCATTCATCAGCCCCATGCCGCCATAAATCTGAAGCGTCGCATCGGTCACCCGCGCCAGCATCTCGGAGGCATAGACCTTTGCCGATGCAATCTCTCGGTTGGCTGGCAGGTTTTGATCAAGACGCCAAGCAGCGGCAAGTGTCAAAAGATCGGCTGCATCAATTTCGGTGATCATGTCAGCAATCTGGAAACTCACGCCTTGGAATTTGCCAATCGGCTGGCCGAACTGCTTACGCTCGGCTGCGTAGTTCAAGGCATAATCGAAACATCGCCGTGCACGTCCGACAGACATCGTCGCAACCGTGATCCGCGTGGCATAGAGCCATTCGTTCATCACCGCGAAGCCACCATCAACTTCGCCCAGCACCTGCGCATCAGGCAGGCGGCAGTCGTCAAAATCAAGGTTACAGTTCTTGTAACCACGGTGGCTGACCGATGCATACCCATCGCGCACTTCAAACCCCGGTGTTCCGCGATCAACAAGAAAAGTCGTGATCCGTTTCTTGGGTCCGCGCGGCGTTTCGTCGACACCAGTCGCCACAAAAACAATAAAGAAATCGGCGTGATCCGCACCTGATATGAAATGCTTGGATCCATTTAGGACCCAATCACCACCGTCGCGCACAGCGCTACACTTCATGCCTCGCACGTCTGATCCGGCATCAGGTTCGGTCATTGCCAGCGCATCCATGCGTTCTCCACGGACCGCTGGCATCAAGTAGCGATCGCGCTGGTCACCTTGGCAGGCCATCAAGATATTCTGAGGCCTGCCAAAGAAATGGTTCAGCGCCATTGATCCGCGGCCAAGCTCGCGTTCAACCAAAGCGAAATCAACATGGCTTAGCCCAGCGCATCCGACATCTTCGGGAAAATTGCAGGCATAGAACCCCAGATCAATCGTCTTGCGCTTGATCTCATCTGCAATTTCTTTGGGGACTTCACCACTGCGCTCGACAAGGTCTTCATGCGGGTAAATTTCATTTTCGACGAATGATCTAACCGTGTCTACGATCATCTGTTGTTCATCGGTCAGGCCAAACTGCATGGCATGCTCCCCTACGGTATTGCACAAAAAACCCTAAGAAGCGTTTTTGGAAATGTCATGCAGAATTCCATCTGCCCATCAAATTAGATTAACAGACTACGCGCCCTCTTGATCCGTCATCACGGGCCATAACCTTGCCACGTTTTTCCAGTTCACTTATGAAAAGGGTAAGGGAGCCTCGTTATGTTTTCGGAATGCGCTGAAACAGTCAGTATTTTGTACGCTATCGTCTTTGGCGCTGGTGATGCATGCGTTTTGCTAAGCATGCCTTCCGTGTTAACGGCATTGGTCGCGTTTTTTGTGGCGGTGTTCGCCGCGCAATTTATCGCACGCAAGATTTGGGCGCGCGTCAGGGCACCCAAGACTACGCAAGAGTTGCCGGTCTTAGATGAACCTGTGCGCGGCAGCATTGTTGACGATCCCAACTATGCCAATAGCGCGATCCGCTCAAACACGCGTTAACTGGCAGGTCTATTGTTGCCACCGATCGCGCGGGTGAGCCGCGACGCGGCGGACATCACCGATTGTGCAAGCTCCTCGATCCGGTCATCGGTGATCCGCGACGTCGGCCCAGACACGGAAATGCCCGCGACAGCTTCACCAAACACGTTATACACAGGTGCCGCGATACAGCGCATCCCGATGTTGCGTTCTTCAGCATCAAAGGCATAACCGCGCGCCTTCGTGCGGTGCAGGTCAGCAATCATCGCGTCGGGGTCAATCAGCGTGTTAGGGGTGTATTGCTCTAACTGTCCGGCGGCCAACACCTCCCTTTGGCGTCGATCATCCATCCTGCACAAAAGCGCCTTACCAATGCCAGAAGAATGCATGGCTGACGCGGTCCCGGGTGGAAAGAATGCACGGATCGTCGCGTGGGTTTCGACCTGCCCGAGGAACAAGACCTTGCCATCGCGTTCAATCCCAAGGTTCGCAGTTTCACCCGACGCTTCCATGAGATCACGCATGATAGGGCGTGCACGTTCGACCAAAGACGTCCGGCGCAGGAACTGAGACCCGGTGATGAACGCAGCGGCACCTATGCTCCAAATCTGACTTTGTTCATCAAAGTCAGCAAAGCCATGCCCCTGAAACGTTGTGAGGACACGGTAAACCGTCGCAGGGGACTGCCCCAATGTGCCCGCGACCTCAGACAAGGTGCCGCCCTGCATGTCGCCCAATTGCACCAACACCTCTAATGCGCGGTCGAGCGATTTAATGGTGTTTTGCGCACCTTTATCATCCCACGCTTTTGGGCGACCTCGGCCACGCTTGACCTCTTCTTGCATATTTTTTCCACTTTTTGAAAACTCATTTCATTTTATGAAAAATATAACCTGCTGACAATAAACATTTTTTGCAGTGCATCCTATTTTGAAAAATAATTTCAAAAAAATATGCAGACAGGGTCTGCTCTGTCAAAACAGGCTCAACCCAATGGAGGATTGGTTATGAGCTTTCAGAACCCTGTATTTATACCTGGCCCAACGAATATGCCTGAGGCAATTCGCAAAGCCTGTGACATGCCGACAATTGACCACAGGTCACCTTTGTTCGGGCAAATCTTGCACCCGGCCCGCGCTGGTGTTCAGGAAATCTTGAAATCCGAAACAGCCGAGATTTTCATCTTCCCGTCCACAGGTACTGGCGGTTGGGAAACGGCCCTGACGAACACTCTCTCCGCTGGAGACACCGTGTTAGCTGCCCGCAACGGCATGTTCAGCCACCGCTGGATTGATATGTGCCTGCGCCACGAATTGAACGTCAAGATCGTTGAAACACCTTGGGGTCACGGCCTTCCTGCGGATCGCTACGAGGAAATCCTTAAAGCTGACACCGCACACCAGATCAAAGTCGTTCTTGCCACACACAATGAGACTGCAACAGGTGTGAAGTCCGACATTGCTGCCGTGCGCAAAGCGTTGGATGCTGCCAATCACCCTGCGCTGTTGTTTGTTGATGGCGTAAGCTCCATCGGTTCAATGGATTTCCGCTTTGACGAATGGGGTGTTGATGTCGCCGTGACGGGCTCGCAGAAAGGCTTTATGTTGCCTGCTGGTTTGGCAATCGTTGGTTTCAGCCAAAAGGCATTGGACGCAAGCAAAACTGCGCAATTGCCGCGCACTTTCTTTGACATCGCCGACATGACCAAGGGTTATGCCGCAAACGCATACCCATACACACCTGCCGTTGGCCTGATGAATGGTCTTTTGCTGGCAACAGAAACGCTTCTCAAAGAAGGTCTTGATAACGTCTTCGCACGTCACACCCGCATTGCGTCTGGCGTACGTGCCGCAGTTGATGCGTGGGGACTGGAGCTTTGCGCCGCGACACCGGACGTTTATTCTGATACAGTCAGCGCCATTAAGACACCTGAGGGTTTCAACGCGACTGACATCGTGACCCATGCCGCTGAACAATATGGCGTTGCATTTGGTGTTGGCCTTGGCGAGGTCTCTGGTAAAGTGTTCCGCATCGGCCACTTGGGCAGCATGACAGACGTTATGGCGCTGTCCGGGATCGCCACCGCAGAGATGTGCATGGTTGATCTTGGCCTTGATATCAAACTCGGCTCAGGCGTTGCAGCGGCCCAAGAATACTACCGCAGCACAACTGGCCTCATGTTGAAGAGCGCTGCGTAATGAAAGACCAAGGTGATATGTATATTCCGACCTATCAGGACATGCTGGACGCGCACGAGCGGATCAAGCCGCACATCAACCGCACACCTGTCCGTACATCGGACTACCTAAATGAACTGACCGGTGCGCAGTTGTTCTTCAAGTGCGAGAACTTTCAAGAACCCGGTGCATTTAAGGTCCGCGGCGCATCAAACGCTGTCTTTGGCCTAAGCGATGAAGAAGCCAAGAACGGTGTGGCGACGCACTCTTCCGGCAACCATGCGTCGTGCCTCAGCTATGCTGCTATGCGACGCGGTATTCCATGCAACGTGGTCATGCCACGCACAGCACCGCAGGCCAAAAAAGACACTGTCCGCCGCTATGGTGGTGTCATCACTGAATGTGATCCATCCACAACGTCGCGCGAAGAAACATTCGCACGCGTGCAGGCAGAAACCGGCGGCGATTTCGTACACCCGTACAACGACCCGCGCGTCATTGCTGGCCAAGGCACATGTTCCAAGGAATTTATGGAACAGGTCGACGGCTTGGAAATGATGGTCGCACCAATCGGCGGTGGTGGTATGATTTCAGGCACCTGCCTGACGCTGTCGACACTTGCCCCAGAAGTGCAGATCATCGCCTCTGAGCCAGAGCAGGCGGATGACGCTTATCGCAGCTTCAAGGCAGGCCACATCATCGCAGATGACGCACCCAAGACTATCGCAGATGGCCTTTTGGTGCCATTGAAAGAACGCACTTGGCATTTCGTGTCTAACTACGTGACCGATATCTACACGGCCTCCGAGGAAGAAATCATCGATGCGATGAAGATCACTTGGAAGCATCTACGGATCGTGATGGAGGCCAGCTGCGCAGTGCCGCTCGCCACGATTTTGAAGAACAAAGAGAAATTCGCCGGCAAACGCGTTGGCGTGATTGTCACTGGCGGCAACGTTGACTTAGATAAATTGCCTTGGATGCAAGGCTAAAGGGAGAAGAACCATGAACGATATGAGCAACCTCAAGAACCTCGAAGTCGGCTACGACGTCCCTGCCCTGCCCGGCATGGATGAAGCCGACATTCAGACACCATGCCTTGTGCTGGATCTGGACGCGCTAGAGCGCAACATCAAAAAGATGGGCGATTTTGCAAAATCGCACGGCATGCGTCACCGCGTACACGGCAAAATGCACAAGTCAGTTGATGTGGCATTGCTGCAGGAAAAGCTGGGCGGGTCTGTCGGCGTATGCTGCCAAAAAGTATCTGAGGCAGAAGTCTTCGCACGTGGCGGCATCAAAGACGTGCTGGTGTCCAACCAAGTGCGCCAGCCAGAGAAAATCGACCGTCTGGCGCGTCTGCCAAAGCTGGGCGCGCGCGCGATCTGCTGCGTCGACGACATCGACAACGTGGCAGACCTGTCCGCCGCTGCGATGAAGCACGGCACACAGATCGAGTGCCTCGTTGAGATTGACGTAGGTGCGGGACGTTGTGGTGTGCAGTACGGTCAGCCTGTCGTCGATCTTGCAAAGGCGATTGATGCGGCAGACGGCCTCAAGTACGCGGGCATCCAAGCCTATCAGGGCGCCATGCAACACATGGACAGCTATGAAGATCGCAAAGGTAAGACAGAGATTGCGATCCAACAGGTCGCCGAGACACTGGAGATGTTGAAAGCCGAAGGCATCGAAAGCGATATCGTTGGCGGTGGCGGCACAGGATCCTACTATTTTGAAAGCGCGTCAGGCGTGTTCAACGAGTTGCAGTGCGGATCATATGCTTTCATGGACGCAGACTATGGCCGTATCCTTGATAAGGATGGCAAGCGCATCGATCAGGGCGAGTGGGAGAACGCATTGTTCCTTCTGACATCTGTCATGAGCCACGCAAAGGCGGATAAAGCCATCGTAGATGCAGGCCTGAAAGCCCAATCCGTCGATAGTGGTTTGCCAACGATCTATGGCCGCTCGGACGTCGAATACGTGAAGTGTTCAGACGAGCACGGCGTTGTCGCCGACCCGGACGGTGTGTTGAAGGTCAATGACAAGCTCAAGCTGGTTCCCGGTCACTGCGACCCGACCTGCAACGTGCACGACTGGTACGTCGGTGTGCGGAACGGCAAGGTCGAAACGCTGTGGCCCGTGTCTGCACGCGGCAAAGCCTACTAAGAGCGAACCCTGCGGGGAAAGCTCTTAGATACCTCAGAATGATAAGGGTCGGTCAATTGACCGGCCCGTTTTGTAAGGAAGACCCAAGATGATTATCGTCCCTGAAAAAGAAATCGCTGCTCTGCTGACCCGCGCCGATGCATTCACAGCCGTGGAGAATGTGTTCGCCTCAATGTCCAAAGGCGATGCCTATAATTTCCCAGTGATCCGTGAAGCAATTGGCCACGAAGATGCGCTTTACGGCTTCAAAGGCGGGTTCGACAAAGCAGGCATGGCGCTTGGCCTCAAGGCGGGCGGTTACTGGCCCAACAACCTCGAAAAGCATGGACATATCAATCACCAGTCTACGGTGTTTTTGTTTGATCCCGACACGGGGATGGTCAAAGCCATGGTTGGCGGCAACTTGCTGACAGCACTCCGCACCGCCGCAGCCTCCTCTGTTTCCATCAAGCATCTGGCCCGCAAGGATGCCAAGGTCATGGGTATGGTCGGAGCAGGTCACCAAGCGACGTTCCAATTACGCGCCGCCCTCGAGCAGCGTGAGTTCGAGAAGGTGATCGGCTGGAACTATCACCCCGAGATGCTGCCGAATATCGAAAAGATCGCCAACGAAGCAGGCGTGCCTTTTGAAGCCGTGGAGCTAGAAGGCATGGTCGAGGCCGACGTTGTAATCTCGATCACTTCGACCTTCGCACCAACAATCATGGCCGCGCATATCGCCCCCGGCACGCATATCGCCTGCATGGGTACAGACACCAAAGGTAAGCAAGAGCTTGAGACAGCGCTTTTGGCGAAAGCTACCGTGTTCACCGACGAAGTGGCGCAATCCATTAGCATCGGCGAGGCACAACACGCCATCGCATCTGGCTTGATCAAAGAGGACGATGTGAACGAACTCGGTGCGGTCATCAATGGCACGCACGCAGGGCGCACATCCGATGATGAAATCACGCTGTTTGATGGTACGGGTGTTGGCTTGCAAGACTTGGCAGTTGCCGCCAGCATCGTCGACATCGCTGTTGAAAAAGGTATCGCGACGATCGTCGACTTCTAGAAACAAAAAAGCCCCCGTAGCAATGGCTACGGGGGCTTTTCTCTGCTGCAAATTAAGCGGCGTTATCTTCTTCGTCTTTTGGCAGAACCAAATTCAACACAATCGCCATCAGCGCAGTTGGTGCAACCGCTGAAGTCGCCAATGTCTTCACGACGCCCGGCAGATATTGCACGGCTGTTGGGACAAGGTTGAGACCCAGACCAAACGCCAATGACACCGCGATGATGATCATGGTGCGGCGTGTCATCTTTTCCTCGGCCAGCATGTTCAAGCCAGCCGCTGCAACCATACCAAACATGACAATCACGCCACCGCCCAGAACTGGCAAAGGCATCGATGCGATCACAGCACCGATCTTGGGGATGAACCCACAAACGATCATGATCAGGCCAGCAATCGTCACAACGTGACGTGACATGATCCCGGTCATGCCAACAATACCGACGTTCTGGCTAAAGGAGGTGTTTGGCAAACCACCAAAGACACCTGCAACAGCTGTTCCTAGACCGTCAGCGTAAGTCGCACCAGCGATCTCACCGTCTGTGGCGTTGCGGTTTGCACCCGCCTTGGCCGTAGCAGACACGTCACCCACGGTTTCAATAGCAGACACGATTGAAACCAGTGTCACCGCGATCACAGCACCAAGGTTGAATTCAAAACCATAAGGCAAAGGTGTGATCGGCGTGATCCAAGACGCATCCCCCACTGGTGCAAAGTTGACCATGCCCAAGACAAACGCGAGCGCGTAACCGGCCAGAAGACCCACAAGAATGGCCGCATTCGACAGCCCGCCTTTGGTAAAGAACTTCAAACCAAGCGAAACGATGATCACGGTCAGGGCAACTGACCAATGCTTGAGTGAGCCGAAGCTTTCCGCTTCCATCTGGAAGGTCGCGGCCCCACCAGCTGCGTATTTGATCGCTACTGGGATCAGATACAGACCAATGGCAAGGATCACCAAACCTGTGACAAGCGGCGGAAACAACCAACGCAGGTTCTTAATGAACGCGCCCAAGATAAAGTGAACGATACCGCCGATGATACAAGCCGTCAGCGCCACGCTCAGACCCATGGTTGCCGCAATGCCCGCAAGAACACCCACAAACGCAAAGCTCGTGCCTTGCATGATTGGCAAACGTGCGCCGATGGGGCCAAGGCCAACCGTTTGGAACAGCGTCGCAATACCCGCAAACAGCATGGCCATCTGGATCAGGTAAATTTGCTCTGGCCCGCCAAAGGCAAGCCCGGCAGCGCCCGCTACAATAATCGATGGTGTTACGTTAGAGGCGAACATCGCCAACACGTGTTGTAGTCCAAGCGGGATCGCCTGCCCTAAGGGCGGCGTCACATTTGGATCGGAATAAGAAGTTTCAGTCATTGGTCGTCCCCTGTTGTTGTGGCCGGTCTTCTCGCCGGTCCACTTTGGTTAATCGATCACCCGGTAAGGTCGGTCGAAAAAATGTTCTTCTAGATTTGCGCTATCACCGATCCTGTCGATCACGGCAAAAAGCCCGGGGCCGGACAGAGGGGTGAGCACCCCATGCCAGGTCCCGCGGTGAAAATTGATCCCTTCACCCGGGGCAGTGATGAACGCGCGCGGCTGCAAATGTACATCCGCGACGATCACAAGAAACGGGTCCATGCTCATAGGGATAAACGCCTGTGAGCCATCTGGATGACGTTCAATCATATCGCATGTGTAAGGCAGTGATCGCAGCTCTGAACGAAACAGACTGATACCCACACGCCCATCACCCACATCCACCGTGGCACGGTCATGGAAACGTCCGCAGAGCCCCGCATTGATCAGCTTATCCGGATCGCCATCACAATTCAGCACGTCTCCAAACGGAGCAAAAGCGACTGCCGTCAACGGAGTTATGCGGATATCGTTGGTCATTTCGGCAACATGTCCTTCAAACGATGCAAAGCGATCCGCTCGACCTGATGGCAGGCTTCGGCGAACTCTGTGGCCTGATCATTTTGCAACCGCGCTTCAAAAGCAGCCTTAATTGACGCTTTGTCGTGATCTCTCACGGCAATGATGAAAGGAAAGCCAAATTTTTCCGTATATGCCGCGTTTGAAGCCGCAAATGCACCTCGCTCGCTGTCAGTCAGCGCGTCAAGCCCCGCCGACGCCTGCTCAGAAGTACTTTCTGCAGTAAGCTGTTTCGCCGCCGCAAGCTTGCCCGCCAAATCAGGGTGTGCCGTCAAGACGCCACGGCGTTCCTCTTGTGACGCTGATCGAAAAACACGTGCCAGGGCGTTTTGAAGGCCAACAGCGCTATCATGGGCCGGACCAAGTTCAAGACCATGCGCACGTTCAGCGATCCATGCTGAATGCTCGAAAACACCACCAAAGGCCCTGACAAATGCGGACTTCTCCATTGTCGATGGTCGGTCATACCGCTCGTGCGGATGGGTCGTCGCCCAATGATCTGCGATGTCTTCTCGTGTCGCAAACCAAACGCCCTCATGGCTTTGTGCATAAGCGATGAACTCACGCAACGCTTCTGCTCGCCCCGGACGGCCGATCAGCCGACAATGCAGCCCAAGCGACATCATCCGCCCACCTTCGCGGTAAAGCGTGTCGAAACTGGCCTTCAGATACTCAAAGAACTGCGTGCCTGAATTAAAACCCTGAGGCGTCGCAAAACGCATGTCATTGGCGTCGAGCGTATAAGGTACGATCAGCTGATCATGACGGCCAAATTCGGACCAATACGGCAAGTCATCAGCATAGCTGTCGGCGACATAAGCGAATTGTGCTGTTTCTGCCGCCAACCGAACAGTATTCACCGAACATCGTCCCGTATACCAGCCGCGCGGTGCAGTGCCGACGACCTCGGTATGCAAGCGGATAGCTTCGCGCATATGGGCGCGTTCAACGTCCTCTGGGGTATCTTTGTATTCGACCCATTTCAAACCATGGCTCGCGATTTCCCAGCCCGCGTCTTTCATTGCGACAACTTGTTCGGGTGCGCGCGCCAGCGCGGTTGCAACGCCATAAACTGTCACTGGCAGGTCAGCCATCAGGCGATGCATGCGCCAAAACCCAGCGCGCGCACCGTATTCATAGATTGATTCCATGTTCCAATGACGCTGGCCCGGCCATGCCGCAGCACCAACGATCTCTGATAGGAATGCCTCGGATGCGGCATCACCATGCAAAACGTTATTCTCGCCACCTTCTTCATAATTAAGAACAATTTGGACGGCGATCCGCGCCCCGCCCGGCCACTCAGCCTGCGGTGGGTTCGCCCCATGTCCAGTCATGTCGCGTGGATAGCGTTGCATTACTGCATTCCTCTTCATTGTCTATGTAACCTGAAATAATCGCGGCGTTTTTCAAAAAAATCACGAAACACTTTGCGTTGCGTGGATGGCTGCAGCGATCCGGCTGATCATGAACTCCATGAACAGTCTTGATTTTGGATCTTGGTGCCTGCGGTGCGTATAAAGGCACGCCATCTGAATTGGGACAGGTGGCGTGGTCTTTGCGACCTCGACCAATGCACCGGATGCTAAATGTTCTTCGACTTCAAATCGCGGCTTCATCGCCACCCCGCGCCCGGCAATCGCCCAATCCGTCAGAACATCACCGTCATCACATTCAAGCTGCCCGGCCACACGAAAACGCTGTAGGCCATTTGCCGTGTTCAGGTTCCATTGAAATTCAGAGGCCCCGGGAAAGCGTAAATTAAGGCACTCATGCTGGTCTCGTACAAGCGCTTCGCCATCCGCGGGATGGCCACGTTTCGCTATATATGCGGGTGCCGCCACAAGAACCCGCACGACATCAGCTATCTTTTTAATGCGCAGATTGCTGTCAGCTGGTTGCCCAAGGTGAAAGGCCACATCAAGACCCTCTGTCGTCAAATCCACATTCCGATCCGTCAAGCGCAAGCGCACATTAATCAAGGGATAGGTATCCGTGAACTCTGGGACATGTGGCGCAATCAACCGCCGCCCCACACCAAGCGGGGCTGCAACATGAAGCTGACCTTTGGGATTTTCCGTCAGGTCAGTGACTTGTGCTTCAGCATAACCAACAGCGTCCAGGACCGAACATGCCCCGCCATAGAAGGCCTTGCCTTGCGCTGTTGGTGTCAGGCTACGCGTCGTGCGCTGAAACAACCGAACGGAAAGATGATCCTCAAGCTGCGAAATCCGTGCAGAGGTAACAGCAGGCGATATGCGCAAATCGCGGCCAGCCGCCGACATGGAGCCCAATTCATAGACCCGTACAAATGTTCTTATGTTATCGAGATAGGACATTATTCCGCAATTTTTGATAGAGCCTAGCAATATCAGGGAATACAAGAAAACGAAACCGCTGGCTAGACTGGCCACGAAAAGGGGACTGGCATGTATGACATCGCAATTCTTTGGGACTGGATCGCATTTGCGGTGCGTTGGCTCCATGTGATCACGGCCATCGCGTGGATCGGGTCATCGTTCTACTTCATCGCGCTGGACCTCTCTTTGAACCGCGATATTGACGGGCCCGCAGACGGCGAAGAATGGCAAGTGCATGGAGGCGGATTTTACCACATCCAAAAGTATCTCGTGGCACCAGAGGCCATGCCAGAGCATCTGACTTGGTTCAAATGGGAGAGTTACGCGACTTGGCTTTCAGGATTTGCGATGCTTGCGGTGGTCTATTGGGTCGGTGCCGAGCTTTATCTCATTGATCCCGCCAAAGCCGACCTCAGCATCTTCCAAGGCATCTTGATCTCGGCCATTTCGTTGGCCGTAGGGTGGGTCATCTACGACCAACTTTGCAAGTCGCCATTGGGTGACCAACCCACAACGCTGATGGTGCTTTTGTTTGTCCTGCTTATCGCAATGTCATGGGGGTACAATCAAGTTTTCACAGGGCGCGCAGCGCTTTTGCACCTTGGCGCGTTCACCGCGACGATCATGACGGCCAATGTGTTCTTTATTATCATGCCCAACCAGCGGATCGTCGTTGCCGACCTCAAGGCGGGCCGCACGCCTGACCCTAAATATGGCAAAATCGCCAAACTGCGCTCAACCCATAACAACTATCTGACGTTGCCTGTGATCTTCTTGATGCTGTCAAACCACTACCCTTTGGCGTTCGGCACAGAATACGCTTGGATCATCGCGGCACTCGTCTTCCTTATGGGCGTCACCATCCGGCACTATTTTAACTCGATGCATGCACGCAAAGGCCGGCCAAATTGGACTTGGGCGGTCACCGTCATCCTGTTTATTGCGATTGCCTGGCTCTCGACCTTTGCGGGGCACGATACCTATGAAGAGGCCGAAGCGCGCGCGCTGACGCCCTACGAGGCGCGGTTTGCCGCAGCTGACGGGTTTGAGGACGCACATGACATCGTGATCGGACGGTGTTCTATGTGTCACGCCCGCGAGCCGGTTTGGAACAACATGCAATGGGCGCCCAAGGGTGTGTTTCTCGAGACCGAGAGCGACATCGCAAAATATGCGCAGCAGATTTACCTGCAAGCTGGCGTCAGTCACGCAATGCCACCTGCCAACATCACAAACATTGAGGATGAAGACCGCGCCAAATTGATCGCGTGGTACCGTGCAGGCTCGTAGGGTGGATCTTGATCCACCTTACCTGAAACTCACGCAGTAAAACTGATCTCAAACTGCGTCTCCGGCTGGTCCAGCAAACTGATCTCAGCGCCCTGTGCTTGGAGCATCTGACGGACAATCGGCAGTCCCATACCCGTACCTCCATCTTCCCGACGCGTCGTAAAAAATGGATCAAAAATTCGCGCGCGGTTACCTTCGCTGATCCCCTGGCCATTATCATGGATCAGCAAGCGACCATCCATCATCTCAAACGTAACGACGGTCGCCTGATGAGCGACCGCATTGCCAACGAGATGGCCCACAACAACATCCATGACGTCACGCGGCACAGGGATTTCACCATCTCTGCGCAGTCGTGAAATAGGAATGCCAGCCAGCACATCCGACAGCTGGCACGTCCCGGACGGCACCAGCTCCTGCGCCTGCGCCAAAGCCCGTTGCCCATCGAGCAAGACCTGCATGCGCACTGCCGCTTCCATGATACTTTTAAGAAGCTTTTGGCGATCTTGGGCAGGAAGTTCGGTTGCATCCAACAATTCCGCTGCACCCTGAATGACCGTTAGCGGCGATTTGAGCTCATGCGTCACATGATCTGCGTAAGATCGCAGTACCGCCTCTCTGCCGCGAAGGGCCGTGGTCATTTCGATGACGGCTTCGCCCAGTTGCGAGAATTCAGGCGTGCCAAAGTGTGTCGGCGCATCGGTCTCTCCCTGTTGCTGCGCGTACGCTGTGAGCGTTTTCACTGGCCGCAGAACAAGCCTCCAAAGCAAAGCGCCGAGGATCGCAGTCGCAACCAAGGCCATCCATCCGATCATCCAGGACGTCTCGGCCCATCCCAGAACGCCGCCCGCAACACGGAAATAGGCGATACCGATCAAAGGCAAAAAGAAAACAGCGGCAAGCGTTCCGCCCAGAACCAACACCAAAGGCGGGCGCCATTTCCGTATCACACGCCGCGACATGCGCCCATCCGAATACCGACCCCGTGGACCGTCTCAATTGCATCCGAACAGCCCGCAGTTGCCAACTTACTGCGCAGGTTACGCAAATGGCTATCCATAGTGCGGTCGCTGACATGGACGTTGGTGCCATAAATCGCATCAACCAATTGCGGGCGTGACATCACGTGATCTGGCCGTGCAATCAGCCGTTCCAACAGATCCATTTCGCGTGATGTAAGCGTCACCGCGACATCACGCACGAGGCATTGATGGCGGGCTGGGTCAACGCTCAGAACGCCGCGCCGCAGGACATCTTGGACAGCGACCTCACCTTGACTGCGCTTCAAAATGGCACGCACCCGCGCGACCAACTCACGTGGCGAGAACGGTTTTGACACATAGTCGTCTGCCCCCAACTCCAACCCCACAATCCGGTCTACTTCATCTGCATGGGCCGTTAGAAACATAATCGGAACATCCGATGTCTTGCGAAGCGTGCGGCATACTTCCAAGCCATCCATTTCCGGCATGCCTATGTCGAGGATCAACAAGTCAGGCCGCAGGCTTTGCGCCAATTCCAGCGCCATACGCCCGTCACCCGCCTCCGCCACACCATATCCGGCTTGGCTTAGCCCAATCCGCACAATGTCGCGGATTTGTGCATCGTCATCGGCAACCAAAATCATTACGGCTCCTCCAATGCGGCCAAACTACGGTGCAGACGGGCGTTGCGGTAGCCCCATTCGCGCCAATCGTCGCGCTGCGACAGATACGACCCACGACTGCCACAAAGGGCCTCTCCTGTCGCGATCTCGTGTTTGCGGATCGCTGGCACAGCACCTTCGCCGAGATCACAAAGGTAGTAGTCGTTTTCTTTGTCATCAGCGAGATTATGGCGCGCAATATAGCCATCAATGTTCACAAGGTTGCAAATGTAGATCGACATAAGGCCTAGCGCCAAAGCGCGGTTCAGGAACCAGCGGACACTGTGCCGCCCCGCCATTTGCATGATGATCAAGGTCAGTCCCATCGCTACAACAATCATCCAGATGAACGCCGCAAACCTGAGCCGTGTCAGACCGTAGACATCAACATAATGATCAAGACGCAAGATAGACGAAATTACCAAAACAACAGTCTGCGCAACCCAGACATATAGCAACCAACGCACGGCTTTCCTCATACCCAAATAGGGTTGTGCCATCAGCGCAAAGATACCGGCCAAAACTGCCGTCGCGAGGAGCGGGTAAGCCCCCCGATGGGCATATTGCGCATAAGTCATACCGTCTGGAAGGGCGACACCTGACCAAAGATAGCCAATATCAAGGATCGTCTGCACGGCAAAGATAAGATTGAATGTGATCAAGGCGCGCAAGACGGAACGCGCATTTAAGAAACCTGACTGTAACTGTCGCGGCTTCAACGCGCGCCTACGACCCAAGGCTGGCAATATATCGGCCACGTGCAACAGCGGCCAGACGGATAGCCCCAAGAGCGTCCAAAACACAATCCGCGAACCGCTGGGCAGAAAGTCTGCATCAAAATCAGTCAGCGCCAGAAGCCAACGATCCACCAAAGGGTTCGCTGCAACGAAAAGAATGACAAAAACGCCACCAACGCCTACCGGCAGCGCCCAATCAAACAGTACACTCCGAAAACCGCCTTTCGACGGCACAGCAACGCGTATTGAAAAAATATCCTGAAAGCTTCGGACAGTCCCGTAGCCCGGGAAACGTACCACAGCACTCAAAATGCGAGACGGATCAAGAGTGTTATCGGATACCGCAATCCCGAACGCGAGCAGCCCCGTGATCGCGATCATAACCGTGCCAAACTGTACAACTTCAATGAGTGGTACAATTGCGAGAACCAGCAGCGCCAACGCAAAATTAAACCGCCGCCAGACTATCGCTTTGTAGACAGTGAGCGTGATGGCAACACCTGCTATGACCATCCAGACCGCAATGCCGACGCCCGGCAAGACACCCAAAAAGAGGGCATCCGCAAGTGCAAGAACTGCGACAAAAAGCGGACCGGCAACAACCCCTCTGGGAGGGTCTGCATCATCCAGCCACCATCCGTCTCGCGCAATCCGATCTGGAACTCCTCGCACAACCATATTCTTTCCTTTCTGTGTTGTTCAGAAAGGACCTACGGGTCAGCTGTGCAAAGTGACTGCTAGGTTTGTGCAGCTTTTGTGCAGAGAGTAGTCAAATGATTACACCGCGATAGCATCGCGAATAGCCCGGATGTTTTCGCCGTAAGGCGCGGGATCACGAACCGACCCCCCGCGAAAGACGGCAGACCCTGCAACCAAGACATCAGCACCCGCCGCCGCGACCAAGGGCGCAGTTGTCGGATCGACGCCACCATCAATCTCGATATGAATTGGGCGATCACCGATCATAGCGCGCAATTCGCGCACTTTTTCAACTTGGCTATGAATGAACTTTTGGCCACCAAAGCCTGGGTTCACTGTCATCACGCAGACGAGATCGACCATATCCATGAGCATTTCAACAGACGACGCAGGCGTTCCGGGGTTCAATGCAACACCCGCTTTTGCACCGGCGCCGCGAATGGCTTGCAAAGTGCGGTGAATATGCGGACCCGCCTCAACATGCGCGGTGATGACATCCGCGCCTGCTTTTGCAAAGGCTTCGATATACGGATCAACTGGCGCAATCATCAAATGCACATCCATCACGCCTTTGATGTGCGGACGGATTGCTGCACAGGTTGCCGGACCAAAGGTGATATTTGGAACGAAATGTCCGTCCATGACATCCACATGCACCCAATCAGCGCCCTGCGCCTCAATTGCTTCGCATTCTGCGCCGAAATTTGCAAAGTCAGCGGAGAGAATAGAAGGGGCAATCTTAATCGCGCGATCAAAGGTCATCGGACACCTCTTTGGTTCATTTGGTGAGGCCATAACTTGCACGGCTTGGTTTGTCACGTCATGACAGTCGATTCGCAAATGTGCTTTGGACAATCCTACAAGATTTCTCTGACTGCCCTACGGAACACAGCAATTACTGGCGATTCCATACATTCTACTTTGATGCTGCACCGCAGCAACGACTGTGCTATTTTGATTTTATGACAATCAAGCTACAGCATAAAGACATCCTGACACACGGCGCGCAAATCCACCTGACACGTGCGATGTTGCTGCCCACACGCCCGAAGTCATTGCATGATCACAACTTTTTCGAGCTCTTCTGGGTGCAAAACGGCAATATCCGTCATCACTTGCCCGATCGCACCGATACGCTGAAAGAGGGCGACGCCGTCTTTTTGCGCCCCGGCCAAACCCATGCTTTGCAAGGTCGCGGTGAGCATGCGCTGGTGGTTTCACTGTGTATCCACCCCACAACGATCAACGCACTTGCGAAACGCCACCCATCCGTCCAAGGCCATCTGTTTTGGTCTGACGGCGGACCCGTTCAAACACATCGCGATATGCGCCAGCTGGCTGCACTGAACCACGCCGCCGTCATGTTGGAACGCAGCCGATGCGATACACTTGCCGCCGAGGCATTCCTGTTACCACTTTGCGCCGACTTCATCGCCGGGGCTTTCCCGCAAGATGTGCCTGCATGGCTGTCACAAGCCTGCGTTGCAGCAATGGACCCGGCAGTGTTTCGCAACGGGTCTGCCGGATTGGTAGCACTGACAGGAAAGGCACATCCGCACGTCAGCCGCATGATGCGCAAATACCTTGGCCAGACACCGTCTGACTACATCAATGCGATCAGGATGGAACACGCCGCGCGCGCATTGACCACCGATAACGAACCTATCAGTGAAATCGCATCGGACTGCGGCATCCCAAACATGTCTCACTTTCACAAGCTATTCCGCGCGGAACACGGCCTGACACCTTTGCAATTTCGTCAAAAGTTCCAACGCCAGATTGTTCAGCCGATTTAGTATTTGACCAAAAGGTCAAAACTTGCCAAGACCGAGCCAAAGTGCCACCCTTGTCTGGCACCGCAGGAGGCCACCTTGCAGACGACGCAATCCCAACCCGTCACGACCTTTCAGCTGCCGCAACTCCACGAGGCGCGCAACGAAGGCATTCCGCTTGATCTTGATTGGGTGATGGCTGTGCAAGCCAACACCTCTGCGATTGAACGGCGTGCCAAAACTTTGCCGGGCAGGCGCAGCATCAAAAAAGACTTCCAAGCCGCTTGGCTGTGCAAAGCCATCAGTTTGATGGATCTGACAACGCTTTCAGGTGATGACAGCGAAGGCCGCGTGCGCCGCCTATGCGCCAAAGCGCGCCAACCAGTGGCGCAACCCATCCTAGAGGCGCTGGGTATGGAAGGCCTGACCACCGGTGCGATCTGCGTGTATCACGACATGGTTGCAACCGCTGTGGACGCATTGCAAGGCACGAACATTCCGGTTGCGGCTGTCTCAACGGGTTTTCCAGCCGGGTTGTCACCGTTCCACCTGCGCATCGCTGAAATCGGCGAAAGCGTCGCAGCGGGCGCGCAAGAGATCGACATCGTCATCAGCCGCCGCCATGTTCTGACTGGCAACTGGCAAGCGCTTTATGATGAAATGAAAGAAATGCGCGCCGCATGCGGTGATGCGCATGTCAAAGCGATCCTCGCGACAGGCGAACTTGGCACATTGCGCAACGTGGCACGCGCGTCACTGGTTTGCATGATGGCGGGTGCTGATTTCATCAAGACATCGACCGGCAAAGAACCGGTTAACGCCACCTTGCCCGTCACCCTGACAATGATCCGCGCCATTCGCGATTATCAGGACCGGACCGGTGTCAAAGTCGGCTACAAGCCCGCTGGCGGGATCAGCAAAGCCAAGGATGCGCTGGTCTACTTGGCGATGATCAAAGACGAGCTTGGCGATCGCTGGCTGCAACCTGACCTCTTCCGCTTTGGCGCCTCCAGCCTATTGGGCGACATTGAAAGGCAACTCGAACACCACGTCACCGGCGCCTATTCCGCGCAGTGGCGACACGCGATTGGATAGCCCATGACCATCAAAGAAATCTTCGACACAATGGACTACGGCCCCGCCCCCGAAAGCAGCGCCGAAGCGCACAAGTGGCTTGCTGATCGCGGTGGCATTGCAGGGCACTATATCAATGGTAAATGGGGTCCGCTGCGCGACGACTTTCCGTCCAATAATCCTGCGACAGGCGAAAAGCTGGCTGGCATCACGAAAGGCACCGCAGAAGAAGTTGCGAGCGCCGTCGCTGCTGCACGCAAAGCCCAGCCAGCATGGGCCAAATCAGGCCATAAACGCGCCCGCGTTCTCTATGCTATCGCGCGGTTGATGCAAAAACACGCACGCCTATTGGCCGTGATGGAAACGCTCGACAACGGCAAACCTATTCGCGAAAGCCGCGATATTGATGTGCCTTTGGCGATCCGGCATTTTTATCATCACGCGGGCTATGCCCAACTGATGAAAGCAGAACTCCCCGACCGCGAAGCATTGGGTGTCTGCGGCCAAGTCATCCCATGGAATTTCCCGCTGCTGATGCTGGCATGGAAAATTGCGCCCGCTTTGGCGATGGGCAACACGGTCGTTCTCAAACCAGCCGAATACACGTCACTCACCGCGATGATTTTCGCGGAAATCTGCACCGAAGCAGGCGTACCGCCGGGCGTTGTCAATATCGTCACGGGCGACGGCGAAACCGGGGCAGCACTCGTCGATGCTGACGTCGACAAGGTCGCGTTCACTGGCTCCACGGAAGTCGGCCGCAAAATCCGCAAAGCGACAGCAGGCAGTGGCAAAGCGCTCTCTCTCGAACTGGGGGGCAAATCCCCTTACATCGTCTTCGAAGACGCCGATATTGATTCCGCCGTTGAAGGCCTCGTCGATGCCATCTGGTTCAACCAGGGCCAAGTCTGCTGTGCCGGGTCGCGCTTGTTGGTGCAAGAAGGCATCGCAGATCGGTTTTATGCCAAACTCAAAGCCCGCATGGATGGCTTGCGCATAGGCGACCCGCTCGACAAATGTATCGATGTCGGTGCGATTGTGGATCCGGTCCAGCTTGCGCAAATCACCAAGATGGTGGCCGAGAATACGGAAGGTGAAACCTACCAGACGACCGCACCCGACGGCTGCTTTTATCCACCAACTTTGATCACCGGCCTATCGCCCGCATCTACCTTGATGCAGGAAGAGATATTCGGCCCGGTGCTTGCGGCCACGACCTTCCGCACACCTGCGGAAGCTGTGCAGATTGCAAACAATACGCGCTACGGTCTTGCTGCTTCTGTCTGGTCAGAGAATATCAACCTGTCTTTGGATATTGCACCAAAACTGGCAGCGGGCATCGTCTGGATCAACGGGACGAACATGATGGACGCGGCGGCAGGCTTTGGCGGCGTCCGCGAAAGTGGCTTCGGGCGCGAAGGTGGCTGGGAAGGTCTTGCTGGCTATACCAAAGCCAAAGGCACGGCTAAGCCACTCGTGAAGATCGACGCTTTCACGACCGAAGATGGTCATCCTGCTGACCCACTGGACCGTACGGCGAAACTCTACATCGGCGGCAAACAGGCCCGCCCAGACGGTGGCTATTCCAACCCCGTCTACAGTCCGCGCGGCAAACTGCTAGGCCATGTATCCATCGCGAACCGAAAAGACATTCGCAACGCGGTTGAAGCCTGCAACACGGCAAAAGGATGGTCCAAAACAACCGGCCACCTACGCGCGCAAATCTTGTACTATATCGCGGAGAACCTATCAGCGCGCGGCGCTGAGTTCGCCACCCGGATCAACCAAATGACTGGCGGGCGCAGCGGTGCTGATGAGGTAGAAACCAGTATCCGCACGCTGTTTACCTATGCGGCATGGGCCGACAAGTACGACGGGCAGGCACATGGCGTACCAATCCGTGGCGTGGCGCTTGCCATGAAAGAACCCGTAGGAAACATCGGCATCTTATGCGATGACGCTGCCCCACTTGCTGGATTGATCAATGCAATGGCACCTGCCATTGCAATGGGTAACCGGGTTATCCTTGCCGCGAGCGAACCTTTCCCGCTCGCAGCAACTGACTTTTATCAAGTCTTGGAAACATCCGATGTACCAGGTGGCGTGGTGAACATAATCACCGGCACGCACGCGGACCTTGCGCCCACCTTGGCAAGTCATCTTGATATCGATGCCGTCTGGTCCTTCTCAAGCAGTGACCTCAGCGCAGGAATTGAAAACGCAAGCGCCGGTAACCTTAAGCGGACGTGGGTCAATAACGGTAAGGCAGTCTCCCTATCAGCACGCGATTATCTGGCCGCCAGTACCGAGATCAAGAATATCTGGATCCCGTACGGCGAATAGCCCCGGCTTCTTCTGTTCAAAAATACCTCGCGGGGTCGCCCTTGGGCGGCGGGGGGCAGCGCCCCCTGCACCGCTATTCGACGGGGCCGTTCTTTTTGTTGGAACGCCAAGTGTCCAACCAACGCGAAATTCGCCCTTTGCGTTCCGCGACACCGGCCTGAACTTCATCAAACTGCTCTCCGGCCACATCCAATAGCGGGTCAACCGAACGCTCTCGGAATTGGCGCCACATGGCGCGGATGAACAAGATCGCAGCCATCAGGAATACGAAAAAGAAGATATTGAACCACGGAATGATGGTTACATCAGGACCCGAAACTGTACGCACTCCAACGGCATTTGGGTAAATGCTGGCCCAGCGCACACGCCATCCATAGTGCGTGATAACAGCCCACTCATCGCCCCTTGCGAGGCTGGCCGCCTCCGCCTGTAAATCGGCGCTGTCGAATTTGAAGTATGGCGGCCAGATCCAGCCAGTGTCTTCATTGCGATAGACCATGACCCCTGTGCTATCGCGCTGCACAAAGCCCAACAGAAACGTGCGCTGCTTGTCGGTATTGATCAAGCGCAGATCACGGGTGGGTTGTTCTGCGGCACCAGAATCTGCTTGCGCATAAAATATGCGGTTCAAGTTACTGAAATCTGTTCGGATGATCTCTGTCGAGGTGACCTTCACGATGTCATGTTGCGGCAAAACATAGTGGAAAAACGAACCTGCAATCAGCAAAGCCAATACGCGAACTATAGTCTTTAAACGTTGCATGTTTCTGTTCCTCAGTTCGCGTTGATGACATAGATGATCGTGCCGATCACGATGGTTGGCACCACATACACAAGTCCAATGAGTTTGGGCCTGATCGAGCTATCATAGGCCGCGATCCCATCAGCGACAAACGCCTCGCGTGCTCCGGGCTCTCCACCGTCTGGATTTTCCTCATCAAAGGTATTTTCCAAACGTTCCTTGCGCACCGAGCGCGAATATAGCGACACCGAAAAGTAAATGACCGTCAGCCCGACAAAGCCAAAGATCACCAGCTTGATAAAACCCATCAACCCCTCCTTCGGGAAATGGCGCCCCACGGGCCAACACGCGTAATCAAATCAGGTTGTGCGACCTTGGGCAACTCTAGCATTGGCGCTTCATGTCCGAACAACGCTTTGCGTGTACCTGCCTTATCGACTTGGTATTCACGGTCAAGAAAATCAACGACATAGCCGCGCTTTTCGTCGGGCCAGCCCGCGTAGGCGCGGTAAAAGGCCTCTTTGTGGCAGATAAATAATTGGCGGATGTCCAAAGGTGAAAGCTCTGACAATAGCATGTTCACCAAATCTGCGTCAGCGTGCGCCTTCGCACGCAGGGTATAGAAATAGGCAGGGTGTTCAGATGTAATTTTCGGCCAAGGACCGTCTTCTTCTGCCCAACGCGCAAGTGCTGCGAGACCTTGCCATTCGTCGGGGAGTAGATGCGCATACTGCCGCCCCAAACGTCGCAAATCGCGCCGCGTTGCACCGCTTAAGTCTTCGTTCATCTTTGCCGCAACCGACATGACGATGAAATCCATCTTCTGATGCAAGATCGCGGCGGCATCGACCCCGCGCGCCTCCACGATCGGCTCGACTAACTCATTCAGGCTTAAGAACCGCGCGATGGCCGATCTATCCGACAAATCAAACGTGAAGTCGATCGGCAGATCGCCATTTTCATCGACAGGTTTCACAAAGATTGCAGCAGGATGCGGGACACCGCGAAAAAGATATATCCCGCCAAAATGATCCGTCCAAAAGTTATCCTGCGCGAACTTCATCTGTTTTAGGTTCACAGGATTGCGGACAACATCACCCGTCTGCTTGGCCATCCCGATCATATCGGCGATCAGGACATCATCATACCACCCGTCCGGTTGCGTCTTGAAACGGTCGATCATCTCACCCAGTTTCGCGGCAGCCGCGACCGTCCCGCTTGTGGTGTCTGCTTCCACGGCAATCTGGCGGATATTGAACAGTGCGGCAGGCGTGTCAGCGCTGTAGACTGAATTCACCAATTCTCCGGCAACCGCGTCGCGTGCCGTCAACGCAAACAGCTCCGTGCGGTTCTCTTCAATAAATTGCTTGAGAATACTACGCGACGTCGAGAACTTGGCGTTAAGCAGTGGTGCCGCAGCTTGTTCTGTCGTCAACAAGATGAACTGGCGATTTACCCCTCTATGGTTCAGATAAAGATCATCCCCAAACTCATCTCCTATCTCTGGAGAATATCCCGATATATCAATATGGAACACTTTTTGTTCTGTATTTTTGCCAATAAGGTGATTTAGCGCACGATTATACCTTTCGACCAACACCGGACTATCGATGCGAACAAGGTTGCCAAACATCAGGCCCTTTTCAATCAAACGGTGCATGTCAAAGCCTTACCATGTTTCGTTGACCCAGTTGCGCGGCAAGCCCGCGATCGAAAGCAGCATGATAGGCGCCCAAATTATCGCTGACGTCAGCCCTAGTCTGCCAAAAAGCGCCACGTTGTTCGCCAGCCCCGCGTCCATCAGTTGCGCAACGTCGAGCCCTTGCAAAAGATAAAGCCCAACAAAAAGAAAACTCGCGATCAAGAAAAGCAAACAAGTAGAGAGAAACGCATTCAAGAAGAGCGGCTTGACCCCTTCGGGCAGCTTCCGCGCCAGTAAGCGCGGCACCACAAAAGCAAGCGCGGCCAAGATCACAGCTGGCAGCAACAGTGCGTTTGTGAATAGCTCCGTCATTCAAGATCCAGTTCTCTGCGACATGCTCAACCTTTGGCCCCCAAGAACCGTTTCTTCGCGATTTCCTGTCGGCCAAAATCGCGGACCATATTTTCGATAGCCACCTCATCGGACTTATCGGCATAACGGAATTCACTATCAGCGTAACGGTTGATCTCTTGGATCACCATTTCCACCGTAATCGGCTGACGCAGTTCAGAAATCATACCCTTCTTGGTGTCATAGTCTTTGAACAGGAACAGATCTGGCTCTTCCATCCATTCATCCGGCAGCTCGAAGTCCATCGCCCGCACTTTCACTGCATCGGTGATGTTCTTGATCGCGCGACCTGTGAACCGCTCGTCCGCCTCCTGAATACCCTTCAGATAAGTGCCTAGCTTTGCAATCGTATCAAGATCACCGATTTGAGACTGCACGCGCTCAAAGACGGCTTGTAGGCCCTCCTCATGCGGCCGCGAATGGCTTTCAAATGATGCCGCAACGGCCTGTTTGATCTGCTGCGCACTAAAGACGTCATGCGCACCCACAGGAATGTCATGGTTCTTCCCCATCAACAGATAAAGGATATCGATGTAATCTTCACGCGTTTGCGGCCCATCCACAAGAAAGCGCGCGCCAGCACGCTGGCGCAGCGCATCATCAACATTCTCAGGATAGTTCGAGAACATTCCAAAGGTGCAATTGCCACGAACAACGGTGTTCGCCCCTGCAAAACTCTCCATCAGAACTGCTGTAATTTCCAATTGCCCTGCCGACGACTGGCGGTCGCCCCGCTTGCCAGCAAGCTGGTCAATATCGTCGATTGTTCCAAACCCGATGACGCCGGGATCTAGAACGTTATTGATAAATGCCTTCGCATTCTGACCCGACTTGCCCTGATAACTGTCAATGTTGTCAGTCGACAGGTTTTGATACCGGAACGGGTATCCAGCCGTCTCGCAATAGCCATGCATCATGCCAGCCATCATCTGGATCAACGTGGTCTTGCCAGTGCCCGGCGCGCCATCACCCATGAAGGTAAAGATAAAGCCACCTAGTTCAGCAAACGGGTTCAGCTTACGCTCAAAATCATAAGCCATCAGCATCTTCGACAGCTTCATCGATTGATACTTCGCGATGTGGTTGCCGACGACCTCATTGGGTTTCTTGAAGGTCATCGTCAGGGTAGAGCCCTTGGCTTTGCGCGCAGGCGTGAAACCCTGCACGACAAAATCATCGGCTTCGACACGCCAAGACGCTGCATTGAATGCCGCCAAACGCCCCGCCGTTGAGGCACGAAGGGCGACCTTTTCCATCAGCTTTTCACAAAACCCAAGCATCGTTGCGATCAGCGTCGCCTCGTCCTTAGCAAACTGACCCAGTTTTTGATCCAACTCCCAGAGCGCGCCATGCAAGGCAAGCGGGGCATTGTCGGTCAGCACCTCATCCACGTTTTCCACATCAACGCTGATCTCGCCCGCTTGTGTGGCAAGCAGGAACGAGACCGCATTGGCAAAGGTATAGAGCGCCACCAGCGATTCTGCGGTCAGATATTCGTTGAACGCGACGGATTGATCCTGCGGCAGTCGCCCTTCGAGGTTCATGCGCTTCAATTCCGTCAGCGCCGTTTGATCCGAAAACGCATCTGCAACTGTCAAAGCAATCGAAAGGGCACGCCGCAAAGCATGCGCAACAGCGGCCTGCGACGGCGACGTCAGTGGATCATCTTCATCAGATTCGGCTATCCGATCCAACAAACGGACCCCGCCAGCGGGCGCAGACGTCCGGCTCAACAATCCCGGTGTTGTTGACCGGAACCTGCGCCGCGTCGCGGCCACATCGGGCGATTTTTCGGGCGTTTCGAGAGATAGACGCGCCTTGGCCAATCTTGGGCTATGATCAAGCTGCATCAGCATTTCGGCCGCAGGCGCATAATGCTTGCGGATCTCCGCTTCGCGCAATTCCATTTGATCACTTGATTGGCTCATATTTGTTTTCCCATCATCATCTTGCCCAAAATACTCCCGCCGGAGGCCAACAAATTTCGTGAAATTTGTTTTGCGCTTAGCGGTAACTCAAGACCCGTCCATTTTCACTTACGACAAATTTCCGCACATCGCGAAATCCTGCCGGGTTACGCTCGGCCAATGCTTGATAAGGCCGCTGCGGCATAATCAAAGACCGCTCCAAACGTGACGCCCCTGAATCGGCGCCGCCGCCTTCAAACGGATCAAGCGCAAATATCTGCCGTTCAACCGATCCAAACCAACCTGACTTCACATTTTCAACACGCTCAGACACAAGCTCTTCTTCTGTCCAAACCAGGGCCCAATCTTCGCCAGAAGGCGCGTTGGCCGCTTTCAAAACATCGCGCAATGGCCCCGATTGACGCGTAAAGGCATTGCTATACATCGGTCCGATATGAAAACGGCGCAGACGGGTTGGATGCAGATCGTCAAAGTCTTCATCAAAACCTTTGGCGATCGTCAGCAGCTTCAAATGCGCCAGCGATTGCGCCATCAAATGCGCTTGTGCTTCCGGCCAGCGCTGTTCGTCCTTGGGCAGGCCAACCTTGCCCGTATCCTCGACATCCATCAAATAGATCGTCGGCAAATTCACCTGACTGTCATAGACGGCCCAATGCACCAGAAACCTGCGACGGTCCCCGTCATTGCCCAGCCAAACGGTTTGCGGGTCATTGCGGGCCCAAAACTGATCACCGCGCGACAACTCTTCGTAATAAAGCCGCTGCGACAGCGCATATTGCAACTTGGTTGGGATTTCCTGATCACCCAAGATTACACGCACCATCTGATCCTTTAGATCTCCAACACCCGGTTGCGCTTCTAGATGGCGATCCGCTTGCAACGCATCATTCGCCATCTCCAAAAGCTCTTGGTAAATTGGAAAGCCGCTCTCGTGTCGATCAAAAGTCAAATTGCCAGCATGGGCAAAACGCCCGGCGAAATGATATTTGTGGGCCAGCGCGGTGAACGTCCAATTGAGGCCGATGAGGTAGCGCGCCATGACGTCGATCTCTTTACGATCAAAACGCCCTTCAGTCTCCATCGTGGCCGCAACCTTCGTCAGATAGCCCGTGATCTTGGCGAACTTGTCAAAATACCTGCGGGTAACGCGGGTATCTTCCAGCTTCATATGATCGGCTTGGAGATTAGCTTCCACTACCGTCCCCTCCGCCATATCCGCCATCTCCTGGCCCAAAATCCAAAGAGTTTTGTGCAGGTGCTACCTGGCCATGCTTAGCTGGGGTTTCATATAACGAACCATTGTGAAACCATCGCAAAGCATGCAGCAAAATACTTGCCACGCCAAACACAATTGCAATGACAACACCTGATCCATAAAGCCACGGTTGATGCGCTCCATCAATGAAGACGATAAGCAACATGCCTATTGCAAAAAACACAAAAACAATCACCCGGACGGCGAGTGCTGGGCGAAGCACTCCATTGGTTTCATTCGCGCTAATCACTCAGCCCCATACTGATTGCTGTCGTGCTTCTTCACGATCTCTTGAAACCTGCGTACAAACCGCTCGTCTGCTTTTGCTTTCTGCTCCAGCACTTCGCGGGCAAAGACCATGTGGTCCTCATGCGCTTCCAGCATATCCGCCATCCGCGCGTTCGTGGCCGATCCAATTGCTGCCATTGCGGACTGCGCCTCTTGGTCCGTCTTCACACCAATCTCGTTGATCTGGTGGGCCACATCCTGCTGCTGCGCTGTCTTCAATGACTTTGACAAAGCATCATAAAGAACAACACGCTGCTTGGTATCCGTCTGCAGCTTGTTGATCAGCACCATCTGGGTTGCCGCTTGGTTCTGAAGGCTGTCGATCCAGGTTTTGCCCTTTTCGATATACCGCTCGAGCGTCTGGCTCTTGGCCAACTGCACTTGCTCGTTTTGGATCATTTCGTTGTATTTGCCGTTCAACGTTGCAAGCTCTGTTTCAAGCTTGGTGCGGGCGGCAGCGTCTTGTTCAACTGAAATCTTGTTCTCAAGCGTAATAATCTTGGGGTCCATCGCCAGAATATCCGCACGCAAGGCTTCCAACTCTCCGACGGTCATCTCGCGCTCGTCCAGCGTGCCTGCGAGGTTGTTTTCAACGCTCACTTTCTGCTCGTTGAGAATGTTCAACTGACCTTCCAAGAGCTTCATGATGACGTCAGATTTGCTGATAAGATCCTGCAATTTGTCGTCAATCGACGCCGTTCGCATACGCTCTTGGCGCATACTGTCAGCTTTGCCCTTACTAAAGATGCCGATAAGGCTTTCCATGCCGGTCTTTGATCGCATTTCATCAAAGTCTTTTGAGAAAGCCGTAGTGACGTCATCGAGACCCATGATCAATTCAGCGATATTGGCGTTCATCAACTCGGTATGTGCATGCACATCCTCAAGGCTCGCGTTCTCGATATCTACCGAAATATCAGTGCCTTGCGCCATTTTCTGACGTGCCGTTTCGATGCGGCTTGTAAGCTCCGAAATTTTGCTTTGTGCCTCGGCAACCTGCGCCTGACTGTCCTGAATCTGTGTCTCGAAATTCGCCATATACTATCCCTCTTTTATCTTTTGGTAACAAATACGTAAGCACTGTTGCCGCTTTTTTCAATATTCCGGCATCACAAGACGTGCCGCATCCGCTGCAAGTCTGACCCGAGATAAACATAATGAAAAGGAATTATACGCCGTCAAGCTGCGGCGGGCGATCAAGCGCAAGCGCTTCTGGCCCAAGCAATTCTTCCGCTGAAATGATCTTGGCAGGAAGTTCAATACCGCGTCCAAAGTTCTCGGGGTCGACACGCAACGATTCCTCAGGCGACCGAATAACAACTTTCATTGGCGCTTCTATTTGATCATAAAGATGAATGACATCTTGATTGAACATACGGATGCAGCCCGCTGATCCGGAATTTCCAATAGATTCCAAATCGTTAGTTCCATGAATCCGGTAGTGCGTATCGCGGCTTCCGCGAAACAGATATAGGGCACGCGCGCCAAGCGGGCTACGCAAACCGCCCGGAATGCCGGCACGGAAATCACCGTACACTTCTGGTTCCGTGCGCAACATGTTTTGCGTGGGCGTCCATCCCGGCCACTTACGCATAAACTTCATCGTGGTCGAACCGCGCAAAGAACGCCCAGCACGTCCAACACCAACAGGATAGCGCGTCGTCGTGCCGTCTTCGCGGACATGGTAAAGAAACTTGGCATAAGGGTCGACATCAAGCGTATTTGGCGCGGCCTCACCGTTATAAATGCCTGACCTACGGCGATTGACGCCTTGGAGGTACTTCGTCGGAATGCCGGGCAGGAAATAGCCTGCGTCCTCAATAGGACCATACCCGTCAATGAAACGCGTCGCTTCAATATCTGCGATCTCATCAGAGGGTATCTGAGGCGCGCATGCGGCAGCAGTACTCGCAAGCGTCATCGCGCCAAATGCGCGTCGCGTCATATCCATAGTCTTAGTCATTTGTTTACCTTGGGCATTTCGAATCCCCTCATAGCACTCTGAACAAGAAGGGCAAAACTCTCTTCCAGCGGGTTTTCGCAGATTTGGATCAAACGGTGACAACCGCCCAACAACGGTCTTTCGAACACGCACAGTTAGCGCATTTACTACGCAACAGATTGGCCAAGCGTAAGCCCCTTTAGCACATCCTGCGCCGACATCGCTTTCTTACCCGCGCGCTGCGCTTTCGTGATTTCGACGGCCCCATCACCGCAAGCAATAACAAAGCCTTCAAGGACCTGCCCTGCGGCGCCGCTCCCCGCAACAACACGAGATCCCAGCAGTTTGATCCGTTCTTCGCCAACCATGCACCAAGCCCCGGGGAACGGTGATAATCCGCGAATTCGCGCGTCAACCTGATCGGCTGGCAGGGTCCAGTCAATGCGCGCTTCGGACTTGTCGATTTTGCTGGCATAGGTGACGCCGTCTTCCGGCTGAATCTGTGGCGTTAGTCGGGGCAAATCCTGCAAAGCGGCTACAATCAGCTGCGCGCCCATCTTTGACAAACGATCATGCAAAGACCCGGTTGTCTCTTCTCGCCCGATGTCAGCCGTTTCACGCAGTAGAACTGGCCCGGTATCAAGCCCCGCTTCCATTTGCATGATGCAAACACCGGTCATGTCATCACCTGCAATAACCGCCCGGTGGATAGGCGCGGCCCCACGCCAACGCGGCAACAGCGACGCATGGATGTTCAAACAACCATGTTCGGGTGCGTCCAAAATGGCTTGTGGCAAAATCAGACCATATGCCACAACGACAGCGACATCCGCATGCAATGCTTGAAAACTGGCCTGCTCTTGTGTGTTTTTCAATGAAACCGGGTGGCGCACCTCAAGGCCCAAAGCTTCGGCCCGAAGTTGAACAGGCGACGGGCGGTCCTTTTTGCCGCGACCCGCCGGTCTTGGCGGCTGGCAGTAGACCGCGACAATGTCATGGGCCGCATCGACCAAACCCTGCAAGACAGGCACTGAAAAATCGGGCGTTCCCATAAAGACGATACGCATTCTTGCTTTTCCTTTTCCGGGGCCGGTCAAACGTCAGCTACGACGCAGTTTGTTCGCTTTTTTAATCAGCATTTCGCGCTTCATTCTTGTCAGATGATCAAAATACATCTTTCCAGTCAAATGATCGATTTGATGCTGAACCGAAGTCGCCCAGAGGCCGACGAACTCTTGCCGATCCCATTGGCCCTTGTCATTCAAGAAGCGCACAGTGACCGCCCGCGGGCGCGTTATCTTTGCCCAAACACCGGGAAGATTTGGTGATCCTTCCTCGTGCGCACGGGGTTCGACACTGGCAAACAAGACCTCCGGATTGGCCATACGAACTGTCTTGCCCCGTTCCTCGGACGCATCGACCACAGCCAACGCCATATCAATTCCCAATTGCGGTGCTGCAAGACCAACGCCCGGCATCGTGTCCATCGCGACAATCATCTCGTCCCAGACAGCACGCACCTCATCCGTGATCTCTTTCACTGGCTTTGCCTGCGTCCGCAGCGCCTTATGCGGCCACATCACGAAAGGTCGGTGGCTCATTGTGGTGTCCCTGTTTGCGTTATCAAAAGCCCATCCAGATGATCGTTCTCGTGACAAATACAAATAGCATCCACCCCGTCAAACCGGCCGGTTTGGGGTACGCCATCAAGGTCCTGCCATGCCAGTTCGACCCATTCGGGTCGTGTAACTTCAAAACTCTTCCCCGGTATCGACAGGCACGCCTCGACCCCAATTTGTTTAACGTGCGACTGGCTTATCAAGCGCGGGTTGATGAAAATCATAGGCGTTGGCTCTGCCTCTTTCCAAGTCGTATCCACAACAAAAACCCGCTGTGAAATGCCAACCTGAGGTGCCGCCAGCCCACGCCCCGGGGCCGCATACATCGTCTCGAACATGTCCCGCACCAATAATGCCAAGTCTTCGTTAAACGCACAAACCGGTGCGGCAACCTCAAGCAAGACAGGATCGCCTTCAAACCGTAAGTTGCGTACCGTCAAAGCCTTAGCCCCGCGCCATTTCGCGTTTCAGCTTTTGCATTTTACGGGTGATCATCTGACGCTTCAGCGGCTTAAGGTAATCAATAAAAAGCTTGCCATCCAAGTGATCTATTTCGTGCTGCACGCATGTCGCCCAAAGCCCGTCAAAACGCTCGCGCTGCTCTTTGCCGTTCAGGTCGGTCCAGGTGACATCAACCTCGGTTGGACGCTCTACTTCGGCATATTGCTCAGGGATCGACAAACATCCTTCTTCGTAAACTGACTGCTCTTCAGAGGTCCAAACAACGCTTGGATTGATCAAAACCATCGGTTCCGGGGTCGCATCGTCTTCCTTGGCACAGTCCATCACCAACATCCGGCTCATCACTGCGATTTGCGGCGCGGCCAAACCGATCCCCGGTGCATGATACATTGTCTCAAGCATATCATCGGCCAGACGACGCAAGTCATCTGTCACGCTCGTAATCGGGGACGCCACTTTTTTCAGGCGCGGGTCGGGGTGAATAAGGATGTTTCTTAAGGCCATAATGCTGATCTAATCCGTCCCCGCCAGCATCGCAAGTCAGTCCCGAAAATCGACTTGCGTCTGGGTCCCTGAAACAGCAACGTAGCCACATTCAAAGCGAGGAAAATCATGTCTTTCAACACGCCCATCGACCGCCGCAACACCGAATGCACCAAGTGGGACTTGATGGAAGACCTCTTTGATGTCTCACCAGACGACGGCTTGGCGATGTGGACGGCAGACTCTGATTATCCAACCGCGCCTTGTGTCTTGGAAGCGCTGCAAGCGGCGGTCAATCATGGCGTTTTCGGTTATGGGTTTGAGAACGACGCCTATAAGAATGCGATCGCCTGGTGGATGAAAACGCGCCACGGCTGGGATATTCAGAATGAGTGGATTCTCACGACACAAGGGCTCGGCAATGCCATAGCTCTAAGTCTTGATGTTTGGTCCGAACCCGGCGACGGCGCTGCCATCTTTACCCCTGTGTATCACGAGTTTGCGATCAAGATTAACAAGGCTGGTCGTGTTGTAACCGAATGCCCGCTTAAGCGTAGCGGCGACACCTATGTCCTTGATCTTGAAGATGCCCAAAGCCGCCTGACTGGCAACGAGAAACTGCTGATCTGGTGCTCTCCGCAAAATCCATCAGGCCGGGTTTGGACCAAGGAAGAACTGCAATCCGTTGCCGCCTTCGCGCGCAAGAACGGGATGCTCTTGATCAGTGACGAAATCCATCACGATCTTGTATTTGCGGGCAACACATTCGTGCCGATGGCAACAGCTGCACCGGATTTCATGGACAACACAGTGATCGTGACGGCCGCGTCCAAAACCTTTAACATTGCGGGCCAGCGCACCGGCAACATGATCATCTCAGACGAGGGTTTACGTGCTGCCATGCGCAAACGGCTTAACGCGCTGGACTACAAACCTTCGACGCTTGGCGTGACAATGATCACAGCAGCTTATTCACCTCAAGGCGCGGATTGGGCGGACGCACAAATCAACCATTTGCAGACCAACCGCGATATCTTTGATGCCGGTATCAACGCGATCCCCGGCGTCAAATCGATGCCGCTTCAGTCTACTTACCTGGCTTGGGTTGATTTCGCAGACACAGGCATGACCCAAGAAGAGGTGGCAACCCGCATACGCGATGTCGCGAAAATTGCCGTATCACCGGGGCCGTCCTTTGGCACTGGCGGCGAGACATTTATGCGGTTCAACCTCGCAACGCAGACTTCTGTTGTCGAAGAAGCAGTCAGACGAATGCAAGCGGCGTTTGCCGATCTGCAATAGCGCATAGTTTACAATATCGCGGGCTTAGCTATCAATCAAACCCGCAGGCACGAAATCAGGCCTCACAAAGTCAGCGGCTGGTGCAGTCGCGACTGGCGTCAGCCATTTGAATTCGAACACGCGTTCATCATCATCCTCGACCGAGGACATGACCAGACACTGATAAAGATGCTTGGGGCCATCGTAGATGTCGACATGGCCGCGCAATCGCTCTGATCCATCCAGATCAAGGGCAAAGCCCCCATCCCAGAACCTGCGCACACGGTAAGTTTCACCACCATCATGCACCGACAAACGATCTTTGCGCTTTAGCGCAGACTTTCGCGCCTCTTCTAACCCCTGACGAACCGCGTCAGGCAAAAACGTATACATACAAAGCCCCTCCAGACATGCGCTCAGGATGCCGTCACAATGGTAAATTTCAAGTGACAAAATCCGCCGCGGCGCGGCAATGCCTTAAAACTAGGCCTTTACGCGTGGTCTAAGCACATGTGGTTTGGCCGCATCATAGAGTGCCGAGTCCGGAAACCCGTGCGAATCGGACAACGCAGGCCCGACAAGGATCAACGCGGTTCGCGTAATCTTGGCGGCACGGACCTTTTCACGCACATCCATCAATGTGCCGCGAATGATCATCTGATCAGGCCAACCGACCCTGTAAATCACCGCGACAGGGCAATCCTCACCGTAGAATGGTGCCAACTGCCGTTCAATCTCGCGCAACGCCCGAATACCCAAATGGATGGCCAGCGTCGCTCCGGTGCGCGCAAAATTCTCGAGCGTTTCGCCCTCGGGCATGCCGGTTGATTTCATCGACATGCGTGTCAGGATGATCGACTGCGCCACCTCGGGTACGGTCAACTCGGTGCCAAGTGCGGCGGCGGCTGCCGCATAAGCCGGAACACCGGGTATAATCTGATAATCGATCCCGTCCGCTTTCAACCGCCGGATTTGCTCTGCAATCGCGCCGTATAGTGACGGATCACCCGAATGGACTCGGGCCACATTTTGGCCCTTTGCGTGCGCCTCGGAGATCACGCCGTGTGTGTCATCCAACGTCATGGGTGCGGTGTCCATCACAAGCGCATCCGTGGGCGCACAAGCGACGACCTCTGCTGGCACCAAAGACCCTGCATAGAGACACACCGGACATTCCCCGATAATGCGGGCCGCCTTGATCGTCAGCAGTTCGGGATCACCTGGTCCGGCACCAATAAAGAATACTGTCATTGTGCCAAATCTCCATCAATTTTGCGCGCGTAGCCACGTGGCGTATACATACGCGGCCCCTCACCCAATTGCGCCAACTTTGAATGCGACGAGCCGATCAAAACCACTGTCAGCATATCCACCTCATCCACTTCCAACTGATCCAACCGGCGATATCTGATGTGCTCTTCCGGCCTGCCCAAAGACGAGGCAAGCATCACAGGCGTATCGGCGGGGCGGTGCTGCAAAAGTATCTCGCGGGCCTCGGCCAATAGCGTGCGGCGGCGCATGGAAACCGGATTGTAGAATGCGATGACAAAGTCACCTACCGCAGCTGCATTAAGACGTTTCACAATGTCTTCGCGCGGGGTCAACAAATCCGACAGTGAAATCGCGCAGAAATCATGCCCCAAGGGCGCACCAGCACGCGCAGCGGCCCCTTGCAAAGCGCTCACACCCGGCGAACACACAACCTCGATCCTGCGTGCGGCATCGGTGACACCCATCTGATCAGGTCCGCGATCAAGCAGTTCAAAAACAAGGGCGGCCATCGCATAGATACCAGCATCACCCGAACAGACCAAAGCAACATTCTTGCCCTTGCCCGCCTGCTCCAGCGCGTAACGACAGCGGTCTTCTTCACCGCCCAACGGGAAATCAGATCGCTCTTTGCCAACGGCCAATGGCCCTAAAAGATCAATATAAAGCCCGTATCCAACCAATTCTTCGGCTTCAGCTACCAACTGCGATACCTCTGGTGTGCGCCACGCTGCCTGCCCCGGTCCGATGCCCACGACCGAAAGGCGGCCACGCGCGCGGCCCGCCAACTCCACCAGTGGTTCGGGAGAGATCACCAAAGCACAGGTCGCATTCGCTGACTTACGCTTGGCAACGAACAAAGTGCCGTCAGGCCCCGCTTGCGCAAGTGCTGCGGCTTCGCTGACACCGTGTGTGCCCACTTCGGCAAACACGACATCAGACGGGTTCGCCAAACGCGGTGTTTCTGCGTCCAAAGTTGCGGCATCAAACAAACAAAGCGGCGCATCCAGATTGCGCGCTAGCTCTATAATTGCGGGTTCATCTG
Source organism: uncultured Paracoccaceae bacterium (assembly GCA_947488605.1). GTDB lineage: Bacteria > Pseudomonadota > Alphaproteobacteria > Rhodobacterales > Rhodobacteraceae > Yoonia. Next base: position 70,612 of record CANKZJ010000004.1, on the reverse strand, counting down.
CTTTGAGGGTGATGGTGTTGACGGAATGGATAGCTTCGGGGGCTACGTCTGCCTCTTGCAAGACACCATGCACCAGTGCGGCCAATTCATCTGGCGGACAATTGCGCGCGCAACCTACGCCCAAGGTCAGCCGCTGCGGCGCGAACTGCAAATGCGCCTCGCCCAAATCTGCTTGACGGTTGTACGTCGCTGACAAACGCACAGCATCACCTTGGGGCAAATCAGCGAGCCACGGCGCATCTCCGGACACGTCCGCGCCACCACCGGACAAAAGTGCGACCATAGCGCCTTTTGCGTCTTTGCGGTTCACCAATCGCCAACCCACCGGTGGGGCATCCAAGGCCACGCCAAGCGCCACATCACCGGCTGTCGTCACTGCCGCCACTGCTCCCAGTTCTTGCGATATCTGTGACGCAATCTTGTTTGCGCCGCGGTGCCCACCAAGCAAAGGCACCACCACGGCGCCATCATCCGATACCGAAATCACAGGCGGCTCTGACGTCTTGTCAGCCAACAATGGGGCAACGGCACGGATCAAAATACCCGACGCGCAAACACCGACAACGGGGATGCCAGCCGCGAACAGATCACGCGCATGATCCAACGCATTGGCAAAGAATGCATCCGCCGTATCGACCCGCCCTTCGCGCCCATGAACTTGGGCGTTCAAGACTTTGGCGACACGGTGCGCGGTCGCTTCGCCTGAGCGCGACAACGCCAGAACTACAGGTTTCAAAGCCAAGGATCGGCCCCTTTCGTCAACAAAATCATGGAAAAATAGGGTGCTTTTTCGGGCGCATCAGCCAGTGGCAAAACCACTTCTTCAGGTAGGGTCGCACGTTCAACGTAAACGGCAGACCCGGTCAGCCCAAGGTCTGCGATCACGCTGCGTATTTTGGCCAAATGCCGCCCGACCTTCATGATTACGACACTTTCGGCACCATCAATACGGCTGCGTAGCTCTGCCTCGGGCAAGGGCCCTGGCAACACCGTCAGCCGCTCGTTGCGGGCCGCAAGCGGCATGCCAGCACGCGCGGCACAGGCGGTCACTGACGTCACACCCGGCACGACTTCGACGCGGTATCGGTTGGATAGGCGCGCAAATAGATACATGAAAGAGCCATAAAAGAACGGATCGCCCTCGCACAGACAGACAACATCATCGCCAGCATTCAAAGCGGCGGCAATCTCGGCGGCACCTTTGTCATAGGCGTCCTGCGCTGGGGCTCTCTCAACCGTCATTGGCACATCCATCACGATCTGGCGGGCACGCGTCGGAATCAAATCCGCTGCAATGGCGCGCGCAAAACTCGCAGCGCCTGCGAGTGTCGGATACGCGATCACCGATGCGGTCTCTATCAGCCGGGCGGCACGAAGTGTCATCAAGTCTGGCGCCCCTGGCCCCAAACCCACACCATAAAGCACGCCCTTTTGTGATTGATCAGACGGGATCTGCGTCATCTCTTCACAAGGCTCCACTGGGTGACAGGCATCAAAGGACGCCAGCCCGTCAAACGCCCAACAGGTTCCGCGCGATGGATTGAAAGCTTGACCAGATCACCGCCATAGGCCTTGTGCAATGCAATCAATTCCGCCTCGCTTTCAAGCGTAACCGCGTTGGCAACCATACGACCCAAGGGACGCAAAGCGCTCCAAGCGGCCTCAAACGTCGCGCGGCTCAATCCGCCACCAATAAAGATCGCGTCGGGTGCGGCCAAATCCACCAATGCGTCAGGTACCGTGCCGTCCACCAGTTCAAGTTTCGGCACACCAAGTGCGAGCGCATTTGCAGCTGCCATCGCCCGTCTGTCTGCACGTGGTTCAATCCCGATGGCACGGGCATAACGGGCCGCGCGCATCCATTCGATTGCAACGGACCCACACCCGGTGCCGATATCCCATAACAGCGCGCCGCGCATTGGCATCAGCTTTGCAACGGTCGCGGCACGCACCTCTTGCTTGGTCATGGTCCCGTCAGATTGAAACAGATTATCGGCCAGCCCCGGCACACGTGGCAACAACGCCGCATCAGGTGCTGCATTGCATTCAACGGCAAGCGTGTTGAATGCCGGCACCTCATGATCCCAAGTTTCGGCAACGCCATCAAAGCGCGCCTCGTCTTTGCCACCCATCGCAGCGAGCACGGACATTTTGGACCCACCAAACCCACGCGCAGTCAGGAACTCAGCGATCTGCCCGGGTGTTTCTGCGCCTGTCGTCAAGACAAGCAAACGCGCATCGGGCTGAATAAAGGCAATCATCTGCTCGACCGGACGTCCATGCACAGTCAGCGTTTCAACATCGGGCAGAGACCACCCCATGCGCGCTGCGGCCAGTTGGAAGGCTGACAATTGCGGATGATAGACAATCTCGGCTGGATCAATCGCACGACCGATGCGTGCACCTACGGAAAACCAAAGCGGGTCGCCCGTCGCAAGGATCACCACCCGGCGACCACGCAAATCTTCAATCGTGGTAATCAACGCATCAAACGGATGCGGCCAAGCCATACGCTCTGCCGCGACATTCTGCGTCAATGTATGGTGCCGATCGCCGCCGATGATCACCTCTGCCGCTTCAACAACGGCACGCGTCGCTGGCACAAGACCGTCCATGCCGTCTTCGCCAATACCAACGATATGCAGCCAAGGATCAGACATCTTCGGGCAACCCAGCAGCCAAAGCATTCACGGCAGCCGAGGCCATCGCAGACCCACCGCGCCTGCCACGTAAGGCGACAAAGTCGCACCCGCGTGGATCATTTGCGAGCTCTGCTTTGCTTTCTGCGGCACCGACAAAACCAACGGGAAAGCCCAAGATCACCGCTGGTTTTGGCCACCCCGCATCGAGCATTTCGAGCAGATGAAAAAGGGCCGTTGGCGCATTGCCGATGGCCACAACGGCGCCTTCGATATGGTCTTGCCACAACTCAATGGCGGCCGCGGACCGCGTATTGCCAATGCGCTTGGCCAAGTCAGGCACCGATGGGTCATTCAGCGTGACAATAACGTCGTTTTTTGACGGCAGATAACGGCGGATAATACCGGCACCAACCATCTCACAGTCACATAAGATCGGCGCGCCCGCTTTAAGCGCCGCATGCCCTGCCACAGCTGCATTAGCCGAAAATGCCAACCTGTCAGCAATTTCGACCATCCCGCATGAATGGATCAACCGCGTAATCAGCGGATGCATCACCGGGGCAAAACGCTCCAGACGTGCCTCGGCGCGCACAGTGGCAAAGCTCTGCGCATAGATCGCTTGTGGGTCGGTCACATAAGGTCGCAAGGCGAGGCTTTCATCAAAGGTCTGACTGTCTATCTTACAAAACAGCGGCGGCGTCTCTAGGTTTTCGTCGTTCGCGCGCTTTCTGGACCATGCGGGTGTTTTGCATGCGGATAAACAGCATGATGATGATCATGGTCATGGTGGTGATCATGATCGTGGTCGTGGTGATGATGGTGGTGCGTTTGCGCTTCGAGACGGCACATGCCGGTGCAGAACGTATCGCACAGCGCGCAATCAGCCACATTCGATCCCGGCGCATTTGCGCCTTGGCCTTCGACATGGTGGTGGTGGCTTTCCTGCACGGCACCAACCTCGCCCTCAAACCCAAGCACCTGCGTGCGGTATTTGCACAAGACACACGTGGGCGGCGGCACGGCACCAAAGGCAGGATGTTTGCGATCCTCCACGCTGATCTGGCTGGTTTTGCCATCCTCAAGTGCGAGAACCTGACTGCGATACCCACAAATCCCGCAGTTGGGCGGCGGTGTGTCACTGTCTTGTTCCATCACCCGTTCAGCAAAGGTTTCCAGCACTTTAGGATGATCACCGAGGTATCCTGCTTTTACGAATTGGATGTCTGGGTATTCAGCGGCCACTTGATCCGTGAAACCGTAAATCCGGTCAATCAAGATGCCGGAAAACAGGAAGTACGGAAACACAATAACGCGTTTGTATGGCAGTCGCGCCACGTGTTGCAGGCACGGCTCTACCAGTGGGAAGGTCACGCCAGAATAGCCGACTTCACACCATCCAAAACCCATGCCTTCTTGCAGCATGCGCGCAATCTTGGCGACGTTACCGTTGGCATCGGGGTCTGACGCACCGCGCCCGATCACGACAAGGCACGTCTCGGTCAGGGGCATGTCACCATGCGCTGCGTTGGCATCATCAACAGCGGCTTGAATACGCCCAGCTGCAGCTTCAATCATCTTGGGATCAACGCCAAGTTCACGGCCGTATTGCACCGTCATGCCATGTTTGGCGGCATAGGTGTTCAGTACCGTTGGAATGTCATTCTTGGCATGCATCGCTGCAAAAAGCATGCCGGGGACCGCCAAAATGCGTTCGCAACCAGCATCGCGCAGTTTATCAAGACCATCCCGAATGACCGGATTGGCAAATTCTAAATATCCATAATCCGTCATCCAGTCGGGCGGCAGATAGGCTGGCAATTTGTCAGCAAGGGTCGCAAATTCATCAACAGCAGATTGGCTACGCGATCCGTGACCGCAAATCATAACACCCGTTTTCATGCTGTTTCCTCTTCCAACTCTTCCGGCTCTTCTTCGCTGTCTTGTTTGGCCTTTTTGCCCTTCAGCGCGCCCCAAATAGCGGCTAAACCTGCAAGCCCGATGGCGGCACCTGCGACCCAATGATCATGGCCCGCCACATCAGCCCAATGGCCAGGATGTGCGTTGGCAGACGTTCCCGCCATGAAAAGTACAAGTATCAGAAATCCGCGCATTTGGGTCCTCCGTTTCAAAACACAGCCAGAGGTCCGGCTACACCGGATTTGACGACGTGATGTTCTGGTCCCCGTGTTGGGTCAACCATATCATCTCCAACCGCTCTGGCCCCCGTAAGGGCTTCGTCTGATTGGGGTATAGTCAGCGCGTCCGCACAGAGCAAACGCATAAACGACGCAATGCCGTAATCTGGCGTCAAACGAACGGCTCATATTCGCAGCGAGATACCTCATGTGCATTCCTGCACCATCCATGCGCTTTTCCGGCGATTGGTTGACGAGCGCAAACAAGCTATCTGCTCTCGAGACTTATTAGAGGATCGGCACAATGGGACAACTGGTAGACGGCGTTTGGCATGACGTTTGGTATGAAACCAAGAAAACTGGTGGCGCCTTCGTGCGCAATGACGCCAAGTTCCGCAATTGGATCACGGCAGATGGGTCCGCAGGTCCGTCTGGCGAGGATGGCTTCAAAGCGGAAAGTGGTCGTTATCATATGTATGTTTCGTACGCTTGCCCTTGGGCGCATCGCGCACTGATCTTTCGCCAATTGAAAGATCTGACAGATCACATCAGCATCTCAGCGGTGCATCCCGATATGCTGTCCGAGGGTTGGACGTTTGAAAAAGACGCGCATGGTGCAACCGGCGACACGCTCTTTGATCTGCCTTACGCCCGCGACATTTACACAAAAGCCGTGCCAGATATGTCGGGCCGGGTCACAGTACCAATCCTGTGGGACAAACAACGCGCAACAATCGTGTCGAACGAGAGTTCCGAAATCATCCGCATGTTTAATACGGCATTCAACGGGATCACCGGAAATACGGATGATTACTGGCCCGAAGACATGCGTGATGCCATCGCGCCAGTGAATGATCGCATTTACGACACGCTCAACAATGGCGTCTACAAATCCGGGTTCGCGACCACCCAAGAAGCCTATGACAAAGCCGTTGTCCCCCTTTTCGAGACACTGGATTGGCTCGAAGAGCGCTTGGGCGACAACCGCTACCTTATGGGTGATCGGTTGACCGAAGCCGATTGGCGGCTTTGGACAACGTTGGTCCGGTTTGATCCGGTTTATCACCTACACTTTAAGTGTAACCGCAAACGTATTGCCGATTATCCTAATCTCACGGGTTTTATGCGCGAACTCTACCAACTGCCCGGCATCGCAGAGACGGTGAATATGCACCACATTGTGCGCCACTATCATTACAGCCACGAGACCATCAATCCGCACCGGATCGTGCCGATTAACCCTGTGATGGACTATGATGCACCGCATGGGCGGGGCAATTAGTACCATAGTGATAGACAATCGCTGCAAGGTCCTGCGGTGGTGTCGCGGTCTTGATGAGCGCGCGGGCATTGGCGGAATGGCAAAAGATCGATCCGTCCGAAAAGAACGTGGTGTCTGTAACAAACACCACGTTCGCGTCAGGCTGGCGAAAACGCGCCAAATCAGCCACCGCAAGCGCACTCCCCTCCGAGAGCACAAGATCAAGTACAATAACATCAAATTGCGTCGACAAAATAAGGTCGCGCGCGTCTTCGCCGGTCTGTACGAGCGAAACGGCGACATCAAGCCGCTCTAGATGACGTTTCCACAAAGTGCCGAGGTTGGTATTGGTTTGGATGATTAATGCGCGCATAACTGCTCCGGGATACTGATTTTTCACTGATAACAAACAACGATTTCTTAACCGCTATGAAAACCACTGTGCCGAATTCCTTAACAGAGTGTTAACCGCGACAGCGCCCTGTACCAAAGTGCAGGCTCGCACACGGAACCTTGAACAAATGGCAAGAATCCGCTTGAAGGACGTGATGAAATGAGAGGCAAACCGCGTATGACGACTTGGATAACAATCTGCGACACCTGCAAACGTGAAGGATGGGAGGCAGGTGATATGGCCCGCACCGATGGTGAGGTCATGGCCGAATTGATCGAAGTCGCGGCGAGCGGTTTGAAAGACGTCAAAACAAGGCGCGTATCGTGCTTGATGGGATGTAAGAAGGCCTGCAATGTGGCGATACAAGGGGCAGGAAAACTTAACTATACAATGGGCGAATTCGAACCGACTGCCGAAGCTGCAACTGGCATCGTCGCATATGCAATGGGGCATGCCGGTTCAGAAACGGGTCAAGTTCCCTTTCGCGAATGGCCACAAGCGATCAAAGGCCATTTTGTGACGCGCCATCCGCCATTGCCTGACAACGAATGATCAACAAGCGCGACCATGGTGGCGGACTGGATGCAGCGATTGCAGCCTATGGTGGATCGCGACAAGACTGGTTGGACTTGTCGACCGGTATTAACCCCGTCCCCTATCCGATGCCGCGACTCCCCACAGACGCATGGAGCGCCCTGCCCGATCAAGCCGCTTTCACGCGCCTCTATGATTTGGCGCGCAGTTTTTGGAACATTCCCCAAGACGCCGCAATAATTGGTGCCACTGGTGCGTCGGCGATTATCGCAGCCCTTCCGCGCGTGCTGCCGGTGGGCGAGGTCAGCATCCCCGGGCCCACATATAATGAGCATGGCGCGTCTTTTGCCGCAGCGGGCTGGCGCTTGGGTCAAGACCCAAGCCACGCATTGGTCGCTGTGCATCCGAACAATCCCGACGGGCATATTTGGCAAGTCGCGGACCTGGGTGCCACCTATACTGTGATCGATGAAAGCTTTTGCGACGTCACGCCCGATCAATCCTTGATCCACCTTGCTGCACGGCCCGGCACAATCGTGTTGAAAAGCTTCGGCAAATTCTGGGGCCTAGCGGGACTGCGGCTCGGCTTCGCAATTGGTGATCCTGAGATCATCGCCAGACTTGTGGAACTCTTGGGCCCCTGGCAAGTTTCCGGCCCCGCTCTGGCGATCGGCGCCGAAGCGCTTGCCGATCCGCAATGGGCGGACGAGACGCGCACCCGATTGAGTGTCGACGCAGATCGGCTCGACAAATTGGCGACCGCAAGCGGCGCACAACTAATTGGCGGCACCACACTTTTTCGGCTGTACCAAGTCAAAGATGCGGTGGCAGCCCAAGACCAACTTGCGCGCCATCACATCTGGTCGCGCGTCTTTCCTTATGCATCTGACTGGATTCGTCTGGGTTTACCCGCACCTGACCGTTGGGATCAGTTGGAGCAAGCACTTTGACGCTGGTCTTTGGTATGTTGCTCGACGCGATCTTCGGCGAGCCGCGGTGGCTGTGGAACCGCGTGCCGCATCCCGCGGTTTTGATGGGCCGGTTGATTGGCTGGTGCGATCTGAGATTCAACAAAGGCTCGCGCAAACGCCTCATGGGGGTCATGACAATCGCAGAACTCTGCATTGCCGCTGGCGTGTTGGGCTGGTTGATCCAATTGGTGCCCGGCTATTGGCTTGATGTGATCGTAGTGGCCATTCTGCTGGCCCAAAAATCTTTGGTTGAACATGTGCAGGCCGTTGGTGACGCGCTGCGTTTATCACTGGGTGATGCCCGCCGCAGCGTAGCGATGATTGTAAGCCGCGACACGAAAGATATGGACGCGCCAGCGGTCGCCCGGTCCGCCATTGAAAGTGCTGCAGAGAACCTCTCGGACGGTGTTGTCGCACCTGTGTTTTGGTTTGCAGTAGCGGGCCTTCCGGGCCTTTTGATCTACAAAATCACAAATACGGCTGACAGTATGATCGGATACCGAACCCCGAAGCACGAAGAGTTTGGTTGGGCCTCGGCGAAATTCGATGACCTGCTGAACCTCATACCCGCCCGGCTGACGGTCGCACTGATCTGGGCAGTCACATCCCGCCCGAATCCGCGCGGTATCTTGAAAGACGCCCCGCTTCACCGCTCACCCAATGCCGGTTGGCCCGAGGCCGCGATGGCACACGGGCTTAATATCGCGCTGAGCGGGCCACGCAGTTATGACGGCGAAATCAAGGATTATCCTTTTGTGAATGGTGATGGTGAAAGGTCCCTGACTGCGGATGACATTGATCGCGCTGTGGTAGTCTTATGGAAGACATGGGGGTTCATGCTTTCGCTGGCCTTTGCTATCGCAATCTTCTGGTGATCGGCGGTAAGCCAAAAAAGCGCGCATGAGCGGACTTGTGGATTGCTGCCTCCCTGATACGGTCGACACAAATCATTTGGAGAACACGATGCGTGCTATTGCTCTTGCCCTATCGCTCGCCGCTAGCACGGCAACTGCGCAAACTTGCGGTGGTCCGGTGGGCGCATTCATTCAAGGCGTCAAAGCCGAAGCAATGGCTGGCGGACTTCCGGCCACGACAATCGACGCGTTCTTTCAAGGTGCGCAGATCGAACAATCCGTCATCAACGCGGACAGGTCGCAAGGGGTCTTTCAACGCGATTTCATCAGTTTTTCACGCGCTCTGATCAGCCAAAACCGGATCGACAACGGACGGGTCTATGCGCAACGTCTCGACAGCACCTTTGATACCATTGAAGCCCGTTTTGGCATCCCGCGCGGCGTGCTTTTGGCATTTTGGGCCTTCGAGACAGACTACGGTCAAGTACAGGGCAGCTTTAACACCCGCAACGCGTTGCTGACCTTGGCCCATGATTGCCGCCGACCGGAGCTTTTTCGCCCGCAACTAATTGCCGCGATCGAGCTTTTCCGCCGCGGCGGCATGAACCCTGCCACAACGACCGGTGCTTGGGCGGGTGAAATCGGGCAGCTTCAGAAACTCCCACGTGAGATTGTACGCCAAGGCATGGACGGCGACGGCGACGGTGTTGTTGACCTCAAAGGCTCTTCACCGGACGCGCTGATGACGGGTGCGAATGTCTTGTCGTCGCTGGGCTGGCGGGCCAATGAGCCTTGGTTGCAAGAGATTGTCGTGCCTGAGAACCTTGATTGGGCGCAGACTGGTCTGAACCACAAAGCAAGTGTCGCCGATTGGGTAAATCGCGGCGTGCGTCCCCGCGAAGGGTCGCTTGGCCCATCCAATTTGCCCGCCTCAATCTTGCTTCCGATGGGGCGTAACGGTCCAGCTTTCCTCGCTTATCCAAACTTCGAGGTCTACTTTGACTGGAACAAAAGCTTTGTTTACGTAACAACCGCTGCCTATTTCGCCACCCGGCTAAGCGGTGCCTCTGTCTATGACGCAGGCAACCCATCTGCAGCGCTTAGCGGCGCACAGATGCAGCAATTGCAGCAAAAGCTCACGGCGCGCGGTCATGACGTCGGCGGTATTGACGGGATTTTGGGTGCGATGACGCGCGCCGCAGTCCAGGCCGAGCAAGCACGCCTTGGACTGCCCGCCGATGCATGGCCGACGCTGGACCTTCTTAATCGACTTTGAGCATGATCAGATAAGCATGCGCATCCTCAAACTTCTGTTCTTGCTGATCGCTCCTAGCCTGATAGCGTTCGCTGTCTTTATGCCGATCTTTGTTGATGCTGGCCGGAACGCAGTAACACCTCATGGGCCCTACCCGATCTCGGATCGGGCTCAGACCCTGCACGATCAACTCATCATCGGAGATTTCCACGCCGATACGATGCTATGGCGTCGCAACCTGTTGGAACGCGCCGACCGAGGCCATGTTGATCTGCCGCGCCTGATTGAGGGTAATGTCGCGCTGCAAATGTTTACGGCTGTCACAAAAAGCCCCGCCGGGCAGAATTACCACGACAATGACACCGAAGCCTTTGACAACATCACAGCTTTGGCCGCCGCACAGCTTTGGCCGCCACGCACGTGGAACAGCTTGCTGGAACGGGCGTTGTATCAGGCCGAACGGCTACACGGGTACGCCGCGCGGTCCGACGGGCAATTGCGGGTCATCACATCGCGCGCCGCACTCGACCAGCTTTTGACCGACAGGGCCGCGGGCCAAACTGTCGTCGGCGGGCTGCTGGGGATCGAAGGTGCGCATGCGCTGGAAGGTGATATTGCCAACCTTGATAAGCTTGTCGCGGCCGGCCACCGGATGATCGCGCTGCATCATTTTTTTGACAATGCATTGGGCGGGTCACTCCATAGTACCGGCAACCTTGGTCTGAGCGATTTCGGACGCGAGGTCGTCGCCGAAGTCGAAAAGCGCGGCTTGATCTTGGATCTTGCGCACGCGTCAACGCAAGTCGCCCAAGACGCGCTTGCCATGACGAATATGCCAATCGTCGTCAGCCACACCGGCATTTACAGCGTCTGCCCTGTGAGGCGGAATTTCCCGGATGAATTGATGCAAGACATCGCAGCAACGGGCGGCGTGATTGCCATTGGATATTGGGCGGATGTCACTTGTGGGAACACGCCAGCAAGTGTTGCTGAAACGATCAAAGCGGCCATTGCGCTATTGGGCGAAGACCACGTTTCGCTGGGGTCCGATTTTGACGGTTCTGTCGTCACACCGTTCGATGCATCAGAACTTGCGGCACTGACACAAGCACTGCTGGACGAAGACCTCAGCGAAGGTCAGATCAAGAAGGTCATGGGCGAAAACATGATCCGCGTTCTGCGGGCACGGCTGCGTTAAGCAACCATCGCTGCGGCACGTTTGAGATCAACGGATACCAGTTGCGACACGCCTTGTTCGCCCATCGTGACACCGAACAAGCGGTCCATCCGGCTCATCGTGACGGCATGGTGGGTGATCATCAGGAAACGCGTTTCCGTGCGGCGGGTCATTTCATCCAGCAAATCGCAAAACCGCGTGACGTTGGCGTCGTCCAGCGGCGCATCAACCTCGTCGAGCACACAAATCGGTGCAGGGTTCGCAAGGAATACCGCAAAGATCAGGGCCAAGGCCGTCAGCGTCTGCTCGCCACCCGACAACAACGACAAAACACTCAGCTTCTTGCCGGGCGGCTGGCACATAATCTCTAGCCCCGCCTCTAGCGGATCATCGGATTCGACCAAAACCAGCTTGGCTTCACCACCGCCAAAGAGGTGCGAAAAGAGCATGCCAAAGTTGTCGTTCACCTGCTCAAAGGCCGTCAACAGCCGCTCGCGACCTTCTTTGTTCAGGCTCGCGATGCCAGAGCGCAACGCCGCAATTGCGGCCTCCAAGTCTGCCTTCTCGGACACCAGCCCATCATGTTCAACTTGGACTTCTTTTGCGTCTTCTTCGGCCCGTAAGTTCACCGCACCCAATGAATCGCGTTGCCGCTTCAGGGCATTGACCTGCCCTTCAATGATTTCAGACGCAGGCATCTGCTCTACATCAGTCTCGAGTGTCTCAAGCAACTTATCCGGCGTCACCTCTTGGGCTTCCATGATACGCTCGGCGGCATATGCCACAGTCTCTTTTGCTGCATCTGACCGCGCCTCGGACCGTGCGCGTGCTTCGCGCGCCTCAGAGGCCAACCGCTCTGCATCCCGTTCTTGATGCCCAGCTTCACGCAATGCATTGTCGGCTGCGGCAAGTTTATCAGCGGACGCTTTTCTGCGCGTCTCTGCTTCATCGATTGCATCCGCAAGCTCGGCGCGCTTGGCCGCGATCTCTTCTGGCGCGGCTGTCGCCTCTGCCAGTTCCGCCTGCGACGCTTCCTTGCGCTCGGCCAGTTCGGTCGTCCGTTTGTTCGCCGTCTCAAGCCGGTGCTTCCAACCGCTGATTTCTTTCGTGATCTCTTGGCTGCGTTTCAGGCGTGTCTCGCCTTCGCGGCGAACCTCGTCATGAGCCGACCGTCGCGACATCATTGTAATCCGCGCCGCCTCGACCGTCATTTTCACATCTTCAACGGATGCGCGTGCCGTCTCTAAGCTCCCCAACTCTTCTGCTGCTTTTTCTGCCGCAACAAGGGAACGACGCGCAGTCAACGCCTCTTCCTCATGGCGTTTGACCGCCAGACCAAGGCTTTCCAACTTACCCTCGGACAGGTTTCTATCCGCCTCGGCACGGCTCGCAGCGCGGTTCGCGTCGGCCACTGCGCGATCAGCATCGCGCCGTGCTTGGCGTGCCGCATGATCGGCCTCTGTTTGTTGTTTCAGCATCGCGGTCAGCGCTTCATGGGCCTGACTGGCACCAAGTGCTGTCGCCGATACCTCCTCAAGATCACGCTTGAGTTCGGTCAGCCGGTTCAACTGTTGCAAACGCAATGCAGCTGCCGAAGGTGCATCCTCGGCACCAGCACGGAACCCATCCCAACGCCACAAATCACCCTCAACCGATACAAGCCGCTGCCCCGGTTTCAGATCAGCCTGCAAGCGTGCACCATCTGCCGCATCAACCAAACCCACCTGGCTCATGCGACGCGACAGCACTTCTGGGACCGTCACATAATTTGTCAGGGCCAAAACGCCTTCTGGCAACGTTTGCGCCGACGGATAGCTTGGTAGCAAAGCCCATCCGGACTTCGCGCTGCTTTCGATTTCTGGCGCGCGCAGATCGTCGGCCAGAGCCGCACCCAGCGCTTTCTCGTACCCGCCTTGGACACGCAAAAGGTCTAGAACCTGTCCGCCTTCGGCCGTGTCACGTTCAACCAGTTTCGCAAGTGCGCCAACCTCAGCCCGCAGCGCATTTGCTTCGCCTTCAGCTTCTGATCGCAAGGCACGGGCGTCGCTCTCGCGCGATTGCGTTTCAGCGCGCGCACTTTCGGCGGCAAGCAATGCTTCATCTGCGGCTTCAGCAGCGGCAACAGCGGCCTTCTCAGCCTCTCCGGCTGCCGCAAAATCCGCCTGCGCTTTCCTGAGCGCCGCGTCGGCTTCTGCCATCGCGGACTTGGCACGCTCCGCTTCGCTTTCGCTTTTGTTCAATGTGGTCCGGTTATCATCCAAGAGCCGTTGCGCCGATTGGTGGCGTGCAGCTAGACGCGCCACATCTTCGGTCAGTTGGGAAAGGTCCGCTTCGCGCTGTTGCAAGACACCTGCGGCTTCGCGCGCTGCGACTTGCGCTTCTTCAAGACGGGCATCATGGCCTTCGCCTGCTTTTCCAATCTCGCGCGCTTCCCATTCAAGCCGCTCAATCGTTTCGCCCGCGTCCTTGTTCAGCCCGCTTTCACGGTCCATGTCGCGGGTCAGCTGGTCAATGCGTGCCCGCAGCGTCTCGATCATCTCAAGCGCGCGTTGCTCTTGATCGTGCAATGTATCGCGTTGAACTTGCAGACGTTGAAGAACGGCTGCTGCAATCGCCTCTTCCTCGCGCAAGGAGGGCAAAACATCTTCTGCCACTGCACGGTGCTTCGATGCTTCACGGGCCGCCTTTTCAGCCTGCGCCGCCGCTGTCGTCCGTTCCCGCAACTGGTCGGTTGCGGCCAACAAGGCCTCGTCTGCCTCTTTCCAGCGCCGAAACAGCAACATGCCTTCGGCTTTGCGCAGCTTGTCACCAATCTCGCGGTAACGTGCTGCTTGTTTGGCTTGGCGGGCCAATTGACCCAATTGCGCGGCAAGCTGTTCAATCACATCATCAACGCGGGTCAGGTTGCTTTCTGCACCGCGCAATTTCAATTCCGCCTCATGGCGGCGCTGGTATAGACCCGAAATGCCCGCAGCCTCTTCGAGAATACGGCGCCGTGATTTCGGTTTGGCGTTGATCAACTCTGAAATTTGACCCTGACGGACCAATGCGGGCGAATGCGCACCAGTCGACGCATCAGCAAACAACATCTGCACATCGCGTGCGCGCACGTCTTTCGTGCCAACCTTATAGGCCGACCCCGCATCGCGTGTGATCCGGCGAATGATCTCTAGGTTATCATCATCGTTGAACGCTGCAGGTGCGAGGCGTTCGCTATTGTCGATCAACAATGACACCTCGGCAAAATTTCGTGCAGGGCGGGTTGCAGCCCCAGCAAAGATCACGTCCTCCATACCGCCACCGCGCATCGCAGTCGGGCGGTTTTCACCCATGACCCAGCGCAATGCCTCGAGCAAATTGGACTTCCCACAACCATTCGGACCCACAACACCGGTCAAACCATCAGCGATGATCAGATCAGTGGGGTCAACGAAGCTTTTAAAGCCGTTCAATCGCAGTTTGCTAAAGCGCAAGGTTCTATGCCTGTGTGATTCCTCAAGGTGCGAAAGCATCGCCCCCTGTTGCACTACGAGTCAACGCTTGGCACGCTGCATGTGCCATGTTCCGCCATCTTATCCACAAGATATTGCGGTTTTCGGCCCGTTCTCGCGCAAAATAACGACTGACAGGGCCGCTGAAAGCCTTGTAAGCGTCGATTCCCAACTAGACGGTACAACGCAAACAAAAGCACAAAACAACGCAAACAAAAGCACAAATGGTCGCGACGCCAAGACGGCTCTTGAAACTTCTCGTTGCTAACGCGAAAACCATCCCGCACATCTTTTTCTGATTGGACAGTTCAATGCCCGCCAAGATCCCCGCAACCGTCGTCACCGGCTTTCTCGGCGCCGGTAAAACAACACTCATTCGCCACATGTTGCAGAATGCCGAAGGCAAACGGATCGCGCTGATCATCAATGAATTCGGCGATCTCGGTGTTGATGGGGACATCCTGAAGGGCTGCGGTGATGAGGTCTGCACGGAAGACGATATTGTCGAACTCTCAAATGGCTGCATTTGCTGCACGGTCGCTGATGACTTTATTCCAACGATGGAAGCACTGCTCGCGCGCGAAAATAAACCCGACCATATTGTAATCGAAACATCCGGCCTTGCCCTACCGCAGCCCTTGGTGCGCGCGTTCAACTGGCCGGGCATTTCCACCAAGGTGACGGTCGACGGCGTTGTGACCGTTGTGGATGGCCGCGCCGTTCACGACGGCCAGTTTGCGCATAATGTGGCTGCCGTGGATGCCCAGCGCGCGCAGGACGAGAACCTCGACCACGAGACACCGCTGTCAGAATTATTTGAGGATCAAGTGGCGTGTGCCGATATGATCGTTGTGAACAAAATCGACCTTCTTGACGCATCTGAGGCCGATGCACTTACAACTAAGTTGAAAGCAGAATCCCGCGGTGGCGTGCAAGTCGTCAAAGCCTCCATGGGCGCGCTGCCCGTCGATGTGCTGCTTGGCCAAGGCATCGGTGCCGAAGGTGACCTCGCATCCCGCCACGAAGTGCATCACCACCATCACCACGATGATGACGAGACTGACGATCACCAACATGATCACGCACACGAGCATGGCCATGATGAATTCGAAAGTTTCATTGTTGCACGCGGCGAAATCGCAGACGCTGACGCCTTTGCCGCACAAGTTTCAGACGTCATCCGCGCCCACAATATCCTGCGTCTGAAGGGTTTCGTCGCAATAGCAGGCAAACCGATGCGCCTGACATTGCAAGCAGTTGGCCCTCGCGTCGACACTTATTTTGATCAACCCTTTGGCGATGCCCCACGCGAAACGCGTTTGGTTGTCATCGGTGAGGCAGGTCTGGATCACGCGGCAATCACGACCGCCTTACAAAAATGATCATCGTCGAAAGGACAGACCCGCGACATCCGCAAGCGGCGGCTTTGCTCAAACAAAGCCACGCCTTGATGCAAAGCCTGTTCCCGCCAGAAGACAACTTCTATCTCGACATCAATGATCTGGTCGCACCCAACATCCATTTCTTCACCGCCCGCGAAGGCGACGAAATCCTCGGGACTGGTGCATTGATGATCAAGGACACATACGGCGAGATAAAGTCGATGTTCGTATCTCAGGCGGCGCGCGGCAAAGGTGTCGCGGCAGCCATATTGCGCCAAATCGAAGACACCGCATGCGACGAAGGCGTATCCTTGCTCAAGCTGGAAACGGGCAACGTCCTGCATGCAGCACATCGGCTTTATGCCCGGCATGGTTTCACCGAATGTGGTGTTTTTGGCGACTATGAGACCGGCAAAAGCTCACTTTTCATGGAAAAGCCGCTGTGAGTTCATTCTGCCTTTTTCGCCTCAGCCGCAGCCTTCATCCGGGCGAGCAATTCTTCTTTGCTGGGGCGCTGACCAAAGGGCTTTTTGCTGCTCCCATGGGCGTTATGTTCTTGATGTTTCGGTGCTTTCTTGCCCAATTTTGGTGCTCCTGCAGCTTTGTAGTCCATGGCCGTGACCTCTTGTTCGCGGGCTGTCTAACACGGGGATTGCGCCGATGCACCTGCTAGCAGCCACCCCCGGTGCGATCTCTGATGGAACAGAACCTGTTGATCTGGGCCAAACACCTGCTGACGTCGTGATCATCTCGGCTGCGGACACCGAATTGGCCGCTCTCTCGGACGCGCGATCCGAAATGACCGATCCTCCGACGCTGCGCTTGGCCAATATGATGCACCTCACGCACCCGATGTCGGTCGATTTGCATTTGGACGAATGCGCCACAAAATCACGACTTGTCATCGCGCGTATTCTTGGCGGTGCTGGCTACTGGAAATATGGCCTGACCCAATATGCGGCACGCCTACGTGACGCGAACATCCCCTTCGCAGCCCTCCCCGGCGACGACAAACCCGACCCCGAATTGCGCGAACTCTCGACCGTCGGTAGCGCTGACTACGACACGCTTTGGTCCTACCTCGTCGAAGGTGGTCCGGAAAATAGCACCAACCTGCTGGCCTACGCCAAAGCTATGCTGGACGGGGGTGAAAAACCTACCGCACCTGCACCACTGCTGCGTGCAGGCGTCTACTGGCCTGGGGCAGGCATAGCTGATCTGAAAGCAGCCCAGGCAGGCTGGACCGCAGTCGCGCCCATCGTGCCGATTATCTTTTACCGCGCACTCGTCCAAGGTGGCGGGCTTAACCCAATTAACCGGCTGACCCGTGCACTATCACGGGCCGGCATGAACCCGCTTCCGATTTTTGTAGCAAGCCTCAAAGACAGCATCAGCACTGCCACTTTGCGGCAACTGTTCGATCAAGCCCCACCAGATGTCATTTTGAACTGTACCGCATTCGCTGTTGGCAGCCCTCACGATGGCGACGACAGTCCGGCAAATCCTTTGCTCAATAATGACGCTCCCATTTTTCAGGTCATCCTCTCAGGCGCTTCCGAAGCATCTTGGAGCGATGGACTACATGGCCTCACAGCGCGCGATATCGCCATGAACGTGGCCTTGCCAGAGGTCGACGGTCGGGTTCTGTCCCGTGCCGTCAGCTTCAAAGGTGAGGCATTCTTTGACGAAGCAACAGAGTGCCCAATCGCCACGTATCAGGCACGCGGCGACCGCATTGATTTCGTCACACAGCTGGCCAAGAACTGGGCCACGCTTCGCAACACACCCAATGTCGACAAAAAAACCGCTCTTATCCTCGCGAACTATCCCAATAAGGACGGACGTCTTGCAAATGGTGTCGGCCTCGATACGCCTGCTGCAACGGTCCACGCGTTAAATCTGCTCAAGGCAGACGGTCACGACGTCACTCCACCGCCTGACAGCGCTGCACTCATGGCACAAATTATGGCCGGGCCAACCAACTGGCTGACCGACCGCGCCGACAAAGAGGGCGGCGAATTCCTCCCTCTCGACATTTATGACGCTCATTTCGCGGCTCTCCCTTGGGACGTCAAAGAACAAATCACGGCGCGCTGGGGCACACCGGACCAAGACCCCTTCTTCTGTTCAAAAATACCTCCGCCGGAGGCTCCAACAGACCCACCACAAACAGGTTTTGCGCTCAGCATCCACCGGTACGGCAATGCGGTCGTCGGCCTTCAACCAGCACGCGGCTATAACATCGACCCGACAGAGACCTACCACTCCCCTGATCTGGTTCCGCCGCACAACTACCTCGCCTTCTACTTCTGGCTGCGGCATCACTGGGGCGCGGATGCCATCGTGCATATGGGGAAACACGGCAACCTCGAATGGCTTCCCGGCAAGGCCGTCGCCCTATCTCAGACCTGCTGGCCAGAAGTCGTCTTTGGCCCTACGCCGCATATCTATCCATTCATCGTCAATGATCCCGGCGAAGGTACGCAAGCAAAACGGCGCGCATCGGCCGTGATCATCGATCATTTGACACCGCCACTCACGCGCGCTGAAAGCTACGGCCCGCTGCGCGATCTCGAGGCGCTGGTGGACGAATACTATGAAGCCGCCGGTGTCGACCCACGCCGGATCACACATCTGCGCGAAGAAATCCTCTCGCTCTCCGACGTCTCGGGCTTGGCAAAAGATGCGGGTTTTACGGGCGATAATGACAGCGACCTTGGCAAGCTTGATGCCTATCTGTGCGAACTCAAAGAAGCACAAATTCGCGACGGTTTGCACATTTTCGGCCAATCACCCGAAGGTCAGCAAGAACGCGATCTGGCAATCGCTTTGGCACGGGTCCCGCGCGGCGATGGCAAAGGGGCGAACGCTTCACTCCTGCGGGCATTGGCACTTGATCTGGGTCTCTCCATTGACCCCTTGGATTGTGATCTTGCAGCACCGGCTGCCGAAAAACCGCATGACCTAGCAGATGAAACCACGTGGCGCACAAATGGCGACACGGTCGAAAGGCTCGAAGCACTTTGCCAAAAGGCCGTGGCCGACGGTCATTGGGGCGACGTGTCGTTCAAACCGCACGCCTCTCAGGTTGTTCTCGATACACTCCTTGCGACGATCCTCCCCACCATCCAGACCTGTGGCCCAACCGAAGGCGCCGCATTGATCACAGCGTTACGCGGCAATTTTGTCCCGCCAGGACCATCGGGCGCACCAACCCGTGGACGGCTGGATGTGCTTCCTACCGGGCGCAACTTCTTTTCCGTCGACAGCCGCGCGGTGCCTACCCCAACAGCGTGGAAGCTCGGATGGAAATCTGCAAACCTGCTGATAGAGAAACACCTGCAAGACCACGGCGATTGGCCGCGCAGCATGTTGGTCACTGCTTGGGGCACCGCGAATATGCGCACCGGCGGTGATGACATCGCGCAAACTCTCGCGTTGATGGGCGTTAAGCCGACATGGGACAGCGCAAACCGGCGCGTTACAGGCTTTGAAATCCTGCCGCAGTCGGTCTTGGGGCGACCGCGCGTTGATGTGACTTTGCGCATTTCGGGTTTTTTCCGTGATGCTTTCCCGCAGTTGATCGCATTGGTCGACTCCGCAGCGCGCGCCGTGCAAGAGCTGGATGAGAGCGCCGATCTCAACCCCGCTGCGGCCCGCAAATTGCGAGGCGAAGACCAAACGCGCGTCTTTGGATCAAAACCCGGTGCATACGGTGCAGGCCTGCAAGCCTTAATCGACGAACGTATCTGGGCGGACAAATCGGACTTTGCCGAGGCTTATTTAGAATGGGGCAGCTACGCTTACGGCAAAGAGGGCGAAGGCCGCAAATCGCGCGCAGCCTTTGAGGCACGCCTATCCCAAGCCGAAGCCGTTGTGCAAAACCAAGATAACCGTGAACATGATATCCTTGATAGTGACGACTACTACCAGTTTGAGGGCGGTGCAGCCGCTGCGATCAGCACCTTGCAGGGGCAAGACCGCCCGATTTATCACAACGACCATTCGCGCCCTGAACGCCCCGTTATCCGAACACTGGACGACGAGATCGGGCGCGTTGTGCGCTCTCGCGTTGTTAACCCCAAATGGATCGCCGGTGTCAAACGGCATGGCTACAAAGGCGCATTTGAGATCGCGGCAACCGTGGACTACCTCTTTGCCTTTGCTGCCACGACAGGCGCGGTGCGCAACCATCACTTTGATCTTGTCGAAGAGGCCTTTCTCAAAGACGAAGAAACTCGCGACTTTATTGCGGACGCAAACGCCCCCGCGCTCAAAGAGATCGCCCAGCGTCTACAGGAAGCTATTGATCGTGATCTATGGCAGCCAAAGTCCAACTCTGCCCGCGCGCGCATAGCCGGGCTGCTGGCGTAAGGTGGATCATGATCCACCATACATCAAAGCACCGATTGTGCGTAACCCGCCGACCCGATACCTTGCCCCCAAAGGAGTACGCCCATGACCGATGACACCATACCCACAGGCGATGAGCGTCATGCCATGAAGATGGCCAAGAAAAAGGCCGCGCGCGATAAGATCATGGCGACCAAGACTGATAAGAAAGGCTTGGTCATTGTTCATACCGGCAAAGGTAAAGGCAAATCTTCTGCCGCCTTTGGTATGATTTTTCGGTGCATCGCACATGATATGAAATGTGCCGTCGTGCAGTTCATCAAAGGCGGCATGTCCACAGGCGAGCGTGATCTGATCCTGGCCAAATTCACCGACACCTGTTCATTCCATACAATGGGCGAAGGCTTCACTTGGGAAACCCAAGACAAATCTCGCGATACAGAGATGGCGCAAGCCGCGTGGTCCAAAGCCAAAGAACTGATACTCGATGAAAGCAACCACATGGTTTTGCTCGACGAGATCAACATCGCGATCCGGTACGATTATGTCAGCGCCGCCGAAGTTGTGGCGTTCCTCAAAGATCATAAACCCGCGATGACCCATGTCGTGCTGACCGGGCGCAATGCTCATGAAGATCTGATCGAAGTTGCCGATCTTGTGACCGAGATGGAACTGGTAAAGCACCCCTTCCGATCCGGCATCAAGGCGCAAATCGGGGTGGAGTTTTAGGGGCTTCAACCCCAGTCTAATGATCCAAAAGCTTACACTCAACAGCGATGACAAACGCGCAGAGGGGACTCAGCGGACGGTTTATATGCATCCGCATGATCCGACACGGTTGGTCAAGGTGCTGCGGGACATCCCGCAAACCGCGGGCCGCACACGGCTTGCGACTTTGTCAGAACAGTATTTTCCCAGCATCCGGCGACGTTGGGTACATAAGGAATATCAAGAGTATAAGCGCTTGATGCTTTGCAGCTGGGATCACGATCTTCACCCGCCAATTGCACATATGTACGGTTTTGTATTGACGAACCTTGGGCTTGGCTGTCTCACCGATGCGGTGTTTGAAAATGACGATCTGGGTGAAACGCTCCGGAGCAAACTAAAGAACAAAACACTGACCGCCGCTGATCTTGTGTTGTTCAATGACACGGTTCGCCGGATGTATCTTTATGACGTACGCGCCGGTGATATGACCGCATGCAATTTCGTGTTTGGTCAGCGTCGCCTCGACGGAACGCACGACCCGCGCGAATGCGTTTTGGTGGACGGTTTTGGGGATATTCATGCCCTTCCAATTCGATCATGCGGGCGTTTCTTTAACCGCATTGGGCTTGACGATGGTTGCAAACGTCTGGCCCAAAGAACTGGCCTGCTTTGGGACCCCAAAAACCGCCAATTCAACCTTTCATAAACGGAGCACCAGATGCCGAAACACCGCGTTCTTACAGAATTTGGCATGGGCACCAGCCTGCGCCGCCAAGACTATACCCAAGCCGCAAAGCGCGGGTTGCAAGATGCGCTCTGGCATAATTCGATCAATATGGCGGAGCTCTTTGGATTTCCCAAAGAGGCGATGCTGATTAATGTGGAAATCGGTGTGCAGGAACCCAGTCAGGTCGATACGCAAAGCCTGATGGAAATCTTTCCTTACGGCCAACCCACGATCCACGTCCACCACGGCGGCCTTGATATTCCACGCCCTGACGGAAAACCAACGGTCATCGCCAATGTCGCTATTAACGTATCGTTTGAAATGGAGCGCATATAATGGACCAGCGCGTGATTATCGAAATGGGCATGGGCAATGATCTGCATGGCATGGACTATCAAAAGGCTGCACGCCGCGCGATCGAGGATGCAATCCGCCATTCGACGCTTCCTATCTTTGAAAGCATCGATCTGGATCACACCGAAATGCGTGTTCAGGTGACCGTCGCAGTACAAGAGCCCGATAAGATCGCAGCTGAAGCATTGAAAGCCGGCCTGCCACGGGGTCGCGCCACCGTCGCGGTCGTCAAAGGCGGCCTCAATATTCCGAACCCTGAAACGGGCGATACGGCCGTTGTTGCGACAGCGGCAGTCGAAGCATTCTTGCCCTCTCAGCAAGGTAAGTGGACACAAACCTGAATGGAGATGGGCCAAAAACATCGCGATGCTTTGCAGGACATCCTGCTATGGCGTCGCGATGTGCGGCATTTCCTGCCTGACCCGATCCCGAACGATGTACTGGCACGCCTGCGCAAATCAATGGACTTTGCGCCCTCGGTCGGGAACGCGCGGCCTTGGCGTGTCTTACATGTGAAATCAGCACATCTGCGCGATGCCGTCGCCGCAAATTTCGAAGCCGCCAATGAAGATGCTGGCCACATCTACGACGATGCGAAGCGCAACCAGTACAATGCGCTTAAACTTGCAGGATTGCGTGATGCGCCTGTTCATTTGGCGATATTTACCGACCTGGGGCCAAAGGCAGGGCATGGGCTCGGTCGCCAAACCATGCCCGAGATGCTGAACTACTCGACCGTGTCTGCGATCCACACGCTGTGGCTTGCGGCGCGCGCTGAAAACCTCGGTGTCGGCTGGGTCTCGATCCTTGACCCCGATGCGATTGCTGCCACGCTCGGCACACCTGAAAGCTGGCAATTGACAGGCTACCTTTGCCTCGGCAAAGCCGCCTCGCAAGATGATACCCCCTTGCTGCATCGCAACGCATGGCAGAGCAATGCAGAAACCGTGTGGGAAGAAATCTAGCCTAGGCTTTCAGCGCAGCCGCTCGTACGGCACTCAAGGTAGCACCGGTTGAAAGTGCCTCCTCATCCACCTGACATTCGATGATTGCGACCGTTCCCGCTGCCTGCGCGCGCGCAAAAGCTGCTGGAAAATCCTCTGACGTGGTGACCAGTTCCCCGTGCCCGCCATAGGCGCGCGCTAACGCGGCAAAGTCGGGATTCTCAATCGCTGTGCCGGAAACACGCCCCGGATAGGTCTTTTCCTGATGCATGCGGATCGTCCCGTAACGCCCGTTGTTCATCACAACAACAATCGGTTTTGCACCATGCTGCACGGCTGTCGACATTTCGTTACAGGTCATCTGAAAACAGCCATCCCCAGCAATACAAACCACCGTCCGGTCCGGATGCGCCAAAGAGGCCGAGATTGCCGCAGGGAACCCGTACCCCATTGACCCAGACGTTGGCGCCAGTTGTGTACCGTATTGTTTGTAAACAAAATAACGATGGAGCCATGCTGCAAAGTTACCTGCGCCATTGGTCATGATGGCGTTGTCATCCAGATTGTCGGACAACCACTTGATGACATCCTCCTGCTTCAAAGCACCGGGGCTTTCTTGCGGTTTGAGCCATGCGTCATAATCAGCACGCGAGGCTGCCGTCCAAGCGGCCCATTCACCGGCATGTTCTGCATTCGCAAGCTGGCGCAACACCGCCGGTGCGGTCGCGACAATGCCAATATCAGGCGCGTAGACCCGCCCGATTTCATCCGCATCTGCATGCACATGAATGATGCGCTTGTGCGGATCAGCCGGATCAACCAGCGTATAGCCTTGTGTTTCGATATCCCCAAAGCGGGTCCCAAGCAGCAGCAGAAAATCCGCGTCGCGGACCCGCTGGGCAAGCTTTGGGTTGATGCCAACATTCAGATCACCGACATAACTCGCATGGTGGTTATCCATATAGTCTTGGCGTCGAAAACCTGCGGCAACAGGGATTTGCTGTGCTTCCGCAAAGGCCTGTAAATCAGCCTGCGCTTGGATAGACCAATGCGGGCCTCCGACAACGACCAAAGGTCGTTGGGATTGCGCCAATTCATGCATGATGGTGCGTGTCACCGTTTGCGGCAACGCATCTTCAACCATGTCAGACATGCGCATATCGTGGACGTCCGCACTGGCGCTCAGCATGTTTTCGGGCAAGGCCAGAACCACCGGACCGGGGCGACCTGACATCGCCACACGGAACGCGCGTCCTATGTATTCCGCCAGACGATCTATGTGATCGACCTGCGCTACCCACTTTGCCAAACCGCCAAAGACAGCCCGATAATCAACCTCCTGAAAGGTCTCGCGGTCGGTGTGGCGATTATCAATCTGCCCGACGAAAAGCACCATCGGTGTGCTGTCCTGCATCGCGATATGAATGCCCGCCGATGCGTTCGTAGCCCCCGGCCCACGCGTGACAAAGCAAACACCGGGCTGGCCCGTCATCTTGCCGTAGGCCTCCGCCATCATTGCGGCGCCGCCTTCTTGACGGCAAATAATGTTGGGAATGCCGCTGTCATACAGACCATCAAGGGCAGCGAGAAAGCTTTCGCCGGGCACGGAAAAAACGCGCGTCACGCCAAGCTTAACCAATTGATCACTCAGTATTTTTCCGCCATGTCGGATCATGATATGCTCCCGTCGCTTTGATCGCACAATGTGCCAGTCTGCACGGCCTTGCAAGTCTTGTGCTGGCCAGCGGTTACACGTGGGCTACCTGTGATCAAACAGTCAAAAGGAACGACCATGACCCAACTTCTCGGCATTTCGGGATCGCTGCGCAAAGCATCGACCAATACCCTTCTTGTGCGCAATGCAGCCACCATTTTCGGCGCAGATGAATTCACGCTCGCCGACATTGATTTGCCGCTTTACAACGGTGACGTGGAGGACGCCGAAGGCGTGCCTGCGTCCGTGCAAAAGCTGTCCGATCAGATTGCGGCGGCGGATGCCGTGATCATCTCAACCCCTGAATATAACAAGGCAATTTCAGGTTCTCTCAAGAATGCACTCGATTGGGTCAGCCGCACGAAAGGCGGGCCTTGGGCTGGCAAACCAGTCGCCATTATGTCGGCTGCTGCGGGTCGTGCAGGTGGGGAACGTGCGCAGTTTTCCCTGCGTCTGGCGATGATGGCGTTTCGGCCTGACATCTTGCAGGGACCAGAAGTTCTGTTGGCAAATTCCAGCAATGAGTTCGACGCGGACGGCAAGCTGACAGGTGAGATTTACATCAAGATGCTGACCGAGCTGATGGACGCATTAAAAGCCCGCATTTAGCGTACACATCGCGTGCACACGCTGTACACAAGCCGTACAGACACGATGCGGCTGGCAAAAACGCAGGCGCGGTCCTAAACTCGGCCGCAAACACCAAATAGGAGAGTGTCATGGCACGAGGCGCAGGCGGCAGTGACGGCGGGACCGGCACATTTTTGATCGGTCTGATCATGATGGTCGGCGGGGGGTACCTGCTGCTCAACGGGATTATCGTGCGGCCAAACTTTGGGTTCGGCAGCCGCGTCTTTGGCATCGGCGGCGTGCCAATCACATCTGGCATGATCCTGATCCCGTTTATGTTCGGCGTGGGGATGATTTTCTACAACTCAAGGAACTGGTTTGGCTGGGGGATCGCCGGGGCATCACTGGTCGCACTGATCTTCGGCGTGATCGCGAATATGACACTGCAACTGGCACGGATGAGCGCATTTGATCTGATCGTGATTTTGGTGCTGTTGGTTGGTGGATTGGGATTGTTTTTGCGGTCGTTAAGGGCCGGGTGATCCCTTTGCTGCGCTTAGGCGAGTGGCTGCTTGGAGCCCTTAATCACCGCCGAGGCTTGAAGTACTCGGCCTATCCATGGTTATGATTTGCCATGAACAATAGCGCCAAAACTGTTACACTCTGGAGGCCGATTGGGCCTGAAGAACTTGTCCTAATTGAGCAGGCCAAAATGCGGGAATTTCCCCCGCGTTTGCCTGAACAACCGATCTTCTATCCTGTGCTGACCGAAGACTACGCCATTAAGATAGCTCGAGATTGGAACGTGAAAGCAAGCGGTTCTGGGTTTGTCACGCGCTTTGAAGTTTTGAAATCCTATCTGGACGCCTATGAAGTTCAGGAGGCCGGTGGTCGAGCGCATTTAGAGTATTGGATACCCGCCGAGGAAATGAGCGCATTCAACGACGCTATTATTGGTGAAATTGTGGTCAAGCATGAGTTTCGCTGACCAAACTCAAGTGTCACTTCTTCCGCACTGCGAACTCTGCGCGCAACCTAAAACCCGATCGCACACCCATCCTTGCGCGGGTCACTTCCCCCTTCAAGCACGCCGTCATCGTGCAGCAGGATCGCTTGTGCTCCCCCGATCGCTGTTTCGGGCCGCACGACGTTGTGCCCCAATGCGCTCAGTTCCGCTTTCACCGCGTCGCTATAGCCGTCTTCGACCCGCAGTTCGTCGCCTTCGGCAAAGCAGCGGGGGGCGTCGATGGCGGCTTGTGGGGATAGTCCGAAATCGCTGACGTTCGTGACGAACCTTGCGTGGCCTGTAGACTGATATTGTCCTCCCATCACACCGAACGGCATCATGACCTTGCCGTCCTTTTTCAGCATCGCGGGGATGATCGTGTGCATGGGCCGTTTGCCGGGGCCAACTTCGTTGGGGTGTCCCTCGTCCAATGTGAACCCTGCGCCGCGGTTCTGGAACAGCACACCGAATTTGTCGGATGCGATGCCGGACCCGAAAGAATGGAAGACTGAATAGATCAGCGACACGCACATCCGATCTTTGTCGACTACCGTGATGTAGATGGTGTCTTTGTGCACAGCCTCGGCCCCCGGCACGCCTGCGGACATCGCCTTTTTGGGGTCGATCAGGGCTGCAAGTTTTGCTGCCGTGTCGGGCGACGTCATGTAGTCCAGCCGCGTCATATGGTCGGGATCAGCAAGGAACCGGTTGCGGGCGTCATAGGCCAGTTTCGTGGCTTCCGCCTCGATATGCGCGCGCGCGGATCCCCAAGGGTCCATGCCTGCGATGTCAAAGTGCTTGAGCATATTGAGCAGCAAGATCGCGGTCGCGCCCTGCCCGTTTGGTGGATGCTCGTACAGATCAAGGCCTGCGTAGTCGCCTTTGATCGGGTCCGTGTAGTCGCAGGCGGTGTTCGCAAAATCATCCAAGGTATGGCAGCCGCCCAAGGCGTTCAGGCTGGCGACCATATCTTCCGCGACTTCGCCTTCGTAGAAACCTGCGCGTCCGTCCATCGCAATGCGGCGCAGGACCTGGGCCTGTTCGGGTGTGCGAAACACTTGCCCCGGTTTGGGCGCTGCGTTGTTCAGCAAATAAAGATCGCGGGCATGACCCGAGAGATTATCTACGGATTGCGCCCAGTCGAACGCGACCCGTTCAGCCACCGGAATGCCAGCTTCGGCATAGTGGATCGAAGGTGCAAGGGCTGCTTTCAGGCCAAGTTTGCCCCAGTCTTTTGACAGTTTGCAAAAGGCATCAACCGCGCCCGGCACGCTGACTGCATCCGCTGAATAAGGTGCGATAACAGGCCCTTTGGCGCGCAACGCCTCACCGTCGATCGCCGCAGGTGCGCGTCCTGATCCATTGAGCGCCACAACCCGGTCTTCGCCCGGTGGTGTCATCAGCACAAAGCAATCACCGCCGATGCCGGTCATTTGTGGCTCGCACAGGCCCAACAGCACAGCCCCCGCGATCGCACCATCCATGGCGTTGCCGCCTGCTTCCATCATTTGCACGGCGACTTTGGCGGCAAGGGGGTGCGACGTGGCACACATACCGTTGCTTGCGTAGACTGCGGAACGGCCGGGGTGGTGAAAATTGCGCATGGGACTTCCTTGTTGGTCACGGACCACAAAGTAGATTGTTCAAACGCCAGCGCAACGCCTATGTTTCGGGCTTCCCCTTTTGCAGGTGCAGGCGTAGCGTCGAGACTGACCAAAGGAGGCCGATCATGCGCGACGTTTTCATCATTGGTGCCGCCCGCACAGCTATGGGCGGGTTTCAGGGGGTATTCTCTGACGTGGATGCGCCGACGCTGGGTGGCACGGCCATGCGCGCGGCGATGGCCGGTGCAGATGTTGCCACGGTTGATGAGGTCTTGATGGGGTGCGTGTTGCCCGCAGGCCTTGGGCAAGCACCCGCCCGGCAGGCGGGGTTTCATGCAGGCTTGGACGATAGCGTGCCCGCGACAACACTGAATAAAATGTGTGGTTCGGGCATGAAGGCCGCAATGATGGGTTTTGACCAGATCGCTTTGGGGGCTGCCGACACTGTCATCGCTGGTGGCATGGAAAGCATGACAAACGCGCCGTATCTGATGCCAAAGATGCGCGCCGGTGCGCGGATTGGGCATCAGACTGTGCAAGACAGCATGTTCCTTGATGGGCTCGAGGATGCCTATGACAAAGGCCGCCTAATGGGCACCTTTGCTGAGGATTGCGCCAAACGATTCCAATTCACACGCGAGGCGCAGGATGACTACGCCCTAGCGTCCCTGTCGCAAGCGCTTGCGGCACAAAAAAGCGGCGCGTTCGCGGATGAGATCGCACCAGTTACCGTCCATGCCCGCAAGGGTGATATTACGGTCAGCGAGGACGAACAACCTGCGAAGGCAATGCCCGAAAAGATCCCAACGCTGCGGCCTGCATTTGATCCCGAAGGTACAGTCACCGCCGCGAATGCGTCCAGCATTTCGGACGGGGCGGCGGCGCTTGTGTTGTCAGCCGAGGCGGGCAAAGCGCGCGCGCGGATCATTGGACATGCAAGCCATGCACAGGCACCGGGCTGGTTCACCACCGCCCCAGTTCCGGCAGCACAAAAACTGCTCGCCAAGATCGGGTGGACTGCCAAAGACGTCGATCTGTGGGAAGTGAACGAAGCATTCGCAGTCGTCCCAATGGCCTTTATGCACGAGATGAACATTCCGCGTGACAAGATCAACGTCCACGGTGGCGCTTGCGTCTTGGGGCATCCGATTGGGGCATCTGGCGCGCGGATCATCGTCACGCTGCTGCATGCTTTGGAAACCCACGGTTTGCGGCGCGGTATCGCGGCAATCTGTATTGGCGGCGGCGAAGGTACGGCGATAGCGATTGAACTTACATGACTGAGAAAGCTTTAATGTTTGGTGTTGCATTGACAGGCCACGGCGGGCCTGAGTGTTTGGAATGGCGAGAGGATTTACCTGTCCCGCCCCCCCTGCCCGGAGAGGTCTTGGTCAAGGTTGCAGCTGCTGGCGTGAATAACACGGACATCAACACGCGCGTTGGTTGGTACTCGAAAGGGGACAACGATGCGGATGATGCGAGTTGGGCGGGCGAACCCCTTCGATTTCCGTGCATCCAAGGGATTGATGCCTGCGGATACATCGCAGCTGTCGGTGAGGGCGTAGACGCAGGCCGCATCGGTGAACGCGTTCTGATCGAGCCATGCTTGATCGAAGCGCAGGGGCGCATGCTGTCGCAACCTTGGTTCTTTGGGTCAGAATGCGATGGCGCCTTTGCGGAATACTGTACGGTTGCCGCACGTCATGCGTTCAAGATCGATAGCGCGTTGAGCGACGCCGCACTTGCGTCTTTTCCATGCTCTTACTCCACTGCTGAAAACATGCTGACCCGCACCAATCTGCAATCAGGCGAGGCCGTCTTGATTACCGGGGCATCGGGCGGTGTGGGATCAGCCGCCGTGCAATTGGCCAAGGCACGCGGTGCAAAAGTCATCGCCGTTACAAGTGCTGCAAAGGCCCAATCATTGCGCGACCTAGGCGCTGACGTCATCGTTGATCGCGATGATACTTATGTGGATGTCATGGGCGCAAATAGCGTCGATGTCGTTGTTGATTTGGTCGCGGGACCAAAATGGCCAGAGCTTCTAGAGGTTCTAAAACCCAAAGGTCGCTACGCTGTTGCGGGTGCAGTTGCGGGACCTGTCGTAGAATTGGACGTGCGCACGCTCTACCTCAAAGACCTGAGCTTTTTTGGGTGTACGGTTTTGGAGCCTCAGGTGTTTGGAAATCTTGTGCGATTGATTGAGACAGGTGCCATTCAGCCTTTGGTCGCTGCGATTTTCCCGCTCAAGGAAATCAACGCAGCCCAAGCCGCTTTTGCGGACAAAGCCTATACCGGAAAGATCGTCCTGACGGTCGCCAAGCACAAAGAAAGCTAAGGCCATGCGCGTGAATTACGGGAATTTGCATCAAGTTGTGGCGTCTCTTACCGATGGTGAAGATGATGAAATCGCGCTTATGGCGACGGTCGCCTGCGAGGTTCATCACTGCGATGACCGGTTTGATTGGACGGGTTTTTACCGCGTCACAGCGCCTGAACTGCTTAAGATTGGGCCTTATCAAGGCGGCCACGGCTGTCTGGTGATCCCCTTTTCGCGCGGTGTTTGCGGTGCTGCTGCACGCACGGGCGAGGTTCAGCGCGTCGCGGACGTCGATGCCTTTCCCGGCCATATTGCGTGCGCCAACAGCACGCGCTCGGAACTGGTGCTTCCGGTGCGCAATAAACAGGGTGTGCTGATTGGCGTTTTTGATATCGACAGCGATCAACCAGATGCTTTCACACAAGATGACGTTGATGGTTTGATGCGGATGCTAAAAAGTGTCTTTGAATGATCCAAAGATGGTGACACACTCTTTTCACGTCGATTGACGAAAAAGTTTTGCGAAAAGGTAAGGTTGCGCTATATGAAATTTCATGGGCTTTTTTCACGAGATACCAATGCCCGACAATAGACACACAGTCTCGTCGTTGGGCGCTGACATCCGCGCGCTGCGCAAAGCGCGCGGGATGACGCTGGTTGATCTTGCAGACGCACTGAACCGATCCGTTGGATGGCTTAGTCAGGTTGAACGTGACAAGTCGCATCCCGCGATTGCCGATTTGGGGCGTATGGCCGAAGTGTTGGATGTGTCGATTTCCAGCTTCCTTCAGGTTGGTGCCGCCCCTGACGAGGAAGGTCTGATCGTGCGGTCCCATGCACGTCGTCCGATTGGCAGCAGGACACCCGGTCTGACCGAGGCACTTTTGTCGCCCGATCTGACGGATGATTTTGAGGTGATCCACTCTACCTTCGCCCCGCATTCGCATCTGCCAGAACCGCTGACCCGTCGCACCCAAGAAGTTTGCTATCTGATCAGTGGTCAGTTTGAGATTGCTTTGGATGGCAAACACTTCACACTTGAAGCGGGTGATAGCTTTCGTCTGCGTGGTGAACAGTTTCAATGGTGGAACCGCAACGACACCCCGTGCGAGATCATTTGGGTGATCTCTCCCCCGATCTATTAGAGGTCCGGGATGGCGCTGCAGGGACGTTGTGAATGTGGCGCGGTGGCCTTTGAGGTTTCAAATGCCCGCGACACCGTTAGCTTTTGCCATTGCAGCCAGTGCCGTCGTACCAGCGGGCATTACTGGGCGTCGACCCGCGCCGAAACGGCGGATGTCACCTTTTCCCGCGATGATGGCCTGACATGGTTCCAATCCTCGCCAAGCGCCCGCCGTGGGTTTTGCAAAATATGCGGATCAAGCTTATTTTATCAACCAAATGGCGCAAATCACTTAGGCATCGCCGCAGGTTGCCTTGACCTGCCTACCGCGATGACCCCCGGTAAGCATATCTTCACTGCCGATTGCGGCGACTATTACACCATCCCGGACGATGCCCCGCATGTCCCCGACTAGAGAGAGCAAACGATATGGCTGATTTTCCGACAACTGCACGTGTTGTAATTATTGGTGGTGGTGTTGTGGGTGTGTCCACGCTTTACCACCTTGCCAAAATGGGCTGGACCGATTGCGTTCTGTTGGAAAAGAACGAACTGACCGCCGGATCAACGTGGCATGCGGCGGGCAACTGCCCGAACTTTGCGCCTAATTGGGCTGTGATGAACATGCAGCGGTATTCGCTGGATATGTACCGGTCGTTGGCGGACGAAGTTGATTATCCGATGAATTATCACGTCACAGGTGCATTGCGGTTGGGCCACACCAAAGAGCGGATGCAGGAATTCAAACGCGTTGCAGGTCAGGCCAAGGGCATGGGCCTCCCGCTTGAAATGATCGGGATTGATGAGGTTAAGAACTATAATCCATTTGTCGAAACGCATGATCTGTCGGCTGTCCTGTGGGACCCGCTTGACGGTGATATTGATCCCGCGCAATTGACCCAAGCGTTGGCCAAAGGTGCCCGTGATCTGGGTGCTAAGATTGAGCGGTTCTGCCCTGCAACCGGCGTGACGCAAAAAGAGACGGGCGACTGGATCGTGCATACCGAAAAGGGTGATATCACCTGTGAGAAGGTCGTGAATGCCGCTGGCTACTACGCCGCCCGCGTGGGTGAATGGTTCAAGCCATATGGTGGCCGCGATGTGCCGCTGACCGTTATGTCACACCAGTATTTCCTGACCGAGGAAATCGACGAGATCAAAGCGTGGACCAAGGAAAATGGCAAAAAGACCCCGATGATCCGAGACGTGGATAGTTCCTACTATCTGCGTCAGGACAAGAACGGCCTGAACCTTGGCCCCTACGAGCGGAACTGTAAGGCGCATTGGGTCACGCCCGAAGACCCGATGCCGCATGATTTTAGCTTTCAGTTATACCCAGATGATCTGGACCGTTTGGAATGGTATATTGAGGACGCGATGGAGCGTGTGCCGCTTCTGGGCACCGGCGGTGTCGGCCGTAACATCAACGGCCCGATCCCTTATGCCCCTGACGGCCTGCCGATGATCGGCCCGATGCCCGGCGTGCGTAACGCCTTTGAGGCGCATTCGTTTACCTTTGGCATTGTCCAAGGTGGTGGCGCAGGCAAGGTGATGGCAGAATGGCTGACCGAGGGCGAAACCGAAATGGATATGTGGTCTGTCGATCCGCGCCGCTACACCGATTATACCGATGACGATTACTGCCATGCCAAGGCGCTGGAGACTTATGGCCACGAGTATGGCATGCATTTCCCCCATAAGATGTGGCCTGCCGGACGAGACAAGAAGTTGTCGCCGGTTGATGCGCGCGTCCGCGCGCTGGGTGGTCAAATGGGTGCTTATAACGGCTGGGAACGTGCGAATTGGTTTGCCAAGGATGGTGATGACACGTCCACCGAGGCGACCGAGACTTGGGAACGTGAAGGCCCTTGGAAGGCGCGCGTCAAAGAAGAATGCGAAGCTGTTCGTGACGGCGTTGGTGTTCTCGACTTGCCCGGGTTCTCGCGTTTCAATCTGACGGGCGAAGGGGCCGCGGAGTTCCTGCGCGGCATGGTCGCGGGTGCTTTGCCCAAGATTGACCGGATGAACCTTGCCTATTTCCCCGACAGTCAGGGCCGTATTCTAACCGAGATGTCATTGATCCGTCACGGCGAGGACGACTTTACATTGATCACTGCGGCGTCTGCGCAGTGGCACGACTATGACATTCTGGACAAGTACCTGCCTGCGGGTCTGACCCTGACAGACATCACCAAGGATTTCACGACCTTGATCGTCACGGGCCCGAAAGCGCGTGATCTTTTCGCCGAGATGGGCACCGATGCTGATCTCAGCCTTGGTTGGTTGACGCACCAATCTGCAACCGTTGCAGGCCAGCCCTGCAAACTGGCCCGCGTCAGCTTTGCGGGTGAGCTTGGTTGGGAAATTCATGCACGTATGGACAATATGCCTGCGCTTTATGATGCTGTCCTCGCCGCTGGTGCGACACCGTTTGGCATGTTTGCCCTTAATGCATTGCGCATCGAAAAAGGCTATCGCGCTTGGAAAGGCGATCTGTCCACCGATTACACCTTGCTCGAAGGTGGAATGGAGCGGTTTATCAGATTCGACAAACCACAAGACTTCCCCGGCAAGGCCGCACTGCTGAGTGAAAAACAGCAAGGCCGCAAGCAAGGGTTCGCGACACTGACCATCGATAACCCCGGCCCGGCAGACGCGCCGTATATGTCGCCAATTTGGGTCGGCGACGAAAAGGTCGGTGAAACCACGTCAGGCGATTGGGGCTTCCGGGTGAACAAATCCATCGCCTTGGGGATGCTGCGCACAGATGTGAATACCCCCGGCGGCAAGGTCGAGGTTGAGATCTACGGCGAGCGTTACACCGCGACGATCCAGGAAGATCAGCCTTTGTGGGATCCGCAAAACGAACGTATCCGCGCCTGATGCTGACCGCACCGATGAAAGACCTGATCGCCACGTTCCCTCTAGGGTTCGTGGCGTCAGTGACTTCGGAAGGGGCGCCAGCCGTATCGCCCAAAGGCACGTTTCTGGTGCTGGATGACATTACTATCGCCTACAGTGATATCCGCTCACCCGGGACCCGCCGCAACCTGACGGGCAACCCGGCTGTTGAGGTGAATTTCATCGATCCTTTCAAACGCAAAGCCGTGCGGGTGGGCGGCAAAGCGGTGATCCATCCCAAGGGCAGCGATTGGTTCGTACAGATGCATCCGATGTGGCTGGACACCTTTGGCGATCTGGCAAAACGCATTGCGGCGTTGGTCGTCATCAATATTGAAAGTGCATCCGAGATTTGGACGCCCCCCTATGATGATGGCGTGACCGAAGATGAAATGATAGCGACGTACAAAGCTAGATTCGGAGCGCTTTATTCATGACAGATATCATCCTTCTTGACGGCGGCATGGGCCAAGAACTCGTGCATCGCGCAGGTGATCGCCCTACTCCGCTGTGGTCCACACAAGTGATGATCGATCATCCCGGCTTGGTGGCTGAAGTACATGCCGACTATCGCCGCGCCGGGGCAATGGTACATACGACCAACACCTATGCGATCCTGCGCGACCGGCTGGAGGGCACCGGGATGGAAGACCAATTCGAGGCACTTCATGCCGCAGCCATGCAAGAAGCCAAAGATGCAGGTGTACTTGCAGGATCTATTGGCCCCTTGGGTGCATCCTACCGTGCCGATTTGTTGCCTGCGCATGATGTAGCCGTTGGCATTTATGCAGAAGTTGCCAGCCTGATTGCGCCGCATGTCGATCTGATCATCTGTGAAACTGTGGCGTCCGTCGCGCACGCCCGCGCCGTTTTGGAAGCGGCGTCGGCCACTGGCAAACCTGTTTGGCTGGCCATGACTGTGGATGATAATGACGGCACAAAACTACGCTCTGGCGAACCGCTCAGCGACGTCTTTGCCGTCACGCAGGACGCATCCGCGCTTTTGGCGAACTGCTCTGTCCCAGAGGCCATTGATGCGGCGATCAGCGTGCTTACGACGCAAGACAAACCTTTCGGGGGCTACGCGAACGGGTTCACGCAAATCAGTGACGGGTTCTTGGACGCCAAACCAACGGTCGATGCATTGCAAGCACGTCAGGATCTTGGCCCAGACGCCTATGCGCGCTTTGCAATGGATTGGATTGCAAAAGGTGCCACGATTGTTGGTGGCTGCTGTGAGGTCGGACCCAAGCATATCTCTGTCTTGGCAGATGCGATCAGGGCAGAAGGGCACCAGATCATAGCGCCATGACCCACGAGTGCGTCTTTGATATCTTTGTCGCCGAAGACTTTGTTCTGACAGAGTTTGCAGGCGTCGTCGATGTTCTACGCCTTGCAAACAGGATCAATGGCACCCCCGTTTTCAAATGGCACATCAGGTCCGCGCAGGGTGGACCGATCACGTCTAGCAGTGCGGCAACTGTCGAAACCACGCCTTTGCCAAACAGACCGGATGCGGATTACCTCTTTGTTTTGGGCAATACTGACCCCGCGTGTCCCGCGTTGTCGATGGGCGGTACAATTGGCACCTATACCAGTCGCCAAGCACGCGTCGTTCTTTTGTCCGAGGCGGCCAGCCGCTACATTTCGGACCACAAAGGCGCGCCAACCGGTC
Source organism: uncultured Paracoccaceae bacterium (assembly GCA_947488605.1). Taxonomy (GTDB): domain Bacteria; phylum Pseudomonadota; class Alphaproteobacteria; order Rhodobacterales; family Rhodobacteraceae; genus Yoonia. Next base: position 34,514 of record CANKZJ010000004.1, on the reverse strand, counting down.
ACACGACGCATTGGGAAAACCGCGCGGTCCTGATGGAGCGGTTGGGCCTTTTTGACACCAAAGCCACGCTCGCTGTTGACGGGGGTGCCATCATCACCTGCGCTGGCATGGGGGCTACGTATGATATTGCGCTCTACATCGCCAGTCAGCATGCGTCGGCGACGACCATGATGACGGTGGCCGATATTTTGCTGCACGAGCGCATTCGCCATTTTAACACACTGCAACCTTTCTCCGGGAAAAAGGTATCATCTACCGGCGATGCGTCTTTGGATGCTTGCATCGCTTTGATGCAGGACGAGATGGAGTTCCCGATGCCGATCAGCGAAATCGCGCGGCTGACCAATCTGTCCAAACGCTCGCTTGAGCGTAAATTCAAACGGATCATGAGGACCACGCCCAACGGCTACTATCGCGGGTTGCGTTTGAACAAAGCGAATAACTTGCTACTCAATACCGATATGCGGATTAATGAAATCGGGCTGGCTTGCGGCTTTCCCAGTGGGTTCACAACGATCTACCGCGAGATGTTTGGTATGACGCCAAATATGGCGCGTAAGAAAGGTCGCCTGAAATAGCAAATTCGCGACAAGCCTGACGCATTTCAAGCATTCAAAATAACGGCGCGCTGGCAAAGTTCGGCAGTCATCTTTCGCTAAGGAATATCCAATATGGCCACTCTTCCTTCTCACGCACGTGTCGTCATCATCGGCGGCGGGGTTATCGGTTGCTCGGTTGCGTATCACCTGACCAAACTGGGTTGGAAAGATGTTGTCTTGCTGGAACGTAAGCAGCTGACGTCGGGCACCACCTGGCATGCTGCTGGTCTGATTGCACAGCTGCGGGCGACGGCGAACATGACGAAACTCGCGAAATACAGCCAAGAACTTTATGGCAATCTGGAAGATGAAACCGGCGTTGCGACCGGATTTAAGCGCTGCGGCTCGATCACCGTCGCGTTGACGGACGAGCGCCGCGAGGAGATTTTCCGCCAAGCTGGCATGGCCCGCGCCTTTGGCGTGGATGTCGAAGAGATTTCACCTGATGAAGTCAAAGCCCGCTATGAGCACCTGAACATCGATGGCGTGAAAGCGGGTGTTTATCTGCCGCTTGATGGTCAGGGCGATCCGGCCAATATCGCGCTGGCCCTTGCAAAAGGCGCGCGCATGAATGGCGGTGTTGTCGCCGAGCGGACGAAGGTCACCAAGATCAACAAGGCTGGCCGCCGCGTGCAATCCGTTGACTGGGCACAAGGTGACGAGACCGGCACGATGACCTGCGATATGATCGTCAACTGTGCGGGTATGTGGGGCCACGAGGTTGGCCGCATGGCGGGTGTGAACGTACCGCTGCACGCGTGCGAGCATTTCTATATCGTGACCGAGGCGATCAAGGGCCTGACCCAGATGCCTGTGCTGCGCGTGCCGGACGAATGCGCGTACTACAAAGAAGATGCAGGCAAGATGCTGCTCGGCGCGTTTGAACCCAACGCCAAGCCTTGGGCGATGAAAGGTATCCCCGAGGATTTTGAATTTGACCAATTGCCCGAAGACTTTGATCACTTTGAGCCGATCCTAGAGGCCGCCGTAGAGCGTCTACCGATGCTTGCAGAGGCAGGCATTCATACATTCTTCAACGGTCCTGAAAGCTTTACTCCCGATGATGCCTATCACCTTGGGCTTGCGCCTGAGATGGATAATGTTTGGGTGGCTGCTGGCTTTAACTCTATCGGTATCCAATCCGCTGGCGGCGCTGGCATGGCGCTAAGCCAATGGATGGACGCGGGCGAAAAGCCGTTCGATCTGGGCGATGTTGATATCAGTCGCATGCAGCCATTTCAGGGCAATAAAACGTACTTGTTTGAGCGGTCCAAAGAAACGCTGGGCCTACTTTACGCCGATCATTTCCCATTCCGCCAAAAGGCGACGGCGCGCGGTATTCGTCGCACGCCATTCCATCAACACTTGTTGGACAATGGCGCGGTGATGGGCGAACTCGCCGGTTGGGAACGGGCCAACTGGTTTGCTGATGAAGGCCAGACACCCGCATATGAATATTCTTGGAAACGTCAGAATTTCTTTGGCAATGTCGCCGCCGAAGTGAACGCCGTGCGCACAAATGTCGGCATGTATGATATGTCGTCCTTTGGCAAAATCCGCGTCGAAGGCCGCGATGCGATGGCCTTCATGAACTATGTCGGTGGCGGCGACTATGATGTGCCGGTCGGCAAGATCGTCTACACGCAGTTCCTCAATAGCCAAGCCGGGATCGAGGCGGATGTGACCGTCACCCGCATTTCCGAGACCTGCTATTTGGTGGTCACGCCTGCGGCCACACGATTGGCCGATCAGGTTTGGATGCAGCGCAATCAGGGTGACTTCAATGTGGTCATCACGGATGTCACTGCTGGCGAGGGTGTTTTGGCCATCATGGGTCCGAACAGCCGTAAGCTGCTTGAAATGGTGTCGCCCGCTGATTTCTCGAACGACAATAACCCGTTCGGCACAGCACAAGAGATTGAACTTGGTATGGGTCTCGCGCGTGTGCACCGCGTGACATACGTGGGCGAATTGGGGTGGGAGATCTACATGTCCTCTGACATGGCCGGGCACGTCTTTGAAACTCTGCATGCAGCAGGTCAGGAGATGGGGGCCAAACTGTGCGGCATGCACATGATGGACGCCGCACGCATGGAAAAAGGGTTCCGCCACTTTGGCCATGACATCACGTCCGAGGATCATGTGCTAGAGGCAGGCTTGGGCTTTGCGGTGAAGACTGACAAACCGGATTTCATTGGCCGTGACGCCGTACTGCGTAAACGTGAAGCCGGATTAGAGCAGCGTTTGGTACAGTTCAAACTGACGGACCCGGAGCCGCTTTTGTATCATAACGAGCCAATCGTGCGCGAAGGCAAAACCGTGGGCTATCTGTCATCTGGTGGCTACGGACATCACCTAGGCGCCGCGATTGGCATGGGCTATGTGCCATGCAAAGGCGAAAGCGTCGCTGAGTTGCTCGCCAGCAATTTTGAGATCGACGTGATGGGCACGCGCGTGAAAGCCGAAGCGCAGCTAAAGCCGTTCTATGATCCCAAAGGCGAACGGGCGAAGGCATAAGCACTTCAATGCAATTGATGTTTGGTCATTGGGCTGTGTGATGTAAGCTTCTGCGGTGGATGCGTTTATTTTGGCGCGCCTGTGCAAGGAGAATTTACATATGGCTTTAACTACTTTGGACAGCACCGAATTCGTTGGTGTGGAATATGATCCTGATATTATTGATGCTGAAACCGTCATTGGTCTTCTAAGAGCGGGGCAAGAACGCGCCGTACTTGGCGCCGAAGAAGAAGACGAAGACCTGGAAGATGACGTGCCTCCCGAGGTCGCCGCGATGCTGGATAACGGTGCCAGTCAAGACGAAGCGATCAAAATCCTGCAAAAAGCATTCATGGAAGACGGCTTCTTGCAGGACGATCTTGGTGGTTTAATGGGTGGTACGCCGACCGAAGAAGACGGTGCGTCGCTGTTTGAGGAAGCCGTCGCAGAAATCAAAGCGACCCCCACAATTGGTGAGGCTGATCCAGCGATTGCTTCGCAGATCATAGAAGACGCGGGGCCAGCAATTCGCCTTGAAGTAGCAGGGACAGAAGCAGGTGTCTTTTTCGGCACCAACTTGGCCTTTACGATGCCAGCCAAAACGGCCAAGGCCAACGATTTGGACAAGTTCGTGCTGTTCATCCAAACAATCTTGGACACGATGAACATGTTCTTCGCTCTCTTGGGCTTGGGCAAGGCAGCCCAGCGTAAATGGGCAATCACGCTTGCCAAGAAACTTGGCAAAGCACAGAAATGGCTCAAAGAAGCGACAAAAGCATTCGGTCACTTCTCGAAGGCCTATGGAATTTACAAAGGCTTTCGCGACGGTGGTGCGAGCCGCAAAAAGGCGGCTGTGAATTCAGCTGATGCTTTTGCAAGTGCATTTCTTGGATTCTCGGGCGTCATCTTTAAGAGATGCCTCAAGGTCGTCCGTGCAATTCTAGCACTGGTCTGTCGCAACTGGCGCGAGGTCACAAAGATATGCCTCAAACTGCTTGCAGCCCTTGCGCAATGGGTCGGCACGGCTGGTGCCAAACTGGCAAAAGCACTGATTGACGTGGTCCTATCTGGTTTTGCGCTTTGGGAAGATGTTGAGGCTTGGCAGAAGGTGTAGCGAGCCTCGGCAGTTAAAATGCGGCCCAGAATATCTAGGCCGCATTTTTGACTAATTGAACATTGCGAGCCGCGTAAGGCGCCTATGGATCAACCAATGCAGTCGGCCCCAGCGCATTCAATCCTTTGAGAATATCAATTGCATAGGCCAGTTGATAGTCGTCCTCACGCAGGGCTGCCGCTGTCTCGGCGCGCGCGCGATCTTCTTCGATCTGGCGAATTTCATCCTCGGACAGGCTGTCGTTTTCAAGTGATCCGCGCAAACCTGCCTCGGACCGTTGGCTACTTTCTTCGGTTTCGTCGTCTTCACCGACACGCTGCACAGGCTGTTCCACAATGATATCCGGCGAAATACCCAGCGACTGGATCGACCGACCCGATGGCGTGTAGTAGCGCGCCGTGGTCAGGCGCATGGCCCCATCTTGGCTAAGTGGCACAACGGTTTGCACCGAACCCTTACCGAAAGAATTGGTGCCAACCACAATTGCACGGCGATGATCTTGCAAAGCACCGGCGACAATTTCCGACGCTGACGCCGAACCGCCATTGATCAAGACGACGATCGGTTTGCCTTGTGCCAAATCACCTGGTGATGCGTTGAAACGATCCCCGTCTGCCGCGACACGGCCACGGGTCGAGACGATCTCGCCTGCATCAAGAAAAGCGTCGGAAACATAAACGGCTTGGCTCAGCAAACCGCCGGGGTTGTTACGCAGATCAAGCACAATTCCGTCAATCGCATCGATACCGCCAGCGGCCGCAATCTGTTCTTCCATCCCCGCCTGCAAATTCGGGAAGGTCTGCGCATTAAACGTTGTGACCCGCAAGACGACGGCATTGCCTTCGGTCCGGCTGCGCACAGCTGTCAGCTTGATGGTGTCACGAATGATCGAGACATCGAATGGCTCGATCTCACCTTCGCGCACGATCGTCACAATGATCTCTGCCCCAACCGGGCCGCGCATCATCCTGACGGCCTCATCAAGGGTCAGGCCCAACACGCTTTCGCCATCAACGGCCGTGATGAAATCACCTGACAGAATACCGGCTGCATCTGCGGGCGTGCCGTCCATCGGTGAGACGACCTTGATCCAACCTTCTTCTTGCGTGACCTCGATACCAAGCCCGCCGAATTCACCCGATGTGCTGACCCGCATCCGCTGGGCCGCCTCTGGAGACAAGTAGCTGGAGTGTGGGTCAAGCGACGTTAGCATGCCATTGATCGCCGCTTCGATCAGTTCGGCATCATCGACCTCTTCCACATAGTTCGAACGGATACGCTCAAAAATATCACCGAAAAGATCAAGCTGCTCGTAAACGCTCGTGTTCGAGTCCGCCTCTTGTGCCAGCAGTGGCCCCGCAAGTTGCGTTGTCGCAACCAATCCCAGAACAGCGCCGCCAGCAGCGGCCATTATCATCTTTTTCATCACGTATCCTTGTCTACTCCAACGCAAACCATGCGCCGGGGTTCACGGGACTTTGCCCGTCTCTGACCTCAAGATAAAGCACTTGCGCACCTGGACCCGCAGCATTCCCCACATTTTCGGTCAAAATACCGTCATCAAAACCGGATCCGCCACCCAATAGGCCAATTGGCGCACCAACCGGCAGCACTTGGCCGGCTTGCCCGAACACCTCTTCAAAGCCGGCAAGCACAAACAGAACGTCCGTTGCAGGTTCGAGAATGACAACCGTGCCGTAGTCCAGCAGCGGTCCCTGAAAAAGGATCGTCGCAGGGACAGGAGATGTGACCAAGGCGCGGGGGGCGGCGGCAATGCGAATGCCGGGTCGCCCGCTTTCATCATCAGGCAGAATAACGCCCGCAACGGGCAGCGGCAAATCGGCGCTTGCAACAAGCGTCGCTGCCGGATCAGGCCTACCATCCGCAACTTGTGCTGCAAACGCATCAAGCGTTTCGGCGCTGGCGACCAACAAAGCCGTTTGTACAGGATCATCTTCAAACCGTGCGGGCAAATCTGTGCGCCCCGACACTGCCTGCCCCAGTGCGGCGCGCGCTTCCTGCGCACCTTGCAATCCAGCGGTCAGTGTCTGCGCAGCCGCCTCTTGTGCTGCGGCAAGCTGCTTTGTCTCGGCTAACAGTGCATTCAATTCGGCGACTTCAGCTTGCAAACCCGGCGTGATATCCGCCACCAACATCCCGGCACGGGCAGCCTTCAACGGCCCTTGAGGATGCGCCTGCAAAACGGCCTGCGGTGTCGCGCTGATCGACGACAACACGCCCAAAAGCTGAGCAAACTCATCACGGCGCAAAGAGACCTCGTCCGCGATAATCGCCTCTTGCAGCGCGATTTCGCGTTGCTCAGCGCGCATTGCCGTCAGTCCGGCCTCATAGGCGAGTACCGTCTGCGTCAGGGCATCAATCCGGTCTGGCGCGCTTTGCGCTGTCTGCAATTGGTCTTTGGCTGCCGCCAACTGTGCTGCGGCATCTTCTGCGGCCTGCTGCGCAGCAGCAGGTGTCGCCAGACAAAACAACAAAACGAATAGTACTCTCATTTTTGGATCAAGCTCCGGCCTGTCATCTCGGGTGGCAGCGCGAGACCCATCAGATCAAGAACGGTGGGTGCAAGATCAGCCAGACGACCATCACGTAAAGAGGCACCCTGCGGACCACCCACCAAGGCCACTGGAACCGGGTTGAGCGTATGCGCGGTATGTGGGCCGCCCGTTTCGGGATCAATCATCGTTTCGCAATTACCATGATCCGCTGTCACGATCATCGCACCCCCGGCTTCATTCAATGCCTTCAGCACCGCGCCAAGGCCGCGATCCACTGACTCGCACGCCTTAATCGCGGCATCCAAGTCACCGGTGTGCCCGACCATGTCGGGGTTTGCGTAATTCGTCACAATCAAATCATAACCAGCCTCAATAGCTTTGACGAACTGTGCCGTGACCTCAGCCGAGGACATCTCTGGCTGCATGTCGTAGGTCGCCACGTTTGGCGATTTGGGCATAAAACGGTCTTCACCCTTTTCTGGCGTTTCAATCCCGCCATTCAAGAAGAAGGTCACATGCGGGTACTTCTCGGTCTCGGCCAACCGAAACTGGCGCAAGTCATGCTTGGCGACCCAAGCACCTAACGTATTGGGGATATCGCGCTTGGGGAAAACGGTCTCAAACCATCCATCATGATTGTCCGAGTAAGACACCATGCCAAGCAAGCCGGCAAGCTTTGGCTGGGCGCGCGCGAACCCCTCAAATGCGGGATCAGCGATCGCCGCAAGGATTTCACGCGCCCGGTCAGACCGGAAATTTAGGCAGAAGAACCCGTCACCCTCTTTGACACCAGTGTAGTCCGCAATCACGGTCGCCGGGATAAACTCGTCTGTCTTGCCTGCCGCAAAAGCCAATTTCACGGCCTCAAGCGCACTGGAAGCCACCTGTCCCTTGCCATTGATCATGGCATCAAAAGCCGTTTCGACACGGTCCCAGCGATTATCGCGGTCCATCGCAAAATAGCGTCCGATAACCGTTACAATCCGTGCACCTTGTGGCAGATCTTTCCCCAGCGCTGCAATAAATTGATCAGCAGAAGACGGTGCCACATCGCGCCCATCGGTGATCGCATGGATCGCGACCGGCACGCCTGCATCTGTCAGGGCTTTGGCCGCCGCGATGATGTGCGTGATGTGCCCATGCACACCGCCGTCAGACACAACGCCCATCAGATGTGCAACGCCGCCACTCGCTTTCATCTGATCGACAAAACCAACAAGGGCATCCGCTTGAAAGAAAGAACCATCTTCAATAGCCAGATCAATCTGCCCCAAATCCATCGCCACGACGCGACCAGCACCAATATTGGTGTGTCCGACCTCGGAATTGCCCATCTGACCTGTTGGCAAACCCGCATCATTGCCGTGGGTCAAAAGCTGTGCGTGCGGCCCTTGCATAATCGCATCAAAGTTGGGGGTATTGGCTTGGGCAGGCGCATTGCCCTCAATCTCGTCGCGCAGACCCCAGCCATCAAGAATACAAAGAACAACAGGTTTTGGCACAGGCATTTCAATGCTCCCTTGATCGTCAGTGGACGTGTACCGCAGGTCGGGTTTCAGGGAAACCACTTAGCCTCATCATCTTGCCCTAAATACTCCCGCCGGAGGCTCCTTAGACCCGATGATAAGGACCGCCAGACAAAATCGAGGCGGCACGGTACAGCTGTTCTGCCAACATCACCCGTACCAACATATGCGGCCAAACCATTTTGCCAAAGCTGAGTGACGCATCGGCACGGTTGCGCAAGGCAGGATCAATCCCATCCGCGCCACCAATCACAAAACTTACATCTTGCCGTCCCTGGTCGCGCCATGTGCCAAGAAGGGCTGCAAAGTCCGGCGAACTCATCACTTTGCCGCGTTCATCCATCGTGCAGATCAATGCGCCATCAGGTACGGCGCGCGTCAGCAACGCAGCCTCGGCAGGCATGCCGCCGCTCTTTTTATCTTCAACTTCGATCAATTGTGCTGGACCAAGGGCCAGCGCCCGCCCGGTCCGGTCAAACCGGGTCAGGTAATCATCATAGAGGTCGCGCTCGGGCCCTTTACGCAAACGGCCCACAGCGCAAATCTGGACCCGCATCAGACGGCGGTGGCCGCTCCGGGCTGCCACATTTTTTCAAGCTGATAAAACTCGCGCACTTCGGGACGGAAGATATGCACGATGATATCGCCAGTGTCGATCAGCACCCAATCACCGGTATCTTTGCCTTCGGTCTTGGAGATGATCCCGAACTCTTGCTTGACCTTATCGGCCAGCTTTTCAGCCATTGCCGTGACCTGACGGGTCGAGCGGCCCGAAGCGATGACCATATAGTCGCCGATTTCGGACTTACCGCGCAGATTGATCTGCACGATGTCTTCGCCTTTGTCGTCATCCAGAGATTTGAGAACAGCTGCCAAAAGGCTATCGCTGGTCACTTTTTTCGAGGCAGTCATTGCTGAGACCTCGAATTTGGCTGGTGTACCAGCCGCTGTAGAAAGAGACAGTTCATTGTCCTCCTTAAAGCACGTCGCCATGGCCCCGACGCGGGGGCATAACCTGAAATTAGCAATGCTTCGGGAATTTTTCAACAATTCGCTGAAGCGAAGGCGTGCGTGTCGCGGATTTGAGCCAAAGATGCAAGGGCAGAACGCTAAACCCTTGGGTCAATAAACGCTTTTCCGTCTTGCAACGCCAATACCTCGGGCAATTTGTCCATCGCCTGCGATAACGGCACAATTCCGGCCACATCCGTTTTCCATTTGCCCGACACAAACCGGTCCTGAATTTCCACGAAGGCCTGCATGACGCGGGTCTGATCCACTTGCTTCATCCAACGGGTCAGCCAAAAGCCCTCGATCTGCTTGCCGCGAAAGATCATTTGGCCCAGTTCTTTCAGCGCAGGTGCTTGCGTCGACAGTTTCCCGTAATTCACCCAACGGGCATGACTGGGCATCGCAAAGAATAGATCAGCGGTGAATTGATCGCCGACCGCATCTAACAAAATACGCGGTTTGAGCGTTTGAAAAATCGCCTGCGCCGCATCCAGTGGGTGCGAAGCGCCAGTGACGATCACCTCTGCAGCGCCCAAATTTTTCAGCGCCTCAGCTTGCGCCGCGCGCCGCACGACTGCAATCGGTTTGATCCCATGATCACGGCCCAGCGCAATCAAAAGCTTGCCGAGTTGTGACCCCGCCGCATTCAGCACGAAACTATCCGCGCCGCTTTCCTTTACGATATCGAACATCGCGATGGCAGTCAGAGGATTAACCAACTGCCCGGCGGCATCAACATCGGACAAATCCGGGCGGCACGGGACAAGCCCGCTTGCGTCCGTCATCGCATATTCTGCCCATGTGCCAGAGGCGCTTGCAAAAAAGCTTACGCGCTGCCCTACAAGCGGTGTGTCACCTGCAACGACTTCGCCAACCGCTTCGAACCCGGCAGGCACGCCTTTGACGCGCGGCTGACCATATTCACCTTTGATGAAGTGAATGTCGGACGGGTTTACAGCAGCCAAATGCACTTTGATCAGCGCTTGGCCTTCACCCGGTGTGGGCACTGGGATCGTTTGATCCGCTAAAAACGGTGTAAGGTCGGTAATGTCCGGGCCGGTTTGCGTCCCTGCATAGCCGTCTTGGGTTTGGATCAGCGCACGCATTTCGTTTGGCTGGGTCATAGGTCAAACGTCGCAAAAACAGGTGCATGATCGCTTGGCTTTTCCCAGCCACGGGCGTCGCGCAGCACTCGGCTGCTGTGGGCCGCGTTTTTGATATCCGGGGTCGCCCAAATATGATCCAGCCTACGGCCCTTATCGGCATCATCCCAGTCTTTGGCGCGATATGACCACCAGCTATAAAGCTTGCCTTCGGTGATATCGTTGCGCGTCACATCGGACCAAGCACCCGCGTCCATGACCTCGGCAAAATGTGCGACCTCAATCGGCGTGTGGCTGACGACCTTGAGCAGTTTTTTGTGATCCCACACATCATCTTCGCGCGGGGCGATGTTCAGATCACCTACAAGAATGGATTTTTCAGGCTTGGCCGCGTGATACGCGTCACGCATGTCGGTCAGATAATCCAGCTTGTTGCCGAATTTCTCGTTCACCGTCCGGTCTGCCACGTCACCACCCGCTGGCACATAATGATTATGGATCGTCACACCGTTTTCCAATTTTCCGGCGATATGGCGCGCGTGGCCCAATTGGGCGTAGTCTTCGGCCCCTGCCTCAACCATCGGGATCTTCGAAAAGATCGCCACGCCATTGTACCCCTTTTGCCCGCGCGCAACCATGTGGGTGTAGCCAAGCGATTGGAACTGCTCCAGCGGGATTTTATCGACCGGGCTTTTGCATTCTTGCAGGCAAAGCACGTCCGGCGCCTCGTCCCGCATCAGACGCGCGACAATGTCTTCGCGCAATCGAACTGAGTTGATGTTCCAAGTGGCAAGCGTGAAGGGCATGAGATGACTTTCGTTGGTGTGATAAACTAGGCTAGCAGTGTCGCATTAGCGCGAATGTAGCCGGTGACGGTGTCCCTGCGGTTTAGAATCGGTCCGTTTATACGCGCTATCGCAGCGGGATGCTGTGGATCAAGCACACCTAGCCGCACCAAGAGCGCTGCAATCACACAATCGCGGGCGCGCTGCGCGCCGTCCATCACCTTGATCGCGATGCCCAGTCGTTTTTCAGGAATAATCGCGACGAACACGCCTTCTGCGCCTGTCTTGATCGCCACTTTATGGTCCATAGCGCGCATCAGATCGGTGCAGGTCCGGGTTTCGCCGGCAACAAACTCTGGGCAAGTCGCCATTGCTTGGGTCAGTCGCGCTGCGGCTGTGCTGCGCGCGTCCGCGCGGTCTTGTGCGCTGGCAAAGAATGCCATTGCACGCGCCAGCCCATGAATGGTGCAGGCGTGATTGGGCGCAGAACATCCATCAATCCCATACATCGGGCTGGCTTCTTGTGTGACATCCTCGAACGCGGATTTGACTGCTTGCTGCACCGGATGATCAATCAACTCATAGTCAGGTCCGGCCCCAAGGTGTTTGGTCAGCGTCAAGAATCCTGCGTGCTTGCCCGAACACTCGTTGTGGATCTGGCAAGGTGCCTGATGCGCCCTGATCAAAGCATGGCGCGCGTCTTTGTCCATCGGCATGGCAGGCCCGCAGCGAAACGCATCATCATCAAGCCCAAGGCCCTTAATCCAAGTCCCGACCAAATCGGTGTGAATGGCTGCGGCGTTGTGAGACGCCGACGCCAAAGCAAGATGCTGATCTGACAACCCGTCTGCCGCACCGCTTTCCACCAAAGGCAGCGCTTGGATCATTTTGCACGATGATCGCGGGAAGATCGTTTTGCCGGGATCACCCCATGCTTCGACGATTTGTCCGGTATCATCACACACAACTGCGTGACCTTGATGGACACATTCAAGCAGGTCGCCCCGCCAAACTTCTACAAGATCAACCGGTTTTGCCATTTTATTGCCTTTTTGGATTGTATAAGTCGGTCATGAGCGTGCGGCATTCTGCTTTGAGGCTTTCACCTTCGGGCGAATTTTTGCTATGCTCTACGCTATCGAGTTGAACCACGCCTCGCCAGCCGAAAAGGTGCCGTTAGATGCATCGCAGGTTGATCGGGGCATCCAGAGGCAAGGACAGCTTGGAGGCTGTATGATGATTTTGAATTTTTCGCGTATGATGAGCGTATCATTGGCAGTGCTCGTTGGCAGTGCCGTAAATGCGCAAGAGCAAAGCGACAATCGCGTTTCCGCCAACACAGACTGGAGTTTGTTTGTTGAAGACAATCCGACTGAATGTTGGGCGGTGTCTGCACCCAAGGAAACTGTGAACACGCGCGATGGTAATACCGTTGATGTGCGCCGCGGCGACATCAGGTTGATTGTGTTCTACCGCCCGTCCGAAGACGTAAACGGACAGGTGATGTTCACCGGCGGCTATCCCTTCGCTGACGAATCAACCGTGAGCCTGCAAATCGGGGAAACGACATTCCAGCTTTTCACCCAAGGTGAAACGGCATGGCCTGCAACCGCAGAAGACGACGCCAAGGTTGTTGCCGCCATGAAACGCGGCGCGAATGCCGTTCTAACTGCCCGTTCTGCGCGCGGCACGCAGACACAAGATACGTTTAGCCTATTGGGCTTTACTGCACAGGTTGAAGAGGCGGCCAATCGCTGCGCCGAATAAACCGACCTGTCGTTGATACAAAGAGGCGGTTTCCTTGTGGAAGCCGCCTCTTTCTCTTATATGCCCCTCTAATCCCAGCTTGAGAGACATCCTATGGACGCCAAGGCCCCCATTACGCACGACGTGCTGACCATTCCGCGCAAACTGCCCGAAGGACCGCAGAACCTGATTGGTCTGTCGCGTGATCAAATGCGCGATGCTTTGATTGCTGCGGGCACGAAGGAAAAGCAGGCCAAGATGCGGGTCGGCCAGATTTGGCAGTGGATTTATCATTGGGGCGTCCGCGATTTTAGCGAAATGACCAATTTGGCCAAAGACTACCGTGCGATGTTGGCCGAAACCTTTGTCATTGAATTGCCTCAGGTCGTGACCCGTCAGGTCTCTGAGGATGGCACACGCAAGTATCTGGTACGGATCGCTGGCGGGCACGAGGTCGAGGTTGTCTATATCCCTGAGACTGATCGCGGGACGCTGTGTATCTCAAGTCAGGTCGGTTGCACGCTGACCTGTTCATTCTGTCACACGGGCACGCAAAAGCTGGTGCGCAACCTGACGGCTGCCGAAATTGTTGGCCAAGTCATGGTCGCTCGCGATGATCTGGGCGAATGGCCTGTGCCGGGTGCGCCGAAGGATGAAACCCGCCTGTTGTCAAACATCGTGCTGATGGGCATGGGCGAGCCGCTCTATAATTTTGAGAATGTGCGCGACGCGATGAAGATCGCGATGGATCCAGAGGGGATTTCATTGTCACGCCGCCGCATTACGCTGTCGACATCAGGTGTCGTGCCCGAGATTGCCCGCACTGCGCAAGAAATCGGCTGTCAGTTGGCCATTTCATTCCATGCGACAACCGACGACGTGCGTGATCGTCTTGTTCCTATCAATAAGCGCTGGCCGATTGCTGATTTGCTGGATGTCTTGCGCGAGTATCCGAAGGTGTCGAACTCCGAGCGTATTACGTTTGAATATGTCATGCTGGATGGTGTGAACGATAGCGATGAAGATGCGCACCGTTTGGTCAAACTGATCGATGGCATTCCTGCCAAGATCAACCTGATCCCCTTCAATGAATGGCCCGGCGCACCGTACAAGCGGTCGTCAAACAACCGGATCCGCAAGTTTGCGGATATTATCTATCATGCAGGCTATGCCTCGCCCATCCGCAAACCGCGCGGCGAAGATATCATGGCAGCCTGTGGTCAATTGAAATCCGCGACCGAGCGGTCTCGCAAGTCAAAAGCGCAGATTGCGCAAGAGGCCGGGCTCTAGCAGTCTTTGCAGGGGTTGAGGGGCGCGCTGCCCCCACCCAAGTATTCTTGAACAGAAGAAGCGGGTTGCTTGGTCTGCTAGACCAAAAGACTGCGTGCTTCATCCGGTGAGAGTGCCGCGGGCCGTTCGCATGTTGTGCTGAGATCGATGAAGCGCCGCTCCTCGCCTGCACGCAAAATGCTCGTCATCACATCAACCGCATGCACGGCCAGATCGATGCTGCACCGGTGCGCGCCTCCTTGGTCAATCGCAGTTGCCATATCCGCAAGGCCCGCGCAGCGGTAGTTCGCCAGGTCATCTTGGTTAGGCACGCCAAATGGATGATCCCACGCTGGCAGCGCTGTGATCTCTTTGTCCTCGCCGCTTTTTTCAACGGTCCCGCCAAAGAAGTTTGGGTCCGGCACAAAAAGCGATCCAGTTTCGCCGTAAAGTTCCATATTCGCGTGGCGATGCGCCCAGACATCCCAGCTGGCACCCAATGTCACGGTCGCCCCATTCGCAAAATCCAGAAGGGCGTGGATGTTTGTTGGCGTATTCACTGGCACCATTTCGCCTTTGCGATCCCCGATGCCGATCATACGTTCGCTGAAGGTCGCATTCGCGATGGCCGTCACCGATTTGACTGGACCCAGTAGCTGGATGAGGTTCGTCACATAGTAAGGCCCGATATCAAGGATCGGCCCCGCACCCGGTTGGAAAAAGAAATCGGGGTTGGGGTGCCATGCTTCCATGCCATGTCCCATGACGTGACAGGTGCCGCCGATGATTTTACCGACGTCGCCAGCATCAATCGTAGCGCGTGCTTGCTGGTGCGCCCCGCCCAGAAACGTATCAGGTGCGGACCCGACAGACAGCCCTTTGGACGCTGCAAGTTCGCGCAGTTCCTCCCCTTCGGCGAGGGTCAGTACGAGCGGTTTTTCAGAATAGGCGTGCTTGCCTGCTTCCAATATCTGTTTTGTAACCGCAAAATGCACCTCCGGGATCGTCAGGTTCACGATCACATCCACATCGGGCGCTTTCAGCAAATCGTCGACCGTGTCTGCGCGCACGTTATATTCAGCCGCCCGCGCCCGTGCAGCATCCATATTAATGTCTGCAACTGCGACAGGTTTGAGCGCCTGAAAGAGTGGTGCCAGTCCAAGGTAAGAGGTCGAGATATAGCCGCATCCGATGATGCCAACGCCAAGTTGTGACATGGTGCTTTCCTTTAGAAATTCTGAATAGACGCAAGGCTGCGTATCGCAAAGCGCTTGTCGTCATTGGGGTTATCATGTTCGGCGACATAGTGGTCGACGCCCGCAGCTTGCAAAGCGGTATGGATCGCCGACCAATCCATGACCCCGTGCCCGACATCGGCCCAGCCGTCTTCGTCTGCGCATTGCCCGTCGGGTGCGATGTCTTTGACGTGCACAGCGCCGATTCTGCCTGCGTATTTCTTGATCCGCGCGACCGGATCATGACCCGCAGCGGCAACCCAACCCAAATCAAGTTCAAGCATCATGTCGTCAGAGGCCGCAGCGATCAGATCAAGCGGGATGTCCCCTGTTTCGGTGCCGTGAAATTCAAAGTCGTGATTGTGCCAGCCAAACTGAACACCCGCATCGAGCAAGGGTTTACCGGCCTCGGCCAGCCGCTTGCCAAACGCGCGCCAACCAGCTGTATCGCTTGGGCGGTCATCAACGCCGATGTATGGTGCGAATACCTTTTCAATCCCCAGATCGTTGATGATCGCCAATACCCGTGCTGGATTTTCTTCTATCATATCGAGCCCAATATGGCTGCTCGTCATGCGCAGCCCGTTTGCATCCAGCCCCGCTTTCAGCCCGCCCAGATCATCAAAGAGGCCGCCATATCCTTCGACCTCACGGTAGCCCGCATCCGCCAACATCTTGAGCGTATGGGCCAACGGCGGGTGATTGCGGGAGCAATAAAGTTGATAGGAAATCCGGGTCATCATACGGTCCTTTTAGGCATAAGTGGCACTGTGCAAATCGCGCAGCGTGAAGTTGGGCGTCGCGTCAGGGTCAGACGGGGTGAACGTGACAATGCGTTCCTGCCCCGGCAAAAGCGTGAAGGCGTTTTGGTCGAAACGGCCCGCGACATCGGCCTCGACCGCGACAAAAAGCGCGAGGGTCTGTGAGGTTATCGTTATCTGGGTGCCATCGGTTTGGTGGGTAATCTGTGGCGGCTTCAGATCATATTCTTTGTAGGGTCTTGGCGCGAACGTATCTTCACCCGTTTGCCCATTCGAGGCACTCCATCGGCAGTGAAGCATCTCATCGAGACCCACTGCAGCAATTGGCAGGGACAACATTTCAACCGCATCTCCCTCGACCAGCTTCGTCGCACGTCCAAGCTTTCGAAGGTTGCCGTCCATGCTGACGGCCATGACCTCCACAGTCACATCACAAGGGTCAGGATCATCGTTGATGCCGCGCAGCACAATGTCTTTACCAACAGGAACAGCCGTCACCAGAACCGGCGCAAAGAAGTTCTTGGCCATATGATGCAACACCTTCCAATCACCGCCATGGTTCAACGACGCCCAAGAGCAGACCGGCCACGTATCGTTCAGCTGCCAGATCAGTGTGCCCATGCAATGCGGCTTGAGACTGCGCCAATGAGTGACGGCAGTTTTGATCGCCAGACCTTGCTGAACTTGGGACAGGTAGACGAAATCATCGAAGTGTTTGGGCCAGCGGAAATAGCGGAACATCGTTTCCGCGATGCGGGCGTTTCCGCCTGCGTTTTTCTGATGTGCTTCGAGCACAGGGGCTGCGATGTTTTGATCCTCAGGTGCCGCAAAACGACGGATCGCGTTCATTGAAGGATAGCTTTGGAATCCGAATTCGGAACAAAACCGCGGGGCGACATCGCGGTAGTGGTCAAAATCGCGCCCTTCGTGCCAGACCGACCAGAAGTGCATGTCGCCTGACCCGTCATCGTGCCATGCGTCTTTAAAATTCAACGGGCCGGGTGAAGGTGACGATGGCCACCAAAGCGCGTTGGGGTCTACCGATTTGAGCGCCGTTTCCAACGTGCGGTTCAACCGGTCGTAGTTCACGAGATAGCGGTCGCGGTCTGCGCGGGTTTCCTCAAACCACGTCAGCGCCCCAATCAATTCGTTGTCACCGCACCACAGTGCGATGCAGGCGTGATGCTGTAACCGCTGAACGTTTTCAATGACTTCCATGCGTACATTTTCGAGATATGCATCGTCAGAGGGGTAGATGTTGCAAGCAAACATAAAGTCCTGCCAGACCATCAACCCCAGTTCATCACAGAGGTCATAGAACCAATCGTCCTCGTAGCGGCCACCACCCCAAACACGGATCATGTTCATGTTGGCATCGACCGCCGACTGCAAAAGGTCGCGCGTTTTTGCAGGCGTGATCTTCCCTGCAAGGGCGTCTGCGGGGATCCAGTTCGCCCCTTTGGCAAAGACGTCGCGGTCGTTCACTTGGAACTTGAAGCCCAAGCCAACTTCGTCGGTTTCGGTGATCAAGGCCATCTTGCGCAGACCAATGCGGCGTGTGGCCTTTGCCTCGGCGAAGGACACTTCAAGATCATATAGCGGCTGCGCGCCTTGGCCTGCGGGCCACCACAATTTGGGGTTCCTGATGTGTACACTCACCGTACACACACCGTACAGAACCGGTGCAGACACAGTCTGGTCGTCGATTGTCACACAGACATCGCCGTTGTAGTTGCTGACGGCCACTTTGATTATCAGTGCTACGCCATCATCGCTATGATCCTGGTCCACCAAAATGCTGTCGATACGCGGTGCGGTCGTCGGTTCAATCCACATGTCGCCGTAGATGCCAAAAGGCGCCAGCGCGATGTTCCAATCCCAACCGTAATCGCACTGCGGTTTGCGCAGCAGGTTCACGTTAGGGATCGGGTTATTACCCTCTTGATAGGGAAGATAGAACGGCTGCGCGTCTTGCAGTTTCGCCGCATGGGCAATTGAGTTTTTGAATGTCACGCTGATCGTGTTCGCGCCGATTTGTGTGATCTGCGAAAGGCTGATCCGAAAGCTGCGAAACGCATTGTCGCAATGCAGTACAACTGCGCCGTTCACCGCAACTTCGACGATTGTATCAACGCCGGACAGCACCAAATCGACGTCCGTATCCGCCAGATCGAACACCCGCGTTGCAACCCAATCGCGTTCCGCAATCCAGCGCAGATCATACTCGTTCCGGCCCCAATAAGGGTCTGGGATCAGGCCCGCGTCATGCAGCGCGCTGATGCCATCGGTCGGCAAATTGATCGCGCAGGTGTAGTCCCCACTGTCATCTGACAGAGACCATTCACCCGCCAAATTGAGTGACATCAGATGCGGTCCTCAGTTGCTTTATCAAACAGTGATGCGCGCGATGGATCGACACCAATATCGATGGTCTCGCCTGCTTTCACTGTCGCTTGTCCATCCATGCGGATGCGGAAGATGTGCGCGCCAAGTTTGGCATAAACGAGCGTGTCAGAGCCCATTGGTTCGACCAGATCGACATCGACGCTGAATTGCAGTGGCGCGTTTTTGACCAATTCGCCAGTTACAACGTGCTCGGGGCGGATGCCTATCACTGCAGGTCGGTCAGCGGTTTGCGGTGTGGCAAAATCATAGCCTGTCATTGGCATGACCATATCATCGACTTTGAACGTGCCAACTTCCAGATGCCCTTCGAGGAAGTTCATTGAGGGGCTGCCGATAAAGTCGGCCACGTAGAGGTTGCGTGGTTGGTTGTAAATCTCGTCCGGGGTGCCAAGCTGCATGATGGCACCGCCCTTCATGACCGCGATCCGGTCGGCAAGTGTCATCGCCTCAACCTGATCGTGGGTCACGTAGATCATCGTGTTTTGCAGCTGATTATGCAGACGCTTTAGCTCGACCCGCAGATCGACGCGCAGTTTGGCATCAAGGTTGGACAGAGGTTCGTCGAACAAGAAAACATCCACATCGCGCACCAACGCGCGGCCGATGGCGACACGTTGACGTTGACCGCCGGACAGTGCACCCGGTTTGCGGTCGAGCAAAGGACCGATTTGCAAGATGTCAGCCGCGCGGGCGACGCGGGCCTCGATTTCATCCTTGGGCAATTTTGCGTTCTTGAGACCGAACGACAGGTTCCCCTTCACGGTCATCTGCGGGTAAAGCGCATAGGATTGGAACACCATGCCGATGCCACGCTCAGACGGTTCCGCCCATGTGACATTCTGGCCCTTGATGAAAATCTGGCCATCGGTCACTTCGAGCAGGCCTGCGATGCAGTTCAGCAGCGTAGACTTACCGCAACCCGACGATCCCAGAAGGACGAGGAATTCACCTTCGTTGATGTTCAGATCAAGGTCTTGCAGCACTTTGACCGCACCGAATGACAAGTCGAGTTGTTTGATTTCTACTGAATAGCTCATCCTTTGACGGCCCCTGCTGCGATGCCCCGGACAAAGAGTTTGCCAGATGCAAAATAGATAACGAGTGGCACAAGGCCGGTGAGAAGTGTGGCCGCCATATTGACGTTGTATTCTTTGACGCCTTGCACCGAATTCACGATGTTATTGAGCTGTACGGTCATCGGATAGGTGGCGGGTTTGGTGTAGATCACGCCAAAGAGGAAATCGTTCCAGATGCCGGTCACCTGCAAAATGATCGCGACCACAAAGATAGGCAGCGCCATCGGCAGCATGATCTGGAAGTAAATCCGCCAGAACCCGGCGCCATCGACGCGGGCCGCCTTAAACAATTCCTCCGGTATGGACGCAAAGTAGTTGCGGAACAGCAACGTCAGAATCGGCATGCCGAAAACCGTATGAACGAGGACCAGCCCCCAAAGATCACCCATCAGCCCGATCTCTCGCAGCATGATCACGATGGGATAAAGCATCGTCTGGTAAGGGATGAAGGCACCAAGGATCAGGATGGTAAAGAACACCTCGGACCCTTTGAATTTCCAATGTGACAACGCGTAGCCGTTCACCGACGCAATCGCGATAGACAGCACAACGGAAGGGATCAGGATTTGGACCGAGTTCCAGAACCCCTTCGACAGGCCCGTGCAATCAAGTCCTGTGCAGGCTTCAGACCAAGCTTTCACCCACGGCTGAAATGTGACCTCCAGTGGTGGACCGAAAACGTTGCCAAGGCGAATTTCCGGCATGCCCTTGAGCGACGTCACGACCATCACGTAGAGCGGCAGCAAGTAGTACATGCTGACCATGATCAACGTGCCATAAAGGATGATGTTGCCGCGGCTGAACCGCTTTTTCGGCTTTGGCCCGCGAGGCCCCGTGAGTGCGATATCAGGCATTCTTACGACCTCCAAATTCAAGGTAGGCCCAGGGGATCAGAATGATGATCACCGAACACAGCATCATTGTGGAGGCGGCAAAACCTTGGCCAAGGTTCTGCGCCTGGAACATGTAGTTGATGACGTATTTTGCGGGCACTTCCGAGCTGATACCCGGACCGCCATTGGTCTGTGCAACAACAAGATCATAAAGCTTAATGATGCCCGACGCGATCAGCACCAGTGATGTGATAAAGACCGGGCGCATCATCGGGATGACGATCCGAACGTAGGTTTTCACTGTGCCAATGCCGTCAACGCGGGCGGCTTTCCAGATGTCTTCGTCGATGCCGCGCAATCCGGCCAGCATAATACACATGATCAATCCCGACCCTTGCCAGATGCCCGCGATAAGTAAGCCAAACATCACGATGTCAGGGTTATTGAGAGGATCGAACTGAAAGCTTTCCCAGCCCCAGCTTTGCACCAACGATTGCATGCCAAAGTCAGGGTTCAAAATCCACTGCCACGCGAGGCCGGTGACGACGAAAGATAACGCGAAAGGATAAAGGAAAATTGTGCGAAAGGCGCTCTCAAACCTGATCTTGCGATCAAGGAGTGCGGCAAGAAAAAAGCCGATGAACAGCGTCAGGATCATCGAACAGATCCCATAAAGCGCGAGGTTCGAGATTGAGATCAACCAGCGTGGCGTTTCCCACAAGCGTTCATATTGATCGAGACCGACCCAGTTCAGCTTGGGCAGCAAACGGGACCCGGTAAATGAATGCACCACAGTCCAAAGCGTGCCGCCAACAAACACCACCATTGCCGTCAAGATCATCGGGATCGAGGCGATTTTGGCCATCGGATTGCGGAAAAGGCGTATTGGGCGCTTTGCCCCCTTGGCGCTGCTATGTGCGGCGTCTTCAACCACTGACATGGTGGTTTTCTCCCCTGTTGGCGACTTGGCCCAACTTGGTGTGGGCCTTTGTGCGGCATCCAAACGGCCCACCTGACGGATCAGGCAGGCCGCTCGGGAGGTGTGCTTAGTCGGCAGATGCGATCAGGTCAGCGTAACGCGCTTGCGCGTCAGCAGCTGGCATATCACCCGACCAGAACTCAGCCATCAGATCTTCGATCTGGGTCTGTGTGTCTGCGGACAGCGATTGATCGCCCGATGGCAGAACGCCACCTTCAGCCAAGATGCCGAGGCCTTTTTGCATGCAGCCGTTTGCAGAGGCCATGTCGATATCACCGCGCACTGGCAATGAACCCTTTGCAAGATTAAAGGACACCTGCACTTCGGGGGAAATCAGCAGTGCCGCGAGCTCTTTTTGTGCCGCCGTGATCTCTGGATCGTCATTGGCAGGGAAGTAGAAAGCATCACCACCCGTGTCGAGAATTTCGTTCAGGCCAAGACCTGGCAGGCAGGAGTAATCAACGCCTTCGACCTGTTCCGCCACAGAGAATTCGCCTTGCGCCCAGTCGCCCATCAACTGTGCACCGGCCATGCCTGTGATGACCATGTTGGTCGCTTGGTTCCAGTCTTGCACGTTGCTTTCGCGCGCCAATTCGCGGGCATCTGCAACAGCATTAAAGACAGCGGTGTATTCAGGACCGCGTGCAACGTCGGCGTTCTTGTTCACAGTAACTTCGCGCCATGCATCAATGCCGGCGACTGCAATCGTAATTGCGCCAAATGCGAGGTTCTGCTGCCAGCCTTGCTGACCCATTGCGAGCGGCACAATGCCCGCTTCTGTCAATGCGGGTGCGGACGCAACGAATTCGTTCCAATCGGTTGGCACAGGCTGACCGGCCTTCTCGTAGGCGTCATGGCTCAACCATAACCACTGCGCGGAGTGAATATTCACTGGGACGCAGTAGATTTTCCCATCCAATGTGCAGCTATCAAGCAGTGACGACGGGTTGACGATATCTTTCCAGCCACCCGCTTCGGCGACATCAGTGAGGTCAAGCATCATGCCTGCCTCGATCAATTCTTCGGCTTGACGGCCGTGGTTCAGCTGTGTCGCACCCATGGGGTCCCCGCCCAAGATGCGGCTGATAATAATGGGGCGCGCTGTGCCGCCGGAACCGGCGATTGCGCCATCAACCCATGTGTTACCTGTGGCGTTCCATGCTTCGGCAAATTTGCCGACGGCAGCGGCTTCGCCACCCGATGTCCACCAATGTGTGACCTCTAGTTCAACAGCCGATGCAGCCGATGCACTCATGATCGCAGTCGCTGCGAGTAGTTTTGTTGTTAGCTTCACGATTCTCTCCTCCCTGGTTCTAAATCGTTATAGATCAGCCTATATCGATTTAGATTGACCTCGCAAGACAAATTAAGCCACAGTGAAGAAAGGCGATATCGCCAGTGGTTAACACGTTGTAGTTAAGCTATTTTCGAAAAAATCACGCATCCCGTGGTCGCTACAGAATCGCTGGAAAACCCGGATGCAACGGAGGTTTAGTAAAAATGTCGCACAGCAAGTCTCAGCCAGATTTGGCGATGGCAAACCTGTCAGCTGACGGCAAACCGACGTTGAAAACGATCGCGCGCATCAGCGGTCTTGCGGTGCCGACGGTGTCGCGCGCGCTGAATGATGCCCCTGATATCGGCAATGATACCAAGAAGCTGATCCGTAAAATCGCGAACGATATCGGGTATGTTCCGAACCGTGCAGGCGTGCGTTTGCGTACGGGCCGCACCAATGTCATCAGCCTGGTGATGTCGACCGAGCACGACCTGATGAGCCACACTGCCCGCCTGATCGCATCGGTCGCCAGTGGCCTGCGCGATACCCCGTTCCATCTGATCGTGACCCCGTTCTTTCCCGATCAAGACCCGATGGAACCCGTCCGCTATATCGTTGAAACAGGGTCGGCTGATGCAATCATTATGAACCAAATCCAGCCCAATGATCCGCGTGTTGCCTATTTGATGGAACGGAAATTCCCGTTTGCCACACACGGTCGCACAAATTGGTCCGAGACCCATTCATATTACGACTACGACAATAAGGCGTTTGGTAGCCTTGCAATCAAACAGCTGGCCGCGCGCGGGCGCAAAGAGATTTTCGTCATCGCCCCACCGCAAGAGCATAGCTATGCGCAGCATATGATTGCAGGCGTCCAGGAAACGGCTCTGCAACACGGCGTCAATGTCTCTATTGCCGATGGCGCCACCAGCGACTCGCCCAGTGCGGACGTCGTTGCGTTCTTGCGGCGTGTATTGGAAGAAAACCCAAAGATTGACGCCGTGGTGACCGCGTCAACCTCATCTGCGATGGCCGCCGTTGCCGCGATAGAGCAGCATGGCGCAGAAGTGGGTCAAGAGATCGATGTGTTCGCCAAAGAAGCGATGCCATTCCTAAAACTGTTCCGTGCGGATATTCTGACCGTATCTGAACAAGTGAACACAGCCGGGGATTTCTTGGCGAAAGCAGCCATTCAAGCCATTCGCAATCCTGACATGGCGCCAATGCAAGGCCTTGAAGTGCCGTCAGACGAGAGCGACTAGCGCTTCGACGATTTCTTCGACCGGTTGATCAATTGAAACGACTGCCGTTGCCTGCTGTGGCACGTCCAAAGCTGCAAATTGGCTGTCGAGCAAGGATGACGGCATAAAGTGGTCTTCGCGTCCATTCAGCCGGGTACGTACCACTTGATGTTTCGCTTCAAGGTAGACGATCTTAAGATCAGGGATCGCGGCCCGTAAGTAGTCGCGGTAGCTTTTGCGCAATGCAGAGCAAGCGAAGACTGTCACCCCAATTTGGCGGTGCTGATGCACAGCGCCTGCCAATCGATCCAACCAAGGCCACCGCATCGCATCCGTCAAAGAGTGCCCGGCGGCCATGTGATCCAGGTTGGTCTGCGGATGGTAGTCATCGCCGTCCAGAAAAATCCCGCCCAGTTTATGCGCCAAAGCGGCACCGATTGTGGATTTTCCACACCCCGATACCCCCATGACCATGATCGCCGCGTGCATATTACCGCCCCGGGATCTTGCCGCGCTTTTCGCCTTTGCCTTCCCAGTTATCCAGTGCCGCCATCGCGTCTTCGGCAGTTTCCACAAACCGGAACAGTTTCAAATCATCCGCCGAGATTGTGCCCGCATCCGCCAGCGCATCCCAATTGATGATCCTTTCCCAAAAGCTTTTGCCAAACAGCAGGAACGGCACTTGTTCCATCCGGCCTGTCTGGATCAGCGTCAGCGCCTCGAACATTTCGTCCAATGTCCCAAAGCCGCCGGGAAACACGCAAACCGCCGACGCACGCATCAAGAAGTGCATCTTGCGGATCGCGAAATAGTGGAAGTTAAAGCACAGTTCAGGCGTCACATAAGGGTTCGGTGCTTGCTCGTGTGGCAGCACGATGTTCAGGCCGATTGACCGACCGCCTGCCTCTTCTGCGCCGCGGTTGCCGGCCTCCATCACACCGGGACCACCGCCGGTGACGATCACGTCATCCGTCCCACCATTTGCCATTGATTTGGCGGTCATCATCTGCGCAAAACGCCGTGCCTCATCATAGTACTTGGACAAATCCGCCAGCGTTTGGGTGCGGGCTGTGTCTTTTTTGGCCGGTTCAGGAATGCGCGCACCGCCGAACAAGACGATTGTCGAATTCACGTTCGCCTCGTTCATCAACATCTCTGGCTTAAGCAATTCCAGTTGCAAGCGCACCGGTCGCAGCTCTTCGCGGCACATGAAATCATCATCTGCAAATGCCAGCGCATAAGACGGCGCCCGCGTTTGCGGCGTATCGGGGATGTGCTTTACCTCCTCGCGGTCTTGGTGACTGTCGCGGAACGGATGGTGACGATTGTCTTTCATGGCGTGGGTATCCTGCTTGATTTGACCGCAGAGTTGCCCGACGCGATCCAAGATGCAACGCAATACACATACATTGATTGATGCGCCCTTCCCCGCTAGATACCTCGGAAATCATCTGACCGGAGAACACCCATGTCTAATGCTGCCCTTGAGACCGCCATCGAAGCTGCGTGGGATGCCCGCGATACAATCACCACCACGACGCAAGGTGAAACCCGCGACGCGATCGAAGAAACACTGAATGCGCTCGATAGTGGCAAGCTCCGTGTCGCTCAAAAGATGGACGATGGCAGCTGGCATGTGAACCAATGGGCCAAGAAGGCGGTTCTGCTGTCTTTCCGCCTGAACGACATGGAACCGATTTCTGGCGGCAATGGCGGATCAACGTGGTGGGACAAGGTGCCGTCGAAATTCGATGGTTGGGGCGAAAGTGACTGGCGCAAGGCAGGGTTCCGCGCCGTTCCCGGCTCTATTGTCCGTCGCTCGGCATATATCGCCAAGGATGTCGTTCTGATGCCATCTTTCGTGAACCTCGGCGCTTATGTCGATGAAGGTTCCATGGTGGATGGCTGGGCCACGGTCGGATCCTGCGCGCAGATCGGCAAAAACGTGCACCTGTCTGGTGGCGTTGGTATCGGTGGTGTGTTGGAGCCGATGCAAGCGGGCCCCACGATTATTGAAGACAATTGCTTTATCGGTGCGCGTTCCGAAGTCGTCGAAGGTTGCATCGTGCGCGAAGGCTCTGTTCTTGGCATGGGCGTGTTTATCGGCCAATCAACCAAGATCGTGGATCGCGAAACCGGCGAAGTCATGTACGGCGAAGTGCCGCCCTATTCGGTCGTCGTCGCCGGGTCGATGCCGTCCAAGAACAACGTCAGCCTTTACTGCGCCGTGATCGTCAAGCGGGTGGACGAGCGGACACGCTCGAAAACTGGCATCAACGACCTGCTGCGTGACTAAATGATCCTCAGCCGCATATTGGCGCGCAAACGCATTGCCGCGGGTGTTCGCCCCTCGTTCAAAGCGGCTTGGGCACCTGTTGCGTTTGATATCATCGTGATTGGCATATTGCTGGCCGCCCTTTGGGGGCCAGCCACGACGTTTATCTATCTGATGGACTTTTCGCTGTTTATGACCGTCTTGGTCTTGATGGTGCTGATCTATGCGCCTTTGCAGATCGTGATTATCGTCTCAACAATCGCGGCCGTCCGGTCCCGCTGGGAAGAGAAAGAAACCGAATGACCAAGAAGGAAAGCCGCCAAAAAGTGTTTACGCTACTGGTCGAGGTTGGGCGCAATGCGGGTGATGGCTTGCCTGCGGAAGCCACGGGTGCCGCGTTAATGTGCTATGCATCCGGCATTGATGAGGCCGAAGCCGTGCGCGAAACCGTCGCGATCCTAAAGCAGGCCGATTTGGCACCTTTGGATGTATCAGGCTACGGCACGCTGGAAGAACGGTTGGCCGAAGGGCACGACATCGCAGATGATGAAAAGGCGCTGATGGCCCGCGCCTTGGAAGAAAACAGCGTGATCGTCGCGCAAATGACCCCGTTTTTCGACAAGGTCTAAGATGCGTGCGGCACGGCCTTTATGACAATCATCTTGCAAAATGGCCTACCAACTTCCGTGCAAGGCGATCCTAGATTACCGGGAACGGGGCCTTGCGCGCCGAATGATTGGCTGCAAATTGACGACGCCTATGCCGCGCAGATGCGGTACCGCAGTGCGCTGCTCGCTGAACGGTCTAAGGCGGTGCTTTATGATAGTGAAGCAACGCACGAACCGAACTGCGAAGTTCTTGAAGAAGCGCTCAAGTTACTGCCGGGGCTTGGGTTTGCGGTCACCGACACACACGTCACGTGTCCCGATCGGCGCCGTGTCATGATTGATTGGGACGCACCGCTAAGAACGCTCGGCCATCTTGTGCAAGAAGACATCTGCGTGCTGCAAAAACGCGGCGCGGAACATGTTCTGACGGGTGCCGTGCTTTGTTTTCCCGCGGGATGGCGTTTGGAAGACAAGATCAATCAGCCGCTGACGCATATTCATGTGCCTGTTGCATCTTATGACGCCAATATCGCCGCACGGGTGCAGCGGCTTTTTGACGGGGTGCAGGTGGGCAAACCTCTGTGGCGGTTCAACAAGTTGCGCTATGCGGATGCTGATTTGCATCAACCCTACAAGCAACCACTGCAAGGGGAGCGGCATTTCGTCCGGTCAGAACGGCAGTGTATCTTGCGCTTGCCACGCACAAACGCCGTTGTTTTCACGATCCACACATACGTTGTACGCGGGACCTGAGCCGTTTCAAATTTGCATCCCCGCACCCTTCCCGCTAGCCATAGCGCAAAGGAGCCTCACTCATGACAACCGATCCCGTTGCCCTGACCGCTGATCTGGTACGCTGCCCGTCTGTGACCCCCATTGAGGGCGGTGCATTGGTGCTGCTCGAAGATGTACTGACCAAAGGTGGTTTTACCTGCACACGCGTGGATCGTGGCGACGTATCCAACCTTTATGCGCGTTGGGGTCGCCAAGGGGCGAACCGGACCTTCGGGTTCAACGGGCATACGGATGTGGTCCCTTTGGGGGATGAGGCCGCTTGGACAATGCCGCCCTTTGGTGCCGAAATTAAAGACGGCTATCTTTATGGGCGCGGATCAACCGACATGAAATCAGGTGTTGCGGCATTTGCAGCGGCGGCCATTGATTTTGTCAAAGACACGCCGCCGGACGGTGCAGTTGTCCTTGCGATCACTGGCGATGAGGAAGGTGACGCCGTGGATGGCACCACTGCATTGCTTGATTGGATGGCAACAAATAACGAGACAATGACGGTGTGCCTTGTAGGTGAGCCCACTTGCCCGAACGTCATGGGTGAAGCGATGAAAATCGGGCGACGCGGGTCCATGACCGCGTTCTTTACAGTGACCGGCCAACAAGGCCATGCTGCTTACCCACACCGCGCAAAGAACCCAATGCCTGCGGTCGCGCGGCTGATGGATGTCTTGTCCAGCCGCGTGTTGGATGACGGCACCGATCACTTTGATGCGTCGGGTCTGGAAGTGCTGACCATCGACACAGGCAATCCTGCGACAAATGTGATCCCGGCACAGACGAAGGCCACGGTGAACATCCGGTTTAACGACACACACAACAGCGCAGATCTGACCGCATGGATGCAAGATGAAGCGGATAAGGTCGCTGAAACCTTTGGTGTCCGCGTCGAGATGCGCGTGCGGGTATCAGGAGAAAGCTTTGTCACCCCTCCCGGTGATCTGTCTGATCTGATCGCGGGTGCTGTTGAGGCCGAAACCGGGCGCAAACCCGAACTTTCCACATCTGGCGGCACGTCCGATGCGCGGTTTGTCAAAAACCATTGCCCCGTTGTTGAATTCGGATTGGTCGGCAAAACCATGCACCAAGTCGATGAACGTGTGGCGGTCGACCAGATTGTGCAGTTGAAAGCGATCTATACGCGGATTTTGGCGGACTATTTTGCGTCTTAACCAATTGGCTGTTTGCGCAATGCCGTGCTAGGGCTGCGCTATGACACGTATCCCCTCCAAATCCGAGATCCTCGCATGGATTTCCGAGCACCCGACCAAAGCCGCCAAGCGCGATATTGCAAAGGCCTTTGGCATCAAAGGCGCAGCCCGGATTGATCTGAAACGCTTGCTCAAAGAGCTAGAGGAAGACGGCAAACTTACCAAGCGCCGTAGCTCGTACCGCGATGCAGATGACCTGCCCCCCGTTGCGGTATTAGAGATTGTCGGACCTGACGCCGATGGCGATCTTTTTGCGCGACCATTGGAGTGGGCGGGCAAAGGTGCAGAGCCGCGCATTTTGATGGTGCTGCGGTCAAGTGATCCCGCCCTTGGCAAGGGTGACCGCATCCTTGGGCGACTGACCGCGGATCAAACCGAAGAGCACAGTCATACCGGACGCATGATCCGGCGGATTGGCACGAACCCGCAGCGCATCTTGGGCGTGTTTCGTGCAGACTCCGAAGGCGGGCGCGTGTTGCCGATTGAAAAAGGTTCGGACAAGCAATGGACCGTCGCAGGTGGTGCAACCGGCGGCGCTAAAGACGGCGAATTGGTGGAGGCTGAACAAGCCGGACCAAAGGGCCGCATGGGTCTGCCAAAGGCGCGGATCGTGGCCCGCCTCGGTGATCCGTCCGCGCCGCGTGCCGTGTCCTTGATTGCCATTCATCAACACGGCATTCCCGATCATTTCCCTGACGAGGTTGTCGCAGAGGCCGATGCCGCCAAACCGGCCGGTCTGAATGGCCGCCGCGACCTGCGTGATATCCCACTTGTGACAATCGATCCGTGGGACGCCCGCGACCATGACGATGCGTGTTTTGTCGAAGCCGATCCCGACCCCAAGAACGCAGGTGGTTTCATTATCTGGGTCGCGATTGCCGATGTCGCACATTATGTCACGCCGGGGTCAGAGTTGGACCGCGAGGCCCGCAAGCGTGGGAATTCAACGTATTTCCCGGACCGTGTTGTGCCAATGCTGCCGGACCGTTTGTCCGGTGATTTGTGTTCGCTGCATGAAGGTGTTGAACGCGCCTGTCTCGCCGTGGCGATGCGCATTGATGCGGCTGGCAACAAGATCGACCACGCTTTTCACCGCGGGTTGATGAAATCTGCGGCATCTTTGAACTACGAAGAGGTGCAGGAAGCGGTTGACGGGCGCCCTAACGACAAAGTGGCCCCGCTGATGGATGACATCATCACCCCGCTTTACGCAGCCTTTGCCGCCTTGATGAAGGCGCGCGCCCAGCGCCAGCCTTTGGAATTGGATTTGCCTGAACGGCAGATCGTTTTGGATGACGCGGGCAAGGTTTCGTCGGTCAATTACAAAGAGCGCTTGGACGCGCACCGCCTGATCGAAGAATTCATGGTTTTGGCAAACGTCGCGGCAGCCGAGACGTTGATTGCCAAGAAATCCCCCTTGCTTTTCCGCGTACACGAAGAACCCAGCCCAGAGAAACTGGACGCGTTGCGAGAGGTGGCAACAGCCTCTGGCTTGGTCTTGGGTAAGGGACAGGTCTTGAAGACCGCGCACTTGAATAAATTGCTCGCGGGCGCTGCGGGGACCGAAAACCACGAATTGATCAATATCGCGACGCTGCGGTCGATGACGCAAGCCTACTATTTTCCCGAAAACTTTGGCCATTTTGGCCTCGCATTGCTGGCTTATGCGCATTTCACCTCGCCTATTCGCCGCTACGCCGACCTGATTGTGCATCGCGCTTTGGTGTCGTCACATGGCTGGGGCGATGATGGGCTAAGTCCTTGGGATATTGAACATCTCACAGACACAGCCAAACAGATCAGCGATACCGAGCGCCGTTCCATGACGGCAGAACGTGACACAACCGACCGCTATTTGGCCGCGTTCCTATCGGACCGGATTGGCGCGGAACTGACCGGGCGGATCAGCGGGATCGCCAAGTTTGGTGTCTTTGTAAAGCTGGATGAAACAGGTGCCGATGGCATGATCCCGATCCGCACTTTAGGGCGCGAATACTTTCATTATGATGCGGAAAGCCAGACACTCATGGGGTCCGATACCGGCATGGTTATCGGATTGGGCCAACGTGTCACCGTGCGATTGGCCGAGGCAGCACCAGTGACAGGTGGTCTGATTGTCGAGTTGCTGACACTGGACGACAGGGCGGTGCCGCGCGGCCCGTCACGCGGGCGGGGCAAGCCCCCGAAACGCAAGATAGGATCGTCACGCAAGAAGGCCGCCAAGACAGCCCGCAAGGTCAAGCGGACACGTACCTAATTCAGCTAAGGTGATACGTCAGCCCGTGATGGATCAAGAGCCGCAGGCGAGCTGGCACGATCTCGTCCGCATCGCGAAAGATTACGGCTCTGTTGCCTTCGATGCGCTCAGCATCCGGAAAGGTCTGCGCATAGGTGCTGATGATTGTCGTGGCACAATGCGCAAAGATACCGACGCCACCACCCTTCGCGAGGCCGATCCGCAGAGTTGAGCCAGACTTCGTCTGAGGCGTCAGATAGGATGGCTGGCCCCATTTCAAAGTCTCTTCAATCTGGCCCGCGTCAGGGGTGTCTGCCGCCACATCAAAGATCAAATCGCGCAGTGTCAGCGCCATGGCCCGTTCCGGGCCAGGAAAGGTCGCAAAGACATCTGCTACTTTTGGTGTCGCAAAGGCATGTTTCATCTAATTTTCACCTATCATTGGCGGTTAACCCCACTTTACCGGCAAAAAGCCGTCACGTGAACAAAACTTGACTTTGCCTCACCGCAAACTGCTGTAGTTTGGCAAAAAAGCAGGAGGCAAAAAATGCACCGCAGGCAGTTTATCGCAACCGGAATTTCGGCACTTACCCTACCCCAGATCGCATTGGCGCAAAGCGCGGGGTTTGCCAATTGGATCGCCGGGTTTGAAGGCCGCGCGCGGGCTGCGGGGATATCATCGCGCACATTTGCTGCGGCTTTCGCCGATGTACGCTATCTGCCCGACAGCGTCGAACGCGATAACAATCAGGCCGAGTTTGTGCGCCCGCTGGCCGATTATATGGCAACGGCTGCCTCCGATACGCGGGTCGCGAACGGGCGCAATCTTCTGCGTCAATACGCGAACCTGCTCGCCCAGATCGAAGCCCGTTTTGACGTTGAACCGCATGTTGTCTTGGCCGTGTGGGGCATGGAAAGCAATTATGGCCAGCGGCGCGGTGACACACCTCTGATCTCTACACTTGCGACGTTGGCCTATGATGGACGGCGCGGATCGTTCTTTGAAAGCCAGTTGATTGCCGCATTGAAGATTTTGCAAAACGGTGATGTCGCCCCCAGCAATATGACCGGGTCATGGGCCGGTGCGATGGGGCATACGCAGTTTATGCCGACATCCTATGAGGCCTATGCCGTGGATTTCACAGGTGACGGCCGTCGCGATATTTGGGCGGATGATCCAAGTGATGCGCTGGCGTCGACAGCTGCGTATTTCCGGCGATTTGGCTGGCGCAAAGGGCAACCTTGGGGCGTCGAAGTCCGCCTGCCAGGTGGCTTTGATTTCAACCAAACGGGGCGCACCGTTACACGCAGCCCTGCTGATTGGGCACGTGTGGGCGTCGTTGGTGTCGATAACCGCGCGGTGCCAAATTATGGCGATGCCACGCTCAACACGCCAACCGGGGCGGGTGGTCCGGCCTTTTTGCTGTTCCGCAATTATGATGTGATCAGCCGCTACAACAATGCCGAAGCTTATATCATTGGGGTGGGTCACCTTGCCGACCGCATCCGTGGGGCTGGTCCGTTTCAAACGGCGTTTCCTGCTGATGAACGCCGTCTGCGCCGCGCGGAGCGCCGCGAGTTACAGCAGCGACTGACGAATGCCGGTTTCTCGACCCAAGGTGTCGACGGGCGGATTGGACCGAATACGCGCACCGCGATCAGAAGCTATCAACGCAGTGTCGGCTTGCCACCCGATGGGCATCCGTCGCTTTCGCTATTGCAGCGGCTCCGGTGAACAGGTGTCGCCTTTCATGCAGCTGGTCAGCATATCAAGGACGGCTTCGGTTGGTTCATAAAAGATCATATCCCCGCAAGGGTCAGCCTGCATGGTGACTGGTGCCTCGGTCGCCTCTACAAAATAGACGGCATCCACACCGCTTTGGGCCGAGCCGCACCAAATGCTGAGGCAATTCACTTGCAACAAAACGGGGCTCACATAGTCCCTGACAAAACCGTCTTGCGAGAGGCTTTTGCCCCTGAACTGCGCTGGAATGGGATCAATGACTTGGTCTTGCATCGTGTTTGACCCACGTGGCAGGTCATCTTCGTCAAAAGACAACGCACCGTACAAAACATAATAACCCTCAGGTGCTGCGGCGACCCTTTGGAATGTTGAAATCGGATCTGGCCGCATACAGCTAAGCGCTTGGGCCTGACCGCAGATCATCGCCAGCGCGGATGCAAGAAGGAGTGGTTTCATGTGGTCAGTCCTTTTGTTGTCGAAATCAAAGCTTGGGGCCGAACTCTGCCAGCACTTGCGCATAAACTTCGCGTTTGAATGGCACGATGTTTGCAACCAGATCATCCGGTCTCATCCATTGCCAAGCGGTGAATTCAGGGGTTTCGGTGCTCAAGTCGATCTGAGTGTCCAGCCCGTGAAACCTCATCAGATACCATTTCTGCTCTTGCCCGCGATACCGGCCTTTCCAGATGTTCGGGACCAATGCATGCGGGATGTCGTAGCGGATCAACCCTTCGCTTTCGGCCTCTATCGTCACAAGGTTAGGTGTCACGCTGGTTTCTTCTTCCAACTCACGCAGGGCCGCATCACGGCAGTTTTCACCTTTGTCCACGCCACCTTGCGGCATTTGCCACGCATCTGTGTCGCGATCCTTGCGCTGAGCGACAAAGACATGGCCGCGCGGATTGATCAGCATAATGCCGACGCACGGGCGATAGGGAAGTTGGGCGATTTCGTCAGGGGTCATAAATGGGCCTTGGTGTTTCATCTGGCATGCCTTTTCGTTTGACCCAAGATAAAACGCAAGGGCCACCGTTATGCGATAACAAGCCGGGTTTTGTGCCGAATACGGGCCGCAATCCACGCCAGATGATCGGGCCGAAATGCCACGCATCCGGCGGTTGGCTGTCCCGGTCCGCGCCATGCATGCAAGAATATCGCCGACCCGCGCCCTTTGACAGCATAGGGCCAGTTCCAGTCGGTCAGGATAATCAGATCATACATCGGATCAGCGCGACGCAGACGTTCGTGGCTATATGGGTAAGGTGCGCGCACCATCAGATTGTAGTCTTCATGGCCCGGATCATCCGACCAAAGGTCCGATGGCCCGATAGGCAGCGCCCAATCCGCAGGACGCGCCATGCGGTCAGAACGGTACAGCATGCCGACAATGCGGTGCGTGCCGCGCGGGGTAGCATCATCGCCTTCTGTCTTACGCTTGGCCAGCCCACCACGCCCAATGGTGCACGGGAAGCGACGGTTCATGAACCGCAGATGCGTCGGTGTGAGAGCGAGGTCGGTTTGTTTCATGAAAGAGTGATAGCCGGGGAAGCAGGAGGTGTCAGTAGAGGATGGGGTTGATGTCTGCTTTGAGCCCAAATGTATGTACCGGCTGCTGTTCGCAAGTGTTCAATTGCACGTCTTCAGGAAGTCGCTGATATGTATCCGGCCTTTGG
>CANKZJ010000003.1 GCA_947488605.1 uncultured Paracoccaceae bacterium | reverse complement strand
AACACCTCCTGACCGTTGTGGCGCAGAATATGTTCGGGATCATCGACACGACCGCGGCTGACTTCGGCGATATCAAGTAGGTTCAGAACCTCACCCTGAAACCCAAATGTCAGGCCACTGATCTCACTTACGCTATCCTCGGCAGAGGGGCCTTGGATGCGCAGGTTCGCGCTACCGTTGCTGACAAAACCCGTCGGGTTAATCGCCGTTGACGCGTTGATCGCCCCGATAATCAGGCCGGGATCAATGCCAAGGGAGGACACGATCTGCGACGATGGTTCGACAAAGATAGCCTCTTCGGGCAAGCCTTGAATTTCGACGTTTGCAACACCTTCGACGGTCAGTAAGTCGCGGCGCATGAAAGTTGCAATGTCCCAGATTTCCGCATCAGAAAACCCCGGCGCAGAAACCGCGTAAAGAATACCGAATACATCGCCAAAGTCGTCGTTCACAATGGAGGGCAGTGCGCCCGCTGGCAGCGCCGCACGTGCGTCCGCAACCCGGTCGCGCAAGTCATCCCAGATTTGTGGCAGCTCATCCCCACCAAAACGGTCTTTGACCTCAACCTCGATCACGGAACTGCCTTGGGTGTTGCGCGATGTGACTGTCCTGACTTCGTCCATCTGCTGGATCTCGGCTTCCAGTACCTCTGAGACTTCCGTTGCCACCTCTGCCGCCGTCGCCCCCGGATATGGCGTAATGACCAGTGCAGATTTGAGGGTGAATGTAGGATCTTCCAACTTACCGACTGAGAGGTACCCAACCGCGCCACCGATGAGAGCAAACAGCATGAAAAGCCACGTGTAGATTGGATATTCGATTGAAAAGCGTGCGATTTTCATGGGGTTACTCCACGCTCATGCCGGTGAATGGGCGCACGGTCTCACCAGCGCGCAACATCTGCATGCCGGCACCAACGATCAAAAGGTCCGGACCAAGGCCAGTGACAATGATCTGCGTACCATTGGTCGACGCCACGTTCACCGGAACCAGACCGACCGTTCCATTTTCGTCTTCGGCATTGGGGGTATAAACCATAACCTGCGCGCCATCATTTGTGATCGAAACCGCTGAAGGGGGTAGCGCAATCGCTGTCGTGTCGGTGCTGCGCAGGCGCGCGGTCACCGTCATTGACGCGCCGGGAATAATGGCCGTCGGCACTTGCGTGGACGGCAATGCAAACGTGACGCGGTAGCTTTGGCCGATGCTTTGTGTCTCGGCGTTGAATTCGCGCAAGATCAACGGCACTTCGCCATCAAACAACGGGGATGTGCCAACAAAGCTGAGGCCTGCGACATCAGACAGGCTTTGGAACAAACGCTCTGGCACATCGATTTCAACGCGAACCTCGGACATGTCATGCAGACGCACGATGGGCTGTCCGGGCAATACATTGGCGAAGTTTGGTGTCAGACGGGATGCGACAAGCGCGCGGAACGGCGCATGAAGCGCCGCGTCGTCCAGGGCATCTGTCGCTTCGCGCAAGGACACAGCAGCAAGATCACGCGCCGTTTCAGCGTTTTCAGCCTGGGTTGCAGAGGCCGCGTTCGACTGCACAAGCGTTTGCGCACGCGTCAGATCACGGTTGGCCTGCGCCAGTTGAAGCGTCGCACGCTCCACAGCACGCTCGAACGGTGCCAAATCCATCGCCGCAATTTGAGTGCCTTCATCAAGAAATTGCCCTTCTTGGGCATCAAACATGATCAGCCGCCCACCGACCTCGAACGAAAGATCAACAGTTTCGCGCGCCGCTACCTGACCGAAAAAGACACGCTCTAATTGCGTGGCCTCGCCCCCTGCTTGGATCAGCTTGACCGCCCGTATCGGTGCTACATCACCCGAGGGCGTCAAAACCTCGGTGTCTTGGGCGTGTAGAGGAACGGCCAAAAAAAGGATGGCTGCCATTAAGATGGTCGGTTTCATCTGTCGACTTTCGCTATGAGTACTGAGGCGTACCTAGAGCATGCTGGCAGGACGGCAAGGCAAAAGAGTACGGCGCAGTACTTTTCTTTTCGCATCTTGCGGCCTAGGTATGTCTCATGAGCAAGCAACCATCACATGACCGTATTCTGCACACCGCACGACGGCTGTTCTTCGAACACGGCTTTGAAAAAGTGTCGACTGATTTGCTCGCGCGCGAGGCTGCGGTGTCGAAAGCTTCCATCTACCGGCATTTTGAAAACATGGCCGATATCCTGCGCTGTGTGACCGAAGCCGAGGCGGTGAAATTCCGTGAGCTGACCCCGCCCAAAACCGAAACGATCCCGGAACTTCGCGAGGCTCTCATCCGGTACGGCATCAAGCTTTTGACGTTTTTGAACGCCAACGACACGATGGAATTCGCGCGTCTGATGCATGAAGAAGCACGCGGCAATCCTCATATCGGGCAAACATTCTTTGACGCAGCATACGGTCAGACGCAAAGGGACTTTGCCATGATGTTCAAAGCAGCCCAAAGCAAGGGCGTTTTGTCAGACGCAACAGATCCGATGGATATTGCCGAAGACCTGATGGGTCTGCTCGAAGGTCTGGGCATGGTGCGTGTCCAACTCGGCGTTATCAAGGTGCCGTATGTCGACATCGAAAAGCGCACGACGCGCGCAGTGGACACGATTTTACGCATGCATGAACTGGCACCTTAAGCCTGCACACAACGAAGGACCGCATCCTATGCCTTTAATCTCTAACACATCATTTGACCTGCTCGCCCAGCTTACGCAGAACAACAACAAAGGGTGGTATGATGCCCATAAAGCAGACATTAAGAACCACTGTTTGATACCTTTTGGCGAGATGCTTGAGCATGTCTCAAACCGTTTGATTGACAGCGCACTACCGCTAGAGGGAAGCGCCAAAACAATGTTTCGCATGAACCGCGATGTGCGTTTTTCCAAAGATAAGAACCCCTACAAGACATCCGTTTCCGGGCTTTTGACGCCAAGCGGAACCAAGGCCGAAATGGCCGGGATGGTCTACGCCGAATTGAATGCGACGGGCGGCTGGGTCGCGGGCGGGTTTTACCGATTGCCAACGGCCCAGCTTGGCCTGATCAGACAGCGTATTGTCGATGAAACGTCAGCGTTCCAAGCGATCCTAGATCGGCTGGCAGACTCTGGAACAGATCTTGCCGACATGGATCGGCTGAC
This sequence comes from uncultured Paracoccaceae bacterium, assembly GCA_947488605.1. Classification (GTDB taxonomy): domain Bacteria; phylum Pseudomonadota; class Alphaproteobacteria; order Rhodobacterales; family Rhodobacteraceae; genus Yoonia. The sequence continues at coordinate 485,454 of CANKZJ010000003.1, read as the reverse complement.
GCGGATGCCCAAGGGATTCAGCGAATACGAAGGTCACCCCAATGCCGAAGAGATAAAACTCAAGAGCTTCATCATTCGGGCCGACATTACGAAGGACGCATGGCTTAACGGGGATGTGACAGGCATTGTCGCGGACCTTGCGCGGAACGCGGCGCCATTGATCCGGTTTGGTAAAGCGGCATTGGCTAAACCTGCCTAAAGACTGCATGGATGCTTCAAAGACAATTTGCTGCGCATTGCGACTCCGCAACCTTGGAGCTGCTCGTAAGCGGCCGTTTGTACGGCAATAGCCAATGTCCGCAAACCCGTCATTGCTCCACAAAGGCAGCTGGGTTAACTTCCCCACATGAAACATGTTCCCAAAGAAAAAACCGATGACGCGCTTATTCAGGAATTCCTGAACAAAGGTGGCAAAGTCAGCGTTGGTAAAACCAAACCCCCGAATGCAGAGCTCGGGCTTAGCAATAATCAGTGGGGCAACAAGCTGACCAAAGAAGAGAAAGCCGCGCGCGACAAGAAGTGATCGCCCCTACAGGTGAACGCCTTGCGCCAGATCAAGGTTGTTTGTGCTATCCTACGCCATGTTCAGGTAAAAGGAGAGCGCGCTATGCTACCAATTTCCGCCGACAAAATTGCAGAGGTGATCATTCTTGCCCGCGAACTCGATCGGGCCGAGAATGAGTTTGATGGCTTTGTTGACCAGTTGAACGACGATGAAAAGGCGGGGCTTGTCGCTGTGTTCTGGGTTGGACGCGGGAGTTTCGAAGCAGATGACCTTGCCGAAGCGATACAGACCGCAATGCGCGAGGCGACCACTCCGACAGCGGAGTATCTCAAAGGTTCACCTCATTTGTCGGATCACCTCGAAGCTGGGCTCGAAGCGCTTGGTGGTCATGCGACTGATGCCGAAGACGATCTCTACCGGCCTGCTTAAGTTAGGTACCTTTAATCGGTCGCCCGCTCGAACCAGCCCAGCGCACGTCCCCAGACACCTTTTGTGGGTGTATCAAGCGTCAATAGATACGGCAAAAGCTGTTCGGCAAAATCCTCACTGCTTTCAGCGGGCAGCATGGAAGGCAGGTTGTCGATCGCCGTTACATCCAAGACAGGCCGGTCATGCACCCTTAGGGCGGGCTCATCCCACGATGTTGTGCGGTCATAAACCTTGATGGGTGAAAAATCGCTATCGGGATCACAAGCGATATCGCCGATCACCGACAGCGTGCGCGGCGCAGTTTTCGCGCTCACCGGTACAAAGACAGGTGTGCCGGGACGCGCCAGAATACTGTTTAGAAAGATGTCGTGGTTCAGGACTTCGGGAAACGGCCCACCAGATGCGGTTTCGGCCATATCCCATTTTGTTGTTGCCACGCCCATCGACTGACACAGATCCGCAGCGCCGGTTCCAACACGGCCCAGCGCACCAATAATCAGCGCGGTCGGCCGATCAGTTCCCAAGGCCACCAAGCTTTGCTGGAGTTCGATCAGCATATGGTTTGCACTGGGGTACGCTTTCACTGCACCCGCGATTGCGCCGTTTTTCTGTGCAAGCCAACACATCAACGCGACCGCAGCCCCGGCATATCCGGCCCAATACCCGAAAGCCGCTACGCGCCGCCCTTCATCATCGGTCAGGTATTCAAGATCCCATAGCGCACCGCCGCCTGCCTGAAACCGATCCAACAGAACCTTGCCCGATGGCTGGCCCTTATAGGCGTGGCCGAACATGATGTGGCGATGACGCAAGGGCGTTCCGTCTTCAGGCAATTCCTTCAAGCCGAAGATGATCGCATCCTCAGGTGCCGAGACCCACGAAAACTCCGGGGCGATTTCGCATCCTGCGGCGGCATAGTCTTCGATTGGCAAAATGCGCTGCGCGCTTTGCTCAACCGTGACGCGGTATCCGGCTGTAATCAGCTTTGCTGCACCTTGCGGCGTCACACCAACCCGTTCTTCATGCGCGCGGCTTTCGGAACGGACCCAAACATGCGTCATCAGAGCATTCCCTTTTCAAAGACCGCCTGCACGGACGCACGGGTGTTCATCTCGTGCTGGAAAGTCACCAAACGCGGATACCGTGCAATATCGACACCATCGCCGGGCAACCACGTCAGGACAACATAAAGGTAGGCATCAGAAAGTACCTCAAGCTTACCTGCGTTGAACGGCAGGTCTGGTAGCATGTCTTCGAGGTGCTCTGCGCATTCCGCGACGCGCTGGGGCACTTTGCGCTTCATATCCGCAAAAGAGCTTTCTTCATCCGCCCAACGCTCGCCGCGCAATCCATGCGCATGATGTGGATGCACCGTTCCGTTGAGGTAGGACATCAACTCGCGCATCTTGGCGGCAGCAAAGGGGTTTTCGGGGACAAGCTGTGGCGCTGCATATTCAAGAATGGCTGCCGTTTCCGTCAAAATCCCATCTGGAGTTTCCAGCGTGGGGACGCGCCCTTTGGGGTTCAACTTGTGATAGTCAGCTGTGGTTTGCTCGCCCGATGCGAAATCCACCCGAATAGCCTCATAAGGGATACCTGCCTCTTCAAGGCAGATCGCAACTGCAACAGAGATCGTGCGCGGCGCATAGTGTAGTTTCAGCATCAGTGTATTCCTTAATAATGTGTGAGCGCATGCGCCCTGTCATCCCGGTCCAAATGCGGCACAGCATTAAAGCTGGCAAGGATAGGTCCCTGCGGGATGACATGCACGCGGTGCAATGAACTGTTCATGATGGGCAGCAAGACATGCGCGAACCGTGTCGGGTCAAGTTTAAGAAGATGCCGGATTATCATGCCAATGACACCTCCAGACGTCACGCAAAGCACCCGGCTTCCCGGCTTAGCGGCTTCTTGCAGGACTGATGTGACGCGTTGCTCGAAAGAAGAGAACGTCTCAACGCCCATAATCTCGGCTTTGTGCCATGCTTCCATCACTTGCGGGACGTGTGCTGCAAATTCTTCGGGTCCGGGGAACGGCACGCCATGCACATCTTCCAGCGCCTGCCCCAAATTAAAGTAATCCATTTCGTTCAGGCGCGGATCAATGTCGGGATCGCCATAGCCAAGACCCGCCGCCGTCTCTTTATGACGCCGCAAACTGCCCGAGATGATTTTATCGAACGGCTTCTCGCGCAATCGCAGGTAATCACCCAGCCACTTTGCCTGTTGATGGCCTAAATCCGACAGGCGGTCGTAGCTTTCTTCGTCAGTCGCACCTGAATTCGCCTGCCCGTGCCTGATTAATATGATCTCGCCCATCAACTTCCTCCTGAATTACCAGAGTTACGAGGTGACGTGGGGGTTGGCAACGACTCAAAATCACAGATTCGCCGTGGCCGAAGTCAGCCTTCTGGCCTTTTGGAGGGGAGATTCCGTGTCACATGACTCACGCCCGCGAGAGAACGCAGAAATATTCACTCCTCACGGATTTGCGCCGAAATGAAATCTGTGAACGGGTGAAAGGATTTTGATCCATTTTTGCCTGCCCTTGGGTCAGCTCGCGCACAGACTAGTGTAAACTTCTGCGCGCAAATGCACAGAAGTGATCCATTGGTGCGTCACATCTCATGTCAAGCACCAAACGCGATCACATTGATCACCATTTTCGTGAACGGTCTGCACCTTTTCGAACGGCTCGGAATGCCCAATCTTCATCTCATCGAAACGCAGCACACATCGCTGCTCAAACAAACCAACCGCGGTTCTCCCGCCGCACTACACAAACTGAAAAAGGAACGTAACCATGTCTATCAAATCAATCGCACTGGTCGCCGCAACAATCGCCGCAACTGCTTCTTTCGCATCCGCTGACAGCTACTTTGAGTTCGGCGAAAACCTCGAAAGCTCTTCCATTCTGGACCTCGGCCTGGTTCGCGCTGAAGGCGCCGGCGTCGTAGAAATCTATGACTTCGCAACAGGCCAGGTTGGCGAACTGTTGGGCACCGAAACTGTTAACGCCGGTGCAAACACAGATGTCCGCGTCAATCTTGGTAGCCGTCCAAAGCAGGACGTGATCGCCATTTTGAAAGTTGATGGTCAGGCAGTTGCAGAGCGCGACTACGAAATCATCCAGTAATCATCCCCCCCTAGGTGGTGGCCCTTTGTAGGGTCACCGCCACCCCCCAAACAAACAGCAGTTCTCCCACTGCACACATAAACCCAAAGGAACATACCCCATGTCTATCAAATCAATCGCACTGGTCGCCGCAACAATCGCCGCAACTGCTTCTTTCGCATCCGCTGACAGCTACTTTGAATTCGGCGAAAACCTCGAAAGCTCATCTGTTCTCGACCTCGGCTTGGTCCGCGCAGAAGGCGCTGGCGTCGTAGAGATCTATGACTTCGCAACAGGTCAAGTTGGCGAACTGCTGGGCACAGAAACTGTTAACGCCGGTGCAAACACAGATGTTCGTGTCAATGTTGGCAGCCGTCCAAAGCAAGACGTGATCGCCATTTTGAAAGTTGATGGTCAGGCAGTCGCTCAGCGCGACTATGACATCAACAGCTAATCAGGAAGGCGTCCCCCTTCCTGTTCCTGAGGCCGGCACCTGTTATGGGTGTCGGCCTTTTGCGTTTTGCCGCACGCTCACCACTTGTTAACCGATTCTTAGCGTGGGATTGTGACATTCAAGAGCAGCGAATAATTGCACGAACGGGAACTCACTTTGTCCACTCAAGCGCTTCTGAGCGATGTTTTCGGCTTCGATGCCTTCCGTCCGGGGCAACAAGAGATCGTGGAAGCCGTGATTGCCGGTGAAAACGCGCTCGCAATTATGCCGACAGGTGGCGGCAAATCACTTTGCTTTCAGCTTCCAGCGCTTGTACGAGGCGGTGTTACCGTCGTTATTTCGCCATTGATTGCGTTGATGCGCGACCAAGTCCGCGGCTTGCGCGAAGTCGGCGTGGAGGCAGGCGCGCTGACATCGGGCAATACGCCTGAAGAAACTGACGCTGTTTGGAGCGCGCTGGAAGCAGGTACACTTAAGCTTTTGTATATGGCGCCAGAACGTCTGGCGTCTGGCGGTACGATAAACATGCTGCGCCGTGCGGGCATCGGATTGATCGCAGTAGACGAGGCGCATTGTGTCAGTCAGTGGGGGCACGACTTTCGGCCTGACTATCTACGTATTGGCGAGCTTAAGCGGACATTGGACGTGCCGCTTGCGGCATTTACCGCAACGGCAGATGCTGAGACACGCGAAGAAATTGTTGAAAAGTTGTTTGGTGGCCAGCAGCCATCAACGTTCTTACGCGGCTTTGATCGCCCCAACATCCACCTTGCTTTCGCTGTCAAAGATGGGCCACGCAACCAGATCCTGAACTTTGCCGGCGCACGCAAAGGACAATCCGGTATCGTCTATTGCGGGACGCGGGCCAAAACCGAAACCCTTGCAAAGGCGCTGGGCGATGCGGGGCACCGCGCCTGTCACTATCATGGCGGCATGGAGGCCGACGACAGACGCATCGTTGAACGCCGCTTCCAGCAAGAGGACGGTTTGATCGTCTGCGCCACAGTCGCCTTTGGCATGGGCATTGATAAACCCGACATTCGTTGGGTGGCGCACGCGGATCTGCCCAAATCGATCGAGTCCTACTATCAAGAGATCGGCCGCTCTGGCCGCGATGGTGCACCTGCTGAAACCCTGACACTCTTTGGTCCAGACGATATTCGTTACAGGCGTCAGCAGATTGACGAAGGTCTGGCACCACCCGAACGCCGCGCTGCCGATCATGGACGGTTGAACGCGTTGCTTGGCTTGGCCGAGGCTTTGCGCTGTCGCCGTCAAAACCTGCTGGAGTACTTTGGTGAAAGCCCCGAACCCTGCGGGCACTGTGATCTTTGCGACAAACCCGCCGACGTCTTTGATGGGACGACTGCCGTGCGCATGGCGCTGTCCGCCGTCTTGCGCACGGAAGAATGGTTTGGCGCCGGGCATCTGATCGATATTCTACTCGGCAATCAAACCGACAAAATCCAACAACGCGGCCATGACAGCCTACCCACTTACGGTGTCGGCAAGGACTATGACAAACGCCAGTGGCAGGCAATCTTTCGGCAGATGATGGGGCATGACCTGCTGCGGCCCGACCGCGACCGACACGGCGCTTTGCGCATGACAGAACACGCGCGCCCAGTCTTGCGCGGCGAAGCAACGATTGAACTGCGCCGCGATACGATCAAGTCGGCACGCGGATCTGGCCCCAAGGTCCGCATGTTGGTAAGTGAGGAGGACGCACCCCTCTTGTCAGCCCTTAAGGCGAAACGGCGCTATCTGGCGGAGCAGGCCAACGCACCCGCCTACATTATTTTCAACGACCGCACCCTGATCGAGATGGCCGAAAAACGACCCATGACGCTGGATGATATGGCGCACATTGGTGGGGTTGGCGCGAAAAAACTTGAGAACTACGGCCGCGCGTTTTTGGAGGTCATCGCTGGTACCGCCGCTGACATTCATCCCATGCGTCGCAAGCTGGCGGGCCGCGATGAAGGTGCGCTTTATGATCGCCTGATGGAAGTACAGGCGTCGCTGAACCGTGGGCCGCACGGCGCGGACAAACCCATGAGTTGCTCTGCGTCGATGCTGGCAAAAGTCGCGCAACTGCGCAGTGCAGATATCGATAACCTCACGCGGCTGATCGGAGATAAATACGCCGAACGGTTTGGCGAGGCGTTCTTGGAAGTATTGGAAAGCGGGTAATCTACTTCAGCCTATCACGGCACTGCCACCTCTAATCCGCAAGCAACACTATGACCGCGCCTCACTGTCTCGCGGTATCCGTAAAGCCAGCATCGCGACGTTTGTCCGAAAATGCGGAAGCGCGGCAACGATCTTACCCAATCGTTAATTTGAGTTTTTGCCGAAAATTGTTATAAATAAGGCGCGATAATGGTGATTCGATGGTGGGTTATCGGTTTGCTACTACTTATCGTTCTGCACTGGCTGTCCGGACCCATCATGGAGTGGTATTAAATGTATATATTTCAAAGATTTAAAAGTAGTATTACCGACCAAGTCAAATCTGAACTCAAACGGTTCCGTCGCGACGAAGATGGCGGACTGATCGTATTCAGCTTGTTTATTCTGGTTTCCATGCTGGTCCTTGGCGGGATGGCCGTCGATTTCATGCGGCAAGAAAACCAACGCGTGGTGCTACAAGGCGTCGCAGACAGATCGGTTCTAGCGGCGGCATCGCTACAGCAAACGATCAACGGCCAAGATGTCGTTCAGGATTATTTCGAAAAGGCAGGCGCGGCTGACGCAATCGTGGGCACCCCCACGTTTGTGGACAACGGCAATTCAAAAAGAGTTTCGGTCACCGCTGAAGAAAGCTTGGACACATTCTTTTTGCGGCTTATCGGCATTGACCAGTTGTCCTCGCTTGCTGACGCAAGTGCGGTGGAAGCTGTCGGCAAAGTAGAAATTTCGCTAGTTGTCGATATTTCGGGTTCCATGCGGTTTGACGGTGAAAACCCTCGGCCAACCCAAGATGATACATTGGCCGAGATTGCGGAAGGTGGCCGCATCTATGACTTGCGCACCGCTGCGAAAGCATTTGCGACGACGGTCCTTGATCCCGTCTACAACGGCGAAATATCTCTCAACATTATTCCCTATGCCGGTCATACGAATCCCGGACCTGAGATGTTCGAAATACTGAATGGGCAAACACCTACGCAAGTAACAGAAGACGACTTCGACATTCCTTTCGATACAATCCTACCTGGCCGAGAGGTCAACTTGACGGAAGTCATCTATGATGCGGCGCAGGATCGGTATTATCTTGTCGTCAATGACTCCACGTCAGTACGGGACATCTACGGCGTTGCGCCGCGTAGTCCTGGATCTGTTTCCTACCCATTGGTGGATTCTTTGGGTGACGAAATACAGGTGATCGGCCCCGATGGCACGACACTCGTAACTGTTACAAACGAGATGATCACAGCGGTTGTGACCCGTGGGATCGACGACCCTATCACCGGCGAACCAACATTCGCTCCTTGGATGGGTGACTCGATCAATATCATCGACGACATAAACTTCATGCTTGATCCGGGTGTCGGAAATACATTGCAGGTAAGATACTCGCCACCGCATGCATGTATGGAATTGGAAGCGGCCAGTAACTGGACAAGCAGCGGACCGCCGGTAAGTGCAGATATTGTGCCGCAGTTCATGCGCTGGGACGTGGCTGACTGGGAAATTGAAACTGGTCTCATGGGATGGGGTTGGTGCCCACACAACAACACGTCAATCAAGTATGCGATGCAGACCGTGTCAGAGGCAGTCGACTACATTGACGATCTGCAACTCTTTGACGGGACAGGGACCAACAATGCAATGAAGTGGGGTCTGGCCACACTTGACCCCGATATGCAGCCAAATTTTGAACGGCTGTACACGGAATACGGTGAGATCGTAGAAGACTTCAGAAATCGCCCTGCGGCATATAATGATATCGAAACCCGGAAAATTCTTATCTTGATGACGGATGGTAGAATAACCAATCAGTATCGTCCTGTGACTGGTGCGGAAACTGACATCGCTAACATTATCAACCCTGCGCCAACCAGTATCGACAGTTATGCAGACTGGGCAGGTGATGAAATCCCAAACAATGCAGGTTCAAGAAGTATCAAAACGGCTGATACCGCGCGCACTAACCTCAATGGGCTTTGCACGCTGGCAAAGGGCAACGGGATTAGCGTCTATACCGTAGCGTTCGAGATTTCAGGCACAACTGACACGCAAGCCATGCGCAACTGCGCAACACCTGACACATCCGAGGAGCAATACTACTTCGAGACCGCGGGTTCTGGTTTGACGGATGTCTTCCAGGAAATCGCAGAGCAAGTTTCTGATTTGCGATTGGAACGGTAAAAGGCTCTCTGTTCTATGCACTATATTAGGAGGGGTCAGCTTTTGTTGACTCCTCTTTTTTGATATTGCGCTGCCCACACAGCACCAGCCAGTTGTTGACCCCTCGGCGCGGACCCACTAGCTAGCCCTTCATTCTTGGGAAAGGCATCTTAATGGCACGCAAGCGCAAAGGCCGCGATATCTCGGGTTGGTTGGTCGTGGACAAACCTGCCGGTATCACCTCGACCGCTGTCGTCAACAAAGTGCGCTGGGCGATGGATGCCAAGAAGGCGGGCCATGCAGGTACGCTTGATCCCGAAGCCACGGGTGTTCTGGCCGTCGCCTTAGGTGAGGCAACCAAGACTGTGCCCTACATCACCGATGCCCTCAAAGCGTATCGCTTTATCGTACGGCTGGGCGCGGCCACCAATACTGATGACGCCGAAGGCGAAATGATTGCCACATCTGATATTCGACCCAATGACGCTGAGATCAAAGCCGCACTGGGTGGGTTTATTGGCGACATCATGCAGGTGCCGCCGCAATTCTCGGCCGTGAAAGTCGACGGGGTACGTGCCTACAAGAAAGCCCGCGATGGCGAAGAAATGACGCTCGCAGCACGCCCGCTTTGGGTCGAGGAACTCTTGCTTGTTGATCGACCTGATGCAGATCACGTGACCCTCGAGATGACTTGCGGCAAGGGCGGCTACGTCCGCTCAATCGCGCGCGATCTCGGCGAGGCTTTGGGCTGCAAAGCACACGTGAAGTCATTGCGCCGCACATGGTCCGGCCCCTTTGATGCCGCCGATGGTGTGAGCCTCGAACAGGTTGATGCACTTGCTAAAACGACCGAACTTGACGCCTTTGTACAACCGCTTGAGGTTGGGCTTGCAGACCTGCCCGAGGTACGTTGCCCGATGGAAAGTGTCGGCAAGTTGCGCAATGGCAATGCAGCGAGCGTGATCGCCAGTGGTGTCGATTTCGGCGAAGAGGTTTGGGCGTCATTTGAAGGACAGGCCGTGGCCGTTGGCACTTATCGCGGCGGAGAAATGCAGCCGACGCGTGTCTTTGTCCCGACACCCGCGTGATCACGCGCACGCATATCAAGGACGATGCGCCCTCAACTGCCGTATACTCTGATTGCGAACGCTACCGCTATGCTCTGACCCGCACATGGGACCCTAAGGGAAAACGCGTTCTCTTTGTGATGCTGAACCCATCGAAGGCAACAGAGGTCCAAAACGATCCAACTGTGGAGCGTTGCGAGCGCCGTGCACGCGCCTTGGGATTTGGTGCGTTCCAGGTGACAAACATCTTCGCTTGGCGCGACACCGATCCGTTTCAGATGCGCAAAGCCAAAGACCCGATTGGTCCGCATAATGATGCCACGATCCAAGATGGTGCAGAGTGGGCCGATCAGATCATCGCTGCATGGGGCACGCATGGCGCGCATATGGGACGTGGCCCGCAAATGGAAACGCTCTTGCGCGCAAAGGGTAAACCCATTCACACGCTTGGCCTGAGCAAGCACGGTCACCCCAAACATCCGCTCTATATCAGCTACAGCCAGCAGCCCCTACTTTGGGATGCCGGGTCGCCGCGTTAACCAATCATACAGTTTACGACACCTTAACCAGCCCTCTTGTTGTAACCTCACCGCCACACCGGTCGAGGTGACCGTATGGCAGTTGGATTTGGAATATGCTCGCAATCTTTGGACTGATGGGGGTCGCGTTAACGACTTTCCTTCTTGTGGACACTGATGACACCGACAACGAGGAAGCGTCGGCGGACGTCGATGATGACCCAAGTATCGACATCGCACCTATCGACGATCTTATGGCGCCAAGTGATGACAACACCGTTGTCTTTTCTGGTGATGCTGATGACATGATCTTCACGGGGAATGGTGACGACTATCTGCATGGCGAAGATGGTGATGACCGCCTGATCAGCGGTGCGGGCAACGATATCCTTCAGGGCGGACGGGGTGATGATGTTCTGGAAGGTGGTGCCGGTAACGATCAACTGAACGGCCATATTGGCGATGACGTGATCGATGCGGGTGCCGGGGATGATGCGCTCAATGGTGGCAGTGGCAGTGATATTCTTATGGGTGGCAAAGGCGATGATGCGTTGCTGGGGTCACTTGGGGATGATGTGCTGGTCGGTGGCAGTGGTGCGGATACGCTGCATGGCGGATCAGGTGACGATTTGATTTACGATCGCGGTGATCTTGACGCCGACTATCTGAATGGTGGTGCGGGGGATGACATCTTGAAGGGCGGCATGAACGATACACTGCATGGTGGGACGGGCATGGATACCTTTGTGTTATCACCTGATGTGCAGCTAACGGTCGAAGATTTCGATGCCACGCACGATGTGATTGAACTTACCTACGACGGCGCGCCGCCCGCCTTGTCTGTGGTGCAATCAGACGCAGGTCTGGTGTTACTGGCAGACGAAGCGGTCGTGGCTACGTTTTCCGATCTCAGCGAACTTGATATCAACCAAGTTGCGTTGATCCCGACACAATAAAATTCTTTCCTTTTCAAAGGAATCCTCCTACATGCAGCCATCCGCGCAGGAAAAGACTTGCACGGACCCTCCACGGGCCTTTCTGGACGACATCCCGGATCGCGCCATCAACCCTTAATCATAAAGGAGACCCCGATGTCGATTACTGCCGAAGACAAAGCACGGATCATGAAGGAATTTGCAACCAAAGAGGGCGACACTGGTTCCCCCGAGGTGCAAGTCGCAATCCTGTCCAGCCGCATCGCGACACTGACAGAGCACTTCAAGACCCACAAAAAAGACAACCACGGCCGCCGTGGTCTTTTGAAAATGGTAGCATTGCGCCGCAAGCTCTTGGACTACACCAAAGGCAAAGACGAAGCTCGTTACCAAGACCTGATTAAGCGTCTAGGCCTGCGTCGCTAAGGCGACGTAGCGATCCAGTGACAACAAAAACGCCCACTTCTCAGTGGGCGTTTTTCGTAGGCGGTCATGGATCGCTCTAGGCTGAAAGCGCCTCGTTTAGAATCAAAGTCAAAGCCCTGAGAGATAGTCCGCAGAAACGTAGCCTGTGATGCGCGGCGCGTCCGCGAGCGAGACCCGGCACCAAAGCTGACCCACTTCGGTGACACAATCACGGCGATTGAGCGCGGTGCCGTCCGGCAAGCCTAAGATTACATTAAATCCAAGCCCCGGACCTGATCTGAGTTTCAGCAATTCATCCGGTCCAGTACCCTCGACCAAAGTTCGGTCGCTAACCAAATCGCTACAACTGGCAAAAACCATGAGGGCAAGAATTACGCAAAAGGGGCTACGGCACATGATCTGACCTCGTTCGTTTTCCCATCAATAGTCTGACATGGGACCAAATCCCAGACCGCCATTCACGAATATCCACCCAAATGCCCAAAGCACGGATCATAATCGTATATTGGACAATCTTGATGCCAAAATCCTGCATATGGTCATCGTACGGTGCCGATGCTTGGTGGCTCAACTTTCGGCGCCCAACCACGCCCCCTTCCCAAAACCTGAAATCTACGCTAAGCCCCGCAAATCTTGAAAGACTGGCGCCCGCATTCCAGCGCCTGACCAAAGAAGATACCGGGATGAGGGGGAATACGCCCCCTACGCAAAAGGCCCAACCGGGCCAACTAGGAAAACATCATGTTTAATGAAGTGAAGAAATCAATTCAGTGGGGCGAAGAAACGCTGACACTGGAAACGGGCAAGGTTGCCCGCCAAGCCGATGGCTCTGTCATCGCAACACTGGGTGAAACCAGCGTTATGGCAAACGTGACATATGCACGTAAGCAAAAACCGGGGCAGGATTTTTTTCCGCTGACCGTCCACTACCAAGAAAAGTATTACGCCGCCGGTAAAGTGCCAGGTGGCTTTTTCAAGCGCGAAGCGCGTCCCACTGAAAAAGAGACGCTGACTGCCCGCTTGATCGACCGTCCCATTCGCCCACTGTTCGTCCCCGGCTTCAAAAACGAAGTTCTGGTGATGTGTACTGTGCTGTCCCACGACATGGTGAATGACCCTGACATGGTTGCGATGATCGCTGCCTCTGCGGCGCTGACCATCTCTGGCGCGCCGTTCCGTGGCCCGATTGCTGCATGCCGCGTTGGTTTTGAGGATGGCGAATACATCCTGAACCCAGAAATCGACGACATGCATAACCTGCGCCTGAACCCAGAGCAGCGTTTGGACCTTGTTGTTGCCGGCACCAAAGACGCCGTGATGATGGTTGAATCCGAAGCTTACGAGCTGACTGAAGAAGAAATGCTTGGTGCTGTGAAATTCGCCCATGACAGCATCCAGCCAGTGATCGACCTGATCATTGATCTGGCCGAAGACACAGCGAAAGAGCCGTTTGATTTTCAGCCGGTTGATTACTCTGAACTGTCCGCGGCTGTTAAGGCCGTTGGTGAAGACCAGATGCGTGCCGCTTATGCGATCACTGACAAGCAGGAACGCACGAGCGCTGTGACTGCTGCCAAAGCTGCGATTGTTGACGCTCTGACAGAAGAGCAGCAAGAAGATGGCAACCTTGGTTCTGCCCTTAAGGGTCTGGAATCAGCGGTTCTGCGCGGCGATGTTGTTAAAAACGGCAAGCGTATCGATGGCCGTGCCCTCGACACTATTCGCCCGATCGTATCCGAGACTGGCATCCTGCCACGGACACACGGTTCTGCGTTGTTTACACGCGGTGAGACACAGGGCCTTGTTGTCACGACACTCGGCACCGGCGACGACGAACAGATGATCGACGCGCTGACTGGCATGTACAAATCTAACTTTATGCTGCACTATAACTTCCCACCATACTCTGTTGGTGAAGTTGGTCGTGTGTCTGGCCCGGGCCGCCGCGAGATCGGTCACGGTAAGCTGGCATGGCGTGCGCTTCAGGCGGTTTTGCCTGCCGCGACAGACTTCCCCTACACAATCCGTCTGGTGTCTGAGATCACTGAATCAAACGGTTCGTCTTCAATGGCGTCTGTTTGTGGTGGTTCCTTGTCCATGATGGATGCGGGCGTTCCTTTGAAAGCGCCAGTTGCTGGTGTGGCCATGGGTCTGGTTATGGAAGACGATGGCGAATACGCCATTTTGTCTGACATCCTGGGTGACGAAGACCACCTTGGCGACATGGACTTTAAGGTTGCGGGTACTGAAAACGGTATCACGTCGCTGCAGATGGACATCAAAATCGCGGGCATCACGCCAGAGATCATGTCAAAAGCGCTCGCTCAGGCGAAAGCTGGCCGTCTGCACATCCTTGGTGAAATGGGCAAAGCCCTGACCGGCGCGCAGGAATTCTCTGTGCACGCACCAAAGATCGAAACGATGCAGATCCCAACCGACAAGATCCGTGAAGTCATTGGTTCTGGCGGTAAGGTTATCCGCGAAATCGTTGAGACATCTGGCGCGAAAGTCGACATCAATGACGAAGGCATCATCAAATTGGCATCCAACGATGCCGAGGCGATCAAGAAAGCCTACGACATGATCCATTCGATCGTGGCAGAGCCAGAAGAAGGCGTGATCTACAAAGGTAAAGTTGTGAAGCTCGTCGATTTCGGCGCCTTCGTGAACTTCTTTGGCAAGCGCGACGGTCTGGTGCACGTCTCCCAGATCGAGAACAAGCGCCTGAACCATCCTTCCGATGTCCTTAAGGAAGGTCAGGAAGTTTGGGTCAAGCTGTTGGGCTTTGATGACCGCGGCAAAGTTCGTTTGGCCATGAAAATGGTTGATCAGGCAACTGGCGAAGAGATCACAAAAGAAGAAGCAGAAGGCTAACCCTTCTTCCTTTTTCAACGTTGCTCAAAAAGAAACACCCGGACAGTTTGTCCGGGTGTTTTTTATTCATCAAGAACAATGTCATGAAATGGTCATATTTCATTGGGCCGAAAGTGGTTTTTCGCACTTTCCCTAGCGATAACCAATGCCTAGAAGTGGTGGTACGATAGACGATTCAACCCACTAAATTAGAGAGACCCTCACATGGAATTCAAAACACTTTTGGCCGCGACAGCACTCACCATCGCTGGCAGCACAGCATTCGCCCAAGAAGCTGGTGACGTAACAGTTGGCGTTGGCCTTTCAAATTTCGGTCTGAACCTTGAAGGCGCTTACCAGATTGATCCGCAATTGCGTGTACGCGGCGCATTGATGGGCGGCTTCAGTGCCAGCTACGACGAAACCGACGACGCCGGCACCGCTGAAGGTGATTTTGATCTGGGCGGCCTTGCGATTTTGGCCGACTATTATCCAACACAAAGCGGCTGGCGCATCTCCGGCGGCCTGTTTGTTTCAAATACAGAGTTGAGCGCAAGTGGCACATCCGCTGGCGAAGAAGCCGAATTGACCGCCGAGTTCGCCAACGCAGTCTCTCCAATGGTCACAACTGGATACGAATGGGGCTTCGCTGATGGCTGGTCCTTCAATTCCGAGCTCGGTGTTATCTTCACCGGTGGCTTCGATCTGGACGTGACTGCGACTGGCACAGGTAACCAGGCCGTCATTGACGCAGACCCAGACGTCCAAGAAGCAATCAGCGACGCAGAAGATCTGATCGCGGTTCCTTATCTGTCGCTTGGCGTGTCTTACAAATACTAGGCTTTCCGGAGCTTTCAGAAAGAAGGCCGCTTGTTCATTCAAGCGGCCTTTTTGGTTCTTGGCTAAACCTTGAAGGCTCGCGCGGCACGGCGCGCGTTAGCCACTACTACTTGCTAGATGCTTTCACTTCCCACCAGCCCTCTGTAGCGTGACGGAACGGTCAGACTTCCTACAGACTTCTACCGCCGTGCTCGTGAAAAGGGACTAGCAAAGCGATGCCGAGGCTTTTCTTACCAAGACGCCTTATCAAGCGAAGACGACCGCTCAGCGAAATATCTTGGGCGACATTGCATGAATTGGATGAAGCGCTCCTCGATGCGGAAATGCGAAGCGCACTGCAATACGAACCGTTACGCCGCAAATTGAATACTGTGCCGCGTGCTGAACGAGGGCTTGATTGGACGGAGCGCGTGATAGCACTTTACCGTGCTTTCGGCCTGAAACGTAATCGTTCGCAGACATTGAAGCTGAGAATCCGGCTCGCACGACTAGATGCCGGGGAGGGCGAAGCATGGCGTGACTTTGAGGAACGTCTCGTCAGGATCATTGCCTTGCGGAACTTTGAAAGTGAACCCAGGACCAACACGCTGGCTCAGTGCAATCAGGATGCGCTGATAGACGATCTGAAATTCGTTTTCGAACTCCTCAACAGACTTGGTTACAGATCGTTCATCAACTGCGGAACGCTGTTGGGTGCCTGTCGCGAAGGCTCGTTTGTGGGACATGATGATGATGTTGACCTTGCCGTTCTGATCGACGGGAAAGATGACGAAACGGTTGTAGACGCCATCTACCAACTCTGTGCGACGCTGAATGAAAGCGGGGCTCTTTCGGGAACAGCCAGAATGTTCCACTCAAGCCCTTATGTGAAAGTCCACATCCCCACAGGCGTCGGTGTCGATCTGTTCGCATTTTGGATGCGGAATGGACGGGCCTATATCTGGCCGCACACCTTTGGTGAACTCACTGAGGACGATATCTTTCCTCTCACCACGCGATCACTGAATGGCGTCCCTTTTCCAGCACCTAAAGAGCCTGAAAAAATGCTTGCGGTGACTTACGGTGAAGGATGGAAAACACCTGACCCCGATTACACCGTACCTTGGGATGAGGCGAAGCGTCGGTTTGCATCTGTTCTAGACATCTACGCCGCACGTCAGGAACAACCGTCGAAAGTGCGGCGCATTTTGGCAAAAACGGGGATCAAACTGAAATAGGGTGCCCCAAGAATGCAAAAAGCCCCGCCAATTGGCGGGGCTTTGCGCAGGCTGAAAATAGTATCAGTCTTTGAGTTTCGTTGTCCGCAGATACGGCAGCACTTTGGTGAAATCCCCAAACTTGGCTTTCGCGTCTTCGTCGCTCACCGTGGCCGGGATGATCACATCGTCACCCACATTCCAGTTCGCAGGTGTCGCAACGCCGCGCCCTGTCGATGTTTGCAGACCGTCCAAGGCGCGCAGGACTTCGGCAAAGTTGCGACCAACGGTCATCGGATAGGTCATGGACAGTTTCAACTGCTTGTCAGGTCCAATGATAAACACCGACCGCACAGTCGCACTATCCGCAGGGGTCCGACCATCTGGCAAATAGGCTTCGGCAGGCAGCATGTCGAAGGCTTTTGACACTTCCAGTCCTGCATCTGCAATGATCGGAAACCCGGCAGGTGCACCGCCAACGGTCTCGATATCGCCTTTCCATTTCTTGTGGTCCTCAACGCCGTCGACGCTGACACCAATCACTTTTGTGCCGCGCTTGGCCCATTCATCAGCCAGCTGTGCCACCGCACCGAATTCGGTGGTGCAAACAGGCGTGAAGTCCTTGGGATGGGAAAACAAAATAGCCCAGCTATCGCCAATCCAATCATGCAAAGCGAATGTGCCTTGATCCGTTTCAACTGTGAGGTCAGGGATCGTATCGTTAATGCGTAAACCCATTGTGATATTCCTTTGTTGCATTGCGTTGCTACCAATATAGGTCCGTTGGAGCGCAAGCGCTACTGTGGCTTGCAACAATAGCAGGGCAGTGCCAAACATTGACCGATATCAAAGGGAGAGATGCCATGATCGAGAACCGCAACTTCTATATCAATGGAGCATGGGTGCCGCCCGTCATCGCGCACGACCATAATGTCATTGACCCTTCGACCGAAGATGTTTGTGCGATCATCTCGCTGGGTGATCAGGCCGACACGGATGCGGCTGTCAGCGCAGCGAAGGCGGCGTTTCCGACATGGGCCGCAACCGATCCCCAAGAACGGGTGGGCTATGTCAAAGGCATTCTGGCACAATACGAAGCCCGCGTCGAAGAGATGGCCGAGGCCATCAGCATTGAAATGGGCGCGCCCATCGATATGGCGCGCAGCAGCCAAGCCCCCTGCTTACCGTGGCATCTGAAAAGCGCGTTGCGTGCTTTTGACGAGATCGAATGGATCCGTCCTCTTGGCCCGCACGCACCTAATGACCGGATCGCGATGGAACCCATTGGTGTTGTTGGGCTGATCACGCCGTGGAACTGGCCAATGAACCAAGTGACACTAAAGGTGATCCCGGCGCTTTTGGCGGGCTGCACCATGGTGCTCAAACCATCGGAGGAAGCGCCGCTTTCTTCATTACTATTCGCAGAGTTCGTCCATGACGCAGGCGTGCCCGCCGGAGTTTTCAACCTTGTGAACGGTGATGGCATGGGTGTCGGCAGTCAGTTGTCGCGCCATGAAGACGTGGCAATGATCAGCTTCACCGGATCAACGCGCGCGGGCAAAGCCATCTCTGCTGCCGCAGCAGAAACACTCAAACGCGTAACACTTGAACTGGGCGGCAAAGGCGCGAACGTTATCTTTGCAGATGCTGACCCAAAAGCGGTCAAACGCGGTGTCATCCATTGTATGAACAACTCTGGCCAATCGTGTAATGCACCGACCCGGATGTTGGTGGAACGCAGCATTTACGATCAGACAGTTGAAGCCGCCGCAGAGATTGCAAGCAATATTGGGGTGGGTCCCGCATCGGAGCCCGGTCGCCACATTGGCCCGGTGGTCAACAAATCGCAGTGGACTAAAATCCAGGACATGATCGAAGTCGGAATGAATGAGGGCGCACGTCTTGTGGCCGGTGGCCCCGGTCTGCCCGAAGGCATGAACCGCGGGTATTACGTCCGCCCTACCGTTTTCGCCGATGTCTCCAACGATATGCGTATCGCCCAAGAAGAAATTTTTGGTCCTGTGCTCTCCATCATTCCTTTTGATGACGAGGCAGACGCCATCGCGATTGCCAACGACACGCCCTACGGTTTGACCAACTATGTGCAAAGCCAAGACGGGGCGAAGCGGAACCGCATGGCGCGCGCATTACGTTCAGGCATGGTTGAAATGAATGGCGAAGATCGCGGTGCGGGTTCACCCTTTGGTGGGGTCAAGATGTCAGGTCGTGCACGCGAAGGCGGCGTCTGGGGCATCGAAGAATTCCTAGAGGTCAAAGCCATCTCTGGTTGGGCCGCCGAATAACGTCATGTGCATGGGCGCACCAAATAGGTGCGTCAATCGATCTTTTGTGCGGCGCCAGAACGGCTATCTCTCCCTCAACGGAATAGGAGAGCGATATGCTTAAGCAAATCAAAGGACTTCACCACGTCACCTCACTGGCAAGCGACGCACGTGAGAACAACGCATTCTTTACCAATGTACTTGGCCTGCGCCGGATCAAGAAGACGGTGAACTTCGACGCACCCGATGTCTATCACCTGTACTATGGTGACGAGGCGGGAACCCCAGGCACTGTCATGACTTACTTCCCTTTCCCAAATGCCGCACGCGGCGCCAAGGGGATCGGAGAAGTCGGGCGTACCGCCTTCAGTATCCCTGTCGGATCATCGCAGGCGTGGATCGACCGCCTGACAACGTTCGAGGTGAAAGGCATTTTGCAGGACGTCCGCTTTGGTGAAAAGCGTGTGCTATTTGATGGCCCTGACGGCGACCAATTCGCCCTTGTTGAAAGCGACGATGATCGCACACCTTGGACAGGCAATGGCGTGGGTGAAGCGATGGGTATCCACGGTTTTCATTCTGCCGATATGCGCCTGAAGGATGCCGGTGTCAGTGGGGAACTGCTTCAGTTCATGGGTTACGAAAAGCTGGACCAGCAAGATAACATCACACGGTTCATTGTACCCGGTGGCAATGATGCGAATACGATCGATATCGAAGAGCTGCCAAGTGCAGGCCATGCTGCCCAAGGTGCGGGCTCTGTCCACCATATCGCATTTGCGGTTGAAAACCGCGCGCGGCAATTGGAAGTCCGCGAAGCGCTGCTTGATACCGGGTATCAAGTGACGCCCGTGATCGACCGCGATTACTTCTATGCGATCTATTTCCGTACACCGGGTGGTGTATTGTTCGAGGTTGCCACGAATGAGCCCGGCTTTGACCGCGACGAGGATACCGCACACTTGGGCGAAGCTCTCAAACTGCCTAGCCGGCACGAGCATCTGCGCGGCCATCTTGAAAGCCGCCTACAACCGCTGGACAGCTAAGATGGCTTACATCGCAAAACGGTCAAAAGGGGCAGCGGGCCAACCGCTGTTCCTGACCTTCCACGGCACGGGCGGAAACGAGACCCAGTTTCATGGCTTTGCGGAACAGTTGATGCCCGGCGCGCATGTGACCTCACCAAGAGGAGATGTGTCAGAGCACGGTGCTGCACGTTTCTTCCGCCGGACTGGCGAAGGCGTCTACGACATGGATGACCTTGCAGCCCGTACGGCCACGATGGCCGACTTTATCAGGGATGAAAAAGCAACTGCATCCGCGCTGCGCACAATTGGTCTTGGTTATTCGAACGGTGCGAATATCTTGGCCGCGGTTGCTATGGACCAGCCAGACCTTGTCGATGATCTGATCCTGATGCATCCACTTATCCCTTGGCAGCCGACGCCTCAGCCAGGTCTTCAGGGTCGGCGCGTTCTCATCACTGCTGGGGAACACGATCCGATTTGCCCCGCGCCCGCCACGCATGACTTTGCAACCTATCTTGAGGCACAAGGCGCGCAGGTCACTCTACACTGGCATCCCGGAGGCCACGAGATCGCGCAAACAGAAGTTGATGCAGTTGCGCAATTTCTTGAG
This sequence comes from uncultured Paracoccaceae bacterium, assembly GCA_947488605.1. Taxonomy (GTDB): domain Bacteria; phylum Pseudomonadota; class Alphaproteobacteria; order Rhodobacterales; family Rhodobacteraceae; genus Yoonia. Next base: position 464,843 of record CANKZJ010000003.1, on the reverse strand, counting down.
ATCTAAAAAGGGCACTTTGCGGTAATGCGCATGCCTTGCCCGCCGTCCGGGTGACGAAACTGCAACGTCTCTGAATGCAGCATAAGGCGCGGGTAATCTCGCGCCTTACCTTTTGCATAAAACGGATCACCCAAGATCGGATGACCCAGTGCCAGCATATGCACCCGCAATTGATGGGAACGTCCCGTCTTGGGCATGAGCCTCACACGTGTTTCGCCATCTTTGGACCGTAGCACGCGCCAGTCGGTTTGCGCCTGCTTGCCATTCTCATGATCAACCATTTGCAAAGGCCTGTTCGGCCAATCCACAATCAGCGGCAAATCAACAGTTCCTGTCTTCTCTGCCATCTCGCCCCAAACGCGGGCAACATAGGTTTTCTTGGTCTGACGTTTTTCAAATTGCAGACCAAGGTGGCGCTGGGCATGCGGCGTCAAAGCAAAGATCATCACGCCAGACGTGTCGCGATCCAACCGATGCACCAATAACGCCATCGGAAAAGCCGCCTGCACACGCGCGATCAAGCAATCCGCCAGATCCTCTCCCTTGCCCGGAACAGACAAAAGCCCGCTTGGTTTATCGACAAGCAAAACCTGATGGTCATCATGTAAGATATTCAGCGGGTCTTGAGGGGGGTCGTAATCAGCGCTCACCCGTAAACACGCTCGCCAAAAATAGCAGACCCGACACGGACATGCGTGGCACCCAACGCTATGGCACTTTCAAAGTCACTGCTCATCCCCATCGACAGCCCGGACAGCCCATTCCGTTCGGCGATTTTTGCCAGAAGGGCGAAATGAAGCGAGGGTTCCTCGTCCACCGGCGGAATACACATCAGCCCCGTAAGCGGAAGATCAAGCGCGCGTACCTCTGCCACGAATGCATCGGCATCAGCGGGCAGGATGCCTGCCTTTTGTGGTTCCTCGCCGGTATTCACCTGAATGAACAAATCGGGACAGCGTCCTAAATCTTGTGCATGACGCGCCATCGCATTGGCAAGTTTAGTACGGTCGACGGTATGGATCGCATCCGCGAGCTGCATCGCTTGCTTTACTTTGTTCGTCTGGAGTGGGCCGATAAGATGCAATTCGATCCCGTCATAAACCTTGCGAAAGTCCGGCCACTTGCCTGCGGCCTCCTGCACTTTGTTCTCGCCAAAGATCCGGTGACCCTCGTCAAGGACCGCAGCAACCCTTTCGTTGGGCTGAACTTTGGAAACCGCAATAAGTTTCACATCCGATGTTTTTCGTCCCGCAACATCACAAGCAGAGGCAATACGGGCCTGAATTTCGGCTAAAGGCATGGCAGGCTCCAAGAAATAAGGATCACGGTAGGTTTCGTCCTGAAATAGAGCGAATTTCAACCCCTGTCATGACCGAAATATTTGTGTGTCATTGATGCATCATTTCCATCAAAGAGCCCGATTTAGGCCTTTATTCACTTGAGTGTCGGCCCGCGAGAGAGCAGTTAGACGCCAATGCTAGGGAAAACTGGCATTCTTGAGAATGCATAACACGAGGGAAAATATCCATGAAAAGCATCCTTCTTACAACAACAGCTATCGTCGCATTTGCCGGCGCTGCTGCTGCTGACGGACACGCTGGCGTCACTTTTGGTGGCGACGCATCTTTGGGCTTCAACGACGACGCTACATTTGGCGAAGACGGTTTCTACTGGGAAGGTGACCTGAACGTCACTGGTACAGCCGCTCTCGACAACGGTGTTACAGCGTCTTTGGCACTTGAGTTCGACCTGTTCGACGAAACTAACGGTCAAGCTGTTAGCTCTGACGGCGTTCTGCTGTCACTGGAATCAGACGGTGCAAGCCTCTATCTCGGCGACACAGCATTTGCTGCTGAAACACAGTGGGCATCTGCCGGCGATATGGAGTCTGACGGCTTCTCCGAAGCTGACGGCGAAAACGTAATCCGCGGCGACGTGACATTGGGCGGCTTTGACGCTTCTGTGTCTTACAACATCACACACGCACTTGGTGGTTTTGTAAACGATACGTACACAGTACCTGCTGGGCCGTTTGCAGACTATGACACAGACGGCGATGGCGTTGTCGATGCAGGCTCTGGCGCTGCGCTTCTTGCGGCTGCCGGTACTCTTACAACAAACGACGAAGTTGTTGATCAGCTGTCAATTGGTGTTTCAGGCGACGTAGGCATGTTCTCTATGTCTGTGGCTTACCAAGAAGAATCAGTATCTGCAGGCATCGCAGCGGCTGCAGATGGCGCTAATTCCGATGACATCGACGCTCTTGTAGAAGCTGGTCTGTACGCTCCTGGCGTTGCAAACGGTGACTTCAACGAAGCCGAAATCTGGGGTATCTCCGGTGGCGTAAGCGTTTCTGGCGCAGACATCACACTTGCATACGCATCCAACGAGACTGCTGATACTACATCAACAGGTATTCAGGTTGCATATCCATTCGGTCCAGTTACAGCGACTGTTTACTATGTTGCTGAAGAAGGTGGCGCAAACGAAGATCCGAACTACGGTGTTACTGTTGCATACGCAGACGGTCCAATCGCTGCGACATTCGACTATGACAACGACCAAGGTACAGACAAGTACAACCTTGACGGTTCATACGACACAGGTCTTGGCCTGACACTTCTTGCTGGTATCCAGAACGAGAACGAAGGCGACGACTCTGACTACTATGTCGGTGGTAGCTACGATCTCGGTGGCGGTGCTACATTCCTGACTGTCTTCGCAGAAGATGACGACGGCGACCAAGAAGACGAAATCGGTGCTGGCGAGTACATGCCAGGTACAACTGTTGAGGTTTCCTTCTCCTTCTAATCGAAGCAGATCGACCTAATTGCGAGAGCGGCCCTTCGGGGTCGCTCTTTGCTTTTGTGGGGTAGGCTTTTTGCGCCAAACCAAATTTGGATTGTCGGCTGCACCCTATAGCCATCGGCCTCTTGCCAGATTATGAATACCGCCGGGCACACCGCCCGGCGTTTCGCTTTTTGGAAAGACCCAGACGATGACCACTTACACCCCCTCCGCAATCGAAGCGAAATGGCAGGCCGTCTGGTCGGATGCTGAAACCTTCAAGGCGACACGCAGCGACGACAAACCAAAGTACTATGTGCTTGAGATGTTCCCCTACCCGTCTGGCCGCATCCACATGGGTCACGTGCGCAACTACACAATGGGTGACGTGATCGCCCGCTACAAGCTGGCGACCGGTCACAACATCCTGCATCCAATGGGCTGGGACGCCTTTGGCATGCCCGCCGAAAATGCCGCGATGGCATCAGGCGGTCACCCCAAAGATTGGACCTACCAGAATATCGCCGACATGAAGGCACAGATGAAGCCGCTGGGCCTGTCGATTGACTGGTCCCGCGAATTCGCAACCTGTGATCCTGAATACTATGGACAGCAACAGGCGTTGTTCATCGACTTTTTGTCCAAAGGGCTGATTTACCGTAAGAAAGCGGTCGTAAACTGGGATCCGGTCGACATGACCGTGCTGGCAAACGAACAGGTCATAGACGGCAAAGGTTGGCGCTCCGGTGCAGAAGTCGAGCGCCGCGAGTTAGTGCAATGGTTCTTCAAGATCAGCGACTATTCCGAGGAACTGCTGACCGCGATTGACAGCCTCGACAACTGGCCTGCGAAGGTGAAGTTGATGCAGGCAAACTGGATCGGCAAATCACGCGGCCTGCAATTTGCCTTTGAACGCACCGACGGTGGCGAGATCGAAGTCTACACGACACGCCCCGATACGCTGATGGGTGCGTCATTTGTTGGCATTTCGCCCGATCACCCCTTGGCCAGAGAACTAGAGGCCAAAGACGAAACAGTTGCCGCGTTCTGTGCCGAATGCCGCAAAGGTGGAACAACAGCCGAGGCGATCGAAAAAGCTGATAAGCTGGGTCATGATACCGGGTTAACCGTGAAGCATCCGCTTGACGGCCACCCCAATCTGCCCGTCTACATCGCGAACTTCATCCTGATGGATTATGGTACAGGCGCAATTTTCGGCTGCCCTGCACACGACCAGCGCGATCTGGACTTTGCACGTAAGTATGATCTGCCTGTTATCAGCACCTATGCGCCAGTCAAAGATGATGGGATCATCATGCCCGAGGATGGCGGCGATGCTTTCGTGCCGCCCAAATCCGAACCCGTGATCTATATCCGTGGTTTTGCGGGTGACACCGAACAGACAGGCGATGATGGTATCGCAACGGCAATTGCTTTTTGTGAAAGCAACGGTATCGGCGAAGGTGTCACAAAGTTCCGCCTACGCGATTGGGGCCTGTCCCGTCAACGCTACTGGGGCTGCCCGATCCCTGTCGTGCATTGCGATGACTGCGGCGTGGTACCCGAAGCAAAAGAAAACCTGCCTATTGAGTTGCCTTATGATGTGACGTTTGACGTCCCCGGCAACCCACTTGACCGCCATCCGACATGGCGCGATTGCACTTGCCCGACGTGTGGCAAACCTGCCCAACGCGAAACGGATACGATGGACACGTTCGTGGATTCGTCGTGGTATTATGCGCGCTTCACGGCCCCTCATGCGGCGACGCCAACTGATGTTGATGATGCCGCTTATTGGATGAACGTTGACCAGTATATCGGTGGGATTGAACACGCGATCCTGCATCTGCTTTACAGTCGCTTCTTTGCACGTGCGATGAATATGACGGGGCACCTGCCGCAAGGCACGTCCGAGCCATTTAACGCGCTATTCACCCAAGGCATGGTCACGCACGAGATTTACGTGACCCGCGATGAAAAAGACCGTCCGGTCTATCATTTGCCTGAACATATCGAGTGGACCGAGAGCGGTGCACGTTTGGGTGCCACAGGTGAAGACGTCGATGTGATCCCCTCTGCTAAAATGTCGAAGTCCAAAAAGAACGTCGTTGATCCCGACGACATTCTGGCCAAATACGGTGCTGATACCGCCCGCTGGTTTGTGCTGTCCGACAGCCCTCCAGAGCGCGATGTCGAATGGACCGCATCAGGTGCAGAAGCCACATTCAAGCACCTCAACAGAGTTCACCGTGTAGCCCATGAAATCGCGGCTATGACGGATGCGCCGGGCAATGAAGACGAAGCGCTTTTGCGGGCGATGCACAAAGCCATTCACGACATAACGATGGGCGTCGAAAGCTTTGGATTTAACGCGGCAATTGCCAAGCTCTATGCCTTCACCAACACCCTCGCGAAATCTAAAGCGGGCGGTGCGGCCAAAAAACAAGCGGCCAAGGTGCTGGCCCAACTGATGTCCCCAATGACGCCGCATCTCTCGGAAGAAATCTGGGCTTTGCTGGGTGGCGCGGGCCTGATTGCGAATGCACCTTGGCCTATTGCGGATGAGGCCATGTTGGTTGAGGATACCGTCACCATGCCAATTCAGATTAACGGAAAACGCCGGGCAGAGATTAACGTCGCTGCGGATGCGTCCAAAGCCGACGTTGAAGCGATGGCGATGGCACTTGAGGTCGTGCAGAACGCCCTTGATGGTGGTGCACCCAAGAAGCTTATCGTTGTGCCGGGCCGGATTGTGAACATTGTTATCTAGCCGCACATCCCGCCGCATCTTGATCTTGGGGCTTATGGGATTGAGCGCCTGTGGCTTTACGCCGATCTACAGCGGTGAGAGTGTTTTCAGGCAGAACACAGCCTTCGTTTCTGACGACACTGTCGCCGGTTTCAGGTTGCGCGAGCAGTTGGAAGAAAGGTTGGGACGGACCGACACGCCAAAGTACCTTGTTTCCACGCAGATCAGCCTGAACCAGCGCAGTGCCGCGATCACATCAGATGGGGATACATCCCGCTTTAATGTTATCGGAACCGCGACATGGACCTTGCGCGATGCAGCAACCAATGCCCGGATTGAGACGGGGACTGTTGAAACCTTCACCAGTTATTCAGCCACCAGTTCAACAATTGCGACCCAAGCCACACAAGATGATGCGGTTGAGAGGTTGTCGATCATTCTTGCCGATATGATTGTCAGCCGCCTTTTGGCACTGACACCCGAGCACTCCACATGAAACTGACAGGTCCCGCGGCCAACGGCTATTTTCGCAAACCTGATCCAAGCCATGCAGCCCTACTGATCTTTGGCGCCGATCCGATGCGCGTCGCTGAAAAGCGGCAACACGTGATCAAGGCACTGATTGGACCTGAAGGCGAAGAAGAGATGCGTTTGACGCGCATCAACGCCGCTGACTTGCGCAAAGATCCCGCGCTCTTATTGGATGCAATCAAGGCGCAAGGTTTCTTTCCCGGTCACCGCGTTGCATTTGTCGAAGACGCTACTGATGGCCTTGCCAAGTTAATCGCAACAGCCATGGCCGATTGGCAGTCCGGCGATGCGCAGGTCGTCATCACAGCGGGTCAGCTTACGGCAAAGTCCGCTTTACGTAAGGCCGTAGAGGGCCACCGAAACGCGGTTGCTATTGGTCTTTATGACGACCCCCCTACAATCGCAGATGTTGAGCAGGCCTTGAGAGATGCCACAATTGCCGTGCCTGACCGCGATGTGATGGAAGCCTTGATGGCTTTGGCGGATACACTTGAGCCGGGTGACTTTCGCCAAACCCTTGAGAAGGTCAGTCTATACAAACGCGGTGATGACCAACCGCTCAGCATCGAAGACATCATGGCCAACGCACCTCAGTCCGCTGAAGTCGACGTCGATGATATCCTAGAGGTCGTAGCAACCGGTCAAGCCGACCAACTTGGGCCTTTGCTGCGCAGTCTTTATGCACAGGGGGTAGCACCCGTCACGCTTTGTATTGGTGCGATGCGCCACTTTCGCAGACTGCATGTTGTCGCATCTGATCCCGGCGGTCCGGCGGCAGGTGCAGGGCGATTGCGTCCACCTGTTTTCGGGCAAAGGCGCGACAAGGTGGTGCGCCAGGCTGGGCAGTGGGGGCGGGATCGTTTGGAAAAAGCTTTGACCGCTTTGACAGACGTTGATTTGCAACTCCGCTCTGCAAATACAGCGCCACAAAATGCGTTGATGGAGCGTACACTGATCCGCCTTGCGATGATGGCGCGGCGCTAAATCAGGTCAGAAACGAAAAAGGGCAGGCCGAAGCCTGCCCCTTAACTAAAACTAGCTTACGCTATTAGTCTTCAGCAACCGCAGCAGCGATCAGAAGTGCTGCAAGCACACCGAGAACAACATATGTTGGGCTCACGGATGATGCTGCTGGCTCAGCCATTGGCTCGGCCATGACGACTGGTGCTTCCATAACTTCGTCGCTCATACCACCAGCGGAGGCGGCAACGGCGGAAACTGAGAGTGCAGCTGCTGCTGCGAGAGTTGTTGTAAGGCGCATATCGGTACTCCATTCATGCACTGGACATTACGGCCAAAGTGCGACCGCTCCATATCTCCCTATAGAATCAAGCCTTTCAAGTAAATCCTAGTGGTGAATTAAGACAAAAAAACTTTTGAAATAGGCGCTTTTATGACCGTCCTGTATTATTTGATGGTCTGATGTGAGGAATTAATCGTCAAACCCAATAAATATTGAGCAAAACACGCGCTGTAGACGCTTGATGCTTACAAAGTTCTCGATACATGCACCATGAAATAGATGCAAAATTACAACATTCATTTCTAGGGCAAATGACCTGCCTGCGAATGCCGCGGCTCTTCTTGAGAATCAAGTGAACCAGATTGATGTTGCGCGAAACTTGCTGCTGCTGATCCTGCGACCTTTCCCGTCGCAAGACAGGCCGTAATAAGATAGCCGCCGGTGGGCGCCTCCCAGTCAATCATTTCGCCTGCGCAAAAAATCCCTGGCTTATCTTTGAGCATTAAATCCTGCGTCAGCGCATCAAAACGCACCCCGCCAGCCGTCGAAATTGCCTCGTCCATATCTTTGGGGCCGTCATGCAAGACAGGCACAGCTTTGATCAACGAGGCAAGATCATCAGGAAACGGTTTGCCAAATTCATACAAAAGCGCGGTACGCAAAGCGTCAAACCGCAAGACCTTGCGCAAATGCGTGGTCATGCTTGCTTTGCCGCGCGGTTTCGCAAGGGCCGCGCGCAATTTCTCGACCGACCAGTCAGGCATCAAGTCGAGTGTGAGAGGCGCGCCTTCCCGCATCGCGCGTGAGACAAGGTAGATCCCGCCGCCTTCAATCCCGTTTCGGGTAATGACAAACTCACCCCGCGTGAAAGTATCACCCGCCGCCAACCCTACTGATTTGACAGGTGCCCCAAAATGAGGGGCCATATGATCCGTCCAATTGACCAAAAAGCCCATATTCGCAGGCGCAAACGGTGCGACAACATCTGGCAATAGCGTCGACCATGCGCCGTTCGATCCAAGACGCGCCCAACTTGCACCACCCAGCGCAAGCACAGTAACTTTGGGCCTTAGCTGTGCTGCCCCATCGGGCGTGTCAAAAACCAACGCACCATCATTCCACCCGGTCCAGCGCCACTTCGTGCGCGCCTCAACCCCATAGCTTTCCAGCCGTGCCATCCATGCCCGCAATAAAGGGGACGCTTTCATCGCTTTGGGAAATACGCGCCCTGTCGACCCGGTAAAAAGAGGTTGGCCCAAACCCTCGGCCCATGCCATGACCTGTTCTGGACCAAACGCATCCAACGCCTCAGTCAACGCGCGAGGCAAATCAGCCCCATAGGCTGCATGGAACGCTTCAATAGGTGCCGATTTCGTTAGGTTAAGACCAGATTTGCCAGCCATCAAAAACTTGCGTCCAACTGACGGCATTGCATCCGTCAGAATGACGGAGTGACCCGCCTTGCCCAGCTCTTCGGCAGCCATCAATCCAGCTGGTCCGGCCCCGATTACAACAGCGTCTGTCACTGCGGCAATTGCCCCTTAATCTCAACAACGCGGTGCGGATACGGGATTTCGATGTCGTTATCTTTCAGGGCATTCCAAACAAGGAACAGAACATCTGACGAATATTTGTTCTTCCCGTCGTCGATGCCTTCGACCCAAAATTCAACGCAAAAATCGATCCCGCTATCTCCAAAACCGCGCAGCTCGCAATCTGGTCCTTCTGGTTCCTGCAGAACGCCCGGATGCTTTGATACGGCCGCTTCGATGATGGCGGGGATCTGGTTAATGTCAGTGTCGTAGCTGACCGAAAATTCAACTTCCAAACGGTTCGCTGAACCGGAATCTGAATAGTTGACCACCCGCGTGGTAATGAAGTCTTCGTTTGGTACGACGATCCAGCGCCCATCGAACGTTTCAAGAATAGTTGCCCGGGCAAGCATCTTGACGATCGTGCCTGCCTCACCTCCGTCAAGCTCAACGTAGTCGCCAACTGTCGCTTGACCCTCGACCATCAAGATCACGCCAGATGCGAAGTTCGAGGCAATCTTTTGCAAACCGAAACCAAGGCCCACACCGATCGCACCACCAAGGATCGCCAGCGAACTGAGGCTGATCCCCATGACGTTCATCAATATCAGAAAGGCGAGCGCAAAGATCGCGAATTCGGATGATTTGATTGCCAATTGCCGGATTGCCGGACGCATTGGCTGTTGTTCGATATAGGCAGACGACTGCGTATTTGACCACCGACCAAACCAGAACAAAATGCTACCAGCAACCAAGCCCCGCGCGATCGCAAGGGCCGAAAAGCTGATGTTGCCAAGGTTTACCTGTGCCTGATCAAGCCCTGCAACCACCTGATCCAAAACGCCAATCGCATAAAGCGCTGCAACGGGCACAAGGACATATTTCGCCAGTGTCTTGAGGAACGGATCGGTGATGATGTGTTTCGCAAGAGCGCGGGCAGCAAGGAACAAGAAGACCCGCTTACCAAAGGCGATGACCGCGCCAGACCCGAAGAGAGACCGCGTGACGACTTCGCCAATAGCCGTGAACCCGTACGCCAAAAGCGGTAGCAACAGCGGCAAAAAGATCAAGACAAACCGCCGCGCTGTTGCAATGATGGACTGGTTCTCAGGCTCAGGCGTCAAGAGATCTTTGATCTTTGGCGATATGATCCGGTTGACCAAACGCGCGAGCAGGTAAGCCCCGATCAACAGCCCGAATTGAGACCACGCCGCTGGCGACAAAAGCCACTCTTGCGCCAAGGTCAAAGCTTGATCAAACGCCCCGCGTGCCTGATCCATCAATGTGTCCGGATCCATTCTCACCCACCCTATCTTGTTGCCGCCTTCTGACGGTCTCCGGCGCCAGACGCAAGGTTAACGCATCATCCCCTTGATCGCAGCAATATGAAGCCGATCCGCGGATAGAACATCCGCCCCCAAAGTTTGCGCGGTGGTGATCAAGTCTTCCTGCGCTACAATCTGATCCACGAGACCCCAGGTTTGCGCCTCGGCAGCCTTAATCTTTTGACCTGCCATCAAGATCAACTTGGCCCGCGCAGAGCCAACCAACGCAACCAAACGGTGCGGATCAGTCGGCTGCGGCAAGAACCCAAGCTTCATCACCGGGTAAAAGAACTTTGCTTCGGCGACCGCAATCCGCAGATCACAGGCAAGCACCATGCCAAAGGCACCACCAGCCACAGTCCCATTCAAAGCGGCTATGCTCAGCCCGTGTATGCTGGCAATTGCGGTCGAAAGACGCTCCCACACAGGATCAACAGCAAGACCCGCACGTGCAGCGTCCAAATCTGCACCCGCACTAAAGACCGCCCCTGTTCCCGTAAGAATAAACAGCTTTGCGTCCCGTGCAGCCTCGGCGATATCGGCTAATTCAGTCAGCATATCGCGGGTCAATGCCCCTGCTTTGTCAGGGCGATCAATGGTCACGATCCATGTTTCGCCGTTCTGCTCGTAACGGATCATATCAGGCCAACCTTTCGGCGGATGTTATCGTCGCGCAGGCTCACATCATCGCCCAGATGCGCATCTGCCTCTGGCGAGCACATCCAAAGAAGCGCCTTTGCCGGCCACTCGGGCGGGATATGCACGGACCAATCAAGCTGGCTGACAGGGTTGATCCCCGATGCTTTGATCTCGCGCTGCATTTGCGTGGCAACCGTTCCGGGCGACAGGCCCAAAATCCGCAAACCCTTTTCACGCGCTTCTTTGTCAGCAACGCGCGTCAACATGTAGACAGCCGCTTTTGAGCTGCAATAAGCGCTCCACCCCTCAACCGGGCCATGAGCGGCACCTGATGAGACATTGATAATTGTGCCATGCCCTTGGGCAATCATTCCGGGCATTGTTGCGTGCAAACCGTGCATCACACCTTTGACGTTCACATCAATCGTGCGTGACCATGCGTCAGGATCTGTGTCCTGCAAATGCCCAATGGGATCGACCACTCCGGCATTATTGATCAGCACATCAAGCCCACCAAACGTTTGCGCAGTTGCTGAAACAGCCGCCGCAACGTCAGAATACCGCGACACATCACAAGGGATCGCTATCGCGCGTTCCCCAATTTTACCTGCAATATCAGCAATCCCATCCGTGCTTCGCGCCACCAAAGCGACATTGGCACCTGCCTCGGCAAAGGTAAAAGCGGCTGCTTCCCCGATCCCGCGACTTGCACCCGTAATTAGTACGGTTTTTCCGACCATATTCATGTTTTTCACTCCGGTCCCTTTCAGACTATGTTGGGGATAGCTACTTAGTGAATCAATAGTATCGACCTTCGGCCCATAGTAGGAAGCCAAGTATCGTTCCGAAAGATGAATAACGAAAAGGATTACCAATGACCTATTTGACTGGATTGCGGAGTGCTGTTTGTCTTGCCGCTTTAATCGCCGGCAGCGCAGCACAGGCCGAAGTGACAGCATCACAGGTATGGGACGACTGGAAATCGCAGCTGGCTCTGTATGGTGAAGACAACGTCAGCATTGGAACAGAAGAAACATCAAGCGGCACAGTCACGGTACGTGACCTTGCCGTCCGCATCCAGGATCCAGAATTAACCATCGACAGCACCATCAGCACGATCACCTTCAACGAGCAGTCCGACGGTACTGTGCGGGTCACGATGGACGAAAGCTATCCAGTTATCTTGACCGGTGAGGACGGTGTTGTCATCACCATCGATGTCAGCCAACAGAACCTTGAGATGATCGTCAGCGGCGAACCAAGTGCGATGGACTACGACATTTCCGCGGATCAATATAAGATCGCACTGCGTGATGTCGTCGATGGTGATGTTACCTTTACAGGCGATGTTGAAATCGCAGCCAATGATCTGGAAATGACGTACAACACATCGGTCGGCGCACTGCGGACGATTTCTTATGATGGCATCGTTGATACCGTCGATGTGCTGGTCGATTTTCAAATCCCCGGCGGAAATAGCGAGTACATTACCGGTGGTGGCAAGATCACCGGCATGCAGACCCAAGCCGAGATGACAATCCCGCTTGATGCGAACTTTGAAGACCCCGACACAATGATAACTGACGGGTTCTCGATTGCGGGCGGCTATGTTGTCGACAGTTCCGAGTATGTCTTTGACGTCAATGCTGACGGCGAACAAGCGTCGGGATCCATCAGCACTGGCACGGCAACACTGACCGGTGTGATGAACAGCCAATCTGTCGGCTATTCCGCAAACACAGTTGATCTGGCAATGAACATTCTGTCGGGTCAGTTCCCCCTGCCCATCGAGATTACATTGGGCGAATACGGTATCAACTTTCAGATGCCCACGGGAACCACAGATGAGCCTGCAGACTTTGAGATCGGGTTCGACCTTGTTGATCTAAGCATCAGCGACACAATCTGGAACCTCTTTGATGCTGGCAACGTCCTGCCGCGTGATCCCGCAACGATCCAGTTGGCGCTGTCTGGCAAAGTAAAAACTCTGTTCGATATGTTTGATCCAGAACAGCAAGATGCTTTGGAAAACGTTGAAATGCCATACGAGCTGTCTGCGGCCACACTCGATACACTCAACATTGATGCCGCTGGTGCGAAAGTCACAGGAAGCGGCGATTTCACTTTTGACAACACAGACATGCAAAGCTTTGCGCCGTTCCCGCGCCCAGAAGGCGAGGCAACAGTGGAGATCACAGGCTTTAACCGCCTGCTTGATAACCTTGTCGCAATGGGCCTTGTGCCCGAGCAGGACGTCATGGGCGCACGCATGATGGTCGGCATGTTTGCCCGGTCAACTGGCGACGATCAGATGGAAACCTCGGTCGAGGTGCTGCCAAACGGTCAGGTCAATGTGAATGGAAACCGCGTTCGTTAAAACGCCTTAGATCACAAAGGGCGCGGATGCTGTCATCCGCGCCCTTTTCTTTTGCCCACGCCCTTGGTCTTGCGGGCCTGTGCCCCGCGCACTAGGTCAAGATCAAACAAAGGATCACGCATGCCCCCATCTCTTTCCGACCTGTCCGATCAGATTTTGCAAGCCGCCAAAGCTGCGGGGGCCGATGCCGCCGATGCCATTGCCGTTGATGGAACATCTATTTCCATCACGGTGCGTGAAGGTGCGCTGGAACAAGCGGAACGCTCGGAAGGGATCGACATCGGGTTGCGCGTGTTTGTTGGCCAGCGGCAGGCTTGTGTGTCCTCATCTGATACAAAACCACATACACTGACACAGATGGCGGAACGTGCTGTCGCAATGGCGAAAGAGGCACCAGAGGACCCGCATGTAGGACTGGCTGATCCGTCTCAACTAACCAGCAACGTCGCGACTAAAAGTCTGGAACTTTTTGATCCCAGCGACGAGCCTGATCCCGCAATGCTGCAAGAGGACGCAACACGCGCCGAAGCAGCCGCGTTGCGCAACAGTGGGATCAGTCAGGTGCAATCCGCCTCGGCTGGGTATGGCCGTCGACGCATCCACTTGGCCGCAACAAACGGTTTTTCAGCAGGCTATGCACGCAGCGACCGCGGGTTATCTTGCGTAGCGATCAGCGGTACAGGCGCGGGGATGGAACGCGATTACGACTATGACAGCCGTGTGTTTCAAGCAGATTTGCGCGACGCAGAAGACATCGGGCGCATCGCGGCCGAACGCGCGGTCGAACGCATTGGTGCCAAGAAACCGCGAACAGGTGCGTATCCGATCTTGTTCGATGAACGCGTCGCAAGCAGTCTGATCGGCAGCCTGTTACAGGCCACGAATGGCATGATGATTGCACGTGGATCAAGCTGGCTGCGTGATGCGATCGGCGAACTGGTTTTGCCGAAAGGGCTAAGCGTCATCGAAGACCCGCACCGTGCACGCGTAACGGGGTCCCGGCTGTTTGATGCAGAAGGACTTGCGACATCGCAGCGCGCGATCGTTGATGATGGTGTTTTGACAGGTTGGACACTTGATCTGGCGACATCACGTAAACTTGGCATGCAAAGCACCGCGAACGCCGCACGCGGCACGGGTGCGCCACCGTCACCTAGCCTCACGAACGTGGCGCTGACCCAAGGCGAGAAATCAAGGGGTGATCTGATCAAAGAGATGGGAACGGGCCTGTTGGTGACATCGATGATCGGATCGACGATCAACCCCAACACGGGCGACTATTCACGTGGTGCCGCCGGTTTCTGGGTCGAGAATGGCGAGATCACCTTTGCGGTGAATGAATGCACGGTCGCCGGCAATTTGCGCGATATGCTTAAGACAATTGTTCCTGCAAATGACGGTCGCACGCATTTGTCACGGGTTGTGCCATCACTGCTGGTTGAAGGTATGACCCTTGCCGGAGACTGACCTTGAGCTGCTGATAAAAGCCGCCCACCTGTCGGGTGACATTGCAAAGCAGTACTTTCAGAAAAACCCTGATGTGACGGATAAACCCGACGGGGCCGGACCAGTAACTGCCGCCGACTTGGCCGTGAACGCAATGCTGGAGAATTTTCTGCAATCAGCACGACCGGACTATGGTTGGTTGTCTGAGGAAACCGAGGATCAAGCAGACCGTTTGGACACCTCTCATCAATTTATTATCGACCCAATCGATGGCACGCGTGCGTTCATTGGTGGCAGCAATGACTGGGCGCATTCCTTGGCCGTCGTGGCGGACGGTGAAGCTATTGCAGGGGTCGTCTATCTTCCCATGCATGATCTGATGTTTGCCGCAGCCAAGAACACGGGCGCGACATGTAACGGCGTGCCGATCCACGTTTCATCGACCCCAATGGACGGTGCGACGATTTTGGGTGCGAAGGCTAATTTCGACACGCGGTTTTGGAAAGGGCGGCAGTTGCCGCCTATCACGCGTGCGTTTCGGTCGTCACTTGCGTACCGGTTGTCCCTTGTCGCGAATGGGCAGTTCGACGCCATGATTACTCTGCGGCCCAGTTGGGAATGGGACATCGCGGCTGGCGCTTTGATCGCCCAAGAGGCCGGTGCCACCCTGACTGACCAAAATGGCGCACCTCTACGCTACAATAATCCGCACCCTCAGGTTCCCGGCGTACTGGCTGCTGGTCCGCAATTGCATGCAGACCTTGCAGCGCGGCTTGAGCCATACCCATCAAACACCTAGACTGTGCGCAATCACAGCATGAACAAAGGTTTTCCTCATGACACAGCGCCTGCATCTCGTCTTTGGCGGTGAGCTTATCGACCCCAGCAAGAACGCGTTCAAAGACATAGAGGCGCTCGATCTGGTTGGGATGTATCCCAACTATGAGGCCGCATATAACGCATGGAAAGACGCCGCCCAGCGCACAGTCGATAATGCACATATGCGTTATTTCATTGCGCATATTCACCGTTTGCGCGACGAAGAGGCAGAGACCTCACCAACCGAAGAGCTGGACAATTAAGCACCACCTTCAGGACAATTGAATGGCAAGATCCCTCGCAATCGCGGCTTATCTGGCAAGTCTAGGGTCGCCCGAGCAGCCAAGGCACCTGACGCAGCAACCGCCGCGTCCGGCGGGTACGATCATTTGGGCACGCTGCAGCAACCCCGATCAATTGACGGCCGTTGAAACGCTGGAACGCAAACTGTCAGAAGACGGTGATCCGATCTTCATGCTGGTCACGTTGCGTGATTGGACGCCTGAACACGCCAAACGGGCCGTTCCTGAACCAAACGGCAAGGAAAACATCCGGATATTTTTGGATCACTGGCAACCTGCGTTAGCTGTTTGGGTGAAAGGCGATTTGGACCCCATCTTGCTTACCGAGATGCGCGCAATGAAGATACCAACGATCCTGGTTGATGCGACCGCTGATGGGTTGGATCATATTGCAGGCACTTGGGTTCCCGGTGCGATGCGTTCGCTCTTGTCCCAGTTCGAGGCCGTTCTTGCGCTTGATAACCAAACGGCCGACCGTCTTATTCGTGCCGGAACGCCCGCAGAGGCCGTCTTGGTCACCGGGCCAATGGAAGACTGCGCACCAACATTGCCTTGCGATGATACTGAGCGTGGCGCACTTGCCGATGCGATAGGGACACGGCCATTGTGGCTGGCAGCTTCAACGCAGCTGGACGAATGCGAGCAGCTTTGCGAAGCGCATCGATTTGCCAGCAGACGCGCGCACCGCCTGTTGTTGATTGTTGTTCCCAAATACGCCGTGATGGCGACAACAATCGCAGAAAACTTGCGGGGACATGGCTTTACCGTGGCGTTGCGGTCCAAAGAAAAGCAGCCGTCCGATATTACCCAAATCTACGTGGTGGATACCGAAGAAGAGCTTGGTCTTTGGTACAGGATCGCGCCAATCACCTATTTAGGTGGATCTTTGGAGGGCGGCGGATGTCGTGATCCCTTTGAGGCAACAGCACTTGGCTCTGCAGTACTTTATGGACCGCATGTCGCACCCTTTCAAAGCCATGCCGCGCGGTTGAACGCCGCTGGCGCATCACGGCTCTTGCGATCCGGTGACGACCTTGGTCCCGCGGTTGAGGGGCTGTTGGCCGCTGATAAGACAGCTGAGCTTGCGCATGCGGCTTGGGATGTCACCTCGCGCGGGGCGAATGTCACCAACCGCATTGCCGCTTTCATACAGCTACGGCTGGAAGAATTGGTGCCATAAATGCGCGCCCCAGCTTTTTGGTTCACCCAGCCGCAAAATCCGACACTCACGGCGCGCCTATTGGCCCCTTTGGCTGCGGCCTATGCGGCTGCAACAGCGCGCAGGCTGCGTAAGCCGCCAAAATTCTCTGCTCGCGTTTCTGTTATCTGCGTCGGAAACATCAACGCAGGCGGCACCGGCAAGACCCCGACAACTATCGCACTTATCGACCGTCTCAAGACACGGGGACGCAATCCACATGTTGTATCTCGCGGGTATGGCGGCAGTCTCGACGGGCCGGTGCAGGTTGATGAACGCGCGCACAAGGCTGACCAGACCGGGGATGAACCGCTTCTTTTGGCCTCCTTCGCCCCAACATGGGTCGCCAAAAGCCGCGATGAAGGTGTGAAAGCGGCGCAAGACGCCGGTGCCGATGTGGTTTTGCTGGATGACGGCTTTCAGAACCCCGATGTTGCCAAGGATTTATCCATCATCATCGTTGATGCCTTGCGTGGTTTCGGGAATGGGCGTGTCATCCCTGCTGGCCCATTGCGCGAACCGGTGGATGCCGGATTGAAGCGTGCGGACTTTGTACTTTCTATCGGTCCACCCGCAGCACAAGATCAATTTGCAGATCAATGGACATTCAAAATACCGCATCTCGTGGGTCATCTGGCCCCCTTGCCGACGGGTATGCCGTGGCGCGATCTTAAGCTGCTTGCCTTCGCAGGCATTGGCCATCCGGAAAAGTTCTTTGTCACGCTGCGCGATATGGGCGCAAACCTTGTGCGGTCAGAAGCTTTGGGTGACCATCAGCCCTTAACGGATGCGCTGATGAAACGGCTTGAGAGAGAGGCCGCAGCCTGCAAAGCGCAGCTGGTCACGACAGAGAAAGACGCCGTTCGCCTGCCCGAGACCTTTCGTATGAAGGTGCTGACATTGCCCGTAAGGTTACAGCTGGTTGATTGGACACCAATTGACGACGCCTTCGATCGGCTTGGGCTCTAATCCAGTAAATCCTGATTTTCGCCCAACTTTGGCGATGCAGTCTTAGGGCTTACATCTGCATCGGAAAATGAGATCGGCAAGCGCACTGTTGGGATCCCATCCAAGTCGATTTTCATTTGGCGGTAGATGACTTGCGGGTCTGCAAATGCTTCGGCCATGTCGTTTATTGGGCCAGCGGGGACACCGTGCTGTTCACACGCCGCAAGAAGATCAAGCTTTGACCACGTTTTGGTTTTCGCCGTGAGCAACGTATCAAGTGCGTCCCGGTGCGACAGTCGCGCAGCATTGGTTGCGTAATCCGGGTGATCGATCAGTTCTGGCAAACCCAGCAATGTGCAGAAATGGCCATATTGGCCATCGTTTCCGCTTGCCACGATGATATGCCCATCCGCGCAATCAAATACTTGATATGGCACGATATTGGGGTGGGCATTGCCCATGCGTGGCGGGGCTTTGTCGGTGACCAGATAGTTCATTGCCTGATTGGACATAATCGCAGTCGCCACGTCCAACAGCGCCATATCAATATGCTGACCCTTGCCTGTTACCTGCCTTTGCAGAACGGCAGCCAGGATGCCTGTGCTAGCGTAAATTCCCGTGAACAGATCAGTGACAGCAACACCAACTTTCTGCGGCTGCCCGTCCGGTTCGCCGGTTACCGACATCAACCCTGACATCCCTTGGATGATGTAGTCATAACCTGCGCGCTTGGCGTAAGGCCCGTCCTGGCCAAACCCCGTGATCGAGCAATAGATAAGACGCGGGTTCAGGGCAGACAGCGTTTCATAGCTCAGCCCGTATTTCGCAAGCCCGCCAACTTTGAAATTCTCGATCAGAATATCGGCATCAGCCACCAACTGACGCACCTGCGCCTGTCCTTCGACAGTGCGAAAATCAATGACGACGGATTTCTTGCCTCGGTTGCAGCAATGAAAATACGCGGCACTCTTCTCGCCATCATGATCAACGAATGGGGGACCCCATTGGCGCGTATCATCGCCTTGGGGACTTTCGATCTTGATCACGTCTGCGCCAAGATCGGCAAGTGTCTGACCGGCAAGCGGGCCCGCAAGGACCCGCGCCAGTTCAACAACTTTCAGGCCCGCAAGAGGCTGCATGGTCATTCTTTCAGTTCACGCAAAGGCTATCTTAGCCCAGCTTTCCGTCCAGAATACCGGCAAATTCATCGTATTCCATGTTCGAATACTTGGCCCCATCAATGACAAAGCTTGGGGTCGAGTTAATCGCATCACGCTCAGCGTTTTCTTGATACCAAGCAAACAGCGCTTCGGCTTTTGGTCCATCACTCAGGCAGGCATCAAGTGCGGCATCATCCATGCCCGCCGTTTTCGCCAAACGGCGCAAATCCTCGACAATTCCTGCCGGATCACCTGACGCAAGCCAGTTGCGCTGCTCAGTGTAAAGCAGGTCTGCGAAGGCAAAGAAAAAGTCAGGTTCGTTTGTGCAACGTGCGATCATTGAAGCCCACAGGCCCGGACGGTCAAAATAGACTTCGCGGTAGATGAACTTGATACGGCCCGTGTCGATATAGTTCGCCTTCAGCGCCTTATATTGATTGGCGTGGAAAGACGCACAATGTGGGCATGTAAAGGACGCGTATTCGATGACCTCAAGCGGTGCATCAGGATCACCCTCAAACATCTCGATCACTTCTGGCAACGCACCATCGGTGCTTTGCGCCATTGCTGCACCGGGCAACAGCCCTGTTTGCGGGTCAGGCCGGGTTAATGTCCAACCAGCGCCCAAAGCAACCAACGCACCGCCGCCTGCGGCCAAAAGAGTTCTACGTTCCATATTTACCTCTGATCAGGATTTCTGTTTTGTAAGTATATTCGCGCCCAAAGCTGCAAGAGCCGCACGCAAACTGTCATCTTCTATGGTGTCAGATAGGGCCCTTGCCGCAGATTGCACGGCTGGGTCCGGTGTTTTATCCACCTTTGGCGCAGGTGCAAAGGCCACTCGTCCTTCGGCAAACCCCGTGGGCGCTGTCTGTGTGATCCGGACCCGCGAAATGGCGCTGTAGCCGTAGCACGCGTTCACTTTCTCGCGGATTTGTTCTCTTTGCATCTCAAGCATCGGTGCTTGGGCGCCCGTCGTCAGCAAGGTCAGCGTCGCACCCATACCACCTTTGCCGTAGCTTACGTTCACAGGTGTGGCGATCTGTGCGGTCGCATCGCCTACAACCTCGGCCCAATGGGTCAACAACCGCGTCACGGCAAAGCCCCGCTCTTCGCTGGCTTTGCGAATGCGGCCTTGCATCAACGTCGCCGCGCGGGAAAATCCGCGCGTGGTGCTGGTATGGCGTGGTTGTTTCATATCTAAGCCCTACTCTATGACAGAAGACACGCCAAGTCTGTGTGGCAGGATGAAACGAGTAATAAACATTGCGTGACCTTAGTTCAGAGCTTTTGGCATGGTACGACGTGCATGCACGCGAGATGCCGTGGCGCACATCGCCCAGCGACCGCAAGGAAGGGATCTTGCCCGATCCCTATGCCGTTTGGATGTCCGAAGTCATGTTGCAACAAACCACCGTTGCAGCAGTGCGCGATTACCACCGCAAGTTTCTGCGGCTTTGGCCCACAGTGCGCGATCTGGCGGCGGCGGATGATGCTGACGTGATGGCCGCTTGGGCCGGGCTTGGCTATTATGCCCGCGCGCGCAATTTGTTGAAATGCGCGCGCGCAGTCGTTGCGGATCATGGCGGCCAATTTCCCGACACCCATGATGTTTTGCTGACCCTGCCCGGCATCGGCCCCTACACCGCCGCGGCCATCTCGGCGATTGCCTTTGATCAGCCTGAAACCGTTGTCGATGGAAACGTCGAACGCGTTATGGCGCGGCTTTATGATGTGCATGAACCGCTGCCCGCGTCCAAAGGACAGCTGACGACGTTGGCGCGCGCGCTAACGCCAAAAATGCGTCCCGGTGATTACGCACAAGCGGTGATGGACCTCGGTGCCACGATCTGTACACCGCGCAGTCCCGCCTGCGGGATTTGCCCGTGGCGCGACCCATGTGCGGCGCGCATTGCGGGAACGGCTGCTGAGTTACCTAAGAAAACACCAAAAAAGAAGACACCAACGCGCTTTGGCATCGCATATGTTGTGCGCCGCGAAGACGGCGCTTGGCTGCTGGAAACGCGACCCGAAACAGGGCTTTTGGGCGGAATGCTTGGGTGGCCGGGATCAGACTGGGGCGATGACCCTGCCCCAAACCCACCTTTAGAAGCTGCCTGGCAACCTTTGGCCGAGGAAGCACGGCATACGTTTACGCATTTCCATTTGCGTCTTACGATCATGACTGCACGAGTTGGCCAGCATTCGGCGCCGCTGCGCGGGGCATTCATGGACCACACTGCCTTTAGCCCCACTGCCCTGCCCACTGCGATGCGCAAAGTGTTCGATCTGGCTGAACTGACGTTACGCGATCATTGAGTTTTAATATCTCGCTTCTTAAACTTCTGCTGGTGAAACCTTGTCGAGACACATCATGACCACGACCACCGAGACATCAAAATTCACCCGACTGCCCGCCGCTTTGCCTTTCTGGCTGTCACTGGGATTGGTGCCGCTTGCGATTTTCGCAGCGATCAATGGCGGATGGACGATAGCATTGCTGCCGCTGTCGACGTGGTATCTTTTTACAGCCCTCGATTTTGTCATAGGACAAGACGCCAAAAACCCGGACCTTGAGACGCCCGAGGCGCAGTTGAACTGGTATCGGTTGATCACGCTGCTTTGGACACCGGTCCAACTGATCACGATTTTTGGCATCATGATCTATGTGGTCCAATCCGGTCACCTAAGCCGTCTTGAGGAATGGGCGCTTTTCGCCGCTCTAGGCATTCTGTCTGGTACGATCGGGATCAACTATAGCCACGAACTTATGCACCAAAAACCAAAGGCCGAGCGTTGGATGGCGGATATTTTGCTGGCTTCGGTACTTTACTCTCATTTCCGGTCGGAACACCTGCTGGTGCACCACCGCTATATCGGCACGCCGCGTGATCCGGTGACGGCACGCTATGGCGAAAGCTTTTATCACTTCTTTCCAAGGGTCCTGTACCAATCGCTTATCTCAGCCTTCAAGGCAGAAAAAGGGATGCTGGCCCGTAAGAACCTGCCTTGGTTTCATCGATCTAACCCGTTTTGGCTTTATCTTGGACTACAGGCCGGTTTCTTGTTGTTAGCGTGGGTCATCGGTGGTGGCTGGGGTGTCTTCTTGTTCACGGTGCAGGCGTTTTGGGCGGTCTTCCAGCTTGAGCTGGTTGATTACGTTGAGCACTACGGCCTGACCCGCAAACATCTTGGCGATGGAAAGTACGAGCATGTCTTACCGCGCCATTCCTGGAACGCGACACAGCAGGCGTCAAACTGGCTGTTGATCAATTTGCAGCGGCATTCGGACCATCATTACAAACCCAACCGACGCTATCCGTTGCTACAGACCTATGGCGAAGAGGAAGCGCCACAGCTGCCATACGGCTACCCTTTGATGACAATGATAGCGCTGGTCCCATACGTATGGAAAAAGATGATGCACCCACTGATCCGGGATTGGCGCGCGCGCTACTACCCCGAGATCAAAGACTGGGAGCCTTATAAGACAGCCAGCAATCCAATGCCGCGGTAATGACAGCTATGTGGAACGAAGCAGCCGTGCGGCATTCCATATTCAATGTCCGCTTTCAGGAAGAAAAACCAAAGCTAGCGCTTCATCTCTAACGGTACACGATCAACCCGCTTCGCTTGTGCGGCGCAGGCCTGTTTCGGCATCAAACAGATGTGCCTTACCTGCATCAATCCGAAAGCCGCTCGCTGCTTTGTTCTCAGGCATAAGATGAACACCCTGCAAGCTGGCCGTAAAGCCGACGTCAGACCCCTCAAGCACACCGTGCAAAAGGGTGTTGGCCCCAAGCGGTTCTGCCATTTTCACAACAAGACGCAATGGTCCCGCGTCATCAGCCACGAGGTGTTCTGGGCGCACGCCCAATTTGACCGGGCCATCCGCGCCAACGGCTTGCCCCACGACCTGTCCTCCAAACAGAATTTCACCACCCTTCACGTCGGCATCGACGATGTTCATTGCCGGGCTGCCAATGAACTGCGCTGCAAACAATGTGCGCGGAGTCTCGTAGACCTCAAGCGGGGTGCCAATCTGCTCAGCGATGCCCGCATTCATCACGATCATCCGGTCCGCCATTGTCATGGCTTCGACTTGGTCGTGGGTCACATAAAGCGATGTAATACCAAGCTTTGATTGCAGCTCCTTAATCTCTAGCCGCATCTGAACGCGCAGCTTTGCGTCAAGGTTCGAAAGCGGTTCATCAAAGAGGAACACGGCCGGTTCGCGCACAATCGCACGGCCCATGGCGACACGCTGGCGTTGCCCGCCTGACAGCTGCTTGGGCTTGCGATCCAGCAAGGGTTCAAGCTGCAAAAGCTTGGCGGCGGCTACGACCTTGGCATCGATTTCGTCTTTGGGCATCTTGGCGATTTTCAGACCATACCCCATGTTCTGACGCACTGACATATGCGGATAAAGCGCATAGTTTTGAAATACCATCGCGATATCACGGTCCATCGGTTCCTTGTTGTTGGCAAGATCACCACCAATGAACACCTCGCCTGCCGACACTGTCTCAAGCCCCGCAACCATGCGCAGCAAGGTGGACTTGCCACACCCCGACGGCCCGACAATCACGATGAATTCGCCGTCGGTGATATCTGTCGTGATGCCGTGGATGACATCTGTAGAGCCAAAACTTTTCTTGACGCCCTTAAGGGAAACCGTTGCCATATTCTATTTCTCGCTATCGACGAGGCCGCGGATAAACAGCCGTTGCATACTGACGACGACAATCACCGGAGGGATCATCGCAAGGATGGACGTGGCCATGATCACGGGCCATTCGGCCACGTCATCGCCCGAGGGGAACATCTGTTTGATCCCCATCACGATCGTGTTCATTTCGGGGTCTGTCGTGATCAGCAGCGGCCACAGGTATTGGTTCCAGCCGTAGATGAACAAGATAACAAACAGGGCCGCAATGTTGGTCCGGCTCATGGGCACAACGATATCCCAAAAGAACCGCATCGGGCTGGCACCATCAACGCGCGCGGCCTCGGCCAGTTCATCGGGAATCGTCAGGAAAAACTGGCGAAACAAGAAGGTCGCTGTGGCAGAGGCGATCAATGGAAAGATCAGTCCTCCATAGCTGTTGAGCATCCCAAATCCTGCGACAACTTCGTAGGTTGGCACGATGCGAACCTCAACCGGCAGCATCAGGGTCAGAAAGATCATCCAAAAGAAGATGTTCCGCCCCGGAAACCGAAAATAAACGATCGCAAAAGCAGACAACAGCGAGATCACGATCTTGCCCACGGCAATACCAACGGCCATCACAAGGCTGTTCACCAACATCGTCGCCACAGGCACATTCACGCCCGAAAACAAAGCTTTTGAGTAGTTTTCCCACAGTTGATCACCCGGCCAAAGCGGCATGGGTGGTCTGACAATTTCAGGCTGCGTGATGGTGGATGCCACAAAGGCCAGCCAGATCGGAAAGAAGATGATCAAAACACCCAAGATCATAAATACGTGGGTCAACCAAAGGCCCGCACCACGCTTTTCAACCATACCATGAATTTCTTGGGCCATCAGTAATGCACCCTTTTCTCTACGAACTTGAACTGGACTATGGTCAGTAAGCCGACGACGACCAGCAAGATGACTGACTGCGCGGATGATGACCCCAAATCCTGCCCCACAAAACCGTCAGAGAAGACTTTGTACACAAGAACGGTTGTCGACTGCTGTGGTCCGCCGGACGTGATTGTGTGGATGACACCGAAGGTTTCAAAGAACGAATAGACGATATTCACGACCAGTAAGAAGAATGTGGTTGGCGACAAAAGCGGCAGGACAATCGTCCAGAACCGTTTCCAGAAACGCGCGCCATCAATGGCCGCAGCTTCGATCACTGATCGCGGCACGGCTTGCAGAGCGGCAAAGAAGAACAAAAAGTTATAACTGATGCGGCCCCATGCCGAGGCAACGACGACAAGGCCCATCGCCTCGCCTCCGTTCAAAACATGGTTCCAGTCGTATCCGAGATTGCCCAAATACCACGACACAACGCCCACGCGCGTGTTGAACATGAACAGCCACAGCACACCCGCAATCGCAGGGGCGACAGCGTAAGGCCAGATAAGCATGGTACGGTAGACGCCCGATCCCTTGATCAACCGGTCTGCCATCACCGCAAGGAACAGCGCCGGGATCATCGAACATAACGTCACAAGAATTGAAAACACCGCCGTGGTGCCGAAAGACGCGCGATAGAACCTGTCACCCAGCAGAAATTCGAAATTGCCAAGCCCCACAAATTGGGACGACAGGCCAAATGGGTCAGGAATAAACAAAGACTGCCAAATCGCCTGACCGGCAGGATAGAAAAAGAAGACCGCCGATACCAAGACTTGTGGTGCAATCAGCAATGCGGGCAGCCACCAGCCACGAAATGTGACGCGTTTTTCCATAGTCCCTGCCCCCCTTCTAAGAACCGGCAGGCCCAATCAAGGGCCTGCCGCTAGTGTCTACGCCTTAGCGGTTGGCAGCTTCGAAGCGGCGCAATAGTGCATCGCCACGCTCTTTTGCGCTATCCATCGCCTCTTGGGCGGTCTTGTCACCGGCCCAGATGCCTTCCAGCTCTTCGTCGATGATGCCGCGAATTTGGTCGAAGGACCCAAGACGCAAGCCTTTGGAATTTGCTGTCGGCTCGTTCGCTGTCATCTGGATCACAGCAATATCTGTACCGGGATTTGCCTCATAGAAACCCGCCGCGCGTGTGATTTCACCTGCTTCGCCTGTAATCGGCAAATAGCCGGTATCCTGGTGCCATTTGGCTTGAACGTCGCCCGATGAAAGGTAGTTCAGGAACGCACCAGCGCCCATGTATTCGTCATCTTCGTGGCCTTCCATAACCCACAAAGATGCACCACCGATGATGGTGTTTTGCGGCGCATTGCCGAGGCCTTCCCAATAAGGAAGTGGACGCACGTCAAAGTCGAATTCAGCTTCTGAACTGATGCCTGCATACCCAGCAGAGCTTTCTGTAAACAGCGCACAATCACCAGCACGGAAGTTTGCGCCACCTTCATTACGGCGACCTGTATAGATGAACTTGCCGTCTTGTGCCCACTGGCCCATGGCGGTCAGGTGCGCGACTTGGGCTTCGCCATTCAGCGCCAATTCGGTATCAAGTCCGGCAAAACCATTGTCCTGCGTGGCAAATGGCACGTCATGATACGCCGAGAAGTTCTCAAGGTGAATCCAGCTTTGCCATGCAGTCACAAGCGGGCATTCTTCGCCACCAGCCTTCAACGCTGTCAGCGCGGCATCAACGTTCTGCCATGTGGACAAATCTGTGTCAGGATCGACGCCAGCGGCTGCCATCGCGTCACGGTTCACCCAAAGAACTGGTGTTGATGCATTGAAAGGCAGCGACAGCATGTCACCTTCGGTTGACGTGTAGTATCCTTTGACCGCACCGATGTAGGCGTCTTGATCCAACGCACCACCGCTTTGCGCCATCACCTCATAGGCTGGACGCACAGCGCCGCCCGCGGCCATCATTGTCGCGGTACCAACTTCGAACACCATCAAAATGTGAGGCTGTTCACCCGCACGGAACGCGGCGATGCCTGCATTAAGGGTTTCAGAATAGTTACCCTTATGGCTTTGCACGACAACATAATCGCTTTGGCTGGCATTGAATTCTTCGACTTGCGCCGCGACCAGCTCTCCGAGGCGGCCAGTAAACGCATGCCAGAATTGGACTTCTGTTTGGGCCATCGCGGCGACTGGCGACAGCATTGTTGAGACGGCGAGCGCGCCGAGCAAAGATCTTTTCATAGTTCCTCCCTTGCACCATAGCGGTGCGTTGTCTGTCGTACGATGCTTTGGGCAGCCCATGCATCAGTTGTTCAACACCAAAACGATACACCTAGAATGGTATAATACAAGACTGCAAAATTTCCGATATATATAACATTATATTATGGATTGCCTTGGGGTTTCATGTGATGAATTGGCATGAAACAAAAACTCCGATTGCGCCAATTCGAGGCTCTTATGGCCGTCATTCAACACGGTTCTGTGACACGTGCCGCAAAAGAATTGGGCATTAGCCAACCCGCTGTCAGCCGATTACTTGCTGATCTGGGACAAACATTGGGCTTTTCGCTATTTGATCGGCGCGATGGGCAACTTGTCCCAACGCAAGAAGTGCGGTTTCTTCAGGCAGACATTCAAAGGGTTCTTGATCTGATGAATCAGATTGGGGAGGTCAGCCAAAGTATAACCGAGAGAAAGGCCGGTCATATTCGAATCGCTTGCTTGCCCGGATTTGCGACCAGCCATTTGCCCGCCGTTGTGGCAAAGTTCCTTAAGGATCGACCCGGCGTCAGCATCACAATCGAACCCGATCGCCCAGAACGGATTATGGAATGGATGATCGACGAGCAATTCGACTTTGGAATAACAGACGGCTTTCGCGGGCATTCCGCTGTGGTCAGCAAGGATATCGATGTCCGCACTGTGTGCATTTTCCCCGCCGGTCATCAGTTGGAACACCTCACAGTAATCACACCGCTTGATCTGGCGCAGGAAAAAATCATCCATACGCGCCGCGATAGCGATTTCTTCAAAAGCCTCTCAAATGCTTTCCTTGATGCAAACACAGTCTTGAACACCCTTGTGGAAACCCGACAATTTACCGCGGCATGTGAATTGGTCTCGCACGGGCTTGGGGTGGCAGTTGTCAGCGAACTGGACGCGTTGAAATTTGCGGATCAGGATATTCAATCGCGGCCATTCTTGCCTGCAATTCCCCATCGGCTATCGTTGGTGCGGCCGACCATGAAACAACCATCCGCCATCACCCTTGAATTTATGGACGCATTCGCGTCCAGCTTGGAACCGTTCCAGGTTTCAAATGCTAGATCCGTATGAAAAAAACCCGCCGTACAAGTACGGCGGGTATAAAGTTAGTGCTCGCGTGCCCATCCAATATTGGACAGGCTTGCCGCAGGCACCGGCGGTATCAACTTTGGTGAAGTGTTAGTGCTTCGCCATCTCGGAGCGGATCTGCTGGCGTAGCAGATCAATGGGCACCTTTTGCCCGTCGCGTTTAAATTGCCAATAGGTCCAGCCGTTACAGCTTGGCGCACCTTCAAGGTGGGCCCCGACCTGATGGATTGATCCTTTGATATCGTCACCGATCAACGTGCCATCGGCACGGACCTTTGCTTTGTGACGACCGTTCATGCTCCACAATTCTTCGCCGGGGCGCAGCATGCCGCGCTCGACAAGCACACCAAACGCAACGCGGGGTTCGGCACGCTTGGATGTGGAAACCTGTAGGGATTCGTTGTCGAATTTACGGGTGTTCTTGATGCGCTTTTCGGCCACCTTGCGGTACGCCGCCTCACGTTCGATCCCGATGAAATCGCGACCCAGCATCTTTGCAACAGCGCCTGTGGTGCCAGTCCCGAAGAACGGGTCAAGGACCACATCGCCGGGGTTCGTGGTGGCAACCAGGACGCGGTGCAACAGGGATTGCGGTTTTTGAGTGGGATGCGCTTTGTCTCCGGCTTCATTCTTCAGCCGCTCGTGTCCGGTGCAGATGGGCAAAACCCAGTCAGACCGCATCTGAACGCCTTCATTAAGGGCTTTGAGCGCTTCGTAGTTGAATGTGTACTTGCTGGCTTCTTCTTTGGAAGCCCAGATCAATGTCTCATGGGCATTGGTAAGGCGCTTGCCGCGAAAATTCGGCATCGGGTTCGATTTGCGCCATACGACGTCATTGAGAATCCAGAACCCTTGGTTCTGTAGTTCAGTACCCATGCGGAATACGTTATGATAGCTGCCAATGACCCAGATCGCGCCATTTGGTTTCAGCAGACGACGGGCGGCTGCAAGCCATGCTTTCGTGAACTGGTCATAGACTTTGAAACTATCGAATTGGTCCCATGCGTCATCTACGGCATCGACCTTGGAATTGTCGGGGCGATGCAGATCACCCTTCAATTGCAGGTTATAAGGGGGGTCGGCAAAGATCAGATCAACAGAGCCTGCGGGCAGGCTGTTCATGACCTCGATGCAATCGCCATCGACAATCGTATTGAGAGGGAGCGTGGCAGCCCCTTTTGCTTTAGTCTTAATCGTCATTACTTGCCTCATAGCCCCGGCGGGTGGCCCGCTCTCTGGTTGACCCCAATGTGAGTCAGAGGCCCAATCAAGTCAAAAGCATTATTGATTCAATCACTTAGGTTTTCATCTTGATACAACATGTTGTGTATCGGTTTGAACGAACGCCTATGATGCGGAGTCACGCCAAATTGCTGAAGTCCCAATTTATGCTGGGCTGTTGGGTATCCCGCGTTCTTTTCCCAGCCGTAGTGTGGGTGCTGTTGCGCCAATGCAACCATGTGTCTATCGCGCCACACCTTGGCCATGATAGAGGCTGCGGCAATGCTCAAACTACGCGCGTCACCCTTGATAATTGTCTCCGACGAAATCGCTAAACCACGTGGGATCATATTGCCGTCGATCAGGGCGTGATCGGCTGTTTGGGATAGACCGGCAATCGCACGCACCATTGCAATGTGTGATGCACGTAAGATGTTGTGTTCATCAATCTCGGTAACTGTCGCCTGCGCAATTGATACATCCGCCACCGCCAACAATTCATCATAAAGCGCATCACGCCGCTTGGCAGTCAGCTTCTTACTGTCATTCAATCCATCAGGGATATTTGCAGGATCAAGAATGGCGGCGGCAGCAACAACAGGGCCAGCCAGTGGCCCGCGCCCAACCTCATCAACGCCTGCGACATGAAGAAAGCCGCGCTGAAGTGCTGCCGTCTCGAAACTGAAATCAGGATTAGTCATAGTGTCAGTCACCAGATGCAAACGATGACTTCAAGGAAAAAGGGGCAGAGAGCCATGTCCAACCTCTCTGCCCCGTACTGGGTATTTGATTTCTTACGCACTAGTCTGCGTACTCGTTAAAACCAAACACCCAAGGTGGCGCGACAACTGGGGCAAGCAGCCGCGCTTCCTTTCAGCGCCTTAGTGGCGCCGATCTGATCGAAAGCCTTGTTCGCGCAGGCAAAGGGGGTCAAAGCCACGGCGCGGGCCGTCATTGGTGTAGACGCGCACGGCACAACGTTCTGGCAGACGGCTGGCGTGGCGATAGTTATTCTCAAGGCAGCGCTTGCCGAACATGCGCTGGGTGCCAAAGCGGGTTTCGACATTGCGCAGGCACGCATGCGGTAAAGCGCGACGTCCATTCGTGTTCGTTTGGTGCTGACGCCCAAGATCAGACCAGCCCGGATTACGGTTGATGCCGTTCAATTGCGGAGTTTCGTGAACAGGCGTGCTGCGGCTACGGTTACGATCACGGTCGCGGTTTTGTTCAATCGCGGCACCGATGACAGCAACAGCCGCCAAGCCGAACAGAAGCTTGCTAACATCGTCGCGGTCCATCCCTTGGGCGTATGTCGGTGTTGCAGTGGCAAGTGTCAGGGAAAGTGCGGTGATCCCGGCAATCAATGGCTTAAACATCTTGTTGTTCCTTTCGGTTCAGGTGCCTAACGTGGGGCGATGAACCGAAATTGAGCTGACCGGGCTTGCCAAACAATATCGGGGGATGGTTATGCGATTGCCATCGCGATAACATGAGGCGTTATTGAATATCAGACGTGCCTTGCATCAAGTGGACCACATGAAACAAATTTCTTTCTCATTCATGGCATTGATGCTGAGCGCAACACTCGCACAGGCCGCCTGCTACGCCGACTACAAGGCCAAGCAAGACAACCCCTTGCGGCTCCATTATGGAGTGGCAGAAGTGTCTGGCGATTGTTCAGTCGGATCAGCCGAGGGCCAATTGCGCCAGCGGCTATCGGGTGATGGCTGGCAGCTCTTGAATGTGCTGGGTGTCTTTGATGATGCCGGCCTTGATGAAAGAAAGGACAGCGCAGGTGAGTTCTTCCTCCGCTACTGAAGCACGCGAAATCGGCAATAAGATTGTCGTCGCTGGGATTGCGGCGATTGTCCTCATCTTGGCGATCACAGCAGTGCTGTTGTTTATCAACCTTCCCGATGCCAACGCATTCAACATGCGGGTTGAACGGTTGTTCGTTGAAAACGACAATCTCACCAGCAACGCAGAAATCAAACTGCTGGAAATTCTGGCGGGCTCTGGCACGGCGTTTTCCGACACACTAGCCTCGTACAGGTTCGTGATCTTTGTGCTGCTGATTTTTGCCACAGCACTTTTGGTTGCAGCCGTTGCTTTTCTTGTCATGCTGATCGCGTTGAACCGCCGTATGGGACGGATCGAGCGCCAAGGCATCGAAGTGAATTCACTCACGATCAATCGCGATCAAAAGGCGGTCTATCTCAATGACTTTGAGTTCAAGCTGACCGATGCCGCGATTGAGACGCTGTCGGTTTTGGCCGAGGCGCGGATGGACGACGAAGTCCTAACAGGTGCAGAAATCGAAGGTGTCATCTCGGGTCGCAACTCAGCTGACTGTGATGAGGCTGCGGGTGCGACACGGATCAAACGCTTGCGCGATACGCTCGGCAACCAAATGATGAGCGAATTGCTGGTTAAGAATATCGCCCGAAAGGGTTATGTCCTCGCGATCGACAAGGACGTGATCCGCATGGAATAGCGCCTAAGGGCGACGCAAGGTATCGCCGTGGGACAGCTTCGGTGACAAGGTGATAATTGGTCCATCAGGGATCTCATCGCCACGGTTCAGTGCTGCAACGATCTGCGCGGCACGGATACCAATATCACGACGACATGCATCCATCGTCGCCAATTGCCGCGGCAAGCCGTCGAGCAATTCGACACCGTTGAACGCGGCCAAACCAACGCGGCCCGGCACATCGATGCCTTGCTCAAGCAAATAAAGCAGACCGCCAGCACCAATCATATCATTTGAGTAATATAAGAAATCGAGGTCAGGCGTCCGTGCGATCATTTTCGCGGTCATCTCGCGGCCCTTGGCCAGTGCCGACCCGCCTGAATAGAATTCCTGATCCGCAATCTCGATACCGGCCTTGGCTAATGTGCGGGTAAAGCCCTCGAACCGTTTGCGTGCGCGGTGATCCAAGGGCATCTTGGTGCCCATGAAGCCGATGCGCTTGTAACCCGCCGCGATAATTTCTTCTGCCATCTTCCGCCCAGCGCGGCGATGCGAAATGCCCACGCAATAATCAACGGGTTCCCCATCGGTGTCCATAATCTCGACCACTGGAATACCGGCCTGTTTCAGCATCGCTTGCGACGCCTCGGAATGCTCAAGACCTGCGATAATAACACCGGATGGGCGCCAAGACAGCATTTCGAACAGAACCTTTTCTTCCTTTTCAGGCATATAATCCGTCACGCCAACAACGGGTTGCAGATCCGTATCCTCTAACGTCTGCGAAATGCCTGACAGTACCTCGGGAAACACCATATTGCCCAGCGACGGAATAATGACAGCAACCAGATTGACGCGCTGCGATGCAAGCGCACCCGCAATCTTATTAGGGACATAGCCAAGTTGTTTGGCAGCATCTTGGACCTTTTGCCGTGTCGCGGCACTCACATCCCCTTTGTTACGCAGCACGCGGCTCACGGTCATTTCGCTAACACCAGATGCTTCTGATACATCGCGGAGGGTCAGTGGGCGCTTAAGGGGATTGGTCAAAGGAGTGGTCCTGTTCTGCGTTTCATATATTGTTAGCGAGGCTTTGCGACAAAAGCCAGATCACATGGCGTTGACCAAATTCCCAAAGGCAGGCATTCAAGGCGCAGAAAGGCCCCGTGGCTCAACTGGATAGAGCAGCCCCCTCCTAAGGGGCAGGTTATTGGTTCGAATCCAATCGGGGTCACCACATTCAACAGGTTACTGAAATCTAGTTCGCGCCATCCCAAAGCATGGTTTCAGGGTGGAACTGCGACCAGGCGAACCAGAAGGCTTGGTGGCTGCCGAGGTCTGATCCGTCGACATCAACTGCGCGAATGCCGCCGCCATCCAGCCTTAGTCGCACGTTTTCGACACTGATTTCCTGCCCCCTTTCAAGCGCAAGAACTGCGCTGCTGCGCTGGAATGCGACGGGTTGACCTGTTGCGGTAACAACACCGATCACGTCTTCATGGACCGGCAAGCGGGGGTCAACGTCACCCACCGGGAATATCGGACCGCCTGCGTCACGCCCGTTGCGGAAGTCAAAATCACGACCAAGTGCGAGGTTTTCTGTCAGCACAGTGGTGTCTGGATAGGTCTCTTTCCAAGTACCCCAGTCTGTCGTGATTACCGTCGCCTGTTCTAGTTGGAGATCTTGTGCGGCCAGCGGTCCCGTCACCGCTTTGCCAAGGAATGTATCGAAGACCGAATAAGTATTGATGTCGAACATCACTTTGTTGGATCGGATCAACAGCCCCGAAGTCCGCAAGATCGGTCTTTCAATGCCAGCCGGAAGACCATCGGTGAAGTAAGCCTGCGCCGCGCCGCATAAGGTACAATATGGAATGCCAAGGTCGCGCCCACCCAACGTGTCGTTCACCATTTCGCGCACTTCCATGATCTGGCGCGGGTAGGCGCGATACGCGCCATTCACGGCGATACCAAAGACGATGTCGTCGTCTTGCAGCCAAGTCGCATCATTTGCGCTGCTCACCGTTGGGTTGTCTGCGGCGGGAATGCAATTACACGGATCGTTAGTGGTGTCGTAGGGCCGCGCATCGATCCTCACTCCGCCCCATGACACATGGCGCCAATCGATGTCGCCTTCGACGAAAATCTGATCCCACCCTTCAACCAAGCTGGTAAAAATCATGCGCTTGGCCTGAAGGTAATCAGGGGGTGCCGGGATATCCCAAGCGATCAGATGGTCGGTGACAACACCCCATTGGTTTTGGCGCGGAGGTTCAATGCCCAGAACGCTTGCAGCGGCTGCGCCAAGTTCATCCATCATCTCGCGGTTTGGGGTAAAGCGCATCAAGTCGGCTATGATCCACGCAATGCGCGGGTCTTGCGACTGGGCGATTTCCGCCAATGCTGCGATTTGATCGGATCCCCAACGCGACTGTGTTGCAGCATCAAGCAAGGCCACTTGGACGGCAGATTGCAGCGCGTCTGTAAGCGGGCCGTCAGGCACGGCTGGAGGTTGCCCAAATTGCGCGATCGCATAGTCCGTTACTTTAGGTGCCACTTGGGCGTGCAGTTGACCGGCCATCAAGACGCTGATGCCCGTCAGGACCAAGGCCGCTAGGGAATTCAGGGGAGTCCTCAATTGTATTGTCATGAGCGGCCCTTTCAGTTGCGGTGGCGTGTTGGACGTAGAAAATCGGATTTTGCTGTCAGAAAATTCGTCACCACTCTGTGTCCGAACGGATCACATGACTAATCACAACTGCATCAGCGATTGGTGATCCAGGTCGCCTTCTCGCAAAAAGCATCCAGCAAACGCATTTCACTTTTGCAAATCCGGTGAAGTTCTGTGCAAGTTGTGAAAGCCAACCGCTCAGGAGTTTACGTGTCCCTCTTCTTTATAGTTGCTCTGCCGTTCTTTGGTGCGCTGTTGCCGGGATTGATGAATGCCGCAGGCAGGTCAGCCTGCGCTGGCGTGACCTTCACCGTAACTTTGGCCGCATTCATCGGATTGCTGACGAATTTACCCGCTATCATCGCGGGTGACGTCGTGATGGCGCGCGTCGACTGGATGCCTGCGCTGGGCCTGAACTTTACGCTGATGCTGGATAGTCTGGGCTTTTTCTTTGCCCTTCTGATACTTGGGATTGGCCTGCTGATCATTGCCTATGCGCGGCAGTATCTAAGCAACAAAGACAACATGGGCGAGTTTTTCACCTATTTGCTGTTGTTCCAAGGCGCGATGGTAGGCATCGTGCTTAGCGACAACATCCTGCTTTTGTTGATTTTTTGGGAACTGACGTCGCTATCGTCGTTTCTGCTGATCGGTTATTGGAAACACCTGCCCGAGGGCCGTCAGGGCGCACGCATGGCATTGACCGTCACAGGGATGGGCGGTCTGGCGATGATTGGTGGCATGCTGATCCTTGGTCAGATCGTAGGCAGTTATGACCTGAGTGTCATCTTGCAGAACCGCGAGTTGATCCAAGCTGATCCGCTTTATGTGCCTGCCCTGATCCTGATCTTGCTGGGGTGTTTCACCAAATCAGCGCAGTTCCCGTTCCACTTTTGGTTGCCACACGCCATGGCAGCACCCACGCCCGTGTCCGCATACCTGCACTCGGCCACAATGGTAAAAGCCGGCATATTCCTGATGGCGCGGATGTGGCCGGTTCTGTCCGGGACAACGGAATGGTTCGTGATTGTCACGTCAGCGGGACTGATCACGATGGTGCTTGGCGCGGTTATTGCGCTCTTCAAACATGACCTGAAGGCCTTGCTCGCGTTTTCAACTGTCAGCCATTTGGGTCTGATTACGATGTTGCTGGGTACTGGCACCGCGTTTGGCGCGATGGCAGCCGTGTTCCACATTCTGAACCACGCGACCTTCAAAGCGGCCTTGTTCATGTCCGCCGGTATCATTGATCACGAGGCGCACACGCGCGACATCAGGCGGTTGGGTGGTTTGCGCACCCTGATGCCGGTCACCTTTATGATTGTCTCATTGGCTGCTTTGTCGATGGCCGGCATCCCGTTGCTGAACGGGTTCTTGTCCAAAGAGATGATGCTGGAAGAGGCCAATCATACGGTTCTTTTCAATAACCCTTGGCTGGTGCCTGTCTTGGCTACCGTAGGTTCGCTTTTTTCAGCTGCTTATTGTTTCCGGTTGATTGCACATGTGTTCTTTGGACCGGTGCGCGATGACTACCCCGCAAGACCACATGATCCGGGTGCGGGACTTTGGCTGCCACCTGCCCTGCTGATCATCCCCGTTGTCGTCATTGGCGTCGCACCGTTTCTGGCCGAGCCGTTCGTGAAGCTGGTCACCGCGTCCGTGTTGGGCAATGCCGCAGAGATGCCTTCGGCGCATCTGAAAATCTGGCACGGTTTGGTGCCTGCGCTTTATATGTCGATCATCGCTGTTGCGGGTGGTCTGTTTATGCTGGCGATCTTTAGGCCCGCTTTACGTCTTTGGGAAAACACACCACGCCCAGAAGCAAAAGTTATCTTTGAAGGCATCGTCGAGGGCATCGCGCGTCTCGCTCAGATTTTAATCCTGCCACTGCATAATGGGGCGTTTTCACGCTACGCCGCCGTCGGGACGATCACGATTGTGGCTGCAGGGTACTACGCTTGGACCACAGGCACGCTCGGCGCGCCGACCCATGAAATGCAAAACGCTGATCCAGTCTTGATTTCGGGCTGGGGCATGTTGGTTGCGGCCACGATTGGCATGGTATTTTTGCACCGCAACCGTTTCCTGTCTCTGATCTTGATCGGGATTGTGGGTTTGATGGTGTCGATCGGGTTTGTGTTCCTCAGCGCACCTGATCTGGCGATGACGCAGTTCACTGTCGAGGTGGTAACGATCATTCTACTGTTGCTGGCGCTCAACTTCCTGCCGAACCGGACACCGGTTGAAAGTACCGTACTGAGGCGCATGCGCGATGCTGGCGTTGCCATCGCGGGCGGATTGGCCAGTTTCGCGCTTGCTTATCATTATATGCTGCGTGATCCGGTCGCCTCGCCCATCTCGGAATTCCACCTCGCCAATTCCTATAAAGGTGGCGGCGGCACAAACGTCGTAAACGTTATTTTGGTCGATTTCCGTGGCTTTGATACCTTCGGCGAGATTATCGTGCTCAGCATAGCAGCCTTGCTGATTTATGCGCTGACCGAGGCGCTTTTGGGTGGTCCGGTCCGCGAGCGTTTGCTGAACCGCAAGCCCAAAGAACCGCAGGCGGGCGGTATTCACCCCATGATGATGGTCGTCCTGACACGCGGCATGATGCCCATCGTGATGATGGTCGGCTTCTACATCTTCCTGAGCGGCCACAATGAACCTGGCGGGGGCTTTATCGCGGGTCTCATCGTGTCGATTGGTGTGGTGATGCAATATATGGCCAGCGGTTTTTCTTGGACATCTTCACGCCTGAAATACCCTTATCACGGCGTCATTGGCGCCGGTGTTCTGGTCGCAGGCTTTACCGGCGTAGGATCATGGTTCGTGAACAAACCGTTCCTGACGTCCGACTTTACCTACGTGCGCATTCCGCCGTTTGAGGAATTCGAACTCGCGACAGCGGCGCTCTTTGATGTCGGCGTTTTCCTTTCGGTCGTTGGTGCCGTGATGCTGTCGCTTGAAAGCTTCTCGCGATTGGCGCGGCGCAAAGAGTCCCGGACCGCGATGTACCCAATGGACATTGACCCATCACGCCCCGTTCAGCCGGAAAAGGAGGGCGTGTAAATGGAACTCCTTCTCGCCTCTGCCATTGGCATCATGACTGCTGCAGGGATCTATCTGGTTTTGCGCCTGCGGACTTTCCCGGTGATCTTGGGGATTTCTTTGCTGACGTATGCCGTGAACGTCTTTCTGTTCACATCCGGGCGTGTGGCAGTGGGTGCCCCGCCTGTTTTGCGCGATGATATCACGGTTTACACCGACCCTCTGCCACAAGCGCTGGTACTGACAGCAATCGTTATTTCATTCGGCATGACGGCTGTTGTGGTGATGATCGGACTTGGCGCATTTCTGGGGTCGGACGATGATCATGTCGATGACTGCCCTGACGTACCGCAAGATCCGCCGGAGGGCACGTCATGACCCATTGGCTGATAGCGCCCGTCATATTACCCGCAATGCTGGCGCCTTTCATCATTCTGGCCGCGCGGTATCACATCGGTATTCAGCGCGTGTTTTCGATCACGGGTGTTTTGACACTGATCGCGATCGCTGGCGGGCTTGCATGGAATACGTCTGACGGCACGATCATGTTGTACCAGTTGGGCGATTGGGCGGCACCCTTTGGCATCGTGTTGGTCGGCGACAGGCTTTCGACGATGATGGTGTTGCTGACTGTCGTTCTTGCCCTCTTTGTGCTGATCTATGCCATCAGTTCGGGTTGGGATGGCCGCGGGCGGCATTTCCATGCGCTATTCCAATTCCAATTGATGGGTATTCTGGGCGCGTTCCTGACCGGCGACCTTTTCAACCTGTTTGTTTTCTTCGAAGTCCTGCTCATCGCCTCTTACGGTTTGATGATCCATTCCGGCGGCACCACAAGACTACGGGCAGGTGTGCAATATGTGCTGTTCAACCTGATCGGATCGACCCTGTTTCTGTTTGCACTGGGTGCGATCTATGCAGAAACAGGCACGCTGAACATGGCTGATCTGGCTAATCGGGTACAACTGATAACCCCTGATGAGACCGTCGGTATCCGCGTCGCGGCAGTCCTGCTGATCTTGGTCTTCGCCATCAAAGCGGCCCTTGTGCCACTACATTTCTGGCTCCCGTCCAGCTATGCCGAAGCCCCGGCACCAGTCGCGGCCCTCTTTGCGATCATGACCAAAGTGGGCGCTTATGCGATCATTCGTGTCTACACGATGATCTTTCCGCCTGATCTGGCTGTGACCTCTGGCTTGCACGATGTGTGGTTACTGCCAGCGGCGCTGATCTCGCTCGCTATCGGGATGACAGGTGTGCTTGCGGCCAAACGGCTGGATCGCCTCGTGGCTTTCTCGATCATTGGATCGATGGGCATGGTGTTGGTATCCATCGCGCTCTTTAGCCCCGTCGGGATCGCGGCAGCACTTTATTACATCGTGCATTCGACATTGGCAGGTGCGGCATTGTTCCTGATTGCAGATCTTGTGCGGTCAAGCCGCGCCAATCTTGACCTGACACCGCAGCCCCCCGTTGCAGGTGCGACTTTGACAGCAGGATTGTTCTTTGCTGGCGCCATTGCGATGGCAGGCTTGCCGCCTTTGTCAGGATTCCTGGGGAAGTTACTGGTCCTCGATGCTGCATATGGAACCGATCTGATGGTTTGGATCTGGGTGATCGTGCTTGTCTCAAGCCTGATCAGCATCGTCGGATTTGCGCGTGCAGGCAGTATCCTTTTCTGGAAAGCCAAAAGTGTCGCCGCACCAGAGGGCGCTATTCCAGCACCTGTGCCTGCCACAATGTCTTATGTGGCAGTCGGAGGCCTTATCGCGCTTTTGGCGGCACATACGATTTTTGCGGGTCAAGTGCACAGCTACACCACCGCCGTCGCAGCACAGCTTTTCGATCCCGAGCCCTATATTTCGACCGTTGTCGACACGCCCGGCAAGCTTAGCAAACCATCAACGGAGGATCATTGACATGGGACGCGCGTACAATTGGCTTCTGCCTCACCCGTTGTTGACGCTGATCCTGACCATCGTCTGGATGTTCTTGCAGAACGAAATCTCTGCTGGGATGATCGTCTTCGGTTTCATTCTTGGCATCATCATCCCCTGGAGCACATCAATCTGGTGGCCGGATACGCCAAAGGGTTTTCGTCCGGGCAAGATGATCAGCTACAGCATGATCGTGATCTGGGACATTATCGTGGCCAATATCGAGGTGGCTTGGATCGTTCTGACAGTGCCAACGTCAAAGTTGAAACCTGCTTGGATTGTCGTGCCACTAAAGCTGCGCGAACCCGAAGCGATTACGATGTTGGCAGGAACAATCACGCTCACACCGGGCACCGTGTCTGCAGATTTGTCTGACCAAGGGCATAGCCTGCTGGTGCACGTCCTGCACACGAACGACCCTGACGCCGTGCGCGACGAAATTCTGACCCGCTACGAGGCCCGCCTGTTGGAGATTTTCTCATGATACTTGCAACGCAATTTCTCAATGTCGCCCTCGCCATCACGTTTGTGGCTTTGGCTTTGGGTCAAATCATGTCGATGGTCAGACTGGTTCTAGGGCCGACATCAGGCGACCGCATCCTTGCGCTGGATACAATGGTTATCAATGCGCTTGGTCTCGTGATTGTGCTTGGTATCCACCAAGGTGTGCAAATCTACTTTGAGGTGGCGCTGTTGATCGCCATGCTTGGCTTTGTTTCGACCGTCGCGATGGCACGGTTCATCTTGCGGGGGGACATTATCGAATGACCGCACAGATTATCGGCACATATATCGTCAGCCTGTCATTGGTGATCGGATCGGGGTTTGTCCTTGTTGGCGTGATTGGCTTGCTCAAATTCAATGACCCGATGACCCGCCTGCATGCCCCCACCAAGGTTGGCACCATAGGCATTGGCATGTTGTTGCTTGGATCCATCATTCACTCGTTCGATATTGGCGAACCTTCGACGCATGAATTGCTGATCATGGGCTTTCTTTTCGTGACCGCACCAATTTCGGCGAATTTTATCGCTAAGGTGAATATTCATCGCCGTGCTTGCGACACACCGCCAAAACCGGCCAAAGACGATACGTGGTCGACGCTGAACGTCGCAGACCCTGATAGAGAAACTTCGTCCTAAAGCGTTGCAATGCGGACAAGACGTTAGGTCATATCTGCTGAAAACTCCGGTTGTGGCTTCACAAAACGCTCAGTCTGGCTAGTCTATCGTAATCGCTTTTGGGAGGAAGCCCCCTGTGTTAGATCAAGAACGTCCTTGGACGGCTTTTTACGGCCCGTCGGTTCGCAAGACTATCGATGCCCCGCAACACCGCACCATCGGCGGCTTTGTCAGCGCGATTGCGGATGTGTATCAAGATAGACCCGCCTTTACGACATGCCTGCCCAACGGCATGAATGGCACCCTGACCTACCGCCAAGCTGACGAGATGTCAGATGCGCTTGCCGTTTATCTGCGCGAGATCGCAGGTCTGTCAGCAGGTGACCGTGTGGCCATTCAAGTGCCCAACTGCCTTGGCTACCCTATCGCTGCGATGGCGATCTTTAAGGCTGGCTGCGTTCTGGTGAACGTGAACCCGCTTTATACAGCCGAAGAGATGGCAAAGCAGTTTGAAGATGCGCAACCGTCAGCCATCGTAGTTGTCGATATGTTTGCCGATAAATTGGTCGACGCGATGAAGGGTCATCCGATCCCGAATGTGATTGTGACCCGCGTCGCTGAATTTCTGCCAAAAATGCCGCAGATGATCGTCGGTGCCGTACAGAAATATTGGGACAAGACGATCCACCCGATCGAAGTCGCTCACATTCGTTTGCCCGATGCGGTGAATGCAGGTCGTGCCAAACACGCTGAGTTGCATACTGCGCTCGAAGGATACCGCACCACAATCGACCCCGATGATGTTGCTTGTTTGCAGTACACTGGCGGGACCACAGGTGTGTCCAAGGGTGCGATGCTGACCCACACCAATATTCTGATGAATATGGAACAAACGATGGAGCTGATTGAGCAGTTCGAGAAGGGCAAAGAAGTCGCCCTGACCGCACTGCCGCTCTATCATGTGTTTGCCTTTACCGTGAACTTCCTTGGCCTCTATTCCCAAGGTGCCCACAACATCCTCATCCCGAACCCGCGCCCGCTGAGCAATCTCAAGCGCGCGTTCGAGAACTATAAGATCACGTGGATGAGTGGCGTGAATACACTTTTCAACGGCCTCAATGGCGAGATTTGGTTTCAGGACACGCCGCCAAAGCACCTTAAGTTCGCATCATCCGGTGGCATGGCGACCCAAGGCGTTGTTGCCGAACGTTGGGAAGAACTGACAGGAAAGCCTCTGCTTGAAGGGTACGGATTGACCGAGTCGTCACCCATCCTGACATTCAACCCCTATGGCAAAAGCCGCCTCAATTCGATTGGTGTGCCGCTGCCTTCGACAGACGTGAAATGTGTGGATGAAGACGGCGCTGATGTCCCGCAAGGTGAACCTGGCGAGTTGATCGCCAAAGGCCCGCAGATCATGAAAGGCTATTGGAACAAGCCCGAAGAGACCGCAAAGACGATCCAGAACGGCTGGCTTCTGACCGGTGACATCGGTCTGATGGAAGAAGACGGCTATTTCCGCATCGTGGATCGCAAGAAGGACATGATCCTAGTGTCCGGTTTCAACGTCTATCCCAACGAGATCGAGGATGTGATCGCTGCCCACCCCGGTGTTGAAGAAGTCGCCGTCATCGGCGTCGCTGATGGTGCGTCGGGCGAGGCCGTAAAGGCGTTCATCGTGAAGCGAGATGATACGCTCAACAAAGATGCCGTTCGCGCATACTGCAAAGAACATCTGACGGCCTATAAGGTGCCCAAAGCGGTCGAATTCCGTGATGAGTTGCCTAAGTCGAACGTCGGTAAAATCCTGCGCAAAGACTTGCGTGCAGAAGAAACAAAGGCGGAGGGCTAGACGATGGTTGGACCACTCGAACAGGCCATTCTGGCCTTGATGATTTTTGTGATCATGCTTGGCATGGGCGCGTCCCTGACCCCGCGCGATTTCATCTTGGCGCTTAAACGTCCTTATGGATTGATGATTGGGGTCGTGTCCCAATACGGCTTCATGCCCCTCATTGGTTTCATCCTCGCATCAACATTGCCCGTCTCTGACCCAATCAAGATTGGTATCTTGATCATGGCTTGTATGCCGGGCGGAACAACATCCAATATTTTCGCTTATTTTTCCAAAGGCAATCTGGCTTTGTCGGTCTTGATGACCGTGACCTCTACGGTCTTTGGTGTGATCATGATCCCAATCGTTTTGGTGATTTATGCGGGCGCACTTGATCTGGATATCCCACGCGAAAACATCATTGCGACGCTTGTCTTGCTGCTTGTGCCGGTGGCCATTGGCATGGTGCTGCGTAAATTCAACTCTAACGTCGGTGCGGTGACGGAGTTCATGGGCTCGATGCTTGCGATCTTCTTTATTCTGTTCCTGATCGTGTCGTGGATTCCGCGCAACTGGGAATTCCTGCTGACAACGACATGGGCCACGTACTTTGGCTCGATCGTATTGGGGCTCTTTGGTTTTGCCTTGGGCTATGGGTTTTCAATGATGCTGAAGTTGCATCCGCGCAACGCTCGCACGGTCGCACTTGAGACTGGCATCCAGAACGGTCCGTTAGCAATCGCGATCATCGCATTCACGTTCAGCGGTATGGAAGCGCAATCTGTCATGGCAGTTCCGGTGCTCTATTCACTGTTTATCGTGATCACATCGACGATGCTGACCCTTTGGTTCCGCCGCATCAACACAGCGAACGAGCAACCTTTGCCCAACGGTCTACTCTAGCACGATTGACCTTGCCTGGGACTTGTCAGTAAACGAAGGGGCTTTACCTCAGCTAAGGTCCCTTCATGCGCACAGTTTTCATCACCGGAACGGCGGGTTTTATCGGCTATCACCTCGCGCAACTCCTTTTGGACGAGGGGTTTCGTGTCGTGGGCTACGACGCGATGACAGATTACTATGATGTGACGCTGAAACAGCGGCGGCATCAGAACTTGCTGCAAAACGCGCATTTCACCTGCACCGAAGGATATCTAGAGGACTTTGAGGCCCTCTCAGCCGCATGTGATGCAGCCAAACCCGACATCATTGTTCATCTGGCCGGACAGGCAGGTGTGCGGTATTCTCTCGAGAACCCTCGCGCCTACATGGAATCAAACGTCATGGGCACGTTCAACGTGACTGAATGCGCCCGTATGCACGGCGTTGAACACCTCTTGATGGCCTCGACGTCGTCCGTTTACGGCGCAAGTACCGAAATGCCGTTTGAAGAGACGCAGCGCACGGATACGCCTCTAACGCTTTATGCAGCCACCAAGCGGGCGAATGAACATATGGCCCATTCCTACGCGCACCTTTGGAAAATCCCCACGACAATGTTCCGGTTCTTT
The DNA here is from genome assembly GCA_947488605.1 of uncultured Paracoccaceae bacterium. Classification (GTDB taxonomy): domain Bacteria; phylum Pseudomonadota; class Alphaproteobacteria; order Rhodobacterales; family Rhodobacteraceae; genus Yoonia. The sequence goes on along the minus strand of CANKZJ010000003.1, from coordinate 421,051 downwards.
ACGGTCTACGGCCCTTGGGGGCGGCCCGACATGGCCTTGTTCAAATTCGTCAAAGCGGGGCTGAATGGCGATCCTATCGACGTCTATGATCACGGCAATATGGCGCGCGACTTTACCTATGTGACAGATATCGTTCGTGCCATCCGCATGCTGATTGACGTGCCTCCGCAGGAGCCTGCAAGCGCCGACGACATCGCGCAGGGCGACAGCCTCAGTCCGGTTGCACCATTTCGCGTGGTCAACATCGGCAACGGCACCAAAGTCCCCTTGATGACCTTCATCACTGCCATTGAGGACGCTTTGGGGCTGACCCTGCAAAAGAACTTTCTGGACATGCAAAAAGGCGATGTTCACGAGACATTGGCCGATAATAGCTTACTCCAGCGGCTGACAGGCTATGCACCGCAAACCGATGTACCCGAGGGTGTTCGACAGTTCGTTACATGGTACAGGGACTATTACGACAAGTAGGGTTTAAACCCTCTGTTAAGCAAGTTTGACTAGGCCTGCCAATAAGCTGCGCCATAAGAAAGAATTGACCATGAAGATTGCGATGATCGGGACAGGCTACGTGGGTTTGGTATCAGGTGTATGCTTTTCAGATTTCGGGCATGAAGTTGTTTGCGTCGACAAGGACCAAGGCAAACTTGCGCTGTTGCGTGACGGGCAAACGCCAATCTTTGAACCGGGCCTCGATACGCTTATGGCGCGCAATATGGCAGCCGGTCGTTTGTCGTTCACCGACGACCTAAAGGATGCAACGGATGGTGCCGATGCTGTCTTTATCGCGGTGGGTACCCCCAGCAGACGCGGTGACGGGCATGCCGACCTCAGCTTTGTTTTCGGCGCCGTCAAAGAGGTGGCCGAGGTTCTGGAAAAACCTACCGTCATCGTTATCAAATCTACTGTTCCGGTCGGCACAAACAAACAAGTATCGGACCTGATGCAACAAACCCGACCAGAGTTGGCGTGCGATGTTGTTTCCAACCCGGAATTTCTACGCGAAGGCGCCGCGATTGATGACTTCATGCATCCAGATCGGGTCGTCGTCGGCGTACAATCGGCGCGTGGCGAAGAGGTCATGCGTGAAGTCTACCGCCCGCTTTCCTTGCGCGATCATCCTGTGCTGACAACTGACCTCGAAACGGCCGAGATGATCAAATATGCGGCGAACGCATTTCTTGCGACCAAAGTAACCTTCATCAACGAAATCGCCATGCTGTGCGAACGCACAGGTGCGGACGTCAAAGACGTAGCCAACGGGATGGGCTTTGATAGCCGGATTGGACCAAAGTTTTTGCAAGCGGGCCCAGGCTATGGCGGATCATGTTTTCCAAAAGATACCAAAGCCTTGGCCCGTATCGGCCAAGATCATGCGCGCCCCCTGCAAATCGTCGAAACAGTGATCAAAGTAAACGAAGAGGTAAAGCGCCTGATGGTCGACAAGATCGTCGATCTTTGCGACGAAAACCTTCGCAAAAAGACAATCGCCGTCCTTGGCCTCACATTTAAGCCCGACACTGACGACATGCGCGACGCACCTGCTCTGACAGTGGTTCCCGCCTTGGTGGGTCTCGGCGCCAACGTCCGCGTGGTTGACCCACAGGCGTTCCGAGAGGGTGAGGCGCTCTTGCCGCACGTCACTTGGTTTGATGACCCCTACAGCGCCGTTGAAGGGGCAGACGCGGTGGTTTTACTGACGGAATGGAACGAATTCCGTGCATTGGACTTACGCGATATGGCAGCGCGCATGACCTCACCCCGGATGGCGGACCTGCGCAACATGTATTCGTGCGATTACGCGCTTGAGGCGGGTTTTGAGGCCTACACCGGCATGGGACGGAAATCTGCGCTGCCATACGACAACTGACTTGACCTGCGGCTTTCGCCGCCGCGTGAATGCGCCCAGTATATAACAATCAGTATCTATGTCGAACGACAGTCAGTTGTGAACTAAAAAAATACCATAAATGTTACAAATCAGATACTTAGATAATTTCATAGACACATGAATTGCACTTTTCGACACCCAGTTTGTCATTCAGCAGAGCGGTGCTGTGCGGATGACGTCCAGAAATTCCGTGTGTGCTGGGTCAGCCGTCAAAGACGCCGAATACTATTCTAAACTTTGATGAGTGACTATCGGACTGCTTGGCAGGAGAATGTCTTCGCTGTCGGCCTTGACCCATTGAAGCGGGCGACCGTTACTTCAAAATCCAGGTTGCAGACGGCACAGTTTAAATTTGCGTAGTCTAAATTGAGACCACCCCTAAAAAATTCGACTGACCATGGGAGGCCAACCGGGAGGAGTTCATCAATCTCACTACGCGAACTTCCTGTGCCACCTACTAAATCAACGGAACTCGGTTCTCCGTTTATAGCTACTAGCCGCACGCTTTCCAATTTAAGTGGTTGATCGGTTTCCAGATTCCACAGCGTAGCGCTATATTGATTTTGCGAGCATCGCGGCGATGAAATCGCGAAATTTACGTCCCGTCCCACCGTGTCTTTGACAAAGTCGCTCACCTGAAACGCTATTGCAACCAGCGACAAAACCGAAAGTAGTACACCGAGCACTACCCCCAGCGTCACGACACGCCGAAGCCAAGTTTTTTGAGAAATGCCACAATGACTACATCGTGTGGCCTGTATTGGCAAAGGTTGGCTGCATTCAACGCAGAGGCGGTCATCTGTAATTGGCAATCTGTGTTCATCAAAGTCTGTTTCGTCTTCATTGGAGCGCTGATTAACTTGCGGCATGAGACTTCGACCTCTTTGCAAAAAACGGGCTACGAGTTAACTAGACTCCGCCAATCGAGCGGCACCGTCAATACGCACTCTGTCAGATCCTTACGCAGAAAAATCCGGCTGCACTTTGGCGGAAGTTCCAAAGGCAGAACACCATTCCTCGCGAGCCGTTGACGGGCGGCGAATGGCTGCAAGAACAGGGTCTTTGCGAAAAGCCCAAGCGATACATATTCTTCGAGAAAGTCATCGATATCCTTAGGCCAGAACCGATGCTCGATCTTGTTGTTGAAGCTGTTTTTCAGTTTTTCGCCGGAGATCAACTTCTCGCGGACCAGGTGTGCAGTCGTGGTGTCGTTGACGCAGAGGATCGATTTTAGCTCTGCCTTGGAGAAGTCGGGCTGCCGCGATTGCGCCAACTTGCTACGCACCTCGTCAATGCTCAGAGCAATGTCCTGAAACGCAGTCGCGTCCTTGCAGTGCTCAACCTTTGTCACAAAGCCTGAGCAGATCCATTGGCACATTGTATCCAGTCGAATAGAGAACATTGTTCGCAATTCTCTCATCAACGCGAAACCGTCGGATTGCGTGTTGACGGGTTTGCTGCGCGCAAATATTTTCTGTTGAAACCTTGAAAGGTCATCGGGATCATAGCGATCATTGCAGCCCGCTATTTTGATCGGCGCTGCGAGCAATTTGTTCTCCACCAGACGCGCTAATACCGCCCTATCAACACCCAGAGCCGCCTCCGTTTCGTGAGGCAGCAATGACCGACAAAAACGTTCAACGAAGGGGCCAGCCCAATCCGCTTTGACAATAGGAGTCTTGTACGGCTTGGAGTCGCCTTGCAATCCTCGTAGGATTTTTCGCGCCATCACAATGTCCAGACCATAGTCCTGCGCAAGTGACACCGGGCAGTAATTCCTTCTTTCTGGGCAAACTAGTCCTAGAAAGCGTTCGCCTGGTGCAAATGAATACTCCTGAAAACCGAATTGCGCGAAGGCATCCAAGATGGGTCGGTGGTCGATATCATCCTGCTTGGTCTTTTTGAGCCAGTTATGCAAAATCCCGAAATCGCTGAGGAAAGTGCTGCCCATTGCGGTCGAACTTCGTCGGACTTCCCTTAGCGCATTCCAAATTCTAGTTGGGCCATGTTGTGCAGCGTCGAAACCACGTTCAATCGCGATCACTAGCTCTTCTGAAGTACACGAAGCGGTCGATCGCCTGTCACTATGCAGAAGCGCCATTCCTAAATATTCGCAAAGCTGACTAGCTATAGCCAAAGGGAACTGATCCAACCAAACGTTAGAATGCTTACCCGCCAAGCGTTTTATCTGATATTGTGGAAAACCTGCGCTGAGCCTATCATAGGGGACCAGCGCTTCGTCCTCGATAAGCGCCCACTGGTCGCTAAGTTGCCCCCATGTATCCATGGCGCTCCGTCGGTGAACACCTTTCGGAACAGTAAGCAACAGCATCCCATGGTGCGTACAAACCCGAGAGTGTGAAGTAGCCCAGTATACCCTGAAATATGGACCGAATTGACCATACTTTTGCTGGTCCTCCCGTAGGCATCGAGGGCACACTTTCAAACTTGTCCGCTGCAAGTTCGTGCTAGGGAAGATCTCTCCCCCAACTATGAGCTCCGTTGCCGATAAGCGGTGGATATTGCATCTAAGCAAAGCCTCGGGATCTTGCGATGCAAGACAGGCCATGTCGCGGACGGCTGCTTCATCGCCCTCCCAGATCGCTTGCCATGACAATCCGATGTCAGACACAAAGTCTTCAGCGAACTTTACGCCATTCAACGCAACCAGACGTGAAACATATGAATAGGGTGTCTCGTATTGGCGATGTGGCAGAGTCAGCCCAAGTCGGCTCATTTCAGGCCGCTCCAAACGGTATCGGCCGTCACCAAGTCTTCATTCGTGGTCAACAATAGCCTCGGATCAATTTCTGTGAAATCCTCCCTTACGAAGGGATTCAGGTCATCAACGCAGCCAGATCGCCTGGAGAAAGCCCGAATGAAGTGCTCTCTGCTCAGGTGAGATGACCCACACAGCATTGCTTCGCGGATCGCTTCAATGATCAGCTGAATTGTAATGCCGAGTTCGCTTGACCCAGAATAAATGATCCTCTGGACCGCGTCCCGTCCGAGAATACCTTCATCGACGCTCAAATTAGCATCGAGGCCATATCGTTCGACGATTTTGGCGACGTTGCCGCCATCGGCTTCAAAACTGATCGGTGCAAACTCGATGGGTTCAAAACGACGCCCAAGCTGCGTGTCATTGTTGAGAAGTTCCTTCAGGTCCGGAAGACCACTCAGAACCAATCCGACAGGCCAATCTTTGCCCTGCATCAGAGACTTCAGCGTATTGACCACAGCGGTCATTTCACGCGCACTGCGGGTCCGCATCAAATCCTGCGCTTCATCCAGGTGCAGGAGCAGCGTTTGTCGCTGCTTCAAATGGTGCTGCACCAGCTCCCAGATAATCCCAGCAGTCCGATCGCGCCTCAACGGGTATCCCAACCCTGTCAGGCATGACAATCCGACCATTTTTAAAGTTGAGGGACTAGGCACCAGAAAGCTGGCTACGTCAGCCTGGACAACATCAGGCTGAAGCAGCTGTAGCGTTGGATGCGTCCGGAAAAGATGGGCCAAGGCTGTCGATTTACCGGAGCCGGGGTTGCCGACAACAGCAACGCCATAGGCTTCTTGTGCCGCCCCAGCTTCCAGTTCAGCACGGCGAGTTGCTATGAGGAGACCAATGGCCTCCTCCAACTTTCTATGATTGTCAGTCAGCAAAACCTTTGCGCGCAGTTTAACGATAACTTTGGCGATGCGGTCTAAATTACCCTGATCCATACACCTACTCCTCGATTTTCCATTCACCTTCGTCTGGATCAGTCGGACGCTGATCAGTCACCTCGGGGTCTTGGTTGTCGAGCTCAGGGATGTGCGGATGCACCTTTCGGCCAAATGGCACCTCGTCACTTTGGACGGGTGGAGTCTGTGGATGGTCGAACATCGTGCCAGCACAAAGCCGCTTCTCAAGTTCTTTCAGGCGCGCTTCGGAGAACTCTATAGGGAGTAGCTGTGCCCGCTTACGCGCAGCGGTATTGATAGCCTTAATCTTCGCGATGGTGTCGTTGCGCAGTTTGAGCGTCAGCAAGGCTTCATTCGCGTATTTTTTGCGAATATCGCGGAGCCCTTGGATCCATTCTGGGAGCGTCACCCCCTCCAATTCTTCGCCATTCACCGCATTGGCTTGATACCACATCTTATCGATTTCGACGGACACAGCCCCGATATTTGCCGGATCAATGCGAAAGCGAACACTACGTTTGGGATGTTTGCGCCAGCAAACCTCAAGCTCGGGGCAGGAATAATGATTGCCGTAGCAAACGACACCCATTTTTGAAGGTTTACGGTTGAACTCAATGCCAAAGGCCACCCGGCGTGTATTGATGTCCGGTGGCTCTGACACCCCATAGTTCTCTGCCAACTCTGCCCATCTATTGGCGGGTGTTTGACCGCCCAAACCGCGATGTCGTTGATGGTGATAGAAGTCCACGACATAGAGAACGAGAATGCGCAGAAGGTCATCATCGTCAAGAACGACACGGTCTTCGGTAGGGTGATCGCCACGCTCCTCAATGCTCGAAAAGGTTCGACCGGTCAGACGCGGCATTAGCTGCCTGGCCATTGTGCCGAACAGGCGTTCAACCCTTCCACGGAGCTCTGGTACTTTGACAGGCGGAAAAGAGATACTCGAACCACATGTATTCACTGCTGTGGTGAAGTCGTCAGAAATGAAGTCACTGCCTGTGTCACATGCAAGTTGATGCATGCCGCCGAAGTATGCCCAATGGCTTTCAGCCCCCGCTGCCAGTGCGAACTCTGTCTTGTCAACAAACACCATGTTGAGAGCTTTGCGGGCTTCTTCTGAACTCTGGGTCTCAGCAATCCGAAGACCAACGACGACGCGCGTGGCGCGGTCAATGGCGGCATAGATCCAGCGCCGGCCTCGAGGCACCGCATCTTGAATCTCTTTCGGCAACATCTGCATGATTCCGAGCCGTGTGAAGATCGTTCGGATATCACCCATCCAAGCATCCAATTCGACGCCCTCCAGCGGGAACTGAACGGCAACACCCCCTTTGGCAGATGCATATCGCCGCCTGGCCTCATCAACACCCTCGCGGAAGCAGGTGATCTCAAAGGGATCAAGTTTCTCGATCCTGCGCTCAACTGACCGTTCAGATGCGACTAGTTCTGGTTCTCCAGCTTTTACCCGCCGTTGGTTTTCCTCTTTCATCGCAGTGATACATTCGCAAGCGATGTGGGACTTTTTTGGTTGGTCAGGGTCGGCATATGCCCGAATGTAGTCCGAGATGAACTGTTCAGTTTCCGCCGACAATCGTCCAGCATCCGACTTGTCTTGCCCATACTGCGGAAGCAAGCATCCGATGTCATAATTGTGGGTGCTCAGCCGCTTCATCTTCTTAAGAAGCGTCGCTGGGCGATGTGGTTTTCGAAGTGGGAGTTCTTCACCGGCACGAAGTGCACGTCCGCACAACCGTCGTGCGATCTCGCGATCGTTTAGGATACTGGTGAATTTGTGCCAGTTTTCCTCCAGGCTTTCGGGTGTGAGGACGATGACGCCCTCATCTCGTAGCTGCTTCAAAGCCATAATTTCCATAAAGATGAAAATGGCTTTCTCGCGATCCTTCTTCGATGCGCTTAGAAGCGCAAAACCTTGCTTTTGTGTGCGACGCAGTAGTCGGTTTTGAGCCTCAAGGTTCGGAAAGTAGCGCCATTGGTTGGTGCGGCGCAGTGCCTCAATGGCCGTATTGCTGAAGGTCTCGGTCGGCGCATCCGGATCATCTTCGGGTCGAACACCAATCGCATCCTTGGTTTGGAAAACGATATTGTGTCGCTTTGCGTTGATCGCCACGATGTCGCAAGGGTGATAACTAAACATTAGTGTTGTCCTCCAGCATGAGCCGGCAGAACAATTGTTTTGTGGGAAATGACTCCATCTGCGACTGGCGAGATCTCATTCGCGAATACTGCTCGGACAATTGCGCGATATGCGCGTCCTGCAAGCCCAGTCTGACCAACAACCTCGGCTATTGAGATCGCGCCATTTATGTCCTTGATGACATCTCGGACGACGACATCAGCCTCAAGATCTATGTCTTTGCTAAATTCAAAGTAGCGCGTCGCGTTTATCACTTGGGCACGAGTGAAGTCTGCCTCTGACATAACAACGACGTGGTCGGCAAAGGATTTTGGCGTGGCTTGCGCGACACGGGCCATATCAGCCTGGAAAGCTGCCTTTGCAGCTTTGGCCTTTGGTTTGACCGCGATGGCGATAACGCTGTTGTCGTCGAGAACAACGCGGAAGTCGTATGTGTGCTTTCCAATGCTACCATCGGCCTTCAGATAGGTAACATGAGGCGGTTGATCCCAGATTTCGACAACGTCACCGCGCCCAAGCAAGAACATGATCACCATCAGCTCAAGTTTACTTTCGAAGTGCAGCGTGATCATGACGCCATTCAACGAGACCACAATTGAACCGCTGCATCGATCACGGTTTTTCCAGGAAAACTTTCGGGTCGCACGGCTTTTCAGCGGCACTGAAAACGGGGGTGGGGTGACATAGTTGGCGGTTACGCCGGCCATAGCGTCATGGGCTTGCGCAGTGCACAAGGTATCTTGTTCGTTAAACATGATGGTTCCTGTTCAATTCAGATTATGTTGGCCAATTGCTCCGCAATGCCGCTGACGGCTGCGAAACGGTTGACATTTGATGCTGAATGAGCGAAGCAGGCGTAGAGAAAATGTGTGGGCCATGCTCACTCACAAGAGGCTTAGTTGTTCCACCAACTAAGCCTTTTTTATTTTATGCTGTGCTCCTTAGGATAGAATTCGGGAAAAAGTTCGTGAATATCTACATTTAAAGCACCCGATAACGCTCTATGAATTTTCTCGGATTTCCGATGACCTTGGCTGACAATAATTACAGATTGAGGCCTGACGCCAAGCATTTTTGCGATCGCAGCTAGGGAGCTCCCCTTCTTTTGCAGGCTATCACGGATCATTGCATGACGTTTATCATTCTGCACAGAAGTCTCTCCTATTTCGATAGGTAGTCTACATTCGAATCACTTGGTAGGAGTTTTGCATTTGCAGATTCTACTGGTCACTAGGAATATTTCTATATTCGCCTCTGTGATAACCGAATAGAATTTCACTGCTCTTCAAGCGAGGCGTTCCATCCAAATTTAGCTTACGTCAATAAACTTGGTAATAAGATCCATGGCGATAGAAACTAACGAGAAATAGGAGCAGAAGTATTCTTTATTCGAGTATGCATTAAACTCGCCAAAATACTTTAATATTGACTTCCGCCATAAGCGAATTTTTGCTGACAAACGTTCAGCCTCTGCCGCCCTCAACTGATACTATCGACAGAATGATCACCCGGACCTTCATTCACTCATGGGTTCGCACACCGCAAAGTCTCTTATCTGCGTTATATCCTGTGATCGGGTGGGGTAGCCTGCTCGGCAATTTCGAGGAATTTGATGCTTGATAAACCGATCGCTCGCGCGAGCACTATTAGCTCAATGACGTCCACCCGGCGTTCACCACTTTCGACGCGGGCAACAAAAGACTGATGACACCTCAGTCTTTTGGCAAGTCCTGCTTGTGTGAGTCCGGCATCGTTGCGTGCTGCAATAATTGCCTCACACAACGCCTGATGGCCCTTACTTCGTATCGTTTTGGCCATGCTGTTGCGAAACCCCTTTCGCAACAGCGCTAATCTAGATATTAAATTATCTAAAAAGTAGATAATTATGAGCTCGAACATGAATGACGCACCGACACAAACCTGCCCATTCTGCAAGTCTAACATCGATCCGCAGGCTGTCGTCTGCCCACAATGTAATGCTGTCAAAGGTTTCAAGACGCGCAACGGGATGCGCAGCAAGGCCCATGTCGTCGCATATGCAATTGTGCTGGGCATTGTATCTGTCTTTATCTGCGTACTGATCTTGAAACTATCACCGGCCACACCGTTGATGTGGGGCATGATACTCATGGCAGCAATCAGTGCGTTCGGCGGCTTCATGATGTTTCTGGAGGCATCGAGCGGGCCAAATTGGTACAAAAACATCTAAAAACAATCGATATCAGACATAACGAACCAAAGATGGAGGCAAGCAATGAGGTTGTATGGTGATGTAATTGTAGCAGCAGGCGCAGCCAAAACTGCTATCCGCGTCTTGGACGCAGAGCTCGCCGATACGGATGTTGGTGCTGACAGGGCGTTGGACAATCTGCGAAACACGTTGGCCAGCCTGGATGACGAGAAGCATCCACTCAGAGCACCCGAGCAATTCATGTTTGGTGATTTTCGTTGGCCCCATCGCAACCATTGGGATCAGTGGGCCTGGTCAATGGAACGCATTGCCGAGGCCTGCGGTGCAACTGTGAGGTTAGAAGAAAAATATGACTACCTGCGCGTCGAAGTCATTGAGCAGCCGCAGTCTAAGCTGCGGAGCCGTGCGCTTGGCGATCTGGCCAATTATGTCGAGCTGATTTCAGACTATGAGGTCTTGGCTGAAATATAAATGCTCGACATCCACCGGGTCCGTTAAACTTAGAAGTGTCAGTATCTGCCACTAACACCCGGTTCTCTCGAAATGCCGTGAAAACCGATTTTGAGAAGAATTGAACAATGTAAGTGTGTTAAATTCTAGGAATGAGAAGATATGCCTGAAATACGACCTATCCGTAACAATGATGACCTTACCGTCACACTGGCTCGAATTGATGCACTTTGGGGTGCCGAACACAACACGCCCGATGGCGATGAATTCGATATTCTTTGCGCATTGGTGGAGCACTATGAAACACAGTTCCATCCAAATCGGCCGATGGAGCCGGTTGAATTGCTACTGCAGCACATGGAGGGCGCAGGGAAAGTACCTGCTGATCTCGCAAACCTGTTTGGCTCTCAATCCGACGCGTTGGAGGTTTTGGACAGAAAGAGAGCTTTGACGGTGGACATGATCCATAAGCTAAGCTCCGTTTGGCGCATCCCGGCAGATTGCCTCGTAACGCCCTATCACGTCGGCGCACCGCAATAGAAACTGTCGTCACTGGGCTAGGACTGGGGGTAGGCGACCGAATGCATAGTATCACTACAGACCATGGATCGATACTACCACTTGGATCTTCAGCATTGGTCCTGGATAAAACGGGGAAACTGAGTTTCTATATGCCGAACGAAGTTAGCGACGCGGATATCTCTCCAATGGTTCAGCTTCTGGCTGCCGTCCTCATACGCAGTGAAGATCCGGACTGGGTGGCGGAGATGATTAGCTCGCTGGAAGCCGCCGATTGGACTTAGGCTTTTCGTGGTCGGCATACTTCAGGCTGGTTCGACCGGCAGACTTTGCATGATTGGAGGCACCGATGACGTCCAAGATTGATGATGAAGCACTGGCAAGTAATCCAGATGCACAACTTGAGTTGATCCAGCGAAGCTACGCCGCAGGAGATGCGTACGCGATTGATCAAGCGATTGCAGAGGTTAGCTGGGCGCGGCGGATGAAGAAGCAAGGGCTTCTTGATTTCTCTGCAAAGTCTAGTGACTGTGAAAGTGATGATTAGTTCAACTCATGGGCTGCTCATCGCGGCCAGTTTGACGGACTGGCGATTGGCCGCTGCGACCATTCCGGTCATGTCACGAAGGCAAGTATAGCCTGCACCCACAAGATGACCTGGGATCGCCTGCACCGAACCGACGGCCGGTTTCTTTCTCTCAGAACACCTTTTCGGCAAATGCCTCTATCAGCTTCACAGTCGCACCTGGCTGCTCTTCAATAATCCAGTGGCCGGAATCTTCAATCTCTGCCGTCTCCACGTTTGTGGTACCACCCACCTCTAGCGCCTCACGCATGGTTTCAAGCGCCGGGGCCATAGTCGTTTCGGCACCAATCAAAAGCAGCGGCACATCGAACGGACCAGTCATGGCTTCAAAGTGAGCCTGATCTTGATCGAATGCGCGATAAAGCTCAAAACCTGCGCGCAACCGCTCTGGCGTTCCATAGGCTTCCGCATAAATGGCGACGTCCGCGTCGGAAATCGCCTCCGGGTGCTTGGCAACATGGTCGATGAAGTACCGGATGTACGCGCCCTCCCGGCCCGCCACGAGGTCTTCGGCGATGGGTTGATCGTGGAAATCGAAGTGCCAGGAGTTCGGGATGCTGACCACCCAGTCCCATGGGGCAAAGCCGGGCAGAGGCACGTCCATGACGATCACACCGGCCAACTCGTTAGGGTATTGCCGCCCATAGGCATAGGCCACCATGCCGCCGATATCGTGTCCTGCGACAAGGGGGTTCTCCAAACCAAGCGCGCCGACAAAGCCGTGGATGTCATCGGCAAGCGCTTGTTTCGTCCAATCCTGATCGGGATTGGTTGAACCGCCGATGCCACTGAGGTCAGGGGCAAAGACCCTGTAGTCCTCGGCAAGATCAGGCATGATGTGACGGAACTCATCCGCGCTTTGTGGCCATCCATGCAGCAGTACGATGGCAGGTCCGTCGTCGCCTGCGGCCAGATATCGAAAGGTCTGATCCTCGACGGTGATGGTTTGGTCGGTGATGTCTGTTTCCTGCGCCCAAAGCGGTGTTGCAGTCAAAAGGCTTATGGTGGTCGCGGCCAGAAGCGCGACCCGGTGGATCGTTGTCATGGGAAAGTCCTTTCGGTTGTTCGTGTCTAAGTCTGTCGTTCCAGAGCGATGACCGTGTCGATCACCGTTGCTGTTTGGCCGCCCGGGCCGCTTGCGACCCGTTCGATGGGCCCGACGAAGACCTCGTTCCATTCGGATTGGTTGAGTTTGAGATGGGCCAGTTCTTCGTCGGCTGTGGGATAGATCGTGTCCGCATCAGCCCAGGACCAAGGTGCGCGTGATCCGTGAGCTGCGATCAGAAGCATGCCTCCCGGTGCAACCACACTTGCTGCGCGTTGCAACCCCGCTACGCGATCAAACTTGCCCGGTGAATGCAGAAACATCGCCGAGACGAGATCGAACGCTCCATCAGGAATAGAGACATTCAGATCGTGACGCGCGAAGCCTACGCGTTCCGCAACGCCAGCATGTTCCGCTGCAAGTTGCGCCGCATCAATTGCGGATTGCGCCACATCAACGCCCGTGGCCTCCCACCCCTGTTTTGCAAGCCAGATCGTGTCGTCCCCGCGTGCGCAACCCAGATCGAGGGCCCGCCCGGGAACGAGACCCTCAGCAAAGCGAACCAGAATGGCTGACGGACGCCCACCAGAGGGCTTCGTCTGCTTTGCATAGTGACCTTCCCAAAACGCGGCTGCGTCCTCATGGGCTTGTGGCATCGTCATGTTGTGTCCTTTGTTGTGCGCCATGCCGATACGCCAACCAACACTGTCAGTGTCGCGAAAACGGCGATGGAATAGGTTGTGGCCATGGCAGCTGCTTCAACAAAGCGGGGTGCTGTGGCAGCGCCTGCTGCCATGCCGTTCTCACCGAGCAGCCCAAAGAAGATTTGACCCGCGATCGCGATGCCAAGGGCCGCGCCGATCTGTTGAAACGCCTGCATCGCGCCTGATCCTGCGCCTGCATCCTGGGGCTCCACGCTCGACATGGTGACTTGAAACAGCGACATGATCGCCGTGCCCATGCCGAAGCCACAAACAAGAAGTGGCAGAGTGAACGCATAGGGGTTCAGGTCGGCCCCAATGGACCTGATCACCAATTGCAGCGCCACCATACCAATCATCAGCAACGCTGCCCCGCCCGCGATGCGGGCTGAGAGGTAACGGTTGCCAAACCGCTCTGTTGTCATCGAGGCGAGCATGACACCGACCGGGAACGGGGTTGTCACAAGGCCGCTTTGCAAGGCGGTCAGCCCGAAGCCCGATTGCAGGAAGATCGCAAGTACAAGGAACAGACCCGGGATGCCGCTAAAGAACAGTGTCACCAGTCCGAGCCGTCGTAGGTAGGGACCGTTTGACAGAAGACCCGGTGGCATCAAGGCAGAGTGGCCATTCGCACTGCGGCGTCGCTCAAAACCAACAAAGAGAAGGGTTGCGGGAATCGACGCAAAGAGGGCGGCAAAGCACCACCACGGCCAGCCAAGCGCGCGGCCTTCGATCAGTGGTAGGACCAAGAGCACCGCAGCCACTGTGAAGAGCGCTGTCCCGATCCAGTCAGGCCGAGCGTCACTGTCGGTATCAAGAACGGGGACAAAGATGCGTGCGCCGATCAACGCCGCGATGCCAAAGGGGATGTTGATCAGGAACGCCAAGCGCCATCCAAGACCGGCAATGTCTGCAGAGATCAGCGCGCCGCCGATGATCGGGCCCGCAACGACGGCGAGGCTCGACACTGTTCCAAACAGGCCGAAGACACGGGACTTTTCCTCAGGTGGAAAGATCACATGCGCGATGGCGAGAACCTGAGGCACCATCATCGCCGCCGCAATGCCTTTGACCGCCCTCGCTGCAATCAGTGTCACCACATCCGGCGCAAGACCGCAGATAGCAGAAGACACGGTGAACCCGATCAGCCCCCAAATGAACAATCGCCGCCGCCCGAAGACGTCACCAAAGCGGCCAAAGGGGAGTAGGCCAACCGCAAGGGCTAGGACATAGATCGCCGCGACCCATTCAAGCTGCGTTGGAGTGGCACCGGTATCGGCTTGTATCTGCGGCAGAGCCACGTTCACGATGCTGACGTCGATCAGGTTCATGAAGCTGGCAAGAAACAACACGGCGAGAGCTACCCATCGTTTCGAATGGACAGTTTCCGGATGCAAGCTGGCGTTTGATGCAATACTCATGTATCACTAAATGTATCAAGAGATCACGAGAGTCAATCTCTTGTGTGTTCAAATGTTACTTGATGGGAGCGAAACTACAGAATGAGACAGGACAATCGGCTTTCCCGTGTGCTGCATGCCCTTCTGCATCTTGACGGAATGGATGGACCAGCGACCTCCGAACAGATCGCACAAATGCTGCAAACGAATTCTGCCGTTGTGCGCCGCACGATGTCCGGGCTGCGTGACGCCGGAATCGTGACCTCAACCAAGGGCCATGGGGGCGGGTGGGCACTTGCCAAGCCGCTGACCGATGTGACCCTTCTGGAAATCTATGAGGCGCTTGGCTCCCCGAAACTCTTTGCCATCGGCAATGATGAAGACGACCCCAGCTGTTTGTTGGCTAAAGCAGCTTACGCGGCAACTGACGATGCTCTGAACGCCGCGCGATTGCAATTTGAGGCATCGCTGAATGGGATCACAGTCGCACAGTTAGCTGAAGGGTGGGACGGCCCAACCGCAAACTGCGAGCGCGCTGAATAGGTTTAGTCGCGCCAACAAAATCCACGCGAGAATCGCTCTTATCTGCGTTAGCCAGTCGGCTTCAAAGTGCGATCAAAGAACCCAATCATCTCCCGCCATCCGCGCTCTGCTGAGGTCGCGTCATAGACCGGGAAATCCGGTTTCATCCAACCATGTGCAGCAGGATAGGTTTCAGCCGTGTAGGTTACGCCTTCCTTATCTAGCGCTGCCTCAAAGCTCTTCGCCATTTCAGCAGGGTAGTGTTCGTCATTCGTGGCAGCAGCGATATAAAGTTCGGCCTTCAGCTTCGACGCAAGAAGATGTGGGCTGTCAGGCGCGTCACTGGCCAAATTGCTCCCGTGGAAACTGGCAGCGGCACCAATCTGATCCGGATAGGTCCCGGCGGCTGTGATGGCCATGCCACCACCAAAGCAGAACCCAACTGTGCCCACTTTGTCTCCACAGACGTCGCTCCGCGTCCCGATGTAGTCAAGGATCTTGCCAGTATCTTCTGCGGCCTTCGCGTTGTTCGTCGTCATAAGCAGGGGACCGAGAATGGCCATCATGTCTCCCGCCAGCACTTCGACTGGATCGAAAGGTCCATATGGGCCGTGGCGGTAGAACAGATCTGGCAGCAGAACCACATATCCGGCATCTGCGAGCTTCTGCGCCATGTCCGCGACAGCCGGGCGAATGCCCCCGGCGTCGAAGTAGAAAATGACGGCAGGGCCGCCGCCGCCATCGCTTGGTGTGTAGACAAAGAGTGGGCACTCACCGTCTTGCGTTGAGAGGTTGAGTTTTTCTTCGGGCATATCTGAATCCTTCTTCGGGTGGCTTAAAAGGGGTGAATGTCCATGCGTTGGACAAGATTGTTTTGCATGTGAAAGACGTATTCGAACCGACCGCGTGACAGCACCGACCCGTGCATGTTGCGGACAACTTGGCTGAGAGACACGACCCACTGATCGTCAGCGAGGCGCCATACATCTGTCACTTCATCTTTCGTGTCGACGTGCTTCCATTGCTCGATCCAGTAGTGGCGAATGGCATCATGAGATCGGAGGCGTTTGTCGCCATCAGGGTAATCGATGTCAGGGGCGAAGTGGGCCAGCATGGCGTCTGCATCGCGTGCGTTGAACGCCGCGAAGAGCTTGTGAAATAGCGATGTGAGGTCGTCGCTGTGTTTTGGCATTGACGGTCGCCTGTTAGTGGTTGGCAGGTTCAAAGCGAATCTATATACGTACATATGTATTATTTTGATGAGGCTCGCAAGAATGACTGACGACAAGGATGATGTGCTTTCGACACCGGGGCATCTGATCAGCTTGGCTGCACGCAGCTTCGCCCGGCTCAGCGAGGCGCGCTTAAAGCCGTTAGGCTTTGCGCCGGGTCATCTGCCGGTTCTGGTGGCTTTGCGAGATGGTCATGCGGACACGCAGCGTGACCTCGCGCGCTTTGCGAAGATTGAGCAGCCGCCGATGGCACAGATGCTCAACCGGATGGAGCGAGACGGTTTGATCGACCGCAAGCCTGATCCCAGGGACGGCCGCAGTCAGAAAATATCGCTGACACCTATGGCCTTGGAGCGAATGCCTACGGCGATTGACGCTCTCATGGAGGGCAATCGCGAGGCAATGACCGGTCTGAGCGAAATCGAAGCAGAGCAATTCGAAGGACTGGTTCTGCGTGTCATCGAAAACCTTGATCGGATGACGCAGGTATCGTGAGTTGAAACCGACGACAGAAGCGCCAGATACGCGTCTGTCAACGATCTTCTGTCAATTGTGATCGTGTTCGTGTCCGCTATGTTGCTCTGATTTGGCACGGTCGCGGATCGTGGCATCGATAACTGCATCGTTCCAGGCGTTCGCCGGAATGACGCCAAGCTGATGCGGTTCACCATTCTCGACTGAAAATACTGCAGCATCACCTTCGGCCAGATGTCCTCCGAACATGAACGAGAATGTCCCAAGATGGGTCACGAGCGCGGTGTTTTCCGCTTGGCCCGCGCCTGCCAAGATGAGGTCGGTGAAGCCATCACGGACTTCATCTTGCTCTTGCATATAGCCAAGTAGAGCGGGTGCCGCTTCAACGTTGCGGAACATGAGACGTCCTGTTTCGAGTGTTCGGCACATCGGACTGGCAAAGACATCGCCGATCGGAATGCCGAGATACCGGATGACACCGCCATTCTCGGTCGCGTTCGCTGCCCCCGCAACCGACAGATTGCGCTGCGTTGCACAGTTCGCGATGTCGAAGTCTGCGTCATCGGGTAGCCACGCATTCGTGCGCTCATGGCGAATGACAAGGACATGTCCACCTTCTTTCAACAGATCGATCATGGCGGCAACATCAGGCTGCAGATGCTGATGCGGCATCTCCTGTTCGGACTCTTGAGCGGTGGATATTTGGCCAAGGGCAAGCCCGGCCGCCATGATGACCGCGATCGTTCGTCTTGGATACATGGGAGGGATCCTTTTTTGTTCGAGAAAATAGAGACAAGACCTGGGCTCATCTCATGCATCTTTATAACGCACATAAAATGGCGGCGTCAATTTCATGTATGTTCATTTGTTGCGAGATGGCGATTTGTTGCCAGGAGACTGGCGAGACATGGCACGGACGGTGTTGCTGGCGCGAATGCAAAAAGGCCGGACGATTGCTCGCCCGACCTCAACATGCTGGGTTATAAGGAAACACTACTTTTCGCGGTAGAAGATGTATCCACCGTGATAAAGGACGCCGTCGCGGAACTGACCATCGGCATAGAATCCGGTGTCGTCCCAATATTGGATGATGTCGCCGGTGACGTGATAGCGGCCTTGATAGGCACTTTCCCGGTTACCACGTGCTTCATCATAGCGCCCGTTTGGCAGCAGATCGTGGCGGATATGGCCATCCTCTGTCACCCACATACCGACAAACTCATGCGTTTGCGGCTCAGTCAGAGCCTCGGGAAGTGGGGAGCGTGGAAAGTCGGTGGTGACGAGCTGCGCCCCTGCGATCGTACCACTCATGATGACCCCCAATCCGACAGCAAAAATTCTGGCAGGCAATCCATGTCTATTCCCCCTCACTGGTCTGTCCCGGCACTGCGCCGTTCTTCAAACAGTTCCAACATGGTTTGCGAGGCGAGAATGGCCTTTGGAAAGCCAGCCGGTACTGTTGTCATGTAGACGATCTCTTTCAATTCATCCTCAGTTACACCGACATTAAGCGCATAGCCTGCGTGGATCTTCATCAATCCACGTTCGCCCATTGCAGCAAAGGCCGCGACGGCTGCAAGCTGCCGCGTGCGGTCGTCGAGACCAGGACGTGTCCAGACGTCGCCCAAGGCATAGGCCTGGGTCGCGTCAGCCAAGAACGGAAATTCTTCACGCATGTTTTCCAGCGTGGTTTGAGGAACGCCGTTGTTCAGCTTGAGAATGACATCAGCACCAAGCTGAAGCCGTTCTGCGGTGGTGTCGGGCATCGTGCTTCCTTCATCATTTTGAGCGTTCACGGGGGACATCGAGAGACTGATCGCAAACGCGATAACTGAAAGGGTAATCTTGTGCATGGTCATGGTCCTTTAGCTCTATGTTGATCTTCAAAAGGCATCCGAAATCACATGCCTTCAGGTCTAATTCAGCTTATGATCAAGCCGCAGACGCGGTTTCGCCGTCTGTCGATTTGGACAGGTCTTGCCACTTGGCCAGCTCACCCTTTCGGGCATCATAGGCACCGCTGAGATATTCAAATGCATCTGAGCCAGCGGCGTAGCGCAGGGGTGCATCATCTTCGCGTGAGAGACGTACCAACGCAGCGCCAAGCTTTGCGGGGTCTCCGGCTTGCACATGGTTTTGTGATTGATAGAAACCCTGGGTCGCCTTGGCATATTCGGCATAGTCACTGATGGGCTGATCGGCGTACCGGATCGAACTGTCGTCAAGGAAGTCAGTGCGGAAAAATCCCGGCTCAACGATAGTGACACCGATATTGAACGGTTTCACCTCAAGGGCCAGACATTCCGAGAACCCTTCGACCGCAAATTTTGTGGCGCAGTAGATCGACGCAATGTCGAAGCCGAGCGCACCACCAATGGACGAGATGTTGAAGATGTGACCTGATTTTTGCGATCGCATGGTCGGCAACACAGCGCGGGTGACGTGCATCGTGCCATGCACGTTGGTGTCGAACTGGCGGACAATCTTCTCGTGCTCAATCTCCTCGAACACGCCAAGCTGCCCATAGCCTGCATTGTTCACGATGACATCGATGCGTCCGAAATGGTCACCAGCCTTGGCTACGGCAGCGTTGGCTTGGGTGGCGTCAGTAACATCCAGCTGCAAAGCCAAAGCGTCGTCTGTCTTCGGCAGTGCTTTTGTAACCGCATCGGCGTCTCGCCCGGTTGCCACAACGCGGTCACCTGCGTCCAAAGCCGCTTTTGCGATCTGAAGACCAAGACCCCGTGAAGCCCCGGTTATGAACCATACTTTTTTGTCATCCGTCATATCGATCTCCTGTCTATTGACGGCCCCTGATTGGGGCCGTCCCTTATGCAGCAGATATGTGGATGCCAGTACTTCAGGCGGTAGCACGATCCCACGCGATCATTGCCTAATTCTCCACGAAGATGGGAAAAGTGTTTATCGGGGCCTAAGTGATATGCAATGCAACAATGCAGATTGCCGAAAGGACAAGGGAAGAGTCATGGCAGAAACGGTTGATGACCTTGCGACGATGGTTGCCCGATTTGTGCATTCCGATGGCGTTCACACAACACCGGTCCCGCGGTTGGATCTTATCCGCAGCACGCGGCTAACCCAAGATCTGCACACTGTTCACGAGCCTGCGCTGTGCCTTGTCATTCAAGGCGCAAAGCGTGTCATGCTTGCTGATCAGATCTATGACTATGACCCCGCAAACTACCTCGTAGTCTCTTTCGACTTGCCCATTATCGGACAGATCACATCCGCTAGCGCGGCGAAGCCATATCTTTGCATCCGCATTGGCATTGACGCCGGAGTCCTGTCTGATCTGGCCGTTGATATGCCATGGGATGATGAAGCACCGTCAAAGGGGCCGGGATTGTTTCTGGGCGAAACGACTCCGGATATCCTCAATGCCGCTACGAGGCTGGTCAAACTGATCGAAGCGCCCGATGACATTCCAGCACTTGCTAAGCTGTATGAGCGTGAATTGCTCTACCGGATCATCCGCGCGCCGGGCGGTCAGGCTGTGTTGCGCAGCGTATACGGACCCGGGCAGGGGAAGCAGATCGCCCGTGTCATCGCCTCGATCAAACAAAACTACCGGGAGCCGTTTGAAATGGCCCAGCTTGCCGAAGAAGCCCATCTGCAACCGTCAGCCTTGCACCAGCACTTCAAGGCCGTGACACTCATGTCGCCTCTTCAATATCACAAGCGTTTGCGCCTCCAAGAAGCACGTAGGCTTATGCTTTTCGAGGATCAAACAGCCGCACAAGCTGCGTTCGCTGTGGGGTATGAAAGCCCATCACAGTTCAGCCGCGAGTATCGCAGACAATTTGGATTGCCGCCGATGAAAGATGTTGAGGCTTTAGCTGGGTCAATTTTGGCGACGAAACCTCAAAGTAGCGAAGCAATCGCCACGAGATCACCATCAGAGACCGTTCACTGACTGCCTGACAATAGGTATTTCCAGTTTCGGGCGCTATGTAGTGCTTACGAGGCCTTACGTATTGCGTAATTTTTTTCTTTCATGTAAGAAAATTATAACGCAACTGTTGAGTAACCATGACTGCCGCTGATCAAATCCTTTCGCAACTGCAAGCGCTCGCCAATCCAGTCCGGCTTTGGATCCTCGCCGAATTGCATCGCAATGGGGCGCAATATGTAAGCGAGCTGGCACGTAAAGCCGGTATCAGCCGACCTCTATTGAAGATGCATCTTCGTAAGCTTGAAGATGCCAAGCTCGTTTCGAGCGAGATTGGCACTGCAGAGAACGGCAAGGCTGCCAATTTCTTCCAGATCGCTCCGTTCGATCTTCCCTTGACCCCAGAATTGATTGCCGAAGCACGTCCAATCCCAACGTCGCTCGCAAACCGCAAAGATGGAGACCCCGATGCCTGAAAATAGCACCATGCCTTTTACGATAACGCTTCTGATCTTAGCCCTGATACTGTTGGTGTTTGCCATGAAGTATGGCGCTCAGTTTATCCGGGATCGCGCAGAGGCGGCAAAGTCCACGGACACCGATGTTAAGCTGGCGGCGTTGGATGAGAAGTCGCGTGCTCTGGAAAAGCGCGTGGCACATCTCGAAGCGATGTTGCGCGAAGTCGAATGACAAGCGCGCAAGAACTCCGCTATGCAGCTATCGCTGAAGCGGTGACACTTGTCGTGCTGATCTGCATTGCGGTGCCGCTCAAACATCTGGCGGGTATGCCTCAACTGGTTTCCGTTATGGGTCCGGTCCATGGGGCGATTTTTCTACTGTTCCTTTGGGTGCTGGTGCGGTCTTGGGCCGAAGGTCTGATCGACGGGATAGGTGCTACACGCTTGTTCGTTGGTGCGATGATCCCGTTTGGCGGTTTTGTGAACGAAAGATGGTTGCGACGCCAAACGGCGGGGGAGGCCAGTTGATGCTCTACGAAATCGCTAAGGCGGCTCATATTCTTTCTGTGATTGTTTGGATATCAGGGATGACCGTTGCCGCGATGTCATTGCGCCAGTCCGGCAATGACGCGCTCCCTATGATCAAGTCGTTCGACCGCAGTGTAACCACGCCAGCGATGCTGCTGACATGGGGCTTTGGTATCCTTTTGGGCGTGCAAGGGGCATGGTTTGGGTCCGGTTGGTTGTGGGCGAAGCTCATGCTTGTGATCGGGTTATCTGGCCTTCACGGCATGATCACGGGGCGGCTCCGAAAGCGCATTTCCCAAAGGAACCCAGAACCCGATCAGATCATGCAACGGATTTTGCCAATCGGCCTCTTGCTGACAGCTGTGGTCGTTCTGTTGGTCACAACCAAGGCTGTCTAAAATTGCCAATGGGCTTGGCACAGCGCGCTCAATTCAAACACGAACGGAGACTTACCATGTCGAATCCAACCACCTCCAGTCTTGGGGAACAAGCGCGTGAAAAGCACATTCCCGAACAATTGCGGATCGCTATGCTCATCTATCCAGGTATGACACTGCTCGATATGGCAGGACCTCAATCTGCGCTCGGCATGCATGGCGAAACCTACCTCGCGTGGAAAAACCAAGAACCAATTCTGACCGATAGCGGTGTCACGGTGATGCCAACCCATACCTTCGAGGATTGTCCGGATGATCTTGACGTTCTCTTCGTTCCAGGCGGTTTTCAGACGGCGCAGTGGATGGAAGATGAAGCGGTCCTGACGTTCCTGACCAACAAAGCCGCGGAGGCCAAATATGTCACCTCTGTCTGTTCCGGCGCGTTGATACTGGCGGCCGCCGGGCTGCTTGACGGCTATCGCGGTGCAACGCATTGGCGCGCCCATGATGCACTGGCTGCGATGGGGGTTGAGGCGTCCCGTGAGCGAGTCGTTATTGATCGGAATCGAATGACGGGTGGTGGGGTCACAGCTGGACTAGATTTCGGCCTGACGCTTCTTGCTACCTTACGCGGCGAGATGGTTGCGAAGATGACGCAGCTCGGCATGGAATACGACCCCGCTCCACCTTTCGATTGTGGAACGCCAGAACGCGCCGATCCAGCGCTCGTAGCGGCGTTTTCCGCAATGACAAAAGAGATAGATGCGGAAACCATGGCAGCAGTCGGACGCATTAGGCTTGGCAGAAACAGCGAGCAGATCCAGATGCAATAATGCCCGAAGCGATGGATGGAAGAAACAGCAACGGGCCACGGTTCATTTGAGTTTCCTAAAAGCGAAATCAGCGCCGCATCGAAAGGGCATTGAGAATAACAAAGCTGAGTGTGAGAAGGGTGGCACAGTAGGCCGCTGCGGCGACTGCCGAGAGCCAAAGCATGGCAATGCTGGTGAAGCTTGCAATCAGTGTCAGATCCAAAAAGAGGGCAGCAAGCAGAGCGAGACATACCATAGACTGTGCGGCAACCGCCTGATTATCTTCGATGCTCAGGATTGTTGGGAGTAGCCTCCATGGCACCAGAATATTTCGAAGTTCAAGAGCGGGAACGGAGTTTTGGGATGTCATTTTGTAATTTCTTCTAGCTGATTGATGAAAGTTGCCAGGTCTACGTCATGCTTGTCGCAGGCGTAGGCGAGGTCGTGAAACCTTGCGACGGGGCAGCCAACGCAGAGCATTTTGTGGTCAAGAAAGGGTCGGGCACATTCTGGTTTGTCCCTCAGCAGATCATCGACAATCGTGTCGGCTGAAATAGGGACCCTGGCCATTGCTATGCAGTCCGTTGCAACCGCTCTTGGCGGCTCAGGGCTGGGCGGAACGCACCCATCACCATTTCAGTTATCAAGGGGATGACGTTGGACATGCCGATAAGCGCTTCGCGACCTTCCAGATCGAGGAATGCCTGGCTGAGTGTGCCTGCCGGAATGGACGCCTCCGCGAGTGCCAGCAGTTGCGGCATCATCGGTACGAGGAAAACGAAAGCGTTGACCGTCAGGAACGCGGTGCATACGAGCTTCAAGCGCATCCACCATGCACGTTCGTGGTAGCCAAACCACAAAATGAGGTCGGTGATGATCTTGATCCCTAGGCCGGGCAGGATCAGGATGTAAGCGCTCTGTAGCTTGTAGGTGTAGACAGTGATCGTCGTCTCGGGATCGCTATGGCTAAAGATGATCCCGATTACGATATGCGAAAGGATACCGCCCACATACATGATGGTGCCTAGTTCGTGGGTGAAAGAGGTCAGTTTTTTCATAGCACAAGGTCACTTCTGCTGCGGAAGGATGAACGGCATGTCCAACGTCATTTATTAATGTTTATGCGTTTGTAGATGAGCCACGCGGCTGGAAATGATAACGCTTGACCGATCAGGAATGCCCACAGGAAATTCATGCCCGTCGCCATGTCATTCGTCAGGATGACGATGAACAATGCGAAGGTGATCATCACAGAAGTGATCGCTTGGATCACAACAAACAGCCAAATGTTCATGGTGGGAGCTCCTTTTACTTGCGCATGGAAACAGCGATGTAGAAAATCAGAATGAGCAAGGTCTGAACCAAAAGGCTCGCGACAGCGCCCATCAGGAACCCGAAGCTGTAGAATTCGCTTAGGCTGAAGAGGTAGGCGATACCCGCTGCGATCACTGCCCCGACACCGAGGCGCACCGGCAAGGAAAACGCCATAGGCGAGCTACCCCCAGCGCCTTCCATACTGGCCGCGCTGCTGGCAACGCCCTGACGGATCAGCGATGCCAGCGGGACGGGCAGCCAACCGGCGAGGAATATCCCCCAGAAGCCAGTTAGGCCCATGGCGCTGAGGATTGCTCCCCAGATGCCGCCTGCCACAAGGCCGACCCCAAGAACCGCCAACAGAACCGTCGTGATATTGAATGGTGCGTCTTTCATAGTTTTCTCCCTGAAGGCCGATCAGGCCCGTTGTTTTGGCCAGATGACCGGCTTGCACATCGCCACGAAGGCGAGACCGTCAGCGATTGTGCGGATGATTTGATAAAGGCCCCAGCTCTTGAGCATGTCCGGCCCTTTGGTAGCGAGGTCCGGGTCTACTGCGTCGATGAAGGCGAAGTTGAGGGGCATGAGCAGGTAAATCGTCACCGGAAGGCTCACCAGCAGCATTGCGACGGCAAAGAGCCAAGACCAATCCTTCGAGATGAAGAACAGGACGACACAAGCCACAAGTGCTACGTTGGACACGATGATCTGGCTCATGCCGATTTTCAGGATGACACCTTGGAACACCGGCAGGAATGCCTCGAACGGTGCAGCGGACCAAGCCGGATGCGCTAGAAACAGAAGATAGTAAGCGGTCCCAAAAGTGACCGCCCCGCCAAGCAGGGCGATCAGTTGCAGGGAGGGTTCAAACTTTTTCATTGTGCTTCACCGGAACTCAAAGGCTTCGGTGTGGATGTTGGCCCGCTTCACGCCCTCTTTCTTGAGGTCTGCCATGATGCCGCTCACCATCGGTGTCGGGCCGCACATGAAGTACTCGTAGGTGTCGAGCGGATCAGGCAGCTTTTGCTTCATCATATCGACACGGGCGAAGTTTCCTTCGGCAGAGAACAGCGGAACCAACGTCACATTGCTGAGCGCGGCAGCACGGTCTTTTAGTTCATCAAGGAAAATTGCGTCCTGTTCTTCGCGGGCAGCATAAACGAGGTGGACTTGACGATCATCGCCTTCCTTCATGTCACGGATTTTCGAAAGAAAAGGGGTTAGGCCGATACCACCAGCCAGCCAGATTTGCTTTTTGCCCGCCGTGGTCGTGTCAAACCGGCCATATGGCCCGCGCACTTGAACCTTGCCGCCGGGCTTAAGCTCTTCACGCACTTTGCGCGTCCAATCGCCGAGAACCTTCATGGTGATCCGAAGCCGGTCTTCGCCCGGCGCACTTGAAATCGTAAATGGGTGCGGCTCATTCCAGCCTTTGCCTTCAACTTCGATGAAGGCGAATTGGCCGGGTTTGAAATTGAGCATCTTATCGACTGGTTTTAGCACAACTTCTGTCGCGCGTTCCAGTGCGTTGACCGCTTCAATCTCAAAGGGGAGCGCTGTGCGCTTGTTCATCCCGAAGACCGAGTAGAGCAACGCGACGACACCAACAGCGGCAGCGATAATCAGGATGATCCCCGATGCGCTGAACCGTTCGAAGAAGATCCCCGGTGCGGTCATAAAGTGACCAATGATCAGGAAGTACACGAGACCCATGACCTTGTGTGTGGGACGCCAGCGAGAATACCGGATTTTCCGGTTCAAGGCGATGAACAGCCCGATCACAAGAAAAATCAGACCCAACATACCCAATGGACCGGACGGGAAGATCGCATTCGCTACGGGGTCCACCCCTTCCGGCAATTCCTTGGGAACACCGAAGAAATGAACAAGGGCCGTCAGCGCGGCAAAGACGCCTGCAACGCGGTGAACCTGATACATCCGGTCAAGACCGCCAAACCAGTCTTCAAACACCTCAAGCCTGGTCGATAGGAAGATAGAACTGGTCATAAGCAGAAACGCGATGCCACCAAGCATTACAGTGCCGGTTGTGCGCGGATCATGTTGTTCTGGTGGAAATGCAAGATGAACCACTGCAAAGACCAGAACCAGTCCGACAATGGCAAAGATACCCTTTTTCTGAAGCATAGCTGGCCCCTCCCTTTTTGGCTGGCTTATTCCACCGGTGCCGGGTTGATGGCTGCACGAAGTGCCACCATCAGCGTGAAACCAGTTGTGAATTCTTCGAGATCAAGGCGGGCATCATCGTTGATGTCAGCACGCTGAAAATCATAGCTGAGCGAACGGGTGTGTTCGGATTTGGAGACAAACCCGTCACCATCGCGATCCCAGAAGGCGAATACAATCCGCATGGCGGTGTCATGGTTGTCCAAGCGGCCTGCCTCTTCAGCAACCGCACGCATACCTGTGTCGAAGACAAGGAACTCGCTGAGAGACAGCTTCAGATCTTCGTCATAGTCCATGGCCGCAAACGCATCGCCACCAAAATTGGTGAAACCGCCTTGGTCGATCCAGCCACGCTCTGACCCGGCAAGGTTTGCAAAGGCAGCCTCGGCGATAAGACGACCTTCGCTCTTTTCCTGAGCAAAAAGAGGTGCCGCCAAGAGACCCGTGACAAGCATTGAACTGATAATGGTTTGGGTTGCTGAACGCATTTTGAAGCTCCCTATGAAGTGGTATTTGATTTCAGAGTCTTGACTTGCATATGCGATACTTGCATTTGTAAGGCTTGTAAATGCAAAAAACAAACGCAACACTTGTTTACTGCAAGCATTGGAGCTATGCCGATGATCAGGGGATGTTTCCTGATGACACAAATCGAACTGAAAGATCATCGACGAGAAGAGAGCTTCGGTTATCTGATCCAAACGATCGCGCGGACGCTTGACGGTAAGATGAAGGTTGAGCTTGAGAAAATTGGTGTAGATATCAAGATCTTCGCCAATTTGATGATGCTCGGCCAGCAGGACGGCATCAATCAGCGTGAAATTGGGCAAAGGCTTAATTTTCCTGAATATTTCACGAGCCGCAATGTAGATGCGCTGGTCGAAGCAGGCCTCGCTGAACGTCGGCCTGACCCCAATAGTCGTCGTTCGTTTTTGGTTTTCCTAACGGACCAAGGTCGCGACAAGGCAGGTGAACTTCCGGCCATCGTCAAAGACGTAAACGATGATGTTTTGAGAGATTTGGATAATAAAGACCGCTCAACCGTCATGGCTCTTTTGCAGAAAGTCGCAGGTGTTGCCTCAACTTGAGGTAACGACAATGAAAAGCTTGAAACTGGCGACTCTGATCGCCGCGATTCTTGGCACGGGAGTGCTGTTCGGCTTCTATTTCACGATGTCGGTGTCGATCATGCCAGGCTTGGATCTGACCGAACCCTATGCCGCGATCACAGCCAATCAAGACATTGGTCGCGCCAACAAACAGTCTTTGTTCTTCGTCGCATTGATGGGCACACCAATTGCGATCCTGATCGCCGCAACCTTGCATTGGAAATCTGCCATGCAACGCAATTGGCTTTTCCTCGGACTACTGGGTTGGATCGTTATGTTGGGTGTCACACTGACGCTCAACGTCCCTCTTAACAATGTCCTAGATGGGTTGGTGATTTCACCGGATCAGGAAATGCTGAGTGATCTTTGGGATGCTTATTCCATTGATTGGCAAAAGTGGAACTGGCTTCGCGTTCTTTCAAGCGGTGTCTCTCTAACGTTTGTTGCACTTGCGTTGCGAACGGAACCGGAAGCGTTGACCTAGACGGGCTCTCCAAAGAATTAGGGAAGGCGAGCCGTCTCTATTATCAACGTCAACACGTCTAAACCAAGCCTAGGAGACTTAAGCGCATGGTACGAAAACTTATCAAAGCGGTCTTCTGGATATCAGCCTGCTGCATTGTAGCAGTCGTTGCGCTACGCTTTATTTTTCCTTTGCCAGATATTTCTGACCGGGTTCGCAGTGCCGCTATTTCGGCGACTACTGACACCAGAATGGGTGCGCTGATGGCAAGCAGCATGGCTGCGCATCCAGAAGGACAGTCCGGAGTTCTTCCGCTTGCATCTGGGGAAGACGCTCTCGGTAGCCGCTTGGCTTTGATCGACGCCGCGGAGGTGTCTCTCGATCTGCAATATTACATCTGGCACGATGATATCTCGGGCATCTTATTGCTTGATGCGTTACGCCGCGCGGCGGAGCGCGGGGTGCGTGTCCGCCTGCTTGTCGATGACAATGGTGTTCCGGGAATGGATGACTATTTGACCGTCTTACATGCCCAGCAGGGTTTTGAAGTTCGGCTGTTTAATCCATCGACTGTGCGCAACCCGAAGATGCTTGGTTATGCCTTCGATTTTTTCCGAATGAACCGTCGCATGCATAACAAATCGCTTATTGCTGATGGTGCAGTCGCAATCATTGGCGGCAGAAACATTGGTGATGAGTATTTTCAGGTTGGCGAGGATGTTTTTTATCTCGACATGGATGCCATCGCGACTGGCAGCGTCGTGGGAGAAACCGCAGCAATCTTTGACGATTATTGGAACAGCAATTCTGTCTTTGACATTGGCCAAATCGTCAGTGGAGCAGGAGACGCCGATGCATTCACGGATCGGGTCAGCTCGATCAGTGGCACGCCCGAAGCACAGCAGATCGTCGAAAGTACGACGAGCGGTACTGAACGCTTCATGGCTGGTGATGTCGCATTGGAATGGACAGACGTTCAGGTTATCGCAGATGACCCAATCAAGGGTGAAGGTGTGGCGACGGGTGATCAACTTATGATTACCCGCCTGGGCGAAATCTTGGGAGGCGTCCGAGAAACCCTTGATCTCGCGTCCGCCTACTTTGTACCCGGTCAGGCAGGAACAGATTTCTTCAACACTTTGGTCGCGGACGGCAAGCGCGTCCGGATCTTGACCAATGCGCTCAACACGACGGACGTCTTTCTGGTTCATGCAGGCTACAGCCGGTACCGCCGCGAACTTCTGGAAGGCGGTGTAGAGCTTTTCGAAATGAAGCTGCGTGGAGACCAACAATCGGACGACTTGCAGCTCTTGCCACTTGGTCTGTCGGGTGCCAGCCTGCACGCGAAAACCTTCGCAATCGATGGTGAACGTCTATTCATTGGGTCATTCAATTTCGATCCACGTTCGGCGATCCTAAACTGCGAAATGGGCTTCCTGATTGATAGTCCAACCATGGCTTCGCGCGTAGCCGTAAGCTTCGACGATCAGATATCAGCGGTCAGCTATCAGCCAAAACTCACTCCGGAAGGAAAAATGATCTGGCAGGAGGACCGTGCAAATGGCGAAGTAATCATCTACCAAGAAGAGCCCGACGCATCATGGTTCCAACAAATTGCTTACGCCGTTGTTGGAATCTTACCAATCGAATGGTTGTTGTAGAACAATAACGGGAAATGAGCAGGCAAAATCGCTAAAGTTGACCCTTCCGAAACACGCTGCCGGACGTACCGGCAGCCATGCTGCAGTGCGGCCAGTCAAATCGGGTAAGAGGAAACTTTGACAACTGATCATTTGGACGCTCATATAACTTATTTAAACAAGGTATTCGAATGCATGTAATCACCGAAACACACGGCAACTTGACCTGCGATATGGAAGCCAGTGGCAATCCGAACTCGTATCATGCAACTTTGAAATACAAAGGCTATGAACAAGGCCGTTTTTCGGGCAAGTCCATTTCAGCCTTGCAAGAGAACTTCAAGGCAATCTGTGGCTATATAGATGCCGGAGGCATTGTCCGTAGCGGTATCCTCCTTACCGGATACTTTCATGAACCTTACAATGGCGATGTGATGACCATCGACGGTGAGGCGCTTGGCAGTTGGCATATGGACGAGATGGAGACATCGTTCTTCATTCTCACAGGACAAACAGATCATGAACTTGAAGCGCCGTCACCATGGATGCTGCACGACTACATCGTTGAATGGTATGAAGAGCACTGAACAATTGAGCCTGATTAGCAAAGCATCATAAAAAGCTAATCGTTTACCGACTTGATAGGGTCATAGAGTTGCGCAAAAATCCTTGGATCATTGTTCGGACGCACCAAGCGAAATCTGATTTTAGAACAGACTGGACCATTAGGTCGCGTGATAACGGCGATCCTGACCGGCAATTCTTCTTAGTTGATGATCCATTCAACATCCGCAAGGCGGTGGTGCCGTTGTTGTATACTAACGAGCGAAGCATTGTGAATGGGCTGGGCACAGCTTTCGGTGTTGACGATAGAGGTATCCTTTACACTGCCGATCATGTGATTTCTCATCTTCGAGATCAGGCTGTCCTGATGTCAGCTGTTGGTCCATCTGCGGACTACGAAGTACCAGCAGAATTTGGCCTTCAGGCGTTTTTGGGTATGGGTGCCGTTTTCGGAACCCACAATATTCCTGACGAAGACTTGCCTATGATCACTGAAAGTAAAACGCCAACACGTGATGGTGGTGATCCAATGAAAGAACTTAGGGGTGAGCTGGATGTGGACTTTGCGGATGTGTGCGTTTTAAAGACACAACCATTAAAAAATGAGCTTCACACATTACCCGCCGGACTGGATGAACCGCCGAAGGTGGGAGACCGTGTTGTAGCTCTTGGGTTTCCAGAGATTTCAGCTCTTTCATCGCCTAGATCGAGATTAAATGTGACGCTCGTGGAAGGTTTGTATGCATCATACGGTCGTATTGTAAATCTATATCCGGACGGACGTGACAGAACCAACACAACGCCAGCTTTTGAAGTTGAAGCGCATTGGCCGAGCGGCATGAGTGGTGGTCCAGTCATCAATGAAAATGGTAAGGTAATCGGTATCGTCAGTAGGTCGATAGAAGCCAGCAGCGGATTTGCTGGATTGGGCTTAGCAAGCTGGCTTGGCAGGTTGCCAGACTTACAGAACGCTTTGCGCACTTTTTTGAGTTAAGGCGCACACTGCGCCGAATGTGAAGTTCCGGCTTTAGACTAGTACAACCCAAAGAGTGGTTATTCGATGCAGCGCAGAGATTTTTACTATGGCGTCACTTCTGCCATCGGCAGCAAATGCGACAAGCGGCGTCGCAGGACAAGGTTGCATGAAGAGATCGGCCCATTGCGGCCGTTCAGGAGCCTCTGCTTTAGCTGCGCAGCAGAACAACAAAGCAGACATTGCCGAAATACTTGTATAGTGCTTCAAATTAGCCTCTGAGAACACGCGAGGGTTAGCAATAGCATGATTGATACACTGTTGGCACTTATTGGCATGGGGCAATCGCAGAGTCACAGGTCATCCGATCGTTATGCGAGTGCATCCTCTCACTTGGCAAACGTCGAAAGCATTTGTTTGGAGGCTGGTGTCCAGCTGAATTATGAAATCCAACGCCTCGCCAAGCTTGCAGAAGAAGTGGGTGTGTCGCCAGATCAAGCCGTCGGTCCACTTGTCGAAATGGCAGAGCAGAATGAACAAATAAGCGAGATGGTGGCAACGAACCGCGATCTGCTGGGTAAGAAAGGCGCAAACGCTCGCGTGGTGGCAGAATTAGATCGCTGGGAAGGTACCTGTAGGGTCATGCCAAAGCAAATTGATCTTACGGTTCGCCAAATCGAAGAAGTATTGAGGACGGCACAAACCTAACGCTCTTTCGCATCGATTCTTTAAATTTTACTTGGCCCAAACCGACCTTAAGCGCACCTTATAAGTGCTGCCGTTACAGCCTGCGATTGCCGACATTCACAACAGTTGCAAAGCCTGTTGTTAGGGGACCTAGCGCCTTGAGGGACAAAACCGAATTCTCTACTTCGGTCCACATTGGACACTGATCTCCCTGCGGCGTCTACTCAATGTGATACTCCTACGCATATCGACCATTCGAAATTCGTGCAATGGATCAGCAGTATTCTAATCTGGGGAAAAAGGTTGGATGGCTTTGAATACACAAGTGGCTGACAATTTGCGCCGATGTTCAAACGCCGTAACTGCTTCGATAGGATCGACGGCATCGAGTGCCTCAAAGTTGATCTTTTCTAGGCCAGCTCGGGTAAACACCACCGAAAATAGGTAGTCATCATTGATTACCCCAGTCGCCTTATCGAGCCTCTGGGAAAAACCCGACAGTTGGATCGTTTCAGCCCAGGGCAGAACGGCAGCAGCCGTAGCTGCGATCCGTAGCGCGATACCATGAACATGACGAGCATACTCCATCCGTAGCGTTTTCTGCGGCTTGGCTTTCACGTTCAGTTTTTTGCCAGAGGCGGCCATGGTAGCGACGCGCTGCGGCAGGTCCTCAATTTCTGGCAAATCGACATCTAACCAGACATTTTTTCCAGATAGATCAAGTTGAAACGAGATCAGCGTTTCCCTTGGCCATTCGAGTGATTGAACGGCCTCTGTTAATATGTCTGCTGAATAGTCCGCATCTACCGCGAGTTTCCCCCGATGCTCGGTATCGGCGATTTCACTTCGGTGAGCAAATGCATCCCGTTGTTCGATCCACTCCGCATGCGCAGCTTTCCAGGATGCTATAGATCGCGCGCTCTCCGCGTCGATTGTAGCGCATCGGGCCCGCCAAGAATCGACAGCAAGTGCATGCTTGTTCTTAAGTTGGGAAACTTTGCGTTCGTGACGGCCACTGCCTCCGAACAACCGGGAGATAAAACCTGGTTGATCGGGCAAACGAACGGTGGGTTCTGGTGGTTTTTTCGCCGGACTGGGCCTCGTGGGCTCGGTCTCCGGAAACGCTTCTGTGGCCAGCAAGCGCGTTTGGGAGGGATGTGGAGCGTCGAGGTGGATGTTGCCAAGCAAATCTACATCGCCGTTGATTTGATCCGCGGCGTTGATGAGCAGAGTGCGGATCGCTTCGCCTTGCTGTTCCCACATCATTGAGAGTTCTCGACCTTTGAGTGGTAGACCGTCGCCATCCAGGCAAGTCAGTACGCCACTATCATCGATGCTAACTTTGACACGGGCCATTGCATCAATGCGCCGGCGCTGCTTTTCCTCACGTTCCAATTGGCGCTGACTGGTACGGTTAGAAGAGCGGGAACTGCTGGTGTACGACAAACCGGTTCCCGGTATGCCAACAGTGGTTCGTGTCCCACGTTTCGAAAAATTTGCTGTAGCTCCTCGACCACCCACAGATAGTGAAGGGCCTGACTTGGACATATTCAATCGGACGCCAGGAGCAATCTTCACACTACGTCGAAATCTAAGAACCATTGACTCACCATTGACTTTTTGCATCTGGATACAGGCTAACGCGTCAACATTATAGTTCAAGCGAGTTGTCGTAGGTCCTTACACGCTGGAGTATTTCGATCCTCAGGTACTTACGGTAGGGCTGGTACGATACGAGGCCTAACTTCCTACATGGAAACCAAACTCAAAAATCGCTAAGCTGCTGGGGACATATGAGATATTGTTAAGGTCGGTATTTGCAGGAATCAATTTTCAATGAGTTAAGAGGTTGGTGGTCAGCCTTGGGCGAATGGTGGATCGAGGGTCTCCATTCAGTTCCCAGAGATGAGTATTTGCCGGTGCTCGATACCAGCGGATTCCTTGGGATTATTGCTTTTTCGGTCGCCGTCTTCACGCGGTCAGCGCCCAAATATCAATTTCGGCAGGCCACCGCTGTTCTCCCGTTTCGTCGGCTGTTCTTTGTAACACTCGTCGGTTCTGCAATCGTGACTTTCACCGTAGAAGCATTCGTGATGTACAGCGTCAAATTCCCCTCTTTCATCAACCCAAACACAGTGAATTTCGTCATAGCGGCAATCATTGCGGTTTTGGTACTATATTGGATGAAGATTTCGTTCATTCGGCCGCCTCGCTTCAACCGGAACACTTCATCAAAATTCTTTCAACAGACATTTTTGTACATCAGCAACGGAAGCAGGGAAGAACTACTCGTTTTGGCTCGGGAACTAATGGTCGAGATTCCCAGATTGATTACCTACAGCCCAGTCCGAAGACCAAGCCGCTTTCCGCGCCAGGATGTTCCTTGGGAAGGTGGTATCGAATGTCGCGAGTAATGTTGACTAGGAAGGCGTTTAGATGAGCAGCTACAAAGGCAAAACACTCCCAGAGTTCTCGGATGATAAGCAGTTTGAGATATTTGGGTTGGATTTATGGGGTAGCCGGCACACCGATGGATCAGCAACTCTTTATGGCCGCAAAGGGCAAGCCCAGCACGGCGTGGATGTCGTTATTCGGGACAAAGATCGTGTGATCGGAGTCCAATGCAAGGCAGTCAAGCAATGTGACGCAAAAATCATTGATACGGAGGTTGAACGCGCAAAGAATTTTACGCCGGCGTTGAATGAGTTGGTGGTAATCACCACAGCGCCGCATGATGCAAAACTTGTAAGCCATGCCCAGAAAATCACCGAACAACATAAAGCGACCGGTCAATTCGAAGTTTTTTACCACGGGTGGGATGATCTACTGCGCATGCTTGTCGACCATCAGTGGGTTGTACACAAACACTATCCTGAGTTTTTCATGTCACTTGAGCAACGAGCCCTGCCGAAGCCGACGATTTTTCGCTTGCCGCTCGATAATGATCTGAACATTACCCTCAGTGACCAAGAATTGTCATTGTTTTGTTCCGAAGCAAGTTGGGGGCTGAAAAATGATCCAAATGCCATCCTCCAGATAGATCGCTTGGAAGAACGGCGAACCACGGCGATGATCGCAGCAATCGAAGCCACTGGTACGTTGAATCCTAAAGACCGGACCCAACGATCCGAACTTCGCAAGGTGTTGGAGGTATACCAACCTAAAGTACGGCGCGCTGAAATTGCTGCAAAACTCCTGCTGGTTGATAAAGTTGTTCGGTCCCCCTGGTTTTCCCATGATTGTTGGCCCGAAACGGCGGACACCATACGAAGGCTGATCCCGCTCGCCATAAACGGACCAAGAGTGGTCTCAGGTGGCCTAACCGTGAAGATCCGGGTGGAAAGTCACCCCAAAATCGTTGGTTACATTGATATGGATGAGACTGACAAAGCTAAGTTTCTGGAACGCTGCCCCGATTTTACGCCCTCATACTACGATGGTGGCGTTTGCGATTTAGGTCCGCAACTTGGTCTTAAGTATGCCTTGCCTGCTGGGCTTACAGCGCTGGTGCGCTATTCAACGGCGCACGGCGTGTCGCTCGACAAAATAATGGATGATGGCGCTCACAGCATCTATTCATGGGGGTTATACCCAGCCTAAATTAGAGAGGGTGACTGAATGCTTTTGACCACCGAAACCCATGGTGATTTAACCTGCGACATAGACACCGATGATGCGTCAAATCTGTACCATGGGACTTTGAAGTACAAAGGTTATGAGCAAGGCAGGTTTTCAGGCAACACCCTCGCAGCCGTACAAGAGAATTTCAAATCAATCGCCGCTTACATTGATGCTGGCGGCATTGTCCGCGGCGGCATAATCCTGACTCAGTATTTCACAAACGACTGCGAAGGTGACGTGCTAACAGTAGACGGGGAGGTTTTGGGGACTTGGCATGCAGACGAAGAAGAATGGTGTACTTTAACGTTGACTGGAAAGGCAGAGCATGAACTTGGCGCACCGTCTCCTTGGATGCTGCACGACTCGATTATCGAGTGGCATTATGGATAACATCAGCCGACTAGAGCAGATCTAACGATCGTTGCTCGTCCTTATCTCAGCAATCACACAAACACCCAAAAAAACGTGCAGTACGCGCGCATGTGTTCTTCCATAGCAACAGCAAAAGTAATTCGAGTCTCTATTTGTTAGTTCCGAGTCCCTCGGCATTTTGGATACCTCGAACACCCCCAGAACTGTCCATAACGCCCAGAACGCCGTCGCATGGTGGACCCACATCTTGGGCAGCTTGGTGTACCAGTCGCTCCTGCTCTTCGCGTCGGAGTTGGTTTCGCGATGCGCGGCGCTCGGGGCGGTTGTCGTGCAGGTCGTGGTGGCAGCGCTACGGTCAAGGCAACGGTAGAGGCCGGAACCGATGCACCTAATTCCTTCAAGTCCCGTTCAGCTTGTGCACGTGTCGCTAGGGCATCGGAAAGCGCCCTATCGTTTTTCGCGCGGGTGGGTAAGGAATCGAGTTTCGCGCGCGCATTGCGAAGAGTGCCCAATCCGTTGCGGATCGTGGATTCCAGTTTAGCCTTCTCAGCGGCAAAACGGCCCCGCAACGCTCTTTCGTGGGCAACGTCTTGGGCGTTGGGATTCCTATCATATTTGAACTGGGACTCGTGCCAACGCCGCCATGCGACCAACTTTCCGGTCATCACTTCGCCAAATCCGGGGACCTGCTTCACAGCAGAACGGCTCACATCACCTGCGGTTTCGATCCCGAATGAAATCAACGTCGCGGTCTTGGCTTGACCGATACCAGAAATGTTCGCGCGCCGTACAGAGAACCGATCAAGATAGGCCTGTCGCTGACGCGACTCCCTGTTAGATTTGAGTATCATCACCTCACGGGCAAGCGCGTCGTTATGGCCTTTGTAGGCGGCAATGGTGGCATCTAGATCGCCGCGAACCCTAACCGCCTCAGTCAGGCCATTACGCTGCACAAACGTATTTAACTCGCGCTGTACCCGTTCATCGGAATCTCGAAAGGCCTGCAAAAATGGGCCGGGCGAGACTTCTCGGTCTGAGAATGTGGACCACCCCCAGATTGCGAGTCCAATCCAGATGTAGAACACCGGCGCGGCGAAAATGAATCCGGCGACCGCGCCGCCCATCATGAGCAAGCCCAAAAACGTTTGCCCATGCTTGCCGCTCTTGGCTTCGTTCAGCGCAGAACTGGCACCGCGAACCGTAACCGTTGGAAGCAAATCACCAGCTACTGGGAAGCGGAAAGCCATTATCTCACGAATGGCCTGTTCTGTGCCTCGCGCATCGGTCGGAATGTTGGGTATTACCGCCGACAGGTCCGGGAACATATCCAGACCGCTCTTAGCCGTCAGCTTGCACCAGACGCAGCCCTTGGCGGCACTTGGGTAGTAGTGCGTCTTAACTTTTGTACAGTGGCTTAGCGAGCTTTCCAGCTTCGACAAGGCATGTATCCAATCAAGCGCGCTTGGACGCGCGCCCGGTGTTAGTCCGAAAGCCGCTTCGAACGTCTTGGACATAACTTCTGGAAACAGATCTAGTGTCAGTGCGCCGGGTGGTGGTTTGGATTGTGTTTGCGCACTTCGCTGCAAGGAATAAGCGAACAGGTTTTGGGCAATATCTTCGCCCATTGAGGTTTCGGGACCTTTGCGGATTCCGGCGTATGGGTGCTTGCCCATGAAGAGCAAATGAAAGACCGCGACAGCTAGGCCGAAACTGTCATGAGCAATCGTGCGCTCTACAGTTGCTAAGTTCTTACCGTGAAGCTCTGGCGGCGTGAAATCCGGCACGCCAACAACGCAGGGGTAGGACGTACCGTTTAAGCGGAACTGAAAGCTATCAGCATCAATCAAGGCAACGGTTGCATCCGGTGCAACAAGAATTCCGGAATGGTTCAAATCACCGATTACACATCCCGTCTGGTGCACCTTTCCAACGGCACGCGCGACGTTCACAGCGGCATGGATCAAGAAACGATAGTCCGCCTTGGGAAAATGGCGCATCCGCGACTTGGGGCTGTATAGCTCATGCAATGGCCTACAGCCGGACACACGTCGCATGGCAAAGCCAAGAAAGTTCCCGCTGCGGTCCGTGACAATTTCACCAGGATAGGCGATCAGTTCAGTCTTGACGGCAAGGCCTTCGCCCACCATCGCCCGGACTTTGTCTTCCCGTTTTAAGCGAAGTTTGGCGTAATATAGCTTAACTACTTGGGCGGACCGTCCCTTGATTGCATAGACTTCGCCTTCGCCGCCCTTATCAATCAGTTCAGCAACGGAAACATGTTCCTTCCCGATGACGATGTCTTGCACGTTCAGCCCCCGGAAATAAGGATGAGCGTCTTGTCATCATCGGTTCGTTCACAAATCGCAGGACCGGCAAGATAGGTCCGCAGCTTCGCCGATAACTCTGGCAATCGTCCCGCGTTCGGCGCGTTGTCTACAGGCCGTAGCATTGGGTTGAAGAACTGAGGGGATGCCGTCTGCTCTGAATGAGATAGTGCCAAATCGCCAACGCCGTCCGAGAACAACGCGAAAGCGTCATGCTTGCTCGGGTACCGTGCGATATTGAGACGGGGTTCAGGATCATCCGTCACAAAGTATGTCGTCGACGCGTATTCGCCATTTTCGGGCCAACAGAGGACTTCCCATTCTTCGCCGCAACGTCCGACGACTGCGCTATCACCGACATGCATGGCCAGCGTTTCGTCAGGTGTTGAAACTACAAGCGCCAGTGTCGAAGCAAATTGGCGGGGTGTGCTTTCTTTTTTTTCGGAAATCGCAGCAACACGGTCGCGAATTTCGTCAATCCAATCAGAAAGCACTTCGTTGCTTGGCAAATTTGAATTGTCACGAAACCAACAGCGGAAAAGGACTGTTAACGTGCGGCAAACAAGCCATGCGCCGTAAGCGCCGAATTCAGCACTTCCCGCGCCATCTGAAACAATGGCAAAAATACAATCGTCCCGCATAACCGAAACGGCATAAGCATCTTGCAACCGATCGCCATTCCGTATGTGAGACGTGCCAATCTCGGACGCAGCCGCCCACCGCCACGCCACGACGCTATTCCGCTACAGCCCAACCATCGGGGGCCGTGGGGTTTGCAAGTGGAACGGTATCACCGGGGTTTGACTGCGAAACAGCACTTAGCGAACTGGACAGCCACTGGAACAGTTCCTTGAAGGCTAGTCCTTTGAGTTTGAGGGGTTGTCGAGTAGCAATCTGCCCAAGTACACCCATATCCGCTTGTTCCACACCTACTGCGTAGAACATGAATTCTTTGCGTTCTTCGCCTTCGTGAACGCGGCGTTTTGCTTCGTCCCAACTGTCGGTTGGCGCGCCGTCAGTAATCAGAAAGACCCAAGGTCGGAATATCTTAAGGCCGTTCGAGCGGATGTGATCTTTTCTCGCACGAAGCATTTCCAAGCCGGATAAGATTGCTTCACCCATCGGGGTAGCGCCGCCAACTTCCAAAGTTTCTGGGTAGAAGTTATCAACTGTTGCGAACTCATTGCGGGTCTCAACTGGCCCAAAAGTCACCATCGCCAATTCAACACGTTTTGCCGCCAGTGAGTCTGATAACAACTCTTCGCGAAGCGTTGCCAATCCTTCATTAAGTTCCGAGATCGGTGCGCCATTCATTGAGTAAGAGGTATCCAATAGTAATAACACCGGACATCTTGGTTCAGGGTTTTCCTGTAACACTGCGTCTATAAATGGTTCTTGTTCAAATTCGTCCATAACTGTCACCTCAAATTATTGTCGTCGCGTCTGCACGCATTGATTGAGATACTACACAAGATATCAGCTGTAAGGTCCATAGGTTTGCGGACAGCTGAATGCCACAAGTGTTGAATCTTGACAGCTTACGAGGGTCCGCTTTGGTACCCTACTGTTCAAGGTTTTCACTTGTAGCGAATGACCGAGGCCGCCCTTGGTGCATTTCGCTGCTGACGTACATCGTCAAGAGAACGGCGCTTTTGACTGGTCCGTGCAGAACTCACTTCCAGACCCGAACGAGCTGAAAACTACTAAAGTTCACAACTGAATGTCGATAAGTGCAAAAACTGTGTCGAAAGTTCACAACTGACTGTCGTTCGACAATCTATAAAGTGGTGAGCCGTGATGGGTTCGAACCATCGACCTACTGATTAAAAGTCAGTTGCTCTACCAACTGAGCTAACGGCCCACTAGCGCGCTGTCTAGAAACCACATGCGCTCTGGTCAACCCCCAAATGCGGCTCTGTGCTGGATAAGTCTCTTTGCTTTGATTATATCGCCGGAATGACCATGAACGACTCATCAAATCTGCCCTTCATGAAGATGCATGGGCTGGGAAACGACTTTGTTGTCGTGGACGAGCGGGGAATCACACCGCGTGTGGATGCCGCAGTCGCGATTGCACTTGCGGATAGGCATCGTGGTGTTGGATTTGACCAGCTTGCCGTCATGTCAAAAACACCAGACGCCGATGTTCATCTTACATTCTGGAATAGTGACGGGTCGCAAGCTGGGGCATGCGGCAACGCCACACGATGCATCGCGCGGCACTTGATGGATGAAAGCGGTGCGACCTCACTGTCGCTGGAAACAGAGCGTGGTGTCTTGCAAGCGCTTGATGCAGGTGATGGATTAACTTCCGTCAATATGGGGCAACCGGTTTTGGCATGGCAGGATATACCGCTTGCGCGTGACGTCGACACGCTCGCCCTGCCAATCGACGGGACGCCGACAGCAACAGGTATGGGAAATCCGCACTGCACCTTCTTTGTTGATGACGCAGGTGCCATTGATCTTGCACAGCAGGGTGCTGCGCTTGAGCATCACCCCCTTTTCCCCCAGCGCACCAACGTTCAATTTGCGAGCCTTGTGGCAGAGAACCATCTGCGGATGCGGGTCTGGGAACGCGGGGTCGGTATTACTTTGGCGTCAGGATCTTCGTCTTGTGCGACAGCGGTTGCGGCTGCGCGCCGTGGCATAACCGGGCGCGATGTCCAGATCGACCTTGATGGTGGCACGCTGCACGTCAGCTGGCGCGATGATGGTGTTTGGATGACAGGTCCGACAGCGCATGTCTTTGATGGCGTCTGGCGTTTGTGATGGCCAAGATAGCACCGATCTTTTCCAACCACGGTTGCAGGCTGAACGCCTATGAAACCGAAGCTATGAAAGACCTTGCAGCACAGGCGGGTGTCGACAACGCAATCGTCGTCAACACCTGTGCTGTCACATCCGAGGCCGTGCGCAAAGCACGCCAAGACATTCGCAAGCTGCGGCGTGACAACCCCGGCGCGCGCTTGATCGTGACCGGGTGCGCGGCGCAAACCGAGCCTGACACGTTTGCCGCGATGGCTGAAGTTGACGTTGTTCTAGGCAATACAGAAAAAATGAACCCTGCGACTTGGGCAGGCCTTGCGCCCGATCTGATCGGGCAGACCGAACCGGTGCAGGTTGATGACATCATGTCCGTTACGGAAACTGCCGGTCATTTGATCGATGGGTTTGGGACGCGCAGCAGGGCTTACGTGCAGGTCCAGAATGGATGCGATCATCGCTGCACTTTCTGCATCATTCCATATGGCCGTGGAAACTCCCGTTCAGTGCCCGCAGGTGTTGTTGTCGACCAGATCAAACGTTTAGTAGACGCCGGATACAACGAAGTCGTCCTGACTGGCGTCGATCTGACGAGTTGGGGCGCTGATTTGCCAGCAACGCCTAAGTTGGGCGATCTGGTAATGCGGATCCTGAAACTTGTCCCAGATCTGCCGCGTTTGCGGATCAGTTCAATCGACAGCATCGAGGTTGATGAAAACCTTATGCAAGCGATCGCGACAGAGCCGCGCCTGATGCCGCACCTTCACCTTTCATTGCAGCACGGTGATGATCTGATTCTAAAACGAATGAAGCGCAGGCACTTGCGCGATGATGCAATCCAGTTTTGCCAAGATGCCCGCAAATTGCGCCCTGATATGACTTTTGGTGCCGACATCATTGCCGGTTTCCCGACAGAGACCGAGGCGATGTTCGCCAACTCGCTGGCCTTGGTCGCCGAATGCGATCTGACGTGGCTACATGTCTTTCCTTATTCACCGCGTCCCGGCACGCCTGCCGCCAAAATGCCGCCAGTGAATGGCAAGTTCATCAAAGAACGCGCGGCGCGGCTGCGCGCATCTGGGAAAAGCCAAGTGGAACGTCACCTCGAATCTCAGTCGGGTAAAACCCATCACATCTTGATGGAAAACAACCGTCTTGGCCGGACAGAGCAGTTCACCGAGGTTGTTTTTGACGCCGACCAACCCGAAAGCCAGATCGTGACCGCACAAATCACAGGTTTCGCCGGGCACCAACTGACGGCTTAAGTCGCAAGTATTCTGTCGGAGTCTTACATGGCGCATCTTCCCATTCTTTGGACATTCAGGCGTTGCCCTTATGCGATGCGCGCGCGGCTTGCGATCCAATCGAGCGGGCAACAGGTCGCGCTGCAAGAAATCTTGCTCAAGGACAAACCCGCTTCATTCCTCGCAGCCTCGCCAAAGGGGACTGTACCGGTTGTTGTGGATGGCGACACAGTTATTGAAGAAAGCCGCGATGTTATGCTTTGGGCGCTGAACCGCAACGACCCCGAAGGATGGCTGGATATGCCACCGGAGGGGTATGCTCTGATCGACACTTGTGACGGACCATTCAAACAAGCCTTGGATCACACGAAATATGCTGTGCGGTTTCCCGAAAAAGACGAGGCGTCAGAGCGGGCCAAAGCAATGCTGTTCTTAAGGGATCTGGACACGCGCCTCGCCGCTACTCCGTTCCTTTTCGGGGATCGGCGCACGATGGCTGATATGGCCATCCTCCCTTTCGTGCGACAATTCGCGAACACCGACCGGGCCTGGTTTGATGCCCAAGACATCAGATACGTCATCAGATGGCTTGACGCTTTCCTTCAGTCGGACCGCTTTCGGGTCATCATGACGAAATATCCGCCTTGGCAAGCCGGGCAGGATGAGGTCTTGTTTCCCTAATTACCAACGAAGGACGTCCATCATGCAGCTGTTGATTTCACCCTCTTCTCCCTATGTGCGGAAAACCCGCGTTCTGTTGCGCGAAATCGACTTGATGGACACCGTGGAGGAAGTGAACGTTTCGACAACGCCATTGAACTCTGCCCCAGAAGTTGTTGCAGCCAATCCAATGGGCAAGATACCTGCGTTGATCCGTGATGACGGGCCCGGCATCTATGACAGCAGGGTGATAACGCGGTTCCTTAATGATTTTGCGGGCGCCAACCTTTACCCTCAAACCCGCATTTGGGAGATTTTGACGCTCGAGGCGACGGCTGATGCCATTATGGATGCAACTGTTTCGATGACGTATGAAACGCGGCTAAGGCCGCAAGCGCAGCAATCAGCCGATTGGGTCGAAGCGCAATGGGGCAAGGCCGCACGCGGTATTGCCGCCGTCAACAACCGTTGGATGAGCCATCTTACAGGGCCTGTGAATATCGGCCAAATCGGGGTTGCTTGCGCGTTGTCGTATATCGATCTTAGGCATGATGCGCGCGGTTGGCGGAACGGGAACGAAGCCTTGGCGCAATGGCACGCAGAGTTTTCGACACGCGACAGCATGGTGGCGACGCGACCAGATTAGTCATCTTCAGAAATCGAAGCTTACGCCCACATTAAGTGCGTTGGTGAAAATGTCGGTCTCTAACGTGCCGCCACTTTCAAGATCGGCGGTGTTGGATGAAAACGTGCCTTTGTACTCGCCAAAGACAGACCAATTTTCATTGAGAGGCATCGACGCACCCGCGATCCATGTCGCAGCAGGACCAGTCAACTGGTAGCCAAAGGTTTCGGACGCGCCATTTGTCAGTTCGACATGCGGCAACGAAACCCCGATCCCGCCACCAACATACGGTGTGAAGTTACCAATCGCGTCAGTCCAACGACGATATGCATTCACTGTCAGCGTGTTCAGACCATCAGTAAACTCAAGCACTTCATAGCCGGCAGGCAATGAATCGTCTGCCGGATAAACCTTGTTGTGCGTGAAATCGACACCGATGCCAAATGATGGTGACCGCCACTGCGTCGCCCGAATACCGTAGTACGGCGGGGCGTCAAATGGTCGTCCCTCCCATGCCTGAGAGAAATCGTCGTCGCCAATCAAAGGATCACGAATCGAAATATCTGAATCAGGTGCTGATTGCGCACCACCATAGAAGCTCAGCTGGACTTCTGCCGAAGCCAGAGCCGGAGCGACCAAGAGGCCGATGCATAGAGCAAGAGCGCGATTCATTTCAAAAATACCGAATATGAGCAATTAAGTTCTGAGGTAGTCCTACTTCCCCAAGCTGACAATAAAACCTTTAGTTACTTTTAAGCATACAGGTCGAATGTGGCGGCACTGTCACAACTATCCGTCATTTAAGGAAAAAAATCGCCTACCTGAGGCGGCTATCGGCGGTTTATTGAGCATTTTGGGGATTCTAAGGGTCATGGAACCAACTCCGGTGGCCAACTCTTCGCTCTGATTCCAAATTTTCAATTAACGAAGTGTTCTATGTTAGCGTCTAACAACTTTGACATTCATCCCTGCGCCCGATTGTCCGCTGGACCTTGCAGGGTTAGGTAGATAAACATCGCTCAAATTGACCGTCAGAAGCTTCGGTCTATTTCATCGTGCGGGCAACTAAGCCCTTCAAAAGAATCGGAGATGCATCCCGTGTCACATGCAGATGACCAACAGGGCACACGCCGCGACTTTCTTTACTATGCAACCGCAAGTGCGGGTGTTGTGGTAACAGGTGCCGCAGTCTGGCCGCTGGTAAACCAGATGAACCCTTCCGCCGACGTTTTGGCGCTCGCCTCGATCCGCGTTGATGTCAGCGCAGTTGATCCTGGCACACAAATCACGGTGCTTTGGCAAGGCAAGCCAGTCTTCATTCGGGCCCGTTCCGAAGAAGAGATCGCAGAAGCGCGCGCCGTCGATCTTGGCGATTTG
Source organism: uncultured Paracoccaceae bacterium (assembly GCA_947488605.1). Lineage (GTDB taxonomy): Bacteria > Pseudomonadota > Alphaproteobacteria > Rhodobacterales > Rhodobacteraceae > Yoonia. The sequence continues at coordinate 376,190 of CANKZJ010000003.1, read as the reverse complement.
CCAGATGCTGACGCCAACAACGCCAACACAGGCGCCGCACCCGCAACTGACGAAAACCGCGCTTTGACAGAAGATGGTGTTTGGCTGGTTCAGATGGGTGTTTGTACGCACCTTGGCTGCGTGCCTTTGGGCGATGCAGGCGACTTTGGTGGCTGGTTCTGCCCGTGCCACGGTTCGCACTACGATACATCCGGTCGGATTCGCCGTGGCCCAGCGCCGCGCAACCTGCCCGTGCCTCTCGCGTCCTTCGTGGACGAAACAACAATTCAACTCGGTTAAGGAGAGAACGCTATGGCTGGTATCCCCCACGACCATTACGAACCAAATTCAAAAGGCGAAAAGTGGCTGCACTCGCGCTTGCCCATCGTCGGTTTGATGTACGACACGCTCATGCTTCCTACACCCAAGAACCTGAACTGGATGTGGATCTGGGGTATCGTTCTTGTTTTCACACTCGTGCTGCAAATCATCACCGGCGTTGTGCTGGTCATGCACTATGTACCGCACGTTGATATGGCGTTTGCCTCGGTCGAGCATATCATGCGCGACGTAAATGGCGGCCATATGATCCGCTACTTCCACCAGAACGGTGCATCGCTGTTCTTTGTGGCTGTTTATGCACATATCTTCCGTTCGCTTTACTACGGTTCGTACAAGTCACCGCGTGAGGTGACGTGGATCGTTGGTATGCTGATGTACGTCCTGATGATGGGCACAGCCTTTATGGGTTACGTGCTGCCATGGGGTCAGATGTCATTCCACGGTACGGCTGTTATCACTGGTCTGTTTGGTGCGATCCCGTTCGTCGGTGAAAGCGTACAGATCTGGCTGTTGGGTACACCGAACGGTGCGATTGCACAGCCTGCGCTGAACCGCTTCTTCTCGCTGCACTATCTGCTGCCCTTTATCCTATTGGGCCTGACAATCGTGCACGTCTGGGCGTTCCACACGACGGGCAACAACAACCCAACGGGTGTTGAGGTACGTCGGACGTCAAAAGAAGACGCGGCCAAAGATACGCTGCCATTCTGGCCATACTTCGTGATCAAGGACCTGTTCGCGCTTGCCGTGATCTTGGCCGTGTTTGTCGCAGTTGTTGGCTTTATGCCAAACTATCTGGGTCACCCAGACAACTACATCCCGGCGAACCCGCTGGCGACGCCAACACACATTGTGCCCGAATGGTATTTCCTGCCATTCTACGCTGTGCTGCGGGCATTCGACCAAGAAGTCTGGTTGGTGATCGCAGTCGATTGGATCACGTTCGGCATCGTTGACGCCAAGTTCTTTGGTGTGGTCGCGATGTTCGGTGCGATCGTTGTGATGGCGCTGGCGCCGTGGCTTGATACATCTTCGGTCCGCTCTGGTCGGTACCGCCCGATGTTTAAGTGGTGGTTCTGGTTGTTCGCTGTGAACTTCATGTTGTTGATGTGGGTTGGCGCACGGCCAGCCGAGGGTATCTACCCTTACATCGCTCTGATCGGGTCGACGTACTGGTTTGCTTACTTCTTGGTCATCTTGCCGCTGCTTGGCGTGATCGAAAAGCCGAACACACCACCAGCAACAATCGAAGACGACTTCAACGCGCACTACGCGCCGAAAAGCGACAGTGCCAAGCCTGTCGCCAGCCCGGCCGAGTGAGAAAGGACCAAAAGTAATGTTCCGTAAACTAACTCTCACAGCCGCTATGGCCCTTGCCCTAAGTTCAGGGCAAGCCGCCGCTGCCGGTGCTGAAATTGAAGTCACCGACTACGACTTCTCTTTTGAAGGGGCTTTTGGCAGCTATGACCAGATGCAGCTTCAGCGTGGCCTTCAGGTTTACACCGAAATCTGCGCGGCATGTCATGGACTAGAGCTTGTCGCGTTCCGCAACCTGTCTGACGAAGGCGGTCCCGGCCTGCCCGAAGATCAGATGCGTGCCTACGCAGAGTTCTATGAAATCTTTGATCAAGCCTTGTTTGATGGCGAAGGCGACTTTCGTGTCGCCACACCGGCAGACAAATTTCCTGGCTCAAACGTCTCGAACGCTCCTGACCTAAGCCTGATGGCAAAGGCGCGCGCTGGCTTTAGCGGACCATATGGCACCGGCATCAGCCAGTTCATCAACGGTATTGGCGGACCAGAATACATTGCATCCTTGATGACAGGCTACCACGAAGAGCCAGAGTGCGCTCTGGAAGGCGAACCGATGGACGGCTTTTATAACGTAGCGTTCGCTGCCGGTGGTTTCCCCGAAAGCTGCATAGACGACCATGGCAAGCACAAGGTGCCTGGTTCTTGGATTGCGATGTCGCAGCCACTTTGGGGCGATGACGTAGATTTCGCAGACGGTCACGCCAACGATTTGGAATCTGTTTCAAAGGATGTTGCTGCATTCCTGATGTGGACAGCAGAACCAAAGATGGGCGCACGCAAGCAAGCTGGCCTAACCGGCGTTCTGTTCCTAACAGTTCTGTCTGTACTGCTTTATCTGACCAACAAACGTATTTGGGCACCACATAAGCACAAAGACTAGTTCGGACATTGAATTGATGACAAAAAAGGCCCGCCAATCAGGCGGGCCTTTTTCGTATGCAGCCTGGATCAGATTCACCTTACCCCAAGTATGCCGCTAGTGCTGGCGGCGGATCATCCAACAGAACATCTGTGGGGATCGGCTGGGTCACGACACCATCGGCGACCAAAACTGCCATATCAGCGATCCTTCGTGCATCCGCTGGGTCATGCGTGACCATCAAAACAGTCTTCCCCGCAGCGCTGAGCTTCCCCTGCACCAAATCCAACATTTCATCCTTAAGCGCAGGACCCAGGGCCGCGAATGGCTCGTCCAACAAAACGACGGCACGATCCGAGACAAGAAGCCGCGCCAATGCAACGCGGCTTTGTTGACCGCCGGACAATGCACTTGGTTTACGTGTTCCAAACCCATCCAAACCAACATCAGACAGCGCGGCATGCACTGCCTCTTCTTCTGCGGCAGACAGTTTTAAATTCGGACGCAGGCCTAAACCGACGTTCTGCGCCGCAGTAAGATGCGGAAACAGGTTATTGTCTTGGAACAGCATACTGACAGGGCGCGCACCCGGCGCAGCTTTGGTCAAGTCTTGATCTTGCCATGTTATCTTGCCTTGCACAGGCTGCAAAAACCCCGCAATTGCCGCCAATAACGTCGACTTTCCCGCACCTGATGGCCCAAGAAGTGCCGTGATTTTCCCACGCGGAAATGCCACGTCCGCATCAAGCGCAAAATCACCTTGGCGCAAGGCCAAGCCTTCACAGGTCAGCATCAGCACGCCCTCCGCGGTCGCAAATCCAGAACATCAATAAACTTAGCGCAAGAAGCAGCAAGGCGGCACTCGCCGCAGCCTCCATCCGGTATGCACCCATCAAACGGTACATCGCTAGCGGCAACGTTTCCTCAGCCTCACCGGCAAAGAGGGCAATTACGCCCAAATCACCCATCGACAGGGCCGCAGCCAACCCGGTAGCAAAGCCAAGCGGGCGTCGCACACGCGGCAATACGATCAACCGAACCCATGTCCACCCTTCAACGCCGAGCGATGCTGCCAGCCTGCCATAATCCGCGTTCACCTGTGCCACCGTCGGCGCAATCGAACGCAAGGCAAATGGCAAAGCAAGCGTCGCATTGACCAACATGGTGACCACCAATGCCATGTCCGCAGGCCGGACAAATGGGAACAACAACAAGAATGCGCCCGTTCCCACAACCAGACCCGATGCGGCCAAAGGTAGAACGCCAATCACCGCGACCAAAGCACCGCCGCGAAGTGCGAGCGCGAGCGACATGCTCACACAGAACAACGCGGACCCCGTAGCCACCAGCACAGATCGCAATGCTGCCGCCCAGATCGTTTCTGGAAGGTCCATAATGCCGGGTAATCCGCGCAATATGATCATAGCGAGAGGGACCAACAAGAATAAGGCTGCCGCTAGAATAAGCGCATAGTCTACTGGCGCACGCGCCGTGTCATAACGCTGAACGACGCGGTCTAGCCCCGTCCCCATCGGATCATTTGCCGTCGCCCGCCACGCCAAGAAAGCAGCGCCGACACATAACGCAAATTGTACGCAGGCCAGCAGTGCGGCACGCCCAAGATCAAAATCAAAACGCAGCGCCTGATATATTGCAAGTTCCACAGTCGTAGCCCGGGGGCCACCTCCCATCGTCAGGGCAACGGCAAAACTGGTGAGACAGATCAGGAAAATAACAAGGAATGTATTGGGTACCACAGCACGCAGCATCGGCCATTCCAGCAAGCGCCCAACAGACGCGTTCAATGTCGCCGCTAGGCGAAACCGTTCGGACGGGATCGCCAGCCATCCTTGCAATATAAAACGGATCGCCAATGGTAGGTTAAAGAACACATGGGCCAAGACCACACCATGTATCCCAAAAATCGATATCGGCTCGAAGCCGAGTGCAATCAAACCCTGATTAAGAATGCCGCCGCGCCCAAATACCGCCAGCAGTCCAAGCACCGCAACAATGACTGGGAGCAAGAAAGGCGCACCAAGCAGCGTGATCAACAACTGGCGGCCGGGAAACCGTCTGCGCGACAGCGCGCGGGCGACGGGGACCGCGAGCAAAACGCTGATTCCCGCAGACAAAAGCGCTTGGATAACTGTAAACCTGATCGCGGCCCAATCAGCGGGTGCCAATCCGCTGCCCCACTCCGCACGCCAAGCGACTGCGCCCAGCGTACCAAGGGTCAGCAATAGCACCAGCGCCGCCGCAGCGGCACTGGGCCAACGCGCTGTTATTGGGACAGGGCTGTGCGCCATTCATCCAACGCCGCATCACGTTTGGCTGCTGCATCTTCTGGTGACAACAGCAGTGACGTCTCAGGTGTAATCAGCGTCTCAAACCCCTCTGGCAAACCACCCGCAGGTGTCACCGCCGGATACATCCAGTTGGTTGTTGGGATCACGCTTTGGAAACCTTCAGACACCATGAAGGCCAAGAATTGATCGGCCAGCTCTGGCTGGTCAGTCCCTGCCAGTTTGCCCGCGACTTCGACCTGCATATAGTGACCTTCCTCAAAGCCCCAAGCGACCTTGCTGTCGTCTTCTTCGGCAATCAAGTGATAGGCGGGCGATGTGGTATAGGACAACACGGCGTCCGCTTCACCCTCAAGGAACATACCGTAGGCTTCGGACCAACCGGGTGTGACGGTGACGATGTTGTCGGCAAGATCAGCCCAAAGTGAGGCTGCTTCGTCGCCATACGCGGTTTTGACCCACATCAGCAGGCCAAGGCCCGGTGTGGATGAACGGGGGTCTTGAATAACAACTTTGATGTCACTGTCAGCAAGCGCTTGCAGTGATGTCGGCGCGTCGGCACCAACATTTCCGACAAATGCAAAATAACCCCAGTCGAACGGCAAAAACTCTGCGTCCGTCCATGCGATTGGCAAATCAAGATCGGCTTCAACACCGTGTGGTGCAAAAAGTCCTGTCTCACGCGCCGCTGCTGTCAGGTTCGTATCAAGGCCCAACACGACATCCGCGTCGGTCCGTGGCCCTTCCAGCTGCAAACGTGCCAAAAGCGCGGCACCATCGCCAGCACCAACAAATTGCAGATCACAGGCACATTCCGCTTCAAATGCTGCTTCGACCGCAGGACCGGGGCCCCATTCGGTCACAAAGCTGTCGTAGGTCATAACTTGCAGCACTGGGGTCTCGGCCATTGCGCCTGTGGCACAAAGGGCAAGTCCCGCAACAACTGGCAGATAGGTGGTATTTCTCATCGTATCCTCCAAATGCGACGGGCGGATTGGGGGATAGCGGATTTGCTAAACCTTCCCTCCGCCGGTCTTAACCGGTTCAGGTTCTACGGGTCCGCAATTACGCATCTCAGCCAATAAATGGCCCCCCGAGGTACGCCTTAGGTATTGCGGAATAGCGGGGGTGACAAGGGAAACCTCTTGAGCCTGATTGCGGGCACAGCTAGACCCAAGCGGCAAAGGGGTACGTTCCATGTCGATCAACAGCTTCGGTCATTTGTTTCGGTTCACCACTTGGGGTGAAAGCCACGGCATCGCACTTGGTGCGACTGTCGATGGGTGCCCCCCGGGTGTGCCTTTGGAGGCCCCTATGATCCAACAATGGATGGACAAGCGCCGTCCGGGATTGAACAAGAACACAACCCAGCGGAATGAGGCCGATGCGGTCAAGATTTTGTCTGGTGTTTATGAAGGCAAGACAACAGGTACGCCGATCCAGCTGATGATCGAAAATACGGATCAGCGCTCGAAAGACTATGGCGACATCCTGAACACGTTCCGCCCCGGACACGCCGACATAACCTACCACCAAAAATATGGTCTGCGTGATCCACGCGGTGGTGGGCGGTCTTCGGCGCGCGAAACGGCGTCGCGTGTTGCAGCAGGTGGTGTCGCACGCGAGGCGATCCAAGCGATTGCGCCGGGTGTGCAGATCAAAGGTTATATGACCCAAATGGGAACCAAGCAGATTGACCGCAAAAAGGTTGATTGGGACCAAATCGATCAAAACGATTTCTTCTGCCCTGATGCAGAGGCCGCAGCGGAATGGAACGACTATCTCGCATGGCTGCGCAAAGACGATCACAACTCTGTCGGTGCGATTATCGAAGTTGTGGCACGGGGCGTACCTGCGGGCATTGGCGCCCCAGTTTATGCCAAGTTAGACACTGATTTGTCTGCAGCAATGATGTCGATCAACGCTGTTAAAGGCGTGGAAATCGGCGAAGGCATGGCGGCGGCGGCTTTGACAGGTCGCGACAATGCGGATGAGATTTTCATGGGGCCGAACGGACCAGAGTATTCGTCAAACCACGCCGGTGGCATCCTTGGCGGCATTAGCACAGGGCAAGACATTGTCGTGCGGTTCGCCGTGAAACCGACGTCTTCAATTCTGTCACCGCGCAAGTCCATCCGCATGGATGGCAGCCCGACCGAGGTCATCACCAAGGGACGGCACGATCCGTGTGTCGGTATTCGTGCCGTGCCTGTTGGCGAGGCGATGATGGCCTGCGTCATCCTTGATCACTTGCTCTTGGATCGCGGACAAACAGGCGGCGTGCGCGGTAAAATCGGTTAACTGTTCGCAGACAGCGCTAAATCCATCAGCTCTTGAATATCGCCACGCGAGGTGCGGGCAACAACACGGCCCAATTCTGCGTCGCCTTTCATGACAACTAATGTCGACCTGCGCGGAATGTTGAGTTCCTGTGCAAGATCGCCGCGGCCAAATTCATCCCAATCCACATTGATGAACGTTATCGCTGCGTCGTACTCAGCATTTTCGGCACGCAATGCACCAATTACGCGTTCTTGCGCGCGGCAGGTCGTGCACCAGTCCGCTTTGAAATCAACGAACACGGTTTCGCCAGCGGCCAAGCGCTCTTTCACGAGACCGGGTGTGTAATCCAAAGTCTCCGCTGCTTGCCCAGCGATAGGGACCAGTGTTGCAGCGGCGGTCAGCGCCAAAAATGCACGACGTTTCATGAGTTTCTCCTTTGTCAGAACCGAACAGATAGGTCTTGGAGCCAGAAAGGTAAGTGATCCAGCAACCAAATTTCCGCATAGATATGCAGGTTAAAAAGCAATGCCACGCCCACGGCCAGAAAGATAAGGCCCATAAACAAGCGCGCTTTGCCCGATAGCTTGCGCAACATATCGCGCCGGTTGCGCAGTGCATTTTGTGCGCCGTAAGCCAGAACGACGATAATTGTTGAAATGCCTAGCGCGAAACTGAGCATCGTCGCAGCCGCCCATCCAAGGCTTTCACCAGCAGAGGCAAGTGCGATCGCGCCACCCAGCGTTGGCCCCACGCATGGCACCCAAACGGCACCCAGCAATGCACCACCGATAAATTGGCCGCCTAACCCGTCACGTTTGACCCCATCCATTCCAGCATCCGCACGCGCAGACAGACCAGCGGTCGCCGTTGCGAAACTTGCAGAAAACTGAGGGACGATCAGCACCAAGCCGAATAGGATCATCATCACTGCACCGGCCTGCGCGATCATCCGGTCATCAATGCCCAGCGCGCGGCCAAAGACCGCAACGGACATACCAACGATCACGAAAGATACACTCATCCCGCCAGCAAGCGCCAAAGGTCCTGCACGGCCCGCCTGAAGTGCCGTCGCCAGGATAATCGGCAACACCGGCAAAACGCAGGGGTTTATCAGGGTCAAAAGGCCCGCAAGATATCCGAAAACCAAATCCATGCAGCTTTGTGCGCCAAGGACAGGCCCTCTGTCAGCCCTGAATAAGGTGTCAAACGGTCACTTTGGCGTGGGTTGTTTGGACAGTTGCACCGCCAAAATTCCACCAGCAATGATCGCGACACCCAGAATATCGAGAGCGCCAATCGTTTCTCCCAGCAAAGCGGCTGCAATCGCGACACCCAAAAACGGGTTAAGGAAGTGAAAGGTCGAGGCCTTTACCGCGCCAATGCGACCCACAAGCAAGAACCAAACGAGCGTAGCAGCCAATCCCGGCACCAAGGTGGTGTAGACGAACGCGACGACAAGTTGCCAATTCCACGTTACATCCCAAACCTCGATTGTGAGCGCTGGTATCCACAGCAGTGCGCTACCCACCAGCATTTGCAGGCCAACAATCATCAAGACATTGCCGCCCGATGACGCGCCCAAAACCGCCAATGTCGCGACGGTCAGTGACACCACACCGATCAGGCAAAGAACCAACCCGTAGACGTCCGCTCCACCTTGCAAACGCGCGCCCATAATCAGGACCACGCCAATCACCCCCGCGATCAGACCGGCAATGCTTAAAGGCCGCACAGTATTGCCGAAGACAACCCAACCGGCCAAGGCAACAAGCAGCGGCATCGTGGATGCAATGATAGCGGCAAGCGATGCCGGAATAGTCTGCATCGCCACAAAGTTCAGCCCCAAGTAGAGCGCATTTTGGCAGACACCAAAAATCACAACACCTAGCCACTGTGTGCGGGTCAACCGCGCCGACTGGCCTAGCATCCAAGCAATCGCGACACCAATTATGCCCGAAATTAGGAACCGCAACGCCAGCGCGCTTAGCGGCGGGGCGTATTCCACAATGACGCGGGCAGAGGTAAAGGCCGATGACCACATCAGGGCAAAGGCCAGCCCCATGAAGATTGCTTTGATATCCATCTAGCGGGTCGTTTCGCCCATGGGCATTGCAGCAATCTGCCTTGATCGCAGTACCAGTCTTTCAAAGAATGTTCTGCTCATGTGTCACCCGCCACGCATTTTATATTCACATCGAAAAAAGGGCCGCCTTCTCAGGCGACCCTCTTTAACTTCGCATCTGACCCGTAGGCCCAACGACTTAGCCGTTTACGCTGTCTTTCAGCGCTTTGGCGATTGTCATTTTGACAACCTTATCCGCGTCCTTCTTGATCTGCTCGCCCGTTGCCGGGTTGCGGACCATACGCTCTGGGCGCTCACGGCAATAGATTTTGCCAACACCTGGAAGTGTCACAGCACCGCCGCCGGATACTTCTTTGGTGATGATGCCAGTCACGGCGTCAAGCGCCATACCAGCAGCTTTCTTGTCCATGCCTGTTTCGTCGGCAAGTGCAGCTACCAGCTGCGCCTTTGTAAGTGGTTTTGTCGCCATTTTACTGGTCTCCCTCATTTGCCCTATCAGTTGGGCCTGTTACCCGCACATATAACGGTATCTTGTGTGAGACCACAACGATTAGTGTAAGTTTACAAGGGAAAAAGCGCGGTTTTTCGCGATTTTTCGCCTCTTAGAGGAAGGCAGTCTCTTCAAAACTGCGCAATTTCCGGCTGTGGATACGTTCTAGCGGCATTTCGCGTAACCGTTCCATCGCCCGAATTCCAATCATCAGATGCGCCGCAACCTGCGTTTTGTAGAACTCTGACGCCATTCCCGGCAACTTCAATTCACCATGCAATGGCTTGTCACTGACACAAAGCAGCGTGCCGTAGGGCACCCGGAAACGAAAACCATTCGCCGCAATCGTCGCACTTTCCATATCCAGTGCAATGGCGCGCGATTGGGACAGTCGTTGCACAGGTCCCGCTTGCTCGCGCAGCTCCCAGTTGCGGTTGTCGATGGTGGCCACCGTGCCTGTCCGCATGATCCGCTTCAGTTCGTACCCAGAGAGTTCGGTGACATCAGCAACCGCTGTTTCCAGCGCGATCTGAATTTCCGCCAACGCCGGGATCGGCACCCAAACCGGCAAATCGTCATCCAAGACGTGATCTTCGCGCAAGTAAGCATGCGCCAACACAAAATCACCCAACCGCTGCGAATTGCGTAGCCCAGCGCAATGTCCAACCATCAGCCACGCATGTGGGCGCAAGACAGCAATATGGTCGGTTGCAGTTTTGGCGTTGGATGGACCCACACCGATATTTACCAACGTAATACCACCACCATTGGCGCGCTTAAGGTGATAGGTCGGCATCTGTGGCAGTTTGCCGGGCAACGGGATCGGGGCGTCGGCATCCGTAATCTCGACATTTCCGGTACTGACGAAACTGGTGTAGCCGCTATCTGGGTCGGCCAGCATGTGACGCGCGTAAGCTTCGAATTCCTCGACGTAGAATTGGTAGTTGGTGAAGAGCACATGGTTTTGGAAATGCTCTGCCGCGGTCGCCGTATAATGCGCAAGGCGCGCCAGCGAATAGTCGATCCGTTGCGCTGTGAACGGCGCCAATGGCAGCGCACCGTCTGGATAGGTGAACGCTTTGCCATTCACGATGTTGTCGTGCGTTGTGCTCAGGTCTGGGACATCAAAGTTGTCACGCAGGTTAAACTCCATGGACCCATCTTGTGGCACCGTTAGCCCCGGATCGTTGGCAGCCGCAAAATGCACAGGCATTTCGGTGCTGGACACGCCGATAATCACGGGCACGCCGTGGCTTTCAAGAAGCAAACCGATCTGTTGTTCCAGATATGCCGCAAATAGATCAGGCCTTGTGATCGTGGTCGCGTAGACCCCCGGTTCGGCCACATGCCCAAATGACAACCGTGTGTCGGTCTTGGCGTAGGTCGTCGTCGTCAGACGGATTTCGGGGTAATAGGCCCGCACCCGCGTTTCCGGTTGACCGCTTGTAAGGGCCGTCGAGAAATTATCAGACAGGAATTTCACAGCTGTCGCATAGAGCTCTTGTAGCCTTTCAACGGCCAATTTGGCGTCGGTAAAGGCTTCATGTTTGGGTGTGTCCGGTGTCCGAATTGTCACCTTTTGCGCAACGTTCATGCGTTTTCCTCAAATATTTCTGTAATTTCAAACTTGTCGACATCGACCAACCCCAGATCAGAGATCCGCAACGATGGGATGACAACAAGCGCTAGCAGCGAATGCTGCATGTAGGCGTTATTCAACGTGCAGCCGCAGGCAGCCATAGCCGCGACCATCAGGTCGGCCTTGGCCGCAACCTCGGCGGCTGGGCTATCAGACATCAAGCCAGCGATGGGCAGTTCAACCAATGCCAGCTCCTGTCCGTCTTTCCAAACGGTCACGCCGCCACCAACTTCGCCCAACCGGTTCGCAGCGGCAGCCATCATCGCGCGGTCCGTGCCGACGACAATCATATGATGGCTGTCATGGGCAACGGTCGACGCCATTGCCATGCGCCCCTGATAGCCAAAGCCGGACACAAAGCCGTTCACAACCTTACCCGTACCTTGGTGGCGTTCGACCAGGGCGATCTGATAGGTATCGCCTTCGCCTTCAACCAACCCATCAACAACAGGCAGTTCCGCTGTCAGCGCCTCGGTTGGCGCTTGGTTTTCCACAACGCCAATGACCTTGGCCTTTACCTTGTTCTTGCCTTCAGGCGCATGGATTGCAAAATCTGCGTCATCCAACACCTTACCCATGTGCACAGTTCGTCGCGCGTCGGCGGGCCAGTCGTAATGCGGGCATGCGACAGTGATTTTGCCGTCCTTCGCCACGGTCTGACCACGCGCGATGACTTCCTCAATTGGTAAGGTCGTCAGGTCAGAGGTCAGGATCATATCCGCACGACGCCCCGGCGCAATCGACCCGATCTCACGCTCTAGGCCAAAGTGTGTGGCCGTATTGATCGTCGCCATTTGTAAGGCGATCACAGGATCACACCCGCAGGCGATCGCATGGCGCACAACACGGTTCATATGCCCCTCGTTCACCAACGTGCCGGAGTGGCAATCATCCGTGCAAAGTATGAAATTGCGCGGATCGAGCCCTTTGTCAGTCACCGCAGTGATCTGGCTTTCCACATCATACCAAGCAGAGCCAAGCCGCATCATCGACCGCATTCCATTGCGCACACGCGCAATCGCATCCGCCTCTGCGGTACCTTCGTGATCGTCAGCCGCACCACCAGCGACGTAAGCCGAAAACGCGATGCCTTTGTCAGGTGATGCATAGTGGCCGCCGACAGTTTTGCCTGCATTCATGGTCGCCGCCATCTCTGCCAGCATCTGTGCATCGCCATTAATCACACCGGGAAAATTCATCATTTCACCCAGACCGATGATCCCGGGCCATGCCATCGCTTCGGCCACATCAGCGGCAGAAATCTCAAATCCCGTTGTCTCAAGCCCCGGTGCAGAAGGCGCACAAGACGGCATCTGGGTGTAGATATTCACCGGCTGCATCAGCGCTTCGTCATGCATCATGCGGACACCGCGCAGACCAAGCACATTGGCGATTTCATGTGGGTCGGTGAACATGGTTGTCGTGCCATGCGGGATCACTGCAGCAGCAAATTCCGCGGGGGTCAGCATCCCGCTTTCGATATGCATGTGTCCGTCGCAAAGCCCAGGAATCAAATAGCGGCCATCTGCCTCAATCACACGTGTTTCATCGCCAATGCAATGCGATGCATCTGGGCCAATATAGGCAAAGCGCCCGTCGGCCACAGCAACCTGCCAACCATCCAAAATTTCGCGGGTTTGCACATTCACCAGCTTACCGCCGCGAACGACCAGATCAGCCTTTTCGCGGCCTGCTGCGACAGCGACCAAACGGGGGGCAACTTCGGCCCATGATTTGATGTGATGTTCCATCCCCAATGGTTTCACCGATTTCAGGGACGTTCAAGGGGGTGTCAGAGGTTCTGCAATTCCAACGCCTTTTGGTCAGGGTTCAGACGGACCATGGCGAGGTTAAGGGCCGCCGCCACCGTCACCCAAAGCAGATAAGGCGCAAATGCAAGACCCGCCCACATGTCCAATCGGAAATGCGTGATCGTAGCGCCAAAGACAGCAATCCACAAACAGACCATGATCGGAACAGATGCTCTGATATTGCGCAAACCAAAGAAGACCGGGGTCCAAAGTGCGTTGAACGCAATCTGCATTGCCCAAAACGCCATTGCGTAGCCACTGCCTTCTAAACCGGCCACACGCGCGCCGGCAAAAGAGATCAGCAGATAGATCGAGGTCCACGCGACCGGGAACACCCAATTTGGCGGCGTCCATGACGGCCTGTTCAGGCTCTTGTACCATTCACCTGTTGGGAATAGCGCACCGGTCGCTCCGGCACCAAAAGTCGCGGCGAGGAAGATGCAGAATAGCCAGATATCCATAATGGGACCCTTTCAAGGTTCCCATGACCTTTACGCCATTGGGCGATCAGTGCCAACGCCTGCTTCGCGTGCTTTTAATTCGGCCAGAATATCCAAAACAGAGCTTGATCTGCTTTGTTCGGGGCGCGCACGGCTGGCCGCATCCACAAGGAATGCGACTTCAGACAGTGGCTTTGCATAGATAATGGGGGACTTTGGCGTGACCAGAGAACCCATCGTTTGCGCACCGGCCAGCATCAGCCAACCCAGCTTTTGTCGGGAGGATGTACGCGCGCGCATCGAAATACTGTCGTATCCTTGACGCTTCACTTGCTTACCAATCCCCGCATAGATCAGTCGCGCAGCCCAAATGCCTGTGCGTGCTTGCAATGGCAGGACATTAATCCCCGCCTCGGACCTCAGATAAAGACGGTCAGCTTCGGCCAACAATCGCTTTACCATGCGACGCACATCGTCCGTTGGGAGTGTCTCGCGTACAAAATTTAGGGGATCAATGTCGCTCTCTGCCAACCAATCCAGTGGCAGGTAAATCCGACCCATTCGGGCATCTTCACCGACATCGCGGGCAATATTCGTCAGTTGCATCGCAACACCAAGATCACACGCCCGCGCCAAGGCGTCAGGGTCGCGGACATGCATCAGAACACACATCATCGCGCCAACAGCGCTTGCCACACGTGCAGAATAGTCCCGGACGCCACTTAACGTGTCATACCGACGCTCTGCCGCATCCCAAGCAAGACCTTCTAGCAAGGCCTCTGGCAATGCTCGTGGCATGTCGAAATCTTCGATGATTGCAGCAAAAGCGCGGTCTTCGGGGGCGTTTATTGGTTTACCGGCATAAGCCGCATCCAACCGCTCTTGCAAACGAAAGACAGCCCCAGCCTGATAATCGCCTTCATCAACTTCGTCGTCAGCCAAGCGGCAAAACGCATAAAGGGCTAACGCGGGATCGCGTACTTTTGCAGGCAACAACTTGCTTGCGGCATGAAAGGAAAGCGATCCGTGGCGGATCGCCTCTTGGCAATGTTCGAGATCATCGGCACGGATCATTCAGCAGCCACCTTCATTTCAGGCACAACGGGTGCATCAGGGACCATTTTGGCCAGCACTTCTGCGCTGGAAATCACACCCGGGACACCTGCCCCCGGATGCGTGCCCGCACCAACCAGAAACAGGCCTTTGGCCTCTTCGCTGACATTATGCGGACGGAACCATGCAGATTGCAAAATACGCGGCTCGATCGAAAAACCAGAGCCGTTGGGCGACAGGTAACGCTCGCGGAAATCCTCGGGCGTTAGGGTCATCTGCGTGGTGATGTGGTCGGCAAAACCGGGCATGTGTTTTTCTACCTCGGCCTGAACTTTGGCCTTATAGACCTCGCATTCCTTCTCCCAATCAACGGCATCATCAAAGCCGAGATGCGGAACAGGGGACAGCACATAAAACGTATCATCACCGGCAGGTGCAGCGGTTGGATCCGTGATTGAAGGGCGGTGGATATAAAGGCTCATATCGTCGGCAAGTTTGCCTTTGATGAAGATGTCCTTCAGCAGGCCCTCGTAGCGGGGCGCATTCGTAATCGTATGATGACCCAAGTCTGGCCACATCTTTGCTGTGCCTTTGGTGCCGAAGTACCAAACAAACAGGCCCATCGACCAACGACGCGATTTCAGCTTTTTGTCGGTCCAGCGCTTGCGTGGCGCATTGCGCAACAGGTGTTGGTAAGTATGCCCTGCATCCGCATTACTGACCACAAGATCGGCAGAAATGACTTCAGCGTTTGTAAGTTTCACACCCTTAGCAGCGCCTTGTTCGATGATGATCTCATCAACTTCAGCGCCTTGGCGCACCTGCCCACCTTGGGCACGGATCACGCCTGTCATGGCCTGCGCAATCGCCTGCACGCCGCCCATCGCATAGTGCACGCCGTATTCTTTTTCGAGGTGCGCGACCAATGCATACATTGATGTCACGTGCATTGGGTCACCGCCGATAAACAGCGGGTGAAACGACAGCGCCATTTGCAATCGCGGGTCTTTGACGCGCGCCTTCGCCAATCCAAGGATGGACCGATCCGCACGTAGCAACGCAAAAAGCGGCAGCACTTTGATCGTTTCCCACAGGCGGTGCATTGGCTTCGCGACCATTCCCTCAAACCCGACGACGTAGCGGCGTTCACTATCTTTCAGGAAGCGTTTGTAGCCTTTCACATCACCGGGGCTGAGGCGGGCAACTTCGGCCAACATTGCGTCAGTGTCTTGGCGTGCGGTGAAGGTTGATCCATCTTGCCAGCGGACCTCGTAGAATGGGTCCATCGGTCGCAGGTCGATATCTTTGTGAAAGTCACGACCGCAAGCCTTCCAAAGGTCCTCGTAGACCTGCGGCACGGTAATAATTGTCGGGCCCAGATCGAATCGGTGACCATCTTGGGTCACAGATGACCCCCGGCCACCTGGCTTATCCAACCGGTCCAAAACCGTTACGGCATAGCCTTTGGCCCCAAGCCGCATGGCCGCTGCGAGACCGCCAAGTCCCGCACCAATAACGATCGCGGTGTTTGAATCCGTATGATGTTCTGTAATCATAGCCTAACATTAGTAGTGTAAACACAAGTTGACAATTCTTATCGTCATGACCTTCCCAAGTGAGGCCTAATATGTCAGGATTAGTTGACACTAACCCCGAGGCTTCACGCGTGACTCAAACCGTCAGTTTGTCTTTTTTCCGCTTCGCCGGTCCGTTTGCCCGCGCGTGGGCGTTGACGATGATGGGCGCAGCACGGTTGCCACTGTCACGGACGCCCGACATCGGTTTTTGGAAGCTTTGCGGGTCTGGTTCCGGCGAGGGATTCACACCAGTCCCTAACACCGCTGTTTATGCGATTTTGGCGACGTGGCCTGATGCACAAACCGCGAAAGCACGCACGCAAACGGGTATCTTTGCGACTTATCAAAAGAAGGCCGCTGAAACCTGGACCGTGTTTTTGCAAACGCAGACGGCGCGCGGTGAGTGGTCCGGGCAATGCCCGTTTGAACCCACAACCGCTGCGACAACCGGCCCTTTGGCCGCTTTGACCCGCGCCACGATAAAACCCAGTATTCTGAAGCGGTTTTGGGGGCGTGTCCCAAATATCTCCGAGATGATTGGCAAAGACCCCAATGTGGCCTTCAAAATCGGCATTGGCGAAGTCCCGATGCTGCATCAAGTCACGTTTTCGATCTGGCCATCCGAAAAAGCGATGGCAGGTTTCGCACGCACCGGCCCGCACGCCGAAGCAATCCGCGCCGTCCGCGATGAAGGCTGGTTTCGCGAAGAACTCTACGCCCGTTTCGCTGTCCATTCCGACCGGGGCACATGGAACGGCATCTCCCCACTTGCTAAACTTGAGGCGACGTAATGCAACCATTCCCCTTCTCTGCCATCGTCGGCCAAGACGAGATGAAACAGGCGATGATCCTGACAGCGATTGATGCCAGCATTGGTGGTGTCCTTGTGTTCGGTGATCGCGGCACCGGCAAATCGACGGCTGTGCGCGCGCTGGCGGCATTGCTGCCCCCGATCAAGGCGATCAAAGGCTGCCCGATCAACGGTGAAAAAGCCAAAGACGTGCCCGACTGGGCTGGATTGACCTCTAAACGATCGCATGAGACGCCAACGCCTGTCGTGGACCTGCCGCTTGGCGCGACAGAAGACCGGGTCACTGGTGCACTCGATATCGAGAAGGCGCTGACGAAGGGCGAGAAAGCTTTTCAGCCGGGCCTATTGGCGCGGGCAAACCGGGGCTACCTTTATATTGATGAGGTAAACCTGCTTGAGGATCACATCGTTGATCTACTGCTTGACGTAGCACAATCAGGTGAAAATGTCGTTGAACGTGAAGGTTTGTCGATCCGCCATGCAGCGCGTTTTGTGCTTGTAGGATCAGGTAACCCAGAGGAAGGCGAGCTGCGCCCGCAATTACTGGACCGGTTTGGCCTGTCTGTCGAGGTTGCCTCCCCTAAAGAAGTTGAAACCCGCGTCGAGGTGATCAAGCGCCGCGATGCGTTCGAGAATGATAACGCCGCCTTTATGCTGCGCTGGCAGGCCGAAGACGCTGCGATCCGTGATAAGATTTTGACGGCGCGCAAGTCTCTGGCCAAGTTGAAGACATCCGATAAGACCCTCACAGACGTGGCTGAACTTTGCCTCGCGCTTGGCTCTGATGGCCTGCGCGGCGAACTTACTTTGCTGAAAGCCGCACGCGCTTATGCCGCGTGGCGTGATGATACCGCACTGACCCGCGCACATCTTCGCGCGGTCGCACCTATGGCGCTGCGCCACCGTCTGCGCCGCGATCCATTGGACGAGGCAGGCAGCGGCACCCGCGTGACGCGCACCGTGGAAGAAGTCCTTGGCTAGTCAAAGCTGGACCCATGCAACGCTTGCGTTGCAATTGCTGACAGTTGATCCGGGACTGGGCGGCATCTGCATTCGTGCGCGGTCTGGTCCGGTACGTGACCGGCTTACAGCGATGATTGCGGCGAACGCCCGCCGTCTGCATCCTGCAATCTCGGATGAGGCGCTTTTTGGCGGACTGGACCTGTCAGCCACATTGGCCAGCGGGCACCTTGTGCAACAAAATGGACTGTTGGCGACACCGGGACCGCTCGTTCTTGCAATGGCTGAACGTGCCACCACAGCGCTTGCCGCACGGCTGGCTGTTGCGCTGGATCGCAACGACGACCACTGCCTGATTGCATTGGACGAGGGGGCCGAACCTGATGAGGTGCTGAACCCGAAACTTGCCGAACGCCTCGCATTTCATGTGGATCTGTCGGAGTGTCGTCTGAATGATGCCGGCGATGCCGTTCCAGTTACCCGAACCAAGGTTGCGCTGCGAGACGTCACAATGCCCACTGATATCATCGCGCAGGTCACTCGGATCGCTGTCGATCTTGGCATTGACAGCATGCGGGCGCCGCTTTTTGCGATGCGCGCTGCTAGGGCACATGCCGCCCTGGCGGGGAACACCAAGGTTACCCAAGATGATTTGGAAATCGCCTGCGCACTGACACTCGCCCATCGCGCGACACGCATTCCTGAACCTGAGACCGAGGAAGAACCGCCCGCACCGCCACCCGAGCAGAACGATGAAAACAAGGGCGAAGACACGCTCGATCTGCCGGATGAATTGCTGCTTGAGGCCGTGCGCGCCTTACTGCCTGATAATTTGCTTGAACAGATCACCGCCAGAAAGGCGCGTGCTGGACGCGGCAATGGGACGGGCGCTGCGCGCAAGGGCAATCGCCGTGGACGGCCGTTGCCATCACGGGCGGGTCGGATCAGCGATGGTGCGCGGATTGATATTATTGGGACGTTACGCGCGGCAGCACCGTGGCAGACCATTCGGCGCAACGCGTCAGGGCGTGAAGGGCTACAAATTCGACCAGCAGATATTCGGATCAAACGGTTTGAGGAAAAATCAGACCGGCTGTTGATCTTTACGGTCGACGCTTCGGGGTCTGCCGCTTTGTCGCGATTGGCCGAAGCTAAGGGCGCGGTCGAATTGTTGCTCGCGCAAGCCTATGCACGGCGTGATCATGTTGCACTGGTCGCATTTCGTGGGACAGAAGCAGAATTGCTGCTGCCACCGACACGGTCACTGGTGCAAACAAAGCGTCGCCTTGCCGCCTTGCCCGGTGGTGGCGGGACGCCACTAGCCGCAGGCATGGTCACCGCCTTTGACCAAGCCACCCAAGCGTCGCGCCGGGGGCTGACGCCAACAATAGCAATACTGACCGATGGGCGTGCGAATATAGCGCTTGATGGTCGTGCGGATCGCAAACAAGCAGCAACTGATGCCCAGCAAATCGCACGGGTTCTGCGGGCCAGCAACGTCGATGCAATCGTGATCGACACTGGGAACCGACCAGAGCCTGCGCTGCGAAATCTCGCACAGACACTTGATGCAGCTTATCTGCCGTTGCCGCGCGCTGATGCCGAACGCTTGTCAAAATCTGTTGCCGCAGCGTTGGCCGACTGATGCGTTGGCCGGATGATGCCAAAGACTGGCCATTGGTTGCCTATTCGCGGCAAATTCTCCACCGACCCCACCGGTGGCATGTCCAAGAAAGCGGCACCGGGCCCACGATCCTGCTGATCCACGGCGCAGGGGGTGCAACGCAAAGCTTTCGTGGGCTTTTCCCGCTACTGGCAAAAACACATCATGTTGTGGCTGTCGATCTTCCCGGTCAGGGTTTTACGCAGTTGGGTGCGCAGCAACGCTGTGGTTTGGATCATATGGCTGCTGATCTGCTGGCGCTTTGCCGCAACCAAGGGTGGGTGCCTGATATCGTGGTTGGTCATTCTGCGGGGGCTGCACTTGCCCTGCGAATGTGGGAACTTGGCATGCAGCCGAGATCTAAGATCGTTGGGATCAATGCGGCTTTGGGTAATTTCAAAGGTGTTGCCGGCTGGCTCTTTCCCATTATGGCCAAAGCTTTAGCTGTCACACCATTTAGCGCTGGCCTATTTGCAAGTACGACCACGCGCAGCTCGGTGCGAAACCTTGTGCAGGGCACCGGCTCGACACTCGACCAAGAAGGGCTGGAGCTCTATTATCGGCTCGCAACTGACCGAGGCCACGTCGATGCGACACTGTCGATGATGGCGCAATGGTCGCTTGATGGATTGCTATCGCGATTGGGCAAAATTGACGTCCCCGTCCATCTGATTGCAGCAACAGCTGATATGGCCGTGCCAGTACACATCAGCAGGGACGCCGTGCAACAACTGCCAAAAGGGCAGTTCACTGAGATTGCGGGTTTGGGGCATCTGGCGCATGAAGAAGATCCTGACCAGCTGGCGCGCCTCATCACCGCGACGTAAAAGGCCGCCAGAGTTTCCTCTGACGGCCCTTAATCTGTTGTGATTCAGAACTTACTCTTCAGCACCGAATGTCGCCAGATAAGCGTATAGGTCATATGCCTGCTCTTCTTGGCGGACCTGGTAAGCCATCTTGCCGCGCGCACGACGGTTCTCGAGAGTTTCGCGCAACCAGCCTGTCGGGTCTTGCACGTAGCCAACGAATGCTTCTTCGGTCCAAGGTGTTTCTGCCTCACCCAACTCAATCAAAGCGTCGCTGTAGCGGAAATCCTCAACGGATCCCATCGTGCGACCAGCGATTGCGTAAAGGTTTGGGCCTGTACGTGCGTTGCGACCGGCGAGTACTTCACCAGATGCATCAGCCACAACGTGGCACGCTACGCACTGACGGTTGAATTGCTCTTCACCAGCGGCGGCATCACCGATTGTTGCGGCATGGCCGTCAGCAAACGCAGGTGCGGAAAGGACAGCAAAGGCTGCTGCAATTGTAAACTTCTTCATGATCGTATTCCTCTTCGATCTATTTCGGGTGACCGTTTGCCCCAGTCATCCGCTAATGTAACGTTAGAAACGGGCCGGTCCACCCCCCGTATGCAAAAGAATGTGTGATCGGCGTCAGGCCACCGCATGTGCCAGCGCACATTGCTTCCACAAAACCTTTAACGCATTGATAAGGTGGTCAATATCGGCGTCGGTGTGTAATGGTGAAGGGGTAAAGCGCAACCGCTCTGTGCCTTTTGGAACAGTCGGATAATTAATTGGCTGCACGTAAATATCCCATTCACGCATCAAATAATCGGCCAGCATCCGCGTTTTGACAGGATCACCAATCATCACCGGAATGATGTGACTTTCATTCTCCATATGGGGGATTCCCTCGCGATCAAGGGCGGCGCGCATGCGCGCGACTTGGCGTTTTTGCTGGGCGCGCTCAAACTCAGATACCTTGAGGTAGGCGATTGATGCGCGCGCTGCTGCTGCAACAGCTGGCGGCAAAGCCGTGGTAAAGATAAAGCCTGACGCAAAGCTGCGAATAAAATCACAAAGTGCTGCTGAGCCTGTGATGTAGCCGCCGACGACACCGAAGGCTTTACCAAGTGTGCCTTCGATCAGCGTAATACGATCGGCCAATCCTTCGCGTTCGCTGACGCCACCACCGCGGGGGCCGTACATGCCAACAGCGTGAACCTCATCAAGATATGTCATTGCACCGTATTTTTCGGCGACTTCGACGATTTCCTTGATGGGCGCGATATCACCGTCCATTGAATAGACACTCTCAAACGCGACAATCTTGGGCACATCAGCTGGCAAACAGCGCAGCTTCATTTCCAGATCATGTACGTCGTTATGCTTCCAGATAACCTTTTTGGCGCGCGAGTGGCGGATACCTTCGATCATCGAGGCGTGATTGCCCGCGTCAGAGAGTATAACGCAATCGTGCAGACGGCTGCCTAGCGTGCTGAGCGCGGCCCAGTTGGACACATAGCCGGAGGTAAAGAGGAGTGCCTCTTCCTTGCCATGCAAATCCGCCAGCTCGCGCTCGAGCAGTAGGTGATCATGGTTGGTGCCAGAGATGTTGCGCGTGCCGCCCGCACCAGTGCCCGTGCGCTCCACCGCTTCGCACATGGCTGCAATCACCTTTGGGTGCTGGCCCATGCCCAAGTAGTCATTGGAACACCAAACGGTAACGTCGCGCACGCCATCTTCGTCGTGATTGGCGGCGCGAGGGAACTTGCCACATTGGCGTTCTAATTCAGCGAAATAACGATAGTTTCCGTCGTCTTTCAATTGCGTCAGTTGTTCATTGAATAAGGCGTCAAAATCCATCGATCTTATCTTTCTTCTTTGGTCATCGTTTTTTGCGCAGGAAGCATCCAGCGCCAGAGTTTCGCGTCAGGTAGCGGCACTACCATCAGCCAGTGTTCCAGCAGCGCAAGTGCTGCCATTGCCGTCAGCAGGGCAAAGCCCACGACCGTAACATCCGATCCAGCCGTCCAAAGCCGTTCGGCGCAAACGGCCAAAAGTGCGGTCAAAAGGGTGATCGCCGCTGGGAAAGCGAGTGTCACCGGACCGCGCCGGAAGTATGATTTGAGGTGAGACAGCTTATCAGGCACGAATTCCGTGTTGATCCGTGGCACACCATAAAACAGGTTCAGTTTCGCCGAAATGCGCGCCAGAAACAGCACCAAGTAGGTCGCCAGCGCGATGCGGTTGGCAGCCCCATCAGACGCAATCACCAAACCCCATAGCCCCATGACAAGCGCCAGTTCGTGATACGCCACTGTCTGAAACGCACGAAAGAACCTGTTGCGCCCGGAAAAACCCGGCGGGCATTCATCCTGCATTGGGCCGGTGATCACACCCGCTAGGAATGCAAGTTCAATCCAGCCCCAGATAGCCAAAGCACCTGCAAATCCGATATATGCGCCAAAGACCGTCGCATCGCCCAAAGACGCTAAAACAGCCCAAATACCCAATGCGAGCAAAGGTAGAGCCGCGAAAACGGTGACCTTATGCTTGCCCAGACGATCCGCCCGGCGCACCGCCACCAAAATCGCACCGGTGGAAAACCACCAGACGAAAATAGCTATCAGCGATGCGATCCAGGGAGACGTCATTAGTACGCAGGCTCCAAACGTGGGTTGGCAGGAACTGCGTTTTTCTCAACCGGAATAGTCAGCAACGACACAAACCCGACACCCGCTTTAGCTGATCCAGCCATACGTTTGAGCCAGCCACCGATGCCGCCTTGCTTACGTCCGGCTGCGATCTGCACATTCGCTTTTTGCATCCGCTCAAGAGTTGGCAACCAACGTGGGTGATCGATATCCAGCGTCATTGGGAACACCTGCTTGGTGATCTCGGACGTCTTGCGGTACACCTCTTGCGCGTACCAGCTTGGGTCAACGCCCAGCGCTTTGTGGAAGGCAGGACGCTGATGGTCGCGAATCCACATGGTTGAAAACACAGCTGTCAGGAAGAACTTGATCCACAGCTTGTTGACGCGCGTTGTTGTCAGCGATGGGTCTGTTTTCATTAGCAGGGCAAAGGCCTCACCATGTGAAAACTCGTCGTTGCACCATTCGCGGAACCATTTGAAGATCGGGTGGAAGCGGTATTCAGGATTCTCTTCGAGGTGGCGATAGATCGTGATGTATCGCGCATAACCGATCTTCTCGGACAGGTAAGTCGCGTAATAGATGAACTTGGGCCGGAAATAGGTGTATTTCTTCGCCTGTGTCAGAAACCCAAGATTCACCGCAATGCCTGCCTCGCGCAGCGCATCATTGATAAAGCCAGCATGGCGAGCCTCGTCACGCGCCATCAGCTGGAAAAGTTCGGTGATGTCTTTGTTCGATCCCCGGCGCTTCATCTCTTTATAGAGCACGCAGCCAGAGAATTCAGCAGTACAGGATGAAATCAGAAAGTCGATGAATTCTGCCTTCAAAGCAGGCTCCATACCGTCCCAGTCAACGTCATCCCAATCTTCGTTCTTCTTAAAGTGACCCTTGTTAGGGTCTGCTTTCATGCCCGCGATCAGCACGTCCCATTCTTTGCGAACAGGTGAGACGTCAATCGCATCCATTTCGTCAAAGTCAGTCGTGTAGAAACGCGGCGTCAGCAGCGTGTTGGCCATCGCAACTTTGGTCGCTTCGTCATTGGTCAACGGTGGCAGCGCCTCTTGGGCGGCAATCGCCTCTTCCGCAGTCGATGCGTTTGACGAGTGCATGTTCATGACATCACCTCTTCGCTAAAGGAGAATTCGCACAGCTCCATGAACTCGAAATCGCCAGTGGCGCGGGTCCAGATCTGTTCAATTTTTGACGCACGGGTAATAATCGCCGTGCGTTGTTCTTCGACTAGTTCACCAAAGGCTGCCATGATCTCAGGTCCTTGAACCTGCACTGTGTCACCCGGATTGATGACAGCGCCATTGTCCAGACGCACATGCGCTGACAGTTCCTCAAAGCGGTGCGAGATCGTCACCGTGCATGGCGCGGTTTCTTTCTCTCTCAAAAATAGTCCCATGTGAGTTCCCTTTCACATTAGGCGCAGGGGGCTAACCCGCGCGCGGTTTCAGTCCAGCAGCTTGGCGAAAGCTGCCACGTTATCTTTTCCATAGCCGATCAGCTCGACCCGCAAATCAGTGGTGTCGTCGATGACCGCGATATTGCCGTTCTCGCGGCGCACAACGGTGACAGGTGCGTCACTGGTCACACCATGCACGAAACGTTCGCGTTCGAACACGCGACCAATCACCCCTAGGAAACCACCCTTGTAGTCCGCAGAGGATGCCAAGAGAGCGCCATCAGTCGTCAACACCTCATAAGTACCGCTGCGGTCACCGATCATAACGATCTCTAGCGATTGCGCCACAGGTGCCTCGACCAGCACACCGCGGTTTGGCACGTCAAACCACTGCGCATAGGCGACCATCGCAAGGCTAGCAGCCATCAGGCCAAACATGGCCTGTACCAGAAAGCGCGGCACCATTTCTTTGTCGCGGTGGCGCATTTGTTGTTCAAGTTGTGACATGATGCTTACTCCGCTGCGACGGCGTTGCCGTCTGGTTGGGTGACACGCTCTACGCGTGGTTCAGAGATGCGCGTTTCAGCGGCTTCTGCGAAGATCCGAGCGACATTCTCTGCGTCGGGGATACAGCGTAACGCAGGCTGGGTCCGTGCGATGCGCCAAGGGCGAACATGCGGCCAGGACATCAAGTAAGAAATTCTGGTCTCGCCGATGAGTTCAAACGCCAACGTGCCGTGACCCGACGGTTTAAGGTCCAGCTTTGCAGTGCCAATCCATGTGTACGGCAAGTTCAACGTCATCGTGAGTGCCGCACCGATACGCATTGCAACGCGCTTGTTCGTTAAGGTGTAGACGGTTGAGCGGGCCTGCACATAAGCGATGCCATACAGAATGCCGCAGGCAACAATACCCGACACAAGGAAAGGCAATCCATGCATGAGGGCCACGCCAAACGACACATCGGCCGTCGAAACACCCACACGCCAGAACGCTAGCAGGGCAAAGTAAGCCATGACCCACCGCACACCCAAAGCCTCGCGCGCCAGGCGCCAAGGATCAGGGGCACCCTGCCACAAGATATGTTCACCCTCTGGCAACTGCTCTGGCAGTCCCTTGATAGGTTCGAAATTAAAATCGTCGTGGCTCATGGCACATTTCCCTCGCTTTTATCGTGGTGGCCCCGGTGGCGAACCGGGATCACCCTATCGTTCATCAATCAGATCAAGAGGCGTACATCGTACCGCCGGCGTAATACGCCATGATCTTGTCTTCCTCGAGCAAGGTCACTTGCTCCATGCTTTTCGTCACCGGGACATCGTTCCAGTTGCTTGCCATCAATGACCGAACAACCACACGATTTCCCTTGATCTTGGCCATATTCATCGGGATCAGGCGCGTTTTGCCTGTACCTTCCGGGTTCAGATCAACGGTTAGGAAACGCACCATCTGCTCTGGTACGTCGACCCACACGTCAGTGACGCGACCAACGACTTCGCCGTCACGGCCCACAACAGGCAACCCGCGTGGATCACGACCGGCAGAGATCTTGAAATCTTCCAAACTTGCCATTGGCCTAATCTTGACGTGACCGTGGGCATCCAGCTCAGGCTCGTCACGACGCGGCGACCAAGCAGCGGGACCGACACCATCAACCATCGGATCACCCGTTGGGATCCAAGGCGATCCGGTGGACGGCGATGATTGTGCCAGCGCCAAGTCTGTGCGCATTTTGCTGTCTTCGTATTCACGCGAAGGCACTGTCAATTCGCCGCGCCCGTCGCGCAGCTTGAATGTCTTGCCCTTTGGAATAGGAAGCAGGCTTTCGTTCGCAGGCACGCTATCGTCGTCATCACGCAAAGGGTAACCTTCACGCATGTTTTCGGTTTGCAGGTAGTAAACAAGCCCCGCAAAGAAGATCCAGAAGAGCCAAATTGCTGCGCTCGCCAGATCGAAGTCTCCAAAAAATTCTACACCAACCATCATGGTATCCTTTCGGTCGTTAGGTCGGGAAGTCTGCCAATCCCAGCTTGGCAGACCTCTCGGTGTTGATTGGCCGCAACCGCACAAGCGGTCCCAGCACAATAAGGGTTAGGAATAAGAGGCCAATTTCGGTGTGATAAACGACCGAGTAGCCAGTGGAAGGCGTGGCGAGCGCCTCTCCCAAAGTGCCGTTCCCAGCGGCATGGTTCACAAGGTCACGGATCGTGCCCCCGATAAAGATAGACAGCCCCGCGCCGGTGGCTTGCGCAGCCCCCCAAGCACCAAGGGCCAAACCACGACCGGCGCGGCCGAGCGTGGGCATTGTCATCGCAGCCGTCAGGGTCGAGACGCCAAAAAGGCCGCCACCGAAACCGATCAAAGCTGCACCAAGATAGAACAAAGCGGGCGACTCCATAGGAGCCGAAAAGATAACGGCGCAAAACGCAAGGATACCCGCCAAAATACCGCGTGCGCACATGCGGTAAGGGTCAACGCCACCCGCCAACCAACGCGCGGCAAAGCCAAAGGCAATCAGCGCCCCGCCAGCCCACATCGCCGTTAGCAACGTTGTGGCGGAAACAGACAATCCCAGAATTTCGCCGCCATAAGGTTCTAGCAACACGTCTTGCATGTTAAAGGCCATGGTCCCGATAAAGACGACCGCCAGCAAACGCCCCGCATCGCCACCCGCCGCCAGATCATTCCATGCATCGCGGAACGTAGGGCCGGCCTCAGCGCGCTGGGCCTTGGTCATCGGCTTGACCTTTTCCTGTTTCCACAGGGCAATCAGGTTCAACAGCAACGTCACAACAGCCGTGCCTTGCACGACCTGCACCAAACGCAGCGCGGAATAATCACGCAGCAATGCTCCAATCAGGATGGCAGCAACCGCCATACCGACAAGGTTCATCACATAAAGCAGCGCCACGACCTTAGGCCGCGTTTCTTCAGTCGCGCGGTCCGCCGCGAGCGCCAGACCTGCTGTCTGCGTCATGTGCATCCCGAAGCCTGTCATCAGGAACGCAAGTGCGGCACCAACATAACCCGCGATGGGCCAATCCAGCGTACGATCACCGGACAGTACCAAAAGGGCCATCGGCATGATCGCCAGACCACCGAACTGCCACATCGTACCCAACCAGAGGTAAGGAATACGCTTCCACCCGATGGCGGATTTATAGTTGTCGGATTTATATCCAACCAAAGCGCGCAAAGGGGCGACCAGCACTGGCAGTGCAATCATTGTGGCGACCAGCATCGCGCCGATATCCAACTCGACAATCATCACCCGATTCAGCGTGCCCAACAGCATCACCGCCGCCATGCCAACCGACACCTGGAACAGCGACAGACGCAGTAACTGGCTCAGCGGCAAGTCTTCACTTACCGCATCGCTGAACGGCAAAAAGTTTGCTGAAACGCGTTTGAGGGCTGAGGCTTTGAAGATCATTTGGTCTTCCCCTCAAACACCAAAGCGTTGGAAATGTAGAAACCGGACTTAATCCGATCAACCTCGATCAATCGTCCTTTCACGCCTGCATTGCGCAATTCGTTTGCAACACCAGCGGTCGTTTGCGGGATCATCGTCGGGCTACGATCAGCGCGTGGGAATAGTTTGCCAACACGCCACATCGCCATCAGGGCCGGTGTGCGTGGTGGCAGGGTAAAAACAAACTTACCATTCACCCGCGGGCTCGCTTTGCCCAAGAGCGCCGCAATATCAGGGGCGCTGTAATAAATCATCGAGTCCATAGCCAGCGCATGATCAAAGATGCCGCTTGTGGCCTCCAGCATATCGCCAGCGACCCACGTGATATGCCCCGCCAAATTCGCAGGCATGCGCTTTTCCGCGATCCCCACCAAAGCGGGCGAGATATCAACAGCAACAACATCCGCGCCGCGCGCCGCCAATTCCACGGCCATCGCACCTGTGCCGCAACCTGCATCCAGAATCCGCGCGCCGCGCAGATCTTCGGGCAGTTGTGCCAACATCAGCGCACGCATCTTGTCACGCCCCGCACGCACCGTTGCCCGCACACCAGAAACGGGCGCGTCTGAGGTCAGACGCTCCCATGTCTTGGTCGCCGAACGGTCGAAATAGTCTTCGACCCGGTCACGTGTGGCGGCGTAGTCAGGCATCAATCAAACCCAAGCAATTCAAAGATTTCACGGTCAGGCAAGGACGCAGGCGCCAAAGGCTCTGTGCCGTTCCAAAGAGTTTCGGCCAAACGCATGTATTCCTTACGGACCTGCACGACTTCTTCATCATCGGGCATTTCAAACAGCGTCTTCTTCTTCAGACGGCTACGACGGATCGCATCCAGGTCAGGCATATGCGCGATGCGGTTGAAACCAACAGTCTCGCAATAGCGATCAACCTCGTCGGTGTCCTTGCTACGGTTTGCAACGCAACCAGCCAGACGAACCTTATAGTTGGATGATTTCGCCTGCACAGCGGCAATAATCCGGTTCATGGCATAGATGCTGTCAAAGTCATTTGCCGTTACGATCAACGCCCGGTCAGCATGCTGCAAGGGGGCCGCGAAGCCACCACAAACAACGTCGCCAAGAACGTCAAAGATCACGACATCAGTATCTTCCAGCAGGTGGTGCTGCTTAAGCAACTTCACCGTCTGGCCAACCACGTAGCCGCCACAACCCGTGCCGGCAGGTGGACCGCCAGCCTCGACACATTTCACACCATTGAAGCCTTCAAAAATAAAGTCCTCTGGGCGCAATTCCTCGGAATGGAAATCAACGTCCTTAAGGATATCAATGACTGTCGGAACAAGCGTGCCTGTTAGCGTAAATGTGCTGTCGTGCTTGGGGTCACATCCAATCTGCAACACGCGCTTGCCATGCATCGAAAATGCAGCAGACAGGTTCGACGACGTCGTCGATTTACCGATCCCGCCTTTACCGTAGACGGCAAAAACCTTTGCGCCTTCGATCTTGGCATCTTCGGGTTGATGTACCTGAACGGAACCTTCGCCGTCTTGGCCGCGTAGGTTTGGTACTTCATCTCTCGGGCTCATGTCGGAGTCCTTTCCATTTTATTCATTGTGAAAAAGGTCATTCTGCTGCGACCCCTTCCATTCTGTCTTCAAGCGCATCCGCTGCATCTTGCAGCGCTGCGAGCGTTTCTTCGTCTGGTGCCCAATACTCGCGATCGGACGCTTCAAGCAGACGGTTCGCCATCCGCATTGAGGCTTGTGGATTTAACGCAGCCAACCGGTTGCGCATTTCTTCGTCCAAGACGAATGTCTCGGACAGGCGTTGGTAAACCCAAGGTTCGACTTCGCCCGTTGTCGCGGACCAACCCATTGTGTTGGTGACATGCGCTTCGATCTGACGCACACCTTCGTGGCCGTGGTTCAAGAGCGCTTCATAGAATTTCGGGTTCAGGCTGCGGCTGCGGGTCTCTAACGCGACCTGATCTTGCAGCGTCCGCACTTTGGCGGCACCACGCGTTTGGTCACCGATATAGACCGGGGCGCTCACGCCGCCTTTGGCACGTTTCACAGCGCGGGAAATACCGCCAAGCGTATCGAAATAATGGTCAACAGTTGTGACGCCGAGCTCAACCGATTCAAGGTTTTGATAGGCAAGGTCAACGTCCTTAAGGACCTTTTGCAGAAGGCCAGCGTTCTGGGCGGCCTTACCATCGACACCATAAGCGAAACTCTTGCGGGCTTCATAGGCGTCGGCCAGTTCGTCTTCTTCTCCAAAGGCAGAGCTATCGACAAGCTGGTTCACATTAGAACCATAGGCGCCTTCAGCATTGCTAAACACGCGCAACGCTGCAGTCTCTAGGTCGCAATCCATCTCTTCGGCGTAAGCCAAGGCATGAGCGCGCACAAAATTCTGTTCAAGCGGTTCATCCGCCAGCGCACATTTCAATGCAGCCTCGGCCAGCATACGTGTCTGCAACGGGAGAAGATCACGGAAAATACCTGACAGCGTCATCACTACATCAATGCGTGGACGGCCCAGTTTTTCCAGCGGGATCAGATCAGCACCGGCAAGGCGACCAAAGTTATCAAAGCGCGGCTTTGCACCCAGCAATGACAATGCCTGACCAATCGGACCACCATCAGACTTGATGTTGTCAGATCCCCAAAGCACCAATGCGACAGTACGCGGAATGCTGTCATGTGTTTCGAGAAGTAGGTCAGCCTGCTTGCCGCCCTCAGACATTGCAAACGCAGTAGGCATCCGGAACGGATCAAATGCATGGATATTGCGACCGGTTGGCACAATTTCAGGTGAGCGGATCAAATCGCCGCCCGGTACAGGCGCGATGAAATGCCCCGACAAGGCGCGCATCAGCGCAGGCAATTCGTGATCTTCCTTGAGTAGTTCGGCAGCACGGTCGGCAGCCTCACCCTTTGGCATCAAACGGATCATGTCAGCACGGGCCGCAGCCGACAAAGGCTTGCCAACAATGTGCAGACCTTCGGTGATCAATGACCCTTCGGTCTCCAGCAACTTGAGCCAAAGCTTATCAATGTCACGCGCATTCATATCGACTGCGTTCGCCTGATCACGGATCAACTGTTCCAGATCGGCACGCTGATCGTCATGTTCGGGCATCTCGCGCCAGCGTGTCAGGCTGTCTTTCAGATCTGCCAAGCCCTTATAAAGGCCCGCCGTTGTCAGTGGCGGCGTCAAATGCGTGATCGTGATTGCATTTGAACGACGCTTGGCAAGCGTCGCTTCGGACGGGTTGTTGGCTGCGTAAAGATAGACATTCGGCATCTCGCCGATCAAGCGATCCGGCCAGTCACGCGATCCAAGACCGGCCTGTTTGCCCGGCATGAATTCCAGAGCGCCATGCATACCGAAATGCAAGATCACATCGGCAGAGAATGTATTGCGCATCCAAAGATAGAACGCCGCAAAAGCATGTGTCGGGGCAAAGCCCTTTTCGAACAACAGGCGCATCGGGTCGCCCTCGTACCCAAATGCAGGCTGGACGCCGACAAAGACATTGCCGAAATGATGACCCAAAATGTAGACGCCGCGCCCGTCAGATTGGATCTTGCCTGGCGCAGGGCCCCAAACCGATTCAATCTCGGCCAAGTGCGGTGAGGTGCGCACGATCGTGTCCGCATCCACATGGGCGGCCACATTTGCCTGCTGGCCATATTGCGCGGCATTGCCTTGCAAGATCATCGCGCGCAGATCATCAACCGTTTCGGGAACCTCAAGGGTGTACCCGTCCGCTTTCATCCGCGTCAGCGTATTGAACAGACTTTCAAAAACGCTCAGATAGGCGGCCGTTCCAACCGCGCCTGCATTCGGCGGGAACCCAAAGAGCACAACGCCGACTTTCTTCTCGGAATTCTGCTTGCGGCGCAGTTTTGCCAAACGCAGTGTTTTCTCTGTCAGGCTGGTGATGCGCTCATGACATGGTGCCATTGCCTTGCATTCAGATTGGGCATTGCATGACTTGGCACAGCCGTTACATCCATCCGCGCTATGGCGACCGGCAAAGACTGTTGGGTTCGTCGCACCGTCGATTTCTGGCAGGGCGACAAGCATCGTTGTCTCAATCGGGCCAAGGCCCTGACCGCTATTGGCCCATTGGCGCAGCGTCTGAAACTCTAGCGGTTGGGCCGCGATGTAAGGCACATCCAGCTTTTCAAGCAACTCAACCGCGGCATCGCTGTCGTTATAGGCGGGACCACCGATAAGCGAGAAGCCAGTCAGCGACACCATCGCATCGACGCGACCTTGGAAGTAGTTCTCAATCGCCGGACGCCCATCAAGACCGCCAGCAAAAGCGGGGATGACTGCCACCCCTTTTTCCTCAAACGCGCGGATCACTGCGTCGTAGTGCGCGCAATCTGAGGCAAGAATGTAGGACCGCAACATCAACAAACCGACGGTAGCAACCGGAACGGCTGGTTTCGGCAGATCAGCCAAGTCAGTGACGATATGGTGGTCTGGCAGATCGGGGTGGTACAGACCAACATCTGGGTATTCGATTGGCAGATCAGCAGTAACGCCATGCCAATCGGCACGGGTTGCATAGCGGCCAATCATGAACCGGATCATCTGTTCGACATTGTCGTCAGAGCCACCCAGCCAGTACTGCATGCATAAGAACCAAGCGCGCAAATCCTGCGCCTTGCCGGGGATCAATTTCAGGATCTTTGGCAAGCGGCGCAGCGTCTTCATCTGCTTGGCACCGCTATTGGCAGATGCCTTGGACGATCCACGCAGCTTTTTCATGAATGCCATCGCGCCGCTGGCGGGCTTGGACATGTCCAAGTCACCCATGCGCGTCATCTTTACGATTTCAGCGTCGGCAATAACCCCGACCATCGCATCACAGTGATCACGACGGGCCTTCAGCGCCGGCAAGATCGCTTTCACATGCTCTTCGAGGAACAGGATATTAGCGATAATAATATCGCCCTGCGCGACAGCCTCTTTCGCATGGGCCAAAGCATCGGGGCATTCCGCCCATTCCGCCGCTGCCAGAACTTGTACTTCCAAGCCGGGAAAATCAGGTGCCAAACGAGACGATACACGCAACGCAGGGCCAGCGGCATGCTGGTCCAGCGTGACAATCACCACGCGGTAGGGTTTATGGATCACCTCATCGCGCATAATGTGCCTTTGCTTCATAGAGGGTATCAAGGCTGATCTCGTGCAGCCCCTTTTCCATTGCAAATGTTTCGGTGTTGCGGCGGGCTTTGCCGCGTACAAAGAATGGGATTTTCTTCAGCTCTTTTTCAGCGTCTGACAGCCAGATCACATTGTCATCCTGCGGCTGCGCCTGTGGTGCCGCGGCTTCTTCGACTTTGGCTTTGGCCTTGCCACCGTGGTGGCTTGGACCTGCGTCATCATGGAATTCGAAATCATCGCGGAACATTGTCAGAAGATGTTCTTCCAGACCCATCACAAGCGGATGGATCAGCGTGTCAAACAAGACGTTTGCGCCTTCAAACCCAACTTGAGGTGAATAGCGCGCTGGGAAATCCTGCACGTGCACTGGCGCGGAAATAACTGCGCATGGAATACCCAAACGCTTGCCGATGTGGCGCTCCATTTGGGTGCCAAGGATCATCTCGGGGCTTAGTTTTTCGATCGCGGCTTCGACCTCAAGATAGTCGTCTGTGATCAACGCTTCGACACCGTATTCTTTGGCCAGCGCCCGAATAGGCCGCGCCATTTCGCGGTTGTAGCAACCGATGCCGACGACCTCGAAACCCATCTCGTCACGGGCAATCCGCGCGTGCGCTGCAACATGAGTGCCGTCGCCAAAGATAAAGACGCGCTTACCGGTCAGATAGGTGCTGTCTACCGACCGCGACCACCAAGGCATCCGTAGGCGGCTTTCGTCGGGACGGCCAATGACGCCCGTGATCTCTGCGACCTCTGCAATGAAATCGCGGGTCGCGCCAACGCCAATCGGGACGATCTTGGTGAATGGCTGGCCGTGGTTCTTGTCCAAGAACCGCGCCGCAGCTTCGCCAGTCTCGGGCGACAACAACACGTTAAAATGCGCCGCTGGGAGGCGTGCAATATCAGACGGTGTTGCGTTCAGTGGGGCCACGACATTCACGTCAATGCCCATTTCGGACAAAAGTCCGGTCAATTCTTCCACATCGTCGCGGGCGCGAAAGCCGAGTGCTGTTGGCCCGAGAATGTTGCAAGTGACACGCGCAGTGCGCTCTTGCGGCTTAGCGAGGGCTTTTACGATCTGATAGAACGTCTCGTCTGCGCCAAAGTTTTCTTTGCGGCTATAGCTTGGCAATTCCAACGGAATGACAGGAATTGTCAGGCCCATCGTTTCCGCCAGACCTGCCGGATCATCCTGGATCAGTTCAGCGGTACAAGATGCGCCAACAATGATTGCCTCTGGATCAAACCGATCAACCGCATCTTGGCAGGACGCTTTGAACAAAGTTGCAGTATCAGCACCCAAATCGCGTGCTTGGAATGTTGTGTAGCTGACAGGCGGACGGTGATTGCGGCGTTCGATCATCGTGAACAAGAGGTCCGCATAGGTATCACCCTGTGGGGCGTGCAAAACGTAGTGCAAACCTTTCATCGCTGTCGCAACACGCATCGCACCGACGTGTGGAGGGCCTTCATATGTCCAGACGGTCAGCTTCATTCGGCAGCCTCCATCTGTAGAACGGCCTTACGGCGCAATGGCCGCGAGAAGAGACCGGCGAGGTCGCCTGCCTGTTCGTAGAAATGCACGGGCGTGAAGACCAACTCGATAGCCCATTTGGTGGACAAACCTTCGGCCTCAAGCGGGTTCGCGAGGCCAAGACCACAAACAGTCAGGTCAGGACGGGCCGCACGGGCGCGCTCCAACTGCTTGTCGACATCTTGGCCCTCCGAAATCTGCGGACCAGCTGGGAGGAGGTCCAGATCAGGACCGTGCAATGCGTCGTGAATATAAGGACTACCGACCTCGATCGCTGTCATTCCACATTCGCGGGTCAGGAACCGAGCAAGCGGGATTTCTAGCTGGCTATCAGGGAAGAAGAAGACCGATTTGCCGCGTAAAGCCTCTGCTGCTTGGGCAATCGCCTTGCGCGCACGGGCGCGAGGCGCGGCGGTGACTGCTTCGAATGTTTCTTCACTGACGCCAAATTCTGTGGCGATAGCGCGCAGCCAAGCGGTTGTGCCTTCGTCACCAAACGGGAACGGGGCTGCCAAATGACGTGCGCCACGACGCTCAAGTTCAGCATGTGTATCGCCAAGGAATGGCTGGGTCAGCGCGAACACTGTGTTCTCGCCCACGGCTGTCGTATCATCAATCCGGCGCGCTGGGAGGAGCCGGATTGGACCAATGCCCATGTCTGTCAGCAGCGAAACCATCTGATCTTCGACCACATCAGGCAGTGCACCAACAACGAGCAACTCGCGCTCTTTGGTGTTCTTCAAAACCGGGACCATCGACGCAAGACAGGCATCCTCACCTTCGGTGAAGGTTGTCTCGATTCCGGAACCAGAATAATTCAGCACGCGGACATGGGGCGCGTGGACTTGGCTCAAACGCTCTGCGGCGCGCGCCAAATCGATTTTGATGACCTCGGATGGGCAGGATCCCACAAGAAACAACTGCCGAATGTCAGGACGACGCGACAAAAGTTTTTCAACTTCGCGGTCCAATTCAACATGAGCATCCGCCATACCGGCCAAATCTTGTTCTTCGAGAATCGCGGTCCCGAATCGTGGTTCGGCAAAAATCATGACGCCCGCGGCGGACTGCAGCAGGTGCGCACAGGTCCGAGAACCCACAACAAGGAAGAACGCGTCTTGCATTTTACGGTGCAACCAGATGATCCCGGTCAAGCCGCAGAACACTTCGCGCTGGCCACGTTCTTTGAGAACAGGCGCAGTACGGCAACCGCCGTTTGTCGGGGGCAATGGAACGTTCATGCGCGTGCCTCCGCATCCAGCCGCGCGAGGCGCAGCTTCCATACGAATTGGGCGGCGTTGATGACATAGGCGGTGTAGGCGGCAAGGGCCAAATACATCAAGCCCGTAGGTGCCAACGCACCCGCGTAGAGCGCGAAAACATATAACAAATGCAATGCGATAACCGCAAAGCTGAACACGTCTTCCCAGAAAAATGCGGGGGCGAAAAGGTACTGGCCAAACACCACTTTTTCCCAGATCGCGCCCGTTACCATAATAAGCAACAAGACGCCCGTTTTGATCACGATGGAAAGGGTTGCAGCGTCATAGCCTACGCCCGTTGCGAGGTACCGCAAAACCAAGCCAAGAGAGATCAGGAAAACGACGAATTGAAAGGGTGCCAAGAGCCCTTGAACAAGGGTCCACTTTGTTGTGTCGCGGCGCGCTCTTTCTGCGTCCGAATACAGACGTCGGCCAAGCGGCTGCACGTCGGTCGTATTAGTACTGGCGATGGCCATGTAAAGATTCCCTGACAGCGTCTTGTGTCAAGAATAGGTTCCAATTAGGGCGAGTGTCAACTTTAAGTTACACTATTTGATTCAACTAATTTACGGTCCCGTATACACCAAAATGTGATAAAAACATCTTGTTTTCAAGGCTTTTGGCGTATAGATGGACAGTTGAGAATTAGTATATGTCAATTTACTTTGACATTCATCACCCCACGCATGACAATACATGCACCAAAGAATTACACGTCTAAACGCATTGAGTCAGCCGGAGGACAGGCAGATGGCCGATCATCGGAATATCGATGCCAAGACCCAGATTGCAGGCGATAGCCCGCGACACAGCGCTGCAAGACAACGTTTTGCGCCTACTGTTGTGCGGAATACGGAACAAGAACTCGATGATACCGTCCTCGCCGACCTATATGAGGCCGCAATAGACTCTGATCCTGCTGTTTGTAGGGCTGCTGTCGAAAATGCGCTTGCTGATGGTATCCTACCCGAAGATCTTGCCGATGGTTATATTCCAACAATTGCACGCCAGATGGGTGAGCAGTGGTGCGTTGATCAGATGAGCTTTGCAACTGTGACGATCGGAACATCGCGATTGCAGGCGATGTTACGGCTGCTTGGGCCAAACTGGACTGGCCGTAGCGAAGAACAACATGATGCGCCAGCAGTTCTATTGGTCGTTCTTCAAGAGATTTATCATACGCTTGGCGCTATCGTGCTGAGCGGGCAATTGCGTCGCAAGGGCGTGGCGGTCAAGCTTGTTTTGGGTTGTAAGCCAAAAGAAGTTGCCGAGCGCATTTGTCGCACTAAATACGAGGCTGTCTTCATATCGTCATCGATGGGTGAAACGCTTGAGTCGTTACGCCAAATCGTTGATGCCGTGCAGACCTCGACGGATACGCCACCGCCAATTGTGATCGGTGGAACCATTCTGGACGTTGAGACTGTTGAAAATATAACGGCGCTCACAGGGGCTGACCATGCCACACAGAATCCAGACGAGGCGCTAAGACTTTGCGGCCTCCCAACGAAAACACACGAAAAACACAGGGCATAACGCATGACGTTCGCCCCCATACGAGTTCTTCTAGCATGACGTCTCGTGGCACAAAATATTGGGACAGTGGTGCAATACCGCTTATCGCACCCGACATCCTTGGCGATATTATCGCGCAGGTGGCTGATGTTGGTGTTGTGATTTCTGAAAACGGGACGATTTTATCTGTTCTGGTCAACCCGTCAAACAAAGCTTTTAGCGCCCTGGAACGTTGGGAAAACAAGGATATTCGGTCCATTCTGACGATCGAAAGTGTTTCCAAATTCGAAAGTCGTCTCGCAGAGTTCTTGCAGGGAGACACCGCCGTTCGACCAGTCGAACTGAACCACACTGATAGCAAAAAACATTGGGAATCCCCCGTCCGTTATAGCTTTCATAGGATCGGAGCTGGCGGCGCGGTCTTGTTGCTTGGGCGCGACTTACGCCCCATTGCCGAAATGCAGCAACAGCTGGTAGAGGCCCAACTTTCGCTCGAGCGTGACTACGAAACGCAGCGTGAGTATGACACCCGCTTTCGCGTTCTGATGGACAATATGACAGAGGCTACTCTTTTCGTTTCTGTTCAATCCGGTGAAATCATGGAAGCCAACAGCGCGGCTGTTTCACTTTTGGATCGCCCGGTCGAAAATTTGATTGGCAGCCAGCTATCTGGCTGCTTTGAGGGTCGTAAGCGCGGCGATATGGTCGATAGTCTTTCCAATCAGGCGATCTCGCAGCTGGACAAAAAGACCTCTGCTGAATTGCGCGGGAATGGTCCAATTGTTGATATTTTTCCGACGTTGTATCGCGCCGCTGGTGAACGGATTTTGCTGTGCCGCCTTGTACCTCACGACAACAGAAAAACCCGATCTGATGACATAAGCGCAAATCTAGAGGGTCTGTATCACTATGGTCCAGAGGCCGTTGTTTTTACCACCGAAGCTGGCGAAGTGCTGTCAACGAACGACGCGTTCCTTGATCTGATCGATGTTGCACATGATATCAATGTGCGCGGCAGAAGCCTATCTGACTACTTGCAGCGTGGCAGTGTCGATTTCAAAGTCATGGTAGAAAACGCTGCACGCGCTGGCCGCATGCGGAAATACTCAACAAAGCTTGCTGGTGAATATGGCAGTCCACGCGCCGTGGATATTTCTGTCACCAAGTTAACGGCTGGTGTACAAACTGTGTTCGCTTTCGTCTTGCGCGATTCAAGCCGTGCTGAAACCACGCAACCAAACCAGAACCCTACCAGCGACGAAAGTATGCGGTCGGTTGTCGAATTGGTCGGTAGCGCAACTTTAAAAGACATCGTCGCGGAAACAACCAATGTCGTTGAGAAAATGTGCATTGAAACAGCCGTTGGATTGACCATGAACAACCGGGTTGCTGCGGCAGAAATGTTGGGGCTTTCGCGCCAGTCGCTTTATGTGAAGCTGCGCAAGTTCGATCTGCTAAGCCGCGATACTGAAGACAAA
Organism: uncultured Paracoccaceae bacterium; assembly: GCA_947488605.1. Lineage (GTDB taxonomy): Bacteria > Pseudomonadota > Alphaproteobacteria > Rhodobacterales > Rhodobacteraceae > Yoonia. The sequence goes on along the minus strand of CANKZJ010000003.1, from coordinate 337,316 downwards.
AACTAGTCTCGCGCCAGAATTAGAATAGCAAAAGGCCCGCTCTGATTTCTCAGTGCGGGCCTTTTTTCTATTGTTTGCGCCTTACTGCGTCGCGGTAAAGCAATCCGTCTTCACATCGATACAGACTTTGCTCGCAGCCTCGCGGGACATTGGACCCACTGTCACCATCGTCAAACCACCCGCTTGGCGGAAGCTTGGCGTGAAGGACGCCAGGGCACCGTATTCAGACGCGAGGTTGCTCCAGTGTTGCTGAGCGTTGTCCGCTGAACTGAACGATCCAAGTACTGCGATGTGGCGACCTGCTGGAACCGCGGCAACTGCCGGAGTAGCTACCGCCGGGGTGGCAGCGACTGGTGCAGGTGTCGCGACCGCTGGTGTCACCATTGCGGCACGTGAGGCGTCCAAAGCAGTCACACCACTTTCGATAATCGCAGAGTTGTTCGTCCGCATCGCTGGGATTTCAACCTGTGTGCTTAGTGATGGGCCGCTCATCCGCAGCGAGTCTACACGAGAGCGCAGCTGCTGTGTCACACGACGGGCGTCCATACGGTTGTTCACGATGCGTGGCGTAATCAGAACCAAAAGCTCGGTCTGGGCACGACCATTGGCGGTGTTGCCAAAGAGCTTACCAGCGACCGGCAGATCCTTAAGGAACGGAATGCCACCATTGCTGTTTGTCTGACGATCCGAGAACAAACCACCCAGAACAATCGTCTCACCGCTATCAACAGATACAGAGCTGTCGATGACACGCTGCGAGATAATCGGGTTGCCTGTCGCAGGGTCAGTTTCACCTACAAGGCTGACTTCTTGTTGGATGTTCAAGATGACAGAACCAGACGAGTTGATGCGAGGCGTCACTTCAAAGATCACACCAGTATCGCGGTATTCAACAGTTGAGATGAACACATCATCAGTCGCGTTATCACTGTCCTGTGCTGTCCGAACGGAGGTCGGCACCTGATCACCAACAACCAGCCTTGCGGATTCGTTGTTCAGGATCATCAGGTTAGGCGAAGAGATCACGTTGATTGATGTCAGGGTATCCAGCGCATCAACAACAGCGTTTGCAGGTGTGCCACCAAGTGTCAGGCCAAAGCCCGGCAAGTCAGGCGCAATACCGAAAGTCTCGCCCTGAGAAAGGGTCGCACGACCGCCACCATCCTCAAGGAAGTACTGCACACCGTAACGCAGATCATCATTCAAAGAAACTTCGACAATTGTCGCTTCGACCAAAACTTGGCGCTGTGGGACGTCGAGGCGGTGAAGAATGCCCAAGATACGCTGATATTCGTCAGGCGTTGCATGCACCAACAATGTGTTGGTCGCTTCGCTTGCGACAACGCGCGTTTCGTTCAAAGTGCCCTGCGGTGCAAAGAAATCTGCGCTGGCTTGGATCACTTCTACGTCTTGGTTTGTTGTCTCAACTGAGATGCCCAAAATCTGCGACAATGTCGGCGCAATCTCGGTCGAACGCGCGTATTTCATGTCATAGGAGTATACTTGGGCGTCATTCGCGCCGTCACGTGTCAGACGGTTGATCCAGACAGATACATTCTCCAAAGCACGTGGTGTCTTGGCGACCGCAAGGATCGAGTTGTTCTCCGGGATCACTTCAAACACAACAAGTGGCTCGAATGCTTCGTCTGTTTCAACAACACGCTCAAGACCATTCACGATGGATTGGGCGGAACGGCCATTGACCGGGAAGATGCCAACCGAACGGTTTGCAAGCCAGTCAACGTCAAAGCTTTGGATCGTGTCCTGCCAAGATTGCTGATCCACTGATGTACCAGCCAGCACCAGAATGTTGCGCTGTGCGTCAATGCCCACAATGCCGGATCCGGCGAATGGCTGAAGAATCGCAGCCATTTCCTGAGCACCGATGTTGCGCAGTGGAACAACACGGAGCGTATACCCCGGCAAAACATCACGTGATGTCGATGGTGCAATAGAAAGGTCGGCGGACAGCGGCGCAATCGCAAAGATATCGCCACGGCGGACCAGAACAGCGTTGTTTTGCTCAAGTGCGAGCTCGAACACTTCGATGGCGGTTGTCCGTGTCACCGGCTGTGACGACCGGATATTCACGGTGCCCTGTACGCCGGGATCAATGATGTAGTTGACCTGCAGAAGCTCGCCAAGAATGGCGGCTGCGGCTGATTCAATATCAACGTTCACAAGGTTCAATGAAACGGTGCGCTCACCACTTTCATTGACGAAGTCGCTGTCAATCAACAACGGCTGACGTCCTGGGAAGATGGTGCCCTGACCTGCATTCACGCTTTGACCGCCGGTCACGCGTCCCTGCTGGCGGTTTTGGGCCGCGCTGTCGGAATTGGTTCCAAAAATATTGGCAAGCTGCCAACCAGGAAGGTTTGTATCGGTCCCTGCCCTATCTGCTTGTGGGAGTTCTTCACACGCAGCCAGTAACGCGGCAACTGCCGCGATTGTCATAAATTTTTTCATGCTCTGCCTCATCAGCCGCGCCTCAGATCTACTGCCCAAGTGCGCATTTATATTGATGCGACATTAACAACATGGATTCAGCCAAGTGATCCCAAATTCCGAATAACGACGAAAATGATACACAGGTGTGTTCCATATGCCACGCCCTGTCTTTGGCGTGATTGTCCGAAAAATACCTTCCTAAGGGCAACTTCCAATAGCCCAGAAACTGCTGCGAAACCAATGAGTAAGAAGCTTTCGAACGGTGCGAGGAAAGCACCCAGCCCCGCGATCAACCAGATGTCGCCCAGGCCCAAAGCCTCTTTTTTCATGGTCCAAAGCAAGATTTGGCGCGCAATCAGCAATGCCCCTGCGGGCACACACATTTGGACAAAGACGATGAGCGGATCACCCGATTGCAAGGCAAACACGACGCCCAATGCAATGACGGACAATGTCCATTCAATGGGCAGCCAACGCCATTGCCAATCGATGACAGCAAGCAACAATAGCAGGCACAGCAAGGACGCACCGAGGGTCAAATCGCGATCCAACACCGATGTCGCTACCGTGGCACCAACCATTCCGGCTACCAAACCAAGGCCCACGGAAGGTGCCCAACGTCGGATGTAGCGACGCCCTGCGACCCCTCGGATCAGCCCGCGTACCAATATGGGCAGCGGGCCAAAAATCAGTGCTGCAAGCAGAATACCGATAGGCAACAACCCGACAATAAAGTGGGTCATCGCAGGATTTCCATACCCAATATGTCAAACCGCGTACGCCCACGTCGGAAACTCACGCCGCCCGCGGCAACAGTTGAAATGATCCGCACGCGCACACCGCTATTCAGGATCCCTTCTGCTTCGATCGTATAGACCGGCCCCTCGGTGCCCCGCAGCCAAATCGCTGCTGATCCAAGTTGTGGCGCAGGAAGCCCATTGCTGCGGCGGTCCATCACGCGCGACACGTCACTGGGTCCAACACCAGGGATCGCAGAGAGCAGGGCTGCGGGTGCTGTTTCCAGATTGATTTGAGTATTGCCATTATATGTCGTCAAAAGACGCCGGGCATCGAGACTTGCATCTTGAGGGAAGCCCAATTCTGACAATAGCATCGCAATCGAGCTAAACTGACCACTTGCCCCCTCATTTCCGCGCTGAGATACGATGACTTGCGCGATGGTGACAGCATCAAACGCATCAATACCTTGCCCGTCGCCTAACCGCTGCAATGTCGGACCAAGAAGTTCGACTGGCGCATGATTGATATCAAGTTTGCCACCTTCATCCCAAATCCGGTAGATCGCTTGCCCTTCGGCCATGGAGATAGCGACGGGGGTGCCATCGCGCCTGCTACGCGGAACGTCGTCCCCGATGCGGCCCACATCTGCGAGGGCCACGTTCATTGCACTGCGCGCCAGTTCAACGGCCCGGCTGGTCTCGACCTCGGCGCGGGTAGACAGCGCGGTTTGTCGTTGGGTCGCAAGATAGCTTGATGCAGCAAGCAACAAACCCAAAGCCATCCAAAGAACAGTCAGAAGGATAAAACCCCGAAAGCGCCGTCGCTGAGAAATCATCGGACCTCGCAATCAAGATCCTGCAAGCCAGCGATCCCTTCACGCGAAATGCAAGCAGCGCTTAACGTGGCTGGCATGCGCGCAACGATCATGCGATCCGCCCCTTGTTCAACGGCAATCGCGGTTGGCAACCCTTGCTCAAGTCGTGGTTCGTCCGTCCAAACGCCATTGTCCGCGTTCCCGCGCGCACCGACCCGGTAAAGCAGCCGCAAGGGTTCGTCAGAAATAATAACGGTACTTGCGCGGGCCGTTTGACCACCCAAACGCACATCACGCACCCCGATGAACCGCGCTGCACTCAGATGAAACAACCCGTCTTCTTGCGAAATGCTCAACGCGATCATCACAGGTTGGTTCACACGCACAGTACCATCATCAACGACCAGCCGCATTTCCGTTGGCGTTCCGATAAAGCGGGTCACAAGCCCGTCAGCACCACCCGTCGTGGCAGAAGCCGCCCAAGCCTGCAGAACGCGCCGCGCAGTCAGCCAGTCTGTTGCCTCTTGTTGCAGCTCCGATTGCTGAAGCGCCGTTTGCCGCAATCCAAACGTTGCACTTGTCAGCAAAGCGAGGGTCAACGCAGCGACGGTCAAAGCCACCAAAGCCTCGGCTAGAATAAAGCCGCGCGACTTTGAACGCCTGCGTCTTGCCCAGCGCATCTTCATAGCGGTGTCTCAATATAGCGGATGCCGCGCAGCACCAAAGGGCTGCCCCCGGCGCGGTCTGAAGTTACGGTGACGTATATATAGAGAAGCTCGTTTGCCCGAATGCGTCCGATATTCATATCCGGCGTGCCGCCTTCAGAAATGGCATATGTCCATTCCAGACCTTTGGTCGTTCCCGTATCCTGAAGCCCGGCCCGTACCGGAATATCCACTCCAACACGGTCCATGATCTGCGTCGCCACCAGCATTTGCTCAGCCTGAATGGTCGCACGCTGTTCCATAAAAGCCCCTTGCGAAAGCGCTTGGTAGAAACCAGTCACGGCAATCGTTGCAATTACCAATGAAACAAGGGTTTCAATCAACGTAAACCCGCGCTGATGACTGGTACGCCTCACGGTGCGATCCTGATCTGACCAGTGAGCCAGTCGAGTTCGACAGAGCGGGTGAAATCACCCGCCACAAGAACCAGATCCAATCCTTCGTTCTCGCCCGAAGGACGTATCAAGATGCGTGCAGAGTCTGTCGTGCTGGTCACACCGCGACCAAACTCATGAACGGCCGTGGGGGTTGAAAGACTCCTGTCAGGTTGTGAATAGAGCACCTCGACCGGGCGTCCAGTCTCGGCTGCTTGCAAGCGTGCTTGCTGCAAAATAAGGGCTATTTCGGCTACGTCGTCTTGCAATTGCGCCCGCTCGGACCTGCCCATAACGAAAATCGCGACGGTTCCAATCAGAACGACGATCGCAACCGTTACCAGCATCTCGACCGCGGCAAAGCCACCCGTGCGGCGTGTTTTCTTTGATCTTCTAGCCCTGAACATCGGCGTCAATGCCATCGCCACCGGGCCGTTGATCAGCGCCAAGCGACCGCACCCGCACCTGACCTTGGTCCAGAATATAGATGTAGGCACCGCCCCAAGGGTCTGTGGGCAAGTTGCCATCGCGCAAATAGGGACCGGCCCAGCCAGCAATTTGTCCGTTGTTCACAACAAGCGCTTGCAGGCCTTCTTGTTCAGTCGGATAGCGGCCTGTTTCAATCAAGAAGATGTCCAATGCACTGCGCAACTGTGCAATCTGCGCCTCTGCCGCGCTGACACGTGAATTTTGCAACTGACGGATCGCGCCCGTACCAACAAGCCCGATCAACAAGCCAACGATGGCAACAACCACCAACATTTCCACCAGCGAGAAACCAGCCGCCGCTGGTTTGCGACGCCGGAGGCGTTTGTTAAAACGAAATCGCATTGACGGATACAATTGCGGAAAACAGGGCATAGAGACTTACTCCGATCATCAGACCAACCACGACAATAAGCGCCGGTTGGAATAGTAGTAAAAAACGTTCAAGGTCACGATCCGCAGCTTCACGCATATCACCAGAAGTGCGGCCAATCATACCGCCAAGATCACCGGCTTCTTCGCCGATACGGATCATCTCGATCGCTTCGCGTGGTAGCAGGTTCGATGTACGTAACGCCGTTGAAAGCGCAGCACCACTTTCGACATCCTTTGACACGACGGCCATACCCCTACGTACGGGACCTTCTGGCGCTGATTTGGATACGACACGCAGTGCACCACTCAACGTGATTTCACGGTTCAGCAGCGCACCGAGCACGTGCAACAATAGCATCATTTGATTGCGCAAAAGCAAGTTGCGTACCATCGGCACGCAGTTTCCGATACGCACCAAAATACCAGTCAACAGGCCACGTCTTGCGGCCACGTATGTTGCAAAACCCAGCAGAATTGTCCCCAGAACGATCACCGGCCAAAGTGCGGCAAGAAAGCTTGATATCCCAAAGACAAAGCGGCCCATTGCAGGGACCAAATCCATCCGATCCTCAACCAAAGGCCGAAATTGCGGGATAATGGCGACCATGATCAATCCGACGGACAAGATCGCCACAAACAGCAAAATTCCCGGATACGTCAGTCCGGTTACAATCCGCCTCCGCACATCAAGGCGGTTTTGCATAATATCTGCGGCGGTCGTCAACGCGCTGCTCATGTCGCCGGACACCTCGGCACCGCCAATAAGTGACAGCGTAACCGGGTCGTTTATCCCTGCCTTTTCCTGCAAAGCTTGCGATAGCGGCTGACCCTCGCGCAGGCTGTCGCGAATGCGGATAGCAGCCTTTGAGATAGGATCGTCGCCACCATCGCCAATGATCGCCAAGGCGCGTTCTGACTGAATTTGACGGCTCGACAGTTTCGCTAATCTCACAAGAAAATCAGTGGTTTGTCGTGGGCTTAAGGTATTCTTGCTCCGCCGCATACGCCCTTTTGGAGTAATGGTTTCCGTACCATCGCTGAGGTCCAGACTGATCGGAAAAAGACCCTGTGCGCGCAAAGCACGCGTCGCCGCGGTTTGATCAACGCCAAGCACCTCGCCAGACTGCTTGGCGCCTGTCGCATCGCGTGCGACATAGATAAATGTCTTTTGCGTTTCGTCCACGGTGAACCGCCCTTAGAAGGATTTGACGCCAAGCACACGCATGACTTCTTCAAGGGTTGTATGCCCTTCTGCAATCATACGCACCCCTTCAGATGCCATTGTTCGCTGTGAACGCTTATCTTTGGCGGCCAGCTCTTCGGGTTCCATCGCCTCGAACAAGGCCAGGCGGCCGCGAAAGCCTGTTTGATTGCAGGTCTCACAGCCAACAGAACGGACCAATTGCCATTGCGCAGGGTCGGTGTGGGCCCCGGTGCGTTGATCCAATTTGGCGAACAAATCGCGCGTTTTTGGACGACGCGACAAATCCATGGGTTCGGCACAAGACGGGCAGACACGCCGCACAAGACGCTGTGCTGCAACCAAACGCACGACAGATTTCATCAGATATTCCGGCACGCCAAGGTCTATCAAGCGATCAGCGGCATCCTGTGCCGTATTCGTGTGCAAGGTCGAGAAAACGAGGTGACCTGTCATCGCCGCGCGAACCGCCAATTCCGCTGTTTCGCTATCCCTGATTTCGCCCACCATAATGATGTCTGGATCATGGCGTAGAACAGTGCGCAAGGCTGCCGCAAAGGTCCAGCCCAGTTCGGGGTTCACATCGATCTGCTGCAAGCCAGGTGTTTGAATTTCCACCGGATTTTCAATCGTCACGATCTTGCGACGCGTGTCGTTCAGTTCATTCATTGCGGCATGCAATGTCGTCGTCTTACCGCTACCAGTTGGACCTGTAACAAGGATCAAACCATTGGGTTGTTTGATCGCGGTACCAAGTCGTTTTGCGACATGCGCAGGCAGCTTGAGATCGGAAAGCTTGGAGAGCCCTTCTTGGTTGTCCAAAAGACGCAGAACAATGGTTTCGCCGTGGATCATCGGCGCACTTGCGACGCGCATATCAATCTCGCGCCCGGCAAGTCGCTGCCGGATACGTCCATCCTGCGGCAAACGGCGTTCACTGATGTCCATCCCAGCCAAGATCTTAAGTCGGGATACGACACCTTCGTAGATGCCAGTATCGGGGCTTTGCACCTCGATCAATTCGCCGTCGATCCGTAAACGCACGCGCGCCGACTTCTTGGTTGGCTCAAGGTGAATATCTGTAGCACGCATTTCGAGGGCAGCATCGAACAAAGTCTCGAGATAACGGACAGTTGGCGCATTATTGGCCAGCTCTGTCAGCTTATCGGTATCAAGGGAAAGACCGTCACCCGGGGCAACTAATTTGCTGGCATCTGGTGCATCGGCTTCGGCAGCTGCAATGCTACGGGCGGATGCCATTTCGATGTCACGATCAGTCGCAACACCCAATTCTAAGGCAGCACCGAAAATCATGTTCAGCGCGGCAAGTGCTTGTTGATCAAATGGGTCCGCTACAGCGAAAAAGGCCCGCTGATCTGAAATTTCTATCGGAGCAATCGCTGATCTTTGGAGATAGCTTTGCGACAACCGTGGGTCCGTCGGAAGCCGCTCGGGCAAATCATCGAGCATAAGCAAAGGATACTTCAGGTGTTCAGCGCTCGCGCGCGCCCATTCCTTTTGGGAAATAAGACCGAGACGATCCAGAACCGCGCGAACGGGCTGACCCGTTGCGGCGGCCGCGTCGCTGACTTTGACCAAATCAGCGTCAGAAAGGGTCCCGTTTTCGAGAAAGATCGCCGGTAACCTACCGCGCATTTCAACATCTACTAACACGTTCTACTGCCCCTGATTCTTTGATGACTGATGCCATTAGATGATTCTAGTGTCTTCAAATATCATCATAATTTGCCCGAAGACGGTGAATTGATGCTAAAATATGTGGCATCAATTGGGCATTGGCTCAACTTAGTGGATATAATGAAGAGATTCACATGAGTGTTCGCTATTTGGCAACTGTGATGAGCGTTTTCATGCCTATTAACACCAAAGTTTCCGACTTAGTTGCTTTGCACATGCATTACGTCTCAATAGTGTTCATCCAATGTTAATATGCGTTGCAACGTCCTGTTCTTGTTGAAACACTCCTAATCAGAGAGCTTCCAAATGAAATCTCCTTCTTTCCGTCTGCTTGCAGTCACACCTCTTTTCCTGACCGCAATGGCATCTAGCGCTTTGGCGCAGGAAGCCGTACTGTCGAGCACAGTCACGAACGTCACGCCAGCCTCTCTTTCCTCGGTTGAGAGCGACGCAGTTGTTTACCCGATGAAGGTAACAATCGATGCTGCGGGCACGTTCGTTATTACATCACCTTCTGACAACCCTGTCCAAATCACTTTGGACGGCGACGTTATTATGACATTGCCTGATACTTTGGAAGAAGGCGGCGAGGCGTTCCGCGTCATCACGTCTCTCGCAGCGGGTGAACACCTTCTGGAAGTCGAGGGTCCTGACGTAACGCTAGAGAACGTCATTCTTGTTTCGATGTACGAACTTGGCGGCGAGCCAATGAGCATTGCCAGTGTTGCAGAGCCGCTAAGTGCTGAAGATGCAGAAATTCTGGCTGCTGCGGTTTCAAACCTCGCTCCATCCAATTCGAACACAACTGATATGGGGGCGCAAATGGCGTCTCTTGATCTTGCACAACGTCAGCCATTCATGATTGGCGGCGGTTCTGCTGATCGCGCGTCCGGTACATCCGGTGCCAATGGCGCAAATGCTGATGGTACAATGCAAGGTGGCGTAGGTGACGGGACGCAAATGGCGTCTGCTAACCCACAAGTCATGGGCAGCACATCGGGTTCTTCTGGCAGTTCTGGAACAACATCTTCAGGAAGCACTGATACAGGTGGAACAACAGCAGTTTCCAGCCCTGGTACCACAGGTAGTTCTGGCGGTAGCATATCCGTTCCACGTACGGTCACACCTCCTGCAGGTACACCAGTCGTACCGGTCACAGGTACGCCAGTCGTTCCACCAACACCGACACCGGTTATTCCGCCTGTTCTGCCTGCTGATATGGCACGCGCGAGCGCATTGACGCCGCCTACGAATATTCAGCCAACAGCGGCAGTGCAAATTCTAAGCGGCGCGACTGAGACAAACGTCGTTTCAGCATCAGGCCAGACATTGTTCGGCCAAGTGATGGATCCGCAAACATTCGACACAGTGACGGCAACAATCGCTCCTTCTGGTCGCTCAACAGCTGTTGATGTCGGCGCAACGACAGGTCAATTCGCTGTTCGCTTGTTCCCGGAAGACCTGACCAGTGGTGCAGCAAATGTGACTATTGTCGCATCATCAAGCGTGAGCCCTGATGTCACTTCCGTGCCAATCGCGTATGATTTTACCGCTGGCGCGCAACTTGACGGCATCACGCAGGCACTGTCCCGCATGACGAATGGTCCGACCGCTGATCTTTATGCGCGTGTCCGCGAAATCGGCTTTGCAAACTATGTTGCCGAGCAACTAAACCCTGACGCTATTCCTGACGCTGCATTCAACGCGATGAATGTTGATCGCCTCCTCTACACTGACGATAACAACGAAGGCCGCATCCGGACCCAGTTGTTCCGTCACAACATCGCGCACTCTGCTTTTTCTGAGAAGCAGTTGCAGGACGTGATGGGCGATTTCTGGAGCAATCACTTCTTTGCATCCACCAAAAACAGCGAAATTCGTCAGCAAAATGTTGAGGATCGTGAGTTCTTCCGTCAGAACGCGTTTGGTAACTTCGGGGACCTACTGTTGTATTCCGCACGCAGCCCGTTGATGTCGCAGTTCTTGGACAACGACCAAAACCGGGTCACGACGAACAACAACGGTACATTCAACGAGAATATCAACGAAAACTATGGTCGTGAAATCCTCGAGTTGCATACTGTTGGTGTAAACGGCGGATATACTGAGGAAGATGTTATTCAGTCTGCCCGTATTTTCACCGGCTGGAACCACAACCAAACGAACGAAGGTGTCGATAATGCGCCGCGCCTTTATGAGTTTGAATTCCGCGGAAACCAGCATGATCCACGCGACAAGGTGTTTTCTGCTCAGTTCCTGAATGGCTTTACCATCGCAGGACGCGCAGGGGCCCTTGGTGTCCAAGAAGGCGAAGAATTCATCGCACTTCTTGCGAATGATCCACGCACACAGGCATTTGTCTGCGGCAAGATCGTACAGCGCTTTGTATCAGACGACGCACCTGCCAACTTTGTTCAGATTTGCGCTGATACATGGGCAGCAACTGGCGGTAACTCTGGCGAAATTCTTCGGGCGCTCTTTTCTGCACCCGAGTACATCACAACGATGGAAATGCAGCGTAACAAGGCAAAAACACCTTACGAGTATGCGGTATCCGTTATTCGTGCGCTGAACTTGCGTCCTTCGTCGAATTCTGAGGATGACTTGAACAACTTCCTTAACCGCTTCCGCGAAGCAAGCCGTGATGCTGGATATGATCCGCTCGAGTTTGGCCTGCCAACTGGTTTGCCTGAGGTTGCTGGTCAATGGACAAGCTCTGCTTCAATGATTGCAAAGTTCCGCCAAATCACCGACGCCGTGGAGCGCCGCGACAGAAGCAATTTGGATCTGGAGACAAAGATCACAGAGGCTGGCCTTGAAACAGCTGAAGAAGTCGCTGGTTACCTTTTGACGATCGCAACTGCCGACCGCTTTGACCTCGCAGAGTATGAAGCAATGGTTGCTACGCTTAAGGGCGAAGATGGCATCTTTGAACCGCTTAACCCCGACCAAGATGAATCCGAGGCGTTTGAACGCGCCGCAGGTCTTCTGGTCGTTCTCCCTAGTTTCCAACTGCAATAAGCAATCGGCTCCAACCCGAATAGGAAAGGTTTCTAAATTGACAACCCGTAGAGAATTTCTGAAGTCCTCAGCAATGGTAGCCGCTGCAAGCATGGCTGGCGTAGCAGGCGCACCACAATTTGCCTTTGGCCAAACCACAAACCAAAAGACTTTCCTCAAAGTCTTTATGCGCGGTGGCGCCGACGGTCTGCACCTTTTTCCACCAACGATTGACCCGTTTTATCGTGAACACCGGCCCAATATCGCTATTCTTGAGCCTGGTATGGATCAACGCGACAGCGCGCTTTCCATGGTTGACCCCGTTCTTCGTGGAGCAACTGGTTATCGTGCGATGAACCCCAACTTGGTCGGTCTACATCGCATCTGGAACGAAGGACGCCTTATGGTCGCGCCTTCGACCGCTATGGATGATGGTGGACGCTCACACTTTGACAACCAACGGTGGATTGGAACTGGTCAGCGTAACAACATAATCGACGGATATTTGAACCGTTACCTTCAGAACACGACACGTGATATGCACCCGCTGCGTGGCGCTGTTCTGGGTAAAAACAGCATGAGCACAGAAGTTCGTGGTGGAATCACTGTTCCTGTCGTCCAGCAAGCATCAAACTTCTCGCTTGATAACGAGAACTTCCGCTTGGAAGACCCAACACAAGATTTCTGTAACGTTGGTTGCCGCGATAACCAATTGACGTCGTTGATGCGCGAGATCTCTTCTCACGAGGTTGATCTACCAGGTGTTGAAGGCGAAATCAGCGAGAACCAACTGATCATGTTGGATTCGATCACAGAAGTTCAGGCATCTAGTGCAAATGACACGCCCAACGCTGAAGGTATGAACTATTCAAACTCAAGCCTTGGCCGAGGCCTCCGCCTGACAGCGCAGTTGCTAAAGAGCGGTGTGCCGCTTGAAGTCGCTGCACTTGACTGGAACATCGGCTGGGACTCCCACTCGAACCAAGTGCCTGACGGTATCGGTGTTGGTGATCCAGCACACGGATACAACCAGCGTATGTTTGAAGGCGGCAACGACTTCTTGACGTTCTATCTTGATATGCAGAATTCAGGCTTGCTAGACAATGTTGTGGTTCTGGTTGGTACAGAATTTGGCCGTACCGTCCTTGAGAACGGCAGCCGCGGTACAGACCACGGTAAAGGCAGCACATGGTTTGCGTTTGGTGGTCCGACGACTGGCGGCATTGCACCAGATATTACAACGCTTGATCGGGCTGCGTTGTTCCAGAACCGCTTTGTTCCGACGCGGACAGAATATCGCGATCTGGTAGCAGAGATCATGGTGAAACACATGAGTATGGATATTGGCCTCGTCGAGACAGTCTTGCCGGGTCACCAGTTCCTAGATCACGGGCTATTTGAAGGACAGTCGGCAGTATAGACTAAAGCCACTGTTGAAGTTTATCGCGCTGAGGGGCAGACTGCCCCTCAGCGCAATTCGTTTAAAGGCCTTTCACCGGAATGACGACTTCTCCCGATATGTCATCCAGTCCATCGACGACCCAAAAGTCTGTCAATACATTGACGAAGTTCATGAATTTGGCTTCGGCAAGCATTTCGGTATTGAATGAGCCACCGCAAATTCCCAAAAAAGCACCGCCGCCAGAGCTTTATCTTGGTGATAACTCCTACACGCTTCGCCTAGATGAAGACGTGACAGAATTCACCGATCAGGCAGAACTCTCCGAAAGATTGGAGGAACTGCCCGAAAAAGAAATTGACCTGGTCTTCGCTGGGCGCACCGCTTTTGACCTAAGTTTTCAGATCCCTAATGGTCCATTTAACGACCTGCAGGCCATGATCGAGACAGAACTGGAATTCCGGTCACCCATCCAACGCGACCAATGTGTTTGGTTCTGGTCTGCGCAAGAAACTGAAAACGGTGACTGGTTGGTTGAAGGCGCAATCGTCCTGAAGAGTTCCGTTGATTGGATCCTCGACGCGATTGAAGGCACCGGCAAAACCATCAACCTTGCGCGCCGTCATGATGACGACGGCGGGCTTCGTGTTGGGGTAGAACCTGATTGGCTCAAAAAGCCATCAATGCTTTCCAGAGCCAGCGGTCCTTTGGGCAAACTTGCCGGTATTCCACCCATGCTGCGTTTGCCTTTGACCGCTTTTGTTGTCTTCTGTGTCTCTGCGGTCCTGCTTTTTATCGCCCAGTCCGCCAGCTACAGAACGGTTGCTGATCAAGCGCAAAGCGCCAACGCAGAGCTTAGCCAGCTGGCCGCAGCACAAGCTGTCACCCGCGGACTTCAAGACAGACGCGCAATGGGTGAAGCGCGTATTGCTGTCATTGGAACGATCGCGGCCACGCTGCCAGATGGTGTTTGGCTTGAGCAAATCATCATCGATGGTGAAGATCTGACTTTGATTGGTTTCGCGCCTTCGGCTGCCGAAATCACACGGCTGCTTGCGATGTTGCCATCTGTCACTGATATTGAGTTTGGCTCGCCTGTGACCCGCGACAATACGCAAAACCTCGAACGGTTCCGTATCAACGCACAACTTACCGGACAACTGTGATGAGTAGTTTTTCGTTTCATAACCCAACACTTGTGCGCCGCTGCGGCACACTTATTGTGGTTGGCACGGCGATCTTGCTTATCCTGCTGACCTTACTATTGGCCAACATCGCACGCGGCAAATATGCGGACATCGCACAACAACAAGAGACGATCTTACGTGCGGAACGTATCGCGTCGGAACAGGTTGCGCCCGCAGTTCAAGCAAAGTTTTACAACTCAGAAACACCACAGTTGGCCCAATCGCAGATGCAAACGGATATGCAGGCGCTCGCACAGCAAAATGACGTCCGGCTTGAAGTGATCCGCGCTGATCAAATTGAGCAGTTGAACGGTGCATTGCGCATGGCGCTTACACTCAACGGTGTGGTGCTCGAAAGCCAACTCGGTGGTTTCCTTGAAAGTCTGGCCGCACATGAGCCGCAGATCATCGTCGAAAGTGTAACGCTTAGACGCGCGCGCTCAAACAATCGGTCCGTGGATGATCGCCCGCTTGCGATCCAGTTGAAACTCAGCGGATTTACCAGATAGCCATGACACTTTCACCGCATATCCAAACAACCGTTCCACTTGCCGCTGGCTTGCTCGCTATTGTGCTTGCTGGTGTGATTTGGATGCCGCTTGGCCAAGAACCAAACCTTTCGTTGCCAGAAGATTCCGCTAACGCGGAACCTGCTGGGCCTGACGCGGACACTGTGATCACACAAGGCGCGCAAGAATTGCTTGCGCGCCCTCTTTTTCATATGACACGACGCCCGCCCGAGATTGCAACTGTCGCAGAGCCGGTACCTGTCATTGTGACGCTCAGCTTGACCGGCATCGTTGAGAACGACAACGTTCAGGTCGCATTGATGAAGTTATCCAACAATCCCCAACTGTTTCGCGCCCGTGTGGGCGACAAGATACAAAACTGGGAAATCTCAGAGATCACCCCAACCTCAGTTACGGTGATCACGCCGGATGGCGCAAGCGAGGTCATCTCGCTGACCCAAGGCAACTAGCTACCACATCCCAACGTTGCGCATGGACCTCAGGCGCCGCTCGGCTGCCTCTTTTTCCAAATCGATATTACTCCGAGGACCACGGCGCACATGAAAGTGCGCTGGCGCATCCCAATGCTGTAGGTGCGGGCGAGGTGTCCATATTTTTGAGAAGAATGAAAGCATAGCTTTTCCTTTCCGAGTGAAGATACACAATCTATACTTTCAATGGTTGGTTTCACCGACTCATTAAGAATTCTCAAGTGTAAGTTAGGCTATCATATGGATTGGCGTGGCATTCCTTCACTCTCGGCACTTCGCGCATTTGAAGCGGTGGCGCGCGCCGGGTCTTACTCTGCGGCCGCAAGGGAACTCAACGTTACGCATGCAGCTATCGCACAGCATGTGCGCATGATGGAAACCGATCTCAAGACATCGCTCTTGGTCCGCGAAGGGCGGGGCATGGCGCTGACTGATGCAGGGCGGCAGCTCGCGGCGGAACTCTCTGCCGGTTTTACACAGATCATTGCCGGCGTAGATGCAATTGCGCGTGATACTGCAAACCGCCCCATCACACTTTCTGTGACGCCCAGCTTCGCTGAAAACTGGCTTATGCCGCGGTTTTCAGACTTTTGGGCAAAGCATCCTGATTTCGGTCTTTCGATCCAACCAAACATCGAAGTCATTGATCTGAAACGCGATGGCGTTGATCTCGCGATCCGCTATGGCAAAGGTGATTGGCCGGGGCTTGATACGACGCCACTTGTGAAGGCAGATTTCACGGTTGTCGCAGCGCCATCTCTTGTGGCCGGTCGCACCGTCGAAACCTTTAGCGACCTAAACGGGCTACCTTGGCTATTTGAAGTTGTTCATAAAGAAGCGCGGCGTTGGGTAATGCATTCTGGCATGGACCTTGATGCCAGCCCCATCAACGAGGTCGCGACCTTTGGCATGGTTATGGCGGCAGTGCGGTCAGGGAAGTGTCTGACTGTCGCATCAAGCGCGTTAGTTGCCGACGACATCAAGGCGGGCAATCTGGTGGCTCTCTTGCAAAAGCAGCCGGCGGGCCTTGGCTACTTTATCGTGCACCCCAAAGGCGTGCTATCGTCGCGCGCGAAGACGCTGAAGTCGTGGTTGCTGGCCGCAGCCTAACGCGGGCTGCGCTTTGCTAGAATACGTTGAAGCGTGCGTCGGTGCATCGACAATCTACGCGCTGTTTCAGACACGTTGCGATCACAAAGCTCATAAACCCGCTGTATATGTTCCCAACGCACACGATCCGCGCTCATCGGGTTTTCGGGGGGTGGCGGAAGCTGATCAGTATGGGCGAGCAATGCATTTGTCACATCTGTCGCATCGGCCGGCTTGGCGAGATAATCAGTCGCACCAATCTTAACGGCCGCAACGGCGGTCGCGATGGCACCATAACCCGTTAGGACGACAATACGGCTTTCGGGACGCCGCGCGCGGAGCGTTTCGACGACATCAAGGCCATTGCCGTCTTCCAAACGCAAGTCGACGACAGCGTATGCAGGCGGGCGAGCGGTAGCGATCGCCTGACCTGCCGCAACCGATCCTGCCATCTCTACGTCAAACCCGCGCTTTTCCATCGCCTTTGCCAAGCGGCGCAAGAATGCTTCGTCATCGTCAACCAACAAAAGGCTTTTGTCTTCGCCCAGATCCAGCGCGTCGGTGCTCATTTTCGGCCCTACCTATATTTGTGTAGTGAAGGTAGGCCAATGCGCCTGTTGGTCAACCGACACAAACCACGAGAATTGCTTCAATTCGGGCAGCTCGGCTGCTGATGTGTATGGTCGCATTGAATCCCACGCATTTCGCTTTATCTTTTGCATTAACAAACGCATCGGATTACTGACCATGCCGCCCACCGACTTCCAGGTTTTTCGAGAACAGGAGCGCAGCAATTGGGTGCGATTGCGGACCCTTGTTGCGTTGCGGTGGTTTGCAGTTGTCGGACAGGCCGTCGCGATTTTTGTAGCAATCCGGGTTTATGGCATTCAGATCGAGGTTGGACTTGCCGCAATGGCGATCACTCTCTCTGTCGCTGCAAACTTGATTTCGAGCTATACTTATCCTGAAAACAAGCGGCTTTCAGAAACCCAAGCAACGCTTTGGCTTATCTTTGATATCGTCCAGCTAAGCCTCTTGTTGTTCCTCACAGGCGGTCTGAATAACCCTTTCGCAATGCTGATCTTGGCACCTGTAACGATTGCGGCGACAGTACTGCATCTAAAGAACACGATCTTCCTCGGACTCACAACCATCTGCCTGGTGACTGCCATCAGCCGTTACAATTTGCCTTTGATCAGCGCCGAAGGCACCGTTCTGGCCCTGCCCGTACTGTTTCAGTTTGGTTTCTGGGTCGCTCTTGTGATTGGCGTCGTGTTTCTAGCGCTTTATGCACGCCAGGTTACAACCGAAATGCATGCAATGGGCGAGGCTTTGGTCGCTACGCAACTCGCCCTGACCCGCGAACAGAAGCTGACTGATTTGGGCGGTGTTGTTGCGGCAGCAGCGCATGAATTGGGCACACCTCTTGCCACGATTAAGCTTGTTAGCAGCGAATTGATGTCAGAACTGCAAAACCATCCCGAGCTGCTTGAGGATGCAGAGCTTATTCGCGAACAGGCCGACCGCTGCCGCGATATTTTGCAATCAATGGGGCGGGCGGGCAAAGATGATCTTCAAATGCACCATGCTCCGGTTGAAACTGTTGTACGCGAAGCAGCCGAACCGCACCTCAGCCGCGGTAAGACGGTCTACTTCGACATCACACCGATGGAAGGTGCCAATCACACCCAACCCATCATCCAACGTAGCCCTGAAATCATTCACGGCCTGCGAAACCTTATTCAGAATGCTGTCGATTTTTCCCAGACAGAGGTACTGGTTGAACTGATGTGGTCAGACGAACAGATTGACGTCCGCATTTCTGATGACGGGCAGGGATTTCCACAGTCTGTAATTGGCCGCATTGGCGATCCGTATGTACGACGACGCAGACTGCTTGAAGATGGCGCGCGCAGACCCGGCTACGAGGGTATGGGCCTTGGCCTTTTTATTGCAAAGACGCTGCTTGAACGATCTGGTGCAAAACTTTCATTTTCCAACAGTCGGCGTCACGGACATGCCAGTTGGACCGGCAAAGCAACAGGTGGCGCCATAGTCGAGGTCAGCTGGCCGCGCGAAATTGTGCGTGATACAGACAAACCGGCCAAGACCGCATTAGGCAAAAATCAACCATTCGCAACTTGGCCATAAGTCCGACACACAGATTAAGACCACATTAACTTTCCTAAGCGATGTTTGCGGCGGGCAGTCGGAAAAAGCGGGCAAGTTATGTTGATCAATTCTGTGAATTTGGCAGGCATTTTATGTATGGCGATGGTGGGCGCGCTTGCCATTCTGGCAGCGCTTAGGCCGCGCCAACAACGACAGGCTGGTGCAAAAACGACCAAGACGCCGCCAACATCAACTGGCATCGTCTTTTTGTTTCATGATCAAAGTCTCATTGATGCGACGACTGACGCGCTTACGCTGTCGGGGCAAGGCAGCAAGCATTTGTCCGATTATGAAGCAACGCTTGGCGTTTTAGAATCGCGGTTCACACGGTTGCGCAGCACACTTTCCGACCCTGTCATCACCGACATACGTTTACGTAGCGAAGTAGACCCCTCGCTTTTTCTTGATATCCGCAAATCAGAGCGCCAGACACGGCTAGAACTTAACACCGATAACGACGGCCAAAGACAAGACGTCGTTCTGCAGTGGATGAAGACGACAGTTGATGCTGAAAAATCACTTATGGAGGATGCAATCACGCTTTCGCCTCAGTTGATTTGGCAATCGGACGGTGACGGACAGATCCTTTGGGCCAACAATGCGTATTCAGATTTTGTCCAAATGCACGCCCCAGAAAAGACGCCGTTTTCCAAGCTTTCCGTTTCTGAATTACCAGCGCAAGAACGCATATTGGTGAAAAGTGGTCTTGATCAATCAGAGCATTGGTTTGACGTGCAAACAAAGGTTCGTACTAACGGCTATTTGCATTTTGCAAACGCAGCCAACGCACTTGTGAGCGTGGATCAAGAACGCAAAGACTTTGTTCAGGCGCTTGGGAAAACGTTTGCCCAGTTGTCCATTGGGCTTGCGATCTTTGACAAAGAACGGCGCTTAGTGATCTTCAATCCGGCGTTGCTTGATATGACGGGCCTTCCAACTGATTTTCTTTTGCCGAAACCGACAATTGATATGTTCCTTGATCGCTTGCGGGAAAAGGGCCTGATGCCTGAACCAAAGAACTACGGATCATGGCGTGACCAATTCACCGCTGTTGAGGCGGCAGCCAAAAGCGGCACCTATAGCGAACATTGGGCGCTTTCCGATGGGCAAACATTCCGCGTCACGGGCAGACCCCACCCCGATGGCGCATTTGCTTTCTTGTTCGAAGATATCAGCGCAGAAATCTCTCTGACACGCCGCTTTCGATCCGATATCGAGACCGGGCAGGCTGTTCTTGATACGCTCTCCGACGCGATTGCCGTGTTTTCAGCAGCCGGTACATTGATCATTTCAAACCATGCTTATTCGAAACTCTGGTCAACCAATCATGAACTGATGTTGGAACATCGCGAACTCAGCTCTGAGATGTCGGTATGGCAAGACCGCTGCGTCCCCTCCCCAATGTGGACTGAAATGCGCGGCTTTATCCAACAACAGGGTGCCCGCAAACCTTGGTCTGATGATGCGATGCTTGATGATGGGCGGCATCTGCGGTGTTATGCCAACCCAATATCAGGCGGCATGACAATGGTACGTTTTGCAAACGCGCAAACCATGCGCCCAGTCATCCAAAAGATCACCCAAACTGATCGGGCAATCCAAACAGCTAAACGCTGATTTCTGCTTGCAGGGACCACACAACGCCATAGTGTCGGCGCATGGCCGATATTCTTTTTCAATTTGAACTTCGTGACGAAGGCACGACAGAAAGTCTGGCGCAACAAATTGCACCAAGACTGAAAAAGGGTGACACACTTCTATTAGAAGGCCCCATTGGTGCGGGTAAATCGGCATTCGCGCGGGCGTTGATCCGTACCCGCCTTGACCGGATGGAAGATGTTCCATCGCCAACCTTTACTCTTGTCCAAACTTACGAACACGATGCGGGCGATATTTGGCATTGCGATCTTTACCGCCTTACGCATCCTGACGAAGCGTTAGAGCTTGGCCTTGAAGAAGCATTTGAGACGGCCATATGCCTGATCGAATGGCCCGATCGTCTTGGGTCTGATGCTCCCAATTCGGCGCTATTCCTGAAGTTTTCCGCACATACCAACCATCATGAAATCGCTATTTCTGGTACACCAAGTTGGCAAGACCGGTTGAAAGATTTGCATGTCTGACCGCGCAGCCCAAATTGAATCATTCTTGACCGCGAGTGGCTTTAAGGATTGGAATCGCTCGCAGATCGCTGGCGATGCGTCAGCGCGACGTTACATGCGGCTATCCAAAGCAGACCAAAGCATCATCCTTATGGACGCACCCGACGGCGACACGCGTTCCTTTGCCCAGATCGCCCAGCTGCTTACCCAAAACGGGCTGCGCGCACCCGAGATACTGGCACATGATGCAATCAGCGGCCTGATGTTATTGACAGATCTGGGCGAAACACATTTCGCTGATTGGCTCAATAATTCGCCCCAAGACACCAAGACGCTCTACCAGACAGCCGCGGAAATTCTGTTGCGGTTGGAATCGATACCGGCACCCGATGGCATGAAGGCCATGACGCCCAGCGTCGGCGCGGACATGATTAGTATCGTGGGTGAGCATTACAGCAAAAAACCCACCACGGATCTGCATCAGGAAATGGAGCGCGCACTGGCCCAATGCGCGCCTAATCCAACCGTGCTTGCTTTGCGGGATTTCCATGCCGAAAATCTGATCTGGCGCCCAGCGCAGTCTGGCATGGACCGCGTCGGGCTTCTCGATTTTCAAGACGCCTTTCTTGCGCCTGCGGGCTATGATCTTGCGTCGCTGCTGCGCGATGCCCGAAGGGACGTCGCAGAACCTTTGGCGGAAGAATTAATTGCTTACGCCAGTGAGCGCAGCAAGGCGGGACAAAATCTTCCGACTGCTGTCGCGTGCCTGAGCGTGCAACGCAACTTGCGTATTCTTGGGGTGTTCGCCCGGCTCGCGACCGAAATGAAGAAGGCGCGCTATTTGGCCTTTATGCCCCGCCTCTGGGGCCATATTTTACACGACTTGCAACACCCCGCATTGCATGACCTAAAACAGGTTGTCCTGGATACCATACCACCACCGACATCAGCCCACCTTGAAAGTCTGACCGCATGAGGCCGCCCGTCTTGCTATTCGCCGCAGGTCTGGGGACCCGCATGGGTGCTTTGACGCAAAACCTACCCAAACCACTGATCAAAGTCGCGGGAAAGGCGTTGCTAGATCACGCGCTTGATATCGCTAAAGCCGCAGACATTGGGCACAAAGTCGTAAACCTGCACTACAAAAAGGAGGCCATCGCCCAACATCTGGCCGGGCAAGACATCTTGTTTTCAGACGAAAGCGATGCGCTGCTCGAAACAGGTGGAGGGTTGCGAAAGGCACTTCCGTTGTTGAATGCAAACCCGATCCTAACAATGAACACTGATGCCGTTTGGAAGGGGCCAAATCCGATAACGACCGTTTTGAAGGCATGGGATGACAGCATGGAAGCATTGCTGTTGATCATCGAAAAGACCAATGTCGCAGGCCATTTGGGCAAGGGTGATTTCGAAGTTGATGCAAATGGCCGCCTGCACCGCGCACCACAGAGTGTTTATACTGGTGTTCAAATGATCCGCACCGATGTTCTGGCCGAGATACCCGAGGATGCATTTTCCCTTAACGTCGCATGGGATATCATTGCCGAACGTGGCAGGCTTTTTGGCACGACCTATTCAGGCCAATGGTGCGACGTTGGTCAGCCTTCTAGTATCAAGGCAGCCGAAGAGATGTTGAATGTTTAATGACAGCGGCAAGCCCCGCATTTTTGCAAGTTCTCCCGGTGTCGATTTCGCAAATGGGCTGGTTGATGGCCTCAAGGTGCGCTTGGCAGACGCTTCGCCGGTTGATTGGGCGCGAGTTGAAATCTATGTAAACACCACCCGGATGCAGCGCCGTATCAGAGCCGTGTTTGATGACGGTCCTGCGCGGCTTTTGCCAAGGGTTCGGTTGATTACCGATTTGGCGGGCGACCCGGTATCTTCAGATTTGCCGCCTGCTGTCTCGCAGCTTCAACGCCGGCTGGAGCTTTCGCAATTCGTCGCCAAACTTCTTGAACAACAACCTGATCTGGCACCAAAAGCGGCACTTTACGATCTGTCGGATAGCCTTGCGAACCTGATGGATGAAATGCAAGGCGAAGGCGTCAGTTACGACACGATTGCGCAGCTTGACGTCACAGATCAATCTGGCCACTGGGATCGCGCCCTGCGATTTTTCAAGATCATCGCGCCGTATTTCAGCATCGACAACGCGCCGCCTGATCAAGAAGCACGTCAACGCCTTGTGATAGAAACGCTTGCGGCGCGCTGGTCTAAGGTGCCGCCTGCCCATCCGATTATTGTTGCTGGTTCCACCGGATCACGCGGCGCGACAGCCCTTTTTATGCAAGCTGTGGCGCAGCTTCCTCAGGGCGCGATCATCCTGCCCGGCTATGATTTTGATCTGCCCGCACCCGTGTGGGACGCTATGGATGACCCTATGACCACGCAGGATCATCCCCAATATCGCTTTCGGCGGTTGATGGACTTGATCGGGTTTGAACATGGTGGTGTGCGACCTTGGACCAAGCAAAGAGCACTTCACCCAAAACGCAACGCACTGATCTCGTTGTCGCTACGACCTGCGCCCGTCACCGACCAATGGTTGACTGAGGGTCCAAAACTTGGCGACCTGCTTGAGGCAACTGACGGCCTAACCCTTGTTGAGGCAAGCTCACCTCGGGCAGAGGCGGAAACCATTGCACTTCGTTTGCGACAAGCGGCGCAAGATGGAAGAACGGCGGCCCTCATTTCGCCGGACCGCATGTTAACCCGGCAAGTGACCGCCGCGCTTGATCGATGGAATATAAAACCAGACGATAGTGCGGGCATGCCTTTGGCGCTTTCCCCGCCCGGTCGGTTGTTGCGTCATGTAGCAGAGCTTTTTGCAAAACCACTCACAGGCGAGGCGCTGCTAACTTTGCTCAAGCACCCGCTGTGTCACTCTGAGCGGGACGACCGTGGCGAGCACCTACGCCACACCAGAGATCTAGAGTTACACCTGCGCCGATATGGACCGCCATTCCCAACCGCGATTGATTTGCAGACATGGGCAGAAAAAGGCAGCGGTCGCGCAGATTGGGTTGCGTGGTTAAGCGATCTTGTTTGTGATCTTAATGACGTTGACGCAAAGCAAATTTCGGACTTCCTTGATCGGCATTTGGCATTGGCGGAACAGCTTTGTGCTGGTCCAAAGGCAGACGGTACTGGCGGTTTATGGGAAGCGGCGGCGGGTCGTGAAGCGCGCCGCGTCTGCGATAAGTTGGCCGATGCAGCACATGCTGGCGGCATGATGACCGCATATGATTACATCGCACTTTTTGGTGCGGTAATCGCTGACGGTGTTGTCCGGGATCGCGATGCGGGCCACCCCAACATTCTGATTTGGGGTACGTTAGAGGCGCGCGTTCAAGGCGTCGATCTAACGATCCTTGGCGGGATGAACGACGGCGTTTGGCCAGAAGCACCGTCGCCTGATCCTTGGCTCAACCGCGTGATGCGCGCAAAGGCCGGACTGCTTTTGCCAGAAAGAAACATTGGACTGTCAGCGCATGACTATCAGCAAGCTATCGCAGGAAACGAGGTATGGATCACCCGCGCAAAGCGATCAGCAGATGCAGAAACCGTGCCATCACGTTGGGTGAACAGGCTGACCAATTTACTGAAAGGGCTTCCTGACGGAAATGGACCAGATGCGCTGGAACTGATGCGTGCCAAGGGCGATGCATGGAGCGCAAAGGCCGCGACCTTGTCCACACCCGAAACGCGGATCGATCCTGAACCGCGACCATCGCCTTGCCCGCCGCCCGACGCGCGCCCCACTCAACTGTCAGTGACACAGATTAAGACGCTGATCCGCGATCCTTTTGCGATTTACGCGCGCAAGACGCTGCGGCTTGATCCACTTAATCCGCTTTTGCCAACGGCAGATGCCCCATTGCGCGGTACTATTGTGCACAGCGTGCTGGAGGCCTTTATCCGCAACGGCTTCGGGCCTGAGGATCGCGCCGCGTTGATGCAAATCGCCGATGAAAAACTTAACGAACACTGCCCTTGGCCAACTGTGCGTGCGCAATGGCTGGCCCGGATGGAACGGTCCGCCGATCAGTTTTTGGCAGATGAGGCAGAACGCCAAGCACTTGCCGCTGATCATGTGATCGAGGCCTTTGGTGAAATCATTGTGGCGCCCTCTGGTGTTCTGCTGACCTGCAAAGCTGACAGAATTGATCTGACAGAGTTCGATGATGCGCTGATCTATGACTACAAAACCGGGCAAGTTCCGACCAAGAACCAGCAACTTACGTTTGATAAACAATTGCTGCTTGAGGCCGCGATGGTTGAGCGTGGCGCGTTTGAGAAGGTCGGGCAAAGGTCAGTCGCCAGTGCTGCGTTCATTGGCGTCAATGCGGCGATGAAGAACGTACCTGCGCCCTTGGACAAACAGCCACCAGATCAAGTTTGGGCAGAGTTAGAGACGCTTTTTGAGAATTGGCAGCGTCCTGATCGCGGATATACTGCGCGCCTCGCGCTGTTTTTGAAAACGGATCATAGTGCCTATGACCACCTGTCGCGCTTTGGCGAATGGGATACCCACGAAGAGCCAAAACCGCAGGTGCTGACATGATCCGGGATGCCGCCACACAACGGCAGGTCGATGCCGCTGATCCACAAACCTCGACCTGGCTATCAGCAAATGCAGGGTCGGGCAAAACGCGCGTTCTGACTGACCGTGTGGCACGGCTATTGCTCGAAAAAGTCTCGCCTCAGAACATTCTATGCCTGACTTATACCAAAGCTGCCGCCGCCGAGATGCAAAACCGCCTGTTTCAGCGTCTTGGCGCATGGGCGATGATGCCGGACGGTAAATTACGCGACCAATTGCAGGCGCTTGGCGTGGATCAGCACATTGATGCGGTCCGACTTGGGCAAGCACGCACGCTGTTCGCGCGGGCGATTGAAACGCCGGGCGGGCTTAAGATCCAAACCATTCACTCGTTTTGTGCGGGTGTCCTGCGACGCTTCCCGCTTGAGGCGCAGGTCAGTCCGCAGTTTCGGGAAATGGAAGATCGTGCTGCGGAAATACTTCGCGCCGAAGTCGTTGATGACATGGTTCAAGGGCAGGACGCGCAGGTTGTCCACGATATGCTTGCACATTTCACCGGTGACGATCTTGCAAAGTTCACGGCAGAAATCGCCAAACACCGCGAACCGTTTGTACAATCTACCACGCCGGAAACGATCAAGACGCTTCTTGATCTATCACCGACCGCCCAGCGCGATGACGCGTTGAAATTAGCGTTCAAAGGACACGAATTCGCTCTCACCGACGACATCAAGGAAGCGTTCAAGGATCAATCGGCGACATACAAGAAGTTTGGCGAACAGATCGCTATGCTTGATCTCAAAAACCCTAATTGGGCAACGTTAGACACACTTTTTGGCCTGTTTCTCTATGCTGGCACAAGCAATTCCAAGTCGACAAACTTTCCACAAAGTCGGCATGGCAAGGCTGTTGACGCAATCGCGCCAATTGCAGAGGCCGTGCACGATTGGATGGACCGAGTTGCCGCAGCAAGGGCGCACCTTTGGGCGATGGATGCAGCCGCGCGAACCGAGGCGATTTACGCCTTCGCGCGCGTTTTCATCCCTGCCTACGAGGTGCGCAAACTGACAATGGGCGCGTTGGACTTTGACGACCTGATCCTCAAGGCAAAGGCATTGCTGACCGATCCGGCCGTCGCGCAATGGGTGTTATTCCGGTTGGACGGCGGCATCGACCATATCCTTGTGGACGAAGCACAGGACACTAGCCCGACCCAATGGGCCGTAATCGAACAGCTAACCCAGGAGTTTGCCACCGGTGAGGGGGCCAAGCCGGAACGTGAACGGACAATCTTTGTCGTGGGTGACAAGAAACAATCGATCTATTCGTTCCAAGGCGCGGATCCGGCCGCCTTTGACCAAATGAAGGCGCATTTTCGGGATGCGCACGAGGCGATTGAAAAGCCGTTTGAGGTGACATCGCTTGATCATTCATTCCGGTCATCGCAGGCGATCCTGTCTGTGGTGGATGCGACGTTCACCGGTGATCGCGCCGAAGGTATGGACCATGATCTGACCCACATCGCGTTCAAGGAAAACATGCCCGGGCGCGTTGATCTGTGGCCAGTGATCGAGAAATCAACGGTTGAGGATAATCGCGAGTGGTTCAAACCCGTCGATGAACCCAGTGCGACAGACCACACGGTTTTGATGGCCCAGCGCGTCGCAACCAAGATCAAATATATGATCGAAAATGAAACGATCCCGGAGGAAATTGAAAACACCGGAGAGTTTCAACGCAGGCCGATCACAGAAGGTGACTTTCTGATCCTCGTTCAGCGCCGTTCCGATTTGTTTGCCGAGATCATTCGCGCGTGTAAGGCCGCCAACCTCAAGATCGCAGGAGCTGACCGGTTGCGGGTTGGGGCCGAACTCGCAGTAAAGGACCTAGCGGCATTGTTGAGCTTTCTTGCCTTGCCAGAGGATGATCTTTCACTTGCTGCGGCACTTCGGTCACCGTTGTTCAGTTGGACCGAGCAAGATTTGTTTTCTCTGGCGCATTACCGTCCAGAGAAAACCTTCCTTTGGGAGGTTTTGCGCAAATCGGATCATACGCAAACCCGCGAGATCCTTGACGATCTGCGTCAGAAATCTGACTTCCTACGCCCATATGATTTGATTGAACGCATTCTCACGCGTCATGATGGACGTCGCAGGTTATTGGCGCGATTAGGTCCAGAGGCCGAAGATGGGATCGATGCATTGCTCTCGCAAGCTCTGGCTTATGAAAGCACCGGGGTTCCAAGCCTGACAGGTTTCCTGACATGGATGGAAACCGACGATCTTGAGGTGAAGCGCCAGATGGAAAGCCAAGGTGACCGCATCAGGGTCATGACGGTCCATGGAGCAAAGGGACTTGAGGCACCAATCGTCATTCTGCCAGATACAGCCAAGCGCGACATTCGGGTGCAACAAGAACTGTTACCTGCGGGCGATCATATGATCTGGAAAACCCCTGCAAACACTTCGCCACCTGCTGTCACTGCTCTACGAAATGACGTGATTGCCAAACAAGCGCGCGAACGCTTGCGCCTTTTATATGTTGCGATGACGCGGGCAGAAAAATGGCTGATTGTCGGTGCGGCTGGCGACGTTGGCGAGGGTGATGCCAGTTGGTACAACATCGTCGCCGACGGGATGGCGCAACGCGGCGATTATGAAGATACTTTGGGTGATCTGCCAATCCGCCGCGTTTCCGTGCTGGACTGGCATGGCCCCAAATTTCACGAACCTGAGCGTTTGACGCAAACGCCGAGTGAGCCACCGATCCTTGGTGATCTTCCTGTGCCAGAAAAGCAGGCCACGCTATCCCCGTCAGAGTTGCCGGGCGCAAAGGTTATGGTCGGTGACCCCGCAGGCGACGATGCCGAAGATGCGATGGCGCGCGGAACATTGGTTCACCGCCTATTGGAACACTTGCCAATGGCGGCACCTCATGACAGGGCCACTTTGGGGGCAAAGCTTGTCACGACGGACGATGGTCTGATTGCTGACATCATACAGCTTTTGGATAATCCTGATCTGCAATGGATCTGGTCAAAAGACGCGCTGACGGAGGTCGACATCACCGCTGAACTTCCTGGTCTTGGCCGTATCCACGGTGCGATTGATCGGCTGATTATCGACGATACCAAGATCACTGCGATTGATTACAAGTCAAACCGCCTTGTGCCGGATGCGCCGGAACAAACGCCAGTTGGGTTGCTACGCCAACTCGCCGCATATCAATCCGCACTTACCCAAATCTACCCCGATATGACGGTCGAGGCAGCAATCCTTTGGACCCACACCGGGACGCTGATGCATTTGCCGCAACAATATCTTCACGATGCGCTGAACTCGCTCGCTACATCTTGACCATCTGGGCGCGGGTTCCTAGTTTCGGTCTCCAATGATTTTTCGCCAAGGAGTAACCTGATGGCAACCGTAGCAGTGACAGACGCAACCTTTGACGCCGAAGTGCGCCAGTCCGACATTCCCGTTGTCGTAGATTTCTGGGCAGAATGGTGTGGCCCATGCAAACAGATCGGCCCCGCTCTTGAAGAGCTATCAGCCGAAATGGAAGGCAAGGTCAAAATCGTCAAAGTAAACGTCGACGAGAACCCAAATTCACCAGCGCAGATGGGCGTTCGTGGCATTCCAGCGCTGTTCGTTTTCAAGAACGGTGAAGTGGTCTCAAACAAGGCTGGTGCAGCACCAAAAGCAGCACTGCAAGGTTGGATTGAAGAGTCTATCTAAACCAAATAGCTAAAGAACTTGAAAAAGGGCACCCTCGTTGGTGCCCTTTTTGCTTCAGACAGGCCATCCATGATTACGCAGCACATTTCTGATCTTTTTTGTGGCCTCGGTCCGGCCGGCGTTGATGGCGCGCTGCTGTAGAAACCAATACATGTAGGCTGCATAATCTGGTCTGTGGTCTTGCACCCGATCAAACGCTTCTTGCGGGCCAATCTGAGCTGCATTCAGCGCGATGTGATGAAAATCTGACTTGGCGAACAGGACCAATGGCTTTCCGAAAAAATACCCCTGAAAGCCGACAGCAGAGTTTTGCGTCACGATATAATCGCAGTTTTGCATATAGCGTTCCGACCCATCAACCTTGAGTATAAGGCGATCTTCTGACGACAAAAGGTCAGCCAGAGCGTTCTGTTCTGCGTTTGAGTAAGTTTCAGTGGGATGCAAGGTGAGCACGACTTGCCGCGATCGATCGTATTTCAAAACGGCTTTGATCATATCAATCGGACTACATGACTGAAAAGACCGCTGCCGCAGCAGCTGACCTTGCAGTGGCACATAGATAAACCCGTCTGGCCGCGCGTGATTAGGTGCCTTATCGAACAACCTTTGACGCCAAAACCGATAGAAATTCGCGGCTTTTCTTTCATCGATGCTTCGCGCGTCAAATACTTCATTTGCGACGGGCCACTCCCATCTCTCCGCTCCTTTTTCGATATGCCAGAACGGATAAATATACGTTTTGCGAAACGTCAGCCCACGCGCATTGGCGGGCGGGTCCATCAGAAACAGACCGCGCCCCGGCCGCGCCATTGCGCGCAGACGTGCCAGATCATCGTCGTTATCAAAAGCGACCTGCAGGCCAGCAGCCGATAGAACCTCGGACACCTTTTTGATAAAATTATGGTTCCCGCGTTCCGCCTGCTTACGCAGCTGATCATGCAGGTAAAAGGTGACAGTGTTGCTATCGCTCATAACGCGAACGCTAGCCTTGCGTTTGGGCGGGAACAACCCGTCCGGGGTTGTTTGCCCAGCATCCCCCCACCATATATGCAGCAACGACAAGGAGCAGACGATGGCAGAAGACGCATTTCCCGGTTGGCACGGCACGACAATCATTGGGGTTCGCAAAGGCGGGCAGGTTGTCATCGCAGGCGACGGTCAGGTCAGCCTTGGGCAGACCGTGATAAAAGGCACCGCCAAGAAGGTGCGGCGTTTGTCACCGGGTGGTCAGGATGTGATCTGCGGGTTTGCCGGATCGACGGCTGATGCGTTCACACTTCTTGAACGGTTAGAGAAAAAACTAGAGGCGACACCGGGTCAGTTGGCGCGTGCCTCCGTTGAATTGGCCAAAGATTGGCGAACCGACAAATACCTGCAAAAGCTGGAGGCGATGCTGATCGTCAGCGACGGCGCCGAGCTGTATGTGATCACCGGCGCGGGCGATGTGCTTGAACCAGAGCATGATATTGCGGCGATTGGGTCTGGCGGAAACTTTGCACTTGCGGCAGGTCGCGCTTTGATGACGACAGACAAAGACGCCGAAACAATTGCCCGCGAAGCAATGGCAATTGCGGCCGATATTTGTGTTTACACAAATGGTAAGCTCACCGTCGAAACGATCAAAGGGGCCTGATGGCATGATCGAACGCGACGACCTTAAAGCCGCGGTTGGTAGCGGCCTCTTGAATGAAAAGCAGGCCGCCGGGCTGATCAGCCTCGCTGATAGCCGCCGTGGTGCGCGTGAAAATCTGAACCCTGGGGATGAGCCGTTCGAGCTGTTCAAAGGCTTCAACGAAATTTTCATCGTGATCGGCTTGTTGATCCTGTCATTTGGCTGGTGGGGTGTTGTGGCTTTGGCCTTGGGTGACGAGATCGTCAATTTGCAAGACTATGCGATGTGGGTCACCTTGGCCGGTGCTGTGATTTTATGGCTACTGTCAGAGTATTTTGTGCGCAAAAGGCGCATGGTTGCACCCGCAATAGCGCTTTCGATCATGTTTGCTGCGAATGCCGCTTTTGGATTCACCGCAGTGATGTTTGAGCCTTTCATGGTCGCGCAAAACGACTATTCCAGCGTGCCTTTTCCACTTTTGTTGGCGACACTCGCCATCTTTGTCTACTGGTGGCGGTTCCGCGTCCCATTTGCGATGGCGATGATCGCCGTGGGATTGTTTATTGTCGCCATCGTCTACGCCGCCAGCCGGGAAGGGCGCGTGGCCGACATCAGCGAATTCTTCTTGCTATCCGCTGGTGGTCCGTTTGCATGGATCACCTTGATCCTTGGGGTCTTGGTTTTCGCCGTCGCGATGTTCTTTGACATGAGCGACCCGCACCGCGTGACCCGGCGTTCGGCCAACGGATTTTGGCTGCATGTGGTGGCAGCCCCGGCTTTGGTGAATACGATGGCGCTTTCTTTGTTGGATCAAGACAGCAACATGATCCTACTAGCGGTGCTGTTCCTGTTCGCACTTGTCGCAATCGTCATTGACCGCCGGTCGTTCCTGATTGCGGCGATTGGCTATATCGTGGCGCTTGCTGCAACGGTTTTCGATGGTGATGGTGCTGCACTTACTGTGTTGGTTCTTGGCATTGTCCTACTTCTTCTTGGTGCGTTTTGGGAAAAGATCAGGGCACGCGTTCTGCGAATGATGCCCGGCTTTATCCCGTTGCACCGTCTTCCCCCTTCTCAAGTTTAAGGCCTGACATGACTGACCTGACACCTCGCGAAATCGTCTCGGAACTCGACCGGTTCATTATCGGCCAGAATGACGCCAAGCGCGCCGTTGCTGTCGCTTTGCGTAACCGTTGGCGGCGCAAGCAGTTGGGCGATGATCTACGTGATGAGGTTTATCCAAAGAACATTCTTATGATCGGGCCCACGGGCGTCGGTAAAACCGAAATCTCGCGTCGTTTGGCGAAACTTGCCCGCGCGCCATTCATCAAGATTGAAGCCACGAAGTTCACCGAAGTGGGTTACGTCGGTCGTGATGTTGAACAGATCGTGCGCGATCTGGTGGACACTGCGATCCTTGATACCCGCGAACATATGCGCGAAGACGTCAAAGCCAAAGCCCGCGAAGCTGCGGAAGAACGCGTTATTACCGCCGTCGCCGGAACAGATGCACGCGAAGGCACCCGCGATATGTTCCGAAAAAAGCTGAAATCTGGTGATCTGGACGATACAATTATCGAACTTGAGCTTGCCGATAGTTCCAACCCTATGGGCGGTTTTGAAATCCCCGGTCAGCCCGGGGCTGGCATGGGCGGTATGATGAACCTTGGCGATTTGTTTGGCAAAGCGATGGGGGGGCGTACTGTCAAAAAACAAATGACTGTCGCTGATAGCTACGAGGCATTGATCGCCGATGAAGCCGATAAATTGCTTGATGATGAAACCGTCACCAAAGCAGCGCTTGAGGCAGTCGAGCAGAACGGCATCGTTTTCCTCGATGAGATCGACAAAGTATGTGCGCGCGCCGATGCGCGTGGTGCTGACGTATCGCGCGAAGGTGTGCAGCGTGACTTGCTGCCATTGATCGAAGGGACGACCGTTTCCACGAAACATGGCCCGATCAAAACCGACCACATCCTGTTCATCGCATCCGGCGCATTCCACGTCGCAAAACCATCAGATCTCTTGCCAGAACTGCAAGGTCGTTTGCCAATTCGTGTTGAATTGCGCGCCCTGACCGAAGATGACTTTGTGCGCATCTTGACCGAGACGGACAACGCCCTGACCCTGCAATACTCCGCCTTGATGAAAACCGAAGAGGTCACCGTCACCTTCACTGACGACGGGATCAAAGCCTTGGCCAAGATTGCGGCGGAAGTGAACGAATCCGTGGAAAACATTGGTGCGCGTCGGCTCTACACAGTGATCGAACGCGTGTTCGAAGATCTGTCGTTCAATGCGCCCGACCGGGCCGGCGATGCCATTGCGATTGATGCGGCATTCGTCGAAGAACACCTTGGCGAGCTTTCACGATCCACAGATATCAGCCGCTACGTGCTTTGATACGGTGCTAAAGCTGAACAGATATCCTGTTGTTGCAGTGATTTTACTTGCAGGAATTCTGACCGTCATCTTTGCGTATGCGACGCTGAACCTGTTTCAAATGTCGATGGCGAACATTCGGTTCCTGACACAGTTTGGCTGGACCGCTGTGATGGAAGGCGGTCTGGTCCAGCTTGTTCAGATCGTCGTGTCAGCAATCATTTCGATGCTTAGCTATATTGGCTTTAAGATCTGCGAAAGCGAGTTGGTGCACAGGTATCATAATTGGCAGAACAGGTGATTTAGGGGTTCCAACTGGCCCAATCACAGATCATCAAACATGAATGAGCCAACCGACTGGATACTTTCGTTTCATTCGTGAAAATTTGCCGTTCTTGGCAACGGGCGCTCTGTTGTCTTTCCTATCTAGTTTTGGACAAACCTTTTTTATCTCGATATTTGGCGGCGAAATTCGCGAAGCCTACGGGCTCTCGAACGGGGACTGGGGTCTGATCTATATGGTCGGAACCGGCGCCTCGGCGGCCCTGATGGTTTTTGCCGGCGGTTTGGCGGATCGGTTTCGGGTGCGCACCCTTGGGATCGTCGTGATCTTGATGCTGGCCTCGGCCTGTCTGTTCATGGCGTTCAATGCGACCGCAGCCTTACTACCATTCGTGATTTTCGCACTCAGGTTTACCGGCCAAGGCATGACAAGTCATGTGGGCACCGTTGCAATGACGCGCTGGTTCATTGCGACCCGCGGTCGCGCGCTAGCGGTGGCAGCATTTGGGTTTATGTTAGGCGAAGCAACGCTGCCGCTCACGATGGTCTGGCTGAAAGGCTTTATCGATTGGCGCACTTTGTGGGTCTGCTTTGCAGGGTTCTGTATCATAGCGTGCTTTGTGCTTTATCGGCTTTTGCGGTTGGAACGCACGCCGCAATCAATGGCCGAGACAACACAATCCACCGGCATGTACGGAAAACACTGGACGCGCTCGGATGCTCTGCGCCATCCGCTATTTTGGCTAATGATCCCGGCAGTCATGTCATTTTCCGGTTTTGGAACAGCTTTTTGGTTTCATCAGGCCCATTTCGCCGAAGTGAAAGGTTGGTCTCACTTGGCGTTGGTTTCTGTTTTCCCTCTAGGCACACTCGCGCTGTCAATTTCGACGATTGGCTATGGTTGGGCGATTGATCGCTTTGGCGCAGTGCGGCTTTTGCCCATCTACCTGCTTCCACTTGTTGTAGCCTTCATTCTGCATTGGTATGCGCCCAGCCTGATTTGGACGGCTTTGGCTGTTGTCTTGATGGGGATCGCAGGTGGTGGACAAGCAACTTTATTGAATGCGTGTTGGGCAGAGTTTTATGGAACAAAGCATATCGGCGCGATTAAGTCGGCGGCGGCGGCGCTGATGGTACTGGGATCCGCAATTGGACCGGGGCTAAGCGGGTGGCTTATTGATGTTGGTGTTGGGTTCGAGGTTCAGCAACTTGGCTATGCTGCGGTCTTTGCTTTTGCGGCGCTGATCTTGATCATCCCGACGCGAAAAGCACAGCAAGCCCTATCGATTACGCCGTAAATACACGTAGTAGGCACCATGCCCGCCGTGTTTCAAATGCGCTGGCGTAACCTGCAAGATCGCTTGCGACAACGGCGCCAAGGCAAGCCATTGCGGCACCTGATGCCGCAAAATGCCATGCCGCGTGGGGATTGGCCCCCCATCATCGCGATCTTTACCTTTTCCAGTGATGACCAGAACAAGACGACGGCCTACCGATTGCGACCCCAAAATGAAACTCACCAATTCGGGATGAGCCTCTGCCATTGTCATGCCGTGCAAGTCGATCCGCGCTTCTGGTTTGATTTTGCCACGCTTCATTTTCCCAAAAGACTTGTTGTCCATATTGACCGGGGCCGCGCCTAATCGATCAACAAGTGGCCGCATGATGTCATGCGGTCTGGATACATTGGTTTTCTGGCCAACCTTAAGCCGCGCAAGGGGCGTTTGTTGAACAATCGGCTTTTTGGGCTTTGGTTCTATCCCCGGAGCCGGTTTTGATTGCGTCGGGTGCAAAGGGGTTGCGCGTTCAGCGACGCGGTCCCAAAGCGAGCGTTCTTCTGATGAAAGATGCCGTGGCTTTCGCATCAGTCTTGCTCCGCAAGCAAATCACGCGCCAGGGTTGCAGGCAAAAGAACGACCATACGGCCTGTATCATTGATGCTGCCTGCGGTTTTCCCAGCCTCAATGCCTGTTCCGACAAAAATATCTGCGCGGTGCGCACCTTTGATGGCCGACCCGGTGTCTTGGGCGACCATCAAGCGATGGATCGGATCACGACCAGACTTTTCGATCCAAACGGGTGTTCCCAGTGTCACGATTTCAGCATCAACTGCGATCGAACGTCCGGGCGTGATGGAACACCCCATTGTTCCTAAAGGCCCATCTTCAGATGGCACACCGCTTACTTCGCGAAAAAACACGTAGCTCTCGTTCTCCCACAACAACTCCCGGCCTTCATCACCGTTTTCGCGCACCCAGTTGCGGATCGCCTCGGCGGATATCGCGTCCTCAGCAATCAACCCACGTTGAACAAGCTTTGCCCCAATTGATGTATAGGGGTGACCGTTTTTGGCACCAAAGCCCACACGCATCACACTACCATCCGGGAAACTGATACGTCCTGATCCCTGCACCTGAAGAAAGAAAGCGTCCAGCGGGTCGGCAAGCCAAGCAATCTCTAGACCTTTATCCGCAAGCGTGCGTTCCTCTTCAATCTCACGACGTGAGTAGAACAAAGTACCCGCCTCCAAATCGTCTGGCACATTATATATGGGATGCGGAAAAGCATCACTCTGTTCGCGGCCACCACGCAGTTCTGGCTCGAAATACCCGGTAAAAAGCATCGGCTGTCCGCCATCGATCAAGACGGGGCGAAAGAAAGCCTCGAAGAACTGGCGCGGATCAGGATCAATCTTGGAAAAATCGCTCAACACCGACCAATGCGGATCATTCATGTTGTCGCTGATGGTCTTAAAAACATCAAAGGCGGCTTGATGATCATCATCAAGCCACCCTTCAAGTTCATTAAAACTGAGCTGCGTATATGTCAGTTTGGCCATCGTTAAGTTCACCCCTGTGAGGAGAATGCCAAACCAGCTCTGGGTTTATTCGCCAGTGGCGACAAGCCGCCAATTGGGATCGCCTGCATCCATTTTGCGTGCAAATGTCCACGTATCTTTCTGGCGCTTAATCTCTGACTCGCTACCTTCAATGATGTCGCCCGCTTTGTCGCGGACCACGGATGTCAGCTCACTTTTGAAGCGCACAGACATTTCACCCTCGTTCGACACCTCGTCAAAAGTTGCCTCGGTCAATGTCATATCGCTGATACCGATGAATTTTGCATCGATGGTCAGGCCCTGACGCTGACGTTCGTCAACGACAGATGCAAACGCTTCGTACACATCCTCGGAGATGAAAGGCACGATGCTATCAAGGTCACCGTTTTCAAATGCCATCAAAATCATCTCGTATGCGCCACGCGCACCGCCCAAGAATTCGCTGACGTTAAAGGACGGATCAATCCGTTTCATCGTCGCAAGCGCCTTGGCTGAGTCAGACCCTTCTTCAACGTGATCGGTGATATCAAGATCGGGGCCACCTTCGATCACATCGAAGTCTGGCTTTCCAACACGGCTGCTGGGTTCGGGGCGTGTTACGGCAGGTTTTTCAAAACCTTCGCGGGTGCCAAGCACGCCACGCAGACGCAAAATCAAGAATACAGCGATGCCTGCAAGCACCAAAAGCTGGATAAGCGGAGAATTCATGAAGACCTCGTTTCGGTGAAGGCATGGAAACATGCCCTTTCGTTCCTTATGTAGGTCAGGGGTAGGGCCAAGTCCACCTTACCCCCGAACATGTTATGAAAGGCTAACCAGATGTGGCTGTTACTCGCGTTTATCGCGGTTCCAATGATCGAAATCGCCCTGTTTATACAGGTTGGCGGCTTTATTGGGATCTGGTGGACACTTTTGATTGTTCTCGCAACGGCGGTGACCGGATCATATTTGGTGCGGAATCAAGGTTTGCGCGAAATCGGCAATCTGCAAAGATCGTTTTCCGAACTCCAAGACCCGACAGAGCCTTTGGCGCATGGTGCAATGATCCTTTTCGCTGGTGCTTTGCTACTTACGCCCGGCTTTTTCACCGATATCGTTGGATTGTCTCTACTGGTGCCCGGTTTCCGGCGGGCGGCGTTCGTTTGGCTGAAATCAAAAATCAAAGTGCAGCAATTTGAGATGGGCGACGGGCCCGCCCAGCGCCCACATCAAAGTGGGGACCGTGTTATTGATGCAGAATTCGAAGATGTGACACCACAGAAACCGAACCGCGACGGCCCGTCAGAGTGGACCCGGGATTGAGCCTTACAAGATAGGCTGCTAGGAACGCGCGAACCTTATTTAACTGGAGCAGTTTCCAATGACCGATACACCTGAAAACGGTGCTGCAGCTGCGGCTGCGCCCGCTGCCGCACAAATCAACAACCGCGTTCTAGCGCAGTACATTCGCGATATGTCGTTCGAGAACATTCTTGCGCAAAAAGGTGTGACTGGTGACGCGCAACCTGAAATTCAGGTCCAAGTGAACCTGGACGCACGCAAGCGGAAGGCCGAGAACCAGTTCGAAATCATCACGAAGCTGAACATCACCAGCAAGACAAAGGAAAAGGGCGAACCGCTTTTCGTTCTGGAAATTGAATATGCCGGTGTGTTCCAAGTTGAAGGTGTGCCAGAAGACCAAATGCACCCTTATCTGTTGATTGAATGCCCGCGCATCACGTTCCCATTCCTGCGCCGCATCGTTAGCGACGTCACGCGCGATGGTGGTTTCCCACCACTTAACCTTGAAACTATTGATTTCTTGGCGCTTTACCGGTCCGAACTTGCGCGTCGCGCAGAAGTCGAAAAGCCTAACGACACTGTAAACTAGACCTAGCCCAGTTTCTTCCAGACAGCGCCGTCGCCCAACTTCTCGACAAAAGAAGCATGGGCGGCGGCTTCTTCTTTTGTGATCTTTGGGTTCAATGGTTGTGGACGCGCAGCTGGACGCCAATCATCAGATTGCGCACCCCCAGATTGTCGTTGCGACGCACCTGCAAGCCCAAAGTCGGGCTGCCGGCCACCAATCAGCTCCAGATACACTTCGGCCAGAATTTCACTATCAAGCAATGCGCCGTGAAGCGTGCGGGAACTGTTATCGATCCCGAACCTGCGGCAAAGGGCATCAAGCGAGGCAGGCGATCCGGGAAATTTCCGGCGCGCGATGGCAAGGGTGTCGAGCGATTGATCCATCGGAAGAAGCGGGCGGTTGAGCCAACCCAATTCTGCATTAAGGAACTTCATATCAAAGGCAGCGTTGTGAATGACCAACTTTGCATCGCCGATGAAATCGACAAAGTCCTGTGCAACATCTTTGAAAAGGGGTTTGTCGCGCAAGGTTTCTTGTCCGGGTTGCGGCTTTTGCGGTGGTTCCAGCAAATCGGGACCAATGCC
The DNA here is from genome assembly GCA_947488605.1 of uncultured Paracoccaceae bacterium. Taxonomy (GTDB): domain Bacteria; phylum Pseudomonadota; class Alphaproteobacteria; order Rhodobacterales; family Rhodobacteraceae; genus Yoonia. The sequence continues at coordinate 298,674 of CANKZJ010000003.1, read as the reverse complement.
GTGCACACCAAAGGCGGCTTCCGGCATGGAACGTTGGGGGTTGATGTACTGATGATAGGTCCTGCCAGTCGGCATATGCCCCATCAGTTCTATCGCGCCAATTTCAACGATCCGGTCACCTTCGCTAGGTTCGAAACCGGTGGTCTCTGTATCAAGTACAATCTCACGCATCTTTTGATCCCGCTAACTCCGCTATCAGTTTTCGCACAGACCGACGCGTATCGTCCAGCGTGATAGTTTCAATGATGTGATCCGCTAACGCGCGTTTCTCAGCATCTGGCATTTGGCGATCCAGGATACGCTGAAACTGTTCTTCCGTCATTCCCGGTCGCGCCATTACACGCGATTTTTGAACATCCGCTGGTGCGGTGACGACTAAAACCGAGTCGAGCCAGTCTTGGCCGTTTGTTTCGAAAAGAAGCGGGATATCGAAAACAACCAAAGGTGCGTTGGTCTGCGCAAGGAAGGCGGCGCGATGGTCCGCCACCAAAGGGTGCACGATTTCTTCGAGTTTGCGCATGACGTTGAGGTCATCAGCGATCATTCCTTTCAGGATATCGCGATCAATCGCCCCATCAACAACAGCATCAGGGAATTCCCTTTCGAAAATGGGGACTGCGGCCCCACCTTTGGCATACAGCTGATGAACGGTGGCATCCGCGTCCCAAACGGGCACACCTTCGTCACGAAACATCTGAACCGTGGTTGATTTGCCCATACCGATTGACCCAGTCAGACCCAGCAGATGTGTCATGCGAGAACGGCGCGACGGGTGGCTTCGTCCACTTCTGGACGCTGACCGAACCAACGCTCGAAACCGGGCACACCCTGGTGGAGCAACATGCCTAAGCCATCGACTGTCGTGCATCCCTTTTCCTGGGCATCATCAAGAAAAGGCGTACGCAGCGGGTTATAGACGATGTCAGTGACGACAGCATCTTTGCTCAAATTGTCCAATGACACTTTGAAGTCTTGCGCGCCAACCATGCCAAGTGATGTGGTGTTGATGACAGTGTTGGCATCTTGAAGTGCTTTGTCGGCCTGAACCCAGTCAACAACTGTGATCCGCGCGCCAAAATCAGCGCGTAGCGCTTCGGCTTTTGGCCGGGTGCGGTTTGAAATAATGATTTCCGGAACGCCCGCATCCGCCAAAGCGACGATAATCGCACGCGCCGCACCACCTGCGCCAAAAATTGCGGCCGAGCCAGCCTTTGGATCCCAATGCGGCGCACCTTGGCGAAGATTTGCGATAAATCCGTATCCGTCTGTATTATCCGCAAAGATACGTCCGTCTTCTTTGAACGTCAGCGTGTTTGCAGCACCGATGAGCGTTGCACGATCTGTAATCTGATCTGCAAAATGCATCACGCTGACTTTGTGGGGGAGCGTGACGTTTGCACCGATAAAACCCTGTGCAGGCATGGCACGAAGCGTCTCTTCGAGTTCGTCCTCGGTCACTTTCAGTGCAGTATATTCGCCATCCAGCCCATAGCGATTAAGCCAATAGGTGTGCAGTTTAGGAGAAAGTGAATGGCTGATCGGGTTTCCGATCACGGCGGCGCGTGGCAGATTGGTCATGAAGGCAGTGTTCCGCGTAGCGTGAGGTATGACAAGAGTTCCAAGAGCGGCAGGCCCAAGACATTGAAATAATCTCCTTCAATGCGTGTAAAAAGTCGCACTCCTTCTTCCTCAAGTTTATAAGCGCCGACCGAATGCTGGATACTGTCCCAGTTCCGGTCGACGTAATCTTGAAGATAGCTGTCTGATGCATCGCGCATAAACAGCCTGACAACACCGACATGACGCCAAACCGGCTTGCCATCTTCATAGATGACGGCGGCTGATAGCAATTGATGTTTCTGACCACGCAATGTCTTGAGTTGGGCAATGGCGTCTTCAGGAGATGTTGGTTTTGAGAAGCATTCTTGTCCTAATGCGAGAACCTGATCACAACCGATCACCAGCGCTTGCGGGTTTTTGGCAGCAACGCGCTGCGCTTTCATTTCAGCCAAAGTATCAGCGATGTCTCGCGGACTTGCTTGTTCCGCCTCGAGGGATGCATTAATTGTTTCTTCATCTACACGTGCGACCAAAACATCGAATTTGACCCCGGCATTGCGGAGCAGTTGAGCCCGAATAACCGAGCCTGATGCCAAGATGATCTGTTCGTCCATGTGGATAACCTTTGGTACAAGTCGTGTGTCGTAGTGAGCACCACTTTGGGCATAACTAGCATGTCGGCGGACTTTGTGTAGAAACATCCCATCTCAAGTAATCTCGGGCCGTTTTTTCCACGGTGAGTATGGATAAGTGATCACTGTGGAGGAATCGTCATGAAGAAGCTGTCAATGGTGGTTTTTGCCATGACTTAGTTTTCATGGCATAAGGTAAGTTGTTGTTTTTTATCGTATAATTCTATTATCTACAGAACCTGAAAAAAGCCTAGCTTTCTTGCCGCCTTGGGAAAACTCTGTGGATGAATAAAGAACCCACAGAAAAACAGCACACTAACCACATCATCATCTTTTCTTTCTCTTAATATTTATTAAGGAAGAAAGAAGCCATGAAAGTAAAATAGCATGATTGATCTTTTGAACAGCGTGTACCCTTGGATCAAGGCTCTGCATATTATGGCAGTGATCGCGTGGATGGCGGGGTTGTTCTATCTGCCAAGACTTTTTGTTTATCATGTTGAACGCGCAACGGTCGGATCTGAACTTGATCTGACTTTTCAGGTCATGGAAGAAAAGCTGCTGCGTGTGATTATGAACCCGGCCATGATCGTGGCGTGGATCGCTGGCCTTATCATGATTGGTTTGGGTGCGTTTGATTGGAGTGCTGCTTGGTCATGGGTGAAGATCGTGAGCGTCATAGCAATGACCGGGGCACATGGTTGGATGGCCAAGCGCCGCAAAGAGTTTGCTACAGGGACGAACACACGCAGTGGCCGAACCTACCGGTTATTCAATGAAGTTCCCACTATCTTGATGTTGTTTATTGTTGTCGCGGTTGTTGTACGTCCTTTCTGAGCAATGATTGACTCGGGCGTTGTGCTTGCCTATGTGTGAATGCGCCTTCCGTCCGGGAGCGTTATTTTCCATTCCTAATCGAAGAGATGCCGACCGAGAGGTTGGTACTGGTTTTATATATGACCCAACACCGTCTGAATCTTGCTGATCTCAAAGCGCAGAGCCCGAAAGATCTTTTGTCTCTTGCCGAAGAGTTGGAGATAGAAAACGCGTCTACGATGCGCAAAGGCGACATGATGTTCGCGATCCTGAAGGAACGCGCTGACGAAGAGTGGGTCATCGGCGGCGATGGCGTGCTTGAAGTCCTGCAAGATGGCTTTGGTTTCTTGCGGTCTCCAGAAGCGAACTATCTGCCGGGCCCCGATGATATCTATGTTTCGCCAGATATGATCCGCCAGCATTCATTGCGAACGGGTGATACCGTTGAAGGTGTCATGAAAGAGCCGAATGATAGTGAGCGTTACTTTGCGTTGATGTCGGTTGAGAAGATTAACTTTGAAGAGCCGGAGCGAGCCAAACACAAAGTTGCCTTTGATAACCTGACGCCGCTTTATCCAGAAGAACGTTTCAAGCTAGAGATTGAAGATCCGACCATCAAAGACCGTTCTGCACGGATCATCGATTTGGTTGCACCGATTGGCAAAGGGCAGCGGTCTTTGATCGTCGCACCGCCACGGACTGGTAAGACAGTTCTGTTGCAGAACATTGCAAACTCAATCGAGAAGAACCACCCGGAGTGCTATCTGATTGTCTTGCTGATTGATGAGCGGCCCGAAGAAGTCACGGACATGCAACGGTCTGTGAAAGGCGAGGTTGTGTCATCGACGTTTGATGAACCCGCAACGCGTCACGTAGCTGTATCAGAAATGGTGATTGAAAAGGCCAAGCGCCTGGTCGAGCATAAGCGCGACGTTGTGATCTTGCTCGACTCGATTACGCGTCTGGGCCGTGCGTTTAACACGACCGTGCCATCGTCCGGTAAGGTTTTGACTGGTGGTGTCGATGCGAACGCACTGCAGCGCCCAAAAAGGTTCTTTGGTGCTGCCCGTAACATCGAAGAAGGTGGGTCACTGACGATCATTGCAACAGCCCTGATCGATACTGGTTCGCGCATGGACGAAGTGATCTTTGAGGAATTTAAAGGTACGGGTAACAGCGAAATTGTTCTGGATCGCAAAGTCGCAGACAAGCGCGTGTTCCCGGCGATGGATATTCTGAAATCCGGTACGCGTAAGGAAGAGCTGTTGGTCGAAAAGGGTGACCTTGCGAAGACGTATGTCTTACGCCGCATCCTGAACCCAATGGGAACAACAGACGCGATTGAGTTCTTGATCGGGAAGCTGAAGCAGACCAAGACGAATTCGGACTTCTTCGATTCAATGAACACTTAAATTATTGTTCTAAAACAATGAGTTAAGATATGGATACAGTATTTGCTTTGGCGACTGCGCAAGGCCGGGCTGGCGTCGCGGTTATCCGCGTGTCTGGTTCACAAGCTATCGCGGCTGTTGGCAAGCTGATGCATGATGTCCCGAAACGTCGCGGTGTCCGTAAGCTTTTTGATGGCGCTGGTGATTTGCTCGATGAAGCGCTGATCTTGCGCTTTGATGCTGGCAAAAGCTTCACTGGTGAAGAAGTTGTTGAGCTGCAGTTGCATGGCAGCCCTGCAGTGGTGAGCGCTGTCCTGCGGACGTTGGGAGACGATCCATCGCTGCGGCAAGCCGAGGCTGGAGAGTTCACCCGGCGGGCGCTTGAGAATGGGAAGTTGAATTTGGCAGAGATCGAAGGTCTGGCAGACCTGATTGATGCTGAAACCGAGAGCCAACGCAAACAGGCCGTTCGCGTATTTTCAGGCGCATTGGGTGAGCTCGCAGAGAGTTGGCGCACGCGGCTTATTCGTGCTGCCGCCTTGCTGGAAGCCACGATAGATTTTGCAGACGAAGACGTCCCCGTTGATGTGAGCCCGGAGGTTATGGAGCTTCTGTCTGAAGTATCGCGTGAAATGCACCACGAAGCTGCTGGTGTCATTATGGCTGAAAGGGTTCGAGACGGATTTGAGGTTGCGATTATTGGTGCGCCAAATGTTGGGAAATCAACGCTTCTCAATCGGCTTGCTGGCCGCGATGTTGCGATTACGTCAGAGGTCGCAGGCACAACCCGTGACGTGATTGAAGTGCGGATGGATCTTGGTGGCTTGCCCGTCACATTGCTGGACACTGCTGGGATCAGAGAAACCGAAGATATCGTCGAGGGACTTGGAGTTGCGCGGGCGCAGGAACGTGCGGACAAGGCTGATTTACGAATTCACTTGTCGGAGAGTTCGTTTTTAATGCATGGCGATGAGACACCCGATGATCTTTTTGTTCGTAGTAAGTCAGATATTTCGGATTCTGGTGGGTTAGCCGTGTCTGGAAAAACAGGGGCTGGCATTGATGCATTGATCAATGAAGTTTCAGGGCGACTGCAAAAGAAGGTCGGAAGTATCGGTGTGGCGATCCGTGAACGGCACCGTGTAGCGATGCTGCGCGCCATAGAGCATATGTCCGATGCGCAGGCGGGTATGGCCTCGGAGACTGGTATGACTGACTTAATAGCTGAGGATTTACGCGCTGCTGTTCGGGCGGTGGATAGCATTGTTGGCCGTGTTGATGTAGAGCACGTTCTTGACGAGATTTTCTCTAGTTTTTGTATAGGTAAGTAGGGAGTGTTTCACGTGAAACATTATGACTACGACGTCATTGTTATTGGTGGTGGGCATGCGGGCGCTGAGGCAGCCCATGCATCTGCGCGGATGGGTGCGCGCACAGCCCTTATTACATTGACGAAAGCGTCAATCGGCGTGATGTCGTGCAACCCGGCAATTGGTGGATTGGGCAAAGGGCATCTGGTGCGCGAAATCGATGCGCTTGACGGTGTCATGGGACGGGTTGCTGACAAGGCGGGTATTCAGTTTCGGTTGTTGAACCGTAGAAAAGGCCCTGCTGTTCAGGGCCCCCGAGCCCAGTCAGACCGGCAAATCTATCGCAAAGAAATGCAGTCAGAACTTACTAAGCTGAAAAATTTGCAAATTATCGAAGGCGAAGCGACTGATCTGTTGATGGATAGTGGGCGCGTTACGGGCGTTGTGATGCGCGATGGAAGCGAAATCACAGCACAAAGTGTGATCTTGACCACGGGAACATTTCTACGCGGCGTTATCCATATCGGTGATGTATCGCGCCCGGGAGGACGTATGGGCGATGATCCGTCCGTTAAGATGGCAGAGCGGTTGGATAGCTTTGGTTTACCACTAGGGCGCTTAAAAACAGGTACACCGCCAAGGTTGGACGGGCGTACAATTGCTTGGGACAAGCTTGAAGCACAGCCCAGCGACGATGATCCGGTTCTGTTTTCCTTTATGTCAAAAGGGGTCTACGCACCTCAAATCGATTGCGGCATCACACATACCAACGAACGAACGCATGACATCATCCGTGCTAATCTAGAAAGATCGGCAATGTACGGCGGGCACATCGATGGCGTAGGACCGCGCTACTGTCCTTCGATAGAAGACAAAATCGTACGCTTTGCTGAAAAGACCTCCCATCAGATCTTTCTTGAACCAGAAGGTGTGAACGACCACACAGTCTATCCTAATGGTATCTCGACCTCGCTGCCCGAAGAGGTCCAATGTGATTACGTGCATTCGATCTATGGTCTTGAAAACGCTACAATTTTGCAGCCCGGATATGCGATTGAATATGATTACGTCGATCCGCGTGTGTTGCGGCCGACACTGGAATTGCATGATGTCCCGGGGCTTTACTTAGCAGGACAGATCAACGGAACGACAGGATATGAGGAGGCAGCAGCGCAAGGATTGGTTGCAGGCCTGAATGCAGCTGCGATCGCGCAGGGTAAGGAAGCAATCACCTTTAGCCGCCGCGAATCCTACATTGGCGTCATGATTGATGACTTGATCATGCGCGGTGTTTCAGAGCCATACCGGATGTTCACGTCACGCGCGGAGTTCCGTTTGTCACTGCGGGCTGACAATGCCGATCAACGATTGACCCAACGCGGATATGAAATTGGATGCGTTGAAGAAAAACGCTGGGAATCCTTTAGTGAAAAGATGGATGGAATTGGCGCGGCAAAAGATGCGCTTGAGAAAATTCATCTGACCTCCAGGGAAATCGCAAGTGTCGGGGTGAAGTTGAATCCTGATGGACCGAAGAAAACGGCGCTTGATGCGTTGTCGTTGTCTGACTTTGACTTCACTCATTTGTCCCGACTTAACCAAAATGTTGATGATATCTCGTCAGACATACAAAATCAGGTAAAAAGAGATGCGCTTTATGCGCACTACATAGCGCGGCAAGAGCGTGATATTGCTGCGATGGAACGTGACGAAAAGCACGAGATACCTGAGGATATGGACTATGCAGAGATTAGAGGTCTCTCAAATGAGCTTGCTGACAAGCTCAAGTTGGTCCGTCCGTCGACAATAGCGCATGCTGGTCGCATTGAAGGCATGACGCCAGCAGCTTTGATGTTGATTATTGGCGCGACCAAAAAGGCTAAACTCAAGGCAACTGGCACATGATTAATGCTTGAGTCAGTAGCAGGCATTAATGTTTCACGTGAAACATTGCAAGATTTAGAGAGTTTTGCGTCTTTGGTCGCTAAATGGACCCTAAAGATCAATTTGATTAGTAAATCTGATGCAGGGCAAATTTGGGAAAGGCATGTCGTCGATTCGGTGCAGATCTATAAATTCGCCCCTGCAACCTACTCAAAATGGGTGGATATGGGCAGTGGAGGCGGGTTTCCCGGAATCGTAATGGCCATCTTGGGTAAAGCCCAACAACCCGCGGCACAATTTATCCTGATTGAAAGCGACATTCGAAAGGCGACTTTTCTACGCACAGCGGTCCGCGAGCTTAATCTGAACGCGAAAGTTCTCGCAGAGCGTATTGAAGCGGTCCCTCAACAACATGCAGATATTGTGTCTGCGCGTGCTTTAGCGTCACTATCTGGGTTGCTCCCCCATATTTCCCGCCATATTGGCGCAACAGGTGTTGCTCTCCTCCACAAAGGTCAACGTGCTGGACAAGAAATTGCCGAAGCGCAGCGTGACTGGACGTTTGACCTTGAAGATCACACCAGTTTCACTGATCCTGATGCTCGAATATTGACCCTTCAAAGGATTGCGTCTCGTGGCCAATAATACTCAAGCCGGCCCAGCCATTATCGCAATTGCGAACCAAAAGGGTGGCGTTGGCAAAACCACAACAACAATCAACCTTGGTGCAGCACTGGCCGAGCGGAAGAGTAAGGTTTTGTTGATCGACCTTGATCCACAGGGTAACGCATCAACCGGGCTCGGCATTGGTTATGATAAAAGAGATGCGACAACATATGACCTTCTGTCTGGCGAGGTCTCGATCGACGAAGCAGTTCAGAAAACGACTGTTGATGGGTTAGATATCATTCCCGCGACGACGGACCTCAGCTCTGCCGATTTGGAGCTGGTTGATAACGCCAAACGAAGCTTCTTACTGCGCGACGTCCTGCGAGGAGATGCAGCGCTCGCCTTGGGTTATGACTACATATTGATCGATTGTCCGCCATCTCTCAATATATTGACAGTCAACGCGATGGTTGCAGCGCATTCCATCATCGTTCCCTTGCAAAGTGAATTCTTCGCGTTGGAGGGGCTATCGCAACTTATTCTTACGGTGCGCGACGTGCGGCAAACAGCGAACCCTGATCTACGAATCGAAGGTATCGCTCTTACAATGTATGACCAGCGCAATAACCTTTCCTTGCAGGTCGAAGATGATGCGCGCGAAAACATGGGTGATATGGTATTCAAAACTGTCATTCCCCGAAACGTTCGCCTTAGCGAAGCGCCGTCGTTTTCGGTTCCTGTGTTGAGCTACGACAGTGCATCAAAAGGCAGTGCCGCTTATCGCGCACTTGCGGGTGAAGTCATCGAACGTACAAAGAAAAAGAGAGCCGCATAATGGCACGAACACCAAACAAATCACGTGGCCTTGGGCGCGGCTTATCTGCGCTGATGTCGGATGTGTCCGCCGACGATGCGCCCAGTAATCAGGCTAAGCGACCAGATTTGGTTGTGCCAATAGAGCAGGTACAACCAAACCCCGATCAGCCGCGCCGCACTTTTGATGCTGCCGCCCTCGAAGAGCTTTCGTCATCCATTGCGGAAAAAGGAATCATCCAACCGCTGATCGTGCGTAAATCCCCCACGGATGCGCAGGTCTACGAAATCGTAGCGGGGGAGCGGCGCTGGCGCGCAGCCCAGATGGCGAAACTCCACGAAGTGCCTATTCTGGTGCGGGTTTATGACGATACCGAAGTGCTAGAGATAGCGATCATCGAGAACATTCAACGCGCAGACCTCAATCCGATCGACGAGGCCGCCGGCTACAAGCAGTTGATGGAAAAGTTTGGACACACACAAGATAAGCTATCTGCAGCACTTGGAAAAAGCCGGAGCCATATTGCAAACCTGATGCGGCTCCTTAACCTGCCGCAAGAAGTGCAGACATATTTGATAAGTGGGCAACTTACCGCTGGCCATGCGCGTGCATTGATTGGCAATGAGCGTGCTGTGGAGCTTGCGCGCGAAGTTATTCAACGCAAGCTATCGGTCCGCGAAACAGAGCAGTTGGTTAAGAAGGGTCCAGCCCTCAAACGGCGCTCGGTTCCGGGCGCACCTGTGCCAAAGGATGCGGACACCGTCCAAATCGAAAACGAACTTTCCGCAACTTTGGGTATGAAAGTCACCATCGATCACCCATCTGGTGCTGAGGGTGGCAAAATGGTCATCGGGTATAAATCATTGGACCAATTGGATGATCTACTGCGCGCGCTGTCTGGCAATTAGGCGTCAAGAAGCTCGCGCAAGACAGCATTTAGAAGTGGGTAGCCTTTAGGTGTTAGCATCAAGCGGTTATCCGTAAGAGAAACCATCCCCATATCAACTAAACTATGGATTTTATTATGTATTAATGGATTTGATAGTTGCGCAAACCGGTTAATTTCAACCCCATCCCGTAGCCGCATCCCCATCAACAGAAACTCAGCAAACTGTTCGTCATGGCTTAGGGCATCGCGGCTAAGGTCACCATTCCCGGTTCTTTGAACTTGAGAAAGCCAAGCTCCGGGCGCAAGTGGCGCTTCGGTCGCATAACGCTGACCATGCAACGTCAACCTACCGTGCGCGCCAGGCCCAATCCCGGCATAGTCGCCATACCGCCAATAAAGTTTGTTGTGGATGCTCTCACACCCAGATCGCGCATGGTTTGAAACTTCGTAACCATGGAAACCCGCAGCCGCACAGATATCCTGCGTGACCGCATACATATCCGCGGCATCATCGTCGTTTGGCAATCCAGCGAGTTTACCAGCGGCATAGCGATCCCCGAAAGCCGTGCCATTTTCAATCGTCAGTTGGTACAATGACAGATGATCAACAGCGAGGCTTAGCGCCCGCTGCAGTTCCGCCTCCCACGAAGCGATTGATTGCCCTTGGCGTGCATATATCAGATCAAAACTCACACGATCAAAGACACTTCGCGCCGTTTCAAAAGCTGACATTGCCTCGGCGGTAGTGTGCAGTCGGCCCAGCGCCTTAAGATCCCTATCGTTCAGGGCCTGAATTCCCATCGACACCCGATTAACACCAGCATCGCGATAGCCGGTAAAACGCCCTGCCTCGACAGAAGTAGGGTTTGCTTCCAGCGTGACCTCGATATCGTTGGCGATTGGCCATGTTGCCCGCACTTTTGTGAGGATCGCGTCAACAACGTCTGGATCCATCAGACTAGGTGTGCCGCCCCCAAAAAATACCGATCGCAGCACACGGCCTTGCGTTTGAGAACCGACCCGCTCAATTTCGCTTACATACGCTTTGGCCCAAGCGCCTTGATCGATATGCGCGACGACATGCGAGTTAAAATCGCAGTACGGGCACTTTGCCTGGCAAAATGGCCAATGGATATAAAGACCAAAGCCCCCGTTTTCCCAATCCTCACGCAAAGCAACCAGCGATCAGTTTCGCAAATGCATCCGCCCGGTGGCTGATCTTGTTCTTCTCCCAACGATCCATTTCACCAAAGGTGATGTCATAGCCATCTGGTTGAAAAATGGGATCATACCCATGACCTTTGTCACCACGCATAGGCCAAACAATCTGTCCGGGCATGATACCGGGAAAAACTTCGTCATGGCCGTCTGGCCACGCTAAAACGAGGGTGCAACAAAATCTTGCCGTTCGTGGAAAAGGTGCAGAAACAGTCTCTAACTCTGCCCAACTCCGCTTCATTGCCATTTCAAAATCACGGCCATTGGGTGTTTCCGCCCAATCCGCCGTGTAAACACCGGGCGCACCGCCAAGACCGTCAATTTCAATACCGCTGTCGTCCGAAAGTGCAGGCAGCCCCGTTGCTGTTGCCGCCGCATGCGCCTTGATCCGCGCGTTGCCCACAAAGGTGGTTTCTGTCTCTTCCGGCTCTGGGAGGCCGTGATCCGCGTTTGACGTCAAAGACACGCCGTAAGGGCGCAACAGATCAGCGATCTCTTCCAGCTTCCCATTGTTATGGGTCGCAATCACCAGTTCTTTGCCGGCGAACTTCCGCATCAGCTAACAGCTGCGATCTGGATTGCGGTCAATTCAGACACACCCTTTTCTGCCAGATCAACCAATCCATCCATCTGCACACGGGTAAAAGTCGATCCCTCCGCAGACATCTGAATTTCAATCAGCTTTCCGCCAGTCATGACAAAGTTCCCGTCAACACCGGCTTCGCTATCTTCAGGATAATCCAGATCAAGCACTTCTTGGCCTGCATAAATTCCGCAAGAAATCGCAGCAACCGGGTCAATCAACGGATCAGAAATCACATCACCCGCCTTCATCAGTTTCTGAACTGCTAATTTCAATGCAACCCAACCACCCGTGATAGACGCACAACGCGTCCCGCCATCGGCCTGAATAACATCACAGTCCACAACAATCTGACGCTCACCCAGTGCCACACGGTCAACACCGGCCCGCAGTGATCTGCCAATCAAGCGCTGAATCTCCTGCGTGCGGCCGGATTGTCCATTCTTTGCCTCGCGGCGCATGCGTGTGTTCGTCGCACGTGGCAGCATGCCGTATTCCGCAGTCACCCACCCAAGGCCAGAGTTCTTTAAGAATGGCGGTACCCGCTCATCAATCGTTGCGGTGCACAAGACATGGGTGTTCCCGCATTTAATCAGGCAAGAGCCCTCGGCATGCATCGTTACGCCGGTTTCAATGGAAACTTCGCGCATTTCGTTCGTTTGACGGCCTGATGGACGCATGGGGTCTCTCCTATCGGTTGCACTGCGGGGATACGCTGCCCACATATGAAATCCAACCCCGATTGACGTAAGCGCGAACTTCGTTTTAATTGCCCAGCCTTCAGCGGAGGACCTGATGACCCAACAACCGCCAAATATCGACGAAATGAACGATCGCTCGCGCGAGGTTTTTCGTCGTGTGGTGGAGGGATATCTCGAAAGTGGCACACCTGTGGGGTCCCGGACCCTAACGCGGGATTTCTCGGAAAAGATCAGCGCGGCGACAATTCGCAATGTTATGCAAGATCTCGAATTTCTTGGGTTGGTGGGTAGTCCTCATGTCAGTGCTGGACGCATCCCAACACAGCTGGGTTTGCGCATGTTCGTCGATGGCTTGCTAGAGGTTGGTGATCTTGACGGTAAAGACCGTGAAACCATCGACAGGACACTGACAACGAATGACCAAGACGTAACCTCTGTGCTTGACCAGGTTGGCCAAGCGCTCTCTGGCGTGACACATGGTGCAAGCCTTGTTTTGACGCCTAAACACGAAGCGCCCATCAAACATATCGAATTTGTTTCTCTCTCCCAAGACCGCGCTCTTGTCGTGTTGGTTTTTGGTGACGGCCATGTCGAAAACCGCGTCTTCACCCCGCCACCGGGCCAAACACCGTCTTCGATGCGCGAAGCCGCAAACTTCTTAAACGCTATCGCTGCTGGTCATACGCTGTCGGAGCTTGGCAGCGTCATTTCCCGTGAGATCAAAGCGAGGCGCCAAGAGATTGATACGCTTGCAGCAGAACTGATCGCTGACGGGTTCGCCCTATGGGAAAATGAAGGCGAAGCCACCGAGCGATTGATCGTTCGCGGGCGCGGTAACCTATTGGGAGAAGGTGAAAACGAAAGCGATCTTGCACGGATTCGGACCCTTTTTGATGACTTGGAGCGTAAGCGTGATATCGCACAATTCCTCGATCTGGCCGAAGAAGGCGAGGGTGTGCGCATTTTTATTGGCTCAGAAAACAAATTGTTCTCTTTATCGGGTTCATCTCTCGTCGTTTCCCCTTATATGAACGCCGACCGGAAGATTATTGGCGCGGTCGGTGTGATCGGGCCAACGCGGCTAAATTACGGGCGCATCGTGCCGATTGTGAATTATACTGCAAAGCTTGTTGGCAAAATGATCGCTGACCGCTCTTAAAGGGAAGACTGATGTCTGAGAAAGACGAAGAACTGCAAAGCCTTGATGAACTTGCTGCCGAAGGCGATGAGATTGATTTTGACGCAGCCGAGGCGACGTTCGATGAAATCGAAGCCCTGCGCGCGGAACGCGACGAATACCAAGATAAGTTTATGCGCGCGCTTGCAGACAACGAAAACACACGCAAACGCGCCGAGCGTGATCGCCGTGAAGCAGAAAACTATGGCGGCTCGAAGCTTGCCCGTGACATGCTGCCTGTCTACGACAACATGCGCCGTGCGCTTTTGTCTGCCGAAGAGAGTGAAGCAGAGGTCAACAAAGCCCTTCTAGAAGGTGTCGAGCTGACAATGCGCGAGTTGATCAGTGTGTTCAAAAAGCACGGAATCGACCCTATCGTTCCCGAAGTCGGTGATAAATTCGATCCAAAGCTGCACCAAGCAATGTTTGAAGCACCAGTTCCCGGCACGAAGGCCGGAGAGATCATTCAGGTCGCTGCGGAAGGTTTCATGTTGCACGACCGCTTGCTGCGGCCCGCACAGGTTGGCGTGTCATCAACGCCTGCGAGTTAAGTCAGGGTTCTCACGAACTTTAGAGCTTAGACCGCAACTCATAAATCAAAGCGAGCGCCTCACGAGGCGTAAGCTCATCCGGCAAAATATCTTTCAACTGCGCCTCTACCTCTGATTCCTTTGGCATCGCAGGGTGGGGCGCGGGCGTCGCCGCAAATAATGGCAAGTCATCGATGATTGCTTTGCGTGATCCACCGCCTTCGCGCTCACCTTTTTCCAAAGCATCCAAAACAACCTTTGCCCGGTCCACCACAGACGCCGGTAGCCCTGCTAGTCGCGCGACTTGCACGCCATAGCTGCGGTCCGCCGTGCCGCGTTTCACTTCGTGCAGGAAAATAACGTCGCCTTCCCATTCCTTTACCGTGACCGTCGCATTGTCGACGCCGTCCAGCTTTGCGGAAAGAGCAGACATTTCATGGTAATGCGTGGCAAAAAGCGCGCGGCAGCGGTTCACATCATGCAAGTGTTCCAAGGTCGCCCATGCGATCGACAGACCATCGTAAGTCGCTGTGCCACGTCCGATTTCATCCAGAATTACCAATGCCCTGTCATCGGCCTGATTAAGAATGGCCGCTGTTTCGACCATCTCAACCATAAATGTTGAACGCCCCCGGGCTAAATCATCTGATGCGCCGACGCGGCTGAATATTTGGCTAACAATGCCGATATGTGCCTCGGTCGCTGGCACAAAGCTTCCCATCTGTGCCAAAATCGCAAGCAATGCATTCTGCCGCAGGAATGTTGATTTACCCGCCATATTTGGTCCGGTTAGCAGCCAGATCGGCGCTTGCGTCAAATCGCAATCATTGGCCACAAACGGTGCGCCATCTTTGTGAAGCGCTGCTTCCACGACAGGATGACGTCCTGCCGTAATCTCAAATGCCCTGCTGTCATCAATTGTTGGTTTTACCCAGTTTTCAGCATTTGCCAAATGGCTCAAAGCTGCGGTCAGATCGATTTCGGACAATGCGCGTGCAAGCGCACCCAGCGGTCCTGCCTGTGTGATAATGGCCTCAGTTAGGCTGGAATAGAGCCGCTTTTCGATCTCAAGCGCTCTGCCGCCAGCGTTTAAAATGCGTGTTTCGATCTCTGACAGTTCAACGGTCGTAAAGCGGACTTGGTTGGCTGTCGTCTGGCGATGAATGAACGTCTCATTCAATGGCGGCGCCATCATTTTGTCTGCATGGGTGGCAGTTGTCTCAATGAAGTAGCCGAGCACATTGTTATGCTTGATCTTAAGTGACGTGATGCCGGATGCTTCAATGAAGTCAGCTTGCATTGCTGCGATCACGGATCGGCCTTCATCACGCAAAGTGCGTGCGTCATCCAGATCGGTATCATACCCTGGCGCAATGAACCCGCCATCGCGCGATAAAAGCGGCGGATCAGCGACGATTGCCTGATCCAATAGCTCCAGCAGATCATCATGACCCGATAGATCCTTGGCGGCTGCCGCCAAAGTGCTGGGGAGTTCGTCAGGAAACAATGCCTTAAGCGTCTTGGCTTGGCCAATCGTGTTCCTGATAGCCGCCATATCGCGCGGACCACCGCGATCCAAGGCAAGCCGTGACATCGCACGATCCAAGTCATGCACGCCGCGCAACGTGTCGCGAATATCCGCTCCGAGACGGTTATTTTCACTCAAGAATGAAATCGAGGCTTGGCGATCCCTGATAGTCGCCACATGACAAGACGGCGACGACAACCGCCGCTCTAGCAGGCGCGCACCACCCGCAGTCACGGTGCGATCAATGCAATGCAACAGAGAGCCTTTCCGTCCGCCGTTCATTGCATGGGTCAATTCCAATGATCTCCGCGTTGCGGCATCGATCTGCATCGTTGTCGCTTGGCCTTCAAGGACGGGAGGACGCAGAAGCGGCAAATTCCCACGCTGCGTAATATCAATGTATTCGGCAACCGCAGACATAGCGGCGACTTCTGAGCGACCAAAGTTGCCAAACGCATCGAGCGACGCAACCTTATAGAGTTTACACAACCGCTTTTCACCTGATGTACTGTCAAAAGCAGCAGCACCTAAAGTTGTCAGTGTTGCACCACATTCAGACACTATCTCGGCCCAACTTGGCTGAAAATCGTCGACAACAATGACCTCGCGTGGTGCCAACCGTGCTAGTTCAGGGCCTAGCCGGGCCTCCGAACACGTCATCACATGAAACGCCCCCGTCGAAATATCGACCCACGCCAGTGCCCCTTCACCACGGACAACATGAAAAGCTGCCAAGTAGTTGTGACGGCGCGCATCCAGCAAAGAATCCTCTGTCAGCGTGCCGGGCGTGACAAGACGCACCACCTCGCGCCGGACGACTGACTTGTAGCCGCGCTTTTTCGCCTCAGCCGGACTTTCCATTTGTTCGCAGACAGCAACACGAAATCCCTTGCGGATCAGCGTGAGGAAGTACCCTTCAGCCGCGTGATGCGGGACACCACACATTGGAATATCCTGATCGTCGTGCTTTCCGCGCTTCGTCAGTGCGATATCCAGCGCCTCAGATGCGGCAACAGCATCATCAAAGAACATTTCATAGAAATCACCCATCCGGTAGAACAGCAGGGCATCGGGGTGCTCGGCCTTAATCTCCAGATATTGCGCCATCATCGGCGTCGTGGTGCTTTTGGTGCTGCTCATGCATCCCCCCGGATCATTCTGCGCACACTAACAGCCCAGATTAGCTGTGAAACCCTGAAATGAACCCGTTGCAGCTTTGTGTCGGAACCCGCTATGTCTTGTGGGCTCAAGAGGGGGACAAGATGCCAAAGAATAAACTCACACGCGAAGACGCGCTACAATTCCATATGCATCCAAGCCCCGGCAAATGGGAAATTCAGGCCACCGTGCCGATGACGACGCAGCGCGATCTGTCGCTGGCTTATTCCCCCGGTGTTGCCATCCCCTGCGAGGAAATCGCAGCAAACCCCGCGCTTGCATATGACTATACAAATAAGGGAAATTTGGTCGCTGTTATCTCAAATGGCACTGCTGTTCTTGGCCTCGGCAATCTTGGTGCGCTGGGAAGCAAGCCGGTGATGGAGGGTAAATCCGTTCTGTTCAAACGCTTTGCTGATGTCAATTCGATCGACATTGAACTTGATACAGAAGACCCCGAGGAATTCATCAAGGCGGTCAGGTTGATGGGCCCCACTTTTGGTGGAATCAACCTTGAGGACATCAAAGCACCTGAATGCTTTATCATCGAACAAACGCTCAAAGAGCAGATGGATATCCCCGTCTTTCACGATGACCAGCATGGCACTGCGGTAATTTGCGCGGCTGGCCTGCTGAACGCCCTGCATATTTCAGGCAAGAAAATCGAAGACGTCAAAATTGTGCTGAATGGTGCCGGTGCGGCTGGGATCGCTTGTCTTGAATTGCTTAAGGCGATGGGTGCTAAACACGACAATTGCATTATGGCTGATACCAAAGGTGTGATTTACCAAGGCCGGACCGAGGGGATGAACCAATGGAAATCCGCGCATGCCGCCAATACGTCGGCGCGGACATTGGATGATGCGATGAAGGGCTGCGATGTGTTCCTTGGCGTTAGTGCCAAGGGTGCCGTGACCCAAGAAATGGTGTCTAACATGGCGGATAACCCAGTTATTTTTGCCATGGCCAACCCAGATCCAGAAATTACGCCAGAAGATGCGCACGCCGTCCGCGAAGACGCAATCGTCGCAACCGGGCGGAGCGATTACCCTAATCAGGTCAATAACGTCCTTGGATTTCCGTACCTTTTCCGCGGTGCGCTCGACATCCACGCCCGTGCCATCAACGATGAAATGAAAATTGCCTGTGCCGAGGCGCTTGCTGCGCTCGCGCGCGAAGATGTGCCGGACGAGGTCGCGATGGCCTACGGCAAGAAACTCACATTTGGACGTGACTACATTATTCCCACACCGTTCGATCCGCGCCTCATCCACAGGATTCCCACGGCTGTGGCGCAAGCAGGCATGAAAACCGGTGTCGCACGTCGCCCGATTGTCGATATGGATGCCTACGAGCTGTCGCTCAAATCCCGCATGGATCCCACGCAGTCGATCTTGCGCAGCCTGAATGCACGTGCGCGCGCCAACCAATCGACAGTCGTATTTGCCGAGGGCGATGACCCGCGTGTTTTGCGTGCCGCCGTCATGTACCAACGTTCCGGAATGGGCAAAGCCCTTATTGTTGGCCGTGATGATGATGTGAAAGAGAAACTCACGACAGAAGGCCTTGCAGAAGCCGTTGAGGAGCTTGAAATCGTCAATGCGGCAACAACACCGCACCTCGAAATGTACAAGGATTTTCTTTATCAACGCCTTCAACGTAAAGGGTTTGACGCACAGGATGTTCACCGCTTGGCTGCCCGTGACCGCCATGTTTTTGCATCGCTGATGCTGGCACATGGTCACGCAGATGGCATGGTTACGGGTGCGACACGAAAATCTGCGCATATTCTCGAACTGATTAACCACGTCTTTGATGCGCAACCACATGACGGTGCCGTTGGTGTGACTGCTGTTCTGCACAACGGCCGCATTGTGCTGATTGCTGATACACTTGTGCATGAATGGCCTGATGAAAATGATCTTGCCGATATTGCCGAACGTGGTGCGTTCGTCGCCCGAGAGCTTGGTCTAGAGCCACGGGTCGCTTTCTTGTCGTTCTCTACTTTCGGTTATCCAGTCTCTGAACGGGCCGAAAAAATGCATCAGGCCGCAACAGTACTTGATGCGCGCAACGCTGATTTTGAGTATGAAGGCGAAATGACGGTCGACGTGGCGATGAATGTGAAAGCGCAGGAAAACTATCCGTTTCAGCGGTTGACCGGACCCGCGAACGTTCTTGTCGTGCCTGCAAGACATTCTGCGTCGATATCCGTCAAACTGATGCAAGAAATGGCAGGCGCCACGGTTATTGGTCCGATCCTGTCAGGTATTGGCAAACCGGTGCAAATTTGCTCAACCGTTTCGACGGTCAACGACATCTTGAACATGGCGGTCATTGCTGCGTGTAAGGTGGACTGATGGCAATTTGGAACCTTGGCTCGATCAACGCTGATTTTGTCTATTCCGTTCCGCATATTCCAGCGCCGGGAGAGACGCTTTCGTCGACCAACCGCGAGATGTTCTTGGGTGGAAAAGGCACGAATATGTCAGTGGCGGCGTCGCGCGGTGCGGCACGCGTTCACCATATCGGTGCCGTGGGTGAAGATGGGCGCTGGGCGATACAGCGCCTGATGGAATACGGTGTCGATACACGCAATATCGCCGTGTTAGACACTGAAACTGCACAAGCCATGATTATGGTCGACCCTCAGGGAGAGAACGCAATTGTTCTTTATCCAGGCGCAAATGCGGTGATCCCGCAGGTCACTTTGCAAGCTGCAATCGCTGAAGCAGAGACTGGTGATTGGCTTATTATTCAAAACGAAACCAACCTACAGCGCACAGCGGCAGAGATGGGCAAGAAATTGGGCCTCAAAGTTGCTTATGCGGCCGCACCATTTGATGCCGATCGGGTACAAGCCGTGCTTCCTTATCTAGATTTTCTGATTTTGAATGAGGTAGAGGCCAAGCAGCTAGAGCAGGCGACCGGCCAAACACCCAATGATCTATCAGTGCGCGACATCATCGTGACGCGCGGGGCAGATGGTGCTGATTGGTATGGACCATCGGAAATGCAACATTTCCCTGCCATAGCGGTAGACCCGGTTGATACGACTGGGGCTGGCGATACATTTACGGGGTATGTTCTGGCTGGTTTAGATCGTGGAATGCCAATGGGCCAAGCCATTGGGCAAGCAACGAAGGCCGCGGCGCTTATGGTAACGCGCCACGGCACTGCTGATGTTATTCCTGATCTTTCAGAGGTTCAGGCGTTTCAGTTGTGATGGACAAAGGGTGCTGCATCACCCCAAAGCTCGGCAACACGCTGATCCCGTCCGCAGGCATTGCGGTAAAACTCATAGGCCTCTGACTGGCGTTTGATCCCGCCACGGGTGATAACGCGCTGTTGGCCCTTATAGTAATCCTGATGATAGGCTTCGGCCTCGTAGAAGGTTGCAGCATCCAGAATGGGTGTCACAATTTGCTGACCTAGATCGCGCTGCGCGGTTGCTTTCGCGGCCTCAGCAATATCCTTTTCCACAGCGTTAGACACGAAAACGGCTGTGCGATAGCTTTCGCCGCGATCACAGAACTGTCCACCAGCATCCGTGGGATCGACAGAGCGGAAGAACGCATTAAGCAACTGCCCGTAGGTTACAACATCGGCGTCATATGTGATTTCAACGGCTTCATAGTGACCAGACCCTTTAAGAGTTTCATAGGTCGGGTCGACAGTCGTACCACCGGTATAGCCGGACACGACTTCTTTGACGCCGTCGACTTTTTCAAAGTCACTTTCAATGCACCAAAAGCAACCTCCGGCAAGAATTGTGGTTTGGATATTCTCGGCTGCTGCGGCCTGCGCGACCGGCAGTAACGTGAGTGACAGAATAAGGTGTTTCAGCATCAGTAGTCTCCTTTGATGCTATCTATTCCGCGAGAACCGGCTTCAGGCAATCGCTGAAGCCAATTCTCACGTGGTCTTTACCCCTTGGAACAAACTGTTTGCTGTCCTAGCGTCGCAAATAAGGAGAACATCCATGACCGAAGTGACGACCCACCAAGCCCAAGACGACAAACGTAACGAAGACATCCTGATCTATGTGGATGGGCGCATCGTCCCCAAAGCAGAGGCAACAGTCAGCGTTTACGATAGTGGCTTCATGCTTGGTGATGGGGTGTGGGAGGGTCTGCGGCTTTATGACGGCAAGTGGGCGTTCATGGATGAACATATTGACCGCTTGTTCGAGGCTGCAAAAGCAATTGATCTCGATATAGGAATGACCCGAAAACAGGTAATTTCTGCTTTGTTAGACACTCAAAATGCCAATCAGATGACGACAAATGCGCATGCACGCTTGATGATAACGCGTGGCATCAAAGTACGGCCCTTTCAACACCCTAGTCTGTCGCAATCAGGACCGACTTTCGTGATTATCATGGAGCATTCTCAACCCAAAATTCCGCGCCCCATTAAGCTCGCTACAGTTCCCTATCAGCGTGGGTTGCCGATGACGCAAGATCCCAAATTGAACAGCCATTCCAAGCTAAATTGTATCCTTGCCTGTATCGCAGCGCAAAAGGCCGGTGCTGATGAAGCGCTGATGTTGGATGTGCATGGATTTGTGAACACGACCAACGCTTGTAACTTCTTTATCGTAAAGAATGGGGCCGTTTGGACCTCTACCGGTGATTACTGCATGAATGGCATCACCCGCCAGAAGGTCATCGACTTGTGCCGCGGGAATGAAATCCCGGTGTTCGAGCGGAATTTCAGTCTTGTTGATACCTATTCAGCAGACGAAGCTTTCCTGACAGGCACTTTTGGCGCACAAACGCCTGTTAGCGCGATTGATGGACGGATCATTGGAACGGGCGAGCTTGGATCAATGACCAAACGCTTGCGCGGCCTGTACAAAGATCTGGTTGATCGCTCATGAGGATCGCGATGTGGTCAGGCCCGCGGAACCTATCAACTGCGATGATGTATGCCTTCGGAAACCGCGCAGACTTTGCGGTTTGGGACGAGCCTTTCTACGCGGCCTATCTGGCAAAGACGCGCGCAGACCACCCTATGCGCGAAGAGGTTATTGCGGCACATGAGACAGATCCGGCTGCCATCGCATCGCGCTGCTTAGACACTATTCCGGCCCAGAAGCCACATTTCTATATGAAACACATGCCGCATCACATGATTGACGGCTTTCCACTGGACTGGACAAAAGACTGTATCAACATCCATCTGATCCGACATCCTGCGCGTGTGATCGCCAGCTATGGCGTAAAGCGGGATGAGATGACGTTGGAAGATATCGGGTTCATGCAACAAGCCGCACTTTACGATGAAATCGGCGGTTTTGTCATCGACAGCGCTGACATCCGCGCTGCGCCTGAAAAGATGCTGAAGAAACTATGTACAGCAATCGACCTGCCTTTTGATCCTGCGATGCTGCATTGGAAAGCCGGGTCGCGCGCAGATGACGGCATTTGGGCAAAGCATTGGTATAATGCGGTTCACCAAAGCACTGGGTTTGCCGGGGCCGAAGGACCGTTACCTCAAATGGACGAGCGTCAAGAAAAAATGCGACACCTTGCGATGCCGCATTATGAAAAGCTATCTAAGTTGAAGCTTTAGCCTTTCCGGTTACGTGCTGCCAACAGCTTCAACCGCAATGCGTTCAGCTGAATGAACCCCTGCGCGTCGGTCTGATCGTAAGCGCCCATGTCATCCTCAAATGTCACATGTTCTTCGGAATACAGCGTCTGATCCGACCAGCGGGCCACAGTCGTCGCGGACCCTTTGTACAGCTTCACGCGTACAGTACCCGATACATGTTCTTGGCTTTTGTCGATCAGGGCTTGCAGCATTTCCCGCTCTGGCGAGAACCAGAACCCATTGTAAATCAGCTCTGCGTATTTTGGCATGATGCTGTCTTTAAGGTGTCCAGCGCCTGCATCCAGCGTGATCTGTTCGATGCCCCGGTGCGCCTCCAACAATATGGTGCCGCCGGGTGTTTCGTAGACGCCGCGGGATTTCATACCGATAAAGCGGTTTTCCACCAGATCGAGACGACCAACACCATGCTTGCCGCCCAATTCATTCAGCTTGGTCAGGATCGTTGCGGGTGACATCAGCTCGCCATTGATTGCCACGGCATCGCCACGCTCGAAAGTGATCTCAACCATTTCGGGCGTATCAGGTGCTGCTTCCGGTGCAACGGACCGCTGATAGACGTATTCTGGTGCTTCCTCCGCGGGATCTTCTAGAACTTTACCCTCAGAGGATGTGTGCAGAAGGTTGGCATCGACACTAAAGGGCGCTTCGCCGCGCTTATCCTTCGCAATCGGAATCTGATGCTTTTCGGCGAATTCAATAAGCTTGGTCCGGCTGCCCAAATCCCACTCACGCCAAGGTGCCACAACGCGAATTTCAGGGTTCAGCGCGTAAGCGGCCAGTTCAAACCTGATCTGGTCATTGCCCTTACCTGTGGCACCATGCGAAACGGCGTCAGCACCCTCAAGCGCTGCAATCTCAACCAAACGCTTGGAAATGAGAGGGCGAGCGATAGAGGTGCCCAACAAATATAACCCCTCATACAGCGCATTTGCCCGGAACATCGGGAAAACAAAGTCGCGTACGAACTCTTCACGCAGGTCTTCGATATAGATGCTGGACGCGCCCATCATCTCGGCCTTTTTGCGCGCTGGCTCCAGCTCTTCGCCCTGACCAAGGTCTGCGGTAAAAGTGACAACCTCGCAGCCATATTCGGTCTGCAACCATTTCAGGATGATCGAGGTATCAAGGCCACCAGAATAGGCCAGAACAACTTTTTTCGGAGCGGTCATAAGCATATGCCTTTGCGTCAAGGAGTGTTGATTGGCGCGATAAAGGTTTTTCCCAACAGGGGCAAGAAGCGCTGCTCCGCCGTCTATTATTGGCCCATAAATATCCTGGGGGAGGAGCAAAGCGACGGGGGCAAAGCCCCTATCAACTCTGCCTTATACCATAAGGCTGGCGACAAAATCAGCATCGCCATCATTATAGAGCTCAGAAACCGCATCCTGCGGATCAAGCCAAAGCGCGATATGCCCGGGTTCACTTGGTGGTCCATGCGGTCTAACCGGACGCGCCAAATAGATATGACATAACTTTTCCGCCCACAGGTCGTACTCCGGCATGAAGGTGAACCGCCGGAATGTTCCCAATTTGCGAGGGTGCGCAATTCGCCATCCTGTTTCTTCGAATACCTCACGGTGAAGCGCATTCAGTGGATGTTCGCCTGGATCAATCCCGCCACCGGGCAGCTGAATCTCAAAATGTGGATCGCCCTGATAAGTCAGCAAAAGCTTCCCGTCCAAGGGCAAAATCGCATAAACACCCGCCCGGTGTTTATACCGTTGCCCAGTTGCAGGCACCTTGCCATACCGTCTGATCATAGCTTTACCCCTTGGACGCTGCCTTGCCCCACCTATATAAGGCGCGGTATGCCAACTCCTGACATGTAAGGAAAGACCATGACCACAGGCACCCAAATCGCCTGGGACGATACCGTCCTGCCGTTTCAACTTGACGCATCCGACATCCGTGGCCGGGTGGCGCGTCTGGATGGCGTGTTGGAACAGGTTTTGAAACAGCACAGCTATCCCCCCATGATCGAAGGTCTGGTGGCTGAGATGGCTTTGCTGACGGCACTTATTGGTCAAACGATGAAGTTGCGGTGGAAGCTGTCTTTGCAGGTGCGTGGCTCTGGCCCCGCCCGCTTGATCGCGACGGATTACTATGGTCCCACAGATGATGGGGAGCCCGCGCGGATCCGTGCTTATGCGTCTTATGATGCAGAAACGCTGGACCAGTCCGCCGATCCATTCAGCCAAATCGGCAACGGCTACTTTGCCATTTTGATCGACCAAGGTGAGGATATGACCCCTTATCAGGGAATCACGCCGATTGCGGGGGGGTCACTGTCGTCGTGTGCAGAGACTTACTTTGCACAATCCGAGCAGATTCCGACGCGATTCCAACTGACCTATGGCCAATCGCAGATACCCGGCGAGGCCACACATTGGCGCGCGAGCGGTGTGATCTTGCAGCATATGCCAAAAGCGTCGCCGCATGTGACTGGCGAAGGTGGTTCAGGCGAAGATGGATTGCTGGATGCGACGGACATTCTGGATGCGGATGAAAGTGAAAACTGGAACCGCGCGAATGCACTGCTAGACACCGTTGACGAGATTGAGCTGATTGGTCCAACCGTCGCGCCCACAGAATTGTTGGTACGCCTGTTCCATGAGGAGCAGCCGCGCGTTTATGATGCCCAGCCGATCAAGTTTGGTTGCAGCTGTTCGGATGCCAAAGTCCGGCAAAGTCTTTCGATCTATTCGGCCAAAGACATTGCGACGATGACAACGGACGAAGGCACCGTTACCGCCGACTGTCAGTTCTGCGGGTCTCACTACGTCTTTGATCCCGCAACGCTGGGGTTTGAGGCCAAGGATGCCAGTGCCTGACCTGCGCAAGAAACTGGAAGACGCGCTGGCCCATTCGGGCGGCGCGTCTTCTGATTTTGATTTGAATCCAGACGTGAAGATACCACAGGTTCAACTGACGCCAGCTGCGGTATTAATTGGTATTCGGGCTGAAACAGAGACTGTTATTCTGACAAAACGCTCGGCTCGGCTTAAGCATCATCCGGGCCAGATCGCCTTCCCGGGCGGCAAGCAGGACCCGATCGACATGACGCTTGTTGATGCCGCGTTACGCGAAGCACGCGAAGAAATCGGTCTGCCTTCGGACATCGTTAGTGTCGTCGGCACACTTCCCCCTCATCAAACTGTGACGGGCTATCAAGTGACGCCAGTCTTGGCACTGATTCATGGTTACTACGATCCGGTGCCAGAGGTGGGGGAGGTAAGCGAAATCTTCGAAGTGCCGCTGGCGCATCTGCTTGAACCTGCAAATTTTCTAATCGAAGGTCGCCGCTGGCAAGGCCGAAAAAGACTCTATTACACCGTACCCTTCGGCCCTTACTACATCTGGGGCGCAACGGCCCGCATCTTGCGCGCCTTCGCAGAGCGGATGGCATGACCAAGATTTCCGCGCCTTGGCTGCATAACGAAGCCGCGCAAAAGGTTTGCAAATTGCTGACTGATGCAGGCCATCAAGCGTGGTTTGTGGGTGGCTGCGTGCGGAACGAACTGCTGGGCGAACCGGTGGCCGATCTTGATCTTTCGACAGACGCATTGCCCGACGTTGTCATAAAGTTGGCCAAGACTGCGAAGATCAAAGCAATTCCAACAGGCATCGATCACGGGACAGTTACGCTGGTCGTAGATGATGTCCCATTTGAAATCACGACATTTCGCCGCGATGTCGCAACGGACGGCAGACGTGCAACCGTCGCGTTCTCGGACAACATCACAGATGATGCGCGCCGCCGCGATTTCACGATGAATGCGCTTTATGCGGATGCTGAAGGCCAGATCGCTGACCCGTTGGGCGGCTTGCCCGACCTGCAAGCGCGGCGTATTCGGTTCATTGAAGACGCTGATTTACGGATCAAGGAAGACTACCTGCGTATCTTGCGATTTTTTCGGTTCTACGCTTGGTACGGCAATGTGAATGATGGACCGGATGCTGACGGTTTGGCCGCTTGCGCCGAAAACATTGATGGTTTGCAATCACTTTCCGCTGAACGGATTACGGCTGAGATGCTGAAACTGCTGGCCGCACCGGACCCAGCGCCTGCTTTGGCGTCGATGGCAACAACCGGTGCTCTGGCGCAGATTCTACCCGGTGCAGAACCAGGCAGCCTTGCCGTTTTGGTACACCTAGAGCAGTCGCTAGATATCAAGCCCGATCCGTTGCGCAGGCTTGCCGTGATTGGCGGGGCACCAAATGACGCGCTGCGGCTTTCGAATGCGCAGGCCCGTGATCTTATAAATATGACGTCCGGCATTTCACCGGTTGAAGCAGGCTACCGGTATGGTGCGCGCGCTGGGCGCGATGTTCTGCTGGTGCAATCGGCTTCGCTTGGCCAATCCATTGACCCAGCCGCGGTGAAACAGATCGAAGATGCCGCGAAACAGACGTTCCCGCTTAAAGCGGCTGACCTGATGCCTGCCTTAAGCGGTCCCGCACTTGGTAAAGCCTTAAAAGTAGCCGAGGCGCGGTGGATAAGTTCGGGCTTCACATTGACGAAAGATCAATTGCTTGACTGAATTTCTGCCTTTGATCGGTTTCGTGTTCTTTGGGCTTTTCTCGCCTGGTCCAAATGTGATCCTGATCACTGCATCGGGCGCCCGTTTTGGTTTTCAACAAACGGTGCCACATATCATTGGTGTGGCCTTGGGTGTCGGCGTCATTGCAGCGGTCACAGGTATTGGTATTGGTGCGTTAATCACGGCGCAACCAGCACTGGGGTTTGTGCTAAAGATCGTTGCCAGCCTTTGGATCCTTTGGATGGCGTACAACTTGTGGCGCGCTGACCCTGCCAAGAATAAAGAGACCGACAAGCCGTTCACGTTTATCGAGGCGGTTTTATTTCAGTGGGTGAATCCCAAGGTTTGGGCCGTCGCCCTAAGTGCAACCGCCTATGTCGCGACACTTGCGCCTGTGCAGCAGGCAATGTCATTGGCCGCTACTTTTTCGACCATCAATCTGGGGGTTTGTACCTTCTGGGCTGTCGCTGGCAGTCTGTTGTCGTATCTGCTGACCAACGAAGCGGCATGGCGTATTTTCATGCGCATCATGGCGCTTGCCTTGGTCGGTTTTTCAGTCCTGCTTTTTCTCCAGTAAAACCTTTGGTATAGCTGGTGCATAACCCCCAGAGGCAGACCCATGTTTCGATTCTTCGAAGGTCTTGTCGATCCCTATGTGACATACAAGGAGAGCGACACGCCGCCCAAGCGGCTCTATCCGTTCCTGCGTGAATACGCGGAGCCATTCAAAAAGGTATTCTGGGTTACGGGCCTGACATCTATTGTCATCGCCATCGTGGAGATTTGGCTGCTGGGCTATTTGGGTCGGCTGGTCGATATCTTGTCCGACGGTACGCCAGCACAAGTTTGGGAAGAGAGTGGCGGCGAGTTTATTGTCGTCGCAATTCTGATCTTGACGATGCGACCCGCGTTCCATCTGTTTCAGATATTGTTGCTGAATAACACGATCCTGCCAAACTTTGGCACGCTGGTTCGGTGGCGCGCGCACCGTCACGTCCTGCGCCAATCGGTTGGTTGGTTCGAGGATGATTTTGCAGGTCGTATCGCGAACCGCATCATGCAGACACCCCCCGCTGCGGGCGAGGTGGTGTTTCAGCTGTTTGATGCGATCACATTTGCGCTGGCCTATGTCATCGCCGCCGCAGTCTTGATGGGGCAGGCGGATATGCGTCTGTTGGTGCCGCTACTTTTGTGGATTGTACCCTACATTTTCCTGCTGCGGTGGGTTGTGCGGCGCATCGGGCCTGCATCGGAGGCCGCTTCAAACGCGCGAAGCGCTGTTACAGGGCGGGTTGTCGACAGCTATACCAATATCCATTCCGTCAAGATGTTCGCGCACCATGACCGCGAGGTGGATTACGCCAAAGAAGCAATTGAAGAGGCGCGCCGCACATTCCAAGTCGAGATGCGGCTTTATACGATTATGGATGCGGGCCTGATGTTGCTGAACGGCCTGCTGGTCGTGGGCGTTGTGGGATGGGCAATTTGGCTGTGGATGCAGGGTGCCGCTACCGTCGGGGTCGTTGCGGTGGCGACGTCGCTTGCATTGCGGTTGAATGCCATGTCGGGCTGGATCATGTGGGCCGTGACAAACTTTTTCCGCGAACTGGGCGTCGTGTCAGAGGGTATGCAAACCATCGCGCAGCCGGTGACCTTGATTGATGAGGAGGCCGCAAAACCCCTTGAACTTATCGCTGGTGCTGTCGAGGTTCGTGACTTGTCACATCACTATGGCAAGAAAACCGGCGGTTTGGATCACGTGAACTTGTCGATTGCCCCGGGTGAAAAGGTTGGCCTTGTTGGCCAATCTGGCGCGGGGAAGTCCACGCTCGTGAAGTTGCTGTTGCGGTTCTATGATGTTGAACAGGGACAGATTTTGATTGATGGCCAAGACATCAAATCTGCAACACAAGACAGTTTGCGCAGCGCCATTGGTATGGTGCAGCAAGACAGTGCCCTTTTGCATCGGTCGGTGCGCGAAAACATCCTTTACGGATGCCCAACGGCGACTGAGGACGAAATGATCGCAGCGGCACGCAAAGCCGAGGCGCATGACTTCATTCTTGGGCTTGAAGATAACGAAGGAAACGCGGGTTATGACGCGCGTGTCGGCGAGCGTGGGGTGAAGCTCTCGGGCGGTCAGCGCCAGAGGATAGCCTTGGCGCGCGTCATTTTGAAAGATGCGCCTATCTTGCTGTTGGATGAAGCGACCAGCGCCCTAGATAGTGAGGTCGAGGCTGCCATCCAACAGACGCTATATGGGATGATGGCAGGTAAAACCGTTATCGCGATTGCACACCGTTTATCGACGATTGCCCAGATGGACCGGATCATCGTGATGGATCAAGGGCGGATCATCGAAGACGGCACGCATGACGAGTTGCTGGTTGAGAACGGACAATACGCACGGTTCTGGGCACGCCAATCTGGCGGCTTTTTGGGACAGAGCGCCAAAGGAACGACATGACCCCAGAACGCTGGATCGACCCATTTGAACCTGCCGAAGGACCGCCGCCGCAGACGCTGTTGGCGTTCCTGCGGTGGTGTTTAAAGGGCAGCACGAAAGTGACGCTCTGGGCTGGATTAGTGTCTGCTTTTGCGGGCACACTTGAGGTCGCAACAGCATTGATGTTGGGCTGGGTCATTGATGCGGCACTCACATCTTCTGGCGAAGGGTACTTTTCGGAAAATGTACTTTTGTTGCTTGGCGTGACCGCATTTTTTGTTGTTTTGCGCCCCATCATCCTGGGCGTTTCTGGTGTAATGCAGGCCGTGGTCGTGGGCCCGTCTTTGGGCAACTTGATCTTGTCGCGTTTACATAGACATTCCCTTGGGCAATCGGTCACATTTTTTGACGATGATTTTGCGGGGCGGATCGCACAAAAGCAGATGCAAGCAGCACGCGCGGCGACTGATCTGATCGTGGACATGATCCACACTGTCGCCTTTGCATTGGCGTCTTTGATAGGTTCTGTGATCCTGCTTTTCACCATCGATGCACGATCTGCGGGCCTGTTGGCGCTTTGGGCAATCTCTTACATTGCATTGATCCGCTTTTTCATGCCGCGTATCCGTCATCGGTCAAAGGCGCGTGCCGCAACGCGTGCGATGGTGACGGGGCAGGTGGTTGATACGATCACGAACATTAAGACGGTAAAACTGTTTGCGCATGACGATCACGAAGACCGGGCTGCTATCGATGCGATGGAGAACTATTGGGGCACTGCCGTTAGCTATGGTTGGCTTTCTGCGTCGTTCCGTTTTTGGTTGATGGCGCTGGGCGGGTTGTTGCCCGTTATTCTGGTGGGCCTGACGCTCTATTTCTGGACAACTGGTGCGGCGTCTGCCGGTGATATCGCTGCCGCTGGTGCAATTTCATTGCGTTTGTCACAGATGACGGGTTGGGTCAGCTTCACCCTGATGGGCATGTATGCCAACGTGGGCGAGGTTGAGGACGCAATGAACACGCTTAGCCCCGCACATACTCTGACGGATACGCCTGATGCACAGGATCTGGTTGCGCACGAAGGCGCGATTGCGCTGGACAATGTATCCTTCAGTTATGGTGGTGGCCCCGGTGGCTTGGACGATGTGACGCTTGCGGTGCGTCCGGGCGAAAAGCTGGGCCTTGTCGGGGCTTCGGGTGCGGGTAAATCGACCTTGGTTGCCTTGCTCTTGCGGCTTTATGATACCGAAGCCGGCAAAGTTCAGATCGACGGCGTTGATGTGCGCGACGTGACCCAAGAAAGCCTGCGCCGCCAAATCGCGATGGTGACGCAAGAAACGGCGATGTTTAACCGCTCTGCTCACGACAACATCAAATATGGCAAACCTGATGCGACGCGCGAAGAAATCGAAGCAGCAGCGCGGCAGGCCGAGGCGCATGAATTCATTGAAACGCTTAAGGACCATAAGAACAGGTCCGGCTATGATGCGCATCTTGGCGAGCGTGGCGTAAAGCTTTCTGGTGGTCAGCGTCAGCGGATCGCGATTGCGCGCGCTATCCTCAAAGATGCCCCGATCCTTGTTCTGGACGAGGCAACAAGTGCGCTGGATTCTGAGGTCGAAGCATCAATTCAAGCTGCATTAGAGTCTATTATGGATGGTAAGACCGTCATTGCCATTGCGCACCGTCTGTCGACCTTGGCGCGGATGGACCGCATTGTCGTGCTTGACGCTGGCCGCATTGTCGAAGAAGGAACACATGATGCACTGCTGGCCCAAGACGGGCTTTATGCGCGCTATTGGAATCGTCAGTCTGGCGGCTTCATCAATGTGAAAGACGCGGCCGAATAAATGCTTAGAATTGAGAGTCTAACCCACCTTGGGATGGGGCGTGTGTCCGATGGGCGATCCTTGTTGCCGCGCGTTTTGCCTGGCGAAGAGGTTGATGTCGCCCAAGACGGAACCGTCCGTATTCTTACGCCTTCGACCGACCGCGTTGCTGCCCCTTGCAGGCATTACAAGTCATGTGGTGGCTGCGCGATGCAGCATGCGACTGACAGTTTTGTGGCGGATTGGAAAAAAGACATCGTCGCAAAAGCCCTACAAGCGCGCGGTTTGAGCCCGGAGTTGCGGGCGATTGCCACTTCACCGGCACAGTCACGCAGGCGCGCAAAGCTTTCTGGCAGACGCACAAAAAAGGGTGCGATGGTGGGTTTCCATACCCGCGCTTCGGATAATCTGGTTGAAGTGCCGGATTGCCAGTTGCTGACACCTGCCCTGATCAACAGCTTTCCTGCGTTAGAGGCTCTGACGGTTCTCGCGTGTTCCCGAAAAGGCGAGATCGATTTGACCGTCACAGACGCGACTTTGGGTCCCGATGTTTTGGTCACAACGGACAAAGAATTGACCTCTCAATTGCGCGTAGAGCTGGCCGCATTGGCGAACCAGCACGGTCTGTCGCGCCTTGTTTGGAACGATGAACCGGTTGTGACGATCAATCCGCCAGCGCAGGATTTTGACGGAACGAGTGTTGTCCCGCCGCCGGGTGCATTCTTGCAGGCGACTAAACATGGTGAGCAAGCTCTGCTGGCTGCGGTCGAGGAGATTACGCAAAAGGCGGGTCGGGTTGTCGACCTCTTTGCCGGATGTGGAACATTCACCCTGCCACTTGCGGCCCGTGCCGAGGTCCATGCCGTTGAAGGTGAAGGCGCGATGTTGGATGCATTGGATCGTGGCTGGCGCGAAGGTCACGAGCTGCGACGCGTCACAACCGAAAAACGCGATCTGTTTCGCAGGCCGTTGGAGGCAGACGAGTTGCGCCACTTTGATGCGGCTGTGATTGATCCGCCACGTGCAGGCGCCGAGGCGCAAATTCAGACGCTCGCTAGTTCAGAAATCAAGACGATTGCGATGGTGTCATGCAACCCGGTTACCTTTGCACGGGATGCGAAAGTTCTGGTTGATGCGGGTTTTGCGATGCCTTGGCTACAGGTCGTTGATCAGTTCCGGTGGTCACCGCATGTTGAGGTTGTTGCATCATTCACGCGGAAATGATGGTTTCACGCCTCGTTTGTCTACCTTCAGACATAATTTTCTTATATCAGTCATTAAAACGGCATAGACCGTATTGATGGGCAGTGACATGATTTCAAGACGAACAATGATCGCAGCAACGGCCGTAGGATTGGCGGGCTGTTCATCCGCGCGCTATCGTGGGCCAGAGGTGACACGCATTCAGGTGTTCAAAGAACGCCGCGAGATGCAGTTCTTGCACGATAGAACGCTGCTGAAATCTTACAATTTCAATCTTGGCTTTGAACCCGTTGGCCACAAGCAACAAGAAGGCGATGGGCGCACGCCAGAGGGCGCGTATCGCATTGATCGCCGCAACCCCAACAGCCGTTATCACCTGTCATTGGGTATTTCTTACCCAGATCAAAACGATGTCGCTGCTGCTGAAGCGCTCGGCGTTGATCCTGGTGGGGATATCTTTATTCACGGCACGCCCGAAGAATGGCTGAATACCCCTGATTGGACATGGGGATGTATTGCCGTGAAGAACGAAGAAATGGACGAGATCTATGCGATGATCGAGACCGGGACGCTGATCTATATCTACACTTAGAATGCCTGACCGATAATTGGTTGGCTTAGCGTTGGATCGCTACCCATGTTCAATGTCCACCAAAGCTTGTTTGAGTCTTCCTGAAACCAGGAAAAACCCATGAACCTTGCGTTAGGGTCAAGGATAACAGCGCGCGTATCTTCCTGTGCCATCCATGCTGCCAGTGTCTGCAACTCGGATTCGAACGATTCCGAGATATTTTCGCCCAGAACACGACCAGCAAACCCAACACGGCGGGCCCGTTCAAGTGGGCTTGATCCGTCTGATCCAAACAGCCAAGGACGGTTCTGGACTGCCATGTCGCGTGAATGGGTCGCTGCCGCTGCTGTCAGTGCAGCATCGAGATTAACCAAAGGTACTCCGGCTGTTTGGCGTAGTGCGTTCACGCTATCGAGCATACGAAATTGGATCGCGGCCTCGTCACCGGGTCGGATCACGTATGCCGCAGGCAGTGGTAGACCATCTGGACCAAGCGGCCGATTGCCTCCGGAACTACATGCCGTTAGTCCAACTGCTGCAAACCCTAAAATCAACTCGCGTCGTAACATTCCGATACTCGCCCTTTTTCTTGCGTCATCACTGCTTAACGGGATTGGCGTGACACTTCAAACCCACATGCAAAACTACGCTTAAGGATGACATTTGTTTGAATTGCGGCACGATGCCATTCAGACTAAAAGAAGTACCGATACTACGTGCCCCTCAAAGGAGACTGCAATGACAAACGATCTATCGCGCCGCGGGTTTTTGGCCGCGTCAGCTGCTATGATAGGGACAGGTGCCGTTGCGCAGAACGCAAACACAACCGAGATCGAAAGCGATATCTCGTCTGGTGTTGCGCGTAACATTGCAAGCTTTCGGTCGCTGGACTGGCAGCCTTATTTCTCGAACCTGCGCAATGGTGCGGTTCTTGTGGATATTCAGTCACGCGCACTGCATTTTTGGTCTGAGGATCAATCGATTTACAAACTGTTCCCAACAAGTGTGCCTCTTTCAGAGGATCTCACCCGTACTGGTCGCACCGAAATCACGCGGAAAGTTGAAGGTCCAAGTTGGGCCCCGACACCGGCAATGCGTATTCGCAACCCCGAGTGGCCAGAGTTTATCGGCCCCGGCCCTGATAACCCGATGGGGACACACGCACTGCACCTGACGTGGAAATTTTACCGGATTCACGGGACGCATGACACGCGCAAGATCGGTCGCCGGTCATCGAACGGCTGTATTGGTCTCTATAACGAGCAGATCGCAGAGCTGTATAATCTGACGAAGGTTGGAACGCAGGTTTTGTTGATTTGACGTTCATGCAGATTGCTATGAAAAAAAACAGCGTCCCGATTTGGGCGCTGTTTTTCATTTGTCAGTCTGTTTTTGCCTAGTTAGCGTGGGCGGCGGCCAAAAAGGCTAAAGGGCCAAGGACGTGCGCGGCGCTGGGCCTCAGCCTTGAGTGCTGCAATGCGCGCTGCTTCTGCTTCTGCTGCTGCGGCCGCAACCTTCTCATCTTCGCCCTTGCGCAGATGCACTTCAGAGGTTTCGCGGTTAAACTCATCAATCCATGCCGGTTGCGGGCCAACGGCCTCTTCAGGCCGGAGCTGCTTGGGCGGTGCCCTTTTAGGATCGCGTGGTTCTGAATTGAGCACATATTCATTTGTTTCACTGACCAAACGCGTCAGCGTCTTACCCAAATCACCGGTTTTGCGCATGCGCAGCGGTTTGACGCGCTCACCTTCTTTATTGATGATGCTTAGCCAAGCAGAAGCGGATTGAATCCGTTCCCTTGGCAGGATCTGCATCGCTTTGTCGATGGTTTGAAGAAAGGTCATGTCATATTCCGGGAACCGCCCAGCGAGCGGTTCACACGGGTCGGGGTTCTTGCTGGCAAATTCCGCCATACGCGTTTGGCTGTTTGGCGGCGCCTCACCACTGATAAGGTGATAGAAGGTTGCGCCCAGCGCATAAATGTCACTGCTAGGGCCCTGTTTACCGCCGGCAAAGTAGAATTCTTGTGGCGAATAACCGTCTTTTACGATCAGCACCGCCGAGATAGCCCGTGTTTGTTGGCTAGCCTCTTCGCGCGCCGCACCAAAGTCGATCAAGACAGGCGTGCCCCATTTGTCCAACAGTATGTTGTCGGGCGAGATATCACGGTGCAGCAGGTCATTCTGGTGAACCAAGTCTACGGCGTCTAGAACCTTGATCAGGATTTCCTTCACCTGATCAGCCGGCAAGTTCTCTTGCTCGTCGTTGATCACGCCAAGCAGGTCACGTCCTTGAATAAGGTCGAGCACCATATAAGCTGTTTGA
This sequence comes from uncultured Paracoccaceae bacterium, assembly GCA_947488605.1. Taxonomy (GTDB): domain Bacteria; phylum Pseudomonadota; class Alphaproteobacteria; order Rhodobacterales; family Rhodobacteraceae; genus Yoonia. The sequence continues at coordinate 263,340 of CANKZJ010000003.1, read as the reverse complement.
TTGTCTTCAAAAATGCGGTGGACGCCAACAATGTTGGGGTGCCGCATCTTGGCGATGCTTCGTGCCTCACGCATGAACATTTCTACAATGCTGCGGAACTTATCTTGGTGCTGTGAAGACCGAACAATGACGTTTTTACCGACACGTTGGCAAAATACTTCGGGGTAGCATTCTTTGATGACAACATCGCGATCGAGGTAATTGTCTTTCGCGAGATAAGTGATCCCGAATCCACCATTGCTTAGCGCTCGGTCAATTGTGAACTGATCGCCAAGGAGTTTAGTGTTGTCAGGGAGCGCGTCGTTACGCTCTTCATCATCGCCGTCAAAACCAGCTTGAGTCGCCGTCGTCATTTTTCACCAACCGTCGCGCTAAACATTACGCGCTCTATACAAGATACATTTCACCATTGACGAGTTTATCCAAGATTATGTTTCTATTGAGGCAATTTGCAGAATTTCCAAGTGAAAATTGTGTTTTTCCTAAGTTTTACAGAGGTTTCGCCCCATTTTGTTAATCAATAGTTAACCTAAGGGTAATTCGCCAACAACAATAGATGAATTGAATGTTAATTAACGGCGCGTCACACTGCGACTTGTCTTCAAAACATTGCCATTGTCATCACAAACAATACGAACCCGTCGATCTGCATGCCAGAACGTCAACCGAATCGTCCCGGCATGTTCATCCACACCTTGTTCTGACTGACTGGTGATTTCGCCTGATCGCATCTTTTCGGGTACTTGCGCAGGCGCTAGACCCAACAACGGGCCAAGATCTTCTGCGTCAATCATCGCTCCGTCAGTCGTCATGTTGACTTTCATTGCGGCGTCACCCTGTTTGCGAAGGATTTGCTAGCCCAACCAACCCTTCAGGTTTTTCTCAATCACCCCAGACAGCGCATCGATATGCGCAGGGTCATCATTCAAGCATGGAATATAGGTGAATTGATCACCACCCGCTTCTTCGAAGCTTTCTTTGATCTCTTCATTAATTTCTTCCAGCGTCTCGATACAGTCCGCCGAAAACGCAGGCGCGCAAATAGCGATGTTCTTGACGCCTTCTTCTTTAGCAAGCCGTGCCACTTCGTCTACGGTGTATGGCTTGAGCCATTCTTCGGGTCCGAAAAGCGATTGGAAAGTCGTGACGATCTGTGTGTCGTCCCAGCCAAGGCGTTCCTTCAACAGGCGCGTCGTTTTCTGGCATTGGCAATGATATGGATCACCTTCGCGCAAGTAACGCTCTGGAACACCATGATACGAGCAAACCAGCTTTTCTGGCTTTGTCTCGGCTGCTTCATATGCCCGTTCGATAGATTGCGCCAACGCTTCGATGTAAGCGGGTTCACTAAAATACGGATCGACGATGCGTGCTGTCGGTTGCCATTTTTCTTCCATGAGCGCGCGGAAAAACTGATCATTTGCGGTTGCCGACGTGGCACCGGCGTAGTGCGGATATAGCGGGAAGAACAAGATCTTCGTGCACCCGTCTTCGACCATTTCACGCACTTTGGATTTTGTGGACGGGTTGCCGTAACGCATACAGAAATCAACACGCACGTCATCGCCGTAACGATCGACCATTTGCTTCTTGATCGCAGCCGTCTGCTTTTTCGTAATTGTCAGAAGCGGGCTTTCATCGTCTTCTTCGTTCCAGATGGACCGGTATGCCGCACCAGATGAAAATGGGCGTTTGGTCAGGATAATCAGCTGCAAAAGCGGCTGCCAAATCCAGGCAGAGTAATCGACGACGCGTTTGTCTGACAGGAATTCGTTCAGATACCGCCGCATCGACCAATAGTCGGTACCGTCAGGAGTACCAAGGTTTGCCACGAGAATACCAACACGCGCCGGTTTCATTGCCGGGTGATCGGGTTGCGCATGCATCGGGCATGTCGCTGGGCGCTCTTCGGCCTGGCTTTGTGCATCGAACATTTTCATTGCCCCTTAGGTACCGTTATTTCTGTGGTAGTTAAATGGGATACGCGCCACGTCAATCCTTGGACCTATCTAAAGGCAATTCTTGCGTGTTTAGTGCATCTGCCAGCCGTGATTTTGCGCTACCGGGGCGCAAAGGCTGTGGTTGGCTTTCGGCGGGTGCCCATCCGGTCAGCATTATGATTTCAAAAGTGGCATCTACCCGATTCTCTGCGTTGCGGAAATTGTCCGCATAGATACATGCGGCCTCGGTCAGAATATTGCGCTGCGTCGCGTGTTTGATACGGTGGTTCAACGCGTTGTTTTCACCCATCTTGCGCAGGTCATGCATAAGATGAAAGGCATTGGCATAACTTGCAGTCAGTGGCGCACTATCGGCCACCGGTAGAGCAAATCCTGCCCGCTGCAGCAGCGCACCAAGATCGCGAATTTCACCCATCGGTGCAATCCGCGGGGACAAGCCGCCCGCGACGACCGCCTCTGCTTCGGCCAAGGATGCGCGCAACTCATGCAATGTTTGCCCACCGAGCAGCGCACAAAGCAATAACCCATCGGGTTTCAGCGCATGGCGTGTCTGCACCAACTGCCCCACCGGATCATTCGCCCAATGCAGACACATCGCATGCAGAATGAGGTCGTAGCTGCCTTGTTGAAGATCAAGAGTGTCATCGTCCGCGATTATTGTGGCGTCCGGATACCGCTTTGCCCAAAAATCAGGAAAACCCGTCACAATCGCGATTGATGTAAAGGTTCTGTTAACCTCAATCAGTCTCTCTTGAAATTCATCGGCGGCTTGCTCTTGCAAGAACAGCGCGCTGGGCTCTGCACGGGCGCGGTTGCGTGAAAGAGCGGCGCGGTCGGTAAGTTGGGGCATATCCATGTCGGTCATTTAGGGTGCATTCATGCGGTTGCAAAGCGTCATTCGGGCAATTTATCCACCGCAATGCGTGGCCTGCGATGCCCAAACCGACGATGACTTTGGTTTGTGCAGCGAATGCTGGCGCGAAACGCAGTTCATCGGCGGCCTGATTTGCGACACTTGCGGGACGCCGCTTCCGGGCGAAGATCAGGGCGAAGTCGTCCGTTGTGATGACTGCATGACGATCGCGCGCCCCTGGGATCATGGGCGTGCCGTGCTGGCCTATACCGGTGTCGGACGTAAGCTTGTGTTAAGTTTCAAGCATGGTGATCGCACTGATCTGGCACCTCCGGCTGCGCGTTGGATGGCACGAAAGATGTTAGATTATGCTGGAACAGATCCTATTCTTGTCCCTGTTCCGCTGCATTGGGCGCGGTTGATCCGGCGACGTTACAATCAGTCCGCCTTGCTGGCACAAGAAATGGCAAAAGTCTTGGACTGGCCTGCTTGTGTCGATGCATTGCTACGTCCCAAAAAGACAAATGCCTTGGAAGGCCACAGTCGGGATGCACGGTTCGCGCAATTGTCTGGCGCCATTGTGGCAAACCCGAAACGTGTGGACCGGATTGCGGGGCGGTCCGTGATTTTGGTTGATGACGTGATGACATCGGGGGCCACCTTGGCGGCAAGTACCGAGGCTGCCAAAGCTGCCGGTGCCACAAATGTGTCGATTGTTACACTGGCAAGAGTCGTAAAAGATGCCTAGATCAGGGTCGAAACCGATCTAAGGACCACGACTATGGCAACTGTTGAGATTTACACCAAACCAACTTGTGGCTTTTGCCATATGGCAAAGCGATTGTTGAACTCTAAAGGGATCAGCTTTGCAGAAGTGAATATTTCTGCCCAACCAGAACGCCGCGCCGAGATGATTCAGCGTGCAAAAGGCGGCAGCACTGTCCCTCAGATTTTCGTTGGTGGCGCCCATGTGGGTGGTTGTGATGATCTTATGGCATTGGAGCGCGGCGGAAAATTGGACGCCCTGCTGGCCGCATGAAAACCGCCCTACTTCAGCTGAATGCAAGTGATGATCCGGTCGCTAATCTACGGCAAACCGCAGATTTCATTGCCCAAGCGGCTGGACAGGGTGCTGGTTTTGTCCTGACACCCGAAGTGACGAATTGTGTCTCGCAGGACCGTGCCCATCAGGCAAAAATATTGCAGCACCAGCGCGAGGATCGAACCTTGGCCAGTCTGCGAGAGGCAGCTATCCGCCACGGTGTTTGGCTGTCTATCGGCTCTTTGGCGCTTAAAACAGATGATCCTGACGGGCGTTTTGCCAATCGGTCGTTCATGATCGATCCAGCGGGTCAGATTGCTGCCAGTTACGATAAAATCCATATGTTCGATGTCGCGGTGTCGGAAACAGAGACGTACCGGGAATCCGCAGGGTACCGTCCCGGTGACCGTGCTGCAGTTGTCGATACGCCGTTTGCCAAAATTGGCCTAAGCGTTTGTTATGATGTGCGGTTTGCGTATCTTTACCGCGCGCTTGCGCAGGCTGGAGCAGAAGTTTTATTGGTGCCGTCGGCGTTTTCCCCCGTGACCGGTGCAGCCCATTGGGAGCCATTGTTGCGCGCCCGCGCCATTGAGACGGGATGCTACATTCTCGCGTCCGCACAAACGGGAACGCATGCCGCCCAAGCAGGCAAGCCCCGCCAAACTTATGGGCATGCCATGGCGATTTCGCCTTGGGGAGAGGTTTTGGTGGATATGGGAACCGATCCCGGGATTGCACTGGTTGATCTTGACCTAGGGTCAGTGGCACAAAGCCGCAAACGTATTGCGGCGCTCGGTCATGATCGCCCTTTTGAAGGTCCATAATGTCCGAATCCGAGAATAACCTTGCTGTTTCACTGTTCAGTGAAATTCTTGCCGTCGATCAGCTGGCGCGGGCAAATGTCGCGCGCGTGCTGCCAAAGGGAATGGAATTATCGCATTTCTCGGTTCTCAACCACCTCGCGCATGCGGGTGTTGAACGGTCACCTGCACAATTGGCAAAGACATTTCATCTGACGCGTGGCGCGATGACCAACACACTTCATAAGTTGGAATGGGCCGGTTGGGTGCATGTGCGTCCTGATTGGGATGATGCGAGACGCAAGATGGTCTCGATCAGCCCATCTGGCCAAGCCGCGCGCGATGCCGCTTTGGCAGCGATTGCACCAGTGATTGCAGATGTCGTGCGCAAAGTCGGCGAAGATCGGGCAAGGGCCGTACTGCCCGTGTTGCGCGAGATGCGTTTGAAGTTAAGCGACGTCGACTAAACGCGACGCCTATGCTGGTTTCGTTGCCGTCGTCACATAGTTCACCGACAGATCACGATCAGAGATCGACCAAGTGAACTTGGCAAAGTTAAAGACAAACCCTTTGCGATCCACCGGTGTCATGCCAGACTTCTCAATAAGGCCAAAAAGCTCGTCTGGTGTGATGAACTTGTTCCATTCATGCGTTCCTTTGGGCAGCCAGCGCATCACATATTCTGCACCCACAATCGCCATCGCGAATGACTTGGGGTTGCGGTTGATGGTTGAGCAGATGTGAATGCCGCCCGGTTTCATCAACTGCTGGCACGCGTCCAGATACCCTTGCGGGTCGGCGACATGCTCGACCACTTCCATATTCAGCACTGCGTCAAATTGTTCACCTGCTTCTGCCATCGCCTCGGCTGTGGTGTGGCGATAGTCGATTTCCAGACCTGATTGTTCAGCGTGGATTTTCGCAACGGGAATATTCCGCTCTGCCGCATCTGCGCCCACAATCCTGGCCCCCAGCCGTGCCATTGGTTCGCACAGCAAACCGCCGCCGCAACCGATGTCAAGGATACGCAAGCCTTTGAAAGGCTCAGGCTGGCTCAGGTCACGACCAAATTCAGCTGCGATTTGGCCGGTAATGTAATCCAATCGCACAGGGTTCATCATATGCAGCGGCTTGAATTTGCCCTTTAGGTCCCACCACTCTGCTGCCATTGCCTCGAACTTGGCAATTTCACCGGGGTCTACTGTGTTCGTTGCCGACATTTTCATCGCTCCGTATTATGGTCAGTGCGTTCAACACGCGATATAGGGTGGTTATGGACAAAGTCGTAGGACAAAAGCGCCCAGGTGCACATCTTTACCAGCCCATTGATCCTTTTGATCAACGGATGCTTGATGTGGGCGATGGCCACCGGATCTATGTTGAACAGTGCGGAAACCCCGACGGTATTCCTGTTATTGTTCTACATGGCGGGCCGGGCGGTGGGTGTAGCCCTGCGATGCGCCGGTACTTTGACCCCAACGTCTTTCGCGTGATCTTGTTTGATCAGCGCGGCTGTGGGCGATCGCGACCGCACGCCAGTGTCGAGGCGAACACGACATGGCATCTGGTGGCTGACATTGAATTGATCCGCGAAACACTGGGCATTGATCGCTGGATTGTTTTTGGCGGGTCTTGGGGTGCAACGCTCGCGCTTATTTACGCGCAAGCTCATCCTGATCGGGCGGCCGCTTTGACCTTGCGCGGTGTCTTTCTGATGACCCAGCCCGAGCTGGATTGGTTCTACGGTGGTGGTGCTGGAAAATTCTGGCCCGACTTGTGGGAAAGGTTTGCGTCTTTGATCCCCGAAGGAGAGCGTGACGACTATATCGCCGCATACCACCGACGTTTGTTCTCGGGTGATCGCGCGCAAGAGGTACGTTATGCGCGTGCTTGGGCGTCATGGGAAAATGCGCTGGCATCGATTGATAGCGACGGGATCACAGGCGAAAGCCCTGCTGATTACGCCCGTGCGTTTGCGCGCCTTGAAAACCACTATTTCTACAACGCAGGGTTCCTGAGCAAAGATCAACAAATCCTGCACCCCAATCAAATGGCAAAGATAGCGGACATTCCCGGTGTGATCGTCCAAGGGCGCTATGACATGATTTGCCCGCCAATTTCTGCGCATACACTGTCGCAGATGTGGCCCAAGTCGCGGCTCACTTTTATTGGTCGTGCGGGCCATGCATTGTCTGAACCAGGCATCAGCACAGAACTTGTGCGCACTATGGATATGATGGGTGCCCAGCGCCATTCGCTGGGGCTTTAGGGTTTACAGCTGAAAATTAGCCGTTAAGCTTCAAGGCTAGCTAACGGGGAAATCATAAGTTTTGGGCAACGTCCTAACGATTATTCTACAACGGCTGGCGCTTGGCCTACTGACATTGCTAATTGTGTCGATTGTGATTTTCATCGCAGTGAACCTCTTGCCGGGCGATTTTGCGCAATCCATTTTGGGGCAAGGTGCTACACCAGAGGCGGTTGCCTCTATCCGCGAAGATCTGGGTCTCGATCAACCGATGGTCACCCGATATTTCCAGTGGTTGGGCGGCGTTCTGACGGGCGATTTGGGCACAAGCTTTGCCCAAGCCAACTTTGCCAGCTTTAGCGGTACGACGTCCGGCGCGACCACAATCGCCGAGCAGATTGCCCCGCGATTTGGCAACACCATGTTCCTCGCGATGATCACGGCGGCAATTGCTGTTCCCTTCTCGATCATCCTTGGCATTCTGGCCGCACTATACCGCAACACAATTTTTGACCGCGCAACGAATATCTTTACATTGTCGTCCATTTCCAGCCCGGAATTCTTTCTGGCCTACATCTTGATCCTGTTCCTTGCAGTGCTGAACCCGATCTTCCCATCGCTTTCAAACATCTTCGACGGCATGCCTTTCAGTGAACGGCTTGAGAAATCAATGCTGCCTGCGCTGACCCTGACGCTTGTTGTCACAGCACATATGATGCGGATGACGCGTGCTGCGATTATCAACCTTTTGGCATCCCCCTATATCGAAATGGCCCGTCTCAAGGGTCTTTCGCCCATGCGCGTTATCGTCAAACATGCGCTGCCAAATGCACTGGCCCCGATCATCAACGTGATCGCGCTGAACCTTGCGTATCTGATTACCGGCGTAGTCGTTGTTGAGGTGGTGTTTGTTTATCCGGGCATCGGTCAGTTATTCGTGGACAGTGTTAAAATCCGCGATATCCCGGTTGTGCAGGCCTGCTGCCTGATCTTTGCGACTGCGTTTATTCTTCTGAACCTGACAGCTGACATCATGTCGATCCTGTCCAACCCGCGTCTGAGGCATCCGAAATGATCTGGTTTGTCGCAGTACTGTTGGGGATTGCGGTCCTTGCTTGGTTGTTTCGCTGGAAAGGTCAGCAGATTGACTGGTCCGAGTACAACGCAAAATTCCGCGATATGCCATTCAGCGTCGCGTATGGTTATATACTGGGTCTGAGCATTCTGCTTTGGCTGTATTGGGCATATATACAAGGCCGTAGCCTTCATCCAGAAACCGCCAACAAATTCTTCTTCCTGCGCATCGCGATAGAGGGGTTTATCATCTTTGCCATAGCGGCATGGGTGTTTCGATTGTTTGGACGTTCGGTGGGCACGGCAGGCACGAAAAAGCTTTTCCGCTCTATGCCGCTGACTGCTTCGTTCGGCATTCTGACGATCCTGATCTATGCGTTTCTTGCTATTTTCGCTGCGTTCATCGCGCCGTACGGGCAAGAACAAATTGTTCCCGGTGTTGCTGCCAATATCATTCCTGGCGGTGATCCTGCGCTGGGCGGCAATCCTGATTTTCCACTTGGGACCGACCAGATCGGCCGCGATATTCTAAGTCGTTTGATTTACGGGGCGCAAAACACCGTTGGCATCGCCTTTGCCACGACTGTCTTGGCTTTCCTTTTGGGTGGTACGCTTGGTTTCCTGGCGGCAACGCTGGGTGGTTGGCTTGATCAATTGTTGTCACGTGCGGTCGATGTCTTGATGGCGATTCCATCGCTGATCTTTGCGCTCCTGTTGATGACAATCGCAAGTGTTTGGGCACCACAACTGGGCATTCCGCTGACGTTCTTTATGGTGGTGATCATTGCCGTCATCGACAGCACCCGCGTTTACCGTTTGGCGCGTGCGGTTGGGCAAAACATCGTTGTGATGGACTATATTGAGGCGGCCAAGCTGCGGGGTGAGGGCCTTGGCTATCTGGTCTTCAAAGAAATCCTGCCAAATGCGACGGCACCTTTGCTTGCTGAATTTGGTCTGCGCTTTTGCTTTGTCTTCCTGACAATCGCGGCGCTGTCTTTCCTTGGTGTAGGAATCCAGCCGCCGTTGGCGGACTGGGGCACGATGGTGCGTGATTTGGGCGGTTTCGTGAACTTCGCACAATTTGCGCCAATGGCTGCAACGGCCCCATTACTGGCGGCTGGCGCGATTGCCTTGCTCACCGTCGCTGTCAATTTTGTTGTCGACTGGATGCTGCAAAAATCATCGGGGCTGAAAGAATGAGCGAAGAACCACTCGTTAAAATGCGCGATGTCTGGCTGGAAGGCCGCAGCGATGAGACGTGGAATCCCATTATCAATGGTGTCGACCTGACCTTGCAAAAGGGTGAAGTGCTGGGGCTGATCGGTGAATCCGGTGCGGGCAAGTCCACACTTGGTTTGGCCGCAATGGGGTACACCCGTGATGGCGTGCGGATCAGCAAGGGCACAGTTGAATTCGACGGTATCGATCTGCTGACGGCATCTGCCGCCGTGAAACGCGAATTGCTGGGTAAACGCATTGCCTATGTTGCCCAGTCTGCTGCCGCCAGCTTTAACCCTGCCCACAAACTGATGGATCAGCATGTTGAAGGTCCGGTTCAACATGGCGTGATGGGGCGCGGCGAAAGCGAAGAAGACGGGATGGAGCTTTACCGCAAGCTGCGCCTGCCAAACCCCGAACAGATTGGTTTTCGCTATCCACACCAAGTGTCCGGTGGGCAATTACAACGCTGCATGACCGCGATGGCGATGTCGTGCCGTCCCGATCTGATCATCTTTGATGAGCCAACAACCGCGCTGGATGTGACCACCCAGATCGAGGTTTTGGCCTCGATCCGTGACATTGTTGAGCAGTTTAATACTGCTGCGATCTACATCACGCACGACTTGGCAGTCGTCGCGCAGATGGCTGACACCATCAAAGTGTTGCTTAAGGGCGATGAAGTTGAAACGGCCGATACCCGCACAATGCTCTCCGCGCCGACGCAGGAATACACGAAATCGCTTTGGGCTGTGCGCAGTTTTGAGCGCCCGTTGAAGCCGGCCGTTCACACTGGTTCGGTGCCTGTTGTCAGCGTTCAGAATGTCGATGCTGCGTATGGCACAGTGCCAGTTTTGCATGACGTCAGCTTTGACATGCACGAAGGCCGGACCGTGGCGGTTGTGGGTGAAAGCGGGTCGGGAAAATCTACGACCGCACGTTGTATTACGGGCCTTTTGCCCCCGAGTGCGGGACAAATCATGGTCGATGGCGAAGTGATGCCGCCTGATTACCGCAAGCGCAGCAAGGATCAATTACGTCAAGTGCAGATGATTTACCAAATGGCCGATACCGCGCTGAACCCGCGTATGTCGATTGGCCAGATCATTGCGCGACCTGTTGAGTTTTATCTTGGGCTCAAGGGCGCGGAGAAACGCAAGAAGGTCGACGCACTACTTGAGCAGATCGAACTTGAGCCTTCACAGTATTATCATCGCCTGCCGTCCGAGCTGTCAGGTGGTCAAAAGCAACGTATTGGTATCGCACGCGCATTGGCGGCAGAGCCAAAGTTTATCATCTGTGATGAGGTCACATCCGCGTTGGACCAATTGGTCGCCGAAGGAATTCTGCGACTATTGGCGCGCTTGCAGGATGAACTGTCGCTTACTTATATGTTCATCACACACGATCTTGCGACGGTACGTGCCATCGCTGACGAGGTTGTCGTGATGAAAGACGGACGTGTGGTTGAACAAGGACCAAAAGTGGAAATGTTTAAGCCGCCGCATCACGCCTACACGGATCTGTTGCTGTCTTCGGTCCCTGAAATGGACCCGGATTGGCTGACTAATCTGCTGACGGAACGCGGAGTTGATAACATCGGCGATGCAGCTGTTGATAAGATGTAACACGAATCATCCACGTAAGTGGTGACAAAATCGGGCGGCTCATGCCTGAACTAATAACTAGGGAGAACGACAATATGCACGGAATTAGTAGACGCGGTCTATTGAAAACAGGTGTTGCTGCCGGTGTGCTGGGCCTTTCAGGCATGCCACTGCGCGCGCAAACACGTGGCGGAAAGCTGACAGCAGGTCTGTCAGGTGCCAACACATCTGATAGCTGGGATGGCCGGACGCACTCTGACCTTTACATGATCGCATCCGCACAGGGTGCGGTGTTTGACAGCCTGACCGAGGTTGGCGCTGACGGTATGCTCAAGGGTGAATTGGCCGAAAGCTGGGAAGCTTCGGCAGATGCGAAAACTTGGACATTCAACCTGCGTCAGGGCGTGACGTTCCACAACGGCAAGTCATTTGGCGCTGATGATGTGATCGAATCGCTTCAACTGCACGTGGCAGAAGGCGCGAAATCCGCAGCCCAACCTATCGTGGCTGCGATCTCTGAGATGAAGAAGATGTCCGACAGCCAAGTCCAGTTTGTGCTGGAAGCTGGTAACGCTGACTTCCCATATCTGATGTCTGACTATCACCTGCTGATGTATCCTGCAGGCCAGATCGAAGAAGCGATCGCCAGTGGTATCGGTACAGGTCTTTATCAGGTTCAGTCGTTTGATCCGGGCGTGCGCATGGTCGCAACCCGCTACCCTGATCACTACAAAGGTGACGGCGCTGGCTTCTTCGACGAGATCGAATATATCGCCATCAACGATAACACAGCACGTATGAACGCGCTGATGACCGGTCAGGTTGATGCGATTAACCGGATCGACTTTAAGACCGAAGCATTGCTGCGTGCGAACCCCGCGCTGCGCATTCAGGAAGTGACGGGCAACCAGCACTATACCTTTGCAATGCTGACCGATAATGCGCCGTTCAACGACGTCAACGTCCGCCGCGCGCTGAAGTATGGTATCAACCGTCAGGAAATGGTCGACAAGATCCTGCTGGGTCACGGTAAGGTCGGTAACGACACGCCAATTGGCCCCGCAAACCAGTTCTATCATGCCGAGATGGAGCAGCTGGCCTATGATCCAGACAAGTCCAAATTCTACCTCCAGCAAGCTGGCCTCGATAGCCTCGATATTGACATCAGCGCATCAAATGCTGCGTTTGAAGGTGCTGTAGATGCGGCTCAGCTGTTCCAGGCATCCGCTGCTAGCGGTGGTATCAATCTGAATGTTGTCCAAGAGCCGTCCGATGGCTATTGGTCCAACGTCTGGCTGAAAAAGCCATTCTCGGCTGTATACTGGTCTGGTCGTGCGACAGAGGACTGGATGTTCTCAACCGCTTATGAGGCTGGTGTGCCTTGGAACGACAGCCAATGGGACGGCGACGACAGTGCGCGCTTCCAAGAGTTGTTGTTGATGGCCCGTGCCGAATTGGACAGCGCCAAGCGTCAGGAGCAGTACTTCGAGATGCAGGAAATCCTGCGTGACGATGGCGGTGTTCTGGTGCCAATGTTTGCCAACTACGTGCAGGCCGTGAACAACCGGATCTCTTCACCTGACACAGTGGGTAACCTCTGGCAGATGGACAACGCACGCATGGCTGAGCGTTGGTCTGAAGCGTAAGCATTGCTTGCATGAGAAACGAAACGCCCTGCCGAAAGGTGGGGCGTTTTTCGTTTGGCCTCGGTGGATCACCAATGTAGGGATCATCGCGTGCGTTATCTGGAAGCGCCAAAGGAACTGCATTGATGACAAAATACACTGCGACTGTACCCGCAAAACATCGCAAGGCGATTGTTCTTTGCTGTGATCAAGGGTTCATGAAGTTCGCGGCCTTTGTCGTGTCGCAGATATTTGAACGCCATCCTGACCCGGACTTTGATGTTTGTATTTGCAGCAGTGATGCAATCGCATTGCCGGAAAAGCTGCAACATCTGCCTGTGCGCATTTGCCAATTGCCACTGCCTGACGTCCTTGAGGATGCTCCGCAAAGTTATCGGATCAACCTATCAAGCTATCTGCGTTTGTTCATTCCTTCTGCGTTTGCGGCCGAGTATGATCGCATCCTGTATCTGGATAGTGATATTTCCTTGCGCGGTGGTGATTACTCCAAGCTGTTGGATATTCCGTTGCTTGATGGTCATCCTATTGCGGCAGTCCGCACCAGCCATCAGCGCGCTCAGATGCTAAAGCAGATGCCCGAGTTCAAGGCGCTGGGACAGACGCCTGCACCTTACTTTAACGCAGGGATTTTGTTGATTGATGTCCCTCGGTGGGAGGCGGCTGAGATCCAGTCGAAGTCAATTGATCTGATGTCGACGAAGCCAGAGGTTCTGAATCTTCATGATCAGTCTGTTCTGAATATTGTGTTCCGCGACAACTGGTCTGAGCTGTCTTATCACTGGAATTGGCTATATTCGGGCCGCTTTAGCTACCTGATCGAGTCGTGTGATCCGTACATTTTGCATTTTGCTGGTCGGATTAAGCCTTGGAATCGCTTTAACGGTGAGTTCCCGCAGAAGTACCCAGAGGCGTTCCGGTCGTTTTTTGCAGAACACTATCCGGATGAGGCGGCGAAGATGCCACCGTCGGAACAGATCTTTGCAGTGCCAAAATTCCATAAGAAATCACTGTTGAAGCAGTGGTGGGACTTTGATCGGTTAGCGCTGTACCTCAGCCGCTTTGATGACCCTTATGTGGTGATAGATCCGCGAAGTTGAGTCCACCCCTTGCAGTTACGGCAAACCTTCCGTATATCGTGCTCAACAGCGGCGTTTGGCTTCCACCCCCAGACACCACCGGAATTCACAACGGGCCGCGCGCCCGTTTTTTTGTGCCGAATGATAAGTCGGAAAGAATGATGAACGATCTAATCGCCAAAGCGGCCATTGACCGCCGTATCGCTGAAATTATCACTCCAGTCATTGAAGACATGGGGTTCGAAGTTGTGCGCGTGCGTTTGATGACTGGCAAGGAAAGCATCCTGCAGATTATGGTGCAGCGTCCCGATGGACAGATTGAAGTTGACGAATGTGCGCAGGTGTCAACTGCGGTCAGTGCGACTTTGGATGTCGAAGATCCGATTGTGGATGTTTATACGCTTGAGGTTTCCAGCCCCGGTATCGACCGCCCCCTGACCCGTTTGAAGGATTTCGAACAATGGGAAGGCTTTGAAGCCAAGATTGAAACGGATGAGCTGATTGATGGTCGCCGCCGCTTTAAGGGCGCGCTGGCAGGTACTGAGGGTGACGAGGTGTTGATCACGATCACCGAAGGCACCATCGGTTTGAAATTTGAATGGCTGTCAGACGCCAAATTGGTCCTGACAGATGAGTTGATCCGCGACGTATTGCGCGGACGTAAAGATGCGGGTCAGATTGACGAGACCCAATTTGATGAAATCGAAACCATCATTGATGGCGAGGAGAACACTTAATGGCATATACATCCGCCAACCAGTTGGAGCTTTTGCAAACAGCAGAGGCCGTGGCCCGCGAAAAGAACATCGAACCCGGGCTTGTTGTGGAAGCGATGGAAGAATCGCTCGCCCGTGCGGCCAAATCCCGCTACGGCGCAGAGATGGACATCCGTGTCGCCATCGACCGCAAGACTGGTAAGGCCACGTTCACACGTGTGCGGACAGTGGTTGAGGACGAAGAGCTTGAAAACTATCAGGCCGAGTTCACAGTCGCCCAAGCCAAAGAGTATATGGAAGACCCAGAAGTCGGTCAGCAGTTCATCGAAGAAGTGCCACCCGTTGAATTGGGCCGTATCGCTGCGCAATCTGCCAAGCAGGTGATCTTGCAAAAGGTCCGCGAGGCGGAGCGTGACAAGCAGTACGAAGAATTCAAAGATCGTGCCGGTACAATCATCAACGCGCTGGTCAAGCGCGAAGAGTACGGCAATGTCATCGTCGATGTGGGCGCTGGTGAAGCCGTGTTGCGCCGCAACGAAAAGATCGGTCGCGAAGCGTATCGCCCCAATGATCGTATCCGTTGTTTCATCAAAGAAGTGCGCCGCGAACAGCGTGGCCCGCAAATCTTCCTCAGCCGGACAGCGCCTGAATTCATGGCGGAACTGTTCAAGATGGAAGTGCCAGAGATCTATGAAGGCATTATCGAGATCAAGGCCGTTGCCCGTGATCCTGGTTCTCGCGCCAAGATTGCCGTGATCAGCTATGACAACTCCATCGATCCTGTTGGCGCTTGTGTCGGTATGCGTGGTTCACGCGTACAGGCCGTTGTGAATGAACTTCAGGGCGAAAAGATCGACATCATTCCGTGGAATGAAGACATGCCAACGTTCCTTGTGAACGCGTTGCAGCCAGCCGAGGTATCCAAGGTTGTTCTGGACGAAGAAGCCGGCAAGATCGAAGTCGTTGTGCCAGAAGAGCAACTGTCGCTGGCCATTGGCCGTCGTGGTCAGAACGTGCGCCTTGCGTCGCAACTGACCGGTCTTGATATCGATATCATGACCGAGGAAGAAGAGAGCAAGCGTCGTCAGGCAGAGTTCGAACTGCGCACGAAATTGTTCATGGATACCCTTGATTTGGACGAATTCTTTGCCCAACTATTGGTATCAGAAGGGTTCACGAACCTGGAAGAAGTCGCCTACGTTGAAGCAGAAGAGCTGTTGGTCATCGAAGGTGTCGATGCAGATACAGCTGGCGAATTACAGGCCCGTGCCCGCGACTACCTTGAGGCGCAAGCCAAGAAAGCAATGGATGCGGCCCGCGCATTGGGTGTCGAAGACAGCCTTGCCAACTTTGAGGGTCTGACGCCTGCGATGCTCGAAGCGCTGGGCAAAGATGGCGTGAAAACGCTGGAAGACTTTGCAACCTGCGCAGATTGGGAACTGGCCGGTGGCTGGACCACAGAAAACGGCGAGCGCGTGAAAGACGATGGTGTTCTTGAGCCATTCGAGATTTCGCTGGAGGAAGCTCAAGATATGGTGATGACAGCCCGCGTCATGCTGGGTTGGGTTGATCCAGAGGAACTAGCTGCGGAAGCGGCGGCTGCCGAAGAAGAGCTAAACGCGGAGGAGGAGGCCTGATCTCAGGCCTCTGATTGGATCGCAGATGGCGCGTGGTGGCCATAACAAAGACCGGGACGATGCCGAGCGTAAGTGCATCGTTACCGGTGAAGTGCAGCCAAAAGCTGGGCTGATCCGCTTTGTTGTGGGGCCGGATAATCAGGTTGTACCTGATATCTTGGGTAAACTGCCGGGCCGGGGCATGTATGTGACGGCTGATCGGACCGCGCTTGAAGAAGCGAAGAAGGGTCAGTTTTCACGTTCTGCCAAGCAGGGGGTGACTGTGCCTGACGGTTTGGTAGAGGAAGTTGAACGTCAACTTGCCCGCCGCACCGTTGATCTGATTGCGTTAACACGGAAATCGGGGCGCGCGGTCTGCGGATTTGAGAAAGTGAAGGGTTGGCTTGCCGGTGGCAGCCCGGTCCGTGTTCTGATGCAGGCCTCTGATGGGTCTGAGCGGGGCAAAACGAAACTATGGACGCCAGAAGGTGCCCGATATTTTGGCTGTTTGACGTCAACCGAATTGGGTTTGGCTTTTGGGCGGCAAAGTGTGATACATGGCGCGCTTGCGACTGGCAGACTCAGCAACCGTGTTGTAGAGGAAGCCACAAAGCTGCGCGGTTTACGCGAAACGAACGGTGGCGATACGGCCACCGAGAAGGATACAGAAGCTAAATGAGCGATAACGACGGTAAAAAGACACTCGGCCTTGGTGGTTCACGTCCTTCAAACGTGAAGCAAAGCTTTAGCCATGGGCGGACCAAGAACGTCGTGGTGGAAACCAAACGCAAGCGCGTTGTGGTGCCCAAGCCCGGTGCGGCTAAACCTATGACATCTGGTGGTCCTGTTGGTGGCGATCCTTCAAAGCGCCCTGCCGGTATTTCGGATGTGGAACTTGAGCGCCGGATGAACGCGCTGAAGATGGCGAAAGCCCGCGAAGTTGAAGACGCGGCAAAGCGTGCCGCTGAGGAAAAAGAACGCGCCGTCGAGCGTGAAGCGCGCCGCGCCGAGATCGAAGCCAAAGAAGCTGAAGACAAGGCCCGTGAAGAGCGGACCAAAGCCAAAGCTGATGAAGAAGAGCGCAAGAAGGCCGAAGTCGAAAAAGCGAAGGCGATTGCGAATGCACCGCCCGCCGCTGCTGCGGTTCCCGGCGAAACCGAGATTTCGCGCCCAACTGCTGCACCACGCAAAACAGACCGTCCTGCGGAAAACCGCGATAACAAGACCAAGGCAAAGCCAGGTCGTGATGATGGTCGCCGGTCAGGCAAGCTGACAGTGAACGATGCGATGGCAGGCCGTCATGGTGGCCGTCAGCGGTCTATGGCTGCGATGAAGCGCAAGCAAGACCGCGCCCGTGCGAAAGCAATGGGTGTATCGGCCGAGCGTGAAAAGGTCTTCCGCGAGGTTGCCCTGCCAGAGGCGATTACTGTTTCTGAATTGGCAAACCGTATGACGGAGCGTGTGTCTGATGTTGTGAAGTCGTTGATGACCAACGGCATCATGGCAACACAGAACCAGACGATTGATGCGGATACAGCCGAGCTGATCATCGAAGAATTTGGCCACACAGTTGTCCGCGTGTCTGACGCCGATGTCGAAGACGTTCTGACAGCGATTGTAGACAAAGACGAAGACCTGCAAGGGCGTCCTCCGATCATCACGATCATGGGTCACGTTGACCACGGTAAGACATCGCTGCTTGATGCGATCCGCAACGCAAAAGTTGTGGCTGGCGAAGCGGGCGGTATCACCCAGCACATTGGTGCCTATCAGGTGACAACGGACAGCGGCGCTGTTCTGTCATTCCTTGATACACCGGGTCACGCGGCGTTTACATCCATGCGTTCGCGCGGTGCGCAAGTGACTGACATTGTCGTGCTTGTCGTTGCTGCTGATGACGCTGTTATGCCGCAAACGATCGAAGCGATTAACCACGCGAAAGCGGCCAAAGTGCCGATGATCGTGGCGATCAACAAAGTTGATAAGCCGGATGCGAACCCTGATAAGGTGCGGACCGACTTGCTGCAGCACGAAGTCATTGTGGAGAAAATGTCTGGTGATGTGCAGGACGTCGAAGTCTCTGCGATCACGGGTCAGGGTCTGGATGAATTGCTTGAGGCGATTGCGTTGCAGTCTGAAATCCTTGAACTGAAAGCCAACCCAAACCGGTTTGCCGAAGGTGCAGTGATTGAAGCCCAGCTTGATGTGGGTCGCGGCCCTGTGGCAACTGTTCTGGTTCAGAATGGTACGCTGCGTCAGGGTGATATCTTTGTTGTGGGCGAGCAGTACGGTAAGGTCCGTGCGCTGATCAACGACAAAGGCGACCGTGTCCAAGAAGCTGGCCCTGCTGTCCCTGTTGAGGTGCTTGGCCTTAACGGTACACCCGAAGCGGGTGACGTTCTGAACGTAGTGGAAACCGACGCACAGGCGCGTGAAATCGCGGAATATCGTGAAAAAGCTGCAAAAGAGAAACGCGCCGCCGCTGGCGCCGCGACAACACTTGAGCAGTTGATGGCGAATGCCAAAGCAAGCGAAAGCGTCAGTGAATTGCCAATCCTCGTCAAAGCTGACGTGCAGGGTTCTGCTGAAGCGATCGTTCAAGCGATGGAGAAGATCGGTAACGATGAGGTGCGCGTGCGCGTCCTGCACTCCGGTGTTGGTGCGATCACGGAAACCGATATCGGCTTGGCCGAAGCCTCTGGTGCGCCAGTGTTTGGCTTTAACGTTCGTGCGAATACATCCGCGCGGAACACAGCCAACCAAAAGGGCGTCGAGATCCGCTATTATTCGGTTATCTACGACCTTGTGGATGATGTGAAAGCGGCAGCCTCTGGTCTGCTCTCTGCCGAGATCCGTGAAAAGTTCATCGGTTATGCCAAGATCAAAGAGGTCTTTAAGGTCTCGAATGTCGGCAAAATCGCGGGTTGTCTTGTGACCGAGGGTGTTGCCCGTCGTTCCGCAGGCGTGCGCTTGCTGCGCGACAACGTGGTCATCCACGAAGGTACATTGAAGACGCTCAAGCGCTTCAAGGACGAAGTGCCAGAGGTACAGTCCGGCCAAGAATGCGGCATGGCATTTGAAAACTACGAAGACATCCGCCCCGACGACGTGATCGAGATTTTCGAGCGCGAAGAGGTCGAACGGAACCTATAATTTAGCATTTCATAGAACAAAACGGGGCGGGCCAATTGGTCCGCCTTTTTTATTTGCACCATTTTAAGTATATGAAAAATATACATTATATTTATATTCGGCTTCGATTGGAGAAATAATTTTCCTGTCCGGGGAATAATTTCGCGCCCTACCGCGTAACCCTTATAAGAGCGACACAGACAGTCGTTCGAAACATTATTGTAGGAACACTGACATGAAACTTATTGCCGCTCTCACCCTTGGTGTCATCGTTGCTGGTTGCGACCAAGCATATGCGCAAGGTGACTATTATTCATATGACGCAGCCCCAGAGCAGATCACGCTTGTTGCCGGGCATGGACCGTTGACCGCCGAAAACGGCATGACGCTTTATACTTTTGATAAGGACACAGCGAATACGTCGAATTGCTACGACAGCTGTGCTGCCAGCTGGCCTCCGTACCTTGCAACCGGTGGTGCGATGGACGGCCTGACACAGATCGAGCGTCGCGATGGCACAATGCAATGGGCCAAAGATGGCGAACCACTTTACTTCTGGGTCGGTGATACCGCGCCTGGCGACACAAACGGCGATGGCGTCGGTGGTGTTTGGCATATCGCCAAGTAAGTCGAGTAGCTGGGCGCGGTTTTGTCCCGGATTGGCGCCCAGCTTTGTGTACAGCGATCAATCGCTGAGTAACGAGTAATTTGTTTTTTAGAACTGTTAATAGGCCCTGCCATCGGACATAGTATGCTTGTTCTTGAAGCAAATTTTGCGATGGCAATGACCTCTGACCAGTTCAAATCGGAAATGATTAACCTGTTGCCGCGCTTACGGCGTTTCGCGGTAAGCTTGACACGTTCAGGCCCTGATGCAGATGATCTACTCCAAGAGGCTTGCACGACCGCGCTTCAGAAATGGCAGCAGTATGATCCGGGACAACCGTTTGATCGTTGGATGTTTCGTGTGGTGCGTAACCTTTGGGTTAGCGAAATTCGCAAACGCAAGGTCCGTCAAGGCGAAGGCCAAGTCGATGCCGCAGAAGCGTCGGAGCTGCGCGCGCCGGGAAGTGCTGATGAAGTTCTTGAGGCCAAGCAAGTGCGCGGCAAGGTCGCCGACCTTGATCAAGAGTTATCGCAACCTTTGATGCTCGTCTGTGCAGAGGGGTATAGTTACCGTGAGGTGTCAGAGTTGCTGGGTATTCCGATTGGTACGGTCATGAGCCGCATTCACCGCGCGCGCAAACAGCTTGTATCGGGTTTAACAGTGGAGGAAACTGGCGTGACATGACCGATTTTTCCACAAAATTAAGTGCCTATCTGGATGGTGAGTTGGATGCTGCCGCAGCGGAAGCTGTTGAAGCACGACTTGCAGCTGATCCCGCAGCGCAGGCTGAACTTGACGCATTGCTCGCAGCGGATGCGTTGGCGCAAGAGGCGTTTGAGGCCGAATTGGATGCACCTGTGCCCTTCGCACTTGCCCAGCAGATCAAAGCCACGTCAATGCCAGAAGTTGCAGCACCAAAGCAGCGCCCGATTTGGGGTGCATTGGCGGCAAGTCTGGTTGTGTTCGTTCTGGGTGGCATAGGTGGTTACGCATTGAAAGGTGATAGCGCACCCGTTCAGACGGCTGGATGGTTGGCTGATATCGCGGATTACCACGCCGTTTATGCCAGCCAAGGGCGGCATTTGGTCGAAGTGGGCGCGGACGAATCCGATCATATTGAAACCTGGCTTGGCAACACGATTGGGGCCAGCTTTTCGATCCCTGACATGACCGAATTTGGACTGACTTTTGAGGGTGGTCGTTTGTTGGTGGCAAATGGTAAGCCCGTTGCGCAATTGATGTACCGCGATGTGGACGGCGTAGTTGTTGCCCTGTGTTTGCAGCAGAGCGATGGAACGGCGACAGGTGCGCCGTCATTCAACGAACGCACCATAAACGGGTTTGATTTCGTCTCGTGGAGTGCCGGAAATGCGAATTATGTCGTGATAGGCCCGAGCGGAAAGCCCGACCTAAACGATATTGCCGAAAAGGCGTCTTTAGAGATTTAGCGCAGCTACAGCCAATCCCGAAGGATCGGGATCAAAGGTACATCTGCCGCTGGCATCGGATAGTCGCGCAGTTCATTCGCCCGAACCCATTTCAAGGCCTGGCCTTCACGCGATTGCGGTGTGCCGTCCCATTTGCGGCAGGCAAACAGCGGCATCAGCAGGTGGAAATCATCATAAGAGTGGCTGGCGAAGGTCAATGGTGCAAGGCAGGATGCCCATGTGTCGATACCCAACTCTTCTTGTAGTTCGCGGATCAAAGCGACTTCTGGCGTCTCGCTTGGTTCGACTTTGCCGCCGGGAAATTCCCAAAGGCCCGCCATTGATTTGCCCTCGGGTCGCTGCGCCAGCAAGATGCGGCCGTCGGGGTCAATCAGCGCGACAGCTGACACCAAAACAACCTTCATGACCGATAATCTGCGTTGATACTGATATAGCCGTGGGTCAGATCACAGGTCCAAACGGTGCTTGCCCCTTCCCCAATCCCCAGATCAACACCGATCTCGAGTTCATCGTTCTTCATATAGGCACTCGCTGCATCCTCAGAATAATCTGGCGCGCGCCAGCCATTTTTGGCAACGGTGATATCGCCAAAGCGGATGCTTAATCGGTCACGGTCAGCGGCAGCCCCTGATTTTCCAACGGCCATGACAACGCGCCCCCAATTGGCGTCCTCACCCGCGATTGCGGTTTTCACCAAGGGAGAGTTTGCAATCGAAAGTGCTACTTTGTGTGCGTCCGCATCATCCTTTGCCCCGGTCACTTTCACTGTGACAAACTTGGTCGCCCCTTCGCCGTCGCGAACGACTTGATGGGCGAGGTCCTGCATGACCGTGTGGAGTGCTTGTCCAAAGGCGTCGTTCCCTGTCACATCAACACCGGACGCGCCCGTCGCACCCATGATCAGCGTGTCGGACGTCGATGTATCACTATCAACGGTAATGCAGTTGAACGTCTTGGCGTTCAGTTCCGACACCAGTTTCTGCAAGTCACCCTGACCAATCTTTGCGTCGGTAAAAATATAGGCCAGCATCGTCGCCATATCCGGTGCGATCATGCCAGATCCCTTGGCGATCCCTGCGATGTGGATATCTTTGCCGTCGATTTTGATGGTCGCAGTGGCACCCTTGGGGAAGGTGTCGGTTGTCATAATCGCGCGGGCTGCATCCTCAATCGCAGCGCTTGACTGATTAATGTGCATTTCAGCTATTTTGGCCACGATCCGATCATGCGGCAGCGGTTCGCCGATCACGCCTGTTGAGGCGGTAAACACCCGCGCGATCGGCACATCAACCGCAGACGCGACAGCCTGCGCGACGGCCTCCACCGAACTGACGCCGCGCCCGCCGGTGAAAGCGTTCGAGTTGCCGGAATTCACGAGGATCGCCGCCCCCGTTGATGGATCACTGCCTAGCTTATTCTGGCAATCCAAAACCGGGGCCGAACGCGTTGCTGATTGTGTGAAAACCCCAGCCACCGATGTGCCCGGTGCCAAAAGCGCCAGCATCACATCATTGCGGTCTTGGTATTTCACACCAGCGGCTGCAGTTGCAAAGGTGACGCCGGCGATTTCCGGAAGATCCGGAAACCGCTCTGGCGCGAGAGGCGAAATGTCCATGATTGCTTAGTCCAACAGATCGACGCGGTCGATCAGGTCAGGGTCAAACTGCTCTGGCTCTGGCTTCACGATCGTTTCTTCAGCGATCAGGACATCAAGGCGCGCATTGATCGCAGCTTCTTGAAGTTCCCCGGTCAGTTCGCGACGCAATTGATCCAAAGTTGGACGTGCCTGCACCCGCTTTTCATTCAGTGTGGTGACGTGCCAGCCGAACTGTGTCTCGAACGGATCAGAAACCCCACCGATCTCAAGCGCTATAACTGCGGCCTCAAACTCAGGTACCATCGCACCTGCGCCGAACCAGCCAAGGTTGCCGCCATTTGGCCCTGTTGGGCCGGTCGACACATCACGCGCCACGTCGGCAAAATCTTGGCCGTCATCGATACGCGCTTTCGCGGCCAAAGCCTCTTCTTCGGTTTCTACCAAAAGGTGGCTTGCGTTGAATTCTTCGATCTCGGCCACATCTGCGAAACGTGCTTCATAAGCGGCTTCAATATCAGCCTCAGCGATTTCGTTCTCGGTGACTTGGTCGACAATTTCAGCTGCCAACAGCGACCGGCGCTCAACGCTCAAAGTGTATTTTACGCTGGCAGGAACGTCTTCAACCTGATCCGCAAGAAGTTGCTGTTGAATGAGTTGATCCAAAATTCCGTTGAAAAGCTGTTCATTTGGGAACTGTGCAAACTGTGCTGGTAGCTGTGCACGCGCGACAATCACCTCACCCAAGGTGATTTCTGTGTCCCCCACGGTTGCGACAACAGTATCTGCGGTCACGTCTTGGGCGGCGGCACTTGTCGATATGACGGCAGCTATCGCCGCAGCACCCAAAAAAGTAACATGTTTCAGCATTAAACGATCCCTTGATAGGCCGCGAATGCCCGCGGCGTTGACAGTATAGAGGCGGCCCCTTACATCCCTTGAATGCCTCGAGGGGGCCTAAAGTAGTGTATCCTTGGCCCTTTCTAAGTGGCCTGCACCGGGCCTACAAGCGACCTCCTCTCAAATAGATGTCAGACAGGCGCGACTGCGCCGCCGGAGAAAATATGCTGGGTTTCGGAAACATTGCCAAAAAGGTGTTTGGCAGCGCAAACGACCGCAAAGTAAAGGCTGCCCGCCCGTTGGTTGATAAGATCAACGCGATGGAGCCTGAGTTTGAGGCATTGTCCGACGAAGGTATTAAAGAAAAGACAGAAGAGCTCGCAAAACGCGCAATGTCAGGCGAAAGCCTGGATGATCTACTGCCCGAAGCATTTGCAAACTGCCGCGAGGCGGCCAAGCGGGCGTTGGGTCTGCGTGCCTTTGATACACAGCTGAAGGGCGGTATCTTTCTGCATCAGGGCAACATTGCAGAAATGAAAACAGGTGAAGGTAAAACGCTTGTTGCGACCTTCCCGGCCTACCTGAATGCGCTGACCGGCAAGGGCGTCCACATTGTTACTGTGAACGACTATCTGGCGCGCCGTGACGCAGAATGGATGAGCAAGGTTTATGGTGCTTTGGGCCTGACGACGGGTGTTGTGGTGCCACAGCAGCCTGAGGACGAAAAGAAAGCTGCATATGCCTGCGATGTGACCTACGCCACGAACAATGAACTTGGCTTTGACTATCTGCGCGACAACATGAAGTCCGAGCTGAGCCAGATTTATCAGCGCTACCACAACTTTGCGATCGTGGATGAGGTGGACAGTATCCTGATCGACGAGGCACGGACGCCACTGATTATTTCGGGCCCTGCCCAAGACCGCTCTGAGATGTATGCAACCGTTGATAAGATCATCCCCGAGGTGCTGGACGAACATTACACGCTTGACGAAAAGACACGACAGGTGACGTTCAACGACGAAGGCAACGATTTTCTGGAAGCGCGGTTGAGCGAAACTGGTTTGTTGCCCGAAGGCCAATCGCTTTATGATCCTGAGAGTGCGACGCTGGTGCATCACGTCAACCAAGGTCTGCGTGCGCATAAACTATTTACCAAGGACAAAGACTATATCGTCCGCGATAACGAAGTTGTCCTGATCGACGAATTTACTGGCCGGATGATGGCGGGTCGCCGTCTATCCGACGGTCTGCATCAGGCGATTGAAGCCAAAGAGAATTGCTCGATCAAACCAGAGAACGTGACCTTGGCCTCTGTGACGTTCCAAAACTACTTCCGCCTCTATGACAAATTGGGCGGCATGACAGGCACGGCTTCGACCGAGGCAGAAGAATTCCAGGAGATCTACAACCTTGGTGTTGTTGAAGTTCCGACAAACCGTCCCGTTGCACGTGTCGACGAAGACGATCAGGTCTACCGGACCGCACGCGAGAAATTCGAAGGTGTCGTGAAAGAGATCAAAGAGGCCAACGCAAAAGGCCAGCCGATCCTTGTTGGTACGACCTCAATCGAGAAATCTGAGGCGTTGGCAGAGATGCTGAAAGCCGAAGGAATCACTTTTAATGTGCTCAACGCGCGACAGCACGAACAAGAGGCGCAGATTGTTGCAGACGCGGGAAAGCTGAACGCCGTCACAATTGCGACAAATATGGCCGGGCGCGGTACGGACATTCAACTGGGCGGAAACGTCGAAATGCGCGTGCTTCAGGCCGTGGCTGATGACCCTGACGCAGACATCGAAGCACTGCGTCAAAAGATCGAAAACGAAGTCGCGGATGAGAAAGAAAAAGTGAAGGCCGTTGGTGGTCTTTATGTGCTCGCGACAGAGCGTCACGAGAGCCGCCGTATTGATAACCAGCTGCGTGGTCGTTCAGGCCGCCAGGGTGACCCGGGACGCTCGTCTTTCTTCTTGTCATTGGAAGATGATTTGATGCGGATTTTTGGGTCCGACCGGCTTGAAAAAGTTTTGTCTGGTTTGGGGATGAAAGAGGGCGAAGCGATTGTTCACCCGTGGGTCAACAAGTCGCTTGAGCGCGCGCAAGCCAAGGTCGAAGGTCGCAACTTTGACATCCGTAAACAGCTTTTGAAATTTGACGACGTGATGAACGAGCAGCGCAAGGTGATCTTTGCGCAGCGTCGCGACATCATGGAAGCGAAAGATCTTTCCGAGGTCACCAAAGACATGCGCGATCAAGTGATCGATGATTTGGTACATGATCACATGCCGCCAAAAACATATGCAGATCAATGGGATACGCAAGGTTTACAGGATGCGACGGTTGAGCAACTTGGGCTGGACCTGCCGGTAAAAGCTTGGGCCGAAGAAGAGGGTGTCGATGATGATGACATCCGCGAGCGGCTAGAAGAAGCCGCCGATGGCTTTATGAAAGAGAAGACGGACGCATTTGGCGACGAGACGATGCGCAATGTCGAAAAGCAGATTCTGTTGCAAACGATTGATGCGAAATGGCGCGAGCATCTTCTGACGCTTGAGCACCTGCGTGGCGTTGTTGGCTTTCGTGGATATGCGCAGCGTGATCCGCTGAATGAATACAAAACAGAAGGCTTCCAACTGTTTGAAAGCATGCTGGATAGCCTACGGACCGATGTGACGAAAAAGCTGTCGCAGATCCGGCCCATGTCGAAAGAAGAGCAAGAACAGATGGTCGCCCAAATCCGGCAGCAACAGCAAGCCGCGGCAGCGGCGACAGCAGCGGCGGTCCCTGCTGCAGCGGCATCCGCTGGGGTAGCAGCCGGAGAGGCAAAGCCGGGCTTTGACGAGGACGATCCGACCACTTGGGGTAACCCCGGTCGCAACGATAGCTGTCCTTGTGGTTCAGGCAAAAAGTTCAAACATTGCCATGGCCGACTTGCCTAAATACTGACACATTGGCGACGTTCTGAGGTCACCGTCGAAAACCATATTGATCGTCGGAATATAACCGACGTGAGGGATGGGGATGTCTCGCATAAACACCATAAGGACAGTAGCTTCGACCGTGCTTTTTGCTGCGGCTGTAGGGTTCATCGTGCAGTACGGTGAGACTGCACCTGCTATGGCTTCTGCAGAAGACAACCCAGTCTACAACAAAGCCCCCCGCACGTTGATGATGTCGAAGAACGCACAAGGCGATGCCGTTTTTGGCATGCCTGATGTTGTCACAACTCCGTTTGATCATGCGGCGAATACCCAGACAGTGCTTGCTGTTGATGTCGTCTATACCGAATTCGCTGTGCCAAGGATGGGGCCCATCTTGGCCACGCCTGTTGTTGGCTGCGAAACGTCATTGTCGGCAAAGCGTCAGCCAGCGGCTCTTGTCGAATTAACAGTCTCGGCGCCCTGTTTTGAAAACTCAGACTTTTCAGTGCGGCATGAAGGTTTGATCTTTTCGGCAAAGACGGAGCGGAACGGTGATGCGCAAGTGGTCGTACCCGCGTTGATGCCGGCAGCGGAGTTTGCCGTCGCTTTTGACAATGTTGTGCAGGCAAGCACCGATATTTTTGTACCGGAGCTACGCCAATATGATCGCGCTGTGTTGCAGTGGGAGGGTGTGGACAACATTCGCATTCATGCCCTCGAAGATGGCGCCGAGATCGGCGATCCTGGTCATGTTTGGTCTGCGTCTGTGCATGAGGCCAAGGACATTCGCGAGGGACAACATGGTTTTGTCTTATATCTGGGCACAGCCGAGGATGAAGCCTCGCTTCAGGCTGAAGTCTACACGTTTCCCGCAGGCAATATGAACCTGGAAGGTCAGGTCGACTTACGGATCGGTGTCAGCGTCACAGAAGCAAATTGTGGTCGTGAGGTCGATGCGACGACAATTCAGACCAACGGTGATTTGCCTTTGATGAAGTCTAGTATCGCCATTCAAATGCCCGACTGCAGCCAAGTAGGTGAAGTTGTGCTGTTGGCTGACAAATTCGCGGATGTTGCTGTCGTATCCAACTAAGGGCTGCGATCGAAATACCCTTCCGCACGGAAGCTTGTCTCACGTGACTTTCCAATAATCAGATGATCATGAACCGTGATGTTGAGCGCATTCGCAGCCGTTTCAATCTGTTTGGTCATATCGATATCAGCCTGCGATGGCGTTGGGTCGCCCGACGGGTGATTATGCACCAAGATAAGCGCGCTCGCGTTTAACTCTAGCGCCCGTTTGACCACTTCGCGTGGATAGACCGGGACATGATCAACGGTTCCTTTTGCTTGTTCCTCGTCAGTGATGACCGTGTTCTTTGTATCAAGATAGATGATGCGAAATTGTTCAGTCTCGCGGTGCGCCATCGTGGTATGGCAGTAATCAACCAAGGCATCCCAGCTAGAAAGCACATGACGTCGCATAATTCTGGAACGTGATAAGCGGTGCGCTGCCGCCTCCACGATTTTGAGTTCGGTGATAACAGCGTCACCAACACCCCGCGTCTGTTTCAGTTGATCGGGTGACGCTGAAAGCACGCGGTTGAAATCACCGAACCTCGTAATCAGATCGGATGCGAGCGGTTTCACATCCCGTTGAGGAATTGCGCGGAACAGGACAAGCTCAAGGAGTTCATAGTCTGGCAAGGCGGCAGCACCGCCTGTCACAAAGCGTTCGCGCAATCGCTTGCGATGGTCGCGCATATAAGACGGCACCGTGCCCTTTGGTAAGGGCACGGCTTCGATGATTTCGTCATCTGAGAACAGAGAGGGAACTTCGGCAAAGTGATTCATGAAAACAGTTTGCCAAGATTGTCCTTAAATCCTGGTTAAAGCATCAGCTTTTCATCGAATCCCAGAAACTTTTGACCGAGTTAAAGAAACTGGATCCTTGCGGATTGTTCTCTTCGCTCAATTGGTCGAATTCCTTAAGAATTTCGCGCTGCCGTGATGTCAGTTTGACAGGCGTTTCGACGGCAAGTTCAATGAACATGTCACCGACGCCACCACCGCGTAGTGCTGGCATGCCTTTACCGCGCAACCGCATTTGTCGGCCGGATTGTGATCCTTCGGGCACTTTCACCCGGCTACGGCCACCATCAATTGTCGGGACCTCAATCTCGCCACCCAGTGCTGCTGTCGCGATAGACACCGGCACGCGGCAATAAAGACTGCTGCTATCACGCTCAAAGAGTGCGTGATCTTGCACCTCTATAAAGATATAAAGATCACCTGTTGGCCCGCCCCGCATACCCGCTTCGCCTTCGCCAGCGAGGCGAATGCGTGTGCCGGTTTCAACACCGGCGGGGATGTTCACCGACAAGGATTTCTCCTTCTCGACGCGACCTTGACCATGGCAGGTGGTGCAAGGGTCTTTGATCGTCTGACCCATGCCTGAACACGTTGGACAGGTCCGTTCTACAGTAAAGAAACCTTGTTGCGCGCGGACTTTTCCCATGCCTGAACACGTTGGGCATGTTTGTGGTTCTGATCCGCCTTCGGCACCAGTGCCATTGCACGAATCACAGCCAACGGCCGTCGGGACATTGATTGTTTTTTGCATGCCCGAGAAAGCGTCTTCTAGGTTAATGCGGAGGTTATAGCGCAGGTCGTTTCCGCGCTGTGCCGCACTTCTGCGACCGCCACCGCCGCCGCGCCCACCCATGAAGTCGCCAAATAGATCGTCGAAGACATCGGAAAATGCGCTGCCAAAGTCGCCTTGACCACCGCGTGGCCCACCACCGCTGCCCATGCCGTTTTCAAACGCGGCATGGCCATAGCGGTCATAAGCCGCTTTCTTGTTCTCGTCCTTTAGGACTTCATAGGCTTCATTTGCCTCTTTGAACTGTGCTTCGGCATTTGGGTTGTCTGAATTGCGATCAGGGTGCAGCTCTTTCGCCTTTTGGCGGTAGCCTTTTTTGATCGTTGCACCGTCTGCACCTTTGGCGACGCCGAGAATCTCGTAGTAGTCACGTTTTGCCATGATAGATTTCCCCCTTGGGAATGGAAAAGACCGGCCCGGGTTGCGGGCCGGTCAATTCTCAGCGGCGTGAAGCCTTAGTTGTCACGCTTGTCGCCGTCCAGATCTTCGAAATCCGCATCGAGGATCTCTTCGTCTGCACCCGGCGCATCAGGCTCTACTTCGCCTTCAGCTTCTTGCTGCGACTTATAGATGGCCTCACCCAGCTTCATGGCTGCTTCGGTTACGTTCTGGATGCCAGATTTGATCTTGTCAGCGTTTTCGGCTTCCAGATCATCTTTCAACGCAGCAATTGCCAAATCAATCGCTTCGATTGTTGTTGGGTCAACCTTGTCTGCATGCTCTTCCATCGCCTTTTCAGTCGAATGGATCAGGCTCTCCGCCTGGTTTTTGGCATCGACGAGTTCGCGACGTTCTTTATCGGCTTCCGCGTTTGCTTCGGCGTCTTGGACCATTGCTTCGATGTCGTCATCAGACAGACCGCCAGAGGCTTGAATCGTGATCTTTTGTTCTTTGTTGGTGCCTTTGTCTTTGGCGCCAACTTCAACGATGCCGTTGGCGTCGATGTCGAAAGTCACTTCGATCTGCGGCAGACCACGTGGTGCTGGTGGAATGTCCTCAAGGTTGAACTGACCCAACATCTTGTTGTCGGCAGCCATCTCACGCTCACCCTGGAACACGCGCAGTGTCACAGCGTTCTGGTTGTCTTCGGCAGTCGAGAAGACCTGAGATTTCTTCGTTGGGATCGTTGTGTTGCGGTCGATCAGTCGTGTGAACACACCACCAAGCGTCTCGATACCCAGCGACAATGGTGTCACGTCCAGAAGAACAACATCTTTGACGTCGCCTTGCAGAACACCAGCCTGAATAGCGGCACCCATGGCAACCACTTCGTCAGGGTTCACACCTTGGTGCGCTTCCTTACCAAAGAACTTGGCCACTTCTTCTTTGACCTTTGGCATACGTGTCATACCGCCAACCAACACGACTTCGTCGATGTCAGATGTGGACAGGCCCGCGTCTTTGATCGCTTCCTTACAAGGCTTCAATGATGCCTTGATCAGATCGCCAACCAGGCTTTCCAGCTTGGCACGTGTCAGCTTCATGACCATGTGCAGTGGCTGCCCGTTAGACCCCATCGAGATAAACGGCTGGTTGATTTCTGTGCTGGAAGACGAAGACAATTCGATCTTTGCTTTTTCCGCAGCTTCCTTGAGGCGCTGCAAAGCCATCTTGTCTTTCGTCAGATCGACCGAGTTCTCTTTTTTGAACTCACCTGCAAGGTAATTCACGATGCGCATGTCAAAATCTTCACCACCAAGGAACGTGTCACCGTTGGTGGACTTCACTTCGAACAGACCATCATCAATCTCGAGGATCGTGACGTCGAATGTACCGCCGCCAAGGTCATAAACAGCGATTGTTTTGTTGTCGGTACGGTCAAGGCCATAAGCCAGCGCAGCCGCTGTCGGCTCGTTGATGATGCGCAGCACTTCAAGACCAGCAATCTTACCGGCGTCTTTGGTGGCCTGACGCTGTGCGTCGTTAAAGTACGCAGGCACGGTAATAACCGCCTGTGTGACGTCTTCGCCAAGATATGTCTCGGCGGTTTCTTTCATTTTACCAAGGATGAAAGCAGAGATCTGGCTAGGGGAATACTTCTCACCCTTGGCTTCGACCCAAGCGTCACCGTTGCCGCCGTTGATGATCTCGAACGGCATGTTCTTTTTCTCTTTGGCGAGGTCCTTGTCGTCAAACCGACGACCAATCAGACGCTTCACAGCAAAGATTGTGTTTTCTGGGTTGGTCACAGCCTGACGTTTTGCCGGCTGTCCAACAAGACGCTCATCATCTGTGAACGCCACGATAGATGGCGTTGTGCGCGCACCTTCGGCATTTTCTACAACACGCGGCTTTGCACCATCCATGATGGCAATGCAGGAGTTCGTGGTTCCCAGGTCGATACCAATAACTTTGGCCATTTTTCAAATCCCTCTACTTTAGGCGGTTTGAGCAGCGCGAACCCGTTTTCGGCACCCGCGCCAGTTACATTTGTCAGCTTAGGGCGAAACCCTGAAGCTTTGATCTTGGCGTATATAGGGTCGCGATATTGGGGCTGCAAGCGCCGGACGCAATGCAAAATGCTTAAAATAACGGATTTCGTGATGTTCGTGCGAAACGGGCGGCTTACCGGCCCGCAAACCAGCTCAAAGAGACGTGCCTGCGGGCAAAGAATTCACCCATCAACCCAATCATGATCAGGACGAGAGACAGATAAATTGGATAGCTCACACTGGTGAATTGAGGATTATAGTGAAGGAACACCGCGCCTCGCATCTGGTCGATGTTATGAAACAAGGGATTCCAGTCGAACATCGCGATCATAGAGGCAGGCAATGTGTTGACGACAAACATCTTGCCAGATGCGATCATATTGACACGCACGTAAAGATTCTTTGCGATTCCTGTGAATCTTGGGAACCACGGTTTGAGCGAAAGAAAGATCATGCCGACCGCACAGCCAGAAAACCATGCCATGATAAAGAAACCCATGGCGGCAATCGGGTCATGGATTGTGATGGGATTAAAGACGATATGATACACAGATAGGATCACAAAGAGCGTAATGATCTGCATATAAAGCGAAGAAATTGCTGCGGCCATGATTGCGATGATCGTGTTCATCGGCCGATGCAGCATCATCGAAGACGTCGGCCCTGCGGCCCCCATCACGGCCCCCAGTGCCTTGATATGCGTCAGATAAACGAAAATTCCCGTCATGATATAGAGCATCATATCACCGCGAATGGGTGAACTGCGCAGCCCCAATATCTGAAAGAAAATCAAGAAGGCCATGATCATCGTCAGACTTTGAAGCATATTCAGAACCAGCCCGACAACGGCGTTCCGATGCCCGCCACGGGCACGTCGCACGATCGTATGATACGTGACTTCCAGCATGCTAAACATGCCGCTGCTGCGTGTTTTGTGGACCGGCGTTTGGAACATATTTGACCCGAATGGATGCGGCAGGATGGCCGTTGCTTACTGACGCACGATACCCTTGCTGATCGCTTGACGAAACACCATAAACATCGCGATCAGGCAATTTGATGGCGGGTGGGATGCGATGGACTTTGAAAAGCTGACAAAGGTCATGCGGCATCTTTCGTTGTTGGCGGGTGACAAGATCATGGAAATCTACGCGCGTGATGATTTCGATGTGCGCGCCAAATCCGACGAAAGCCCTGTGACCATAGCGGATGAAGCGGCCGATGCGATTATCAGCGCCGGTTTGCGCGAGGCGTTCCCCGATGTGGCACTTGTCACCGAAGAGCAAGCCGCATCGCATAGGGTCACCGCAAAGACATTTCTGATTGTGGACCCGCTGGATGGCACCAAGGAGTTCATTAAGCGGCGCGGCGATTTCACCGTGAACATTGCATATGTCGAGGAAGGCAAGCCATTGCGCGGTGTGGTTTATGCACCTGCACGCGACAGGCTTTTCTACACTGATGCGAAAGGTGTTTCGGTCGAGGAGATTGGGCCATTCGCAAAAAACGAAGTCGGGAAAACAAACCCGCTTTCAGTGTCTAACCCTCGTAATAGCGCCTTAAACGTCGTCGCATCCAAATCGCATCGTGATGCTGCAACAGACACCTACATTGGCAAATACCGCACTGCTGAGATGAAAAGTGCGGGATCGTCGCTCAAGTTTTGCTTGGTCGCTACTGGCGAAGCAGACCTTTATCCCCGGCTTGGGCGCACGATGGAATGGGATACCGCCGCGGGGCATGCTGTTTTAAACGGTGCGGGGGGTAAGGTCGTCCGCTTTGACGATCACACAGACCTTTCATACGGGAAATCAGGGTTTGAGAACCCGTTCTTTATCGCTTACGCCCCGGGTGTTCAGTTGGAGAAAGCGTAATGTCAGTCTTGATCGTCATTCCTGCCCGGTACGCCTCCACGCGCTATCCGGGAAAACCCTTGGTCGAACTGCGGGGGGCCAGCGGCGAGGCAAAAAGCTTGATCCGCCGGTCCTGGGATGCGGCTTGCGACGTTGCGGGCATTGATCGTGTTGTTGTGGCGACTGATGATGACCGGATCGCGCAGGCCGCAACCGGTTTTGGTGCAGAGGTCGTCATGACCGCAACCACCTGCGAAAACGGAACCGAGCGCTGTGCCGAGACGATGGCCAATCTGGCGGGTGACTTCGAGATCATCGTGAACCTTCAAGGCGATGCGCCTTTGACGCCGGCGTGGTTTATAGAAGATCTGGTGCAGGGGTTGCGCGATAACCCATCGGCACAGGTCGCCACACCGGTTTTGCGCACGGAAGGCAAGGCATTGAACGGCCTTTTGCAAGATCGTCGCGAGGGACGTGTTGGGGGTACAACAGCTGTGTTCGGCGCGGATCACAACGCGCTTTATTTTTCGAAAGAAGTCATTCCTTACACTGGCAAAGACTACGCCGCTGACGACGAAACACCTGTTTTCCATCATGTCGGCGTTTATGCGTACCGGCCCGAAGCACTTGCGGCATATCCGCAGTGGACGTCTGGACCGCTTGAGCGGTTGGAAGGTTTGGAACAGCTGCGGTTTCTAGAACGTGGTGTTCCAATGCTCTGCGTCGAAGTCGCCGGCAAAGGGCGGCAGTTTTGGGAGCTGAACAATCCCGAGGATGTGCCGCGCCTTGAGGCGATGTTGCTTGAAATGGGCGATGAATAAGCCCAAGCTGAAGCGCGACAATCGAAGGTCATAATCAAAGTTTGTTTTGTCTTAATCTCAGTCTAGTAGCAGGTAACGTCAGTGAATATTAAAATACGAGGTCAATTTGATGAATAGAAAAGTCTCAAAAGCGATTTTTCCAGTAGCAGGGTTGGGCACGCGGTTTTTGCCAGCGACCAAGTCAGTCCCTAAGGAAATCATGACTTTAGTGGATCGCCCGTTGATCCAATACGCAATTGACGAGGCCCGCGCCGCAGGGATCGAGGATTTTATTTTTGTGACGTCGCGCGGGAAATCTGCGCTTGAGGATTACTTTGATATCGCCCCCGATCTTGAGGCCTCGCTTAAGGCGAAAGGCAAGACAGAGCTGCTGAATATCTTGAACAGCACCAATATGGAAAGCGGCACAATTGCGTATCTGCGCCAGCACAAAGCACTTGGTCTTGGTCACGCTGTGTCCTGCGCGCGTAAGCTGATCGGGGATGAGCCTTTCGCGGTTATCCTGCCAGACGACGTCATTGCCGCTGAAAAACCTTGCTTGCAGCAAATGGTCGAAGCCTATCAGGAAACAGGCGGCGCTATGGTTGCCGCGATGGAGGTTTCGCCAGCACAAACATCGTCCTACGGTGTCTTGGACGTTGCCAGTCAGGATGGTGCGATCATGTCAGTCAAGGGAATGGTTGAAAAGCCACCGGTCGGGACGGCACCATCTAACTTGGCAGTCATTGGGCGTTATATCCTGACGCCGCAAGTGATGGCGAATTTTGATACGGTCGGTCGTGGCGCAGGCGGTGAAATCCAGCTGACAGATGCAATCGCACAAGAGATCAGCTCCGGCCGCGATGTATTTGGCTATCGGTTTGAAGGGCAGCGCTATGATTGCGGCTCTAAAGCAGGGTTCTTGCAGGCGACCGTTGCTTTTGCTTTGGCCAGAGAAGAGCTGCGCGACGAATTTGCAGAGTTTCTGAAAGACCTGCATACCACCAAACACGCCGCGCAATAAAAGGGTGCCGTGCGATGCCTGATGCCAGCGGGACTGTGCGGCACGGGCTTTGGCATGCTTACCGGTTAAGATGGAAACGCAGGCGGTTCCTTTTTCGCATTTGGCGAAAGCGCCGCCAGATAAGGGCCGTTGCGGACCGCACGGGACAGATCACCGAGGCATCTATTCTGGCCTTCGTGACGGTCCGAAACGAAATTGTCCGGCTTCCATATTTTATTGAGTATTATCGCGGCCTTGGCATCGACCATTTCTTGTTTGTCGACAACGGCAGCGACGATGGCACTGCCGAATTTCTGCGTGCGCAATCAGATGTGTCGGTTTGGACAACACAGCACAGTTACAAACTGGCGCGGTTTGGTATGGACTGGGTGGGCTGGTTGCAATGGCGATATGGCAATGGGCATTGGTGCCTGACGGTCGATGCGGATGAGCTGCTGGTTTATCCTGACTGCGAGGCGCGCGATCTGAAAAAGCTGACCGCTTGGCTGGATGAAAAAAGGACCTGTTCTTTTGGTGCAATGATGATCGACATGTATCCCAAGGGTCCGTTGAAAGACGTCGATTATCTACCGGGCGATGATCCGTTGAAGGTTCTGTCATGGTTTGATGCGGACAATTACCGTGATCAAATCCATCACTATTATGGAAACCTTTGGATTCAGGGCGGCGTGCGCGAACGCATGTTCTTTGCCAAAGACCCCGCGCGTGCGCCGACATTGAATAAAACGCCTCTGGTGAAATGGCATTGGCGGTATGCTTATGTCAGCTCAACCCATCAAATCCTACCCGCGCGGCTGCATGATGTTTTTGACTTTACTGCGAACAGCAGGGTGTCAGGCGCGTTGCTACATACCAAGTTTCTGCCACTGATTGTTGAAAAGACAGTGGAAGAAATGAGCCGGCAACAACACTTCGAGAACGCACCACTCTACGCAGATTACCATCAGCGCCTGACAGAAAACCCCACCCTTTGGCACGAGGAAGCGTGCCATTACGACAACCCGTCAAAATTGGTTGCATTAGGGTTGATGTCAAAGGGAGGTTGGGTCTGATATGAATATCCAAACGAATGGATTAAGGCAGCGTTAAGCGTTGGGTATCTGGACATCATATCGGCTACGGATGCAACGCAAGCGCTGGCGTATGCGTGCAATGCGCAAGGGGCAAGAGCTGACACCGGTTGCCGACCGGACCCGGCAAATTGGTCCCGACGATATTTTGCTGTTTTGCACCTTTCGCAACGAGGACGTCAGACTGCCGTTCTTTTTGGACTACTACCGCAAGCTCGGGATCAGCCATTTCCTTTTGGTGGATAATGACAGCAACGATGGTGGTCGTGACTTTGCACAGGCGCAGCCCGATGTGTCACTTTGGACCACCAAAGGCGCGTACGGTGACGCGCGGTACGGCGTTGATTGGCTGACTTATTTGCAAGGCAAATATGCGGATGGACATTGGGCATTGACCGTCGATGTCGACGAATTTTTTGTCTATCCGTTTTGCGATACCCGTCCTATTCGCGCCTTGGCGGATTGGCTTGATGCGTCAGCGGTGCGATCTTTTGGGGCGATGCTTTTGGATATGTATCCCAAGGGCCCAGTTGGCGACACGACCTACGAGCGCGGCGCTGATCCTTTCCAAACGGCGAATTGGTTTGATCCGGGCAATTACATTCTATCGCGCAACAAGCTGTTGAATAACCTGTGGATTCAAGGTGGACCGCGCGCGCGCAATTTCTTTGCAACCAAGCCAAAGCAGGCGCCGGCGTTGAACAAGATACCCTTTGTGAAATGGCGTAAACCCTACGCCTATGTCAGCTCAACACATATGATGTTGCCGCGCGGTCTGAACCTTGTCTACGATCAGCAAGGGGGGGAAAAGACGTCGGGTATTTTGCTGCATGCAAAGTTTCTGAACACGTTCAGCGCGCGCGCCGAAGAAGAGGCAGTGCGCGGTGAACACTATCGCGCTGGGCAGGAGTATAAGACCTACGCGGAACGGCATGGCACTGACCCTGACCTTTGGTGCCAGTGGAGCGAGCAATATATCAATTGGCGCCAACTTGAGATTCTAGGCCTGATGTCAAAGGGGAATTGGGCATGACCCTTGGCGTTGTCATGTTGGTTCACACCGGTTTCGGACGGGCCGCGCAAATGGCGCGTCATTGGGCCGAAGCTGGATGCCCTGTCATTATCCACGTTGATAGCAATGTGGCGGCGACACAGTATGACCCGTTTGCGCAATCACTGTCCGAATTTCCAGATATCAGGTTTTCTACACGCCATCGGTGTGAATGGGGAACGTGGGGGATGGTTGCGGCAACCCAAGATGCGGCAACAATGATGTTGGAGGAGTTCCCCGACGTTCAACACGTCTATCTCGCGTCTGGTGCCTGCCTGCCGTTGCGACCGATAGAAGAGTTGCGTGATTATTTGGCTTTGCGCTCTGATACCGATTTCATTGAAAGCGCTACAACCGCGGATGTGCCTTGGACGATTGGTGGCTTGGAGCGCGAACGCTTTACCTTGCGCTTTCCTTTTGCGTGGAAAAAACAAAGGTGGCTGTTTGATCGGTTTGTGCAGCTTCAACAGATTCTGGGGTTGCGGCGCAAAATACCGGAAAACCTTGTGCCGCATATGGGATCACAGTGGTGGTGTCTGACGCGGCAAACGTTGGATGCTATTTTGCAAGACCCGAACCGGGCGGTCTATGACCGTTACTTTGCTGGTGTTTGGATACCAGACGAAAGCTATTATCAGTCGCTGGTCCGGTTGCATGCGCGCAAAATTGAAAGTCGCTCACTGACGCTGGCCAAGTTCGATTATCAGGGCAAGCCGCATATTTTCTTTGATGATCACCTCGAACTTTTGCAGCGATCGCGTTGCTTTGTTGCACGCAAGATTTGGCATGACGCAGATGTGTTGTATCGGTCGTTTCCGGTAGCAAAAGATCCAGAACGCGCCACCGAAGAGCCGAGATCGGGGCGTGTCGATCGTGTGTTCTCGCAAGCAGTAAAGCGCCGGACGCGGGGCCGGCAGGGGCTTTATATGCAAAGCCGCTTTCCAAGTTCAGATCGTGAAAATGCGGTTGGGGCAACACCTTATGCAGTCTTGCAGGGTTTTGATGATGTTTTCCCCGACTTTCGATCATGGCTTACCCGCCAGACCAGTGCCGAAGTACATGGCCATTTGTTTGCAAAAGACCGTGCGCATTTTGTCGATGAAAGCACCGTTTATCGCGGGGGTTTGTCCGACAGTGCGCGGTTGCGCGACTACAACGGTAAGATGTTCCTTACGAACCTGATTTGGAATGCGCGAGACAAGCATCAGTGCTTCCAATTTGGCCCTGCTGATAGCCAGGACATCCGCTGGACATTGGCAAAAGATACGCAAGCAAGCATCTGGGTCGTCACCGGCGCCTGGGCTATCCCGCTTTTTGCCTCTGATCGGTCCGCAAGTGATGTGCGTGCGGAGGCGGCGCGCTTGCAGCGGATCGAACACAAATTCCTCAAGAGTTTGCGGTCGCCAGAGGCGCGTGCGCGCATAAAGATCAAAACACTCGCAGAATTTATCGAGGCTCCGATGGAGACGTTGCAAACAATCATCGATGATATCGCGGGGCATCGCGGCACCGCTTTGACAGAAGTGCCGCAAATGGCTGATCTAACTGGGTTACCCGACTTTTTGCAGGACCTAAAAAACCAAGGCATGCATCCGTTCCTGACCGGTGACATCACAGAAAATGCCGCCGCGCAAACACGGACTGTTCCGCGCAGGAAGCCATATGTGATTAGTCAGAAATGAGCGATTTCGACTACTTTATCCTGCTTGCTGAAATGCGGACAGGTTCTAATTTTCTTGAAGCGAATTTGAACCGCGTCGACGGCGTGAGCTGCCATGGCGAGGCATTCAATCCATCTTTTGTGGGCTATCCCAAGATTGACGCGCTGTTGGGAATGACCGTTGAGGATCGTGAGGCAGACCCCGACGCGCTATTGGAACGCATCAAGGCAAGCGATCAATTGGGGGGCTTTCGGTTCTTCCATGATCACGATCCGCGTATCGTCGCGACCTGTCTAGCAGATCCCAAATGCGCCAAGGTGATCCTGACCCGCAACCCTGTTGATAGTTTTGTAAGCTGGAAGATTGCCCAAGCTACGGGGCAGTGGAAATTGACGAATGCAACCCATGCCAAATCCGCGCCCATACGTTTTGACGCGGCTGATTTCGAGGTACATTTGGAGGCGATCCAAGCGTTTCAGGTACGCATTCAACGCACGCTTCAGACCACAGGGCAGACGGCGTTTTACCTGCGTTACGAAGATCTGCGTGATGTTGACGTAGTGAATGGAATGTTGAAGTTTTTGGGTACAAAAGAGCAGCTTCCCAATATCAATAAAAAGCTGAAGAAGCAGAATCCAGAACCACTTGATCAAAAAGTCAGTAACTACCCTGACATGGCCGCTGCACTTACGCGTCTTGATCGGTTTGACCTTGGCCGCACGCCACATTTTGAACCAAACCGAGGGCCTGCAATTCCTAGCTATATTGCTGCACCAAAGGCAGGTCTGATTTACATGCCTTTACGTTCAGGGCCTGATCATGCTGTCAAAGATTGGCTTGCGGACCTTGATGATGCGCCACGGTCATCCTTGATCACCCAGTTTTCCCAAAAGTCGCTGCGTGAATGGCAGCAAACCCATCTTCCACATCGTAGCTTCGCGATCTTGCGGCATCCTGTTGCGCGTGCCCATGCCGCATTTTGCGACCGTATGCTTTTTGATGGGCCTAAGCTTTTGCCGGAAATCCGGGCCAATCTACGCCGTGTTCATAAGCTGGCCATCCCAGACGAGCCGCAGGATGAAGTCGACTTCGATGAAGCGACGCACCACGCTGCGTTCTTGGGCTTTTTGCAATTTCTCAAGATTAACTTGGCTGGGCAGACCAGCATCCGCGTCGATCCATCATGGGCAAGTCAGCTGACGCTGTTGCAAGGCATGGCGCAGTTCTTGGTCCCTGATGTGGTCCTGCGAGAAGAACAGTTGGATGGGGGGCTTGATGCGCTCGCTTCCCAAGTAGGGCGGCGTGCAAAGCCAATTGACGATACCGCGCACAAACATACGCTGAAGCTTGCAGCAATCTATGATCGTCAAATTGAGAAGGCGGCACGCGAAGCATATCCGCGCGACTATAATGCGTTTGGCTTCGACGACTGGACTGCTTAAGCCGCCTGCGACGCGGTCTCTTCTGTGAGGATTGTGTGCAGTGTGCCAACATCGGCGTTTGCACGCAGTTTTGCACAAGTGGCCGGATCACGCAGCGTCCGCGACACAAGCGCCAGCGCTTTGAGGTGATCCACACCGGCATTTTCAGGCGCAATCAGCGCAAAAACCAGATCGACAGGTTGGCGATCAACTGCATCAAAGTTCAGTGGCTTTTCCAAACGCAAGAACATACCAATCACGCGATCAACATTGGCCAAGCGCGCATGTGGAAGTGCGATGCCTTGCCCAACCCCTGTTGGCCCAAGGCCTTCGCGGTCGATCAAGGCATCAATGACGCTGGTTGCGTCCAGACCATAGCTGGCTTCGGACAGTTCCCCGAGATCATGAAAAAGGCGTTTTTTGCTCGTGCATGAAGAAATGGTCTTCACCGCATCAGGCTTCAATATTGTGCCAAGTTGCATCAATCACGTCTTTCAATAGGTCTTCGGACTAGCCCGAATTGCGCGGGTCGATCCAGCCAATGTTTCCGTCGTCACGTCTGTAGACGACGTTAATACCTTTGTGTTTCTCGTTCCGGAAAACCAACACCGGAGAACTCGCAATTTCCATCTGCATGACCGCTTCGCCAACAGAGAGCTCAGGGATCTTTGTCTCCATCTCGGCTACGATCATCGCATTGACCGAATCCTGATCGGCCTCTTCACTCTCGTCCCTTGATTCGAGGATATATGATCCCGCATCGGAAAGTTCAACTGGCTGTGAACGCTCCTTGTGGTGGTCCTTGAGGCGCCGTTTATAACGTCGCAGCTGTTTATCCATTTTTTCGGAGCTGGCATCAAAAGCGGCGTAAATCTCGGTCGCTTTTCCTGTCGCTTGCGCGTTTAGGCCGGTGGATAGATGCACAACGGATTCGCAGACATATTCATGCGCAGACTTTGAAAAAACCACATAGGCTTCGGTCGGTCGTCCGGCATACTTGCCCAGAATGTTGTCCAACTCCGACTTTACGTGGGTTTGAAGAGCCTCGCCAATATCGATTTGCTTTCCGCTGATTTGGTAACGCATCGTTTCTCCTTAATGAATGCATGACATGAAAACCGAACACCCAGTAGGGCGTTCAGAATGGTATCATGTCAAAAGAGTAGGTTGTGATAACGAACTGATTTTATTTGAGTTATCCGTATCCCTTGGCAAAGGCACAATGGGCAGTCGGAGAAATGAAAACGGTTTGTCATCACCTACATTTGGCGATGAATCCTAGCGTCTTGTCAATGATGGAGTAGTTAACGAACTGAAAAGACTCAGTTCACGCGGAAATTATTGCCAAGGTACACACGCCTGACATTTTCATCCTC
Organism: uncultured Paracoccaceae bacterium; assembly: GCA_947488605.1. Lineage (GTDB taxonomy): Bacteria > Pseudomonadota > Alphaproteobacteria > Rhodobacterales > Rhodobacteraceae > Yoonia. The sequence goes on along the minus strand of CANKZJ010000003.1, from coordinate 221,591 downwards.
AACCACTTCTTGTGTCGTCCCGCTCATCAAGACTTTGCCGTCATGCAAGATATACGCGCGGTCTACAATTTGCAGGGTTTCCTGCACGTTATGGTCTGTGATCAGAACGCCAATGCCGCGGTTTTTCAGGTCAGCTACAAGGTGCCGAATTTCGCCAACAGCAATCGGATCAACACCGGCAAAAGGCTCGTCCAACAGGACATATTTTGGCCCCGCTGCAAGACAGCGCGCGATTTCGACGCGGCGGCGTTCACCACCTGATAGCGCAAGTGCAGAAGCGCGGCGCAAATGTTCGATAGAAAACTCTGACAGCAATTCCTCTAGGCGTTCCCGACGCCGGTGCCGATTTGCTACCGTAATCTCAAGGATCGACGTGATGTTGTCCTCAACCGTCATGCCGCGAAAGATGGACATTTCTTGTGGCAGGTAACCGATGCCAAGTTGCGCACGACGATACATCGGAAGCGTCGTCACATCGCGTCCATCAATGATGACGCGCCCGCCTTCGGGCGTCACCAGTCCCGCGATTGCATAAAAGCACGTTGTCTTGCCAGAACCATTCGGTCCCAAAAGTGCGACCACCTCGCCGCGACCAAGGTCGATACTGACATCCCTGATCACCGGCCGCTTGCGGTAGCTCTTGCGCAGATTAACGATCCGTAGGCCTGCGTCCCCGTCTTGTACGGTCAGATTTGGGGCATCGGCCATCAGTTGTTCCCCTGTTGTAAAACAGTGCGAACGCGCCCGTCCATCGTGGCAGTACCGTCGGTGACGTTAATGGTCATTTGGCCTGCGGAAATTGCGCTGGCGCCCTGCGTGAGCAACACATCACCCGTCAAGACCAGCTCTCCTGTTGCGACATCGTAGTTGGCTTGTGTCGCTTCGGCAGCTTCTTGAGATGTGACAAAGGTTATTCCACCGCTTGCAATAAGGCGCGCGATCTCGGACGTGACCGTGCCGTAGATGACTTCAACCCGTCCTGCCGTAAGACGCAAGCCGCCTTGAATGATCAAAACATTGCCTTCAAAAACAGCCTGTCCGGTTTCTTGATCAACGGAAAGGCTGTCGGCTGTCACTTCGATTGCGGCTGTTTGATCGACCGTAATTCCACCCAAGTCGACGTTCGTCTGCGCGAATGCAAACCCCGTTGTGACAATGAAGAAGGATGCGCAAAAAGCGATATACCTAAGCATCTGTGTTTCTTCCTTCATCAACGGCCTTGTGGGTTATATAGCAGGCGCACCCCATCAGTGAACAGCATCTGTTGTGCAGTATTTTCCGATGTAATCCGAAAGGTGACTTTGCCAGCAGTCAGTTGGCCAAAAGGCGCCCTAATTTCCAAAAGACCATCTGACGTCACAACGCCAGTATCGAGTTCGGCAATCAGGCCATTGGTTTCCATCTGATATCCGGTCGATGTTTCCAGCCGTGCCAGCCCCAGAAACCGGGCAATGCGATTGCGGCCGTCCAGTTCGCCCAAGGTCGCCATGACATCGATCCTGCTGCCATCTGGGTTGTTCATTTGCATGCGCATTTCATCGATGCTGACGGTATCGGGTTGCGCTGTATCAGGCCGGGCCGACTTAGCCGAGATCACAACCGTCGCGCCTTGGTCCGTGACGCCTGAAAACTCGGGTGCCGAGACACGCTGTTCGCGCGCGATGGCTTCGATTTCTTCTAGCGCGATATTGGTCGGTTCATTCGGGCTGCGCGCAAACAAAAAGAGCGTCGACAAGAGCCCCAATGCGCAAAGAGGTAGGATAATTTTGGCCCATCCAACCAATTGAGAATGAAAGTTATGGGTCTCGGGTGGCACTAGACAATGCCAGCCCGCAGGCAATCGTGGATATGAATAATGCCAGACACTCGTTCGGGGTTTTCAGAATCAACGGCGAAAAGGCAGGTAATTTTCTTGTCATTCATGATCGCCACGGCTTCTTCTGCCAATGCGTCCGACGCGATCGTTGCAGGGCTCGCAGTCATGACTTCACCGGCGGTATGGTCCAGCAGTCCGGTCATATGCCGACGCAAATCACCGTCAGTGACAATTCCAATCAGCTTTTCGTCGGTGTCCGTGACGCCGACAACACCAAAGCCCTTTTGGCTGATTATCAACAGTGTGTCGCTCATTGGGGTTTGCGCACGAACCAAAGGCAGCGATTGGGCAACGTGCATCAGGTCCGACACTTTGGACAGACGCGCACCCAGCTTACCCCCTGGATGGAATTCGCGGAAGTTCTCTGGCGTAAAGTCACGGTATTCCATCAGGGCGACCGCCAGTGCATCACCAAGTGCCAGCGTCATAGTGGTTGAGATGGTCGGCACGACACCTGTGCCACATGCCTCGCCTAAATCTGGCAAGACGATGCTGACATCTGCGCGTTTTAGAAGTGTACTGTTTGGTTTGCTTGCGACGCCGATCATCGGGATACCGAAGCGGCGTGTATAGGCGACCAAATCCGCAAGTTCTGGCGTCTCGCCGGAATTGGACAGCACCAAAACAACATCTCCATGGGTCATCATCCCCAGATCACCGTGGCTTGCCTCGGCGGGATGCACGAAATGTGCGGGTGTTCCGGTACTTGCAAAGGTTGCCGCGATCTTACGTGCGATATGGCCGGATTTTCCCATGCCAGAGATGATTACGCGTCCTTTTGCATTCAATAAAAGAGAGACGGCTTGTGAAAAGCTGTCTCCCAATTGATCGGCAAGCGTGTTCAGTGCGCTCGCTTCTTGCGTGATCACGCGCTTTCCAGCGGTTAAGAATTTTGCTTGCTCAGTCATCAGTGCGAGAAAATGTCTGTTTCTGGCCAACCAGCCAGATCAAGTTGTGCACGTGTGGGCAAGAAGTCAAAGCATGACTGCGCGATTTCTGTGCGACCTTCACGGGCTAACAGTTCATCAAATTTGTCCCTTAGTTGATGAAGGTAAAGTACGTCAGATGCGGCATAGTCCAGCTGAGCATCCGTCAATTTGACCGCACCCCAATCGCTTTGTTGTTGGTGCTTTGAGATGTCCACGCCAACCATGTCTTGCAATAATGTCTTCAATCCATGCCGGTCAGTATATGTCCGCACAAGTTTTGATGCGATCTTGGTGCAGTAAACGGGTGCCGTCATTGTCCCAAAAGCGTTCAGCAAAGCGGCGATATCAAAACGTCCGAAATGGAATAGCTTCAAGACGTCGGGGTTCTCTAGCATCGCACATAGATTTGGTGCGGCTGTCTGACCTGGCTGAACTTGTACAAGATGGCAATTGCCGTCGCCACCCGACATTTGGATGAGGCACAGCCGATCGCGGTGCGGGTTAAGGCCCATGGTCTCGCAATCAATTGCGACGACCGGTCCTAGGTCAAGACCATCAGGCAGATCGTGTTGGTAGAGGTGGTTCGCCATGGATCGCCCTTTTCAAATTCGTGGTACTACTACGCAGATACGGCTTGTCGGGGCGATGCTCAAGTGGCTCAGGCGGATCGGGCGGTATCCGACCGGGCGTGAAGGATACTTTTGGCGTTTACTGACAACCAGACCTTGAATTCGTCCGGCGGCATTGGCCTGCCAAACCCGTATCCTTGGCCAATCCCACAGCCACGGTCATTCAGGTGGTCGGCTTGTTCACTTTCTTCAACGCCTTCTGCGACCACTTGCAAACCAAGCTCTACGGCAAGTGCAAGAATTGCGCGCACGACGCTGTCGGCTGCCTGATCTGGCAAAGGTGAGATCAATGAACGATCCAACTTGATCCCGGTAAGTGGCAGCTGAGTCAGTTTTGAGAGTGAAGCATAGCCTGTGCCAAAATCGTCCAGCTCCAATGCGATGCCGCATTCTGCCAGACTATCAATGTTGATCGCGGCCATATCATCTTTGCCATTGATCAAGGTTGTCTCTAGAACTTCTACAATGACTTGATCAGATTCCAGACCCGAGAGTTGGAGCGTTAAGAGAAAACGTTCCAACAGATAAGGATCAGCAAGCGTATCAGGTGCGGCGTTAAGCGAAATCGATGGCCGCCAAATACCGTTATCTTGCCAATCACAAGCATACTTCATTGCAGAGGTCCAAATGGCATGGTCCAGATCAACCATGAGCCCGGCGCGTTCCGCAACGGGTAGAAACACATCAGGATTGATGAGGCCGCGCGTTGGATGCCGCCAGCGCGCCAACACTTCAGCGCCATGCAATCGACCATCCGCAAACCTGACCTGAGGCTGAAACCACGGTTCTATCTCACCGTTTCGGATCGCATCGCCAAGTTCGAGTTGCATCTTTTGCATCAGGTTCATATCGAGACGCAGATTCTCGGTGAATGCTTGCGCGCGATTGCCGCCCGCTGATTTGGCGAATTTCAATGCGATTTCAGCGTCAGCGACGATATCAAGAGCTTGTCTAGACGTCGCTTCAAGTTTCATGTGGCCGATGCTGGCGTTAATCGGGATACGTCTGCCCTTGATTTCAAAAGGTTCATGCAGTGATGCAAAAATCCGGCGGTTTATTACAGCGCATGGTTCGTCAGAGATAAGAACAAATTCGTCACCTCCCACATGGGCAACCATGTTTTCGAAATCCACACAGCTTTGTAGTGCGGCGCTCACCTTGATCAGAAGTTCGTCACCGTAGTCATGGCCGAACATATCGTTCACTGATTTGAAATCATCAAGACCCACTAACAATATGCCCGTTTCACAATCGTCTGTTTCGACGGCTGTTTTGGCCAAGTAATGAGTAAGCGATATACGATTTGGCAGCCCTGTCAGCTGATCATGGTTTACGATATGTTCAAGCTGCGTATTCATTCGTTTGAGTTGCGCTTTCGAGTTTCGTAACTTGCTTGTCTGTTCTCGCATCTCTTGAATTGTTGATTGAACAAGCTTTTGAGCAGGCCAGAAAATGAAAATAGCCTCGGCGACCAGCACAACTGCTGACGCCGCAAAGAAAATACTTTGCAGCATATCAAAACGCTGTGCCTCAGCGCGTGATTGCAGTTCAATCAGGTTTGCGGACTGGCGCAACGCATCATTCAGTCCTTGATCCGCATAGTGTCGGTAAAGGCGCGCGTTCGCGCTTTCTCTAGAAGCAGGAGTTGATGCCGAGAATGCCCGCGCCAGTGCGATAAATTCGCGGACACTACGATAAAGAAAATCATCTTTGTCGGAATGTGTCACGCCAGCAGCAGATAGGCTGGAGTTTTGTAGAAAGCTGGCGCGATGTACCGCCTCTAGCCGCAAGATATTCTTGTTGAAGGCGTTAAAATCTGGTGCGGTCTGTGGCACTAGCTTTTCAGCTTCGATGACGATTTCCTGCGCAAGCATCACTTGCGTACTACTGTTCTTTATCTCCGCCGCGGCGGCGGCACCACTCTCAACGATTGTCCGGCTGAGAACATGCGTCGCGATGAATAGACAAAAGATTATGCCAAGAGCAAAGCAATAGTGCACCCACAAGCGGTCCGGCCTGCGTAGCGATAGACGCGCCAAGGCGTGTCCTGCCGGGTTTTGGTGGGTGTACATGCATTGATTCCTGCGACGACGTGGCCGCACTATGCATGGAATTAGATTAAAGGATCGTTGCGCTCAACGAAGCTTGCTGGTCTGAAGGCGGTGAACTCTGCGGATCAAAAACCTATCGTGGGCTGACTATACGTCCAATAGGGACCGGCAAAGAACAGTAAATTCTTCTCGCACGACAAGCGGTGCGCGCAGTTTGATCGCAAGGCTTTTGGTCAAAGACAGGTCATGTTTCCCAAAGAATTTGTCTGCTTCCTCCTGTGTAAAGCCAGCGATTTGCACGGCTTCCAGCCAAGCAGAAAGCTTATCGGCCTTCTTAATTTGTTTTTTGACTGCTGCGGGGATTTGCGCCGGTAAGCCAAAACGCAAATGGATTGCGGCTGTCAGGCGATCATCAAGTTCGCCATAGCCTGGACCAACGGCTGCCTTGACCGGGCTGATCATGTCGCCGATCACATACTCTGGCGCATCATGCAAAAGCGCTGCAAGTTGCCATTTCACCGGGGCGCTTGGCTGCTGGCGCCGAAAAATCTCAGTCACCAAAAGCGAATGTTCTGCGACAGAATACGCAAAATCGCCCTTGGTTTGACCATTCCACCGGGCGACAAATGCAAGGCCATGGGCGATATCTTCGATTTCAATATCAACGGGCGTTGGATCCAAAAGATCCAATCTGCGGCCCGACAACATCCGCTGCCATGCTCTGGGTTGTGCTTTGGGCATGCCCACTCCGTTTTTCGCTCTAGAAAACGACATAAGCTGGAGCGGGCATTTGGTAAACCGCCTCTAGACAGTCCTAGAGCACGCAGTTTCATTGTGAGGTGCATACTAGATTAATCCTTTCAGGGTACGGCAGATAAACGAAGGTGCTTTGACAGGTTCGAATAGGCGCGACATCGCCGCCATTGTCGCTGGCGGATAGCCCTGCTATCAGCGCGACAATTATGATTAACGCCCGCCAGGAGGCCGTAATGAACGACTACATCGTCAAGGACATCACCCTTTCAGAGTTTGGCCGCAAAGAGCTTGATATCGCTGAAACCGAAATGCCCGGCCTTATGGCACTGCGCGAAGAATATGGTGACAAGAAGCCATTGAAAGGTGCGCGGATTGTTGGGTCGTTGCATATGACGATCCAGACTGCTGTTTTGATTGAAACGCTGGTTGATTTGGGTGCCGACGTGCGCTGGGCGTCGTGCAATATCTTTTCCACCCAAGATCACGCTGCTGCGGCGATTGCTGCCGGCGGTACGCCAGTGTTTGCGATCAAAGGCCAGTCCTTGGAAGAGCATTGGGACTACCTTGATAAATCCTTCATGTTTCCTGATGGGGCCAACATGATTTTGGATGATGGCGGCGATGCGACGCTGTACATCTTGTTGGGCGCGCGCGCCGAAGCGGGTGAAGAGATCATCCCAGTTCCAGAGTCCGAAGAAGAAGTCGCGATCAAAGCGCAGATCCTGAAACGTATGGCAGCCAGCCCTGGCTGGTTCACCAAGACGCGCGATGCGATCAAAGGTGTGTCGGAGGAAACGACAACCGGCGTTCACCGCCTCTACGATCTGCACAAGAACGGCCAACTGCCATTCCCGGCGATCAATGTGAACGACTCCGTGACCAAGTCCAAGTTCGACAACAAGTATGGCTGTAAAGAATCGCTTGTTGACGGTATCCGCCGTGCGACTGACACGATGATGGCCGGTAAGGTCGCGGTTGTGTGTGGTTACGGCGATGTGGGCAAGGGCTCTGCTGCATCCTTGGCGGGTGCAGGCGCGCGTGTGAAGGTCACCGAAGTGGACCCGATTTGCGCGCTGCAAGCTGCGATGGACGGTTTCGAGGTTGTCATCCTAGAGGATGTGCTGGACACAGCCGACATTTTCATCACGACAACAGGCAACAAAGACGTCATCCGGATCGAGCATATGCGCGAGATGAAGGATATGGCGATTGTTGGCAATATCGGTCACTTCGACAACGAAATTCAGGTTGCGGCGTTGAAGAACCACAAGTGGACAAACATCAAAGAACAAGTCGACATGATCGAGATGCCATCAGGCAGCCGATTGATCCTGTTGTCTGAGGGTCGTTTGTTGAACCTTGGTAATGCAACAGGCCATCCGTCTTTCGTGATGTCCGCATCTTTCACCAATCAAGTATTGGCCCAGATGGAGCTTTGGAACAACGGCGACGCCTACGAAATTGGCGTCCACATCTTGCCCAAGCATCTGGACGAAAAAGTTGCGCGTCTGCATCTTGCCCGGATCGGCGTGAAACTTACGGAACTTAAGAAAGAACAGGCAGACTATATCGGCGTAACAGTCGAAGGTCCGTTCAAACCAGAGCACTACCGGTACTAAGCGCGCATGCGGCACGGCAAACGTCAGCAGATGGCGCAGCAGGCCGCAAATAGCCAGCGCCAAAAAAATGAACGCGGGGATGCTGTCACCAACGGCGTCGCTGCGTTTTTCTTTGCGGGCGTGCTGGCTTTCGCTGTTTATCAGGCATTGGTGCATCCTGACACGCCGGTACCGCGTGAATGGAACCCGATGCAGCCTTTGGTGATCAGTGACCCGGTCACGCCTTTGACAAGCTGGAAGCTAAATCGCGCGGCCGCGTCGTTCGACCAATGCGTAGCCACCTTGCAAGGCAATGCATCCATTCGCGGGCGTGAACCGCTCGAAGAATCCGCGCAATGCTACATTCGCGATCGCGTCAATCTGCGGGGCGTTGGCAGCGCTGCGCTGTCGTCCATCGAAACGCGTTGTGGGGTCGCGCTTCGCACGGCTATGTGGGAACAGCATAGTTTGCAACCGGCAGCGGCTGAATTCCTCGGCGCGTCTGTCAGCCGCATCGATCACATTGGCAGCTATAATTGCCGTGCAATGCGCACCAGTTCCGGTCCATCCACCCGGATGAGCACGCACGCGACGGCGGATGCCATTGATATTACTGGTTTTGGGTTAGCCGACGGAACACAGATCAAACTGCTCGCCGATTGGGATCCCGTGGGGCCAAAAGCATCGTTCTTGCGCGCGGCACGTGATGGCGCATGCGAATGGTTTGGGCTTACGCTTTCGCCTGACTACAATCGCTTGCACGCAGATCACTTCCATCTGCAATCTCGTGGTTGGGGGGGATGCCGTTAGGTTGGCGCGCACCCAAGGGTACGCGCCAAACCATTCGTTAGAAGCTGAAGGAGACGCGCGCCTTTACGGTCGTGACACCTACATCAAGCCCGAGGTCATTGTAGTCTTCGAACTGGTGCTGCAGCACTTCTGCGCCAAAGGTCATGTTCGGCGTAACAGGTAGGTCATAACCGACCCCAAAGAGGTAGCCATTGTCATCGCCAAGCTCCGGCGATGTTGCCCAAACAATACCGGCGGTTCCATAAGCCAAACCACCACCAAGTTCGGTCCCTACCCGACCTTTCAGACGTGTCGTTGAATCGACCTCTGCGGTGCCATTGGCGATGTCATATTCTGTGACGTCATAGTCCAACTCGCCACCATAAACGAGCGTCCCGGCTTGGACATTGTAACCTGCAAAGATGCCATAGGATGGACCGTCGCCATCCACTTCAAGGCCATCATCAACGTCAATATCGGAGCCACCGATTTGAAAACCAGCATATGGGCCGGTCCAGTCTTGCGCGAAAGTCATTGCAGGTGCTGCGGCCAATACCGAAGCGAGGATCATTGAATTCAGTTTCATTCCCGTTGTCCTTTATTGTGTGAATACATAAATCTACGGCGCGGTTTGGTGAATAGATCAGGCAGCACTCGCCACAATATTGTGAGCTTTGCGTTACCGGATTTCGTCCTATTGGCGCAGTTTCAGCAAAGAAAAAGCGAAAGATCGCCGCCCAATGGGCTTTTTTCTTTACGTATCGTAGGCAGTCACATTAACGTGCGTCTATTGCGATGGCATGGGCCTCGCGCTGACAAAAATGAAAACATCGGGGAAATTCTCATGGGTAAAAGAGACGATTTGATTGCTAAGTACGCGGACGACCTGAAAAATAAATGCGGGATGACTCCCGACATGGACCTTCTGACGAAGGTGACAATTGGTTGCGGTCCAGCAATCTACAACGCCGATGCGTCAACTGTGGCGGCTAGCCAACCAGCCGAGCTTGAGACGGTGAAGAACAATTTCCTCATGAAAAAGTTGGGCCTGAAAGACAGCCCAGACCTCGATGCAGCGATTGCTTCGGTCCTTGACACATACGGCCAGTCCGAGCGCAACAAGTATCGCGCAGTTGTTTATTACATGCTGACGAAGCATTTCGGCAAAGAAGCCGTCTACGGCTAACGCGTCCCTATAACCGGATAGAACGCCCGCCCATCTGGCGGGCGTTTTGCGTTTTGGAGTCAGAGTCTAGGTTAATTTGAATTTCATTCTAAACGCTTGGTGTTTGCTCAAAGCCAAACCTGCGGATATCAAGGACCTGTGGACTAGGATGGTCCGAACCAGAAATTCAGTTGCGTGTGGTGGTCTTGGAGCACGCTGGGTGAGAGAGGGTTCGGGCGTAGTCCGAGCCCTCTATTTCGTTTGACCCCCTAGGGCTGCGTTCCGCCCATCTCACAAATGATCGCCCATTCTTCGTCAGTCACAGGTTGGACCGAAAGTCGCGAATTATTGACTAAGATCATCTTTGCCAGCTTGGGCTCCGCCTTGATCTGTTGCAACGTAACTGGTTTTTGAAATGGTCTGACGGCACGCACATCGACACAGTCCCAGCGGGTATCATCCGTTGTCGTGTCTTGATGTGCTTCGGCACAAACCTCGACGATGCCAACAATCTCAAGGCCGGTTCGTGAATGGTAAAAGAACGCAGTCTCACCTAGTTTCATGGCGCGCATGTTGTTGCGTGCCTGATAGTTGCGGACCCCGTCCCATTGCTCGCCGACCGCACCCTTGGCCACCTGCGCATCCCAGCCCCAAACATCAGGTTCTGACTTGAAAAGCCAATGTGCCATTAACCGATAACCTTCTTCCAAGCACGCAGTGTGACATCGCTAAACAGGCCCGCTTTGGCATAGGGATCATTGTCAGCCCAAGTCTGCGCCGCGCCAAGATCAGCGACTTCGAGTATGATGAGCGATCCACACATCTGGCCTTCACCATCCAGAACCGGTCCGGCCATTTCGACAACGCCAGTGTCGGCGACATATGCCAAATGCGCCTCACGGGTGTCCATACGTGTTTGCAGGGCACCGGGTTTATCTTTCGTCATCAGGGCAAAGCGCATTTATTCTTCCTTTAGTGGGCGTGAAAGCAGCGCGTTCAACGCTGCAGGGACATCGGTTTTGCCGTCAGTCAGGTCGGCGACAACGTTGCAAATTGGCATATCAATTCCGCGATCTTTCGCCAACTGCCTGACAGCGCGTGCGGTCGCAACGCCTTCGACGGTTGTTGTTGGATCGAAAGCTTCGCCGCGGCCCAAAGCCAACCCGTAGCGGTAGTTGCGTGATTGGTCCGAGGTACATGTCAGCACCAAGTCACCAAACCCGCAAAGCCCCGCAAGAGTGTCAGGTTGCGCGCCCAAGACATGCGCCAGCCGCTGCATTTCGGGGTAGCCGCGCGTGATCAATGCCGCGCGTGCGCTTTCGCCGTAGTTCGCACCAATAGCTATGCCTGATGCAATCGCCATCACATTTTTCAGCGCACCACCAAGTTCAGCCCCGACCGTATCGTTGGTTCGGTAAAGGCGGATGCTTGTCGTCGAAAGTGCGGTTTGCAAGATCTCTCCATGTGCGTCGTCAGCGCATGCAAGTGTCAACGCGGTGGGAAGGCCACGTGCGATATCGGCCGCAAAACTTGGACCCGTCAGCATGGCGGGAACCGCATCGGGCACAAGATCGCGAATGGTGCTTGCAGGCCCGGTCATGCGGGTGAGGTCGATGCCTTTGCAACACGCAACCAGATACTTACCGCCCAATTGGGCCGCGTGTGTTTGCAGGAATGCAGGCAATGTTTGCGCGGGGATGGCAAGCAGAAGTGTATCGCAGGCAAAAAGTGGCTCTAACACACCATAAATCGACATATTCTTAGGGAGCGTAACACCCGGAAGCTTTGGATTTACACGCTCACTTTCCATTCTCTGGGCGGCGTCTGCATTGCGTGCCCACAGCCAAATATCATGGCCGTCCAAGGCCAGCGCAACGCCAAGAGCGGTGCCAAATGCGCCACCGCCGATAACCCCGATCTTCATGCTTTCGCCCCTTTCTTGCCAGAGCCTAGCATTGGTGCTGCACTTTGGTCCAATGGCCAACGCGGGCGTGCAGAAAGTGTCAGATCATCGCAGTGACCCGCCTGCATCTGCTCAAGTCCAGCATAGGCAATCATCGCGGCGTTGTCGGTGCAAAGGTGCAAGGGCGGTGCGACAAAATCAGTGTCTAATGCTGCGCAAAGCGCCATCAATGCCGTTCGAATCTGACCATTCGCTGCAACACCGCCAGCAATTGCGAAGACGGGTCTTGTCGGGCTGCTTTGCAAATAAATATCAAGCGCACGCCGCGTTTTTTCGACCAAGACATCTGTTACAGCTGCTTGGAAACTGGCACTCAAGTCGGCTTGGTCTTGTTGGGTCAGCCCACCCTTTTCGGCGACAACGCTATCCCGCGCACGCAGGATCGCTGTTTTTAGCCCCGAGAATGACATATCGCACCCCGGCTGGTTCAAAAGCGGGCGGGGTAGCGCAAAGCGTTTTGGATCACCCGTCTGGGCAGCCTTCTCAACCGATGGCCCACCCGGTTGAGGTAAGCCTAAAAGGCGCGCCGTTTTGTCAAATGCTTCGCCGGGGGCATCGTCAATTGTCCCGCCAATGCGCCGAAACTGATCATGGCTCTTGGCGATCAAAAACTGGCAGTGCCCGCCAGAGACCAGCAACATCAGATAGGGGTAAGACACTTGATCTGTCAGGCGCGGCGTTAATGCATGGCCTGCGAGGTGGTTCACCCCAATCAGTGGCAAACCGGTAGCGGCAGAGAGACCTTTTGCGCACATGACGCCCGACAAAACGCCGCCAATCAGCCCCGGGCCCGCTGTGACGGCGATGCCGTCCAGATCGGCGAGCGTCACTTCTGCCTTTGACAAAGCCTCTTCGATGCAGTGATCCAGCTTTTCGGCATGCGCGCGTGCTGCGATTTCGGGAACAACGCCGCCGAAATTAGCATGCAAAGATGTTTGCCCATATACCACCGAGGCAACAACATCATTTCCGCGCACAACGGCGGCGGCTGTGTCGTCACAGCTGCTTTCAATGCCTAGAATGGTTAACGGGTGGGTCATGGTGCTTCCGGTTGCGTGTTTGTCTGTCGCAGGTAACATTGCAAATGCTCGCAAACAATGGTGCCCCAATGCTGCCCACCGTGATCCTGACCCGCCCCCAAGCACAAAGCGAAAGCTTTGCAGCTGATATTGCGGCGTCTTGGGCGGGTGAATTGAGGATCATTCAGTCCCCGCTCATCGAGATTACGCATCTACCTTTCGATGCCGGGTACCCGGACGCTGTCATCTTTAGCTCGACCAATGGAGTGCTCGCGGCGCAGTCAGCAGGGCTACCTTCTGGATTACCCGCTTGGTGCGTCGGGTCCAAGACAGCCGACACTGCGCAGGACGCCGGATTTGATGCAATCGCGGGGCCGGGAGATGCAGATCGGCTTGTTACGGATATCATTGCTGCCAAACCTTCAGGCACGCTTGCCCATATTCGTGGCAAACATGCGCGTGGGAATATTGCACAGCGGCTGAATGCAGCGGGTCTGCATTGCCGCGACATCGTAGCGTACGACCAATGTGAAGTTGACCTCTCGCAAGAAGCGAAAACAACGCTGCATGCAGATGATCCAGTTATTTTCCCCCTGTTTTCTCCGCGCACTGCCACCATATTGAACCAGTACGGGCCTTTTACCTGTCCAGTTGAGGTCGTCGCCTTAAGTGATGCTGTGAAAAAGGCGGTTGTTCTAAAGAGCGCCATTGGCATGACAGTCGCCATTGAACCGACAGCAAAGGCGATGCTGCGCGCGGTTCTTGCGGCAATAAAGCGCGTCAGTGAACGCCGTTAGGTCATGGCGCGTTGCTTGAGGGTCGCGCGGATGCACGATAGTCTATGTCATCACGCACCCGTCACGGGTGGTGGGGCGCTGAAAGGGTGAAAACGTGGCAAAACAGCCAGCCAAGGGTCGCAAGACACCTTCTAAACCGAAAAATGCACCGCAAAGCGCGGCATCAGTCAGCGAATCGGCCAACCCCGTTGAGCCAGCGATTGACGTAATCCCGCCCGAGGTTCATGCAAAAGCTGTTCCAGACGACCTAAAATCAGAAAAACCGACGTCAGTCCCATCTGTTGAAAAGACGGAAACTGCCCCAGTCGCGTCATCTGCGCCCAAACAATCACCGCCACCTGCCCAAAATGCCGGGTTTTTCCCGTTGGCTCTGGGCGGTTTGCTTGCGGGTGTTATTGGATTTGCGATCGCTACCTTTACGGCTCCCGCGCCCGACACCTTGCTATCCGATCAAGTCGCGATGCAATCCTCGGCTATTGCTGCCTTGGAGGACCAACTTGCGTCAGCACCGAGCGTTGATTTGACAAGTATAGAGGCAGGGCAGGCCGATCTTGCGGCACAGATCAGTGATCTTGACGCTGTACTGGCTGATCTCGCGTCTCGGGTTACGACACTTGAAGAACGCCCCGCAGGCGGCGGTGTGCCAAGTGACACGAGCGCAGGCGTTGAGGCAGAAATGGATACATTGCGCGCGCAGATCGCCGAAATGACTGGTGCGGCGCAAACCGAACTTGCCGAGGCGCGCGCGCAAGCCGCGTCCATCGAAGAAAACGCCGCTGCTGCCGCACGTAATGCCGCAGCCCGCGCTGCCTTGGCCCGGGTTCAGACGGCACTGGAAAGCGGTGCGCCGATTGGTGCCCCGTTGGGTGATCTTGAAGACGCGATTGGTGCAAGTGCACCAGAAGCGTTGATCGCCGTTCAAGATGGTGTGCCGACTTTGGCAGCCCTGCAGGAGCAGTTCCCTGACATTGCTCGCGCGGCCCTTGCGACTGCCCGAAGCGAAGGTGTCTCTGGCGAAGAAACCACCGGATTTGGTGCTTTCATACGTAACCAATTTGATGTGCGCTCAACCTCGCCGCAGGAAGGTGACAGCGCCGATGCAATCTTGTCCCGAACTGAAGCTGCCGTGCGTACTGGCCGTTTGTCCGATGCACTTGCCGAGATTAGCGCGCTACCAGAAGTAGTGCGCGCCGAGATGTCAGATTGGCTTGGTCAGGCCGAAGCACGTGCTGATGCGATGGCTGCTGTCGATATTCTTTCAACATCCCTTTCAGATAACTAAAGGCGAACCTTATGCTTTGGTCCCTCATTAAAATTCTGGCGTTTGTCATTGCTGTGACTGCCTTGACCTACGGCGGCACGCAGCTGATGGAAGTGGATGGCGGTGCGACAGTCGATGTCGCCGGTCAGGAATTCACGCTTAGCCCGCTGGAAATGGTCTTTGCCTTTGTTGCAGTGATTGTGGCGGTTTGGCTGGGGCTGAAGCTTTTGGCGCTTTGCGTCGCGACCTTCAAATTCCTCAACGGCGATGAAACGGCTATTTCGCGCTACTTTGATCGCAACCGCGAACGTAAAGGCTATGAGGCACTCAGCGAAGGTATGATGGCGCTTGCCTCTGGCGAGGGGCATTTGGCGATGACCAAAGCGGCGCGCGCGGATAAATATCTGCAACAACCACAACTGACCAACCTTTTGACAGCGCAAGCCGCCGAGATGACAGGTGACCGCAAGACAGCTGAAGAGACCTACAAGAAACTTCTGGTCGACAACAAAACGCGCTTTGTTGGTGTGCGCGGCATCATGAAGCAAAAGCTTGCGGACGGTGACACGGATACGGCACTTGCCTTGGCGCAAAAGGCATTTGCCCTGAAACCAAAGCACGAAGAAACGCAGGATGTCTTGCTGCGGTTGCAGGCCGAAAAATCCGATTGGGCTGGGGCACGCAAGACGCTTGGCGCAAAGTTAAAGTCCGGCAGCTTGCCACGTGATGTCCACAAACGGCGTGATGCGGTTTTGGCTTTGTCCGAAGCACGCGACATCTTGGGCGACGGTAAAACAATCGAAGCGCGCGAAGCGGCGATTGAGGCGAACCGCCTGTCCCCCGACCTGATCCCTGCGGCTATTATGGCGGCACGTGGCTATATCGGCGAAGGCAACGCCCGCTATGCGACCCGTGTTTTGACGAAAGCGTGGAACGCGCAGCCGCATCCCGACATTGCAGCGGCCTTTGCAGAAGTTGCCCCGGACGAGACGACCGAGGCGCGATTGAAGCGCTTTAAGACATTCACGCGCACAACGATTGATCATCCAGAGACCAAGATGCTGATGGCGGAATTGCATATTGCAGCCGAAGATTTTCCATCAGCCAGGCGCGCGCTGGGCGATTTGGTCGAAACGAATCCATCTGCCCGTAGCCTGACCTTGATGGCGGCGATTGAACGTGGTGCCGGTGCAGACGATTCCGTGGTGCGTGGCTGGTTGACCAAGGCTTTGACAGCGCCGCGCGGACCGCAATGGATTTGCAACAACTGTCAGCACATTCATGCGTCGTGGGGTGCCACCTGCGATAACTGCGGGTCATTCGATACAATGGCATGGAAAACACCCCCCGCGAGCGATGTGGCCATGCCTGTCGGGACTGAAATGCTACCATTGATTGTTGGTCAGAAAGCCGAAGCACAATTACCATCAACAGAGGTGGTCGTGGATGCCGAAGTGGTTGAGGGTGAAGAGGTCAAGTAAGGCCTCGCATGGACCACATTTGCGGTGACAGCGAATCGCTGGTCTGAGCCCATTTTGCCGGATGCTGCACGACGCACGAATGTCAGCAATGCGACCCAGTTGCTAACGCTGAGGCTGAAAGTCTTTGCTTGCTAGCAACGCCGCTGCGCCGATCATAAGTGTGCCGCAGATCTTGTTTACCAAGCCAAAGGAAAAACGTCTTAGTGCCGTTGCCGCGCGGACTCCAAGCCATCCCCAGAGCAGCAAAATTGCTCCGTCTACGATCAGGTAAGTGACACCTAAGATCAGAAGCTGGGGCAGCACAGGCAATGTCGGGTCGATGAACTGGGGAAAGAGCGCTCCGAAAAAAACGACAGCAAAAGGGTTTGCCATCGACGTCACAAAGCCCTGACGAAACAACCGTAACGATTGGCCGGATTCAGCGGCGGCGACGTCATCTGTTTGATCTTTTGACAGAATAAGTTGAACGCCAATCCACACCAAATAGGCTACCCCGAGCCATTTGATCCAAATGAACGCGCTTGCTGACGTCGCGATGATCGCGGCAAGACCGAAAGCTGCACCGGTCATTTGCAAGCTGTTGGCAGTCAGGTCTCCGACAATCGTGTAGGCGCTCCGCTTCAGCCCATGTCTGACGCTGTTCGAAATGATGAGAAGCTGACTGGTGTCTGGTGGTGTCGCAAAGAAAACCGCAACCGCCGCCAGATAGATCAAATACGTTTCCATCGCCATCATCGCATTCCTTCAGTTGCGCTACAGCAAGCTAAGGCCTTGAGAGCAAAATGGTCAAACTCTCATTGCGGTCATTCGCAAACCGTCCTTGGACGGCGGATTCGTCCGCAAGGCAGCCTTCTAGGCTCCCTACACGAATGCTGCCGATCATCGACTTTCTAGGAAATCGTGTGCCTCGTGGAGTGTTTTGGCCAACCCTTCAAAGAATTGGGGCGCTGTGACGTCGACCAACCCTGTCGATGTTTCGCCTTCTGTGGCTGTATTTTCCGAGACTTGTTTGACAACGAACAGCGTACTTTTGTTGCCGAGCAGTTCTCTGTGGCTTGCTCCGGCACCATGTTTGAGAACATTGATCGCCAAGTAGTGTTGGTGGAGCCTGTCCGCGAGGTCGGGTTTTTTCGCGTCCAAAAGAGCTGCTTTCACTTTGCGCGAAAGCGGGCCACGCTTAAAATGGCGCTGCATACGTGCTTCGAATACTGCGAAGATATCTATGGCGGCCAATTCAATGGTTTTTGTGTGCGTGGCCAGCTCTTGGGTTTGCGCGTCGGTCAGGTCTTGATCTACCGCGTTTGCCCGAATCTCTGTCATCTGTTCATAGGACGACTTTACGGTCATATGCGCCGCGCTGATCAAGTCTGGTAGGCTTTGTGAAGCTGCCACTGATTGTTCTCCCAAGGTTGCCTTCCCCTACGCTATTTGTGTGAGAATGACAGCGGGATCGCCTCATTTATTGACGAAACCCCGCAACCATTACCTTCGAAGAACAGTGGCAAAGATCTATATGATATTACCCAGATCTATTTCGTGATCAACGTCCCCGCGCCTAAAACTCGACCACGGCACGGATTGATTTGCCTTCGTGCATCAGATCAAAACCGTGGTTGATTTCTTCAAGCGATAGCTTGTGCGTAATCATCGGGTCGATCTCGATTTTGCCGTCCATGTACCAATCGACAATCTTTGGCACATCTGTGCGCCCCGACGCGCCACCAAATGCGGTCCCGCGCCAACTGCGACCTGTGACTAACTGGAATGGACGTGTGCTAATCTCGGCACCGGCAGGGGCCACGCCGATGATGATGCTTTCACCCCAACCTTTATGTGCAGCCTCGAGTGCTGTGCGCATCACGCTGACATTGCCAGTGGCGTCAAATGTGTAATCAGCGCCGCCGCCGGTCAGTTCGACCAGATGCGCCACCAGATCACCTTCGACCTTTGATGGATTGACGAAATCAGTCATGCCAAAGTGCTTGCCCATCTCGACCTTGCCGTCATTCAAATCGACACCAACGATTTGGTCAGCACCGGCAAGGCGCAGACCTTGGATGACGTTCAAGCCAATACCCCCAAGGCCAAAGACAATCGCGCGCGATCCTATCTCAACCTTGGCTGTGTTGATGACAGCACCGATGCCCGTCGTCACACCGCAACCGATATAGCAAATCTTGTCAAATGGGGCATCCTTGCGGACTTTCGCCAGCGCAATCTCGGGAACCACTGTATGATTAGCGAAGGTCGAACAGCCCATATAATGATGAATAGGTGTGCCATCGAGCATGGAAAAACGCGTCGATCCATCTGGCAGAAGTCCGGCACCTTGGGTGCTGCGGATTTTCTGGCAGAGGTTCGTTTTCGGGTTCAGGCAGTATTCGCACTCGCGACATTCCGGCGTGTAAAGCGGGATCACATGATCGCCAACCTCAAGCGAGGTCACACCTTCGCCGACCTGAATGACAACGCCTGCGCCCTCATGGCCAAGGATCGCGGGAAAAATACCTTCAGGGTCATCGCCTGAGCGTGTGAACTCATCCGTGTGGCAAAGACCTGTTGCTTTGATCTCGACCAACACCTCTCGGGCGCGGGGTTCGTCCAGGTTCACCTCCATAATTTCAAGAGGTTTTCCGGCGGCAACGGCAACAGCAGCTTTTGTACGCATTTGTAGATATTCCAAACTTTACTTGATTTATGACCAAATAGCTTGATCATCCTAGACTGAATTTCCCGGCGAGGACAATCTTCGTCATATTGCAACTTTCGCGCCTTTAGATGGCAGCTTTTCTGACCGAATTATCGGTAACATGCGCAAGGCTTCGCGGCTTTGCACGATTGCGGGCGTGTAGGAGGCACACCGCAAGTTTGGCCCAGACAGGGGCAAATAAAGACAGCCGCACAGCGGTTTTTACGAAACTGGGAGGACTAAAATGAATTTAAGACCTGATCCTACATTCCACGCGTCGCCAAAGCTTGCGATGCAAGCGCCCGTCGAGAATTTTGCGTTTACCGTGATGTTAAGCCCGGATGGCTCGCAATCCGACGGTATTGCCGTTGTCGATCTAAGGCACGGTTCTGACACCTACGGGCAGATCGTTCATCAGGTGATTGTACCGAACAAGGGGGATGAGTTTCACCACTTTGGCTGGAACGCCTGTTCGTCGTCACTTTCGCCCCTTACGGGCCATGCATTCCTTGAGCGCCGCTATTTGATCGTGCCGGGAATCCGGTCATCGCGCATCTATGTGATTGACGTCAAAGACCCGCTCAAAGCGCATATTCACAAGACGATTGAACCCGAAGAGCTGTTTGAGAAAACAGGGTATTCGCGCCCACATACAATCCACTGCGGACCCGAGGGTATTTATGTCTCGACCCTTGGTGGTGGTGGCCCCGATGGCACTGACGGCCCTCCGGGCATTTTCATCATGGATTGCGAAACCTTCGATATTATCGGCCGTTACGAGATGGACCGTGGCAAGCAAGACAAGCACTATGATTTCTGGTGGAACCTGCCGCAGGATTACATGGTAAGTTCTGAATGGGGTCTGCCGCCACAGTTTGAAAACGGGATCGTCGCCGAAGACTTGCTATCGAACAAATACGGTCATTCCATCCACTTCTGGGATTTGCGCGCACGCAAGAATATCCAGACGATGGATCTTGGTGAAAACCATCAGATGGCGCTGGAAATCCGCCCTGCCCATGACCCGACCAAGTCCTATGGCTTCTGCGGTGTCGTTGTTGACACAACCAACCTGCAAGGTGCGATCTTTACGTGGTGGCGCGATGACGATGGTGTTTGGCAATCCAAAAAGACGATCACAATTGATCCGGTGCCTGCCGATCCTGATGATCTTCCAGACTTGCTCAAAGGTTTCGGTGCGGTGCCACCTTTGGTCACCGATATCGACCTCAGCCTTGATGATAAGTACCTCTACGTCGCCTGTTGGGGCCTTGGTGAGATGCATCAATACGATGTCTCTGATCCGATGAACCCCGTGCTTGCGGGCAAAGTTGAATTGGGGGGCATCGTCGCCGATCATAAGCACGCCAACGGCAAAGACTTCGCCTTTGGGCCGCAAATGGTCGAGGTCAGCCGCGATGGAAAACGCGTCTATTGGACCAACTCGCTGTACTCGACATGGGATGATCAGTTCTACCCCAATGACGAAGGCGGCCAAATGGTGATGGCCAATGTCGGCGAGGACGGATCATTCACGCTCGACAAAGACTTCTACATCGACTTCCCCAAAGGTTTGCGCGCGCACCAGATCAGACTTGAGGGTGGTGACTGTTCGACGGACAGCTTCTGCTATCCTTCTGTCTAGCGCATGGCTGAATTAACTTCTGTGGCGGCCCTTTGGTGGGCCGTCATTATTTCTGGGTTCTATCATGGCATAAATCCTGGCATGGGCTGGCCCTTGGCCGTCTCGGCCGCATTGATGGAGCGCAAACACACCGCAATGCCCAAGGCGCTCGCGATGCTTGCCCTTGGGCACTTCGTCGCGATGATTGCGATACTTCTGCCCTTCACGGTGATGATTGCGCTGGTGACATGGGAGGTCGAAATACGCGTCGGCGCTGGCCTGCTGGTGATCGCGATGGGTGTCTACCTTTTGATCAATCGCCGGCATCCAAGGTTCTTGGCGCGCGTCCATCCAGCACGTTTGGCGCTTTGGTCGTTTCTGGCAGCGATGGCACATGGTGCTGGTTTGATGCTGGTACCCATATTTCTTGGTATTTGCGCGATTGGGGCCGAAGAAACCGGGCATTTGGCAGCGCAGGCCCTGATGGGCAATAATATTATGACGGCCTTTGGTGTCGCGGCAGTTCACACGTTTGCCATGACTGCTGCTGGCGGTGTCATTGCGGTGATCATCTATTTCTGGTTGGGCCTGAAATTCCTGTCCCGAACATGGTTCAACCTTGATATCGTTTGGGCGCTTAGCCTCGTGCTGGTCGGCTGCTTTGGTATTTACTCTGCTTTGTATGGTCACTAACTGAAACCTGTGCGTACACTCCTTGCCCTTGTCATGATTATCCTTTCACTGCTGGTGTTGGAATCCGCCCGGCATGACGTCGTGGTTTCCAAATTCAGCGTCGGCGCAACACCTGTGACGAAATATGCGCAGGCCGATGCGACCGGGCCGCAAGTGGTCGTGGCACATGGTTTTGCCGGGTCCCAACAGATGATGCAGGGATATGCACTGCCGCTCGCACGGGCCGGGTATCAGGTTTATGCGTTCGAATTTCAGGGTCATGGACGGCACCCCGACCCGATGATGGGCGATGTAAACGCGCTTGATGGTACCACGCGTTTGTTGATGGCACAGTCAGATGAGGTCTTGAATGCGCTTGATGCGCAAGGCGTGCCTATCGCGTTGTTGGGGCATTCAATGGCAACGGATATCCTGGCCCGCGTTGCGTTGGAGCGGCCTGATATTGGTCCTATTGTCCTGATCTCGGCATTCTCCCAAGTGATTGATGCCATTGGCCCAAATGATCTGTTGCTAGTCACAGGCAGTTGGGAGCCGGGTTTGCGTGGATTTGCCCAAGAGGCGCTGAGAATGGTCGATCCATCCGCGGTCGAGGATGAAACTGCGGTGTCGGTTAATCTGCGAAGACGCGCGATTGCAGCCCCATTTGCCGAACATGTGTCGGTCCTGCACAGTCGCGCCGGACGTGCAGAAGCGGTGGCTTGGTTGGGTGGCTTTTACGAACGGCAGTCTGCATCGCGCATCTTGCCGACCGGCACCGCGATCTTGGGTTTGCTTGCTGGGATCGTGTTATTATTCCGGCCCGTCGCAGCGCACCTGCCTCGACGCAGCGTGCCTGCTATACAGTTGAGCAAGGTTCAGATTGCGACCGTCCTAGCTTTGCCAATGGTGATCGCGCCAATCGTTGCAGTACCGCTTTCGCTAGATTTCCTACCTGTCCTGGTGGCGGACTATCTGGGTCTGCATTTGTTCGTCTTTGGTGCGATCCAACTCGGATTCTTATGGTTCTGGAAGGTGCGGCCTGATGCCATGTCTTGGACTGCTGTGGCGCTTCTCTTGGTATGGTGCGCGCTCTTTGGCTTCTTGCTTGACCGTTACGCCGCCAATTTCTGGCCAACGCTTGACCGGCTCTGGATCATTGCAGCACTCACGATGGGCGCGGTACCTTACATGTTGGCGGACACACTCTTGACGGCTCAGGCGGGTATCGCGAAACGGCTACTTGTTCGAACGGCATTTCTCGTATCACTTGGCATTGCAGTGGCATTGGATTTCAGCGGTCTGTTCTTCTTGATCATGATCGCGCCGGTGCTGGTTCTGTTCTACTTGGTGTTTGGCACAATGGGTCGCGATGTTGCTTTACGCAGTGGGCCGTTAGCACCGGGTCTTGCGCTTGGATTGGTTCTGGCTTGGGCCTTGGGCGTCAGTTTTCCCTTGTTTAGTGGCATTTAGTTGCGAATGTGTACAATTGTACACCATTGACTATTCCCTTTTGAGCGACGTTCTTCTAGTGATGTGAATCAAGGGCAGCCGCTGATTTATTGCTAACTTGTGCGGGCTGCAGTGCGAAGAAACACGATCAAACCGCGAGGACATAGCCATGTCAGACCAGACCCTCCCCGACATCATTTACACCAAGACGGATGAAGCGCCGCAACTGGCCTCTGCGTCTTTGTTGCCGATTTTGAGCAAGTTCTTGTCCGAGGTTGATATCTCGATTGGGACCAAAGACATCTCATTGGCGGGTCGTATTCTGGCGTCATTCCCCGAATGGCTGACCGATGCACAAAAGGTGTCAGATGACCTCGCGCTCTTGGGTGATGTCGTGAAAGAGGCCAGCGCGAATGTCATTAAGCTGCCTAACGTGTCGGCCTCTGTGCCGCAGTTGATTGCCGCCGTAAAAGAGTTGCAGGCGCAGGGTTATGACATCCCTGATTATCCAGAAGCGCCGCAAACCCCAGATGAGGTTGAGGCGCGCAAGCGCTATGATGCGGTCAAAGGCTCTGCGGTGAACCCGGTTTTGCGCGAAGGTAACTCCGACCGTCGCGCACCATCTTCTGTAAAGGCATACGCGCGTGCAAACCCGCACCGGATGGGTGCATGGGCGAAAGACAGCAAGACATGCGTGTCGACGATGGGCGCAAATGACTTCCGATCTAATGAGACGTCAGTGACTTTGTCGGACGCGCAAGCCGCAGGTGCGTTGAAGATTGAGCTGACTGGCGCAGATGGATCTGTCACGGTTTTGAAAGACGGCATCACAATGCCTGCGGGCACGATTGTTGATGCCACGTTTCTGTCGGTCAAAGCGCTCAAAGCGTTCTATCAGGCGCAGATCGACAAGACGCTGGCTGATGGCACGCTGTTCTCCCTGCATATGAAAGCAACCATGATGAAGGTTTCCGACCCGATCATCTTTGGTCATGCAGTTGTCGCGTATTTGCAGCCAATCTTTGACCGCCACGCCGCAACTTTC
Source organism: uncultured Paracoccaceae bacterium (assembly GCA_947488605.1). Classification (GTDB taxonomy): domain Bacteria; phylum Pseudomonadota; class Alphaproteobacteria; order Rhodobacterales; family Rhodobacteraceae; genus Yoonia. Next base: position 197,798 of record CANKZJ010000003.1, on the reverse strand, counting down.
GAGGCTGCGGGTATCGGCCCCGATGCTGGTCTTGGTTCGATGCTGGAGGCTATCGCTGATCTGCCAAATGGCGCCGATATCCAAGCGGAGATTGATGCGGTGCTGGCCGAACGCCCACCGCTTTATATGGTGAATTCTGATCGTGGGATCACAAACCTGCATGTGCCGTCTGACGTGATCATTGACGCGTCGATGCCTGCTGTGATCCGCGCGGGCGGTAAAGGTTGGGGGCCAGACGGCAATGAGGGTGACACCAACTGCGTCATCCCCGATAGCTCTTATGCGCCGGTCTATGAGGCGTCTGTGAATTTCTGCAAAGCGCATGGTGCCTTGGATCCGGTCACCGCAGGAACCGTCCAGAACGTGGGCTTGATGGCCCAGAAAGCTGAAGAATACGGGTCACACCCAACGACATTTGAAATCGCGCAAAGCGGCACAGTCCGAGTGATCGCTGGCAACGGTGACGTGCTGCACACGCATGAGGTCGAGGCCGGTGATATCTGGCGTATGGCTTCTACCCGCCGCGCGCCAATTGAAAACTGGATTCAGTTGGCCATCGACCGGATGGCGGCAACGGGCTTTGAAACCATCTTCTGGCTGGACCGGGACCGTGCACATGACGCGCAGTTGTTGGCATATGTTGAACCAGCGCTTGCAAAGGCGGGCCTGACCGATGCGGTCAAGATCATGGCCCCTCGCGAGGCAACGACCCGGTCATTCGAGATCATCTATAAGGGTGACAATACGATTGCTGTTACTGGCAACGTGTTGCGCGATTACCTGACTGACCTGTTCCCTATTCTGGAAGTTGGCACATCCGCCAAGATGCTGTCTGTGGTAAAGTTGATGGAAGGCGGCGGTTTGTTTGAGACCGGTGCGGGTGGCTCTGCGCCAAAGCACGTCGAACAACTGGTTGGTGAAAATCACCTGCGGTGGGACTCGCTTGGGGAGTTTTGCGCCTTGGGCGAAAGCTTGCGGTTCCTTGGTGCGTCACAAGGGAAACCTGTTGCGACTGTAATGGGCGACGCCGTCGATACGGCGACTGAAAAACTGCTGGCAGAGGGCCATTCACCCCAACGCAAAGCAGGTCAGCCGGACAACCGCCACAGCCACTATTGGTTTGCGCGCTTCTGGGCCGAAGCATTGGCGGGACAATCTACCGATGCTGAACTTGCAGCCAAGTTTGCGCCACTGGCCGAAGGGCTGGCATCAAACGAAGCAGCAATTTTGGCAGAACTGTCAGCGGGTCGTGGCAAAGCCGTTGATTTGAAGGGTTACTACAATCCTTCGGCTGAATTGGCAGATTCTGCCATGCGCCCATCAGCAACGCTCAATAGTTTGATCGGCTAATGCTATTCCAGATCCGCTGCTGAAGAGGGCCTCGCATTTCGCGAGGCCCTTTTGCGTTGACCTTAGTCAAGGCGCGAACTGCCGGACCACTTTATACTGTTCATTGAACCCAAAAGAGGAGGATATGACATGTTTGCCAATATCACGGTCGCTGTCGACGGATCGGAACATGGTTGGCGCGCGCTTGCGGTCGCTTGTGACTTGGCCAAGCGATATGAAGCCAAAATCCATATCGTTCATGTCCCCGAAGTGCCGCAGCCGACGATGGCTGTCGGGATGATGGCGGTGGATATTCCAGTCGACATGACGCAGATCATGGCCGCTGGACAAAGCATACTGTCAGAAGCTGTCACATTGGCGCGTGAACACGATGTTGAGCCTGGCAGCCAGATTGTTCAAACAGGAATCCCGTCGGAGCTGATTATTCATGTCGCCGAGTCCACAAATTCGGACCTCATTGTGACGGGTCGGCGCGGCATGGGCAGTGTGGCGAGCCTTCTGCTGGGTAGTACGTCGCAGAAAGTTGCGCATGATGCGCCATGTGCGTGTCTGACAGTGAAGTAAAAGTGCAGCTTCAGTTTTTGCTTTGCGGGTGGCAGTAACCCATGTCCATCAGGCATGGGTTACGTTAGCCTCGCAAAAAACGAGCAATAGGCGCCCTGCATATGACAAAACAACTGATGATCTACGAGACCGTCACCCCAATTTCGAGCCAGACCCACGCTGATTGGTCTGTTGAAACGGGAACCGATTATTCCTTCGCCAAAAACCTGAACTCTGTCCCCTTGCTGCTTGCTGAATTCAGCGCGGCGGCGCTAGAGCAAACCATTGTGTTTTCAGGTGATCGCAAGACGATCATGCCGGCGGTTATCTTGGGCGTGAAAGCGAACGCGAACGGCCATGTGAATGCAGATGGCACATGGAAAGGTGGGTACGTCCCGGCTTTCCTGCGGCGCTATCCGTTTGTATTTGCAGCGTCAGAGGCGAACGAGAAGCTAACGCTATGCATGGATGATGCGTTTGAGGGGATGAACACCCAAGGCAAGGGCGAGGCTCTTTTTGATGCAAAGGGCCAGCCTTCGGCGTTCTTGCAGAAACAACTGAAGTTCAACCAAGAGTATCAAGAACAATCAAAGAAAACCCAAGCTTTCGCCAAAGCGCTGTTCCAGTTGGATATTCTGGAGCCTTCGAAGATTGATTTTCAGTTTGCAGGCAAGAAATCATCGCTAGGCGGGTTCCTGACGATCAACCGTGAAAAGTTCAAAGCACTGCCTGCCAAAAAACTGAAAGAGATGATGAAAGCAGATCATCTTGAGCGATGTTACCAACACTTGCAGTCGCTGAATAATCTGGCCCCAATGGCAAGACGCCTGTCTTAAGACTGACTGCAATTAACGCACATAGACGGGTGGCGTTGCGGGTGAATAATCCGCAGCGCCACCTGTTGCACGTAATCATGTGTTGGTGTCGATTACATGCCCCATGTCAGCAAGACGAGGCCGGCAATTAGTCCGGGAACGATCAGCATCATCGGCCAGACAAGTGCGGGCACGCCAAAGCTAAAAATAGCAAAGCCCCAAAATGCCACAATCGCCAGAATGGCGAGAACGATTTTCGCCTCGGTGCTAAGTGGGTAAACAGCGTCAATGCTGCTTCGCGCTGTGCCCTGAAGCGTGGCGAGATGAGACTTCAGATTTGTTGGGTCAATTGCTGTCATAACACATTCCTTCTGTTAGCACTCAGATAGGATGCGTCGCGTACCACGGTAGGTGGCGGAATGCCGCACAAAGGATTGTTTTTAAAGACCTAGCCTCAGGTTTGGTTTGATCCATCCGCGCGATGTTCGTCACGCGAAGGCATGCCACGTATGGACACAAAAAAAGGGGCCAACCAAACGGCTGACCCCTCTCATTTCAAAGCATTGCACCTACGTCTTCGCGTTAGTCGGTCAAACGCAGATCAGAGATTTGTTGCGCGATCTCTTGGAAAACTTCCGATAGACCGGCACCCGACGTTTCAAAGTAAAACTGTTGGTTGGCTGGTTCATCAGAAGCACAGTCCCTCATCGCTTGAGTGTTTGCTGTGCCGGTAATCTCAAACGCAACGGTGTAAACTTTGATTCCACGCTCATCGGCGTTTGCAAGCGCACAAAGAGCTTCCAGATCGTCGCGGGCATCATTGGCTGATTTTACTTCTGTCCAGCCACCGTTGGCCGCAGTTCCAGCAGTCCATCCCATCCAGTTTCGAGCGTTGTTTTGGTTATTTGGCGTGATATCCAAAATATTACGAATATTGTTAGGCTCAGTCGAACGCCGTTGACCTGTAATCTGACCGTCAGTCATCAACACAAGGATCTTGCGCGTGTCGTTGTCGTCATATTCGGCCGGCCGGTTGGTGAAATCATCAGGTACCAGAATGTTATTCAGGGTATTTCTAGCATTCAACTGCTCAAACAACGGCTGCATTTCAGGGTCAAGCGTGGCTAGTCCCCACTTCATTGCGGCGTCCGTACCGGTGCCATCATAAAGCGATAGACCCGCGATATAACTTTCTGCTTCGGTCGCATCCTGAATGGCATACTTGATGACTGTCTCGTCCTGTGGGCACCAGCCCCATCTTCTGACGGTTTCTTCAATTTCCCACTTCTGGAAGCCATAAATCATGAAATTATGGATGATATCTTGACCTGCTTCCGGTGGGCCGGAGGTTGTCCAATCGTCATCCCCAAATATTTCCATGCAAGATGCAGGCGGGGAATAGCGAATCTGAGGGATGCCATTTGGTCCTGGTAGAATCGCAATGTCGGTATTCCCAGGGGCGTTAATGTCATAGCCCAAAACTGGATCTTGTAGGGCAAGATCGATGACCGGGAAGTATTCTATTGCACCAGTATCCGGGTTTTCCCGTTCCGTTACGATCTTTGTGACCATTTCGTTGGTGACCGTTGTTCCATCGACGATGACGGGGCCATCTTCTGAATACTGCAGTTCGACCGGCCCAGTATACTCGTAGCCTGCTGGTGTCACTTCTTCAGGGAAGTAACCTTCGATCACTGTAGGATCAGACTTATCCACTTGATAGAAGTAGTTGATACCTTTCGCGACTTCCGGGTTTATGACCCAGAAAAACTCGTCCACGCCGGCTGGTACATCCGGGTCGCGCACGAATTTCATTGCTGCGTCGTCTTTACCTGGAATGATCGCATCAAAGGGGATCATAAAATGATCGTCGGCCCCGGCTTTTCCGTTGCCATTGAGAATATCAAACATTTCGGGGCCAGGATTCACGTGACCGCCATATGGGATGATGTTCAATGACACCTGGCCTTCGTAGACCGGATCAAGAACGGTTGTTGCAAAACCCATAGCGGCTTCGCGCAAGTCGTAGATTTTTCCGCCTGTCGCTAGTGAAGTTGCATTGTTTTGAATACGCCCGTTGGAACCACCACTCCGCATTGACGCGGAAACGTCGATGACGAGCGAGATTTCCACCTTACCAGTCGCCTCAATCGCGTTTGCTGACGCAGTCGAGCTAAGTGTGTCGATGCCGATCAGACGAAGGAAGAATGTATCAAGTTCTTGCTGTGCGACGACGGATACCCGCTTGGAGTTACCTTCGTCTTCAAAAATGGGATCTTCTGCAAGCGCATCGCTGAAGCCAGACTTCAAAAAGTAATCTTCGACCAAATCCTGACCGTTAATAGTTTGTTGAAGCGAAGCGGCCGAAAGAACCGATCTGTCAGCAACACCTTGCAGAACAACACGCTGGTTTTCTTGTCGCATAAAGTCGACGGCCATTCCGCCCAAAACAAGCATGGAGATCAAAACCATCAGGCTAAATACGATCAATCCACCATCTTCGTCGCGACGAAAACGGTCGAGATCAGCCTTCGCCTGACGCGAGGCGCTATTCAAGAATCTTGGGAACGCGGACATTTTCTACCAACTCTTCTCTAATCGTGCATGTTAACGCGCGAATTTTTATTTCAGCGATGCGCAAGCCCACCAACGAATCGCCGTTATCTGATCAGCAAACTATCAAATAAGCCTTAAAATTCAAGCTACTTGACCGGTTGCTGCCGCGGCTTCCGGGCATTGAATGCCTTTCAGCTACAATGATGAGAGATAGGTCTGCATTGTGTCGATTTAGCGGCAATTCGCCCAAAAAATGCGCAGGTGAATGGCGCTTGGACGCCTTGCCACAATTTTCAATAAAATAAGGGTTCAGTAGAATGTAATCGCTCTTTGTGAGGCGTCGTTTCGTATTCTTGCTGGCATTTCACCGCACATCGCTGTTTCATTTGAGATGTTGGCTTTAATTCAGGAACCTCATGACCGCAGCGCATATGAATTCCTTTAGCAAGCGCCTGACCAGTCAGGTGCGTCAAATCTACCCTGACGTCGATGCAGACATCCTTGCCAGCATGATTGTGGCTGCATTCTGGCCCGAAGGCACGAAGCCGCGCCAGAGAGGGCGCACGCTTGGCAATAACCTGTGGTCCGAACATGACGCGCTGCTGATCACCTACGGCAATTCGATTTTGGATGGCGCGCACAAGCCGCTTGATCTGCTGCATGATTTCCTTTTGCGGCACATGAAGGGGGTCGTGAATGGCGTGCATATCTTGCCGTTCTTTCCGTTCACGTCTGATGACGGCTTTGCGGTGTCGGACTTTCGCGCGGTAAACCCGCAGTTGGGGGATTGGCCGGATATCAACCGGATCGGATCGGCATTCCATTTGATGTCGGACTTGGTCCTGAACCATGTGTCCAGTCAGGGGGCGTGGTTCAACGCCTATCGCCAAGGACAGGAACCCTATGACAAGTTCTTCTTTGAAGCCTCGCCCGACGATGACCTGAGCGATGTTGTGCGTCCGCGCACTACGCCCTTGTTGCAAGAGGTCGAGACGACGGACGGCATCAAGCATGTCTGGTGCACTTTCAGCCACGATCAGGTTGATCTTGATTTTCGGAACCCTGAAGTCCTGCTCGAATTCTTGCGGATCATTCGGCTGCACGTCGACAATGGCGTTCGGATCATCCGTCTTGATGCGGTGGCCTTCCTTTGGAAAGAGGCAGGTACATCGTCAATCCATCTGCCGCAGACACATGCCATCGTGCAACTGATGCGATTGCTGTGCGATTATGCGTCGGAAACAATTATTTTATTGACTGAAACCAACGTGCCCAAGGCCGAGAACCTAAGCTATTTTGGCAATCGGAACGAGGCCCATGCGATCTATAATTTCCCGCTGCCGCCGCTGATCCTGCATGCAATGATGTCGGGATCTGCCCAGTATCTCAAAAGGTGGCAAAGTGGGATGCCCCCCGCGCAATTGGGTTGCGCTTATTTGAATTTCACTGCCAGCCACGATGGGATCGGTGTGCGCCCTGCCGAAGGCGTTTTGCCGCCTCAGGAACTTGCGCGGGTGATTGATACTGTCAGAGATCTTGGTGGTCTGGTGTCAATGCGGGCGCTGCCTGACGGTGGTGAGGCGCCTTATGAGCTGAACACAACTTTCTACGAGGCGACAAGCCGCACGTTTGATGGCGAAGATGCATACCACTTCGATCGCTTTATCTGTTCGCAAACCATCGTGATGTCGTTGGAGGGTATCCCTGCGTTCTACATCCATTCCATGCTGGCCACTCCGAATGACCATGCGCAGGTTGAAAGGCGCGGCATGAACCGCGGAATCAATCGGCATCGGTGGGATTATCCAACCTTACAGGCTTTACTAGATGACCCCGATACGCCCCAATCGCGCGTTCTGACGGCATTGTCAGATCGGCTGCGTCTGCGTTCGCAACAGTCTGCGTTTCACCCCAATGCGACCCAGTTCACGATGGCGCTGGATGACCGTATATTTGGCGTTTGGCGGCAAAGCCTTGATCGGCAACAATCCATCTTTGCGATGCATAATGTCAGCGCCGAAACGGTTGGTATTTCACCCTATGCGATCAACTTGATTGAGGATGAAAACTGGGTTGATCTGCTGACTGGCGAGAAGATCGACATGGATGCAGAAATGATCCAGATGGCCCCCTACCAATGCCGCTGGATCACGAACCGCGGCTAGCTGAATTCCTTCTCGTCTGCCGTCGCAGCAGCGCGCAGATCGGTTAAGAAGCTGGGATCAGCGGAATGCACCCGGTTCCATGTGGGGATGAAGGGCGTCTCGTGGGGGTTTTCGATGAAAATCTGCCCAGCGCGCATGATATTTTCGGCAAACAGTTCGATTGAACGCTCTTCCGAGTGTCGATCAATCGATAAGCCATTCATCTTGGCATCGTTGTAATAGGCCTCGAGCAGATCAAGCGCTGTGCGGTAGTAGGTCGCTTTCAGCGTGCGAAAGACGTTAGCGGTAAACACGGTTCCGTCGGCCGCCAGCTTGCGAAAAATCGCCTTGCAGATATCGGTCGACATACGGCTAAGTCCAGCATCTGCATCGTCGGGGCTGAGGTCTTGATGTTTGTGGTCGTAGGCATCGGCGATTTCGACCTGACACACGGCTTTGGGTGCAAGATTGCGCCACGCTTCGGATAAAACGCCAATCTCCAGGCCCCAGTCTGACGGGATACGCAGGTCAGGCAAAATCGCCGTGCGCATGGCAAATTCACCGGACAGTGGATAGCGGAAACTGCGCAAATAATCGATGTAATCGCGATCACCAATCACCCGTTTCAACGCAATGAGTAGGGGGCTTACCAACAAGCGGGTCACGCGCCCGTTCAGTTTATTTTCGCCAACGCGGGGGTAATATCCCTTGGCGACTTGATAGGGAAAATTAGGGTTCGCAACGGGGTAGACGAGCCTGGCTAGCATCTCGTTATTGTAGGTCAAAATATCGCAGTCATGGATTGCCATCACGGCACTATCGGCGCAACCAATCAGATAACCCATTGCAGACCATACGTTTTTTCCTTTCCCTTGCTCTGCCGGCTCTAACCCAATCGCACCAAGCCTCGCGCCCAGTTCCTTCATGCGCGGGCTGTCGTTCCAGATAACGATGTGATTTTGGTTTAACCCTTCAAAGAACGTCTTGGCATGACGAAACTGTGCTTCATCGGCGCGGTCCAAACCGATGATGATGCGGTGCAGATAGGTCACTTTCGATAGCTCTTGCAGGATGTGTGGCATCGCCTCACCCTCAAGCTCTGAATAGAGGCACGGCAATATCAGCGAGATTTTTCGCGAACTGGCAAAGGCGGCAAGCTCTGCGTTCATGTCGTCTGCGGAACGTGTCCGCAGATTGTGCAATGTCGCGATGTTCCCGTTTTGATGAAAGTCGGCCATGAAGATCAGTTCCTATTCAGTTCAAGCTGCGCCAAAAGATCCAGCACAGCGGTATTCCATCCTTGCGGTCCGGCGGTCTTGGTCCGCGTGATACGACCCTCCGCTTCGCCCGCAAGTTGGGGAAGTGGCGCGTGATAAGGGTTGGCTACGACCACACCAAAGTCTGCCGCCTCTAGCATTTCAATATCATTGGGCGCATCACCTAGCGCGATGGTAACCTTGGGCTGATAAAGCGCGTTGATCGCGGTCATATGGTCCGATTTCTTGCACCCAAATGACAAGGTCAAAAAGCGGCCACCCATTTGCGCAGAGACACCGGATTTCGCTAGTTCTGCTTCAAATGCTAGGCGGTCATCAGATGTCCCCGACCATAACCCCGGTTCAGAGAAAGAGCGGTCCTTCGCAAGTAGAGCAGCTTCAGTGGGTAGCCCTGTGACTGCTGCGACCTCGGCCACCGTCATATCGCCGAACCCCCTGAAATAGTCTCTGATATTGGGTGACATTGCATCTAGAATGGTCCGGATTTTGCAATAGTCGGGCGATGTCGTTTTCGCCATCGTCTTCGGCATCAATACACCTGCACCGTTTTCAATAATGGCAGGAAAACCTGTCAGTTTCAGATCACGTTGCAAAGGCGCGACTTCTGCTGCCGTTTTGCTGCTTGCAAGGATCACCGCACCCCCTGCGTCCCGCACCGCATCCAGCGCGGGTTGTGCGGCGCTCCATTGATAGGTGGTGTGGTCGATCAACGTTCCATCAAGGTCAGTATAAACCAACAGGGGGCATTGCTTGGTCATTATGGACAGACTGTATCAGTCGCTGGGAAACTGCAACGCTGGCTGGTCAAGATGACGAACCGGGTTCAGTATATGCCTTCAAATAGGCCCCTAAATCGATACGTGCGCCCAACTTACTGGCAAGCAGGAAAATTCCTCCGAATTTGCGCTGTAACAACAAAACGTCAATGGGCAGGGGCGGCGGCACAAATCCGTCCTCGGCCAAGGCTATACCGGCATTCTGCATGGCACGGGGCAGTGTTTTGTCGGTGAAATCGAAAGGCCCATCCTGCCTCAATGCTGCAAACGCCATGTTCATCATTTCCATGATGGCTTGGCGGTGCCGTTCTTGAGTTTCAGCTGCAATGAACCCGATGTCGAGGGCCACCTCAGCGAGTGTGAATTGGTCATTCGCAAGCCCTGCAATCAGCAAGCGCCGGTATTGTTCCACAATGATCGGATCAAGTTCGCGGGTCGCGCCAAAATCCAACAAGATGATCTGCCGCGACTTGGGATCATAGCGATAATTGGCAAAGTTAGGGTCTGTTTGCATGACGCCGTAAACAAAGAGCTCTTTCAGCGTCAGCCCGATTAGTGCGTCTGCAATCCGGTGTCGTTCGGCCCCATCCAGCGTTGTAGTCTCTTCGATTGCCACGCCATCTGCGAATGACATCGCGAGGATTTGCTTGGTACTCCACGCTGGGTGGAATGTTGGGATCGCGAATTCTGGTGTATCCGCCAAGATATCACCAAACCGCGCAAGATGTTGGCCCTCAAGCGCGTAGTCGGTCTCCTGATGCAGTTGCAGGCGCGCTTCCTCAAGATAGGGGGCAAGTTCGAACCCCTTTGGCAGCAGCCCTGACATTTTCATCAAGGCCCCTACATTCGACACATCACTGTCGATGCTTTTTGCAACACCCGGATATTGGACTTTGATGGCAAGATCGGTGCCATCCTTAAGTTGCGCACGGTGCACCTGCCCGATGGACGCGGCGGCAATGGGCCTAACATCGAATTTCGCAAACTGGTTGAGCCATTTGTCGGGCCAGTTCGTATTCAGCACCTGTTTAAGCTGGGCAGGCGGCATGACATGCGCATCATCGCGCAGACGCGCCATGATCTGCGCCATTTCCGGGGGCATGAACTCGCCCGAGTCCATCGACACCAGCTGCCCCAATTTCATCGCAGCGCCGCGCATTTGCGCCAGTTTTTCGGTGATGCGTGTGATGTTTTGCGGTGTCATCAGCAAGTCGCGCATCGCGGGCTTCTGACCCTGCGCCAATTGCGCAAATCCGTTCATCGCCATGTTGCCCGCAACGCCAGCCGTCATCGTTCCAAGACGGCTGAACCGCGATATGCGGCCCGAAGGCACGGCGAGGGCGCGTGATAATGTGGGTTTGTCACTCATATGAAGGAGTTAGCGGTGCACGGCTGCGTTGCCAGCTTTTTCATAGGGGGCAGCTATTTGTAATGCGCCCGTCGATCGCCAAAATCGCGGACACGTTTGCGCCAGGCGCGGTAGCTTCCGGTTTTCAGGTTTTCACGCATCAAGGCTTTAACGTCTTTTTCACCAAGGCCATACTCGCGCTGAATATCACTAAAGCTCACATGATCAGAGAGCGCCATTTGCACGACTTCGCTGATGTGTTCGGGGGGCAGGTCTGGCTTTTGCGTCATATCATGCGACTTAGCTGGCATTCGGCGCAATGCAAGCCGCGACCATTCGTCAAAGCCAGTCGTCTTGGCATGACCGCGCGCTAACTTCGCTAAATGAAAACGAAAACGCCTTCTCCCCTGACGCGTATCTTGGCTTTGGCGCTGGGTACATTGCGTCCGCCTCCCGGTCGACGGCGGATCGTGACGGCTTTTGTGTACGGAATCGCGTGTCATTTGATCTTTGGCGCAGCGGTGCTCGCAATGATCGGGGCGATGTTCTTTGGGATGAGCAAAAGTTTGGGGTCTGTCCCGCACCCGTGGTCGATCTTCGCCAATGCCGCTTTGATCGTGCAGTTTCCGTTGATGCATTCTCTTTTACTCGGTGACCGCGGGCGCAAATACTTGGCACGGCTCGCGCCTGCGCAATACGGCGCCACGCTATCCACAACGACCTATGCGACTATCGCCTCCGTTCAGCTTTTTGCGCTCTTTGTATTATGGACGCCAAGCGGCATCATTTGGTGGCAAGCAGAGGGGTGGGTATTTGCAGTGATCTGTGCGCTCTACGCTGCATCATGGCTTTTGCTGATCAAGGCGAGCTATGACGCAGGTGCTGAGGTGCAATCAGGTGCCTTGGGATGGATGTCTTTGGCGCAAAATATCAAGCCCGTGTTTCCTGATATGCCAACAGCCGGGCTCTTTCGGTTTGTGCGACAACCAATCTATGTGGCCTTTGCGCTGACGCTATGGACCGTGCCAGTCTGGACGCCCGATCAATTATTCCTTGCGATCAGCCTGACATCTTATTGTCTGCTCGCCCCACGCCTGAAAGAACGGCGCTTTGCCAAAAGATACGGTGCACGATTTGCCCAGTACCAAGATCAGGTGCCTTATGCGATTCCTTCACGAGGTCGCTTTTATGGCAAACGCGTAGATCGTGCGCAGCGCTGAATTTCAATTTCGGTGCATAATTAGGCGATTGCGCATAATTACGGCGCTCTATTGGGCGCGCCTATTCGATTACACTTCTGCAAAAGCCTGAAAACTGGCGCTTCGTGCCCCGTTGTCGCCAAGTACCGATGCCTACTAAGGCATTAACGCCGCGCGAAGGGTCATCCTGGCAGATAGCTCCCTTCACGCGACTACAACATCACTGTTGCGGGTCCTGCCTATTTGGTTGGCGCATGGTTGGAAAGTGGCACTGACGCCATTTCGACCCCCCGCAGCGACAACGGGGACCTACGAACTATGACCTTTAAAACCTCTGCATTTGCATTGACCGCCCTGCTGGGCACTACCGCTATGGCCGCTGCTGAATGTGCTGACCCGATTAAAGTGGGCGTACTACACTCGCTGTCCGGCACGATGGCTATTTCTGAAACGACGCTCAAAGACACTGTTGAGCTGCTGATTGAAAACCAAAACGCCGCTGGCGGACTGTTGGGATGCGAGATTGAAGCAGTTGTCGTCGACCCGGCGTCTGACTGGCCACTGTTTGCAGAAAAAGCCCGCGAATTGCTGACAGTCAGCGAAGTCGACGTCATCTTTGGCAGCTGGACATCCGTTAGCCGGAAATCTGCTTTGCCTGTCTTGGAAGAGCTGAACGGCTTGATGTTCTACCCGGTGCAGTACGAGGGCGAAGAAAGCTCGCGTAACGTGTTCTACACAGGTGCAGCGCCAAACCAGCAAGCCATCCCTGCGACGGATTATTTCCTTGAAGAGTTGGGCGTCGAGAAGTTTGCCCTGCTTGGCACTGACTATGTCTATCCACGCACAACGAACAACATTCTCGAAAGCTATCTGCAACAAAAGGGTATTCCGGCAGAAGACATCTTCGTGAACTACACGCCGTTTGGTCACTCTGACTGGGCGACGATTGTGGCGGACGTTGTCGCACTGGGTGCAGACGGCAAGCAGGTTGGCGTGATCTCGACCATCAATGGTGACGCGAACATTGGTTTTTACAAAGAACTGGCCGCGGCTGGTGTTTCTGCGGATGACCTACCAGTTGTAGCGTTTTCGGTCGGTGAAGAAGAGCTTTCCGGGCTCGACACATCCGATCTTGTCGGTCACTTGGCCGCTTGGAACTACTTCCAGTCCGCTGAATCCGAGTTGAATGACGAGTGGATTGCAGCATGGAAAGCCAAGATGGGCGAAGACCGTGTGACCAACGACCCAATGGAGGCGCACTTTATCGGCTTCAACATGTGGGTGAACGCGGTAACCGAGGCAGGCACGACTGACGTCGATGCAGTGCGCGAAGCGATGTACGGTCAAGAGTTCCCGAACCTGACCGGTGGTACGGCTGTGATGCTGCCAAACCATCACCTCGCCAAGCCTGTTCTGATCGGTGAAATCACTGCCGACGGTCAATTCGACATTGTCAGCCAGACCACCGAAGTTCCAGGCGATGCATGGACAGATTACCTGCCAGAGTCAGCGATCCTGACATCTGATTGGCAGGAATTGGGTTGCGGTATGTACAACACCGAAACCGAAACCTGCGTTCAGCTGACATCGAACTACTAAGAACAATCTGGCACGGGGCGCATTGCGTCCCGTGCTGCGACGACCTGAATAGATCGGCCAAAATACCCATGCTGCGAATGCTTTCCCTGGCCTTGATGCTATGCCTTATGGTGCCCACCACAGCTGCGGCACAGACTTTGCAGGACATCCTTCAAACCCACCAAGACGAGGTTCTTAAACCAGGTCGCCGTAGCGTCGGCGTGGTTTTGGACGACCTTGTTGCAAGTGGTTTGCCGCAGGCGCTGCCCTTTCTTGAGGCGTGGCGTGACCGCGAGATTGTGCAGCTTGGAAGCGATGGCCTGTTCTACCGCGCCGCCGAAGACGGTGATGCGATAACCCTGACGGATCTGGATACAGGTGAGGTCTTTACGCAGGTCGATGACGCAGACCTGACCGAAACTCGTCCCAACGGGGGTGTGCGCCGTGCCATCGGTGATGCGTTGGTTCAATTCCAACTTTCTGACCCTGATATTGCAAAGCGGCGGACAGCCGTCGATGCAATTGCCCGTACTATGGACGCCAGCCAACGCGCTCCTCTTATTGGGTCAATTGATGGCGAAACCGATCCTGTTCTAAAAGAAATAAAGACCCGCCTTGCAGGAATGCTCGGGGCGTTGTTTGCCGAAACTGCGGACGCGCGGATCGTGGCAATCAATGATCTGTCCGGTGATCTGTCGGTTGATGTGCGCGGCGTCTTGAACACTATACTTGCAACAGATGCTCAGGTGGCGGCGACCGTGCCTGATGGCGCGAATGTGGCGCAAGTCTTGGTCGTGGGTACGGACCTTACACCAACCGAAGCTTATGCGCGTCTGGTTGTCGCAGAATTAGCCCCGCCGCTGGTTACAAAATCGCAAATCCGCGACGCGCTCGTCACTAATATCAATGGTGATGAAGTGGGCGGCATTCCTGTGGCCTCTCTTGATACCGACGCGGGCCGCGCGCTTGCGTATGACATGCTGGCTGGCGAAGGCATCGCGCCGCCGCGTGTGAATGAGACTGCGCAGGCCGATGCGATTGCCGCCCATACTTTCTATCTGCAATACGCAGAGCCTAATCCGGCAATCACAGATGCTGCGCGAACAGCCCTCACCGACATTGAAACCAAAGTCGCAATGAGCCAGGCCGTTGATCTTGGGCTGGACGCTCTTTCGCTTGCGTCGATCTACTTTCTTGCAGCAATCGGTCTCGCTATCACCTTTGGCGTGATGGGCGTGATCAACATGGCGCATGGCGAGTTTATCATGATGGGGGCCTACACGGGTTTTGTCGTGCAGCAGTTTGTGCCCGACTACACGCTGTCGATCATCATTGCTTTGCCGCTGGCCTTTGCCATCACCTTTGGCGCCGGTGTTACAATGGAGCGGCTGGTGATCCGGCATCTGTACCATCGGCCTTTGGAGACCCTGCTGGCCACGTTTGGTATCTCAATTGCGCTGCAGCAGTTGGCCAAGAATATCTTTGGCACGCAAGCCCGTCCGCTGACTTCGCCTGAATGGCTGGATGGGGCGCTGGTGTTCAACGACGTGATCGCGATCAGCTACATCCGCATCGCGATTTTCGTCTTGGCGCTGATCTTTCTGACCTTGATCTTGTTCGTGCTTAAACGCACCCGGTTAGGGCTTGAGGTGCGCGCTGTGACACAAAACCCTGGTATGGCGGCGTCAATGGGCATCAACCCGGATCGCATTAACATGCTGACCTTCGGGCTTGGTTCCGGCATCGCGGGGATCGCGGGTGTCGCTATTGGCCTCTATGCAAAAGTCACGTCCGAGATGGGTGCAGATTACATCGTCCAAAGCTTTATGACTGTTGTCGTGGGTGGAGTTGGGAACGTCTGGGGCACGCTCGCTGGGGCGTCGTTGATTGGCTTCCTGCAAAAGGGGATCGAATGGTTGAACCCGTCCAATACTTTGGCAGCACAGACCTACATGATCCTGTTTATTATCCTGTTCATTCAGTTCCGGCCCAAGGGTATTGTCGCCCTCAAAGGCCGGGCGGCGGCGGATTAAATCATGCGTAAATCGTTTCTCGCTGAAAACCCATCGGTCCTTTGGTTCATTGCTGTCTTGGCAGTTTTCACTGTCGTTGTGACCTTGTTGTCCGAGGTCACAGGCGTCGGCTTGATCTCTACCTCATTCGTGAAAACGCTGGGTAAGACGCTTTGCCTTTGTCTTGTTGCTATCGCGATGGATGTGGTCTGGGGATATTGCGGGATCTTGTCGTTGGGCCATTTTGCGTTTTTCGGGATCGGTGGTTACGCGATTGGCATGTGGCTGATGTATGCACGTACCGAAGGCATCGTGATTGAAAGCCTCGCCGGGCAGCCAATTCCGCCAACGTCGGCCGAGGTATCGGACGCAATTGGCAATCAGATATTTGGCGTTGTTGGCAGTTCCGAGTTTCCGTGGATTTGGGCATTTGCGGACAATCTGTTCCTGCAACTATTAATGGTAGTTCTTGTCCCCGGACTGCTTGCCTTGGTCTTTGGTTGGCTTGCCTTCCGTTCGCGTGTCACAGGGGTCTATTTGTCGATCCTGACGCAAGCGATGACCTTGGCTTTGGCGTTGTATCTGTTTCAGAACGACAGTGGTCTACGCGGCAACAACGGATTGTCGGGTCTGCAAAACATCCCCGGTTTCGAAAACACATCACAAGCGGTTATCTCCGTCATCTTCTTTATCGCATCCGCGCTGGCGCTTGCAGCAGGATATATTTTCTTTGCGTGGATCGTGTCCGGCAAGATGGGCAGCGTTGTGAAGGGCATTCGTGACAATGAGGCCCGGGTGCGGTTTTTGGGTTATCATGTGGAAAGCTATAAGCTCTTTATCTTTACCGCCACGGCGGTTGTCGCGGGCATTGCAGGTGCGCTCTATTATCCGCAGGCTGGCATTATTAATCCCGGTGAAATTGCGCCCATCGCATCGATTTACCTCGCAGTTTGGGTCGCCATCGGCGGGCGCGGACGGCTTTATGGTGCTGTGATCGGTGCGGCGTTTGTGTCGCTTTTGTCCAGCTGGTTCACAGGTGGCGGTGCGCCAGACATCAATCTCGGGTTCTATGTCGTGCAATGGACCGATTGGTGGCTTGTCCTGCTGGGTCTGTCATTCGTTGCCGTCACATTGTTTTTCCCCAAAGGTATCGGCGGTTTGTTTGATCTGCTGGTGAGGAAGCAATCATGAGCATGCTTTTGGAAGTGTCCGGCGTGACCGTCACCTTTGACGGATTTCGGGCGATCAACAACCTGTCGATCAACTTTGCCAAGTCCGAGCTGCGCGCGATCATTGGCCCCAATGGCGCGGGAAAGACGACGTTCATGGATATCGTGACTGGCAAGACAAAGCCGGATGAAGGGACTGTGATCTGGGGCGATAGAAACGTTTCGTTGCTTGGCATGTCTGAAAGCCAAATCGCGCGTGAAGGAATTGGTCGGAAATTCCAGAAACCAACAGTGTTTGAGGCGCAAACCGTGCGGCAGAACCTTGCAATGGCGCTCAAAACGCCGCGGGGGCCCTTTGCCGTGCTGATGCATAAAAAGACCAAGCCGAATGCCGAACGCATTGAGGCGGTCGCCGATCAAATTGGCCTTTTGGACAGCCTTACCCGTGTCGCCGGAGAGTTGAGCCACGGACAAAAACAATGGTTGGAAATTGGAATGCTCTTGGCACAGGAACCCCGGCTGATGCTGGTTGATGAGCCTGCCGCCGGAATGACGCCCGAAGAGCGCGAAAAGACAACGGATATCCTCAAGGAAGCCGCCAAGACCCGCGCGGTTGTGGTCGTCGAGCATGATATGGAGTTCGTTCGCAGGCTGGATTGCAAGGTAACCGTACTTCATGAAGGGGCGGTCTTAGCCGAGGGCAGCCTTGATCACGTCACATCGAACCAGACGGTTATCGACGTCTATCTGGGGCGCGCGCATGCTTGATGTCCGAAACATTGACCTCAAATATGGTCAAAGCCAGATCCTGTTCGATATTTCGCTGGAAGCGGAAGTTGGCAAGATCACTGCCGTGATGGGCAACAATGGTGTTGGCAAAACCAGCCTTTTAAAAGCCATCTCAGGGCGGCACCCGATTGCTGGTGGCGCCGCAAGTGTCGCGGGCGCACCAGTGCAGTTATCATCGGCTTACCATGCGGCGCGTGCGGGGATCGCCTATGTGCCGCAAGGGCGCGAGGTCTTTCCGATGATGACGGTTCTTGAGAACCTCGAGACCGGGTTCGCCTGTTTGCCAAAGTCTGATCACACGATCCCAGAGTTTGTCTTTGACCTGTTTCCGGTCCTGCGCGAGATGCAATCGCGACGTGGTGGCGACCTTTCTGGTGGGCAGCAACAGCAACTCGCGATTGCGCGTGCCTTGATTACCAAGCCTAGGGTCTTGTTGCTGGATGAGCCGACCGAGGGCATTCAGCCCAATGTGATCCAGCAAATTGGCGACGCCCTTGAAACCCTTCGTGATCAAGGTGAGATGGCCATCGTTTTGGTCGAACAGAATGCTGATTTTGCGTATCGTATCGCCGACACATTTACCGTGATGGAGCAAGGTCGGGTCAAGCGAACGGCAACTAAAAGCGCATATAGCAAGCAAGCGCTAATGGATGATCTGGCGCTCTGATATTCCTAGCGGGATTGCGGCCAGACAGAGCCTGTCATGACCCATCCTTACGGGCTTTATGCACCTGAACAGTCCGTTTTGGCCAATAGCAGATTCGCAGAATCTTACGCTCGCGGCATCGCTAATGTACAATTTGTGTAAAATTTCCGCGCGTTAACTTTGAAAAGTTAAGGAAAACCTAACTTTAGTATAGGCTGCGACTGTCTCACCTTTTTTTGGTCTTATTTCACACTTACCCGATGACGTGTAAGGCCGTGTTGGTCTGTGTTTTAAATAGTATCCGAGTTAAAAATGTTCACTGTTCGACAGTCTAAAACCGACTCCAAAATTGTAACGCGTAGCAAGGTAATTGGTGCCCTCTTTGGTGCCTTAGCCTTGTCTACAAGCGCTGTTCCATTGCAAGCGCAGCAGCGTGAAATCGTTAACCAAGGGTTTGAGCTTTACAGCCCTCAACGCAATGCCCCCAGTCCGCAATACATCGGCTCCGACAGCAGGATCGTCGGATGGCGTTCGACCAATGGCCGGATCGAGCCGTGGCGGACCGGCTTCCTTGGCGTTCCTGCGCAAGAGGGGTCTTATTTCCTCGAATTGAACGTGAGCAGCCCCACAGGCGTGTATCAAGAAGTTTGCCTGCATAATGGTGAGCAACTCAATTGGTCATTCGGGCACCGTGCACGTAGTGGCGGTGGATCAGCGATCCAAAATCTGGGTTACGAAGTTGCAACCTTGACGGGTGCGAATGTGCAGACGCTTGGTACCAGTAGTGCGCCGCGCAACAATACCTGGCAAAGCAATGCTGGAACTGCGGTGTTTAACGGTGCGACAGGCACCTATCGTTTGCAATTCAGATCGCTGAATTCGGCGTCTTACGGCAACTTCCTAGATAATATTGAACTTGATCTCGTCGCCTATGCGGAATTGAGCGCGGATACAGGCGCTGATGCCGAGGACAGTGGCCGCAACATGATCGCTCTTCGGATCAGCGGTGACGTCGTGTCTGAACAAAATATTCCGTTCTCTATTGTGGGCGGCTCTGCGACAGTTGGGGACGATTTCACCGTCGATAGCAGCACAATCACCGTTCCGATCGGAACTTATGATGGTGTCTCTGCAAGTTCCTTCATTCCGTTGCCGATCACGATCATCAATGACAGCGTAGATGTCGTTGATGAAACGATCGAAATTCAGCTGGGCGCATTTTCGTCGTCGTCGTTACAGGTTGCATCCATCGCATGTGGTACGGCCCCACTTGTCGAAGCCGTTTACACAATCACAAACGATGACATTCCGCCCGTTGCGGGTGACGATGGCGTCACTGGTGTTGGGCTTGGAACGACAGCGGTCATAACGAACATTCGGGACAATGATCGTGATATCGACGGAACACTTGCCAACGACACCGTCAACCTGATCCCGCCAAGTGGTGTAACGCCTCAGAATATCATCACAGATATCAATGGTGATGTAACTTCATTCTTGGTTCCCAACGAAGGTACTTGGACGTATGATCCGGTGTCCGGCAACGTAACGTTTGAGCCGCTGCCGACATTCGCTGGCAGCCCAAATTCAATCACATATACCATTGATGACACTAGCGGTGTGATGTCGCCAGAGGCCACAATTTCAGCGGCTTACGTTGCTGCGGTGCCGGGCATTGAACTGATCAAGTCCGTATCGTCGGTTGAGGATACAAACATGAGCGGTGTTTTCGGTGATGCGGGTGACACGGTGAATTACCTGTTCATGGCAGCCAATACGGGGAACACCGCGCTCGGCGGAATCACAGTTTCCGATGCAGACCTTGTGGCGTTGGTTGGGGCGTCTACGCCGCCAACGCAACTTGCCGCCTTTGATGGCAATCTCGCCATCGGCGAAGGTCTTGTCACGCCGGTTGAGATTGCGACTGCGAGCTATGTTTTGGATGTGACTGACATTGCCAATGGTGGTGTGACAAACACGGCTGATGTGACCGCTACTGCGGTTGCAAGAGACGTTTTTGGTAATCCGTTGCCTTTGGTTGAACTCGATGATGTTGATCCTGCGACAGACAGATCTGATTCAGGGTCAGAGCCTGCGATTGATCAAACCGACGGTGATACGACCGATATCGCTGATCCAAGTGGAACAAACAGTGACGGCACCCCGGGTAACGATACGGAAGAGCCAACAGTACTGGCGCTGTCAGCCATGACAGCACAGGTGTCTCTTGTGAAAACGGGTGTAGCATCTGTTGATCGGGGCCAGAACACGTCGGTGACAGATGCTGGCGATGTTATCACTTACACGCTCGTGGCGACAAACGATGGTGACCTCACTTTGACAAACGTTGCAATTACCTCAGACACCCTAAGTTTGGGTGCCGACGGAAGCGGCGCAGAAACAGATCTGACAAGTGCTGTGACGTTCGTCTCAAGTTCTGGTGCAGATCCACTGATAAACACGATAGCTCCCGGCGAGTCTGCAACATTTACAGCGCAGTATGTAATCTTGGACGCCGCTGCCGAAGCGGGTGGCGTAAGCAACTCTGCGGTCGTGAGCGGGCAGTTACCCTCTGGCATGATCATAACCGGCGCGACGTCTGCACCTGCGGTGACAACGGTTCAGCCATCTGTTGATATCGAAGTTATCGAAGAAATCCTGTCGAACGATCTATTGCTTACTACGGCTATTCTATCGTCCAACGCCTCTGCGATTTCACGTGGGGCTGCGGATCGCCTTCGGACCAGTCATGGTCAAGCATGTGGTCAGGCAATCAATGACGTGCTGCAAGCCAACCCGGTTCGATTTGCGTCTGACAGTTACTTCATCGATGCAGGCAATAGTGCAGTGCTTGATGAGATAACACGTATCCTTGGGCAATGTGCGGGCTCAAGCTTTTTGATCGCGGGTCACACAGACTCCGATGCGAGTGATGCGTATAACACTGTACTCAGCCAGAACCGTGTTGATGCGGTGCGTGATGCACTCGCCATGCGCGGAGTTTCCGTTGATCGTTTGCAGACCCAGGGCTTCGGTGAGAGCCGCCCAATTGCGACGAACGCAACAGAAGAAGGACAAGCACTCAACCGTCGCGTCGAATTCATCCAGCTGGACGCGGACGTCGAAGCTGCACCCGGTTGCGGCGAAGCTAACAACACAAATCGTACCTTAAATGGGGCTGCCAATGAGCAAGGCGCCAGTCTGAATGGCAACTTCGCGTCAAGCGGTTACGATTGTGTCACTGGCACATATTCCGAGTTTTGGAGCGAGTTGAACGTGACCCATGACGATGACAGTGGCACACTTGGTGTGTTGAGTTTCGGTGGGCTTCGTGAGCGTCAGGCAAACAACGCATTGTTCGGTCAGTTCGTTGAAGGGTACGTGTCGAAGTATGATGTCGTCCGCGATGACGCGGAAGGTACAATCAACGGCGTGGGGATTCACGCGGGCGTTTACGGCGCACATGGTGCTGAAAGCGGTTTGATCCTAAGCTATTATGGTAGTGCCGCAGTCGGCCGTCACGCATTTGAAATAAACGCGGGCGATGATGCCGACGGAAGCTATACGTATGCTGGCGTATTTGTGGGTGGCGCTATTGGCGGAGAGCAAACGCTGGACAACCTCACGATCAAACCACGTGTTGGTCTTGATCTGGCCTATGCGGAAACGATCGGATCCGAAATTTCAGTGGCGGATGTCGAGCTTGATATCGATCCAGCAACCTATGCACGTGGTTTTGTTGAACTCGGTATATCGCGCAGCATGGACAGAGGGACGTTTGACTTCACGCCGCGCCTGTTTTGTTCCGTCAACGGCAATGCGTCTGCAAACGATTGTGGTCTTGGAGCGTCTTTCAACTACGCCACGCTCGTCGATGCTGAGGGTGCGCAATGGGACATGACATTTGATTATGAACAGATGAGCAATCGTCAGTCCGCATCTATTGCTGTCGCACGGTCGCAAATAATTTTTGATGATCTAGGCGTCAGCAAATCAAGCTTTCGCGCGACCCGAACCGGTGCGTTGCAGGCAGAACAGACTGTTGAATTCGCTTGGTAACAGCACAGAAAACAGACCAAGAAAGGGGCGCAGACTGCGCCCCTTTTTCTTTAGCTCCCGGTCTTTTCAGACAGGTGGCTAGAAAAACCACCAGTTCGCTTGGCTGAGCGGTTGCAACTTATTAGGTTTCTCTTACGGCCTAACACCAGCCGACCACTTCACCGGGCCGTCTATCAGAATCAGTGCGCCACAGTTCCGTCATCTTTTGCCGAGTTCAGGTCATTTATGACGAAAAATCAGCTGAATCATCGTTTTTCTTAAGCATTCAGTAAACATGCTGTTTTCCCACAATGGACATATTTGCGCCCGAAAAGCTGCTTACACAGTGGACTTAACGCAGCTGACCTGTAGTGATCAAAGCAATATCGAGAACAATCTGGTTGGTAATAGTGGAATTGTTTACGCTGACATATTGAATGTCAGCCTTCTTGGAGAAACGCATGAAACCGTCAATTTTCTTAGGACTGATTTACGTCTTTGTTTTTGCATCCCCGGCGCACGCCTATATTGATCCCGTGACTGGCAGCTTTCTGTTGCAAGCGATCATCGGTGGTTTCGCGGCGGCCTTGGTTGCAATCCGTCGCGTGCGTGAAAAAGTGCTTGGCTTTTTTGGCATGGGTGCCGCAGTACACGAAACGACTTCGACAGAAGAAAACACGACCGACAAGTGATTGGCGCGCACATATTGTGAAGCCTAACTATCAATCGACCTACGCCATCTGGTGAGGGCCGGGCGAAGGTGCTGTTCCACGTTCCCTTGAGGACAACACGGTGCGACAGATCATAATCCATTGACGAGAGCAGCGGCCTGCGGGCCTGTTATAAGAAGCGCTGAATATGCAAAGATTAAATAGTCTGTCGTTAACCGCTATTCTGCTAGCCATCTTTATACCGCATCTTTTGCTCGTGAATTACAGTCTGTTTTCCTTTGAGATAGGCTTCTTTGCAGCACTCAGCGCCGTCGTTGGCTTTGGACTTGGGCAGTCTTTGAAGAGCAAGTACATCTTCGGGATGGTGCTGGGCTTTTGCCTCTACTTTTTCCTCGATGCGTATTTCTTCAGCTTTAGTCAGGCCGGCACGGTCCTTGTTTTGTGCGTCCTTGGCGTACCACTTTTCATGCGATTGACGGATACGGGCATACAGTTGGCCGTCTTGGTTTTCTCGATCGTTTTCGTCACGCCGGCACTTTTTGACGGGCCGGAACCCATCGTTGCCGAGCGTTCTGCTACTCAGCAACCTCCTGTTCCGCAAACACCGCCTGAGTACGCCTACATTCACCTCATTCTTGATGAACAGATGTCGCCTCTGATCTCGCCAGAGCGGATGCCTGAGTATTTTCAACCTGATGACTTCTTTGCCACCTATCTCGACAACGATTTCAAGGTTTATGGCGTCGCAAATTCAAACGATAGCAGTACGGTCTTCTCGCTCTCGGCGATTTTTGGCCTGACGATGTCAAAGGAAAATGTCATCTACGAACCCAGTGAGGCGAAACATTCTTTCAGCGTAGATAAGGTCCGGCTGCTCGATCAATTGTCACAGCGCGGTTATGCAACAACCGTCTACGAATCCACCTACCTAGGTCTATGTGGCGATGGCGCGACAATTACCTGCCGCACGTTTAGCCGCATCTCGAATATGCAAAGCATTCAGAATTCTGACTTGCCGTTGTGGCGACGGTTGGAATTGGCAACTCTCAATTTATACGAAGATTACGCGTTTCAATCCAAACCAGTCATGCTGCTTCAGCTGCTCGCGATCCAATACTCAAAGGCCAAGACAGGACTTCGTCCAACGACCTGGGGTTACTTTGCGCGCCCTGTCGGAAACCTCGGCATCTTTCGTGACATCGCGGATCAAGCGAGCGAAATCAAACGCGGCGAAGCGATCATTGCCCATCTTTTCCTACCGCATTTCCCTTATGTGTTAGATCAGAATTGCGACATGCGGCGCCCGTCAGAGTGGGGATATCCGCTTCGCAACAGCCCTATCATCGATGTGGATCAGACCTATCAGACTTTCTGGGATCAAACTGTTTGCACGACTGGTCTGATCAATGACATTCTTGCGCAAGTTGAGGGGCGTGATGACGTTGTTTTTGTTGTACATGGCGACCATGGCGCGCGTATTTTTGTCGATACTGAATTTGCAAACGATCCGGACAGCTATGGTACATTCCTCGCGATTAAGGCTCCTGACATTGAGCCAGGATTCGTACCCGGCCCGGTCAGCCTCCAAGAGACTATCTTGCGAGATTTGACGGATACCTTTCGTTTGCAGCCCTAGGTCTCGGCCGGAACACCACAGTGATGGTGCGCGCAGTCTCTCCCAAACTTAGAATAATTCTAAAAACCTCTTGCCTGAGGGAATAGCTGGTTTATGTAGTATGACAAGCAAGCAAGCTTTACGCCAGCCAGCCAAATTCATTCAAACGCGGAGACCGGCAATGACACAGACAGCAGTTGCTTTGAACACAGATGCAAAGACACAAATCGCAGAGGCGTTGAACCAATCAGTGGCGGAAACCGCTGTGACGACGATGCTTGCGCAGAATTTCCATTGGAACGTGAAGGGCATGGCTTTCGCCCCCTTGCATGACCTATTTCAAAAGATCTACGAGGATCACTTTGTTGCACAGGACGATCTGGCAGAGCGTATCCGCGCCATTGATGCGCATGCCGAAGGGATGCTTGCGGGTATGCTCAAGCGCTCTAAGGTTGGCGAACATGATGGCCATGCGACAGACCTTGAGATGATCAAAATGATGCTGGATGCCCAAGAAACACTGGCGGCAACACTTGCTGGTTGTGGCGAATTGGCGGCAGAGCACGGTGATACGCTAACAGAGGACCTGTGCATTGCGCGCGGTCAAACACACGAGAAATTTGCGTGGTTCCTACGGGCTCATCTGGGGTAATATGGGCGGCTGACCAAGCAGATGAAACATGCTGCTTGGCAAAAGGCCGTACCTTCATAACGCCGAAAAATTGGCTGTGACCGGATGATGGTCCGTATGCTGGAAATCCAAATCGCGCGTCGTGACATCGCGGACTTGGACGTTCGGTGAAACCAGAAATCCATCAATGATCAATGTGAAATTCTCGCCTGCAACATACGGCTGATGCGCGCCACGCACAGTCGGTGTTTGTTGATCGACGGCCCATGTCCATCCCGGCGGGACCGCACCTTGCGGAAAATCTCGAACCCAGAACAAGAAACGCTCGTCGGACGTATGTGGGAAATCAGAGTTCGCTAACCGCAGGTTCCAGTCACCCCCGATGACGACGTGGTTGCCTAACGCATACTCGGACTGCGCAAATTCCATCAATGCGGCCACTTGCGCACCGCGCACATCATCATCTTCACTGTCAAAAGTACTGAGATGGATATTGATAATGACCCATTGCTGTTCCGCATCGATCCGCGCGATATGCATACGGTACCCTTTGCGAAACACACCATATTCGAATGTGGGTTCTAGTGGCAGCCCGCGTCTTTCAAAGCCGGACAAGGCAATGCGGCTGTACGTGGTGTTGCCGACCTGCACATGAAACGGCCCCGGTAACCCGCGCGTGTTGATGTCCGGCCCAAAGCTCCACTCATAGCCATCGAGTGTCGCTGTCAGTCCGCCCAAAATGTCACGGCCATACGTAATCCACGATGGCGGTGCCGCCTCTTGGATCAGAAAGACGTCACTATCCAGTGTCGACAATTCTTGTTGGATTGCCTTCAGGTTCTTGTCGACAAGATCACCAGAAAGTGGCCGCCGCTGTTCACCCAGATCGAAAATGAAATCACTTTCGGCGCCCATTCCACCATAACCAACGTTCCAAGTCGTGACCGTCAGCATGTCAGATGCCGCAGCCTCGCGAGAGGCCGTGCCTTTGGTTTCGGCCTCCTCAAATGCAGGCGGTACGTAAAACCGGTTTGCAACAGCACATCCTGTAATGGCCAAGAAAATCGTCAAAGAAAGGCCAATGAGGAACATCTTCTTCACCTTACTCAGAAAGTCTGATGTGCGTGCCACAAGGTGAACTCCACTCTGGTCGGGACCTGTCGTGGACTATAGCTCTTCATCACAGGACGCAAGGAACGCAGCAACATCCAGTATCCCATAACCAAAGCCATGATGGTGCAAGCCTGATCCAAATTGAACTGACTCCATCAGCGCACTGCGGAATTGCTGGGTGTTGAATTGTCTCCGGTCTTGGGACACGCGCCGCGACATCGCCAATGCCAGTGCCCCGGTCACATGCGGTGCGGCCATGCTTGTGCCGGTCTTTGCTGTCGCCGCAGACGTATCGTTTTGGTTGGACCAAGCCGAAATGATATCTTTGCCGGGTGCCGAAAGTTCCGGTTTGGGCGCGTTGCTACGCGACGGTCCAAACGACGACGCGCGAATGACACCGGGGTAATCAGGCGAAATATCCGTGCCGCCCACCGTGATGATCTCATTCGCTGTGCCTGGAATGGAAATCGTGGTTTTCTCGCTGGCGTTGGAGAATTCGACGGCACGCGGACCTGTGCGTTCGGCCCAGATATGGAGGCCGGTCGTGTCACCGCTGACATGTTCCCCACGCACCTCAAGCGTCCAAATCCCGGGACGGATTGCTTTTGCCTCTGGGCTAATCACGATGTAGAGAACACTATCGCCGTTATCGGGATGCTTGGGCCGCAGTTTCATCTGCACTTTGTTGCCGTCAATGATGTCGTCATAGACGCGCGAATTACGGGTGATCACTTCGCTTTTGCCGCCATCGGGAGAATGCAAAACGAAAGACAAGCGATCAAGCTTGTGAAACCATGCTTCGAAATAGTCAGTGCTGCGCTTTTGATCGAGCGAGACCCAGTCGACATCAACACGTCCCTTGGCCACATCCACATGGCAATGACCGCGATGTTGGCGTTCGTTCCCCGCAGATTTTACAATCGTAACGCCGGGATCGCCCCCCTGCGAAGTGATGGAATCAAACGCCGCTTCAAGCAGTGTTTGCCCATCATGTGCGCCCGCATTCATGCCAAGGCTGACGTTGATTGCGATAGGTTTGAAGTTGGCGACCAGCGTGTTGTCTTCCGTCGCAATAGATTTCAGAAACTGCAATGCGTTGATGTGGCTCACCGAATACCCAAGGCTGATGGGGTCTTCGCGCATGGTTTCCATTGCGGGAATGACTACGATAATGCCTGCATCGGGCGCCATCCCGGCAGCCATGTTGCCGGTTTTGCGCCCAGCCGCGATCCCAGCCACATGCGTGCCGTGACCTTGCGGGTCTCGCATCCAATCGGGGCGGTCCTTTGTGCCTGCGCGCATCGCCTCGATATCCGCATTGGTGTGCAACGTGCCAAAGTCGAAGGCGAAATTGCTGTCCACCTCGCGGGGACTTTTGCCGTCATTGTCCAGCTGATCCCAAATCGCGACGATCCGTGACTTGCCGTCTGCATCAAGAAACGCGTCGTGCATGATATCGATACCGGTGTCGATAATGCCGACAAGTGCGTTGGCGCCGGTTTCGACGATATCAGGCCTGTCTATCGGCTGTCCCTTCACGAAAGGCATGGATTCAGCAAGTTCAACAAAACCGCCTGGGCGACTGACCTCGACTGATTTTACCTTCTGATCGCGTTCAATCTCTTGGATTTTTGCGGCACTGGCCTTGGCCGTCACAAAAGTGCCGTTGCGAGAGAGGACTTTGACGGCAGCAGGCGGAGTCCAGCTTTCGTCGGTCAACCGGATGAGGACGGGAATGTCGCTGGGCGGTGTCGCTGTTTCGGACTCCGTACCCATCGTGCCGCCACCTCCGCGGCGGCGTCCTCCAGCATCCGACGGGCGGCCTGCGTTGAAAATGCCACCTGCCACACCAGCACTGGGTTGCGTTGGGCGCGTGGGTTGCGGCGCAAAAGATACCTCAAACGTATCGTCGTCTTCGTCTGTTGATGGGACGAGCGCGCGCAACGCGGCGACATAGGCCGTGACCTTGTGGTCCTTAATGCCGGGAATTATGCCTTCAACCGTACGATCAACTGCTTCGGCACCAAAGGCATCATGTTTGCTTGGGCCAGCTTGCTCTTGTACTGCGCGCAAAGTGGCTTGCAGTGCGGCGAACTCATCCTCGCTCATTGGTTCCAGATCGCTGGTCTCGTCACTGATATCTTCGCCACCAAAGAACCTGCGGCGGCGGCCAAGCGTCACAAGTTCGCCAGCATGTTTCAGGTTTGGTGGCACACGTGTCACGGCATCGTTGCCATTGACGATGCGGTGATACCCCAATGGCAGGCGCGCGTTCAGTTTGGGGTTGCCTGATGGGGGGTTAATGGCACGCGGTTGCCCGAAGGTCGCAAGGCCGGTGCGGTCACCGTCCTCAAAAAGATCATGCGCTGCGATGAGTGCCAAAGCACCGCCCAGACTATGTCCGGTGATCCAGAATGTGCTATTTTCCTGACGTGCCATTGCGGCGGCCGCTTTTGCCTGCTGCTGCACCGCCATGTAGGCATCAAAGAAACCCCTGTGCACGTCACCTAGCGGGGTGCTTTTTTTCTTGAAGGTAAGATTGGTCAACCAATCTGTAAGTTGGTTCGTACCAGCAAAGGCGAGAACAACGAGATTATCGCTTTTTGCGACAAACCCTTGGCTCGAGCCATCTGGCATAAATTCGGTCAGCTTAAGACCCATATCCTCGCTAAGCGTGAATTGTAGGTCATGTTTTTGCGTATAGCTCGCCTCGGCAAGCAGCGATAAATTCAGGGCGCGGGCAGAGTCCCAGTCGCCCTGCAAAAGGGGGGCTTCAAATGACATGGCAAAATAACCTTTCGTAGATCTAATATTTGAAGCTTGCCAAAGCTTGTGGTGCTATTGCAACCTTGGCATGGCGGTTTTTGCATTTTCCGCATTTCTCGACCTACCGCCGCCCTGCGCAATTGATGCGCTATAGCAGTTTTTTGCGTTGAAAGAATTTGATGACCAAGCAGCTACTTTACCCCGGTCGCCTTTCTCCGTTGGCGATTGTTGTGCAGGCAGAAGTACCTGAAAATGCGGCCCCCGAAGATCACGAAAACCTTCATCTCGCTGGCCTGCAAGAGGAAGCGGATACGATTGCCGACTTGCTTCATAGTGCGGGCTATGACGTGCATGTACTATCAAGCGGCTATTACTCGGAACTCGCGCGCCTGCTTAGCGACGCTGATATTTGCGAGCGTTTGGTCATTTTCCACTACTGCGGCCATGCGAACCGCAAGTCGGTCGATATGTACCTCGATAACGGTGACCGCTTGCCAGTATCGGCAAAGGGTCTTGCCATGCAGATGGCAGCGACATCCAAAGCGCTGCGCCTTGTCTATATGAATGCCTGCCTGACCCAAGAACAAGAAGAAGACTTTCGCGCCGAACTCCCTCAGGTGAACTTCATTGGCACCAAGCTGGAGCTTGAAGATTGGTTTGCCAAAAAGCTGGCTTTGTCGATTTACGGCCGTCTGGTGGGCGATGAAAAAATACGCGGCCAGACGACGATTGACGCGGCATTGACCCGCGCCATTGGTGAGGATCTGGGTTATAGTCCCATCCGCATGGGTGCCGCGATGCAAATCACGATCGACCAAGGCAGCGGTTCAATCGCCGAATTGCCTGATCTGAATTTCAAGCTCTCGGAAGGGCGCGGACTGATCAGTGACTACTTGATCAAACAAAGAGAGACCCGTTCGCCATCGCTCATCATCGCATATTGTGCCGCGATCATCATTGTCCAAGGGTTGTTTTTGCTTTGCTCCCACCTTTGGTCTGCCACTTCCAGTCCTGCATTTCAGGCGGCATTTGTGTATCAACCTAGCTGCGAAAACCTCAAAGACATGATCGATGGCGCCGATGCGTTCTATTTCAACAGCGCAGGGGCGAGCGAAAAGCTGACTGGTCTGTTGGGAGACCCGACATTGGAGTGTTCAGCCACCCAAGGGTTCAATCTTGGCGATACGGCTGCTCGTTTCGGTTTCTGGATCGAGTGGCTGCGCGTGGGTATTCTATGCAGTTTCTTCGTGATTATCTGGACGATGATTTATAACCGCGTGCCACGCGACTACCCAAACCTTGAGCTGAAAGAGTTGCGCAGCATTCGCACGCAGTTCGCAGCATGGCGCAAACTAGAGTGGAACGGTGTTTTCACTGTGCTGTTCGTTATCGGGTTTGTTTGTGTTTGCGCGTATCACTTTTGGCCTGCGCACGTTGGTCTGGCAAACCTCAATCTGAGGACTGATCCGCTGGGCACCATGACATGGATGCAAGCGCGATGGCCATTCTACATCAATGACGACACGATCTGGACTAACTACCATCAATCGGGACTGATTGGTGCAGCGGCGGCCCAAGAAACCGAGGCACGGCGCACCTTGCTTGAAAATCTGTCGGTGACCGACCCGCTTTATTTTGCGCTCTATGTGCGGCCGTATCTTTTCTATATGGGTTACTCCATTGTCAGCTATCTGCTCATTGCGTTTCCGATGTTGGTCATTGTCTTCAACAGTTTGCGGTTCACCCGCAGGCATATGCGCATCCGTTTGCAGGGTCTGACCGTTGGCCTGCGGATGACGTTTGATGGGTATTATAAAACCGCTGATTACATCCAGCGGCGGCTTGTCAGCATCCGCAACGAGATGTCGCGCGACTTTGATCGCTTTGTTTGGCTGCTTGGTGGTCTCACACTGGCTTTCATCTTTGAGGCATGGATTGGGCGCACAACGACTGCGCTATTTGCGCAAATCGTGATGGTTTTGGTGTTTATCTTTATTGTGTTTGGTGCGGCCACAATCCTGAACGTCTGGAACGGTTACCGCGACGAGCTGACACGCATGCGCGAAATGATTGAAGCCATCGAAGGTGACGAAGATGCTGCCAAATTGGCGGCGTTTCATGATATGATCAGCCAATCCTTTGTGCCGATCAGAAAGTCTGCGGCAGTCATATTTGTGCTGATGCTTGGCCTTTCGATCTATTTTAGTATCCTACTTCTTAACCCCCATTGGACCCCATTTACCCATTCTCTGAGTATTTTTTGAACGCACAACTTATTTTAGCGTACCCTCAATAGGAGCAATCTTATGTCACAGGACAATTCAAGACAGACCATTGATTTTCTAGAAGAAGACCCAAGCCCGAGCACCGATCTGGGTGGTGGTCCAGAGGATGTTAGTGACGCACCAGACCCCGACACGAGCCCCGAAGCGCTGGAGGGGTTGTTGGCGGAAGATGATCGTTTTGACCCAACGGTCGAGGCCGTCAGCATTCCAGATGTGCGGTGGTCCGATGATGCGGACCAACCGGACTACGCCCACCTGCAACAAAGTGCGATTGAGACACTGACACTCTCGCAAGAGGTCGATGTGACATGGGAGGTTTATGACCTGCTTGTGCGTGCCAACCGGTTTGAGCCGCGCGGCACAAATGGCCTGATCTGTCTTGGACTACGCGGGGCAAAGCTAATCGGTGATGACACCCAACAAGACAAGCCGCAGTTTCGTATCAAAGACACGCGCCCCGATCACGAGGCATTCCGTTGTACGCTGGGGTTGGTCAATACCGGCACAAAGCAACTTAGCGCTTTTCGCGGATCAACAGTGCCGAACAAGCAGTGGATGCGGAACTATTTCAAGATCATCAACAACATCCCGACGAAGTCGAAAACCCGGTCAAACTTGTTGCCGACGGGTTGCTACATCTACCGGGTGAACGCGCACAGCGGCGGCAAAATCAAACCGGCCTTGCGCATGACCAATCCTGATAGCCTGAAGGAAGACGCAAAATGCACGGTTCTGCGCACGTCCAATGATCTGGCCTATGCGCATGATGATCATTGGCATCCATCCATGCCATACGACAATATCCATTGCGCCTATTTCGAAGACCGCTTTTCGTCGGCTGGTTGCCAGACGATCAAAGGTGCCAATAAATCGGGTCCTTGGGGTGTGTTCCAAAAACAGATCGGTGCGCTGGGCTGGAATGCCCGCATCGATTACGTGCTTTTGACAGGACGCGAAGTGGCTATTGCGGCAGCCATCATCAAGGCCGGAAAACAAGATGATGCGGCGTTCGTTGATGCGTGCCTTGGGCGGTTGCGCGTCGGTTCGCAAGGCGATGATGTCGTCCGATTACAGAAAAAGATCGGCTTCAAGGGCTCTGGTTATTTCGGACCGGTCACGAAACAGCGCCTGACCGAGCGCGAGGGCGCACAAGGCCTGACGACAGATGGCGTCTATTCTCTTGTAGACGATATCGCGACCGGATGGGAGGTCTTTGAGACAGCGAAAGTACCTATCACTGCACCCGAACCACCTGTTTTGCAGGCTGACGCGCTAGGAATCGTGAATGCGACAACGACAACCGAGGGCGAAACTCTGGTCTTTCGCGCCGAGCCGGGCACGCAAAAGATCGACATCGCAGCCGATGTCGTCTTGAAAGGGCCGGGTGGTGATATCCCGCTACATTTAACTGCAAACGTAACAGGTATACCGCAGGCCGGTGTCGGGGTCGAGCTTGTGCTGCGCACCGTTCCCGTGGCGGCACCGCCGGTGACGAAAAGCGCGCTGGCGTTGGATGCAGAAGGCCTTGATAAGTTTGCGCCAAGGGCGCTTCCTGAATATCGCGATCTGCTATTAGATCAGGGCACGGATATCCTGACCCAATACGGGATTAATGAGAATCCAAGGCGGCTTGCGCATTTCATGGCGCAACTGTCTCATGAAAGTGGCGGCTTCGCGCTGAAGTCCGAGAACCTGTCCTATTCTGCCAAACGACTTGTCGCGGTCTGGCCAAATCGCTTTCCGAGTTTGGCCGTGGCCGCACCTTTTGCGCGCAACCCAGAGAAGCTGGGCAATGCAGTCTATGCGGGTCGTTTGGGCAATAAGGCCGCCGGTGATGGCTACCGGTATCGCGGACGCGGTATGATCCAGCTGACAGGCAAAGATAACTATGCGGAATTTGGTGATCTTCTGGGTGTCGACCTTGTTGGAAACCCTGATCTTGCGGCAGAGCCAGAAGTCGCGTTGCGCGTGGCCGCAGTCTATTGGTCCGAACGCAAACGCCGGGGGGAAAGATCAATGAACGCGCTGGCTGACGATGACAAGCTACGCGCCATTACCTACCGCATCAACGGCGGTTTTAACGGATTCAAACATCGCGCCGCAGCGCTGGACGAAGCCAAGGCGATCTGGGGTGATATTGCGGTGGCCGCCGCACCGCGCATCGTCGAGCGCGGTGATTTCGACGATGAAGTGCGCAAGCTTCAACTTCTGCTGATCGAACACCAAGTCCTGCGGGGCAAAGTCGACGGCAAGTTTGGTAACGGGTCGTACCTTGGCCTCTATAGTTTTAAAACCAGCCAACGGATGTCTGGCGCGGGCTACGCCGACGCCGCAACCTTTGCCAAACTACGCGAGAAGAGCCGCCCCGCACCAACGGAAGCGTTCGACGCTCTCCCACAGACAGGAAACGAACCTGAACCGATCCGCCCCCCAATGGTGGATTTCGCGGATGAGCCTTACGCGGTCTAAAGCAGCGGGATATTAAGGATAAAGTCCTTTGCCCGCTCTTTCAGCCGGTCAGCGATGATCGGTGCAACGGAATCGAAGATGCTTTTGTCGACGGACATTTTTGTTTCAAAATGACTGAGGCTGGCGCTGTCAGTTGAAAGCTTGAAGAACAGCACTTGGGTGATCTTGCGCTCTGCCGAAAGCTCAAAGGCGATCAGGCTGATGCGTGGTACGCCGTCTTCGACATACGTGTGGCTCATCTGGAACTGGTTGGCAGTCGCGCGCTGCGAACTCTTGCTGAATAGCGTGATCCACGGGCTTGCCTCGTTTATGTTTTGCAGGCCTTCCAGAACCCGCACAACGGTAGCAGTCGCTGCAACAGGCCCAAGAGCGGCAGTCACAATAGGGATGATTTCCTTGTGCACATCAGTGGACACACCGCTGATCTTTTTGAGGCTATGCGACTTGTTTTCGCGGTTCCAGCCGATCCGGGACAGAACATCGACATAAGAATTGTACCAGTCTTCAGTGCTCGCGTTGGCGGCGTCCTGCACCTGTTTGTCGGCGACCTGCTGTGCGAATAGAAAACCGTTTGAGACGCTTTCCTTAAGAGATGCATCCAACCCGTCCCCAAAAGAGGCAATTTGTGAACCAACCGTGACGGCAAGATCAGGTGCAGAAAAGTCCGGCGGCGGTGTTTCTTCTGCGCTTTCAGCGCCGAAAATGACCCGACGTGGTGTCACTGCGGGGAGTGCTGCATCACGTACAAATTCTGTAGAGAGTGCGAGGTTATCTTGATCCATGGATTATCACCTAATTCTTTAAAATAAACTGGGCAAAGGCCCCAAACAATGAACGCAGGCTAGCGTATGACTACGAACGGCTCAAGTCATGGCCGCCAACAGGCAAGACGCAGTTAGGTCCAAGTTTGTACGAATTTCAGTAGGTTTTTGGGTGCGCGCAGGAAATTCCTTGCCACGAACCGCACACATCGCTGGAGGGAAAAGCGTTTGGTGGTGCCCAGGAGAGGACTCGAACCTCCACGTCCATACAGACACCAGCACCTGAAGCTGGCGCGTCTACCAATTCCGCCACCTGGGCAGGTCACGTAGGCCGCGATTTACGCGCCGATCCGCGCTCTGTCAACGCGATTCGAGGACAAATAAGCGCGGCGGGTTTGAAACTGCGGGATTGCGCCTTGTCTTAAGGTGCAAGCGGGGGGTAAACCAAGCCAGCCAGTCTTGAAAGGTCCAGGGATGTCTCAACTTGTCACCATTTTTGGCGGTTCCGGTTTCGTCGGACGCTACATTGCCCGCCGTCTGGCCAAAGAAGGCTGGCGCGTCCGTGTTGCAGTGCGCAACGTGAACGAGGCGATGTTTGTGCGCCCCTACGGTGTGGTTGGCCAAGTAGAGCCTGTTTTTTGCAACATTCGTGATGATGCCAGCGTTGCCGGCGTCATGGACGGTGTCGATGCCGTGGTGAACTGTGTTGGCGTGCTGGACGAGGTCGGCAAAAACACGTTTTCCGCCGTTCAGGCCGAAGGTGCTGCGCGGATTGCGCGGATTGCAGCAGCGCACGGTGTTGGTCGCATGGTACATATATCTGCAATCGGCGCTGACCCCGACGCGCGGAGCACCTATTCCAAGACCAAAGCCGCAGGCGAGGCCGGTGTGCTAGAGCATATGCCGAGTGCGATGATCCTGCGTCCGTCTATTATCTTTGGCGCAGAGGATCAGTTCTTTAACCGTTTCGCTGGCATGTCTCGGTTGGGCCCTGTGTTGCCTGTGATCGGTGCTGATACGCGGTTTCAGCCCGTTTATGTAGATGATGTCGCCGCCGCCGCTGTTAAGGGTGTGTTGGGCGAAGCTGAGGGTGGCGTATATGAGCTGGGCGGTCCTGATGTGCACAGCTTCCGCGCGTTGATGCAGTTGATGCTGGGTGTGATCCGTCGCCGCCGCTTGATCGTGAATACGCCGTTTTGGATGGCGCGTGTCATGGCGTTTGGCTTTGGTGTTGTCCGCACATTGTCGCTCGGTTTGATCAAAGGTCCTGTGACCAAAGATCAGGTGCTCAATCTCGCCGTCGATAATGTCGTATCCGAGGATGCCCGTGGTTTTGACGCACTTGGGCTACGCCCCACCGCGATGGAGGCGGTCTTGCCGGACTATCTGTGGCGCTTCCGTCCGTCTGGTCAGTATGACGCGATCAAAGAATCTGCCAAGAACCTCAAGACTTAAACTCTAGAGGTTCATTCGCAGGCCATCTTCGTTTGGCTCGACCGCGATCAGGGCCACGCCAGGTGACCTGATCGGGCGTCACTTAAATTTTGGCGGGCCGTGATTGCCCTATGTTTGACGACCTTACCTGCTGTCATGCGCATTTGTCCGCCAAACCGTGCCATTTCTCAGCGATTTGCCGCCATCCGGACCGTGGTTTTCATTGGTCAATTGTTCGTCTGGGACCGGCACCATAGCGTGCCCTGACCAGTCAGGAGCGAATCTATGAAAACTTTGCTGTCGATCCTTGCGATATGTGCTTTGACGGCCTGCGGCGGCGGCGGAAGCGGAAGCAGCTCCAATGTTTCGGCCTCCATGGATCCGCCATTGCCGAGCTCTCCATTGCCTAATGTGCCATCATCTCCGTCAGTTGATGGCTCCTTTGCTGGCATGCTGAATGGGGTGCGCGCGGACAACGGGTCTGCACCTGTGTCCTATGATGCCCGTTTGGGGCGTGCGGCGCAGGCCCATGCAAATGATATGCTCGCCATGCAGCGCATGACGCATACGGGCAGTGATGGGTCAAATGCCGGGCAGCGCATTGCGCGCGAAGGCTATGACTGGATCACCTGGGGTGAAAATGTGGCGCGCGGTTACCGCGACGAGGCGTCAGTGCTGAACGGTTGGGTCAATTCCCCCGGTCACCAAGCCAACAACATCAATCCTAATTTCGAGGACTTCGCGCTGGCGAAAGCGGGAACAGGCAGCAACCAGTTTTGGGCGCTTGTCTTTGCAACCGAACGTCCCTGAATCTAGGTATACGCGATCCATAGCAACACGACGCCAAGGCCGATGCGGTAGATCACATATGGTGTGAAGCTGACGGATTTGAGCAGTCGCATCATCAGTGTCAGTGCAAGCAAGGCTGCGGCAAAGGACATCGCGACCACGATCCCGATATCGCGTAATGCCCCGACGTCGCCTGATCCGATCACATCGATGCTAAGTAATGCAGCCGAGGCAATGATCGTCGGGATCGACATCAACATTGATAACTTTGCCGCGTCGGTCCGCGAATATCCCAGCATTCGGCCTGCCGTGATCGTGATGCCTGACCTTGATGTTCCGGGGATCAGCGCGAGCGCCTGCCACATGCCCATCTGTGCCGCGTCTTTGAGCGACCAATTGGCGGCGGTCTTTTCTGTCGTTCCTTTTTGATCAGCCCAGTACAGTACGATACCGAAAATGATCATGGCCCAGCCGATCACTGCGATCCCGCGCATCGCCTCCGACAGTCCTGTGATTTTGAGGATAAGCCCGACGATGATAACTGGTACGGTTGCGATCAGCAGGCAAAGCGCGAGGAACGCACCTTGGGTGTCGATCTTGCCACGCATCAAACGGAGCGTACCGCCAAGCGCCAGCTTCACGTCCGACCAAAAATAAAGGATCACCGCAGCAAGCGTGCCGACATGGGCTGCGACATCGATGACTTGTCCTTGGTCATCCAGCCCTGTCAGCGATGGTAATAGGATCAGGTGCCCAGACGACGAAACCGGCAGAAATTCGGTAAGCCCTTGGATTAGCGCAATAAGGAGCAAGTTAAATGTCGTCATGAGTCCGGACTTTGATTCGTTAAGTTCAACCTAACCCGCTAGAATCTCGGGGGAAGAGTGTATATAGGTATCAAACCGGACCTTATTTCAAGGTATTTGATGGTCATCGGACTGGCCTCTGTTCATATTTCCTGTATATAGGTCAGTAATACTGCCTTTTCATTTCATTGTGAGCGATTTAAAAGGCGGTTCGCTCTGGAATACGGGAGGGTGGCACATGGCCGGCCAAAAGATGTTGAAGTTTACCAAGGTTGAACGGGATATGCCTGAAAAGCGCCCGCCGAACCTGCGCAAAGAAGACTTTGGCGAGATTTACGCAGAGTACGCTCGCGACAAGGCCGCCGAGCAAGCCAGCCGGTGCAGCCAATGTGGTGTGCCTTACTGCCAGACCCATTGCCCATTGCACAACAACATCCCCGATTGGCTGCGCCTGACCGCTGAAGGTCGGCTGGAAGAAGCCTACGAGTTGAGCCAAGCGACAAACACATTCCCCGAGATTTGCGGCCGGATTTGTCCACAGGACCGACTGTGCGAAGGCAATTGTGTGATTGAACAATCAGGCCACGGCACAGTCACCATCGGGTCCGTTGAAAAGTACATCACCGACACCGCATTCGAGCAGGGATGGGTCAAGCCGATCAGCCCCTATGCTGAACGCAGCGAAAGCGTTGGCATTATTGGTGCAGGCCCCGGTGGTTTGGCCGCGGCGGACATGCTGCGCCGTCAAGGCGTGCAGGTCACCGTCTATGATCGTTATGATCGCGGTGGCGGTTTGATGACTTACGGCATCCCCGGATTTAAGCTTGAAAAAGATATCGTCATGCAACGCATGGCCCAATTGGAAGATGGCGGCGTGCAGTTTGTCTTGAACTGTAATGTCGGCGAAGATCTGTCGTTCGATGCCATTCGCGGTAAGCATGACGCGGTGTTGATCGCGACAGGCGTCTACAAAACACGTGATTTGCCAGATTCAGGTGCTGACGGGATCGTCGATGCGATTGACTATTTGACAGCGAGTAACCGCAAAAGCTTTGGCGATGATGTGCCAGAGTTTGATAGCGGAGAGTTGAATGCTGATGGCAAGCGCATCGTTGTCATCGGTGGCGGTGATACCGCGATGGACTGTGTCCGGACCGCTGTCCGTCAAGGTGCGGAAAGCGTCAAATGTCTGTATCGCCGCGACCGTGCCAACATGCCCGGATCACAGCGCGAAGTGCAAAATGCCGAAGAAGAGGGCGTTGAATTCGTCTGGCTATCTGCGCCTGATGGTTTTGAAGGCGACCCTGTGACTGGCGTGAAGGTGCAAAAGATGCGCCTTGGTGCACCCGACGCGACGGGGCGTCAGGCGCCTGAGTTGATCGAAGGGTCCGACTACGTCGAGGGCGCGGATATCGTGATCAAAGCGCTGGGCTTTGAGCCGGAAGACTTGCCGGCGCTTTGGGGTGTTGAGGGCCTTGAAGTGACGCGTTGGGGTACTGTGAAAGCGGACTTTAACACCGGTCAGACCAGTCTTGAGGGTGTCTATGCCGCAGGTGACATTGTGCGCGGTGCGTCGCTTGTTGTGTGGGCTATTCGCGATGGACGTGACGCCGCAACTGCAATGTTGGAATACTTGGGGCAGTCGGCCACCGTTGCCGCCGAGTGATATGTAACCCGTACACAACATGTACAGAATGCGTATGCACACACGCCAATATAGACGAATTCATTAGGTCATATTTACTGACCTGGAAGGTATACAAATGATGAAGCCTTGGATGATCCTGACCGCACTGGTCGCTGCGACACCCGCCGCCGCGCAGCAAAGCTTTGCTGCACCTGACGGCTGCACGCCGACGCTGACGGTGCAGCATAAAGGGTGCGTGATGATCAACGTGTGGCAGTGTGAAGCTGACGATCCCGGTGATCAGTGGATTGCGCTGTTTGGGCAAGCGGGTTTGTTCAGTGTGCAGCGCGTCGATGCAGAATTCCAATGGATTGAATCGTATAAGGTTGTTGGCAACGAGCGTCTGATCATGCCCGCCGAGGATCCCGCATCCCTGACCGAGCTGTTCTCGAACCAACTTGATACGTGGGATTTTACCCTGGAAACAGACGATGGCACAGAGCGCAACGTTGGCTTTGATATGCTGACAGGTGAAACCACAACGATCGACGGTGAGACGCTTTTGAACACCGAATTTCAGGGCCGCACCATCGACGGTGACGGCAACGAGATTGATGCAAGCAACGGCGCGCAGTTTGTCAGTGAGAAGCATCGCTTGTTCTTTTTTGGCACCTCTTGGCCACAAGAAAACCCGGCGCAGGTGATGGATATGTCCCCTGTTGATTTCATCTATCCCGGCGAGAACGGTTTCTTCGCCGATCAGCCGCTTTATGAATGCAATGTCATTGAATCGGGCTATCACCCATGAGAGCAGCGCTTGCCTTGATCTGTCTGGCGGGCCCCGCCGCCGCGCAAACCGATGCGCCTTTCAGTTTACCCGCTGGGTGCACTGCGTTCTTGACGGTGCAAAGCGAAAGCTGTCAGGTCGGTCACCATTTCGTCTGCGAGGGCGACCCTTCTGATCATCAACGCCGTGTCAGCCTTGATGAGCAAGGGGTCACTTACGTTGGCGAAATTGATGGTGAAACCCAATGGCTAAACAGCTTTCATCCGCTTAGCGGCCATTCCGAAACGCTGGAGGCTGACCCCGTCGAGCCTGCGTCCTTGTCCGACCTGATTGAAAAGGGCGTGGATGACTATGATTTCCGCACCCTCTCAGACGAGATTGGCGTGACCCGTTATGTGGGCCAAGACACTTTGACTGGCCGGCAAGTCACGATTGATGGCGTTACACTGGATGAAACGACCTATGACCTCATTGCCTTTGATGAGGCAGGCAATGAGCTTTGGTCATCTAAGGGTCGCGAATTCATCAGTCGCAATTGGCGCATGTTTCTGTCTGGCACAGGCGTCGTTACGACGCCGGATGGCCAGTTTGAGCGCACCAACCGTCCCGTTGAATTTATCTATCCCGGCGAGCCCGGCTTCCTAAGCCAGAATCCGAAACACGGTTGCGGCTTAGCGATCTCTTAAGAATTGAATTTGAAGTCCACCCGCCAGTGGTGGCCCTGCTGAAAGGAAAGACCAATGACAACATATGACGAGACTTGGGTCGCTGCAGAAGAAGCCAAGCGTCGGTGGATGGCCGAAAACGGCCTCTACAAGGACGATGATGAACATGCCTCTTGTGGTGTGGGCCTTGTGGTGTCGATTAACGGCACGCCATCCCGTGATGTTGTTGAAAAGGGTATCAATGCCTTAAAAGCCGTTTGGCACCGCGGTGCCGTTGATGCGGACGGCAAGACCGGTGATGGTGCGGGTATTCACGTGCAAATTCCGGTCCCGTTCTTTTATGATCAGATCGAGCGGACAGGTCATACACCTGATCAGGATCATCTAATTGCCGTCGGTCAGATCTTTCTGCCCCGCACTGATTTTGGCGCGCAAGAGCGTTGCCGCACGATTGTAGAATCCGAAGTTCTGCGTATGGGCCACTACATCTATGGCTGGCGTCATGTGCCGGTGAATACTGATGTGTTGGGCGAAAAGGCCAATGCAACCCGTCCCGAGATCGAGCAGATTTTGATCCGCAATGAAAAAGGTCTGGATGAAGAACAGTTCGAGCGTGAACTCTACATCATTCGCCGCCGGATCGAGAAGGCAGCGACTGCTGCGGGTATCGCAGGCATGTATGTTTGCTCGCTGTCGTGCCGCTCGCTGATCTACAAAGGTATGATGCTGGCTGAGCAAGTGGCCGAGTTTTACCCCGACCTGATGGACGCCCGTTTTGAGAGCGCTTTTGCGATCTATCACCAGCGCTATTCCACCAACACCT
Organism: uncultured Paracoccaceae bacterium; assembly: GCA_947488605.1. GTDB lineage: Bacteria > Pseudomonadota > Alphaproteobacteria > Rhodobacterales > Rhodobacteraceae > Yoonia. The sequence goes on along the minus strand of CANKZJ010000003.1, from coordinate 156,316 downwards.
TCCCGCAGTGGTCGTTGGCCCAACCGTTCCGCATGTTGGCCCACAATGGCGAAATTAACACGCTGAAAGGCAATGTGAACTGGATGAAGAGCCATGAAATCCGCATGGCGTCCGGTGCATTTGGCGATAAGGCCGAAGATATCAAACCGATTATCCCTTCGGGTGCGTCTGACAGTTCTGCCTTGGATTCTGTGTTCGAGGTTCTGGTCCGTGCGGGCCGAAATGCCCCGATGGCCAAAACGATGATGGTGCCAGAGGCGTGGTCTCAACAAGCGGTCGAGATGCCACAAGCGTGGCAGGACATGTATGGCTATTGCAACGCGGTGATGGAGCCTTGGGATGGTCCGGCTGCCCTCGCTATGACAGACGGCCGTTGGGTATGTGGCGGTCTGGACCGGAACGGTCTGCGTCCGCTGCGCTATGTTGTGACCGGTGATGGTCTGCTGGTTGCCGGATCCGAGGTCGGCATGGTGCCGATTGACGAGGCGACCGTTGTTGAAAAAGGCGCACTTGGCCCCGGTCAGATGATCGCCGTTGATATGCAAGAAGGCCGTCTGTTCCATGACGAGGAACTGAAAGACAAACTGGCCGCAGCACAGCCGTTCGGCGAATGGGTCGATCGGGTGGTTGATCTCAATAGCCTGACCAGAGACGTGCCGGAAAAAGCTCTGTTTGAGGGCGCTGAACTTCGCACCCGTCAGGTTGCCGCCGGTTATAGCATTGAAGAGCTGGAGCAGGTTTTGGCCCCAATGGCCGAGGACGGTAAGGAAATGATCGCGTCGATGGGTGATGATACCCCCTCTGCGGTCCTGTCCAAGACGTACCGTCCGCTGTCGCATTTCTTCCGTCAGAATTTCAGCCAGGTCACGAACCCGCCGATTGATAGCTTGCGCGAAAGCCGCGTGATGTCGCTCAAGACGCGCTTTGGTAACCTTAAGAACGTGCTGGATGAGGATTCGTCTCAGACCGAGATTCTGTTGCTCGATAGCCCCTTTGTCGGCAATGCTGAGTTTGACGAGATGGTAAAGCAGTTCGGAGACAGTGTGGCCATTGTCGACTGTACCTTCGACGCTGGACCGGGGGCATTGATGAAGGGCTTGGCGCGTATTCGGGCCGAGGCTGAAGACGCTGTGCGTTCCGGCGCAGGCCACATTGTTCTGACCGACCAACATCAATCAGCAGATCGTGTCGCGATGCCAATGATCCTTGCGACGTCTGCCGTGCATTCGGGATTGACCAAGAAAGGTTTGCGGACGTTCTGTTCGATCAACGTCCGCGCTGCCGAATGTATTGATCCGCATTACTTTGCCGTGCTGATTGGTTGCGGTGCGACGACAGTGAATGCGTATCTTGCACAGGATTCCATTGCTGACCGTTTGCGTCGTGGCCTGATCGATGGCTCACTGTCGCAGGTGATGGGGCGTTACCGCGCGGCAATTGATGCGGGGCTGCTTAAGATCATGTCGAAGATGGGGATTTCGGTTCTGTCATCTTATCGCGGTGGTCTGAATTTTGAGGCCGTTGGTCTAAGCCGTGCGATGGTTGCCGAGTATTTCCCCGGCATGCATTCGCGCATTTCCGGCATTGGTACGTCCGGCATTCAGACCAAGGTTGAAGAAGTGCACGCGCGTGGCTGGAAAGGTGGCACGGATGTGCTGCCGATTGGTGGTTTCTACAAAGCCCGCCGTTCCGGCGAAAAGCATGCATGGGAAGCGCAGACAATGCACATGCTGCAGGCAGCATGTAACAATGCCAGCTACGCATTGTGGCAGCAGTATTCTAAGTCGATGCAGTCCAACCCGCCGATCCATTTGCGTGATTTGCTGGCGATCAAGCCGCTGGGCACTGCCATTCCAATTGAAGAGGTCGAAAGCATTACTGCTATTCGCAAGCGTTTCGTGACACCCGGCATGTCCCTCGGCGCGTTGAGCCCTGAGGCCCACAAGACGCTGAACGTCGCAATGAACCGCATTGGCGCAAAGTCTGACAGTGGTGAGGGTGGCGAAGACCCCGCTCACTTTCACCCTGAACCCAATGGTGACAATCCGTCTGCGAAGATCAAGCAGGTGGCATCGGGTCGCTTTGGCGTGACTGCCGAGTATTTGAATGCCTGTGAAGAGCTTGAGATCAAAGTCGCCCAAGGTGCAAAGCCCGGCGAAGGTGGGCAGCTGCCGGGAATGAAGGTCACCGACCTGATCGCCCGTCTGCGGCATTCGACCAAAGGTGTGACGCTGATTTCACCGCCGCCGCACCACGATATCTACTCGATCGAGGATTTGGCGCAGCTGATCTATGACCTTAAGCAGATCAACCCGCGTTGTAAGGTCACCGTCAAGCTGGTGTCGTCGTCCGGTGTTGGCACGATTGCTGCTGGCGTGGCCAAGGCCAAGGCTGATGTGATCCTCATCTCGGGGCACAACGGCGGTACAGGTGCGTCTCCAGGCACATCCATCAAATACGCGGGTCTTCCTTGGGAAATGGGTTTGACCGAAGCACACCAAGTGCTTGCGATGAACAACCTGCGTGAACGCATCACGCTGCGCACCGATGGTGGCCTACGCACTGGTCGTGATATTGTCATGGCCGCGATGATGGGTGCCGAAGAATACGGGATCGGGACCGCAGCGCTGATCGCGATGGGTTGCATCATGGTGCGTCAGTGTCAGTCGAACACTTGCCCTGTGGGTGTGTGTACGCAGGACGAGGCCCTGCGCGACAAGTTCACGGGCAACGCCGATAAGGTTGTGAACCTGATCACCTTCTATGCGACTGAAGTACGTGAAATTCTTGCGTCTATCGGTGCGCGGTCTTTGGATGATGTGATTGGCCGTGCCGATCTGTTGACGCAGGTCAGCCGAGGTTCGGCGCACCTGGATGATCTGGACCTGAACCCGCTGTTGATCACGGTCGATGGTGCCAACAAGATCACTTACGACCGTAACCGCCCACGTAACCCCGTCGATGACACACTGGATGCGCAAATTGTAAAAGATGCGGCACGCTTCCTGAACGATGGTGAAAAGATGCAGTTGGACTACGCGGTCCAGAACACGCTGCGAACAATTGGTACGCGGACGTCCAGCCATATCGTGCAGCAGTTTGGCATGCGCAATGCGTTGCAGCCTGACCACCTGACCGTGAAATTGCGCGGCTCTGCGGGGCAATCGTTGGGTGCTTTCGCGGCACCTGGTTTGAAGCTGGAAGTGTCTGGTGATGCCAACGACTATGTTGGTAAGGGCCTATCAGGTGGCACGATCGTTGTGCGTCCGCCGATGGTCAGCCCGCTGGTGGCGTCTGAAAATACGATTATCGGAAACACCGTGCTTTATGGTGCAACGGCTGGTTATCTGTTTGCGGCTGGTCGTGCGGGCGAGCGTTTCGCGGTGCGGAACTCCGGTGCGCATGTAGTGATCGAGGGCTGCGGGACAAACGGTTGTGAATATATGACCGGCGGCGTTGCTGTGATTCTCGGGTCGATTGGTGCGAACTTTGGTGCGGGAATGACAGGCGGCATGGCCTATCTTTATGATCCCAAAGGTGAAGCGGCTGATCTGATCAATATGGAAACGCTGGTAACAAACCCGGTGACGGTGGATCACTGGCATGACCAGATGAAAGGCTTGATCGAGCGTCATGCCGCAGAGACTGGGAGCCGGAAGGCCGCTGATCTCTTGCAGCATTGGGATCTGGAAAAAGCCCATTTCGTGCAGATTTGCCCGAAAGAGATGCTGGTCCATCTGCCAGCACCGTTGAGTGTTGAGGAAACCGCGATCCCTGCGGAATAAATGACACGCCCTTGCGCCTAAATGCGCGCAAGGGCGGTGCATCTTCTTGACCCATCAATGGGTGCTATGGCTTATGGACGCGATGGCAGAAGAGAGCAAAGAACCAAAGCGTCCAATCAAAAAGAAGACGCCCAAGAAGACACCTGCGAAGAAAACCAAAAAGCTGGGGCCGATTGCCCGGGCCAGACGGTTTGTGCGGCGGGTGGTTCTTTGGGGTGCGCTGGGGATATTCTGCTTCGCGCTGCTTTGGACGCTGCTTTATGCCGTGATCAACCCGCCCACGACGCCTTATATCCGGGCCGAGGCGCATCGGTTGGTGACGATCAAACGAGATTGGGTTGATATCGAAGACATCGCTCCGGTGATGGCGCGGTCTGCCGTTGCGGCGGAGGACGCGAATTTTTGCCTGCATTGGGGGCTGGACGTCAACGCGATCCAGGATGCGGTTGAGCGTGGGCGTGGCGGCGCATCGACGATTTCGCAGCAGGTGGTCAAGAATGTGTTTCTTTGGCATGGCCGCAGTTGGTCACGCAAAGCGATCGAGGCAGTCTGGACGCCAATGACCGAGGCAGTGTGGTCCAAGCGCCGGATTGTCGAGATTTATCTGAATGTCGCCGAATTCGACGAAGGCGTTTTTGGTGTGCAAGCGGCGGCGCGGCATTATTTTGGAGTAGATGCATCTGACCTTTCAGCATTGCAGGCTGGTCGGCTCGCTGCGATTTTGCCGTCGCCAAAGAACAGATCTGCGTCAAACCCCAGTCAGTTCACCCGTGACCGTACTCGCGCAATTATGAGCGGTGCTGCGACGATTGCGGCGGATGGACGTGCGGATTGCTTTGAAAGTTAAGCACACCATTGATCCGGGCCGCTGCATGCGGCATTGAAGGGGTGGTCCAAGTAAGAGCTTACGATGAACACCCTTTATCATTACCCGTTGTCCCCGTTTTCCCGCAAAGTTCGCCTTTGTTTGGGCGAGAAGAAGATTGAAGTGGGTTTAGTTGAAGAGAAATATTGGGAACAAGACCCAGATTTCTTGCGGCGAAACCCAGCTGGCAAAGTTCCTGTCCTTAAGATGGATGGACGTACAATGTCCGACAGCGTCGCGATCTGCGAATATTTGGACGAGACGCACCCGACACCTGCTTTGTTTCCCAAGACCGCCGATGCCCGCTGCGAAGTGCGCCGTTTGGTGGGTTGGTTCGATGACAAGTTCTACCACGAAGTGACATCCAAGCTGATCGGCGAGCGGGTGTATCGCAAGGTAATGGGCACCGGCTATCCTGACAGCACCAACGTAAAGGCGGGTGCGAAGGCGGTGAAATACCACCTTGATTACATGGCCCGTTTGTTGGACGAGCGTCGTTGGTTGGCTGGCAATGACATGACGATGGCCGATTTTGCAGCGGCTGCGCAGTTGTCTTGTTTGGACTACACCAGTGACGTGGATTGGAACCGACACGAGGTTCTCAAAGATTGGTATGCCAAGATCAAATCGCGTCCGGCGTTTCGGTCAATTCTAGCGGATGAGGTGCCCGGGTTTCAGCCTGCCGCGCATTATGCTGATCTGGACTTCTAAGGGGGGCCAGCCCCCCATCCCTGCGGGCTTCTCCCCGAGGTATTTATGAACGAAAGAAGCCTGAAAGAGCAGTTGATGTCTTTCGCGCAAGAGGCGGGGTTTGCCTCGGTTGGTGTTTGTGCACCGGATGCTTTGCCGGAATTGCCCGCACGATTGCAGACTTTTGTGGATGAAGGCATGCACGGACAGATGGGCTGGATGGCAGAGCGCATGGCGTGGCGCGGTGATCCGACGGCACTTTGGCCGCAGGCGAAGTCCGTCATTATGTTGGCAGAACCTTATACGCCTGAACATGATCCCTTGGCGGTGCTGCAAGAGCGGGACCGGGCAGCGATCAGCGTCTATGCGCGGAACCGTGATTATCATGATGTGGTGAAGAAGCGCTTGAAGCGCGTGGGGCGTTGGTTGATTGAGCAATCGCCGGGCGCCGAGATCAAAGTCTTTGTGGACACGGCACCTGTCATGGAAAAGCCGCTGGCGCAGGCGGCGGGGCTTGGGTGGCAAGGCAAGCACACCAATTTGCTCAGCCGCGATTTGGGAAATTGGTTTTTTCTAGGGGCGATTTTTACGACGATTGCGATGGAACCTGATACGCCGGATGTCAGCCATTGCGGGTCTTGTACGGCCTGTTTGGATATTTGCCCCACGGCTGCTTTTCCCGCCCCTTATCGGTTGGATGCGCGGCGCTGCATTTCATATCTAACGATTGAGCATAAGGGCCCGGTTGATCCTGATCTGCGCGGTCTGATGGGGAACCGTATTTACGGTTGCGATGATTGTCTGGCGGTTTGCCCTTGGAACAAGTTTGCCAAAGAAGGGCGTGATGCGCGGTTGGCGGCGCGCGATGACTTACTGGCCCCGCCGTTGGCGGAATTGGCAAAGCTGGATGATGCGGGTTTTCGTGCGCTGTTTTCAGGGTCGCCTATCAAGCGGATTGGCCGGAACCGGTTTGTACGCAATGTGGCTTATGCGATTGGTAATTCAGGTGATCCGGCATTGGTGGCTGCCGTTTCACCTTTGGTTGATGATCCTGATCCGGCGGTGGCCGATGCGGCACGCTGGGCTATCTTAAGGTTAAAGGAGGACCACCAATGATCCGCATTTTTGCTTTGATGATGTTTCCTACCATGGCGTTGGCTGAGGTTGCGCAAGGACCAGCGAACGCTGATTTTGCGCCCGCGTTTGCCGAACAGACCCGTGCCCCTGAGATGGCGCGCACACCGATCAGTGTCGAGGTGTTTGCAGATGGGCTTGATAGCCCTTGGGGTATTGCGCCACTTGGGAAGGGGCAGTTCCTGGTGACGGAAAAACCGGGTGACCTTCGTGTGATCAATGCTGATGGCAGTTTGACACGCCCTTTGCAGGGTCTGCCGGATGTTGCCGCGCAAGGACAAGGTGGCCTACTTGATGTGGCGGTGTCTGCAACCTTTGCGCAGGATCGCACAGTGTTCTGGACCTATTCAAAAAGTGTTCGCGGTGGACTTGTGACTGCTGCTGCGCGCGGTGTGTTGGCAACTGATGGCACGCTGAGCGATGTGGCAGATATCTTTGTTCAAGATAATCCAGCCCGAAACGGTCGCCATTTTGGCAGCCGGATTATTCCTATGCCAGATGGCACCGTTTGGATCACGACGGGTGATCGCGGTGCGGGCGACAGTGGTAGGCTTGTGCAGGACATTGAGACAACCCATGGCAAGGTTATTCGGATCAATGCGGATGGCACAGTCCCGTCAGACAATCCTTTTGTGGGTCGTGACGGGAATGATCAGGTCTGGTCTTTGGGTCACCGCAATATGCAAGGCGCGGCGATTGGGCCGGGTGGCCTTTGGACGATAGAGCATGGCCCACGTGGCGGCGATGAGCTGAACCAACCACAGGTGGGCCTTAATTATGGTTGGCCGGTGGTCAGTTACGGGATCAACTATCGTGGGTCTGATGTTGGTCAGGGTGCTGCGCGTGCCGCTGGGTTTGAGGAGCCGGTTTATTATTGGGACCCCGTGATCGCGCCGGGGGGCATGATGTTTTATGATGGCCCTTATGCCGATTGGCAGGGTGATCTGTTGATCGCGTCGCTGAACCCCGGTGGTCTGGTCCGCTTGAAAATGCAGGGCGGGCGCGTCGTTGGGGAAGAGCGCATGCTGACAGATGTGGGCCGCATCCGGGACGTTGAAGTCCTGGATGACGGTGCCGTTCTGGTATTGTTGGATGGCGGTGAAGTCTTGCGCGTGACGCCGGGTTAAGCGGCCAGCTTGTGCGCTGCTGCGAACGAAATCAGACGCTTTGACTTTTCGTCCCATAGATCAAGACTAGCGCATTTGATGCTTTGGGCGATTGTCATGCGGCTGACTTCAACCAGTTCATTGTGGTCGCGCAGGACCTCTGTCAGCCGGTAGAACGGGATCCGGCTGTAAAGGTGGTGTACATGGTGGATGCCGATGTTGGCGGTGAACCAGCGCAAGATCGGCGGCAGGTCATAGTGCGAACTACCGTGCAGGGCGGCTTCGTGTACTTGCCAGTCTTCTTTTTGTTCCCAGTGGGTCGTTTCAAACTGGTGTTGGACGTAGAACAGCCAAACACCAATTGACGCGGCGATCAGCGTGGTCGGCAGGAAGACCAAGAAAAGCGCCTGAAACCCGCCAAAGTATATGATTGTGCCAAGGATAGTAACGATGGCTGCATTGGTGCCCATCGCGCTGATCCAGTATTTGCGACCTTGGTTCATCAGGCCCAATGGGAGCCGATTTTGCAAGAAAAACAGATACGTTGGGCCGAGGCCAAACATCACGAATGGGTGTCGGTAGGCGCGGTAAAGGAAGCGACCGAATGCAGTGCGCTGGTGGTATTCTTCAACCGTCAGCGTCATCACATCACCGATGCCGCGCTGATCAAGATCGCCAGCGTGACTGTGGTGGATGGAATGCGTGCGCCGCCAAACGTCGTATGGGGTAAGTGTCACTACACCAAGCGCGCGCCCGACCCAGTCACTGACATTGCGGTTGCCGTAGAAGGACCCATGGCCACAATCATGTTGAATGCAAAACAAACGCAACAAGAACAAGCCGTTCATCGCGGAAATCAAGAAAGCCGCAACATAGCTATATTGCGCAACCCAACATGCCAGAATCCAAAGAACGACGAAGGGGATCAAGCTGATTGCCAACTCGAAGCTACTGCGGACGCTGCTTGGATCACGGTATTTTGCTAAAATCTGAACCCAGTCGCGGGGGGTCATGTTTGCGGGGGTCTGATTTTTGTCTTGCATACAAAGCTTCTTAGATAAGGTTGAGTTCGGATACCCTAACGTCAACTTTTAGCAAGTGAAAAAGGCTTCAATGTGTTTATGTCGCGGCATAGTGTGCCTTAGAAGAGGGACAATTATGCAGCCGCTACGTGGCATCATTTTCAAAGTTATGTCGGTTTGCATGTTCATGGGGATGGCCAGTCTGGTCAAAGCTGCCTCTGGTGATGTGCCGCCGGGGCAGGCAGTATTCTTTCGGTCATTCTTTGCTTTGCCTATCATTTTGGGATGGTTGGCGATCCGCCATGAGCTTCGAAATGGTTGGAAAACGAAAAATCCCTTGGGGCATTTCTGGCGTGGTTTGGTCGGGACATCGGCGATGGGTCTTGGGTTTACGGGTCTAGGATTGCTGCCGCTGCCTGAAGTGACCGCGATTGGGTACGCCGCCCCGCTTTTGGTTGTTGTCTTTGCGGCGATGTTTCTGAACGAGGAAGTGCGCGCGTTTCGTCTGTCGGCAGTAGCGCTGGGCATGGTTGGTGTCTTGATCGTCTTGTCACCCCGATTGTCGGTTGGAGCGTCGATGAACAGCTCGGAAACGCTGGGTGCGATTGTGGTTTTGATGGGTGCGGTTTTGGCCGCTTTGGCGCAGGTCTTTGTGCGCAAGCTTGTGGCCACGGAAAGCACCGCCGCGATTGTATTTTGGTTTACGATTACATCCTCGATCATGGCGCTTTTCACCTTGCCCTGGGGGTGGGTGATCCCAAGTTGGCAAATGGCATTGATGTTGGTGATGGCAGGGCTTTTGGGTGGGATCGGGCAGATCCTGCTGACGTCCAGCTACCGTTATGCGGATGCGTCTTTGGTGGCGCCGTTCGATTACACGTCGATGCTGCTTGCGTTACTGATCGGATATTTCATCTTTGATGAGGTGCCGACCGGAACAATGCTGATCGGCGCGGGGATCGTGATTACGGCTGGCGTGCTTATTATCTGGCGGGAACGTAAATTGGGTTTGCAGCGCGCACAACAACGCAAGGCGACTGGTAATATCGGAGCCTAGATCATGCCGGTGCGGCGACCGATTTTTCTAAAGAAGCCCTTGGCCTTGGCGATTTTGCGGCGGATGCCTGGCGGTGTATCCGGCACATCGAGTTTCAGATCGTCGTAAAGTGGCCAAAGATGCCACGCCTCTTCGGGCGACATATAAGGCGGGACCGGTACGCTTGCCCCGCCGGTTGGTTCCAGAAATCGCGCCGGAATTGTAAATGGCAAAGCCCCACGCGGACGTGCCATGATCTTTTGGTTGATGCGGGCGATCTGTCTTGGATCGGCATCGACTTTTTCGACCTTCAGCCGGTGCGTTCTATAAGATCCTGTATCCCAGTTCAAAAGGAGCAACGCGAACAATTGTGATGGACCTGGGCGCGCCGGAAGTGGCCGCGGATCATCAAGATGCTGAGTCGGATTACTGCGATAGAATGCATGGACGGCGACCGCAAAGTCGCATTCTGTCTGGTTAAGCATCCAATAGACAAGGCCATCATGTTCTGGCCCGCGCGCACGCCGGATGGTGTCAAGCCAAAGAGACTGAGGCGAGGACTTGAGCACGCGGCGCAAGATGATCTCACTTTCAGTTATCTTTGGCTTGTCATTGAGTGGTGTGGGGCTGGGATTGTCGGGAGAGACCATCATGTTTCTAACTTATTACTGATTGATCATAGCACTCAAAACGGACCTAAGTTTGTCATCACCGCACATGGTGCGGCGCTTTATACCCGGTAATATGATACAGTTTTGGCGAAAATCCACTTTTGTTGCGGCTCTCGAAATAGCCACAAGACAGCGTGATTTCAGGAGTTGGCGCGAATCTATGGCTTTATGCTATAGTGGTCTCTCAGATCGGAGGATGAGATGACAAAACATGTTTTGGACAGACCAAAGACCAGATCAGATGGGCGGCTTCTGCGTGCGACCCGGATTGAAAAAGCAGACAAGCCAAATCTAGCAACATTGGCATTGCAGCGCCGCAATCGTGCGCGGTTGCATGGTCAGCGTATGAAATCATTCGCAAATCTTGCGCGGAACCCACAGACCTAAACAAAAAGGGGCACCAGAGTGCCCCTTTTCAAGCGTTTTTTCGTTTTTACGCGCGGACGAGCTTTTCGTAGTCTTCGGAAATCTCGCGGGTGATGGCACCAACTTCAAAGTTGTAGTCGCCGATTTGACCAACCGGCGTCACTTCTGCAGCTGTGCCGGTCAGCCAACATTGCTCAAAGCTTTCAAGCTCTTCTGGCATGATGACCCGTTCGTTCACAGTCAGGCCTTTGTCACGTAGCATCCCGATCACGGTCTGCCGGGTGATCCCGTTAAGGAAAGCATCAGCTTTTGGCGTGTGCACTTCGCCATTCTTGACGAAGAAGATATTCGCGCCTGTCGCCTCAGCGATATAGCCGCGATAATCGAACATCATTGCGTCGGAACAGCCTTTGGCTTCGGCGGCGTGCTTGGACATGGTTGCGATCATGTAAAGACCGGCTGCCTTGGCCTGTGATGGCGCGGTTTCGGGGCTGGGCCGTTTCCATTTTGCGATGTCGAGCTTGGCGCCCTTCATCTTGGCGTCGCCATAATAGTTGCCCCATTCCCAAACAGCGACCGCCAGATGGACCGGGTTTTTCGCCGCAGCGACACCCATGTCTTCACCGGACCCGCGCCATGCGACGGGGCGCACGTAAGCGTCTGTGAGGCCATTTGCGTCGAGGGCCGCTTGTTTGGCCGCTTCGATTTGGTCGACGGTATAGGGGATTTCAAAGTCGATGAGTTGACCGGATTTGATCAGTCGCTCGGAATGCTCGCGCGACTTGAAGATCTTGCCGGAATAGCAACGTTCGCCCTCAAACACGGACGAGGCGTAGTGCATGGCGTGTGTCAGGACGTGGACTTTTGCATCGCGCCAGTCGACCAATTGGCCGTCCATCCAGATCTTTCCGTCTCTGTCATCATATGCACCGGCCATCGTATCCTCCATCGGTTTGCATTTATTACGCTGATAGGTCCGTTTCGGACATAATATTGCGTAGTTTCTGCATTTTCTTACGAGTTGATTCTTGGAATGTCAACAAAGCTGACGTATTGTGATGTTCAAGACGAGGGAGGAGGCGCATGGGTGATGGGTTGCAGCCGCAGATGGGGCAAAGCCTGCTGTTCCTGACGGACGAGCAGCTGCGCAAAGGAATTGAGGCGATGTTTTTCGCCTATCGCGGTTTTACCGCCGACCCTGATCGCATCTTGTCGGAAAAATCATATGGTCGCGCGCATCACAGGGCGATCCATTTCATTCATCGTAGCCCCGGCACGACGGTCAATAACCTGCTGTCGATCCTTGGCGTTACAAAACAATCGCTTAATCGTGTGTTGCGCACCTTGATCGAAGACGGTTTGGTGGCCAGCACTGTGGGCCGACAAGATAAACGCGAGCGCCATTTGCATTTGACCCCGTCAGGTGCTGCATTGGAACGTGAATTATCAGACGCCCAACGGGACCGGATGCGCGCGGCTTATCGCGCGGCTGGTCCGGCCGCAGTGGCTGGCTTTCGGCAGGTGCTTGAGGCCATGATGGATGAAGAGACGCGCCACCATTACGAGGCGATGAAGGATAGACCGGAATGAATGCTGACGACGCACACCTGCTGATTGTTGATGATGATGAGCGTATTCGAGGTCTTTTGCAGAAGTTCCTGATGCGGTCGGGTTTTTTGGTCAGCACCGCCCGTGACGCCGCCCATGCGCGACGGATTTTGTCGGGGCTGGAGTTTGACCTGATTGTGCTGGACGTGATGATGCCCGGCGAAGATGGGATGTCGCTGTGCCGTGATCTGCGTAAGACAATCACAACGCCCATCATGTTGCTGACGGCCAAAGGCGGCACCGATGACCGGATTACGGGTCTTGAGGCCGGCGCAGATGATTATTTGCCCAAACCGTTCGAGCCGAAGGAATTGCTGCTTAGGATCAACGCCATTTTGCGCCGCGTGCCTGCAGCGGAGCCTGCCGTTGTCTTGCCGAAGGTCTTGAATATGGGTCCGGTGCGGTATGACATCGAGCGTGGCGAGATGTGGCAGGGCGATCAGCTGGTGCGTTTGACTGCTACTGAAAGTCAGTTGATGCGGATCTTTTCGGGCTGTCCAGGCGAAGCTGTGACACGGACGAAACTGGTTGAAGAATTGAGCCGGTCCGGCGGGCAAACACAAGAGCGGGCGGTGGATGTGCAGATCACGCGTTTGCGCCGCAAGATCGAAGTGGACCCCAAGCAGCCCCGTTATTTGCAGACCGTGCGCGGTGCGGGATATATGCTGGCACCGGAATAAGGCGCGCTGGGCGCTGACTTTTATGCCTCCGGCTGCGGTATTTTTGAACAGAAGAAGGTTGTGGAATAGCGCTGAAAAGGGTTCTTTGGCGCTATGACAACTGCATTGATTACACATGAAGACTGCTTTGATCACGTGACCCCGCCCGGGCACCCCGAGCAGGTTGCCCGACTGGATGCAGTGCTTGGCGCACTTGCTGATCTGGACCTGAACCGCGTGAAGGCCCCACTTGCAGCCGAAGACGATCTGTTGCGCGCCCATCCAAAGGCACATGTTGATGCGATCCGTGCTGCTGCTCCGGCAGAGGGGTGGCGGTCGCTCGATGCTGATACGCATATGTCAGTTGGGACGTTGAAAGCGGCCTATCGTGCGGCAGGCGGTGTTGTGCATGCTGTTGATATGGTGCTGGGTGGTGAGGCGGCGAATGCCTTTGCAGCTGTGCGTCCACCGGGTCATCACGCAGAACGTCAGACCGCAATGGGATTTTGTTTCTTTGGCAATGTTGTCGTTGGCGCAAAGCATGCTTTGGAGCATCACGGCCTGACCCGCGTGGCGATTGTTGATTTTGATGTCCATCACGGCAATGGCACACAGGATCTGGTCGAGGATGATCCGCGCATTCTGTTTTGTTCCACACATCAGTCGCCCCTTTATCCTGGCACCGGTGCCGCGCATGAGGTCGGCGTTGATAATGTGCTGAACGTGCCTTTGCCGGGTGGAACCGGGTCAAAAGCCTTTCGCGATGTGATGGAGAAAGTCGTATTTCCGCGCGTTGACGCTTTTTCTCCACAACTTTTGATTATTTCTGCCGGATTTGATGCACATAAGGATGATCCATTGGCAGGGATGAATCTGACGACGGAAGATTTCGGATGGGTGACGGAACGGCTGTGTGATTTGGCGGACCGCCATTGTCAGGGCCGGGTGGTATCGAGCCTTGAAGGCGGATATGACCTTGAGGCATTGGGTGCGTCTGCAGCCGCCCATGTGAGCGTATTGGAGGAAAGAGGCCGATGAGCGAAGTGGACGAGATGAGCTTTGAAGATGCGATCAAAGAGCTGGAAACGGTCGTGGGCCAGTTAGAACGTGGCGATGTCGCGTTGGATGAAAGTATAGCGCTTTATGAACGCGGTGCGGCTTTGAAAGCGCGCTGCGAGACGAAGTTGAAAGAGGCCGAAGAGAAGGTCGCGAAGATTACGCTCGGCGAAGGCGGAGCACCACAAGGGACGGCACCTCTCGATGGTTGATTTGGCAAAGACATACCGCGTTGCGGCATTAGAGCGGCGTCCTTTGGCAGAGGCGATGACGCATGCATCGCGGGTTGCTGAGGCACGTATTGGTTTTGCCCTCAGCGGGCTCGACAGTGATGTCGCCGCGGCGATGCAATATGCCGTGTCTGGCGGGAAGGCTTTGCGCGCATTTTTGGCTTTAGAGACCGCCCGGCTGCATGAAATAAACCCGGTCGCGGCAGCGGGTGCGGCGGCGGCGATTGAATGTATTCACGCCTATTCGTTGGTCCATGATGATTTGCCCTGCATGGATGATGATGACCTGCGCCGTGGCCAACCGACCGTCCACAAGAAATGGGATGAGGCGACAGCCGTTTTGGCAGGCGATGGTTTACAGGCGTTGGCGTTCGAATTGCTGGTGCAGGCAGAGTGCCAGCCGCGTGCAAAGCTGAACTTGTTGATGTCATTGTCAAATGCGTCGGGTGTCCGTGGAATGGTGGGTGGTCAGGCCGCAGATGTTGCTGCAGAGACGGCCGAGACCCCATTGAACCTTGAACAGGTTATGGATTTGCAGGCCGCCAAAACAGGTGCGCTGATCTCGTGGGCTGCTCTGGTTGGTCCGCGTATGGCAGAAGCGGAGCGAGAGCCCTTGTCGATTTATGGCCGCTCTCTTGGCCTCGCGTTTCAGATTGCCGATGATGTTCTGGATGCAACAGGCGATGTTGCCACTGTAGGCAAGGCAGTGGGTAAAGATGCCGCCGCTGGCAAGGCGACGTTTGTATCCTTGCTTGGCCTTGATGGGGCGAAAAGTCGCGCGGCGTCTCTGGTGGAAGAGGCCTGCGATGCGCTATCTCCGTATGGTGAAGATGCGGATACGTTGAAAGAGGCCGCACAGTTTGTGATTGCGCGCACGCATTAAGAAGGGTCGCTATGTCAGACCAACCCCATACCCCCGTATTGGATCGCGTGAACACGCCCGATGACATGAAAGGCATGTCAGACGCTGAACTGCGCCAGCTTGCCCATGAATTGCGGGCCGAGACGATTTCAGCTGTTTCAGTCACGGGCGGTCACTTGGGCGCAGGTCTGGGTGTGGTCGAGATGACTGTGGCGTTGCATGCGGTTTTTGACGCGCCCAAGGACAAGATCATCTGGGACGTGTCGCACCAGTGTTATCCGCATAAGATTTTGACCGGACGCCGCGATCGTATTCGGACGTTGCGTACCGAAGGCGGGTTGAGCGGTTTTACGAAACGCTCTGAGAGCCCCTATGACCCCTTCGGTGCTGCGCACTCCAGCACATCAATTTCCGCAGCACTCGGCTTTGCCGTAGCGCGTGATTTGGGTGGTGAGGGTGGCGACGCAATCGCGATTATCGGCGATGGCGCGATGTCTGCGGGCATGGCCTATGAGGCGATGAACAATGCGGGCCACTTGGGCAAGCGTTTGATCGTGATCTTGAATGACAATGAGATGTCGATCGCGCCTCCAACGGGTGCGATGTCGTCCTATTTATCCCGTCTTTATGCGGGCGAGCCGTTTCAGGAATTCAAAGCGGCGGCCAAGGGTGCTGTGTCTTTGTTGCCGGAGCCGTTCCGTGAGGGTGCGAAGCGCGCCAAGGACATGCTGAAGCATATGACTGTCGGCGGCACGCTTTTTGAAGAGCTTGGGTTTTCTTACCTAGGTCCGATTGATGGCCATGATATGGATCAGCTGTTGTCAGTGCTGCGCACGGTCAAGCTGCGCGCAGATGGCCCCATCCTGATCCATGCGATCACGAAAAAAGGCAAAGGCTATGCCCCGGCCGAGTCGGCAAGTGACAAAGGCCATGCGACGGCCAAGTTTGACGTGATTACCGGACAGCAAAAGAAGGCACCCAGCAATGCGCCTTCCTATACCTCGGTCTTTGCGGAAAGCCTGCTGAAACATGCAGCGAATGATCCCAAGATTTGCGCGGTCACTGCGGCAATGCCTGATGGTACCGGGTTGACCAAATTCATGGAACGTTACACCAGTCGGTGTTTTGATGTGGGCATCGCAGAGCAACACGCGGTGACGTTTAGCGCGGGCCTTGCCGCTGGCGGGATGCGTCCGTTTTGCGCGCTCTATTCGACCTTTCTGCAACGTGGCTACGATCAGGTTGTCCATGATGTGGCAATCCAGCGGTTACCGGTGCGTTTCGCGATTGATCGCGCTGGGCTAGTTGGCGCTGATGGTGCGACACATGCGGGATCTTTTGACATTGGGTATCTGGCAAACCTGCCCGGCTTTGTCGTGATGGCGGCCGCAGACGAGGCGGAATTGGTACGCATGGTGGCGACCGCTGCCGCGCATGATGAAGGCCCCATTGCGTTCCGTTTCCCGCGCGGTGAGGGGGTGGGCGTTGAGATACCCGAAAACCCGCAAGTTTTGGAGATCGGCAAAGGCCGCATGGTCCGCGAAGGCAAGCAGGTCGCGATTTTATCATTCGGGACGCGCTTGCAAGAAGTGACGGTCGCCTGCGAGGCGTTGGAAGCCAAGGGCATCAAGCCGACTGTAGCTGACGCGCGCTTTGCGAAACCTTTGGACCGTGATTTGATCCTGAAACTGGCAGCAGAGCATGACGCACTGATCACTGTCGAAGAAGGTGCTGTGGGTGGTTTTGGATCACATGTGGCGCAGCTTTTGGCGGATGAGGGTGTATTTGATCACGGTCTGAAATTCCGCTCAATGGTATTGCCTGACACATTTATTGATCAGGCCAGCCCCAAGACGATGTACGATGTCGCAGGTATGAACGCTGAGCATATTGAGGCGAAGGTGCTGGATGTCATGGGTGTGGCAACGCTGGAGAAGCGGGCGTAAGTTTCTGGAACGCTCGCGTTATGAATGATGATCTCTGGGGGAGTGAGCAGATGCATGTCTTGGTCGTTCTCGATCATCCAAACCCGGCATCTTTTAGTGCGGCGGCTGCCCAACACTTTATGAATGGAGCAAAGGCGGCTGGCCACTCTGTTGAGCTTGCGGACCTGCATGCCGAAGGCTTTGATCCGCGTTGGTCTATGGCTGACATTGCATCAGATGAAGGTGGAACCACCCCAGAAGATGTCATCACAGAGCAAGCTCGGGTCGCGAAGGCTGATGCTATTTGTTTTGTGTTTCCTCTTTTTTGGTGGGGAATGCCATCAATGTTAAAGGGCTGGATTGATCGTGTTTGGACCTGGGGTTGGGCCTATGACCAATTGAAAGATCCAGAACTCTCGCTCCAACGCGCCCGCAGCGGTGTTCTTCTTATCCCCGCAGGCGCGCGATCGGATGAAATGCAAGAAGCGGGATATGAAGCGGCGATGGAAACAACTTGGATGCATGGCACATTCGGATATTTTGGATTTTCGCCAAGAAAACTTGAATTGCTATACGGTGCAAAGGGGTCGCCTGAGCGAAGAACATCGCTCTTGAAACAAAGTTATGATGCTGGATATGCCTTGGAACACCCACACGTCGCGGAATGAATACGTCTGTGCGATCTACAGTTTAGTTTGCTTCCCTCCGTCAGGTTTGTTGGCTTTTTTCACGCTCTTCCAACCGCTTCTCAATCGCATCCAACTTGCTCATGACCTCATCCCGGTATGCATCTGTTGCAGCATTCCCTTCTTCGGCATGCGCGTCTTGCATCGAGTTCACGATCAGACCCACCAGCAGGTTCACCACAGCAAATGTCGTAACCATGATGAACGGTACAAAGAATGCCCAAGCGTAGGGGTAGACCTCCATCACGGGGCGTACGATTCCCATGGACCAGCTTTCCAGCGTCATAATCTGGAAAAGCGTGTAGCCGGATTGCCCAAGCGTGCCGAACCATTGCGGGAATTCGCTGCCAAATAGCTTTGTTGCCATGACAGCGCCGATGTAGAACACAATGCCCATCAACAGGAAAACTGATCCCATGCCGGGAAGGGCAGTGACGAAACCTTCGACCACGCGGCGCAGTGATGGCACGACAGAAATGACGCGCAACACCCGCAGAATGCGCAGTGCGCGTAGCACAGATAGGCCGCCGTTGCCGGGCACCAGTGACACACCGACGATGACGAAATCAAACAGATTCCAGCCATTGCGAAAGAAACTAAGGCGCTGTGCGAACAGTTTCGCCGCAAGTTCCACCACAAAGATCGAAAGACAGATCCGATCAAGCGCGATGATAAGCGGACCAGCAGCACCCATTATGGTGTCTGATGTCTCCATCCCCAAAATGATCGCGTTGAAGATGATAACGCCCACAATGAAGTTACGAACGCGCGCGGTATCCAAAAAATCGGCAGTTTTCTGGCGAAGTGTCATGCGGTTAGCCTTTTGTTTGGAGCGTGCCAGATATGGGTTGTTTGCAACACAACAGCAAGGGTTGCGACAAACGTAGGGTAATGCTGGACGCTCAAAGTCCGCCCTGTGCATGATCTGCCTAAAGAGTGAGCTTAAAATGACCCTTAATCCCCGTCTTATTTTCCGCTGGGCCGCGTTTTTGTTAGCGGCTGGTTATTGCCTGCGCATGATGTTTTTTGGCGGCTGGGACCATTTTGGCGGACCTTTCCGCTTTCTGACCGTCTGGGCGCTGTTTTGTTCATATTTCTCTTTCAGCCGCATGATGGCGATCGAGGAAGGGCGCAGCAAACGCAGGTGGGATGGGTTTGTGTCCATGACGGCGGTGATCAACACGATGGTCGTTTTCTTGTACTGGCGATTATATTTCGCGGACCCAAACTCTGTCACCACTGACGGCCAGTTGGGTGCTTTTCATCTGGAGATGTATTTGCATGCTTTGGGCCCTGCGTTGCAGGTGTTTGATACGATCTTCATCCATCGCAGTTACCGCAGATTGGGTGCGGCCCTCGCGTGGCTCTTTGGTGTGATCACTGCTTACGTGCTTTGGGCTGAACTGGTGTTGGAGCCGCTGAACACCAGCCCCTCGGGCACATTGAGCAGCGGCTTGCCCTACCCATTTCTGAACAATCTGGAATTTGCAGATCGTGCTGTGTTTTATGGGTCGAACTTCGCCATCGGCGTCGTGCTTTTGCTGATCTACGCAGGCATCGCTTGGGGCTTTAGGCGCCGATCTCCTGCGCCAGTAACGCTTTGAGCCCTGATTTGTAATCTGGGTAAAGGAGCTCTACCCCCAGTTCGTCCTTGATCCGGTCGTTTCGCACCTTTTTGCTTTCGGCATAAAAGCTACGCGCCATAGGGGTCATTTCGGCGGTTTCGAAATCGACAGCCTCGGGGACCGGCAGCCCCAGCAGTTCAGCGGCATAGGCGATTACATCCTCTGGCGGTGCGGGGTCATTGTCACAGACATTGTAGAACGCGCCGGGATTAGGTTTGCCAATTGAAGCCGCCAAGATGCGTGCAATATCGGCAACATGGGTCCGGCTAAAGATCTGACCTTTCTTGATGATCCGTCTTGCGGTGCCGTTGCGAACCTTTGAGAATGGTCCGCGTCCGGGGCCATAAATGCCCGCCAGCCGAAAGATATGCAGTGGCAGGCCGGGGATAGCGGCCCACGCTGCTTCTGCTTCTACCCGCGCGATGCCGCGTTTGGTTGTTGGTGTAAGAGCGGTATTTTCGTCGACCCAATCACCGTTATGATCGCCATACACACCTGTCGTGGATAGGTAACCGACCCATTCGAATTGATTGGCGCGTTTGGCAATTTCATCGTGAAGCGCGGCCAGTACCGGATCGCCCTCGTCGCCCGGCGCGGCCGAGATTAGCAAGTGTGTTGCTGCGTTCAGCGCCGGGATCATGTCCGCGCCCGGCCAAATGCGCGGCTCTATCCCTTCGTTCATCAGGCGGGGTGCTTTATCATCGGACCGAGTGGTACCGATGACCCGCCAATCCTGTGGCAACAGGATGCGAGATAAGGCGCGCGCGCTATAGCCGTGGCCGAATGAGAGGAGTGTTTTTGTCATGCCTTTTCGTGCCTCAGGCTGTGCCGATGCGCAAGCCTGTCCCGACGAATTCGGCAGGACATATCATCATGGCACGAAGAAGCTGTCAGGAATTGAAGACCCCTGACCTCGCCGATCAGAGTTCAAGAAAGCCCGGGCCGTTCTCGAGGATAGAAATCAGAAGCATCACGCCAGCGACGATCAAGACGACCCACCACAAGAACTGCATCACAATCGCTGAAGCAGCGAGCACTGTACCATAGGTTGGCAACCTCCACGGGTCGTGCTTGAACGCGGAAACCGTCGCGGTCAGGAATGCGAGAACAGCCAATATCGGGCCTGTAATCATCAAAACCCGGTCGATATTCCAAGGGGCGGTTTCTGGCGGTGGCAATGCTTCGCCCCTGACAGTGTTCATGGCGGATAAGCTGATTTCGCCGATGATTTGGCCGATTGAGGTTCCAACGCTTTGCTGTGGGGCAAACGGCCCCGCAAAGATAACGATGCATGTGACGACAAGAGCGATTGCGCCTAGTGCCATTGAGGCAAGACCCCATTTATGATTGCGTAGATCGCCCGTGGTTTCTGACATCGTATTCTCCCTCAGCCCCCAGTACATTTGGCTAGTCTATTTTGAATTTCAACAAATTGGCATCAATTTGGGTCTGCCTTATGTCGCGTAATTCGACCCTTCATCATCCAAGATCGCCTTTAGCTCTGCTAAATGCCGCACATCCTGTTCGGGGTATTCTTCCAGCTCTTGCGCGGTCTTTTCAGCAATATCATCAGGCAAAATGCGCAATTCCATCCCGGTCTGCAGGGCGCGGATATAAGTCTCGCAGGACCGCTCGAAATAGTACATTCGGTTGAACGTCTCGGCCACGCTATCACCAATCACCAGCACACCGTGATTGCCCATGATCATGACCTTTTGTTTGGGGTCGCTGAATAGTGCTGCACAACGCCCCCCCTCTTCCTCAAAGGCCAAACCACCATAGCCTTCGTCGATGACGTAGCGGTCAAAGAACGTGGCACAGTTTTGATCGATGGGCGGCAAGCGGCTGTCTTTGAGTGACGCCAACACAGTCGCAAAGATCGAATGCACATGCATCGCGCAACGGGCATGTGGCACCAGCCGATGAATGCCACCGTGCAACCCCCACGCGGTTGGATCAGGCGCATTGGGTCCCGTCAGCGTGTCGGGATCATTGGCATCTACCGTAATAAGATCGCTGGCTTTGATCCGGCTGAAATGCATCTGGTTGGGGTTCATCAGGAATTTGGTGCCATCGTCATTGATCGCGAGGCTGATGTGGTTGGCCACCCCTTCATGCATGTTCAACCGTGCGGTCCATCGAAAGGCAGCCGCCATATCAACACGCTCTCCCCAGTGGGTCATATTTTGTGAGTGCGTATTCATGACGGCTCCTTGGATTTGTGTGCTGACCGCTATAATGATGGCGCTATCACCATGACAAAGGAAGTCCAAAAATGACATTCAAGCCTGCCAAGTGGCCCCGGAAACTGCGGTCTCAGGAATGGTTCGGAGGGTCGTCGAAGGACGCGATCTATCACCGCTCTTGGATGAAGAACCAAGGTTTGCCCGCCGATTTGCTGGATGGGCGGCCCGTGGTGGGTATCTGCAATACGTGGTCGGAATTGACGCCGTGCAACGCGCACCTGCGTGATCTGGCTGAAAAAGTGAAGTTCGGGATCTACGAGGCGGGTGGTTTCCCAGTGGAATTCCCCGTGTTTTCGCCCGCTGAAAGTAGCCTGCGCCCCACGGCAATGATGTACCGAAACCTCTGCGCAATGGACGTCGAAGAAGCGATCCGCGGCATGTCGATGGACGGTGTTGTCCTGCTTGCAGGCTGCGACAAGACCACCCCTGCGCTGTTGATGGGTGCGGCGTCTGTCGATCTGCCGTCGATCGTAGTGTCCGGCGGCCCAATGTTGAACGGTATGTTCCGGGGCGAACGGGTTGGGTCTGGCACGCATCTTTGGAAGTTTTCAGAAGCGGTGCGCGCAGGCGAAATGACAGCCGAGGAATTCGTCGAGGCAGAGGCGTCAATGTCCCGCTCTCCCGGGTCATGCAACACGATGGGCACGGCCAGCACAATGGCGTCGATGGCCGAGGCGCTGGGCATGGCCCTGTCAGGCAACGCGGCAATCCCCGCCGTCGATAGCCGCAGGCGCGTGATGGCGCATCTGACGGGTCGGCGCATTGTCGATATGGTCAAGGATGACCTGAAACCATCCGATATTATGACCAAAGACGCATTTGAAAACGCGATCCGCACCAATGCCGCGATTGGCGGCTCTACCAACGCCGTCATCCACTTGCTTGCGATGGCGGGGCGCACCAAAGGCGTTGACCTGACCCTTGATGATTGGGACCGTTTGGGCCGCGATGTGCCCACGATTGTAAACCTCATGCCATCGGGAAAATACCTGATGGAGGAGTTCTTTTATGCTGGCGGTTTACCTGTCGTAATCAAGCGGTTGGGCGAAGCAGGGTTGCTGCATGAAGATGCGCTGACCGTATCGGGCGGGTCCATGTGGGACGAGGTCAAGCACGTCAAAAACTGGAACGAGGATGTGATCCTGCCAGTTGAGAAAGCGCTCACACAATCGGGTGGTATCGCCGTACTCCGCGGCAATCTGGCACCGGGTGGTGCTGTGATTAAACCATCGGCGGCGACGCCCGAATTGATGCAACACACTGGCCGCGCTGTCGTGTTTGAGGATATCGACGATTACAAAGCCCGCATCAACGATGATGATCTGGATATCGATGAAACCTGCATCATGGTGCTGAAAAATTGTGGACCGCGTGGGTATCCGGGTATGGCCGAGGTCGGAAACATGGGGCTACCACCCAAGATCCTGAAGAAGGGGATCACCGACATGGTGCGGATTTCTGATGCGCGTATGTCGGGGACAGCGTTTGGTACGGTTGTGCTGCACACCTCGCCAGAGGCCGCAGTTGGCGGACCACTTGCCGTTGTGCGCGACGGGGATATCATTGAATTGGATGTCGCTGGCCGCCGCATTCATCTGGATATCACGGACGAAGAACTCGCCTCCCGTTTGGCCGACTGGACTGCTGAAAAATCTGGCGCAAGCCCGCGGCCTGCAAGCGGTTATGCGATGCTTTATCATGACCGTGTCATGGGGGCCGATACCGGGGCTGACTTCGACTTTCTTGTCGGGCACCGCGGCAATGCAGTTGGCAAGGAAGCCCACTGATGACAGCAATTTGTCTGGTAGGGATCGGTAAAATTGCCGTCGATCAACATGTGCCTGCTATCAATGGCAGCGACGATTGGACCCTTGCCGCGACGGTTAGCCGGGCGGGTACCGTTGACGGTGTGCAATCCTTTACCGACTTCGACAAAATGCTGGCCGAACGCACCGATATTTCCGTCATCTCGCTCTGCCTGCCGCCTGTGCCGCGCTATGACTATGCGGCAAAGGCCATTGCTGCGGGACGGCATGTCATGCTTGAAAAGCCACCCGGCGCGACACTGGCAGAGGTCGATGCGTTGGAAATGATGGCAAAAGCGGCTGGCGTGACGCTTTACACCACATGGCACAGCCGGATGGCCAATGGGGTGGCACCTGCCAAAGCGTGGCTGGCGGATAAATTGGTCACAAGTACGCATATCAATTGGAAAGAAGACGTGCGGCGCTGGCACCCAGACCAGGACTGGGTTTTTGCGCCGGGTGGCATGGGTGTCTTTGATCCTGGCATCAACGCGCTGTCGATTGTTACGGGAATCATGCCAATGCCGTTCCACTTGCTGTCAGCCGATCTACACTTTCCTGAAAACTGTGACACGCCGATTGCGGCGCAACTCCACTGGACAGAAAATGTCTCTGGCGACTTTGATTGGCGCCAGACCGGCCCGCAAAGCTGGGATATCACGGTGGAAACCACATCGGGCACGTTGGCCCTGCGAGACGGCGGAAACCGCCTGATCATTGATGACCGGGAGATTACCGCAGGTGACAATCGCGAGTACCCTGCTTTGTATGATCGCATGGCAGAATTGGTCAAAACGGGTGCATCAGAGGTGGATGTCGCCCCTATGATCCACGTTGCAGATGCGCTCACACTCGGAAAACGCATCACTGTGGACCCGTTCCATTTTTAGGCTAACCCTTTGCTTCTTCGGTTCAAAAATACCTCACCCGGAGGCATCCTGTACTCACCATTGGACACAGAGGACGGTTTTCATAAACTGCCAAAAATTTACCATTTGATAAAAAATAAATTTGTGGCAGGCTAAAGTGGATTAGCCACGACAGGATACAGCCCATGTCTAGCCCAATGACCCCCGGTATCGCAGTCGCGCGTTTGCCAGCGGACGCGCTTGCGGAAAACTTCACAGATTTGCACGCGCCCTTTGCCCCGCATGAGGCCGCAGTTGCCGCAGATCGCTGCTATTTCTGCCATGACGCGCCTTGTGTCACAGCCTGCCCCACAGACATCGATATCCCGCTCTTTATCCGCCAGATTAGTACTGGCACTGCGGAGGCCGCGGCAAAAACGATCTTTGATCAGAACATTCTTGGCGGCATGTGTGCGCGCGTTTGTCCAACAGAGGATCTATGCGAACAGGCGTGCGTACGGGAACTTGCGGAAGGCAAACCTGTCGAAATTGGCCGCTTACAACGCTTTGCCACAGACACGTTGATGGCCAAGCAACGCCATCCTTATGATCGCGCACCCGAAACAGGCAAGAAAGTCGCAGTGGTCGGCGCAGGGCCAGCGGGTCTTGCCTGTGCTCACCGGCTTGCAATGTATGGCCACGATGTGACGATCTACGATGCCGAAGCGAAGGCCGGTGGTTTGAACGAATTTGGCATCGCGGCTTACAAATCCACCGATGATTTTGCTGCGCGCGAGGTCGATTGGCTGCTCGGAATTGGCGGTATCACGATCAAAACCGGAATGGGTTTGGGTAAAGAGCTCAAGATGGATGATTTGGTTGGTTGCTTCCCTGCCGTGTTCCTCGGTGTCGGCCTGGGCGGTGTAAACGCCTTGCACAGCGATGGTGAAGACAAGAACGGCGTCGATGATGCCGTCGATTTCATCAAGGAATTGCGGCAAGCCAGCGATCTGACCACTTTCCCTGTTGGCCGTGATGTGGTGGTGATTGGCGGTGGTATGACTGCCGTGGATGCTGCTGTGCAGTCCAAATTGCTTGGCGCGCAGAACGTTACAATAGCCTACCGTCGTGGGCGCGACGCGATGAGTGCTAGCAGATATGAACAAGATCTCGCTGCCTCAAAGGGTGTGCGGCTCATGTTCAATGCACAGCCCGTTGCCATTCACGGCAATGGTGCGGTCCGCGAGATTGAGTTGGAGTATACGTCCGACGATGGCAATGGCTTGAAAGGGACAGGCGAGACGATCCGTCTTGCCGCAGATCAAGTATTCAAAGCGATTGGTCAAACGCTGACGACCGATGGCGGGCTGGTCCTTGAGGGACGCAAGATTGCCGTGACAGGCGCTGGGCGCACTAGCCGTGATGGCGTTTGGGCTGGTGGTGACTGTGCAAGTGGTGGCGATGATCTGACGGTGACGGCCGTCGCAGAGGGCCGCGACGCGGCGATGGATATTCATGCAACCTTGATGGGGAGCAACTAAAATGGCTGATCTGACAACCGACTTTTTGGGCATCAAGTCCCCCAATCCTTTCTGGCTGGCCTCGGCCCCGCCAACGGATAAAGAATACAACGTCCGCCGCGCATTTGAAGCAGGCTGGGGTGGTGTCGTGTGGAAAACGCTGGGGTCCGAAGGGCCACCCGTCGTGAACGTCAACGGCCCGCGATACGGCGCGATTTATGGGGCAGACCGCCGGTTGCTGGGTCTCAACAACATCGAATTGATCACGGATCGCCCGTTGGAGGTGAACCTTGAAGAAATCACCCGTGTGAAGGCGGATTACCCTGATCGTGCGATGATCGTGTCGATCATGGTGCCGTGTGAAGAACAGGCATGGAAAGATATCCTTCCCCGCGTGGCGGCAACGGGTGCGGACGGAATTGAGCTTAACTTTGGCTGCCCGCATGGGATGTCGGAACGGGGTATGGGTGCGGCCGTTGGACAGGTGCCTGAATACATCGAAATGGTGACGCGTTGGTGCAAGCAGTATTACGACAAACCCGTTATTGTGAAGCTGACGCCGAATATCACTGACGTGCGCAAACCTGCGGCGGCTGCGATGCGTGGCGGGGCCGATGCGGTCAGCCTGATCAACACGATTAATTCGATCACCTCAGTGAACCTCGACACGATGTCGCCCGAGCCTTCCATTGACGGTAAAGGATCACACGGTGGCTATTGCGGGCCGGCAGTGAAGCCCATTGCGATGTCGATGGTGTCCGAGATTGCGCGCCATCCTGATACGCACGGCCTGCCGATTAGCGGGATTGGTGGCATCACCACGTGGCGCGATGCGGCGGAATTTATCAGCCTTGGATGTGGCAACGTACAGGTTTGTACCGCCGCGATGACTTATGGCTTTAAGATCGTGGAAGAAATGAAAAGCGGCCTCTCTCAATGGATGGATGAAAAGGGCTATACTTCGGTAGAAGAGGTCGTCGGACGTGCCGTGCCGAATGTAACGGATTGGCAGTATCTGAACCTCAATTATGTGGCGAAGGCCAAGATCAACCAAGACGATTGCATCAAATGTGGTCGCTGCTATGCGGCCTGCGAGGACACCAGCCATCAAGCGATTGCGATGTCAGAGGACCGCACCTTCACCGTGATTGACGAGGAATGCGTGGCCTGCAATCTGTGTGTTGATGTCTGTCCGGTTGAGGATTGCATCACTATGGAAGCAATGGAACCGGGCGAGGTTGATCCGCGCACCGGGAAAGTCGTTGAAAAGGAATACGCCAACTGGACAACGCATCCCAATAATCCCGGTGCCGTTGCGGCCGAGTAGTTATGGTTGCAGCAGTTTGGCGTACAGCGTGTCAAGGAAGACAGAGGCCCCATCATAGGGGTCTTTGTTGCCCAATACGGCCCGCACTTGCACGTCAAAATCGGCGTAATGCTGGGTGAATGCCCAAATTGAGAAGATCAGGTGATGCGGGTCAATGTCAGCGATTTTGCCGTCGTCTGCCCATGCTTTGATAATCTGCGCCTTCTCGTCGACAAGTGCTTTAAGGTCGTCCTTTAGGATGTCTTCAATCCGAGGCGCGCCTTGCAGAATTTCATTGGCCCAAAGGCGGCTTTCACGCGGGTAGTCCCGGCTCATCGCCAATTTCCGTTGGGCGTAAGCCATGATTTCCTTGATAGGGTCGCCTGTCCCATCGAGCGCCTTTAACGGGTCCAGCCAGGTATCAAGAAGTTGTTCCAGCAACGCCGTGTGGATCGATTCCTTTGACGGGAAGTAGTAAAGCAGGTTCGGCTTCGACAGCCCCGCCGCATCAGCGATCAGATCTAACGTCGCGCCACGAAACCCGAATTGCGAAAAAACATCCAACCCAGCGGATAAAATTGCTGCACGATTGCGCTGTTGGATACGGGTGGGCGGTTTGATCATACCAATCCTTCGCTTAAAATGCGGGCGAAATTGGGGCAATAATGCCTGTGACTGCCAGCTTTGCTTGCATCTGCCTGTAATCCGAGCGGAGAACTTGACTGGTGCTTTCCCTCTGTTAGCGTTGTTTTGACCAGTTGGTCAAATGCAAGTGCCACTGCAAGCCAAGGAGCCCCCTTATGCCAGCCCCCGGAGAAAACCTGCGTATCAATGGTGAGCGGCTGTGGGACAGCCTGATGGAAATGGCGCAGATCGGGCCGGGCGTTGCAGGCGGAAATAATCGCCAGACTTTGACCGATGAAGACAGCGAAGGCCGCCATCTGTTCCAGACGTGGTGCGAGGCGGCGGGTTGCACGATGGGCGTTGATGAGATCGGCAATATGTTTGCCCGGCGCGAAGGAACGGACCCGGATGCGCTGCCGGTTTATGTTGGTTCGCATCTGGATACCCAACCGACGGGTGGCAAATACGATGGTGTGTTGGGTGTGTTGGGCGGCCTCGAAATTCTGCGCACGCTGAATGATTTGGATATCAAGACAAAGCATCCAATTGTCGTGACAAACTGGACCAACGAGGAAGGCACGCGGTACGCGCCTGCCATGCTCGCCTCTGGTGTTTTTGCGGGCAAGCATACGCTTGAATGGGCGAATGACCGTGTGGATGCGGATGGTAAGCGCTTTGGCGATGAGCTGGAGCGGATTGGTTGGAAAGGCGAAGAGAAGGCCGGCAATCGCAAAATGCATGCGTTCTTTGAGCTCCACATCGAGCAAGGCCCGATTCTAGAGGCCGAAGGCAAAGATATTGGCGTTGTAACCCACGGCCAGGGCCTGCGTTGGATCGAATGCACGGTGACGGGCAAGGAAAGCCATACCGGATCGACGCCAATGCATATGCGCAAGAATGCGGGTCGTGGTTTGGCGCTGGTGACAGAATT
Source organism: uncultured Paracoccaceae bacterium (assembly GCA_947488605.1). Lineage (GTDB taxonomy): Bacteria > Pseudomonadota > Alphaproteobacteria > Rhodobacterales > Rhodobacteraceae > Yoonia. The sequence continues at coordinate 127,710 of CANKZJ010000003.1, read as the reverse complement.
GGTCCACGAGATTGCGATGAAGAACCAGCCTAATGCGGTGGGTGCGATTGGACATATTGATGTCTACCCGAACTCGCGCAACATCATTCCCGGCAAGGTCGTTTTTACCGTCGATATGCGGACGCATTTGCTGGATAAACTGAATGCGATGGTGGCTGAGTTTAATGAGCGCGCGCCGAAGCTGTGCGAAGATATTGGTGTCGAATTCTCATGCGAGATTGTTGGCCAGTTCGATCCACCCGCATTTAACGAAGGCTGCGTGAACGCGGTCCGTGATGCGGCGGAGCGGTTGGGCTATAGTCATATGGATATCGTATCGGGTGCGGGCCATGACGCATGTTGGATCAACGATATCTATCCGACCGCGATGGTGATGTGTCCTTGTGTTGACGGATTGAGCCATAACGAGGCGGAAGAGATTTCGCCTGAATGGGCAACGGCAGGCACGGATGTGCTGTTTCATGCGGTGGTGGAAACGGCGGAGATTGTTGGGTGAATTCAGGGTTCCTGCGTCATTTCCTTTATTTCACGCCCGTATTTGCGATCATTTCTGTCGTGATAGATTTCATATTTGGCCGGAATTGGCCGCCAGAGTTTCTCGAAGTTGGCGTTTCAGCTGTCATTGCTGGCGGTTTCTACGCTGCACTGATGACTTTGTGGGTCGGAAGCAAAAAAGATGAGGGGGAAAAAGATGACGAAGGTAATTAAGAACGGGACAATCGTTACGCATGATCTGACCTATAAGGCGGATGTTTTGATCGATGCCGGCAAGATCATCGAAATCGGCGAGAGTCTCTCCGGTGATGAGCAATTGGATGCGACGGATTGCTACGTCATGCCGGGCGGCATCGACCCGCATGTGCATCTCGAAATGCCTTTCATGGGCACCTATTCCAGCGATGATTTCGAAAGTGGCACGCGTGCGGGTCTGGCGGGCGGCACCACGATGGTCGTCGATTTCTGCCTGCCCAATCAGGGTGAGAGCCTGCTGGATGCGATCAAGCGTTGGGACAACAAGTCGACCCGTGCGAACTGCGACTATTCATTCCACATGGCGGTGACGTGGTGGGGCGAGCAGGTTTTCAACGACATGGAAACTGTGGTCAAGGATCGCGGGATCAACACCTTCAAGCATTTCCTCGCGTACAAGGGCGCGTTGATGGTGAATGATGATGAGCTGTTTTCGTCCTTCAATCGCCTGTCAGAGCTTGGTGCCATCGCGATGGTCCATGCTGAAAACGGTGATGTTGTGGCTGAAATGACGGCCAAATTGCTGGCAGAGGGAAATACCGGCCCCGAAGCCCATGCCTATTCCCGCCCCAGTCAGGTCGAGGGCGAGGCAACAAACCGCGCCATCATGATTGCCGATATGGCGGGCGTGCCGCTTTATGTTGTGCATACCTCTTGTGAGGAAGCGCATGAGGCGATCCGCCGTGCCCGTCAGCAAGGCAAGCGCGTGTGGGGTGAGCCGCTGATCCAGCACCTGACACTGGATGAGAGTGAGTATTTTAACAAAGATTGGGACCATGCCGCGCGCCGCGTGATGTCGCCGCCATTCCGGAATAAAAAGCACCAAGATAGCCTTTGGGCTGGGTTGCAGTCGGGGTCGCTGAGCGTTGTAGCTACCGACCACTGTGCCTTTACGACTGAACAAAAGCGGACTGGCGTTGGTGATTTCTCAAAAATCCCCAATGGCACAGGCGGTCTTGAGGACCGGATGCCGATGCTGTGGACCCATGGGGTTGAGACGGGGCGTCTGACGCCGAATGAATTTGTGGCGGTGACCTCGACCAATATCGCGAAGATTTTGAACTGCTATCCCAACAAGGGCGCGGTGATGGTCGGTGCCGATGCTGATCTTGTTGTCTGGGACCCTGCCAAAACCAAGACGATCACTGCTGGCAGCCAGCAGTCGGCCATCGACTATAACGTGTTCGAAGGCAAAGAGGTGAAGGGCCTGCCGCGCTTTACTCTGACGCGCGGCCATGTGGCGATCCACGATGGCGAAGTGCGCACGCAAGAGGGTCACGGCAAGTTCGTGAAGCGCGAGGCGAACACGCCGGTGAATAAAGCGTTGTCATCTTGGAAAGAACTGACCGCGCCACAACCGGTGAAGCGGACAGGTATTCCGCCGACGGGTGTTTAGGTTGAGATGAAAGAACAAGTCTCGGGGAATGACCGGGGCTGCGGGGTGAAGTGTGGCTGCTGAAACGACGATTCATGCACAAGGTTTGAACCTGACGTTCGAAACCAACGATGGGCCTGTGCATGCCCTCAAGGACGTGAACCTTGAGATCAATAAGGGTGAGTTCGTTTCGTTCATCGGGCCTTCTGGGTGCGGCAAGACGACGTTTTTGCGTTGTATTGCGGGGCTTGAAGCGCCGACCGCGGGGTCTCTGACCGTCAACGGCATGACCCCTGAAGAGGCGCGGATGGCGCGGGCTTACGGGTATGTGTTTCAAGCGGCGGGTCTTTATCCATGGCGCACGATTGGGGGCAATATCAAGCTGCCGTTGGAGATTATGGGGTTCTCGAATGCGGAGCAGGCAGAGCGTGTGAAGCGGGTGATGGATCTGGTTGATCTGGCCGGTTTTGAGAAGAAGTTTCCTTGGCAATTGTCGGGTGGGATGCAGCAGCGTGCCTCGATTGCCCGCGCGCTGGCGTTTGATGCTGATATCTTGCTGATGGATGAACCCTTTGGCGCGCTCGATGAGATTGTGCGCGATCACCTTAATGAACAGTTGTTGCAGTTGTGGGCGCGGACCGAGAAGACGATTGGGTTTGTGACACACTCGATCCCGGAGGCGGTGTATCTGTCGACCAAAATCGTTGTGATGTCCCCGCGTCCGGGACGGATCACGGATGTGATTGATAGCCCGTTGCCCAAAGAGCGGCCTTTGGATATTCGCGACAGTGCAGAGTTTATCGCGGTTGCGCACCGGGTGCGCGATGGTCTGCGGGCGGGGCATGTTGATGTGTAGGAGCCTCCGGCGGGAGTATTTAGGGCAAGATGATGAGGTGCATGCGTGAAATCACTTCTGCCTGTTATGACGGTTATTGGGTCAATTGTGTTGTTTTGGATCGTGTCTGTGGTGCCGATGAATATGCATCTGACCGCCGACCTCGCGCAGCGGCAGGATATTGCAGTGACGCCTGATACGCCCGTGGCCCGGCAAGACTATTCCGGGATTGGGCTGGCCCTGCGAAACACGCATTTGTTTGGCATGACTTACACATTAGACCGTCCGCGTTTGCCGTCACCGCATCAGGTTGCAGTCGAGATGTGGGATACAATTTTCATGAAGAATGTCACGTCGCGGCGGTCGTTGGTTTATCATGGGTGGGTGACGTTGTCGGCCACTTTGCTAGGCTTTGCGATTGGCACCGGGCTGGGTATCTTGCTGGCGGTTGGTATCGTCTACAACCGCGCGATGGATATGAGCGTGATGCCGTGGGCCATTGCGAGCCAGACAATCCCGATCTTGGCGCTCGCCCCGATGATTATCGTGATGTTGGGGTCGATTGGGATACAGGGGTTGTTTCCAAAGGCTGTCATCAGCGCCTATCTGAGCTTTTTTCCTGTTGTTGTCGGCATGGTGAAAGGCTTGCGCAGTCCCGATGCAATGCAGTTGGACCTGCTGCGTACATACTATGCAAGTTCGACACAGGCGTTTTGGAAGCTGCGGTTGCCCGCGTCGGTGCCTTATCTGTTTGCCTCGCTCAAGATCGGGATTTCGGCATCTTTGGTGGGTGCCATTGTTGCGGAACTGCCAACGGGTGCGCGGGCCGGATTTGGGGCGCGGATGCTCGTGGGTGATCAGTATGGACAGCCGATGGTGACGTGGGCTGCCCTTTTTGCGGCGGCGATTACAGCGGCTACTTTGGTTGGTATTTTTAGTTTGGTGGAACGCTGGACTTTACGCCGGATGGGGATGCAGGCGACATGACAGGGACCGCGATCATCAGTGCATTGGCCGTTTGGGGGGCTGGGTGGTTTGTAAACGCGCGCCTTGCAAATAGTGCGGCGGCTCAAAGCAGGCTGGTCAAGCTTTTGGTCCCAGCCATCTTTGGACTGACGCTTTTGATCATGTGGGAACTGTTGGTGCGCATGCTTGAGGTCAGTCCGATTATTCTGCCGCCGCCCACGATGATCGCGAGCCGCTTTTCGAATGAATTGCCGACGCTTTGGGCGGATTTTGAACAGACGATTATCAAAGGGGCGATGACGGGGTATATCATTGGGATGATCGCGGCTTTTGCCGTGGCTGTTTTGGCGGATCGATCCGATTTCCTGACGCGAGGCATTTTGCCTGTCGGGGGCTTTATGGCAGCCCTGCCAATTGTGGGAACCGCGCCGATTTTTGTGCGCTGGTTGGGCAGTGACTGGCAGTCGAAAGCTGCGGTTGTCGCCGTCATGGTATTCTTTCCAATCTTGGTAAATACCGTCGCAGGGCTGCGCGACACGACGTCGATGCAGCGCGATCTGATGCGGACCTATGGCGCGGGTTATTGGGCGACGCTGTTCAAATTGCGTCTGCCTGCGGCAATGCCTTTTATCTTTAACGGACTTAAGATTGCGACTACTTTGGCGCTGATTGGCGCGATTGTTGCTGAATTTTTTGGCTCACCGACTGTGGGCATGGGCTTTCGGATATCGACGTCCGTCGGCCAGCTTGCACTTGATATGGTTTGGGCCGAAATTGTCGTCGCGGCGCTGGCGGGAAGCGCATTCTACGGATTGATGGCTTGGATTGAGGGGCGGGTGACCTTTTGGCACCCATCGCAACGCAATTAATGAAATAAGCCCCGACAAGAGGGCAAGCAACTGACTAGGAGAGAAGAGAATGAAGAAGTTAATGATGGCGGCAGCACTTGCTGCAGGATTGGGTGGCGCGGCACATGCTGACGGACACGCCAATGATGTGACGCTGCAGTTGCAGTGGGTCACGCAATCGCAGTTTGCTGGTTACTATGTGGCTCTTGATCAGGGTTTTTATGAGGAAGAAGGGCTGAACGTGACCATTCTGCCCGGCGGTCCTGATATCGCCCCGCCGCAGGTCTTGGCCGGTGGTGGTGCAGATGTGATGCTGAACTGGATGCCGTCGGCGCTGGCCGCCCGCGAAAAGGGTCTGCCTGTTGTGAATATTGCGCAGCCGTTCAAGACGTCTGGCCTGATGCTGACCTGCTGGAAAGACACCGGCATCGAGTCTGTGGAGGACTTCCGCGGCAAGACCATTGGTGTTTGGTTCTTTGGCAACGAATATCCGTTCCTGAGCTGGATGAGCCAGGCAGGTATCCCAACGGATGGCAGCGATGATGGCGTGACCGTTCTGAAGCAGGGCTTTAACGTTGATCCGCTGCTGAACCGCGAGGCCGACTGCATCTCGACCATGACGTATAACGAATACGGTCAGGTGCTGGATGCAGGTGTGTCCGAGGACGAGCTGGTGACCTTCAAATACGAAGATCAGGGCGTCGCGACATTGGAAGACGGCATCTACGCGCTGGAAGAGAACCTTGAGGATCCAGTGTTCGTCGACAAAATGGTGCGCTTTGTGCGGGCGTCGATGAAAGGCTGGAAGTGGGCTGAAGAGAACCCAGAAGCAGCCGCAGGTATCGTTCTCGACAATGATGAAACCGGCGCACAGAACGAAGCCGCTCAGGTCCGTATGATGGGCGAGATTGCCAAGTTGACCGCAGGGTCGGATGGATCACTTGATCCAGCTGATTTCCAGCGCACAGTGGACACACTGCTTGCTGGTGGTTCTGATCCGGTGATTTCGGCACAGCCAGAGGGCGCATGGACAAGTGCGATCACAGACGCCGCACTGAACTGATCTCAGTTCCCAATGTAAGGCCCGCGCGTGGGTTATACGTGCCCCGGAGGTTAATCTCTCCGGGGCATTTGCTTTGCAGAATATGACTGCTCACGCATGTGTGACAACTTTTGGGTCGTCTGCCCTGCGTCGACAACTCGAAATCTTGTTTGAGTATGCTATGTTTTTATCAACTGATAGCCTGCACGGAGATTTCACATGAAGACATCACCGATGACACGACGTACCGCTCTTGTGTTGGGCGGGGCCGCAATTCTTACGCCTGCGACTGGCCTGATGCACCCTGCACAGGCGGCAGGATTGGCACCGACGCCGACCATGCGTGGTGGCGCGAACAACTATCGCCCTGATGCCCCGATTGTCGACCGCATTGGCGGCGGAGGTTTCTGGATGACAGGGACAGTACGCCGTGCTGGTGATGGCGCGCCTTTGCCGGGTCAACGTATTCAGATGTGGGCGCATACCACCGAAGGGCATGAACGCGATCCGCATAGCCACGGGGCGACACTGACTGATGCAAACGGGGTGTTCCGGCTAGAGATGCCGCAGATTGTGCCCGCCTTTGGGCAGGCGCATGGTCATCTGGCCTATGACAGTGGGGCGTTCAAGACTGTGTTCTTGCGCCCTTTGATGGCGCGCCCCTCTGACACGACACTCAACGTAGACTTTGTGCTTGAACCAGCCTAGTCGCGTAAAGTCGGCGCTGATCTGGTGTGCTGTGGTCCTAGCAGTTCTTGCGCCCATTTCGTTGGCTGCGACAAGTCCGCTTTTGCAGTGGCGAGAGCCGACATATATTGCAGCAGGTCTTGCCGGTGTTCTCGGCATGACGATCATGTTCATGCAGCCGCTGCTGGCGATTGGTGCCCTACCGGGACTTTCCTTGCAACGTAGTCGCTATCTGCACCGGTACGGGGGCATAGCGCTTGTTTTGGCGGTTACGGTTCATGTGGTTGGACTTTGGATCACCAGCCCGCCTGATGTTATCGACGTGCTCTTGTTTCGCTCACCGACGCCTTTTGCGATCTGGGGTGTTCTTGCGATGTGGGCGGTCTTTGGGGCCGCGTTGCTTGCAATTTTGCGTTTTCGTTTGCCCTTGCGGGTGTGGCGTTTGGGGCATACGGCGCTTGTGACTTTGGCGGTGATCGGCACGGGCGTCCATGCATTGCAGATCATCGGCACGATGGAACAGGTGACCAAGGTGACGCTTTCACTCCTTATCGGATGCACGCTTTTTGCCGCGATCTTGCGGCGCAAAGTATGGGCGATGGGCGTGCGGTCGCGGCGGAATTGAGTTAGCTTAACCCGTTCATATCTTTGTATGTCGGGATGATATCACCCGGTGCAGCCGTCGCCTCGTACACCCCGCGCGCGATGGCGCGGCTTAGGCAAACAGCACCCGCCGCTGCGATTTCGCGGAATTTTGTTTGGTCGACTGGCGCGCCTTCCCCGGTTGCGACGCCAAAGACCAAATCACCATCCAGCGGTGTATGCGACGGCACAATCGCCCGCGCCATTCCGTCATGCGCCGTGACGGCCAGTCTGTGACATTGCGTTTTCGTCAAAGGTGCGTCTGTTGCGATAATTGCAATCGTGGTGTTTGCGCCTGTCGTCGCCTGCAACATCATGGCTTGTTCTTTGCGGCTTGGCTCTGGGCTAACGTGGCCCGAGGTCAAAGCGGGTCCCGCATTCCCGAATTCACCATCAATTTCGAAAGGTGCCGCCCAGAAATGTTTGTCGCCTGGCACTGTCACACTGCCAAGCGCATTTACAACGACCAAAGCGCCAAGTGTTGTTCCATCAGGCAGCAGCAGTGACGCTGAACCGAGCCCGCCTTTTTGCATGGCTGCCATCGCACCCGTGCCAGCACCGGCCGTGCCGATTTCAAAATCACGCGCTGCGTTGATCAGTGCCTCCTGTCCCAATGCCCGGTACGGGTTTTCCGACCAATCCTTGGCACCGCCGTTGATCAAATCAAAAACAATAGCGCCGGGCACAATCGGGATATGCATTGCGCCGATCTGGTAACCTCGTCCCATCGCACGCAGCCCGTCCATAACGCCTGAGCAGGCGTCCAACCCAAAAGCAGAGCCGCCAGACAGCACCAGCGCATCGACGTGTTCCACCGTTTTATCCGGTGCAAGCAGGTCGGTTTCCTTTGTTCCGGGCGCACCGCCCATGACATGCACGCTAGCGGTAAACGGCTTGTCACCGACTAACACCGTCGTACCCGTCTTGATGTGATGGTCCTGCGCGTTACCAACCCGTAGGCCTGCAACATCGGTGATCAGATTGCGCGGTCCTTTAGATACAGCGGCCACCGTCCACCTCCATCGCGACACCGGTCACCATGCTGGCTTCGTCCGAGCATAGGAAGCAGGCGGCGTTCCCCATGTCCTCTGGCGTGGAAAAGCGACCGATTGGTATGGTTGAAAGGAACTTGGCGCGGATTTCTGGCGTGTCCTCGCCCATGAAAGACTTGAGCAGGGGCGTATCGCCCGCAACAGGGTTGATCGCGTTGACGCGAATGCCATTGGGTGCGAGCTCCACGGCCATCGTTTTGGTTGCCGTTATCATCCAGCCTTTGGATGCGTTGTACCAGTTCAGCCGGGGCCGAGGTGAGACGCCTGCGGTTGAGGCAACATTGAGGATCGCACCCGTGCTGCGTTCTTTGAAATGTGGGACGAAGGCTTGCGCGGTCAGAAATACCGATTTCATGTTCACCTGAAAAACGCGATCAAAGTCGTCCTCTGTCACGTCTTCAAGTGCGCTGGGCAAATGCGTAATGCCTGCGTTGTTCACAAGTATGTCGAGGGGACCTTGCGATAGGACCGTTTGGGCAAGATTAGACACTGATTTGCTGTTGGATACGTCACAGGCAATGGCGGTGCCGCCGATCTCTTTCGCAATCACTTCAGCGCCCTCAAGATTGATATCGACCACGAAAACCTGCGCCCCTTCGGCTGCAAATTTGCGTGCTATGCCAGCACCAAAACCCGATCCTGCGCCTGTCACGATTGCCGTCTTGCCTTGTAGCCGCATGATAACTCCCGTTGTTTCCAAGACCGTAGCAAGCCTTGGATTAGACCGCCATGCCCAACGTGGGCAGCTTTGGTGCAGCGGCGATCAGTGTTTGTGTGTAAGGGTGCTGTGGATCGGTAAAAACAGTCTCTGTTTCACCTTGCTCGACAATTTTTCCGGCCTGCATGACCAAGACGCGGTCGGTCACGGTGCGCACAACAGATAGGTCGTGGCTGATAAACAGATAGGCCAAAGGGCGTTTGCGGCAGAGGTCCGCGATGAGGTCGAGGACTTGCGCGCGGACAGAGACGTCGAGCGCTGAAACGGCCTCGTCAAAGATGATTAACTCGGGTTCGATAATCAGGGCGCGGGCGATGGCGATCCGCTGGCGTTGCCCGCCTGAGAATTCATGGATGTATTTGTCTGCGTCTGCGGGCGACAGTCCAACGTCCACGAGTGCTTTGGCAATCGCGTCAGCGCGCGCTTGACCGGTCGGTAGGGTTTTGAGCAGGTGAAATGGCTCTGTAATTAGCCGATCGACGCGGTGGCGGGGGTTGAAGCTGCTGTAGGGGTCTTGGAAGACGACTTGCATTTTGCGTCGCACGGCGAGGTTGGGGCGTTTGCCGGTAAAAACGGGTGCGCCGTCAAGGGTGATTTCGCCGCCTTGCACGTCCTCTAACCCCAAAATAGCACGTGTTAGGGTCGATTTTCCACATCCGCTTTCGCCGACAAGCCCGACGCGTTCGCCGTGATTGATGTGGAAACTGACATCATCCAACGCGCGAAACTGGGGCCGAGGGCCCAGTAGAGTTTGGCGCGGCATGGGGTATTCGCGAACGATATGCTTTGCGTACACAAGCTGTGCACTAGCTGTACGCACCGGCAGCTGTACCTCGTGGCTTGAAGCCTCGAACAACGCCTTGGTGTAGGGGTGCCGCATATTGGCGAACAGGTCGTGCGTTTGGCCGGTTTCAACCACCCGACCCTGTTGCATGACGACAATTTGGTCGGCGACATCAGCGACCACGGCAAGATCGTGTGTGATCAGCAGCAAACCCATGTCGAATTCGCGCACGAGGTCGCGCAGCAGGTCGAGAATGCGGGCTTGCGTGGTGACATCAAGGGCTGTTGTCGGCTCATCTGCGATCAGTAGTTTGGGGCGCAAGGCGATGGCCATTGCGATCACGACGCGCTGGCGTTGCCCGCCAGAGAGTTCATGGGGATAGCGGGTTGGCGAAACTTTCAACCCGACGCGTTCCAGCATGGCAGCGGCGCGTTTATGAGCCTCGATCTTGGAAGTTTTTTCGTGGATCAAGATGGTCTCGGCCACTTGATCGCCAATGGTCTGGACCGGGTTCAATGCGGTCATGGGTTCTTGAAAAACCATGCCCATCGTGTTGCCGCGCATTTTGCAAAGATCGGGTTCAGAGGTTGCCAAGATGTCGATACCATCGAGTGTAATCGCGCCTTTGGGTGCGGACCCGTGTGGCAACAGGCCCATGATGGCCAGCGCGGTCATGGATTTACCAGAACCGCTTTCACCGGTGATCGCCACGATTTCACCTGCCTGCATCGTGAGGTCGATGTCGTGCAGAATTTGCGTGTCGCCGATAGAAAGCGACAAATCCTTTATCGCAAGCAAGCTCATGTCCGCACCACCCGAATGCGGGGGTCGAGCCAGTCCCGCAAACCGTCACCCATCAGGTTGAGGCCAAGAACCATCAGCAAGATCGCAAAACCCGGAATGAGGGCCGTGTGTGGTGCGATGCTGACCAGTGTTTGTGCGTCGGCCAACATGCGGCCCCAACTGGCGGTTGGGGGTTGTGCGCCGAGGCCGATGTAGGACAGAGCCGCCTCCGCGAGGATGCCGAGGCTGAATTGGATGGTGCCTTGGACGATCATCAGGTTGGTGATGTTGGGCAGGATGTGCTCGATGGAAATACGTGCTGCTGATTTGCCGCAAACGCGGGCTGCGAGGATGAAATCACGTTCCCAGATCGGCAAGGCTGCGCCGCGAGTGAGGCGGGCGAAGACGGGGATGTTAAAGATGCCGATGGCGATGATCGCGTTGACGGCGGACGCGCCGAAAACGGCGGTTATCAGGATTGCGATGACCAGTGACGGGAAGGCAAACACAAGGTCATTGCCACGCATGATCAGCTCATCCAGCAGCGATCCGTGACGGGCAGCGGCAAGCAGGCCAAGCGGGATTCCAATGGCCATGCCGATGCCGACGGCGACGAGTGCGACCGCGATGGACGTACGCGCGCCCATCATGATCATCGACAAGATATCGCGCCCGAAATGATCCGTGCCAAGGAGATTGGCACCGTTTGGCGTCTGCAGCTTGTTGGGTATGTCGAGGTTTTCGATATCTGCGGGCGTCCAGATGAAGGACACCGCCGCGAGTGCGATGAACACCAGCGTCAGCGCTGTGCCGATGATCAGATTGCGGCTCATGCTTTGGTCCTCAACCTTGGATCAACGGCGGCGTAAGCTAGATCGACAAGGAAATTCACCATGATCACGGTGAAGACCAACAGCATCACCACGCTTTCGACCACGATCAGGTCGCGTGCGCTGATAGATTGGAAAATCAGGCGACCGAGGCCGGGGAGGAAGAAGATTTGTTCGATAATGATGCCGCCCGCCAACAGAAACGAAAATTGCAGGCCGATGATCGTCAGGACCGGGATCAGCGCGTTGCGCACCGCGTGTTTCCACAACGCCTGGCGACGGCTTAGGCCCTTGGCGCGGGCGGTGCGAATGAAGTCTTCGCCCAGCATATCGAGTAGGGATGAGCGCATGACGCGGGCGAGGATTGCGGCTTGCGGCAGGGCAAGTGCGATTGCAGGCAGGGTTAGAGACTTTAAGGCTTGGAACGGATTGTCCCAACCGGGAAAGCCGCCAGCGGAGAACCAACGCAAGTTAATCGCAAAGATTAGCACGAGGATCATCGCGAACCAGAAATTCGGGATGGCGACGCCTAGCTGCGTGGCCCCCATGATTGTCACATCGCCTGCGCCGCCGCGTCTGCTGGCGGCGTAAATGCCTGCTGGAAAGGCGATAATCGTGGACAGGATCAGCGCGTAGATTGCAAGAGGCAGTGAGACCCAGATACGGTCGCTGATAAGGTCTGCGACGGGCGTTTTATAGGTCCATGATTGGCCAAAGTCACCGCGTAGCAGCCCGGTGACCCAGTCGAGGTAGCGTGTGATCAGCGGCTGATCGAGGCCCATTTCAGCGCGCAGGGCGGCGATTGTGTCGGGACGTGCATTCACGCCGAGCATGAAGGCCGCGGGATCGCCGGGGATCACCTCGATCACCGCGAATATCACGATAGAGGCGATGGTTAGGCTGATGATCAACGATGTGAGACGGCCAAGCACGTAGCGGATCATGAATGATCCTCTTGCAGGGCTTCGGCGAAGTCGATCTCGCCTTTGGGGATGGTGCCGTTGAGGGTTATGAAAAGAATGTATTTGGGGTTTAGGCCGCTGTAGGTCAGTGCGTGATCATTGGTGAACCCCATAGGGCTGTAAACATCCGGGTTACCCGTCAGGACGCACCCTGCCGCGCCCATCTTGCGCAGTATATCTAAACCAGCGTGTGCGAGTTTTGTGCCTATTCCATGCTTTTGCTTGTCGGCCCGAACCGAGATGGGGCCAAGCCCGTACCAAATCCCCTCGGCGTTGGTGATCTTGGCTGGAGAGAACGCGACATGACCGATAATCTCGTCCTGCTCGGCTACCAAAGACAGAGTCAAATCACCGTCCTCGCGCAGTTGATTGATGATGTCCGGTTCGCTTCCGTCGCTGAAAGACATGGGCGCGAAGGCGTCGCGCGTCAGATCATATATTGCCTCATGATCCGCCGCTGTTTCGGGCCGAATTAGCATGCCATTCTGCTTTTCGGCTGTGGCAGTCGAGAGGTTAGAATAGACGTCTTTTCGGTGCGGTATGAGGTTTCGGCATAGGTTCGTGCACCTTGATTGCATGCCCCCCAAAAGGGTTTGACGGGGGGCATTGCCTTAGTTGCTCCAGCTGACGCCGGTCAGGTCAACGGCGGCTGTTGGTTGGTTGACCCACAGCCCCTGAATGTCGGCTTTGGCGACTGTCGCGACGGCCAGTTCAAACAGGTATCCGTTGACGTAGTCTTGGGAAAGGATTGTCTGCGCTTGGGCCAGCAAAGCGCTGCGTTCTGCGGGATCTGTCGTGGCGTTCAAGGTTTCCATCAGCGCCTGGAAATCGGGGTTATCATACTGAAAGTAGTAGTCTGGATTGGCGTAAATGCCGATATCCATAGGCTCGGTATGGCTGACGATGGAAAGACCGAAATCTTTGTTTGTAAAGACCTCTTCGATCCACTGTGCCCATTCGAGGTTGGTGATTTCTGTCTCAATCCCGATGTCGCGTAGCTGACTTGCGATAATCTCTCCGCCGCGCCGCGCGTAGGATGGCGGTGGCAGTTTGAGTGTGGTGGTAAAGCCATCAGGGAAGCCTGCGACGGCAAGCAATGCGCGCGCCACGTCAGGGTTATGCGGTGAATTGCTAAGCAGGTCGACATAGTCGGGGTTATGCGGTGCGAAATGTGTACCGATGGGCGTACCCAGTCCGAACATCGCGCCGTTAATGATAGCTTGGCGGTCGATCGCGCTGGCAACGGCGGCACGGACCAGCACGTTGTCGAAGGGTGGCATTTGGTTGTTGATGGACAAAATCGTCTCGCCCTCGGTGTTGCCAACGAGGACTTGGAAACGAGGATCGGCCTCAAACTGTGGCAGGTTTTCGGGGGCGGGGAAGCCTACGAAAGCGTCGACATCCTCGGCCATCACGGCGGCAAAAGCGGCAGTGGGGTCAGAGATGAAGCGGAATGTCGCGTTTGCGAGCGCGGGGGCTGCACCCCAATAGGCGTCGTTGCGTGTCAGCTCCAACCGGTCGCCCTGCACCCAATCGGTGAAGGTGAACGGGCCGGTGCCAATGGGGTTGGACGCGATGTTCTCGATGCTTTCTGGGGCCACGATCACCGCATCCCCCCACGCCATGTTGAACAAGAAGCTGCCATTGGGCTGGTCCAGCGTGACTTGGACGGTGAGCGGGTCAACGACGGTCACATCAGTGATCCCGGCGAACAGGCCCTTTTGGGCGTTGGTGCTATCCTCGGCACGCGCGCGGTCGAGGCTGAATTTGACGTCTTCGGCGTCCATCGTGGTGCCATCGTGGAAGGTGACACCAGCGGCGAGGTTGAAGGTATAGACCAGACCGTCGTCGGAAATATCCCAGCTTTGGGCAAGGCCCCGGATGATCGCGCCGTCAGCGTCGAACCGGGTGAGACCCTCGAACACATTGGCATAAAGGACCGAGTCGATGGCCTGTGCAGCCCCGCCTGTGGGGTCGAGGTTCGGCGGCTCCAACTGGATCGCGACGGTGATGCTGTCTTGGGCGAGTGCTGCTGACGCGCAAAGGACGATGGCAGTAGATGCCGCGAGTGTTTTGATATGATGCATTATGGGTCCCCTATGGCTTGGGTGCAGTGTTGTTGTTTTAGGGGGCTAGATCAAGTGTTCGGTAGGTCTTGGGATATGCCCTGCCCTACCAGCAACAGTAATAGCAAATATGCAGTCGCAAATTGTTGACGGGACCCCACAAAGAATCAATACTGAGGAGAGGCCCATTGGCACACCACTATATCTTGCACCAAATACGGTGAGAAAGGAGGTGTGTTATGAGCAAATGCAAGACGGTCACTAGAACCGTAAGAAAGACAGCAAAGCCCGGTCCAAAGACTGTACCGGTGAAGCCGCATCGTCGCTCTAAGCCCAAACCGGGCTGCAAATAATCTTCCAGGATTAACATAAAACGCTGATGGGCCTCACCTACTCCCTATGGAATCGCAAATTTGGCATTTAAGCAATACCAAAAAAATGCCTTGATATTCAAAGCTGAATCCAGCTAGCGATTACGTCGCGCCCTTCCAGACATATTCCACTATCTCAAACGACCCGTCGAAATGTCGGGGTGAACCCCGACCTACGTTAGGATTTTGACCAACGCGCCTGCCATCACTTGCGCGCTGTCGATCATGTCATCCACGCCGATGTATTCATCGGGCTTGTGCGCCAACTCTAGTATCCCCGGTCCGTAGGCGATGCAGTTTTTTAGCTTGCCGATCCGGTCGATGTGTTTTTGGTCGTAGGTGCCGGGGGAGGCGACGAATTCAGCCGGTTTGCCCAGCACTTTCTCGATTTCTGCGGCGATCACTTGCACCACGGGGGCGTCGCGGTCGGTCATGCTGGGTAGCACTAAGTTCATTTCGCGCAGGTCATAGTCAAAGCGGTCCCGGTTGGCTTTCAACCCTTCCAGCAGGCCTTTCACCTCACCCCGCACGTCGTCGACGTTTTCTTCCGCGAGGAACCGCCGGTCAATCACGATCCGGCAGCTGTCTGGCACGCAATGTGCGGGCAGGCCGGTGTAGTCGTCGGGTTGTTCGGGTTGGCCGCCATGGATTGAGTTGATGTTCATCGTGGACGATCGTGCGCCTTCGGGCACGACAGGCATGTCGGTTGTGCGCGCGGCCATGGCGGGGAAGAGTTTGTCTTCGAATTCCGTCAGCACCGCGCCCATGTGCCGGACCGCGCAATCACCCAAGAACGGCATGGACCCATGCGCGATTTCGCCGAATGTTTCGATTTCCGCCCACCAGCCGCCACGATGCCCAAGGCAAACGCGGTCCTTGTTCAGAGGCTCGGGGATAATGACGTGTTGGACGCGGGCGGGGTCAAAGTAGCCTTGTTCAGCAAGGTAGGCGACGCCGCCGTACCCACCGGATTCTTCATCCGCTGTGCCTGATATCTCGATCGCGCCTGCGAAGTCTGGATGCACTTCTAGAAAGGCTTCGGCGGCAATGATGGATGCAGCTAGCCCACCTTTCATGTCGCACGCGCCGCGTCCGTAGATTTTGCCGTCGCTGAGTTCGCCGCCAAACGGGTCTTTGGTCCAGCCGTTGCCGACCTCGACCACGTCAGTGTGGCTGTTGAAATGCACGCAGTCCCCCGCATGTGTGCCGGTCCGGCGCGCTACGATGTTCCAACGGGGGTATTTGTCGCTGTCACCGGGGGTGCCAAATGCGCGGATCAATTCGGTCTCGAACCCAGATTTACGCAAACGCAGGTCCAGATATTCGCATATTTCGCGGTAGTTATCGCCCGGCGGGTTGAGTGTGGGAATGCGGATCAGGTCTTGGGTAAGCGCAATAAGATCGTCGCGCCGGTCAAATATCGCCTGATTGAGGTTGGGATTGGTCATGATCCGAGTATTCGTCGGAATGACGCCACACACAATGGTGTGCTTTTGAAATTACACCATGTCGCCACAAAAGCACCGCAAACTATCGCCATGTCAGGCCGCGGCTGGTAGGTGTTTGGTCGAATTGTGTAAGCCGATGGATGGACAGTTTTTATGGTGAAGCCTTCTTCAGGATTAAGGGTCGCGGTGCTGATCCCGTGCTACAACGAGGCGCAGCCTATTGCGCATGTGGTGCGTGATTTCCAAGAAGCGCTCCCCGCTGCGGAAATCTATGTCTATGACAACAACTCCACCGACAATACGCTAGAGGTCGCGGCGCAAGCAGGTGCCAAAGTGCGTATGGAAACGCAGCAAGGCAAAGGCAACGTGGTGCGCCGAATGTTTGCCGATATTGAGGCCGATATTTATGTCATGGTCGATGGTGATAATACTTACGAAGCCAAAGCCGCCCCGCGACTGATTGAAAAGCTGACAAGCGAGACGCTGGATATGGTCAGCGGATGCCGTGTGACCGAAATTCAAGAGGCGTATCGCCCCGGCCACCGTTTTGGCAATTGGATGCTGACAAGTTTGGTCGCCAGCATCTTTGGCAAACGTACAACGGATATGTTGACCGGCTACCGCGTGTTCTCGCGTCGGTTTGTCAAAAGTTTCCCTGCGTTATCGCGTGGGTTTGAGATCGAAACAGAGTTGACTGTGCATGCGCTAGAGTTGCGGATGCCGATTGCAGATGTTGAGACCGCGTACATCGACCGTCTGCCGGGCTCGGATAGTAAGCTTAGCACCATTCGGGATGGCTTTCGTATTCTTAAGATGATCATCTTGCTGGTCAAAGAAGAACGCCCTTTGTTGATGTTTGGCGGAGTAGGACTGCTACTTGGCTTGTTCTCGGTGATCCTTGGCGTCCCTATTGTGAGCGAGTTCTTGGAAACCGGTTTAGTGCCACGTTTCCCAACTGCAATCCTCGTTTCCGCAATTATGGTGATTGCTGTGTTGTCGGTGATGGCGGGTCTGATTTTGGATACGGTGACCGTGGGCCGGCGCGAAATGAAGCGTATGGCGTATTTGTCTTATCCTGCACCAAGCCGGGACTAGCCGCTTATGCGCTCGGAACTGCTCGCACAGATTTTACGCTTTGGTGTGGTCGGCGGTGTTGGGTTTGTTGTTGATGGCGGTTTGCTTTGGCTGCTTTTGGCGAACGGGTTCGACCCATATCTTGCAAGAGCGTTGTCTTTTCCTATCGCGGTTGTCGTCACATGGGCGCTGAACCGGAATTGGACCTTTCGTGAAACGCGCGATGCCAGCAGCGAAGGTCAGTTTCGCCGCTACTTTGGCGTGCAGGTCGTTGGTACGTTGAGCAACTATGCCATCTATTCATTGGTGATCAGCATGTTTGGAACGGCTGGCACGACCGTCTTTTGGGCCTTTGCATTTGGGTCGTTTGTCGGGTCATTCATTAATTTTTGCGGTGCACGCTTTCTGGCTTTTCGGGCATGAAGGCGTGGTTGCAATCCAATACGGTGTGGTCCTAATGGCCAAAGACGCAAAGAGAGTGTGGATATGCAAAAGCAAGGCATAGAGCAGACGCCAGAGGCGCGCAGAAACGCGCTTTATCAAAGGGCGTTTGTGATCGTTCTGGGTGGCATTTTTCTGGCTATTCTTGTCCAGGCTTGGGTGATTGGCACGCGCCTTGACGAGCTTTTTGTCAAAGTGGGCAATGATAGCGTGATGCGTCTTGTTTCTGTTCGCAACTGGCTGGGCGGACAAGGCTGGTTTGACACGATGGAATACCGACTTGTGCCGCCCGAGGGCGTCTTGCTCCATTGGTCCCGTTATATCGACGCGATGATTGGCGGCATGATCATCCTATTCTCAAGCTTTCTACCGACCGCAACGGCCGAGATTTTGGCAATCACGATCTGGCCGACTGTCTTGATGGTCGCTTTGATTTGCGCCGTTGGCTTTGGCATGCGCCGCCTCTTTGGACCGCTTGCAGCGAGTTTTGCGATGCTCTGCGTCCTGACTTGGCCCTTTACGTCGCGGTTCTACTTTCGCCCCGGTCAGATTGATCATCATAACGTCCAAATTTTGATGACGGCTCTCATGACGCTTGCGGCTATTTGGCCCAAAGCACCGCTGCGGTCTGGTATCGTTGCGGGCTTGGCGGCCTCTATCGCGTTGGCCGTCGGGCTCGAGACGTTACCTTATATTCTGGCCCTGGGGTTGCTTTTATTCCTGCGCGCGACCTTTGCGATAACGCCTGAGGCGAACCGTCTGTTGATCACGTTCTGCATCACGCTTGCTGTTGGATCCGTTGTGCTTTGGCTTGGGCAAACTCCGGCTGACCGTTTGACATATCCTGTGTGTGATCAGCTGGGCATGCCGGTTTTGTCGTTGATCGGAATTGCCGGTGCGGCAAGCATTATTCCCTTCGTTGTGGGTCTGCGCAGTGGTATCTGGCGCTTTGCCGTCAGTTTGGTCGTTGTTGCGTTGGGTTTTGCGTTGACGTGGCCGTTTCTTGGTCCTTGTCTTGCAGGACCTTATGGGTCGCTGCCGCTTGAAGTGCAGGACATTATTAAATCCGCGATCAACGAGGCCCTTCCTGCGCTTACGTTCGCACAGACCAATGCGCTTTTGTTGATCAAGATGATGCTGCCTGTTGTCGCAACGATTGTGATCGCTGGCGTTCTTTGGATGGGTTTGGGTCGGTCGGATGCAGGTGAAATCATCAAGCGCGACATCATCGGGCAGCTTTTGATTTTATGCACGATCGGGTTGATCGCGGTTTTCTTTCAGGTGCGATTGTTTTCAATGTCGGCAGGCGCGCTGCCGCTTTTGGCGGGCTTTGCCTTGGCCGCACTTTTGTCGACTTACCTCAAAAGCAGGTCCGCTGGTGATGCTGCGAAATTGATTGGTGCAACCGTCTTGATTATCACGCCTTTTGTGATCGAGACGCTGGTGAAACCCGTTTTGCCCAAACGGGCGCAAACGACCACGGCACAGGATCGCAATTGTAGGGATGCGGACGCCTTGGCGGCGTTGAATGCGGTTGCGCCATCGGTTGTTTTGACGCCGATGAATATCGGTCCGGCCGTGTTGCTGCAAACGCATCACAAGGTTCTTTCAGGCCCCTATCACCGCAGTCCCGAGGCATTTGCGAATGGCAAAATTCCTTTTGTTCTGCCCGAGGCAGAGATGCAGACATACCTTAGCGAAATAGGAGCGGAGCACTTGGTTCTGTGCAATGGGTCAAACTATGGGCGCGGGTTCGCGACCGAGCTTGCGAAAGGTGGCGAAGGCAGCTGGTTGCGGCCCATTGCGGTTGAGGCGGGCGATCTTTTGGTCTTTGAGATTATCGCCGCAGGTGACAGCTGATCATGGGTTACCTTTTGGGTGTGGATACGGGTGGCACCTACACCGATGCGGTCATTATTGATGAGGCGGCGGATAAAGTGGTGGCCTCTGCCAAGGCGCTGACATCGCGGCCTGACTTGGCGATTGGCGTGGGCGCGGCGATTGATGCAGCGATCGCTGACGCCAACATCGCTGCTGGCGATATCGCGATGGTGTCACTCTCGACGACGCTTGCTACGAATGCGCTTGTGGAAGGGCAAGGTGGTAAGGTTGCGTTGATCGCCATCGGGTTTGGCGATGCGGATCTGGGGCGTGCTGGGCTGACAGATGCCTTGGGCGGTGATCCTGTTATCCGTCTGACCGGTGGTCATAACCATGCGGGCGGCGAAGTGGCCGCATTGGATTTGGATCACCTGAAACAAGCGATCAATGATCTGGATTTGAGCATCACTGGGTTTGCTGTTGCCGCTGCGTTCGCCACGCGTAATCCCGCACATGAGATTGCAGCGCGTGACGTGATCCGTGATCTGACAGGAAAGCCGGTGAGTTGTTCGCACGAGTTATCGCAAGCGCTGGGCGGTCCGAAACGCGCACTTACGGCTGTTTTGAATGCGCGCCTGATTGGCATGATCGACCGGCTGATCACGGCCTGTGAAGATCATCTGCGCGCGATCCGGATATCGGCACGTTTGATGGTTGTTCGCGGCGATGGTGCGTTGGTTTCTGCCCAAGTGGCACGTGAAAAACCAATTGAAACGATCCTCAGCGGGCCGGCTGCATCCATTGCTGGTGCAAGCTGGCTTAGCGGTGAAACAGATGCTTTGGTCAGCGACATAGGCGGCACCACAACGGATGTTTGCTTGTTGACAGGCGGGCGCCCAAAGATTGACCCGCACGGCGCGCAAGTCGGCCCCTACCGCACCATGGTCGAAGCGGTCGCGATGCGCACGACGGGTCTGGGTGGAGATAGTGAAGTCCATGTTGTCGAAGGATTGGACGGTGGTTTGCGCCTTGGCCCGCGCCGATTGATGCCGATCTCATTGGCCGCGCACCAGTTTCCTGCCCTCGTGCACAAGGCGCTTGATCAAAGCCTGGCACAAGACATTCCCGCATCAGATGGTGTGCAGTTTGTGATCCCGCTGTGGCAGCAGTTGCCCGAAGGGCTGGATCATCGCGAAACAGTGGTTGCCGAACGATTGGCGCAGGGTCCGCTGCGATTGGGTCACGCCGTACAGGCACGCACGGAGAACCCCGCTTTGGGTCGGTTGGTGGCGCGCGGTTTGGTCATTTTGGCAGGGGTCACGCCATCGGATGCATCGCACGTCTTGGGCCTTGTCGATGCGTGGGACCGCGAAGCGGCCGAGAAAGCGCTGACGCTTTTTGCCCGCCGCAGAGCAGGTGCGGGAGAGCGGATTGCAAAGAGCGGGACGGCGCTGGCGCAGGACATTATCCGTCAGCTTACAGCGCAGACGGTCGATTGCCTTTTGCAGGCTGCCTTTGCGGAAGATACCCGCGCGTGGGCTGATCCTGCGGCGTTGGCCAAGCATCCCCTCAGCATGGCTGGTCTTGATCATCATAGCGGGGTTGTGAAAGTGCGGATGTCCTTGGGTGTGCCGGTTATCGGGTTAGGCGCTTCAGCGTCCACATATTACGGGGCTGTCGGCGACCGCCTTGGCGCGCGGATGGTTTTGCCCGTGCACGGCGATGTTGCGAATGCAATTGGTGCGGTTGTCGGGCAGGTCCGCATGCATGCGACAGGCACGGTCACCAGCGCGGGCGAGGGCCAGTATTCCGTGCATTTGCCTGAGGGTCCGCAAGTGTTCGTAGACCGTGATGCGGCGCTGACGGCATTGGAGGGCGCATTACAGGCGCAAGCCGAAGCAAAGGTGCGTGCGTCAGGAGTTGAGGAAATACGGTTCACCGTCTCGCGTGATATTTCCGAGATCGAGATAGAGAACCGCCCAATGTTCATTGAGGCCACCTTGCGGGTCGAGGCAAGCGGACGACCGCGGATCGCAGTGAGTTAATCGCAATTGTGACAAAGCACCTGCTCTGTCTCACTTTCCCGTCAGGTTGATTGCGTCACCGCGCCGCATCCGTCAAAAGACTTGAAACTTTGGACTGGACCCCGATGCTTGACCGTCATGCACGCCGATTGATTGATCCGCCGCTAAACCAGATTGGTGGCGGTTTGGCGGCGCGCGGGTTTACGGCTAATGGCGTAACGCTGATTGGTCTGGGTCTTGGCCTGTTTGCGGCATTGCTGATTGCTTTAGGTGCGCCGGGCTGGGCATTGATCCCGTTGCTGGCCAGCCGGATTGCTGATGGCCTGGACGGTGCAGTTGCACGTGCGACGCGCAAGACGGATTTTGGCGGCTACTTGGATATCGCAGCGGACTTTCTGTTTTATGGCGCAATCCCGATGGCCTTTGTGCTTTATGATCCCGCCATGAACGGTGCTGCCGGTGCTTTCTTGTTGGCGTCCTTTTACTTCAACGGCACCAGCTTCTTGGGGTACGCCATTCTTGCCGAGAAACATGGTCACAAGACCGACGCGCAGGGGCAGAAGTCGCTTTATTACTCCAACGGCATTTTGGAAGGGACAGAGACCATTGTGTTCTTTGTGATCCTTTGCCTACTGCCTGCCTACTTCTCTGTGCTGGCATGGGTCTTTGGTGCCTTGTGCTTTGCGACCGCCACACTGCGGATTTATGCCGCGAAACAAATATACAAGAACTGAAGGAAAAAGTTGATGAAACATCTTGCCGTATTGGCCGCTTTGTTGGCCCCTTTGCCCGCGCTGGCCGACATTGATCCCGCAAACTGGGACGCCGTCACGAGCGAAGCTGAAGGCCAAACGGTATTTTGGAATGCGTGGGGTGGATCGACCACGACCAATGATTTCATCGCGTGGGTCGGCGCCCGTGTCATGGAAGATTACGGTGTCACGCTGGAGCACGTAAAGCTGACGGACACGGCTGATGCGGTCACCCGCGTTTTGTCTGAAAAGCAAGCGGGCGAAAATGACGATGGTGCGATCGACATGATCTGGATTAATGGCGCAAATTTTGCTGCCATGAAGGACGCGGACCTGTTGTTCGGCCCTTACGCCGAGCAACTACCCAATTGGGCCTTTGTCGATGTGGAAGGCAAGACCGTGCAGACGGACTTTACCGTGCCGGTCGAAGGGTTCGAGAGCCCTTGGGCGATGGCGCAGGTTGTGTTTATCCATGATACCGCTGATCTGGCCGAACCTTTGGGTTCCATGCAGGCAATCCTTGAATGGTCTGCGGCGAACCCCGGTCGTTTCACCTATCCGCAGCCGCCAGATTTCCTTGGCACGACATTTTTGAAGCAGGCATTGGTCGATTTGCTGGATGATGCGTCAGTTCTGTCAGAGCCAGCGACAGATGCGAACTATGATGCGGTCACCGCACCGCTTTGGGCGTTCCTGGACGATCTGACGCCGACGCTGTGGCGCGAAGGCCGCGCGTATCCTGCGACGGGTCCGGCACAGTTGCAGTTGATTGCTGACGGCGAAGTTGATCTGGCGATTTCCTTTAGCCCCGGCGAAGCAACGGCCGCGATTGCCAACAATCAGCTGCCGCCAACTGCGCGGACGTTTGTGTTGGACAAGGGAACAATCGGAAACGCGTCCTTCGTGGCGATCCCGTACAACTCTGGTTCCAAAGCGGGTGCGATGGTTGTCGCCAACTTCCTGATGTCACCAGAGGCGCAGGCGCGCGCCCAAGACCCTGAGATTTTGGGCTATGGGACCGTGTTGAACATGGATGCGTTGACTGCTGATGATCGCGCACGTTTCGATGCGCTGACATTGGGTGTCGCAACCTTGTCCCCTGCGGATCTGGGCAGCGTTCAAGCCGAACCACACCCAAGCTGGATGACCCGCATCGCGGATGATTGGATGACCCGCTACGGTGTGTCCGAGTAGGTATGCCGCACAATATGCCCGTTCCGGGTAACCCCTCGGAACGGGATGCTTTATGAACCGCCGTCGCTTTCTTCCAGTCCTGCCGATCCTGACTTTGCTTGTCATGTTGGGCCCTGTCTTGGCGGGTCTTTGGGGCACATTGCTGCCTGCGTTTGGGCACTTGCCGGCGGCTGGATTAACCGGGCCATCGCTTGATCCATTTCGCGACCTGTTTGATTGGGGCGGCTTACCCCGTGCGGTGATGCTGTCGATCACGACGGGGCTGTTGGCGACGGCAATCTCACTAGCGATTGTGATGTTGGTGACAGCGGGTTGGTCCGGCACGCGCCCGTTTCGTGCGCTAGAGCGGCTTTTGTCGCCTTTGTTATCTGTACCGCATGCCGCCGCTGCCTTTGGGTTGGCATTTCTGATTGCACCCTCTGGGTGGATGTCGCGGTTGATGTCGCCGGGTTTGACGGGATGGGATCGCCCACCTGATTTGCTGATTGTGCAGGACACTTGGGGCCTGACCATGACCGCCGGGCTGATCGTCAAGGAAGTACCGTTCTTGTTGCTGATCACCTTGGCCGCTTTGGGGCAGGCCGATGCGCAGCGCAGCGTCACGATCTCGCAGGCGCTGGGGTATGGGCGTTTGACCGGGTGGCTCAAGACCGTTTTTCCGCGTGTCTATGCACAGATCAGACCGCCCATCTATGTCGTGCTGGCCTATTCGATGTCGGTCGTTGATGTCGCGGTGATCCTTGGGCCGAATACGCCGCCATCGCTGTCGGTGCAGATCGTGAAATGGATGTCTGATCCCGACCTCGCGATGCGGTTGGAAGGGGCGGCGGGTGCGCTGTTACAGCTTGGCCTTGTGATCGGCGCGTTGGCGTTCTGGCGGTTGGGTGAGGTCGTCGTGGCTAGCTTGGGTCGGCGGTGGATCGCGTCGGGGTCACGAGGCAAATTCGACCCTGTTGTTGCCCAACTGGCCTTGTTTGCCGGTGCCAGTTCCGCGTTGACCGTTCTTTTGGGTTTGGTGGTTTTGGTAATCTGGTCATTCGCAGGGTTTTGGGGCTTTCCAGACCCATTCCCCGATACATTCACATTGCGTAACTGGATGCGCTTTGGCCCCGGCACGTTGGACGCGTTGGGCGAAACAGCTTTGATTGCGCTGACGGTGGCATTTGTGGCGTTGATTCTGACCATTGGGTGTTTGGAGGCCGAATATCGGTTTGGTCTGTCATTTAGCCAGAGGGCGGTCTGGTTGCTGTACCTTCCACTTTTGATCCCACAAACCGCGTTCTTGCCGGGTTTGCAAACACTGATGCTGAATGTCGGTGCGGATGTGGGCCGGTTGCCAGTGATACTGGCGCATCTCGTTTTTGTGTTACCGTATGTATTTCTGTCGCTCGCTGATCCGTTTCGCGCTTGGGATACGCGGATGGGCACGATTGCGGCGGCGTTGCGTGCCAGTCCGAACGGTGTGCTGTGGCGTGTGCGGTTGCCGATGCTGTTGCGACCGGTATTGACCGCGCTGGCTGTTGGTTTGGCGGTATCGGTTGGGCAATACCTACCGACATTATTGATTGGCGGTGGTCGTGTGGCGACATTGACGACCGAGGCTGTCGCGCTTGCCTCTGGCGGTGACCGCCGGGCGATTGCGGTCTATGGATTGATGCAAACAGGGGCGGCACTTGTTCCGTTTGCGCTGGCGCTTTTGCTGCCTGCGCTGGTGTGGCGCAATAGAAGGGGTCTACGGCATGGATAAGGGTCTATCCCTGCGGAACGTGACGATTTCGAAAGGTGGCACGCCGCTGCTGTCGGTCACGCATGACATCAAACCCGGCGAGGTTTTGACGGTTATGGGACCGTCTGGCGTGGGCAAGTCGACGTTATTGGCGTTCATCACCGGGACTTTGGCCGCCGATTTTCGTGCGACGGGCGAGGTTTGGCTAGACGGCCACAACATCACCCAAGCGGCACCGCATCAGCGCCGTGTTGGAATTCTGTTTCAGGACGACTTGCTGTTTCCGCATTTGTCGGTCGGTGCCAATCTTGCGTTTGGATTGCAGCCGGGTGGTAGTGCGGCGGAGCGCAAGGCGAAGATTGACGAGGCACTCGAAGAAGTTGGCTTGAGCGGTTTTGCTGATCGTGATCCTGCGACCCTATCAGGTGGACAAAAGGCGCGCGTTGCGCTGATGCGGATGCTGTTGTCAGAGCCATGCGGCCTTTTGTTGGATGAGCCATTCTCACGGTTGGATGCAGCATTGCGCGCGCAAGTGCGCGACATGGTGTTTGATCGGGCAAGGGCGCGGGAATTGCCAGTTTTGATGGTGACCCATGATGCTGACGACGCGCATGCGACCGGTGGCGTAATCATCACGTTGGGTGGGTGAATTATTAAACCACTTGATTAATTAACTAGTTGGTTTATTGATCAGTGTCATGAAGGCATCTGACCAACTCGATGCAGCTTTTGCTGCTTTGGCGAACCCCACCAGACGCGCAATCCTCGCGCAGTTGGCGCAGGGCGAGGCAACTGTAAACGCATTGGCAGAACCCTTTGATATGAGCCTGCCTGCCGTTTCCAAGCACATCCGTGTGTTGGAAAATGCCGGGCTGATCACACGCGGACGGGATGCACAGTTCCGCCCCTGTACCTTGAATGCACAGCCGTTAGAGGCGGTCGCCAATTGGACCGATCAGTATCGCTATATCTGGGATGCGCGGTTTGACTTATTGGATAGCATTCTCATGAATATGAAGGACCAAAAAGATGAGTGACCAACAAGACTGGGTTAAGATCAAGCGCGTGTTTGACGCCCCTATCGCGTCTGTCTGGAACATGTGGACCGATCCCGAGATGTTCAAACAATGGTACGGTCCGATGGGAATGTCAGTGCCAACCGCTGAAATGGACGTTGTCGTTGGCGGGACGCGCAAGATCTGTATGGAGATCAAGTCGCCGGAACGGACCATGTCGATGTGGTTCATTGGCGTCTATAAAGAGGTCAACAGCCCGTCACGCCTCGTTTACACCGAAAGTATGTGTGACGCGGAAGGGACGATTATTCCAGCTGAAAGCATGGGGATGCCGCCCGGCCATCCTGATATCACCGAAGTGATTGTCGAGCTGAGCGAGGCTGACGGGAAAACCACAATGACAATGGTTCATGTCGGTGTGCCTGATGGATCACCCGGAGCAGGTGGCTGGAATCAAGCGTTCGATAAATTGGAAGGCGTCATTGGAAAGGGCTAGCCCTTCGCCTTCCAACCACGGCGTCTAGGTACTCTGACTGCAAGCATTGGCTTGATCAGCGGTGACCGGAAACGGTTAAGGTCCAGCGCCTCGTGCACGCCGGTCACGACCTCTCCGTCCAGTTGGGTCTGGACGGCAGAGCGCGAATAGAACGGCGCATCAAGCATGTTCAGGGTCTGTTTTGGCATCACGCCGGGATCGGCGCGGGTTTCGCGCATGACTTGCCAAAGCGAGCGTTTGAAACGGGTGCGGGGTGGGGCGTCGACGACTTTTGCGTCACCATTACCATTAAATGCGATGGCCGTGTCCAGTGTCGTTCCGTCCCGACGCACTGCATCATAGATACAAGTGGCCCCGGCCTTTGTTGGGTAGCGGCCCCATGTCCAAAAACTAAAGTCTTCTTCCAGTGATCGCGTGCCAAAGTTGCTGTCGAAATAGCCGTGGCCGGACCATTGCCAACCTTTGGCTTCAAGATCGACTTTGATGTCTGATGATGGCGCAAAGGGTCGCCAGATATGCACGCCGTCTGGGGTGAGCGGCAGTTCGACATTTGTCATCGCATGCGGCGTGATTGTGATTTGTCCGCGCACGCGGCTGACCATCGGTGGGCCGCTGATTTCATTTATGTCGATGACCAGTTGGTTGCCGGTCCAATGCATTGATGAGGGGCCGACCTGAAATGTGTCTGGCGTTGTGTGCAACGCCTCGCGTCCGCGATCTGTCATCGTGAAACGACCACCCGGACCGTAGGTGGCGACGTTGATGCAACAGTGGTTGGCGGGGTCTTTGCGCCCAGACCATGCATACCAGGGTGAAAAGACCGACCCGATAAATCCTATAACAGAGACCGCTTTGGTCCCGCAGTCGCTGATCCCGTCAACGTACCACCACGCGTAGCCGTTTGGGGGGACGTCGAGGTGGAAGCATGGTCCGTCATGATCGCCGCGGCCGCGTGCTGGCCGGAGAGCGTCGCCATCGGTACCCCCGCCCCCGGATGCGCCCCGCCCCCGCACAAGTACAGGCCCGGCAGTTTGGTCCGAGCGGTTGGGCGTTTGAAGGCTGCTGTCAGGCCGTGCGGGCTCCGCCCGTAAAGGGAACCGAGGCTCGCGGGAAACAGACTGTCGAACTCCTGCGGTGTGGTCAGCGTGTCCGGTCCCGGCGTTGGACTGAACTGTAGGCCGAAGTCCCGGAACCGGTTGAATACTTGTGTCTGACATGGCGGTTTTTCCTTATCGGGGTCGCGTGGCTTCGGTGGGCCGTTCATGATGATCTCAAAGCGTTGCATGGCATTTGGTGCGACTTGGCCATGATCTTGTGCGCAAAGGTACAGCGTGGCGTCGGCTGGCATTTCCCCCTTGGCAAGCGCGGCAAATTCGGCCTTTGGATTGTGACCAAAGAAGACGGTGTGATGGGCGAGATCGACACCGTCTGGGACGGCGGCGAACGCGTGAACATAGGCTGACAGGCTGCGCGGGTCGGTGTTATGTCTGGTGACGGCCTGCTTCACGCCTTCGCCCAGTAGACCAGTTTCAAGGGCGCGTGGGTCACCATTGAATAGCACGGTATCAGCCGCAAAGTGGCCGTCCATCGTTTGCACGCCGCTGATCTGGCCATTTTGCCGGGTGATCCGTGTGGCGGTGGTGTTGTAGTGGAATGTCGCGCCGCGCGCTTTGGCGAGCTTTGCGACGGTTTGCGCGAGGTTGTGCATCCCGCCGTTCACGGACCAAACGCCGCGCGCTTCGGCTTGCCAGATCAGCGAAAGGATCGCGGGTGATGCGTAGGGTGATCCGCCGACATAGGTGGCGTATCGCCCAAATAGCTGTGCAAGACGTGGATCGCTAAACGTACTTTTAAGCAGGCCCGCCATTGTCCTGTGCGGTGCCATATCGGGGATCAAACGGGGATTGCGCAGGACTGTTTTGGTGACGGCAACTTGATCAGGTTCCGCGGTCTGCATCATCGGCGCATCAAAGGCCGCGAACAGCCGCTTGGCGCGCGCTGAAAATGCCTCGAATTGCTGTCCGGCCTTGGGGCCAAAGGTGGCGACGATGTTGGCAAGGCTCTTGGAGGGATCCGCGTCGAGATCCAGCTTTGCGCCATCGTCCCAATAGTGCCGCGCCAATGTCTGCAACGGGCGCAGCGTCAGGTGATCGCTGAGTACTTCGCCTACATCGTCGAAAAGTGCTTCAAACACGGGCCGCATCGTCAGAACGGTCGGTCCTGCGTCAACTGGTCCGGCTTTTGAAGGCACGGTGCGCATTTTGCCGCCAGGCGCTGCGTGCATGTCTAGAACGGTCACGTCGCAGCCTTGATGACTAAGCCGCAACGCCGCTGCGAGGCCTCCGATACCGGCGCCAATAACGACAATTTTGGGCGTTTTTGCCAAGAATCCGATCCGAGTCATCTGTTGCTTTGGATTTACATTGACATATGTAAACTAAAATTGACACTATGGAATACAAAGGAGACGTCTATGAGAATCTCGGAGCGTATTGATGCGACCATGATGCAGGCTATCAAGGCTGGTCAGGGTGGTGTTGCGCCGGCCAAACTTGCGGCGGCATTGGAATATGCTGTGACCCCAGGTGGTGCGCGGATTAGGCCGACAATTCTGACGTCTGTTGCAATGGCTTGTGGTGATGACCGTCCCGAGTTGACGAATGCGGCGGCGGTCGCACTCGAGGTGATCCATTGCGCGAGCCTTGTCCATGATGACCTGCCTTGCTTCGATGATGCCGACATGCGCCGTGGCAAACCCGCGTTGCATCGTGCCTATTCAGAGCCGCTGGCGGTTTTGGCTGGCGACAGCCTGATCATCATGGGATTTCAGATTCTGGCGCGCGCCAGCGGTGACGCACCAGAGCGTGCGCTGCGTTTGATTGATATTTTGGGGACACGCACGGGCATGCCGTTCGGCATCTGTGCTGGCCAAGGTTGGGAAAGCGAAGAGACGATTGATTTGTCTGCTTACCATCAGGCGAAAACCGGTGCTTTGTTTATTGCAGCAACCCAGATGGGTGCTGTCGCGGCTGGTCAGGAAGCAGAGCCTTGGGAAGAGCTTGGTGCGCGTATTGGTGAAGCTTTCCAGGTTGCCGACGATCTGCGTGATGCACTTTGCGATGAAGAGACGCTTGGCAAACCCGCTGGCCAAGATGATTTGCACGGGCGACCCAATGCGGTTGCGTCTTACGGTGTGCAAGGCGCTATCCAGCGATTTGATGACATTCTTGGTGGTGCGATTTCGTCGATCCCTGCGTGCCCGGGCGAAGGCGCCCTTGCGCAAATGGTCAAAGCCTATGCCGATAAACTTGTGCCAGCTGGCGCACGCACGCGGCCTACTGTCCCCGGCGAGTAAATGACTGATATCGACCTTTCCACGGCTCGTGTTGCCCGCCCGCATGGGGCGTCAAAACGGTCTGGGTGGGCAACGCGGCTGGTGGCCTCGCGTAGTTTTCAAAAGTGGGCTGCAAAATTCCCGCTGACCCGCCGCATCGTGCGGACCGAAGGCGAGGCGATGTTCGATCTGGTCGCCGGTTTTTGCCACAGCCAAATCCTGCAAGCCTTCGTGCGGCTTAAGTTACCTGAAATCCTCCTTGATCATGAAATGACGTCAGATGCGCTAGCGTCTGAAGTTGCGGTGCCGCATGACCGCATGACGGTCTTGCTTGCCGGTGCAGTTTCGCTTGGCTTGATCAAGCGTCGCCGGCCCGGTCGGTACGGTTTGACGACACGCGGCGCTGCTTTAGCGGGGGTGCCGGGATTGGCCGGCATGATTGCCCACCATGATGTGTTGTATCGCGATCTGGCTGATCCAGTTGCCTTTTTCAAAGGTGAGGTTGAGACGGAACTCGCGGCCTTCTGGCCCTATGTCTTTGGCGCGGGCGGTGCGACTGACCCCAAAACCACGCAGACATATTCACAATTGATGGCCGATAGCCAAGTGCTGGTGGCGGAAGATACGCTCGCAATGGTCGATCTATCGGCAGCGGAAAATATACTCGATATTGGAGGTGGTACAGGCGCGTTTCTGA
Source organism: uncultured Paracoccaceae bacterium (assembly GCA_947488605.1). GTDB lineage: Bacteria > Pseudomonadota > Alphaproteobacteria > Rhodobacterales > Rhodobacteraceae > Yoonia. Next base: position 96,976 of record CANKZJ010000003.1, on the reverse strand, counting down.
CGGCTGTTGGTCTTGCGCATACTGGTCCAAAACTGACTTTGTTTGATCTGCCTGCGGTGGCACCTGCCGCCGCCGATCGGTTTCACGGCGCTGGGTTATCTGATCGGGTTGAGATTGTTTCAGGCTCTTTCCGCGATGATCCAATTCCACAGACAGCAGATTTGATCAGCCTCATTCGGGTGCTTTATGATCATGCTGACGAGACCGTCGTCGCACTTTTGAAATCCATATTTGATGCGTTGCCAGACGGCGGCCGGGTCGTGGTTTCTGAACCGATGACCGGTGGTGCGATCCCCGAACGTGCAGGGGACGCTTATTTTGCCCTCTATTGCATGGCGATGCGTACAGGCCGTGCGCGGTCGCAATCGCAAATTGCGGCACTGTTAGAGCAAGCGGGCTTTACGCAGATCAAGACGCCAAAGGCGCGACGCCCCTTTATTACATCCGTTGTAATTGGTGTCAGGTAAAGTTTACACTTTAGGTGTCTAAACTAATTGACACTACGGTATGTCAGGCTAGAATAAAGCAGGACAGAGTGTCGTGTTCTGAAGTTAATTCAGGCCGCAACACGGAGGAGAAGATATTGGAAACAAAGGCCGTTATACTATCAGCGCCCGGAAAACTGGGTATTGATACGGTGGGAATCGTCTCTCCTGCGGCTGATGATATCGTCGTCGCAATCAAGCATTCCGGCATTTCCACTGGTACAGAAAAGCTGTTTTGGTCTGGTGAGATGCCTCCTTTCCCCGGCATGGGGTATCCTTTGATCCCCGGCTATGAAGCCGCCGGTGAGGTGATTGAGGCCGGTGCTGATAGCGGCTACCGCGTAGGCGAACACGTGTTTGTGCCCGGTGCGAGCTGCTATGAAGGTGCGTTTGGATTGTTTGGTGCCGCGGCGGAAACGCTCGTCACGAAAGCATCGCGCGTCACACGTATTGACCGCGGCCTTGGTGCTGCTGGCGCGTTGCTGGCTTTGGCCGCAACCGCCCGTCACGCAATGGCTGGCCCGAACAAGGCTGTTCCTGATCTGATTATTGGCCACGGTGTTCTTGGGCGTCTGTTGGCGCGTTTGACGATTGCCTCTGGTGCGCCTGCGCCGACCGTTTGGGAGGTTGACCCCATTCGCATGGAGGGCGCCGCCGGATATGAAGTCACAACGCCAGAGTTGGATGCGCGTCGCGACTACAAATCAGTCTACGACGCATCCGGTCGTGGTGACCTGCTGAATGACTGGATTGGCCGCATCGCCAAAGGTGGCGAGATTGTCTTGGCTGGCTTTTATACCGCCCCGCTGCAATTCGCGTTTCCGCCTGCTTTTATGAAAGAAGCCCGTTTCCGCATCAGTGCTGAATGGGCGCCAGATGACATGACCGCAACCAAAGCATTGGTTGAAGCGGGCGTGTTGGAGCTGGCTGATCTGATCACTCACCAACAACCCGCCGAACTCGCCAGCGGCGCATATGAGACCGCATTTACTGATCCCGCGTGTCTAAAAATGATTTTGAATTGGGGAACCGCATGAAAGATGAAATTCCAAACCTAAAGGACTTTGATCAACGTCTTCGCGATGAGGCCAACGAAGAGCCAAGCCTCGAAGTGCCACAAGGTGAGCCGACATCTAAAACACAGATCATTGCGATTTACGGCAAGGGCGGCATCGGCAAATCATTCACGCTTGCGAACCTCAGCCATATGATGGCCGAGATGGGCAAGCGCGTGCTTCTGATCGGCTGTGATCCGAAATCCGATACAACAAGCCTGCTGTTCGGCGGCAAGGCCTGCCCGACGATTATTGAGACATCTGCCAAGAAAAAGCTCGCTGGGGAAGAAGTCGCAATTGGCGACGTCTGCTTTAAGCGTGGCGGTGTTTTTGCGATGGAACTGGGCGGCCCTGAGGTCGGTCGTGGTTGTGGGGGTCGCGGTATTATCCACGGTTTTGAATTGCTTGAAAAACTGGGGTTCCACGATTGGGACTTTGATTATGTGCTCCTGGATTTCCTCGGCGATGTTGTTTGTGGCGGCTTTGGTTTGCCGATTGCGCGTGACATGGCCCAGAAGGTTATTTTGGTCGCCTCTAACGATCTTCAGTCGCTCTATGTTGCCAACAACGTTTGTTCTGCTGTTGAGTATTTCCGCAAGCTTGGCGGCAACGTCGGCGTTGCCGGCCTTGTGATCAACAAAGATGATGGCTCGGGAGAGGCGCAAGCTTTTGCGGAAGCCGTCAGCATACCTGTCCTTGCTGCAATCCCCCAAGATGATGATCTGCGAAAGAAAAGCGCGAATTATGTGATCGTTGGCACCAATGAAAGCCAATGGGGTCCCATGTTCGCTGGCCTGGCCGATGCAGTTGGCATCGCCCCACCGGTACGCCCAAATCCGCTTGATCAAGATGGATTGCTGGGTCTGTTTGATGCCAAAGATACAGGCGGTGACTATCAATTGGTCCCGGCCACTGACGTTGATATGCGCGGCAAGAACGCAGCACCCAAGGAAAGCCTGGAGGTCATCTATGACGATGCATGATCCTCAGAAAGAAGTTTTGGAAGAGGTGCGCCAGATGCTGGCCCGCGCCAGGCCAGAGCAAACCAAGCACCTGTTGCGGGACATCATGAATTCCACGCCCGCGCCAAAGGACCCCGTAAAATATGACGCGTGATAGTGACACCAAAGGCTATGAAGTTGGCTATGATGATGCTGGTGAAGTCCAGATCATTGAGGGTGTTGCACGTGAAGAATCCTCTGATGTTCTGGATGCAGGGACACAGGCGACGGCCCTAGAGGGCGGTTGCACTGCGAGTGCTGGATCAATGGAAGCTGCCGCACGCAACGCTGGCAAATCCGAGATTTTAGATCAGTACGCCAAGGACTATCCGCAAGGCCCCCACGATCAACCGCAGAGCATGTGCCCGGCGTTCGGGTCTTTGCGCGTAGGTCTTCGTATGAAGCGCGTCGCGACTGTTCTGTCAGGATCTGCGTGTTGCGTTTATGGCCTGACGTTCGTGTCGCATTTCTACGGCGCGCGGAGGTCTGTTGGCTATGTGCCGTTTAATTCCGAGAGTTTAGTGACCGGTAAGCTGTTCGAGGATATTCGAGAGAGTGTCCACGATATGGCTGATCCAGATCGCTACGACGCGATTGTGGTGACCAACCTTTGCGTGCCGACTGCATCCGGCGTGCCGCTGCGGTTGCTGCCCAAAGAGATTAATGGCGTGCGGATTGTTGGCATTGATGTGCCTGGTTTTGGTATTCCAACCCATGCCGAAGCCAAGGATGTTTTGGCGGGTGCGATGCTGAATTACGCCCGCGAAGAAGTGAAAGCCGGTCCTGTTGCCCGTCCTGTTGGCGGCAAACATGACCGCCCGACCGTCGCACTGCTGGGCGAGATGTTCCCGGCTGATCCGATGATGATTGGCGCGATGCTGGCCCCGATGGGTCTTGCCGCTGGTCCGGTCGTTCCGACCCGTGAATGGCGTGAACTTTATGCCGCACTTGATTGCGGTGTCGCTGCTGCGATCCACCCATTTTATACTGCCGCGATCCGCGAATTTCAGGCGGCTGGCCGTAAGATTGTTGGCTCAGCACCTGTTGGCCATGACGGCACGGCTGCTTGGCTGGCTGCGATTGGTGATGCTTACAATGTGAAACCCGATCAGATTGCTGCGGCACAAAATGCCTTCCTTCCTGCGATCAAAGGTGCCCTATCAGGCGCGCAAATCAACGGGACCGTCACGCTGTCTGGCTATGAAGGTTCAGAGCTTTTGGTCGCGCGTTTGCTGATCGAAAGCGGCGCTGATGTGCCTTATGTGGGCACCGCTTGCCCACGGACCGAATGGTCACGCCCTGATGCTGAATGGCTCAAGGCGAAAGGCGTAAAAATCGTCTACCGTGCATCGCTTGAGGATGATCTGGCCGCTGTTGATGCGATCAAACCGGATCTGGCGATTGGCACGACACCTGTTGTTCAGCACGCTAAAGAGCGCGGTATTCCATCGCTCTACTTTACGAACCTCATTTCGGCGCGGCCACTCATGGGGCCAGCGGGCGCTGGCTCGTTGGCTCAGGTCGTGAATGCGGCGATTGCGGGCAAGGAAAAGATGGACACGATGCGTGCGTTCTTTGAGGGCGTGGGCAATGGCGACACTGCCGGTGTCTGGGAGGGCGCGCCGAATTTGCGCCCTGATTTCCGTGCTGCGCATCAAAAGAAACTTGATAAAGCGGCGCGTGTCGCCAAAGCGCAGGAGATGATCTGATGCTAGTCACCGATCATGATCGCGCTGGCGGATACTGGGGTGCAGTTTATGCATTCTGTGCTGTGAAAGGCTTGCAGGTTGTAATCGATGGCCCGGTTGGGTGTGAAAACCTGCCTGTGACGTCTGTGCTGCATTACACCGACGGTTTGCCACCGCATGAGTTGCCGATTGTCGTGACTGGCCTTGCCGAAACCGAGATGGGTGAAGGCACGGAAGAAGCGATGAAGCGGGCTTGGAAAACCCTTGATCCTGCTTTGCCTGCTGTCGTTGTCACCGGCTCGATTGCTGAAATGATTGGTGGCGGCGTGACCCCGCAAGGCACCAATATTCAACGTTTCCTGCCGCGCACAATTGATGAAGATCAGTGGGAATGCGCGGACCGTGCGATGACGTGGATCTTTACTGAATTTGGCATGACCAAAGGGCGTATGCCGCCTGAGAAAAAGCGCGAAGAGGATGCGAAACCTCGCGTGAATATCCTTGGGCCGATGTATGGTGCGTTTAACATGCCGTCTGATCTGGCTGAAATACGCCGTCTGGTTGAGGGCATCGGCGCTGAGATCAACATGGTGATGCCGCTAGGTGCCCATGTGGCCGAGATGCGTAATCTTGTGAATGCCGATGTGAACGTAACAATGTACCGCGAATTTGGGCGCGGACTGTGTGAGGTGCTGGGCAAGCCGTATTTGCAAGCGCCGTTTGGTATTGATTCAACGACAAAGTTCCTACGCACGTTGGGTGAAATGCTGGACCTCGATCCAGAGCCATTCATCGAGCGTGAAAAGCATTCGACCATCAAACCTGTTTGGGACATGTGGCGCTCTGTGACGCAGGATTTCTTTGCGACGGCTGAATTTGCCATTGTTGCGAACGAAACGTACGCCCGCGGCGTGCGGCACTTCCTTGAAGGTGATCTGGGTTTTCCATGCGCTTTTGCGGTGGCCCGGACGCGCGGCAAAAAAACTGATAATGAAGAAGTGCGCAGCATGCTGCACACCAAGCGCCCGCTGATTGTCATGGGTTCGATCAACGAGAAAATGTATCTGGCTGAGATGAAAGCCGGGCATGGACCAAGCCCTGTGTTTATCCCTGCCAGCTTTCCCGGTGCTGCGATCCGTCGTGCGACGGGAACCCCATTCATGGGCTACGCCGGGGCAACTTACATCTTGCAAGAGGTCTGCAACGGCCTGTTTGACGCTCTATTCCACATTCTGCCTTTGGGCACGGATATGGATGCAGCCGATGCCACGTTGACCCCGCTGCGCCGCGATTTCCCTTGGGATACCGACGCACAGGCCAAGCTGGACGAGATCGTGGCAACACACCCGATCCTGACACGAATTTCTGCCGCTAAAACGCTGCGTGATGCAGCCGAGCGCGCAGCCCTCGACGCCGGCAATGACCGGGTTGTTCTAGAGACCGTCGAAACACTGCAACCAACTACTGGAGGACGCACATGACCGATTTTACAACAGATATCCCCACCACACGGGGCAGGTCTGCGCCGCCGAAACGCGAATATTATGCCTACTTTGGCCTGATCTTTCTGGCCACGCTGCCGCTGTGCATGCTGACTTGGGTGCTGACTGCAGCGCGCCGGATGGAACTGCCTGAAAAAGGTCCATTCGCAAAAGCCTGGACACAGGCCCGCATTATTACGCCGCAGATCTTCAGCGCTTGAAGCTAACGGCACGACATTTGTCTGGAAACGGACATCCGACGTTCATCATTCCCCCCCGGGATGATGGATTGGGGCAGAGGAAGAGCTTCTGTCGTAACCCGGCCGCGGGGGGTGCGCGGCGTCAGTACTTTATTTTGGAGACAAAACATGGCTGACAAATCTGACCTTTCTTTCACAGGTCTCACTGACGAGCAGGCCCAAGAGCTGCACGCAGTTTACATGAGCGGGTTTACGATCTTCACGATCGTAGCAGTCGTTGCTCACGTGCTGACGTACATCAAGCTTCCTTGGTTCAACTGGTCTTAAGGAGAACATTGAATGGCACAGTTCTACAAAATCTGGCTGGTCTTCGACCCGCGCCGCGTCTTCGTGGCACAGGGCGTATTCCTGTTCTTGCTTGCTGCGATGATTCACCTCGTCCTGTTGAGCAATGAAAGCACAAACTGGTTCATGAAAGCCTTTGGCGGAATGTAATCAGCTTTGCTGAATAAATCACGCTGCGGGCGGGCAATATGATCCGCCCGTAGCAAACACCGACATTGACGATGACAGGGCGCGACCAATGGGTACGCAGGGCCTGTCAATGAATGGAGATAGAAGATGGCACAGCTCAGCTTCGAGAGAAAATACCGGGTCCGTGGCGGGACATTGGTAGGCGGTGATCTGTTCGACTTTTGGGTGGGGCCATTTTATGTGGGCTTCTTCGGAGTAACGACGTTCTTTTTCGCCGTCCTAGGGACGATATTAATATTTTACGGGGCTAGCCAAGGCCCCACATGGAACCCGTGGTTGATTTCCATCGACCCACCGGCGCTTGAATATGGTTTGGGTGCCGCACCGTTGCTGGAAGGCGGGCTTTGGCAGATCATCACGATTTGTGCCATTGGCGCCTTTGTCAGCTGGATGATGCGCGAGGTCGAGATTTGCCGAAAACTTGGCATTGGGTATCATGTGCCGTTTGCATTTGGCGTGGCCATCTTTGCTTATGTCACCCTCGTTGTGATCCGTCCGGTGCTGCTGGGTGCTTGGGGACATGCATTCCCTTATGGCATCTTTAGCCACCTCGATTGGGTCAACAACGTGGGCTACACCTACGGCAACTTTCACTACAATCCGGTCCATATGATCGCGATCACGTTCTTCTTCACCACCTGTCTCGCACTTGCGCTGCATGGATCATTGGTGCTGTCGGCCGTGAACCCGGGCAAAGGACAAGAGATCAAGTCACCTGATCACGAAGACACTTATTTTCGCGATTTGATCGGCTACTCGATCGGACCATTGGGGATTCACCGCCTCGGTCTGTTCTTGGCGCTGAACGCTGGTTTCTGGTCTGCGATTTGTATCGTGATTTCCGGCACCGTCTGGTTCGAAGAATGGATCATTTGGTGGGACTGGTACTATGAGCTCCCTTGGTGGGTCGATCTGTAGGAGGATATGAACAATGGCTGAATATCAAAACATCTTCACCCAGGTTCAGGTCCAAGGACCACCTGAGATGGGGCTCGACGGCGCTGATGGCAGCGCGATTGATCGCGGCACCGGTGTAGGCTTTTCAAAGCTTGCGGGTGTGTTCGGGAACGCGCAGTTGGGACCGATCTATCTGGGTTCCTTTGGGGTGATCTCACTTGCGACTGGTCTGGTCTGGTTTGTCATGGTTGGCATGTCCTTCTGGGCGCAGGCAGACTATAACCCGGCGATTTTCTTGCGCGACCTCTTCTGGTTCTCGCTTGATCCGCCTTCCCCGGGTTACGGTTTGGGTATGCCCCCAATGGATGACGGCGGCTACTTTATGATCGCGTCGCTCTTCTTGCTGATTTCGGTTCTGACGTGGTGGGTGCGTACCTATCTTCGGGCCGAGGCACTGGGCATGGGCAAGCACGTGGCATGGGCATTCGCATCCGCGATCTGGCTGTTCCTTGTGTTGGGTCTGTTCCGTCCGATCCTGATGGGCGACTGGTCCGAGATGGTCCCTTACGGTATCTTCTCTCACCTTGACTGGACGAACCTGTTTTCGATCACATATGGCAACCTGTTCTACAATCCGTTCCACGCTTTGAGCATTGCGTTCCTCTATGGATCTGCCCTGCTGTTTGCGATGCACGGGGCCACGATCCTTGCGGTCAGCCGTTTCGGCGGCGAACGTGAGATCGAACAGATCGTTGACCGCGGTACAGCAACCGAGCGTGCTGCATTGTTCTGGCGCTGGACCATGGGCTTTAACGCCACCATGGAAGGTATCCACCGCTGGGCCTGGTGGTTCGCAGTTCTGACAACGCTGACTGGCGGCATCGGAATTCTGTTGACCGGTACGGTTGTTGATAACTGGTACGTCTGGGCGCAAGTCCACGGCTACGCCCCACTGAACTAAGGAGAGAGATGATGAAAAACGACAACATCCTCGACCTCAGCGAAAAGAGCAGGCTGACCGCCGATATCACGCTCTTGATGCTGAAAGGTGCGGGTTATGCGGCAGTCTTCGTACTTGCCCTATGGTTCGTAATTGCAGCGATGGCCTTTATTGGCCGCATCCTGCCAGAGGAAAGCCGTGACACACCTGATCCGATCAATCGTTCATCTTTGATGATCGAGATCCAAGAGGCTGTGCACGTCTAAAGTTTGGAGCAGGCGGAGCGCGACGCCCCGCCTGTCTCAACGCCATCGGGCTACCCTCCCTGGCTGGCCCGGTATTGGGGTTTCGACCCCAGTTCCCTTCCTGTTGGCTACAGGAGACTAGCGTCGCAATTGGGGTACCCCCCTTTTGCGGCGCTTTTTTATTACCACAAAGGTGCCAAGATGACCAATCGTCCAAATACACCCTTCCTTGACAGCGTGGCAGGCCCTGCTGACATCAGGCGCATGAACGATACTGCGATCGCCAATCTGGCGGATGATGTGCGCGCGGAGGTGATATCAGCGGTGTCTGAAACTGGCGGGCATTTGGGATCGTCATTGGGTGTGGTTGAGTTGACGACAGCGATCCATGCGGTGTTCGACACACCGCGCGATAAGGTTATTTTCGACGTAGGCCACCAATGTTACCCCCACAAAGTTCTGACCGGACGTCGTGACCGTATCCGCACGTTGCGTCAGGAAGGCGGGCTTTCTGGGTTCACCAAGCGGGCTGAGAGCGAATATGATCCGTTCGGTGCCGCACACTCCAGCACATCTATTTCAGCAGCTCTCGGTTTTACTGTCGGTCGCGATATGGGGATGCCAACGGGTGACGCGATTGCTGTGATCGGTGACGGGTCCATCAGCGCTGGCATGGCGTATGAGGCGCTGAACAATGCGGGGTCTGAAGGCCGCCGCCTGTTTGTGATCTTGAACGATAACGAGATGTCGATTGCGCCCCCTGTGGGTGCCATGTCGAAGTATTTATCTGGCCTCTATGCCTCCCCTATGGGTGAGCTGCACAAGATGGCCGAAGGGTTCGAATCTGCGCTGCCCGGCCCGCTGCGGGACCACGCACGCCGCGCGCGCAATCTCGTGACAGGTATGCAAACTGGCGGATCAGGAACCTTATTCGAGGAACTTGGCTTTTCATATGTCGGCCCAATTGATGGTCATGATATGTCGCAGCTTTTGCCAGTGCTGCGTGCTGCGCGGACGCGTGCGACGGGTCCTGTCTTGATCCATGTTTGCACGACCAAAGGGAAGGGGTACGCTCCCGCCGAAGACAGTGCCGATTGCGGGCATGGTGTATCCAAGTTTGATGTCGTGACAGGTGCGCAAGCCAAGTCCAAGCCCAATGCGCCAAGTTATACGAAGGTCTTTGGCTCTGCTTTGACGACAGAGGCGCAGCTAGACCCAAGCATCGTTGCAGTATCGGCTGCGATGCCTTCGGGTACGGGTGTTGATATCATGGGTGCGCGGTTTGCAAACCGCGTGTTTGATGTAGGTATTGCCGAACAGCATGGCGTGACCTTTGCCGCTGGGATGGCAGCAAGCGGGCTGAAGCCGTTCTGCGCGATTTACTCGACCTTTCTACAGCGTGGGTATGATCAGGTGGTCCATGACGTGGCCTTGCAAAACCTGCCCGTGCGTTTCGCGATTGACCGTGCCGGATTGGTGGGGGCTGATGGCCCGACCCATGCGGGTGCTTTCGATATCGGATTTATGACAGCGTTGCCGAATATGACAGTGATGGCTGCTGGCGATGAACTTGAATTAATGCATATGGTGCGCACGGCTGCGGCCTATGACGAAGGCCCGATTGCGTTCCGTTATCCGCGTGGCGAAGGCGTAGGCATTGACCTGCCAGGGCGGGGCGAGCTGATCGAGATTGGCAAAGGCCGCATTGTGCAAGAAGGCACTGATGTGGCGATCCTGTCGTTTGGTGCGCATCTGTCCGAGTGCCGCAAGGCCGCAGAGGCGCTGGCGGCGCAAGGTGTTTCAGCCACGATCGCCGATGCACGCTTTGCCAAGCCGTTGGACCATGCTCTGATCCGGCAGTTGCTACGTCATCACAAAGCACTGATCACGGTCGAGCAGGGGTCGCGCGGCGGTTTTGGTGCAATGGTACTGCATGATTTGGCCAATGACGGCCTGCTGGATGGACGCTGCCAAGTGCGGACGATGACGCTGCCGGATCGGTACATCGATCACGCGTCACCCGATGCGATGTATGCGGATGCGGGGCTGACAGCTGTAGATATTGCCGCGACGGCAATGCAAGCGGCTGGTGTAGACGTGAAGCGGGTTGGCGAGGTCGCTGATTAGTATTTCAGGTCGCTAAGTGCTGCGATGATGCGCGTTTGCGCCTTTTTTCCGAGGGGCAAAATAGGCCTTGGTGGCATGGCGGTGGTTAGACCTAAGTGCTGCGCAATGAAATAAACGACACGCAGGCTACCGTATTCTTTGAACAATGCCCAAAGCGGCTCGAGCGCTGCATCCACGGCTTGCGCCGAGACAGTATCGTTAGATTGAGCGGCTTTTGTCAGGGCCAGTGATACATCTGGCAATGTTCCACCAATCACGCTGTACCACGTGTCGGCTCCTGCCAGCAGTGCCTCGGCACAACCCCAATCACCGCTATAGCCGATGGCAAAATCATCGGGCAATGCGGCACGCAGCTGTGCCCAATCATCCGCGATTGTCCCGCCCGTGGGCAGTGGCATTTTGACGGCTGCGATATTGGGCAATTCGGCCAGTCGTTGCAGCAAGGGTAGGCTAAAATTAAAGTGCGTTGTGCCAGGATTGTTGTAGATGCTGATGGGCAGATCAGTAGCCTTTGCAACGGTTTGAAAATGAGTGAAAACTTCGTCCTGCGTCAGCGGTGTGTAAGACACAGGCGCAAGCAAGAGTGCGTCGGCGCCGGCGTTTTGCGCATCGGCGGCAAGGGTCATTACCTCATCAGTTCGCAATGCGCCTATGCCCACAATCAGGGGGGTGTTGATGCGCGCGGCTACGGCCGCTTTGATGGCACGCTTCCGCTCTGGCCTTGTGAGGTAGGCGTAGGTGCCGGTGCTGCCAAGCAGGCCGATTGAATCGACTTGGGCTGTTTCTAGCCGTGCGACCAATTCACCAAATGCGTCTGTGTCGACTTCGCCAGCTGCGTCGCACGGTGTGATGGGGAAAGCGGAGAGGCCGTGAAATAAGCGCATGCGAGGTCCTTTCAGGGTCGTGTCGGGGCGGGCCCGACCTACAGTGGGTTGGTTTGGAAGAGCCAGACTTTCAGTCCGCCGTGCGGGATGGGTGCGCCTTTGGGTTTGAATGGCAGGCCAGCTGCTTTTGCCAGGCCTGCTTCGCTGGTTACCATCCCGACACGCCAGCCTGAGAACTCGCGTTTGATCGCGTCGCCCAAGCCTGCATAGACCCCATAGAGCATGTTCTGGTTGCCGATACGACCGCCGTACGGCGGGTTGCAGATGATCAGGCCGGGTGGTCCTGCGGGGCGTTTGATGTCCGTGGCCGAGAGGTTTTGGAAGGTGATGTCGTCCGCGACACCCGCCCGTTCGGCGTTGGCGGTGGCCATGCGAATGGCGCCCGCGTCGCGGTCGCTGCCATGGAAATGCTGGGTTGGGATATGGGTACGATCTGCCTGACGCATGGCGTTCCATGTGCTTTCGTCGAATGTCGCGAGCTTTTGGAATGCGAAGTCGCGGGTGCGGCCGGGGTGCAGGCCCATCGCGATCTCGGCGGCTTCGATCACGAATGTGCCTGACCCGCACATTGGGTCCAGCACGGGTTCGGTTCCGTCATAGCCACAGTCGCGTAGCATCAGGGCGGCGAGGGTTTCGCGCATCGGAGCTTTGCCCACGGCCTCTTTGTGGCCGCGTTTGTGCAGGCTGGTTCCAGATGTATCGACGCTGATGGTGACGCGGTTGTCGTCGATGCGGGCTTTGATCACGATCTCCGCATCCGCGCTGATCGTCATGCCGTGGCTTTCCTTCAGCGCTGTCTCAATCCGCTGGGTGGCTGCACCTGCGTGGTAGATTTTGGATTTCTTTGAGGTGCTGACTTCGACCCGAACGGGGATGTCTTGGCGCAGGATGTCGCCCCACGCAAACTTGCGCGACCGTTTATCAAGTTGTGCCAAATGGAACGCCATGAAGGTGCCGACACGGGCCAGAACGCGGGTTGCGCCGCGCATGACAAGGTTGGCGCGCCATACGTCTTCCCATGTGCCAATGATGGTGACACCGCCGGGTGTGACGGTTGCATCGGCAAAGCCGTTTTCCTGCGCTTCAGCGAAGAGCAAGGGTTCTAGACCGGGCGTGCCAACCATAAAGATTTCAAACTGGGCCGACATGCCAATCCTTCAAAAATTCGACTCAATCCCGACGAGGATCTGCAGGATGGAATTGCTTTCCTCTTCGGCGGTCGACTCGTTACGGCTGGCCGTAAAAGAAACATTTGGCGAAAAGCCGAAATAAGAGAACTCTGTAAAAGTTGCGTCGATCCCGATACTTGCAAATCTATCGCGCCGCCCGTCTATTGTTGTGATGAATTCGTCGTAGCTGCGCCGTCCGATTTGCAATGATCCTCGCAGTTGCGTGCCCCAGATTGGCTGATCGAACCGATAATTTAGACCCGCGCGATACTCTTCATAGGTATTTTCAAAGCCAGCATCGCTATAGCGGTAGGCAAGGCTGAATTGTACCGTGTCGTCATTCGGTAGCCGGGTGGTGTAGCTGCCGATCACGTCGTCGGTGACTTCATCAACCAGTGTGTTCAACAGCGCAGTCTGGTCCCGCCGTGACAGTCGTAGCCCGAATGTCCCGCGTTCTGCCTTAAAACCTTGAGTCAATACAGTATCGCGGTAATCCACCAGCCGTTCGCCGCCCCGACCATAGGTGCCGTAGGTTAGTCTGAATGACGTGGGGCCAAATGGCAGCAGGGCGTTGCGTGTATGGGTCGCGCCTAGCTCTAATTGCAAAGTCGCAAAATCATCACCCCTGATTGCACGGACACTTTCAGTGGGCGAACTGTCAAGTCGGTCACGCGCTTCTGGCGATAACCGATACGTGCGGCCGGACAAGAACCCGCCAAGGCGCGTCGTCTGGGCATCATTCTGCGTTAAGCGGTAGTCAAGGCGAGCGCTCCCCCCGAATTCAATGCCGGACAGAGCGCTTCTCTCTACGAATTCATTTTCGAGATCTTCCCCGCCGAAGATAGGGAAAACACCAGTGCCATCGAAGCGTACAATACCGTCCTCGGACCCGCCATTGATGTTGTCAGAGGGGGCGATGTAAGCTGTGAACTGCGTCGAAAGAGGATTGGCTTCGATGGCGCGGACGTAGTCACGTACGACCGCTTCGGCCTCTGTATCGTTGGTGATGTCATTTGCTGCCCGGCGTAGCCAGAATTCGGCCCGCATGTATTGGCGCAGGGCAATGCGGTTTCTGGCGACCAAACGTGCCGTTTGCACGCGGGCGGTACTATCGGTTGCTACGCGGTACGCAGCAGCGGCGCTTTGCGCGGAAGCAGCATTGTCCTCTAATTCGGCTTGGGCAAGGGCCAAAAGGAATAACCCCGCAAAGCTATCAGGGTTCTGATCGATCATGTCTTGCGCCAAAGCAGCAGCGCGCGGAGGGTCCCCTTCGAGCAATGCGGTTTCTGCCTGTAGCTGTTGCGTGGATTGGGCAAGGGCATGGGGCCCACTCAAAAGCCAGAGCACGGCACTGCACCAAATCGCTGTTCTTGTGATCATCACGGGTCTTTCGCCATTGCCGGGGCAGAAATACAAAGAAATCAACATTCCGCAAGAGAAGCCAGAGATTGTCCCAAGTCCGTGTGAAATATAAGTTCCTAATGGGCGGATAATCGCTTTTGTTCACATTGCATTTATTTTTTTGTTCCCAAATACGTATAACCAGCTAGCTATCGTCCGGGGACAAGGAGAATCTGCATGAAAAAGGCGATTTCGGTTTTGGCGATCATGGGTTTGTCGGCTTGCATGGGCGGCGGCGGTGGCAGCGATGTTTCCGTTACGTCTGCAGAGCCTGATCCGACGGTGACGGCGGAGATTGGGTCATTGTTGAATGGCGCGCGGTCAACTATGTTGCCGGGTTTGGAATATCAGGCGGACGTCGGGCGCGTTGCACAAACCCATGCGCAAGCTATGGTCGACGAGCCGTTTCTAAATATATTTGTGCCGGGATCAACAGGGTGCGCCGGCCCCCGTGGTGGCGAATGCGATATGGGTGATGCACTGAATGGCATTTCCCGCAATTGGGATGAGATCGTCCAGATGGTGGCGCAGGGTGACCAGTCGGTTACTGTCTTGTGGACCGAATTCCAAGGCCGAACGAGCGTGGACAACGTAGGTGAAGGCGATACGTGGGATAAGCTTGATGGGGCGTTAGAATTTGATGGAGATTATGAATTCTTCGGTTTAGGCAAAGCCGGGTCAGGCTCTGATACGAAGTGGGCGCTTCTCGTTGTCGATCCGTTCGAATTTTGGTCTGAGCGCTAACAGTTGTCACGCACCTGACAGTCGGCCGCACTAAACGTCGTCTAATTTTCATCCCGCGTGTGGCAGGACAGTGCCGGACTTCGGGATTTAGGCTTTGAGAAATTTCCATTCTTGGCCTCGGGGCGCAAGAATGGACGACATGCTGACAGTAGTCAAAGCGGACAGGCAAACGACGCTGCGCTAACGCCCAGCTACCCTTGCCGTTTCCGGCCTTGGTTTAGGCTTCGCTATCCCTTCAAGCGCTTTTAGTGGTTTGCGCACTGCTTCGGTCAGGCCGGGGCGTGTGGGTGCTGCCATTTGTTTGCTCACTTCGACAATCAAAACGCCGCCGGCCGCGACGACCGGCAAGTTATGCCCAACTTTTTCCAGAAAACCCGCCGACTTGCGCCACAGCTTGCGCGCTGATGGTGGCTGGTAAAGTGCAGACAGCGTTTTCTCGGTGACGAATTGATGGCGGCGCAATTGCGCGTCCAGCTGGCTGAGCGAATAAGGCCTGCCATAGCCAAACGGCGTGGCATCCGAGCGTGACCAAAGCCCCGCGCGGTTTGGTACAATAAAGACGGCTCTGCCACCCGGCCCAAGCACGCGCCATGCCTCGTCCAGAAGAAGCGAAGGTTGTTCGGTTGTCTCAAGCCCGTGCAGCATGACCAGTTTATCGACATGCCCTGTCTCTATCGGCCAAAGTGTATCCTCGCATAGAACGCTGACGTTCTTGCCATCGGCAGGCCAAGGCATCACGCCTTGTGGTCCGGGCATCAACCCGATCACGCGCCGCGCATCTTTGAGGAATGGGCGCATCAACGGCACTGCAAAGCCGAACCCGGCGACAACCTGGCCTTTCGCTTCGGGCCACATTGCGCAGAGTTCGTCGCGGATGACCTTTTGCGCCGCACGCCCCAAAGCACTGCGGTAATAGAAATTTCGCAGATCCAAGACGTCGAGGTGCATTGCGGTTTGCGGCTCCTTAGGCAAAGCTATGCATGTAGCATATCAACACGAGGCGGCATTGCCATGACAAAGACATCTCCAGTTGAATTGGTTGTGGTGCCGTGTTTGCGCGATAACTACGCGTTTCTGGTCCATAACGATGCGACAGGGCAGACTGCATTGGTCGATGCGCCGGAGGCGGCCCCGATCCAAGCGGCACTAGATGCCCGTGGCTGGGTCTTGGATGATATTTTGATTACGCATCATCACGATGATCATATCGATGCCGTCGCGGCCTTGCGCGGTAGTGCCCGTGTTATTGGTGCCCGTGCAGATGCGCACCGTCTGCCTGATCTTGATCTTGCCGTGACGGAAGGTCAGCAGATCACTGTTTGTGGTCAATCGGTGGATGTGCTGGATGTCTCGGGCCATACCGTGGGTCACATCGCGTTTCACATGCCCTCGGCGGGGCTAGCATTTACTGCGGATAGTTTGATGGCGCTGGGGTGCGGTCGCCTGTTTGAAGGGACGCCTGCGATGATGTGGGAGAGCATGCAAAAGCTGCGCGCTTTGCCCGGTGACACGCAGATTTGTTCGGGTCATGAGTACACTGCTGCGAACGCGCGTTTCGCGGCATCCCTTGACCCGGATAATCCTGACCTTATCTCTCGTATACAAGGGATCGATGCAGCACGTGCTGTGGGCAAACCAACAGTCCCTTCAACGCTGACCGAAGAGAAGCGCACAAACCCGTTTTTGCGTGCCGATGTTCCCGAATTCAAAGCCGCCCTTGGTATGAGCAATGCATCTGCGGTGGATGTGTTCACCTATGTGCGGGCCCAAAAAGACAAGTTTTGACCACGAAAATGTGAGAGCATGGTCAAAAGCAGGTCAAAATCTTAGCTTCACGTGTTTTGTGATGCCAAAAGCGAAAAAAGTCCTTGAAGGTTGGGAAATAAAACCAAACCTTAAGGGTAAGAGGCCACGGTTGGTTCGCGCCAACCCCCGATATGAAGGAGCACAAGACGTGCCATCATTTTCGACAACACTAGAGCAGTCCATTCATGGCGCACTTGCGCTGGCCAATGAACGTAAACACGAACTTGCCACGCTAGAGCATCTCTTGCTGGCGCTGATTGATGAACCTGATGCGGCCCGCGTAATGCGTGCCTGTTCGGTCAATCTTGATGATCTGCGCAAAGATCTGGAAGATTTCATTGATGATGATCTTGCCACGCTGATCACCGACGTCGAAGGCTCCGAGGCGGTGCCGACCGCTGCGTTCCAGCGTGTCATTCAGCGTGCCGCGATCCATGTGCAATCGTCCGGTCGTAGCGAAGTGACCGGAGCGAACGTATTGGTCGCCATCTTTGCCGAGCGTGAAAGCAATGCGGCCTATTTCCTGCAAGAGCAGGATATGACCCGTTATGACGCCGTGAACTTCATCGCACACGGTGTGGCGAAGGATCCGGCCTTTGGTGAGGCCCGGCCTGTGACTGGTTCTGCGGAAGAGGGCGAAACGATCGCCCCCGGTGAAGCCGCAGAGGAGAAAGAAAGCGCGCTTGCGAAATATTGCGTCGATCTGAATGTGAAGGCGACCAAGGGTGACGTTGACCCATTGATTGGCCGCGCGCATGAGGTTGAGCGTTGTATCCAGGTGCTTTGCCGCCGCCGTAAGAATAACCCGCTTTTGGTGGGTGATCCGGGCGTTGGTAAGACAGCGATCGCCGAAGGTTTGGCCTTTAAGATCGTGAATGGCGACACGCCAGAGGTTCTGTCCAAGGCCACGATCTTTTCGCTTGATATGGGTGCGCTGCTGGCCGGTACACGATACCGCGGTGATTTTGAGGAACGCCTGAAGGCTGTGATGACAGAAATGGAAGATCACCCAGACGCGGTGTTGTTCATTGATGAAATTCACACAGTGATTGGCGCTGGTGCGACATCTGGCGGGGCGATGGATGCGTCCAATTTGCTGAAACCTGCATTGCAGGGTGGCAAACTGCGCTGCATGGGTTCGACCACGTATAAAGAATTCCGCCAGCACTTTGAAAAGGATCGCGCGCTGAGCCGTCGTTTCCAAAAGATTGACGTGTCAGAGCCGTCCGTGCCAGATTCAATCAAGATTTTGCAGGGTCTGAAGCCCTATTTTGAAGAGCATCACAGCATCAAATATACCGCTGATGCGATCAAGACGGCTGTAGAATTGTCCGCGCGCTACATCAATGATCGTAAGCTGCCGGACAAGGCAATCGACGTGATTGACGAGGCGGGTGCTGCGCAGCACCTGGTTGCCGAATCTAAGCGTCGTAAGACAATCGGCACCAAAGAGATCGAAAATGTCGTCGCCAAGATTGCGCGCATTCCGCCCAAGAACGTCTCGAAAGACGATGCAGAGACCCTGAGGGATCTTGAGAAGTCGTTGAAACGTGTCGTGTTTGGTCAGGACACCGCAATTGAGGCGCTATCATCTGCGATCAAGCTGGCACGTGCTGGTCTGCGTGAGCCTGAAAAGCCGATTGGGAACTACCTGTTCGCAGGCCCAACAGGTGTGGGTAAGACCGAAGTGGCAAAGCAGCTGGCGGATACGCTGGGTGTTGAGCTGATGCGCTTTGATATGTCCGAGTACATGGAAAAGCACGCAGTTTCGCGTTTGATTGGTGCACCTCCGGGCTATGTCGGTTTTGACCAAGGTGGGATGCTGACGGACGGTGTGGATCAGAACCCGCACTGTGTGCTGCTGCTGGACGAGATGGAGAAGGCACACCCTGACGTCTACAACATCCTGTTACAGGTTATGGACCACGGTAAACTGACGGATCACAATGGCCGGACGACTGATTTCCGCAATGTGATCATCATCATGACGTCCAATGCGGGTGCGGCTGAGATGTCGAAGAATGCGCTGGGCTTTGGTCGTGAAAGCCGTACGGATGAAGATACCGCTGCAATTGAGCGGACATTTACGCCAGAATTCCGCAACCGTCTGGATGCGATTATCAGCTTTGGTGCATTGCCGAAGCCGGTCATCATGCAAGTTGTCGAGAAATTTGTGCTTCAGCTAGAAGCGCAATTGATTGACCGCAACGTGCATATCGAGCTGACAACAGCTGCGGCTGAGTGGCTTGCAGATAAAGGGTACGATGTGAAAATGGGTGCGCGTCCGTTGGGTCGGGTCATTCAAGAACACATTAAGAAACCTTTGGCAGAAGAGCTGCTGTTCGGCAAATTGATGAAAGGCGGCATCGTGAAAGTTGGCGTCAAGAAAGGCGCACTTGATCTTAAGTACGAGTCGCCAGCGCAGGGTCGGATTTCTGATAGCGGGGATAAGCCACCGTTGTTGACTGCCGACTGATCGCGACTGACGATGTCATTAAAAGCGCCCGCTGTGTATTTGCAGCGGGCGTTTTTGTTTGGAAAATGGTGGCGGTCTCAGCGCTCAGTGAGCTTTAGCTCGATCCGTCTGTTCTGCGCGCGTGCTTCGTCAGTATCGAGCGGATTGATAGGCTGGAATTCCCCAAAGCCGTTCGCGGCAAGCCGCCCTGGATCAATACCAAGATCATTACTCATGAACCGCACAACTGACAAAGCGCGCGCTTGGCTGAGTTCCCAATTGTCTTCAAACCGGCCACCGCGACTGACTGGAATGTTGTCGGTGTGCCCATCGACGCGGATCACCCAATCTATGCCCGGGGGAATATCGGCGGCGATAGTACGCAGGATGTCGGCGATATTTGCGATCTCGTCTTCGCCAGCTTCAGATAGCGTCGCACTGCCTTGCTGGAACAAGACTTCGGAATTGAAGATAAACCGATCACCCTCAATGCGGATACGATCTTGGCCTTCAAGGATTTCGCGGAGTTCCCCAAAGAAATTCGACTTAAAGCGCGCAAGGTCTTCCGCTTCTGCGGCGAGCCTTTCGGCTTCTTGCGTAAGCCGGGCAGTTTCAGCCTCAAGCCTGATCCGTTCGGCCTCCTCTAATGCGCGTCTTTGGCGTTCTTCAGATACCACACGCGCGAGCGCAGTATTCAATTGCGCGCCAAGGGTTTCAATCTGAACCTGTGCCTCGCGATCTGCTTCTTCTGCGAGGTTCAGCAGGGATTGCAGATTGCCAACTTGGGTGCGCAGCCCTGTGATCTGTTCATTCAAAAGGGCGACCTGGCGTTGGCTTTCAGCGGATAACGCCTCTTGTTGGGCCAGTTCTGCGTTCGCAAGTGCCAGCAGGGCCGCTTGTCTTTCGGTGTCGCTCGATTGCTGTGATTGTGCACCTTGCAGTGTCTGCAAGGCGGTGGACAACGATTCATTTTCAGCTTCGAGTGTGCCACGTAAGCGATCAAGCTCTGCTTGGGCGGCACGCGCTGCGGCCAGCAGTGTCAGTGTATCTTCGGCCTCTTGACGCTGGCGTTCAAGATTAAGCGTCATGGCCGTCAATTCTGTATCTGCATTCGCAAGACGATCACGCAACGCTTGCGCGGCGGCGGCGCTGGTCAACTGCTCTGCTTCCAATGAGGTGATGCGCGCTGTCTTTGCATCATTTTCAGTCTCAAGGTCGGCCACAAGCGCTTCGAGGGCTTCACGCCGCGCTGCCGCAAGACGTGCTTCTTCGACGCCGGAATCAATTTCTGAACGTGCTTGTGCCAATGCGAGGTTAAGCGCCTCTTGCTGGGTCAAAAGCCGCGCTTGTTGGTCCTCTAGCCCTGCAATGTTCGCCAATGCTTCGCTGCGTTCCGACAGTAGGCCCGCGACCTGTGCTTCGAATTGTGTGATTTCGTTTTGGGCTTGTGCCAGCGCTTGGTCTTGCGCTGTGCGTTGCGCGATCAGTGCGGCGATATTGTTGTTGGCGGCGTCCAGGTCGGTGGACAGGGATGCGGCCCTGTCTTGTTCCAGCCCCAAGGTGGACGTCAAAGCAGCCACTTCGTTTGTCAGTGCATCAAGTTCAGTTTCTTGACCTGTGATCTGTTGGCGTAAGACGAATTGTATGACCATGAAGATCGTCAGAACGAACATTAAGACCAGCAACAAGCCTGTCATCGCATCGACGAAGCCCGGCCAGATGGCGTTTTGAAATCGATTAGAGGATCTGCGGCTCAGCGCCATTGATCAGCCTCGGTCCTTGATCGCGTTTGCCAGTGTGGCGATGTCTCCACGCAGATCACCAATGCTTTCCTGGCGTCCTGCGGACATTTCTTCCAAGATCCGCAAAAGCTGCACATCGATGGACCGTAAACGCATCCGGCTTTCGGCGTCGATGCCTTCCATCCCGCTATCATCCAGTTTTTGGATCAGGGCCTCTTGCCCTTGGGCGACCCGTTCAAGCATGTCAGCTTGCGGGTTTGTGGCGTTCGCTTGTGCCATTTTTTCCATAGCACTGGCGAGGCTGGCAAAGCGGCGCTCGGCCTCTTCACGGTCGGCATCGGTTTGGCCCATCATCATTTGGATGGTGTCCATCAGTTCGCCCAATTGATCAACGAAGGCACCCATCACGCCCATATCAGCGCCGCCGCCGCCACCTTCTTCACCGTCGATCCCGACGCGCGTGATTGTGGACATCCATTCTTCGAGTTCACGGTAAAACCTGTTCTGGCCGTGGCCCGCGAAGAGTTCCAGCAGACCCACAATAAGTGATCCAGCGAGGCCCAAAAGGGAGCTTGAAAAGGCTGTTCCCATACCGCCCAGCTGCGCCTCTAGACCGGATTGAAGCCGTGCAAAGATATCAGCACCGGATTCGCCTTCGCCGGGGTTTAATGAGCGGATGGTTTCAACCAGCGCGGGGACGGTCGTTGCGAGACCATAAAATGTACCCAAAAGGCCCAAGAAAATCAGAACATTACCGATGTACCGTGTAATTTCGCGATCTTCATCAATGCGCTGGGCTACGGAATCGAGGATCGACCTGCCAGAAGATGACGACACTTGCGTGCGCGCACCACGTGATCGCAAGAGCGTGGCCAGTGGTGCCAGCAGTGATGGTGCGGCGCTAAAGGAATGACCGCCTGCTTCTTTTGCAAAACCTTCGATCCAGCGGACCGAGTTCATTAGCAAAAAGACTTGGTTAAAGCAGGACAGGACGCCCAAGACGAACACGCCCAGAATGACGCCATTCAAATAGGGGTTCGAGTTGTAGATCGCAGTGATCTGTTCGACACCAAGATAGAACCCGGCACCGATCAATCCCAGCACGATCAACATAAAGAGCAGCTGGCGAAGAGGTTGTGAAAACTTTGGTTGGGTCTTGGGTTCCCGTTTGTCCGACACGGATGGGAGTCCTCATATTGTGTGACTGCTACTTCGCAATAACATCATATGGCGAATTTCAAGCAAACCCAAATAAAAACAGGGCCCGTCTATGTTGCCGTCAAGGCACGGACGCGGTTGGTAAGCCACGTCATATCATCATCTTTGATATTGAGTTCTGCCAGATGCGAAGTCGTGTTGAACAAATACTCTGTATTTGGTCCGCGACCGCCGACCGCCTGCGCGATGATCTGCGCCTGTTTTTCGAGGTCAAACTGACAATACTGCACGTGATCGCGGTTAATGATGTAGGCCAGCGCCTTGATCGTGTCGCCGTCATCGCTGATCAGATCAACGGTATCTTCGTAGTAGGCGGAAGAAATCAATTCGCGTTCACGCAGTTGAGCGAGCACTTTGTCTTGTTCTTCGTCGGCCACTTGGAAGGCCACGCCAGTACAGCGCCCGCCCGTTTGAGCGTCGAGTGCAAGGACAAGTCCCGGCTCCTCCTCGGAGCCGCGGTGGTGAATGGATAACATGCAAAAGCTGCGGTGATAATCGTGCAGGCAGGCCTTAACCTTGCGCACTGGTGCGAAGCCGGGGTCCCACAAAAGTGAACCGTATCCAAATACCCAAAGCGTCATGCTGTGATCCCTGTTTCCATCCTGCCCATAAACACTGGATTGGGCCGAACGAAAAGGGGTTAGCCGGTGCGCATCAAGTCGCCAAAGATCGCGGTGCTATAGTCTTGCAAGTAAATGCGTAGCCAAGGTGTGTATTGCGCAGGGTGGCGGGCGACATCCGCAGAGAGGTCATAGAAGTCGACCCAGCGGGTGTTCATAACCTCATCTGGGTTGGCTTTGACCCTCAGATCACTTGGGGCATCGGCGACGAAAACTTCGACGACCTCGTGCTCGATCAATCCACCGCCAACATCCGCGCGGTATTCGATCTGATCACGGTGCGACGGGTAAAGCCCGGTGATCCCCAGTTCTTCGTCCAGCCTGCGAATGGCGCAATCTGTCGCGTCTTCATCCCATTCAGGGTGCGTGCAGCAGGTGTTCGCCCATTGTCCGGGCGTGTGATATTTGCCCATCGCCCGTTGTTGGATCAGCACGCGACCGCGGTTCATCACAAAGACGCTGACCGCCTTATGCTTGAGGCCACGCAAATGCGCGTCCAACTTTTCGACAGGCTTTAATACGCCGTTTTCCCAGGCCGGGATCATTATTGTCATGTACGCAACGGTGAGATGAGGCGCGTGAGATGCGCGAGGTTCTTGATGCCGATTTTCAGGTGTGCCATCGGGCGGGCGGCAACCAGTTTCTTGTTCATATAGGCCTCAAACGTCAGTTTTTGCACGTCTACATCGTGACATAAGGACACAAAGCGTTCGCGTCGTTCGTCACTGCGATAATATGCGTTCTGCATGGCCCCGAGAACCCGGAAAACTTGCTTGTGCTCGCGCATGAATAGTTTTCGTGCCAATTGCAAATCTTTTACGCGTCCTGATGCCAAAGTTGCCGCCGCAGCAGTTGCTGCAACACGTCCGCCAACCATCGCGTAATAGATACCTTCGCCAGATGATGGGGCCACAACGCCAGCTGCATCGCCTGCCAAGACGACGTCATTACCGTTGTCCCAGCAATCAAGCGGTTTGAGCGGGATCGGCGCGCCTTCCTTGCGAATGGTTTTGCAGTCGGTCAGGCCCGATGCCGCGCGCAAGTCTGCGGTGGCTTGTTTGACGTCGACCGATTTGATCATGGACCCCATGCCAACGCTTGCTTGTCCGCCATGTGGGAAAACCCAGCCATAGAAATCAGGTGAAATGCGGCCATCATAGATCACATCACAGCGTGCGGGATCATAGGATGCTGTTGGTTCCGGTGCTTCGATGATTTCGTGATATGCGATCACGTAAGGGATCTTGTCGCCATCTTTGATTTCTGCACGGGCGACGTTTGAGCGTGCGCCGTCTGCACCGATGACCAGCTTGGTATCCAAAGTCATTTCGTTGCCGCTGATCTTGTCGCGGTAAATAACATGTGTGCCGTCGGCATCGCGTTCGATCTTGGTGAAGGTGCCGGTATAGCGATGCGCGCCTGCGTCTTTTGCCCGCTTGCGCAGGAATTCGTCAAAATGTTCACGGTCGACCATGCCGACAAAGCCGTTCTCGATCGGGATGTCGACTTGGCGACCTGTGGGGGAAATCATGCGAGCGGTGTTTACTTTGGCGACGATCTGTTCGTCGGGGATGAAGAAATCGTCGATCAGGCGCGGTGGGACGGCGCCCCCGCACGGCTTGATCCGCCCATCGCGGTCGATGAAAGCAACCTTGTGGCCAGAGCGCGCGAGGTCTTCTGCGGCGGTGGCCCCGGATGGGCCTGCACCCACGACAACTACGTCATATTGCATTGTTCATTCTCCCGGAACGAGTGTGGCGGATGGCATTTTGCGATCCATGATTTTTGCGGCCATTGCGGTGGCTGCGATAAAGAGGGCGGCTTCGGCGATGAAGACCGACCCGAAGGCTTGTGTGTCGGTCATTGTGATGCGCAAGACATCGACCATGGCGGCACCAACCAATCCGCCGAACCCGGCGGCGATGGCTTGTGCTGCCCCCCAAAGGCCCATGCGGGTGCCTTCGCGGCGCTCAGCGCCTTGTGCTGCGAGCGCCATCATCGAGCCGATAGCAGCGACGGCGAACATACCATTGAAGAAACCAAGAAGGACAACAGCCGGAACAAGCGGCGCGCCGGGTCCCAATGGCCCCAGAAGTGTGATTAGGATCAGTGCGCAAGCCGAACCGACGCAACCTGCCATCACCCAATTGCGCAGCAGTCCGATTTTGAAGCCTGTTGCCAGAACACCAACGGCGAGCATGCCAATGAAGACACCACCATTTTGTGCGCCAGACAGTGATGTGGATTGTCCCGGAGTAAAGCCAAAGACGAGGCCTGCGTAGGGCTCCAAGATCAGTTCCTGCATGAAGTAAGCCGTCATCGACAAGAAGACGAAGATTGTGAAGTTGCGCGCTTTGCGCTCGGACCAGACCTCTTTGAGGCCATCGATGAATGGTGTGGGGTCGGGTTCGCGTATTGCGATCAGGTTCCGTTCAATCCGCCAAACAGCGAGGCAGGTGACCAGTGTTGCGATTGAAACGACGATGCCAACGATCTTAAGCAGAAGTGCAGGCGTGTAGGGGTCAATGAATTGCCCAACAATACCTGCTGTCATCGCGATCCCGAAAATCATCATCAGCCACGTGATTGTCGCGGCAGCTGCACGGCGATGTGGGGCCGTGGTTGTAGCGAGCAGCGCCAGTAACGAGGTGCCGGATGCGCCAACGCCGAGGCCGATCAACGTGTACGCGATGATCGAGATTGTCAGGCCAAACGCAAAGGATTGCCCGAATGCAACCACACCGTAGGCCGCAAGAAATGCACCTAATGCCAAGGCAAGCATGCCGCCAATGATCCACCGCGTGCGGTGCCCGCCCGTGTCAGAGTAGAAACCCCAATGCGGGCGTGTAAGCTGGATGCCGTAGTGCAGCCCAACCAGCAATCCCGGCAGGATCGCGGGCAGCGAAAGCTCAACCACCATCAACCGGTTCAATGTCGATGTTGTGAGTACCACAATCGCACCCAGTGCCATTTGCACAAAACCGAGCCGGAAAATCTGGAACCATGAAAGTGTCATGTCAGCCTCCGATACTGCGTAAGGCGACGGCGGCAATCATCATGCCGCTGATGTAGAAAAGAATGCCCATGCCCTGATACCAAGGCGTCTTGCCTTCGGGATCGCGTAGTAAAACACGCATTGCGGCAAGCTGAACTGCAAGCATCGCTACGACGCCGAGCGCGTGGAAAGGTTTATCCCAGTAGAACAGCAGGCCTATGACGGCGACTTGCGGCGCCGCCATGATCCAACATGCGATGCGCGCCGCGCGGTCCGGGCCAAGGGTGACGGGAAGGGATTTCAGGCCAGTGGCACGGTCCCCTTCGATGGCTTTGAAGTCGTTCAGCGTCATGATGCCATGTGCGCCAATGCCGTAAAGTACGGCAATCAAGATCACCTGCGGGCTAGGTGCGCCAGCCGCGACAACAGCCGCGCCAGTGACCCAAGGCAGCGTCTCATAGGCAAGCCCACACAGCCCCGGCCCCCACCAGCCGGATTTCTTGGCGCGGATCGGTTCAGCGGAGTAAGCCCACGCTGCGATGACGGCAAGAATTGTCGCGCCAAAGCCCCAAGGGCCGAGTTGATACCCGACGGCCAAACCCAAAACAGTCATAATGAGCGCAATATAAAGCCCCCAACGTCCGGGAATGCGTCCCGAAGGAATCGGTCGGTCAGGTTCGTTAATGGCGTCTACATGGCGGTCACACCAATCGTTTGCAGCTTGGGACATGCCGCAGACAATTGGACCAGCAAGTATCACACCAAGAATGACATAAAACCAATGGCCAGAAGGGCTTACGCCCGAAGAGACCACACCGCAAAGATATGCCCACATGGGAGGAAACCATGTGACAGGCTTGATCAAACGTAACATCGCGCGCGGCTCTGGCCAGCGGCGGTTGGTGTGTTCGATTTGTAAGTCTGACGTGACACTCATACTGTCAGTTTAAAGTGACACATGCGCTTAGGGCAAGTGTAAAGGTGCGTTGACACTGCGCTATTGCGTCACCCCGTTTCTTGACGGGTCACAACGGCGCTTGCGTTTCATGAAAAGCTGGCGCAACGTTTCTCCAAAGCGCTTTGAAAAGGTAAATCGCATGACTATCCGAGCCGTCGTCTGGGGCGAGAACGTCCATGAGAAAACCAATAAGGTAGTGTCTGATCTCTACCCTCAAGGCATGCATGCCACGATTGCTGATACGCTTTGTGCAGACGGCATTGATGCGACCACTGCCACATTGCAAGACCCTGAACATGGTCTGCCAGAGGCCCGCCTTGCCGACACGGACGTTTTGCTTTGGTGGGGCCATGCCGCCCATGGCGATGTGTCCGATGAGGTCGTCGAGCGTGTTGCAGATCATGTGAATGCCGGGATGGGGTTGATCCTGCTGCATTCGGCGCATTTTGCGAAGATATTTAAACGGTTGATGGGAACCCCATGCAACCTGACCTGGCGCGAAGCAGGCGAGCGTGAGCGGCTTTGGGTGACATCGCGCAATCATCCGATTGCTGCGGGATTGCCTGACCATTTCGAGCTTGAGAATGAAGAAATGTATGGTGAACCCTTTGGTGTGCCTGAGCCGTTAGAGACGGTTTTCATTAGCTGGTTTCAGGGCGGTGAGGTTTTCCGTTCGGGCCTGACCTATAAACGCGGCGCTGGCAACGTGTTCTATTTCCGTCCGGGCCACGAGACCTATCCGACCTATCACGATGCAAATGTGCACACTGTGCTACGCAACGCGGTGCGCTGGGCCTATAACCCTGCACCGCGCGTTGTCGGTGTGAATGATGCACCAAATGTTCCCGTTGAACAGGCTTTGGAGCCATTTGAGGAACGCGGACCGCGTCTGCATACCGATGGAGAGGAAGGTTTCCGTTGATCCGTGTTCTGATCGTCGGCACAGGCACAATGGCGCATGATCACGCGAAAGCCTTTGCCGCAATGGGTGATGTGGAAATCGTCGCGGGCGCCGATCCAAACGCTGATGGGCTTCGGGTGTTTAATGCAGAATACGGCATTCCGAACGGGTTTTCATCGGTCGAGGAAGCCATCGTTTGGGGCGGGTTTGATGCAGCTTCTAACGTGACGCCCGATGCTGTTCACCACCGTACGACCATGCCGCTTTTGGCCGCTGGTAAACACGTCTTGTGTGAAAAGCCCCTTGCAACAAACCAGTTGCAGGCTGCCGAGATGGCGCAGGCAGCGGCAGACGCCGGCGTGATTAACATGATCAACCTAACGTACCGCAACGTGCCTGCGCTGGTGCAGGCAGCCCAGATGGTGCAAGACGGCCTGATTGGTGAGGTTCGCCATTTTGAAGCCTCGTATCTGCAAAGCTGGTTGACCCAAGCGGAATGGGGCGATTGGCGTACCGATGATGCATGGTTATGGCGCTTGTCATCGGCGCACGGATCAATGGGTGTGCTGGGCGATGTTGGTGTACATATCGTGGATTTTGCCAGCTTCGCTGCGGGGGCCGAACCTGATCGTGTCTCATGTCGGCTTAAGACGTTCGATAAGGCCGAAGATGGGCAAATCGGGCAGTATACCCTTGATGCGAACGACAGCATGGCGATGCACCTGTCACTGACTAACGGTGCGATTGGGGTCATCCACGCAAGCAGATTTGCGAGCGGCCATATCAACGATCTGCGGTTGCGTTTGTATGGGACCGAAGGAGGTTTGGACGTTCGATTTGAGGACTGGAAAAGCAACCTGTCCGTCAGTCGTGGGGAAGATTTGCGGAAAGGCAGGTGGGTTGATATCGCACCTGCCCCAGTGATCCCGAATTTCCGTCGTTTCATTGAAGCCATCCAGGCTGGCACGCCGGTTGCTCCTGACTTTGCCCGCGGCGCTGCTTTGCAACGGGTGCTTGATCTGGCCGTGGCGTCCGATGCTGCAGGCGCTTGTGATCAGGTCATATAGCATCTGCCATTTTAGTAGAATTCTACCTTTAAGGTGGCTTTTACAACCTGTGTTCTAATCCTCGTCTTGGGTAAGAAGGCGAGGTTGTAGGATGAGTGCGGCAACAAATGCACCAACGATTATCAAACGCAAAAAGATCATCGCAGGCGGTGGTCATCATGGTGGTGCTTGGAAGGTTGCCTACGCGGACTTTGTAACCGCAATGATGGCGTTCTTCATGCTGATGTGGCTTTTGAACGCCACGACAGAGCAGCAGCGCAAAGGTATTGCAGATTATTTTTCACCGACCATTCCGATTAACAGGGTTTCCGGGGGCGGCTCTGGTGCTTTTGGTGGCGATAACATTTTTACCGAAGAAACCCTCGCGCAAAGTGGTACTGGCATCAGCCAACCGACAATTGGCATGAACCCCGTCATGTCCGAGGCTGAAGCAGAAGCAGCGTCGGCAGAGGCGGCGCAAGTTGCAGCGCTGCGCGATATTGAGGCCGTCTTAATAGGCCAAGGCGGCGAAAGCATGCTGTCCGATCAAGCGCTGCGTCACATCATAACACGGTTGACCGACGAAGGCCTTGTGATCGAAATATATGACCGACCCGACGTCGCATTATTTGTGGCAGATACCGCTTTGCCGAACCCGGTCGCTGCCGAGATTGCGCGGATCATGGCCCGCCTTTTCCAGAGTGTTAGTAACCCTGTCGCAATCGAAGCGCACCTCAGGGCGGAGACGGTTCTTAAAGTCGACAATCCTGTTTGGGAGATTTCAAGTGACCGTGCCATGCAGATGCGTCTTATGCTTGAAAGTAGTGGGTTGAACCCCCGGCGGATTACACGTTTGACCGGTGCAGGCGATCGCGAACCTGCGACCCGGGATGCGACCGCACCACGTAACAACCGGATTGAGGTGATCCTTCTTCGGTCTGATCTGTAAAATCATTTGATCGCATTTTAGCTATTAGGCGGACGTTAATTGAGTCTGGATAGTGAGGAAGGCGAACTTGGTGTCATCCCTGCAGCAGAAAGGCTCATTTAATGACGATTTCCTCTTCCTTGAACGCAAGTGTGGCGGGGCTCGCCGCGAATGCGTCCCGCCTCGCAACAATCTCTGACAACATCTCGAACTCGTCGACATATGGTTACAAACGGGCCATCACTGATTTTGAATCGATGGTCATTGAAAGCGGTCAGGGCACTTATTCTGCGGGTGGTGTTCGCACGACGACATCTCGCCTAATCGATGAACGCGGCGCACTTGTCTCGACCTCAAACGCTACGGATTTGGCCGTACGGGGGCGTGGGATGTTGCCAGTGACTTCTGAGGCGTCTGTTGCAATTGGAAACGGTGAAAATCCGCTTTTCTTAACAACGACAGGTTCGTTTCGTCCTGATGCACAAGGGTTCTTGAAGACGCCAGGTGGGCTTGTCCTTTTGGGCGTACCTGCCTCGCCTGATGGGACGATACCTAACTATCCACGGGATTCGATTGATGGCCTTGTGCCTGTGCAAATCAACGCCAACCAATTTGCAGGAGAGGCCACGACAAGGGTCGATTTGTCGGTGAATTTGCCAGCGACATCAACGCGCGAAGGATCCCCGGGTGATGTTGAAACCTTGTCGGTGGAATACTTTGACAATCTTGGGGCGTCTTCAAACCTTAATTTTACGTTTACCCCGACGGTCCCCGCGAATGGCGCATCCAATGAGTGGACCGTGCAAATCAGAGATAGTGAAAGTGATGTTGATGCGAATGGCATCCCTGACATTGTTGGTGAATACACCTTGACCTTTGATGCGACACGCGGTGGCGGTGGTACTTTGGCAAACGTTGATTTCGCAAATCCCGGGGCACCGATTGGCGGGGCATATGATCCGATAACTGGTGGTCTAACGATCAATGTTGACGGTGGCCCAATGGAAATTAACGTTGGCGAGTTAGGGAGTTCGATTGGTTTGACCCAACTTTCTGATGCGTTTGCACCAGTCTCAATTTCCAAGAACGGGACACCAGTCGGCAGTTTGACGTCGATCGAAGTTGACCAAAATGGATTTGTGCGCGCGTCATTCGATATCGGCATCAATAGGATTTTGTATCAAATCCCATTAGTTGACGTGCCCAATGTGAACGGCATGGAAACGCTTGATCAGCAAAGCTATCGCGTGACGCCAGACAGCGGATCATTTTTCTTGTGGGACGCTGGTGATGGCCCCACCGGTGATATTGTTGGGTTTGCGCGGGAAGAGTCCGCAACTGATGTCGCCGGTGAATTAACGGAATTGATCCAGACACAACGTGCCTATTCATCGAATGCAAAGGTTATTCAGACCGTTGAATTGTCTTTGGCTGATCCAACTTCTTTACCAGTCGAGATCATCGCCTGTGTCTTTGATAGGTCATTGTTAATGGATTTGAGAGTTTGCAGTGCAACCATTGCACTATTGTTCGTCAGAATACTGGACATGACTTTTGGTCCTTTTGATATGGTGCTTTGCACCAGTTTGATTCAGGGATCCGCAGATATGCTGCGAGATGAAACGTCATTCTGACGGAAGTCTCCGACCGCAATGCGGGACGAATAGCCTTTATGGCAACATCGCTATTCAAACCATTTGAGGCTGAATAACTCCTTAACTCTCATGCTTGAAATGCCTCGAATTTGAGTGAAATCATGCCTTCTTTTCGATGATACCTACACGGTACTGCGCTATTTCGATTTTGCCTGAAGGATCATAAACGCTCAGGTTCTGCTGGACTTTTTCAAGCTCGCTGATCCGCAATTGGGCCGCAGCGATGCCGTCAATTGCGCCGCGCAACAGAGCCTGATTTCGTTCAATTTTTGACTTAATCGCCAGGAGAGTCTGATGCTCTTGTGGTATCGAAGACAGCATGGCAATCAGCCGCTCCTTATCGCCCTGAAGGATTGGAAGCGTCTCATAATCCGCACTGAGCAAGGCAGACTGTTCTTTGTCCAACAGGATGTGCAGCGCAGTTGTCAATTTATTATGCATTGATCCGGACTTTCATGGCTTCGAACAGAGCTTCTGCAAGCCCGATACCTCCCGCCTTAGCCATCTCTTCGGCTTGAGCTTCGCGCAGGAAAGAAGCGAATTGATCTTCGCCGTGTCCACCGCCAAAGGCATCGCGGGGTGTGCCAAGACCGGCTGATTTCAGCATTTCTGCCAGAAAAGTTGCCTCAAGTTTTTGTGCGGCGTCCCGTAGTTTGGTGTCGGCCTGTATATAGTCAGGTATGCGCGCCTCTGCCCGGGGGGGAGGCAATACTGGAATAGTTGTCATCGGGTTCTCCGTGGGTTTTTTGCAATTTGACCGACACTCCTAAACATTCAGTAAGTTTTTTGCGCCAAACACTCAGGCGAACAGTTTTGATCGGAGAACCGATGCTTCCCACGATTCTAAATGACATCACGCCACCTGCCGCAAAAGGCCAAGCAATCCTAAGCGAGGACGCAGAGGAGGAGATCACGCTGCAGTTTGCGGCGATTATGGACGCTGTGGAGAAAGATGTTCCGCAGCCGGAAAAGCGAGCCTCGCACACAGATTTATCTATCGATGCGGCGCAACTGCTGACGAAGGAAAAACAGGCCATGTCTTCTGGCGAAACTGATGCGGTAGTGGCGGATGCCGACGCTGAAAAGTCTGCGAAACTGGATGTCGCAAACGCCCTTTCGGGTCTAGATGATGCGGTGAAGCGTCCGCAAGTCTCGCCAAACGAAGCACAAGAAAAGGCAACGTCCAAAAAAGCAGAAGAGCCTCAGTCAAAAACCTTGGCTCAAAAAGACGCTGCTCTTGATCCAATTCTGACTTTGCCACGGACAAGCGTGGCGCAATCTGTGTTAGAAGGACGTCTGCCAGTTTTACCCGACGGAAAGGGACAAATAACGCCGCCCGCAAGAACCGTACTCGATGAACCACAAGATCAGGTGAAAGTCGTTGCTACGAATGAAGGCAAGTTGACGCCTTCATCATTACCTGGCGATACCCCGAAAGCTGCATTACAGGCATTGCCAATACCCCAAAAGGCGCCCGGCAAACCGGCCCCGACCCCCGAAGTGGAACGTAAAGCAGCGCCTGCTCACACGGAGTACGACATGCGTTCGGCGACAACTTTGGTAACCGGCGCGCAACCGCCGGCTGTCGCAATGGTTCCGGCGATACCGCAAGTTGGTTTGCAGCAATTGGATCCTGCAAAATTTGGACTTGAGGTTGATGGCTTACTGGCGGCATCCAGTTTTGATCGTGTCGGGGCGCCGGTGCAATCGTCAACTGCTGCGACGCTGACTGCAACGCCAGAAATGGCGCGTCAGGTCGCGCAGCAAATCGCTGTATCGGTTACAAATGCAGGTGGCCGCACCACTGAAATTGCACTTAACCCCGAAGAGTTGGGTCGGGTGCGCATGACGATGTCAGTAACAGAAGGATCAGTTACCCTTCATGTTTCAGCGGAACGGCCCGAAACGCAGGACTTGCTGCGTCGACATATTGATGTGTTAGCGCAGGAATTCCGCGACTTGGGTTACTCCTCGATAGATTTTTCTTTCGGTGATCAGGGTGAGCACAATGATGACGCCATGCCAACCGACGAAAACCA
The DNA here is from genome assembly GCA_947488605.1 of uncultured Paracoccaceae bacterium. Lineage (GTDB taxonomy): Bacteria > Pseudomonadota > Alphaproteobacteria > Rhodobacterales > Rhodobacteraceae > Yoonia. The sequence continues at coordinate 63,762 of CANKZJ010000003.1, read as the reverse complement.
ATCAATTTTGGCAGATGTGGAGGGGGCCTCGGATGTTGAAGTGACAGCGGCACCTCATTCCTCGTCCGGCTTAGATCTACGTATATAAAGGAGAGAAAATGGACATTGCATCGATCCAACAAACGACACCAACATCCACGCAAATTCCGGCGGCAGAGGCATCGCCAACAACTGCATCGGACTACGAGACATTCTTGAAAATGCTCACCGCGCAGATGAAGTATCAAGATCCTCTAAATCCGGTTGATTCCACTGATTATGCCACTCAGCTTGCGACGTTTTCATCCGTTGAGCAGGCGGTTCTTACGAATGATTTACTCAGATCGCTGACAGCCCAGATGAGCACTGGTGGCCTTGCTGAGATGGCAGCGCTTGTTGGCAAAGAGGCACGATCAACGGCACCCGCGTATTTCGATGGTCAGCCGATCCAGTTATTGCCGCAGGCATCCTCGATCGCCGATATAGCGGAGGTCATCGTTCGGAATGAAGCGGGGGAAGAAGTCCAGCGTATGGCGATTTCGCCCGCTGCAGAAACTGCTGTTTGGGCTGGGGTAAATGCCGACGGGACGCCAATGGAAAGTGGGCTTTACAGCTTTGAGGTGGTGAGCACATCGAATGGAGAAGTGATCGCGCAAACCCCGATTGCCACTTACAACAAAGTGGTTGAGGTGCGTTTGGAGGGCACGCAGACCATGCTAGTGCTTGAGGGCGGTTTTTCAGTGCCTAGCAATGAGGTGAGCGCGCTGCGTGATGCCGTGACCTAAAACAAGCCCACAATCCAGACTGCGCCACCAACCAACACACCGCCTAGCGCCATCCACGACAAACGCGCGATGCGGCGTTGTGGTTTTGGTGGCGGCGGTGGGTTATTTTGACGGATCAATGCCTCTTCTGCGATACGTGGCAACTGCGGTCCGAACCGTGCGAGGATACGCGCCGTTTTTGCCAGATCGCGTAAGAGCGCCTTTGGACCAATGCTTTCTTTGATGTAATCCTCGACGACCGGTTTTGCGACTTCCCAGATGTTCATGCGTGCATCCAGCGACCGTGCAACACCTTCAACGACGACCATCGTGCGCTGTAGCAAGATAAGTTCGGTGCGGGTTTCCATGCCAAAGCGTTCTGTCACTTCGAACAAATAGCTCAGAAGCCGCGCCATCGAAATACGGCTGGCATCCATGCCGAAAATTGGCTCCCCCACGGCACGTAGCGCACGCGCGAATTCATCAACATCTTGGTTGGCAGGTACGTATCCTGCCTCAAAATGCACCTCTGCGACACGTTGATAATCCTTGCGGATGAAACCAAACAGAATTTCTGCGTATACACGCCGTGTATACTCATCAATCCGGCCCATGATGCCAAAATCATAGGCGATGATGTCCCCATTTGCGGCCACCTTCAAATTGCCTTGGTGCATGTCGCCGTGAAAATAGCCATCGCGCAGCGCATGGTTGAGGAAGAGCTGCAGCACACGTGTTGCAAGTGCTGCCCGATCATGTCCTGCCACATCAAGCGCGTCGTTGACGCCGATGTTTGTTCCTTCGGCCCAATCAAGCGTCATCACGCGGCGGCTAGATAGATGCCACCGGATTTTTGGGACCTGAAAACCAACATCCACCTCTGTGTTTGCCGCAAATTCAGCGGCGGCAGAGCTTTCGAGCCGCAGGTCCAATTCGCCCATGACCACACCTTCAAAGTGGGTGATCACGTCCATGGGGCGCAGGCGGCGGGATGATGGCGAAAGCAGCTCGATCGCGCGCGCTGCGAAGTAGAAGGCGTCAATATCCGTGCGAAACGCGCGCTCAATGCCAGGACGCAGGATTTTGACGGCGACGGCCTCGCCGGTGTCGGCCAGATGCGCTTTGTGCACTTGTGCCAGCGACGCGGCCGCGACAGGTTCCGAGAACGACGAAAATAGTGTGTCGAAGGAACTGCCCAATTCTGCTTGAATCGCTTGTTTGGCTTCGCGCATTGAAAACGGCGGAAGCTTGTCTTGCAGCACACGCAACTGCACGGCCAGTTCATCACCGACAACATCTGGTCTGGTCGAAAGCAATTGGCCAAATTTGATATAGGCCGGCCCAAGTGCCGATAGCGCGCGAACAGCAGGCGGCATCGTCACGTCACCTTTGTAGCCCAACCATTGGAACGGCCAAACCAAAGTGCGGATCGTGATGCGCAGCAAAGGACCGGCATCAAGAGCGTCGAGCACGACTTTCATCGCACCGGTACGTTCAAACGTAGCGCCTGTTCGGATCAGACGGACGATATTGTGTGGACCGCGCACGTTAGAGTTTCCAGCCGGAATGCAATGCTGCCACGCCCATGGTCAGATTGCGATATTTCGCGTTTCCAAACCCTGCTTGCTGCACCATGGACAGAAACGTGTCCTGATCCGGGAAATTGCGGATAGATTCGACGAGATATTGATAGCTGTCGCGATCACCGGCAATCATCTGGCCCATGCGCGGGATCACATTGAAGGAATACGCATCATATGCTGCTTGCATCATTGGATTGGGCAGTTGGCTAAACTCCAATACCATTAAACGGCCACCGGGTTTCAGCACACGGTAGGCTTCGTTCAGGGCCTCTTGCGGTCGGGTGACGTTCCGAATGCCAAAACTGATGGTGTAAACATCAAAGGTATTCGCCTCGAATGGCAACGCCATCGCATCACCAACAACCCATTCCAGGCTGTCTGACATACTCTCTGCCTCGGCACGCTTGCGCCCTTCGACCAGCATGGATTCGGTTAAATCAAGGACCGTGGCATGGGCGCGTTTGGCACGTTTCAGGAAGCGAAACGAAATATCACCGGTGCCCCCTGCGACATCCAGCAGGCGTTGGCCGGGCCGGGGTGCCAGCCAATCCATCATCGCATCCTTCCAGATACGGTGCACGCCGCCGGACATGACATCGTTCATAATATCGTATTTGCTGGCCACAGACGAGAAAACACCCCGGACGCGTCCGGCTTTTTCCTCTTCGCGCACGGTTTCAAATCCGAAATGCGTTGTCGTGTCTTGCTTGTCGGTCATGTGATGCTCTCGCCCGCGTGGTGTCTCTGACGGGTTATACCCAAGTGAGCAAAGAGACAAACCGTCTATCTGCCACAGGATGTCGCGCCTGTTGATCGTGAGGTGGGCTTGTGCGAAGGAACATCATTCCTGATATGGTTGGATCCCGATGCCTGAACTGCCCGAAGTAGAAACCGTCAAAGCAGGCATTGCCCCAGTCATGCAAGACAAGGTGATCGCAAGGGCAGAGGTCAATCGTCCGGATTTGCGGTGGCCATTTCCAGAAAACATGGCGGATAGACTAACAGGCAAACGTGTCTTGGGCCTGCGACGGCGCTCTAAATACATTTTGGTTGATCTTGATAGCGGTGAGACGCTTCTTATTCATTTGGGCATGTCGGGGCGTATGCTTGTCTCGGGTCACACGATTGGCGAATTTCACCACCCGCATCCGGCACCGGCCAAGCATGACCATGTGGTTTTTCATATGGAAGGTGGCGCGCGTATCACATTCAACGATGCGCGGCGGTTTGGTGCGATGGACCTCATGGCGACGGCCACACAAGACGATCATTGGTTAATCCGTGATCTTGGGCCGGAACCGCTGGGTAATGCGTTCAATGAAACTTACCTGATCGAACGCCTCAAAGGGCGCAATACGCCGATTAAGTCAGCATTGCTTGACCAGCGGATCGTCTCGGGGCTGGGCAATATATATGTTTGCGAGGTTTTGTTTCGGGCGGGGATCCATCCAGAGCGTAAGGCAGGGCGCATCAGTGCCAAAAGGGTGATGACCCTGGTTCCCTTAATCCGCGATGTCTTGTCCGAAGCAATCGCCGCAGGGGGTTCATCTTTGCGCGATTACCGCCAGTCAGATGGAGAATTGGGTTATTTTCAGCATGTTTTTCAAGTTTACGACCGCGAGGGTGAACCCTGCGTAACCCTCGGATGTGACAGAAAAATCAACCGAATCGTACAGTCGGGACGCTCATCTTTCTTTTGTCCGCAATGCCAAAGATAGCTTGATCCGCCCGCTCTCTTTGCTAAGCGTTGAGGCCTGACCAGCGGCAACAGGGACGGCAGTATGGCCTTTGACAAGATCATTGTGGACATCAGCGATTACATCGCGACGATCAAACTGAACCGGCCCGACGCAATGAATGCGTTGAACGGCGACTTGCTCAAAGAGCTTTGCAAAGCGCTTGAAGAGGCTGACGCGAGCGACAAAGTCCGCTGCATTATCATCACGGGGTCGGAAAAAGCTTTTGCCGCAGGCGCTGACATCAGCGAGATGGCCGACAAAAGCTTTGTCGATATGTACACGCAGCGGTTTTTCGAGAACGAGACAGATCGTTTTAACCGAACACGCAAACCAATTATCGCTGCCGTTGCAGGCTATGCGCTGGGCGGCGGATGCGAACTTGCGATGATGTGTGACTTTATCATTGCGGCGGACAATGCAAAGTTCGGCCAACCCGAGATTAACCTGGGTGTGATCGCGGGGCTGGGTGGCACGCAGCGTTTGACGCGCTTTGTGGGCAAGGCGAAATCAATGGATATGCATCTGACCGGGCGCTTCATGGACGCCGAAGAAGCCGAGCGTAGTGGTTTGGTCAGTCGCGTTGTGCCTGCCAAGAAACTTTTGAGCGAAGCAAAAGCTGCGGCCGAGAAAATCGGTGAGAAGTCTCAGATTGCGGTGATGGCAGCGAAGGACGCGGTTGATCGTGCCTATGAAACAACGCTGGCCGAAGGTCTCAATTACGAGCGGCGGGTCTTTCAGGCGCTGTTCGCGACCGAAGATCAAAGCGAAGGTATGGCAGCGTTTACGGAAAAACGTGAGCCGCAGTTCCGGGATAGATAACAGCTCTCGATAAGCCGCGTACCATTTGTACGAACCAATCGGTGGATGATTTGGGGTTGAACCAATAGTGAGTCTCGCTTAAAGCCGCACCAGACATGCGCGTGAGGCCCGTTTGGCCAGATTTTCCGGTTCGAAAACCCGGGGCTTGGGCTTATTGCGCTGACATTATTCAATTTGGCCCACCCAAAGGCCCAGCTTAGGAAACGAACACATGGCAAACTCACCACAGGCGAAAAAACGCGCCCGTCAGAACGAAGCACGCTTTGCAGTAAACAAAATGCGCCGTTCACGTATCCGCACATTCTTGCGTACTGTTGAAGAGGCGATTGCTTCTGGCGATCAGAAAGCCGCAGCAGAAGCGCTCAAAGCTGCACAGCCAGAATTGATGCGCGGTGTGACAAAGGGCGTGATGCACAAGAACACTGCGTCGCGCAAAATGTCCCGCCTGGCATCCCGCGTAAAATCAATCGGCTGATTCTGCCGCCTTCGAGAAAATAAACAGAGTTCAAGCGCGTCCAGAGTGGGCGCGCTTTTTTTATGGGCATGTGATCGCGTTGCGCAGAAATCGTGTCATTTCAAAGGGCGCATAGATTCTTTTCGTTCAATCGTTGAGTCAAGCGCGATGTTGTATTGAACCGGCCCCAAACCCCTTGCTAACTTGACCATGCGATTCACATCGTTCCGGGGGGACATGAAGGGGTTTGCACTGATATTTGGCGGCAAGGGCGCTTATGAGCGTTGTTGCGGTTCAGGTATTAATGTCAAATTTCATGCGATGGTGGCGGGGATAAAAGTAGCTGAAGCTATGACATCTCGTCCAGTTGTGTCTGCGTGATTGCCAAGGTCTGCTCCTTGGGGATCGCTGCTGTTTGTGGCTCTTTTGCTGCCGTTCGGCACCGGTTTGTATCTGTTTGATACCTGCCGTGCGCCCCGGCCTATGATTTTGGGTAGAAGATATCCGTTCAAGTTGGGCAACTTGGACCACGGTAGTCTTTTGTCTCGGTAGATGTGGTCGTGGGTGCGTGCACCCAAGTATGTTGAAGACAAGTGTTTGGGCAAAGGGACAATATGACTTACGATATCTGGGCAAAGGTGTTGAGCGCATTAGAGGCGGCATTGGGAACAAACAATTTTTCAAATTGGATCGAACCGCTCGAATTTGCCCAGCTCTCTGGTGGTGTGGCGACTTTTGATGTTCCAACTAATTTTATTGGAAACTATGTGGCTCAGAATTTTGGTGACCAGATCATTTACCACATGAATAAAGCCGGAGAAGAGGTGCAGCGCCTGCAATTCCGCGTCCCAAGCCAGACCCGCCCAACCCCTGCCAAATCAAAATCAGCGTCAAAATCTGCCAAATCCCTTCAATCTTCCGGTGCGCCACTTGATGCGCGCTTCACGTTTGACACCTTTGTTGTCGGCAAGCCCAATGAGCTGGCACATGCGGCAGCGCGCCGCGTCGCCGAAGGTGGTCCTGTCACATTTAATCCTTTGTTTCTTTATGGTGGCGTCGGGCTTGGCAAAACGCATCTGATGCACGCGATTGCGGCAGAGTTGAAACAGCGCTCACCGGAACTCAACGTGCTTTATCTGTCGGCCGAGCAATTCATGTACCGCTTCATCACAGCGCTCCGCGAACGTAAGATGATGGATTTTAAGCAGCTTTTCCGGTCAGTTGATGTTTTGATGGTTGATGATGTGCAGTTCATCGGCGGTAAGGACAGCACGCAGGAAGAATTCTTTCATACGTTTAACGCGCTTGTTGATGGCCAAAAGCAAATCATTATTTCCGCGGATCGCGCCCCGGGCGAAATCAAAGACCTGGAGGAGCGCATCAAGTCGCGTTTGCAATGCGGTCTTGTCGTTGATTTGCACCCCACAGACTATGAACTCCGTCTTGGTATCTTGCAGTCCAAGGTCGATGTGTACTCCGCTCAATATCCTGAACTTGAAATCTCGACCGGCGTTCTGGAATTCCTTGCACACCGCATTTCGACCAACGTGCGCGTGCTTGAGGGCGCACTGACACGCCTCTTTGCGTTTGCATCGCTTGTTGGTCGCGAAATTACGCTGGAATTGACGCAAGACTGTTTGTCAGACGTGCTTAAAGCCTCTGATCGCAAGGTCACGGTTGAGGAAATCCAGCGTAAGGTGTCCGAGCACTACAATATTCGCTTGTCCGACATGATCGGGCCAAAGCGCGTGCGCAACTATGCGCGCCCACGTCAGATCGCAATGTACTTGGCCAAGCAGATGACAAGCCGATCCTTGCCCGAAATTGGGCGACGGTTTGGTGGTCGTGATCACACGACGGTTATGCACGGTGTTAAACGCATTGAAGAGCTTAAGGCGCTTGATAGTCAAATTGCGGATGACCTGGAACTCTTGCGCCGCGCTTTGCAGGAATAACTCTGCAAAAGCAGCCTCCTGCTTGACGCGGGCAAAGGCATCGTCAACAGTCCAACAAAACGCTTGAGCCGACCGCGGAATAGGATACATTCCGCGTCCCGGCTTGGTCCGGTGGCGAAATATGGGGAATGGGACATGAAATTCAGCATTGAACGTGCAGTGCTCTTGAAGGCGGTCGCGCAGGCCCAATCTGTGGTCGAGCGGCGCAACACGATCCCAATTCTTGCCAACGTTTTGATCGAAGCCGAAGGCGATGATGTGCAGTTTCGCGCGACCGACCTCGATATCGAAGTTGTGGATCGCGCACCTGCCAAGGTTGAACGCGCTGGTGCGACGACGGTTTCTGCGGTGACGCTGAACGAGATCGTGCGCAAATTGCCTGATGGCGCATTAGTCACGCTGACCGAAGATGGCGCTTCTGGTCGGCTGACCATTGAGGCAGGGCGTTCGAATTTTTCCTTGGCCACATTACCCAAAGAAGATTTCCCGGTGATGGCGTCGTCGGAATACGCCGCGAATTTTTCCGCACCAGCGCCTGTGCTGCGCCGTCTGTTCGACAAATCCAAATTTGCGATTTCGACAGAAGAAACACGCTACTACTTGAACGGTGTCTACATGCACGTCGCCGAAAGCGATGGCGGCAAAGTGTTACGCTGCGTGGCGACCGACGGTCACCGTTTGGCGCGCATCGATGCGGACCTGCCTGATGGTGCGGCTGAAATGGCGGGTGTTATCGTGCCACGCAAAACAGTCGGCGAGATGCGCAAATTGCTTGATGATGACGATATGCAGATCGCCGTGTCCGTTTCTGAAACCAAAATCCGCTTTGCGACACCAGATATTACGCTGACCTCCAAAGTAATCGACGGCACTTTCCCCGACTACACACGCGTTATTCCGCAAGGAAACACACGCAAGCTAGAAGTCGACGCAAGCGATTTTGCCAAAGCTGTTGACCGGGTCGCGACCGTCTCTTCCGAGCGGTCACGTGCTGTGAAGTTGTCCTTGGATGAGGACCGTTTGGTTCTGTCAGTGAATGCCCCCGACAGTGGTGCCGCCGAAGAAGAATTGGCCGTAGCCTACAGTGACGAGCGGCTTGAGATCGGGTTTAATGCCAAATACCTGCTCGAGATCGCAAGTCAGGTAGATCGCGAAAATGCGGTGTTCATGTTTAACTCCTCCGGCGACCCGACCTTGATGCGTGAAGGTAATGATACCTCTGCCGTCTATGTTGTCATGCCGATGCGCGTTTGACGGAACTGATCACTCCCCAATTTTGCCGGGGCAGGGCATTTGAAAACCCTGCACAGCTTTCATGAAAAAGCTCGCGCTTTCTGAACTAACCCTCTCGCATTTTCGCTCGCACAAGCGGGCGACTGTTGCATTGGATGGTCGCCCGATGGCCATCTTTGGTCCCAATGGCGCGGGCAAAACCAACCTGCTTGAGGCCGTATCGCTCCTGTCCCCTGGTCGGGGACTGCGCCGGGCAGGTGCTGATGATCTGACGCGCAAGCCAGAAGCTTTGGGTTGGAAAGTTTCGGGTGTCCTGCAATCTCTTCATCAAACGCACGAACTGGAAACATGGGCCGAGGCGGGGAACCCCCGGCAGTTGCGCATCGATAGCAAAGCAGCACCGCAGGTGGCCCTTGGCCGCATCGCCCGCATTCTGTGGCTTGTCCCGTCAATGGACCGGCTCTGGATCGAAGGTGCCGAAGGGCGCAGGCGGTTCTTGGACCGTGCCACGCTCAGCTTTGAACCCACCCACGCCGAGGCTGTCCTGACCTATGAAAAGGCCATGCGCGAACGCAATCGGCTTCTCAAGGACATGGTGCGTGATCCCCATTGGTACACCGCGATCGAGGCACAAATGGCCGAGGCAGGTGCTGCCATTCAACGAAACCGGCACTTTGCCATTGCAGAGCTGATGGCGGCACAGCAGGCTGCCACGACAGCATTCCCCACCGCAGTGCTGACGCTCACATCCGCCGAACTAATACCTGATGATCTGCAAGCCGCGCTGGCCGACAACCGAAGCCGCGATCTTGGCGCTGGCCGAACGCTGGTCGGGCCGCACCGCGCTGATTTGGAAGGCGTTTTTGCGGACAAAGGCGTGCCGGCAAAAGATTGTTCAACTGGTGAGCAAAAGGCGCTTTTGATCAGTTTGATCCTTGCCAATGGTCGGGCATTGGCGCGCGATTTTGGTGCGCCACCCATCCTGCTTTTGGACGAGGTCGCAGCACATCTTGACGCCACCCGGCGTGCGGCGCTTTATGATGAAATCTGTAGCTTGGGCGCACAGGCCTTTATGACAGGAACAGGACCGGAGCTTTTTGCCGAACTGGGTGATCGCACCCAATATGCCGAAGTGACCGAAACAGACGGCCAATCTGTCGTCATCCAAAAGGACAGCTTATGACACCGCAACGCGTGACACTCATTACTCTTGGTGTTTCTGATCTGAGCCGCGCCAAGGCATTCTACAGCGCACTAGGTTGGACGCCGACAGCGGATGAAGGTCAGGTGGTATTTTATCAGATCAACGGCATGGTGCTTGGCTTTTTTGGACTAGAACCTCTTGCAAAGGATCAGGGCCGACCTGATGCCAAGTTGGGCACCGGTGCGATGACACTTGCACAGAACTACGCCACGGAGGCAGAGGTGGACGCGGCTTATGCTTTGGCGCTTGAGGCCGGGGCTACACCGCTCAAAGCGCCGGAAAAGGTGTTTTGGGGCGGGTATTCCGGCTACTATGCCGATCCTGACGGCCATGTCTGGGAAGTCGCGCAAAACCCATTCTGGGAACTCAACCCTGATGGCAGTCTGACGTTACCTACCGATGCAGATTGAGAAAATCCACGAACTGGACCTGAGCGCCGCCGATGATGCCGCTATAGGGGTGCTGTTGGACGCGGCATTCGGCAGTATCGGTGAGAATGGCTTTCACGGGCGGTCATATTACAAGCAGCGCCACCATATGCGTGTGATTGCGCGGGATGAAGACAAGATTGTCGGTCATATCGCCGTACTGTTCCGCGTCGTGCGTTTGGGTGATCAAGTGGTGCCAATCATCGGGTTGGCCGAGGTTGCAACGCACCCGGACCGTGCCGGGCAGGGCATCGCAGGTGGATTGCTTAAAGAGGTCATCGCGATGGCTGCGGACACGTTGGCGCGGTTCATCGTGCTGTTTGGTACACATCCGATCTATGGCCGCCACGGATTTGGCCCGGCTCGCAATGAACTGCGGTATCTGGGCATTGATGACGAAGCTTCGCATGACGTCACCACGCGCGTCGATGATAGTTTGCAAGTCATGGCGCTGGGTGATGCGGAATGGAACCCTGACGTACCGCTTGACCTCATGGGGCATCTGTTCTGATATGACAATCACACCATATGACCTGCTGCTCTATGCAGGCGCATTGATTATTCTTTTCATGACACCCGGCCCTGTTTGGGTCGCGCTGCTTGCACGGTCGCTGTCAGGCGGGTTTCAGGCGGCTTGGCCTCTCGCGATAGGTGTCGCCGTCGGTGATATCCTTTGGCCGCTTGTCGCGGTGCTGGGCGTCGCATGGCTGGTGTCTGAATTCGCAGGCTTCATGGATATCCTGAAATGGGTCGCGGTACTGGTCTTTATGCTGATGGGAGGTGCCTTGATCCGCAACGCAGATCATAAGCTTGACGCCAATAGTCGCCTGACGCGGCCAGGGATGTGGGCGGGTTTCCTCGCGGGTGTGGCAGTGATTATCGGCAATCCCAAAGCCGTGTTGTTTTACATGGGCGTTCTGCCGGGTTTCTTTGATCTGAGCATCGTCACAGTCCCCGACATGATCGCGATTTGTACGTTGAGTTTCGTGGTTCCACTGGTAGGAAACCTTATTCTTGCGGCATCGGTTGACCGGGTGCGCGGGCTTTTGAAGTCACCAAGCGCGGTGCGTCGCATGAACGTCATCGCAGGCATTCTTTTGATTGGCGTTGGCGTTGTGATCGGCCTGTTTTAGGTGCCATTTATTTGCCAGCTGAAAACCACAAAATATGGTGTCATTTGCGTGACATTCCCTGCAAAAACGCATACATTTTGGGGATAAAGATATAAGGCAAGCCCCATGGCAGACGAACAGCAAAACCAAGAAGACTACGGCGCGGATTCTATCAAAGTTCTCAAAGGCTTAGAGGCAGTTCGCAAGCGTCCTGGTATGTACATCGGTGATACCGATGATGGCTCTGGTCTGCACCACATGGTTTACGAGGTCGTGGACAACGGCATTGACGAGGCACTGGCGGGTCATGCCGACCATGTTTATGTGAAAATCAATGTCGATGGGTCGGTAACTGTTGGTGACAATGGGCGCGGTATTCCGGTGGGCATCCACGAGGAAGAAGGCGTGTCAGCTGCCGAAGTCATCATGACCCAACTACATGCTGGTGGTAAGTTCGACAGCAACTCCTACAAGGTCTCTGGCGGTCTGCACGGCGTGGGTGTCTCTGTTGTGAACGCGCTGTCCGACTATCTTGAACTGCGCATCTGGCGCGACGGCAAAGAACACTATGCTCGGTTCGAGGGCGGCTTTACCAAAGAGCATCTGCGTGTTGAGGGTGATGCAAATGGGCGTAAGGGCACGGAAGTTACCTTTCTTGCGTCTCTGGAAACCTTCACGAACCGCGACTTTGAATTCAGCCAGCTTGAAAAGCGTCTGCGTGAGTTGGCATTCCTGAATTCAGGTGTGCGGATTATTCTGGAAGACCTGCGCCCGGCAGAGCCGCTCAAGGCTGATCTATTCTACGAAGGTGGCGTCAAAGAGTTCGTCAAATACCTTGACCGTTCCAAGACCCCGCTGATGGAAGAGCCTATTTATGTGGTCGGCGAGCGCGATGATATCGTCGTCGAAGTGGCGATGTGGTGGAACGACAGCTACAATGAAATGGTTCTGCCGTTCACAAATAACATCCCACAACGCGATGGCGGTGCACACCTTGCGGGTTTCCGCGGTGCGTTGACCCGTGCAATCACAAAATACGCGACTGAAACAGGTATCAGCAAAAAAGAAAAAGTATCACTCACAGGTGATGACGCGCGCGAAGGTCTGACCTGCGTGTTATCCGTCAAAGTGCCCGATCCAAAATTCTCCAGCCAGACCAAAGACAAGCTGGTCAGCTCGGAAGTGCGTCCTGCGGTTGAGAACCTCGTCGGTGAAAAGCTGAACGAATGGTTTGAAGAAAACCCTGCCATCGCCAAATCCATTATCAGCAAAATCGTCGAAGCCGCCGCCGCACGTGAAGCCGCGCGTAAAGCCCGCGAAATCCGGCGCAAATCGGCAATGGATGTGAATTTTAACGCGTCCAAGCTGAAAGACTGTTCTGAAAAAGACCCGTCCAAGACCGAAGTTTTCCTCGTGGAGGGCGATTCTGCCGGTGGCTCTGCCCAGACGGGCCGTGACCGCGGCACGCAGGCAATTCTACCGCTCAAAGGTAAGATCCTGAACGTCGAACGCGCTCGATTTGACCGGATGCTGGGCAGCCAAGAGATTGGCAACCTTGTTATGGCGCTGGGTACGGGCATTGGCCGTGACGAATTCAACATCGATAAGCTGCGCTATCACAAAGTCATCATCATGACCGACGCGGACGTTGACGGGGCGCATATTCGCACCTTGCTGCTGACGTTCTTCTTCCGCCAGATGCCTGAACTGATTGAGGGTGGTTACCTCTACATCGCACAACCGCCGCTTTACAAAGTATCGCGCGGCAAATCAGAGGTTTACCTCAAAGACCAAGCTGCGATGGACGAATACCTGATTGAACAGGGTATCGATGGCGCAATGCTGCGGCAGGGTAATGGCGAGGAAATCGCCGGTGCCGATCTGCGCCGTGTCGTCGACGAAGCGCGTCAATTGCGCCGCGTTCTTGAGGCGTTTCCAACGCACTACCCGCGCCATATTTTGGAACAAGCCGCAATTGCCGGTGCATTTGTGCCCGGCGTTGTGGAAAGTGACCTGCAAGGTACGGCCGACCGTGTTGCAGAGCGCCTGAACCTGATTGCGCTCGAGTGGGAGCGCGGTTGGCAAGGTCGGATCACGCAAGACCAAGGCATGCGCCTTGCCCGTATCTTGCGCGGTGTTGAAGAGGTCCGCACGTTAGACGGCCCGATGCTGCGCGGTGGTGAAGCGCGGCGGACCGGTACGTTCACGCAAAGCTTGCAGGAGGTCTACAATCTGCCAGCGACCTTGGTGCGTAAAGACCGTAGTCAGGTCATTCATGGCCCGCTTGATCTACTGAAAGCCGTTCTTGAAGAAGGTGAAAAGGGCCTGTCCTTCCAACGCTACAAAGGATTGGGCGAGATGAACCCTGATCAGCTTTGGGAGACGACACTGGACCCGGATGCACGAACATTACTGCAAGTGAAAGTCGAAGATTTGGCCGACGCGGATGACTTGTTCACAAAGCTGATGGGCGATGTCGTTGAACCGCGCCGGGAGTTTATTCAGAACAACGCGCTGAATGTAGAAAACCTAGATTTCTAATGGGACGTTCCAAAGGAAATATATTTCAGCAAGTTTACCATGCAGACGACCGTCGTGCGCGAATTGAAAGAGAAGTTCAACGAAGTATCTCGCGCTTTCGGCGCTACTTTGGGCTTATTCGGCAAAAAGAATCGAAACAGTTTCGGTCCGTTGAGTGGGAAGGTCTGAACCTTCTACTTGATCAGTCTTCTATGGTAGATCACAGAATTCTGCAAGGGAATGACTGGGAACCTGAGCAACGCGCAAAGATGCAAGCCGCGATAAGTCAGCAAGACAACCTTTCAGACTGCGTCTTTCTTGACGTTGGATCCTATTGGGGCCTCTACGGTATCAAAGCTTCTAAGCAGGGCGTTGGAACCGTGCATTTCTTTGAACCTGACCCTCGCAATCGTGCTCAGCTACATGCCCAACTGTTTCTGAACGGGCTCCATTCTTCGGTCGAAGTTCATCCGGTGGCGGCGTCTGATCATGACGGAGAATTATCTTTCGCTAGAAGCGAGTCTTTCAAAGACGGTAATCGTGGCAAGGCGAGGTTGTCCTCTCAAGGTGAGGCCGACGATTTCAAAGTGGCGTGCCGATCCTTGGATAGCGTTCTAGATTTTTCGGGCAGAACCATTTTCTGCAAAATGGATGTCGAGGGCGCCGAATTGCAGGCTTTGGCAGGTATGAAGAACATTCTGCAGAACAACCGTGTCTTTCTCCAAGTCGAGGTTTTTGAAGAGAATATCATTGAAGTTCGACAAGAAACTCAACAACACGGCCTGGGTTTCTTGGTTCGGATTGCGAGCGATGATTTCTATAGCAACTTCAACTAAGACGGGCGATTCTCAGACCTGAAGATGCCTAGACCATTCAAGCACAAACTGTGAAAGCATGATCACCAATTTGGTCCCAGTGACATGCATATCCCAGTCTGCCTATTGCCCGCCAATGTGATTGGTGCCGCGCCTTTTGGCGAGTTGCATCTGCTTTTGGCGTTCACGAAAGCGCGCTTTGTCTTGTGGTGTCGTGTCGTCAATACACTGATGACAAGACACCCCTTGTTCAAACGCGGGATTGTCTCGATCTGCCGGAACGAGTGGTCGCCGACAGGCATGACACAGGATATGTGGCCCTTCCGCTAACCCGTGCCCCACGCTAACGCGGGCATCAAAGACAAAGCAGTCACCGTCCCATTTGCTGTCGGCTTGCGGCATCTCTTCGAGGTATTTCAAGATACCGCCCTTGAGGTGATAAACATCCTCAACACCCTGTCCCATCAGGTAATTCGTCGACTTTTCACAACGGATGCCGCCCGTGCAAAACATCGCGATGCGTTTGTTATGGAAGCGATGTTTGTTTTTTTCCCACCAAGCCGGGAATTCGCCAAAGCTTTTTGTGTCGGGGTCAACAGCCCCATCAAACGTGCCGATAGCGACCTCATAATCATTGCGTGTGTCAATCACGGCGACATCGGGTGCGCTGATCAAATCGTTCCAATCTTTCGGGTCCACATAGTTGCCGACCTGTGCAACCGGATCGACGTCCGGTTGGCCCATTGTCACGATCTCTTTCTTCAGGCGTACTTTCATCCGGTGAAACGGCGGCGTTGTCGCTGTGCTTTCCTTCCACTCCAGAGCGGCGCATCCGGGCAAATTCCGAATATGCGCCAGCACCGTATCAATCCCTTCGCGGTCACCCGCGATGGTCCCATTGATCCCTTCGTGGGCCAACAATAACGTCCCTTGGATACCTTGCGATTTGCACACATCAAGAAGCGGCCCCCGCAGCGCAGCAAGGTCGCCAAAACGCGTAAAATGATAAAGTGCAGCAACGATATACATGCGCTTCAATTACGCCTCTGCCCGAATTTCTTCAAGCCTGTCATATTGTATGTTCGCCAGCTGCTGAATACCCGAATGATCAGATAAAAACAGTCGCAGACCCGCACTCCAAGCGTTAGATTGCGACCAGACGCAGAGGAGCCCGCCATGACCCACGCATTGCTTGTCATCGATGTTCAAAATGATTTCTGTCCCGGGGGCGCACTGGCTGTAGCTGAAGGGGATCAAATCGTGGCAGGTATCAATGCCGCAATGGGCGATTTCAGCGCCGTGATCCTGACTCAAGACTGGCACCCAGCGGGCCATTCGTCGTTCGCATCGACGCATGATGCTGCCCCGATGAGTATGGTTGAGATGCCTTACGGTCCGCAGGTGCTATGGCCTGATCATTGCATTCAAGCCACCAAAGGCGCTGCGTTTCATGCCGATCTTATGACTGACCGGGCTGATTTGATCATTCGTAAAGGGTACAATCCCGCGATCGACAGCTACTCTGCCTTCTTTGAAAACGACAAAACGACACCGACTGGTCTGGAAGGGTACTTGCGGACGCGGGGCACTACGACCCTCACGCTGGTCGGGTTGGCGACAGATTTTTGCGTGAATTATTCCGCTGTAGATGCTGCAAAATTGGGCTTTGATGTGACTGTGAATATGGCCCTTTGCCGGGCAATAGACTTTGACGGCTCGCTTGATGCGGCCAAGGCAGGCATGATTGAAGCAGGTGTGACGCTGTCCTAACGACCTTTTCTGGCAAACCAGACCGACGAGACGCCTGCCACCATAATGACCGCAAGGCCAACCAAGCTAAGGCCATCGGGCCATTGCCCAAAGACGAACCAACCGATCACCATGGCTGCGAGTAACTGGCTGTAAATCAAAGGTGCGACAACGCCAGCGGGTGTTGTCCGGTTCACTAAAACTAACAAGAAATTGCCGCCCGCTGATCCAAGCGCCGAGACCGTGATCAATGCTATGAACGGCAGCGTCATTTGTGGCGTTTGTGATAGTGCAAATGGCGCCAGCAGGATTGCCCCGATCAGCAATTGTGAGAACAGCAAGAACCGCGGACGGTAGTCGCCCGCAAGCCACCGCGTTGCGACGAGGTATGCCCCATGAAAACAGCCAGCTAGGATGGCAAAGCCCATCCCCGGTGTCATACCAAACCCGGGACGCACGACAAGCAATACGCCCGCAAAGCTGATCAACAGCAGGACAGTACGGATTAGCGTGATCCGCTCGCGCAACAAAAGTGCCGACAAAAAGTAGGACACCACAGGGCCAACAAAGAAGCCTGCAAATACATTTGCCATTGGCTCTGTCTTTAGCGCGGTCAGAATGCAGACGATCCCGCCAACGATCAAAGCGGCACGCAAATAAAGACGCCAGTTCAAAAACTCGCTTAGGTCTGCGCGGCCTAATCCGCAAAGCGGCGCCAATAATACAGCGGCAAGGGCAAAACGTGTCCATGCAACGAAAGTCTGTGGAAATCCCGCACTCGTCAGAAGTGTAGCCGCTGCATCCCCACCGACAATCAGCGTCATCGCCAAGACAACCGCGCCAACCAAGCCGGCAGAATAGGGGGAAGAGGACATTCGAAAATTGCCTTGCGAGGACGTCTGCTGTGCCTAAATCACAAAAGAAGCTGGCTGGCGACGTAGAAAAGCAAAAGCAATCCAACGATTAGAACACCTAACGCAATCAAACGTTGGCCTTGAGGCGCGGGTATACTTGCCGGCGCTTGAACGTGTTGAAGTGAGACATCGGTGGGGGCAAGCAACTCTTCTGCGATCGGCTGGGCCTTTGATAGCGAGTCCATGAAGGCCGAAAAATCAAACCCACCCCAATTGGCATTTTCCAAATCATGGGTGCTGAGGTTCGCAGACAGCTTATCGATAATCGTAATCCGACTGTTTTCGTCGTCGGCAGGAAATCGCCCGGGCGGTGCCCCATTGTCATGTGCATCCAGCACAAAGCCGCTCGCTGTGAAGAAGGTTTGTACATTTTTGTCCGCGCGTTTCAACGCCGCGACGACGTCGAGGTCACAAAACATGGCGACTGCGCTGTTTCCGTTGTTTTCAGGTTCACCAAAAGGATCTGGTGCCACCGCGACCATTCCAAAATCGTAACGCATTGTCATTGAATTGGCCCCCTTGCCACCCCAGCGCCCACTTGATCTAACACGTAAGCGCCAACAGGGGGAACTGAATATGGTCGACATCGCCACACGGGTCTGGAACCACAAATGGAAGATCGACCCCATTGTGCGGTCATTGATCGACACGGACTTTTACAAACTGTTGATGTGTCAGTCTGTTTTCCGCAATCATCCCACGACGCAGGTCACCTTTTCACTGATCAATCGGACCAAGACGATCCGTTTAGCCGATCTCGTTGACGAAGGTGAATTGCGCGAACAACTTGACCACATCCGGTCCCTGCGCCTCACCCGTGGTGAAAGCACTTGGCTGCGCGGTAACACCTTCTATGGTAAACGACAGATGTTCACCCCAGCCTTCATGGAGTGGTTTGAGAATTTGCAACTTCCCCCATACCACCTTGAGAAAAAGGATGGCCAATATGAGCTGACGTTTGAGGGCACATGGCCCGAAGTGATGCTTTGGGAAATCCCCGCGCTATCGGTAATAATGGAACTTCGCAGTCGGGCGGTTTTGGCAGATATGGGCAAGTTTGAACTGCAGGTGCTTTATGCCCGTGCGATGACAAAACTATGGGAAAAGGTCGATAGCCTGAAGCCGATATCAGATTTGCGGGTCGCGGATTTCGGCACCCGTCGCAGGCATAGCTATCTATGGCAAGACTGGTGTGTGCAGGCGATGATGGAGGGGTTGGGTAAGAACTTCACCGGTACATCCAACTGCCGGATCGCCATGATGCGCGAGATTGAGGCAATCGGTACAAATGCTCATGAACTTCCTATGGTTTATGCAGCCTTGGCCGATACGGATGACGCGTTGCTGCAATCGCCCTACGACGTGCTGGCTGATTGGCAGGACGAACACGACGGCAACCTGCGCATCATCCTGCCCGATACTTACGGGACTGAAGGTTTCCTTGAACGTGCACCCGATTGGTTGGCTGGCTGGACCGGGATAAGGGTCGATAGTGGAGACCCGGCAACCGGGGCTGAAACTGCGATCAATTGGTGGAAATCACGGGGTGAGGATCCGCGGGATAAACTGGTCATCTTCTCAGATGGGTTGGACGTTGACAAAATCAGCGAGCTGCACAAGCAATTTTCCGGCCGTTGTAGGGTGTCTTTTGGGTGGGGAACGATGCTGACCAACGACTTCAAAGGGCTGGTAGAAGAAGATGCACTGGCACCATTCTCCCTGGTCTGCAAAGCCGTCTCTGCCAATGGACGACCGACGGTCAAACTAAGCGATAATCCAAAGAAGGCGATGGGACCGACAGAAGAAGTTGCGCGCTACAAACGCGTCTTCGGTGTTGGATCACAAGAAGCGATAGATGTTGTCGTTTAGGTAAATTTGAGCGCGCTGAGCCGTAGACGCTGCGGTATTTCAGCCAAGTATCCCGACCTCATGCCACAGCCGCCGCTTGACCCGGATTGTCATAGGCGATCTGCGCGCGGTTCTTTCCAGCTTGTTTTGCGAGTAGCAACTGAGCGTCTGCCAGGTCAATCATATTCTGGACCGACAAGTCTTTCTTACTCCAAAGCGCACCAACACTGATTGAAACGTCAAAAGTCACATTGTCAGACGTAAAGGATTGATCTGATATTGCAGAACAAAGCCGGTCCGCCACGTTTTGGACGTCTGCCGCCGCCAGCCTTGGCAGATAGATAGAGAACTCATCACCACCGTGGCGCGTGAATATAGCTTCGTCGCGAAGGCTCTCTTTAATGCGGGCTGCAACTATGGCCAAGGCTGCGTCACCTGCACCGTGACCAAAGTTATCGTTCACGTGTTTGAAGTCATCTATATCAAAGTAGAACATTGCGTGCCCACACCGCGGGTCAAACGTCGTCGCATCAAACTCGGCATTCATGCCTCGACGGTTGAGCAGATTTGTAAGAGAGTCTGTCTTCGCATGAGCGGCAAGCCTCTTTGTATACTCGAAGTGCTGCACTTCTCGCCTGAAAACCATGCCGATCAAAACCATGCCGACGATATTCACGATCAGTAGAGTTGGTAAAACAGTAACAAGCAAACTGATCGCAAGTTCATATGGTAAAACGAAAAAGGCAACAACTGACAGGGTAACTGCGATCCCAAGCACGGCATCATGTAAAACGGGGTTACTCACATTGTTCTTCATCAGCCGGATACACCCAAGCGCCAACCCAAAGGCGATGACAAGGCCGACAAGACCTGCCTCGGTTCCTGCACCGCCGATAATCAGGCGGCACGTTACACCTGCAACAAGCGCGATGAGCCCGGCCAAGGGGCCAACAAACGCGACAGCGGCCGCAACTAACAAAGTGCGGGTATCAAAAATCAAACCTTCACCCAGTGACAAAGGGTGAGTCATGCCCAAAACGACGGCGGCGCCAAACAGGGCACCGAATGCAATTTGTTCATACGCGGTGTCGCGGAAGTTCCGCAAAACAACATTAAACAAAAAGGCCAAGCCCATCAGTGCGACAACCGGAGCAAGCAAGATTTGAAACTGAGACATGTTAAGGTATCCAAAGGTCGAATACCGTGCAGTGTTGCTGATATGTCTTAATAACTGGTGATCAAGCTACAGATTCAGACTTCTTGCGGCTTAACTCTATTCATCGACCTTCCCGCGCAGGGCTTTCACTTCGCCACGTGCTTTCTTGCCAGCAAGCCTGCGTTTAACTGACCCATATGTTGGTTTTGTCGCCAACCTTCGCTTGGGTTTTTCGCAGGCTTTCTTAATCAACTCGGAAAGCCTCTCACGTGCAATTTCGCGATTTCGCGCCTGACTTCGGGTCTCTTGAACGAACAAAACCAGCGCGCCATCCTGCGTCCATCTTCGTCCGGCGAGCCGTTTGAGCCGCGCTTTGACATGCTCAGGCAGGCTGGGCGAACGCGCAGCCTCAAACCGCAGTTCAACAGCTGTGGAGACTTTGTTCACGTTCTGCCCACCGGGGCCAGACGCGCGTGTAAAGCTTTCTGTCAGTTCCCAATCTGCGATCTCAATGTGGTCGTTAATGCGCATCATCTTGCCCTAAATACTCCCGCCGGAGGCTCCGACAGCCGCAATTAAACTCTATGTACAGGTATTGTAAGGCAAACATACATTGCAAACGCATAAGAAAAAGGGCCACCCCCGGCTGTGGGATGGCCCTTTCCTGATCTACGGAGGTGGGTCGGTTAGGATCTCCACCTTGGGTCTTTCTCAGCCAAGGGCTGCCCTAGCTGTGAACCTCCCAAGTTGTCCCGACACACTTCTCCAATACCTCATGATGCACTGGATCACCTCCTTTCAAATGTTTCGC
This sequence comes from uncultured Paracoccaceae bacterium, assembly GCA_947488605.1. GTDB lineage: Bacteria > Pseudomonadota > Alphaproteobacteria > Rhodobacterales > Rhodobacteraceae > Yoonia. Next base: position 42,679 of record CANKZJ010000003.1, on the reverse strand, counting down.
CTAAGAGGAGGTTCGCACAGATTTGGTATATTTCAAGTAAAAAGATACCTGATGTCGTGTTTATGCGTCTCGCAGCAAGAGGCGCGTAACAATAATGCGAAATGGTACAAGCGCCAGCAAAGCGATGGACAGTTTCACGCCCCAATCCGCAACAGCCAATGTGATCCAAAGCGGCATCTCCGGACCTGTTAGCAGGAAGGGAGCGGAGTCCTGTGCCCACATGACCTCTTCGGCGGCAGAGGCGCTGAAGCCGTTGAACACGGCGGCAAAAGCAATTGAAAAGAAGATCGCGGTATCGACGGTCGAGCCAACCAAAGTGCTGCCCAAAGGTGCCTTCCACCAGGAACCTTCACGCAGACGGTGGAACACGGCGATGTCCAAGAGTTGCGCCACCAAGAACGCCGTGGCGGATCCTATGGCGATACGCAATGCAACGGCGGGATATTCAAAGCCATCGCCTTGCAGCATGATCTGCGTGCCGATCAGCGAACAGATGATGCCGACGATCAAGCCGGAAAATACGACCTTCCGTGCCGCTGACGGTCCATAGACCCGGTTCATCACGTCGGTGACTAGAAAAGCGAGTGGATAGGTGAAAGCCCCCCACGTGAGTAGCCCATCAAGGATAAGGAATTGGACAAGAATATTTGACGCCACAACAATAGTGGCCATGGCGATAACGCCGGGAAGGATACGTGTCATTTGATTAATCCGTTTTGACAAGGGTGCGGCACTTGGCCCCCAGAGTTGGGGACACCGGCGATCTAACGCTGCGTACCTAGTCCGTCAATCGGTATTCGGCGAATTCAGTCCGTTGAAAGCTGCGGAAGTTATCATCAGAGATCAATGTCATCCGTAGACCTTGGTCGTCTCGCCACACGCTGATGCCTTCCAGATTGTCATGGGTGCGCACGCGGGTTTCCAAGACTAATTCTTCGTTCTGCCCTTGCAAATCAAACCGTCTGATCCGGCTGCGAAAGCCAATACCGACAAAATCCCGCTCTAATACATAGAGCAACCCATCGGGTCCGATATCCGCTCCTGAGATCAAGAATGCGCCTGACCGTGGAAGCGCAAAGGGTTGGTCCCACATCCCGTCTTTGAGCCGATAAACAGGGAAAGGACGCGTGGCCAAACCAGAGCGCTCTGGCATGGTATAGAGCGCACCATCGGGCCCAATGGCCAAAGCTTCAAGCGATGAATTCAATTGCAGGTTGTCGAACGCTGGTGATGTGATCAAGTCTGAGGCAGGTTGGTCAACACCGGCAAAAACCCGCAAACCGTGGATCGATTCAAAAGACACATGGATGACGCCGTCATCGCCAATTGCCAGCCCTTCACTATCGCTTTGCTTGCCCCGCAGTGGCACGCGGTTGCCGATGAACAGCGGCCGGATCGCATCCAATTCGATGCCGACTATGCGCCCGTTCTCTCTCTCGAAGGTTCCATTTGCGAAAGATCCGCGATCGCTCAAGGCAATGAAGCCAGCCCCGTCCGCTGTGACTTCAACCCCAGAAAACCCGCCAAATCGTGGATGCTCAACACGCCATTCATAGCTACCGATCAAGATGGCTTCGGCCCACACAGGCGCGGCCCAAAGCAGGGCAAATAAGCAAGGCCAGCGCAGCACCTATTCTGCGTTCAACACGTCAAGGCATTGCCCGGGTAGGTTTGCCATTGTCAAATCAGCGCGCGGTGTTGGTGGTGGCGCGTCCGGATCGGGCGGCGGTGGGTTCAAAATCCGGTCGACCCAACCTTGCGCTTCTTCGCAGCCGTCACCGGGTGGTGGTGGTGCTTGACTGGTACAGCCAGAGGCACCCTCGGGGCAGTTCAAGCGCACATGGAAATGGTAATGATGACCCCACCACGGACGCACCTTGTTCAGCCAGCTACGATCACCTGCCGCAGAATTGCACATTGCGACCTTTGCACCTGGAAAGATGAATATCCGGGCCGTGCGCGGGTCAGACGCCGCGGCACGCACGATGGCTTCATGTTCAGGCGTCCAACTGCTGTTGGTGAAAGCACCGGCATTGCGCCGCATCGAAATCGACGAAATACTCTCGCGTTCGGCGGCGGTAAGATCAAGCCGTTCGGGTGGTAGCATCCACACGTCAACATCAAGACCGGTTTGATGGCTACGGTGCCCTGTCAGCATTGGGCCACCGCGTGGTTGGCTCATATCGCCGATATAAAGCCCCTCCCACCCCGGTTGCGTGGCGGCAAAGCGGCTAAGGTCACTCACAAATCTGATTGTCTTTGGTTGCGCCCAATTGCGATTGCGCGACAGGCGCATCGCTTGCCATGTCGGGCCGGTTTCTGACAACTGTTGCGCACCCGCTTGACAGCCACGGGCATACCCTCCGAAGGGTTGCGGCGGTTGTTCCGAACTGGTTGGCAGTGCACCAAACAGCGTCTTGGCAACGCGGTTATCATTCAAATTCTGGCTCGACACACTGATAGCGGGCGGTTCTTCTGCCTGACATGCGGCCAAAGTGGCGGCGAGCACTGCTGCGATTATGAAGCGGACCATTCTGCGCGATCTCCGTCTTTGTTGACCCAGCGTAGCAACAAAAGCCCGATCAAGAAAAGAAAGATTACGGGCAAGAACCCTAATTGATTGTTACCGGTCATAATTGTGAACAAAGTAATCAACGCTGGTGCCAAAAATGCAGTCGCTTTGCCCGTAAGCGCAAATAAGCCGAACGCTTCTGCCGGGCGGTCTGGATGCGTGTGACGGACCATCATTGAGCGCGAAGAGGCATAAACAGCACCACCTGCACCACCGATGCACACACCGCAGATATAGAAAATGATGTCAGGCGTCGTTGAACCATCGGCGAACGGAATACCGAACATAGCCTCACGTGACATGCCGACGATGACAATTGACACGCCAATCAAAACCCAAACGGCGACGCGGATCACAGGTTTTGGTCCGTACCGCTGATCGCAAATACCCGAAAGCCATGTGGTGATGGCCGCTGCAATTGCGGCGATGATACCAAATACACCAATTTGGATCGTCTGCCAATCCAGAACGAGCGCGGCATAGACCCCGCCGAACGCATAAAGCGCATTTAGTGCATCGCGGTAAAACATAGACCCAACAAGGAAGTTGAGCAGGCTTTTGCGATGAAAGACAGAGCGCAGTGTTTCAACAAGTTCGCCCCAAACCGCACCCAGCTTCGTTGACTTCTTTTCCGCTTTGGGGTCGTCGCGAACGAACATGAAGAACGGAATGATAAAGATAAAATACCAAAGCGCGATGAACGGCCCGACGAAACGCGTGCCTTCGCGCATTTCGGGATCCAAACCAAAGAGTGGCGCGATACCCAATAGGGTCACGCCTTCATCGCTTTCGGCAAACAGCAGCAGCATGATAAAGAGCGATGTGACACCGCCCCAATACCCAAACGCGGCACCTGACCCGGAGATACGCCCAACCTCTTGATCGTTGCCCAGTGATGGCAGGATCGCGTTCACGAAGTTCAAAGCACTTTCAGCGGCAAAAAAGCCGACGTAGAAGATGATCAGCATCAAGATCAGGGATGATCCATCTGGTGTCAGCCCCCAAAGCATAAAGGTCATCACGACATAAACGACCGAGAAGAACGCGATCCAAGGCATCTTGCGGCCCGAATTGTCAGCGAATGCGCCCAAAAACGGCGCGGTCAGGGCAATCAGCAGGCCGGCAATCGTCTGCCCTGCGGACCACATCGCCTGCGACTGCGCATTGGCAGCCTCGCGATCAAGTCCGGTGCCGAGGAAATATTCGGTCGCGACGACAGCAAAATAGGGCCCAAAAATGAAAGTCAGACCAAGCGTATAAAAAGGCTGTGACGCCCAATCAAAGGCCATCCATCCCCAGATGCGTTTTTTGCTGACTGCCATGCGATTACACCTGCTCTTCCCTGACGGGGATAAGACACAGATAAGCCGCTTGCTGGCAAGAATTCTTTCTTAAGACGTGCCGTCGTCTTCGGGTGGCCAAGGGCGTGTATTGTCCGCATCAATCCACGCCTGAACCCAAGCTGGTTTTTCCGGGGAGGGTTGTTCCATGCCAACAGCGGCGAACACCTTGGTGGGGTTGACGATCCCGTTCTTGTCCGTGATCGCAGCTCGAAATAGTGCTTGAACCGCGCATTCATCACCAATCCAGATCGTGTGTTCGAGATAAAAGAACCGATCACTCCAGCCAACGGCCTTACTGACAATACGGAACTTCACAAAGGGACGGATCCGTTTGCGATATCGCACGGACGCGCCAGCCATCGTCAGCGCCCAGCCATTTCGCGGCAAAGCCCGTAAGAGACCAGAACGCATCGCAAGCCCGGTGCGGCCCAGATCAAGGATCGTCAGAATGCGCCCATTGTTCATTTCCAAGAAATTATCAATGTCTTGGGGCCAACAGCGGTGATGCGACACATGACTGTCCAATGCCGTGATGGGTGGCATCCGGCTGCTTTTGATGACTTCTTTGACTAAACGAACGATGGGATACATGCGTGGTGTCCTCTGCCTATGGACTGGACATGGGTTTACTTGACGTGCACGTCAACTTTGACCTTGCGGCAACCTCGGACTTGTCGCCGCGCATTTGAACGCTTAGGTCATGGCAGACCAAACGAAGGACACCGCACCAATGCTGACAATCATCCAAGCCCTCCTGCTGATCCTCGGCGTCGTCCGGTTTTTCGTGATCGCCCACTTCATCATGAGCTGGCTGATCCGTTTCGAAGTGCTGAACATTCGGCAGGAATTTGTGGGCCAGGTTTGGTACGGGCTCGAACGCGTCCTTGAGCCGATGTACAGCCGTGTGCGTCAGGTGATGCCTAATCTTGGCGGCATCGACCTTTCCCCGATCGTTGTTCTCGTCGGGATCGAGATTTTGCGGATTTTCCTGATCAACAACATGATGGCTTTCGCGTAATCAGGTTTTTGCCAGTTGCGGCTGCTTGCCAAAGCGAGTGGTTGCGTTGTCGGTGGAATTGCTCAAAACTAGTGTTAACTGGGGCAATACGGCGGGCATTTGTCCCGTCGGCAATTTGGGAAAACGCTATGGGCATTCTTAATATAAGCAAGAAAAGCATCGCAATCGTGCTATCGGCGCAGCTGATTTTGGCGACGCAGGCCGTGACAATGGCACAAGCCGAGATGGTCGGCACCGACGCTGCGATCAACAAATACACCGCATTGGCCAGTCGCAATGCTTTGATGGACGAGATGCAGCGCGCTGATGTGCAGGCAGAGATTGTCGCCCTTGGCATTGACCCGATCGAGGCAGAAGCCCGTCTTGCCGCGCTGTCTGATGCCGAAATTGCAACGATGCTGACACAGATGGAAAACGATAGTGCGGGTGCAGATATCGTAGGCACGCTCTTTACGATCTTCGTGATTTTGCTTGTGACGGACCTTTTGTGCTTCACGCGGTTCTTTAACTTTACACGTTGCGTGCGCTAACGCGTCTTGTCTGCTTGCTGGCGCTTGGCTGGCTGGCAGCCTGTGCTTCACCTTTTGATCCCGATGAGCGGCTAAGCTTCGAGGCGCCAACACGTGCGCAGGTCGCTGGCGTGCCGCTGATCAAACAAGAGGACTTCTTTTGCGGCCCCGCATCAATTGCGATGGTAATGCAATGGGCCGGGGCAGACGTGACACAGCAAGACGTCGCAGCGCTTGCCTTTAGCCCCGGCGCGGGTGGCACCTATCTGGCTGATATGATTGGCAGCAGCCGCCGGTTGGGCCAATTGGCAACTGAGATCAGCGACTTTGATCAACTCCTGACCGAAGTGAACGCAGGCCATCCGGTGATTGTCTTTCAAAACCTCGGTTTGGGTGTCCTTCCGGTTTGGCACTACGGTGTCGTGACGGGCTATGATTTTGACAAAGATGAAATCTACCTGAACTCTGGTCAGTTGGACCAGATGATCATGGAATTTGCCGTCTTTGAACGCACTTGGCGGCGCGGTGACTATTGGGGCCTGGTCGTGTTGCCACCAGATCAGTTACCGGCAAGTGCGGATGAAAAGGACGTTTTGTCGGCTGCTGCAGCATTGGAAAGGGTGTCGCAATTCAAAGCTGCCGAAACGCTTTACGAGACAGGCGCTGCGGAGTGGCCTGACAGCTGGCTCTGGCAATTCGGTCTAGGCAATGCGCGCTATGCACAAGGTGATCTGCTTGGCGCAAGGCGAGCGCTCAGGCGGGCGCGCGTGCTTGATCCGGCCATCCAAGAGGTTCGCGCCAATTTAGCGTTTGTCGAAGCCGAGCTTGCAGGTTGATTTCCCCCAACAGAAACCCTCGTAGCCCATCGGAAATCTCGTATGGCGCAAATGCGTCGCTTGCAGTCGCGGACGGCCTTTCGGCAGATCGATGCAAATGGTGTAGTCTGAGCAAGATCAGCCCGGAGAATCCTGATGTCAGACCACGTTACCTTTACGCTCGACGGCCAGTCCGTAACCGCCGCACCGGGCGAGACAATCTGGGAAGTCGCGAATGGGCGCGGGCTTGTGATCCCGCATCTGTGCCACAAACCTGCCCCGGGTTACCGCTCTGACGGGAACTGTCGCGCGTGCATGGTCGCGATTGATGGCGAGCGTACGCTGGCCGCGAGCTGTATCCGCGAACCGTCCGAAGGCATGGTCGTAACCACCGACCAGCCACGCGAAAAGCAAGCGCGCCGGATGGTCATGGAGCTGCTGGTCGCCGACCAACCTGCCCAAGACGTCGCACATGATAAATCGTCGCACTTATGGGATATGGCTGCGACCCAAGACGTCAGCGCAAGCCGTTTCCCCCAACAAGAACCCGACCACATTCCATTGCTTGATGACAGCCATGTCGCGATGTCCGTCAACCTTGACGCCTGCATCCAATGCGGCCTGTGCGTGCGGGCCTGCCGCGAAGTGCAAGTCAACGACGTGATTGGCATGGCTGGACGCGGCAGCAATGCCTACCCGGTTTTCGATATGGATGATCCGATGGGCACGTCATCGTGTGTGGCTTGTGGCGAATGCGTGCAGGCTTGCCCGACCGGTGCACTGTTGCCGGCGACTGTCACTGATGAAAACCAAATGGGTGATACAAAAGACTACGACAAAGAAGTGGAAAGCGTCTGCCCGTTCTGCGGCGTCGGTTGCCAAGTCTCGCTCAAGATCAAAGACAACAAAGTTAAATTCGTTGAAGGCATCAACGGCCCGGCCAATGAAGGGCGCCTTTGCGTCAAAGGCCGCTTTGGTTTCGACTACATTCACCACGATCACCGCATCACCAAACCATTGATCCGCCGCGATGACGCCCCGGCAAAGGGTTTGAACGTCGACCCCGGCAATTGGCAAACGCACTTCCGCGAAGCATCATGGGAAGAAGCGCTCGATTTTGCAGCCAAGGGCATGAAAGACATTGGCGGCAAGGGTGTCGCTGGCTTCGGTTCTGCCAAATGTACGAACGAAGAAGCTTATCTTTTCCAAAAATTGATCCGACAAGGGTTCGGCCATAACAACGTCGATCACTGCACGCGTCTATGCCATGCATCATCTGTTGCGGCATTGATGGAAAACGTGGGCTCAGGTGCTGTAACAGCGACCTTCAACGAGATTGAAAACGCCGATGTCGCAATCGTCATTGGCGCAAACCCTATTGAGAACCACCCTGTGGCGGCCACCTATTTCAAGCAGTTTACCAAACGCGGTGGCAAGCTGATCGTGATGGATCCGCGCGGCCAGGCGCTCAAGCGGTTCTCAAGCCATATGCTGCAATTCCGCCCCGGTGCGGATGTGTCGATGCTGAACGCGATCATGCACACGATTGTGGAAGAAAAGCTTTACGACCAACAGTACATCGAAGCTTACACTGAAAACTGGGATGCTGAGAAAGCGCATCTTGCGGACTTCACCCCAGAAAAGATGCAAGACATTTGTGGCATTCCAGCTGAAACCTTGCGCGATGTGGCACGCACTTTTGCGGGTGCTAAAGCCGCGATGATTTTCTGGGGCATGGGCGTCAGCCAACACATCCACGGTACTGACAATTCACGCTGCCTGATCAGTCTTGCATTGATGACCGGACAAGTCGGACGTCCAGGCGCAGGCCTGCATCCGCTGCGTGGCCAAAACAATGTGCAAGGCGCATCTGATGCGGGTCTGGTCCCGATGTTCTTGCCTGATTATCAACCTGTTGGTGACGACGGCGTACGGTCTGCCTTCCAGGAGATTTGGAAAGAAGGATCAATTGATCCAAACAAAGGCCTCACCGTAACTGAAATTCTTGATGCTGTGCATGCGGGTTCGATCGACGGGATGTACATCTTGGGCGAAAATCCCGCGATGTCGGACCCTGATGTCGAACACGCACGTGATGCGCTTGCCAAGCTCAAGCATCTTGTTGTGCAGGATATCTTTATCACGGAAACGGCCAACTATGCAGATGTGATCTTACCGGCCTCCGCCTTTGCGGAAAAATCCGGAACGGTGACAAATACCAACCGACAGGTCCAAATGGGCCGCCCCGCAGTGCCACCGCCCGGTGACGCAAAAGAAGACTGGTGGATCACCGTTGAACTGGCCAAACGCTTGGGGCTGTCGTGGAACTATCAGCATCCGTCGGAAGTATTCGCCGAAATGGCGCTGTCGATGAAGTCGCTTAGCAATATCACTTGGGATCGGCTGGAAGAGCAAAACGCAGTCACGTACCCGTCGCTTTCGCCCACCGATCCCGGACAACCTATCGTTTTCGGGGATGGTTTCCCGCGCGAAAACGGCCGTGCGAAATTCACGCCCGCGAGCGTGATCGCACCTGATGAAGCGCCGGACGTCGAGTATCCGATGATCCTGACCACAGGACGCCAGTTGGAGCATTGGCATACTGGCTCCATGACCCGGCGCTCAAAGGTGTTGGACGCGGTTGAGCCGGAGGCGAATTGTTCCTTGCACCCATCGACCTTGCGCAAGCTGGGCGTTGAACCCGGTGGTCTTGTGACACTGACCACCCGTCGCGGCAGTATCACGATCATGGCGCGCGAAGACCGCGCAGTTGCGCCGGATATGGTCTTTGTGCCTTTCGCCTACGTCGAAGCTGCGGCCAATGTTCTGACCAACCCGGCTGTCGATCCTTATGGCAAAATCCCCGAGTTTAAATTCGCTGCGGTGAAAGTCGAAAAGGCCGATGCGGCCGTCGCTGCAGAATAGAACCTGGCTACTTTTGGCCCGGTTATTGAATAACAGGCGGGCCTTGTCCTAGCATCCTTGATGTCGAGGCCGCCATGTGCAGTCTTTGCGATGAATAACCAAGGAGATGCGCAATGCGCAAATTGACCCTGATCGCGGCTTTGTCCAGCATTGCCTTCCCCGTGTTTGCCGATGATGCGGCGTTACTTATGGGGGTGGAACGCTATGATGAGTTTCGCCGCGTCAGCAATGCGACCGATGTTTTGAATTCCGCAGAAAGCTTGCGCGACGCGGGATATCAGGTCAGCACGCTTGCCAATGGCTCGGCCAGCGACATGTCCCGCTTGCTTGAGCGCTTCGCTACTGATGCGGTTGATGCAGACCGGCTTGTCGTAGGTCTGGCGGGGCGATTTGTGACAGATGGCACGCGCAGCTGGCTTTTGGCCGAAGATGCCAATCGGCCCACACCATTTGGACTTGAAGATGCCATTTCAATTGAAACTGTGATGCATGTTTTGGCGCGCGCGCCGGGGCAATCCATTTTGATCCTTGGGTATGACCAAGACACTGATGATGCGATCGGCAACTACTTGCGCCAGGGCGTGGGTGATCTGGATGTTCCACAAGGTGTCACGGTTCTATACGGCGAGCCCAATATGACGGATGGCGTGGTGATCGAGGCGGTCACGGAACCCGGTGAGAATGTCATGGCATTCGTGCGCAACACACGCCGTTTGGCGAGTTTGGGGTATCAACCTGACCGTCTGATCATGCAGCCCGCCGGTTCAGATGTGGTGACAACATTGCCTGTGATCGAGCCAAGCTTGCGTGCTTGGAACAACGCGCAAGAAGCGAACACTGCCGAAAGCTACCGCGACTTCTTGTTTGATCATCCCGGCAGTCCCTATGCTGCTCTGGCGCGTGCGCGTCTGGACGACATTGAAAGTGACCCAATTCGCTTGGCAGAGCTTGCTGAAGCAGGGCTCAACCTTACCCGCAACGAAAGACGCGCCATTCAGCGCAATCTTACTTTACTTGAATTCAATACACGTGGCGTTGATGGGATATTCGGCCCCGGTTCACGTAATGCGATCCGCAATTGGCAGCAGGTGAATGGTTTTACGCAAACGTCCTATTTGACCGCAGAGCAGATAAATCGCCTTGATGCCCAAGCAGGTCGTCTTGCGGCGGAAATCGAAGCGGAAGAAGAACGTGCGCGCCAAGAGGCATTGCGCCTTGATCGTGACTATTGGGAAGAAACTGGTGGGCGTGGCAGTGTAGCGGGTTACCGTGCCTATCTTGAGCGCTATCCGAATGGTGTCTTCGCCAATGAGGCGCGCGACAAACTGTCAGCCGTTGAGACAGAGCCTGACAACGGTGCGGCAATCGCCCGCGAGCGCGATTTGAACATCAATCCCGTGCTGCGACGCCTGATCGAGAACCGGCTTGCGCAGCTTGGTTTCAATCCCGGTGATGTTGACGGGCGCTTTGACCGCAACACGCGCCGCGCCATAAGCCAATATCAAGCGCAGGGTAATCTGACCCCAACAGGTTATCTTGACCAACCGACGCTCGCGCGATTGCTCGCTGATACCTTTGGGCGTTAGATCCCTTAGGAAGTCAAAAAGCCACGCCGTTCACTAACGGCGTGGCTTCTTACTTTGCGTGTTCACGAAACGCTATTGCGCACGCACATATCGTTCTGCCAGCAGTCGAACAAACCCTTGGCCGCCGTCATACTGACGCACGCCAATGATGTATTTGCCAGGCTGTAGGCGTGCCATCACAAGGCTATCCAGACCATCCCCGTAATCGTCGTTTGCCCCAATTTGGCGGCCCAAATCGTCATACACCACCAGCCAAGGGTCGCTGTTGCCAGCTGCGATGGCTTCGACAACCATCATGCCGGCGTCTTGGAAATCAAGGCTGAACCAACTGACGTCCTGCGAGGCTTGTACGTCTTGCAAAATGCGCGATTGCAACACGCCAAGATCAGTCACCGGAATAGAGCCATCCAAAGGCGGAGCGGCCTCACCTCGTGCGTAGAGCGAAAGCAACGCCTCTTCGGGATCATAGGCGCTGATCGTGACAGTCACCGGTGCGGCGTCATCGCTCAGAGCTGCCATTTCGAGACAGTAAGTGCCTGCCGCCAAAGGTGATGCAATATCGATGCGTGAATTCAAACCGTCGTAGTCATCGTTTTCTTCGATGTAAGTATCATCCGGACCAAAAAGTGTGATCACGGGATCGGCGGTTTCATTTTCCGCTGTGATGGTCACGGGTGTCGCCTCATCCAGCCTGAAGCTCCAATATGGTGTTTCGTTTACCGATGCGGCTTGGCTTTGGCCCAGCGCGCCAAATGGCGTCGCGGTTTCGCAGCTGCCCAATGTGGATGGCCCGGTACCCGTGCTGACGCCGTCTGTGAGCGGTTCTTGGTCTTGACGTCCAATGCGTACAAATGCAGTCATTGGACCCCCGTCGTAGCTGCGCATGGACATGCAGTAGGTTCCGGCCTCTAGGAAAGTTTCCGCACGCGATGCGCCGTTTCCACCGGAATCGTCATCGGACAGGATAATTCCGCCACTGCTATCAAGAAGGTCTATAATCGGGTCGGCAGAACCGCGACCCGCAGCCTCCACGCGTACGTCGGCTCCGGTTGAAAGCGTGAACAGCGATACATATTCATTACCACCCAAGACCAAGGCCATCTGCTCTTGATACGTATCAACGGTTGCGATGTCGGACGCGGCTTGATCGCCGCCGATCCACTGACCACTGTTACCAAATCCACCGCAGACATCATTTTGCGCAAGGGCAGGGCTGGCCACCCCAAGCATCAAGGTCGCGATTGCGGTTGTTTTGAAATTCAGGCGGGTCATGGGGCGCTGTCCTTTGTCGTTGCACATGATCTTCTCTCAGACAGGTTAACGTCTGTGCAACAAGAATGGCTAGGGGAAGTATGGGAAACATGACTTGGTGTGTCTAAGGGCGCCATTCGGTAACAAAAAGGCCGCGTCCCTCAACAGGTCGCGGCCTTTTTAAAATACTGCTGAACGCAGGCTTAGCCTTGGCGGGCTTTAAACCGGCGCTGCGTCTTGTTGATCACATAGACGCGGCCCTTACGGCGGACGATGCGGCAATCGCGATGACGCTGCTTGAGCGAGCGGAGGGAGTTACGTACCTTCATGGTCGTTTCCTTCATGTCACGGCGCGCATTGCGCCTTGGGTTGCTGTTTCAGACCCGAAAGTCCGGCGAATTCATGGTGGACGATACTGGGATCGAACCAGTGACCCCTTCGATGTCAACGAAGTGCTCTACCGCTGAGCTAATCATCCATGTCGTCTGCGTTTCACATGCGTCCCATAACGAAATAGGACGCGGGGCGAACCGCGTCAGTCGTGCGGTCTATAAAAGGAGTCGACAGAGGGATCAAGGGCTTTTGGTATTTTCGCAAAACAGGCTATCTATGGGGGTGAAGGGAAGAATTTCTTGCTCAAAACTGCTTACAATCTGACCCGACCTGACGAACGCACCACAAGTGTCGTTTTTGCGTCGCCACATAGTGGTCGCGACTACCCTGAATCCTTTTTGCGTCGTGCAGTTCTGAATGCAAGCGAGATCCGATCGTCAGAAGACGCTTTCGTAGATCAGTTGTTTGCGGCGGTGCCTTCACTTGGTGCGCCATTGCTAACCGCAAATGCACCGCGCGCTTATTTGGATCTGAACCGTGGCCCTGATGAATTGGATGCTGCATTGATCGAAGGTGTCCGCAGGGCTGCGCATAATCCGCGTATCGCCAGCGGTCTTGGCGTGATCCCGCGCGTTGTCGCCAATGGGCGCCATATCTACCGTGGCAAGCTGACATTGGTTGAAGCACACCAGCGGATCGCGAATTATTGGCGACCGTATCACGATCAATTGCAAACCTTGCTTGATGAAAGCAGTAATATATTCGGCGAAGCGATCCTGATCGATTGCCATTCCATGCCACATGAAGCGCTTGAAAACGTAGGCCCACCGGGTGGCGCGCGGCCCGACGTCGTTTTGGGTGACCGGTTTGGGGCAGCAGCGGCCGGATCAATCGTCGAACGGGTCGAGGCGGCTTTTGCCAGCGCTGGGCTGCGTGTCGCACGCAACATGCCTTTTGCGGGGGCTTTCATCACACAGCATTACGGACGGCCGGCGCGTCAGCAACACGCTATTCAGGTCGAGATTGACCGCGCACTTTATATGAACGAACGCACGCTTGAGCCGAATGAGAACTTTGAGAGCTTCAAGACGTTGCTATCCGGCGTTGTCGCCGAGATCGCGGATATTGGGCGCGCGGCAGATCAAAAGGTGGCTGCGGAGTAATCAGGCTGTGATGATCTGTAGGGGCGACGCCCGCGTCCCATGGGGCAGATAGCCATAGATGCGAACGGTTTGGCCCTCGTGAACGCCTACAAGCCCGATTGCTTCCAACTGGTCAGCGACAAAAGGGTCAATCGTCAGCGCAAACTCCAGTTCCACATATTCAATGTCCGCATATCCACCATCGCGAAAATGGTAGAACCACTCGTTATCCCAACGTGATAGATGTCCTGTGTCCATGTGCCTTGAACGAAAGCGCGGTCGCTTCGCAGGTTCCATAGAAAGAGCCAAGCGCCTTAGCTCTTCCCACTTGGTTGCGTTGCAGGTCGAAAAATAATCGGTGTCTTGGGTCATATGTTCTGCATCTCTTGCGCCAAGAACGCCTCTGGATCATCTACCTCAACCAGCCGTTTGCGATCAATCTGCCAAAACCGGTTGCCGACGTTGCGCAGGAAGCTTCTGTCGTGGCTCACCAATAGGCACGTCGCACCGTGGTTAATCAGCTCGTCTTCGAGCATTTCCTGTCCTTCGATGTCGAGATGATTGGTGGGCTCGTCCAGCAGATAAAAATTCGGATGCCGTAACCGCAAGATCAGCATTGCCAGACGTGCTTTCTGACCACCCGACAGCGCGCCGATCTTGGTATCCTGCATCTGAATATTGACACCTGCACCCGCCAACAGGCCGCGCGCACGCTGATCGCCGACATCGAATTGCCCTGCAACCGCTGTCATGGGCGTGTCTGTGTCATCTAACTGGCTGAGATGTTGGTCCGAATAAGCCATAGAGATAGTCGTCGCGGCCTTGATCCCGGCAACTTCGCCAGTGACAGCGCTATGGATCATCTTGACCAGTTGCGTTTTTCCCGTCCCGTTGGTGCCAAGCAGTACAATGCGATCACCCTGCCCAATCCATTTCTTGCCCGTCGTATAAAGCAAGCGGCCATCGGGTGTTTCAACGCCCACGTCATCCAAGGCGATCAGCGCTTTGGCGTGCGTGCCGCTGTTGGTCAATCTGATATCACCCGCGCCGCGTTCTTGATGGGCGGGTTTGGCCGCAGCCTCGATCTTTGCCGCGCGTTCGCTGAGTTGCTTGGTTTTGGTGATCAACAGGTCAGAACCCGAGTTGATCCCGATGTTTTTCAGCTTCGCGGCCTGTTTGCGCAACTGCTGCGCTTTGTTCAGATCATTGGCAAAGCGGCGTTCATCCGCTTCATCGGCCTCGGCCAGTGCATCGCGGGCTTTGCTGAATGGCAGTGGAAAGATCCGCGAGCGTTCAGCACGCAAGAAAAGCGTGCGGTTGGTTGTGGCATCCAAGAATGCACGATCATGGCTGGTGATCAGCACAGGCGTGTCACGGGGCAAAGCGGCCAGCCAGTCTTGCAGCAAACCAATGCGATGCAGGTCGAGGTGGTTGGTTGGTTCGTCCAATAACAAAATATCGGGTTCAGTGATCCAAGCCGCAGCAAGCAAAGCGGTGCGTTGCCAGCCGCCACTCAACGCGCGCAGCGGTTTTTGTTGCAAGTCATATGGCACGTTCAAGTCGTCCAGCACGACGTCGACCCGCCAGCTTTCGTAATCAGCTTGTTCTTGGGGCAGGGCCGCCAGCACCATGTCATACAGCGTCTGGTCTTGCGCCGCGGTTGGCACGTATTGCTCTACATAGCCAACGCGCAGGCCACGGGCGCGGGTGATCTCACCGGTCGTTTGTTCAAAGCTGCCTGCGATGCAGCCCATCAGGGTTGATTTGCCTCTGCCATTGGCGGCAACCAGACCAATGCGGTCGCCTTTGGATATTGTGAGGTTGAGGTCAGTAAAGAGCGGATCGCCCAAGGTCACGCCAAGGGCATTGATATTGATGATGGTCATAAGAAGCCTCAGTCACAAAAAAAATGTGCCGCAAGGGCGGCGTTTGGGCAGATCGTTGACTGATCAGCCCTGCAAACGAATTCACAGGGCGTGGCGGGGACCATGCTGAAGTCGACGGGTGATACGCATATTCAGCACTGTCCTCCTGTTGTTGTGATGTGACATTGAATGAACCGTAAGGGCCGCAAGTAAGGTGGGTCAAGAGCCACCTTACTTTAGCGCAGCGCACGCCCCTTAATAATCGCGTCTTTGCCAAATTTCTCACGAATTTTGTCGGCCGCTTTTTCGGCCTCCGCGCGCTTTTGCGCACCGGGATCCAACAGATCGCCTTCGCGATCGGCATCCGCGTCGGACGTGATGTCAGACAACCCCACGCCCAACAGTCGAAATGGCCCGCGCCCGCTGACTTGATCAAACAGTCCGCGCGCTGTTCGGTAAACCGTATCTGCAATCTGGGTTGGATGGCGCAAGCTTTGGCGTTTCGAGATCAGCTTGAAATCAGAAGTCTTGAGTTTGAGCGTCACAACCAGGCCCGCTTTATCTTTGGCTTTCGCGCGCGCACTTACCTTTTCGGCCATCCGCCATAGGTGCCCATCAAGTATATCGACGTCGTTTGTGTCTTCGTTGAATGTCGTTTCATTTGATAGGGTCTTCACCGGGCTATGTGGTGAGATCCGTCGCCCGTCTTCGCCCCGCGCCAGACTATAAAGCCGCTCTCCCGTGCTGCCGAACCGTTCGTGCAGATCCCGCCTGTCCCAACGCAAAAGATCATCGAATGTCCGAATGCCTGCATTGTTGAGACTATTCTGTGCTGCCGGGCCAATGCCCCAGATGAGCCGCACTGATTTGGGGCGCAAAAATGCTGTCGTTTCTTCCTTACCAATGATCGAAAAGCCACGCGGCTTGTCGAGGTCAGAAGCTACCTTGGCGAGGAACTTGTTGTGTGACAGCCCAATAGAACCCGTCAGTCCCAACTCATCCTTCATGCGTTTGATGAGCCGCGCCAGCATGACCGCTGGGGGCGCATGATGCAGGCGCGCGGTGCCTGTCAAATCCATGAATGCCTCGTCCAGTGATAAGGGTTCAACCACTGGCGTGAGTTCATCCATCATCTCGCGGATCGCCCTTGAGGCTTCGACGTAGGCGTCGAAGTCGGGCCGAATGACAACAGCCTCGGGGCAGAGTTTCAGCGCCTGAAACATCGGCATTGCAGATTTCACGCCTTTGATCCGCGCGACATAGCAGGCCGTTGATACCACGCCGCGCCTGCCGCCGCCGATGATCACGGGTTTGTCTGCCAGTTCTGGATTGTCCCGCTTTGCCACCGACGCATAGAACGCATCACAGTCCATATGCGCGATAGTCAGATCAAACAGTTCCGGGTGCCGTGTCACCCTTGGGCTGCGGCATTGCGGACAGCGGCTTTCGCTATCGAACGTTGTTAGGCAGTCGCGACAAAGGGCGGGCATGACACCACAATAGAAGGGGCCGAGGGGCGGCACAACGGGGTCTGATGCTGGTTTGGTTGGCGCAACTTGGGATGCCTCCGGCGGGAGTATTTGGGCAAGGTGAAAAGCAAAGGGGATCAACCCCCACAACCGACGCTGAAAAAGATCAAGTCGGTCGAAATTTCTGTTGCTTTGTGCGGCATTCTGTCTATGAGGTTTCCAATAGGAAACACGCTGACCGGGAGAGACCGGTTCAGTCTGGCGCCGAAGGAGCAACCGCCCCGGTCACTCTCAGGCAAAAGGACCGGTTAGGGTGCAACACGCCGAAGAGAGACCTTAAATGGTCCGCCGAAGGAGCAAGCCCGCATATGGGCGAATCTCTCAGGTAAAGCAGACGGCGGGGGCAATTGGTAAGGAGAATTACCATGCCTTCGATTGCTGTACTTGGTGCCGGTATCACCGGTGTTACCACTGCTTATTCACTGATGGTTCGCGGCTTTGACGTGACGGTTTATGATCGTCAGCGATATGCTGGAATGGAAACCAGTTTCGCCAATGGCGGCCAGTTGAGCGCGTCTAACGCTGAGGTCTGGAACCAGTGGTCCACTGTCCTGAAAGGCATCAAATGGATGTTTGAGGGCGACGCGCCGTTGTTCGTGAACCCACGTCCGGGTTGGCATAAGGTCAGCTGGATGACTGAGTTTCTGGCGAACATTCCGCGCTACAAGACCAACACCACAAAAACCGCCGCTATGGCCGTTGCTGCCCGTGCAGGCTTGGCCGAGATGGCAGAAAAGTCAGGCGTTGATTTTGATTTCAGCCCTGCTGGTATCCTTCATTTCTATAAGACCGAGAAAGACCTCAAGCATGCGCGCATGGTGAACGGTTTGCTGGCAGATGGCGGGTTAGAGCGGCACGAGCTGACTGTTGATGAGGTCATGGCGAAAGAGCCGACTTTGCGCGGTGATATCATTGGTGGCTTCTGGACTGAAAGCGATAGCACCGGTGACATTCACAAGTTCACGATTGGCCTGGCCGATTGGCTAAAGAAGCAAGGTGTCGTGTTCAAGCTAGGCGCGCCTGTCACTGACCTGCACGTGCGTGATGATGGCGTCCATGTCGAGTGTGGCCATGAAGAGCGTTATGACGCAGTTGTCGTGTCTGCTGGCGTTGGCAGCCGCAAGTTTGCGCAGATGCTGGGCGACCGCGTGAACGTTTACCCAGTAAAAGGCTATTCGATCACAGTGAACCTGGATGACGCAGTCAGCCAAGCTGCTGCGCCGACGACTTCATTGCTCGATGACAAAGCCAAGATTGTGTCTTCGCGTCTTGGTAAGAATCGCTTTCGGATTGCGGGCACGGCCGAGTTTAACGGCGAGAATCGTGACATCTTGGAGAAACGCGTGCGTCCGTTGATCAAATGGTGTGAAGAGCATTTCCCCGATGTATCCACTGAAAGCTGTGTGCCGTGGGCCGGTTTGCGGCCGATGATGCCCAATATGATGCCGCGTGTGGGGCCCGGAAAAAACGACCGTGTGTTCTATAACACAGGTCACGGGCACCTTGGTTGGACGCTTAGCCCTGCAACCGCCGATACCATCGGCGCAGCTGTCACAGCGCGCTTTAAAAGCAACAGTATACAACAGCATACATTGAAATTGGCGTAAACCGCACCTATTTACCATCCATAACAATAAGGGACAGATATATGCCAATTGAAAACGTGCTATCGGAATTCTTGGGTCAAAACGTACTTTGGCTGCTGCTGGCGATCTTTATTATCGTCTGCATTATGGCCGGTGTTCGCATCGTGCCGCAGTCAGAGAAATTTGTGGTTGAACGGCTTGGTCGGCTTCGCTCGGTTCTTGGGCCTGGTATCAACTTTATCGTGCCGTTCCTGGACAGGGTTCGCCACAAGGTGTCTATCCTTGAGCGCCAGCTGCCATCGATGAGCCAAGATGCGATTACGTCTGACAACGTGTTGGTGCAGGTCGAAACATCAGTGTTTTACCGGATCATCGAGCCGGAAAAGACCGTTTACCGTATTCGTGACGTTGATGGCGCGATTTCCACAACTGTCGCTGGTATTGTGCGATCAGAGATTGGCCGCATGGAATTGGATCAGGTGCAAGCGAACCGCTCAAGCTTGATCGAAGCCGTGCGGGCGCAAGTGGCCCAGCAGGTTGATGATTGGGGCATCGAAGTGACCCGTGCAGAAATCCTGGACGTGAACCTTGACCAGGCAACACGCGAGGCGATGTTGCAGCAGCTGAACGCTGAACGTGCGCGTCGTGCGCAGGTCACAGAAGCCGAAGGTCAAAAGCGTGCGGTTGAATTGCAATCAGATGCAGAGCTTTACGCGGCTGAGCAGGACGCCAAGGCGCGCCGGGTACTGGCTGATGCCGAAGCTTATGCGACCCAAGTTGTTGCGGTCGCAATCGCAGAAAACGGCTTGGAGGCGGCGCAGTACCAAGTTGCCCTCAAGCAGGTAGAAGCGTTGCAAAAGTTGGGTGATGGCACAGGCAGTCAGACAGTCATTCTGCCTGCCAACGCACTCGACGCTTTCACCAACGCTTTCGCAATGTTGAAAGGACGTGGATAATGCCTCTTTGGACTGAATGGTGGGTTTGGATGTCGGGGGCTTTGATCCTCGCGACGCTCGAAGTGTTGATCCCCGGCTATATCTTTCTGGGGTTCGCGATAGGTGCTGCGATGATGGGATTGCTGATCTTGTTTGGCGTCTCAGCATCGGGGCTGGCACTGACGCTGGTGATCTTTGCGGTTCTATCGCTGATATCCTATCTGGCGATGCGCAAGTATTTTGGATTGAAGACCGGACAGGTCAAGATCTGGGAAACTGACGTCAACGATTAAGCGAAATTAACAAAGCCCCGCCGCAAGGTCGGGGCTTTGTTCTGTGTTAGGCCAACTCTGCCTGAATGCTCATTGCAGCACCACGCGGATCAGCGGCCTGCCAGATTGGGCGACCAACCACGATGTGATCGGCCCCGTTTGCGATAGCCTTGGCAGGCGTCATGACCCGCTTTTGATCGCCGAGTGCAGCACCTGTTGGACGCACACCGGGAGTGACGATCAACTTGCCTTCAGCCTCTGGTAACGCCCGAATAAGTGCGGCCTCTTGTGGTGACGCGATCACCCCATCGGCGCCATTTGCTAGCGCGCGCCCAGCACGCTCTTGAACAAGATCAGTGATTTGGCCTGCCTTGATGCAAGACGCGTCCAGATCATCGCGATCAAGCGATGTCAGGATTGTGACAGCCAATATCTTCATGTCAGACCCCGCCGCACCCTGTCGGGCAGCACGCACAACATGCGGGTCGCCATGCACAGTAAGGAAATCCAGATCAAACTGTGCCACGCCGCGCACTGCGGCCTCTACCGTGGCGCCAATATCAAAGAATTTCATATCAAGGAAAATGCGTTTGCCGTGCTCTTGCTTGAGCTCATTGGCAAGCGCCAAGCCACCACTGGTCAGCATGCCAAGACCGATTTTGTAGAAGTTGACGGTGCTGCCGAGCGTCTTTGCCAGCTCCAACCCATCAAGCACATTTGGCACATCCAGTGCGACTATAAGACGATCATCGGACATTGGGGTGCTCCTTGGCTGGTTTCCAAGGGGGTCTAGCGATTGCCGGGGGTGGGTGCAAATGCAATGACGCAGCCTCTCCCGGGGCTGCGCCATTGCGCCTTGATCGACATCACCAAATTACGACCAAAGCATCGCGTGAGTGGAGATCTGCCTTGAACTGCAGAGTTTGTCTCAACTCCTAGACCATGTGACATCCCGATTTGAAAAGCGCGGGGAATAAAATACCCGATCTCCCCCTTGGTGAAAAACGCCGGATTGGTCTTGCGAGGATGCCCCCAAATCCCCATCTATCGGTTGAGGCCCAACCAAGGTGTGCTGCCAAGCAGGCACTGATTATTCCCCGGGCGCTTAACAAAGGAGAGACCCATGAACTTAGAAAAGTTCACCGAGCGGTCGCGCGGTTTCGTACAGGCCGCCCAAACGATCGCAATGCGCGAAAGCCACCAGCGGCTTGCGCCTGAACACCTGCTCAAAGCACTGATGGATGATGAAGAGGGGCTTGCGTCCAATCTGATCACCCGTGCGGGCGGCGACCCCAAAGCCGTATTGGCCGCAGTCGATGCAAGCCTTGCCAAGATGCCTCAGGTGTCTGGTGAGGGCGCGCAGGTGTATCTTGATAATATCACGGCCAAGGTCGTGGATGAGGCCGAGAAGGTTGCCAAGAAAGCAGGCGATAGCTTTGTCCCCGTGGAACGGCTGTTAACGGCACTTGCATTGGTGAAATCCAAAGCCAAAGATGCGTTGGATGCGGGGGGCGTGTCGGCCCAAAGCCTCAATGAGGCGATCAATGATATCCGCAAAGGTCGTACCGCAGATAGTGCTACTGCCGAGGATAGTTTTGAGGCGTTGGCGAAATATGCCCGCGACCTGACCGAAGCTGCGCGCGCGGGTAAAATCGACCCGATCATTGGCCGTGACGAAGAAATTCGCCGCGCTATGCAGGTTTTGTCGCGCCGCACCAAGAACAACCCTGTTCTGATTGGTGAACCCGGTGTTGGTAAAACGGCCATTGCCGAAGGTCTCGCGTTGCGCATCATCGATGGCGACGTGCCAGAGAGTTTGCGCAACAAGAAACTGATGGCATTGGATATGGGTGCCCTGATTGCGGGCGCAAAATATCGCGGTGAGTTTGAGGAGCGCCTGAAAGCGGTTCTGAAGGAAATAGAGTCGGCGGCTGGTGAGATCATCTTGTTCATCGACGAAATGCACACGCTTGTTGGGGCGGGTAAGGCTGACGGCGCGATGGATGCTGCCAACCTGATCAAACCTGCACTGGCGCGCGGAGAGTTGCACTGCATTGGTGCGACGACCCTGAACGAATATCGCAAATACGTGGAAAAAGACGCAGCCCTTGCGCGCCGGTTCCAACCGCTTCTGGTCGAAGAACCAACCGTCACGGACACCGTCAGCATTCTGCGCGGTATTAAAGAGAAGTACGAGTTGCACCATGGTGTGCGTATTTCCGACAGCGCATTGGTCGCTGCCGCCACGCTGTCGCACCGCTACATTACTGATCGCTTCTTGCCTGACAAAGCCATCGACCTGATGGACGAGGCGGCGAGCCGTTTGCGCATGGAAGTGGACAGTAAGCCGGAAGAGCTCGATGCGCTGGATCGTCAGATTCTTCAGCTGCAGATCGAAGGTGAGGCGCTGAAGAAAGAGGACGACAAAGCCTCCAAAGATCGCCTTGAGCGGTTGGAAAAGGAATTGGCCGACCTGCAAGATCGCGGTTCAGAGATGACTGCGAAATGGCAAGCCGAACGCGACAAGCTGGAGAGCACGCGCGATGTGAAAGAGAAGCTAGATCGTGCTCGCGCTGATCTGGATATCGCCAAACGTGAAGGCAACCTCGCCAAAGCGGGTGAGTTGTCCTACGGTGTGATCCCAGAACTGGAACGTTTGGTGTCGCAGGTCGAAGAAAACGACGACCTGATGGTCGAAGAAGCCGTGCGTCCCGAACAGATCGCCGAAGTGGTCGAGCGTTGGACAGGTATTCCTACGTCCAAGATGCTTGAAGGCGAACGCGATAAACTGCTGCGTATGGAAGACGAGCTTGGCAAACGTGTGATCGGTCAGAAAACTGCCGTGCGGTCGGTTGCCAATGCGGTACGCCGTGCGCGCGCTGGGCTGAATGATGAGAACCGGCCTTTGGGCTCGTTCCTGTTCCTTGGCCCAACGGGTGTCGGTAAAACGGAGTTGACCAAGGCCGTTGCTGAATACCTCTTTGACGATGATTCAGCGATGGTCCGCATCGACATGTCCGAGTTCATGGAGAAACATGCAGTCGCGCGTCTGATCGGCGCGCCTCCGGGTTATGTTGGTTATGACGAAGGCGGCGTGTTGACCGAAGCCGTGCGCCGTCGTCCGTATCAGGTTGTCCTGTTCGACGAGGTCGAGAAGGCGCATCCGGATGTGTTCAACGTGCTGTTGCAAGTGCTCGATGATGGTGTGCTGACCGATGGTCAGGGCCGCACTGTGGACTTCAAGCAAACGCTGATCATTCTGACGTCAAACCTTGGCGCGCAGGCGCTGAGCCAGTTGCCCGATGGTGCCGATGCGTCAGAGGCGAAGCGTGATGTGATGGACGCCGTGCGCGCCCATTTCCGGCCAGAGTTCCTGAACCGTCTGGACGAGACAGTGATCTTTGATCGTCTGGCCCGCGAAGACATGGCGGGTATCGTCACGATCCAGCTTGGTTTGCTTGAAAAGCGTCTGGCGGGGCGCAACATCCATCTTGATCTGGATGATGCAGCACTGAAATGGTTGGCTGACGAAGGCTATGATCCGGTGTTCGGCGCGCGCCCACTTAAGCGGGTGATCCAGCGTGCCTTGCAAGACCAACTTGCCGAGATGATCCTTGCCGGTGACGTCATGGACGGTGACACGATCAGCGTCAGCGCAGGTGTGGACGGATTGTTGGTGGGTGACCGCGTGTCATCAAGTAACCGACAACCGCCCGAAGACGCAGTCGTTCACTAAGCTATTTAGAAGGGCACCTTCGGGTGCCCTTTTCATTGCGTGCAACGCTAGGTCTGCGATTGGCGGACGCCACCTGCCCAAAAAGCAGCATTTAGGCGTTTCCGGAATTGTGCTAAAGTACCCCAATGATAACGACCACTATTCGCGAATTCCATCATGCTCAAACGCCGGAATATAAGGCGATCTGCGATGTGCTGCGGCCGGTGATTGATGAGAGCCTGCCAAATGCCGAAAGCAAGATATGGCATCGTCATCCGGTCTGGTTTTTGGATGGAAATCCGATTGTTGGTTACGCAAAGCTAAAGAGTTGCATCCGCCTCATGTTTTGGAGCGGAGCAGATTTTGGTGAGGCGGATCTGAAGCCCGGAACGGGGAAGTTCAAAGACGCATCAATTCGCTACACTGACGCCACAGAAATAGACTTGGATGCACTGAAGCGGTGGTTAGCGAAGGCGCAAGACATCCAGTGGGACTACAAGAATATCTATAAACGAAAAGGTCGACTAGAACGCCTCGCATAAGGACTTTGGATCGCCCTTTCGTACCCCTCTCGCTTTCTCATGTGCAAAACTGCAGGCTATCGGTCTGCGGTGCGTTTGTGCTTTGCTATGGCAATAACATTGAAAGGACTTCACATGACGCCGTCCAAAGTTGCCAGCCTCAGCCAGCTTCCCGACCGCAATCCGCAATATGCGCTCGTCGGCGAGGTTGATCTGGTCGTGGTTCGTTTTGACGATGAGATATCGGTGTTCTATGGGCGTTGCTTGCACCGGGGTGCTTTGATGTCGGACGGGTTTGTGCGGGGCAAAGACCTGATCTGTGGGGTGCACAATTGGGACTACCGGCTTGATACCGGTGTATCGGCCTATGCCAACGAGGAAAAACTGCCGAAGTTTTCATCATGGGTCGAAGATGACGATGTGTTGGTTGATGCAGATGAAGTCGCGGCATGGGCCGAAAAGAACCCGCAACCCTACAATCGCGATGCTTACCTAGGGCTCTATGCCGACACATCGCATGGCACTGATGCAGAGCCCTACACCGGACTAATCCAGCAATACGCCCGCGATGGCTTGTCGAAGACCGGCCACCATGGTCGTGTTGATGCGATGGGTGTGCCGCGCAACGAGTTGCCGGATTGGGATGATATTCAGGTGTTGACGGCCCAATTGCACAAAGCACCACTACTCGATCATGATCCTGTTGGAACAGACGTGGTGATTGGGCCAAACGCGCAGAAGCCGCTACACCTCAAGATCCCACTCTTCGTCTCGGATATGTCGTTTGGTGCTTTGTCGGAGCCGGCAAAGGTTGCCCTTGCGACGGGTGCCGAAATGGCCGGCACTGGCATCTGTTCCGGCGAAGGCGGGATGCTGCCAGAGGAGCAAGCTGCAAACAGTCGCTATTTCTATGAACTTGCATCGGGACGGTTTGGTTTTGAGTGGGAGAAGCTGGAGAAGGTGCAGGCCTTCCATTTCAAAGGCGGGCAGGGTGCAAAGACCGGCACCGGCGGGCATTTGCCGGGCCATAAGGTGAAAGGCAAAATCGCCGACGTGCGCGGATTGGAAGAAGGTCAAGATGCAATCTCACCGCCACGGTTTCCAGAGTGGACGAAACCATCGGAAATCAAAGCATTTGCTGATGAAGTGCGCGACCGCACCGGAGGGATTCCCATCGGGTACAAACTCTCGGCGCAGCATATTGAGAAAGATATCGATGCAGCACTTGAGGTGGGTGTTGATTATGTGATCCTTGATGGTCGCGGCGGCGGTACGGGGGCAGCACCTATTATCTTCCGCGATAATATCTCGGTTCCGACAATCCCTGCATTGGCGCGCGCGCGACGGCATTTAGACACGCTCGGGCGGCAGGATATCTCGCTTGTGATTACGGGTGGATTGCGTAAACCGGCTGACTTTATCAAAGCGTTGGCGATGGGCGCGGATGCGATTGCAGTGTCCAACGCTGCAATGCAGGCGATTGGCTGCATTGCGATGCGAGCCTGCCATACCAACAACTGCCCTGTCGGGATTGCATCGCAAAGGCCAGAATTGGCCAGCCGGATTATTGTTGAAAGCTCGGCCAAGCAGTTGGCCAATTTCTTTGGCGCAAGTGTAGAGCTGATGCAGGTGATGGCGCGCGCTTGCGGGCACGATCATCTGTCAAAGTTTGACGCAAATGATCTGACGACATGGAAACGTGAGATGGCTGATTTGTCCGGTGTCGCCTTTGGAGGGCTTTCGCCTGCGTGAGGTAGCACAGATGAAACCTTGTAGGTCAACATAACTGTCATATAACGGCGAGATGACAGAGCGCAGCGCAACATCCGAACATTCACTCTTGGATGACATTCAGGGGATTTCTCTGGGGGTCTTTTTGGCCAGCTTGGGCGTGCACCTGCTGACCACGCTTGGTTTGATTACGGGGCAGACCGCCGGTATCGCGGTGATCATCTCGTACCTCAGCGGGTACTCGTTTGGTGTTGTGTTCTTTTTGGTGAACTTGCCGTTTTATGTGCTTGCATGGCGCAGGCTCGGCAGGGCCTTTACAATCAAGTCGCTGATATCCGTGACGCTGTTGTCAATTCTGACAGAGATCATTCCGCTTGGGATGGTTTTTACACACATTGATCCTTTGTTGGGCGCGGTAACGTTCGGTGCTCTGACGGGTGTCGCCTTGCTTGTGCTGTTTCGGCATAACGGATCATTGGGCGGATTGGGTGTTGTTGCCTTGCTGATCCAAGACACCACAGGGTTTCGGGCTGGATGGGTGCAACTGATTTTTGATCTGTGCCTGTTTGGGCTGGCGTTCTTCCTCTTTGATCCGGTGTTGGTGCTTTATTCACTGCTGGGTGCCGTGGTGATTAACCTGATAATCGCGATCAATCATCGGCGTGACCGCTACGTGGCAACCTAACGAACAGACGCGCCACCTTTCGAGGGCGCGCGCGGACGTCGACCACACCTACTTTTAACATCTGAAAAACGAAAAAGCCCCGGCACTTGGCCAGGGCTTCTCGATCAAACCTGTAGCAGAAACTTAGCTTGCTGGCAGGATAACTGCGTCGATGACGTGGATCACGCCGTTGGATGCTTCGATGTCAGCAGCCACAACGTTTGCGCCGTCAACCATCACGCCGCCTTCGGTCATGATTGTCACGTCCGCGCCGTTCACTGTTGTTGCCATCATTTCGTTGGACAGATCAGTGGACATCACTTTGCCTGCAACAACGTGGTAAGTCAGGATTGCAGCGAGTGCTTCTGGATCTTCAAGAAGACCTTCCACTGTGCCTGCTGGCAATGCTGCGAAAGCTTCGTCTGTTGGTGCGAATACTGTGAACGGTCCTTCGCCCTTCAGTGTGTCAACAAGGCCGGCGGCCTCAACTGCAGCCACCAATGTTGTGAATGTGCCGGCTTCAACAGCTGTGTCCACGATGTCTTTTTTGTCCATCGCGAAAGCGGATGTTGTGAGTGCGGCCGTTGCGGTGAGTGCGATAAAAGTTCTGCGTAGCATTGTAGTAGTCTCCCAGATTTTGTTTGTGCCATATCGTTGGCAATGTGGTTTTTACGAGGGAGTTTGGCTTTGGATCATGGGGATAATCCGCCGATGCGACTTGACCGTTTTGCTACTCAGCCTAAGCCACGCCGATTTTGTGTTTCCAGTCACAGCTGCGTGAGTCTTTGTGATTGAACCGCCCTAATTTTGGAACATTTCAATGATCTGGCGGCAACGTGAGACATCTTTCAGTCGTTATAACCTATATGATTTTGAGAATCGAAAAGAACGGAGAGCCAAATGGCATATCGCTGGACCAATAACCTGACCAAGGCCGACATCACGCCAAAGGCCGCATACCTGAACCGCCGCCAGATTTTGGCAGGCACAATCGGGCTTGGTGCAATTGGCTTGGCAGGCGGCGCTTCTGCGCAGGACGCACTTGAGCCAAACACGCTTGAGGAAATCACCAGCTATAATAACTTCTACGAGTTCGGCACCGGCAAGAGCGATCCTGCGGACAATGCGCACAAGCTGGTCACATCACCTTGGTCCATCAAAGTTGACGGTATGGTCGATAATCCGGGCACCTATGCATTGGATGACTTGTTGGCTGGGCTTTCGGTTGAGGACCGCCTCTATCGGTTCCGTTGTGTCGAGGCATGGTCGATGGTTATCCCATGGAACGGGATTGAGATGGCAGACATCTTGAATAAAGTAGGCGTTCAATCTGGCGCTAAGTACGTCGCCTTCGAAACAGTCGTTCAGCCGGAGAACATGATCGGCGTGCAACGCCGCGTTCTGGACTTCCCTTATGTCGAGGGCCTGAGGTTGGACGAGGCGATGCACCCTCTTACGATTATGGCGACGGGTATCTATGACGAACCGATGGCAAACCAAAACGGCGCACCCATTCGTTTGGTTGTGCCGTGGAAGTACGGCTTTAAGTCGATCAAATCCATTGTAGGGATCACGTTGACCGATCAAGAGCCACCAACCAGTTGGAACAAGGCCAATGCTCGCGAGTATGGCTTTTATAGTAATGTGAACCCAACCGTTGATCACCCACGTTGGAGCCAGGCAAGCGAACGCCGTATCGGCGGCGGTCTGTTTGCATCCCGTCAGGACACGTTGATGTTCAACGGCTACCCTGAAGTGGCCAGCCTCTACGAAGGCCAAGACCTGACAGTGGACATCTAAGATGAGTGCTTCTCAAACCCTCAACGGCGGTCTGCGCCGGGTCCCAGCGTGGACTATATATATAGTAGGCGCCGTTTATGCGGTTTGGGAGTTTTGGCGCGCCCTTAATCAGATCGGTCCCTACCTTGTGGAACCGATCAATGTGTTAGAGCGCGCCTATGGCGAGATCGCATTGATCTTGTTGGTCGCGGGCTTGATGGTCACCCCGTTGCGCAAGTGGACCGGTGTGAACCTGATCAAGTTCCGCCGTGCCATCGGTGTGACGGCTTTCTTCTTTGTTCTCGCCCATTTTCTTGTCTTCGCGATCCTTGATGTGCAAAGCGTCAGCAGCGTTTGGACCGAGATCGTAAAGCGCCCTTATGTAACTGTTGGAATGGCGTCATTTCTTATGCTGATCCCATTGGCTGTCACGTCGAACAATTTGTCGGTGCGTAAGTTGGGTGCCGCCACTTGGCGCAAAATGCACAAGCTGACTTATCCAGCGGCCATCCTTGGCGCGATACACTACCTGTGGCTTGTGAAGGGCTTCCAGCTTGAGCCGATTATCTATCTCGTCGTCATCCTCGGTCTGTTGGCTGCGCGTATGAAATGGAACCGCGCGCAGGCGATGGCCTAAGCTTCCCTTTCACCCGAGTCCGGTTAAGGTCGCGGTATGACCGGTACGCGCAAAACGATCCTTCTGACCATGGCGGTCTTCGCGTTGGAGCCACTGCCCTTCGGGGCATGGCTTGCGCTTATCCCGTTCGTCAAAGAACAGCTTGCTCTGAATAAGGCGCAATTGGCTATTGCATTGCTTGGCCTGCCCGTTGGCGTGATCCCAAGCTTGCAAGTCGCCGGCTGGCTTATGACGCGCGTTGGTCCGCGCCGTGTGCTCGCCTTTGCGTTCCCCGCGCAAGTGCTGGTTCTCTTTCTACCGCTTATGGCAACAGGACTGCTTAGCTTATTCCTTGCGCTTGTCTGCTTTGGCTGCGTCGTGGCGATGTTGCAGGTGGGCCTGAACGTCTATGCAGGTCGATTGGAAAAACAGCATGGCGTGACAGTGATGAGCCGATGTCACGGCTTTTGGGCGCTGGGCGTTATGGTTGGGTCACTTTTGATTGCCATTATGCCGGGAACACCGGTGATGTTGGCGGTGGCCTACATAAGTGTACCTTCGGCAATCTTTGGTATTTGGGCGGCGCTGTCCCTTGAGCAGCTTAAAGGCCAAGAGGGAACACGCGCACCCCCACGGCGCCCGCTCCTCTCACTACCACCAAGGTTGGGGCTGATTGCAGTGTGCACGCTCGCGGTTTCAATGACCGAAGGAGCAATGTCGGACTGGGCCGCAATCTATCTTGCCGAAAGGCTGCCTGAAGGCGCGACACATGCAGGGGTCGCTGTGTCGATCTTTGCGGGCTTTCTTGCGGCGGGTAGGTTTCTTGGAGACACAGGGAAAGATCGGCTGGGTGTCGTTACATTGGCGCGTTGCGCGCTAGGCGTTGCGGCGATCGGATTGGCACTCCTGATAATTCCGCTTCCGCTTTGGACATCATATGTCGGATTCGCATTGGTCGGGCTGGGGGTTTCAGTGGGCTTTCCACTAGGCGTCTCAGCAGCGGCGGGACTGGACGATACATATGAGGGGCCGAACATTGCGATTCTATCGACAGTTACAATGTTGGGATTCTTGGTGGGGCCACCCATAATCGGTACATTAGCAGAGCTGTTCAGCCTACGGGTGGGGCTTGCAGCCCTTTTGCCTGGCTTAATTGTGGGATTCTTTCTGGCGAAATCACTGAAGCCTGGGTGAATCGGAGTGAATCAGGTGCCGCGAGTCAGTCAGAATTCGTTAATGAATCGTGAATCGCTGCGATTCAGGGTGATTTGGTCCATTGAGTCTGTCCAAGAATGCGAGAGTCTTGTGGGTGACTCTGTGGATAACCCAAAATCTGGTATGTTCTGTTTCCATTCCGCCTAAGAAAATTGCGATAGGACCTAGGGTCCGCGCAATGAAAATGCCGTAACCCCCCTAAAACATAGGGAAAATCATGTTTCTCACAAAAAATGCACTTTTCTCGAAAAAAGGGGTTGCGGGTATCAGCCACTAACCGTAGAATCCCCCTCACCGGCGGCGCTAACAAGCACCAACGGGGCGCCAAACGGGCCACACGGAAGCGGAAACGCAGACAGACGGCAACGAGACGCAAGACTAAAAACAGAGATACTACAGGCCAGGCGCGCCACAAAGTTACGGCGCATCTAGTTATTTTTTGTCTCTACGCTGTTTGAAATTGATATATCTGAAGAGATATGTGGGCGGTTTGGTTCAGTTCGATGGATCAGACGTCTGTATATCAACGCTCTTAGAACTTCGGTTCGATGATAGAGTGTCAGCTTCACTGTTTGAGTGGCTTCTAGTTATCTTTGATAACTTCAAGCACAACAAACAGAGAAAACGCCATTTGGTTTCAGTAAGGCCAAGTGGTGATGTGCAGAGGTTCGAACGTCAAGGTTAGCATTGCAAGATGCTTTCAACTTGAGAGTTTGATCCTGGCTCAGAACGAACGCTGGCGGCAGGCCTAACACATGCAAGTCGAGCGCACTCTTCGGAGTGAGCGGCGGACGGGTTAGTAACGCGTGGGAATATACCCTTCACTATGGAATAGCCTCGGGAAACTGAGAGTAATACCATATACGCCCTTCGGGGGAAAGATTTATCGGTGAAGGATTAGCCCGCGTAAGATTAGATAGTTGGTGGGGTAATGGCCTACCAAGTCTACGATCTTTAGCTGGTTTGAGAGGATGATCAGCAACACTGGGACTGAGACACGGCCCAGACTCCTACGGGAGGCAGCAGTGGGGAATCTTAGACAATGGGCGAAAGCCTGATCTAGCCATGCCGCGTGAGTGACGAAGGCCTTAGGGTCGTAAAGCTCTTTCGCCAGAGATGATAATGACAGTATCTGGTAAAGAAACCCCGGCTAACTCCGTGCCAGCAGCCGCGGTAATACGGAGGGGGTTAGCGTTGTTCGGAATTACTGGGCGTAAAGCGTACGTAGGCGGATTGGAAAGTAGGGGGTGAAATCCCAGGGCTCAACCCTGGAACTGCCTCCTAAACTATCAGTCTAGAGTTCGAGAGAGGTGAGTGGAATTCCAAGTGTAGAGGTGAAATTCGTAGATATTTGGAGGAACACCAGTGGCGAAGGCGGCTCACTGGCTCGATACTGACGCTGAGGTACGAAAGTGTGGGGAGCAAACAGGATTAGATACCCTGGTAGTCCACACCGTAAACGATGAATGCCAGACGTCGGGGGGCTTGCCCTTCGGTGTCACACCTAACGGATTAAGCATTCCGCCTGGGGAGTACGGTCGCAAGATTAAAACTCAAAGGAATTGACGGGGGCCCGCACAAGCGGTGGAGCATGTGGTTTAATTCGAAGCAACGCGCAGAACCTTACCAACCCTTGACATCCTTGGACCGCTAGAGAGATCTAGTTTTCTCGTAAGAGACCAAGTGACAGGTGCTGCATGGCTGTCGTCAGCTCGTGTCGTGAGATGTTCGGTTAAGTCCGGCAACGAGCGCAACCCACATCCTTAGTTGCCAGCAGTTCGGCTGGGCACTCTAGGGAAACTGCCCGTGATAAGCGGGAGGAAGGTGTGGATGACGTCAAGTCCTCATGGCCCTTACGGGTTGGGCTACACACGTGCTACAATGGCATCTACAGTGAGTTAATCTCCAAAAGATGTCTCAGTTCGGATTGGGGTCTGCAACTCGACCCCATGAAGTCGGAATCGCTAGTAATCGCGTAACAGCATGACGCGGTGAATACGTTCCCGGGCCTTGTACACACCGCCCGTCACACCATGGGAGTTGGTTCTACCCGACGACGCTGCGCTAACCCTTCGGGGAGGCAGGCGGCCACGGTAGGATCAGCGACTGGGGTGAAGTCGTAACAAGGTAGCCGTAGGGGAACCTGCGGCTGGATCACCTCCTTTCTAAGGATGTTCCTAGCAGCATGAACTTGTTCATACTCGTGGAACACTTAGCAGTCGGCAAACAAAGCCGGCAAATCAGGCACTTCCTCCTATTCCTTGGAAGTGACCTAGAGCCAGGCCGTCCTCATATCTCTTCAGTTCAGTTCCACAACGAGTGGGACGCACCTAATGGGGCGTTAGCTCAGCTGGGAGAGCACCTGCTTTGCAAGCAGGGGGTCATCGGTTCGATCCCGATACGCTCCACCAGATGGGTCGGTAGCTCAGGTGGTTAGAGCGCACGCCTGATAAGCGTGAGGTCGGAGGTTCAAGTCCTCCTCGACCCACCATCATCACAAGACATACAGTTTGACCGTTGATCAGCAGTGCTGATTTGCCGTCCAACTGGACGACTTGATCCTTCGGGATCAATTGACATCGTATAGAGAGATACAAAACATCAGAATAGATGTTGAACCCGCGTAAGGGATCAACAGCTGACGTGAGGTTCCGCATGGAGCCGCTGACCGTCACGCAAATCTATTTTGTTCCAAGTCAAGTACACTAACCGGAGTAGTAGTAATACTACTCGAACAGTGTTTGTTGCGAACCAGCGGCAAGCACTGCAATGTATGCATTTTGATTTAGTCCTCCTTGATTTTTACAAAAGGGGGAGGACACAGAAGCAGTCTGACTGTTTCTGGATCAAATCAAGCGCGAAAAGGGCGTTTGGTGGATGCCTTGGCAGTAAGAGGCGATGAAAGACGTGATACTCTGCGATAAGTCATGGGGAGCTGAGAATAAGCTTTGATCCATGAATTTCTGAATGGGGCAACCCACCTGATACTTTGTTATTATTACTCACTGGTAATCTTCGGATTGCCAGCGCAGTGATTAATAATGAGGTAAACCAGGTATTTTTAACCTGAATACATAGGGTTAAAAAAGCAAACCCGGGGAACTGAAACATCTAAGTACCCGGAGGAAAGGAAATCAATAGATACTCCCCTAGTAGCGGCGAGCGAACGGGGACCAGCCGAGCTGTGAGTGTGATTAGAATGGTCTGGAATGGCCAACCATAGTGGGTGACAGTCCCGTATAATAAGCATGATCAGACGTATTAAGTAGGGCGGAACACGTGAAATTCTGTCTGAACATCGGAGGACCACCTTCGAAGGCTAAGTACTCCTTACTGACCGATAGCGAACCAGTACCGTGAGGGAAAGGTGAAAAGCACCCCGACGAGGGGAGTGAAACAGTACCTGAAACCGAACGCCTACAATCAGTTGGAGGGCCCTTGAGGCCTGACAGCGTACCTTTTGTATAATGGGTCATCGACTTAGTGTATCTAGCAAGCTTAAGCCGTTAGGTGTAGGCGCAGCGAAAGCGAGTCTTAATAGGGCGACTGAGTTAGATGCATTAGACCCGAAACCGAGTGATCTAGGCATGTCCAGGATGAAGGTAAGGTAACACTTACTGGAGGTCCGAACCCACATCTGTTGAAAAAGATCGGGATGAGGTGTGCCTAGGGGTGAAAGGCCAATCAAACTCGGAGATAGCTGGTTCTCTGCGAAATCTATTTAGGTAGAGCGTCGGACGAATACCCTCGGGGGTAGAGCACTGAATGGGTAATGGGGGCCCACAGCCTTACTGATCCTAATCAAACTCCGAATACCGAGGAGTAATATCCGGCAGACACACAGCGGGTGCTAACGTCCGTTGTGGAGAGGGAAACAACCCTGACCTACGACTAAGGCCCCTAATTCATGGCTAAGTGGGAAAGCAGGTGGGACGACCAAAACAACCAGGAGGTTGGCTTAGAAGCAGCCATCCTTTAAAGATAGCGTAACAGCTCACTGGTCTAAATAAGTTGTCCTGCGGCGAAGATGTAACGGGGCTCAAGCCATGAGCCGAAGTCTAGGATGCAATTTATTGCATGGTAGCAGAGCGTAGTGTGACATAATTCCATGTCTCTTTTGCGGCTTTCGGGCCGTATTGGAGACGCGGAATTTTCTGTGAAGCCGGCCTGTGAGGGATCCGGTGGAGAGATCACTAGTGAGAATGATGACATGAGTAGCGACAAAGGGAGTGAGAGACTCCCTCGCCGAAAGTCCAAGGGTTCCTGCTTAAAGCTAATCTGAGCAGGGTAAGCCGACCCCTAAGGCGAGGCCGAAAGGCGTAGTCGATGGGAACCAGGTTAATATTCCTGGGCCAGGAGGATGTGACGGATCTCGAAGGTTGTTTTCCCTTATCGGATTGGGAAGGCTGCTTAGAGGTTCCTGGAAATAGCCCTCCGCTAGATCGTACCCTAAACCGACACAGGTGGACTGGTAGAGAATACCAAGGCGCTTGAGAGAACCACATTTAAGGAACTCGGCAAAATACCTCCGTAAGTTCGCGAGAAGGAGGCCCGTTCAGAACGCAAGTTTTGGGCGGGGGCACAAACCAGGGGGTGGCGACTGTTTACTAAAAACACAGGGCTCTGCGAAGTCGCAAGACGACGTATAGGGTCTGACGCCTGCCCGGTGCCTGAAGGTTAAAAGGAGGAGTGCAAGCTCCGAATTGAAGCCCAGGTAAACGGCGGCCGTAACTATAACGGTCCTAAGGTAGCGAAATTCCTTGTCGGGTAAGTTCCGACCTGCACGAATGGCGTAACGACTTCCCCGCTGTCTCAAATGTGGACTCAGCGAAATTGAATTTCCTGTCAAGATGCAGGATACCCGCGGTTAGACGGAAAGACCCCATGCACCTTTACTATAGCTTCGCATTGGCATCAGGCACAGTATGTGCAGGATAGGTGGTGGGCTTTGAAGCGGGAACGCCAGTTTCCGTGGAGCCTCCCTTGAGATACCACCCTTATTCTGCTTGATGTCTAACCGCGGCCCGTTATCCGGGTCCGGGACCCTGCGTGGTGGGTAGTTTGACTGGGGCGGTCGCCTCCCAAATTGTAACGGAGGCGCGCGAAGGTTGGCTCAGAGCGGTCGGAAATCGCTCGTTGAGTGCAATGGCAGAAGCCAGCCTGACTGCGAGACTGACAAGTCGAGCAGAGTCGAAAGACGGCCATAGTGATCCGGTGGTCCCGAGTGGAAGGGCCATCGCTCAACGGATAAAAGGTACGCTGGGGATAACAGGCTGATGGTGCCCAAGAGTCCATATCGACGGCACCGTTTGGCACCTCGATGTCGGCTCATCTCATCCTGGGGCTGGAGCAGGTCCCAAGGGTACGGCTGTTCGCCGTTTAAAGAGGTACGTGAGCTGGGTTTAGAACGTCGTGAGACAGTTCGGTCCCTATCTTCCGTGGGTGTAGGATATTTGAGAAGAGTTGCCCCTAGTACGAGAGGACCGGGGTGAACGATCCACTGGTGGATCTGTTGTCGTGCCAACGGCAGTGCAGAGTAGCTATGATCGGACAGGATAACCGCTGAAGGCATCTAAGCGGGAAGCCCCCTTCAAAACAAGATATCCCCGAGAGCCGAGGTAGACCACCTCGTCGATAGGCCAGAGATGTAAGCGGTGTAAGCCGTTCAGTTGACTGGTACTAATTGCTCGATAGGCTTGATTTGATCCAGTAATAGTAAGACTGGAAAAAATCAAAGTTCATACACACACAATCATCAGTATACGATGATATCTGGAACAACGATTACATGCGGCGCATGTAAGGCTGATGTTTTGTACTTCTTTTTTGGTTTGGTGATCATAGCGCGAGCAAAACACCCGATCCCATCCCGAACTCGGCAGTTAAGTGCCGCAGCGCTGATGGTACTGCGTCTTAAGGCGTGGGAGAGTAAGTCATTGCCAAACCTAATAAGAAGTACAAGTTATCTCTCTATCGATGCATGCCCCAAAATCACCTTAATTGATTAACGCTGTGCCTGTTGCAGGCTATGCGGTTATAGGTTCTACCAGCTTCAACTTTAAGTAGCCTGATGGACCTAGAAAATGACGAAACTCCCCTTTGTATTTGCTGCAGCTTTGTTGACAGCTGGATGTGCGACGACCCTCACGCCAACCGAGGGCCCTGTTCCCGCATCTGTCACAAGCGCGTCGGTCCAAGAACGCCTTTCAAGCGGCCGAAACGAAACAATGGTTCGCGCCTATTTGCCAGCAGCAGCCGGCGAAACAGGGCTTGGGACTGAAGTTGCCGGAGCACAATGTAGTCTGACATCTGATGAATTGAACGCACGGGTAACAACCCCACAAGCAGTCATCTTGCCATCTTTCAAGCAGCGTGGCGCAATGGCGAACCGCGGCGTTCCTGGCGCAATCCTCGTTGATTGTGAATACCAGGGCCAGACTGGCCGCTCATTGCTTACCGCGCAGGAAAAAGACTTAGCAGTTGTTCAGGGTGCTGGCGTTGGTGGTTTATTGATCGGGTTGGCCGTTTCCGGCATCGCCGCCAACACAACACCGTGGAGCTATCCGGTGACCGCCAACGTTTCATTGGCGAACTGATCACCATGCAGCGCATTTCGTTTTGCGGGTTGGCATTGGTCGCGATTGCGGCCTGTGCTGACACCTCGCTTCCCGTCTCAGGCCAGCCTGTGACGATGACCCAATCACGCGCTGTGGATGCCGCCCAAACGATCGGCGGATCCACGACATTGGTCCGTACCTTCACGGCAGATGCCGACGGCAAGCTTGTTGAAGTGTCGGGTGTGACGTGTCGCATGCGTTCCGACCAACTAACGGCGCAGGTTATCACACCACAATACGTCACTTACCCTAACTTCTTGCAGGCATCACGGTTCGCCAATCGCGGCCAACCAGATCCTTTGGTCGTCACTTGCCGCAATGGGGAAGCGTCAGCCACACAGGTTGTTCCAGCCTTTCCACAAGGCGGGGCAGGTGCGCGATCGACGACTTCAACATCAACGTCGGGCACGACAACAGTTTCTACGTCTTTGGTCCCATTGACCGGAAATGTCGCGTCCAGTTACCCTTGGACGTTCCCATCTCAGATCCGCGTGACGATAGAATAGGGCTTCAAAAGATTCAGTGCGAATTTGGCTGAAGCCCTCTTGTACTTCACATACCACTACAGTAAGACCAGCGAACGTAAGGCAGATGCCTTGCAAATTTTGGCGCGGGATGGAGCAGCCCGGTAGCTCGTCAGGCTCATAACCTGAAGGTCGTAGGTTCAAATCCTACTCCCGCAACCAAAAACTAATTCGCTAACATTTTTAAAAAGCTTGATCCTCATCGATCAGGCTTTTTTGTGTTTGGCACCTAAGGCAAGCGGAAGTAGGCCAGCGACCGCGCCTTCAATGTAGGTGTCGAGTTTGTCTGCCCTTGATTAGGCCAGGTCGTCAAACCGTATGACGGGGTAGCCAACGCGGGGTATCTTGTTGTCAACAAACGGTCGGATGCATTCTGGTTTTCTCTCAGCAATTCATCAAAAATCATGTCGACTGAGAGAAGCGCGCCTGCCATTGCTAGGCAGCCCTTTGCAACCGCTCTTGGCGGCTGAGGGCTGGGCGGAATGAACCCATGACCATTTCAGCGATCAATGGGATGACGTTGGACATGCCAACGAGAGCTTCGCGGGCCTCAAGATCAAGGAAAGCCTGGTTAAGTCCCCCTGCCGGAACAGACGCCTGCGCTAATTCGAGTAGCTGCGGCATCATTGGCACAAGGAAAACGAAAGCGTTGATTGTCAGGAACGCAGTACAGGCCAGCTTCACACGCATCCACCACGCACGTTCTTGATAGCCAAACCATAAGATGAGGTCCGTGATGATCTTTAGGGTCAGACCCGGAAGGACCAAAATGTAGGCACTTTGCAGTTTGTAAATGTAGACCGTGATCGTTGTTTCAGGGTCGCTATGACTGAAGATTACGCCGATCACGATATGAGACAGGATACCTCCCACATACATAATGCTGCCGATTTCGTGCAAGAATTGAACTGCCTTGCGCATTGGGTCAGCCCCTTGTCATGCGGCTGTAGACAACCCACGCGATCGGCAATGACAGCACAGTCCCGATGACGAAACACCAGACGAAATTCATACCTGTGCCCATTTCCAGCATCAGCATCACGACGATCAGCGCGAAGGTGATGATCACGGAAGTAACTGCTTGGACAACCACGAATAACCAAAGGTTCATGATGCAGATCTCCCTATTTCCGTGTGGCGACGGCGATGTAGAATACAAGGATCAGTACCGTTTGGGTCGACAACCCGGCAATCGCGCCCATCAGAAAACCAAAGCTGTAAAAAGTGCTGAGGCTGAACAGATAGGCGATGAGCGCCGCGATCATCGCGCCAACAACCAGCCGAACCGGCAGCGAGAATGCCATTGGCGAACGCCCCAATGCCCCTTCCAACTCCGCCGCATTACTGGCGACGCCTTGACGGATCACTGACCCCAGCGGCACCGTCAGGAAACCAGCAAGGAATATACCCCAGAAACCCGACATGCCCATGCCACTTAAGATAGCGCCAAGAATGCCGCCCGCGATTAATCCAACGGCAATCACAGCCAGCAAGACCGTTGTGATGTTAAAGGGTGCATCTTTCATTTACTTCTCTCCGTAACGGCCAATGCGGCCTTTTGTTTTGGCCAGATGACCGGTTTGCACATGGCAACAAAGGCAAGCCCATCGGCGATTGTGCGAATGATTTGGTAAATGCCCCAGTCGTGCAGCATCCGCGGCGCTTTGTCCGCTAGGCTGGGGTCAGTCGCCTCGATGAAGGCGAAGTTGATGGGCATCAGCAGATAGATCGTGACTGGCAAGCTGACCAAAAGCATGGCAACGGCCAGCAGCCAGAACCAGTCCCTTGAGACAAAGAACAAAATCACGCAAGCCACCAAGGCGACATTTGAGACGATAATCTGGCTCATACCGATTTTTAGGATTAATCCCTGAAACACCGGCAGGAACGCATCAAGCGGTGCGGCCGACCATGCCGGATGCGCAAGAAACAACAGATAGTAAGCAGTCCCAAAAGTGACCGCCCCGCCAAGCAGGGCGATCAGTTGCAGGGATGGTTCAAATCGTTTCATGGGTCACCTACCGGAACTCAAACGCTTCTGTATGGATCTTGTGGCGTCCAACGCCCTCTTTCTTGAGGTCAGCTGTGATGCCGTCGATCATGGGTTTAGGTCCGCACATGAAGTAATCGTAAGTATCCAGCGGATCAGGCAGCTTGACCTTCATCATGTCCACGCGTGCGAAATTGCCTTCACCGGAAAACAGCGGGACAAGCGTGACATTTCCAAGCTCGGCGGCACGGTCTTTGAGTTCATCAAGGAAAATGGCGTCCTGTGCTTCGCGTACGGCATAGACAAGATGGATTTGCCGGTCGTCGCCCTTCTGCATCGCGCGTAGCTTTGACAGGAACGGTGTCAGGCCAATGCCACCGGCTAGCCAGATTTGCTTCCTGCCCGCATGTGTCGCATCAAAACGCCCGTACGGTCCGCGCACTTGTACTTTACCACCAGGTTTTAACTCTTCGCGGACCTTCCTGGTCCAGTCGCCCAGCACCTTCATGGTGAAGCGCAAGTTGCCCTCACCTGGTGCGCTGGAAATTGTAAAAGGATGCGGTTCGCTCCATCCCTTGCCCTCAATTTCGACAAAGGCAAATTGGCCGGGCTTGAACTCCAACATCTTGTCCACAGGTTTCAAAACGATCTCTGTCGCGCGTTCCAGCGCATTAACGGCTTCGATAGTGAATGGCAGCGCCGTGCGCTTGTTCATGCCAAAAACCGAGTAGAGCAGCGCTAGGACGCCGACGACAGCAGCCAGAATAAGGATGATGCCGGAAGTACTGAACCGTTCAAAAAAGATCGCAGGCGCGGTCATGAAGTGACCGATGATCAAGAAGTAAACGAGACCCATGATCTTATGTGTTGGCCGCCATCGCGAGTAGCGGATTTTGCGGTTCAGGGCGACGAACAGGCCGATCACCAGAAAGATAAGACCTAGCATACCAAGTGGCCCGGACGGGAAGATTGCATTGGCAACCGGGTCAACACCTGCGGGCAATTCCTTGGGGACGGCAAAGAAATGGACAAGTGCCGTCAACGCCGCAAATACACCCGCAACCCGGTGCACTTGATACATGCGATCCAGACCGCCAAACCAGTCTTCAAAAATCTCCAACCGTGT
Organism: uncultured Paracoccaceae bacterium; assembly: GCA_947488605.1. Lineage (GTDB taxonomy): Bacteria > Pseudomonadota > Alphaproteobacteria > Rhodobacterales > Rhodobacteraceae > Yoonia. The sequence goes on along the minus strand of CANKZJ010000003.1, from coordinate 2,500 downwards.
GGACAGAATAATGGAGCTGGTCATAAGTAGAAACGCGATCCCACCCAACATGACCGTTCCCGTTGTGCGCGGATCATGTTGCTCTGGCCGAACTGTCAGATGGACCACCGCAAAAAGTAAGATCAATCCGACGATGGCAAAAACGCCTTGTTTGCGAAGCATGGTTCGTTCCCTCTATCGAATTGGAATTATTCGGCAGGCGCCGGATTGATCGCGGCACGCAGCGCGACCATGACTGAAAATCCAGATGTGAATTCGTCTTCGGTCAGCAGTGCATCGTTGGTGGTGTCAGCGCGCTGAAAGTCGAAGTTCAGTGATTGGCGGTGCTCTGTTTTTGAGATCTCGCCATTGCCGTTGCGATCCCAAAAGGCAAATACGACGCGCAATGCAGTTTCATATGCAGCCTCACGACCTGCTTCTTGCGCGAGCGGCAGCATGCCGTAGTCCCAACTTAGAAACTCGCTTAACGACAACCTGTCGTTTTGATTGCTATCCATCGAGAGAAAGACATCGCTGCCGAAGTTGGCAAACTCGCCCTGATCAATGAAACCGCGGTCGGCTGTATCAAGTTGCGAAAAAGCAAGTTGCGCAAGGCGGCGACCTTCACCCTCTTCTTGAGCGTGGGCATGTGTGGAAACAGTCAGCGCTGCGATGACAGCGCCGGTAAGAAGAAAACGCATTTGGATTGGCATTGGAAATCCCGTGTTTAGCTAAGCGACTCAAAGTCGAGTCTTGACTTGCTAATGCATTACTTGCATTTGTAAGTCTTGTAAATGCAAAAAACAAACGCAACACTTGCAATCCGCAAGTTTCGGAGCTAATGCCATGGTCAGGGGAACATTCCTGATGACTCAGTCTTCAAAAGCACAAGCGATGCGCGAGGGAAGCTTTGGCTTTCTCGTTCAGACGATTGCGCGCTCGCTTGATGCGAAAATGAAGACGGAGTTGAAAGAGGCCGGTATTGATTTCAAATTGTTCCCCAACCTGCGCATGCTGGCCGAAGAAGACGGTATCAACCAACGTAAGTTGGGTGAACGGCTGAATTTCCCCGAGTATTTCACCAGCAGAAACGTTGATGCCTTGGTCGAGGCTGGATTTGCGGAACGCCGCCCGGACCCCGACAGTCGGCGGTCATTCCTGATCTTCCTAACCGACGCCGGGCGTGCAAAGGCCGAAAGCCTGCCGCCCATCATTAAACGGGTGAACGATGAGGTGTTGGGCGATTTGACAGCTTCGGAACAAACGCAGGTCGTCGACCTGTTGCAGAAAGTCGCAGGTGTTGCCTCAACTTGAGGTGACGACAATGAAAAGCTTGAAACTGACGACGCTGATCGCAGCGATTATCGGCGCGGGTGCGCTCTTTGGCTTCTACTTTACCATGTCAGTTTCGATTATGCCGGGGCTTGATTTAACCGAACCCTACGCAGCGATCACAGCAAATCAGGACATCGGACGCGCCACACAACAGTCGCTTTGGTTCGTGGCCTTGTTGGGTACGCCGGTCGCCCTTCTTATCTGCATCGCACTCTACCGGAAGGCTCGATCTGTTCGGAACTGGCTTATCCTCGGTATGGTTGGATGGATAGCGATGATGGTCGTGACCGTTATGTTGAATGTACCGCTTAACCAGATTTTGGATGGCTGACGATCGCGCCTGACCAGGCCGATCTTGCCGATCTATGGGACAGCTATAGCGTAGATTGGCAAAAATGGAATTGGCTTCGGGTGCTGGCAAGCGGTATCTCACTCGTTGCGGTTGCGATGGCTATTCGAACTTCGACCGCTTCTTCATAATGTCCCGTTCGAAAGCACCGCCGCTCGGCATCTTGTTCTTTGCACCCTATCTTCTGTATCTGATCGTCAAGTCAAACAGTGATCCGCGTCAACTTCTTTTAGAGGTGCATGCCTAACGGGTTGGATGGGCGAACTTGCCAAAAATGCGGGGTAGTGTTCTTGGGTGGGCTTTTGTGAATGTTCTCAAATAACTCTATCTGTTGTCGTCGAGGTGCTTCCTCATCTGCTCCAAATCGCCACGTATGCGGCGCATGATTTCGCGTTGATCAACACCGATGACATGCCTGAACTCCTCACTCACTAACGCAATAGCTTCCTCGCGAAAGGCGCGCCCTGTTTCAGTCAGGTAGACCCGTTTTCCGCGGCCGTCTTCTGGGTCCGGTTGCACATCAATATACCTTCGATCTTGCAGGACTTTCAGCGAATGGGTCATCGTATTTTTCGTAACCTGCATTGCCGATGCGATCCGCATGGGCGTTTTTCCATCCCCCATGCGTGCCAAATGATTCAGGATTGCGAAATGCGATGGGTGAACGCCGTCAGGCAGGCTTTTGGCGAACATGGCTGTCGATAACTGGTTAATGATCCCAATCTCGGTAAAGAAGCCAAAGACTTCATCCGCATTGCCATTGTCTTCACTCACGCCGTTCCGATCTTAGCCTCTATCGGCCAGCGAGGACTGACCGCAACATCTGGACCGTAGCCG